>NZ_SOAN01000025.1 GCF_004364585.1 Nesterenkonia aurantiaca | reverse complement strand
TGTTCGTCATGATCTGACCAGTCTTCCCGCCCGAGGACTCGGGCAACAAGACGACTCTCACAACGACTGGATCTAAAAAACGGGGTCAGCCCAGCTATACAACCCAGGATCGATGTCAGCGGAGTAGGAGAATCCTTCCGGCACGTGGGGGTAGTAGATCAGTGCCCATCCCAGTCCCTGCAACAAGGTCCACGAGACCACAGCCACCACCATGGCTGTGGGTCCGGCGATTTGTCCGAACCGATGACCGGTCAACTTCGAGACCCGCCAAACTCCGCTGGCAATCCATTGACTGAACCAGCCCTTCCCGATGGGGTGAAGCAACGTGTGGAAGATGTCGTTCAGCCCCAGGACCACGACGGCGATTCCGAGGAGTGTCAGAAAGGTGTCCAAGAATCACGCGCTTTCTGCAGAGATTCGGGCAGGGGTTGGCCACCCCGGCGTCCCAATGACGGTTTCAATGCCACCCTACTGGTAGCAGCGACTATCAGACTCGCTTTGGCACGAGATCCGCCGCCATCGATGATGTTCACGTCTCAGCAGCGAACGCACATCCGTCCGCGCCCGATGACGAGGGTCGCGGCCTGAACCCCGTCATACAGTAGTGGCCATGATGAGGGGTCGTCGCTCAGAGCGCAGCAGCAGTGACACGGACACAGTCTTGGCCCGGGTCAAGTGGTGGATGAGACGCCTGACCGCCACGACCCCAGCACGGGCGGCGATGTTGATCTTCGCCGTGACCATCGCCGTGTTCACGTCACTGCTTAATATGCCTTGGGCCACGGTTTCAGGTTCCTCTGCGGCGTTTCATGATGCGCTTTTCGTGGCCACCTCCGCAGTCACCGTCACCGGCCTGACCCCGGTGAACACCGCCGATCATTGGTCCTTCGCCGGGGAGGTCGTCATCCTGATCGGCATCCAGGTCGGCGGCCTGGGCATCATCACCATCGCCGCGCTGCTGGCCATCTCAGTGACCCGCAACCTCGGGCTGCGCACCCGTCTCGTCGCCCAGGAGGGCGGCATCTCCACCGGCTCGATGGGAGAGACCGGACAGGTCATCCGGACCGTGGTGATCTGCTCCGCCGTGGTGGAGGCGAT
>NZ_SOAN01000024.1 GCF_004364585.1 Nesterenkonia aurantiaca | reverse complement strand
TGGGCTGACCCCGTTTTTTAGATCCAGTCGTTGTGAGAGTCGTCTTGTTGCCCGAGTCCTCGGGCGGGAAGACTGGTCAGATCATGACGAACACCAAGAAGCGGCATACACCGGAACAAGTCGTCCGCAAGCTCGGACAGGCCGACAGAATCCTCGCCGATGGCGGAGACATCGCGGGTGTCTGCCGCGAGCTCGGTATCAGCGAGCAGACGTATTACCGGTGGCGGAACCAATACGGCGGGTTGAAGGCCAGCGACGCGAAACGCCTCAAGGAGGTCCAGAAGCAGAATGCGACGCTCAAGCGGCTGCTGGCCGAGGCGGAGCTCGAGAAGGCTGCGCTGAAGGAGCTGGCTGAGGGAAACTTCTAGGCCCGGGCAGGCGTCGCGCCGCCGTCTCACACCTTCTCAGGACACTGATGGTGAGCGAGCGGATGGCGTGCCGGCTGGCTGGGCTGAGCAGATCCGCGTATCGCCGCCCGTTGAAGGGCGACGCGGCTGCGGACCCGGACTCCGCGTTGCGGGGCTGGCTCCGCGCGTACGCAAAGAAGCACCCTCGGTGGGGATACCGTCGGGCGTACCATGACGCCCGAAACGAGGGCTGGACCGTCAATCACAAGAGAATCCAGCGACTCTGGCGAGAGGAAGGACTCCGGGTCCCGCAACGTCGGCGCCGCAAACGCCTCGGTTCCTCGACCATCGATGCTCCCACGGCGACCGCGGCGAACACGGTCTGGGCGGCGGACTTCCAGTTCGACGCCGACGAGCAGGGCCAGGCGATCAAGATCTGTTCGATTATCGATGAGTACACCCGTGAGTGCATCGGCGGGCTCGTCGAGCGGTCGATCACCGCGGACCGGCTCACCGATCACCTCGAGGATCTGGTCGCGGCTCGCGGCGCGCCCAGGGTGTTTCGCTCCGACAATGGGCCGGAGTTCATCAGCGACGCGATGGCGGATTGGGCCAGCACTCGCACCGGGCTGTTCTACATCCCGCCCGGCACGCCGTGGAACAACGGGTACGTCGAGTCATTCAACAGCCGTCTGCGCGATGAGTGCTTGAACATCAACAGCTTCTACTCGCTCCTGCACGCTCGCGTCGTGATAGGCGATTGGAAGAGGGAATACAATCACGCCCGGCCGCACTCATCGCTGGGCTACCTCACGCCCGCCGAGTACGCTCGGCAATGCACCTACCAAACGGAGAACGACGACTCCCACAACGTGTGGACCTAACAGAGGGGGCGGCTCA
>NZ_SOAN01000023.1 GCF_004364585.1 Nesterenkonia aurantiaca | reverse complement strand
TCGGAGGCTCCGCCGTGGTCTGAGTGGGCCATGGCTGGGGCTGCGCTGAGCAGCAGCGCGCCAAGAGCGAGTGTGGGAACAGCAAAGAATTTGGATTTATGCATGTGAGGGACTCCTCGTCACAATCGTTGTCGCCACGTCCAGGGGTCCCGGATGCGACTCAATCAGAGTAACCCAGATCACCCCAATTGTAGAAATAATTACTTGGTCTAACTATCCGGTGGTAATAAGAAACGCAGCGTCTCGTTAATCAGCCTTCGACACTCGAGACCCGGAGTGACACCGTCTGGGGCACGGCGGAAGCCGCCAGTCCCGGCCTGGTCTATTCGAGCTCAGTCGGCGAGGGTCGCGTAGACCACGTAGTTGTCTTCGTATTCTCCGGTGCTCTGGTTGTAGCCGTCACAGGTGATCAGGCGCAGCTCCGGATCCTCGGTGTTGCCATAGACCTCCAGTGTGGGGAAGGTGTCCTTCCCGTACTGCTCGGCCTTGGTCACTACAAACGTGGCCGCCTCTCCGTCTTCCTGCGCCACGGTGATCTCGTCGCCTTCGCCGAGATTGGGGAGGTCAGCGAAGACCCCTGGCTGACCGAGCGAGTCGTCGACGTGGCCCAGCAGCACCGAGGGGCCCTGCTCTCCGGGAGCGGGAGATCCGGTGTACCAGCTTGCTGGTGAGCCTGGATCCCCCGGTGGAACCTCCAGGGTCCCGTTGTCTCTGAGGCCCAGGTGCAGCAGCTCGGAGCCGGCCGCAATGGTGGGGATCTCGAAGGAGGCAGGCGGAGCGGTCTCGGTGGCGGCCTCGCCGGACTGCTCCTCGGCCTCCTCAGCCTCCTCGGTCTCTTCAGTCTCCGCAGGGGTCGGTGTGGGCGTGGCCTCAGCCTCGTCCTCGTTCTGACTGTCGTCCGGGGCGTCGGTCTCTGCTGGTGCATCCGTCGCTGGCGTGCTCGCCTCCGATTCAACAGCTGCGGGAGGTTCTGCTTCGTTCGCCGCTGCGCTGCTGTCCTGTCCGGGTGAACATGCCGAAAGGGCAAGCATCAATGCCGAGGTGATGGCGAGCGCACCCGCGCGGCGGGGGCTGGCTGGTGACGGAGAGGTGGCTTCGTGGTGTTGCCTACGGAGACGAGACATGGAGGTTCTCTTTCGGATTAGACCTTCTAGGCGGCAACAATCTTATTAAACGTGTCACTCCCCGCCTAGGAGTGCATGTCAACACAATCTACAGTCCCCCATGAAGTATTTCTTTTGGGAGGGGAAGTGCCGGTGTGGAGTCCAGGTGAGGATGGGGAGCCAAGAGCGGCCCTGCAGAACCAGGAAGTTCCGCAGAGCCGCTGCATCGTCTGTCCGAGTCTTGGGGTCGGAATCAGATGATTGGCGTCATCGACGCAGAGCCCGTGCTCTGCGTTTCGTGATCAGGACTCGGTGGGGCGCTGGCGCATGAAGTATGCGCCGGCTCCGATCGCGCCGAGGGCGAGCACGCCGCCACCGGCGGCCATGGCCATGCCTGCACCCTGGGACCCGCCGGCAACGCCGGTGTCGGC
>NZ_SOAN01000022.1 GCF_004364585.1 Nesterenkonia aurantiaca | reverse complement strand
AACGCAGCGACCCTGCCAGCTGCCTGTGGCACGCTGACCGCTTCACAGATGGACGGGATGCCTGAAGGCGGCGCCGACACCGGCGTTGCCGGCGGTTCCCAGGGTGCAGGCATGGCCATGGCCGCCGGCGGCGGCGTGCTCGCCCTGGGCGCGATCGGAGCCGGCGCATACTTCATGCGCCAGCGCCCCACCGAGTCCTGATCACGAGACGCAGAACGTAGACCCTCTGATGGTGAACCAAGTCATCTGAGGCGAATCGAATAATCGCATGTACGAGGCGGTGGCCCTGTGAGACTTTGTCGTCCTGCAGGGCCACTTCCATGCCCGCAACTTCGCGGCATGCTCGCTGGTCCGTTGTCGAAACGTCCCTGACCTCAGCGCCTTCTGCCGAACTCCCCCGGCTGCTGAGCCCCTCAAGGCCCACATCAGAAGCTCATCATCACGGCGATGACAGCCCCCAGAATCATGGAAGGTCCAAACGGCACGTCCGAGGTCCGGTTCCCTCTCCCGCTGACCAGGATCGCCAACGCCACCACTCCGTTGATGACGAAACCAAGCACCGTGCCCACAGCAACTTCCGCCCAGCCGAACCAACCCAGGAACGCTCCCACCACGACTGCAAACTTCACGTCACCGAGCCCGAGCCCATTCGGCGCGATGAACGCCAGCAGGAAGTACCCGGCAAGAAGGACGACGGCGGAAAGTATGCTGCGACCGAACGAGGACCACTCATCTGTCATGGCGGCCGCTGACGCCAGCGGGAGCAGCAGCGCCACAGCCGTACCTGCCACCAGGACGTCGGGCAGCCGGCGCACCAGCAGATCGGTCACCACCAGAAGTGCGCACCCCACTCCGACGGCGGTGAAGGCGACGAGCTCCGAGGCATTGCCAGCGATGCTCGCGGCGCCGAGGCCCGCCAAGGCTGCAAGAGCCGCTGCAGGAACACGTAGAAGACACCCAGTGCGCTGTGAATCTTCCTCGAGGAACGGGTGCAGGATCGGGGTGAGCAGCCAGGCCGAAAGTGCGGAGACCAGTGCCGTCACCAGTGGACCCAGCAGAGATTCACTCATCACATGCCGCTGAGGGAGTCCACGATGTTGATCGCAGCCGGGCCCATGACCACGATGAAGATCACGGGCAGGATGAACAGCATCAACGGAGCCAGGACCTTCACGGGAATCTTCTGAGCCTTCTCTTCTGCGCGCTGGCGCCGCTTGAGCCGCATCTCATCTGCCTGGGTCCGGAGCACGCTTGCAATGGAGACCCCGTAGGCGTCCGCCTGGATCACGGCGCGGACGAAGCGGCGCAGATCCACGACGGTGGTGCGGACGGTGAGTGCTTCGAAGGCCTGCCTGCGCGAATTGCCCATCTGGATGTCCTGCAGGGTGCGGACCAGCTCATTGGCCAGCGGTCCCTTCCCGTTCTGTGCGGCACGCGCCATGGCGGAGTCGAACCCCAGGCCGGCCTCCACAGCGATGGTCATCTGATCCAAGGTGTCGGCGAGCTCAAGCTCGATCTGCTGGTTGCGCTTGGTCCCCTCACTGTTGAGCAGCAGCTCCGGCAGGAAATACACCACCACAAAGACGCCCAGGGGTCTGCCGCACCGATAGGTGACAGGTGTAGTCACGCCGCGAGAGCGACGCCGGTGTTCATGATTGCTTCGTACTCCACTGGGGTCAATCCCGA
>NZ_SOAN01000021.1 GCF_004364585.1 Nesterenkonia aurantiaca | reverse complement strand
TCGGGATTGACCCCAGTGGAGTACGAAGCAATCATGAACACCGGCGTCGCTCTCGCGGCGTGACTACACCTGTCACCTATCGGTGCGGCAGACCCAGTTGCGCTACCGCTTCGGCCTGAATGGTCTGAAGCGCGAGCGAGTTCGCCTGCACTTTAGACCAAGTGACTCCGGAGACTTTACCTATTTGGGTATAAAGGACATGTGCCTCTTCGATCGCGAGTGTGACTCCGCCTAGTTGACCCAGCACTTCCACTTTGCGCTGTTTGAGCAGTTGATCTAGCTTGGCGTCCATTGCGGCCAGGTACTGCCCGATCTCATCCAAAGCGGCTTCTAACGCCGCTTGGGTCACCAATGCAGATAGAACCGCTGGCGCGGCGGGTGTGAGTAACGCGGCCTTCTCAAACTTGAGATGCTTCAGAATCTGACCGTTGCCTTGACGGACCACCCCGGTTGCTGGGTTCCGCACTCCAGCCTTCCTGGCGAAGTCCGCAGACTCCTTCGTCAGCTTCACCCACCGCCCGCTAGTGGGCTGGAGACGGGATCCGAAACCTAATGCTTTGCTAGCCCCGAAGAGAGTCTGTCTCGTCACCCTTTGTGGGTTCAGTTCGGGCCGGTGGTCGTAGGACGACAGGAGTTTGTCCGACCCCAGGAGTAGAAAGCCATCGTCACTCTCGAAAATCGTAATGGTGTCCTGATCTACAGTCATGGCCTGATTGTGCCAGAGATAGCTGTTCGAACGAGGGATAACCCAACTTGGAATCTGCTATAGATCGGCGTACGTAAATCAAGGGGCAGAGCACTACGGCCCTCGGGTGTCTATTCTTCGGCACGTTTGAATTCGAACTCGATCTCGACGCCGTCGTCGATCCCCTCGATGATGCCGGTGTAGAAGGTCCGGGCCTGATCTTCCAGCAGGTCACGGTTCAGGTCGATCTGCTCGGTCAACTCGCCGCCACTTAAAATCTCTGTGATCGTAGATGCAGTATCGATCTCGGGCGTGACCCAGCTAAGGACCCCGTTTTGCTCGACGGCTGTTTTGAAGTTGACGTTGTCGTGACCGATGAAGATGAAGTCCGGCAGAGAGACCCGATACTGGTCCTCCCCGGTCTCGACAATGGAGACCTCGCTGCCTTCGACACCGAGCTTGGCGCGATAGCTGTATTGGAGAAACTGGGTGCGACCGGTACCAGGAAGATCTCGGCCGAAGATCTCCCTAGAGACTTGATCCTCGGCCAAGCCTTGCGTGCTGGTGCTGAGGAGCACGATCTGGTCCTGACGTTCTATAGCCGTCACGATCCTCGTATCACGCGATTCAGCGCTTATACCAAAGATAGGGCCCGTTGCGGCGGGGCCATACCTCACTAGAATGCCGACAACCACGACCACGAGGAGCACCGTCACCACTGACAGAATTCCTCGCTTCATAAAGTTCACCGAGTTTCATGTCGAGTTTGAAAAGGGCATGTCCGAACTGCACTGTCAGGACTACTTAAATGGACCCGACTGAATCGAGTGTAAACCACGAGAAAGTCCAGGATCTTTCGTAAGAACAGGAAGAACCCTGACTGGAAAACTCAGGAACGTTTTGAGGGAAGTCCGATCGCAGGCACGGGTCGATCGTGGATTGGGGAGAGGAATCCATCTCCGAAGCGCGGTCGCACCGACTGCCATGCAATGTCACCTCGTCTCTCGGGCAACGTCGGACTGCCGGACAGGCTGCTGCAGCTCAACGACGAACTCATCCCTCCGACCGGATTCGTCCGCTCGGAGGTAGAGCTCCCGGCAGGGACCGGTCGGCTCATAGCCGCGGGCGATGATCTCCTCGTGGAGAGCCTGCCAGCTGGCACGAATACCGTTGATCTCGCCGAGATGGACGGTGGCGAAGGCCTGTCCCGCGGCGGGCAGGTTCACCAGCTCGATGCCCTCCCGCGGATCTCCGCCGTAGACATAGCCGATGGTGGCCTCGATCCGGTCGTGCTCGGCGGCGTAGACCGCGATCGGGGTCTCCAGGGCGCCGCTGACTCCCCCGATGATCTCAGCGACGGCGTCAAAGCTGGGGCCGACGAGGCCGACGAGTTCTGGCTGCTCCTCCACTCGCACCTTGATCGCTGCGAGCTGGACTGCAGGAAGGGGTTTCTGGACGATCTCGACCTTGGACACAGGGTTCTTCCCTTCGATGAGCTGGAGCCTCCGCTCGACGTCGGCAAGCCGGGCGGCTGCGGTCCGTCGTTCCTCCTCCACCTCGGCACGACGTCGCCGCAGCAGGACCTTCAGCTGCTGCGCGTCGATGCCGTCGTCCAGCAGCGAGAAGGTCTCCTCAATGCTGAAACCCAGCTGCCGCAGGGCCACGATCCGATGCAGCCGTTCGAGCTGCTCAGGATCATAGAACCTGTAGCCGTTGAAGGGGTCGGTGTGTGCGGGCACCAGAAGACCGGTCCGGTCCCAGTGCCGCAGCATGCGGTGGGTCACCTGGCCGATCTGCGCGAAGCCTCCAATGGATAGCACGTCTCCACCTCACGGTCTGACACTGTGTCAGGGTCAAGACTGCCACGTTCCGGGCCGATGGCCGGGCTCTGGTTGGGCGGCTCATCACACGCCGTGTGCACGCGAGGATCGGAGTGATTTGGCCAGACCGCCAGGGCTTCACGACTGGCACTCCTTGATGTGGGGTACTCCCCGGCCTGGTTTGGTCTGTTGACGATTTAGTTGACCTCGTCACCTCTTCCTGCGTCAGCCCCGTGCGATTGCGCAGAACAGCCAGCATCAGTGAGCCGACGTGGTTTCTGGGAGTCGCCGGGCTGAGTTCGCCGCAGGGCCGGGGTGATGGTGATGTGGTCCCGTCCTGGCACGTGGTCACCATCCGTGCCATTCGCAGCTTCGCCCGATGCTGGGACACACCTGGCCCGGACTTACCAACAACCTGGGCCGACGAATTCACCGAGAGCTCTGAGCTCCGCCGTAAGGCCAGAATGATTCTGACCGCGTCGGTTGGGCCAGAATCTTGAGCACCTCGGCGGCGAGATCTACCTAGGCCGATTCAGGGTCTACTCCACACACTTTCTTATCTGCGTCCATACGCAGGTACTGAGACAAGGAGATGGGCTAGCTGAGTCTCACAGTGGCACTTCACACTACTGTTGAGATTTGTTCTCATCAACGGAGCGTCCTACGCTGTGGAGCAGACCCGCACCGTTCCCGAAAGGCCTCCCAATGTCTACACCGTCTTCGCACACCTCCCCGACTGGACAGATCAGGCAGGGCTCACCTCGCAAGCACCGGGGTCTGTTGCCGTTGGCTGCTCTCGGGGCTGCGGCCACACTGGTGTTGACCTCCTGCGGCAACCAGACCGAGGAGACCTCCGCCGCGTCAGATACGGCAGATGCCGACGCGCAGCTCAGCGTGGTCGCCTCCATCGATGTCTATGCCGATCTCGCAGCCCGGATCACCGGAGACACTGCCGAGGTGAAGGCGATCGTTGATAACCCGGCTGTTGACCCGCATTCCTATGAGGCCTCCCCGCAGGATCGTCTGAGCATCGAGCAGGCCGATGCGCTCATCGCCAATGGCGGCGGTTACGACCCCTTCCTGAGCACCCTGGCTGATTCAGCAGACAAAGATGAGGCCCTGATCCAGGTGCTGAGCGAATCTGAAGATGAAGAAGAGCACGACGAAGAAGACGGTGACGACTCCGAAACGACAGAGGATCAGGACGCCGAGGAACACGCGGGAGAAGGCGACAGCCATGATGATGAGGCTGATGATCACGACAGCGCGGGCAGCCCCGAGGAGGACCACTCCGAGCACGGTGCTGAGGAGAACCACGACGAAGACGTCGAGAACCAGGAAGGCGAGGATGACCACGCGGGCCATGGTCACGGAGAAGAGGGCGAGAACGAGCACGTCTGGTACGACTTGGCGCTGATGAGCGAGTTCGTTACAGACCTTGCAGATCACCTTGGCGACCTGTCCCCCGAGAATGCTGAGCTCTACAGCGAGAACGCAGAGAGCCTCGCCGAGGAGATCGACGCGCTCAACGAGCGCAACCGTGGTCTCGACGCATCTGGGATGACCTTCATGACCACCGAACCCGTCTCTGCATACCTGCTCAGCGATGCTGGCTTCAAGGACGAGACCGACGCGGACTTCCTGGCCGCGATCGAACACGGCGACGATGTCGCCCCTCGCCTGCTCCAAGATGCCCTGGAAAGCGCCGAAGATGTCGATGTGATGGTCTATAACGAACAGACCGAGACCAATCAGTCCCAACAGATCCGTCAGGCCGCTGAGGACGCCGGAGTTCCTGTCGTCGAGTTCAGCGAGACACTGCCAGAAGACGCTGAGGACTATTTGGACTGGATGGACACCAACATCGATCAGCTCGAGGAACTGCTGAACACTCGATGATTAATTGCCCGGCTGCGCAACCCGAGAGTCCGGGCAGCTAGGGCAATCATGAAGGAATTCTGATGAGTGTCGCCGGCCACCGGCAGGCTGGACCCCCGTCGGAACCCCTCCTGCGCGAGGACTGAATTCGGGCTTCTTCGGCAAGAGGCCCACCTCTCCCCTGACCGAGCATAGGAACGATAGAGCTCAGATCAGGGTCGGTGCGGAACGATCGACGCCGCCGACGCCGCAAGTGAGGCCTTAGCCTGCGGGAACGTGTTGACACCCGGTGCAGAGCCCTGAGAGCTCGAGGGCATAGGTGATTTCAGTGAAGTGGTGCCGATTCCCAGTGCGCTGCGCCCATTGTTCCACCGTGGCGTCGGTAACCTCGGTGGTCTCCCCACACTCCCGACAGACCAGATGATGATGAAACCCGCTTCGGCGGCACTGTCGGTAGCGAGTTTCACCGCCTGGGACGCTATGCGTCTCAAGGGAACCAGCGGCTGCTAGGGCATTGAGGTACCGATAGACCGTGGCCAGGGAAACATCGCTGCCCTCGTCCAGGAGGTGAGCGTGAAGCTGCTGGGCAGAACGAAACTGGGAAGTCTGTTCCAAGACTGCTGCCAGCGCTATGCGTTGCGGAGTTCTGCGCATCGTCATCTCAATAGTTCCATCTTGTGACCCGTCGGTGATCTCGCGCTGGATCGTTCTGCGCGGACCGCCATGACGAGTTCGGCCGTCCTGTGGTGCCCTCTACGATCAGCGCCCGGGCAGCTTCGCATGAAGATCTCAGGAGACGAAGGGCGACTTATCATGCGCCTCATTCTCAAAACAGAACAGTGGCATGTCAACTGAAGCCTCGCAGTCTCCTGCGGGCATCTCGGCTCAGGCCCAGGACACCCAGATGGCTCTTATCCCTCAACCCCCGTAAATAGTCTCGCCTCCGAGTTGCGCCTTCCATCCCGGGATAGGATCAGGTCCAATTCCAGAGGCTGTGCTGCACCCAGCAACCTGTGAGGAGTAGACGACTGACCGCTGAGAAATGATCGCCATGGCTGAGGTCCTTCTGGGCTGACCCCGTTTTTTAGATCCAGTCGTTGTGAGAGTCGTCTTGTTGCCCGAGTCCTCGGGCGGGAAGACTGGTCAGATCATGACGAACAC
>NZ_SOAN01000020.1:3566-5871 GCF_004364585.1 Nesterenkonia aurantiaca | reverse complement strand
CCACCCCCACAAACACCGGGGGCAGGGTTCTGTCTCTGACCCACACACCCCGCACACACACCCCACAAGAGGATGTGCCCACACGGGTGTCGTGAGGTTGTTGGCAGAGAACCGCCTAGTGGACGCGAACACGCAGTGTTCAAATGAAACTTCACCGAGCCCACACATGATGAGTGTGGTGTAAGTGGTCGGCTTATTAGTACCAGTCAGCTTCACGCATTGCTGCGCTTCCACATCTGGCCTATCAACCCAGTAGTCTAGCTGGGAGCCTTCACACCATAAAGGTGACGGAGATCTTATCTTGAAGCCGGCTTCCCACTTAGATGCTTTCAGCGGTTATCCATCCCGAACGTAGCTAATCAGCGGTGCACTTGGCAGTACAACTGACACACCAGAGGTTCGTCCGTCCCGGTCCTCTCGTACTAAGGACAGACCTTCTCAAATCTCCTGCGCGCGCAGCGGATAGGGACCGAACTGTCTCACGACGTTCTAAACCCAGCTCGCGTACCGCTTTAATGGGCGAACAGCCCAACCCTTGGGACCAACTCCAGCCCCAGGATGCGACGAGCCGACATCGAGGTGCCAAACCATGCCGTCGATATGGACTCTTGGGCAGGATCAGCCTGTTATCCCCGAGGTACCTTTTATCCGTTGAGCGACGGCCCTTCCACACGGTGCCGCCGGATCACTAGTCCCAACTTTCGTTCCTGCTTGAGCTGCCGCTCTCACAGTCAAGCTCCCTTGTGCACTTACACTCGACACCTGATTGCCAACCAGGCTGAGGGAACCTTTGGGCGCCTCCGTTACTCTTTAGGAGGCAACCGCCCCAGTTAAACTACCCACCAGGCACTGTCCCTGGACCCGATCAGGGCCCGAAGTTAGATGCCTAACATCACCAGAGTGGTATTTCAACGATGACTCCACGACCACTAGCGTGGCCGCTTCAAAGTCTCCCACCTATCCTACACAAGTGATGTCAAACACCAATACCAAGCTATAGTAAAGGTCTCGGGGTCTTTCCGTCCTGCTGCGCGTAACGAGCATCTTTACTCGTAGTGCAATTTCGCCGAGTCCACGGTTGAGACAGCGGGGAAGTCGTTACTCCATTCGTGCAGGTCGGAACTTACCCGACAAGGAATTTCGCTACCTTAGGATGGTTATAGTTACCACCGCCGTTTACTGGGGCTTAAATTCAGAGCTTCGCCACAAGGACTAACCCTTCCTCTTAACCTTCCAGCACCGGGCAGGAGTCAGTCCGTATACATCGTCTTACGACTTCGCACGGACCTGTGTTTTTAGTAAACAGTCGCTTCCCCCTGGTCTCTGCGACCACCACCAGCTCACCAAAGCAAGCCTGGATCACCAGGGTGGTCCCCCTTCTCCCGAAGTTACGGGGGTATTTTGCCGAGTTCCTTAACCGTGGTTCTCTCGATCGCCTTAGTATTCTCTACCTGACCACCTGTGTCGGTTATGGGTACGGGCGGTACAAGCCCTCGCGTCGATGCTTTTCTTGGCAGCATAGGATCACTGAATCCCCCACAAAGTGGAGTCCCATCAAGTCTCACCCATATAACGAGTCCCGGATTTGCCTAGGACTCGGGCTACACTCTTAGACCCAGACAACCATCGCTGGGCTCAGCTACCTTCCTGCGTCACACCTGTTAATACGCTTGGCTCCCCGGTTCAGGTCCTGCGCTCCTCGTACACGTCGACCCCCAAAGGGGCCAATCCAGCACGATTCGGGCAGTTAGTATCACCAGTTCACCATGGGCGGTCTTATACCGGTACGGGAATATCAACCCGTTGTCCATCGACTACGCCTGTCGGCCTCGCCTTAGGTCCCGACTAACCCAGGGCAGATTAGCTTGACCCTGGAACCCTTAGTCATTCGGCGGACACGTTTCTCACGTGTCTTTCGCTACTCATGCCTGCATTCTCACTCGAACACACTCCACAGACGAGCTTACGCTGCTGCTTCACCGCAGTGTTCGACGCTCCCCTACCCATCCAGTCCGCAAGGGACTAAATGCCACAGTTTCGGTGGTGTGCTTGAGCCCCGCTAAATTGTCGGCGCGGAATCACTTGACCAGTGAGCTATTACGCACTCTTTCAAGGGTGGCTGCTTCTAAGCCAACCTCCTGGTTGTCTAAGCAACTCCACATCCTTTCCCACTTAGCACACGCTTAGGGACCTTAACTGGTGGTCTGGGCTGTTTCCCTCTCGACCATGAAGCTTATCCCCCACAGTCTCACTGCTGCGCTCTCACTTGACCGGCATTCGGAGTTTAGCTGACGTCAGTAACCTT
>NZ_SOAN01000020.1:0-3473 GCF_004364585.1 Nesterenkonia aurantiaca | reverse complement strand
ACCTCTGTAGGGCCCATCGGCCATCCAGTAGCTCTACCTCCGGCAAGAAACACGCAACGCTGCACCTAAATGCATTTCGGGGAGAACCAGCTATCACGGAGTTTGATTGGCCTTTCACCCCTACCCACAGCTCATCCCCCCAGTTTTCAACCTAGGTGGGTTCGGTCCTCCACGCGCTCTTACACGCGCTTCAACCTGGCCATGGGTAGATCACTCCGCTTCGGGTCTAGACCCAGCGACTCAAACGCCCTATTCAGACTCGCTTTCGCTACGGCTTCCCCACACGGGTTAACCTCGCCACTGAGCACTAACTCGCAGGCTCATTCTTCAAAAGGCACGCCATCACACCCCTATAGGATGCTTTGACGGATTGTAGGCACATGGTTTCAGGTACTATTTCACTCCCCTCCCGGGGTACTTTTCACCATTCCCTCACGGTACTGATTCACTATCGGTTAGTAGGTAGTATTTAGGCTTACCAGGTGGTCCTGGCTGATTCACACAAGATTCCTCGAGCCTCGTGCTACTCGGGATACATCTACAGGCCGGCGGAACGCATTACGACTACGGGACTCACACCCTCTACGGCGAAGGACTCAACCTTCTTCGTCTATACGCCCGCACCTCAACCCCAAGGACTGGTAGATCCTCAATGAGATGTCCCACAACCCCGGCCACGCAACCCCTACCAGGTATCACACGCAACCGGTTTAGCCCCATCCGCTTTCGCTCGCCACTACTCACAGAATCACTACATTGTTTTCTCTTCCTGTCGGTACTGAGATGTTTCACTTCCCGACGTTCCCTCCAACCGGTCTATACATTCAACCGGAGGTCACACACCATCACGGCATGCGGGGTTTCCCCATTCGGAAATCCTGGTATCAACGCTCGGTTATCAACTCCACCAGGCTTATCGCAGATTCCCACGTCCTTCATCGGCTCCTACTACCAAGGCATTCACCATGCGCCCTTAAACACTTACAAACATCATCACAGTAGCTGCGATGACACTCACCATAAGCGCTCGACTAAAAATTGACACAAAAAACACCAGCCACACCAAAGGCATGACCAGCATGATTCGAGTATTTTGTTCAAAAGAACAAAGATGCTCGCGTCCACTATGCAGTTCCCAAACAACAACCCCCACCACCATCACCAACCCACAAAAGCGGGCCGGCTACCTGAAGCCGAGGGCCAGATCATGAAACAACCATTGTTGTCTCAGGACCCAACAGTGTGCCAAGCACCACAGACAAAAGACACCAGCTCTCTTTCCGACCCGACCACCCACACAAGGTGAGTAAGACAGGCGTACCGGAGAAACCAGTGCCAAGACCGTGATGACGATTCGTTGATATTCCACCCTTGAGCAAACCACCAGTCACACGAACGGTGACATTAAATGGCGGACCCGACTCGGGTCCTGCTCCTTAGAAAGGAGGTGATCCAGCCGCACCTTCCGGTACGGCTACCTTGTTACGACTTAGTCCCAATCGCGAGTCCCACCTTCGACGGCTCCCCCCACAAGGGTTAGGCCACCGGCTTCGGGTGTTACCCACTTTCGTGACTTGACGGGCGGTGTGTACAAGGCCCGGGAACGTATTCACCGCAGCGTTGCTGATCTGCGATTACTAGCGACTCCAACTTCACGAAGTCGAGTTGCAGACTTCGATCCGAACTGAGACCGGCTTTTAGGGATTAGCTCCACCTCACAGTATCGCAACCCATTGTACCGGCCATTGTAGCATGCGTGAAGCCCAAGACATAAGGGGCATGATGATTTGACGTCGTCCCCACCTTCCTCCGAGTTGACCCCGGCAGTCTCCCATGAGTCCCCACCATTACGTGCTGGCAACATAGGATAGGGGTTGCGCTCGTTGCGGGACTTAACCCAACATCTCACGACACGAGCTGACGACAACCATGCACCACCTGTGAACCGACCCCGAAGGGAAGCTGCATCTCTGCAGCGGTCCGGTCCATGTCAAGCCTTGGTAAGGTTCTTCGCGTTGCATCGAATTAATCCGCATGCTCCGCCGCTTGTGCGGGCCCCCGTCAATTCCTTTGAGTTTTAGCCTTGCGGCCGTACTCCCCAGGCGGGGCACTTAATGCGTTAGCTACGGCGCGGAAAACGTGGAATGTCCCCCACACCTAGTGCCCAACGTTTACGGCATGGACTACCAGGGTATCTAATCCTGTTCGCTCCCCATGCTTTCGCTCCTCAGCGTCAGTAACAGCCCAGAGACCTGCCTTCGCCATCGGTGTTCCTCCTGATATCTGCGCATTTCACCGCTACACCAGGAATTCCAGTCTCCCCTACTGCACTCTAGTCTGCCCGTACCCACTGCACACCCGGGGTTGAGCCCCGGGCTTTCACAGCAGACGTGACAAACCGCCTACGAGCTCTTTACGCCCAATAATTCCGGATAACGCTCGCGCCCTACGTATTACCGCGGCTGCTGGCACGTAGTTAGCCGGCGCTTCTTCTGCAGGTACCGTCACTTGCGCTTCTTCCCTGCTGAAAGCGGTTTACAACCCGAAGGCCGTCATCCCGCACGCGGCGTCGCTGCATCAGGCTTTCGCCCATTGTGCAATATTCCCCACTGCTGCCTCCCGTAGGAGTCTGGGCCGTGTCTCAGTCCCAGTGTGGCCGGTCACCCTCTCAGGCCGGCTACCCGTCATCGCCTTGGTGAGCTATTACCTCACCAACAAGCTGATAGGCCGCGAGTCCATCCAAGACCGATAAATCTTTCCACCAGCACCCCATGCGAGGACTGGTCGTATCCGGTATTAGACCCAGTTTCCCGGGCTTATCCCAGAGTCAAGGGAAGGTTACTCACGTGATACTCACCCGTTCGCCACTAATCCAACCGTGCAAGCACGGTCTTCATCGTTCGACTTGCATGTGTTAAGCACGCCGCCAGCGTTCATCCTGAGCCAGGATCAAACTCTCCATTAAAAAATTAATAAGAGAAAGCATCCACCATCAACAACAAACAGACCAGACCCTGCCAGAAAAACAGGGCCCTCACGATCCATCCATTACCAACGACAGACACCAGTTAATGAATCCTTGGCTAAATTTGCGACACCATCACGGGGGTGATAATGTCGCTGTTATAACCAAATAAATAATTTGGTATCAACAAACTTGGCACACTATTGAGTTCTCAAACAACAACCGCTACCGGCACCATCAGAAGTTTTTCTCTGAATCGCTCCGAAGCAACTTTGTAAGCTTACCAACAAGCTTCCGCTTCGTCAATTCGGCGTTTCCGCCGTCCTGACTCGATGACCAGCGTTTCGTCCTGCAATGAAGACTCACCAAATACTCGGTGAATGATCCCTGCGAACGACTCGAACTCGTCGTCTGCGCGGTTCTCAACTCTACGTCCTGATCTTCGCTGCCGTCAACTCAAGGTCAACGCCGTGTGAACACCAAGAAAAACCGTGGTCTCGAACCCCCC
>NZ_SOAN01000019.1 GCF_004364585.1 Nesterenkonia aurantiaca | reverse complement strand
GGAACTCTGAGGGATAGGGCTTGGGCACTGTGACATCCTTCCAGGCCGCCCGCAGGCAAGCCAGAGTAGATGTCACCTACCGGTGCAGCAGACCCCAGTGTCATCATCGCAAGAAGAGGTGGAGGCCCAGAAAAGAGGATGAGAGCGCTGATCGCCCCGGCGATCACGAGCCAGCTCAGCTTGAGCGTGAGCAGCTTCTCCACGGTCCATGCGCCCGGTCGTCCGGCCAAAGTGTGCTGTCGGTCCAATACCCGCACGACGAGGGCCGGGGTCATCCGCTTCGCGAGCGCCGAGAGAGACACATTGGGTGCCGTGGTGGATTGACCGCTCGTCGCGGCGACCAGTGTCACTCCCCCGCGACGAAGATTCGCCTGGGCTCCGCGACGGACGGGGTCTATTCCGGTCCACGCCAACCAGATGCAGGTGCCCACGGCAAGGGCCGCACAGAGCGCTGCGGAAACGATGAAGGGATCAATGGTCATCAGAACTTGATCTCCACTACTTTGCGAAGCCACAGCCCGCCGATGCTGAGCATGACAATGGCAAGGATCATCAGACCATAGCCGATCGTGGTCTGGGTGAAGGGGGCGAGATATGCGGGGTTGCTCATCAGGAGGAAGCCGGCAAGTCCGAAGGGAAGCACCATCAGGATCAATGCAGAGAGTCGTCCTTCGGCGCTGAGGGTCGCCACTTGGCGACGGATCTCATTGCGCTGCCTGATGGTGTTGGCCACGCCGTCGAGCACCTCGGCGAGGTTTCCACCGACCTCACGGTTGATCGCGATCGCCTGGGTGATCCAGGAGAAGTCCTCGCTCGCCATGCGGGCCGCGGTCATGTCCAGGGCGACGCCGAGGTCCCGTCCCACCCGGGTCTCGTTGACGATGCGCACGAACTCATCTGAGGTGGGACTCTCTGCCTCCTTGGCGACCGAGGAGAGTGCCTGCGGCAGGCTGTGCCCGGCGCGTAGATTCGAGGCCATCAGCTGCAGCGAATCATCAAGCTGCTCGGCGAACTGCTTCTGCCGCTTCGAGATCCGCATCCCGAGCAGGAACTTCGCGCCCAGCGGGACCACGGCGGCGAAGAGGACTCCCAGCAGTCCCCCGCTGAGCACGAGCCCCAGAGCGAAACCGACCACCGAGCCCACAAGGACCAGGAATACGAAGTCCTGCGGTCGCAGCTTCACCGCGGCGAGCTCCAGCGTCGAAGCACCCACCGGGGTCCCCCGTCGGTGGATCAGCCGCTCGACCAAGGCCGTCGCGGCGCCAGCTCCGCGCTCCAAAGCGCTGGGCCTCGGGACATGTCCGGGTTGTCGGCGCTCCAATGGCACACGCACGGGACCAGGAGAGAGCAGCAGGTAGGCAAGGACGCCCACGGCCGATGCCACGATCAGTACCGCACTGGCGAGGAGCCCGTGCTCGGCGAAGAGGTCGATCACCGGACCGATCACGGCACCGTGCCAGTCTCTGGGCGGGAGAAGATTCCCGGGGAGACCGTGATGCCCAGATCGGCGAAGCGCTCGGTGAACCGCGGGCGGATGCCGGTGGAGACGGGTTTCCCGAGGAACTTGCCGTCGTCGTCGACTCCGGCCGCGTAGTCGAAGAGGAAGACATCCTGGAGGGTGACCGTCTGACCCTCCATGCCGTGGACCTCGGTGACCGCGGTGACTCGGCGCGTCCCGTCCCGAAGACGTGTGAGCTGCACGATCAGATCGACCGCTGAGGCGATCTGTTCCCTGATGGCTCGCAGCGGCAGATCCATTCCGGCCATCAGCACCAGCGTCTCCAGCCGGGCAATCGCATCGCGGGGCGAGTTCGCATGGACGGTGGAGAGGGATCCGTCGTGGCCGGTGTTCATCGCCTGGAGCATGTCGAGGCTCTCTCCGCCGCGGACCTCGCCGACGACGATCCGATCCGGTCGCATGCGCAATGAGTTGCGCACCAGATCGCGGATGCTGACCTCGCCCTTGCCCTCCACATTGGGGGGCCTAGACTCCAACCGGACCACATGGTCCTGCTGAAGCTGGAGCTCCACCGCATCTTCGATGGTGACGATCCGCTCGCCCTCCGGGATGAAGGAGGAGAGCACATTGAGCAACGTGGTCTTTCCTGAACCGGTGCCACCGGAAACGATGACATTGAGCTTGGCCGCCACGCAGGCGTCCAGCAGCTCAGCCATCTCCGGGCTGAGCGTGCCGAAGCGGACAAGGTCGGCCACCTTGAAGGGATCCTTGCTGAACTTCCTGATCGTCAGCGAGGACCCGTTGAAGGCCAGCGGCGGGATCACGGCATTCACGCGCGAGCCATCCAAGAGCCGGGCGTCGACCATCGGTGCGGACTCGTCGATCCGACGTCCGATCCGCGAGACGATCCGTTCGATGACCAGCCGCAGATGCTCCTCAGAGGCGAAGCGACTCGCTGCCCGCTGCAGCTGTCCAGACTTCTCGATGTAGATCATGTCCGGTCCGTTGACCATCACCTCGGTGACGGTCTCGTCATCGAGCAGCCGCTGCAGCGGTCCGTAGCCGAGCACGTCGTCCTGGACCTCGGCGGTCAGCCGCTTGCGCTCCTCGGTGCTCAGCGGAATGGAGGACTTCTCGATGACGGCGTTCAGCTCCGCCCGCACCAGGGCATGAAGCTGGCGCTCATCCAAAGACGGGTCATTGAGCCGGGCCCCGATCCGCTGGAACAACGTCGCGGCGGCGCTGTCCTTCAGGCGACGCAGCGCATCGTCGGGCTCCTCAGGACGGGCCGGAGCGGGAGGACGTTCACGGGCACTGGCGACAGTCCGGCGAGTGACAGGCTGCGCGGGAACCGGGGTAGGGGCCTCGTGGACGGGCGAAGGTTCCCTCACTGTCGGCGCAGGAGCGGCGCGGACCGGTTCAGCCTGGGACTGCTGACCCCCCTGAGCCGCTTTCAGCCGTTCAGAGAGGCTCATGTCTTCTTCCCCTTTGCGCGCAGCCGCCCCCGCCTGTCCAGCGTGGTTCCTGCGGGGAGCAGCATGTTTGCCAGCGATACCAGCGATCTCACGAGCGGATCCCGTGTCTGTGACTGCAGGAGCGGGGCCCCGATGTTGATCGAGGCGGGTGCTCCCTTAGACCGAGGTATGGCGGTGCCCACCGGGACGCCCAGTGTCTGTTCCACATCCTTCAACGCGACCCCGTCGGCGGCATCAGAGTGGTTGACCACCACGTGATACCGCTCGGTGAACATCTGAAGCACCGACAGCGTGTCGACGATCTTGCGCAGCCCGCTGAGTGCGGGCACGCTCAGGGTGGTGAGCAAGAGCGGATCGGTGGTGTGATCCAACGCCCCCAGTGTGTGGTCAGCCAACCCTGGGGATGTATCGACCACCACGTAGGGGAACTCCTGGGTCAGCACCTGCAGCAGCTGACTGATCTGGGCGCTGGTAATGCCATCGGCGGCGGCGGGATCCGCAGGCGCGGGCAGCACGTAGAGCCCGGTCTCGTGCAGCGTCAGACGGGTCTTGAGCGCAATGGTGTCTCCGGTCGCCACGCTCTGCAGCGCGTCCGGGAGGAAATGCTCCGGCGAGAGGCTCAGCGCCGTGGCGACATCGCCGAACTGCAGATCCAGGTCCACGATCACCGTCGAGTGCGGCACGGCCTGAGCCAGCGCGACAGCGAGGTTGGTCGTCACGGTCGTCTTGCCCACGCCTCCCTTGGCGGAGACGACGGTGATCACCCGGCCGCTCGGACCCTTGGGTGCGGTCTCGGCACGACGGGCCGCAAGAGCTTCGGCCTGTTGCTTCGCCTTGCCGAGGGCCCGACTGACCTGCGACAGGTCGGCCCCCGGGGAAAGCAGGTCGGTGACCCCGGCGCGCATGGCCCCAAGACCGAGCGCTTCGGGCTGATCGGTGATCAGCAGCACCACGGTGTCCGGATGCTCAGTGTGGAATCGAGCCGCCAGCGCGAGGCAGAGATCAGGGTCGCGCCGGGAGTCCATCACCATCACGCCCGGAACCGAGCCTCCCTGGAGTCGTCCAAGCAGGTCTGCTGGATCCTCCGAATATGGAACGCGCAGAGAAAGGTATCCGGCCCCGGCTGCCTGCGTGTAGACGGCTTCGAGGTCGACATCCGCGCCGGAGAACGCGATGCGGATCATCGCAGCACGTCCTGGACTTCTGCGGAACCGGACTCAACTTCAGGGCCCGATTCGGGCTCAAGCGAGAGCCAGACTCCATGGAACTCCGCAGCGTGAGCAACAAGCCTGGCATCGCTGGCTTCCACGGCAAGGGTCACCATGAGAGTGTCTGCTGCAGGCGTGGTGGTCTCAACCCCTTCATCGTCGACGCCCTCGGTGACTCCACCGTCCACTCGGGTGACGAGGACCTTCTGCAGCGTCAACTGGGTCTCCTGGGGATCAGAGGCACTGACGAAGAACCCGACAGTATCTCCCGGCGTCAGGTGCCCGCCGATCACCCTCGTGGTGGGCAGTTGGACGGTGATCTCGTGGAAGCCCTCAGGGGCATCGACCTTCATCGGATCTTCGAGCTCTTCCGGCGATGCGAAGCGGCCCTCGACCAGCTGTTCGCCCGGGTAGAGCGTCGTGGTCGTCAGCTCTCCCGCCACATCCTCGAGTGAGCCGATGCCACCGGGGATGACGGCCGAGCTGGGCACCTCATCGGTGGACACAGAGTCGGTCATCTCGCTCACCGGGGTGCCTTCTGGGACCGATTCGGTCACCACCAACACGGACTCGGGTGACATGTCCGCCATCGCCCGTTCATCCGCAGTGTTGACATACCTGACCACCAACAGAGCGGCAAGACCAGCGAGGAGGACTGCAAGGACAGCGGCGATAAAACGACGGGACAATGAACAGCCCTTACTCGGTCAGGGCCACGACAGCAGCACCCATACGGGGCCCGCTGGGGCTGTAGTCGAAATTTTCGGTCAGGTCCACGAAACGGTCAAAGCTCCCCCGGATACACCGTTCGCTGCCGCCGCAGGGAGCTGGGGATGGATGACTGTACTGGCCAGCGAAGTAGTAACCGGAAAGGGTGAACGCCGCATACCCGAACACACGGTACTCACCGCTGTTGCCAGTTCCTCTGGTCTGATCAAAGATGGGCAGAAGAACAGTTTTGCCCAACCACTTCTGGAACTCGGCGTTGTTGCAGGGCGACGGGACGTTATTACCCGTGTCAGACCCCACCCACCCGCCGATGATGGATTCGGTTTTTCCACAGTTGGTGGAACTGGGCGTCAACCAACCGAAGCCACCTGGAACTGCATTGCCGGAAGGCCCCGTACACGTAGTGGCGGACGACTTGGTGAAATTAACGGTGCGCTGAGCGCTCGTTGACGGCATATTTACCCCGATCACAGTTCCGTTTGGATCCCGTAGAACCGTGATTCCAGCTTGTGCCGTCAAAGCACACCAGGAGAAGGCCACCGGAAGAACTGCGGTTCCCCCAGTGGGATACCCCCACCGGGCACCAGACTGGGCCTGCAGCCGAGTGGAGTTGATCCCGACGATTGGGGCGAACCAGTGCTCGCGGACGGCGCTTGTCTGGACTTTCACCTCGCCAGCGGTTTCATCCAAGGACTCGATCTCACCGATGGCACCGGCTGCATTGAGATTCGCCGAGGCCATGCTCTGGGCCGTGGCAGCCGTGGTGGCGCAGTCATCGCGCGCGCAGTCCTGGGCGACGGCGAGGGCCCCAGCATCGGCACCGGTCTGGAGTTGCTGCTGCTCGGCGTGCATCGCGCCGACGTCGATGGCCAGTGCTGCCAGGATCATGATCGGGACCATCATGAGCGCCGTGATGACCGCCGAGGCGCCCCGGTCGCGTCCCTTCTCCAGGCGACTCGTCAGGGTCGCGAACTGGGCCCTCAGCCGTTGCATCGCATAGTCCCCTTGCCCGTAAGTGTGACCGTTCCGATGCCGCCCAGAAGCTGCATCGGATAGCTGATCGTCACCGTGGCGGTACCTGTGGTTGGGTCCCCGGGTAGGAGTCCAGTGACTGTGTGGGTTTCGCATCCGATAATGGGTGCAGGAGGAAATTCACTGACATGGCACGTAGACAT
>NZ_SOAN01000018.1 GCF_004364585.1 Nesterenkonia aurantiaca | reverse complement strand
TATGTCTACGTGCCATGTCAGTGAATTTCCTCCTGCACCCATTATCGGATGCGAAACCCACACAGTCACTGGACTCCTACCCGGGGACCCAACCATGAGCACTTCGACGCCCCGGACACAAGGGACCTTCACGAGAAGCGACTCTTCCGCGTGGCTCGAGCCGATAGCCCGTTTCACTGGTCTGAGATCTCTGCTGAAGACAGTCCACGCAAGCATGCCGGCAATCTGCTTCGATGTTCCTGGCCATGGGGTCTTGTACTTCGCCAGCGACCTCGAGGGCGCCTACGCAGAGACCCTTGCCCGGTTCAGGCCATCACCAGCCATCAGGCAGCACGTGGCAGAACAAGATCCACACTCCATGATGGTCGGGGGAGTGCCGCGGGATTGGCGAGACAAGCGCACCATCGCAGAAGCGGTCCTCCGCGACCCCTTGTCCTTCCTTGATGTGGAAAGCGCCCGCACCCACGAGGTGCTGTCTTCTGCGATGGCTGCGGAGCTGGTCGACCTGGGAGAGGGAGTCATTGACGTGGCCAGTATCCGCGGACGCAACCGCCTACTGACCAGGGCCATCGCATCGTGGGCCTTTGATCAGCGAGATGCTGCCGGGCGCCCTGTATATGGGGGTCTTCGGTATCTCTCGCGCGTGGAGATCCGGTTTGAGTGTTGGGCCGTCTTCGACGGTGGCGAGTTCCGCGAAACGCAGACCGGCCCGATCGATCCCCAGGCAACCGAGCTGGTGTCCATCGTGGAACTCTACAAGCTGTGGGTCTTCTGAGCGCTCGTAGCTTCCCGCAGGCTTCGTTGGTGTGGGATCTAGGCGTTGGAGCAGGGCGCACTGGAGGTGAGGGGAGCGTAGAGGAAGCGTCGACTTCCAGGCTCCACTCACCGGTGACGACCTTGTGGCCGGCTAGCGCTTCTTGGCGTTGCGGTAGGCCTCGACGATGTCTCGATGCAGCCGGCCACGGGCGGAGACCTGGTGGCCGTTCTTCACTGCCCACTCGCGAATCTGGCGAGCCTCATTCTGCGGTGACGGTGGCGCAACGGCGCGGCCTTTGCGGACGTACTTCTTCAGCGTCTCGCGCAGTTCCTTTGCGTGATCATCGCTGAGGTCGATCTCGTAGAACCGAGCGTCGAAACCAAAGGTGACGGTCTCTTTGGCTTCGCTGCCATCAAGATCGTCTACAAGAACTACTTCTACCTTCTGAGCCATCTCATAACCTCACTGTTCAGTCGAGGACGAGGCAAGATCTACCTCGTCCTTCCAATCCACTCCTGCAGGGAGCGGTCCTGCAGAAGGCATAGCTAAAGATATGTCACCAGAAAATTATAGTCCTTGGTGGGGCACTCAGCTTTCAGTGTTTCACCAGCTAAAAATATGGTTCTGAAAGGCAAGTGGATCTGGGTGCGGGTTCTCGAAGGCCAATCAGAGAGGCTGCACCAGTGATGCAGCCTAAAGGGCCAATGAAGTGCCCCGGCGGCTCGCTCAATGGGGCCCTCGACCGTCGGGGACGACTGACACTTGGAACGTCGATCCTCATCCCTCGGGCTGGTGTGTTCCATCGTTGTGTCCGCATATGCTGGTGTCGTGGAGCGGATCGCGGAGTTATGGGACTGGCTGATTGACGTCACCGCGATCCTTGGAACCTTATTTTTGTTGATCGCGGTGATCCTCATCGTCCGCGGGGCCCTGCGGAAGCCGTGACCCGCAGCGCTGCGTACAGGTGTATCCACGCTGTGAGGCTTCTCCCGGGGGAGGGGGGGTGATTTCCTGCGGTGGCGGGTGGTCTGGCGATGGCCAGCGCGGCGACACGCAAGGCGTCCGGTGGATACGGGAAGCGACTTAGGTCGGCGGGGCCGTGGCGTATGGCGCGAAGGAAACCCTGGGCCTGTGGCGTTGGAGCATGAGCAAGCCCCGCTGACCTGATGCGGTAGCCAACGGGGCTTACCCCCCTGAATTATCCTGAAAAGACACAGTCTGGTTCGGAGTGTCTAAAACCTGACTGGTAATTCATATTAGAGGACTCCGCGAGCTGAAAGTAAGCCTTGCTTGGCTGGAAAGTGTGCCCGCTTCATATTTTCGGCGGTGAATTGGTATTCATCGCCATGCTGGGTGAATCTCGCCGGCTGCACTGGGCTGGCTGATCCGCGAAAAGGCGTCACGCGAGTGTTGTAGGGGGAGTCAGTCTCTAGCGGTACACCTCGCGGCGATGCCCGACGCGGAGCACCAGGATCACCAGCTCTGCATCCTCGATGTCATAGACAACGCGGTACTGGCCGACACGGATGCGGCACTCTCCGGCACCGCCGCTAAGTTGGACGTACCCATGAGGGCGAGGGTTCTGAGCGAGCTGCTCGATAGCTTCTTTGATCCGGAGACGGTCGCTGGGGTGGATCTTGCGGAGGGCTTTTGCGGCCGAGGGCTTATAAGCGATCGAGTACAAAGGCATATAGCAGGACAGCCCGGGCTCAGAGGTCCAGCTCGGCCATCAGCTCCTGGTGGGAGACGCTGCCGTTCTCGCTGCGGGCTTCTGCGGCGCCGTGAGTATCAGTCTGATCTTCTAGCGCTTGGATCGCTCGGTCGAAGAACTCAGGGGAGACCACGACTGCTCGCCGACGGCTGCCGCGGCTGAGGATCTCTACCGGCTCGCGCTGGGCGTCGTCGAGGATTTTGCTCTGGTGGGCGCGGAAGTCACTGAGTGTTGTGCTGGTCATGACCGAATAGTACATCTTGTACAAAGGCGGCTCAACCGCTGCAGGCTTGAAGGGTCTCGTTAACCATTAGCTTTACGAGACAGTCGCTGGAGTGCGATCCGTGAATCGGTGTGAAACGCAGCGATGAGCCGCTAAAGTGCTCAGTTCCCGGTTGAGAGCTATGAAGCTGGGCCCCGGACGATCCTGTTCGGGTGCCAGGGTGGCGGGTTCTGAGGAAGCTGGCGTGAACGGCGGATCAGGTGCGGTGGGAAAAGAGACCTCACCACAATTCAGCTGCTGACCCCCACTGCTCTGGCTCGTTTGGTTGCACCGTTCAACCTTTCTGGTCATCCGGCCCTCAGCATTCCATTCGTGGGGCCCAAACGGGAGATGCCGGTTGGTGTGTAGCTGGTCGGTCCCTGAAACTGTGACCCTGCGCTGCTGGCTGCTGCAGAGACGGTCGAAACCCTTATCGGCAGCCCATACGACAAGTTTGAGTAGCGTTGGGGGCCGGTGTCTGCCGCACCGTCTACAGTTCACTGAGGCGGTGGTATGCAGATGAGGGATGGAACAGTACGTGCAGCGTTTATCGCGCTGACGGTGGCTGTCTCATCGGGTGTCGCCACGTTCTTCACCCTCTATTCACTCATTCCGGCAGCCAGGGCCGAGAGCCCCGAAGCGGGCAGCCTGTACGTGGGGGTCCTCATGACTTGCGTCATCGCTGTTCAGGTGGGGACTCCTGCATTGGTGCGGCGCTTTTCCTTACGCAGTGTTGTCCTTGGCTCGCTGCTTGTGCTGGGGGTTGGAGCGTTGGTGACTGGCACCTTCGGCACAGGGCCACTCCACGGTGCCGAACTCATTGGTCTGCTGGCCGGTGGGGTGGTGGCCGGTGCTGGTTTCGGAGTGCTTATTGTTGCCGGCTCCCAGGGGGTGGGGCTGCTGGTGCCTGGCCTGGGACTAGGTCAGGCATTGGGCATGTATGGACTCGTCACCATGCTCGCTACCGCGTTGGGATCTCCTGCGGGCGTGCAGCTGGCACTGTCCACCTCGCCGGCAGTGTTCGGCGTGGTGGCAGCAGGGCTGTGCGTCCTCGGTGCGGTGATTGCCGCACGGATTCCACGCATCACTGGCAAGCATCTGGGAGACGGGTGCAGCACGAAGACTGCGAAAGACCTGCCCGTAATCACTACTTCAGGGGCATTACGGCTGCTGGCTCTGACCTTGGTCTTCCTCCTGCTTGCCGTTGTCTTTCTTGCCCATGGGATCACTAGCCTCCCGGCGTACGCGCGGGGCACGGTAGAGCCTGCACTGACCATCCTGCTGGTTCAGATAGGAGCCGCAGCTGGCAGGTGGTTTGGCGGAGCGGCAGAGGCGCGGTTGACGCGGGTAGGCGCTATCACCGTTGCCGCCGCTCTGGTGATTCTCGGTGCGAGCGGCGGCATGCTGGGCACCCACAGCCTCGTTCTAGGTGCGGCTGCGATCGTTATGGGCGCAGGGGTCGGCACGGCGCAGACTGTGGGTCTTCACATGGCGATGCGACGCATCGATGCAGGTCGAGCCTCAGTGGTGTGGAACCTGGCTGTAGATGGTGGTCTATGGCTGGGCGGAGTTCTCGCAGGTCTGGCTCTGGCCCGAGGGATACTTGATGTAGGGATCCTCGCCAGCGCGTGTCTGTTTGCAGTAGTCGGCGCGGCACTTGCAGTGCAAGAACACAGACGCGAGCGGCCAAGAGCCTGAAACCCTGCAGAGCCAGCGGCGGCCCCTAATCCCACGATGCCACGATGCCACGATGCCTTCGCTCTACGGCACCCCGCAAGATAATGGGCTCATCGCAGATGAGGGTGTAGCAGGGGTCTGAATCCTCCAGTGTCGAGCAGTGATCTGGTGATGTAGTGAGCGAGGTTCCGGAATCCCAGGGCGGTTCCGCGGAGGTGCTCGAGTCTGCCGTTGATGGCTTCTGTGGGGCCATTGGAAGTACCTGGCCTGTCGAGATAGGCCAGGATGTCAGCAGCCCGGCGATGGAAGGTCCTCCCCAGGCTGATCAGCTCATGGAGTCGGCGCGGTACTGCCTGGCGCAGTGACTCGATCACGGCTTCCAGCTGTTCCCTGCCCTGGCTCTTGGAGGGGTTGCGGTAGGCGGCCACGTTCTTCTGATAGATCCTCCAGGTCGCTTCGACTTCGACGTGCTCATCGACTGTGAAGACCTTCTGCAGCCGCTGGTGCTGCTTGTCGGTGAGCAGGTCAGCGCCGGTGCGCTTCAGTTCTTCGGGTCCCGTAGAGCGGGTCACCAGATCGGCCCCGGTGGCCCAGGGTGTCTTGCTGGACCCGCTGTCGGCATCGATCCAGCGCGTCTCCTGCCAGGGCGACCACGTGGAACGGGTCCATCACCGCGGTGGCTTGTGGGAGCTCTTCGGCGGTGGCGGTCTTGAATCCGGTGAATCCGTCCATGGCGACCACCTCGATCCCATCCCGGAAGTCTGTGGTCTGGGCGTCGAGCCAGGTCTTGAACACCTGCTTCGAACGGCCGGCGACCATGTCCAGCAGCCGTGCCGGTGCCGGTGCCGTCGCGGGTCGGGGTCAGGTCGATGATCACCGTGACGAAGCGGGTGCCCCGCCCGGTGTGGCGCCAGCAGTGCTCATCGACGCCGATCACCTCGACCCCGTCGAAGCGGGCAGGGTCATTGATCAGCAACTGCCGACCTGCAGCGAGCACGGCGTCGTTGACCGTGTGCCAGGCCGCGCCGAGACTGGCGGCGATCCGGGTGATCGACATGTGGTCGATGACCAGTGATTTCAGCGCCCAGAGCACCGCGTGGCGGCTGAGTTTCGCTCGTGGTGCCGCAGCCTGTCTGGTGTCTTGTCGCCAGACTCGGGCGCAGTGGGCGCACCTGTATCGGCGTACCCGGATGAAGAGTGTGGTGGGTCGCCAGCCCAGCGGCACGTGTGCCAACCGGCGCACCACGGTGCCGGTGGAGACGCCTTCGGCCGCAGCTTCGGCACCAGGGTTCGTGTTCGGTCACCCGGCATTTGAGTACCGCCTGGAACGGTTCGAGGTGTTGGCTGGTGATGGTGAGTCCGAGCTGGTCGATCAGGCAGAAGCTATCGGTGTCGGGGGTGGTGAAAGTAGGCTTGGTCACGTCGAGGTCTTTTTAGATGGGCAGTATAGGAGCTTCCATCTTGGGAAGGCCTCGACGTTTATCTGCGCCCCGCCACGCCATCACGTGCCAGCGGTTGCTACACCCTCATTTGCGATGAGCCATTAAAGCGCATATTCGACGGCACAATGCGTGAGTGTGCGGCGAAATCCAGCTTGGGCAGCGTTTCGCCGTTTTGAACCTCCGCGGCTATTAGGGGCTCTTCTGGTCTTTACGGAGCCACGCCTTGGACCACGCCAATCCATAGCGCGGGCCCAAAACGCTAAAGGGGTGGGGGCGCGACATGGCGATTAGCCTTCCCTGAAAGGCCAGCGGCCATCTTCGTGTCGAAGACACTAAACCGCAGGTCAGATCAACCTGTCACCTCTCCGGACGGCAGGCCCAGACGCGCTTGCCATGGTTGCTTTGCGGGAGCAGGCACTACCGCGAACCACGCTGCACATGTGTCACGACTGTCACATTTTTGTCGCCTTACATAGGCCCGCGTTGACAGAGTGTGCACTTTAGTTACTATTAACAAAATGTCTACTAGAAATTTTAACTACCACCCGACGCGCCCACCTTCCTCACACGGAGTCCGGGCCTGAAGGCAGGAAGGTTCGCTCCGATGCTCGATCACCCGACCATGACAATCCGTGGGTACGAGAACCTTTTCGTCGCCGATATCGGAGCGCGCGGATTGCCCGACCGACACTCGGTGAACGCCGTGAAACTCTCGACACCAGCTGCGGTGGATATGTCGCAAGGAAGTGTGGGATCGACGACCACCGCAGGTGGATGCTGGCTCAGGTCCTGGATGTGTTCGAGGATTCACTTCACTGCGGCAACACGGAGTCCGCGCGGACGGCCAGTTCGACGCTTCGGTGCTCGCCCAGAGCGAAGCGACGGGGCGCGTGCCTGCCGTAGAGAAGACGCCGAATGTTGTGAGTCACGAGGGGGGGGTGTAGCTGATGGCCTCCGAGGGTGACGCGTTTTTTGACGTTCGTGAGGCTTTCGCTGAGCACAGGGGGTCCCTCTTCGGGTTCGCGCTCAATGCGTTGGGCGACCGGGCCGGGGCGGAGGATTGCGTACAGGAGGCTTTCGTTCGCGCTTGGCGGAGCAGAGAGCGGTATACCACTGCGCGTGGTTCGGTCCGGACATGGCTTTTCGCCATCGTGCGGAACCTTGTGACTGACGCATTGCGGGCTCGTTCCCGGCGCCCGGCACCGTCAGATCAGGAGAAGATTGAGTGGGCGAGTGAGTTGGTGACTGAGGATCGCCTTATCGTAGAGCGGTTGGACCTTTATGAGTCCCTGGCCACCCTGACCTATGAACACCGCCAGTGGGCTGACCCCGTTTTTTAGATCCAGTCGTTGTGAGAGTCGTCTTGTTGCCCGAGTCCTCGGGCGGGAAGACTGGTCAGATCATGACGAACAC
>NZ_SOAN01000017.1 GCF_004364585.1 Nesterenkonia aurantiaca | reverse complement strand
TACCTCACGCCCGCCGAGTACGCTCGGCAATGCACCTACCAAACGGAGAACGACGACTCCCACAACGTGTGGACCTAACAGAGGGGGCGGCTCACTTCCTCAGCTCCCCTCACCTATCGCCCGGAGAACCCTCACTCTCAAGAATTCCGGAGAACCTCTCCCCTTCTCCTCGTTCGTGAACCCCTCCTCAGTGCCGCCCCGAGTCCCCGCCGAATGCGTGGCCCTTCGATCAAGGAGCACCGATGCTCACAGCACGAATCGGCAGGATCCTCGTGGTCGACGACGAGGCAGATCTGGCCCGTCTCATCGAAGGGTATCTGCGCAAAGCCGGACTGGACGTCGCCGTGCGCCATGATGGCACCGAAGCGGTCGCCGCGGTGCGCAGCTTCGACCCGGACGTGGTGGTGCTGGATCTAGGACTGCCCGGCATCGACGGGATCGAGGTGTGTCGACAGGTGAGAACCCTCTCGGACTGCCACGTCTTGATGCTCACTGCCCGGGATGATGAGATCGACAAGATTATCGGGCTCTCGGTAGGCGCTGACGACTATGTGACAAAGCCCTTCAGCCCTCGCGAACTTGTCGCCCGAGTCCAGGCCATGCTGCGCCGAGCCCGCACCAGCAACGCGGAGGTCCCGACCACGCCAGAGTCACCCGTTCAGAAGCTCGTGATCGAGGACCTGGTGGTGGATGAGGCCGCCCGGCGGGTGCAGCTGGGAGGCGAATCGGTGGCGTTGACCCGGATCGAGTTTGATCTGCTGGTCTCTCTGGCTACACACCCGCACCAGGTGTTGTCCCGGGCTCAGCTGGTGGAACTGGTCTGGGACACCGCTTGGACCGGGGAGGACCATCTGGTGGATGTCCACATCGGACGCATCCGGAAGAAGCTCAACGATGATGCCTCTGACCCGAGGTTCATCCACACCATTCGCGGGGTCGGGTACCGGATGGGAACCGGCCGATGACCTCCACCGAGAACGACCGCGTGTGGTCATGGGGCCCGCTGACGGTGCGGTTGATGCTGGCCCAGACCGCAGTGCTGGCGGTCGGGCTGATCATCGTGGTGGCCACCGCTGTGCTGGTGGGGCCTTCCATGTTCTACCGCGAGCTTGTCGAGGCAGGGCACGCCTATGCAGCCACCGGGCTGATCCACTTGGAAGACGCCTTCCGCTCCGTGATTCTGACCGCTCTGGTCATCGGCGGGTTACCGGCCTTGTTCATCGCCGGGCTGCTCAGCTCCTACCTCTACCGAACCATCGGCCGCTCCCTGTCCTCGTTCAGCACCGCCGCCAGGGAAGTCGCTGCTGGTAATTACGATGTGGACGTCACCTCCACGAAACTGGGCCCCGAGTTCGACTCTCTAGCGACTTCCTTCAATGACATGGCTGCCAGGCTCGCCGCCGTAGACACCACCCGACGCCAACTCTTGGCTGATCTCGCCCACGAGATGCGCACCCCCCTGGCCAGCCTCAAGGGCCACCTGGAGGGGATCGAAGACGGGGTCGTGGAATGGGATGCCCGGACGATCGGGATCTTCAACGCGCAGATCACCCGGATGGAACGGCTCGCGCATGACATCCGGCAACTCACCGCCACGGAGGAAGCCACGGCGAAGTTGCAGCTCACCCTTCAAGATCCGGGTGCGTTGACCGCCCAGGCGGTCGCGGCCATCGAGCCCGCCGCCGCAGCCAAGAACATCACAGTGACAACCAACAGCGCCGGCCCGCTTTCAACACCAATCCCGCTTGATCCCGAACGTATGGGTCAGGTGTTGGGGAATCTCTTGGAGAACGCTTTGGGCCACACACCGCCCGGGGGTTCCGTCACCGTGCATACCGATAACGCTCCGGAGGCGGTCACGATCACTGTGACCGACACTGGGGAGGGCATCAGACCCGAGCACCTCCACGATGTCTTCGCCCGCTTTTACCGGGTTCATACCGGTCGTGAAGCCCACCGGGCAGGCTCTGGGTTGGGGTTAGCGATCAGCAAGTCCCTGGTCGAAGCCCAGGGCGGGACCCTGGAGGCGAGCAGCGACGGGCTCGGTCACGGAGCCAGTTTCCACATCCGACTGCCTCGCACCCGAGCGCTGCACTAACCCGGCTGCCCCGCATACGTCTCACGGGCCACGCCGCCACCATCTGGCACGGGGGGTCCAGGCCCAATCGCCGGGAGCAGGTGCGCGAGCGTGTGCCTGAGGAGGGTGTCCTTCGTGCTCCAGGCACGGCGGCTCAGGGCCGGCTGCCCCGACCATCAGCCGAAGCTCGAGACTGACCTTCAGCTCCGGAGACCAACCGTCGGGTGCATTTCACACTGGCGCTGACCACCTTCTCCAGCGGGCCCTGCCCCAGTGCCCGCTGCCAGATCATCGCGAACACGGCTGCCGCGACCAGGTGGATCACGAACCACAGGTAGGGCTGGCCGTAGTGGACCTCGATCGAGAGGGCCACCAGGTGGGCGGTGTACAAGGTGAAGGTCATCGCGCCCATCGCGGAGAGAGGCAACAACCACTTCCCGACCTTCGGAGCAATCAACAGGAACACTCCCAGCACCATCAGACTCACGCCGAGGCTGGCCATGATCGCCAGCGGAGTGTTGGTGTGTGGGGTCGTGATCGTCAGCCACCACCCGGTCGAGGCCGGCAACGAGTCCGGACCCCAGATCAGGACCTGATCCAGCTCGTACTCACTCATCCCGGAAGTACTCAACAGCCGCTGGTATCCACCTAAGGCGTAAAGCAGGACGGAGGAGGTGGAGTAGGCGAAGATCGTCACCCCTACTCCCACGACCAACACACGGACCTGCACCGCGGTCTCACGCAGGTCCAGTCGCCCCAATCCCAGGCCCACCAGCAGATACGCCATGTACGGCAGCGCCGGATAGGTACCGGTGAGCAGCAGCTGAGAAGCGACGGCTCCGGGCTCGGTCAACACGTCGATGAACGTGGGGTTATACGAACTCCATGCAGGCAGTTCGCCGGCAAGATTCTGCATGAGCATCGGGGACAGGATCCCGAACACCGCCGCAGAGGCGAACAGTGCTTTAGGACCCATGTGGAGGAACGGGATCGCCAGCAGGAAGAACACACCGTAATAGAGCAAGATGCCGTATGCCGGAGGATCCTGCGGCATCACCGTGCCGATCCAGAGGCCCACCACTGCGATCAGCAGCGCCCGGACCAGCAGTCCGACCCGGTCAGCAGTCATCGCTCTGCCCTGATGCGGGTTACGTCCCCCGGAGGTCAGCGCAAGACCCACCCCGGCGAGCAGCGCGAACAACGCGGCCGAGTCCCCGGAGAACAATCGCCAGGACCAGCTGACTCCCCCGGTCTCTTCGTTCCACGCTGGCAGCAGATGAATCGCCATCAGCCCCAGCAGGGCGAGCCCTCGTGCCGCGTCGATGCCCACCAGCCGGCCCCGGGACCGCATCGAAGTCTCCTTCACGCCTGCCGTCCCAGTCTTTGAGGTCTCACTCATGTCTATCCCTTTCCGGTCCGCCCCTGACAGGGACGGTGAAGCTTGCAACATCTGTCTGTCCCGGGATCCATCGGGAGTATTGATTCCAGAGTGCCCGTTGGACTTAGAGCCCAGGTCGCAGGAACCTCAAGATTCGGTAAAGAGAACCCCGAGGTCACCGAAGAGCCGCGGTCAAACCATCGGTGAAGGCTTGGAACTGCGCGCACGGTCCAGACTGGTCAGTCGGCGCCACGGAACGTCCGCTGACGTCGTCACCTCTAAACGTCCTGGGCGGGAGAGGGTCTGAGGCGCGAGCGAGACTTGCCGAACAATGCCCGCAAGTCGATCCTTCACCGAGCCTTTTGGGGCGGGGCATACGTGCACTGAGAACCAGGTCCCCTCGTCCACCGCCCCTGATGACCTTGCCGATGATGGAACTCGGCACGCAGTTCCCGTCGTCGCCCTCCCGATCCCAGATGCAAAGATGCCTACCCGATTTGTATCGTTTCGCAACCCTTGGTTGGACAACACTTTTCAGGCCGTTTCACTCGCGCGTCCGCCAATACTCCTCGTCACAAGCGACTAACGCTCTCTTCCAAAAGTTGCCCAATCCCAGCCAGCGGTGCCTAGGGTGGAGTAGCACCCACCACACCCGGCTTACTTTGGAGGTGCGCCCTAGAACCCGCCGCGCCACTTTCCTGACCGCCTCTATCACCGCCGGAACCCTAGCCCTGGCGAGCTGCCGGTCCCCAGAGGTCGAACAACAGGAACAAGAGCTGGGCGTCTTCTTCGACACTATTGTGGTCTGCACGGTGACGGGTTCCACCCACGCGGGGATGATCGCCGGGTTCGCTGGACAGCAGCGGCCTCGCCGGGTGCTCGGGATCGACGCCTCAGCCACCATCGATATGACAAGGGGCCAGGTGGCGCAGATCGCGCGACATACCGCGGAGCTCATCGGGCTGGGCCGGGATCTGGGCGATGATGAGATCACTGTGCTCGAGGGCTGGGCCGGAGACCTCTATGGGATTCCGGTGAAGTCCACGCTGGAGGCCATGCGGACCACCGCCCAGCTGGAAGGGATGATCATCGACCCTGTCTACGAAGGCAAGTCCATGGCGGGGTTGATCGACCTGATGCGCGAGGGCGAGATCGGCCCAGACTCCAACGTGCTCTACGCCCACCTGGGCGGACAGCCTGCCCTGAACGCCTATTCCGGAATCATCTGAGGAGTGACCCACCATGCAGAATCCCGACAGGCAGGGCCCTAGCGACTTCGACGAGGAAGACCGCCAGTTCGAGACCAGTGTTCAGCGCCATCCCGCGCCGGGCGTCAATGAGCGTCCGCTCTCCGCGGCTTCTTCCTTCAGCGGGTCGACCCTCGACGCCGTGGCCCAGCGGGTGCTGTGGCTCTCCACCGCGATCATCGACGCCGCGAACCGGGGCCGCGAGACTCCCGGTGGTATCAAGGTCGGGGGCCACCAGTCCTCCTCAGCGTCAATGGTGGGCATCATGACGGCCCTATGGTTCGCCGAGCTGGGTTCGAAGGACCGAGTTTCGGTGAAGCCTCATGCCTCCCCGGTGCTGCATGCGATCAACTATCTGCTGGGAGACCTGGACGAGAAGTATCTGCCCACCCTGCGTTCCAAGGGCGGGCTGCAGTCCTATCCGAGCCGTTCCAAGGACCCGGACACAGTGGACTTCTCCACCGGATCCGTCGGCATCGGCGCCACGGCACCGGTGTGGGCGGCACTCTCGCGGCGCTATCTGCAGGACCATTTTGAGCTCCCGGAGGGCGGCCGGTTCTACAGCCTGTTGGGCGACGCCGAGATGGACGAGGGGGCCGTGTGGGAGGCCATCATCGATCCCGAGGTCCGCCAGCTCGGAGACGTGGTCTGGATTGTGGATCTGAACCGGCAGTCACTGGACCGGGTGATCCCAGACGTGCAGATCCAACGCCTTCAGGGGATGTTCGCAGCCGCCGACTGGCAGGTGTTGACCTGCACCTGGGGCAGGCGCCTCCAACAGCTCTTCAGCCAGCCCGGCGGGGAGCTGCTGCGGCGCCGGCTCGAAGAGATGCCTAACCAGGAGTACCAGCGCCTGTTGCGCTCCCACCCGGACGAGGCCGCGGCCAGGCTGCTCGGAGACGGACCGGACCCACAGTTGGCCGAGCTGGTCTCAAGCCTGGAGCCCCGTGACCTGGCAGAGGCCCTGCGGGACCTCGGAGGTCACGACATCCAGGAGCTTCTGGCCACCTACCAGAAGATCGACGATACCCGGCCCACCGTCATCTTCGCCTACACGATCAAGGGGCGCGGCCTGGCCACCGAAGGCCACCCCAGCAACCACGCCGCCCAGCTGACCGAGGAACAGATGCGTGAGCTTGCCGCGCTCTCCGGGACAAACCTCGACTCCCCCTGGGGGCGATTCCCCGAGGGGACGGATGAGGCTGCGCTCTGCTCAGAGACCGCTCAACGACTGAGCCGCCCTCCGGTGCCGCAGACCAGCGGCATTCCGGTGCCTCAGGAGCTGAAGTGGAAGCACAAACAACAGACCTCCACCCAGGCCACGCTGGGCCGGCTGCTCTCCGACCTTAAGCGAGCCGACCCCACGAACGCCCGCCGCATCGTCACCGTCAGCCCGGATGTCGCCTCCTCCACCAACCTGGGCGGTTGGATCAACAAAACCGGGGTGTGGTCACTCAGCGAACGCCGAGACTGGTTCTCCGACGACGACGAGACCGTGCTGCACTGGCAGGAGAATCCGCACGGTCAGCACATCGAGCTGGGGATCTCCGAGGTCAACTTGGTCAGCCTCATCGGCGAGCTGGGCGCCACGTGGTCCCGATGGGGCGAACCACTCGCCCCCATCGGGGTCCTCTATGACCCCTTCGTCCCACGGGCCCTGGAACCATGGATGTTCGGCACCTACGCCGGTGGCCAGTCGATCCTCGTGGGAACCCCGTCTGGGGTCAGTCTGGCCCCAGAGGGCGGCGCCCACCAGTCGATGAACACGCCCTCCATCGGAATCTCCACGCCTGGGTTGGACTATTGGGAGCCGGCTTTCGCCCAGGACCTCGAGTGGAGCCTGCTCGAGGCCATCTCCCACCTGGGACGGCCCGGTGGGCGGTCAGCCTACTTCCGACTCTCCACCCGTCCGGTAGAACAGTCCCTCGCTGCGCTCCCCGAAGATCCGGCCCTCTGGGAACGACGGCGACGCCAAGCCCTGGCCGGAGGCTACCGGATCAGCACCCATCCAGCCGAGAAGGATGATGTGGTGCTCGTCGGCGCGGGGGCGGTGATTCCCAACCTCTGCGAGGCCGCAAAGACCCTGGACACCCACGGAGTGAAGGCCGGAATCGTGAACGTCACCAGCCCGTCCCGGCTCTTTCAGGCGATGCGTTCCCGGGACTCCCTGGAACCGGGTCCAGGGACTGCGATCCTGGAACAGCTCTTTCCCACAGCACACCCCGCTCCACTGATCACAGTGCTAGACGGTCACCCGCATGCGCTGTCCTTCCTCGCCGGCGTGCGCGGAGACCGCACGAGGACGCTTGGTGTGACCGAGTATGGGCAGTCCTCCTCCCTGCCGGAGGCCCATGCCCTTCACGGCATCGACGCCGGGACGATTACCTCAGCCGCGCTGAGCTCACTGGGGCGCTGAGCTCGGTCAGGGCGAGGCGGCACTCCCCCGGAATTTCACCTCCGAGAGCGTGGAGGTGAAAGCCACTCCCCCACCTGACCGGGTGAACTCCACCAGACTTTCCCTTCGATCAGGCTTTGGCAGCCGTCGTGGCGGGAACCGATGAGGTCGGCAGACTCAGCCCTGCTGCTCGCGTATCGGCGTAAGCCGATGGGCAAGTGCCGCCGCGCTCTTCACCCAATCCCGGGTTCAACACCGGGGCGCGGTGGGTGCACCGTGCAAAGATATTGACCATGTCGAATGCTCCGAGTGGTTTCGAATATCGAATCGTCGGTGACGGTGAGGTCATCACTACTCACCGGGGACGCCGCGCGACAACATTGCGGGGTACCACCGCTAAGAATTTCCTCTTGGACGTCACGAAGCAGGACCCCCAGGAGCTGATGGCCCGATCGACGGGCAACTACAAACACGGAAACGAGCGTACGGCCAAGAACCATCCGCGCAATAGGACTCTCTGAGCTCAGCCGAAACGAGTCTTCCAAGACGATCCAGTTGCACCGTGGTGACCGATGTCTCCGTGGTGAGGCTGCGAATCAAGCATCGCCGGACGAAAAGTCAGCCGGCGCCCGCAAGTCGATCGGCTTACGGCCCACGCCTTGCCAGGTTGTATAAAATCCTACGATGGAATCCGGTGCACCGTTCTCAATCGACACAGACCTCTCGCGCATCGAACTCGACCAGGTCCACCAGTGGCTGTCAACAGACGCCTTCTGGGCGATGGGTCGAAGTCGACAGACTGTCCAACAAGCAGCCGAAGGATCATTGAACTTCGGTGCCTTCGACTCCGAGGGCACCTTGTGCGCATACGCACGAGTGGTGACGGATCAGGCAACTTTCGCGTGGTTATGCGACGTCTACGTCGATAGGAGCTACCGCGGCCGAGGGATCGGCTTTCTCATTTCTAGAGCCGTCCTTAATGAGCTGGCACCGATGAATCTCAAGCGGGTGATGTTGTCAACGCTCGACGCTCACGGACTCTACGAACAGGTTGGGTTCAAGGCCTTTCCGAATCCAGAGAAGCTGATGCTCCTCGACGACGCCCGTTAATGGATCTGCGGAATCTGGCGGTCATTGCAAGAGGAGGTCTTCGATCAGTTCCATCGGCTTCTGGAAACCTAGTCTCTTCCGCGGTCGATCATTGAGTTCCTGAGCCACCCAGTCCAGGTCTTCCACGCCATAGGCGCTCAGATCGGCGCCCTTAGGGAAATACTGCCTCAAGAGTGGACTGGTCCCCGAATGTTGGACTCTTAATTGAACGTTACGCGGTAGCGGGGTTGTGGGCGAGGTATTCGTCGGGGCTGAGGTAGCCGAGTCTTTGTTGGATGCGGGTGCTGTTCCACCAGTCCAGATACTCGGTCAGCCCGCTGTGGAAGTCCTCGATGGTGTTCGGTTGCTGGATCCGGAACCATTCCTCTTTGAGGTGGCTGAAGAACCCTTCCATGGAAGCGTTATCCAGGCAGGTGCCCTTGCGGGACATCGATTGAGTCAGTCCGGCGTCACGGAGTGTGTCCTGCCAGTGCGGGTGCCGATATTGGAATCCCTGGTCTGAGTGGACGAGGGGCCGCTCATCCGGGGCCAAACTGTTGATCGCGGCGTGGAGACCATCGGTGACCATTCTGACGCTCGGAGACGGACCTGCCATGACGGAGACAATCCGGTTGTCGTGAAGATCGAGGATTGGTGAGACGTAAACCTTGGCGGCACCGACCGTGAACTCGGTGACGTCGGTAGCCCACTTGGTGTGTCTGGTGGCGGTCTCAAACTGGCGGTTCAAGAGGTTTTCAGCCGTCTTGCCGACCTCGCCGCGGAAAGAGTTGTATCTGCGCCGGCGTCGTACCGGGCTTTGCAGTCCGAGCCCGCGCATGAGCTTCAGCACGGTCTTCTTCGACACTGTCCACCCCTGCCGCTGCAGCATGGCCAGCACACGTCGATGCCCGTATGCGCTGCGCGCCTGCGTGAAAGCCTGGCGGATGGCTTCTTTGAGCTTCTCATGCCGGTCCGGCCGGGTCAGCCGGGTGCGGTGGTCGTAGAACGTGGACCGGGGAAGCTTCGCCAACTCCAGCAAGAGCGGTAACCGGTGGTGGGCCTTGAGATCATCGACCGCTTGGACTTTCAGCGTCGTTGCTGGGATCTCAAGGCCCGCAATTTTCCCAGGTACGCCACCTCCGCACGCAGCCGCTCGTTTTCTCTGCGGAGCTGCTCGGCCTCACTCTCGGGAACAGGGTTCTCCCGAGTGACTGGTCGTCGGCCCCGTTTCTTCGGACGTAGCCCGTCCTCACCATCACGCCGGTAGATCTTCGCCCAGTTCGTGACGGTGCCGGGAGAGGGAAGGTCGTACTCCTTGGCCAGGACGCGTCCAGAGGCGCCCTGGAGATGACGGCGCACGATCAAGAGCTTGGTTTCGAGGTCGTACTGCTTCCGTTCTCGTGTCACCAGTGCACCCATTCCTCGTACCTGCCATCGCTGATACAACATTTGAACAGAAGTGGATGCCAAGTCAAGAGCACGCGCGACGTGAGCCGCCCCCTCTGTTAGGTCCACACGTTGTGGGAGTCGTCGTTCTCCGTTTGGTAGGTGCATTGCCGAGCGTACTCGGCGGGCGTGAGGTA
>NZ_SOAN01000016.1 GCF_004364585.1 Nesterenkonia aurantiaca | reverse complement strand
AAGGTCTTGCGCGGTCCGCCGTGGCTTTCCGCTGTGCGCCCTTGAGCACGAGATAGAACTTTACACACGCCCTGCCGAGTCCGCAAACCAGATCCAGTGCGAGCTGCATCACACCCCCAGATCCCCGTGATCCCGGGGATCCCAGCCCTGCCCTACACTCCGTGCCGTCCCGGTCAGGCTTCCGCAGTCGGGTGGCCTCAATTGGGCCGCCTCCCCCACTGCGGACCAGCCGGCCCGGATCCTACGACCGAGAGCATCCGGGTCGAACCAGCGGACTCTGTCCTGGGTCCTCTCCGGATCAGGTCTCGTGCTTACCGGATCCGGTCTGGTGCTTGTCCGACAGGCAAGGCGCCAAGACCCAGCGGGCACCCCACCGGTGGAACAGCTCGAGGGATTCGGTGACCATGGCGGCCTCGAAGAGGGGTGTGTCGATTCCCGAACTGCTGGCATCACTGTCCCGGTAGCCCTGGAGAACTGCCTTGGTCACCTGTTCGTACCAGAGCCCGAGGTCCTTGATCGATGCCTCCGGCTGAGCCGGTGCGGTATCGGAGTCTCTCTGGGTGACCTCCCGCACGAGCTCCGCGAGCGAGGCGATCAAGGAGAGCACGTCGCGCAGCGGCTGAGCGTGATCGATCATCCCGCCGTCCTCGTCGATGATCCAGCCGGTCTCGTGCTGGCGGAGTCGTTCAAGGGTCAGGTCCCCATGGATCTTCTGCAGGTCCATCACCTGGTCCACGCTGCGCAGCGCTGTGCCTAGGCGGCCTATGAGATCCCCCAGCTCGGGAGTCGCGGTCTCATCGGAGTCCTCACGCACCTTCGTCCAGGCCTGTTCCAACTGCTCCGCGGCCTGGTCCTTGCTGGTTTCGAGCTGCGCGGCGGTCTGCGGGTGTGCCCCGAAGGTTCCGGCGAGGTCTGCGTGGAAGTCACCCAGGATCCGACCCAGCGCGGTGGCCTCGGGAAGGAAGTCTGATCCTTCCGCCAGAGCGGCGCGGGCCCGCGTCGATGCTGGTGCGCCGCTGATGGAGACCTCGCGGATGATCCCGAGATCACCGGTGACCCACTGGGGCTCTCCGCTGCCCGGGTGCGGCTCTGGCCAGCTGCCCGTGACCACGCCCAGGACTCGTGCCACGGTGCGGCTGCCGTTCCTGCTCATCTGCAGCACGGTGTCCAGAGCGTCGGGGCGATGCTGGTCCGGACGGCGGATGAAGTCGACCAGGGTCTTGGAGGTCTCTTCGGCTCCACCTTCGACGGTCACCGCAGTGCGGGCCACCGCCGGCGCCGGCGCATCCAGGGGGGTGCGCTGCAGCTTGGCCGGGAATGCGGGCCAGGTGTTGAACTCGGCGAAGGCCTCCCCTCGGGACCGGCCGTTGCGACTGCCCTGTCCGCGGCGAGCCATCTCGTGCCAGGCCGCGAGGAAGGCTCGATCGCGGGCGCCGTCGTAGACCCAGAGGTCTCCGGCGGCCGCGCTGAGGCGACCGATGAACGCGGTCTTGCCGGCCAGCGCCGAAGGTCGGCTGCGCAGCGCCATCGGGACGGCCACGCGCGCCTGTCCGGCGGCGTGGTCCACCTGGATGATGTGCAGCTCCAGGCGCAGACCCTGATCAGGGTCCCCTTCCGGGGCGGGGAGCCGCAGACCACCGACGCGGGTGATCACCCGGCGACCTGGTGCAGCCTGGAACCAGGACTGTTGGGACAGCCAGGTTCCGACCAGGTCTCGAAATCCTGGTTGTTCCTCGCCTCGGAAGCTCGCCATATTACTGCCGTGCCCCCTGGCGTCGCATCGCGATCTCGTAGAGGCTGATCCCTACAGCCATGGAGGCGTTGAGGGATTCGGTGGCCGAGGTGATCGGAATCGAGACGATCTGATCGCAGGTCTCACGGACCAGGCGGGAGAGGCCCTTGCCCTCCGAGCCGACCACGATGATCACCGGCTCCTGGGCCAGTTCGATGTTCTGCAGCGAGATGTCGCCCTCGCCGTCGAGCCCCAGCACGAAGAAGCCCAGCTGCTTCGCCTCCTTCAGCGTCTGGGTCAGGTTCTTCGCCCGGGCCACCGGGATCCGCGCCGCGGCTCCGGCGGAGGTCTTCCAGGTCGTGGCGGTCACACCGGCGCTGCGCCGTTCCGGGATCAGCACCCCATGGGCGCCGAAGGCCGAGGCGGCGCGGAGCATCGCGCCGAGGTTGCGCGGATCGGTGATCGAGTCACATGCCAGGAACAACGGCTGGTGCGGGATGTGGCCCTTCGCCGCGCGCTCCAGCTCGTTCTCGGCCAGCTCCAGCGCGTCGATGTAGTCGTAGGGTTCCAGCAGCAGCGCCAGACCCTGGTGGACCGCACCTCCGGTGGAGTTATCCAGCTGCCGACGGGTGACTTCGCGGACCCGGACCCCGGCTTCTGCGGCGAACTGCAGCGCCTCCCGGACGCGGCCGTCGGATTCCACGTCGGTGGCGACATGCAGTTCCTTCGCCGGGACGCGTTCGCGCAGCGCCTCAAGCACTGAGTTGCGTCCGGCGACCATGTCCTCGGCACCGAAGCCGGAGCCGCGCTGGCGGGGCTGGTTGCTGCTGGTCTTCGTGGCTGCCCGATCGGCCAGCATCTTCTGCCGGTGCGCCTTGTGGTAGACCCGGTCCTCCGCCTTAGGCGTGGGTCCCTTCCCGCGCAGCGCGCGCCGTCCCTGACCTCCGGAGCCGGTCTGCGGGCCCTTCTTCTCTCTGCGGATCGCAGCCGATTTCGGCCGTGAATCTTGTCCCATGTTCAGCCTTTCCTAGCCCCGGTGGCGGGGCTGGTGGTCGCACTCGTCCGGGCAAGCGCCCAACGAGTTCCATCTTTGGAGTCTTCCAGCGCGATTCCGGCTGCGGTGAGCCGGTCGCGGACAGCATCGGCGCGGGCGTAGTCCTTGGCGGACTTGGCCTCCACGCGATCGGTGAGCAGCGCCTCGATGAGTTCACCCAGCGCGGCCTCAGCCTCGGAACCGCCGGCGGCCCCCACCTCGGGGACATCGCTGAGCCCGAGCACCTGGACCATGGTGCTCACGGCGCCGGCGCTGCGCGCGAGCTGCTCGGTGTCTTCGGCGTCGAGGGCGATGTTGCCCGCCCGGACGGTCTCGTGGAGCACCGCCAGCGCCTGGGGGACATTGAGGTCATCGTTCATCGCGGCGGTGAAGGCTTCCGGGACAGCGTCATGGGAGCCCAGACGCTGGCCGGAGAGGGCCTCCGCCGCGCGGCCCAGGAAGGTCTCGATACGTTCGACGGCGGCCTGGGCCTCCTGGAGCGAGGTCGGGCGGTAGTCCAGCTGGGAGCGGTAATGGGCCTGACCCAGGAAGTAGCGCACGGCGCGTGGCCGGGCGGCGCTGAGCATCTCCTCCGGGGCGATGGTGTTGCCCACGGATTTGGACATCTTCTCCCCGGCGTAGGTGACCATCCCGTTGTGCAGCCAGAACCGGGCGAAGTCGTCGCCGGCGGCGCCGGACTGGGCCAGCTCGTTCTCGTGGTGCGGGAAGCGCAGGTCCAGGCCCCCGCCGTGGATGTCGAAGCGGCTGCCCAGGTACTTGGTCGCCATCGCCGAGCACTCCACGTGCCAGCCGGGCCGGCCGGCGCCCCAGGGGGCGTCCCAGCGCGCGGTCTCCGGGTCGGTGGCCTTGTGGCCCTTCCACAGCGCGAAGTCGCGCGGGTCGCGCTTGCCGCGGGCATCGGCGTCGGCGGCGTCCTGCATGTCCTCGGCCCGCTGATGGGTGAGCTCCCCGTAGCGGGGCCAGGAGCGGACGTCGAAGTAGACGTCACCGGAGCCGTCCTGGGCGGGGTAGGCGTGGTCGGCGTCGATCAGTCGTTGGATCAGCGCGAACATCTCGGTCATATGCCCGGTGGCGCGCGGCTCGTAGCGCGGGCGCTTCACCCCGAGCGCGTCGTAGGCCTGGTGGAAGGCCTGCTCGAAGCGGTAGGCCAGGGCGAACCAGGGCTCCTGCGCGGGGTAGTCCGGGCTGGGGGTGTGCTCGGGCAGGTAGGAGAGCGCCGACTTCTCCAGGATCTTGTCGTCGATGTCGGTGACGTTGCGGACGCTGAGCACGTCGAGGCCGCTGTGTTCGAGCCAGCGGATCAGGATGTCGAAGGCCACTGCCGATCGCACGTGGCCCACATGGGGTCGCCCCTGGACGGTGGCGCCGCAGTAGTACAAGGACACCCTGCCCGGCTCGAGGGGCTCGAAATCTCGCACGGTCGCCGTCTTGGTGTCATAAAGTCGCAGTGCCACGCGGTCAGCCTATCCGGTCCTCGGTTCAGATCGTGTAGATCACGGCGGTGGCCGTGGCCAGGATGCCCTCGCCGCGACCGGTGAAGCCGAGTCCGTCCGAGGTCGTGGCGCTGATCGCGACCGGCGCTCCGGCTGCCGCGCTGAGCACCTGCTGGGCCTCTTCCCGTCGCGGACCGAACTTCGGTCGCTTCGCCACGAACTGCACCGCGATGGATCCGATGCCGAAGCCTTCCGCCGCCAGGATGCGCGCGGCCTCGGCGAGCAGCCGCGCCCCGGAGGCGCCTTCGAGCTCGGGGCGCGCGGTGCCGATGGTGTCAGCCCCGAAGTGCACCCCCAGGTCGCCGAGGCCTGCGGCGCTGAACAGCGCGTCGCAGCAGGCGTGCGCCACGGCGTCGCCGTCGGAGTGCCCGGTCAGGCCCTGCTGGCCGGGCCAGAACAAGCCGGCGAGCCAGAGGTCCCGGGGCTCCTGTGCAGGGGCGAAGGCATGGACGTCGTGGCCGATTCCCACCCGCGGCAGCACCGGTCTCCTCGGGGCGGGTGTCTCGCGCTGCGCCAGCGTCGCCTGGGCGGCGGCGAGATCCTCGGCGGTGGTGATCTTCAGGGCGCTCTGGGAACCGGGGACCATCGTGACCTCGACCCCCATGGCCTCGGCGATCATGGCCTCGTCGGTCAGCGTCTCGGCCTGGGCGTCGGGGAGGTCCCCGATGAAGTCGAAGGCCTGCTGGAGCAGCTCGAGCGTGAAGCCCTGCGGGGTCTGCACGGCGCGCAGCGAGGAGCGCGGCACGGTCTCGGCGACCCGTTCGGCGCCGGGCGTCGCGGACGGCTCGGCATGCACCCGCTTGATGGTGTCGGTCACGGGCAGAGCCGGGACGACGGCGGCGGCGCCGGCCTCCACGGCGGCGAAGACCCGGGCGTAGACCGCCTCGGGGGTCATGGCGCGGGCCGCATCCTGGATCAGCACGGTGGTGCGCGCTGGGTCCCAGTCTGCGGCCGCGGCGCGCAGCAGCTCTCGGATCCCGGCACGCACCGAGGAGGAGCGGCTGCCTCCGCCGCGGGTGTGGTGCACCGACACGCCGGTGGCGGCGCTGAACTGCTCCCCCACCGTGGCCAGCTGGTCATAGCTGACCTGGTCCGAGGGCAGCACCAGCACCACGGCGTCCAGTCCGCGAACCGCTCCGTCCTGGTGCGAAGGGTCCTGGTGCGCGGGGTCCTGTGTCGGCAGGCCCTGGGCCAGCCCGTGGAGGCGCTCCATCACGTGGGCGAGGATCGGGCGTCCGCCCAGATCCACGCAGGCCTTGGGCCGTCCGTGTCCCAGCCGTTCTCCGCTGCCGGCCGCCACAACGATGAGCGCCCGGCGCGCTGTGACAGGTTTCCCTGTCCCGGCGTCCGGGCGACTCATCGACGGTGCTCCTGCTGGAGCATCTGTGGCTGCCGGTGCGACCTGTGGTCCCACCTGGCTCATCTCTACTCTGCGACCTTCTCTGGCTCTGCCGGAGTCGGGGCCTGATCGAGGATCTCGTCCAGAAGCTTCGCAGCCTCTTCCTCGTCGAGCTTCTTCGCAAGCGCCAGCTCCGAGACCAGGATCTGCCGGGCCTTGGCGAGCATGCGCTTCTCACCTGCGGAGAGACCGCGGTCGTTCTCGCGCCGCCACAGGTCACGCACGACCTCGGCGACCTTGTTCACGTCACCGGAGGCGAGCTTCTCGAGATTCGCCTTGTACCGGCGTGACCAGTTCGTGGGCTCTTCGGTGTACTCGGCACGCAGCACGTCGAAGACGTGCTCCAGGCCTTCTGCACCGACGACATCGCGAACGCCGACCAGATCGACGTTGTCTGCCGGTACCTCTATCGTCAGGTCTCCCTGGGAGACCCGAAGCTTGAGGTACATCTTCTCTTCGCCCCGAATGGTGCGGGTCTTCACTTCTTCGATCGTCGCAGCACCGTGGTGCGGGTATACGACCGTCTCGCCGACCTCAAAATTCATGTAATGATTCCCCTTTCCCGACCTCAAGTTTATCACGCGTCACAATTGCCTCCGCGTGTCGCTCCGGATCCCCTCCGGCGTCACGACATAGGGTTCGCCGCCACCGGATTTCGACATCCTGTAGAATTACCTCCAGATCAGACCATCACGTGGGCAGAGACTTCTCCGCTGACGTGGACGACATCTGCGCTGCATGCCAATCTCCGGGGTCCCGCACCGCGTACCCTGGAGCTGATCCGCATCGCTCCAAGCCCGTGAGGAGACTCTCCACGTGAAGTTCTCAGCCGATAAGACCCGCCGCCTGGCAGCGGTCTCCGTGGCTGCCGCCGCACTCCTGGGCGCCAGCGGCTGCAGCGCCGTCAACTACCAGGCCACCACCCAGCAGTACGCGGCCTCCGACGGCACCCGTGCCGACGTCGGGGAGGTGCAGTTCCGCCACATGGCCTTCATCACTGATGAGGCCGGCAACCCCGCGCGGGCGATGGGCTCGATCATCAACAGCGGCACCGAGGACGCCGAGGTGGAGCTCGACGTCGACGGCGAGACCTTCTCCGCGACCCTCCCAGCCGGAGAAAAGGTGTCCCTGGAGCTCGACGAGGAGCTCGTCGTCGAATCCTTCCAGGCCGACCCCGGCCAGATGCACGAGATCACCGTCAGCGTGGACGGCGAGTCCAAGCAGGTCATGGCCTCGGTCTTCGACGGGGTCCTGCCGGAATACCGGCACCTGCTCCCCGACGGCTACGACGAGTCCATGACCGAGCACCTCGTGCACGGTCCCGACACCTGGGGCAGCGGCGCGGCGCACCACGACTCGGGCGACGACGGCCACTGACCCAGGCCCCACCCACGCTGCGGCCGAACCGCCGCACAGCGCTCGGGCATTGAGCGCACATACAGAAGAGGGCCCGCTTCCTTGGAAGCGGGCCCTCTCTGTATGTGCGCGCGCTCTGCGGCGCCGCTCGGCGGACTCCGGCGACGCTAGTGGACTCCGGCGACGCTCGTGGACTGCGGCGACGCTGAGCACCCGCGTCAGGAGCCTGCGAGGGCCTCACGCAGCAGCCGGCGCAGCCGCTGCGGGTCGATGCGCCAGAAGTCCTTGACCTGACCATTGATCCGCAGCACCGGGATCTCCTCGGCGAAGCTGGAGAGCAGCTCCGGCTTCTCGGTGATGTCGTGTTCGAGAAGCTCCACCGGAAACTCTGCGCAGACCTCTCGGGCCACCGCCACGGCATCTTCGCACAGGTGACAGCCCTGCTTGACGAGTACTTCAACCTCGACTGACCGGCTCACGCCTTCTCCTTCGCTCGGGGATCCTCAGGGTGGGACGAGGAAACCCCGGCCGCCTGCTGGCTGCCGGGGTTTCTTCACGCTGACAAGAACTCTTACTTCTTGTTGCGGCGCTGGTGACGAGTCTTCCGCAGACGTTTGCGGTGCTTCTTCTTCGCCATGCGCTTGCGGCGCTTCTTGATCACTGAGCCCATGGGGTGCAGTCCTTGTCTGTAGGTAAACAACGAGAAAAGGGTCTCGGAACAGTGTAGCCGCAAGGCAGTGCTGGCACAGAATCGAGGGGGAAGGTCCCGTCTGTGGCCGAATCCGCGGGAGCACGGGCCCCGGCGACTCCCGGCACCGGTGCGCCCAGGGGCCGGTCTCGCCCGGGGGATCAGTCCAACCAGGAATCAGTCGAACCAGGGGTCCAGCCCGTAGAGCGGGAAGATCTCCTTGCGGGTCTGCATCACCGCGCGGTCCACGGCGTCCGAGGGATCGTAGCCGAGCTCCCAGGAGCGCCACCACAGCTGCGCGTCGTCGCCCATGGTCTCGGGCGTCTCCACGTGGTGGCGTTCGCGCACATAGTTCCGCCAGGAGCCTGGCACCGCGGTCTTCAGCGACAGCGGCGATCCGACGATGATGCCGGTCAGGTGGGTCCAGCTGCGCGGAACCACGGTGTGCACCGCGTAGCCGCCTCCGCCGGTGGCGATCCAGCGCCCTTCGCAGTGCTCGTCGGCCAGGTGCGCGATGTCCAGGGCGCTCTGCCGCTGGGCGTCCACACTGAGCTGCAGGTCAGACAGCGGGTCCTCCCGGTGCGAGTCACAGCCGTGCTGGGAGACGATGACCTCGGGTTCGAAGGCGGCCACCAGCTGCGGGATGACGGCGTGGAAGGCGCGAAGCCAGCCAGCGTCGCCGGTGGTCTCAGGCAGCGCAATGTTCACGGCCGAGCCCTCGGCGCCCGGGCCTCCGGTCTCGTTCGGGAATCCGGTGCCCGGGTAGAGCGCGACGCCGGTCTGGTGGATCGAGATGGTCATCACCCGCGGGTCGTCGTAGAAGATGTCCTGGGTGCCGTCCCCGTGGTGAGCGTCGACGTCGATGTAGACCACTCGGCGGGTGCCCTGCTCGAGCAGCAGCGCGATGGCCGCCGCGGAGTCGTTATAGACGCAGAAGCCGCCGGCCCGGGACCTTGCGGCGTGGTGCATCCCCCCGGCGAAGTTCAGCGCCCGCACCGCGGTGCCCTCGAGCAGCGCCTGGGCGCACCGGACAGTGCCGTCGACGATCCTGGCGGCGCCGAGATGGATCTCGCTGAACACCGGGGTGTCCTCGGTGCCCAGCCCATGGTCCTGGGAGGAGTGCCCATGCTCGGCGGCGTTCTTGACTGCCGCGATGTACTCCGCGCTGTGGACCGTGCCCAGCACCGCGTCGGAGGCTATCGCGGTCTCCAGCCGCTTCACATTGGACCCGCTGAACAGGCCGAACTCTTCGCAGAGCCTCGCCGTGAGCTCCAGCCGCACGGGGTTCATGGGGTGGTCGGCGTTGAATCGGTACTCGAGCAGCGCCTCGTCCCAGACGACGGCGGCGGGAAGTTCTCCCACGGTGGCCTCCTCAGGCGTGGTCGGCGAAGTACTCCAGCTGAGAGACGTCTCCGGAGACGATGATGGTGTCTCCGGCGGAGACCAGGGTGTCGGGCTGGGCGTAGACGAAGTCCTTTCCCGGAGACTTCACGCCCACCACGTTGACCTTGTGCCGGCTGCGCGGCTGGCACTGGTCGATGGTCTTGCCGTGCAGCTCGCGCGGCGGGCGCATCTTCACGATGGCGAAGTCGTCGTCGAACTTGATGAAGTCCAGCATCTGACCCGAGACCAGGTGTGCGGCGCGCACGCCGGCGTCGTGCTCGGGGTAGATCACATGGTGACAGCCGATCCTGGTCAGGATCTTGCCGTGCGTCGGATTGATGGCCTTGGCCCAGACCTGGCTGACTCCGAGGTCCACCAGGTTGGCCGCGATCAGCACCGAGGACTCGATGGAGGTGCCGACGCCGACGACGGCGGCGTCGAACTCCTGGGCGCCGACCTGACGCAGCGCCTCGATGTCCGTGGCGTCAGCCTCCACGACGTGGGTGAGCATATCGGCGTATTTCTGGACCAGACCGCGGTTCTGCTCCACGGCGAGGACCTCTTTGTTCTGGCTCACCAGCTGGTTGCTCAGCGCGATGCCGAAGCGGCCTAGCCCCACGACGAGGACCGGCTTGTTGCTCTGGGGATTCAGCTTGGCCACGAATGCGTCCTTTTCCGCGAATGAACCTGCTCGACCCTGCGGGGCCGAGTCCTGAAGTGCTGACTCCAGGGTAAACCCCCTCGGCCTGGCCGGTGTCACCGGGAGCATGCTCGTCGGGCGATGCTGGATCAGCCGATCATGGGGCGGCCCTCGGGGTAGCGGTACCGGACCCGGCTGCGCTGGCGCACGGTCAGCGAGGCGGCGAAGGTGATGATCCCGACCCGGCCGGCGAACATCAGCGCCGCGAGCACGTAGAGCCCCTCGGGCGGGAGGTCCTCGGTGAGCCCACTGGTGAGCCCGACGGTCGCGAAGGCGGAGAT
>NZ_SOAN01000015.1 GCF_004364585.1 Nesterenkonia aurantiaca | reverse complement strand
CTCACGCCCGCCGAGTACGCTCGGCAATGCACCTACCAAACGGAGAACGACGACTCCCACAACGTGTGGACCTAACAGAGGGGGCGGCTCACCAGGTCATTGCCGCTGTTCAATTGGATGGCATGAAGTACCAGGAACTCTCGGAACTCACGGGGATCCCGGTTGCGACCTTGCGGGCGCGAATGTACTACGGGCTGAAGTCATTGCGGGTAGCGCTGACAGGTGATCCCGAGGTCGGGGACGGTCTTCGCAGCGGGGGAAGTTGTCGCCGGTAGTACGTCTTGTATAAACGTGGATCTACAGCTGAGTGCCTGGTTCGCCGCCTTTTAGACATTGGGTTTACAAGACAGTGCCGTCCAACGCGTCAGCTGTGGCCAGGTGCTCGATGTCAATCCGTTCGAAGACGTCTAGCAGTTCGAGCAACGACAAGTCGCAGAACTAACACCAGGGTGTGCCGCACGGGTAGCTGACGAGGTCAGACGGAGGGGCCCTTCCCGGACGAATGGTGGGCACACAGGGTGTGGCGGGTTAGCGGCGTAGAGACAGAACAGGCCCGTCTGGGGCGTATCACCAGACGGGCCGCGTCCAGCCCACAGGAGGCGGGCTAGGTGATCTACGTTACACCATGGGTCATCCTGGGAAACATCAAATGTGGCGAGAGGACACGTCCCCACCGACTTCCGACCGCCAATAGGCCCGGACCTGTAGGGGTCGGGTCTGGCCCCTACATGGCGCCCGATCATGGGAAAGTCCTCCCGCAAAGAAATCACCAGGGGGGGCTCTGTTGAGCGTGTTTAGTACGACGGTGCATCGACGCCTGCCTCGAGTCCAGCACCGGTGGCCAATAGGTGTCCTAATTGACGCGCGGACGGTGTGCGGTCGTCGTCCCAGTTCCTTGGTTGTGGGACGGTCTCCACTTCGATTTGTTCGGCCCTGTAACTATCGGTGTGGAGTTGATCGCTGAATGGCGGTCTTCTGTGATCGCTCGGTGGCGTTTCAGTTGCCGATCACGAGGATGCTGGCGGCTGCTTCGATGACGTCATCGGTGATGGTTTCCAGCTGGTTGATCTTGAGTACTCGTGTGATCTGAGGAAACAGACGCTCGAGGAGGCGGAAGTTACCTCGGGTGATTCGCTCGACTGCGGCGATGGCCTGAGCATCGGTGAAGTCGTCAGGGTCCAGAGTGCGGCCAAGTCGTTTCCAGTGTCGGTCGAGGACAAACAGCAGTTCCTCACGGCCGAGCGCTCGGTAGTGGTGTGAGAACCCGAGGCGGGAGTAGAGCTGTGGGTAGTGACGGAAGCGCTGATCGATTCCAGGCATGCCGATGAGGATGATTGCCAGCTGGTGGCGGTCGTGTTCATCGCGGAGAAGTTCGAGCGCCGTCGGTGTGAGCCGTTCGGCTTCGTCAACAATCAGCAACTCGATCAATTTCGTCACGTCGTCTTTGTGGGGGCCGGATACTTTGCCGATGGTGCGCTGGTGTTCGTCGATACAGATTCCGACTCTGATCTGTAGGTGCTCGATCTCGGCCATGAGCTGTCTGTATCGCGGCAGGACCTCGGGGGTATAGAACACGGTGCGTGACCGGTTCGCCGTGGCGTGATGCTTCGCATCCTCGTCGGTGCGTGGTCCCCATTCATCGATATGGGCCCCGAGTGTGTCCCAGTGGGCGTAGCGGCGCGCCGATAAGGTCTTGCCGACCCCGGCGTCGCCGTGACAGATCCCGATCGTGTGTTCTTTGCGCACGGCGGTGGCGAATTCGGCGAAGCGGCGATGTTCCTTGGTGACGATGAAGTCCTTGGCCATCATTCATCCTCTTCATAGGTGCGCAGCTTCGAGCGTCGGGCAACGGTCGCAGCAGCGCGCGGTTCTTTTCGGTTGGCGACACGGGGAACACGATCGTTGATGGTCTTTCGCAGTTCCCGGCGGCGAGCACGGCGGGCGGTTTCGATCTCGCGGAGGCTCAGCCGCTGGTTTGGGTGGGCTTCGTCGATGGCGACGCAGATGAAGGTGTCGTGGTCATAGACCCGGATCTCGGAGATATCGCGCGGGTCATAGCGGATCGTGACGGGTTTACCCACGAACGGCGCCAGGGTCGGTGAGAGGTAGCGCTGGCCTTGGAAGTGGATACCGTCGCGCTGGACGGTGCGGTGTTTCGGGACCGTCAGCAGCAGCCCGTCGAGTTCTGCGAGGCTCTCAGGCATCCGGGGTAGCCACCCGTCTGCGACCCATGCCGTCTTTGGGCTGGTCCCGATCTCTCGGTGGGTCCGCTCGTTATAGGCGGTGATGAATGCTGCGATCTCCTGATCGAGGGCAGCGAGGTCCAGTGACGGTTTCGGATGCCTTACCCCGGGGGTGATGCGTCCGGGGAGGGTCGAGAGCAGTTCGGTGTTCAGTGTGCCGAAGAACCTCTCGATCTTGCCTCGGCCTTGCGGTCGACCGATGGTGGAGAAGATCATCCGGATCTTCAGCGCGACGGCGGTGTATTCGAGGTGCTGGCTGGTGAAGTCGCTGCCGTGATCGATGTGGAGCACGTCAGGCAGCCCGCACATCGCCCACGCGGGGTCTTCCTTGCGCCAGATCGCCTGTCTGAGCGCCAGCGCCGTATTCATCGCTGACGGAGCGCCGGTGAAAAGCATGTAGCCGCAGATCGCGCGGGAGAAGTCGTCGAGCACCGTGGTGAGCCAGGGCCGTTCCGGGGCGCCGCTGGGGCCAGTGATGAGGATGTCGAGTTCGGTGTGGTCAGCCTGCCACGTCGCGTTCGGTCGTTCGGCGCGGTGGCGGAACACCAATTCGAAGCGATCACGGTAGGCGCTCGGTCCATCCAGCGCCAGTGTCACCAGTCCGGGGTCCAGGGCGGTGATGATGTCGCGCACTGTCGCGTAGCTCGGGGAAGGACAACCCAAACGGTGGGCTTCGGTGACCGTGAGCCGGTGCAGCGTGGCGATGCTTGGTCTCGGGCGGGTGAGCGCGAGCCGCTCGATGAATGCCACGAGCTCGTCAGGGGCGCGCCGGGTGCCGGCATCTGTTCGAGAGACCGGTTCCAGGGCAGCGATGCCCCCGGACTTGTAGAGATGATGCCAGCGTTGCAGAGTGCGCAGACTGATCTCTGTCTGCCTGGCCAGGACTGTCAGGGGGATGCGGTCCTCGACATGGAGCCGGAGGACATGCCACCGGTCCAGCCCGTCCATCTCACACCTGCTGGGAAAGCTCGTCGCGGGTGCGGGCGGCCTGTCGATGACGATAGAGAGTCGCACGTGACCAGCCGACCAGCTGCGCGGCATCCTCGGCGGTACGTCCCTTGGCGCGAGCATCGTTGGCGATCTTAAGCTTCTCCGCGATCACGGCCGGGTCGGCCAGGGGCCGGCCGAACCGGGTGCCGTTCTGCTTCGCCGCGGCGATACCGGCGTTGACTCGTTCGGTGATGAGTTCACGCTCGTATTCCGCCAGGGTGGCGAGCATGCCCAGCATCATCCTGCCCGCCGAGGTCTCCGGGTCAATGCTGTCCGAGATCGATCGGACCTTTATCCCTTGGTCTCGTAGCAGGTTAACGGTGTTGAGGACATCCATGAGAGACCGGCCGAGACGGTCGATGCGCCAGACCACCACGGTGTCCCCTTCCTCGGCGTAGTCCAACAGCTTCTTCATCCCAGGGCGATCAACCGCGCTCTTGCTGCCCGAGGTGACATCGGCGAAAACATCGCGCCGCTGGACACCAGCGGTGATAAGCGCATCGAGTTGAAGCTGGGCGTGCTGCCCTGCTGTGCTCACGCGGGTGTAGCCAAGAAGTCTCATTCCTACATTGTGGCTCAGAAACCCTCCTCATGGCGGTCCTTGAGACAATTTTCGGTGAGATGTGTTTCCGAGACGCCAGTGGGGTTGCGTTGGCGCGGGTCAGCCGTCTTGGTTTCAACGAGACGGCTGTGTCTTAGAAAGCTGTAGATATTTGAGGCAGCTCGAGAGTCAGCGGATCTCAACACAGATGGAGCCGAACATGTGCCCTGGCGTGACTTCCGTCAGTGGGTGGTGACCTTGCCTACCGGAGATTGACATGAGCAACTGCCTTAGCGGGTGCAACCCCCACGAGTTATGAGCGGTTCAACAAGCCATCGAGATTTCAGATGGAGAGACTCGAATTCGATGGTGTTCAGAGGAGCTGGCTGAGGTCCACGACTTCGCGGTCGCCCACGGGGTCATCGAGTTCGACGTCGATGGCTCCCAAAACGGCTTCCTCCGAGCACCCATCCACGCCCTCACGTGTGCCGGTGATCACCGCGACGGCCACCTCGTCTTCGGTCTCCTCCACCCTGTACTGCAACCCGTGGCAATCGAAGTTGCCCATGTAGAGGTGGAACCGCAGGACGTCGTCGTCGATTTCCTCGGAGTCTCCCCACTCCACATAGTGCAGGGAGAAAAGTAGCTCGACTGGCTCCTGGACCTCACCACGCGGCATGTCTTCTTCAGGCGACATCTCTGCGCGCTCACGATAGGGCTCCGCTGAGTCATAGCTGTCATGGGTCGGAGACATCGAGGGCTGGGGTGTCGGTTCCTCGCTGCCACAACCCGTGAGCAGCAAGACACCTGTCGCAGCGACCGCGACGATTGCGCTGAGTCGAGTCCGTGAAGCACTCTTCTCTTGACCGTAGCGCGGCGACACTGAAGCCCGCACTACCTTCCCGGAATTGGAGCTCGCGACCAGGACGCCACCAGCGCCAGCCCCGAGTGTATTGACTAACAATATGAATCACTTGATAATCAATACATGTCTACTGCGTACTCGACCGCGCTACGAGCTGCTCTGAGTCTTCTGCTGCTGGGAAGTCTCATCGTCCAAGTGGCGATCCCTGTCAATGCAAAAAGCGCCGGAGAGGTGTTTCCTGAGATCGAACCGCTGACCATGCCCTACGCGATTCTCGCGATCGCCGCCATCGTGGGAGTGCAAGTCGGGTTGATCGCTACCTGGCGCCTAGCCTCGATGGTGTCAAAGGACCGAATCTTCGATAAGTCAGCGTTGAAATGGGTGGACCTCATCCTCGTTGCGCTGATCGGCACCACCGCATTGGCAGCAGCGGTTTTCGTGCACCTGGTATTCATCGTCCAGGTCGGTGGGCCTCCGGCGCTGCTCGGGCTGGGTGGTGCCGTGGCACTTGGAGTGTCGTTGTTGTTGCTTCTCGCGGTCATGCGTGGCCTGTTGGTCCAGGCGATCGACTACCGCAGCGAACTGGCGGGGGTCGTCTAATGGCCATCAGGGTCGCCATCGATGTCATGCTCGCTGAACGCCAGATGTCAGTGGGCGAATTGGCCGAGAAGGTCGGAATCACTCCCGCCAACATCTCGATACTGAAGAACAACCACGCTCGGGCCATCAGATTCTCCACCCTGGAAGCACTCTGCCAAGCCCTCGACTGTGAACCTGGCGACCTGCTGCGCCGGGAGAACCACGACTCCACCACCAAAGAAGCATGAAGCATCCGCGGTGAGAGGCAAGGATTCTCGTAAAGGGTCTCCAGCGGATGAACCAGAGAACCCTGCCACTGCCAGTGCGCAGAACTAGGAGAAGGGTCTACGCATGACCAAGTCAGAATTTCTCAGCATGCGAATCACTCTCGGAGCGTTGGCTCTAGGGGCCCTCATCGCGCAACTCATCGTGGTTCCGCGCATCGCCGCGGGCCTCGCCGAACAGCACCCGCAAGTGGCACATCTGGAATCCCCTTACTTGATCGCCGTGACGGTTGCACTCGTGGGATTCGAGGTTGCACTGGTGGCGGGCTGGATGCTGGTCACGGGAGCCGTGGCGGAGAACGCTTCGGCGGGTCGAGTGCGATGGTGGGCGAACGGCATGACAGCGTCGCTGGGCTTCATGGCTGTGCTGCTGGCAGGCGTGTTCATCCATGCCGGGTGGGTGGAGAATGTCGGAGGACCGCCCATGTTGTTCGGGCTGCTCGCCTGTCTCGCTGTACTGCCCGTCGCGCTTATTCTCCGACGCTGGGCATTGCGTTCCCTTCCCGCGAAGGTCCACGAACCTGTCTCGTGAGCCGTATGAGCGTCACTGCCTTCTGGGGCGTGTAGCGCAGCCGGCAAATCTCCGTCGGGGACCAGATAGTCGCGGACCCCATGTAAGGGCGGCGGCTACGGACCGGAGACCGCAGAGAACAGGGTCCGTCGAGAGCGTCTTTCATCCAGCGGGGGTGACGTCTAGCGATGCGAATAGACCGCCGTTTACCGTTGCGATCCACAAACTATCGGCGCGTCTGTGTACCAGAAGTACTACCCACTAATGCGTCTCGCCTGACCCGTACGTTTCTGACTATTGGTACTCTCAGTCCATGGAATTGGGATACGCGCGGGTTTCCACGGCGAAACAAGACCTTGACCGACAGATCGACGCTCTGCGTGAGGTCGGTATCGCAGCCGAGCGGATCTACGTGGATAAGAAGTCTGGGTCCACGGTGAACCGGCCAGGTCTGAATGCGGCTTTGGAGTATGCCCGCGACGGTGATGTGATCGTGGTGCACACCTTGGACCGGTTAGGCCGTACGGTGCGTGACACGTTGAACCTGATCCATGATCTGGCCGCTAGGGAGTGGGGGTCCGGAATCTGGCGGACCCGATCAAGGTTGATTCATCGAATCCGGCGGATCCGATGGCGCAGCTGGCTGTGGTGTTACTGGCGCTGTTTGGACAGATGGAACGGACCTACACGGTGGAGCGCGCTGCTCATGCCAGGGCGGTGGCTACAGCGAAGGGTCGGCGTGTGGGTCGGCCGTCGGTGGTGGATCCGGACAAGCTGGCCTACGCCGCTCATCTGCGTGAGGCGGGGTACACGATCGCGGAGATCGTGGCCAAGGCCGGGATTGCCCGGACGAGTCTGTATCGGCATCTGCCTCCACGCCCGGCTGAATCAGTGACGGCTGAACCCGCTAACCCGACCAGCGACGGTCTACAGACGTGACACCGCCACGTCGGGCGCTCGTGTCCCCTACGGTCACCGAGTCACCTTCCCGGGAGTGTCACCGAGCGGGGCAGAAAGACCGAGATTTATCGCCGCGAGTCACCAGCGGCATTGACCGTCTCGAGATGGCGTGATCTACCAGAAGGCATCGAACCGGTCCCCTCGCGCTGATACCTAATTTCAGTCGACAGACCCGTATTCCACGGGTGTCGGTGGAATCTCTGGGGGGCTCGGCTCAGTTCTCGGATTGCGCGATGAGTTGGGCCGCGTGGTCGCGGAGGTATTCGCGTAGTTCCGGGAGGGCGAACTCGAAGCGGCCGTAGGTGGCTGCGGGTTGGATCATGCCGGCCCTGATGAGCCGATCCCGGTAGACGCTGATGTAGTTGCTTCCTTCGCCCATGCGGATTTGCATATCGATGGCGCGGGTTGGTCCGCTGTCTTGAGACATATGGGTCAGGAAGGTGCGGTCCACGGGGGAGAGGTCCGCCAGGGCTGGTGCGTGGACAAGGTCGCCAAGGCGTTTGCGGGCTTTCTCTCTGCCGGCGGTGACGTGGGCGCTGGTGACTTCGCCGGTCTTGCCGATTCGCCAGGTGTGGTAACCGACGAGTTGGATCATGAAGGGGTAGCCCCCGGTTGCTTGGGCGCATTCTAAGGCCACTTCGGGCGAGACGCTGCGGCCGGCTTCGGTGAGGGTCTGCTCGAAGGCTGCTGCGACGCTGTGCAGCGGGACCTCTTCTAGGGAGGTGCGTTCGGCTCGGCGCATGAAGGTACTGACTTTGGGTCGTTGGGCGTTGTCGGAGATCATCCTCTCGACCGCCTGAGGGATGCCGGCCATGAGGAGTCCGAGGGGGCGGTCTTCTCTGATCAGGTGTTGGGTAATGGCGGTCAGTTCGTCGAGCTCGGATTGAGGGATGGTGTGGATCTCATCGACGGTGATGATCAACCCGGTCTGGCCGTCGTGGAGATCGAGGGCATCGCAGAGCATGCCGATCTCCTCACGCAGTCCAGGTGTCGCTTTGTCGGGGGACTCCAGGGCTAGGTTCGCGCCGCCAAGGGGTCCGAGGCTGATTCCTGCTCCGGTGATTCTCCGACGAGACGGTGCGCCGAGTTCTTCGCGGTGCCGTCGTACCGCGCTGGTGAGTCGCTGGATCAGTTTCGGGGTGGCGGTCTCGTCGATGACGATCCAGCCCTGCTGACGAGCCCGGCGCCCCATCTCTGTGAGCATGACGGTCTTGCCGACCCCTCGGGCTCCTGTGATGAACTGCAGCAGGTAGGGGGAGCCGGCGCCGTCTTCTAGAGCTTCATCGAGATCTTCCAGTACGGAGTCGCGACCGACGAGCACCGGTGGGGTCGCCCCGGCGGTGGGTTTGAAGGGGTTGCGGGCCATAGTGGTCTCCAGAGCGTCGGGACGAGTGTCAGCCTTTGCACTCTTTATATCCTTTATAACTGGGGTCGTCTATCTAGGGGCTCACTATCAGCCCGATGGTGGCTTTTCTGTGTCTGGCCTGCTCTGGTGTTCTCGGACAGTGGGTCCTCTTAAACTGAGGATGCTACTGAAAGAGAGCCCCAGGATCATGACCGCATCACGACGACGGTTCACCCAGGAATTCAAAGACGAGTCATGTCTGGAGGTCATCGCTACCTCCAAGCCGATCAAGGATGTCGCCGGCGCCTATGGTGTGGGCGCTGAGACCCTGCGGAACTGGCTCAGGAAGTACCGACAGAACCACGGCGGCACCGAGACCGAACTGACACTCACCGAACGAGCTCGGTTGAAGGAACTTGAGCGCGAGAATCAAGAGCTCCGCGCGGAGACGGCATTCCTGAAAACAGCCAGCTTAGATTCAGGGAGTCAACGCAACGGTCTCGGCTGGGGTCCTGTAGTCGAGGCATTTTCGGGGTCTCAGAGCCGGTGGCGTACCGCTGGTTCAAGCATGCTGGTGGAGTGAATCCACAACTGACATCCACCGTCTCGGGTCGATATCTCTCCTCGACGGAGCGGGAGGACATCGTGCTATGGCGAGCCCAAGAAGTCGGAGTCCGTGACATCGCCAAGCGTCTGAACCGCAGTCCCTCGACCGTCTCTCGTGAGCTGCGCCGCAACGCCTCCACTCGCACGTACCGGCTGGAATACAAGGCATCCACCGCGCAGTGGCATGCAGAACGCCGGGCCAAGCGGCCCAAGACGGCGAAGATGGTCTTGGCTGCTGCGGCAGTACTTCCCGAAAGGCACTGACCTCTCCAGGTGGAACGCCGATGAGATCGCAGCCATCGCCACGGCGATGAATAACCGGCCTCGCGGCATTCTTGGATGGCGCACCCCAGCTGAGGCGTTCGAGGATCAACTACGCTCAGTCCAACAACACACTGTTGCGATGACCAGTTGAATCTAAGCCATTGAGATGTTCGTTAGAGCCGCGCTGCCACGGGCTCATCGCGTCGGCAAAGTACACCGGCAGCCCCGTCTCTTCGGTCAGCAGGGCGTGGGCTGAGAGCTCTTTGCCACGATCCCAGGTCAAGGAACGGCGCAACGACTCAGGCAGCGGCGCGATCGATCTGGCCAGTGCCTCCTTCATAGTCAGCGCACCGTAACCAGCCAATGCAGACCCGTTCTTCCTCGGCGGGATCACCCCGTAACCAGCCTGCCGAGGCAGATGAACGAGCATCGCGTAGCGAGTGGTGCGTTCGATGAGGGTGGCCATGGCTGAGCGCTTCAGCCCGATGATCAAATCACCTTCCCAATGCCCGGCGGTTTGGCGGTCCTCGACCTCAGCAGGGCGCTTGTTCAGCACTGTCTCCTCGGTGACGTGTGCCCAGGCTTGCTGGTGGGTCCTTGCCCGAGGCTTCCGCTTGGCACGGCCTCTGCGCAGATGCCTCGATTGCTTCCGCTGAAGCCCGCCGCGTGACTCGACATAGAGGGCCTGATAGATGGCTTCGTGGGAGATACGCATCGAGGAATCGGCGGGGAAGTCCAAGGGCAGGCGCCGAGCGATCTGCTGAGGACTCCATCCCGTGACCCATTCCCGGTCACCGCGGTGAGGCTTGTTCTTCCCATCCCACACCGGCCCGATAGGGCCGACGATTTCCCCATCAGCGGTGATGATCTCGCCGCTGAGCTTGTCCTGGACGTATTGGCGCAGCTGCCCGTGGGTGACCATCTTCGCGGTCTTGGGTCTCCTAGCTCGGCGTTCTGCGTGCCATTGCGCGGTGGATGCTTTGTACTCCAGCGTGTAGGTACGAGTCGAGGCGTTGCGGCGCAGCTCACGTGAGATGGTCGAGGTGTTGCGGCCTAATCGCCGAGCGATTTCGCGGACCCCGACCTGCTGGGCACGCCACAGGGCAATGTCCTCACGTTCAGCAGAGGACAGATAGCGCCCCGAGACGGTCGGAGCCAGTTGTGGGTTCACTCCACCAGCATGCCGGAACCAGCGATGCGCTACTGGCTCCGAGACCCCGGCGGCCGCACCTGCTTCTCGGGTTTTCGCTCCTGCGGCGATGGCTTCCCAGAATCTGACTCTGTCCTGACGCCACGCGATGCTGGGGCGTCCCGGCGAGTATATGAGCCCCCGCTCTTCCCTGATTTTCTTTTGTCTCGGGCCGATGCCCATCGAACACCTCCATCAGGTAGGTGTTGCGACGACCAGTTGAATACGGCCAGTTCACCTCGTGGGTGTTCACTCAGAAGATCCGCTCGGCAGGGCTTCTGCCCTCGTTCGGGACCGTGGGTGACGGGTTGGATAATGCGATGATGGAGTCCTTCTGGTCCTCGATGCAGATCGAGCTGCTCAATCGCAAGAAGTGGCGGACCAGGGTCGAGTTGGCGAACGCGATATTCGAGTACATCGAGGTGTTCTACAACCGTCGACGCCGCCACTCCGGCCTTGCTTACGCGACGCCTCATGACTATGACCTCGCCCACACCATTCAACCGCTCACCGCCGGAAGCTAGCCAGACCGAGTGGAAACCAAACTGTAGGTCACGTCAACCTGTCACCTATTGGTGCGGCAGACCCGTATGCACCTCGGGGCATTCGTCGCCTGGGGTATCGCTCCGTTGGTGATGTGGTTGCTCTTCCGCTCGCGTAGCCAGATGTTGGATGAACACGGGAAGACCACCCTGAACTGGCACATCACCTTGATCGTCCTCGTCGTCCCGGTGATGGCTATTGCATTAGGGCTGAGTGTTTTTATCGATGCACGGTTCTTCTTCATTGGGTGGCTGTTCGCGCTGGTGATGTTTATCGGCTCTTCCCAGTTGAGCGTGGGGGTGTCGTGAGTCAAGGGGCCCGTGCCCTTGGTCGAGGATGGATTTTGCGGAATTCATTCTCAATCACGAAGGACACGAGCCATGTCTCAGAATACGTGCGCACCCTCACCCCTGTGCGCCCACCACACCACCGAACAGGCCAGAGAGCACCGGGGCCGGGATGCGGCATCGGTGGTGTTCAACCTGACCGGCTACACCGTCACCGAGGCCGCTGACCTGCCGCTGGGTGGCAGGCGGGTGGTGGTCACCGCCAAAGACCATGAGGGCGCCTGCCCGGGGTGCGGGGTGTTCTCCACCCGGGTGCATCAACGGGTCCGGCAACGCGTGAAGGACATCCCCACCGGCGGTTCCACCGCGGGGGTGGTGGTGGTCAAGCCCCGCTACCTGTGCGCCGAGACCGTGTGCCCGCGACAGACCTTCACCCAGGTCACCGAGCAGCTGCCCGCCCGGGCCCGGTGCACCACCCGACTCAAGGAGACCGTGGTGGCTGGGGTGCTGGACTCTGGTCGGGCCACCGCTGAAGTCGCCTCCGCTCATGGGATCGCCTGGGGCACGGTCAACACCGCGATCCTCACCCAGACCACCGTGCTCCCGGAGGTGGATCAGGTGTCGGTGGTCGCGTTGGGGATCGATGAGCACCGGTTCGCCACCGCGAAGTGGTTCAAACACCCCGACACCGCCGTGTGGTGCCGGGTGGAGCCGTGGATGAGCACCTTCGTTGACGCCGATACCGGCCACGTCCTCGGTGTCGTCGATGGGCGGTCCTCGAAGAACGTCACCGCGTGGCTGGGAGCTCGCTCCCAGGCGTGGCTGGACCGGCTCGAAGTCGTCGCGATCGATCCCTCAGCCACGTTTCGCGCCGCGGTGCGTCGTGTGCTGCCGGCGGTTCAGATCAGCGTCGATCACTTCCACCTGGTCAAACTGGGCAATCAGATGCTCACCGAGGTCCGCCAGCGCGCCCTGCGGGAGGTTTTGGGCCGGCGCGGGCGGAAGCAGGACGCGGTGTGGGCGCATCGGATGCTGTTGCTGCGTGCTGGGGATCAGCTCACCGATGCTGGGTTGCACCGGTTGGAGCGGGTCCTCGATGACGCCGATTTCGAGCAGGTCGGCGCGGCCTGGGCGGTGAAGGAACGCCTGCGCAGGATCCTGAACTCACCGACCATCGAGAAGGCCCAGAACGCGAGGATTGATTTCGAGCTGGCAGTGGCCGCCGCCGAGCTGCCCGAGGCCGACAGGCTATCGGTGACGGTGGCGAGGTGGTGGCCGCAGATCAAGGTGTTCATCCGTACCCGGGTGACCAATGCGCGGACTGAGGCGGCGAACACTTCGGTCAAGCAGATCAAGCGCACCGGCCGGGGGTTCCGGAACCAGAGGAACTATCAGTCACGTATTCTGGGCAGGAGCTTCAGGCGGACACGCCGACGCTCCCAAATCCATGCTCGAGCAGGACTCCACGCTCAAGTGTGAAGAGCCGGTTTATCTGCACGGTGATCTTCGCGATCCGTGGCGCAATCGCGGCCTATCACCGTCGGTCCTATAGGTACCCACTAAGCACCCCGTTCTTCAGCCGGTACCCTTGAAACCTGTGCGTTCCGGACAAGACCGACAAGCTTTCCTCACTGGAGTTAACTCAGCTTCATCAACAGACCGCGTGCTCCTCACAGAGACGATGGCCAGGGTGAAGACCCCAGCACCGGAGGCTGAGGGTTAAAGTGGGGCCAATAGTTCAGCCCGCCCAGGCTCGCCTGGAGCGGGCTGGATCTCTTATAACGGCCTTGCGCCCATAGGTGAGGACGTTGAGGGTCGACTGCTAACTCGCCAACTTCGGAGCGAGAACTACAGCCACCAGGTTTCGTTTCGTTCGTTTGATAGACTGTGTGTCATGACAACGGTAAGCGCTGAGTCTCGAAATTCCGCCCGCGACGCCGCGGTGAAGGTGGTCTCCGCCCGATCTATGGTGATCGACGGTGCGGAGGTCGTGCTCACCGAGGAACTACGACACATCCTCCATGAGCTTTTCCAGCACACCGCCGACGGAGAAGATGTCGAGATCGTGGCGCGGGCTAAGTATCTCAGTACCCAGCAAGCAGCCGAGATCCTACGTATCAGCCGGCCTACGTTGGTGAGGATGCTCGATGACGGGTTGATCCCTTATGAGCGTCGTCGTTCCCACCGCCGGATCTCCAGGCAGGCGCTGGAGGATTATTTGGAGGCGGAAAAGACGCAAAGGGCCCGTGCGCTCGAGGATCTCGCGGACACGTTCGATCCAGCGATCGAAGATCAGCCAGTCGCTACTCGGTGACGGGACAGATTGTCCTTCTGGACGCCAACGTATTAGTTCCTCAGCGGCTGAGCAGTCTTTTTCTGACCCTGGCTGAACACGATCTTTTCCAGCCGCGTTGGTCCGAGGAGATCCTCGAGGAAGTGGAGAGAACTCTCGTTCACAAGCTCGGGCTTGATCCGGTGAAGGCGGGTCGGCGTCTTGATGCGATGAGGCGCGCGTTTCCACGGGCCACGGTGACAGGTCATGAGGAGCTGCCAGGGGATCCTCGTTGTGATCCCAAGGACCGGCATGTCTACTCTGCCGCGCAGGTGGGGTTCGCTGATGTCTTGGTGACGTTTAACCTCAGTGACTTCCCCGCTACATCTACCGAGGTAGACGACGTTGCTGTGGTGGATCCCGATGTTTTCTTACTTGCTCTGCATGATCAGGACCCACGGGAGGTCGAGGCCGCTATTGGGCATGAAGCCGCCCGGATGCGCCAGCCGGCCCAAAAAGTCTCGGACGTGCTTCGAGGGGTCGCGGGAACAGTCCCAATGATGGCGAATGTTCTTCATCACCACTGGGGTCAAAGCGCGACGACGATGCCTGCTTATGAGTCCGCTGGCGTTGAAGGCTCCCCGTGGCCCTCCCCCGATGGGGAGATGGACTTCACAAACCCGCAGCATGTCCTCTTTATGTGGTGGACAGCCCTGGGTGGACGACTGAACAACCCGGAGGCTCTGGGTGCACTGCAGCGACTGACGTGGTCTCCGAAGGCGTTCGGGGATTACGTGTGGGTCGATGAGGCGCTGGAGGGTTTCTCGTTGGCGTCGAAGGTCTACTTTGCTGTTGACGCCCCCGCGAGGGATATCGCTTTTATGCGGTTCATCCCAGAGGTTGCTGGCGACTCGCGAACGTTTGCTGCCATGAAGATCCCCCGCGCAGTGTATGTCACGTTGGTGGCGGCTGAGGATGGCCACTGGTGGGTATGGGGCATCGGTAATCGGATCCCTGCCACCCGCGACGTGCGAGGAGACTAGCTGTGTCTCCGACCGGCTGAATCTCAGCGACAGCCTCTAGGCCATAAGAGGGCCCGCGGAGGCGTTCCGCTACGTAGTCGTTGGTAGTCGACAGCCAGTGCATCAGTTCGCGTCTCGAGGTGGGACCGTGAATCCGCACTTCTGTCTTATAGCTGCGGCTGTTTTCTCGCGCTGTGACTTACCCCCGTTTAGCTTAACCGAAGACACGCCGTATCTAATTACGGAATTTAGGTCCCTCGGGAGGCATGCTTGTGCGAGCTGGTCCACTTCACACGGAGGTATCTCATGGCTAGGCCATCAAAGGGAGAACGGCAGGGCGTGACATCTAAGCTCTCGCCGAGCTATTTCGAGAAACTCGACCGCCTTTGCGCCCTCACCGGAGAAACCAAAGTTGATTACATCGCGAGAGTCCTGATGGCTGATCTGGACTCCGTGGATGTGTTGGCTCTAGAAGGCCAGGAACCTCTACCTATGTCCGCATAAAAAAGTGGAGCGCCCGCGGTGCGGGCGCTCCTAAGACTTTTTCAGAACCGCCGAGTCGCCAAACAAACCGGTTCTGAATCCGATCCCCAGAAGGAGATCTCTTTTATGTCCCCCCGTCGAAGGGGGCACATTCAACTCCCTGGCAGGGGTTCAATGTGCTTCTTACTGTAGCACCGCGCGCTCAAACGCCCCAGAGACCACGCAACACTACGGCGTTTCGCGCTGCCTTCCGCGCAACGTTCCTGGGCAACCTGGCTACCGCGTGGGCTCGGGCGTCCGCGACCAAAACCGCACCATCGGTGCGGGTGAGCGCCGCTGGCCTGGACGATTTCGAGTTCTATACGCCCTCACGTTCTGCCGGGTCCGTCCTGGTCATCGACATAGACCGGCCCGAAGCCGTCTTAGACATATTCGACACGATCCCCGCTGAGATCCGGCCCTCCTGGATCGTGGAGACCCGCAAGGGTGCACAAGCCGGCTGGATGATCGACGCCGTTGACCTGCGATCCAGCGCCCGTGAACGCCCCGTCGCCTACGCGCGCGCTATCGGTGCTGCGCTGCGCGCTGCGCTGCGCGGAGACGAAGCTGTAGACCCCCTGACGCCCGTGCGCGTGCGCAACCCCACCTACGCCCGCGCGGAGCTGCGCGCGTCGGCCACTCCCCCGGTCTATGGACTCAGGGAGCTACACCAGGCGCTCAAAACAGCGGACCTATGGCCCGAGGGGATGCGGTTCACCGGCCGCAGCGCCACGAAGAAGGCTCACCGCGCGATCGCGGCCGCGATCGACACCGGGAACCGGAATCAAACCGTTTTCGATGTAGCCCGCCACGCGGCCTATGCCGGTGAGGATTTCGAGGCGGTGGCGTGGGAGACCAACGACGCAGCACCCGAGCCCATGAAAGCCGCTGAGGTGCGCGGCATCATCCGCAGCATCGCCCGGTACATGGCGAACCCCCGTGGCCACCGTTCCACGGTGGCTATGCCTTCTCAGATGCGTGAGGTGCTCTCAGAGATGGGACGGCGTGGCGGATTGGCCAACACGGCCGCGCAGCGCGCCGCTCGCGCGCTTGGCCCTAGAGCTGCTTCTGCCGCTCGCAGTGCCCGCGCTGACACCAAAGCCCGCCAGGCCCAGAGGATGCGGGCACAGGGGCATTCGCGGGCCGCTATTGGCCAGAAGCTCGCCGCCTCCCCCGCCACGGTGTCCCGCTGGTTGCGCCGCCATACCGTTCATCCATGCCGGCTTTCATTACTGGACCATCAGGTGCTCCGTAGCCGCCTGCCCGGACACCAGCCCTGGCCCCGTCGCTACACCCGCCCCTACGGGGCACCCCCAGCCCCTCTCCCGGGAGGCTGGCACTGCCGGTTGGAATCTCCTCCCACCGAACCCTCAGACCTCAGTTGAAAATACCGGGAGGCCCCTCATCACCCCGATGCCCACTGCACCCCGTCGAGAGTCGCACCCCTACCCAAAAGTTCCGGGCCGGCTCTCTCCCCAGGGCCTACGATTAGCGTCCTAGATCGCGTGAACAACCGGCAACTCATCCCAATGGGTCGTATATCGAGGGCTCCGCATTTCTTGGCGCATCTCCCACGCAGGACCAGTTTTTAACCCTGCCGCACCGAGGCCGATAGCCGGTTGATCGAGCTTCGTCCGGATTGACTCGATCAACGGCCCGATCCCGCGTTCCTCGTGCGCATCGGCAAACACGTCAAGGGTCGGTTCTAACCCAGTCTCTCGAAGATCCGTGACCACCACCCCAGCACGGGCATAGCGCACCCCTTCGTGGATTTTCGGCAGAATCGCTTTCACCGCGCGAGTTAACGTCACTGGGTCCGATCCCAACGCACACCGGCAAACCCAGGTGCTTCCAGAGACGGTTCTTTACCATCCTTGCCCAGCTCAGAAGCTCAGGACGAGTGCCCCGGACCTTCACGAACGCCTCATCGATCGAATACTGCTGCACCTCTGGCGCGCAGTCCCGTAGGACGGAGATAAAGCGGTCTGACATTTGGCCGTAGAGCTCATAGTTCGAGGACTTCGCCACCAGGTTCAACCGCTCGGCTGAGGCTGCGAGCTTGAACCACGGCTCCCCCATCTGGATACCGAGGGCTTTAGCTTCTTTGCTCAGGGCGACGGCGCAACCGTCATTATTGGACAACACCACAACGGGTCGGTTCCTGAGTGTTGGGTCAAAGACCCGCTCGGCTGAGACGTAAAAGCTGTTGACGTCGATGAGCCCAATGAAATCTCGGCCATCTAGGTCGGTGGGGGCAGTTACACGTTGTGGATGCACTTGATGACGACTCCCCAGATATCGAGCTCTGAGAGCTCGCGGACCTCTATCGAGGGATACGTTGGGTTCTCCGCTTGGAGCACCACTCCCCCATTAGTGAGCCGCAGCCGCTTCACGGTCATTTCGCCGTCGAGAATAGCGATGACCACGGACATGTCCTTGGCCGTCAGGGAGCGATCCACGATCAGTTCATCACCGTCACTGATCCCAGCGCCTTCCATCGAGTCCCCGGAAACCCTGACAAGGAAGGTGCTGTTGAGATCTCGAATCAGGTACTCAGAGAGATTGATCGGTGCCGTTTGGTAGTCCTGTGCGGGAGAAGGATAGCCCGCAGCGACGGACTCAGGAGCCCGCAGAAGGCCCTGTGCCGTGTCGGGCTCTTCGAGGCTCTGGATCTGTTCGATAGGCATGGGAGAACCAGCATAAATCGAACATATGTTCGATAGTAACGCCATGAAACCTATATAAAGTATTACCGGGAACGGTAGTACAAGGAATAACGAGATAGGTGTATCGCAAAATACCGTGTTAACGTGACCGGTATTGCGGTAGATCGCGTAATAGGCGTGTCGCTACAGCGGTATCGCGGTAGATCGGCAAGACTGTCAATACCGGAATGCCGTTATAAGGACAAGCAAAAATGCGTATCGCCATCGTGAACAGCAAGGGCGGAGTCGGGAAGACGACTACTGCCGTCTATCTCGCCACAGCGGCAGCTCGAGACGGACAGCACGTCGAGCTATGGGATGCAGATATCCAAGGATCGGCGATGGAATGGGCATCTCGGGCTCAGGACGAGGGGGAGCCCCTGGAATACGAAGTCCACTCCGTTTCTCTACCAAAACTCCGCCGCAAAGAGGCAAGCGCTCCATGGATCTTCGTCGATACTCCACCGGGCCAGGCAGAGGTTATGCAAGCTGCGGTCGATTTTGCCGACTTCGTCATCGTTCCAGTAATGCCTGAGCCAATGGGTCTTGACCGCGCCTATGCGACCCTCGATGGATTGGCCCACGGCAAAGATGCGGCTTTACTCCTAGGGGCTGTGGACAACAGAGAAAAACTGACATTGACCACTCGCGACGTGCTTGCCGATGAGAGCGCTCCGCCGAAGTTCACGACAGAGATCCGCCGGCGCACGGCGATCTCACAGAACACCTACTCGCGACCACACAAGCTGTACGGATACGAGACCGTTTACAAGGAGCTTAAGGAGATTGCTGGTGAGTGACATGAAATCGAAGCTGGCTAACCGACGGGCGCAGCAGCAAGCATCGGAACCGAAGCCGACATTCACGCAAGCCCAGGGGAGTGCTGAGCAGACGAAGCGCACGTCCTATGATCTGCCTGTCTCGGTACATCGCCGCCTTAAGCTTGCGGCAGTAGAACAAGACCGCACCCAGGTCTCCATCCTTATCGAGGCCTTGGACGTCTGGCACGAGAAGCAACTGTAGATAACGATCCCGGTATTTACCGGTTTAGGTGCAAAGGGTGACAAACAGGCGACGTTAGTGAGGCAATAGGTCGCACTAGACATGTTGGAGGTGGTTACCATGAGTGAGGCGGTTCGCACCCACTCAGTTGCGGAATTCCCAGTCAGAGACGTCTCTGGGATCGTTCGAGAGCTCATGGTGGTCTTCGGAACCTCGTTGCTGTCCTTCATCATGGAAGTCGACAGCCGCTCCCTACAGCGCTGGTCCGGTGGTCAAGGTATTCGGTATGAGTCGGAGAAGAGAGTCAGAGACCTGCATACCGTGTTCACGCTGCTGCGCCAAAAGGAGGAACCTGCCACGATCAGGGCATGGTTCATGGGGATGAACCCCCAGCTCGATGACGCCTCGCCGGCTGAAGCGATCCGCGACGGGTCTGCCCGAGATGTCATGGCCGCAGCTCGCGCGTATCTCAATGCTGCCTGAGTGGTTGGGCCCCCGTTAGCAGCCCAGTGGCTATGCGATAGCTAATTGGTTCTCTGCGGTCCAGCGTTCCCAGTATCGCTTCGGTGTCAGTCCATCGAGGGATCCGTGGGGCCGTCCATAATTGTAAATGTCTTTCCACTCGTCGGCCAAGTACTCTGCCTCGGCCATCGTGTCCATGATCTCCCCAGTCAGTTGTTCCCTTCTGAATTGGGCGTTGAATGATTCGGCGAACCCATTCTGCCAGGGCGATCCTGGATCGATGAACGCGGTATCGACCCCGGCGGTTGCGCACCAGTCGACCAGCGCGGCAGCGGTGAATTCCGGCCCATTATCGGACCGGACGTAGGTCGGCACGGTGCCGGTTTCGGCGATGATGTTCTCCAGGACGGCGACCACATCGGTGGCAGTGAACGACCGCCGCGGGATAATGGCCAGGGCGGTGCGGGTGTATTCATCAATGACGTTGAAGAACCTAATATGCCGGCCGCAGGAGGTCACGTCGGATTGGAAGTCGAAGCTGACCACATGCATCGGATATTCGGCCCGCAACCGCTTCTGCTCCCCAGCGCCGGGACCGGTGCGGCGCTTCTTCCGCGCCTTGGGCTTGCAGGTGAGCCCTTCGGCCCGCCAGAGCCGGCGTACGCGCTTCTTATTCAGCGCCACCGTCTCCCACTGCGGTTGCTCCAGCAGGTGCCAGCGCGCCTTGCGCCAGCCCCACGCCGGATGCTTCCCGGCCACGACTCGTAGATCAGCGCGCAGCT
>NZ_SOAN01000014.1 GCF_004364585.1 Nesterenkonia aurantiaca | reverse complement strand
AAGGTCTCGGCTGCGCCGTCGACGGTCATGTAGACGGTGGCCTGGTTGCCCTGGCCCTCGATCAGGACGTCTCCGACGGTGCCGGAGTTGTTCAGCGGGTCCAGGCTGGTCTGGAAGGACCAGGACTGGCTGGAGTCAGCGGTGGCGACGCCGTCGGAGGCTCCGCCGTGGTCTGAGTGGGCCATGGCTGGGGCTGCGCTGAGCAGCAGCGCGCCAAGAGCGAGTGTGGGAACAGCAAAGAATTTGGAGGTACGCATAAGGGACTCCTCGTCAAGGTGATGTAGTCGTGCAACTTGTAAACGTGGTCTCGATCACTCCACGTAGGCACTGTTCGGAGCCGGATCGGGATCGGATGGTGAAATCTCAAAAAAAGTTGCTCGGCTCATCGATCCGCTGGGAAATGCAGGTTCCTGGAGGCCTATATGGCTATTGCAAGACTGCAATATTCTCCGCGCACGGAGCTTGCCGGGGCCGCCGACGGCGTGGTCAGCTCTCCGGAAGCCGCCGAGGATCCCTGACCCGCTCCCGCCGCGTCCTTCCAAAAGCTTTGTCGCATCCCTATGCCATGTCCCATCGCTATATCCGTGCATAGCGATGGGACATGGCATAGGGATGCGACGAATCGACCGGGAGCTGGCTGGAAGAGGCTCCTCAGTCCCGATTGGGCAGGATCATGTTCGTCATCCGGGCGGTCGAGAGGCGGCGGCCGGCGTCGTCGGTCATCACGATCTCGTGGCTGGTCAGCTGCCGGCCCAGGTTGATCGGGGTGCAGGTCGCGGTGACCGTGCCCTCGGTGACCGAGCGGTGGTGGGTGGCGCCGAGCTCGGTGCCCACCACGGCGTTGTCTATGCCCAAGTTGACCCGCGCGTGAAGGATCGCGGCGATCGATCCGAGCGTCTCGGCGAGCACCATGTGCGCGCCGCCGTGGAAGAGGCCCACGTTCTGCTCGTTGCCGCCCACTGGCATGGTGGCGACCATCTTGTCCGGGCCCATCTGCAGGTAGCGCAGCCCCATCTTCGCGCCCAGCGGGGTGGTCCCGTGTGGGCCGGTCCACTTCCGGTACTCCTCGGGAATGTTCGCAGCGTCCATCCGGGCGATCCGCTCCTCCTCCTCAGGGAAGGGGGTGGGCGCGCCGGGGACGGGGTAGTTCGAGAGCGGGTTCTGCGCCAGGGGATCCCCGGAGGCGTCCGGGTGGCTCGTGGTGGTGGCGTCATGCTGAGAAGTCATGGGCTCCAGCTTAGATGCCCGCGGGCGCAGCGCCCGGCATCTCAGCCGGGGCCGGTCTGGGGTGAACCCGGGGCTCGCGATAGGCTGGTGGGCGTGTCAACTAAGCCCAATAAACTCCTGGTCATCGACGGTCACTCCATGGCGTTCCGGGCGTTCTACGCCCTGCCCACCGAGAGCTTCCTGACGGATTCCGGCCAATACACCAACGCGGTGCACGGCTTCACGAACATGCTGCTCAAGCTGATCCGTGAGGAACTCCCCACCCACGTGATCCTGGCCTTCGACCTGGACACTCCGACGTTCCGGCACACCTCCTACGCCGAGTACAAGGGGGGCCGCGCTAAGACTCCCGAGGAGTTCCGCGGCCAGATCGACCTGATCAAGCAGGTCGCCGAGGGCATGAACATCGCCGTGGTGACCTCAGAGGGCTACGAAGCCGATGATATCGTCGCCACCTACGCGACCCGGGCCGACACCGCCGGCTGGGAGACCCTGATCGTCTCCGGTGACCGCGACACCCTGCAGCTGGTCACGGAGCGCACCACTTTGATGTACCCCACCTCCGGGCTCTCGAAGGTCGCGATGCTCGACCCGGCCGCGGTGGAGGAGAAGTACCTGGTCCCGCCGCTGAAGTACCCGGACCTCGCCGCGCTGGTGGGGGAGTCCGCGGACAACCTGCCCGGCGTGCCCAAGGTGGGACCCAAGACGGCCGCAAAGTGGATCGCCGAATACGGCTCCACCCGCGGGATCATCGAGAACGCCCACCTGATCGGCGGCAAGGCCGGGGAGAACCTGCGCGAGGCTCTCGCCGATGTGGAGCGCAACCTGGAGCTGAACCTGCTGCTGCGCGACCTGGAGCTGCCGGTGGCGCTGGAGGACTCCGAGCTGCAGGTCCCCGACCGGGAGGTGCTGGACCCGCTCTTCGACGCGCTGCAGTTCAACCAGATCCGCGAGCGGCTCTTCGAGACCTTCTCCGCCCGCTTCCCGGAGACCGTGGTCGCTCCCACCCCGACCGAGGCGCTGCCCGAGGTTACCGTGACCGAGGAGGCCGAGAAGCTCAGCACCTTCCTGAAGGCCCACGCCGGAGCCCCGATGGCGATCGCGGTCTGCCTGGACCGCAGCGGCGAATCGCTGACCACCAAGCCCAAGCGTGACGAGGCCGCCCGTGTGGCCGAAGCCCTCGCCGTCGTGCTGGTGCCCTCAGCTTCCGGGGACGTGCCTGGTGCTGCTGATGCTGCCGATGCCGCTGATGCGTCAGGTGCCGCTGATGCGGCGAAGACCGACGACGACGCCGATTCGGCTCCTCAGCCGACCGGCATCCCCGCGCTGGCGCTCTCGCTGACCTCGCTCGACGCGGCCGCCGACGCGGTGCTCGCCGAATGGCTGGGTGACCCGGAGGCGCCGAAGCTGGTCCACGACATCAAGGACGCCGGCAAGCGGCTGGCCTGGCGCGGGCTGCACCTGCGCGGCGCCGTGGAGGACACCCTGATCAGCGGCTACCTGATCCAGCCAGACCGGCGGAACTTCGCCTTCACCGAGCTGGTCACCCAGTACCTGGGCGTCTCCACCGACCCAGCCGCCTACCTCGGCGGTCACAGCACCGAGGACGCCGAGGCCCCCGGCGCTCAGGGGCCGGACCTGTTCTCCTCCCAAGACCTGCTCCCCGGGGTCACCGCCGAGGACCTGGACACTGCCGCGCTGCATGGGATGCTGCTGCATCAGCTCTCCCAGGCGCTGGGCGAACAGCTGGTCGAGCGCAACGGCGAGAAGCTGCTGCGCGAGATGGAGATCCCGCTGGCGGAGATCCTGCTGCAGATGGAGCTCACCGGCATCGCGGTGAGCCCGGAGAAGCTGGACTCGCTCGACGCGGAGTTCGCCGCGGCCATCGAGGCCTCCGCGCAGGAGGCCTATGCGGTGGTCGGACACGAGGTGAAGCTGGGCTCGCCCAAGCAGCTGCAGACCGTGCTGTTCGAGGAGCTGGAGCTGCCCACCGCCGGGGTGAAGAAGAACAAGACCGGCTACTCCACCGACGTGGAGACCCTGCAGTCGCTGCTGATCAAGACCCAGAACGAGTTCCTGGTGCACCTGATGAACCACCGGGACTCCACCAAGCTGCGCCAGACCGTGACCGGCCTGACGGAGGCGGTCAGCGGGGACGGGCGGATCCACACCACCTACGCGCAGACCGTGGCCGCCACCGGGCGGCTCTCCTCGCTGAACCCGAACCTGCAGAACATCCCGGTGCGCACCGCGGCCGGTCGGAAGATCCGCGACGCCTTCGTGGTCGGCCCCGGTTACGAGACCCTGCTGACCGCGGACTACTCCCAGATCGAGATGCGGATCATGGCCCACCTCTCCGGAGACCAGGCGCTGATCGAGGCGTTCCGGGCAGGGGAGGACCTGCACAACTTCGTCGGCGCCAAGGTCTTCGGGGTCGAGGCTTCGGAGATCACCCCCGAGCAGCGGTCCAAGGTCAAGGCGATGAGCTACGGGCTGGCTTACGGGCTCTCCAGCTTCGGGCTCTCTAAACAGCTGGGAATCGGAGTCGATGAGGCCCGGAACCTGATGAACGAGTACTTCGAACGCTTCGGCGGGGTGCGGGACTACCTCCGTGAGGTGGTCACCCAGGCCAAGCAGGACGGGTTCACCTCCACGCTGTTCGGCCGGCGCCGCTACCTGCCGGACCTCTCCAGTGAGAACCGGCAGCTGCGCCAGATGGCCGAACGCGCCGCGCTCAATGCTCCGATCCAGGGGTCCGCGGCGGACATCATCAAACAGGCGATGATCGGCGTGGACTCGGCGATGCGGTCCGAGGGCCTGGAGTCCCGGCTGCTGCTGCAGGTCCACGATGAGCTCATCTTCGAGGTGGCCTCGGGGGAGCGCGAGGCCCTGGAGAAGCTGGTGACCACCCACATGGGCGCCGCCGCCGAGCTTGATGTCCCGCTGGATGTCCACGTGGGCGTGGGCTCCTCCTGGCACGAGGCAGCGCACTGAGCTAGGCCCCCCGGGCCCGTGAGCCCCAGGGCTGTCGAGCTCCCCGGCCCCCGAGCCCCGAGCCACCGGGCCCTCGAGCCCGTTTGTCGCATCCCTATGCCATGTCCCATCCCTATGGACGGAAATAGCGGTGGGACATGGCATAGCCATGCGACGGATGAGGCGTAAGGGCCTTCTCGATCTCGTTGAGGGCGCAGAAGTGGAAGCGGCTCCAACCAGGGCTGCCGAAAAGCCCCGAGGGCAGCGGGGGAGCATCATTGTCGAGGTTCCCAGACCCTCCCGATGTTCTTTCGGACGCCGGTGCACTTAGGCTGACCCGCGCTTCCGTGTGGGCATCGCAGAGCGCGGAGTGCCCGAGTGAGCACGGAGTTCTAGCTCCTCTTCTTTGAATAGGGATAAAATTTTCGCTTGCGGTGCCGGTTGGAGCCTGGGAGGACATTGATTTAAAAGGCTGGGTATAGGCCGCACATTGCTGCTGTGTATATTTAAATGCATGACTCTCAAGAACTTCTCCTTCGTCGGCATTTTCGCGCTCTCAATAACGCTGGTTGGCTGCGGCGGAACTGAGGATGAGCCTTTGACGGTCCCAGATGTTTTTGGCCTCCCCGGCGACGAAGCCCGTGACCTTATCGAAGCCGCTGGACTCGAGCCATCTCTCGAGGCCGCAGAGTCATCGGTGTGGCAACCTTCGAACTGGGAAGTCGAGTCCACCGACCCTGAGGCGGGCATAGAGGTGGAAGAGGAGGACGAGGTGATCGTCAACCTGATCCGCCCGGTTGCCGACGAGGATGCTGATGCTTCTGCGCAAGAAGCCGAAGAAGAAGCGGATCTTCAATCAGCGGAGGATGCCGAGCAAGAAGCTGCAGAAGAGACGGAGCGTGCGGAGGCCGAAGCCGAGGAAGCACGGCAGAGTCGAGAGCAGGCTGAGCAAGCTGAAGCCGCGGAAGAGCAGGAACGTGAGGATCGAGTCCCGGAACAACAAGAGAGCGATGGTGGCGACCTCGGTGAACGCGTAACGGAAGAGGCGTTGCGTGGGTTTAACGTTGATTCATTCACCGGTCTCCTGAGTCAGGATGGGTACGACTTATCGCTCCCGCCGTACTACGCAATTTCAGACATCGAAACGATGTCCAACTCGACAATCCGGGTCCATGTTCAGGAAGCCATGTTTGACGAAGAACGGGAGCAGATGGGGCGCTGGTTCTTCAATATGACCTGTCAAGAAGTCCCGGAGCTGGACACGGTCGTAGTGAACGACGTTTCTGGGCTAGACAGCAATCACTTCGCACATGAGTTCATGCGCATGCCAGGGTGCGAGTAAACCCATAAGGAGCGATCAAGCCGGGACCCACATCGGTTGACGGAGTCTCGACAATCCTGCTCGTCTCGGTGATCCGCTGGTCTGGTGCCCCGCAACGTGCCCGGGAGGAGTACGCATTCCGAGCACTGCCGCAGCAGATGCTGGGCACCCGGCTCCGTTCATCTGTGTGGGGCATCGAGCCGTCCGTTCCTCTGTTCGTGGTCGGGCATGGCTACGACTGGGTGGTCTAGATTCGAATCGCAGTCTTCGCGATCTGCCGGGGGTCTTGGTGTGGAAGAGCGGTGCTCTCGTACTCGCGATTGTGGCCCGTGTCGCTGCCTCAACCCGGTCAGCCGTCCACCCCGTGTGGTTCGATGAGCAGATGATCACCACCGATGTAGTAGCAGCCAAGGACCTGGCCTTCGATGGGGTGCTTGCGCTCTATACCGCAGTGGAGTGGACCGCCTACACGGACGACCCTCAGAGTCTCCGGCAAGCCCTGGAAGGGTCATCGACCCTGGTTGCCGCCCACGATGACCAGCTGCTGGTGGGGCTGGCCCGGGTCATCTCGGACGGAAGCTCGATCTGCTATCTCCAAGACATCCTGGTTCTGCCCTCACACCGCAGAGCCGGGGTGGGCCGAGCGTTGGCTCAGCGGGCGCTCGCCGAATACCCGCATGTCCGTCAGAAGGTCCTGATCACCGATGATGAGCCCCAGCAGCGGGCGTTCTACGAGGCCTTGGGCTACACCAGGTCCGATGAGTTCCAGGCTGGGCCGATCCGAGCGTTCCTGAGGTTCGACTGAGCACCTCCATATCGCGAGGCGCCGATGTCCTGCTCAGCGGCTGAACAGGGCCCCGAGCCCCTCGGCGCGAGCAGGGTGGCCGGCTAGCCGGAGCGCCTGCCAGGCGGTGACCTGGTTGGCCGTGAGCACGGGCACGCCCAGGGCCTCCTCGAGTCGGGGCAGCACGGCGATCGTGTGCAGCGCCGTGTCCGGGATCAGCAGGCACTGCGCGCCGGTCAGGTCGGCGGCGCGGGCGGTCTCGAGCACCCACTCGGCGTCCAACCGGCCCGCGTCCTCGCCGCTGGGCACGTCGTAGGTGGACAGCGCGGTCACCGTGATCCCGTCCTCTTCCAGAAGCTGCACGAAGTGGGCGGCAACCTCCTCCGGGTAGGTCGCGGCCACCGCGACCCTGTCCAGTCCCAGGTGGTGCACCGCTTCGGCAAAGGCCAGTGAGGTCGAGGAGGACGGGGCGCCGGAGGCCTCTTCGATCCATCCCGCCTGCTCTCGGCAGCCCTCCCGGCCATAGACGAAGCTGCCGGAGGTGCACGCCCACATCGCCGCGTCGGGGGAGAGCTCGCGGGCCCTCTCGGCGGAGGGCACCAGGTTGACCCGAGATCCCAGGGTCAGCAGCGCGTCGACATCGTGGTCGGTGCTGCCCTCCCAGGTGTGGATCACCCGGAACGAGGTGTCGGGGATCAGCTGTTCGAGGGCGGGGAACTCGTCCTCCGCGCTGTATCCCGGGTAGAGGATGGCGAGGGTGTACATGGTGGTGGAGGCCCCTCTCGTGGTGCGTGGTGTGTCCTCAAGAAATCTACAGGTAGATTGTAGACAATCATAAGAGATCGTCCCCTGGCGCCTGCAGCTCACCGAATGGAGACTACTGATGACCCGGTACCTCACCATCACCCTGGAGAAGCGCGGCGTCACCGCCAGGGCGCGACTGCTCGACGACGAGGCCCCGCGCACCGCGGAGGCGGTGTGGCAGGCCCTGCCTCAGGCCGGACAGGTGTTCCACGGCAAGTTCGCGCGCAACGAGATCTACGCCCTGGTCCCGGCCTTCGCCGCCGAGGAACCCGGCCCCGAGAATCAGACGGTCACGCCGATCCCGGGGGACCTCTGCTATTTCACCTTCGAGGGCGTGCTGGACAACCCCGCCTACGGATACGACGCCTCCGCAGGGACCGCCGAGAACCGGTTGCTGATCGACCTGGCCGTGTTCTATGGACGCAACAACCTGCTGATCAACGGTGACGTCGGGTGGGTTCCGGGCAATGTCTTCGCCACGATCGAGGAGGGACTCGATGAGCTCGCCGCCGCGTGCCAGGACGTCTGGATGGGCGGCGCTCGCGGGGAGACCCTGAGCTTCGCCCGCGCTGAGACGGACTGATGTGAAGCTGCGCGCCGGTGTTCTTCGACCACCAGAATCACCGAGCGGGTGGAGCCCCCACAAGCAGCCGGAACCCCCTATAGTCGGAGTTTCCATCACACCCAGTGCGGTTCAGTCGTCATGACGCACCTCTGAGGAATGTCGTATTTGTCACGCCACATCATGCGATTTATAGGAGCAGACATGACACCGGAAACCCAGGGCCCGCTGTTCGGCCCGGCTCCCCGCGGCGCGCTCGGCGTCGTCATCCCGTTCGACATGGAGCTCGACGCCGAGCTGTGGCGCTGGCTCCCCGCCGACGTCGATCTGCTGTTGACCCGGACACCGTTCCTGGACGACGTCGTCACGGTGGAGTTCGCGCGGGAGGTCGCGCAGGCAGGAATCGTCACCGATGGCGTCCGCAGCGTCACCGCCGGACGCGCGGATGTGGTCCTCTACGCGTGCTCCTCCGGCAGCTTCGTGCGCGGTCGGGCAGGGCAGGAAGAACTCGTGCGTGCGATGAACGATGCCGGCTCACGGGAGGCGGTGACCGCGTCCGGCGCCGTCGTTGAAGCGCTCAGCGCCCTCGGGATCCGACGCGTCGCGACGGCCACGCCCTATCTGCCGTCTCTTTCGCTCCTCATGGAGTCTTTCCTCAACGAGTACGGCGTCGGCGTGACCGGCAGCGCTGAGCTCGGGCTCGACCGGCACATCTGGGAGGTGCCCTACGCGCAGACCGCGGAGCTGATCCGCCAGGCGGACACGCCCGATGCCGAGGCGATAGTGGTCAGCTGCACCAACCTCCCTACCTACGACCTGATCGCACCTCTGGAGGCTGAGCTGGGAAAGCCCATCATCACCGCGAATCAGGCCACCATGTGGTCCGGACTCAGGCGCCTGGGGAGGCTCGCGAACGGTGAGGGACAGTCGCTGCTGCACCGGACGGGTCAGCCTGGGCAGCTCGGGCTCGGGCTCGGACTCACGGCACGGACTTCGTATTCGCTGCTCCCGCTCGTGCCGGAGGCTCCCACCGGAAGCGCCTCGGCTCCCCAGGTCCTGACCGACCGCTGAGGCGCGCCTCGAGCTCGAGGAAGCTTCACTGGCGATGTGCCATGAACCGCCTTGTCAGAGGCGAGCAGGTCGAGATAAGTCTCCGGTCCCGTCCCTGTTAGTGTCCCTAGGGACAAGACGGACCTGAACATTCTGGAGTGACGGTGGATTATTCAACTGCCTCGGCCCCGACCCCGGCCCCGCAGCCCATGACCGAAGGCGAAGAACAAGGCTGGGGAGTCGGTCTCCACCTCGGTGGGTTCATCGCGTGGTTCATCGCCCCGCTGGTGCTGTGGCTGGTCTTCCGCTCACGCAGCCGGATGCTGGACGATCACGGACGAACCACCCTCAACTGGCACCTCACCTTGATCATCATCGCCTTGCCGCTGGGGGTCCTCGCCGTGGCGCTCTCCTTCATCGACCCTCTGTGGTTCCTCGTCATGTGGCTGGTCATGGTGTTGCTGATGATCCTCTCGATCATCTTTGCGATCCGCGGTGCCATCGCAGCATTCAACCGGCGCCCCTACCGGTACCCGCTGAGCATCCCGTTCTTCACCCGCTAGCCCCACCGCCGCAACACCACCGCTCGACCCGCCCCAACCCCCACCTCCCGTTTGTCGCATCCCCATGCCATGTCCCATCGCTATGGACGGAAATAGCGATGGGACATGGCATGGGCATGCGACAGATTGCCGGGGAGGGCCGATGGGCTCCGAATCCGCCCCCGGGGAGGCCTGAATCGGAACAGGTAGGCCCGGGCCAAGCCCGAAACCGGGAAACCGCCCCCATCCCGCGGCTCCCTACGCCCGAGGGACCCCGAACCGGGTCAACCGGTCGCGCAAGATGTTCGGATGGTGCAGGTCATCCCAGCTCCAGCGCACCACTCGGCGCCCGGTGCTGCGGATCGCGTCCTCGCGCAGCTTCTCCCGGTATACCGCCTCCTCCGCAGACCTGCCGAAGAGCTCCTGGGAACGCAGATACTTCTGTTTTCCGTCGAATTCGCCGACGACGCCGCCCTCCCACTCGAAATCCAGCCGGTACTCGCGGCCCTCCACCCGCACCACGCTCTGCAGCTCCGGGACCGCGAAGCCAAGTTCGCTGATCCGCACCCGGGAAAGCGACTCACCCACAGACTCCGACCGCGGATCCGCAAAGTCGACGGCGCGGGCCCATTCCGCCCGAAGCCGGGCCCCCCGGAGAAAGGGCTGCCACGGTTGCAGCAGCTCATCCAGAGTGAGCCCACGCTCAGAGATCCGGGCCAGCGCCGCGTCGAGCACCACCACCGCCTGTTCGAAGGGCATGCGGGGAACGGTGTCCAGCAACGCCAGGGGCAGTGGCTCCACCGGCACAGTCAGTCCGACGGGATCCGCAGCAAACCCGCGCAGGCACTCCGGGGTGACGAGCTGACTGGCGATGCCTCTCAGGGCAGTGGGAGTCCAGGAAGGGTCGCCGGGTTCAGCCACAGAATTCTCTGCACCCAGCGCAAGGCGCATCTGCGCCCGCGTCACACCGCGGGGGAGCGGCGGCTCATGGAATCGGGTGGGATAACTCAACCGCCCAGGAGAGCGGTGCACCCCCACCTGGCTTCGGTGCAGCGTGCGCCGATGCACAGCCGCGGGAACCCGGAGCAGCGGAAGACCATGCAGGGCCAGCGCCGATTCACGGCAGAAGGCCCCCGAGCTGCCGGTCATAGCCGCGGCCGCCAGAGACGCGAGATATCGCTCCGAGGGCAGCGCTTCTGACCAGGCCTGACTCTCGGCGTAGACCCCGGGTCGGACGCGGAGCCGCGTGCCCCGACTGACCTCGCGAGAGAGAACCGTCCCGGTGTGCAAGCCACCGGCCTCCAGGGCGGCCTGGACGAGCGTGATCGGCGCCGTCGGCTGTTCCATCACTCCACAGTGGTGCAGCGGGGGATAGCCGGGGGCGCGCCAACCAGAGGTGGGGAAAACGGTCCGGGGAAAAGCAGAAAAGGATCGACGGGGGATAACTGCCGCCCTCGTCTGGCCCCGGCACCGCCGGACCGATATCGTGGACCACCGTGGCAGACCTACACGCACCCCAGCAGCCCGAGATCGCTCCGCTCGCCCCCGGACTGCGCAGCGAGACCTTCCCCGCGGCCATGGACGCAGACGGCAAGACCGTCACCGCGCAGACCGCCGCGTTCGCCCGCACCGCCGAGCAGGGCTTCTACGAGCCATGGTTCAGCGACGAGCAGGTCAACCGCATCGGTCAGATCCTGGTCAAGGACGAGCAGACGCTGACCGCGGTCTATGTGGACCAGCAGAGCGCCGCTGACGAATCCTGGGGCAACGCGCTGGAGCAGGTCGGCTTCGACCCAGCCCACCCGGTGGGCACCTTCGTGGACTATGACAAGACGCTCAACGCCGGGGGACCGGACGGCCCGCTGCCGGCGCGGCTGATCACCGTGGTCACGGTCAACCCGAGCTTCCGCCGCCGCGGCATCCTCAAGCACCTGATGACCTCGGCGCTCTCCCGCGCGGTCGAGGACGGCATGGCCGTGGCCGCACTCACCGTCTCCGAGGGCGGCATCTACGGCCGGTTCGGCTTCGGCTGCGCCACCCGCGAGGCCAACATTCAGGTGGACCTCGGCGAGGGCCACGGCCAGGGATTCGCCCTGCGCAACACCCCCGCCGGTCGGGTCATCTCCGCGGACCCGGCGAAGCTCGATGAGGTCATCAACACCAGCTTCGAGTCCTTCCACAACCGCACCCGCGGCTCGATCGGCCGGCAGCAGACCTATCAGATGATCAGCACCGCGCGCTGGAATCCCGAGGACCTCAGCGCCTGGAACCGCAAGCTCCGCGCGGCCGTGCACGTTCGCGAGGACGGCAGCATCGGCGGCTACGTGACCTTCCAGCACGAAGGCTGGGACACCGATCCCAGCACCATCCGGATCCACGACCTGATCGCCGCCGATGACCAGAGCCACCTCGCGCTCTGGGACTACATCGCCGGACTCGACATCGTCCGCCGCGCCACCATGCGCACCGCCGCGCTGACCGACCCGCTGCAGTCCGCGCTGGCCAACCCGCGCAGCTACAAGGTCACCGGGCTCCGCGACCTGCTCTGGGTCCGGATCCTCGACGTGGTCAAGGCCCTGGAGGCCCGCGCCTGGTCCGCCGACGGCGCCTTCCGGCTCGAGCTTGAGGACGCCATGGGCATCACCGGCGGCAGCTTCACGGTCCGGGTCCACGACGGCGCCGCCACGGTCACCCCGGCAGCCCCCGCCGACGAGGAATCGACCGAAGATCTCCCGACGCTCCAGCTCAGCGTCGAGACCCTCGGCTCGCTCTACCTGGGTGACGTCTCGGTGCGCACCCTGCACGCCGCCGGACGGCTCCAGGACACCGCCGCCGAAGACGTGGAGCAGATCTCCCGGATCATCGACCTGCCCACTCCGCCCTTCTGCGCGACACATTTCTAAGCAGGTCACCGGCTCCGGCCAGCGGTTGATTCGCATTGGATTGCCGGTATAAACTGACACGGCGCGTTCTGCGCACAGAGTCGAGCCTGACATCTGATGCAGATCAAGCTCGAAAGTCCGCTCTTCGGCCTCGCCGCCGGAATCGGGACCTGACGAGCTCACCCTGTTCATCTGTTGATCACTCTGTGCGCCGGAGTGCCATCGTGCACGGCAAAGCCGCGCACTGACCACGCCAGCCACAATCCATATCGGAGCCCCTACTACATGACCCCCACCACCACTGCCCCACAGGTTGCCGTCAATGACATCGGCACCGCAGAAGAGTTTCTCGCCGCTGTAGATGCGACTATGAAGTACTTCAACGACGGCGACCTCGTTGAGGGCACCATCGTCAAGGTCGACCGCGACGAGGTCCTCCTCGACATCGGGTACAAGACCGAAGGCGTCATCCCGTCCCGCGAGCTGTCCATCAAGCATGATGTGAACCCGGACGAGGTCGTCGCCGTCGGCGATCTGGTGGAGGCTCTGGTCCTCACCAAAGAGGACAAAGAAGGCCGCCTGATCCTCTCCAAGAAGCGCGCACAGTACGAGCGCGCCTGGGGCGACATCGAGCGCATCAAGGAAGAGGACGGCGTCGTCTCCGGCACCGTCATCGAGGTCGTCAAGGGCGGCCTCATCCTCGACATCGGCCTGCGCGGCTTCCTGCCCGCATCGCTGGTCGAGATGCGCCGTGTGCGCGATCTCGCGCCGTACATCGGCCAGGAGATCGAGGCCAAGATCATCGAGCTGGACAAGAACCGCAACAACGTGGTCCTGTCCCGCCGTGCATGGCTCGAGCAGACCCAGTCCGAGGTCCGCTCCTCCTTCCTGAACAAGCTCGAGCGCGGTCAGGTCCGCACCGGCACCGTCTCCTCGATCGTCAACTTCGGTGCGTTCGTGGACCTCGGCGGCGTCGACGGTCTGGTGCACGTCTCGGAGCTCTCCTGGAAGCACATCGATCACCCGAACGAGGTTGTCGAGGTCGGCCAGGAAGTCACCGTGGAGGTCCTCGAGGTGGACATGGATCGCGAACGCGTCTCCCTGTCCCTGAAGGCCACCCAGGAAGATCCGTGGCAGACCTTCGCCCGCACGCACGCGCTGGGCCAGGTCGTCCCCGGCAAGGTCACCAAGCTGGTGCCCTTCGGTGCATTCGTCCGCGTGGAGGACGGCATCGAGGGTCTCGTGCACATCTCCGAGCTGGCAGTGCGCCACGTTGATCTGGCCGAGCAGGTCGTCTCCGTGGGTGACGAGCTCTTCGTCAAGGTCATCGACATCGATCTCGAGCGCCGCCGCATCAGCCTCTCGCTGAAGCAGGCCAACGAGGGTGTCGATCCCGAAGGTGCCGAGTTCGATCCGGCCGTCTACGGCATGGATGCCGAGTACGACGACGCCGGCAACTACAAGTACCCCGAGGGCTTCGACCCAGAGACCAACGAGTGGATGGAAGGCTACGACGAGCAGCGTTCCGTCTGGGAGGCCCAGTACGCCAAGGCCCAGGAGCGTTGGGAAGCGCACAAGAAGCAGGTCGTCGCAGCAGTCGAGGCCGACGCCGAAGCTGCCGCACAGGCCACTGTGGGCTCCAGCTCCAGCTCCTCGAGCTCTTCCAGCTCCAGCAAGTCTGAGCCCGCTCCGTCGAACTACTCCTCTTCGCAGAACACCTCCTCCGAGGATGCCGGCACGCTGGCCTCCGACGAGGCGCTGGCTGCGCTGCGCGAGAAGCTCACCGGAAACAGCTGAACCCACGCGGGCGGATCACTGATCCCGCCTGAGTGAGACGAAGAAGGCCGGTTCCACCCTCAGGGTGGGACCGGCCTTCTTCATGTCTGCGGCTCAGCGCCGCCGCGTCAGCGCTTCGTGGAGACCGTCACGGTGAACCGTGCATCGCGGGCCAGCTGCTCGGTGAGCCCGACCTCCTTCGAGAGCACCGCGCGGTGCTTCAGGTGAGAGTTCCAGACGCTGTAGATCCGTCCGCCCGGGGCCAGCACCCGGGCCGCGGACCGGATCAGCCGGTGCGCCGCGCCGGGGTCCACCGCGTTGCCCTGATGGAACGGCGGGTTGAGCAGGATCACCTCGGCGGAGGCGTCCTCAAAGCGGGAGAGCGCGTCATCGCGGACCGTCTCGATCCTCGCGGCCACCCCGTTGGCCTCGGCCGTGAGCTGGGTGGACTGCATCGCAGAGGCCGAATGATCGGTGGCGATGACCCGCAGCTGCGGATGCCGCAGGGTCAGGAACGCACTGACCGTGCCGTTGCCGGAGCCGAAGTCGATGACGTACTCAGCACCCGGGAACCCGGGGTGAGCCTCCACCGCCTGGAGCATCAGCCGGGTGCCGGGATCGAGCTTGGTGCCGCCATAGGTGGCGCCCAGGCTGCACAGGGTCAGCTCGGTGGCGGGAGCCCCGGGCACGGTGACCTGATGGGTGTTCTTCCGCGGCGCCGAGCTGGGCACGTTCTCGCGTGGTCCGCGAGCGGTGAGCACCCGGGACTTCGACCGGCCGCGGCCCGCCGAGACGTCGCTGAAGTGCTTCTCCAGCACCTGGTTCATCGAGTGGTTCATGTGCTTGTCCCGTCCCACGGCCAGGACGACGACGTCGGCCGCCGCGTGCTCACGGATCAGCCACGCCCAGTCGCTCAGCGTCTCCAGGGAACGGGGCAGGTGCATCAGCACCGTGTGCACTCCGGCGAACGCGGCCGGGGCCTCCTCGGTCAGGCTGGGCAGCTCCGCCGGGGGCGGCGCGGGCAGATTCGCGCGGCGCGCATTGCCCTGTAGTGCGCGCTCCGCGCCGAGCTCGTCCTGCAGCACGCGCACCGCGGCCACGGCGTCCTCCACCGTGGCGCAGGCCGCAGAGATCAGCGAATCCAGCACCGGCAGGGTGAGTGCACCGGAGCGGTCATCGAGGATCAGCACGCCCTCGCGCGGGTGACCGTTCGCCCACCAGGCTGCCGCGGTGTCGAGCAGGAGCAGGTCCACCGCTTCCGGTGGGGGACTCAGGGGGGTGAAATCGAAGTTCTGGGTGAGCGAGGAGGGCTGGACATCGGGGGTCTGACCCGCGGGAAAAGGCATGGAGCCAGCTTAGAGGATCGTGCCCCGGCGGCCCTGGACGGCCTGCTCGAAGGCCCGGAGCGTCGCGCCCGAGGCGGGTCGCAGGGCTCACGCCGAAGCCTCGATCAAGGCTCGTGAACAGGTTCACACCAGGTTGTACACAGAATCGTTACTTGAGTGAGATAGCGTACCCGCATGCGGCTCATGCCGGGAGTGATCCGCCTGTGGTGGACTTGGATCAGCTCCCGACACACCAGAAATGGGGGAGATCGCCGATCAGGAAAGTGCAACAGCGGAATAAACTCCATAACGTAGGGACGATCGTCCCGCCTGTCAGGCATCAGGCCGCGGTCTCGGGCCCCGAGAGGGAACCGGGAATTGTGGGTCTGCCGGGCGTGGGCAGCGACTACACCCATGAAAGGCCATGATGCTGCTCCGACTCCACGACTTCTTCAGGTTGCGCACCAGTCCGATTCTCTTCTTCGGCTCAGCCGCAATCGTGATCGCATTCGTCATCCTGACCCTGCTGATGCCCACCGGGATGGGCGAATTCTTCGGCACCGGCTCGGGCTGGATCTACGACAACCTCGGATGGTTCTACATCTCAGGTGTGACGATCTTCTTGATCTTCCTCATCTTCGTCGCCTCCGGACGCTTCGGCCGAATCCGGCTGGGCAGTGACGGCGAGGAGCCCGAGCACTCCAACATGGCCTGGTTCGGCATGCTCTTCGCCGCCGGCATCGGCACCATCCTGATGTTCTGGGCCGTGGCCGAACCGGCCAACCACTTCGCCAACCCTCCGCGCGAGGGCCAGATGGCCGTGGAACCACGCTCCACGGAAGCGGCGAATGAGGCGATGGGCTTCACGCTCTATCACTTCGGCCTGCACACCTGGACGATCTTCGCGCTGCCAGGGCTGGCCTTCGCCTACTTCATCTACAAGAGGAACCTGCCGCCCCGGGTGTCCTCCATCTTCCAGCCGATGCTCGGTGACAAGATCCACGGCCCGATCGGGAAGTTCATCGACATCCTGGCGATCGTCGGCACCATCTTCGGCGTCGCGGTCTCCATCGGTCTGGGCACGCTGCAGATCCATGCAGGACTCGCGCGCCTGCTCGGCGTCAGCGACGCGGCCTGGAACTTCATCATGATCATCGCGGTGGTCACCGTCATCGCCACGATCTCAGCGGTGCTCGGAGTGGACAAGGGGATCAAGAGGCTCTCGAACTTCAACATCTGGACCGCCATCGGGCTGCTGCTCTTCGTGCTGATCACCGGCCCCACCGTCTTCATGCTGCGCGGCATGATCGAGTGGACCGGCGTCTACGCCTCGATGCTTCCCGAACTCGCGTTCTGGAACGACACCCTCGCGGACACCGGCTGGCAGAACGGCTGGACCATCTTCTACTGGGCCTGGACCGTGGCCTGGGCGCCGTTCGTGGGCATCTTCATCGCGCGGATCTCCCGCGGCCGCTCGGTGCGTCAGTTCGTCGCCGGCGTGCTGGGACTGCCGACCCTGTTCACCATCATCTGGTTCGGCATCTGGGGTGCGGGCACCTTCGACATCGAGCTCAACGGTGACGGCGGGCTGGTGGACACCGTGCTCGACGACGGTGTGGAGGGCGCGCTCTTCGCGTTCCTCGCTGAGTTCCCGCTGGCCACGCTCACCTCATCGATCGCGATCATGCTGGTGGGCATCTTCTTCATCACCTCGATGGACTCCTGCTCGCTGGTCCTCGATGACATGTGCAACGGCTACGAAGGCAACTCGCCGCTGCACCAGCGCGCCTTCTGGACCATCGCCATCGGCACCATCGCGGCGATCCTGCTCACCGCCACCGGCGAAGGCGGACTCGCTGCGCTGCAGAACGTGGCCCTGGTGCTGGGCCTGCCGTTCTTCGTGCTGGGCTACTTCATGATGTTCAACCTCTCCCGGGCGATGCGGGAGGACGCCGGCGAGCTCGGCTTCCTGAGCACCCGCCGCTGGCTCAGGACACTGCCTCCGGAGGAGTACGAGCGCCGCATGGAGGAGCCGCACGGTGCGCTCACCGAGGCTGTGGTGGCCCCGGACTACCATGAGGGCACCCAGCCGGAGAACGCGCCGGATGTGGATCACGTGGAGCAGCCCCCGATCGTGGAGGAGTACCGGATCCGGACGGGCGACGTTCCCGTCGTGGATCCCTCCCAGCCGGGAGGCTCCTACCCGCGGAACTGATCTGGGCGAACCAGCACAGATTGAGCAGTGACAGAGATGCCCGGCTCCCCGATGGGGGAGCCGGGCATCTCTGTCAGCGGCGGCGTCCGCCGCGGGGTGCGATACCGTAACGCCCATGAGCCAGAAGCGCCGGCACCGTGACACCTCGCCCGGGTGGAAGTACCTGTCGTTGATCCTGCTCGCCCTGATCCTGGGGGCACTGGTGTTCCTCATCGCCGGTCCGCAGCGAGGCGCTGCCGAGCCGACACGCGTCGCCGTGGTCGGCGATTCCAACACCGAGATGAACTCCCCCGATTTCGCGGCCGGGCAGATCGGCGACGGCTCCTGGGCCTCCACTGTGCTCTCGCACGGTTACCGCTTCGCGGGTGGTTGGGCCGTGGCCGGCAGCACCTCGGTCCAACAGGCCGAAGGTCTGGAGGACGTCGAGGGTGCAGACGTGCTGCTCGTGATGACGGGAACGAACGACCTCGCCCAGGGCGTCCCCTTCGATCAGACCGCCCCGAGCCTCGACGCGATCGTCGCCAAGGCACCGGCCGATCGTGTGGTGGTCTTGGCGATCCCGCCGCGTGATCAGGAGACCACGCCGAGCAACAGCGAGTTCAATCACGCGCTTCAGGATCTCGCCGAGGACCGGGGCTGGGAGTTCTTCGACGGCCACGAGTTCCTCCGCAGCCCCGACGGCGGCTTCGTCGAGGGGACCACGACCGACGGAGTCCACCTCACCACCGGTGCCCAGGAGCAGTTCGGCGAGGCGGTGGTCGAGTACCTGGGCCGGGACCCTGCCTCGTGACGGGTGTGGCCACGTCCCTGCTGCGGGCGCTTACTGCGCAGCCGGAGGACAGGCTGTAGTCAGGTCAGCGCGGGAGACTCGGCGAGGCCTCGACGTCGGCGCCGGCCCCGCCCTCGGGGACGGGCGGGGCGTCCTGCGCCGGTTGCGCATCGTCCACCGGCTCGGGCGGCGGGGTGGGCTGCGCCGGGGGAGTGCCGCGCACCGAGGCGTAGACGACCCCGCCGACCACCAGCACGCCGCCGCCGAGCTCCAGCCAGGTCGGCACCTCGCCCAGAGCGGCCCAGGCGGCCAGAATCCCGACCACCGGCACCAGCATGGAGAAGGGGGCGACGGTCCCGGCGGGATGCCGGCGCATCAGCCAGACCCAGATCCCAGCTCCCACCACGGTGCCGAAGAGGACCGTGTAGGTCAGGCCGAGCCAGGCGGGGATCGCGGCGACGCTGATCGAGCTGGCCAGCGCCGCGCCGATCTCTTCGGGGCCCTCCACCAGGAACGCTACCGTGAGCAGCGGCACCGGCGGGACCACGGTCATCCACAGCACCAGCGCCATCGGTCGGTCGGTCTGGGCCTTCCGCGAGGCGAGGTTGCCCAGCGCCCAGCCGAAGGCACCGAAGAGCACCAGCAGGAACGGGGTCCACCCGTCCAGGACGCCCCGGGACAGCCCCACCAGGCCCAGGCCGAGCACCGCGACGCCGACGCCGGTCGCCCGCCGGGCGGTGATGTGCTCCTTGAGCACCAGGGCACCGAGCAGCACGGTGAACGGCGCGGAGGCCTGCAGCACCAGCGAGGCGAGCCCGGTCGGGAACCCGGCGGACATCCCCAGGTAGAGGCCGAAGAACTGCAGCGTCCCGAAGCCCAGCCCGTAGCCGAGCAGGTAGCGGACCTTGACGCCGGGCCAGGGGACGAAGAGCAGCGCCGGCAGCGCGAGGATCAGGAAGCGCAGCCCGGCCAGGAAGAGCGGCGGGAACTGGTCCAGGGAGATCCGGATGGCCAGGAAGTTCAGACCCCACAGGACGGCCACCAGCAGGGCGAGAAGGGTGTGACGCAAAGGCATGGATTCATCCTGCGCCAGAACCACCATCAGGTCTACTGAATGCTTCTGCACCGAGCATGTAGGTTGCCTACATGAATGCACATGCCTCGGCACCCCGCTTCCTGGAGCCTCGCCATCTGGAGCTGCTGCGTGAGATCGCCGCCCGCAGGACCCTCGCAGCGGTGGCCAGGGCCACCCACCGCACGCCCTCGGCCCTCTCCCAGCAGCTGCGCACCGCCGAGCGTGAGCTCGGCGTGAAGCTGGTGGAGCCGGATTCACGCGGAGTCCGGCTGACCCCCGCCGGGCAACTGCTCGCCGAGGGCGCCGATGAGGTGATCTCCAGCCTCGCCCGCGTACAGGCCCGGCTCGACGCCGCCACCGGCGCACCCCGTGGGCAGGTGAGCATCGGCACCCTGCCCAGCGCCGGGCAGGTCTTGTTGCCACAGCTGCTCCACCGGCTCCGCGACACCGCCATCACCGTCAGCCTGGACGACTTCGACATCGCCGAGGCCGACTTTGCGGCCCGCGCCCTGGACGCTGACATCGTCATCAGCCACAGCCTGAGCGGCGAAGTGCCGCGCGGGGCCGAGGGCCTGATCTCCACCGTCCTCGCCAGGGAGCCCATCGACGTGGTGCTGCCGGCCGATCACCGCCTGGCGGCCCAGGCCCAGCTGCGCCCGCAGGACGTCGTGGACCATGAATGGATCGGCGTTCCCGAGGGCTACCCCTTCGACGCCATCCCAGTGGCCGTGGAGCAGCTGACCGGGCGCCCGGTGCACCGCGCGCTCCGGCTGCGCGACAATCATCTGCTGGAAGCCCTGGTCGGCGCTGGTGCGGGGATCGGCCTGCTGCCGCGGTTCAGCACCCGACCGGCCCCCGGTGTGGTGCTGCGGCCATTGGTCGGGGTCAGCGCCGCCCGGGCCATCGTCGCCCTGAGCAGGCCCGATCGGTACGAGCGTCTTGCGGTCAGGACGGTGACCGATCATCTGGTGGGCATCGGAGCGGAGCTGATGGAGACGTACGCGGCCACCTAGACTTCTCTGATTTACACTCAGGGGATGCATCGAATCCTCTCAGTGGGCCTCACCGGAGGCATCGCCTCGGGCAAGTCTGCGGTCTCGACCCGGTTGGCTGAACACGGCGCCATCATCATCGACTCCGATGTCCTGGCCCGGGAGGTGCTCGAACCCGGCAGCGACGGGCTGGAGGAGGTGGCCGAGGCCTTCGGAGCCGGTGTGCTCACCTCCACCGGCGCCCTGGACCGGGAGGCGCTGGGCCAGATCGTCTTCGCCGATGAGGACGCCCGTTCACGACTCAACGCCATCGTGCATCCCCGGGTCCGCGACGCTCGCAACGCGCTGCGCGCGCACGCCCCCGAGGGCGCGGTGGTCGTCGAAGACATCCCGCTGTTGGTGGAGACCGGACAGGCGGACAGGTTCGACGTCGTGGTGGTGGTCTCGGCCTCGGCGGAGCAGCGGCTGCACCGGATCGTCCGGGACCGGAACACGAGCCCCGAGGACGCTCAGGCGCGCATCGATGCGCAGACCTCCGAGGCTGAACGTGCTGCGGTGGCCGACGTCGTGCTGGACAACTCCGGGACGCTGGAAGAGCTGCATACTCAGGTCGATGAGCTGTACGAGAAACTCAACGGGCGTGTCAGCGCCCAGCAGTAGCATTGATCCATGAGTCTCGCTCAGAAGATCAGCCGCACTGTCGCCCCCTTTGAGGTCATCAGCCCCTTCCAGCCCTCAGGTGACCAGCCAAAGGCGATCGCAGAGCTGGTGGACCGGATCGAGGGCGGCGAGAAGGACGTCGTGCTGATGGGCGCCACCGGTACCGGCAAATCCGCGACGGCGGCCTGGCTGATCGAGCAGGTGCAGCGGCCCACGCTGATCATGGTGCAGAACAAGACCCTCGCCGCCCAGCTGGCCAACGAGTTCCGCGAGCTGCTGCCGAACAACGCCGTCGAGTACTTCGTCTCCTACTACGACTACTACCAGCCCGAGGCCTACGTGCCGCAGACGGACACCTTCATCGAGAAGGACTCCTCGGTCAACGAGGAGGTCGAGCGGCTGCGCCACTCGGCCACCAACGCGCTGCTGACCCGGCGTGACGTGGTCGTGGTCGCCACCGTGTCCTGCATCTACGGCCTGGGCACGCCCGAGGAATACATCAAGCAGATGGTCGCGGTGGAGGTGGGGGAGAAGATCGAGCGCGACGAGCTGCTGCGCCGCTTCGTCGGGATGCAGTACGCCCGCAATGACACCGACTTCCACCGCGGCACCTTCCGTGTGCGCGGGGACACCGTGGAGATCATCCCGATGTATGAGGAGCTCGCGGTACGCATCGAGTTCTTCGGCGATGAGATCGAATCCATCTCCACCCTGCACCCGCTCACCGGCACCGTGGTGCGTGAGGAAGAGGAGATGTACATCTTCCCGGCCAGCCACTACGTGGCCGGTGACGAGCGGATGGCCAGCGCGATCACCCGGATCGAGGATGAGCTGCGCGTCCGGCTCGAGGAGCTGGAGTCCCAGGACAAGCTGCTGGAGGCCCAGCGGCTGCGGATGCGCACCACCTATGACCTCGAGATGATGCAGCAGATGGGCTTCTGCAACGGCATCGAGAACTACTCCCGGCACATCGACGGACGCGGACCCGGCTCCGCCTCACACTGCCTGTTGGACTACTTCCCGGACGACTACCTGCTGATCGTCGATGAGTCCCATGCGACGATCCCGCAGATCGGCGGCATGTACGAAGGGGACATGTCCCGCAAGCGGACACTGGTGGACCACGGGTTCCGGCTGCCCTCCGCCATGGACAACCGACCGCTGAAATGGGATGAGTTCCTCGAACGCATCGGCCAGACCGTGTACCTCTCCGCCACCCCGGGCCGCTACGAGCTTGATCAGGCCGATGGCTACGTGGAGCAGATCATCCGGCCCACCGGCCTGGTGGATCCGCAGATCGTGGTCAAGCCGACCAAGGGCCAGATCGACGACCTGCTGGGGGAGATCCGCAGCCGCACCGCGAAGAACGAGCGGGTGCTGGTCACCACTCTGACCAAGCGGATGGCCGAGGACCTCACCGAATACATGCTGGAGAACGGCATCAAGGTGGAGTACCTGCACTCGGATGTGGACACGCTCAAGCGGATCGAGATCCTGCGGGACCTTCGCCGCGGCATCCACGACGTGGTGGTCGGGATCAACCTGCTCCGTGAGGGCCTCGACCTCCCAGAGGTCTCGCTGGTGGCGATCCTGGACGCGGACAAGGAAGGGTTCCTGCGTTCCACCACCTCGCTGATCCAGACCGTCGGCCGTGCGGCCCGCAACGTCTCTGGCGAGGTGCACATGTACGCGGACCGGATCACTGATTCGATGCGCCGCGCGATCGATGAGACCGATCGCCGCCGGCAGCGCCAGATCGACTACAACACCGAACACGGCATCGATCCCACGCCGCTGCAGAAGAAGATTGCCGACATCACCGACCAGCTGGCCCGCGAGGACGCCGACACCGCAGAGCTGCTGCAGGGCATGGGCGGCCTGGCCACCGGCTTCCAGTACGGCAAGGGTCACCGCGGCTACACCAGCTTCGAGAGTGAAGACGGCGAGGACGGCACGGACAAGAAGTCCGGGAAGTCCCTGGCGGCGCAGACCCCGGCTAAGGACCTCACCGACCTCATCGGCCAGCTCACCACCCAGATGCACCACGCCGCGGAGGAGCTGAACTTCGAGGTGGCGGCCCGGCTACGAGACGAGATCGGGGACCTGAAGAAGGAGCTCCGGCAGATGCAGAACGCCGGCCACGATCAGATGTGACGAACGCAGGCTACGTCTTTGATCAGGATGTCGTTCAACCAAAATCTGTGTTTCGCCCGTAAATCCCTTATGCTGAGCTAGGCCATATCAGGGATCTTTGGGGGATAGCAGTACGTGGAATTGCGTGAATATTTAAGGATCGTCCATCGCGGATGGCTCATCATCGTGTTGGCGACCCTCGCGGGAATCGGTGCCGCAGCAACGTTCTCGCTCCTGCAGACTCCGCAGTACGAGGCAGAAACTAGGGTCTATGTCTCCACGGATTCCGCGTCCACGGTGGCCGAGCTCGGCCAGGGCACCAGCTATACCCAGCAAATCGTGGAGAGTTTCGTCGAAGTCACGACCACGCCTCGGGTCCTGCAGCCAGTAATCGATGACCTGGGTCTCGAGCAGACTCCAGCAGAAATGGCCGAAACCATCGCAGTTTCAGCCGGTCCAAATACGGTGCTCATGGAGATCACGGCATCGGATGAAAACCCTATGCTGGCGGCGGAGATCGCCAATCTGGTAACGGAGAATCTGATTGGCGTGGTCGGTGAGATCACGCCGAGCTCCACCGGTGATGCCAGCTCCGTATCCGTCGAGGTCTTGCAGGAAGCTGTCGCACCGGAGTCTCCTGTCTCGCCGCGGGTGCCTCTCAACCTGGTCCTCGGTCTTCTAGCGGGACTGAGCCTCGGGGTCGGTGTCGTCATGCTCCGTGAAGTGCTCGACACGAGGATCCGCGGAGAGCATGATATTTCTACGGTCACAGAGGCCCCCGTGCTGGGCGGAATAGTCTACGACTCTCAAGCTCAGAAAAGACCTCTTGTGGTCCAGGTGGATCCGAAGAGCCCACGTGCTGAGTCTTTCCGAACACTGCGAACGAACCTCCAATTCCTGGAGGTCGGTGAGTCTAGACGAAGTTTCGTATTTACGTCGTCCATCCAAGGTGAAGGCAAGTCCACCACAGTGGCCAACACCGCCATCACCATGCAGGAAGCCGGGCAGCGGGTCCTAGTGATCGATGCCGATCTTCGACGCCCCAGGATCGCCAACTATTTCGGACTTGAAGGTGCAGTAGGACTGACTAATGTCCTGATCGGCAAGGTAGACCTCGCAGATGTTGTCCAGTACTGGGGTCCTCATGACCTTGCTGTGCTCCCCGCTGGTGACATCCCTCCGAACCCCAGCGAGCTCCTCGGTTCACCGAGCATGGATGCGTTGCTTCGTTTCGTGGAGGACCAGTTCGACGTCGTGTTGATCGCCGCTCCGCCGCTACTTCCTGTGACCGATGCCGCAGTACTCGCCACCCGTGCGACTGGGGCTATCGTCGTCGTCGCTGCTGGAAAAACGCACCGCCAGCAGTTGAAGGGAGCAGTTACTTCCCTGGAGAACGTCGGGGCAAAACTCTTCGGGGTCATCCCGACCATGCTTCCGACTAAGGGCCCTGACGCATACGGCTATGGGCGCTACGGCCACGCATATACCTATGAAGAAGATCGAAAGGCGTAAGCCATGTCGGATGCCTTCCGTATCCTTGCTGTCTGTACCGGGAATATCTGCCGCTCAGCCCAAGCAGAGCAGCTAATCCGGGCCCGTATAACGAAGGACTTCCCGGGACTCGGATCAACGGTAGTTGTGGAAAGCGCGGGAACCGGGGCCCTTGTCGGCTCGGGTATGCCGACCGAAGCTGCCGCACTCTCCACAAAACATGGTGGCGCACCCGCTGGGCACACCGCGCGTCAGCTGACGGCAGAACACGTAAGAGCGGCAGACCTCGTACTTGCGATGTCGGCTGAACATCGCAGCGCCGTAGTCCGGTTGATACCTCGCGCGTCGCGAAACACATTCACGCTCAACGAGTTCGCAGCCTTGCTGGAGAATGCGCTACAGAATCACCCAGCGCCTCAGTCGGAATTCATGTCTCTGACCGCAGCAGATAGACTCCGCAGCGTCGTGAAGTGGGCGTCCGCGCGACGAGGCTACCTGCCCCTAGAGGATGCAGCCCCTGCCGACATTGTTGACCCTTATCGACGATCAGAAGAGATCTACGCGGAGTCTGCGCGTCAGATCATTGAAGCACTAGATCGCACCCAGCGAGTCGCGGTGAGCCTCGCCAAGCAGGTCGGCGCATGAATGGCAATGGACGAGGCCCCAAAGGCGAGCGTAAGTTCTCACGCAAAGCGATGGTAATCATTGGGCTCGCGGTTTTTTTGGCAGCGGATGTTGTCCTGGTTGCCCTTGCTCTCGGCCCGGGCCTAGATGAGCCTCAAGCCGAAGGATCTGCCTCGCAGACTCAGTCCACCGCCCCAGAAGACTGCGGGGGCCTGAGTCTGGTTGAGTTCCAGGAATCAACTGTCGTATCTCTCGCCTGCACCTCTGCAGAAGTCGACAATGACACAACCCTCGATGTATCAGGGAACACACTCTGGGTCTGGACCGGGGATGAGGCCCTGTTTTCCGCGGATCTTGGAAGGAATCTTGACTGATGAGCGCCGCACCAGCTACGGACATGAACGCCACCTACACCGGCATCAGGGCAGCGACTGAGGAAGTACTGCCACGCCGAGTCTGGCAAAAGCGCTACGCCAGGCGCCTTCTCTTCACTGACTTCTTGGTGCTGGCGATAGTTATTGGCAGCGTCCAGGTATTTTGGCTCGGCTTTGATGACGCGGCAAGTTTTGGCTTTCCCACGATGACCGGGGGACAGTACGGGGGGGAAGTCAGCTACGGCATCGTCTCCGGCGCGATACTGATTCTTTGGATGCTTGTCCTCGTTGCAGTAGGAAGTGTTGACTCACGGGTTATGGGTGTCGGGCACACGGAGTATCGGAAGATTACAGACAGCGGGATTGGCGTTTTCGCTGCACTCGCGACCAGCATGTTCCTGCTCAAGCTGGATGTCGCCCGCGGGTACCTTCTCCTCACTTTCGCCATAGGCATCGCCGGGCTACTGTTTGCTCGAATGGCCTGGAGGAAGTGGCTGAAAAGCCATCGCGCTAGGGGCGACTATTCCAATCAAGTAGTACTGGTGGGCTCACGCTCGTCTATACGCCACATCTCGGACGAGTTGGCGAAGCAACCTTGGGCTGGTTACAACGTGGTCGGGGCAGCTCTCGCACAGGATCCGAGGGACAGTGGCATCCTTGCCATAGGCGATGTTCCTGTGATCAGTGATTTTGATGGCGTACGCGAGGCCATGGACATCATTGGTGCCGACACAGTGATCATCACTGGGGCTGATCATCTGGACCCGCAGAGGGTCAGAGAGCTCAGCTGGGAGCTCGAAAAGGGCGAATATTCACTTGTAATGGCGCCAAGTCTCACGGACGTCAGTGGCCCACGTATTCATAGCCGCCCTGTCGCGGGACTACCCCTCATGCATGTGGAGACCCCGCGCTACACGGGTCTCCGGGCAGCTATGAAGCGCTCATTCGACATTCTTGCATCGCTATTGATTATCTTGCTCCTTTTCTTGCCTATGGGTGTAGTGGCGACCATGGTCAAGGTGACTTCGCCGGGACCGGTGCTGTTCAAGCAGCGTCGCATCGGCCTCGACGGGGAGGAATTTAGAATGTTGAAATTCCGATCCATGCGAAGTGATGCGGAACAGTTATTGGCTCAGCTGGACGCGGCGGATCGAATGGACCCCGACAGTGTCCTGTTCAAAATGAAAGATGACCCCCGCGTCACGAAGGTTGGACGGTTCATTCGCCGTTACAGCATCGACGAGTTGCCGCAAGTCTTCAACGTCCTGATGGGCAGCATGTCGCTTGTTGGTCCGAGACCCTCATTGGCGCAAGAAGTTGCGCAGTACGAGCATCACGTTCATCGAAGGTTTCTGGTCAAACCCGGCATAACTGGTCTGTGGCAAGTCAGTGGAAGATCAGATTTGCCATGGGAGGAAGCCGTAAGACTGGACTTGTACTACGTAGAGAATTGGTCACTTACGGCAGATCTAGCAATTCTATGGAGAACAGGGCGTGCGATTTTTGAAGGTAAAGGTGCGTACTAGTTTCGATTATTTAGTTTTATGTTATCGATCTAGAATAGATATTTAATTATTTCGCGTTCTGCGCTGGGTACCCCCACGAGGCGCAGTTCGCCGGAAGTCGCCTCTGGTCTCCCTTGGCGATGCAGATTGTCGGGGAGCCTTCATCCAAACTACGAAACGGGCATACAGGCATGGTAAGAACGGCACTTGAGCGCGAGGTCTCATCCGTTGTAAAGACCGGTCGGTGTACGGGGTGTGCTGGTTGTACGCATGTCTCCCCGCGTGTGACGATGCGCGAGACGTCGGATGGGTTTCTTCGGCCGAAGGTCGAGCGCGCAGCGGCGCCCAGCGACAAGGCCGAGGCGGCTCGATTCAGGAATATGTGCCCCGGCCTTCGGGTAAGTGCGCCAGCCGTCGAGCCGGGTGGACAATTACACGGGTTGTTCGGCCGCTACCACTCCGTATGGCGTGCTTGGTCGACAGATCCAGTTATTAGAACTGCTGGCAGCAGCGGGGGAGTTCTCACGGCACTTGTTTCGTGGCTGATTGATAGCGGGCATGTTTCCCAAGCATCCGGTGTCTCAGCCTCTGAATCATCACCGAAGCGATCGGTGCCTGTGCGCATCATGAGTCGCGACGAGGCGCTAGCCTCCGCGGGGTCACGCTACGCGCCGGTCGGAGCCCTCGAGGGCGCATCGTTGGACTCTAAGTCCGCGCTAGTTGTCAAGCCGTGCGAGGCTGTGGCCGCTCGTTCCCTTACTGGTCGAGCGGACGAGGATGGCGAAAGTTCAGGACCGGTGTTGCTCTCATTCTTTTGCGCAGGTACTCCAAGCCAGAATGCTACTGAGTCCCTCGTGGAGGAGATCGGGCTCGATCCAGATCGGCTGAAGTCTCTCCGATACCGGGGGGACGGATGGCCGGGACACTTCAAGGCCGAAGATACGGACGGGCATCGATCTCAGTTGACGTACGTTGAGTCGTGGGGATCTCACCTCGGCCGTGACTTGCAGACACGTTGCAAGTTGTGCGTCGACGGAACGGGTGAATCCGCAGACATCGCTGTCGGCGATTTTTGGGACACGGACGATCGGGGATACCCCCTTTTCGAAGAGCAGGAGGGGATATCAGTGGCCATTGCGCGCACCCGTCGAGGGCAAGAGCTCCTCATGGAGGCCGCCGAAGCGGGGGTCGTGATTCTTGAATCTCTCGAAATGGACCGGTTGGTACCAGTGCAGCCGCTACAGGTAAAGAGGCGTCAAACGTTACCTGGCCGACTGCTCGGACGCTCTATGGCCGGCTTTCCAACGACCAAATACCCTGGCTACGGGATCCTGTCGAACTTGTTCCGTGGGAACTTGAAACTCTACAAGTCGGCCTTGGGCACTTTTCGTCGCTCGATAGGTTCGCGGCTGCGTGGTGGTTCACCTGACCGGTAGTCCTGGCCTAGAGAATTACCGAAACCGCTATAGCTGTACCTGGCAATGGGCTCTTCACACTTGAGCGTGGAGTCCTGCTCGAGCATGGATTTGGGAGCGTCGGCGTGTCCGCCTGAAGCTCCTGCCCAGAATACGTGACTGATAGTTCCTCTGGTTCCGGAACCCCCGGCCGGTGCGCTTGATCTGCTTGACCGAAGTGTTCGCCGCCTCAGTCCGCGCATTGGTGACCCTGGTGCGGATGAACACCTTGATCTCTGGCCACCACCTCGCCACCGTGACTGAGAGCCTGTCGGCCTCGGGCAGCTCGGCGGCGGCCACTGCCAGCTCGAAATCAATCCTCGCGTTCTGGGCCTTCTCGATGGTCGGTGAGTTCAGGATCCTGCGCAGGTGTTCCTTCACCGCCCAGGCCGCGGCGACCTGCTCGAAGTCGGCGTCATCGAGGACCTGCTCCAACCGGTGCAGTCCGGCCTCGGTGAGCTGATCCCCAGCACGCAGCAGCAGCATCCGGTGCGCCCAGACCGCGTCCTGCTTCCGCCCGCGCCGGCCCAGCACCTCTCGCAGAGTCCGCTGGCGGACCTCGGTGAGCATCTGATTGCCCAGACGCACCAGGTGGAAGTGATCCACACTGATCTCCACCGCCGGCAGCACACGACGCACCGCGGCGCGGAACGTGGCTGAGGGATCGATCGCGACGACTTCGAGCCGGTCCAGCCAGGCCTGGGAGCGGGCTCGGAGCCACGCGGTGACGTTCTTGGAAGACCGCCCGTCGACGACCCCGAGGACGTGGCCGGTATCGGCGTCGACGAAGGTGCTCATCCACGGCTCCACACGGCACCACACCGCAGTGTCGGGGTGCTTGAACCACTTCGCGGTCGCGAACCGATGCTCATCGATCCCCAACGCGCGCACCGACACCTGATCGACCTCCGGGAGCACGGTGGTCTGGGTGAGGATCGCGGTGTTGACCGTGCCCCAGGCGATCCCCTGGACGGCGGCGACTTGGCCAGTAGCTCGTCCCGAATCCAGGACCGCGGCCACCACCGTGTCCTTGAGTCGGGTGGTGCACCGTGCTCGGGCGGGCAGCTGCTCGGTGGTCTGGGTGAAGGTCTGTCTCGGGCAGGCGGGCTCGGCGCAGAGGTAGCGCGGCTTGATCACCACCACCTCGACCCTGGTACCGCCGGTGGGGATGTCTTTGACGCGTTGCCGGACTCGTTGATGCACCCGGGTGGAGAGCACTCCGCAGCTCGGGCAGGCGCCCTGCTGGTCGACGGCGGTGACCACGACGCGTCTTCCACCCAGCGGCAGGTCAGCGGCGTCGGTGACGGTGTAGCCGGTCAGGTTGAACACCACCGATGCCGCATCCCGGCCCCGGTGCTCTCTGGCCTGTTCGGTGGTGTGGTGGGCAGACAGTGTCGAGGGTGCGCACGTATTCTGAGACATGGCTCGTGTCCTTCGTTGTCGAGGGCAGATTCGTCGCAAAATCCATCCTCAAGCAAGGGCACGAGCCGCTTGACTCACGACACCCCCACGCTCAACTGGGAAGAGCCAGTTACTGGGCGATAAGGCGTATTCCTCCCGGGCGATCCGGAGGTATCTGCGGGGCAGAGCGATCACCGCGACCATCGCTGAACCCAGTGATCAGATCTGGCATCGGAAGAACCGTGGCCCCAGGGGTGGCAGGCCTCCATCGTTCAACGCTGAACGTTACAAGGGCCGCAACATCGTCGAACGCAGCTTCTGTCACCTGAAGCAGTGGCGAGGGATCGCTACCCGATACGACAAGCTGGCCATCACCTTCCGAGCAGCCGTGTTACTCCACGGCATCATCGCCTGGACCAAACATTTGTCAGACACGCCCTAGTCGCTCAGTGGGCCCCACGTCGAAGTAGCCGCTTGATCCCCTCGTGCAAATCTCTGGGTCGGGGAGCAAGGACAGAGAGTGAACCGCGGAAACCCGACAGCAGGAGCATGAGCAAAACGACATAACCCACGGAAGAGGCGATTGCGGCTCCTACGGCGCCCAGTGTGGGTGCCAGCAACCACAAGAGAGTCAGCGAGACAGCCAGCGCCGTAACCTGAGCAATAGTCATCCTCGCTCCCCGGCCTTCCGCCGCCAGGGCCATCGACGCGACATAGCCACTTGTCATCGCGAAGCCTCCTATAGCGGCAGCCCATATAACCGGAACTGCGGGACGGAAGGCCTCGCCAAAGAGCAACGGAACGACGAACGGGGCAAGGAGACAGAGCCAGAAATAACAGAAGATTGATATCGCCAAACCAGAACGCGCCGCACTCCACTGCAACGACAACCGATCATTCAAGTTCGCAGCGCGCGCTATAGGCGTGAAGTACGATGCCCCAATGGCTTGGCCAATTGCGAGGGGGATCGTCACTATGGTCGTCGCCACGGCGTAATAACCTGCCTGCGTCGCGCCAGCGATCGGTAGCAGGAGCGCCTGGTCTAGCCGGTTGGAAGCTGTTTCGGCTAACGCCGATCCCGCAAAGCGCACGCCATCTTTAACGAGTACAGGAATCTCGCGAATAGCGCCTTCGAAACGACCTTTCACCAGAAAGAGTCCAGTGAAGAATGTTGCTGCAAGTCCCGATAAATAGGCAATCAATACCGTTGCGGTGTCTGCGCGCTGTGCTTGCCAAAGAATTATCACCAGGACAAGGTAAATGAATGGTTGAATGAGCTGCATCGACATGACAGCTCGATAGCGCGAGTGTGCAACCAGCAAGCTAATGTCACTTGACCAGCTCACTATTAGCGGTGCGGCGGCTACCCCTACGGTTGCTATTGTCCGCATATCCGTGTCGAAGCTTGCAAAGAGGGTGATCGAACAGATGGCTGCCGCAATGCACGCGGGTACGACGGAGACGGCGCTCAACAGTCGTGCGGCCCCGATGGCAACTTGACCGTCCGCTGTGGCAGCGCGACGTCGAACCGCGAGGGGAACCCCGAGCGCGATGACCACTGGCACTATATGGAACAGTGCGATCGCCGCCGCTGTCTCGCCGCGTCCATCAGGGCCGATCGCGCGTGCGACGATTGGCGCAGAGATTAGGGCTAGAGCCGCGGCAACCAGACGGCCGATCGCGAGCAATGATGGGCTGTCGTCGATGATCGATCGAAACAACCGCCTCATCCAACTCATCGAGAAATCACGGGCGCTGAGCTGTCGCTGAATCGCGGCATCTCAGGGAGCGACCAGTGACCGCGATTCGGGAGCCGTTGATCGGGTGGTACCAAATACCTACAGAACACCCTAGACCGCAGCTCGGACTCACTACACAGGGCTTTTAAATGTCGACGCAATGACATCCTCAACGGAGCCTCTTCAGTGCCTCTACGGAAGTCTCAAGTCGCGCCCGCGCACGTGCGCGGAGAACGTCTACCTCGTCGTTGTCGGTTCGCTGCATGGACACCACAGTTTCTAGCAGGGGTTCTATCAGTTCCTCATCCCGCCTTAGATCAAATACGTGCGGCCAGCCGATATCAGCCATTAGAGGTGCAAATTTCCTCGAGTACGCCAACGGTATGGAGGGAGTTCCGGTTGATAATGCATTTAGGCACGCGTGCATGCGTGAGCCGATCACAAGTTGCGCTGAACCGACAGCGGCTCTCGCATGTTCCAGGCTCTTCGGAATAACAATATTCAGACCTAGCTCGTCGCCGAGTTCTCTCGAGACCGGGGCGTCATTGTCAGGTCGAGGGTTCTCGATCACGTGCGAGAGCAACGTGACCGTGCGTCCTTGGCGCTTCAAGCCAGAAATAAGTCCAAAGATCAGAGAACGGTAACGCGCCGAATCGACGTGATTGTTCGGCTGCCACAGTAGCCCGGACACATTAAGAAGCACATCGTGGTGCTGGCCGCTCGTAGGCTGGGGCAGCGCGAAGACCACGTCTGTGGATTTCGCGTCCGGAACCACGTTCAGTTCATCTTCTGCATACGTGGCACTCACGCCGTCACGCACGTGCACTTGTGCGGCATTCTGGAGCATTGATCGACCCATTGCGCGTCCCAACCGCGTATTGAATGGACCAACTGTCTGGGGTCCCAGTGCGACGGGGACTCCGAGTCCTGCCGACAGACGGTGGGCGTTATACATCCACGCTAGTCGCCGCAGGCCGTAGATGTCGGTGAAGCTATCACCAGCGCCTGAGTCAACGATCAGGTCGTACTGTCGAAGCTTTCGCTTCAACACGCCATCTCGCCGTCCCAGGTCCGCGAGAATGTTCCTCTCTCCAAAACCGATCTCCGAGTCTCCGGTGCCGTAATCCTGGAAATCGACTACGACGTCCTCGCCCCATGCCTGGCGGATCAACGCCGCCATGCCATGCGCGAGTACCTGCACCCCTAGATTTGCTGAGCGGGTATCAGCCCACAGAACCAACACACGCACGTGCATGACCCCCTTTTCTGGGCGCGTACGCGCCCTGCACAAACGTCATAGTTCACTGCATTTCGCTGGTGGAACCATAGGTAAGAACTCACTCTGCTAATTTAGCTAGTCTATGGTGCTCCTAGCTGCGATCGTCAATTACCGGAGTTCGACCTACCTCGAGGCGTGTCTGAACTCACTTGCCGAGGCTGGGGTTGACCGCGCCGCCGTCGTGGACAACTACTCGTCGGATGAAGAGCGGGCAGAAGTGCGCAAAGTCGCTGAGCGGTCCCAAATCACTGTCACTGTGGTGCTTTCCGACAGCAACCCTGGTTTCGGTGCAGCCGTCAATCGGGCAGTGCGTGCCCTTAAGGCGCTCGAGACCGATCTCATATGGATCGTCAATCCTGATGCGGTCGTTACTCGGGAGGCCGCTGTCGGATTGAGCTCTCGCATTCTTCACGGGCGCGTAGACGTTGTCTCACCGCTCATAGTGACTGGTGACCCGGTCACACCGTCGGTCTGGTTCGGTGGTGGCCACATTGATACACGGGCTGGTCGGACGATACACCTGCACCTTGGAGATGATCCGCGCACTTTGAGCGGCCTTCAAGACGTTACTTTTGTCACCGGGGCTGCCCCCATGCTCATGGCGAAGACATTTGATGCTTTAGGGGGATTCCGAGAGGACTTGTTCCTCTACTGGGAGGACGCCGACCTGTCGCGCCGAGCGACCGCGGCCGACATGCGTCTTGCCGTCGACCTCGACTCGATAGTGTGGCACGCCGTTGGCGGATCAGGAGATGCGGAAGGGCGTAGTGCGGCATATTACCGCTTTATGCAACGAAATAGACTGATTGTCTGTTCGCGCTGGACGTCTCGTTGGAATCTTGTCATCGGCATGGGTTCGGTTGAGACTGTAAAGCTTTTGTTGCGCCCTTTGAAAGAACGCTTTGGGCGGTTCGAGAAGTTTCAAGCGGGCGTTGCGGGCTTGCTGGACGGTTTTGCAAACGCGGCCACTCGTCCTGACGATCGGCGTTGAGTTCCGGGCAGTACCAAAACGTGGATAGCAGATCCTCTGTGGTTGCCTGGGAACTTCGGTGGCGGGTCTTGGAGCCCGAGCTGATGAAAGTTGATGCGGAGCGACAATCCGCTTACCCAGGTGCACTACCTGGAAGGTTTCCTCCATGCACCGGGTAAACTGACCCGCTATGGGGACTCTGACAACATTGTGGCCGGGTCTTGGCCGCGACACTCTCAACACCGTAATAGGATCGCCACTCGTGCCGCGCCCGCTCCGGTGGCGTGTTCTCCGCGCCCTGGGGATGCAGGTCGAGCCTTCGCGTATTTCGCCCGACGTGTGGTTCGGAAGTAGCCGCGTAAGCATCGGCGAAGGGACGTTCATCAACTATGGTTGCATGTTCAATACCTCTGCTCCGATTAGCATCGGACGAAACTGTGACATTGGCATGCGGGTGACATTTGTCACGAGCTCTCATGAGGTCGGGGTGCCAGCGCGTAGGGCAGGAAAAGCCACAGCAGCTGGCATCAGGGTCGGCAATGGCGTCTGGATAGGTGCCAGTGCGGTAGTCCTTCCAGGTGTATCCATAGGCGACGGTGCCGTCATTGCAGCCGGGGCCGTAGTGACCAAGAGTTGCCCAGCGCACGGCATCTATGGTGGGGTGCCGGCGAAGCTAGTTCGGTCCTTCAGTGATGTGTAGACTTCCCCTCGCTAACGGGATCGCCGTCCGAACGTCCCGCGTCGTAAGAGTTCGGGATTTTATGACGCAGGCGTTTCTAAGCCCTGCAGGACAAGATGAGACGACGAGGCGACCAGGCGACCAGGCGACCAGGTCGAGTTTCGGCGCAGAGCGCTGGAACTGCTCAACACTCGGCGCCGCGGCGCGAGCACTGCGTCCGTCTTAGACACGGCCAGGTCAGCGCCTGGGTTAGCGGAGAATGACTGTTGCGCATCGCGCGACGGGTAGCCCGCTAACAGAGCTCCGACACGGATGGCTTACCGGTGTAATCAATCGGGGTTCACGTCGCTTCGGAGTGAGGCGGGCCCCCGCGAACATCACTATGGATCGGGGTAAAAGCCTCGGTCATCTTCGAGTTGTGCTTCTGCTTTGCCGCGCCGGACGCCAGGGCCCAACTAGGCGGCGCAGGTGTGGAAGGTTCTTCCCAATCAGATTGCGCAGGACTTAGTCCAAGGTGGATTCGCGAGGCAGGAGTCGAACGGGTTGTGGTCACTGATCTCACTGAGCATCGCACCCGCTGAGGAAAGGTCTCCTGTTTGCAGTCATGGCTCCCTTTCCTGCCGAGTCGTCGCTGGTCGATCGACTCCACACCGTCGGCAGCGCGAGCCGAAAACACATTGGGCATGACCCTCGCTAGATACTCCACTCCCAGGGAATCCGGTTCTGGGCTCACCCAGTCACCTTCATGAACGAGTGCAGTTCGAATCCGGAACCGCAACTACCAAGACCAGCGCAGCCGGTCTGCCTCCGCCAATGGGCTTGTACCGCGACTCCTACTACAACTCTATGATCGGGGCGTTCTAGGCCGGGATGCAGGTGGAACTCCTAGAATCGCGGCTATGGTTCAGGCGCCTGGAACTTGCCGACGCGACCGTTGAGAGGCTTGGGGTATGGCTATACCGTCTACGTATCCTCGCGCGGGTAGCACCCGTGCAATATGGGGAAGTGTGCATCAGCGTCGCAGCATGAGAACCGAGAATTACTGATGTCACCGACACCAGGCAAAGCCACGGTTGCGGTGTGTCGACTTTGGCACCACCCGAGAGGCGCGCGCTTACATGCAGGGTTGACCTGACCCACAGTTTGGTTGCCACCATCCCTCGCTAGCCGATGGCCTTCCTGGAAGGCTGATCACCATGCCACGCCCCTATCCTCCAGAGTTCAGGGCCCGCGCCATCTCACTCGTGCGCGAGGGCCGACCGGTCAAGCAGACCGCGGCCGATCTCGGCATCCACGAGGTCACACTGCACTCCTGGCTGCGCCAGGACGACATCGATCACGGTCTCCGACCGGGTCACACGACCCAGGAATCGGCGGAGCTGCGCGCAGCCCGCGCCAGGGTTCGTCAGCTCGAGCAAGAGATCTCGATCCTCCGACGGGCATCCACCTGGCTCGATGAGGAGCCCCTCGACCCAAAAGAGCGCACCCGGTGATCGACCGTCTTGTCGACGCCGGGGAGCCAGTGAACACCTGCTGTCGCCTGCTCGGGGTTTCCCGTCAGGGGTATTACCGCTACAGGCGGCGCCCCACCAGCGCCACGGAACTGCGCCGACGCTGGCTCACCGGCCTCATCGGCGAGGTCCACATCGCGTCTCGTGGCACCTATGGGTACCGACGGATCCATGCCGAGCTCACGCTCGGGATGGGGATTACGTGCTCGAGTCGGCTCGTCTGGATGCTGATGAGCCGGGCAGGACTGGGCGGTCTACCAGGACCTACGCGGGTCAAGCGCCTCAAGGGCGTGGCCACAGCCGATGATCTGGTCAACCGTAAGTTCCATCGCCTCGGGCTCAACGAACTCTGGGTCACGGACATCACCGAACATCCCACCACTTGGATTCCAGTGGTCGTCGCAACACCTACCGAAGGTGAAGACGATGTCGGGACCCAAATACAGCAAGAAACAGAAAGAGCAGTTCTTCGACCTGATCGACAGAGGCGGCACGGTCAGGGCGGCAGCAGAGACAGCAGGAGTGCACCCAGACGCGGCCTACACATGGCTACGAAACGCTGGACTGACCATGCAGCGAGCAACCCCTCGGATCTATACCGAGGCGGAGAAAGCCGAGTTCTTCAGACTTCTCGCGCAGCGACCCAACGTCTCCGCGGTCGCGAAGGAGCTGGGCTTCCCCCGTGTGACCTGCTGCGCGTGGGCGCACAAAGCGAAGATCTTCACCAGCCAGGCCCGGAAGGTCAATCCCCGTAGGGAGGAATTCCTTCGGCTGCGCTCCGAAGGCCTCACACGAACCGAGGCAAGAACGCGAGTCGGGGCTGATCCCCGCTCAGCGGCGGACTGGGACAAAGGCATTACGATCATCAGCCGCGGCAGGATCTACCCCGATGGCCGGGTGGTGCACTATCCGAAGGCGACCATTGAAGGTATGACGGCAGAAAGAAGAACACGAGCCATAGGCGGCAGCGTCGACCTGAACCTCGTCGAGAAGATCATTCATCCTCGCTATCTCAGCCTGATCGAACGAGAACAGATCAAAGATCTGCATCGATCTGGGATGTCGATCCGAGACATCGCCACCACACTACGTCGCTCACCATCAACGATCAGCCGCGAGCTCGCGCGCAACACGGTCTCCAACCGCGGTTACATGCCCCACACTGCTCACAGGCTCTCCGTGCAGCGACGCGCTCGACCTCGGCTGGCGAAGCTGCTGACCAACCCTGAACTGGGCGCTCTCGTGCAGGCGAGGCTGAAGACGCGCTGGTCTCCCCAGCAGATCAGTAAGCGGTTGGCCCGAGATTTCCCAGGTGTCCCAGCGATGCGGATATGTACCGAGACGATCTACCAAGGGATCTACGTCCATGCCCGCGGGGAGCTCCAACTCGACCTTCGTAAGCGGTTACGTCGTGGTCGAACCGCCAGGAAGCCGCGTAAACACGCCGATGAACGACGTCCTCGGTTCGTCGATCCAATGAAACCGATCAGCCAACGGCCTCCGGAGGTGGAGAGTCGGGCTGTGCCTGGTCATTGGGAAGGCGATCTCATTGTCGGTGCCTCAGGCGGCTCGGCGATCGCAACCCTGGTTGAGCGTTCCAGCCGCTTCGTGGCGCTGGCACATCTCGGACGTGATCGGAGCGCCGATGCTGTGCGAGACAGCCTTATTGCCACGATGGCCCAGTTGCCTGGCGCGTTGCGGGGGACGCTGACGTGGGATCAGGGCGCGGAGATGGCTGAACATCGGGCGTTCTCGGTGGCTACCGATATGGAGGTCTACTTCGCTGATCCTGGGGCGCCCTGGCAGCGTGGCAGCAATGAGAACACCAACGGTCTGCTGGAGTGGTCCCCGAAAGTTGGACACCTCATTTAGGGTCCTTCTTCAGGGAGTAATCACATGTATTTCAAAGGTGCGTTGAGTCACTCGGGTCTGCCGCACCGATAGGTGACAGGTGTAGTCACGCCGCGAGAGCGACGCCGGTGTTCATGATTGCTTCGTACTCCACTGGGGTCAATCCCGAGAGTCGTTTCTGCCT
>NZ_SOAN01000013.1 GCF_004364585.1 Nesterenkonia aurantiaca | reverse complement strand
GGAACTCTGAGGGATAGGGCTTGGGCACTGTGACATCCTTCCAGGCCGCCCGCAGGCAAGCCAGAGTAGATGTCACCTACCGGTGCAGCAGACCCGTAGGTCCTTAGAAGCCTGAAAAGCATCATAGCCAAGAGCTCTATACCGACCTAGATGTGGCTTGGCGATCCACAGGATCCTCCAAGGGTTCTTTAGTCTGAAAGGACCGCACAACGTTTGCAGCTATCAACGCGCCGACGAGAAGGCCGAGGAGCGTCGACGTTGGACGGCCATTAGCGATGGGGGCGACGAATGAAGCCGCCATCAGCCCGGCAACCGTGGCCGCAAGGACAAGCTGCTTGGCCGGTGGTCTATCGAGCGACCGGACGACCGGGAAAATGCACACTACGACGAAAAGTATGAGTCCCACAGCACCCGTCTTGACGAGTAACCACAAGTAGTAATTGTGCGCGTAGTAAGGGGCCCGCTCGGCGGTGAAGCTCCCTGGTGGACCGTGTGCGGCTTTGTAGGCGTACCCGAAGCCGTGCCCCACCCCTGGAGAATCGGCGATTGCGGGGCGAAGGAAGACTCCTTCGGCAGTTTCACGGAATTGTGTCGACCCGTCCCGGCTCTGAACCGTAGGATCAAGACCGGTTAGAACACGATTCTGGAATCCTTCCACCTGGACATTCACCCATTGACCCGCGCTTGTCTGCTCAAGACTCGGTGCGGCGGCGTTCAGCAAGAGACCTCCGCAGACGAGCGTTGCCGCGAGCGCCATCGCTGTAGCGAACGCCTTGACACTCCGACTGGCAATTATCGCGAACAGGACAGCAACCCCGATCGCCAGAATGCTATTGCGGGAGAAGCCCAGAGTGACGATGAGGATAGCTGGAAATAGGTAAGACAGAGTTGCCACACTGAGCTTCGCGTGTCGACCGATTAGTAGGGCCACGACTATGCAGATCACAGCAACTGCAAGAAAGTTTGTTTGGGTGAGCAAGCGCGTGGCTTCACTCGAAGTGCCACTTGTATAGAGCGTTGCCTGCTCGCTGCGCCCTTCGAGGGGAAGGCCTGTGGCGCTAGATAGGACCATCATCGAAGCAGAGAACCAGAGAATCCAAGGTATTAGACGCATAGCTCGATCCGCTTTGGCGGACCCAAAGACGAGACCGCTGGTAATGACGGCGCAAATGAGCCAGACAAGTGGTCGCACATCAGTCACGATCTCGCCCAAGGGGTTGTTGCTCAGCAACCCGACCGAGACGCCCAACGCTAGTATTGCGAAGAGAAGAAGGCCGGACCGAAGCACGGCTTTGCGTTGTGGGGGGCGAAGAGTGGCCACTGCCCAGAACGTAGCCACCAGTAGCGTAGGTTCGTAGGCTGCGAAGCTGATCGAGCTGACACTGAAGTTCGTAGGGACCGCAGAAGGGAATGCAGTGAATGCAAGAATCATGGTGGCATAGAGCGCAACTGCCGGCAGTCTCAGCAGAGTTAAGACTGCCGCTAGCGCGAGGATGATCCCCAGGCTGAGGGCAGGACCTGCGGCAACTACCAGGCAGAATGTCAGGACTGTCGCGGCTATCACCATCGGCCAACCCGCCGCTATCCCCTTCATGGCCTCGAGCTGGTTCGGGAGTCGCGTCACCGCGAGCGACTCGTTCCCTGCGAGATCAGCCCGCGGAGCTGTTCAATTCGCGATTCCTGTTCGACGAGCTTTTTATCTTTTAACAACTCCATTCTTTCGGCTAGAGCTTTTCGATTCCTAAGTGCCTCAGTGACACGTTCCGAGAGTTCCCCTGATGTCGGCTCAGCAGCGACGTACAACGCGGCGTCCCCGAAATAGGATCTCAGGTCACCCATATCGCTCGTGATGAGTGGAAGCCCTCGCTCAATGGCTTCGTAGCCTGCGCGTTGCATCGTAAATGGACGGTTTGTCAGACCGACGACGACACCAGCGCTAGAAAGTAGCTCTTCGTAGCGCTCTCGGCTTACGAATCCGGGGAACTCTACATTCGATGGCGCCCGCTTTTTCAGTTCCTCAGGAGCCCGACCGGTCAAGACGAACGTTGTGTCGGATGCCAACCTTGCCGCTCCGATTATCTGGTCAATTGGCTCGTCATTCGCGTACGTGACGGGAAAGAGCGCGTAGCTACCGGGATCGCCCGCTTCTAGGTCCCCGAGTGGATCGTGCAACTCCAGGACTTCCGACAGACCGAACTGCCGGCATCGCGCTGCCAGCGAGTCATTCGTGACGACAGCCGTTACATCGTTCGCACGCATTCGCTTCATCGTGAAAGGTAGGAATCGTCGCCATTTGGGATCTTCAAACACGCCCGTGTGGAGATCAGCGATCACATTCTTCACCCGCCCACTCTTCTTGAGGGAGATGCACGCCAACAGAGCGGGCAGGGGTGGCATCATCACTACTACCGTGTCGTAGTTGTTGACGGCAACGGTGTGAATGGTCTTGCGGTACTGCCGGAGATAGCGAAGGGCAAGGTTCCCTTTTTCCTCGATGAAGACGGCATCCGCTCCTACGCGCTCTGCGATTGCAGCGCTGCGCCCGTGGTACCCGAGCCATGAGACGACGACGGTTGGGTTGTGTTCCTCACTCATGGACGCGCTCCCCGGCTAGTGTTTCAGATGTTATTTCTGGCACTTGAAGTACTTTTAACAGCCCTCGACGCTCGAACTCCTTCGCGATCTGCAACTGATGGCTGTCCACGTGCTCATTATGTGTAGCGCGACGTGGAACCGCGATAACCTCGGCACCGGACTCGAGAAGAGCGATGAGCGACCCGACGCCCGCATGTGAGATCACGACGTCTGCAGCGTGGACCTCCCGCGCAAATGCAGCGCCGTCGAGGTGTTCATACACGGTACCGCGCGATGGTCGCGCAGTAGTGACACCTGTCTGCCACACAATTTCCGCATCTGGCGGGAGGTGTTGGTCGAGCGCTTCCACTAGTGCACCGAATTCGTAGGGTCGAATCGTGCCGAGCGTGACGAAGAAGCGCTTTGCTTCGGCAAGATGACGTTGGGATTCCACTGGTTCGAAAGTGTCTAGGATCGAGAACTCCTGCCTCCATCCGCGGCGCGTACGGCCCCAGGTGTGCTGGGAGAATCTCGTCACGCCTGGCATCCGCTCGAGGATAAGTCCAGATAGGGAAGGCCCTTCGACCCGCGACACCGACTCAATGTAGACGGGTCGGCTTCCGGACAGTGCGAGATGCGGATGGCTCGCGAGTGCGATACCCGCCCCAGTGCTGACTACGACATCAAAGTCTTCTTCTTTGAGAATCCCCCGGATGGTCCGAGACGCTTTGAATATCTGCTTCCAGCCACGAGGTGGAATGTAGTCGACATACTCGACACGCTTGCCGTCGAGCAGCGAGATTGACTGTGGATTCTCGAAGGTCACCCATTTGGAGTCTGAGGCAGGCTCCGCCGATCTCGATAAGCGATGGAGCTGAGCGAGGTGGCCACCGGTTGAGGCCACAAGAAGCGCCTTTTTTCCGTGTAGAAGGCTATTTAGCACTTCCATTTAAGATACTGCTCCTTTATCCGGAGGCATTACCCGCCTGCTACTGAGGGAATTGCCGGGGGTTGCCGTAGAGGTTTCGGGCTCCGAACCGAACCTTGCGGCACGGTGGTTCAAACGTAACCCACGCAGACGAGTGGCGCGAAGTTGAAGTGACTGGTGAACCTAAGATCTTCTCGACTTGGTAATGCAAGCCGACGGGGGATCGAGAACCATCCACGTCGAGTACTAGCGTCGAGAAGGGCTCTCACAGAAGTATGATCGGCGGAACTTAGGTGTGTGCCAGCGACGCTCACTAGGACAGATACGAGTTGAGCATCTCAAACTGGTCTGCCGCGGAGAAACCCGTGGCCTCGAGTTTATCGAGGTGCAATGCGCTATGCGTGGGTCGTGGGGCGGCCATATCATTCCCCGCGAAAAAGTCTGCGGTCGTGACCGATTTCACACTAGTTGACTCGCGACCGGTCAATTCAAACACCCTTTTTGCTACATCTGACCAGCTCACGACATCTCCAGAGTTGGTCACGTTATAGGTCCCGAATTTCGCGCCACTCGTGAGGAGATGGTCAATGGCTCGTGCAATCTCCGATGCGAAGGTGAGCCTGCCGAATTGGTCGTCGACGACTGAGGGGCTGATTCCCCGGTCTGCCAGCGATGCCATAGTGTGTACAAAATTTTTGCCTTCACCGATGACCCATGACGTTCGCAGAATGTAGTGCCGTCGGGTTGTGCTCACGGCGTGGTCACCTGCGGCTTTGGACTGGCCGTAAACCCCGAGTGGGGTGAAGGGCTCGTTTTCGCTGTGCACGTCAATTGTCCCGTCGAAGACGTAATCCGTGGAGATGTGCACCAACGTCAGGTTGTGCTCTGAGGCCAGTCGCGCCAGATGAGATGGCCCCGCAGCGTTTGCGGACCAAGCTTGAGCGCGTCCTACGGCCGTTTCCGCCTCATCCACAGCTGTGTACGCAGCCGCATTCACGATGGTGCGGTAAGCCTGCCAGTTGATGGCCTCGAGCGTCTCCGGTCGCGCCAAATCGACAACGTCGCGCCCGATAAACTCCACGTCCGTTCGTCCAGACCACAGCTCAGTCAAAGCTCGGCCGAGTTGACCCTTTGCGCCGATGACCAGTGTCTTGAGAGGGGGCATCGGTGTGACGTTCTCGAGTCTTGGATGGGCGAGGTCCTTCTGGGACAGTTCACCATCGTCCAGGTCCAATGGCCACGGAATGGAGGCTGTCTCGTCTGCCAGGTTCAGGAAGGTGTACTCGCTCTGCGCCTCCGCTGACCAATGGTCATTGACGAGATATGTGTAGGCAGTGTTCTCTTCCAGAGCTTGGAAAGCATTGCCGACGCCGCGCGGAACGAAGACTGCCACGGATGGATCGATTTCGCACCAGTAGGTTGCTCCGAATGAGTCGCCCTCCCTCAAGTCAACCCAAGCGCCGAAAACGCGGCCCGTGGCCACGGAAATGTACTTGTCCCACGGCTCGCCGTGAATGCCTCGGGTGACTCCTAGTGAGGCGTTGAAGGAGATGTTGTTCTGGACTGGGCCAAAGTCTGGAAGACCGAGAGCGAGCATCTTCTGACGCTGCCAATTCTCCTTGAACCAACCCCGATTGTCTCCGTGGAGTGGAAGGTCGATCACCTTGAAGCCGGGGATGGGGGTCTCTCGGACGGACAGGGTCTTAGGCGTGGGCGATTGAGTCATGTCGTGGACGCTTCCGTTCAGCTCTGGCGGGGTCAATGGCCTGTGTTCGCGTACTTGGCCTCTGCGGCAGCTTTCTGCTCTCGCCACCAGGATTCGTTGTTGCGATACCACTCGATCGTGTCCCTGAGGCCTGCTTCGAAGTCAGTAAACTCCGGCCTCCAGGCGAGCTCATCTCGAAGTTTGCTGGCATCGATCGCATACCGAAGGTCATGTCCTGGACGGTCCGCAACATGGTCGTAGGCATCGGCGTCCTCTCCCATTTCGGAGAGGATGGCTCGGATGACCTCCATATTGCTCTTTTCACCGTCTGCGCCGATGAGATATGTCTCGCCCGTGTTCCCGTGCTCGAGGATTCTGAGGACTGCAGAAGAGTGGTCGTCAGCGTGGATCCAGTCACGGACATTTTTCCCTTGGCCGTAGAGCCGAGGGCGCACGTCGTCGATGATGTTGGTGATCTGACGGGGGATGAACTTCTCGACGTGTTGCCGTGGTCCATAGTTGTTGGAGCAGTTTGAGATGGTCGCTTCCAGCCCGAATGACCTGACCCACGCGCGCACCAATAAGTCCGAGCCAGCTTTGGTGGAGGAGTACGGTGACGACGGGTTGTACGGCGTCTCCGCCGTGAACTTAGCGGGATCATCAAGAGGCAAGTCCCCGTAGACCTCGTCGGTGGAGATGTGGTGGAAGCGGGTCCCATGGAGTCGCGCCGCCTCAAGCAGCGTGTACGTCCCTACGACGTTGGTTTGGAGGAAGGGCGAGGGGTCAATCAATGAGTTGTCATTGTGTGTCTCGGCAGCATAGTGGACCACTGCATCCGCCGTAGCTACGAGGTCTCCTACGAGACTGGCGTCATTGATGTCCCCGACAACCAATTCAACCCGATCAGAGGGCAGATCCTGAAGTGAGGACTCTGAACTTGCATAGGTGAGCTTATCGAGGACGACCACGCGATGACTGGTGTGATTTACGACGTAGTGGACGAAGCTCGAACCTATGAATCCGGCACCGCCGGTGACCAATAGTGTGCTCATGTTATCCACCCTAAGGTGCTTGAGGAGGGTTCTAGGTCCAACACATCGTCGACGGACCGAAGTAGCATGTGATCGTTGGTGGTGAAAGCAATTTTTGGGGGAAGCAAGCGACATGACGCGCAAAGGCATAATACTCGCGGGAGGTTCCGGAACCCGACTGCACCCAGTGACGAGGGGCGTTTCGAAGCAGCTTCTGCCGGTGTACGACAAGCCTATGATCTACCACCCAATATCGGTGCTGATGTTGGCGGGTATTCGTGAGATTTTGATCATCTCGACTCCCGAAGATATGCCGCAATACAAGAAGCTGCTCGGTACCGGTGAAGATTTTGGAATCCACCTCGAGTACGCGGTGCAGCCGAGTCCTGACGGATTGGCGCAGGCATTTCTCATCGGAGAAGAGTTCATCGGAGACGACCCGGTCTGCCTCGTCCTCGGCGACAACATCTTCCATGGGCAGCACTTCTCCGAACAGCTGAGTCGAGCTTCCGCCCGGAAATCCGGCGCCACAGTTTTCGGGTACCTCGTCAAGGACCCGGAGCGCTTCGGTGTTGTCGAGTTCGATCAGCATGGTCGGGCCTTGTCGATCGAAGAGAAGCCCACCTCACCCAAGTCGCCCTACGCGGTGACAGGGCTGTACTTCTACGACAATGACGTGGTTGAGATTGCTAAAGGTGTGGAGCCCTCCGCTCGGGGAGAGCTTGAAATCACCAGCGTCAACAATGCCTACCTGGAGCGAGGCGAACTCACCGTGGAACGCCTTGGGCGAGGGTTCGCCTGGCTGGACACCGGTACGCACGACAGCCTGATCGAGGCGGGGCAGTACGTTCAAACGGTCGAGCACCGGCAGGGGCTCAAGATCGCCTGCTTGGAAGAGATCGGATGGCAACAGGGCTGGCTGACTCGTGACCAGTTGCGGGCCGCAGGAGAAGCGCTGAAAAAGACCGATTATGGACAGTATCTGATCGAGCGTGCTGACGGGCCGACCTTCTGACACCTGGTCGCTGTGGTGGCGACCGCTAGGTGTATCATCATCCAAGCGTGGGGCAGTATCCCTAACACTGTGCTCGTCAGCACGTGGGGCATCGTCGCCTCGCCGGACACAGAGGCCTGGATCCAGGCGGAGAGACTCGCGATGACATCGCTGTACCCTCTGTCGCGAAAGGCTCCTCCATGGAGATCTCCCCCCTGATCTGGACCGTCACGCTGGCGCTGATCATCGGCCTGCTGCTCTTTGACTTCGTCTTCCACGTGCGCAAAGCCCACACCCCCACCATCAAAGAGGCCGCCCTCTGGTCCGCCTTCTACGTGGGTGTCGCGTTGCTGTTCGGGCTCGGCTTCTTCGCCCTGGGCCACCCGGAGATGGCCACCGAGTACTACGCCGGCTACGTCACCGAGAAGGCGCTCTCGGTGGACAACCTGTTCGTCTTCCTGGTCATCATCGGCAGCTTCAATGTGCCTCGCGAATACCAGCAGAAGGTGCTGCTCTTCGGCATCGTGTTCGCGCTGATCGCGCGCAGCGGGTTCATCTTCATCGGCGCCGGGCTGATCAACCTCTGGAGCGATGTCTTCTACCTCTTCGGCATCATCCTGCTGATGACCGCGGGCCAGCTGCTCAAGAAGGAGCTCGCCGGGGACACCGGGGGAGACGAGGCGAACAACTTCTTCATCCGCTTCGCCCGCAAGCATCTGAACACCACCGAGGAATACCACGGGGACAAGATCACCACCACGGTGAACGGCAAGCGTATGTTCACTCCCATGCTGCTGGTGATGCTCGCCATCGGCGGCACCGACCTGCTCTTTGCGGTGGACTCGATCCCGGCCATCTACGGGCTCACCCAGGAGCCGTTCATCGTCTTTGCCGCCACCGCGTTCTCCCTGATGGGTCTGCGTCAGCTCTACTTCCTCATCGACGGCCTGCTGGACCGGCTCATCTACCTCTCCTACGGCCTGGCCCTCATCCTGGGCTTCATCGGCGTCAAGCTGATGATCCACGCCCTGCACGAGAACAACCTGTTCTTCATCAACGATGGCGAAGACGTCTCCGTGGTGGAGATCGAGACCGGCTTCTCGCTGCTGGTGATCGTGGGCGTGCTGATCTTCACCGTGGTCTCCTCCCTGCTGGCCCCCAAGGGCCGGGCGCTGCGGGCCATCCAGAACGCCGAGAAGTACTCCCAGCGCTACGTGGACCTCTCCGAGAAGGCCCCCGAGGACCGTGAGTTCAATCTGATCCACACCGCAGAGAAGTACGACTACTGGGCCGCGAAGGTCGCGAAGGTCCCGGAGAAGTACCAGGCGGACCTGATCGAGCACCGTGGCCAGTACCTCGCTCTGCTGGAGAAGGCGCGCGGGCTGCGCTCCGGCGTCCGCTGAGCCTCGGTTCCGAGGCCTGCCACGCACACTGGCCGGGCCCGCTGACGTGACGTCAGCCGGGCCTGGCCACCTGCGTGTCGCTCAGGTGCGTTTCAGCAGCTCAGCGAAGACCCGGGCGCCGTCGTCGCCCAGGCCGTCGTGGTGAAACTCGGAGGTCTCCCACACGCTGATCCCGCCGACCAGGTCCGCGGTCTCCCAGGAGAGCTCCCGCGCGACATACACGTCATCGGTGTAGAGCGCCGCGGCGGTGGGGACCCGGTTGCGGCGCAGCTGCGTCAGGTCATAGAGCGGCTCCCAGTCCTCGACTGCGGCCAGCAGATCCGCGACCTCCACCAGGTCGTGGAGGGTCGGGTCCAGGAGCAGGTGCTCGCGCAGGATCATCTCGCCCAGCAGCAGGGGAGAGGCGCCCGCGGCGTCGAACTCGGGGAACTCAGCACCCACTCGCTGCGCCGCCCAGCCGGTGGCGGCCCGCCCTTCGGTCAGCTCCGCGGGCTGGCCGTAGATGGACTCATGCATCACCGCGTACATCGGGTTCCCCGCGAAGGAGAGCTGCTGCCCCACGGTGGCCAGGAACGTGTCTGAGAGCGCGGTCTGGTCCGGACCGGTGAACGCCTCCTGGAGCAAGTAGTGCAGCGAGTCGGCTCGGGTGTTGCCGCCCAACAGCATCCCCACCAGCTGGAGTCGGGCGGGGGTCAGCGCAGAGCCGTCGAGCAGTGCCACCTGGTGGGCGCGCAGGTGCGCGAAGACCGCATCGAGGATCTCGCGGTCCTGCGGGAACCGGGCGAAGTGCTCATAGTTCCGCGCCCGCATCTTGGGGTAGGTGGCGCGATAGACCCGGTCCGCGTGGCCCTGCAGCGGGGCCAGCCCTCCGGTGATCAACGCCCGGTCCAGGGACTCCGGAGCGAAGGAGAGGTAGCTCAGTGTGGCGAACCCGCCGAAGCTCTGCCCCAGCACGCTCCAGGACCTCAGGCCCAGCGCACGCCGGAACGCCTCCGCATCCTTGACGATCGAATCGGCGCGGAAATGGCGCATATGTGCGGCCTGGGCAGCCGGGTCGCCCTTGGCGGCGAGGGAGTCCCGGGTGAGCGGCGCGGAGAGTCCGGTGCCGCGCTGATCCAGCATCAGGATCCGGAAGGCGGCTCCGGCCTCGCTCATCCACCCGCCGAGCTTCGCCGGACGGCTGCCCTTCCCGCCGGGCCCACCCTGCAGGAACAGCAGCCACGGAAGTGACTCCACGTGCTCCCGACCCTGCCGGACGGCCTCTGCGGCGACGAACTCTCGGGCGTAGAGGCTGATCGTTTCGCCCTCGGCCGCCGCGTGATCCAGCGGGGCCTGGTGGTCCCGCGGCACCTGGTGGTCCAGCGGCACACCGAGCCGATGATCGGTGATCTGGGTGCCGTCGATCAGCGTGGACCGGGTGCCGGCGGTCTCGGTCCGGGCGGGCCTCACCCCAGTTCGCCGACCCGGTCCATGATCACCACGGGCGCCCCGGTCTCATCCGAGGCGGTGAGGTCGATCCAGGCGTGGATGCCCCAGTCGTGGTGGCCTTCCGGGTCATCCAAGACCTGCACGGCCCGCCAATACCGGCGCTCCGGGTCCGGAGTGTCCTTCGGGGCCACCTCGATCCGGACCAGGGACGGCCCGCGGGACTGCGCATCGGTGTAGAGGTCCTCGTAGGCGTTGAAGTAGCCGTCCAGCGCCTGGCCCCAGCGGTCCTTGTCCCAGCCGTGCTCGGCGTCGAGCTCTGCCAGCTTCGCCTCCTTCTCCTGCGCGAAGAGTTCCGCGCGCAGGAACAGCGCGTTGCGCACCATGACCTTGAAGGCCCGCGGATTGGACGTGACCCGATCCGGGTGGTCCAGCGCGGAGATGTCGGCCTCCATGGCGGCGAGCTCGGCCAGCTTCTCCGGGTCATCGCCGGCCTGCAGCCGCTCCCATTCCTCCAGCAGCGAGCTGTCGGTCTGCCGCACCACTTCGCCCAGCCAGGCCAGCAGGTCCTCGAGCTCCTCGGTGAGCCGGTTCTCCGGGACCGTCTGCTTCAGCGCCTTATAGGCGTCGCTGAGGTAGCGCAGCAACACCCCCTCGGAGCGGGCGATCTGGTAGTGATTGACCATCGTGGTGAAATCGAAGGCGCGCTCGAGCATGTCCCGGACCACCGATTTCGGCTGCAGCGCGTGGTCCGAGACCCAGGGCGCTCCGGTCCGGTAGATCTCGAACTGCTGGGTCAGCAGCTCGGCGAGCGGCTGCGGGTGGGTGAGCTCGTCGAGGATCCGCATCCGGTCCACATAGTCCACCCCCTCGGCCTTGAGCTCGCCGATCTTCTCCGACTTCAGCTGCTTCACCTGCGCGCCGGTGATCTGGTGCGGGGTCTCCAGGATGGACTCGATCACGCTGATCACGTCGTGGGCGTAGGACTCGGACTCGGTGTCCAGCAGCTCCACCGCGGCCACGGCGAAGGGGGCCAGCGGCTGGTTCAGCGCGAAGTTGTCCTGCAGGTCCAGCGTCAGGTCCACGGTGCGGCCGTCTTCATCGGGGCGTTCCAGACGCTCCAGCACCCCGGCGGTGAGCAGCTCGCGCAGGATCTGCAGCGCTTGGCGCTGCAGCTGGGCCTTCCGGGCCGGGGTCTCATCCGCGGCCAGGATCATCCGGCGCATCGCCCGGATCGGGTCCTCCGGCCGTTCCAGCAGGTGCAGCATCATCGAGTAGCTGACCTTCATCCGGGAGACCATCGGCTCCGGGGTCGCGGCGATGATCCGCTCGAAGGTCTTGTCGCTCCAGGAGACGAAGCCCTCGCGGGGCTTCTTCTTCCCGGCCGAGCGGATCGCCTGCGAGACCTTCTTCTCATCATCGCCGTGCTTGGCGCGGGCCTTCTCGATGGACGCGTTGTTCTCGATCACGTGCTCCGGCGCCTGGACCACCACGGTGCCGTGGGTGTCATACCCGGCCCGGCCGGCGCGACCGGCGATCTGATGGAACTCACGGGCGTTGAGCTGCCGGGTGCGGGTGCCGTCATACTTGCTCAGCGCGGTCAGCAGCACCGTGCGGATCGGCACGTTGATCCCGACGCCGAGGGTGTCGGTGCCGCAGATGACCTTCAGCAGACCCTGCTGGGCGAGCTGCTCCACCAGCCGGCGGTACTTGGGCAGCATGCCCGCGTGGTGGACCCCGATCCCGGCGCGCAGCAGCCGGTTCAGCGTCTTGCCGAAGCCCTTGGCGAAGCGGAAGGTCTCCAGCTTCACCCGGATCAGCTCGCGCTCCTCCTTGGAGACCACATTGAGCGAGGCCAGACCGACGGCGCGCTCGGCCGCCTCCCGCTGCGAGAAGTGCACCACATAGACCGGGGCCTGATGTGTGCTGACCAGCTCCTCGAGCTTGGTCTGCAGCGCGGTGGTGGAGTACTCGTAGCTCAGCGGCACCGGGCGCTCGGCGCTGGAGACAGTGACGACGTCGCGTCCGGTCCCTTCGCTGAGCCGGGCCTCGAACCGGGAGGTGTCCCCGAGGGTGGCGGACATCAGCAGGAACTGCGCCCGGCTTCCGGCGGCGCCGCGGCCCGCGGTGCCCGGTTCGGCACGTCCGGTGAGCTCCAGCAGCGGGACCTGCCAGGCCCAGCCGCGCTGCGGATCGGCGTAGAAGTGGAACTCGTCCATGATCACCGGGCCGACGTTCGCGTCGCGGCCGTCGCGCAGCGCCTCATTGGCGAGGATCTCCGCGGTGCAGCACACGATCGGTGCTGCCGCGTTGACCGAGGAGTCACCGGTGACCATGCCGACGTTCTCGGCCCCGAAGATCTCCACCAGGGAGAAGAACTTCTCCGAGACCAGCGCCTTGATCGGGGCGGTGTAGACGCTGCGCTCCCCGCGGGAGAGCGCGAAGAAGTGCGCGGCGGTGGCCACCAGGGACTTGCCGGAGCCGGTGGGGGTGGCCATGATCACGTGCTGGCCGTCGGCCAGCTCCAGGATGGCGTCCTGCTGGGCAGGGTAGAGCGTGAGCCCCTGCGCCTGGGTCCAGGATTCGAAGGCCGCATAGAGCTCCTCCGGCTCGGCGGGGCCTGCGGTCTCGGCGGAGCTTTCCAGCTTGTGCAGCCGCTTGGACGGGCTGAGGGCGGTCACCGCGCTCACCAGCCGCGTTCCCGCCATGCGGGGAGCGAGGCACGTTCCGCGCCCAGCGTGGTGGGGTCACCGTGGCCCGGGTGGATGATCGTGTCATCCTCGTACTCGGCGAAGAGCCGAGCCTCCACGTCATCGATGAGGGAGCTGAAGTCCTCTTTCCCCCAGGTCTTGCCGACCCCGCCGGGGAAGAGCGAGTCTCCGGTGAAGATATGCGTGGGGCCGTCTTCCACCCGGTAGACGAAGGCCACGGACCCGGGGGTGTGGCCGCGCAGGTGGATCACGTTGAGCGCGATGCCGTCATAGGACAGGCTCTCGCCGTGGCTCAGCCGCCGGTCAATGGTGACGTTCTTCTCGGCCTCGATGGTGCCGGCGTCCTCGGCACCCGCCGCGGATTCCGGGCGGGAGGAGATTCCGGCGCCGGATCCGCTGGCGGGGGAGCCGAGCAGCTCCTCCAGGGCCCGGATGTGATCCCAGTGCGAGTGCGTGGTGAGCACCGCGGAGAGCTCCAGCGGGCAGGGCGTGTCCTGGGCGGCTTCAGCGAGCAGGCCCCGGATGGCCCCGGCGTCGTCGGCGGCATCGATCAGCACCTGGACCCCCGACTTCTTGGCGGTGAGCAGATACACGTTGTTGCTCATCTCGGAGACCGAGATGCGGCGCAGCGTGATCGCAGGGAGATCGTAGAGCAGAGAACTGTCAGAGGCCATAGGGGTCAGTCTATGGTCTGGCGACTCCGCGGGGCCACGAAGCGGACGGACCCGGGGGCGTGGGCCTTCTGCGGGGTGGGGTTCAGGATTCCGGCGGAAGCCAGCGCGTCTTCGAGGTGCTCGGCGGTGCTGACGATCGGGTACGCGCCGGCGGCTTCCAGCTCTCCGGCCGGGGCGTAGCCCCAGCGCACCCCGATGCAGCGCAGTCCGTGGTCTGCGGCGCCGTCCACGTCGAAGATCCGGTCACCGACCATGACCACCGAGGCCTCGGGGGAGGTCTCCGCGAGCGGACCGGCTGCGGGGTCCAGGCCGATAGCTTCCAGTGCGGCGCCCAGGATCGGGCCCTTCCCGGCGTGCGGGATCGACTCGTCCTCCGGGGAGCCGTGCACCGCGGCGAAGTGCTCGCGGATGCCCTGGATCTCCAGCAGCCGCTCGGCCAGACCGGTGGGCTTGGAGGTGGCCACCGCGCAGACCACGCCGGCCGTGTTGAGCGTGCCCAGCAGCTTCTCGATCCCGGGGTATACCCGGCTGGCCGCCATTCCCTCGGCCAGGTAGCGCTGCCGGTACTCCTCCACGATGGAGGGGATCAGTGTCTCGGTGACCCCGGGCAGGCTGGCCAGCGAGGTGGCCAGCGGCGGGCCCACGAAGGAGTCCAGCACCTCCTGGTCCGGGATCTCGATGCCGTGGACGTTCAGTGCATGCACGATGCCCAGGGTGATCGCTCCCGCCGGATCCACCAGGGTGCCGTCGAGATCGAAGAGCACCGCCCGGGTATCGGGTGCTGCCACGGCGCTCTCGGCGGGGCGGACGGCGGCGGATGCGGTGGGGGAGTCAGAGTTCACCGCGTCATTCTGACACGGGCCGGTGTGGCGCCGGCGTCGTCGTGATGAACGCCACCCTGCGTTGAGGGGCGGATTCTCCGAACAGTTGGGCCCGAGAACCGCATGAGATGCCCGGAGAATCAGCCCCTCGACGAAACGGCGGCACCCACCCCGCTCTCGCTTCGAACGTTTGTTCGAACCCGTCAGGGGTTCTACACTGAACGACGTGTCAGAACGAGCCGCCGAAACAGCCATCATCGAATCCGTCGACGACTATTACGCCGAGGGTGCGCGAGAGAAGTCCGCCGCCAACGGCACGATCGGCCGTGCCGAGGCCGACCGGATCGTGGTCCAGGGGGCGCGCGAGCACAACCTCAAGGACGTCACCGTCGAGCTGCCGCGCAACTCGTTCATCGTGTTCACCGGCCTCTCCGGCTCCGGCAAGTCCTCGCTCGCGTTCGACACGATCTTCGCCGAGGGCCAGCGCCGCTATGTCGAATCGCTCTCCGCCTACGCCCGCCAGTTCCTCGGCCGGGTGGACAAGCCCGACATCGACTTCATCGAAGGCCTCTCCCCGGCGGTCTCCATCGATCAGAAGTCCACCTCCAAGAACCCCCGCTCCACCGTGGGCACGGTCACCGAGATCCACGACTACCTGCGCCTGCTCTGGGCCCGGATCGGGATCCCGCACTGCCCCACCTGCGGGGAGAAGATCGAACGCCAGACCCCGCAGCAGATCGTCGACCAGGTCCTGGGATTCCCCGAGAAGACCCGGTTCCAGGTGCTGGCCCCGGTGGTCCGCGGCCGCAAGGGCGAGTTCAAGGACCTGTTCCGCGACCTCGCCTCCGAGGGCTTCTCCCGCGCCATCGTCGACGGGGAGATCATCCAGCTCAGCGAGCCGCCCACGCTGGAGAAGACCTATAAGCATCAGATCGAGGTGGTCATCGACCGCCTGGTGATCCGCGAGGGCATGCGCCAGCGGCTCACCGACTCGGTGGAGACCGCCCTGAAGCTCGCCGACGGGCGCCTGGTCATCGACCTGGTCGACCTCGACGAGGACGGCGAACCCACCAACGATCGGGTGCCCGAAGGCCTGAAGGGCCCCAAGCAGCGGCCCTTCTCCGAGAACCTGGCCTGCCCGAACGAGCACCCGCTCGCGCTGGACGAGATCGAGCCGCGCTCCTTCTCCTTCAACAACCCCTTCGGCGCCTGCGAGGTCTGCTCCGGCATCGGCTCCAGCCTCGAGGTGGACATCGACCTGGTCATCCCCGATGACACGCTCTCCCTCGAAGGCGGCGCCATCGCGCCCTGGGCGCTGGGCAAGGCGTCCAAGGACTACTGGCTCCGGCTGATCACCGCGCTGTCCAAGGAACTGGACTTCTCGGTGCGCACCCCCTGGAAGGACCTGCCCAAGAAGGCGCAGAAGGCGCTGCTGCACGGGCGCAACCACAAGGTCGTGGTGCAGTACCGCAACCGCTTCGGTCGGGAACGCACCTACTCCACCGGTTTCGAAGGCGTGCTCTCCTACATCTCGCGCAAGCACCTCGAGGTGGAGTCCGACAACGCCCGGGACCGCTACGCGCAGTACATGCGCCAGGTCCCCTGCCCGGCCTGCAACGGCCAGCGGCTGAACCCGGCCGCGCTCGCGGTCACCGTCCAAGGCGCCTCCATCGCGGAGATCGCCCGGCTCCCGCTGGACAAGTGCGCCGAGTTCTTCTCCACCGTGGAGCTCTCCAGCCGTGACGCCGCCATCGCCGACCAGGTGCTCAAAGAGATCCTGGCCCGGCTGAACTTCCTGCTCGACGTCGGCCTGAGCTACCTGAACCTGGAGCGCGCCGCCGGCACGCTCTCCGGCGGCGAGGCCCAGCGGATCCGGCTCGCCACCCAGATCGGCTCCGGCCTGGTCGGGGTGCTCTACGTCCTGGACGAGCCCTCCATCGGGCTGCACCAGCGCGACAACGCCCGGCTGATCCAGACCCTCACCCGGCTGCGCGACCTCGGCAACACCCTGATCGTGGTGGAGCACGACGAGGACACCATCGCCGAGGCCGACTGGATCGTGGACATCGGCCCCGGCGCCGGTGAGCGCGGCGGCGAGATCGTGCACTCCGGCTCCGTCCAGGGCCTGCGCGAGAACACCCACTCGATCACCGGCGACTACCTCTCCGGACGGCGCAGCATCCCGGTCCCGACCAACCGCCGCCCGGTGGACAAGACCCGGATGCTCAAGGTCATCGAGGCCCAGGAGAACAACCTGGACAAGGTCTCGGTGGAGATCCCGCTGGGGATCTTCCTCTCGGTCACCGGGGTCTCCGGGTCGGGCAAGTCCACGCTGATCAACGAGATCCTCTACAAGTCCCTGGCGAACAAGCTCAACGGCGCCAAGCAGGTCCCCGGTCGGCACCGCCGGATCGACGGGATCGACGATCACCTGGACAAGGTGATCCATGTGGACCAGTCACCGATCGGGCGCACCCCGCGCTCCAACCCGGCCACCTACACCGGGGTCTTCGACCACGTCCGCAAGCTCTTCGCCCAGGCCCCGGAGTCCAAGACCCGCGGCTACCAGCCGGGCAGGTTCTCCTTCAACATCAAGGGCGGCCGCTGCGAATCCTGTTCCGGCGACGGCACGCTGAAGATCGAGATGAACTTCCTGCCCGACGTCTACGTGCCCTGCGAGGTCTGCCACGGTGCCCGGTACAACCGCGAGACCCTCGAGGTGAAGTACAAGAACAAGAACATCGCCGAGGTCCTCGACATGCCGATCGAGGAGGCCGCGGAGTTCTTCGCAGCCTTCGCCCCGATCGCCCGGCACCTCAACACCCTGGTCGAGGTCGGCCTGGGCTATGTGCGGCTCGGCCAGTCCGCCACCACGCTCTCCGGCGGTGAGGCCCAGCGGGTGAAGCTCGCCTCCGAGCTGCAGCGCCGCTCCAACGGGCGCAGCGTGTATGTGCTGGACGAGCCCACCACCGGGCTGCACTTCGAAGACATCCGCAAGCTGCTCCAGGTGCTCCAGGGACTGGTGGAGAAGGGCAACAGCGTGATCACCATCGAGCACAACCTCGACGTGATCAAGTCCTCGGACTGGGTGATCGACCTCGGGCCCGAGGGCGGCAGCGGCGGCGGGCTCGTCGTCGCGCAGGGCACCCCGGAGAAGGTCGCCGCCACGGCGGAGAAGACCGGCTCCCACACGGGCGCATTCCTTGCCGCACTGCTAAAGTGAGTGGGCCAGTTCACAGACCGGCACCCACGTCATCACGCAGGACAACGACGCTGATCAGCGAGTAAGCGGAGGCACATCAGGTGAGCACCACCCCCGAGGCGCAGGGTTCCGAGCGGGTCGCCACCAATGATGCCGTCCGCAAGACCTTCGAGATCGCCGTGAAGCTCTCCTGCCGCCCGGTGATCACCGGTTTGGAGAACACCCCGGCCGAGGGCGGGTTCATCGTCGCGTCGAACCACCTGTCCTTCCTGGACTCCGTGCTGATCCAGGCGCTGTTCCCACGCACCGTGAGCTTCTTCGCCAAGGCCGAGTACTTCAACCAGACCGGGGTGAAGGGCCGCGCCATGAAGCTGTTCTTCGAATCCGTGGGCTCGGTCCCGGTGGAGCGGCAGCGCCAGTCCGCCTCGGTGGAGGCGCTCTTCGAGCTGGGCTCGATCGCCCAGGCCGGCCACGGCGTCGGAATCTACCCCGAGGGCACCCGCAGCCGCGACGGCCGGCTCTACCGCGGCAAGAACGGCGTCGGCTGGCTCGCGGTGGCCACCGGTCTGCCCATCGTCCCGGTCGGGCTGCGCGGCACCGAGGCGCTGCAGAAGCCGGACTCCCGGATGATCCGGCCCACCAAGTTCGAGATGCACGTGGGGGAGCCGCTGCAGTTCGAGCAGCTGGGCAAGAAGCACCCGCTGCCCGCCCGCCGGGCCGCCACCGAGCAGATCATGGACGCCATCGCCGCGCTCAGCGGCCAGGAACGGGTGGCCCGGTACAACGCGCCGCCCGCCGAGGCCGATGGCTGACCCCACCACCTACCGCCCGCGCACCGGAGAGATCCCCACCACCCCCGGGGTCTACCGCTTCATCGACCCGCATGGCCGTGTGGTCTATGTCGGCAAGGCCAAGAACTTGCGCGCCCGGCTGAACTCCTACTTCGCCCGGGTTGCCACGCTGCACCCGAAGACCTACGCCATGGTCCACGCCGCCTCCAGCGTGGAATGGACCGTGGTCGGCTCCGAGCTGGAAGCGATCCAGCTGGAATACACCTGGATCAAGCAGCACACCCCGCGGTTCAACATCATGTACCGCGACGACAAGTCCTACCCCTACCTCGCGGTCACCATGAACGAGAAGTACCCGCGGGTCCAGGTGATGCGGGGGGACAAGAAGCCCGGAGTGAAGTACTTCGGCCCGTTCTACCCGGCCAAGGCGATCCGCGAGACCGTGGACACCATGCTGCGGGTCTTCCCGGTGCGCAGCTGCTCCGCCGGGGTGTTCAAGCGCGCCAAGGCCTCCGGCCGACCCTGCCTGCTGGGCTATATCGGCAAATGCGCCGCGCCCTGCGTCGGGGAGATCAGCGAGGAGGACCACCGGAAGCTCGCCGAGGAGTTCTGCGAGGTGATGGCCGGGCGCCCCGGCCCACAGGTGCGCCGGATCGAGAACGAGATGAAGGCCGCTGTGGCCGAGCTGCGCTATGAGGACGCCGGCCGGCACCGCGACGACCTCGAAGCCATCCGCCGGGTGTTCGAACGCAACTCCGTGGTGCTCTCCGAGGACACCGAGGCCGATATCTTCGCCTTCGCCGAGGATGAGCTCGAGGCCGCCGCCCAGGTCTTCCACGTCCGGCAGGGCCGGATCCGCGGCCAGCGCGGCTGGGTGGTGGAGAAGGTCGAGGACACCGACGCCGGCGCGATGGTCGAGCAGCTGCTGATGCAGGTCTACGGCTCCATGGCGGACACCGAACGTATCCCGCCCGAGGTGTTGGTCCCGGCGCTGCCGGACAACGCCGAGGAGATGACCGCCTGGCTGCGCCAGCTGCGCAGCGACTCCGGTGAGGGCCGGGCGCAGATCAGCCTGCGCGTGCCCCAGCGCGGGGACAAGGCCGCCCTGCTGGGCACCGTGCAGGAGAACGCCTCCCAGGCGCTGGCGCTGCACAAGGCCCGGCGCAACTCCGACATCACCACCCGCTCGGCGGCGCTGCGCGACCTGCAGGAGGCGCTCGGCGCGGCCGAGCCGCTGCTGCGCATCGAATGCTTCGACATCTCGCACACCTCCGGCACCAACGTGGTCGCCTCGATGGTGGTGCTCGAGGACGGGCTCGCCAAGAAGCGCGACTACCGGCGGTTCTCGGTCAAGGGCGACGCCGCCCGGGATGACACCTCGGCGATGTACGACGTGATCAGCCGCCGCTTCGCCCGGCACCTGAAGGACCAGGCCCGGTCCGAGGCCGCAGTGCCCGAGCTTGCTGAGGGTGTGGGGGCTGAGGCTGCAGTGACTGAGGCTCCGGTGACCGAGGCTGCAGAACTCGCGGCGGGGGAGACCAAGGACTCCACCGTGGTCGAGCGTGAGGCCGAACGCTTCGCCTACCCGCCCAGCCTGGTCGTGGTCGACGGCGGCCAGCCGCAGGTCAACGTGGCCCGGCAGGCGCTGGATGACCTCGGGATCACCGACCTGCCCGTCGTCGGACTGGCCAAGCGGCTCGAGGAGGTCTGGCTGCCCGGGGACGACTTCCCGCTGGTGCTCCCGCGCTCCTCCGAGGCGCTCTACATGCTGCAGCGGATCCGCGACGAGGCCCACCGCTTCGCCATCGCCTACCACCGCTCCAAGCGGTCCAAGGCGATGACCGCCTCGGCGCTCGATGAGGTGCCGGGCCTGGGGCCGGCCCGCCGCGCCGCCGTCGTCGCGCACTTCGGCTCGGTGGCGAACCTGAAGAAGGCCACCCTGGAGGAGATCATCGAGGTCCCTGGCCTGGGCCGCGACACCGCGACCAAGATCCTGGATCATCTGCGCGCCGAGGCCGCCGCGCCGGCGCCGGAACCCGCCGGTGCGGCGGCGAAAGACCCAGTCTGAACTCCGGTCTGAACCCCGGCCTGAACCAGAGCTTCACCCTTGTCATACCGGGCAGATAAGCTCTGAGACATGGATGTTGGTCTGACCCCGGTGAAGCCGCCCGAGAACGAACTGTTGATTGTCACCGGCATGTCCGGTGCCGGCCGCACCACGGCCGCCCACGCCCTGGAGGACCTGGGCTGGTACGTGGTGGAAGGTCTCCCGCCGGAGCTGATCACCACGATGATCGACATCATCTCCCGGCACCCCGGATCCATGGAGAAGCTCGCCGTGGTGATCGACGTGCGCACCCGCGCGCTGTTCTCCGACATGCTCGGCGCCCTCCAGCAGCTCAAGGCCACCGGGGTGACCTACCGGATGCTGTTCCTGGACTCCTCCGACGCGCTGCTGGTCCGCCGCTTCGAGCAGGGCCGCCGCCCGCACCCGCTGCAGGGCTCGGGCCGGATCCTCGACGGGATCACCGCCGAGCGCGATCTGCTCAAGGAGGTCAAGGCCGCCGCGGAGATCGTGCTCGACACCACCGACCTCAATGTCCACGGCCTGGCCAAGGAGATCACCGAGATCTTCAACGCGGACGGCCCGGTCCAGCTCCGGCTCAACGTGATGAGCTTCGGCTTCAAATACGGGGTCCCCGCCGATGCCAACTTCATCGCCGATATGCGCTTCATCCCCAACCCGCACTGGGTGCCCGAGCTGCGCCCCTACACCGGCCTGGACGCCCAGGTCAGCGAGTACGTGCTGGGCAATGAGGGCACCGGAGACTTCCTGAAGAACTACGTGGAATCGCTGCGCCCGGTGATCGAGGGCTACCGGCGGGAGAACAAGCACTACGCCAACATCTCGGTGGGCTGCACCGGCGGCAAGCACCGCTCCGTGGCGGTCTCCGAAGAGCTGGCCCGCCGGCTGGGCCAGCTGCCCAACGTCACGGTGAACACCATCCACCGTGATCTGGGACGTGAGTAGTCGTGACCCAGATCGGTCCGCCGCCCGCGGGCGGCTCCTCTCGCGGCTCCTCCCGCGGCTCGTTCCGGGTCTCCGCCCTGGGCGGGGGCCACGGGCTCTCCGTCACGCTCTCCGCTCTGCGGGTCATCGCCGCTGAGCACCTGACCGCCATCGTCACCGTGGCCGACGACGGCGGCTCCTCCGGCCGCCTGCGCGAAGACATGGACGTGCTGCCCCCCGGGGACCTGCGGATGGCGCTGGCCGCGCTGTGCGACGACACCGAATGGGGCCGCACCTGGGCCCAGGTGATGCAGCACCGGTTCCGCTCCCGCGAGGGGGTCACCGGCAGCCTGGATGACCATGCGATGGGCAACCTGCTCATCGTCGCGCTCTGGGAGCTCATCGGCGACTCCGTGGAGGGTCTGCGCTGGGCCGGGACGCTGCTCGGCGCCCGCGGCCAGGTGCTGCCGATGTCCCGGCAGCCGCTGACCATGTCCGGCGTCGTGGAACCCCTGCAGGGCCCGGACGGGTTCGAGCCGCCGGCCAACAGCGGGGATCGGCTCTCCTCCCAGGTCGCCCTGGCCAAGGCCGGGAGCCTCGGGCGGCTGCGCGACGTCGCGCTGCACCCGGCCGAGGCCGCGGCCTGCGCCGAGGCGCTCACCGCCATCGAGCTCAGTGACTGGGTGGTGTTAGGTCCTGGCTCCTGGTACACCTCGGTGCTGCCGCATCTGCTGCTGCCGCAGCTCCGGGACGCGCTCTATGAGACCGAGGCCCGGCGGTGTATCGTGATGAACCTCACACCGCACACCGACGAGACGGCGGGCATGAGTCCCGCCGAACACCTGCGAGTCCTACATCACTACGCCCCAGGAATGCACGTTCACCGCATCATCGCGGATCCCACCTCGGTGCCGGTCCAGGAGCGCGCGGAGTTCGCCCAGGCGGCCGAGCTGCTCGGCGCTGAGGTGCGCTATCACGACGTCGCCAAGGCGGGGCAGCCCGAGGTCCACGACCCGCTGCGGCTGGCCATCGCCTTCAGCGAGGTCTTCAGCGACTGAGCCGGAGCCCCCGGGGTATTGGGTACGATGACCGAGCTGCATCAGACGAAGACCAGAGGACAACACATATGGCGCTGACCGAGTCGGTCAAAGAAGAGCTCTCCCGCCAACACGTCAAGACCACATCCGAGCGCAAGGCCGAGGTCTCGGCCATGCTCCGCTTCGCCGGGGGACTGCACATCATCTCTGGTCGGATCGTGATCGAGGCCGAGCTGGACCATGCCGCCACGGCGCGACGGCTCAAGACCACCGTCACCGAGGTCTACGGACACAACCCCGAGGTCATCGTGGTCTCCGGCAACGGACTCAAGCGCGGCTCCCGCTACGTGGTGCGTGTGGTCCGCGACGGCGAGGCGCTGGCCCGCCAGACCGGGCTGCTCGACGCCCGCGGCCGCCCGGTGCGCGGCCTGCCCTCCGTCGTGGTCAACGGGTCCATGGCCGATGCGGTCTCCGCCTGGCGCGGCGCCTTCCTGGCTCACGGCTCGCTCACCGAACCCGGACGCTCCTCCTCCCTGGAGGTCACCTGCCCCGGCCCCGAGGCGGCGCTGGCCCTGGTCGGCTCCGCGCGCCGGCTCGGCATCCCGGCCAAGGCCCGCGAGGTGCGCAGCGTGGACCGCGTCGTCATCCGCGACGGGGACTCCATCGCGAAGCTGCTCACCCTGATGGGGGCGCATCAGACCCTGCTGGTCTGGGAGGAGCGCCGGATGCGCAAAGAGGTCCGCGCCACCGCCAACCGGCTGGCCAACTTCGACGACGCCAACCTGCGCCGCTCGGCCCAGGCCGCCGTCGCCGCCGGCGCCCGGGTGCAGCGCGCCCTGGAGATCCTCGGCAAGGACGCCCCGCCGCATCTGAAGTACGCCGGAGAGCTCCGACTGGCGCATAAGCAGGCCTCGCTGGACGAGCTGGGCCGGCTCGCGGACCCGCCGATGACCAAGGACGCCATCGCCGGGCGGATCCGCCGGCTGCTGGCCATGGCGGACAAGCAGGCCTCCGAGCTGAAGATCCCCGGCACCGAGTCCAGCGTCACCCCGGACATGCTCGAGAGCTGAGCTGCGGCCCGCAGGAGTTTCTCCTGTGGTGAACACTGCACGTCACGGGCGTCATCCCTCTTTCTGGTGTGGAACTCACCGCATAGGATGAGGACCGAGCCGAGGTGCAGCTGGCCTCGACGAATCCCCGTGTCTAGGAGGACATTTTGACTGACTTCACGCTTCCTGAATTGGACTACGACTACTCCGCGCTCGAGCCGCACATCTCGGCCCGCATCATGGAGCTGCACCACTCCAAGCACCACCAGACCTACGTCACCGGCGCGAACACCGCGCTGGAGAAGCTGGCCGAGGCTCGTGAGAAGGGCGACTACGCCACGACTCCAAAGCTGCTCAAGGACCTGCAGTTCAACCTCGGCGGACACACCAACCACTCGATCTTCTGGAAGAACCTCTCCCCGGAGGGCCAGGAGCGGCCCGAGGGCGAGCTGGCAGCCGCCATCGACGAGTACTTCGGCTCCTTCGAGGCCTTCCAGGCCCAGTTCACCTCCGCCGCGCTGACCATCCAGGGCTCCGGCTGGGCGATCCTTGCCTACGAGCCCATCGGCGGCAACGTGGTCATCGAGCAGTTCTACGACCAGCAGAACGGCGTGCCCGTGGGCACCATCCCGCTGCTGATGCTGGACATGTGGGAGCACGCCTTCTACCTGGACTACCAGAACGTCAAGCCCGACTACGTGAAGGCGTTCTGGAACATCATCAACTGGACCGACGTCGCCGCACGTCTGGAGGCCGCCCGCACGGGCGCCGCCAAGCTGCTCACTCCCTGAGCTTCCCGGCGCTCAGGCGCTGAGACTCCCGGACCCTTGCGGGACCGGTAGTCCGCCCAGGGAGAACCGGCCCCTCAATGTTGGGGCCAGCCCGGGCGACATGGTTGAATGATGTACAAGAAAACTGAAAATCACGTTCTGCAGACAGCCTGATGGACAACGATGTTGTTGGGGGTCAGCGGTTCGACTACGGTCGAGCTGCTGATCCCCAACGTGTGTCTAAGGGCCTTTTTCCCTGGTTTCCAAGCGCCAGGGCGGACTGCGCAAGAACGGCTCCAAGGCCCGCAGGAACTGCGGTCCCATGCTCAAGAGAGGAACCTCATGGCGACAAAAATCGCGATCAATGGTTTTGGACGTATCGGCCGCAACGTGCTGCGCGTGCTGGAGAACACCGGCCGCACCGACCTCGAGCTCGTGGCGATCAACGACCTCACCGACCCCGCCCAGCTGGTGAACCTGACCAAGTACGACTCCGTCATGGGTCGCTTCCCGGCACCGGTCTCCCTGGACGGCGACACCCTCGTCGCCGGTGACCGCCGGATCAAGCTCTTCTCCGACAAGGACCCGGCGAACCTGCCCTGGGGCGAGCTCGGCGTGGACGTCGTGCTCGAGTGCACCGGCTTCTTCACCACCAAGGAGACCGCCGGCAAGCACCTCGAAGCCGGCGCCAAGAAGGTCATCGTCTCGGCACCGGGCAAGGGCGTCGACGCGACCCTGGTCATGGGCATCAACGAGAACACCTATGACCGCGAGAACCACACCGTGGTCTCCAACGCCTCCTGCACCACCAACTGCCTGGCTCCCATGGTCAAGGTGCTCAACGACGAGTTCGGTCTCGTCGAGGGCCTGATGACCACGGTCCACGCCTACACCGGCGACCAGCGCCTGCACGACGCCCCGCACGGCGATCCCCGTCGCGCCCGCGCCGCCGCAGTGAACATGGTCCCGACCTCCACCGGTGCGGCCGCCGCCATCGGTGCGGTCATCCCCGAGGTGGACGGCAAGCTCGACGGCTACGCCCTGCGCGTCCCGGTCATCACCGGGTCCGGCACCGACCTCACCGTGGCCATCGAGAAGGAGGGCGTGACCGCCGAGCAGGTCAACGCCGCCTTCAAGAAGGCCGCCGAGGGCCCGCTCAAGGGCATCCTGGCCTACAACGAGGATCCGCTGGTCTCCTCCGACATCGTCGGGGACCCGCACTCCACGATCTTCGACGCCCCGCTGACCAAGGTCATCGGCAAGACCGTGAAGGTCTTCGGCTGGTACGACAACGAGTACGGCTACTCCTCCCGCCTGGTGGACATGACCGCACACGTCGGCGGCTGATCCAGCTCGCATGACAGCAAGGGCCCCGGCTCGACGAATCCTCGTCGGGACCGGGGCCTCTGCCGTGAGGCACCGGCCGGCACGGCGCGTGCGGCACAGCCCGGCGTCGTCGTCCTGGCCTTTCCGAGCTGCCCACCGGGCGCCCGTCGGCTCCTGAGTCCCTCCCTTCCAGCGATTGGTACCCTGATCCCATGACTGCAGCCACCCTTGACGCCCTGCTCTCCGAAGGCCTGAACGGCCGCCGAGTGCTCGTCCGCTCCGACCTCAACGTGCCGCTCTCCGACGGGGTGGTGACCGACGACGGCCGCATCCGCGCCTCGCTGCCGGTGCTGGAGAAGCTCGCCGCCGCCGGTGCCCGCGTCCTGGTCGCCGCCCACCTGGGCCGGCCCAAGGGCGAGCCCGAGCCGAAGTACTCACTCGCCCCGGTGGCCGCGCGGATGGCGGAGCTCACCGAAGTGAGCGTGCTGCGCGCGGATGACCTCGTCGGTCCCAGCGCGCAGGAACAGGCCGCCGCACTGGAGCCCGGACAGATCCTGCTGCTGGAGAACGTCCGGTTCGATCCGCGCGAGACCTCCAAGGACGACGCCGAGCGGGACAGCCTCGCGGCCGAGCTCGCCGCGCTGACCGGTGGGCAGGGCGCGTACGTGAACGACGCCTTCGGCGCTGTGCACCGCCGGCACGCCTCGGTGGCCGATATCACCACGAAGCTGCCCGCCTACCAGGGCGACCTGGTCCGCGACGAGCTGCTGGTGCTGCAGCGCCTCACCGAGACCCCGCAGCGCCCCTACACGGTGGTGTTGGGCGGGTCCAAGGTCTCCGACAAGCTCGCGGTGATCGAGAACCTGATGAGCCGCGCCGACACGCTCCTGGTGGGCGGCGGCATGGTCTTCACCTTCCTCAAGGCCCAGGGCCACGGCATCGGCAAATCCCTGGTCGAAGACGACAAGCTCGACACCGTCAAGGGCTTCCTGGAGGCCGCCGAACGGCAGAACTGCCGGATCGTGCTGCCCACCGACATCGTGATGGCCTCGGCCTTCGCCGCCGACGCTGAGGTCGAGGTGCTCCCGGTGGATGCGCTGGAGTCCGGCCCGGCCGGTGCCGAGGCGCTCGGCCTGGACATCGGACCCGACACCTCCAAGGCGTTCGCCGCCGAGATCGCCCAGGCCAAGACGGTCTTCTGGAACGGGCCGATGGGCGTGTTCGAGATGGAGGCCTTCGCCAAGGGCACCGCCGCGGTGGCCGAGGCGCTGACCACCACCGAGGCGTTCACCGTGGTCGGCGGCGGGGACTCCGCCTCTGCGGTGCGCGCGCTGGGCTATGACGAGGACAGCTTCGGCCACATCTCCACCGGCGGCGGCGCCAGCCTGGAGTACCTCGAGGGCAAGTCGCTGCCCGGCATCGACGCGCTCGAGGGCTGAGCGTCGCGCTGCATCACTGCGCTGCACTGTACGCCGCACTGAACCATTGCTGTGACGCCGTCCCGGTGACCTCACAGCTGACCTGACCGTTGACCTGACCACCGTTGAAAGGGAACTCCTCTCCATGACTACTCAGAAGAATGGCGCCTTCGTGCGTCGCCCGCTGATCGCCGGCAACTGGAAGATGAACATCGACCACATGGAGGCGATCGCGCTGGTCCAGAAGCTGGCCTGGACGCTGAACGACGCCGGCCACGACTACGACCGCGTGCAGGTCTCGGTTTTCCCGCCGTTCACCGACCTGCGCGGCGTGCAGACCCTGGTCACCGGGGACAAGCTCGGCGTCGACTACGGCGCCCAGGACCTCTCCGATCAGGACTCCGGCGCCTTCACCGGTGACATCTCCGGGGCCTTCCTGAAGAAGCTCGGCTGCTCCCAGGTGCTGATCGGGCACTCCGAGCGCCGCGAGGTCCACGGCGAGACCGATGCACAGCTCAACGCCAAGCTCTCCGCCGCGCTGCGCCACGGGCTCGCCCCGGTGCTGTGCGTCGGTGAGGGCCTTCAGGTCCGCGAGGCCGGGAACCACGTGGCGCACACCCTGGCCCAGCTCGAGGGCGCCCTGGCCGGGCGCACCGCCGAGGAGCTCACCGAGCTCGTCGTCGCCTATGAGCCGGTCTGGGCCATCGGCACCGGAAAGGTCGCCGGACCCGAGGACGCCCAGGAGATGTCCGCCGCGATCCGCGCGAAGCTCGCTGAGCTGTACTCGGAGGGCTTCGCCGAGACCGTCCGGGTGCTCTACGGCGGTTCGGTGAAGTCCAAGAACGTCGCCTCGATCCTCGCGGGCCCGGATGTGGACGGCGCCCTGGTCGGCGGCGCGAGCCTGGACACCGAGGAGTTCAGCAAGATCGCCTCCTTCGAGAAGCACGTCGACACCGGCGCGCAGGCCTGAGCAACCACCGGAGGCCAGGGTTGCGCCCGTTCCGGGCTATCCTGGTAGCTGATTCGCCCACGTTCCATCACGAAAGGTCGCTGTGTCTGCACTGACCATCACACTTCAGGTGCTCCTGGCACTGATCAGCCTGCTGCTGATCCTGCTCATCCTGCTGCACAAAGGCCGCGGCGGAGGCATGTCGGACATGTTCGGCGGCGGCGTGACCTCCTCGCTGGGGTCCTCCGGCGTGGCTGAACGCAACCTGAACCGGCTGACCATCACCCTGGCCCTGAGCTGGGGTCTGATCATCGTCGCCCTCGGGCTCATAGTTCCCTTGGGCGCCGACATCTAGCGCGACCGCCCACAAGGAAAGCCCAGCGCGACCACCACGGTCGAGCTGGGCTTTCCTCTTCTCTGGGGCTTTTTGAACTGCCCCTGCGGGGTCAGCTGAGTTTGCTGGCGGCGGCGTGGTCCAGGTGCCAGATGGTCTCCCGGGCGCCGCGGGCCTCCACCGCGGGGATCTCGGTGACCTCGGTGCCCGGGGCGAGCGCCTTCGCCGCGGCCTCGGCCTTGTCCGCACCGGAGACCACCATCCAGACCCGCTCGGCGGTCTGGATCGCGGGGAAGGTCAGCGTGATCCGCTGCAGCGGCGGCTTCGGTGACTCATCCTCACTGGTGGTCGTCTTCTCGGTGACGTGCAGCGAGGCCTTGCCCGGGAACAGGCTGGCGACGTGGCCGTCCGGGCCGACGCCGAGCAGCAGCACGTCGAAGCGGGGGAGCGCCAGGCCGGAGCGGCCGTTCTCCTCGGCGTGGGCCTGCAGCTCGGTCGCGTAGATCTCCGCGCCGATCTCTGGATCCGCTGCGTCCTCGGAGACCGGCATCTGGTGCACATTGGACTCCGGCAGCCCGTGCTGCTCGATCAGCACGTCGAGCAGCGCCTCATGGGCCTGCTGGGCGTTGCGCTCCGGGTCGTCGCTGGGCAGCAGCCGCTCGTCGCCCCACCAGAAGTGCACCTTGTGCCAGGGCGGGGTCTCGGTGCCGGGTTGCGCGAGGAGGTCGGCGACCTTCGCCAGGACCGCGACGCCGGCGCTGCCGCCGGTGAGCACCGCATGGGCGTCTCCCTGGTGGCGTGCGGCGTCGACCAGGACGGCGAGCAGCCTCTCGGCGACCACCGTGACCAGCTGGTCCTTCTCGGCGTAGACCTCGGTGCGCGGCGCCGCCAGTGCGGGCTGCTGAGGTGAATCTGTCATGAGGGTGCATCCTTCCGCCGCATCGTCACTGATGCTGCGAGCTTAGTGGGTCTGAGTTCGGGACGGGTGAATCAGTTCGACGCCGCGTTGGCGCCTGAGAGATCGGTGTTCGGCAGCGCCTTGGTGAGCACCTCACCGAAGACCTCATCGGAGTCCAGCCGGCGCAGCTCCTCGGCCAGGCAGACCTGCAGGGTGCGCACCGGCAACGGCACGCCCTGAACCAGCCCGTCTGCGGAGCGCAGCTCCGCGATCTCCTCGCCGCGCGGCCGGGAGAGGCTCACGTCCCCGCCGGCGCGGTGGAAGGTGACCGCGGTCAGGGTCAGCGGCAGCTCCGACTCCGCGGGGGCCACCGTCGAGACCAGGCTGACCGGGATCCCCAGCGCCTGCTGCAGCCAGGCGGCGAGCAGCGCCGCGCTGGGCAGGTCCGCGGCCGCCTCCACGGTCACGGCGCTGATGTCTGCAGGATCCAGAGTGTCCAAGATGCTGGCCAGCTGGATCCGCCAGTGCGTGAGCCGGGTCCATGCCAGATCGGTGTCACCCTCCACATAGTGCGCGGAGATCCGCTGCAGCGCCTCCAGCGGGCGCGGGTCCATCGCCGAATCGGTGATCCGGCGGTGCGCGATCCTCCCGATCGGGGTGGAGCTGACGTTGTCCGGCAGCTCGTCGGCCCACCAGGCCACGATCGGAGCGTCGGGCAGCAGCAGCGCCGAGACCATCGCCTCGTTCTGCTCGGCCAGTTCGCCCGAGGCCTCCAGCACGATCACCTCGGAGGCGCCGGCGTCGCCACCGACCCGGATCTGAGCGTCCAGCCGGGTCTCATCCGAGATCGGGCCGGAGGCCAGCACGATGATCCGGCAGGGATGCTCACGGGAGGCCAGGTTCGCCGCGGCGATGGCAGGTTCGGCGTTGTCCTTCGAGGTCAGGATGACCAGGGTCAGCACCCGGGTCAGCGCGACGACGCCGCCGTCCTCGCGCAGCCTCCGCAGCTTCTTGGAGACCTTGGAGGTGGTGGTGTTCTCGATTTCGACGATCACTGGGGTTCTCCTTCTACGGCCTGCGCCAGGTGCGGCCGTCGCGGGCCAGCAGATCATGGGCGGAGGGTGGTCCCCAGCCGCCCGGGGCATAGGGCTCGGGCTGGAGCTGCTGGGCGGCCCAGTGCTCCTCGAAGGGGTCCAGGATCTTCCAGGAGAGCTCGACCTCCTCGTGGCGCGGGAACAGCGGCGGCTCCCCGAGCAGCACGTCGAGGATCAGCCGCTCGTAGGCCTCGGGGCTGGCCTCGGTGAAGGCATGGCCGTAGCCGAAGTCCATGGTGACGTCGCGGACCTCCATCTGGGTGCCCGGCACCTTGGAGGCGAACCGGATGGTGGCGCCCTCATCGGGTTGGACCCGGATCACGACGGCGTTCTGACCGAACTCGTGGTCGTCGTGGTCCTGGAAGAGCAGGTTCGGGGCGCGCTTGAAGATCACCGCGATCTCGGTGACCCGGCGGCCCAGCCGCTTGCCGGCGCGCAGGTAGAACGGGGCGCCGGCCCAGCGGCGGGTGTTGATGTCCAGGCGCAGCGCCGCGAAGGTCTCGGTGGTGGAGTCGGGGTTGAACCCCTCCTCATCCAGGAATCCGACGACCTTCTCCCCGCCCTGCCAGCCGGAGGTGTATTGTCCGCGGGCCGAGGCGGCGCCGAGGTCCTCGGGCAGCCGGACCGCGGCGAGCACCTTCTCCTTCTCGGCGCGCAGGTGCTGGGCGTCGAAGGAGATCGGCTCCTCCATCGCGGTGAGCGCGAGCAGCTGGAGCAGGTGGTTCTGGATCACGTCGCGCGCCGCGCCCACCCCGTCGTAGTAGCTGGCCCGGCCCCCGATGCCGATGTCCTCGGCCATGGTGATCTGCACATGGTCCACGTACTGGGCGTTCCAGAGCGGCTCGAAGAGCTGGTTCGCGAAGCGCAGCGCCAGCAGGTTCTGCACGGTCTCCTTGCCCAGGTAGTGATCGATCCGGAACACCGCGTCCGGCGGGAAGACCGACTCCACCACGGCGTTGAGCTCCCGCGCCGAGGCCAGGTCGTGGCCGAAGGGCTTCTCGATCACCACTCGGCTCCACGGCTCCTCCGCGCTGTTCTGCGGGGTGGCCAGTCCATGGGAGGAGAGCTTCTGGCAGACGATCTCGAAGGAGTTCGGCGGGATCGAGAGGTAGAACGCATGGTTCCCGCGGGTCCCGCGGGACTCCTTGAGCTCCTCCAGGGTCTCTCCGAGCCGGGCGTAGGCCGCGTCCTCGTCGAAGCCTGAGGTGGTCACGAAGCGCAGCCCGGCCGAGAGCTGGTCCCAGACCTGCTGGTCGAAGGGGGTGCGCGCGGAGGCCTTGACCTGCTCGAGCACCTCCGCGGCGAACTGCTCATGGGTCCAGTCGCGCCGACCGAAGCCCACCAGCGAGAAGCTCGGCGGCAGCAGTCCGCGGTTGGCCAGGTCATAGATGGCCGGGAGCAGCTTCTTCCGGGCCAGGTCCCCGGTGACGCCGAACATCACCATCGCCGAGGGCCCGGCGATCCGGTTCAGTCGCCGGTCGCGCGGATCGCGCAGCGGGTTGCCTTGCCGGCTGCGGGCGCCGGCGCTGCGGGCGCCGGCGCTGCGGGCGCCGGCGCTGCGAGGTGCGTTCACAGGGCGTCCACGGTCTCGATGACCTGGGTCAGGCCCGCGGTGCGGTCCTTCAGGTGCACCTGCAGCACCGGCATGTCGTGCCCGGCCAGCACCTGGGCGTCGCCCTCGGCCTGAGCGGCGATCAGCTTGCCCAGCGTGAACGGCCTCTCTGGGACCTGCAGATCGGTGCTGGAGCTGGTGGTCAGCTGCAGGAACGCCCCGATGTGCGGGCCGCCCTTGTGGAACTGTCCGGTGGAGTGCAGGAATCGTGGGCCCCAGCCGAAGGTCACCGGGCGTCCGGAGAGTGCGGAGAGCTGCGCCCGGATGGCCTCGAGCTGGGTCTCGGTGGTCCGGTCCAGGTACGCGGTGACCGCGAGGTAGCCGTCTTCGGGAACGGACTTCACCAGCGCCTGCAGCGCCTCGCTCAGGGTGCTCGGGTTCGCCTCGGTCAGCGCGGCGGACCCGAGGGTCCGGATGGCCACGGCGCCGTCGGTCACGGATTCCCCGGCCTCGGGGGCGGGGGCGTCGAGCAGGCCGCGGGCGGCGGTCTTGGCGGACTCCACATCGGGCTGGTCGAAGGGGTTGATGCTCAGCAGCGCGCCGGCGACCACGGTGGCGACCTCCCAGAGCATGAACTGCGCGCCGAGGCTGCCGCCGGTGCGCACCTTGTGCGGGCTGACCACCAGGTCGGCGTCGTCGTTGTCCACCGAGGCGCCATCTTCGGTCTCGGCGTCGATGATCTGGGTGATCAGCACGTCGGCGTCCTCGCGGTGCAGCTCGGGCTCGCCGTCGGCGACGATCACCGGCAGCAGGCCGGTGCCGTTCTTGCCGGTGGACTCGGCGATCAGCTGTTCGATCCAGTTGCCCAGCCCGATCAGCGGTGAACCGGCGTCGACGAGCACCAGCTTGTTGCGCAGCGGGACGGTGCCGCCGATCGCGGAGCCCAGGCGCAGGCCGGGGTTGTCGGCGTCGTCCTCGGCGAGGATCACGGAGGCGTCCTCGGCGTCCTCGAGCAGGGTCTCCAGGTCGGCGCCGGCCAGGCCGGAGGGGACCAGGCCGAAGGCGGTGAGCGCGGAGTAGCGCCCGCCCACGGTGGGGTCAGCTTCGAAGATCGCGCGGACCCCGGCCTCGGCGGAGGACTGCGCCAGCGGGGAGCCGGGGTCGGTGACGATCACGGTGCGGCTCACGGCGTCGATCCCGGCATCGGTCATCGCCTGCTGCACGATCCGGCGCTGCGAGTCGGTCTCCACGGTGGAGCCGGACTTCGAGGAGACCACGAGCACGGTCTTCTCGATCTCAGCACCGACGACGGCGGCCACATGCTGCGGGTCGGTGGAGTCCAGCACCGTGAGCTCCACCCCGGCGGTGGCGCAGATGACCTCTGGTGCCAGCGAGGACCCGCCCATCCCGGCGAGCACCACCCGGGTGAGGCCCTCGGCGGCGAGCTCCTCGCGCAGTGCGGCGATCTTGGGCAGCAGCGCCCGGGAGTCCTCGAAGAGGGAGACCCAGCCGAGCCGCTTGCTGGCCTCGTCCTCGGCGGCCATGCCCCAGAGGGTGTGGTCCTTGGCGGCCAGCCGGGAGGCGAACTCGTGGTCCAGCAGGCCGGGCACCTGGTTCTCGGCGGCCTCACGGGCCGCTCCGGTCAGTGTCAGGGAGAGTGAGCTCATGACGTGCTTCCTTTCTCGACCGAACCGCGGTTCAGCCTGGCCAGCAACTGCGCTTATAGGGGGCCGGTGGGAGTCACACGGCTGTTGACCCTGATCGGCGCCCGGTCGGGGGAGTCTCGGTGCCAGTAGCTGGCTCCCGAGACGCCGCCCGGCCGGGCACCGTACGGAGTGAACAGTCAGCCGCTCGGCTCAGGTTCTGAGCCGACCGGCGTGCAGATTCAGCTGTTGCGCTTGAGCCCATCATCGATGGTGCCCAGCAGGCCGGTCCAGGAGACCTCGAACTTCTGCAGACCCTCGGTCTCCAGGGTGTCGACCACCTCGCGGTAGCTGATCCCGGCGGCGGAGATGCCGTCGAGGACCCGGTTGGCCTCCACATAGGTGCCGCTGAGCGTGTCCTTCTCGATGACGCCGTGATCGGCCAGGGCGAGCATGGTCTTCTCCGGCATGGTGTTGACCACGTCGGACCCGGCCAGCTCGGTCACATACAGCGTGTCCGAGAGGTTCGGGTCCTTGGTGCCGGTGGAGGCCAGCAGCAGCCGCTGCGGGCGTCCACCGCGCTCGGCCAGCAGCTGCCAGCGCTCGGAGGAGAAGGTCTCCACCGCGATCTGGTGCGCCAGCCGGGCGTTGGCCACCGCGGCCTGGGACTTCAGCTTCTCGGTGCCGGGCTTGCCCTCCTCGGCGGCAAGCTCTAGGCGCTTGTCGATCTCGGCGTCCACGCGGGAGACGAAGAAGGAGGCCACCGAGTGGATCTTCGAGATGTCGATCCCGTCCGAGTGGGCCTTCTCCAGGCCGAGCATGAACGCGTTGATCACCGCGCGGTAGCGCTCGAGCGAGAACACCAGGGTCACGTTGACGCTGATCCCCTCGGCGGTCACCGCGGCGATCGCCTCGATGCCCTCGACGGTGGCGGGGATCTTGATCAGCACGTTCTCCCGATCCACCGCCTTGTACAGCTCGCGGGCCTGGGTGATGGTGCCGGCGGCGTCGCGGGCCAGGCGCGGGTCGACCTCGATGGAGACCCGGCCGTCGACCCCGTCGGTGGCCGCGTAGACCCCGGCGAACACGTCGCAGGCCTCGCGCACATCGGCGGTGGTGATGTCGAAGACGGCCTTCTCGGCGTCGGCTCCGGCGGCGGCCAGCTCGGCGAGCTGCGCCTCGTAGGCCTCGCCGTCCTTCAGCGCGGACTCGAAGATGGTCGGGTTGGTGGTGACCCCGACGACGTTGTGCGAATCGATCAGCTTCGCGAGCGAGCCCGAGTTCAGCCGTTCGCGGGAGAGATCGTCGAGCCAGATGGAGACGCCGAGGTCGGAGAGCGCCTGAGTGTTCTTATTAGCAGTCATATCTATTCTCCTGATGCCAGGTGATGGATGAGTCGTGGTGCGCCGGTCGCCTGCAGGAGGCGGTCCCGGAGGGCTGCGCCTCCCGGAAGCGCCGCTGGGCGGTGCCCCCGGGGGAGGCGCTGCGCTCAGGCGGCGGCGATGGATTCCTGGGCGGCCGCGGTGACAGCGGCGGCGGTGATGCCGAACTTCTCGTAGAGCACCTTGTAGTCCGCCGAGGCACCGAAGTGGTCCAGACCGATGATGCGCCCGGCGTCGCCGACGATGTCGCGCCAGCCCATGGAGGCTGCCGCCTCCACCGAGACGCGGGCCTTCACGGCCGCCGGGAGGACGCTCTCGCGGTACTCGGCGCCCTGCTCGAAGAACCATTCGCGGCAGGGCATCGAGACCACGCGGGCGGCGATGTTCTGCTCGGCCAGCGCTTCACGGGCCTCCACGGCCAGCTGGACCTCGGAGCCGGTGCCGATGAGCACGACCTCGGGGGTCACCACGGCGCCGTCGCGGACGGCTTCGGCGAGCACATAGGCTCCCTTGGCCGCGCCCTCGACCGCGCCGAACTCGGTGGCGGTGGCGGCACCGGCGCCGCGGGCGTAGGTGGGGATGTTCTGGCGGGTCAGCGCCAGGCCGGCGGGGCGGTCGTTGCGGCGCAGCACCTCGCGCCAGGCGATGGCCACCTCGTTGGCGTCACCGGGGCGGATCACATCCAGGTTCGGGATGGCTCGCAGGCTGGCGAGCTGCTCCACCGGCTGGTGGGTGGGTCCATCTTCACCCAGTCCGATGGAGTCATGGGTCCAGACGAAGATCGAACCCGTGCCCATCAGCGCGGCCAGCCGGATGGCGGGGCGCTGGTAGTCGGAGAAGATCAGGAAGGTCCCGTTATAGGTGCGCAGCGGGGTCGAGAGCGAGATGCCGTTGGTGATCGCCGCGGCGGCGTGTTCCCGGATGCCGAAGTGCAGGTTGCGCCCGTAGGGGTTGCCGGAGAACTTCTCGGTGGAGTGGGACTCCGGGATGAAGGAGTCGTAGCCCGACATCAGCGTGTTGTTCGAACCCGCGAGGTCCGCGGAGCCGCCCCAGAGCTCGGGGAGCACCTCGGCGATGCCGTTGAGCACCTTGCCGGAGGCCGCTCGGGTCGCGACGTCGTCGCCGGCGGGGAACTCGGGCAGCTGGGACTCCCAGCCCTCGGGCAGCTCGCCGGCGGTCAGCCGGTCCAGCAGCTTGGCCGCATCGGCGTTGGCCTCGCGCCAGGACGCGAACTTGGCGTCCCAGTCCTTGCGGGTCTCCACGCTGCGCTCGAGGATCTTGCGAGCGTGGGTGAGCACCTCGTCCTCCACCGCGAAGTGTGCCTCGGTGTCGAAGTCGAGCAGCTCCTTGAGCGCGACGAGCTCGTCGCTGCCCAGCTTCGAGCCGTGGATCCCGCCGGTGTTCTGCTTCTTCGGCGAGGGGTAGCCGATCACCGTGCGCAGCGCGATCAGCGAGGGCTTGGAGGTCTCGGCCTGAGCCGCCTCGAGTGCGCGGTGCAGCTCGTTGATGTCCTCGTCGTAGTCGCCGGACTTCTTCCAGTCCACGCGCTGCACGTGCCAGCCGTAGGCCTCGTAGCGGGCGGCGACGTCCTCGGTGAACGCGATGTCGGTGTCGTCCTCGATGGAGATCTTGTTGTCATCCCAGATCACCACGAGGTTGCCGAGCTCCTGGTGCCCGGCGAGCGAGGACGCCTCGGAGGTCACGCCCTCCTGCAGGTCGCCGTCAGAGGCGATGACCCAGATGGTGTGGTCGAAGGGGGACTCTCCGGCAGCTGCATCGGGGTCCAGCAGGCCGCGCATCCGGCGCTGGCCGTAGGCGAAGCCGACCGAGGAGGCGAGCCCCTGGCCCAGCGGACCGGTGGTCATCTCAACGCCGGGGGTGTGGCCGTACTCAGGGTGCCCGGGGGTCAGCGAATCCCAGGTGCGCAGAGCGGCCAGGTCCTCGACCTCGAGGCCGTAGCCGGAGAAGTAGAGCTGGAGGTACAGGGTCAGAGAGGTGTGACCGGGGGAGAGGATGAAGCGGTCGCGGCCGATCCACTGAGGATCAGTGGGATCATGCTTCATCATCTTCTGGAAGATCAGGTAGGCGGCTGGAGCCAGCGACATCGCGGTGCCGGGGTGGCCTGAGCCGACCTTTTCCACGGAGTCAGCTGCGAGCACGCGCAGCGTGTCAACTGCCCGCTTGTCCAGATCGGTGAATACGGCATTATCGGTCACTAGGTTTCCTCCAAATGGTGAGGGACGGTGGACAACGAGGGCCGCGCACATCGTTGTGCCGCGCAGGTCCAACCCTACCGGGGTAGAGGCTATTCCTGGCGGATCATCAGAGCATTGCAGAATGCTCACGAGTGATGATCGCGAGTGTGAATTCTTGATGCTGCGACGTCGTCGGGCAGCTGAAGCTCATCTCAGCTCATCCCCAGGGCCAGCGAGATGAGCTCGAAGGAGCGGTGGTCGATCACCAGGTCCGCCTGCTCCGCCAGTGCGGGCTTCGCGCAGAAGGCGATCCCCACTCCGGCGGCCGCCAGCATGTCCAGGTCGTTGGCTCCATCGCCCACGGCGACCACATTGCGGGGGAGCAACCCCTGTGACGCCGACCACTGTTCAAGATACTCTCTCTTGGCCGCTCGGTCGACGACGGCGCCCCGGACGGTGCCCTCCAGGGTTCCCTGCGGCGAGATCGCCAGGTCATTGGCGTGGAAGCCGGTGAGGCCCAGATCCGCGGCCAGCGGCGCCAGCACCTGCAGGAACCCGCCGGAGACGGCGTAGCTGGGCCAGCCGCGCCGGCCCAGCTCTGCCAGCAGCTCGGGCGCGCCCTGGGTGGGGGTGATCGCGGCGAGGGTGGAGTCGATCACGGTGCGGGGCAGCCCGGCGAGCGTCTGGACCCGCTGGTGCAGCGAGGCGGCGAAGTCGAGCTCCCCGCGCATGGCGCGCTCGGTGACCTCCGCGACCTCGGCCTCCCGGCCGGCGTCGCGGGCCAGAAGCTCGATGACCTCCTGGTCGATGAGCGTGGAGTCCACGTCCATGAGCAGCATCAGCCGGCCGTCCTCGGCGTGCAGCTGCGCCCGCCGCTGGGCGGGCAGCACGGTCTGGGTGACCGGGCCCGGAAGCTGGTGGGCGGCGTCTTCGAGCAGCGAGACCGCCAGCTGGGTGCCGTAGGAGTCGTCGGAGTCATCCAGCGTCACGGACCAGCGCACCGCGGAGACCTCCTCGCCCTCGGCCAGCGGGACCTGGCGCAGCTCCACGCTGTGCACGACCCCGCGCCGGGAGAATTCGTGGGTCAAGGACCGGATCAGCGGCCCGTCCAGTGCGGTGGCCGCCAACATGGCCACCGTGCCGTGGGGGAGGTCAGGGGTGGGCAGATCCGGGCTGGGCGGATCGGAATGAGGGTGCGCAGTCATAGCGTGTTCAGCCTATAGCGACTCATCGGGTTCGATAGTGTTGGGCCCATGAGTCCTGTCCTCGATATCCAGAATGTCAGCGTGCGCCGAGGGCGCAAGAAACTCCTGAAGGACGTCTCCTGGACGGTGAACGAGGATGAGCGCTGGGTGATTCTGGGGCCGAACGGGGCGGGCAAGACCACGCTGCTGCAGATCGCCGCCGCCCGGCTGTTCCCGACCACCGGCACCGTGAAGATCCTCGATGAGCAGCTCGGCGCCGTCGACGTCTTCGAGCTGCGCCCGCTGATCGGGTTCAGCTCCAATTCGCTGACCACCACGGTCCCGGCGCAGGAGACGGCGCTGAACGTCGTGGTCACCGCCGCCTACGGGGTCACCGGGCGCTGGCGCGAGGAGTACGAGCAGCTCGATGAGCGCCGGGCCTTCGCGCTGCTCAACGAGTGGGGTGTGGGCACGGTCTTCGATCGGCCCTTCGGCACCCTCTCTGAGGGTGAGCGCAAGCGGGTGCAGATCGCCCGGGCGCTGATGACCGACCCGGAGCTGCTGCTGCTCGACGAGCCCGGCGCCGGACTGGACCTGGGCGGCCGCGAGGCCCTGGTGGAGCGCACCAGCGAGCTGATCAACAGCGAAGAGGCGCCCACCACCGTGCTGGTCACCCATCACCTGGAAGAGATCCCGCCCGGCTTCAGCCACGTGCTGCTGCTGCGCGACGGCGAGACCGTCGCCGCCGGGCCGATCGAGGAGACCATGACCTCGGAGAACCTGTCCCGAACCTTTGACACCGAGCTGGACCTGATCCACCGCGATGGACGCTTCTCGGCGTTCAAGAAGCAGCCCGCAGCTGCCGCCGCGTCGTCGTTCTCATCGGCCTCGCAGGCTCGTGGCTGATGGAGGCGCTCGCTGACTTCTTCCTCACCGATCTGAGCCTCGCACAGCTCCTGCTCATCCTGGTCGCCGGCATCTGGGCCGGCGCGATCAACACCGTGGTCGGCTCTGGCACCCTGGTGACCTTCCCGGTGCTGGTCGCCATGGGCGTGCCGCCGGTCTCCGCCACGGTCTCCAACGCGATGGGACTGATCGCGGGCAACTTCACCGGCGCCTGGGGCTACCGGCGTGAGATCCGGCAGGTGAAGTCGGTGCTGAAGAAGCTGGTGCCGGCGTCGATCCTTGGCGGCGTCATCGGCGCCACGCTGCTGATCACCCTGCCCGAAGAGGTCTTCGGCCGGGTCGCCCCGATCCTGATCGTGGTCTCGCTGGCCTTCGTGATCGCCCAGCCCAGGCTCTCGGCCTGGGTCCGGGCGCGCGCCGCGGCCCGGGAGAAGGACGCCGAGACAGCCGGCTCCGGTGATGCCGCGGACGATGCCACGGATGATTCCGCGGGCGACTCAGCTGAGGGTGGGCCCGGGAAGGCGGCCCAGGCGGGACGGCCCTCGATGCCCACGGTCAGCCTGGTGCTGATGCTGCTGGTCTTCGCGGCCGGCATCTACGGCGGCTACTTCGTCGCCGCCCAGGGAATCCTGCTGATGGGCATCCTGGGAATCTTCCTGATGGCCAACATCCAACAGGCCAACGGCGTGAAGAACCTGCTGGTCGCCGTCGTGAACCTCACCGCCGCGATCAGCTACGTGCTGGTGGACTACCTGCTCCGCGAGCCCGCGGACCGGGTGATCCTCTGGGAGGTGGTGGTGGTGATCGCCGTGGGCTCCACACTGGGTGGTCTGATCGGCGCCTGGGTGGGCCGCCGGCTCTCGCCGCTGGTGCTGCGCCTGATCATCGTGACCCTGGGCCTGGTGGCGCTGTTCGTGATGCTGCGCAACCTCTTCGTCGGCTGACCCCTCATGGGCATCCGCTGCGGACCGGTGCTGGGCCGGGCTGCGGTGGATTTGATATAGTGCTGTGTTGGTCCAAACTCGGCCCACCCTCAGTTCCACGCTTCTGGCAAAATCCAGCGGCAGATGAAAAGGACACACTTCATGAAGTCTGATATCCACCCCAAGTACGAGCCGGTCATCTTCAACGACCTGGCCTCCGGTGAGAAGATCCTCACCCGCTCCACCACCTCCTCGAAGAAGACCATGGAGTGGGAAGACGGCAACACCTACCCGGTCATCGACGTCGAGATCTCCGCAGCCTCGCACCCGTTCTACACGGGCAAGCAGCGCATCATGGACTCCGAGGGTCGCGTCGAGCGCTTCAACGCACGCTTCAAGGGCTTTGGCGGCAAGAAGTAAGCAGTTCACGCTTCTCGCTCCTAGAGCATTCCCGGTAGGGCCGCAGTCCATCGACTGCGGCCCTACTGCTGTCTCATGCGGCTGGTCGGCTGCCAGCACCTCGAGGAGGCTGCCCTGCCCCTTCTCCCAGCTCATGATGATGACCCGCTCGGGTGGCCAATGTCATCGCCTGACCTCCGGTAGTCACCGAGGCCGAGGGCGTCACCCGGGCACAGCAAGTGTGAGGTGCGCGCGCGTACGGAGAGAATCTCCTAAGCGTTCATCTGATTTGAGTTTTTTATTTATTTTTTTCGGGGACCTTTTAAAGTAACGTGTTGCTTGCGTCACCCAGTGGTGGGTAGTCGTCACACACTTGCAAACAGGAGTAACTGAAGATGCATAAATCAAAGTTTTTCGCGGTTCCCACGCTCGCCCTTGGCGCGCTGCTGCTCAGCGCAGCCCCGGCCATGGCCCACTCAGACCACGGCGGAGCCTCCGACGGCGTCGCCACCGCTGACTCCAGCCAGTCCTGGTCCTTCCAGACCAGCCTGGACCCCCTGAACAACTCCGGCACCGTCGGAGACGTCCTGATCGAGGGCCAGGGCAACCAGGCCACCGTCTACATGACCGTCGACGGCGCAGCCGAGACCTT
>NZ_SOAN01000012.1 GCF_004364585.1 Nesterenkonia aurantiaca | reverse complement strand
GTTCGTCATGATCTGACCAGTCTTCCCGCCCGAGGACTCGGGCAACAAGACGACTCTCACAACGACTGGATCTAAAAAACGGGGTCAGCCCACACTCACCGACGCGCTTGTCGCTGGCTAGCGCTTCTTGGCGTTGCGATAGGCCTCCACGACTTCCCGATGCAGCCGGCCTCTCGAAGAGACCTTGAAACCGTTGTTCACCGCCCACTCACGAATCTGACGAGCCTCGTTCTGCGGTGACGGAGGGGCAATGACCCGACTCTTGCTGATGTACTGCTTCAACGACTCACGCAGCTCCTTAGCGTGCTGATCGCTGAGATCAATTTCGTAATACCGAGCATCCAGACCAAAAGTCACCGTCTCCTTTGCTTCACTGCCGTCAAGATCATCGACAAGCACCACTTCGATTCTCTGAGCCATATCCAAACACCTCATTGCCTCACCGACGATGAGGAAGCAACTGCCTCACCTGTCGTACCGACTTCTGCAAGTGAAAGTCATGCAGAAGGTATAGCTGATAGTGATTACGCCGGGGATGCGTCCAGCGTTCAATCGTGTTGCGAATAAAAATACGTTTCTGAAAAACAAGGGGATGGCCGGCCCTGCGTAACCCGGTGCGAGCTGTGGTTCCGTGGGAGCCGAACAAGGACGCTGACGAACCTGTGGAATCAGCTATACGCCCGTTGTATCGGCGAGGCGGACTGCCCGACCTGTGGCTGTAAGGAACTGGTCAGCGACCCGCTGACGGAGCTTCACCCTAGGCAGCGCTGGAGACAGCCCAGCGATTCGGACAGGTCTTATGCATTCCCGCAGGATTGTTATCGCCTTTCTGGAGTGGGTATTCGCTCCCTCCGCGGCGCCTGGGGGCGCGGGCTCAGGGCCAACCCTGGCGGGGCCCTTCACAGGCTCAGATGCGGCCGGTCTCGTGGGCCCACATGGCGACCTCGACACGATTGCGGGCGCCGAGCTTGCGCATCAGGCTGGCGAGGTGGGCTTTGACGGTGCTCGGGGTGATGTAGAGCTCGCGGGCGATCTCATTATTGGTCCGGCCTTGGGCTACCGGCAGCAGGACCTCCTCCTCGCGGGCGGTGAGCGGTTCTATCGGCTGCCTCGGTGGCGTGGTCTGTGCATCGGCGAAAGCTGCGAGCAGTCGGACCGTCACGCTGGGTGCGATCAGCGCGTCTCCATCGGCGGCGGCATGGATGGCCTGGGTCAACAGGGCGGGTCCGGCATCCTTGAGCAGGAACCCGCGGGCGCCGGCCTTGAGAGCCCCGTGCACGTACTCGTCGAGGTCGAAGGTGGTGATGACGACGATCGGCAGGGGGTCCGTGACGTCGGGGCCAGCGAGGCGCCGGGTGGCTTCGATGCCGTCCATCAGCGGCATGCGGATGTCGAACAGGCCGACGTCGGGGCGCAGCTGGCGCGCCAGGCGGACTGCCTCGCGCCCGTCTGCGGCCGCGCCGACCACTTCGATCCCGGGTTGCGCCTCGAGCAGCATGCTCAGCCCGGTGCGCACGATGGGCTGGTCGTCGGCGATCAGGACCCTGATGCTCATCCGGGAGCCCCGTTTCGGGGCAGAACCGCCTCGACCCGCCAGCCCCTCGCCGCGGGGCCTGCCTGGAAGCTGCCGCCGAGCAGTGAGGCGCGTTCCCGCATGCCGATCAGCCCGTAGCCCACCAGACCGTAGCCTGCTGGGGCGCGGCCGCTGACGGGGGCGCCGTCGTCGTCGATGGTCAGCCGCACCTGGTCGGCCTCGCCCGTGACGGCGACGATGACCCGGGTCGCGTGGCGGGCATGCCGTCGGGCGTTGGTGACGGACTCCTGGGCCAGGCGGTAGATCGCGGCCCTGACCGCTGGGCTGAGGTCGTCGAACTCTCCGGAGAGGGTCACCGTGACACTGGGCCGTGTCTGCGCGTCGGTGGCCAGCTGCTGGATCTCAGCCATGCCGGGCTGCGGCGCGAACTCGGTGTCCTGCGAGGCGCGAAGCACGCCGACGATGTCGCGCAGCTCGGTGAGCGTCCGGGTCGCTGCGTCCTCGATGGTGACCAGGGCCTCGATGGCACGTTCGGGGTGGGAGGCTGCGATGGCGCGTCCTGCTTGGGCCTGGATGGCGATGCCCGAGACGTGGTGGGCCACGGTGTCGTGGAGTTCACGAGCGAGCTGTTCGCGTTCCCGGGCCTTGGCCTGGTCGACGTCGCGGATGTGAATCTTCGTGCGATACCGGATCGCGGCGCCCAGCGCGGCGGCGAACAGGAAGAACCCATATCCGGCGACTGCTCCCCAGAGGCTGACGGGGTCGGCGACGTTGGTGATGGGCAGCCAGAGCAGGATGATGCCGAGGCCGCTTGCGGCCTCTCGACCGGAGCCCCACCGGAACAGCGCATATGCCAGGATCAGCGCCGCCGACATGCTGTTCAGCATGCCGCCTTCGGATCCGGTGAGAATTCTGACGGAGTCGACCACGGTCCACGTGCCGAAGCAGGCGGCGACTGCGAGGAGCGGGTGCGCGCGTCTCCACAGCAGCGGGCCGAGGACTGCGAGCACCGCGAGCAGCAGCAGCGCCAGTGGCGCCAGGTCCTCGCGAAGCGCGACTTCCACCACGGACCAGCAGAACAGCGCGGCGACCAAGGCCCAGTCCCGCGACCCCCGGGCCGGGGCGTTCGTGGGTCGAGGTTCGGCCCACAGCGAGCGGAGCGCGTTGGTCGCCATCTGATCAGCCTAGACAGCCCGTGGGCTCGGTGCATCCGCCGAAAGTACCAGAGCCCGACTGTGCCAACGGCCAGGTCGATTCAGGCTCCACGGCTGATGTGCCCGACGCAGGTATCCGAGACGCTGGAAGCCCCCACCCGATCCAGCCAAGGAGCATGGTGATGAGAACACCTCAATCCCCCGCCACGATGAAGAATCCGTCGTCCGAGAGCCCGCTGGAACATCTGCGCATGCCGGTGCAGGCCACACTCGCAGCGGCATGGACCAGCGTCATGTTCCTCTACATCTACGTCGACTACCTCGCCCTGTACAAGCCGGGCGTCGTCGACGACATCCTGGCCGGCGTCGTCCACGAGTTCGACACCGGCCCCGCCTTTCTCGCCCTTGGGCTTACGCTCATGGCCATCCCGAGCCTCATGATCCTGCTCTCCATGACACTGCCCGCGCGGACCAACCGCACCCTGAACCTGGTCGTCGCAACGCTCTTCATCCCCGTCTCGATCTATAACGCGGATGGGGAGTCCTGGGCCTACTCCTACTTCTACGGCCTCTCGATCGGCCTCGAGGTCTTGATCCTGGCCTTCATCCTGCGCATCGCCTGGACCTGGCCCCGCCGCACCGCCTCACCGGCGCCCCTGGCGGTCAGCGTCGAGGGCGAGCCGGTCCGCACGCCCCGGCAGGCATGACGGTGCGCACTGCGCAGCAGCCTTCGCCCACACCGCCTCCAGGCACGGTCAAGGGTTGTCCGGTCCGCGGTCCTAGCGGTCCCGCACCGGAGACAAGTACGTTTGCAGGAGTCCCCTCGGGCAGCGCATCCACTCACGAAGAAGAGCCGGACTGTTGCGCCGATCAGGAATGTTGGCGGTTATCGGGACCCACGGCATGTAAGCGGGCTCGAGCACACCTGCACGCTCAACCAACCCATCCAACGCGCACACCGCGGGGCACATCCGAAGCCGCAGGGCATCGTGGTCACCGCCCATGCACTGCACGCCGGCGCGGCGAGCCCGTCGCTGGAGACCGCGCCCCGAGGTCATCCAGCACCCAGCATTCAGCAACCCCGCCACCCGGCTCTGGCGGGTCAGGGCCAAGTCGGTCAGACCACCCCAGCGATCGTCCCACTACCAGTGATGGGAGAACGGCATGACATCGCAGAGGCACCACGCCACCACGAGCGGCGAGCCGCACGCTTCGCACCGGGAAGGCGTCTTGATGCAAGCCATGGTGCAGAAGGGGTACGGCTCCACGGAAGTCTTCGACCTCGCAGAGATCGAGCGCCCCAGGATCGCCGAGGACGAAGTACTGGTGCGCGTTCGCGCAGCGGGCCTCGACCGCGGAACCTGGCACATGATGGCTGGCCGACCATACTTGCTCCGGGTGATCGGTTTCGGCTTTCGCAGACCAAAGAACCCCGTGCCGGGAATCGACGTCGCCGGAACAGTGGCTGAGGTGGGTTCCGCGGTGACCAGGTTCGCTGTCGGTCAACCGGTCTACGGGATGTCCCGAGGCTCCTTCGCCGAATATGCTGCCGTTCTGGAGACCAAGCTGGCCGAAAAGCCGGCGAACCTGACTTTCGAACAGGCCGCCGTCGTTCCCATCTCCGCCGGCACAGCCCTCCAGGCGCTGAGCGACTCTGGCCGGGTGGAGCAGGGCGAGAGGGTGCTGGTACTGGGTGCCTCCGGCGGTGTCGGCAGTTTCGCCGTGCAACTGGCCAAGGCATTCGGCGCGGAGGTGACGGGCGTCTGCAGCCCCGGCAAGCAGGACTTCGTGCGATCCCTCGGCGCTGATCATGTCATCGACTACACCCGGGAGGACTTCGCGGACGGTTCGAACCACTACGACCTGATCCTCGACATCGCCGGCAATCCCCCTCTCGCTCGGCTGCGGCGCGCCCTGGCGCCCAACGGGACCGCCGTCGTCGTCGGCGGTGAGGAAGGCGGTGACTGGACCGGTGGGTTCGGGAGAAGCCTGCGGGCGCCGCTGCTCGCGCGATTCGTGAGGCAGCGGCTCACAATGCTTGCGTCCAAGGAACGCGGAAGTGACCTGGAACGGCTCGCGGAGCACTTCAAGAACGGCACGGTCACGCCGCGTGTGGACCGTACCTTTCCCCTGGCGCAGGTTCCAGAGGCGATGCGGCATCTCGAAGCCGGAGACGTGCGCGGCAAGATCGTGATCACCGTGGTCACCGACGAAGCACGCTCATAGCCGCTTCTGGCCCAGGACAGGAACGAGCGATATCGCCATCGAGAAGCTTCAGGATTGCTGCCATCGCACGGCTGGGGCAAGTGTCGTGACGCCGCGAGAGCGCCGTCGCGCTCTGGTCTCGAGGGCAGATCTGCGGTTCTTGCGTGATGAATCTGGTGCCAGTGGACACACTACTAGGGGGCGTCAGCTATGCGCTGACGCCCCCTAATGGTGTGCCTGCTGGCACAAAGTTGAATCAGCCTGCTGCGGGCAGCTTCAGCTGATCGCCGACGAAGATCAGGTTGGGATCCTGGACGGTGTCGGTGTTGGCGTTCCAGATGTCTTTCCAGTCCAGGCCGAGAGCGTTGGCGATGCTGGAGAGCGAGTCGCCTGCCTGCACGGAGTAGGTCTCGCCGGAGGTCTGAACCTCAACCTGCTGCGGTGCCTGCTCGACCGGAGCCTGCTCCACGGGTGCTGGCTCAGGGGCGGGTGCCGGTGCTGGCTCAGGGGCCGGTGCAGGCTCAGGGGCCGGTGCAGGCTCGGGTGCCGGTGCGGGCTCAGGAGCGGGTGCTGGCTCAGGGGCGGGGGCCGGTGCAGGCTCGGGGGCCGGTGCGGGCTCAGGAGCGGGTGCTGGCTCGGGGGCCGGTGCCTGCTCCTGGGGAGCGGACTGCGCGGGAGTGGTGGAGCCGCCGCCGCCCGGGTTGCCGGAGAGGCCAAGCTGCGAGGTGCAGGAAGGCCATGCGCCCCAGCCCTGGATCTCCCAGAGCTGGTGTGCGCGGCTGATCTGCTCGGACTTGCTGGCGTCGCTGGGGAGACCGGAGCCGCCCACTGCCTGCCAGGACTGCTGGGAGAACTGCAGGCCGCCGTAGTAGCCGTTTCCGGTGTTGATCGACCAGTTGCCGTTGGACTCGCACTCGGCGAGCTGGTCCCACTGGCCGGAGGCGCTTGCGGCAGGAGCCTGTGCGACGACGGCTGCGCCGGCGAGCGTGGCAGCTGCGAGGCTTCCGCCGAGAACCTTTTTGAAAGTCTGCTTGGTCTGCATGAGAGTTGAGTCCCGAAGTCCCTGCACTCGTGACCCTCCCGGGCCGTCCTCGTGTCACCGTCCGCCTTCATGTATGTGTAGCGGTCAAGTTTCACCTGGGTCAGCGTGGACGGTGGTGGGTGGCTGACTCGGGTGCTTCCTGAATGCCGTGTGTGGGTCTGGGAACGGAGACCCAGTCGTCACAGCGGAATCACGGAAGATGTCCGTTAACCAGTAAAAGGTCTCGATTTGATTGCGTCAACCGGGGTTCGGGTGACTTCGAACACCCAAAAACCCCGGAATCGCGCGGAAATTGCTTCGTTACCTGGCCGTTATCAACGTTCCTGTGAATAACATGTGAGTGATGTAACCGTGATGCGCCAAGGGTGTGGAATTGCGACTGAGCCCTGGCTCGGCCCAGAGGAGCGGCTTCCACCATGTGGGAATTTTGGTGCGCGAACCGCCAAAGTATCGAATCCGGTGCAAGAATCAGATGATGGACGGTGTGGATCGCGCAATCATTTCTGCGCTGCGAGAAGACGGACGGATTCCCAACGCGGCGTTGGCCCAGAAGGTCGGACTCACCGCCGGGCCCTGCCTGCGCCGAGTCCAGCGGCTCGAGGCTGAGGGTGTCATCTTGGGTTATACCGCTGACATCAACCCCGAAGCCCTGGGACAGTCCTTCGAGGTCGGTCTGGACATCGAGCTCAAATGGGGCGACCGGGAGACCGTGGAGCGGTTTGAGGACACCATGGCGAGCTACGAGGAGGTCCTCGAGCTGCTCCGGCTCTTCGGCTCGCCGGACTATTTCGCTCGCGTCGCGGTGGCGGATCTGCATGCCTACGAGCGGTTCCTCACCAAGAAGGTGCTGACCATTCCCGGGGTTCAGGGCACAGACTCCGCCTTCCCGATGAAGATCATCAAGAGCCAGCGCCCGCATCTGAACACCGGGAAGTCCTTCGACGAGTGAGTCGCGCATGAGCGCGGCCGAGGAGTCCTCGCCTCGGGGTCTGCCGCAGCTGCTGATGATCGTCACGGTCCTGATCGTGGCGGCGAATCTGCGTCCGGCGATCACCGCCGTAGGTCCGCTCATCGAACGGATCGGTGAGGACACCGGTCTCGGTCCGGCAGCCCTTGGACTCCTCGGCGCCATCCCGGCCCTGGGATTCGGCGTTGTCGCGCTCTTCATCGCGGCGCTTGGGCGTCGCTGGGGGCTCGAGCGGACCATCTTCATCTCGCTGCTGCTGCTGGGACTCGGCACGCTGCTGCGGTCCATGCCCTTGGGGGCCTTCTCGCTCTTCGCCGGCACGATCATCCTCAGCGCCGCCATCGGGGTGGGCAATGTGCTGGTCCCTGCGGTGGTCAAACGTGACTTTCCCGCCCGGGTCCCGGTCATGACCGGGCTCTACACAGCGGTGCTCGTCGGCTGCGCCGCGGTGGCCTCCGGCACAGCGGTGCCGGTGGCCGCGGCCAAGGGCTGGGAGTTCACACTCGGGGTCTCGGCGATCTTCGCGCTGCTCTCCGCCGCCCTCTGGGGAGTCCGGCTCAAGGGGAGCCGGCGGACCGGCTCCGCCACGGCCTCCCGCGGGCTCGGCACGATGGTCCCCGACCCAGCGCCGCCCGCTTCGGGCTCCCACGGTGGCACGATGTGGCGCTCCGCGGTCGCCTGGCAGGTCACCGCCTACTTCGCACTGCAATCGGGCATCTTCTACCTGATGCTCACCTGGTTCCCCGCCATCCAGACCTCCCATGGCGTGACCGAGGCCGCCGCCGGCTTCTGGCTCGGCGCCTATCAGGCCATCGGGATCCTCGCGAGCCTGGTGGTGGGACCGATCATGCAGCGTGCCCAGGACCAGCGCGCGGTCATCGTCGTGCTGGCGGGCATCATGTTCCTCGGGGTGCTCGGGATCCTGTTCTTCCCCGTCGCCATGCCCGCCTGGGCGCTGATCGTGGGCTTCGCCTCCGGCGGCAACCTCCTGGCCGGACTGACCCTGATCAGCATGCGCGCCAGGACCTCCGGGGAAGCAAGTCGTCTCTCCGGAATGGCCCAGGGCGTGGGGTACCTGCTGGCCGCCGTGGGTCCGCTGCTGGCCGGCACGCTGTTCGAGTTCACGGGCTCCTGGTCCCCGGTGCTGTGCATCATCGCGGTCGCCGTCGTCGTGATGGCGGTGGTGGGACTCTTTGCCGGACGCAGGGTCGACGTGCTCTGATCAATCACGCCTGCGCGTGGACCTCCTGTGAGATCAGGCGCTCCAGATCGGTGAACTCGACGCTGGTCGGGTCGCGATCTGTTCCGAGGGTGACATCGAAGATGCGTCGGATGTGACCAGGAATCCCATGGGACAAGCCGCCGGTCATGATGACCACGCGATCAGCGAGTCGCACCGCCTCTTCGATGCTGTGCGTCACGAACAGGACGGTGGTCCCCACGGAGCGTCTGATCCGGGACAGGTCCGACTGCATCTGTTCCCGAGTGAGCGCGTCCAAGGCCCCGAAAGGCTCGTCCATGAGCATCACCGTGGGCCTGTTCGCCAGGACTCGAGCGATCGCCACCCGCTGCTGCATGCCGCCGGAGAGCTGATGCGGGTACTTGTCCCTGACTCGGCCCAGCCCCACCAGATCCAGGTACTGCTCGACCAGACCGCGCCTCTCGACACGGGGAAGTCCCTTCTCCTTCGGTCCCAGCTCGACGTTCTCCGCGACCGTGAGCCACGGAAACAGGCCATAGTCCTGGAAGACGAATCCACGGTCAGGGCCGGGGGAGGAGACGTGCTTGCCGTCGAGCGTGATCTCGCCCTCGGAATGCGACTCGAACCCGGCGATCATCCGGAGCACGGTGCTCTTTCCACAGCCGCTCGCACCCACGATGGCGACCAGCTCACCGGGACTGACCTCCAGGTCGAATCCCTGCATGGCGAAGGGTCCTTCGCCGTATCTCTTGCCGACATTGGCGAATGACAGTGCGCCGGTGGTGGTCTGGTTCGCGCTCGATGTCGATTCAGCTGTCGTGCTCATGAGATCTCCTGGAGGACGGGGCGGTTGCGGGAGATGACCTTCAGTGCAAGGACCAGGAACCGGTCGGAGAGGAACCCGAGAATTCCGATGATGATCATTCCGGACATGATCAGGTCGATCTGTGACACGACTCGGCCTTCCATGATCATCGCGCCCAGTCCGATGTTGACGCCGGTCATCTCACCGACCACCAGCAGTGCCCACGCCAGACCGAGGCCCACCCTGAGTCCACTGAAGATGCCCGGAACCGAGGCGGGCGCGACGACGTAGATGAGCCGCTTCCAGGGCTTCATGCCCAACATGGCGGCGGCCTCCAGAAGCCGCGGGGGCACCTGGGCAGCGGCGGCCGATGTGCTGATCAGCATGGGGAAGAAGGCCGCGAGGAAGACCAGGAAGATCGCCGAGCGGTCGCCGATCCCGATGACGATCAGCGCCAGCGGCGCCCAGGCGGTCACGGGTATGGGGCGCACGATGTTGATCAACGGTTCAAAGAGCTGAGTGACGGTCCTGGATCGTCCCAGCAGGATCCCAAAGGGCACGGCGAACGCGGCCGCGAGGGCGAATCCGCTCCCTGCACGAACAAGTGAGGCCCAGATGTGTCTCCAGATGTCCCCGCTGTAGGGTCCGGGGACCAGACCGCCGAAGAAGAGGTCCGCGAGTCGAATACCCACCTGAGACGGAGTGGGCAGCTGTGCCATGCGAATGCCGAAGGGCAGATTCCAACCGAACTGGACTCCCAGGCTCCAGAACACGAGCACTGCGAGCGGCACCGGGAGAGCCAGCAGAAGCGCCCTCGGTGACCACCGCCGACGTCTGGGAGTCGCCGGCTCGTGTCTCGGCGGAGCTTCTCGTACATCTGGGGAGGTCGTGGGTGCGATGGCTGTCATGACGGCCTCACTCCATCTCGGTGACGACGTCATCGGCCACGGGTGCCTCAGAGATGATCTCGAGCTCTTGCATCTGCAGAGCCAGCTCGTCGATGTTGCCGCGATACTCCTCGTCGATGTCTGAACGCAGCCAGATGTTCTCCACCGCCTGCTCCAGCACCTCGTTCTCGAAGGAGAACTGCCCCTGGACGGCTTCTATCCACTCGCTGGGGTTGGCCTCGAGGTGAGCCGTCGCCTCCTCATGGATGCCGAGCAGCTCATTGACCAGCTCGGGATTCTCTTCGGCAAGCGTTCCGGTGGTCGCCAGGCCGATGTTCACCGGACCAAGGGGCGTGGTGTAGATGTCCTCGACCGGTTCGGCTCCATCCAGGAGCGAGAGCGAGACGCCGACCTCGGCTCCCGCGAAGGCGTCGATGTCGCCGCTGCTCAGGGCTTCGTGCATATCGGCGTACCCCAGGTTGACCATGTTGATGTCGGTGTCAGGGTCCAGTCCGGCTTCTTCTGCGAGGAGCCGGAACGCCATCTCCTGTGAGGAACCGGGGACATACCCCACAGTTCTGCCTTCGAGGTCGGGGACCCCCTCGATCTCGGCATCACCGATCAGACCGCTGCCGCCGTCGGCGCCGGAGGCGATCAATGTGATGTCGGACCCCTCCGAGACCCCCGTGATCACCGTCGGGACACCCATGAGGGCGAAGTCCACGTCACCGGAGAGCAAAGCGGTCATCTGGTCGGTGGAGGTGTCCATCGGCACTACTTCGATGGTCGTGCCTTCGGGTGCGAAGTCTTCGTAGGCGTAGGGGGCATACAGGTGTGGCTGACGCTGGGTGGCGATGCTGATGACGTCGTCATCTTCTCGGTCGGGTTCGCCGGTGCATCCGGTCAGGGCCAGAGCGGAGGTCATGACGACGGCGGTGAACGTAGTCGTCCGCAGAGCAGTGATGTTCATGGTCCCATTTCCTGAGGCTGAATCTTCTGAACGTGAATGGAGTGGTCTGCGCAGGACGGAGAGCACCCGGAGACGTGTGTATCCGCAGTTGTGGACGCGGTCGTATACACGTTTTGAAGCCTAGGGAGCCGGTGTTTCAGCGGCATTACTCAGCGGTGAAGGGGTCGTGTCCGCGAGCTCACCACGCCGCGTGTGGGCCAGGCGAGGCTTACTCGGGAGTCGGTTCGTGGTCACGCCGCACGTGACTGCGGGCATGCTCCACCGCAGGTGCCAGCTCGGCGAAGAGGTGCTTGTGGTGTCGCAGGGACTCGAGCACTCCGACCCGTGTGACCAGCGCGAGGTGCCGGTCCTGGATGCCTTTGATCAGCACCGTGATGCCACGCCGTTCCAGCGCGGTGACCATCTCAGACACCACGCGGGCACCGGTGGCGTCGAGAACCTGCAGCTGAGACATCCGGATGATCACCACATCGACGTTCTGGATCTCGGTGACCTTCTCCAGAACCCGCTCGGCGGCGCCGAAGAAGAGCGCCCCGTCCAGACGAAACACCGCGATATGGCCATCCCCGGAGTGCGCCGGTCCGGGAATCACCTCCCGGTGCACCCCACTGGTGGCGACCATCGAGCGCAGCGCGAAGAACGCAGCGACGAGGACGCCGATCTGCACCGCCTCGATCAGATCCAGCGATACTGTGATCACGGCGGTGACCAGGAAGACCAGGGCGTCTGCCCGGGTGGAGCCCACGATCGCGCGGACAGTGGCCCGCGAGACCATGCGCACCGCGGTGACCATCAGCACCCCGGCAAGGGCTGCCAGCGGGATCTGGGACACCGGGCCGGTGGCCAGGTAGACGACGCCGAGCAGCACCGCTGCGTGGACGATGGCGGCCAGCCGGGTGCGCGCGCCGGAACGGATGTTCACCGCCGTGCGGGCGATCGCTCCGGTGGCCGGCATGCCGCCGAAGAAGCCCGAGGCCACTGATGCCAGGCCTTGCCCGACGAGCTCGCGGTCCGCGTCATAAGGGCCGGTGTCGGAGATCGAGGTCGCCACTCGCGCCGAGAGCAGCGACTCGATCGCTGCCAATGCGGCGATGGTGGCCGCCGGAGCGGCCAGCGCCAGGAGGGTGGCGCTGTCGAACTCGGGCAGCATCGGGGCCGGAAGCGAGTCCGGCAGTGCGCCGATCCGGGCAGTGGGCAGGTCCAGCAGCGCCGCCAGTACGGTGGCGGCGATGATCGCCAGGATCGAACCGGGCATCTGCGGGTGGATTCGAGGCGCCCCGATCATGATCACCGCGACCAGCACGACCAGTCCCACGGGTGCGGCGATCTCCGGCCACGGGACCGTGGCAAGACTCTGGGCGGCGGATACCGCGGCGTTCGCGCTGGGGCCCGCGAGCACTCCGAAGGCGGCGGGCACCTGTTGCAGGAAGATGATGACCGCGATGCCGAGGGTGAAGCCCTCGATCACCGGCCAGGGCAGGAAGGTCACCACCCGGCCCAGCTTCAGCGCCCCCGCGGTGATCACCAGGAGCCCGGCCAGCACGGTCACCACGGCCAGGGCGGCGATGCCGTGGGCGGCGATCACCGGGCCCAGGACGACCACCATGGCGCCGGTGGGGCCCGAGACCTGCACGTTGGACCCGCCGAACACCGCGGCGATGAACCCGGCCACCACGGCAGTGATCAGACCGCTCGCCGCCCCGGCCCCTGAGCTGACCCCGAAGGCCAGCGCCAGCGGAAGCGCCACGATGCCTACGGTGACCCCGGCGACCAGGTCGCCTTTCCAGGTGCGCGGGATCGCGGCGTAGTCAGACCGCCTGGGCAGCAGCGCCCGGATGGACGCCACGGCCTTCATCGGTTGCCAGTGACAGTGGCGGAATCCGCCGGTGACTCTGCGGCCAGCGCGTTGGCGAGATTCCGCTCGGTGCTGCGCAGGATCTCCTGGAGCAGCGCCTTGGCCACCGCCAGCAGCTCGGCCACCTGAGGGTGGGCCAGTGAGTAGAACATCTGCAGTCCGCGTCGATGGGACACGACCAGATCGTAGCGTCGCAGCACTGCCAGATGCTGGGAGAGATGTGAGGCCTCCAGCGAGGTCTCGGCGAGCAGATCGGTCACCGAGACCTCCGGCTGCTCGGCGAGCAGCTCCAGCACCCGGATCCTCACCGGGTGGGAGAGGCCCTTGAAGAGGTTCGCTTTGACCTGGTTCAGGGGGCCTCGTCCATCGACATGATCGTCCACGATCGTCTCCTCAGAGCTGCCAGATAATTTATTGATTTATAAACTCATCATATAGCGCTGGGGGAGGAGGGTCCACGGCCGCTCTCCTTCCACCTGTACGGCCGGGTCGATGGATGGGTTCGTCACCGCTGCCTGGCCAGGTCAGCTCCAGGGGATCAGCCCCAGCACCAGAGCCAGCACCAGGGCGACCACGGAGAAGATCCACATCGGCACGAAGGAGTAACGGATGTGTTTGCCGATGTCACAGCCGGCCAGTCCGAGTGCCAGCCACAGGGCCGCGGAGAAGGGGCTGATGAAGGTGCCGATGATGTTGCCCACCAGCACCGCGTAGACCACCGCGAGGGTGCTCACTCCGGCCTGGGTGGAGACGCCCTCCACCACGGGCAGCAGCGCGAAGTAGTGGGCGTCGGTGCTCAGCAGCAGCTCCAGCGGAAGTCCGAAGACCCCGACGATCAGGTGCAGGTAGGGGATCAGTGCGGCAGGCAGGATCGATACGGCGTCGGTGGCGAGGGATTCCAGCATGCCGGATTCCTCCAGAATGCCCAGGAAGCAACCGGCGGCGAGCACGATCGCGCCGGTGGTGACGGCGGCGCCCCCGTTGATCTTCAGCGCCTCCATCTGGTCGCTGACCTTGGGATAGTTGATCACCAGGGCGCCGCTGAGGCCGAGCATGAAGGCCAGTGGGGAAGGCAGGATGTCCGAGATCAGCAGGGCAAGCATGCCGAGGACCAGGATGGTGTTCACGATCATCTTCCACCGCGGGGTTGCCACGGCGTTCTCCGTCCCGCCCCAGAGATCATCGGCCTCGCCGCTGTAGGCGTCCGTCTTGGCCGCGCTCTGGCCGTCCCGGTCAGAGCCGGTGGAGGTGGTGGAGCTTCCGCCGGTGCCGGTGCCGGTGCCGGTGGCGTTGGCGGTGGCGGTGCTGCCCGTGGTGGCGCCTGCGGTGGTGCGGCTGGTGACGCCGCGGTTCGCAGAGGTGGCGGAGACGAGCTCGCGCTCCTGGACCCGATCCCCTGCGGGGCCCTCGACCTGCGCGTCGACCTGTTCGTCGAGCTGCTCACCGGACTGCGCCTCAAGCTCGGCAGCTGCCCTGGTGCGGGCAGCGATCCGGCGCTGCTCGCGCAGACCCAGCAGGACCGCGGTGATCACGAGCATCGCCAGGCACAGGATCTGCACCGGGATCAGGCCGCGCCAGAGGTCGATCGGATCCATTCCGACGACGGCGGCCGAGCGGGCCACGGGTCCGCCCCATGGCAGCATGTTCAACACGCCCATGCTCATGCCTGCCAGCAGCAGCAGCAGGTACGGGCTCATGCCCAGGTGCCGGTACAGCGGGAGCAGGGCTGGAATCACGATCAGGAATGTGGAGGCGCCGGCGCCGTCGAGGTGGCAGACCGCCGCCAGCAGCACCGTTCCCACGCAGATCGCGATCACGTTGCCGCGGGTCAGCCGCACGGTGAGTCTCACCAGCGGGTCGAAGAGTCCTGCGTGGTTCATGATCCCGAAGAACAGGATGGCGAAGATCAGCATCACCGCGACGTCGAGCACCGAGCCGATGCCCTCGCCGAAGAAGTCGCCGATCTCGGTGAAGGTGAAGCCGGCCAGCAGTGCTCCCGCAAAGGGAATCACGGTCAGTCCGACGATGGGGGCGATGCGCCCCATGATCAGCAGCGTCGTCATGGTGACGATCACTGCCAGGCCGATTAGGCTGAGCATGATTTTTCTCCTCGATGCGGGTGTGGGGATCGATCAGCGGCAAAAATGTGAGCCACGTGACAGCATGGAACGCATGTGACCGGGCCCACAGTTTTGTGCATCTGCGCGCAATATTGGTCATATTGGTCTCGATCACGGCATTGCGCGGCGAATGATCCGTGAACCATCAGCCCAGACCCGCAGCATCAGGAGGCAGCAGTGTCCGTGCGGTCATCACAGGCGCCCACCACTGGTGAGGTCTCCCTGGTCCGTCGGCTCTTCCGCTGGAACATCATGCTGCTCATCGGCGCGGTGACCCTGGTCAGCCTGCTCTGGGGGGTGCACCAGTATCTGGAGGTCCGCGCACAGTACGCGGAGCGGGTGCTGACCATGGCGGAATCGGTCTCCGTGATGGACACGGTCCAGGACGCGCTGCGCACCGAGAACCCCGCCGAGATCCTGGCCCCCTGGGCCGAGACGCTGCGGGCCGCCAGCGGGTATGAATACATCATGATCGCCGATGCCGATGGCATCCGGCAGTCCCACCCCGACCCGGCGGCCATCGGCGGGCGCCCCGAGCTGGATCCGGCACCGGTGCTGGCCGGAGAGACCTGGACCGGGGTGGAGCACGGCCACGCCGGGCTCACCATGCGCGCCCGAGTGCCGATCACCGAGGACGGGGGTGAGGTCATCGGCTTCGTCTCAGTGGGTATCCTCGCCTCCGAGGTCCGCCTCGCCTCCTTCCAGGAGCTCCCGCTGATCCTGGGGGCCGCGGCGCTCGCCGTAGGCATCGGCGCGATCGGCGCCCGGATGCTGGCCCGAAGGCTGCGCGCGGACACCCACGGCCTGGAGCCGCGGGAGATCACCGCGCTGCTCGATGGTCGAGAGGCGCTGCTGCACGCCATCGGTGAGGGCGTGATCGGCCTGGACCGGGAGGGCCGCGTGGTGCTGGCCAACACCCCGGCCCGGCACCTGCTGCGCCTGCCGGTGGATCATCTCGGGCGCACGCCCGCACAGCTGGGACTCAGCGCCGAGGCGCAGGCGGTGCTGACCGGGCCCGAGCCGGGGGAGGATCTGCTGCTGAGCGTGGACGGGCTGATCCTGGTCTGCAACCGCAGGCCGGTGCGCCTGCGCGAGGACGACGGCGGCGTCGTCGTCACCCTGCGTGATCGCACCGAGCTCACCCGGCTCAGCGACCAGCTCGACGGCGCCCGCACCGTCACCGACGGGCTGCGGGCCCAGCGGCACGAGTTCGCCAATCGGCTGCACACCGTCGCGGGGATGCTGGAGCTCGGCGGCGTGGATCAGGCCCAGGACTACCTCTCCGAGCTCTCCCTGGCCACCTCGGGTGCCGATGCCCAGATCGCCGCCCGGATCCAGGACATGACCGTGGCGGCATTGGTGCTCGCCAAGTCCGTCCAGGCCGCCGAACGTGGGGTGCAGTTCAGCCTCTCCGAACTTTCTCAGCTGCCCGCAGACCAGCCCCACGACCTGCGCGATGACCTGCTGCTGGTGATCGGAAACCTGATCGACAACGCCATGGACGCCGCGATCTCGGGCCCGCTCGCGGAGGCACGGGTGGAGCTGATGGTCCGGCACCACGGTGGGATCACCGACGGGCTGGTCGAGGTGCGGGTGATCGACTCGGGCCCCGGCCTGGACCCTGAGATCGCCGCAGAGATCTTCAGCGTCGGACGCTCCACCAAGGACCAGGCAGGTCGCCGCGGCCTGGGCCTGGCGCTGGTGCACCAGGCCTGTATGCGACGCGGCGGCTCGGTGAGCGTGGAGCATGAGGACGAGACCACCTTCTGCGCCTACCTGCCGGTGCGAGCCGAGGTGATCAGCGCATGAACGCCCCTGCTGGGACGACCTCCGGCGGGCCCGGAACCCCCGCCCCGATTCCGGTGCTGATCGTCGACGACGACGTGCGTGTGGCCCGGAACCATCGTGAGCTCGTCGACTCGATGCCCGGCTTCACCGTGGTGGCCAGCGCGCACACCGCCGCCGAGGCACTGGAGGCGGTGCGCCGACACCGTCCCGGTCTGGTGCTGCTGGACCTCTTCCTGCCCGACCGCACCGGTCTGGCGGTGCTCGAGGAGCTCCGGAGCGCGACCTGGCTGCGGGAGGTCGGCGTCATCGACGTCGTGATGATCACCGCGCTGCGCGACGTCGAACATGTGCGCACGGCCATGGCGATGGGTGCGCTGCACTACCTGATCAAACCCTTCCCGCTGCGCCAGCTGCGCGACCAGCTCGAACGCTACGCCGCGGCGCGCAAGCGGATGGCCGCGATGTCCACCGTGACCCAGAACGACGTCGACGCGCTCTTCGGCATGATGCGCCCGATGGCGTCACGCTCCATGGCCAAGGGGCTGACCCCGGCCACGGCTGAACGGGTGGCGGAGGCGCTGCGCTCGAGAGAGGGCGACGTCTCCGCCGTCGAGGTCTCCGAGGCCACCGGGATCGCCCGGGTCACCGCCCGGCGCTACCTGGAGCACCTGTGTGCAGAAGGCCGGGCCGAGCTGACCCTGCGCTACGGACAGGCCGGGCGGCCGGAGCACCGCTATACCTGGGTGCCCTGAGCGTGTCGCCGGGGTCGATCTCGCGGCACAAGTGACGGATCCGAGATCGGACTGACTAGGCTCGGGCCATGAACAAGCAGAGCTGGACCGCGGCAGATCTCCCGGTGCTTCACGGTCGCACCGCGCTGGTCACCGGAGCCAACAGCGGCGTCGGGCTGGCGACGGCGACCGCACTGGCCCACGCTGGAGCTCATGTGGTGCTCGGTGTGCGGGACACCGCTCGCGGCCGCGTGGCTGCGGCGACCATGTCCGGCAGCACCGAGGTTCGTCGACTGGACCTGGCGGACCTGGCCTCGGTGAGAGCCTTCGCCCAGTCCTGGACCGGCCGGCTCGATCTGTTGATCAACAATGCGGGGGTCGCCGGTGGGCGGGGCGCGGTGACCGAGGACGGATTCGACCTGCAGTTCGGCACCAACCACCTGGGGCACTTCACGTTGACGAACCTGCTGCTTCCGCATCTGAGCGACAGGGTGGTCACGCTGGCCTCCGGAGCGCACCGGGCCGGTGACATCTTCTTCGAGGACCTCGCGCTGCGCACCCGCCGGTACTCGCTCGCCGAGGCCTATGGGCAGTCCAAGCTCGCGAATCTGCTGTTCACCCTGGAACTGGAACGTCGACTGCGGCAGTCCGGCTCTGCGGTGCGCTCGCTGGCCTCGCATCCCGGGTACTCCGCCACCAATCTAGGAATCCGTGGGCGCAGCAGACCGCTGGTCGCCACCGTGAACCTCGCAGGACGGCTTCTGGCGCAGACCAGCCAAGAAGGTGCTGTGCCCACGCTCTTCGCCGCCACCCAGGACCTCCCAGGGGCCAGCTACGTCGGCCCCGACGGCCGGTGGGAGCTGCACGGCAGCCCCAGCCTGGTCGGACGCTCCGCCAGGGCCAGTGACCCTGTGCTGGCGCAGCGGCTCTGGGAGGCCTCCGAGGAGCTCACCGGGGTCCGCTTCGGGCTTGACCTGGGGAGGTCTGCCGCAGACCGCTGATCTCAGTCAGCTGGGCCTTGTGGGTCCTGCGATCTCCTGCAGCGCCTGCACATGCGCCTCAATGACGCACCGGTCGGTCCTGGTCAGTCAGAGCCAGGTGATCTGCCGTGAGTCCCGGCCCCCGCTGCGCGATGATCGAGACGTGGGCTCGACGCCCAGGGTCCTCTCGGTCCTCGGCATCGAGAACCGTGAATCCAACCCCCTCCAGCCGCTGACGCATCGCCGCGGTCGACCAGGAGTGCGCTGCGCTGACCTCATGGGCGAACACCGCTGCGTCGGGCCCGCCGAAGAAGCCGATCAGCAGCCTCCCACCTGGCCTCAGGGCTCGGTGGAGTTCCTGAAGAAGCACGGGCAGGACCGGGAGGGGAGTATGGATCAGGGAGTACCAGGCCAGGATCCCGGCCAGCGAGCCATCGGGGACCTCCAGCGCAGTCATCGACCCCACTCGGAACGGCACGCCGGGGAACCGGGCCCGCGCATGGCCGATGAACTCTGGCACCAGATCCAGGCCCGAGATGTCGGCGCCGAGCGAGTGCAGGTGGGCGGTCCAGTGGCCCGGACCGCATCCCGCGTCGAGGACCGGACCGGTGGAGAGCTCACCGGCCCACGCTGTGATCCTCTCGCGATCACGGGTATCCATCTGTGTGACGGTGCCCAGCAGGGAAGAGTACTCGGCGGCCCGCCGGCCATAGGCGACGCGCAGGTCCTCTTCACCGGTCATCACGAGCGATCCTGAGCGTGACGAATCAGGGCCGCGCGATCTCAGGTGCGTCCCACTCCGGGCGACGCTTCTCCGGCTTGGATCCGCGAGCCATCAGGATCAGGAAGATGATTCCGCCGAGGACTGGCATGAACGAGATGAAGAACATCGGGCCGGGCAGTCCGGTGTCGTGGAAGCGACGCCAGGTCACGGCCAGCAGCGGGGAGATGGTCGCGGCCCAGATCAGCAGCATCAGGAATCCTGCGATGGCGACGATCGCGCCGGCGGTGCCTTCGAACCAGATCTGGTAGGAGAACTCCGGCTGGCCTGCTGGGTTGTAGGCCTCGGTGACGATGTCGTCCGAGAAGGACGTGGAGACGAGGATCGCGGTGGCGATGATGATCACCCACTGGATGAGGAAGAGCATCAGCCAGGGCCACCAGAACTCTCCGCGAGTGGAGTAGCCCTTGAACTGCGTGTAGTTCTTGAAGAACGCCGCGATGCAGGCCTTGGGACCACCAGGAGACGGGCGCCCGGTGACAGGTGCATTCGGTGGAGTGTCATACGCGTAGTCAGTCATGGGGTCTCCTGAGCGGCCGGTCGGCGGGGACGGGGAGTGGCGGCGTCGAACAATTCTTCACGCGCCTGCAGGAGAAATCCCTGACCGCGCATCAGCGTCGATGCGATTCAATGCCATCGAGGCTGGTCTGACCTGCAGGTATGGGGGATTTTCAAGATCCACGATTACCGAAACTAGCCTGAACAAAAGGTGCGCGTCAACAGGATCCGTGCGCCACGCCTGGGTCTCGGCGATGGTGGAACGGCCGCGGTGGGCCTGCATCCCTGCCATGACGCGGATTGAGGCAGTTGCCCTGCGCAATTAAAATTTCTTGCGCGAAACGGGGTGTGAACTCTCCGAAGCTCAGAGCACCGGGCGCAGCGGGATCAGCGCCCACTCCGTGGCGCGCGCCATCGGGTGGCGTTCACGCCAGGTATCGGCACTCACGACCTCACAGTGCTCACGGTCGCTCTTGAAGACCTTCTCCATCTCGGAGGCGAACCCTGGATCGATGACCTCGACATTGGACTCGTAGTTGAACGACAGGGACAGCCTGTCGATGTTGGCGGTGCCGATCGTCGACCACTCGCCGTCGATCGTCGCGGTCTTGGAGTGCATCATGCTGCTCGCGTAGAGCAGGATGGAGATGCCCGAGTCGAGCATCTCCCTGAAGAAGCCGCGGGACACCCAGTCGGCGAGGACGTGGTTGGAATCCTTGGGCACCATGACCTGGACATCCACGCCGCGCTCCGCGGCCAGCTTCAAGGCCCGCAGGATCTGTTGGTCCGGGATGAAGTAGGGGGTCGAGATCCAGATCCGCTCGTTGGCCCGTTCGATGGCCTTCAGATACATGTTCCGGATCGGGTAGACCAGGTCCACCGGCAGGTTGGCGACCACGCGGACCGAGGGATCCCAACTGTCCGGGGCGATCCATGGGATCTGATCCTCTACGGCGCGATCCTCGTTCCACAGCCGAGCGATCGTCTGGCGGAGTCCCCAGACGGCGGGGCCCACCTCGCGCAGGTGGGTGTCGCGCCACTTCTTCGCGTAGAGCGAGCCGATGTTGTACCCACCGACGAAACCGACCTCGTCGTCGACGACCAGGATCTTGGAGTGGTTGAAGCCGGTGGACCGGATGGGCGCCTTCCAGAAGCTTCTTCCTGCCGCTGGCATGCGGAAGACCTGGATGTCAGCATCGAGCTGCGCGTAGAAGGAGTGTGACACCACCAGATTGGCGAATCCGTCATAGATGATGAAGACCTTCACCCCGCGACGAGCCGCCGCGTTGAAGGCATCGATGAACTGCTGACCGACCTCATCGTTCTTCCAGATGTAGGTCTTCATCAGAATCACGTCTTCGGCCGATTCGATGGCTTCGAGCATGTCCCCATAGAGCGATTCACCGTCGGTGTAGATGCGCATCGGGGACTCTTCGACCTCGGTGTCGAACGTTCCTGGGCGCGGCGCGTTCCGCTCCTTGCGCTGGCCATGCTTGAACAGGTCCAGCGCCACCACCGAGAGGGCAGCCAGCGTCGGAACTGCCAAGGCGGAGGCCGCGACCGCAAGTGGCAGCGTCTTGCGCGGAGATCGGGGGCCGCCCAGGTGGCGCTTGTGCATCAGGAAGCTCATGGGGCCACTCTAATTGGCCGCAGGCTCTCCAGGCGTGGTGCCCGCGCCACGCATGGTGACCCATCAGCCGACATCTCTTGACCTGGTGCCCGCCAGGGTCTCTGATGGAGTCATCGACTGGGTCCGTGTCACCTTCTCCACAGCAGGGTTCCGGCCAGTGGGATCCAGACGGCCGCACCCGAGAGAGAGCCTGTCATGGTTCGCATGTTGCTTCAGGCCGCGATCAATGTGGTGATGGCCGCCGTTGCGATGCTGGTCGCCGGAACCTTGATCGACGGCGTCACCCTCGAACCGGTGGGATTCGTCACCGCCGTCGTCGTCTTCGTCCTGGCGCAGGCCGTCCTGGGTCCATTCGTGTTCAACATGGCCCGTCAGTACGCCTCCGCAATCCTCGGCGCGGTCGGCCTGGTCTCCACCCTGCTGGCCGTCTGGGTGGCGACCCTTGTGACGGACGGTCTTACGCTCTCCACCCCGATGGCCTGGATCTTGACCCCCCTGGTGGTCTGGATCGTCACGGCCCTGGGGACCTGGGTCCTTGGGTACCTGGTGCTCAAGCGCTGGTGGGACAAGCGCACTGAGGAGAAGAACATCCGGCAGGCTCTGCGCTGATCCCGATGCTGTCGTTGACCAGCCACACCGGTGATCCTGGATAGAAGGACGTCACGACGATGCCTGGGATGAACGGACAAGAAGCCCCGACCGTCGCCGGGCTTCTGCGATTATCGGTCCCGGCGATCCTGGTCGGCGCCGTTTCGGCCCTGAGCCTGTTCCTGGTGGAGGAGACCGCGCATCTGTTGGAACACGTCCTCTGGGTGGACCTCCCCGGACTCTTCGGCCTCGATCCAGACTCGGGCTGGTGGATCTTCGCGGTCTTGAGCGTCACCGGACTTGCGGTCGGAGCCGTCTGCACGTTCGTCCCAGGTCGTGGGGGACGCGACTCCGCGACCGTGGAGCTCCTGGCCCCGCCCCTTCCGCTGTCCGCCGTGCCTGGGCTCCTCCTGGCGAGTCTGCTGGTGCTGGCCGGCGGCGTCAGCCTCGGCCCGGAATCACCCATCATCGCGATCAACACCGCGATCCTGGTGGCATTGACCGTCCGGTTCTGGCCGCGCATCGAGGTGAAGCTCGTGGTCCTGATGACGGGTGCAGGCACCATCGGGGCACTGTTCGGCACGCCCGTGGCCGCCGCACTGGTGCTGACCGGTGTGGTGGCCGCGGCCGCAGGCGGGGGCGCGCTCTGGGACCGGCTCTTCCTGCCGCTCCTCGCCGCGGCGACCGGCTCGCTGACGATGCGGATGCTCGACGGCCCGCAGTTCGGACCCACCGGGATAGAACCGCTCGGGGCGCCACAGCCCTCGGACCTGCTGCTCGGCGCCGTGGTCGCCTGTGCCGCCGCGCTGATCATTCTCGCCGGAGCAGCCGTGTTCACCCCGCTGCATGCGAGCTTCCGCAGACTGCGCAGTCCGTTGCTCTACACCACCCTGGGCGGAGTCCTGCTCGGTGGTCTCGGCGCCCTCGGCGGCCCGGTGACCCTGTTCAAGGGCGGCCAACAGATGGCCGATCTCATCCGAGACGCGGGGGACCTCACCACCACAGAGCTGCTGCTCATCGTGGCGGTCAAACTGTGCGCGCTGCTCGTCGCGGCCACGGCTGGCTTCCGCGGCGGCCGGATCTTCCCGGCGACCTTCCTCGGGGCAACGGTGGGGCTTGTGGCGCAGTCGCTGCTCCCCGAGCTTCCGCTGAGCCTCGCGCTCGCCTGCGGGGTGCTCGGAGCCGTGCTCGCCGAGAGCCGCGACGGGTGGATCGCACTGTTCATCGCCGTCGTCGTGGTCGGGGACATCTCGGTCCTGGCCGTCCTGTGTCTGGTGGTCCTGCCCGTGTGGCTCCTGGTCATGGGTGCCCCGAAGATGCTGGTCCGCGCGGAGGAATAGCCGGTCTCGGCGTGACTCCGGTCTCGTCTGGTGAAGTCCGTTGGTCGGAACAATGCACGGGGCAATAAGGTAGTGCTCCGTGAGCACTCAGATCCCCGCCTCCCAGACTTCCGCACCCCGGCAGCTCGGGAGCCTCGACCGGTATTTCCATATCACCGCCCGCGGCTCGAGCATCGGTCGGGAGGTGCGCGGCGGGCTGGCCACCTTCTTCGCGATGTCCTACATCATCGTGTTGAACCCGCTGATCATCGGCGCCTCAGCCGACTCCACCGGCAACTTCCTCGGCGGCGGCTCGGAGCCGAACCTGCCCGCCGTCGCGGCGGCGACCTCGCTGATCTCAGGTCTGATGACCATCCTGATGGGCGTGATCGGCAAGTTCCCTATGGCGGTCTCCTCCTCGCTGGGGCTCTCGGCCTTCATCACCTACGGCATCGTCGTGCTGCCCGGTATGACCTGGGCCGATGCCATGGGGCTGGTGGTCATCGAAGGCGTGATCCTGCTGGTCCTGGTGCTCACCGGGTTCCGCTCCGCGATCTTCAACGCCGTCCCTGGCGCGCTGAAGATCGCGATCAGCGTCGGCATCGGGCTGTTCATCGCCCTGATCGGCATGGTCAACGCCGGCTTCATCCAGAACAACGGCAGCACCGGGCTGGAGCTCGGCGTCGGCGGATCGCTCTACGGCTGGCCGATCTTCATCTTCCTCATCGCGATGTTCGCGCTGTTCGCCATGTGGGCGGCCAAGGTCCGCGGCGCCATCCTCTACTCGATCGTGGGCGCCACGGTGCTCGCGATCACCCTGGAATCGGTGTTCCGGATCGGTCCGCAGACCGCCGCAGACGGCACCGAGAACCCCTACGGCTGGGGTCTGACCGTGCCGACGTTGAACCAGGACTGGCTGACCATGCCGGACCTGAGCCTGATCGGTGACTTCAACCTGCTGGGCTCCTGGCAGAGCATCGGCGTGGTCGCGGCCACCCTCGCGATCTTCACCCTGCTGCTGGCCAACTTCTTCGACCTGCTGGGCACCATGGTGGGCGTCTCCAACGCCGGCGGGATCAAGGACGCCGACGGCGAGATCCCGCACTCGCGCCGGATCATGGTCGCCGACGCGGTCGGCACCATCGGTGGCGGTGTGGGCTCGACCTCGGTGAACTCCGGATTCATCGAGTCCACCGTGGGCGTGGGCGACGGCGCCCGGACCGGTCTGGCCAACGTGGTCACCGGCGTGCTCTTCCTGGCCACCATCGTGCTGGCTCCGCTGGCCGCCGTGATCCCCACCGAGGCTGCCTCGGCCACGCTGGTGCTGGTCGGCTTCCTGATGATGCAGCAGATCGTGCGGATCGACTGGACCGATGTGGAGATGGCGATCCCCGCCTTCATGACCATCGTGGTCATGCCGTTCTCCTACTCGATCACCAACGGCATCGGCGCCGGATTCATCAGCTACGTGGCCATCAAGGTCTTCCGCGGCAAATGGCGCGAAGTGCACCCGCTGATGTACGTCACCGCCGCGCTGTTCGTGCTCTACTTCGTCTCAGGACCCATCCAGGAGGCCCTCGGGGTCGGCTGACCCGCAGGGTTTCTGCAGCCGTCGCCGAATAAAGGGACTTAAGGTCCTGGCGCACTCCCCAGCGGCGGCGAGAAGATGGCCCCTGAAAGGAGCGTGACGTCATGGATGCTGTGATCGTCTACGAGTCCGCGTGGGGAAACACCAAGATCATCGCCGAGGCGGTGGCGGAGGGACTGGTCTCGGCCATTGATGTCGGAATGATCCTCGACGTCAGCTTCGCTCCGCCCGCTGACACCATCACGGCTGATCTCCTCGTCCTCGGCGCCCCGACCCACGCCTTTGGGCTGAGCCGACCGCAGACTCGCGAAGAGGCCGCTCGACGGGGCGGGCACCCCGGGGACACCGGACTTCGGGAGTGGATCGGTGCCGCCGGTGACCTCCACCTCCCGGTCGCGGTGTTCGACACCCATGTCCGCCACCCGAACCTTCCGGGTGCGGCCAGCAAGAAGGCCGCGAAGCTGCTGCGCAGCCACGGTGCCTCGCTTCTTGCGAAGCCGGAGAGCTTCTACGTCGAGGGGTACGAGGGGCCGGTGCTGCCCGGGGAGATCGAACGAGCCAGGAAATGGGGTGCCGAGCTCGCCCAGCGGCTGCCGGAGAGCTCCCGTGTGGCCTGAGCGGGCGGCTGCTCGCGGCCTTCGCGCCGCTGGTGCTCCTCGCCTCGAGGCCAACGGCCTCGCCTCAGCTGTGGCTCCGCGCTGGCCCAGGTGCGTCTCGGCGGTGGCAGGCGCCATGATGCTGGATGGCGCAGCGATCAACACGGTCCTGGTCACCGTGAGGCCTGGGGTCTACCCGATGCTCGGGACCTGGCTCGCGGACCTCTCCCCGTGGCGGTTCGGCGTGCTCCACGATCTGTGGGACCGCACCTTCGGGACGCGCCCGCGGGTGTGGGGCGCCGTGGTGGGCGTGGGCTGTGAAGCTGCGATCGGGGTGCTGGCGCTCTCCCGCAACCCACGCCGCAGGCTCCTGGGCCTCAGCGGGATCGCGCTCTTCAAGCTGGGGCTGCTTGCTCTGGGACTGTGGTTCTGGGCCCTGCCGTGGCTTGCCGTGCTCATCCCGACGATCGTCCTCACCGCCCGCTCGTCGGTCCGATCGCCGGCCCGCTCGCCGATCCGGGTCAGGGCTCAGGCCAGGTCCATGCCGGGGCGATGACGTCAGTACCAGGAAGTTGAGAACTCTGCATGGTGCTTCTCCGGGGCGGAGGCCCGCATGAGCAGGATCATCACCACGAACCATCCGATGATCGGAATGAACCCGAGGAAGAACATCGACCCCGGGAGCCCGGAGTCATGGAGCCGGCGCCAGGTGACGGCGAGCAGCGGGGGAATGGTGAGCACCGCGATGAGCAGGTGCAGGCCGAGGATGGCGGCGGCGAAGACCGCGCCGAAGCCCTCGAGCCAGACACTGGGGGAGAAGCCCGTGATCCCGAACAGGTCCTGCGCGTCGGCCACCATATCCTCGGCGAACAGCGTGCTGAGGGTGATGATGGCCGTCATCCCGATGGCGGCATGGACGAGGGTCAGGAACAGGAAGGGCCACCAGAACTCCGAGCGGGTGGAGTAGCCCCTGAACTGGACGTAGTTCTCGAAGAAGGACGAAAGCGCCGCGTCTGGCCCGTAGACATCACCCACTGGCCATGTGGTCTCACCGGCGTATGACTGCATTGCATATCCTCGATCTGATCACACGCACGGATGGGTCAAGAGGCCATATCTATTAAGCACACTCTGATCGCTTTTCGTCGTGAAATAAAGAGTCTTTGGTCCTATCGAACTCCTGACGCCATCTCAGGCGGGCCCACCGACGTGCAGTCATCCGTGTCCGTGCCCCACCCTAGGCTCACCTCTGTTGCTATCGAATGTATGTTCGAATACGATGAGGCCTCCGGGCTTCCCATCGGCTTCGTCATATCTCTTGGAGACATGAAAGAGGGAGCTTACCCATGCCCACTGTTATTCGCCCCGAAGCCGACCGAGCACCTCGCCGCGGAGCGGTGACGCTCACTGAATCCATTGATATTGAATGTGACGAGCAGTTCCTGCCCCATCGGGTGATCTGGAAAGAGCGGAGGCATCTCGTGGTCGAAGCCCCTGTGCGCTGGTATCAGCGGCGCAGCTGGTGGCTGGAGGAGCCCCGCGCCGAGCGGGGGCGCCCCGGGCTGGTGGCTCATGAGATCTGGCGGCTGCAGGTCCAGCTCGAAGCCACCTCTCGCACCGAGACCGCCGAGGTGCACACCATCGATGTCAGTCGACACCTGGCCTCTGGGCGTTGGCGTCTGGTGCGGGTCCATTGACCTTCACCCACCTGAATGTGGCCAGCTCGTTCAGCAGCCATTACGGCACCAACCGCCCTGAGGAGCTGGTGGCCGCGGCTGCAGCGGATGGCATGACGGCGCTGGCCATCACCGATCGGGACGGACTCTACGGGGCGGTCAAGCACCTCGGTGCGTGCATCGACCTGGGCATCGCCCCGATCATCGGGGTCAGTCTCGTCGTGGAGGACCGTGGTCGGGCCGTGGTGCTCGCCAGCAACGCCTCCGGTGGGTATGCGGCGTTGTGTCAGCTCATCTCCCGCGCCCACGAACGCCCACAGGGCGAGGCCGCCCGAGTGAGTCTGCAGGAGCTGGCCGAGTGTGCGGCCCCGGGGCAGGGCGAGGTGCGTCGTCGTCTGTTCGTCCTCGCCGGGCCGGAGAGCGAGATCGGTGTCGCCGCGGCCTCTCGGGACTACCGCGGCACCCGAGCGCTGCTGCGCCAGTGGCGCGAGGCGCTCGGCGAATCGCTGCGAGTGGAGGTGGTGTCCCATCTGGCACCTCCAGGGGAGGCGCTGTCCACCGCCCATGCGGTCCGAATGCTCAGCGCGGCTCAGGTCAGCCGGGTGGCCCCGGTGCTGACCAACGCGGTGCGACTGCTGAGCACCGACGAGGCAGCCACCGCGGATGTGCTCGACGCGGTACGGGTCCTCTCGGACCTGCACAGCACCACTGCACTCCAGCCCACCGATCAGGGCTGGCTGAAGCCGGCCGCGGCGATGAAGGCCCTGGCCGCGGAGATCTGCGCGGCCAGCACCACACCGATACCGGCCCAGGAGCTGCTGACCAACACCGAGGCGCTGGGCCGCCAGTGCCAGCTGGATCCGGTCGCTGATCTGGGCTGGGGCCGGCCCAAGGTGCCTGAGACCTCCGTGATCGGGATCGAGGGCGATCCGGATCAGGAGCTGCGCGCCCGCTGCGAAGCAGGCCTGGCGGAGATGCTCGCCCAGGAGGGCGCGGCTGGAGCGAGCGCGACCCAGGAGGATCCGGAACAAGGGGAGCCGGACCAGGAGTATCCGGACCAGGAGGGCGTGGGCGGAGAGGGCGGGGCAGAGCAGGACAGCGAGGCTCCGGCCCGGGCGCGTCTGGAACACGAGCTGAGCATCATCGCAGATCTCGGCTTCGCCCCCTATTTCCTGACCGTGGCCGAGGTGGCCCGGCTGATCCGCGAGATGGGGGTCCGCGCCGCGGCCCGCGGCTCGGCGGTCTCCTCCCTGGTGGTCCACGCACTGGGGATCAGCCCCATCGATCCGCTGCAGCACGGACTGATCTTCGAGCGCTTCCTCTCCCGCCGACGCTCCACCCTGCCCGATATCGACATCGACGTGGAGTCCTCCGAGCGGCATCGGATCTATCGGGCGGTCTTCAAGCGCTTCGGCGCCCAGCGGGTCACCTTGATGAGCATGCAGAACGCCTACCGGATCCGTGGCGCGGTCCGCGACGCCGGGCTCGCGCTGGGGCTCCCCGAGGAGGAGATCGACCAGCTCGCGGAGATCATGTGGCGCTTCCCGGCCCGGGAGTTCCGCCGTGCGTTGAAGGAGAAGCCCGAGCTCCAGAGCCTGGCCGAGCGGATCGAGACCGAACGCGGCTCTGGGCGTCAACAGCTGGACCTGTTGGTGGACCTCTCTGAACGCCTGGACCGGCTGCCTCGGCACATCTCCACCCACCCCTGCGGCGTGATCCTGGGCAACAACAACCTGCTCACACTCACCCCGGTGGAGCGCTCCGGGGTCAACGGGCTGCCGATGAGCCAGTTCGACAAGGACGATATGGACCCGATGGGGTTCATCAAGCTCGACATCCTGGGCGTGCGGATGCAGTCGGCGATCGCCTACGCGCTCACCGAGCTCGAACGCACCACCGGGGAGGTGATCGACATGGTCAAAGACGTGGACTATGCCGATCCCGCGACCTTCGCGATGATCCAGTCCACCCACACCCTGGGCTGCTTCCAGATCGAGAGCCCCGGGCAGCGCGAGCTGATCGGCAAGCTGGTGCCCAAGACGCTCAATGACCTCGTGGTGGACATCTCGCTGTTCCGCCCCGGGCCCATGGGCTCCGGCATGGTCAAGCCCTACCTGGAGCGCCGCCACGGCTACGAGACCGTGGGTTACCCGCACCCGGATCTGGCGAAGATCCTCGATGAGACCTACGGGGTGGTGGTCTTCCACGAACAGGTGCTGCGGATCTTCGACACCATGACCGGCTGCGGCCTGGACGTGGCCGATGAGCTGCGCCGCGCGATGAGCAAGGACAGGTCGGGGCCGGTGGAGACCTTCTTCCGCGCGGAGACCGAAAGGCGCGGCTACTCCGCTGCGGTGATCGACCGGGTCTGGGAGATCCTGCTCAGCTTCGGCAGCTTCGGCTTCTGCAAGGCCCACGGGGCGGCCTTCGCGGTGCCCACCTACCAGTCGGCCTGGCTGAAGACCCACCACCCCGCGCATTTCCTCTGTGGACTCTTCGAACATGACCCCGGCATGTACCCGCTGCGGCTGCTGGTCTCCGAGGCCCGCCGGCTGAAGATCCCGCTGCTGCCGATGGACGTCAACCGCTCCACCAGCAGCTATCACGTGGAGGCGACCTCGGTGGCGGGGCTGCCGGTGTGGGGGATCCGGATGTCGTTGATCGGGTTGAAGGGGATCTCCAAGGCCGAGCTGCGCCGGATCGAGGCGGAGCAGCCCTTCGCCTCCCTGGCGGACCTGCGCGACCGGGCCCGGCTGAAACGTTCCACGCTGCGCGATCTGGCCAAGGTGGGTGCCCTGGACTGCCTGCTGCCCGAGGGCCGGAAGCACCGCAAGGACCTCATCCAGTGGGTGGAGTCCACCAACCTGGAGTACGCCAAGAAGCCGCCGGCCCGGCAGGTCCAGGGGCAGCTGGCCCTGCCCATCGGTGATGTTGAGATCGCGAACATGCCCACCGGGGCGGGGGAGCTGGCGGCCCGGGAGATCGTCACCACCGAGCTGGACCTGACCTCCCTGGACACCAGTGGCCACGTGATGGACTTCCATCACCCGGTGCTGCAGGCTGCCGGAGTCACCTTCGCCGAAGACCTGCTCTCGCTGCGCAACGGCGCCACCGTCCGGGTGGCCGGGATTCGGGTGGCCACCCAGACCCCGCCGATGGCTTCGGGCAAACGGGTCGTGTTCATCACCCTCGACGACGGCACCGGCTGCGTGGACCTGAGCTTCTTCGAGGAGGCTCAGCGCAACACCGGGGAATGTCTCTTCGCGGCGAAGATGCTGATGGCCGAGGGCACCATTCGGCGCACCGGACCCCGAGCGGTCACCGTGCAGGCGACCCGCGCCTGGGATCTGCGTGGGGAGACGGTGCCGGGACGGACTCCCGCCGCAGCAGGCTCTCTTTGATCTGCACCCCGTAGCGGAAGCCGCCGAGCCCACCGTCGGTGCGGACGATCCGATGGCAGGGCACGAACAGCGCCGCCGCGTTCATCGCGCAGGCACCGGCCGCGGCCCGGATCGCGCTCGGGCGGCCTGCGCGGGCCGCGTACCCGGCATAGGTCACAGGCGCGCCCGGCGCGACCTGGCGCAGCGCCTCCCAGGCCTGTTCGCGAAAGGGCCCGGAGCGCTGCCTCACCGGCACACGGTCCACGGCGGTGACGTCACCGGCGTAGTAGGCCGCCACCGCCTCAGCCGCCTGGTCCAGCACCGGATGCGGGTCAACCTCCGAGCCGGCCCGGACCTCTGACGCGGCTCCGCGGAGGTCAGGGTGGATCAGTTGAACCAGGGCGCCGATGTCCCAGGTCCAACCAGAGGCCAGGACGTGATGCTCATCAGCCACCACACTGAAAGGTCCATCAGCTGTGGTGAAGCTGACGTGATTCAGGTTGTAGTTGCGAGTTGTCATGATCTACCGTCCTTTTGAGTCTGCTCGGGCAGGTCGGTGGCCGCCTGCCAGAGGTGCATCGCAGCATAGGACCGCCAAGGCGACCAGCCTCGGGCATGAGATTCCAGAGCTCGATGTGCGGCCGCCTTCTTCAGCTCCGGGTCCAGCAGGCCGAGCCGCTTGGCACCGTTGAGCAGAACGACGTCGCCGGTCATCCAGACATCCGGGTCGCCGAGGACGCGCAGCATCAGGTAGGAGGCGGTCCACTGCCCGATCCCCGGCATGGCGGTGAGCTGGTCATGCAGCACCCGGGTGTCTGCACCCTGGTCCACGGTGAGCTCTCCGCTGGCCAGGGCTGCCGCGGCGGCGCGCACCGTGGCGATGGAGCGTGCGGGCAGTCGCAGCGGCCGTTCCGGATCCAGGACCGGTCTCGGACCGGGACCGGTGCGCGCCGGCGGCGCGGGGACCCCGGTCACGATCTCTTCCGAGGTGGGGAACAGTCGGGACAGCCCCGGGAAGGAGGACACATGTTCGGTGCCCAGCGCATCGACGAGCCGGCTGAGCTGGGTGCGGGCGGCCGACACCGAGATCTGCTGGCCCACGACGGCGCGGACCAGGTACTCCGGACCATCGGCGGTGCCTGGGATCCGCAGCCCGGGAGAGCGGGCGACCAGAGGTGCCAGCACCGGGTCCTCCGCGAGGGCGGCACCGACGGCAGCCGGGTCCGCGTCGAGATCGAAGAGCCGGCGCGCCACCGCCACCATCGCCGGGATGTCCGCCCAGGCGCTGAGCTCACATTCCAGGTGCAGCCGCCAGCGCACGGACTGCGGCTCAGCCAGGCCCTCGGTCGGAGTCGCCGTGACCTGGAGGGCCGCCGGCCCATGGGCCAGCCGCAGGGTGCGCGCGTAGGTGAGCGCCTCGTCGTCGAGCCTGGTGGCCTCGACACCGGGGATCGCACGCTCGGCCAGGAAGGTGAAGAGCTCCACCGCGTTGAAGGGCTCCCGCACCGGCAGAGCCAGACGCAGCGACAGCTGTTGAGCTCCAGCTGAGTCACAGACTCCGCTTGCCAGGGGAGCGGCGCTGATCCCGGGTCGGTGCTGCGCACGCATCCTGATCTCTCGGGGCGTCGCACCGAGGACAGCCCGCGCGGTCTCATTGAACTGACGCACCGAGGAGAACCCGGAGGCGAACGCGATCTCGGTGATCGCCAGCGACGTGCCGACCAGCAGACTGCGGGCCAGGTGGATCCGGTGAGCCCGGGCCAGGGCGAGCGGCCCCGCACCCAGCTCGGCGCTCAGGGTCCGGTGCAGGTGCCGGCTGCTGTAGCCGAGCTGGGTGCTCAGGGCTGCTACGCCGCCGTCGTTCATCGTGCCTTCGCGGATGAGCCGCATGGCCCGGCCGGCCAGATCCTGCCGGGTGTTCCACTCCGGGGTGCCCGGGGCGGCCTCGGGCAGGCAGCGTTTGCAGGCCCGGTAGCCGTGTTCGTGGGCGGCGGCAGAGGTGGAGTAGAAGGTGACATTCTCCGGCTTCGGAGTCTGGGCGGGGCAGGAGGGTCGGCAGTAGATCTTCGTGGAGGACACCGCGGTGTAGAACTGCCCGTCGAAGCGGTGGTCCCGAGACTTCACCGCCCGGTAGCGGCGCTCGAAGACTTCGTCCTGATCCATGTGCTCCATTCCACATCTCAGTCGCAGAGAAAGCTAGCGGGAATCGGACCTGGCCGTCGCCCTGCCCAGCCCCGCGGCGAAGGGCAGGGTCAGGCCGAGGGCCGCGTGTGCTGTCAATTTCTCAGGGTCTCATTCGGGCTGCTGGGGTGGGCTGATCCAGGAGCTGGGCTTGGCCGAGGCGAGGGTCGCCGACCTGCCCGAGTGGTGATCGAGACCCCCAGCACGACGACCAGCGCGCCCGTGACCTTGGCTGGTGTCAGTTCGGCATCGAGCCACAGCACCGCTCCGGCCATGGTGGCGACCGGGAGGAAGTTCAAGAAGCTGGACGCCCGGGCGGCACCGAGCTGTTGGACCGCGCGGTTGTAGAAGAGCAGCGCGAGCAGTCCTGGAAAGACCCCCAGGTAGAGCAGACCAGGAAGGTGCTCGGTCGGGCTGAACGCCGGAGGCCCGAGCACCATCCACTCGAGGGCCACCAACGGCGCCAGGATCATCGCAGCGAGCCCGGTCATGACCAACAGCACGCCGAAGGTGGGAAACAGACTGAGGTATCGGGTGACAGCGATGGAGTAGACCGCCCAGGAGGCGACCGCTCCGAGCATGATGCCATCGCCGATGTTCCACTGCAGCTGCGTCACGGCGAAGATCTGCCCATCGGTGATCACCCAGAGCGCCCCGAGGATCGACAGCGCCAGGCCGCTCCACTGAAGGATCCGCAGCCGCTCGCGCAGGACCAGGGCGCTCAGCGCGAGGGTCAGTGCGGGGATCAGGGTCTCCAGCACGGAGACATTCGTGGAGGAGGTGAACTGCAGGGCCGCGTAGATGAAGGTGTTGAAGAACGCGACACCGGTGAGGGTGAGCAGCAGCAGCGGCTTCCACTCGTGGAGGAACAGTGCTCGGGACCGCCAGGCGGTTCGGGCTGCCAGCGGCGCGAGGCACAGGAACGCGACGGCGAGCCGCGCGAACGCGATGGTCAGCGGCGGGAGGTCATTGAGCGCCTCACCGACCAGAATGTTCCCCGCGTAGAAGATCACGACCATGATCATCAGCAGGTAGGGAAGCATCAGTGGAGTTCCTGGTCGATGGTCAGGGGCGTCTCGTCCTGGACGCAGGGGGAGGTCTGCAGGTCAGACGGCGGTGGTCAAAGCAACGAGTTCGCGGCCGCGAGGTGTCGGCGAATCTCCTCCACCGTTCGCTGAGAATCGCGGACGCTCAGCAGATAGGTCTTGCCTGAATCACGAACCTCGACGCTTGGACCACCGACCAGGAGTCCCACCTTCCCGCCGGGGAGAATCCGATAGCCGGCCCCTTCCAGGACCCCGGTCTCGGGACCCTCCTGGACCGAGAGGATCTCGTCCCACGCGAAGCTCACGTGGAAGATTCCCATGCACCGGGCACTCAGGCCCGTATCACCGGCGACGATCTTGACCCGGGAGAACGCGACCGCAGCGCCGATCACTCCCACCAGCGCGAGCACGCTGACACCGACCCCGAGGGGGGCGAAGAGGAGTGCGGGCAGCGCGCCGAGGACCAGGAGCACGAACAATGGAATCGAGACGCGCCGGCTCAGACCGGCCTCGGAGATCGACTGTTCTGTGGGATGTGTCATTGTTTCAAGCCTATAGATCTCTCCGGTGGGAAGATAGATCTCGACGAGATCGGCATATCCTGTCCGCGGTCAGGCCGGAGCTGCCGTGGACTATTTGCGGAGCCTCCTCTTGACGCTCCGCGTGACCTTGCGCAGGGCCGATGGAATTTGAGGTCGTCGAGCCAATGCCCGGCGACCTGCGGACTTATGTGCCTGAGCGAGGTACTCATTGACCGCGGCGTCTCCACCCTCTTCCAGCAGCTTCTCTTGAGCACGCGCCAGCCGAAATCCACCGAGACTGCCTCGGGTATAGAGGAAGTCGGCGATGCGCTGATAGCGCGCGGGGCTGATCCGTGGGTGTGAGGCCAGCACCTCAGCGTTGGTGGACTGCAGCAATGTGCTCCAGTTCTGCGGTGGTTCGACGGCCTCTCCCCGGAGGGTCTTCTCCGCGTCGGCGAACAACGCATCGAAGTAATCGAGCACCTCGTCGCTGTAGGTGACGGTCTTCTTGAACTCTGCCCCGGAGGAGAACGTGAACTCACCGAAGTAGGGGCCGTCTTCGGTGTCGTAGAGGTCGACACGCACGAACGGGGCGTCGGTCATCTTGGCAAGTTCGATGGCCCACCGTGAAAGCATGACCGCCGAGCGCGGGACCACCGGCACTCCGGGTTGGATGTCCGAGGGCCGGAACTTGTAGTCCCGCCCGGGGACGAATGGCTTCAGGTCCCCGTCCAGCTTCACCATGCGTGGAGGTGAGAAGTTCCGGTCGATCTGGGCGACCATGCCGATCTGTCCCTGAAACATATAGAACTTGTAGTCGAAGGGCACCGCACCGGGCTGCATCCCACGGAGCAGCTCTTCCACGATCCATTCGGCCTTCTTCCCGGGAAATTTGGCCGCGACCGCGTCCTGCTTCCCGCGAATACCTTCGAGGGTCCATTCACGCGACGCCATGTGGTCGTAATAGCGGTCATCGCCGAGGCGCTCAAGCAGCATGACGCCTTTGGCCGACCAGCCATTGGCGAACTTCAGTGCGATGCGGGCACCGAGCAGCTCCGCGGTGATCTGTGCAGTGGAGGTCAGCACTGCGTGCTGCTGAGGCAGTCCGATTCGTTCTCCGCCGAGCGTCTTCTCCGAGAGCAGCTGGTGCACGTAGGTCTTGTTCGAGAGGTCGCGGCGATGCTGGGAGCCGCGTCTACGAAATTCGGCCGCTACGAAATTGAGGAAGGGAGACTTCGTATCGGGTGTGGCGGATGTCATGAAGGGATACCAGTTCTTCGTGCGTCGTGATGAGTCAGCTCGGAGGGCTGCTGGTCGATTTCTACCGATTCAGTGGTGAAAGGGGCCGTGGTCTTGCCTGGGGCTGGTCGGAGCATCGGTTTCTAGAAGGTCAGATGCTGCTGCTCCGCTTTTTTCGCAGTCTCAAAGGTATATGCGCGTGGGCTTCTCTGGAGTTCTGTGACGCCCAAGTGCCCCCATGGTTGCGCCAGCGCACCGGCGAGAAGAATTGCATTGGAGCTGAACGTTGTCCGGCGTTTATCGCACGGCTATGCCATGTCCCATCGCTATGGACGGAAATATCGATGGGACATGGCATAGCGATGCGACAAACTGCTTCAACGACGGCGCGCGATCCGATCCGCGAGCTTGCTGCTGCGCCGATGAAGCCTCGCCCAGCGGGGTCCTGACCTGACCAGCATCACCCCTGGACCTGGTCCAGCTCGGACTGAGGATCCTTGAACACTCCCAGACACGAGCCTCGCGGAAGCAGCAGTTCTGGACCACGTGGCAGTCGTTCGTCGCCATCCCGGCAATCCTGCACATCGGATGGATGCTGCTGGCTCCGGAGGACCTCCGGCTGTCAGGCGGACACGTCTTCCTGGTCTGGCTCGCAATCTTCGCCCTCGGGGCCCTTGCCGGTTTCGTCCGACTCAAGCGGAGGCCCGACCGCTGACAAGGTACTGGATCCTCGGGAAGATGACGCGCCGACTCGGTGCAGCGCGGACGGGTGAGACGGCCGCGTCGCGCCGGAACTGCAGGGCCCAAGCCGATTGCCCTGCACCCCCGCGTCTGCCAAGCTCAGACCATGTGTGGACGCTATGTCATGGCCAAGGACACCGGTGACCTGGCCGATGATTTGAACCGGGCGCGCCTGGGACCCGTTCAGCCACCGGCCTTCGAACTCAAGCCCAATTGGAACACCGCCCCGACCTCTACGGTGCCGATCCTGGTGGAGCGCTATGACGACTCTGGGGCGCCGCTGCGTGAACTCCACCCAGCCCGCTGGGGGCTGCTGCCGGTCTGGGCCAAGGACATGAGCTTCAGCTCCCGCACCTTCAACGCCCGCTCCGAGACGGTGGCGTCCAAGCCCAGCTTCCGATCGGCGGCGAAGGCGCGGCGCTGCGCGGTCCCCGCCGAGGCGTACTACGAGTGGAAAGCCGGTGGAGCGAAGAAGCGGCCGCACGTGATCCGTTCCGCCGATGCTTCCCCCCTGATCTTCGCCGGACTCTACGAGTGGTGGAAGGACCAGGAGGCCGAGGCCCGCGGTGAATCCGACCCCTGGATCCTGTCCTGCACCATCCTCACCGGCCCATCCCCAGAGATTACCGAGGACGGCGTGCTCAGCGAGCTCGGGGCGCTGCATGACCGCATCCCGCTGGCCATGACGGCGGAGTTCGCGGCGACCTGGATCCACCCGGGGGAGAAGACCCCGGAGGAGCTGGAGGTCCTGCTGGAACAGCTGCGCGGCGAGATCACCGAGGTCGCCTCCGCCTGGGAGATCTACGAGGTGGATCCTGCGGTCGGCAATGTGCGCAACAACGGAGCGCAGCTTCTCGAACCCGCACCCACCTTGTGGGAATGATGATGACCCGGAAGCACCTCGGCATCAACACCCCCGGCGGCATCGCGGAAGGCTTCGCCGAGGCCTGGAACAGGGCCGACGCCGAGGCTCTGGCCGCGCTGTTCGTCGAGGACGCTGACTTCGTCAACGTGGTGGGGCTCTGGTGGACCAATCGCAGACGGATCCGCACCGCCCACGAATACGGATTCGCGAAGATCTTCGGCGGCTCGCAGATGCAGCTCGACCAGGTCCGGGTGCGTGATCTGGGGGAGAGTGTCGCCGTCGTTCATGCGCTGTGGACGCTCACCGGTCAGACCCCCGCGCCCCGGGAAGCCCCGGATACAAGCCCGGGCCCCCGGCAGGGGGTGATCAGCTTCACCCTCCAGCGTCAAGCCCCAGAGAACGGCGACGGCAATTGGCTCGCTGTGAGCGCGCAGAACACCGATCGTGTGCCGGGGGCCGAGACGTTGAGGGCCTCCGGCGAATCGCTCGAACCCACGGCCTACCAGGACCTCAGCGGAACTCCGCGTCGCTGAGCTCGGTCGAGCCCTGTTCGTCAGCGGCTGGCTCCTCCTGGGTCGAAGGAAGCACCGGCGCCTCACCGCGCAGGAAGTACGCGCCGACGGAACCGGCGAGCGTCGCGAACACGCCCACGGAGTACACCGCGAGCACCAGCTGGACCACCTTCGAGAAAGGGTCCTGGGTGCTGATCCCAGTGCCGGTGACGGTCGCCAGGGCCGCCTCATAGAGCGCACTGGTGTAGTCGCTGTGGGATTCAAAGGCGTAGAGCAGCTGGCTCGCGGCCAGCACGACGACGGCGGTCACAGCCGCCAGCCAGCCGATGCGGCTGGTGAGCAGCCGTCCGGCGGACCGGGAGCCGCGGACCCCGGCAGAGAGAATCCCGCCCACCCGGGCGACCCGCGTCAGGCGGAGCACCCGTACGGCCTGCAGCGCCCGGACGAACCGCAGGAACGGCACCAGGAGGAAGATCACCTGCCACCAGTTGCGTCGCCAGAACGCCTTCTGGAACCCGGCGACGTAGGCGCGCAGCAGGAACTCCGCGACGAAGACGGACCAGAATATCCAGCCGGCGGCGCTCAACGCGCGGCTCCAACCCGGCTCCGTGACGAGCATCTGACCCAGAAAGACGAACAGGAACAGGATGCCGAGCATGCCCATGGGACGATCCAGCCGTGCTGCGAGGCGTTCTGCGGCGTTCTCCCGCTCAGCCTGTTGCGCGGGTGCGCGCTTGGGTCGGCTGCTCACGGTCTGCGGACCTCCATAGGTGCTGCGGTGTATTCCATCCCGCTACTCTACGAGTGCGGCCGCAGCTGCTCGGACTGACGTGAGGATTGACTCAGGCAACCTGGGGCGATGGAATGATCCGATGGAGCTAATCGCGATCATTCTGTGGGTCATAGCCGCGGTGCTGTTCACCGCGTCCTTCGACATGCTCCGGAGTGTGAATCCTGACACTCGACTGCCGTTCTTCTTCGGCAGGCCGCCGAACAACCCTCCTCAGGTCGCGGTGCTGCGGCTCCTGGCCTTCATCCTGTTCTTGGCCAGTGCCTGGGTGTTCAGCGACGCCTATGGTCGCGCCGCGGGTCCGTTCTTCATCGTGCTGGGCGCGCTCCCGGGGTGCCTGCGCAATTATCTGCATAATCGCCGGGTCGCGGCAGCCTCCGAGGGTGGCTCATGATCGAGATTCTCAACCCCGCAGGGGTGGCTCGCGGCCGGGTCACCGGCGCGCTGGTCGCTGACATTCTGCAGACCATGAAGCGCCGCGCCGTGGTGGGGACGAACCTGCTGGAGATCAACGCCTGGACCAAGGAGATGATCTTCGAGGCACGGGCCACCTCCTGCTATGTGGCCTACGAGCCATCCTTCGGACGGGGACCGTTCGGCCACTACATCTGCACCTCGGTGAACGACGCGGTGCTCCACGGCAAGCCTCATGACTACGCCCTGGCCGACGGCGACCTGCTGACCCTTGACCTTGCAGTGTCCTTGGACGGGGTCGTCGCGGACTCGGCGATCAGCTTTGTGGTGGGGGACTCGCCGCAGCCCGACAGCGTGGCGATGATCGAGGCCACCGAACGGGCGCTGGCGGCGGGAATCGCCGCCGCGGGCCCGGGGGCTCGGATCGGGGATCTCTCGCACGCGATCGGCACGGTCCTGCGCGATGCTGGGTACCCGATCAACACCCAGTTCGGCGGGCACGGAGTGGGATCGACCATGCACCAGGACCCGCACATCGTGAACACCGGGCGACCCGGTCGCGGATATGAGCTGCAGCCCGGACTGCTGCTCGCCCTGGAGCCCTGGGTCATGGCTGACACCGATGCGCTGCGCACCGACGCCGACGGCTGGACGCTGCGCAGCGCCACTGGATCCCGCACCGCACACAGCGAGCACACCATCGCGATCACCGAGGACGGAGCCGAGATCCTCACCCTGCCGACACCCGGGTGAGGTGGCTATCGCGGGTGCGCCGTCGCGCCATGGTGCGCGTGGGCAGTTGATGCGAGCCCGGCGAAGAGGGCGACGCCCGGACCGTTCAGGCGGATCCGTCGTTCGCAGCGGCCTGGGAGGCGACGACCGACGCGCCGATGATGAAGCCCAGCAGCCAGAGCGTCCCGGCGATCACGGCGAGTCCGCTTTCGTCGCCTTGAAAGAGGAGAAGCGTCCCAGAGAACACCGGACCTGCTCCGGCGATGGCAATCCAGCGCCAGGCCGCGCGGTGCGCGCGAACCCAGGTCTCGGCATCGGCGGTAGTGGACGGGATACGGATGCCCACGAACGCATTCAGTGGCAGCGTTCCTCGACGACACGCGAACGCCAGCAGCGTGGTCAGCACACCGGCGCTGATCAGTACGATTCCGAACACCAGCGCCGTCACGCCGAGGGCCTGCCGGCCTCTGCCCCGTCCGGGGGAGTGAGGGCTCTGCTCCTCCGTGCCGACCCGCCGATGCTCCACATGATCGCGCCGAACGGGATGATCCACAGGCTCCATGCCATCTCGCCCAAGGACCGGTCGTGCCCGAGCAGATGGCGCACCGCTTCCGAGACCACCAGCACGGCCAGGCCGAAGGTGGCCCCCAGCAAGACGTCCTTCTCCCGGTGCGTCATTCACGCCCCCCTGTTCAGCGGTATGGGCCCGCCTCTGAGCTGGATTGAAGCACCAGACTAGTTCATCTGTGCAACCGCTTGGCCAGGATGACCAGATCTTTGAGGGTGGCGTCTTCACCATGCGGTCCCCTCGCAGACCGTTCCCGCAGCTCACCGACCTGTATCTGCCAGGCGTCCCGGGGCACCAGGGCGGACAGGTCGCCCTTGAGGGTGGGCATCTCGTCAGGTCCGTGCCGGTGTGTTGACCACGGCGGCGCGGTCGCATGGGAGACCAGCGTCAGGTGGCCGCCCACCGCGACCCGATCGGCCGCCGCCTGCAGGATCCGCTGCCGGTCCAGCGCCACCGGGGACTGCAGGAAGGAGGCACTGATCAGATCGAACGGTCCCTCTGGCATGCCTTCCGGGAGGTCTGCGGAGCGGAACGTAGCGCCGCCGGCTCCCAGGTCACGCGTCTCGGCCTGGGCCTGCCCGCGCGCCACAGCGGTGGCTGAGATGTCTATGCCCATCGCCTGCCACCCTCGAGCTGCCAGCCAGAGCACGTCAGCGCCTTCCCCGCAGCCCAGGTCCAGCGCGCGTCCTGCAGGCAGGTCAGCGACCAATGAGCTCATTGTGGAGTTGACCCGACCGGACCAGATCCGCTCCGAGTCCGCGTAGCGGCTCTCCCAGAAGTCCTTCGGGCTGTCATCACTCACGGTGGCACCTCTCCTCGGTTGAATTCTCTATGGTCTCTCATCGGAGAGTTCGCTCTCTGCCGCAGCATCTTCCGGAGGACCTGGCTCGTCGGTCACCAGAACCAGCTCGGTCCCCGTATCGACGACTGTGGCGCCGGTGTCTGTGAATGCCAAAGGGATGGCCGTGGCGCCGTCGTCGAGCGGATCGTAGATCCGGGCCGTGTTGCCGGTGACCACGTTGTAGATGTCGAGGTGCTCTCCGTCGGCAAGGACATATGCCATGACCCCGCCCACGCCGAGGATCTCGGGTTCAGCATCGAGGCCCAGGGACCAGAGCTGCCCACCCGCGGCGTCGAATCCGGCGAGTTCATCCTCGCGGATCGCGACCCAGGTCTCGGACATCAGGTCAAACATGGCGTCCTGAATCCCCTCCGCCAGGAGCTCGCCGCCGGTGAGGTCCCAGAGATCGTAGCCAGCCGCGGAAGAGCCGATGAGTGCCGTCCCAGGCGGAAGCCGGTTCGTCGCAGGGCTGACGGGGGCCTCTGGGTCAGGAGTGGTCGAGGTGTTGGAGGAGGGCGCGCGCCACAGCTGACCCTCGCTGCCGCTGGCGATGAACTCTCCATCGCGGGCGGTGACCGTGATTCCGAAGAACTCCCCGACGACATGGCCGCGGTCGGGGATGCGTTCACCGGTCTCGGGATCGAGGGCGACGCGCTGATCGGTTCCGCCCATCGGTTCCTCGTGAGGTTCGGCGAAGACCAGACCGGGTCCCTGATGTGGCCCCGGGACTTCTACGGGACCCCAGACGGGTTCCCCGGTGTGCAGATCATAGGCGGTCGCGGTGGTGGTGATCGAGGTGTCATCTGGGGAGTTCTCGGGGTCCACATCGGTGAGTACCGCCAGAGCCCGGTCACCGGCACTCGTGAGTGCAAATCCGGTGCAGCTCAGCGGACGCTGCGCAGTCCACAGCAGGGTCCCATCGGCGGACACGGCGCTGAACACCAGTCTGCCCTCCTCTTCTCTGGGGCCCAGGAAGACGCCGTCGTGGACCTGAGGAGGAGTGTCCCACCCGGGGTCGACGCTGACGAGGTCGGTCAGGTGCACGGGAAGCCGGATCGCGTCCAAGTCCACCTCCTCGGCCGGTGACTGGACCGGGACCGGGTCGGGGTCGAGGGAGCCCGGTGAATGGGTCGACTCGGCCTCGGCGGAGGGATCCTGATCTGGTGGCGCCGCACAGGCTCCCAAGGTCAGTCCCAGGACGCCCAAGACCACGCCTCCTCGGAGGAGCAGGAGAGCAGGTGGTTCGGCGCTCATCGAGGAGACTCCTTCCCCGGGAGGTCTGCGCGGTCAGCGGTGCGGCCGGTCCGGCGCCGGGTCAGCGTCCAGATGAGCAGCAGCGCCGCGGAGCTCCCCAGGATCAGGAGAACGTCTGCGACCGGACCAGCCGCCGAGGAGGCCATCGTCTGCAGCGACCCCTGGGTCCCGCTGGGGACCAGGGAGGGAGCGGTGAGAAGGCCGTTGGTGGTCCAGAACAGGACGCCGACGCCGAGGATCAGCGCGCCGGCAAGGACCGAGGTGGTGTGGAGCTCGCGGCGGAAGAGGGTGAAGCCGCGTCCGCGGAGAAGCTTCATGGACCTGGGGCCGATGCGTCCCCACAGTGCGGCAAGGATCATCAGCGGCAGGACCATTCCGGCGGCATAGACGGCAAGCATCAGGCCCGCCTGCGGGATGCTTCCCTGGGCCACCGCCAGGGTGAGGATGGCCCCCAGGATCGGCCCCGCGCAGAACCCGGCCACGCCACTGGCGGCGCCGAGCAGGAATGTCCGGATCAGACCCTTCTCGCTGTGGGCCCGTTGCTGCAGCCGATGAGTCCCGGGAAGCGCCTTGGAGAAGTCGAAGCCCCAGCCGAGCATCTGGGCCAGGCCCAGCAGGATCAGGAGTCCGGAGGTCGCGGCGATCAGTGCCTGACGGTGGTCGATGAACAACGTCCCGACCGCGCCCAGACCCAGTCCCAGGGGGACCAGCGTGAGGACCAGACCCAGATAGAAGGTGCCTCCGTGGACCAGCAGAGTGAGGCGAGCCCCGATGGTGGAGGCGAAGAACGCCGGCAGCAGCAGTGCGCTGCATGGACTCAGCAGCGCCAGCATTCCGCCGAGGAAGGCGGTGATCAGGCTGATCTCCATCAGTTGCCCTCGGCCAGAGCGTCATCGACCGCGGAGACGAACACCTCGGTGGGCTGGGCGCCTATGATCGGTTCCCCTGCCACGATGAACGCAGGCGTGGAGTAGGCCCCGATGTCGAGGCCTTCCTGGGCGTTGGAGGCGATCTGCTCGGAGACCTCCGGCGAGTTCATGTCCTCTTGGAACTGCGCGGTGTCGAGTCCCACCTGTTCAGCAAGGTCGACCAGTCCTTGCTCCGTGAGCCCGGCCTCAGGCCGAGTTTCCCCACCAGCGAAGAGCAGGCCCTGGTACTCCATGAATTCATCCTGCATCGCGGCGGCGTAGGTGGCCCGGGCTGCCCGCTCGGAGGCTTCGCCGAAGACGTTGACATCCCGCCATTCGATGCGGAGCTCCCCCGCGTCGACGTATTCCATCATGGTGGGCAGGGTCTGCTCGTGCCAGGTGGCACAGAAGGGACACTGGGCGTCGCTGAACATCACCATCGCCACGGGGGCGTCCGCGGGGCCGAGGGAGAGAAGATCATCAGGATCCCGGCGCTCGATGTCACTCATATCCTCCTGCTCAGGCTCGGCTCCACCCTCAGGCACCGCAACCGGCCCTTCAGCCTGAGAATCTGGGCCGGGAGCATCTGGCTCGGCAGTGTCCTGTCCCACGGCGTCCTGCGTGGATTCGGGCGCGTCATCGGCGGCGTTCTGCCAGATCACGAAGCCGATCAGCGCGGCCGCGATGAGGATCACGAACAGCGGCAGCAGGGTGTTTCTTCGTGGACGGATCGTGGGGGTTGCGGGGGAGGACAGAGACATCGGAACCTTTCTCAGAACGGCCATCTACTACGGATCATAGTAACTACCTAGCATAGTAACTATGCAAGATAGTAGATCTGCGGCATAGTTGGCCCCATGGCTCCTCTCTCGATTCAGCTCGCCCGGTGGAGAACATGCAGCGTGCTCGCGGTCCAGGCGCTGCGCTCCTGGACGCCTCGCCAGATCGTCATCGCCACGATCGCCTCTGGAGTCATCGGTGTGCTGGTAGGCGTCGCCACTGTGCTGATCCCCAACTCGTTCTTCGCCCGGGACATCCCGCCGGTGTGGTGGAACTACCCGGTCTGGATCCTCACCTCGGTGCTCAGCGGCATGCTGATGGCGACCTACGTGCGGCCCTCGCGCCCAGAACGGACGATCCCCGGCACCCAGGATCGCGCCACCGCGAGTGAAGCAGAGGATCGGAGCTCCGCCTCCGAGGATCGGCGCACCAGTCGCTTCGGGATGATCGGGATGGTGCTGGCCTGGTTCGCGGTGGGCTGCCCGGTCTGCAACAAGATCGCGCTCATCGCCCTGGGATATTCCGGGGCGATCACCTACTTCACCCCGCTGCAGCCGATCCTGGCCCTTGGGGCGCTGCTGCTCACCGGCCTCGCGCTGATCTGGCGGCTCAAGGGCCAGGTGGCATGTACCGTTCGACCCAGGAAGGAGCTGGTCACAGCATGAGTGAGGAACGTCAGACCGAGATGCCCGCTGAGCGACTCGGTCCGCTCGAGCAGCAAGTCATGGATCTGCTGTGGGATCACTCCGGGCACACCGTGCGTGAGGTGATGGACCAGCTGCCCAGCCGCCCGGCGTACACCACCATCGCCACCGTGATGGGCAACCTGGAGCGCAAGGCTCTGGTGACGCCCACACGGGAGGGTCGTTCCGTGCGCTACCTGCCGCAGCGCACCCGCGAAGAACACACCGCGGGCTTGATGCGCCAAGCACTCGGTGTCAGCAGAGACCGCACGGCGTCCATACTGCACTTCGTGGACACCATGCCGGAGGATGAGCGGGACCTGCTGCGCACCTACCTCGAGAACTCCCAGGACTGAGCATGAATCCGCTGCTCATCTCCTTGCTGATGGTCTTCGCCGTGTTGACGGCAGCCGTGCTCGGGCGTCCGCTGATCCGCGCCGCAGCGCCCGTGCTGATCCGGTTCCCGCGGCTGGCGGTGGTGTGTCTGGGATCCAGCCTCGCGCTCTGGCTGGCCTCGGTCATGGCCGCGGGACTGTTCCTGGCCTGGTCACTGAGTGGCCCGAATCCGCTTCCGGACTCGGTGGCGAAGGTCTGTCAGAGGTGCCTGGAGGCCTCGAACCCCTTCTCCGCCGGGTTCGTCATGGAGACCGGGGTTCCCTCGGCCGCGTTCCTCCTGGCCCCCGCCGGGGCAGGGCTGCTCCTGGTGGCTCTGGGGCTGCGCGCCGTGGTGCAGCGGCGGCGATCGCTTCAGCAGACCTGCCGCTCGCTGCTGCCAGTGGGTCATCGGCGGGTCATCGACGGGCACCTGGTCACCGTGGTCGAGGATCCCCACCCCTCGGCGTTCGCGCTCGGCCGGGACCGGTGGGGGATCGTCGTCACCACGGGACTGCTGGCCGCGCTGGATCCGCAGGAGCTGCGTGCGGTGCTGGCTCATGAGGCGGCGCACCTGCGGGAACGCCACCATCTGGTCCTGGACCTCATCGGGAGCATCACCGGGCCGCTGCGAAGAGTCCCCTTGGCCGCCGCCATCGCGGACGCCGTTCCGCACTATCTGGAGGTCTCGGCGGACAACGCGGCGAGGCGCCGCGCGGGCACCCGAGCGCTCGCCTCGGCCCTGCTGATCATGGGCGAGGCGAGCAGCGTGCAGCGCACGGCCAGCGACCGGACCGGGTCACAGCGCGTGCTTCTGGCCGCAGGACCCGAGCGGGTGCGTCAGCTGGTCGCCCCGGAGAACCCTCGACATGGCATGCTGGGAGCGCTGGCGATGACCGCGATCATGGCTGTGCTGATTCTCACCAGCGCCACCGCCCACGGTGCCGCACTGAGCGCAGTCGTCTCCGGGTGTGTCATCGGAGCCTGAAGAACACGCTGACCCCTCAAGGTCAGCGCATTGTGAGTCGAAGGAGCAGTTCATGAGCTACACCCATACGATCACTGTCCCGATGTCCTACGCCCAGGCGGTGGAGGCCACTCGCGCGGCCCTGGCCGAGGAGGGCTTCGGGATCCTCACCGAGATCGACGTCAAGGCCACCTTCACCAAGAAGCTCGGCGCCGAGTCCGGCGAAGCCGTCGGGGACTACGTCATCCTCGGCGCCTGCAACCCCTCATTGGCCAGCAAAGCCCTGGCCGCCGAGCCGCAGCTCGGCGCGCTGCTGCCCTGCAACGTCGTGGTGCGTCGCGGCGCCACCGAGGACCACGCCACCATCGACGCGATCGACCCGCAGACCATGGTCCAGCTCAGCGACTCAGCCGCGGTCCGAGAGGTCGCGGAGGATGCGGAACGGCGGCTGCGCGCGGCTTTGGACGCGGTCGGGGTCGCCTCGAAGCACGCATGAGAACGCCAGGCCTCACCGCGAGGTGACCGCGTCGTGCTGCCGGTTGCGCGGACGCGTGGCGGAGTACCAGCCGGCGAAGAGCAGCACGAGCAGCGCGATGTCCACCACGTCTCCGCCGTAGTACATCAGCTGTGCCCCTGTCTTCCCGTCCCCAGGTTCCACCCCCAACGGGGGATGTGCGTAGAGCCATTTGGCCAGGATCGAATGTGCCGCGATGAACAGGATCAGCACCGCTGCGCGCACCGGCATCGACGCCCGGTGCGGGTTCGGATCCACCCCGATCAGTGATGCCGTGAAGACATAGCCGGCCACGAAGATATGCAGATGGACCAGTGCATAGGCCACCGGAGAGACATGCATGACCCGGAACAGGTCCGTGGTGTAGAGCAGCCAGAGCCCGCCCGCATTCAGCACCGCAGCGACCACCGGGTGGGTGAGCACCCGGACGCCAGGACTGCGCAGCACGCGAGTCAGGCCTCGGGCGGCCTGGACCGGCAGGGCCCGCAGCGCGAGCGTGACCGGTGAGCTGAGGACCAACAGCAGCGGCGCGACCATGCCCAGCAGCAGATGCCCGAGCATATGCGCGGTGAAGCTGGTGTGCGCCGCCGTGGCCACGGGCCCGAGCAGCCCGCCGGCCGCGCAGATCAGCCCGAGGTGGAAGAGGAGGCTACGGTGCCGGGGCCACGGGCTCCGGCGACGCGCGGCCCATAATCCGCCAGTGTGAAAGCACATGGCGGCCAGCAGCAGCAGGACGACGACGACGTCGAGCCCCGCCCAGATCAGCGGGTCCGCCGGCTCCAGACCGAGACCCTCGAAGGGTTCGCCGTGGTGATGCATCAGCTATGTCTGGACAATGCGGGATCGAGGGTCATGCAGGCACCTGTGCTGGCCGGGTGCGGCGCAGGATCAGCAGCCCGATGATCAGAAGCACGACGGCCGAACCGATCCAGGTGAGGTCGTATACGAAGAGGTTCACCCCGTACCGGATCTGGTGGATCCCGAGCAGCTTATGGAAGACGACGCCGTCGAAAAGCTGGAAGAACCCGACTCCGGTGAGGACCGCGCCGCTCCAGCGTGCCCAGTGCACCTGGGCACGGCGTCGGACGTCCGCGAGCAGAAACAGGCCCCAGACGGTGATGAACCAACCGAAGGCGTGGAAGAACCCGTCCGCCGTGAGTGCGACCTCGCTGGTGGAGAGATCGTAGAAGTGGTGCCACTGCAGCGCCAGGTGGAAGATGAACAGGTCGATCATCGAGGCGGCGATCCCGCACCCGAACAGAACGCCGGAGAGCACGGTCCGCCGAGAAAGCACCTCGCTAGAGGGAGTATTCACAGGACCCAGCCTAGCCCCGCAGGTCGGAGAGCCGAAGGGGTCTGGTCAAAGTGTCGGAGCGGGACGAGACTGGTATACATGAGCGCCTATCCGTTAGAGCTTCACACCATCTCCGTCGACGTACCCGCACCGGTGGCGCGACGGCTGCGGATCTTCAACCTGGTCATGGGCGTGCTGCATCTCGTCTCTGGCTCTGCCATGCTGGCCCTCAGCAACGATTTCAGCCTGCAGGTCTCGACCTTCGCGCTGAACGGTCCCCCTGGAACACCGGTGTCCCAGGGGGTCGCCAATCTCGTCTTCGACGTTCCGCTGGGATTCGCGACGGCATCCTTCCTGCTGCTCTCCGCCCTCTTCCACTTCCTCATCGCCTCACCCTGGGGTTTCCGGCGCTACGTCGGCGAGCTGTCCAAGGGACGCAACCGTTTCCGCTGGGTGGAGTACAGCCTGTCCTCCACGCTGATGATCCTGCTGATCAGCCTGCTGCTGGGGATCTCTGACATCGCGGCGCTGATCGGCCTGGGGCTGGCCAATGTGGCGATGATTCTCTTCGGTTGGCTGATGGAGATGAGCAACAACGGTCTGATGCATGGGGCCTCCGGGCGTTCGGTCCGGGGCGGGCGCGCTTGGTGGACGCCATTCTGGTTCGGCTGCATCGCGGGGATCGGACCGTGGCTGGCCGCGGCGGTCTATCTGATCATCAACGTCGGCATCGAGGGCGGGGAAGGTCCGCCCGGGTTCGTCTACGGCATCATCGTGTCGCTGTTCGTGTTCTTCAACAGCTTCGCCGTCAACCAGTGGCTGCAGTACAAGCAGGTCGGCCGCTGGAGCAACTACCTGACCGGGGAGCGCGCCTATATCGTGCTCAGCCTGATCGCCAAGAGCCTGCTGGCATGGCAGGTGTTCGCCAACGTGCTCGTGGGGTGAGTAGCGCTGGGCCCGGCCCGGAGCGGGCCGGGTAGATCTCAGCGGTGGGTGTAGGTGAGGCAGTCCGCGTCGTCGAGTCCCGGCCCGACACGCACCTCGGATGCACTGCACATCAGGTGATCGTTGTGCACGCATTCGCTGCGCTGGCAGGCTCCGACGCCGGCCAACACCTTGGGCAGCCCGCCGTGGACGCCGATGTCGATGAAGGTCGCGCAGGATGCGTGGTCTTCCTGCCCGCCCACGGTGATCGCAGCGGCATTGCAGTGGGAATGATCGTTGAACGAGCAGGCTTCGACGCTGCATTCCGAGACTTGGGTAGTCATGACTAGGATCCTCCTAGGTTCAGCCGCCCGACCGGGCCGCTCCATGTCTCCACGGTAGGCCTGATCACGCCAATCAAAAAGGACCAGTTGTGTGACCTAATCGGGCTCTGTCGCGGGCTGCCCGAGGGCTGCCGGAGCATCGCGCGCGGCTCCTCGGCGGCGGTCCGGTGCAGATCGCTGAGGTAGATCTCGTGGTGCTCGCCCGTCGGGCGTAGACCTTGGCGCGGGATGAAGTCATGATGCATCCGCTCTATCGACCTGGGCCTCTCTTCGTACGGACTGCGGTGACTGCCGCATCGAACATCTCGCGCTCACTGGTGAACTTCAGCGAATACGCCAGGGGACACAGCGATGTCAGCGCGGCGGCGTATGCGGGCGAGGTGTTCGGATCACCGTGTCCGTCGATCATCAGAGACTGCATGTCGGGCAGCTCGATGATCTGGCAGTGGCCGGGCCTGGCCTTGCACCGGGGCGACGTCTTCTTGAAATCGATCTTCTCGGTCACAGCCTGATCGCTTCCGGATGCGGCGATTATCCAACATTAAAATCTTCTTGGCCTGCAACTCTCAAGACCTCGCTGTCAGGTTATGGCCAGCTGACAATATGTTTTTGATAGGGAACCACTGTTGAAGTCATAGAGCCAGAGGTCGGGCTGTTCGAGCCGACCAAGGTCGTCGGTCGCCCTATCTCTGGGGCGTGACGCACTCTCTCAGAAGGACGGGACATGACTCAGGCTTCCATGAATTACAGAACGCTGGGACGCAGTGGAGCAGTCGTCTCTGCCCAGGCGCTGGGCACGATGACGTTCGGGGCGGAGGCCGACGAAGTGGCATCCCATGCCATTCTGGACGCCTATGTCGCAGGCGGCGGCAACTTCATCGATACGGCCGATGTCTACACCGCAGGCACCAGTGAGGAGATCATCGGACGTTGGATCGCCTCCCACCCGACCGAGGCGCGGCAGATCGTCCTGGCGACGAAGGGTCGCTTCCCGATGGGGCAGGGCCCCAATGATCTCGGAACCTCCCGTCGACACCTCCGTGACGCGCTCGATGCGTCTCTGCGGCGGCTTGGCGTTGATCATATCGACCTGTACCAGCTGCACGCCTGGGATGCGATCACCCCGCTGGATGAGACGCTGCGATTCCTCGACGACGCCGTGACCGCAGGCAAGATCGGTTACTACGGATTCTCCAACTTCACCGGGTGGCAGCTCACCAAGGCGGTCCACCTGGCGCAACGGCACGGCTGGTCGCTCCCGGTGACCTTGCAGCCTCAATACAATCTCCTCGTGCGTGGTATCGAGCACGAGATCGTCCCGGCCGCCCTGGACGCGGGGATCGGCCTGCTGCCGTGGTCCCCACTGGGCGGGGGGTGGCTGAGCGGGAAGTACCGCCGGGATGAGTCACCCACGGGCTCGACGCGCCTGGGGGAGGACCCGACGCGCGGCATGGAGGCCTGGGAGAAGCGCAATGCCGAGGAACGCACCTGGCAGGTCATCGATGCGGTCTCTACGGTGGCCGACGAGCACGAAGCCACCCCCTCTCAGGTGTCGCTGGCCTGGTTGAGCGCCCAGCCCGCCGTGACCTCGGTCATCCTGGGGGTTCGTACGCTGGAGCAGCTTCGCGACAACATGTCAGCAGACTCGCTCGAGTTGAGCGCCGATCAGCTCGATCGTCTGACTGCGGCCAGTGAGCCGGAGATGGAGGACTACCCCTACGGATCGGCCGGGGTCCAGCAGCGACATCGCAAGCTCGCCGGTGGGCGATAGGTGCGTGGGACTCGAAAAGGGAGATCCGGACCGCACCAGGTGCTATGGCGAGCAGATGGCGCTCACCGCGCGCTCACGGAGTGATTCAACGACGGCGGGGTCGACGTGTCTTGAGCGCCGTGCCGTGGGAAGTCTCGAGCGTCTCAGGCCGAGCCAGGGCAACTCATCGGCTCGATTCGATCAGATCGCTGACTTGGGGGAACCGCGGCCGAGATTCGATCAGTCGGGCGCCGAACAGCAGGTAGTCGATGTCATCAGCTGACATCCACTACCTGCTGCCCAGTGCCTGGCGAGCGGTCAGGTGCAGCCCGAGACGATCCCGCGGAGCGTCATCACGTTGACCCAGAGGGCGTTCACCAGGGCGGGTCCGCAGCCGATACCGCAGGCCCGCCCTGGCGCACCACGTGTCAGCTGCCCCGCACGTCCTGCGCCGAGGACTTCGCGGAGTCT
>NZ_SOAN01000011.1 GCF_004364585.1 Nesterenkonia aurantiaca | reverse complement strand
GCGCGGTTCTCAACTCTACGTCCTGATCTTCGCTGCCGTCAACTCAAGGTCAACGCCGTGTGAACACCAAGAAAAACCGTGGTCTCGAACCCCCCCGGAGATGAACCTGACCTGGGCGAAGACCAACCATTGAAGGCCGTCGCGCCGCGGAACAGAAACAAGTCCTGTATGGGGAGAAGCTATGTGGTTATCAAATCCAAGGTCTTGCGCGGTCCGCCGTGGCTTTCCGCTGTGCGCCCTTGAGCACGAGATAGAACTTTACACACGCCCTGCCGAGTCCGCAAACCAGATCCCGTGCGAGCTGCATCACACCCCCAGATCCCCGTGATCCCGGGGATCCCAGCCCCGTCCCCGGGGCGGGCTCAGCCCCGATGGACCAGCGCGAGGTTCTTCTTGCCCCGGCGGACCAGCAGGAACTTCTCATGCAGCCACATCGCCTCGGTCACCAGGGCGTCGGGGTCGGTGATCTTCTCGTTGTTGACGTAGGCGCCGCCGTCGTTGATCGCACGACGAGCCTCGCCGTTGGACTTGACCAGTCCGGTGTCCACGAGCAGGCGCACGGCCGTGGCTTCCTCCGCCGGGATGCTGGCATGCGGAAGCTCTGAGGCGACCGCGTGCAGCGTGGGCTCATCGATCTGGTCCAGCTCACCCTTGCCGAAGATCGCACCGGAGGCTTCGATCACCTTTTTCGTGGCGTCTTCGCCGTGGACCAGGGAGGTGACGTCCCAGGCGAGTGCCCGCTGGGCCTCGCGCTTGAAGGGCGCATCCTGCACCGAGCTCTCGAGCTCGGCGATCTCTTCACGGGTACGGAAGGTGAAGACCTTGAGCCGGTCGATCACATCGGCATCGGACTGGTTGAGCCAGAACTGGTAGAAGGCGTAGGGCGAGCACAGCTCGGCGTCGAGCCAGATGGCGTTGCCCTCGGACTTGCCGAACTTGGTGCCGTCGGAGTTGGTGATCAGGGGTGTCCCCAGCGCGTGCACCGTGGCGCCCTCGGCCCGACGGACCAGCTCGGTGCCGGAGGTCAGGTTGCCCCACTGGTCCGAGCCGCCGAACTGCAGCGTGCAGTCGTACTGCCGGAACAGCTGCAGGTAGTCGAATCCCTGCAGGACCTGGTAGCTGAACTCGGTGTAGGAGATGCCCGTCTCGGAGTTCAGCCGCTTGGCCACGATGTCCTTCTTGATCATCGTGCCCACGCGGAAGTACTTGCCGATGTCGCGGAGGAACTCGATGGCGCTGACCCCCTGGGTCCAGTCGAGGTTGTTCACCATCGTGGCCGCGCTGTCTCCTTCGAAGGAGATGTAGTTCTTGATCTGGGACTGCAGCGAGTCCACCCAGCCGGAGACCACCTCGGGGGTGTTCAGTGTGCGTTCGCTGGAGGGACGCGGATCTCCGATCAACCCGGTGGAGCCGCCCACCAGGGCCAGCGGCTTGTGCCCGGCCAGCTGGATGCGGCGCATGGTCAGCAGCTGGACCAGGTGACCCAGGTGCAGGGAGGCCGCGGTGGGATCGAATCCGCAGTAGTAGACGATCGGCTCACCGGTGAGCGCCGCTTCGAGCGCGTCCGCGTCGGTGGAGACCTGAACCAGGCCTCGCCAGTTCAACTCCTGCCAGAGCGAGTCGAAGCTTGGATCGTTGCGCTGAGCGGCCAGCGCCGGGTTCGTGGATTCGAGGCTCATCTGGGTCACACCAGGTACGTTACCAATCTTCTCCTGCCGAACCGCTCCGAAACGTCGGAATCGTTGGGGACCGGTCAGAATCCTGCCGGCAGGTCGCGGGCGGCGATCACATGCAGCGCATGCGTGGGCCGGGTCAGGGCCACGTAGAGACTGCCCACCCGCCCGGCGGTCTCCTCCAGGATCTCGGCAGGCTCGATGAGCACCACGGCGTCGAACTCCAGGCCCTTGGCCTCATCGGCGGAGAGCGACAGGATGTCCTCGGTCAGCGAGCCGGCGCCGCGGCCGACGCGGGCGCCGAACTCGGCGACCAGGGCGCTGCGGGTCGCGGAGAGCAGCCGCTGCGGCACGATGGCGGCCACCAGCCCCTCCCCCAGGCGCTCATGCTCGGCGCCCATCGCGGCGATCGCGGCGCTGACCAGCTGATCAGCCTCGACCTTCTCGATCACCGGCGGGTGATCACCGTCCCGAACCGTGCGCAGCGAGGTGGTCTCCAGCCCGTTGGCCGCGGCGACGCGTTCTGCCAGCTCCACGATGGTGCCGGGGGTGCGGTAGTTGACCGTGAGCTCCTCGACCCGCATCCGGTTGCCGACGAAGGGAGCCATCGCCTGCTGCCAGCTCGGGGCGGCCGAGGGCGAGGAGCCCTGGGCGATGTCTCCGACGATGGTGAAGGACTTCAGCGGGCAGCGCCGCATCAGCACATGCCACTGCATGGCCGAGAGCTCCTGCGCCTCGTCGACCACCACGTGGCCGTAGGTCCAGCTGCGGTCGACCTGTGCGCGCTCGGCGGCGGTCAGCCGGGGGCCGGACTCGGCGTTCATGTCCACCACGGCCTGGGCGTCGAGGAACCCCTCGATGCCCATCTCTTCGAGCTGCGGGGTGGCGTTCTCCACCGCGCGCTGGGCGTTGTCCAGGGAACGGGCAGCGGCGGCCTTCTGCCGCGCGGCCTCGCGTCCGGCGGACTCGTCCAGCGCGCCCAGCAGCTCAGCCGCCTCATCGAGCAGCGGCACATCGGCACTGGTGAAGGCGCTTCCAGGCTGGCGCTGCAACAGCTCCCGCTCCTGCGCGGTGAGCTCGGGCGCGACGTCGGCGAGGTACTTGGGCTTGCTGAAGAGGTCCTCGAGGAGTCCCTGCGGGCTGCGCGGCATCCAGCACAGGTTCAGCAGCACCCGGACATCGCGGGCGGTGCGGACGTCTTCGAGCAGATAGGACCGGTCGGCGTCGTTGCCTTCGGAGCGCTTCTCGATGATGCGTTCGAGCTTCTCAGCGATCTCCTTGACCAGGACCTTGACGAAGGTCGGGCGAGCCTCGTTATAGGGCTTGCCGGTGGCGCGGGCCCGTTCCAGAGCCCGGTTGACCATCTTCGGGGTCACCCCGACCCGGGTGCCGTCCACGGTGATGTCGCGGACCTCGGGGATGGTGCGCTGGCGGTGGGCGACGGCGGCGTCGATGATCTGCACCCAGTCCAGGCGTCCCTTGATCTCTTCGACCCGTGGGTCCTGCTCCTGAGTGCCGCGCACCCCGGGGAACAGCTCCGCGAGCGAGGACAGCACCACGCCGGTCTCCCCCAGGGAGGGCAGCACCCGGTCGATATAGGACATGAAGGTGGAGTTCGGGCCCACGATCAGCACACCGGCGGACTTCAACCGGTCCCGGTGGCTGTAGAGCAGGTAGGCCGCGCGGTGCAGCGCCACCGCCGTCTTGCCGGTGCCGGGTCCGCCCTGGACCACCATGACTCCGGGCAGATCGGCGCGGATGATCCGGTCCTGCTCGGACTGGATGGTCGCGACGATGTCGCCCATCTGTCCGGTGCGGCGCGCGGTGAGCGCGGCGAGCAGGGCGCCGTCGCCATGGTTGTGGCTGGCTTCTTCCAACATGCTGGCGTCGAGCACGTCGTCCTCCACCCCGTGCACCTCGCGGCGCTTGAGCAGCAGGTGCCGACGACGGCGCACGCCTTGGCGTTCGAAGGCGGTCGCCTGGTAGAACACCCCGGCTTCGGGAGCGCGCCAGTCCAGCATCAGTCGCTGGTGGCTCGCGGAGGTCAGGCCGATCCGCCCGATGTAGCGACACTCCCCGGAGTCGTGATCGAGGCGGCCGAAGACCAGCCGATCGTCGACCGCGTTGAGCTGCGCGAGCCGGTCCTCATACATCGCGGCGAAGGCATCGCGCTCGGAGGCGTTCTGCATGGTGCCGCGGGACCCGACCCGGCGGACCTTCGCGAGCTGGACCTCCTTCTCGGCCCGCAGCTCATCGAGCCGGGAGTAGAGCACCCCGACGTACTCGCGCTCCTGCTCCACGCCGGCCTCGAGGCCGGGCATCGGAACGTCGTGGTCTTCGGGCATCATCTCGGCCGTGGCCGAGGACTGTGAATCACTCATCAAGCAGCGCAGCTCTCCGTCGCGAATTTGCTGACCACCAATCATACCTCTATTCAGGTGAACCTGATGTGGCCAGATTCGGTGCAGGTCATGAGCTGACCTCCGCAGGAACATTGCGCCCGGCCCGATAGACCGAGACCGTGGGATCGGCGTCGAGCCAGTAGCGCCAGGGATAGGCCCGGCTGCCCCCGGCGCCGGAGACCCCGACGCGCGGTCCGCGACGGATCCGGTCAGCGCCCACGGGATCCGCCGGCGGGCTCAGCGTGAACCGGGCCGGGTCGTCGTGGCCGGCTGACTGCTCGAAGTTCACCGGCAGCGCGTCCATCGGCAGCGTGATGCCCAGACCCTGGCCCAGTCGACCCGGACCCGAGAGCAGCTTCGCCCCGGTGTCACGGCCGCCGCGGCGCTCGATCGCCAGGTCCCGGCCGGTCAGCACCTCACCGGCGCGCAGGAGCACGCCTCCTGCGGTGTCTTCGGCCGCGCAGGCGAAGTTCAGGCAGCGGTGGATCCCGTAGTTGAGGTAGACGTAGGTGTGCCGGGGCGGCCCGAACAGCGCCGCGTTGCGGGCGGTCCTGCCGTTGAAGCTGTGCGCCCCGGGGTCCTCGCCCTGATCCCCGTAGGCCTCGACCTCGGTCAGCCGGACCCGCACGGATCCACCGGCGGTCGCGACCGTGAGCTCGCAGCCCAACAGCGCTGGGGCCAGCTCGGTGGCATGGGCGTCGAAGAGGGAGTGCAGCCGTGCGGAATCCATCTGCCCATGATCGCAGAGACCTCCCCGAGCAGCTGACCGGTCAGTCCTCGGTCTCTGTGACCGACTGCCAGAGGGGAAAGGGGTCAGCGAAGGTGCGCCAGAGCGGGGGCCCGGCCGTGAGCTCGGCATCGGTGAGCGTGGCCTCGTCAAGGGCTGCGGCGAGTCCTGCCACCTCGAGGTCCATCCCGATGAAGGCGATGTCCTGACCGAAGGCCAGCATCTCCTCGGGGTCCTCGATCTGGTGATCAAAGGCCAGCGGAGCCAGCGAGATGATCTGCCCGATGTGTTCCCACTGTGCGGTGACGTGCGGGCGGGTCGCGAGGCGGGCGAAGCCTGCCGAGCGGATCACCCGGCCGAACTCCTCGGTCTCGACGCGCAGATCCAAGAGCTGCTTGAGCCGGCCGGGATGGAAGGGACGATGTTGTTCGTAGCGGAAGGCCGAGACCCGATTGTGTCTGCGGCGCGGATGGAAGTCCCTGTTCAACAGGCAGGTCCAGCCGGCGCGAGTCTCCTGCCCCGAGTAGCCGGGCACGGTGGAGCGGTGAGTCCGAGCCGCGGGCTCCCCGTCGAACCGCACCTGGGCCAGCGGGCTCAGGTGCGCCACCAGCGCCGCCAGCATGGCCAGCTCGTCCGGGTCGATCCGCTGCCAGTTCATCATCATCACCGTCGAGGCGTATTCGATCTGCTTGACGATCACCTCGGCGCGGCAGACGTAGGCCAGCTCCCCCGGGTGCGTCCAGCGCTGATCGGCCTCCAACACCACGTAGTCGTCGCGGAAGAGATCATCAAGCAGGTGGGCGGCATCGACCACGCAGATCACCTCGGACAGCCGGGCCTGCGGCTCAGGGTCACCGCCTGAGCCGGTCAGTGAGCCGATGACCTCGGTGATCGCGCTGGCCAGCGGGTACTCCACGACCAGTTCGGTGCTGCTGGGCACGAGCTGGAGCAGCCGCAGCGCTGACTCCAGCGCGGTCTCGTCTGACGCGATGCGGTCCGCCTGCAGCAGCACGGAGTCGCGCTGCCGGGCCAGGGCCGCGGCGAAGTCTTTACGCTCTGGCCCGCAGGCCCCCATCACCGCGACCACTCGGACAGCTGATCCCTCACCTGACATCGTCATCGTCGCTCCCTTCGAGTAGTGTTAACGCTAATGCTACTCATTCTCACTAGGAGGTCATAATGAAGGTCCGGAACTCACTGCGTGCATTGAAGAACAAGCCGGGGTCACAGGTGGTGCGCCGCCGGGGGCGCACCTACGTGATCAATAAGAAGAATCCGCGGCTGAAGGCGCGTCAGGGCTGACGTACTCCTGAGCCCGGGCAGCGACGTCGTTGACGTAGCGCACCGACTGGTTATAGGCGACGACGGCGTCCACCCAGCCTTCGTCGCTGCTCAGGTCCTCCCCGCTCTCGCACAGATACACCGCGGCGGTCAGCGCGGCGTCGTCGAAGTGGTGCGGATCTGAGTCGCCGCTGCGGGAGCCGTCCTGGGCATACAGCGCCCAGGTGGCCGGGATGAACTGCATCGGTCCCACCGCGCGGTCCCATTCGGTGTCTCCGTCCAGGGTGCCGCCGTCGGTGTCGGGGATCTCCGCCAGTCCCGGGGACCCGTCCAGCGGGATCCCGATGATCGCGGGGGCGACCTGTCCATCCGGCTCGACCTGCGCCTCGGCGTAGGTGCCGTGATGGGACTCGACCTGACCGATGCCGGCCAGGGTGTTCCAGCCCAGTCCGCACTCCGGCCGGGTCTGCGCCACCAGCAGGGCCGCCCCGCTATAGGCGGCCAGGGCGCGCTGCGGAATGCCGGTGCGCTCGGCCACCTCCTCAAGCCACGCTTCGTCGGCGAGCCCGGCGATCGGTGCCCAGGGCTGACCCGGCGCCGGGTCCTCGGCGGGGGCAGCGGCTTCTGGGAGCCGCTGATCCGGCGCGCTCGGGTAGTCCAGGGCCGGAGCCTGCCGCGGTTCGGCGCATCCGCTGAGCGCAAGCAGGAGCGCCCCGGCCAGCACGGCCGGGGCGCTCCTGCTTCGCCTCGAAGGGCCTCGCGTCATGCTGTGCTCACTCCATCGTCAGGTTCTTGAGTCAGCTCAGCTGGCCAGTTCGGCAGCCGGTCCAGCGGCCAGCTCAGCTGACGCTGTCTGGACCGACGTTGCTGCCCGCTGAGCCGATGAACTCCTTGATCGGGCTCAGCTGCAGCTTGAGCTCGTCAAGCTGCTCCGCCACGGCGGAGGGTGCCGTGCCGCCCCGGGAGGACCGGGAGTTCAGCGAGCCGAAGGTGGTCAGCACCTCACGCACCGCCGGGGTCAGCTGCGCCGAGATCCCGCTGAGCTCCGCATCGGTGAGGTCCCAGAGCTCGACGTCGCGGGCCTCCGCCACCCGGACAGCCTCGCCGGAGAGCTCGTGGGCCACCCGGAAGGGCACGCCCTGCCGGACCAGCCATTCGGCGATGTCGGTGGCCAGCGCGAAGCCGCGCGGGGCCAGCTCGGCCATCCGGTCGGTGTGGAAGACCAGGGTGGCGATCATCCCGGAGACCGCCGGCAGCAGCAGCTCCAGGGTGTCCACCGCGTCGAAGAGCGGCTCCTTGTCCTCCTGCAGATCCCGGTTATAGGCCAGCGGAAGGCCCTTGAGCGTGGCCAGCAGCCCGGTCAGGTCACCGATCAGACGGCCTGACTTTCCGCGGGCGAGCTCGGCCACATCGGGGTTCTTCTTCTGCGGCATGATCGAGCTGCCGGTGGAGAAGGCGTCATCGAGGGTGACGAACCCGGCCTCCTTGGTGGCCCAGAAGATGATCTCCTCGCTGATCCGGGACAGATCCACGCCGATCATGGCGCTGACCCAGGAGAACTCCGCGTAGACGTCTCGTGCCGCGGTGCCGTCGATGGAGTTCCAGGCCGCCTGGTTGAAGCCGAGCTCCTCGGCCACGCGCTGCGGATCCAGACCCAGCGAGGACCCGGCCAGGGCGCCGGAGCCGTAGGGCGAGGTGGCCGCGCGCCGGTCCCAGTCCACGAGGCGCTGCAGATCGCGCAGCAGCGCCCAGGCGTGGGCCAGCAGGTGGTGGCTCAGCAGCACCGGCTGGGCGTGCTGCAGATGCGTCCGGCCCGGCATCGGCGCGTTCGGGTGCGCCTCTGCCTGACTGATCAGCGCCTCGATGGTGCCCAGCACCCCGGCGCCGACGACCCGGGCGTGATCGCGCAGGAACATCCGCCCCATGGTGGCGATCTGGTCATTGCGTGAGCGCCCGGCGCGCAGCTTCCCGCCCAGGTCCTCACCGGCGCGTGCAAGCAGCCCGCGCTCCAGCGCCCCGTGCACGTCCTCATCGCTCGGCGCCGGAGTGAAGTCCCCGGAGAGCACATCGGCCTCGAGCTGATCGAGGGCAGCGAGCATCCCGGCCAGCTCGGGCTCATCGAGCAGCCCGGTGCGGTGCAGCACCCGGGCGTGTGCGCGGGATCCGGCGATGTCGTAGCGGGCCAGGCGGAAGTCGAAGTGCGTGGACTTGCTCAGCGCCGCCAGCGCATCGGCGGGTCCCGAGGCGAACCGTCCGCCCCAGAGCGCGCCCTCGTTGGTGCCGTGCCTGCTCTCCGAATCCTGCTGATCCAGGCTCGTCGGCGTCGTGCTCTCCGAGCTCATGCTCAGCGGTCCAGGCTGCCGAGGCCGGAGAAGTCCGGCTTGCCGTGGATGCGCTGCTCGCGCTGGGAGGCCACCTTGGAGGAGAGGCCGAAGATGTCGATGAATCCTCGGGCGCTGGACTGATCGAAGGCGTCGCCGGCGTCGTAGGTGGCCAGGTTGAAGTCATACAGGCTGGTCTCGGAGCGGCGGCCCTGCACGGTGGCGCGGCCGCCGTGCAGCTCGAGCCGGATCTCACCGGAGACGTACTTCTGGGTCTCGTCGATGAAGGCGTCGAGGTTGCGCTTGAGCGGGGAGAACCACTGGCCGTCATAGACCAGCTCGGTCCAGCGCTGGTCCACGGTCTTCTTGAACCGGGCCTGCTCACGCTCCAGGGTGATGTTCTCCAGCTCGCGGTGCGCAGCGATCAGCGCCATCGCGCCGGGAGCCTCGTAGATCTCACGGGACTTGATGCCCACCAGGCGGTCCTCGACGATGTCGATCCGGCCCACACCCTGGGCGCCGGCGCGGCGGTTGAGCTGCTCGATGGCCTCCAGGGCGGTCACGGTCTGCCCGTCCAGGGCCACCGGCACGCCCTGGTCGAAGGTGATGGTGACGACGTCGGCTGCGGGCGGGAACGAGGGGTCCTCGGTGTACTCATAGACGTCCTTGGTGGGACCGTTCCAGATGTCTTCCAGGAAGCCGGTCTCCACGGCACGACCCCAGACGTTCTGGTCGATGGAGAACGGGTTCTTCTTGGTGGTCTCGATCGGCAGGCTGTGCTTCTCGGCGTATTCGATGGCGAGCTCACGGGTCAGGGCGAGGTCGCGGACCGGGGCGATGCACTTGAGCTCCGGGCCCAGGGTCTGGATGCCGACCTCGAAGCGGACCTGATCGTTGCCCTTGCCGGTGCAGCCGTGAGCGACCGTGGTGGCGCCGAACTGCTGGGCGGCCGCGACCAGGTGCTTGGTGATCACGGGGCGGGAGATCGCCGAGACCAGCGGGCAGGAGTCCATGTAGAGGCCGTTGGCCTTCAGCGTGGGCATGCAGTACTGATCGGCGAACTCGTCGCGGGCATCGGCGACATAGGCCTCCACGGCGCCGCAGTCCAGTGCGCGCTGGCGCACCGTCTCCAGGGATTCGCCGCCCTGTCCGACGTCGACCGCGACCGCGACGACCTCCTGGCCGGTGGCTTCGGCGATCCAGCCGATGGCCACCGAGGTGTCGAGGCCGCCGGAATAGGCGAGAACAATACGATCAGTCACAACGAATCTCCTTGGGGAACGGAATTTTGGCTCGGATACAGACTACATAATTATTCGCAGGTCTGCATAAAGCGTGTCGGTGAGGTTCGGGGTCCCGGTCAGGTTATCGCCTTCGCGGGCCTCAGGGATCCGGGCGCCCGCGCCGGTCTCCGATAGACTTGCGGCCATGTCACAGGACTTCCAGCACGCGGCCGATCCCTCTGAGAACCAGCATCCTCCCGCAGGCGGCGCGCCGGAGCTGACCGAGGAACAGATGGAGTTCCTGGCCTCGATGTTCGGCCTCGCTCGAGCGGGCAAGACCGAGGAGCTGCTTGACCTTGTGGACCGCGGCGTGCCGGTGAACCTGAGCAACGAGAAGGGCGACACGCTGCTCATCCTCTCGGTCTACAACGATCACACCGAGCAGGCCCAGGGACTGCTGGCCCGCGGCGCCGACGTGGACCGGGTCAATGATCAGGGCCAGACCGCGCTGGGCTGCGCGGTGTTCCGCCAGAACGAGGTGGCCACGAAGGCGCTGCTCGCCGCCGGCGCCGATCCCCGCCTGGGCCGGCAGAGCGCCTATGCCGTGGCGGAGATCTTCGGCCTGGATGCGATGCGCGCGATCCTCGACGCCCACACGGGCTGAGCAGCGGGCACCCGCCCCCGAACTTCGTCCCGGGCGCGCAGCGGGGCTGAGTCACCAGCGGTCAGACACTAGCAGTCAACCGACATGGTCGAGGACGGATCGGGAGATCCGCCCGACCATGGCATTGACCGCTCGCAGCCGCAGCGGGGTGATCACCCGGGCAAGGCCCAGGTGAGAACCCACATCCGCGTTCAGGCCCAGTATCGCCTCGTAGCCCTGACCGCTGAGTCCGTGTTGCAGGATCGAGGCGAAGCCCCGCGTGGTGGGCGCTTCCGGCGGAGCGGCGAAGTAGATGTGCGCCACCCGCGCCGCGTCGTCGAACTCGGTCGCCAGGAACAGCGGAGACTGACACTCCACGACCTCGTTCATGTCTTGGAGGCTGTCCCGATAGGCCTCGGGGAGCTCCGGCAGGCGCTTCGCGTAGTCGAGCAGCAGCATCAGCCGCTGCTGCTCCCCCACGGACTGGAACTCCTCGAAGATCCGGGCAAGCGGCGCGCCGGACGTCACGAGGCCGGCGCCTCACCCGGCTCGGCGCCGACGGTGATGGGCAGCCGCACCGCGTTGCCCCACTCGGTCCAGGAGCCGTCGTAGTTGCGGACCTCGTCGTAGCCCAGCAGGTGCTTGAGCACGAACCAGGTGTGCGAGGAACGCTCACCGATCCGGCAGTAGGCGATGACGGACTCGGAGTTTCCCACCCCGGCCTCCTCCTGGTAGATCACCGCAAGCTCTTCGCGTGACTTGAAGGTTCCGTCCTCGTTCGCAGCCCATGCCCAGGGCACCGAAACGGCGGTGGGGATGTGTCCTGCGCGCAGGGCGCCTTCCTTGTCCTCGAAGCCCGGCGCCGAGGTGACTTCGCCGGAGTACTCCGCGGGGGAACGCACGTCGACCAGCGGGGTGCTGCCGATGGCCTCGAGCACGTCCTCGCGGAAGGCCCGCCACTGCGGATCGTTGCGCGTGGCCGGGACCGGGTACTGCGCGTCACGCGGCTGCGGCACCTCGGTGCTCAGCTCACGGCCCTCCTGCGCCCACTTGGCCCGGCCGCCGTCGATCAGGCGCAGGTCCGCGTGGCCGAAGAGGGTGAAGACCCACAGAGCATAGGCGGCCCACCAGTTCGACTTGTCGCCATAGAAGACCACCGTGGTCTCGGGCGTGATCCCCTTGGACGCGGCGAAGGCGGCGAACTGTTCCGGATCGATGAAGTCCCGGGTGACCGGGTCATTCAGGTCCGTGTGCCAGTCGATCTTGTGTGCCCCGGGGATGTGGCCGGTCTCGTAGAGGAGGACGTCCTCGTTCGATTCCAGCAGCACCACCTGCGGGTCGTCCTTGTGCTCGGCCGCCCAGTCAGTGCTGACGAGCGCGCCGGGGTTGGCGTAGTGCGAGAAATCCTGGTCTGAAGACATGTCGAGTGCCCTTTCGTCGATCGGCGTCCGTGAGTGCGTGGTGGCGGTGGTGCACGATCTCCCACGACACCACCGAGCGTACTTTGTTTTTGAACACTTATGAACCTATATGACGAATTACTAGTGATGCGGTGCGACTTTGTCTACGGTGGGGCTATCACCTGAACATCACCGAGGAACGAGTTGTCCACGCATGAGCACAGCAGCAATCAGAGCGACTTACTTAGCGGTCTCTGCTGTCCTCGGCGCAGCTTTGCTCACCAGCTGCGCAGGCGAGCCCGACGGGCAGATCACCCTCGTGGGGTTCGCGGCGCCCGCCGAGGCGAACGATGAATTGTTCAACTCTTTCACAGAGACCGCGGCGGGTCAGCGGGCACAGAAGGCGGAATCCTACGGAGCCTCGGGAGATCAGTCTCGAAGCGTGGCGAACGGGCTGCCCGCGGACCTGGTGCACCTGAGCATCTCCCCCGACCTGGAGCGCCTGGTCGAGGCGGGACTGGTGGCGGAGGACTGGGACGACAACGCCTGGGGCGGCCAGCTGACCACCTCCGTGGTGGTCCTGGTGGTCCGCGAGGGCAACCCACTCGGCATCACCGGATGGGAGGACATGATCCGCGAAGATGTCAGCATCGTGACCCCCAACCCGGGATCCTCCGGTGCCGCCCGCTGGAACATCCTCGGCGCCCTCGCGTCACAGCTGCAGGACGGCAGCACCCCGGCGGAGACGCAAGACTATATGGAGCAGTTCGTCGACAACGTCGCTGTGTTCCCGGGCTCCGGGCGGGACGCCACCATAGCGTTCCTCGACGGGACCGGTGACGTGCTGGTCTCCTACGAGAACGAGGCCATCCTGGGCGTGCAGCAGGGAGAAGAGCTCGACTACATCGTCCCGCGCACCTCGGTGCTGATCGAGAACGTCGCCGCGGTCACCGAGGACGCCCCGGCCCAGGCCCGGCAGTTCCATGATTTCGCGCTCTCCCCCGCGGGTCAGGCGATCTACGCCAGCTTCGGGTTCCGCCCGGTGGAGCACGGCGGCGCCGCGATCGAGATCGACGAGGTCCGCGGAGCCAACGATCCCGCCCGGCCCTTCCCCGCGGTGGAGCACCTGGCCACGGTGGACGAAGACTTCGGCGGTTGGGACCAGGTGATGGCCGACTACTTCGACGAGGACGGGTTGATCACCCGGCTCATCGAGGACTCGGGACGGAGCTGAGATGCCGACCCGCGCGCTGAACAACCCAGCTTCCGCAACTGCCGGGATTCCTTTCTCACCGGGCAGAACCCGGTCCAAGCGCCGGCCCAGGAGTCGGCGGCGCACCACGCTGACCCGCCCCGCGGGGCTCGCCCTGGGGATCTCGGTGCTGTGGTTCAGCCTGTTGGTGATGATCCCGCTGGCCCTGCTGCTCATCTCCTCAGTGGAGGACGGCTGGTCCACGTTCTGGGACACCTTGACCAACGTGCAGACCGCCCACGCGATCCGGCTCACGCTGGTCTCCGCGCTGGCCGCCACGGCGGTGAACCTCGTGATGGGACTGCTCATCGCTTGGGTGCTGGTGCGCGACCGTTTTCCGGGTCGGTGGCTGATCGAGCTGATGATCGACATCCCCTTCGCGCTGCCCTCGCTGGTGGCCGGGCTGGTGCTGCTGAGCCTCTACGGGCCGGAGAGCCCGCTGGGGATCAACGTGCTGGGCACCCCCGCCTCGGTGTTCCTCGCGCTGCTCTTCGTGACGCTGCCCTTCGTGGTCCGGACGGTGCAGCCGGTGCTGGGCGAGCTGGATCGCGACGTCGAGCGGGCGGCCCATTCGCTCGGAGCCAGCCGCGCCACCACGGTGCGCCGGATCATCCTCCCGGCGCTGACCCCCGCACTGGCCGCAGGAGCCACGCTGTGCTTCGCCCGCGGCGTCGGCGAGTTCGGTGCCCTGGTGATCCTCAGCGGGAATCGTCCGAACATCTCGGAGGGCGCACCGATGCGCATCCAGAGCTACATCGAGGTCGACAACACCGCCGCTGCAGCGACCGTGGCGGTGCTGCTGCTGGCCACGGCCCTGACCGCGACGCTGCTCGTGGAGGTCCTCACCTCCCAGGAGCGCCACCGGTGAGCGTCACGCGGACGGCGCTGCGCACCGTGGTGATCGCGTACCTGTTCTTCCTGGTCGGCTGGCCGCTGTGGATGGTGGTCCAGGAGACCTTCCTCTCCGGGGAGAACCACCTGGTCTCCACGCTGCAGGACCCGGCGGTGCGCAGTGCCCTGCGGGTAACCCTTGCTGCCGCCGCCTGGGCGGTGGTGCTGAACACGGTCTTCGGGATCACGCTGGGGATTCTGCTGGTGCGCCACGACTTCCCGGGAAAGCGGCTGCTCGGACTGTTCGTGGACCTGCCGATCGCAGTCTCGCCGATCGTCGTCGGCCTGGCGCTGCTGCTGGCCTACGGCCCCGTTCAGGGCTGGCTGGGCCGCCCGCTGGCCGAACTGGGCATCCTGGTGGTGTTCTCCTTCCCCGGGATAGTGCTCGCGGTGACCTTCGTCAGCCTTCCGCTGGTGCTGCGCGCAGTGATCCCGGTGCTGCGCGAGATCGGCATAGAGCAGGAGGTCGCCGCGCGAAGCCTCGGAGCCCACGCCGTGCAGATCCTCTGGCGGATCACACTGCCCTCGATCAGGGGGGCGGTGACCTACGGGATCATCCTGACCCTGGCCCGCGCCGTCGGGGAGTTCGGGGCCGTGCTGATCATTTCCGGGGGCCTGGTCGGTCAGACCGAGACCGCCACCATGGCGGTGCAGCGATTCCACCAGGGATTCGCCACCGGCAGCTCCTACGCCATCGGATTCCTGCTCGCACTCATCGGCATCGCCGCACTGGCCATCGTCACCGTGTTACGACCAAAGGAGCACACCCGTGGGAATTGAGATCCACCACGTGAGGAAGACCTTCGGCAGCTTCACCGCCCTGGAAGACATCCGCCTCTCGGTCCCCTCCGGCGGACTGACCGCCCTGCTCGGCCCCTCGGGGTCGGGCAAGACCACGCTGCTGCGGATACTGGGCGGTCAGGAGGAGCCCGATGCCGGCTCGGTGTACCTCGCGGGGCGCGACGTCACGCGGCTGCCCGCCCAGCAGCGGAACATCGGATTCGTCTTCCAGCACTACGCGGCGTTCACGCACATGACCGTGGCCAAGAACGTGGCCTTCGGGCTGGAGGTGCGCAAGACCCCGAAGGCACAGGTCCGGCGTCGGGTGCAGGAGCTGCTCGAGCTGGTGCAGTTGGAGCGCTTCGGCGACAGGCTCCCCGCCCAGCTCTCCGGCGGCCAGCGGCAGCGCATGGCGCTCGCCCGCGCCCTGGCGGTGGACCCCTCGGTGCTGCTGCTGGATGAACCCTTCGGGGCCCTCGACGCAAAGGTCCGCAAGGAGCTGCGCGACTGGCTGCGCCAGCTGCACGAGGAGGTCCATGTCACGAGTGTCTTCGTCACCCACGACCAGGAGGAAGCCCTGGAGGTCGCCGACACCGTGGTCGTGATGAATCAGGGGCGCATCGAACAGGTCGGGACGCCCGAGGAGATCTACGACCATCCGGCCAGTGACTTCGTCTTCGGATTCATCGGGGAGGTCACCCGGTTCGGGGAGCTGCGGCTGCGGCCCCACGACGTGGAGGTGACCCTGGACCCCGAGAGCGGCTCGCACCCCGGGCGGATCACTCGGCTCACGCGGATCGGCTTCGAGGTGCGCCTGGAGGTGGTGTTGGACTCAGACCCGGGGTCCCTGGGCGGGGCGCACCCACCGGTGAACGTGCAGCTCTCTCGCACGGAGTCCCAGGCACTGGACCTGCAGCAGTGGGACGCCATCTGGGTGCGACCCCGGGCCGCGGCCGGCGGGCGCGAGGTCGAGGTTCTCCGGGTCGGCGCTGGGCGCTGACCTTGACTCCGCCATCCGGGGTCGGGCTCGTCGGCATGCCCTGTCGCTGCGGGTGAACCTCTATAACTATCGGCCGCATACTGTCTGTGGTGAGATGGGGTGGGTCTGCCGCGCCGATAGGCGACAGTTTGACCTGACCTACAGTTTGGTTTCCACTATCTCTCGCTAGCCGATGGCCTTCATGGAAGGCTGATCACCATGCCACGCCCGTATCCTCCAGAGTTCAGGGCCCGCGCCATCTCGCTCGTGCGCGAGGGTCGACCGGGCCACACCACCCAGGAATCGGCCGAGCTGCGCGCAGCCCGCGCCAGGGTCCGACAGCTCGAGCAAGAGATCTCGATCCTACGACGAGCATCCACCTGGCTCGATGAGGATCCCCTTGACCCAAAAGAGCGCACCCGGTGATCGACCGTCTCGTCGACGCCGGGGAGCCCGTGAACACCTGCTGTCGCCTACTCGGAGTCTCCCGGCAGGGCTACTACCGTTACAGACGGCGCCCACTAGCCCCACGGAACTGCGCCGACGCTGGCTCACCGGTCTCATAGGCGAGGTCCATATCGCATCCAGGGGCACCTACGGTTGCCGGCGGATCCACACCGAGCTCACGCTCGGGATGGGGATCGCGTGCTCAAGTCGGCTCGTGTGGATGCTGATGAGTCGCGCAGGGCTTGGAGGCTTACCGGGACCCACGCGGGTCAAGCGCCTCAAGGGCGTGGCCACAGCCGATGACCTGGTCAAACGTAAGTTCCACCGCTCGGACTCAACGAACTCTGGGTCACAGACATCACCGAACATCCCACCAGGGAAGGCAAGATCTACTGCGCAGCAGTCCTGGACGCCTGCAGCCGCAAGATCATCGGCTGGGCCATCGACTCCAAGGAGGACTCAAACCTGGTCGTCAACGCTTGAGGCTATGGCGATCCGAGTACGAACCCCCAAGGCAGGAGGGATCGTTCATGCAGATCACGGAGTTCAGTTCACCTCGTGGGTGTTCACCCAGAAGATCCGCTCGGCAGGGCTGTTGCCCTCATTCGGGACCGTGGGTGATGGGCTCGATAATGCGATGATGGAGTCCTTCTGGTCCTCGATGCAGATCGAGTTGCTCAATCGCAAGAAGTGGAGGACCAGGGTCGAGCTGGCGCACGGCATATTCGAGTACATCGAGGTGTTCTACAACCGCCGACGCCGCCACTCCAGCCTCGCTTACGCCACGCCGCATGGTTACGACCTCGCCCACAACATTCAACCGCTCATCGCCGGAAGCTAGTCAGAGCGAGTGGAAACCAAGCCATGGGGCACGTCATCATGTCACCTATCGGTGCGGCAGACCCCAGCTATATGAGACACGGTCGTTTCGACGAGACCGGACGATCTCTCACTGCCGTGACCTGGTTGAGTTCAAGTCAAGCGTCGGGCTTCTAAGGCGCGCTCCAACGGTATGCTGCCGTCCTGCCAGGGCGTCAGAACCCACACCAACAGATACGCTCCGACTCCCAACACCGGAAGCAAGAAGGACAAGAAGATCAGCAAGCGGACCAACCACACGTTGACTCCGAACTTCTTGGCAAGGCTTCCCCCGATGCCTGCGACGACGCGCCCAGGTCCACGACGGAAACCGATCCTACGAATAGATTCGAAGAGTTTTTCCATGCCGCCCATAGTACGCGCGCCACACCCTGCCACCCCGGCGCCGCCGAATCCCCTCGGCACCTGATGACTCAGATCCCGCCGGTGCTGACCACCCGATCCTGGAAGTCTGTGAGCGCTGCAGGTCAGTCAGCGCTGTGGCGGCAGTCCCACGATGACCTCGTGGTCCTTCTCGATCAGCCCGACCTTGGCCGCGCCGCCGGGGGACCCGACCTCGTCGAAGAACTCGACGTTGGCGCGGTAGTACTCGGACCACTGCTCGGGGACATCGTCTTCGTAGTAGATGGCCTCCACCGGGCAGACCGGTTCGCAGGCGCCGCAGTCCACGCATTCGTCGGGGTGGATGTAGAGCGAACGCTCGCCCTCGTAGATGCAGTCCACGGGGCATTCGTCGATGCAGGCCTTGTCCTTGAGGTCTACGCAGGGCAGCGCAATGATGTACGTCATCGGGTCGCCTCCTGCAGGGCCCGGGAGATCTCCACCATCTCCTCGCGTGAGACCACCTTGACCCGTTCGCGGGTGGAACCGTCCGCGAGCTGGTGCTCGGCGCCGAGGCTCTGCTCGTGGGCGTCCAGGGCCAGCCATCCGTCCCAGGAGGTCCTCTGCACGCCGCGCTCCTGGAGCAGCTCGACCACATCGGCGTCCGGCGCCTCGGGGTCAGTCAGCTGGTCCAGGTCCTCGAGCAGATTCCCGATGGTCTCGGCAGCGTCGCTCTTGGTGTGGCCGATCAGTCCCACCGGACCGCGCTTGATCCACCCCGTGGCATAGAGCCCGGAGATGGGCTCCCCGTCGGCGTCGATCACTCGACCTCCGCGATGCGGGATCACGCCGCGGTCGGCGTCGAAGGGCACCTCTGCCAGCGGGCTGCCGAAGTACCCGACGGCTCGATAGACGGCCTGGACCTCATACTCCAGCTGTTCTCCTGTGCCGCGTGCGTTGCCGCTGCCGTCGAGCTGCTGGCGTTCGAACTGGATTCCGGTGACCTCGCCGTCCTCCCCGGTGATCTCCACCGGGGAGTGCAGGAAGTGCAGGTGGAGTCTGCGCGAGGCCGGATGCACCTGCGGGTCTGACTGCCGCTCCTCCTGCTCGAGCAGCCAGTTCGTCAGCGTGCTGACCATCGTCTTGACCTGGTTGCTGGACTTGATCAGGGCGTCCGAGGCGTCGTCGAACTCGAAGTCCTCCTCGTAGAGGATGATGTCGACGTCGCGGCTGTGCGAGAGTTCGCGCAGCTCCAGAGGGGTGAACTTCACCTGGGCCGGGCCGCGCCGGCCGAACACATGCACATCGGTGACGGCGGAGGATCTCAGGCCCTGATAGACGTTCTCCGGGATCTCCGTGGTGAGCAGGTCATCAGCGTGCTTGCTCAGGATCCGTGCGACGTCCAGCGCCACGTTGCCATTGCCCAGCACGGCGATCTGCTGGGCGTCCAGCGGCCAGCTGCGCGGGTAGTCGGGGTGACCGTCGTACCAGGACACGAAGTCGGCTGCGCCGAAGGATCCTTCCAGCGCGATCCCGGGGAGGTTCAGCTCCGCGTCACCGATGGCGCCGGTCGCGAAGATCACTGCGTGGTAGCGCCGCTGCAGGTCGTCCAGACTCAGGTCCGTGCCGTAGTCCATGTTGCCGATGAAGCGGATCCTGCCGCGGTCGATGACCTTGTGCAGCGCCTTGACGATGCCCTTGATCCGCGGGTGATCAGGTGCGACGCCGTACCGGATCAGCCCGAAGGGCGCCGGGTATCGATCGAACAGGTCTATCGCGATGTCCTCCCCCTCCTCGGATCGGGAGAGGAGATCTGCGGCGTACACGCCGGCCGGTCCGCTGCCGATGATGGCGATGCGAGGGGTCTGCTCAGTCATGGTGGGATCTCTCCAGGGAAGCGCCTGCCATGGCAGGGGCGGGGATCTCGGATGTGGGGACCTTGGATGCGGGGATCGTCGGAGCGGGGAAATGTGGCCAGTCGTGGGCGAGGGTGACCACGTCGCCGACGACGATCACGGCGGGGTTCTGGACGCGGCGCTCAACGGCCAGGTCCGCGATCCCGCCGAGCCGGCCCAGCGTCACCCGCTGCTCCGGGGTGCAGCCGGACTCGACGATGCCCACCGGGGTCTCGGCATCGAAGCCGTGGACCATCAGCTGCGTGGCCGAGCGGCGGAGGGTCTTGACCCCCATCAGGATCACCAGGGTGTGCCCGGAGGCACGCGGCACGACGTCGAGGTCCTCATGCCCGGAGATCACGGTGAATCCCCGGGAGAGGCCGCGGTGGGTCAGCGGTATCCCGGCGGCGGCCGGGACCGCGATCGCCGAGGTGATGCCCGGGACTACCTCGGTCTCGATGCCGAAGCGGCGGCAGTGCTCCCGCTCCTCCGAGCCGCGGCCCAGGATGTACGGATCGCCTCCCTTGAACCGGACCACGCGACGACCGGCGAGCGCGTGGGTGACCAGCAGGGCGTTGATCTCATCCTGGGTCGCGGCGTGGTTTCCCGGCGCCTTGCCCACGTCGATGACCTCCACGTCCGGAGCGAGTTCCTCGAGCAGTCCGCGCGGTCCAAGCCGGTCGGCGATCACGACGTCGGCGAGGCCGAGCAGCTCACGACCACGGACCGTGACCAGAGCGTCGTCGCCGGGCCCGCCTCCGACGAGCGCGACGAGACCGATTGTTGGGCTTGTCGTACCGGTCATGAGTTCAGCCAATCTTCGTCGCTGTCCGGCGCGGTCGCGTCGGCGTCCTGCGGATCGGGAAGGTGGATCATCGCCGCGGCCAGGGTGTTGCCGTCCGCGGGGTCGATCAGCAGCCCGGCACCGGTGCGTTTGGAGACCGAGTAGTCATCCACGGGAAGCACCGAGGCGAGCCGGAGGGTCACGGTGCCGATGTCGTTGAGCTGAAGCTGATCTGCCGGCCCGGAGCGCAGCGTGTTCAGATCGAGACGATCGCTCACCTCGGCGACCAGGGCCTTGATCGTGGCGGTGCCGTGTTTGAACAGCACCCGGCTGCCAGCGACAGCGGGCCGTTGATGCAGCCAGGCCACCTGCAGGGTCACCTCGTCGAGTTCGACGGCGGGGCGCTGCGGATCGGTGAGCACGCTGCCACGCGCGACGTCGTGGTCTCCGGCCAGGCGGATGGTCAGCGACTCCCCCGCCGCGGCTACCTCTGATGCCGTGGCGGATGTCCCTGCTGTCGACGTCTCAGCGGCGTGCTGCTCCTGCAGCGTGGTGCGTTCCAGTCCCGTGACCTGGGTGAGCTGGATGCCGGGCTGGATCCGCACCGTGTCGCCGACCCGCAGTGTCCCCGCGGCGATCTGCCCCGCATAACCCCGGTAGCCGCCGTGGGCGCGGATGACGCTCTGGACCGGGAGTCGCAGCGGTTCGGTCCGGCGCGCAGAGGCGTCGGCGTCGGGGAGCTGTTCCAGGATCGGCAGCAGCGCCTGTCCGCTGTACGCCGAGGTACCCGGGGTGTGCGGTGTGTACCAGGGGGTGCGGGTGGAGGTGGTGACGACGTTGTCGCCGTGCAGCGCGGAGACCGGCACGACGATCGGCTCGGGGCCGCCTGGGGACCCGGTCCGCTCAGGGCCGCGCAGCTCCCGGGAGACCTGGACGATGTCACGCTCCACCGCGCGGAAGGCCTCCTCGCTGTAGTCCACCGCGTCGATCTTGTTGACCGCGACGATCACATGCTCGACCCGCAGCAGGGTGGCCACGGCGAGATGCCTGCGGGTCTGCTCGACGACGCCGTGGCGCACGTCCACCAGCAGCACCACGGCATCGGCGGTCGAGGCGCCGGTGACGGTGTTGCGGGTGTACTGGACGTGGCCGGGGCAGTCAGCGAGCACGAAGCTGCGCCGATCGGTGGCGAAGTAGCGGTAGGCCACGTCGATGGTGATGCCCTGCTCGCGCTCATCGCGCAGCCCGTCGGTCAGCAGCGCGAGGTCCAGCGCCGGCCCGGCGTCGGGGTCGTCCCGGGTGTCAGAGCCCGCCGGGGCGGCGCCGAAGCCTCGCTCCGCGGAGCTGCGGGTCACGGCGGCGAGCTGGTCGGAGAGGATGGCGTGGGCGTCGTGGAGCAGCCGGCCGACCAGGGTGGATTTGCCGTCGTCGACGCTTCCGGCGGTCGCCAGGCGCAGCAGCGTGCCCGGAGTGGGTGTGTGGGTCATCAGAAGTATCCGTCCTTCTTGCGGTCCTCCATGGCGGCCTCGCTGAGCCGGTCATCGGCGCGGGTGGCTCCGCGCTCGGTGACCGTCGCGCTGGCGACCTCGTTCAGGACCAGGTCATTGGTGGTGGCGCGAGAGCGCACGGCGCCGGTGCAGGACATATCCCCCACGGTCCGGTAGCGCACCCAGAGCCGTTCGACGGGTTCGTGCTCCCCGGGCAGGCTGTGTGGTCCGACGGCGCGGACCATGCTGTCGCGGTGGAAGACCTCACGTTCGTGGGCGTAGTAGAGCGAGGGCAGCGCAATGTCCTCGAGCGCGATGTAGCGCCAGATGTCGAGCTCGGTCCAGTTGCTGATCGGGAAGGCGCGGACATGCTGACCGGGCCGGTGCCGACCGTTGTAGAGGTTCCACAGCTCCGGACGCTGGTTGCGCGGATCCCACTGGCCGAACTCATCGCGCAGCGAGAGGATCCGTTCCTTGGCCCGGGCCCGGTCCTCATCACGGCGCGCACCGCCGAAGAGCGCATCGAACCGGTGCTCCGCGATGGTGTTCAGCAGCGGCACGGTCTGCAGCGGGTTGCGGGTTCCGTCGGCGCGTTCCTGCAGGGCGCCGGCGTCGATGAGCTCCTTCACCGAGCCGATCACCAGGCGCAGACCGTGACGCTCCACGGTGCGGTCCCGGAACTCGATGACCTCGGGGAAGTTGTGCCCGGTGTCGATGTGGACCACCGGGAAGGGGACGGGACCCGGAGCGAACGCCTTGATCGCCAGGTGGAGCATCACCACCGAATCCTTGCCGCCGGAGAAGAGCATCGCGGGGCGATCGAACTCCGCCACGACCTCACGGATGATATGGATCGCTTCGGCTTCAAGTCGTGCCAGCACCGCGGTGCCCGCAGGTGCCGGCGGAGCGGTCGGTGCCTCAGCGGAGAGAGCACTGGTCATGAGGGGGCCTTTCGGTATGGTCAGGCGGGGCAGAGGATGGTCGGTCAGACGACGCCGCCACCGCCGGGGAGTCGGTGGAGCGTCTGCAGGGCTGGGGGCGCCCCGCGGCGGGTGCGGCTAGGCCGTCGCCTCGGTGGTGTGGATGCCGCATTCGACCTTCCCGGATCCGGCCCAGCGGCCCGAGCGAGGATCCTCCCCCGGCGCCACCGGGAGGGTGCAGGGCTTGCACCCGATGGAGGGGTAGCCGTTGTCGAGCAGCGGGTTCACCGGCAGGCCGTTGCGCTGCGAATGCTCCACCAGGTCATCGAAGCTCCAGGTGGCCAGCGGGTTGACCTTGATCAGGCCATGCAGTTCGTCCCAGGTGACCAGGGGCGTGTCGACCCTGGTGGGTGCCTCGTCGCGGCGGACGCCGGTGAACCAGAGCCGGTAGCCGGTGAGCACCTCGCCCAGCGGGTCCATCTTGCGCATCCGGCAGCAGGCGGCCGGATCGGTCTTGAAGAGGTCCTTGCCGTGGACGCGGTCCTGCTCGGCCACGCTGAGCCGGGGCAGGACATCGACGACGGTGACGTCGAGCGCGCGAGCCACCTCATTGCGTGCAGCGATGGTCTCCACGAAGTGATATCCGGTCTCCAGGAACAGCACGTCCACACTGGGAAGCTGGTCGGCGACCAGGGCCGGCAGGACCGAGTCCTGCATGGAGCAGGCCACCGCGACCTCACGGGCGGAGAAGTTCTCGGCCACCCAGGCGATGACGTCCTCAGCGCGGGCCTCCACGCCCAGCGCATCAGCCCCGGATGCGGCGAGTTCTCGGGACGCGTCGGCACTGGTGGTGAGGTCGGTGCTGGAACTGGCGGTTCTGGTCGAGCTGACGCTGCTGGTGGAGCGGCTGGTGCTCGGGGTCGGGTCCGTCATGAGACCGCCCCCTTCGCGGGTTCCTGCAGCTGCGGCTCTGGTTCCTCCAGCTGCAGCTGACCCTCCTCCACCCGGTGGGCCCAGGCTGCGAAGGACTCGCTGGAGCTGTCCCGAGTGCGCAGGTAGCGACGGATCAGCGCCTCGGTGTAGTCGACCAGCCCCTCCACGGTGACCTTCAGGCCGCGGACCGTCCGTCCGAGCCCTGGATCCTCCCGATCGGAGGAGGCCAGCCCACCGCCCAGGTGGACCTGGAAGCCGGGCGTCTTCTCGCCGTCGGGGTCGGGCAGCAGCTGTCCCTTCAGCCCGATGTCGGCGGTCTGGATGCGGGCACAGGAGTTCGGGCAGCCGTTGATGTGCAGGGTGAGCCGCTCGGGAAGCTGATCGGCCACGTCCGCGAGCCGGATCTCCAGTGCGGAGATCGTCTTCTGGGCGGTGGTCTTGGTCTCCACGATCGCCAGCTTGCAGAACTCGATGCCAGTGCAGGCCATCGTGGATCGGCGGAAGACCGTGGGATCGGGGTCGAGACCCAGGTCGCTCAGCCCGGCCTTGACCGTGGCAAGGTTCTGCTCGGGCACGTCGAGCACCACGAGCTTCTGGTGCGGGGTGGTGCGCAGCCGGTGAGACCCGTTGGCCTCCAGCAGCTCGGCCAGCTTCACCAGCAGCTCCCCGTTGACCCGGCCAACGACGGGAGCGGCGCCGATGTAGTAGCGCCCGTCCTTCTGCCGGTGGACGCCTACGTGGTCCCCTGGGCGGCTCGGCGCGGGAGCAGGCAGCCCGTCCCGGAGCCGGTGGCCCAGGTATTCGTCCTCGACGACCTGCCGGAACTTCTCCGGGCCCCAGTCATTGAGCAGGAACTTCAATCTGGCCTTCTGCCGCAGCCGTCGGTAGCCGTAGTCGCGGAAGACCTGGGTCACCGCGTGCCACACATCCGGCGCCTCGTCCTCGGTGGTGAAGACCCCGAGGCGTTCGGCGAGCCGGGGGTTGGTGGAGAGTCCCCCGCCGACCCAGACGTCGTAGCCCGGGCCGTGTTCGGGGTGGACGACGCCGACCAGGCCGAAGTCGTTGATCTCGTGGACCACGTCCTGGCTGGGGTGTCCGGTGATCGCGGTCTTGTACTTGCGTGGGAGGTTCGAGAGCGTGGAGTCCCCGATGTAGCGGCGGGCGATCTCGGCGATCACCGGAGAGGGGTCGATGATCTCTTCTGCGCAGATCCCAGCCACGGGAGAGCCCAGGATCACCCGCGGAACGTCTCCGCAGGCCTCCGTGGTGCCCAGGTCCACGGACTCAAGGCGGCGCCAGATCTCCGGGACGTCCTCGACCTGCACCCAGTGCAGCTGGATGTTCTGCCGGTCGGTCAGGTCCGCGGTGTTGCGGGCGAAGTCCACGGCGATCTGACCGACCACGCGCAGCTGCTCGGTGGTCAGTGCGCCGCCGTCGATCCGGACCCGGAGCATGAAGTACTTGTCGTCGACCTCCTCCGGGGGCAGCGAGTTGTGCGCACCGGCGGGGACTCCGGGGCGTCGCTGGGTGTAGAGGCCCCACCAGCGGAAGCGGCCGCGCAGGTCATCGGAGTGGATCGAGTCGGAGCCCTCCTTGGAGTAGACCTGTTCGATCCGCTCGCGGACGTTCAGGCCGTCGTCGGCCTGCTTGAGCTCCTCGTTGTGGTTCAGCGGGTCCTTGCCGTCGATCTTCCACTGGCCGTTAGGCCGTGGGGATGAACGGTCGGGCCGCCTGCTGGCGGCGGTCGTGGTAGCTGTATCGGTCGACAAAATGCCTCCATCGTTCCCGGCGTGAGCACCCGGCATGTGCATGCGGTTCCGGGTTGCTGCGGCGTCGTCGAGCCAGGTCTCTCAGCCGCTCTGGATGGTTGGTCGCCCTCGTGCGGTGCGATACTCCACACTAAAATACAAACCTGAACTTATCAAATATATGTGTCATTAAAGTTCAGGTACGAAGAGTGGGGTGAACTGTGTGGTCTCCCCCGTGGACCCACTGGCCGAATCCTCCGGGGAAGAGCACCGGGTCAAAGCCCGCCGCGCTGAGCGCGAGCACCGCGTACGCGGAGTGGACTCCGGAGGCGCAGTAGCAGTAGACGGGGACCCCGGGCTTCACCCCGAGCTCCAGGTAGCACTGCTGCAGCTGGGCAGCCGGGAGCAGCCGTCCATGGTCGTCGACGTTCCCGGCGACCGGCGCGTTCAGCGCCCCCGGGATGCGCCCGTCACCGGCGTAGCGCTGGGCGGATCGGGCGTCGATCAGCTGCGCCTCGGATCCGAGGGCCGCGATCTCATCCAGGTCCGCGGTCTTCATCGCCCCGAACCTGATCTCCGCCTCCGTGGCCACAGGCAGCTCGAAGCCCTCAGCGAGGGCATGCCCGGCCTGGACCCAGGCGCGCAGCGAGCCGTCGAGCACCCGCACATCGGCAAGGCCCGCATGGCGCAGCAGCCACCAGGCGCGCGCCGAGGAGAAGTTCTTCAGGTCGTCATAGACCACCACGGTGTCCTCCGGACCAATGCCCCAGCGGCGCACCGACTCCTGGAACGCGGCAGGGTCGGGCAGCGGATGCGCGCCATCCCCTGCGGGCCGGTCCGGGGCGCTGAGCTCGTATTCCAGGTCGACGAACACCGCACCCGGGATGTGCCCAGCCAGGTATTCGGGAAGCCCTTCTGGGCGGTCTTGCCGCCATCGGACATCGAGCAGCGTCAGCGGCGCACCGGTGCGCTGGAGGGCGCGGAGCTCCTCCACGGTGATGCTGACCTCGGGCAAGGTGGGCACGCCGGTCATGACGCCTCCTGCGGCTGGGGTGCGGAGGCCGGCACGGGGACGGCTTTGGAATACCGCTCCAGCACGAGGTCGACGAGCTGCGCCGGAGCCGTGGGGCGACCGGAAGCCAGCAGCGGCTCGGCGGTCAGGTCGGCGCCGGCCGATTCGAGCAGGGTCTGAAAGTAGCCCGGGGCCAGCAGATAGCTCGCCACCACCACGCGCCGCCCAGGGCGCTCGGCGCGGGCACGCGCCACCGCCGCGGTGACGCTGGGCTGCGCGAAGGAGAGATAGGACTCGTGGACCTCGACTCCGAGATGGCTCCCGAGCATCGCGGCGGCGGTCTCGCAGTCGCGGACCGCCGAGCCGTCGGAGGAGCCTGCCGCGCCGAGGATGATGATGTCCCGGTCGGGATCGGCGCCGATCTCCCCCAGCCGATGAGCCAGCAGCTCGGTCAGTCGACCATCGGGGCCGAGCGCGCGGCACAGCGTGGCCGGTCGGGTGAGGTTCTGCATCGCCTCGCGCAGATCCACGTTGACGTGGAACCCGGTGGAGAGCAGCAGCGGCACGATGGTCGCACCCATGCCCGCAGGAAGGCTGCCCAGGGTGGCGTCAACGTCGGGCTGCTGCACGTCGACGTGGCCGAGTCGCACGGTGGGCGGGCTCGCCGGTGGAATCCCTGGCGAAGTCTTGGGCGGGGTCTCGGAAGAAACGTCCGGTGGAGTCTCGGATGGACTCGCAGGTGACGCTGGGGCGTGGAGCCGGTGGGCGACGTCGTCGATGAGCTGACGCACCACGGCCTGGCCGCGCTTTGATGAGGTGCCGTGGGAAATGCCTACGAGCGCTGTTGTCTGTGTTCGCATAGGTGCACAGTAGTGGCCGACACCAGAGGGTGCACCATTATGAACATTGATATGAACTTTTATTTCCTGGTGCGCCGGTCAGCGCGGTGTGAGCAGCGCCGCGGCTAGCCCCGGCCCTCGGCGAATCCGGTGAAGCGGTGCGCCACCGCGGCTCCCCCGTCGGGCTCGGTGGTGACCACCATGATCGTGTCGTCTCCGGCGATGCAGCCCAGGATCTCTGGGATCCCGGCGTGGTCCACCGCGCTGGCCAGGAACTGGGCGGCTCCGGGCGGAGTGCGCAGGATGACCAGGTTCGCGCTGGGCTCGGCAGAGACCAGCAGGTCCTTGCACAGCGCGATCAGCCGCGCCGTCGTCGTCGCGTCGGTCTGGTCGGCCTGCAGCTCACGGTCATGTCCGTCGGAGGGCACCGCATAGATCAGCGCACCCTGGGCGCCGCGCACCCGGGCGGCACCGATCTCCACCAGGTCCCGCGAGAGCGTCCCCTGGGTCACCGTGACCCCGGCGTCGGCGAGGCGTTCGGCCAGCTCAGCCTGGGACCGGACCTGGGAGCGGGAGATCAGCTCACGGATCTTCGCGTGCCGCGCGGTCTTGGTGGTCGGTGCCATCTCAGCGTTCCCCTGCCCGGACCAGTTCCGCAGTCTGCGCGTCGGCGAGCCCGGAGCGCACCAACAGCCAGGCCATCAGCGCCTTCTGCGCGTGCAGCCGGTTCTCCGCCTCATCCCAGACCACCGACTGCGCCCCGTCGAGGACCTCGGCGCTGATCTCGACCCCGCGGTAGGCCGGAAGGCAGTGCAGGACGACGGCGCCCGGGTCGGCATGCGCCATGGCCGCCGCGTCGACCCGGTAGTCCCCGAAGAGCTCGAGTCGCTGCTGCTTCTCCTCCTCCTGTCCCATCGAGACCCAGGTATCGGTGGCCACCGCCTCGGCGCCGGCCAGCGCCTGGACCGGATCGGTGGTGACCAGCACCTTGGCCCCGGTCTGCTCGGCGCGGGCCTGGGCGGCGTCGATGATGCGCTGCTCCGGCAGGTAGCCGGCGGGGCCGGCGATGCGGACATCCATGCCGGCGTTGACCCCGGCGAGCAGATAGGAGTTGGCCATGTTGTTCGCCGCGTCGCCCAGGTAGGCCAGGGAGCGACCCTGTGTGCCGCCGAGATGTTCGCGCAGGGTCAGCAGATCCGCGAGCAGCTGGCAGGGGTGGTAGTCGTCGGAGAGTGCGTTGATCACCGGGACCGCGCTGTGCGCCGCCATCTCCTGAAGCCCGGACTGGGCATAGGTGCGCCAGATGATCAGGCTGACCATCCGGTCCAGCACTCGGGCGGTGTCGGCGATGGTCTCCTTGTGGCCGAGCTGGGACTCCCCGGGGTTCACCACCAGCGGGGCGCCGCCGAGCGCGGAGATCCCGGCCACGAAGGAGAACCGGGTCCGGGTGGAGGTCTTGTCGAAGAACACCGCGGCGGTCTGGGGCCCGGCCAGGGCCTTGATCGCGTAGGGGTGGGCCTTCATATGCGCCGCCAGGGTCAGCACCTGGTCCAGTTCGGCGGGGCTGAGGTCCAGGTCGGTGAGGAAGTGGCGAACGGTCATGAGGTGCTCCTGCGGTGGATCTCGGGAAGGGCATCGATGAACTGCTGGATCTGCTCCGTGGTGATGATCAGCGGCGGGGCCAGGCGCAGCGTGGACGGGCCGGTGGCGTTGATGATGAAACCCGCCTCCAGGGCCGCGGCGACCATGGCAGGCGCCAGCGCCTGACCGGCGGCGGCCTCCAGATCGAAGCCGATCAGCAGCCCGTGGGCTCGGACCTCGGTGACGAAGTCGAGTTCGGCGAGCCGGGCGGCCGCGTAGGCGCTGACCTCCCGGACCTGATCCAGCAGGTCGGTGGATTCGATCACGTGCAGCGTGGCCAGTGCGGCGGCGGTGGCCGCAGGGTTGCCGCCGAAGGTGGTCCCGTGCTGGCCGGGGTTCAGCAGCGTGCTGGCGTGTTCCCCGAAGGTGAGCATCGCCCCGATCGGGAACCCACCGCCGAGGCCTTTGGCCAGGGTCATCGCATCCGGGATCACCGGGGAAGAGTCTGGCGGGGCGGAGTCTGACGGGGAGGAGGCGAACCAGGATCCGGTGCGGCCGATGCCGGTCTGCACCTCATCGAAGATCAACAGCGCCCCGGCGGCACGGGTGATCTCCCGGGCGGCCTGGAGGTACCCGGCCGGGTGGCCGTGGACACCGGCTTCACCCTGGACGGGTTCGATGATCACCGCAGCCACGGTCTCATCCACCGCAGCGCGCAGCGCCTCGGCATCCCCGGCGGGCACCCATTCCACGCCGCCGGGCAGCGGTTCGAAGGGTTCCCGGTAGCTGGGCTTGTGCGTCATCGCCAGTGCGCCCATGGTGCGTCCGTGGAAGCCGTGCTCCAGGGCGATGATCCGCGGCCGGTCCTGGCCGCCGTGGCGGCGTGCCAGCTTGAACGCGGCCTCATTGGCCTCGGTGCCGGAGTTGGTGAAGAACGCCTTGGAGCCGGTGGGGGCCTGGGCCAGGTGCAGCAGCTTCTCGGCCAGCGCGATCTGGGTCGGGCTGGTGAAGAAGTTCGAGATGTGTCCCAGGGTGCTCAGCTGGGAGGAGACCACGCTGGTGATCAGCGGGTGGGCGTGGCCCAGCGCGTTGACCGCGATCCCGCCGAGCAGGTCCAGGTACTCCCGGCCGTCGGCGTCCCATACCTTGGCGCCGGAGCCGCGGACCAGGACGCGCTGCGGAGTGCCGAAGACCCCGAGCAGGGACGCGGTGTAGCGCGCCAGCAGCGCCTCACCGGGTTCCGCCGCGAGCGCCGCACTGTTGAGATCGGCGCTGGTGAGATCCGCGCTGTTCAGGTCAGCGCTGGTGAGATCGGCGCTGTTGAGATCCGCGCTCTTCAGGTCAGCGGCCTGAGCCTCGGGGGTGTTCTGGGCATTCATGCGGCCTCCCCATCGGGAACGATCTGGGTGCCGACGCCCTCGGTGGTGACGATCTCCAACAGCATCGAGTGCGGTGCCCGGCCGTCGACCACATGGGCGCGTGGGACCCCGGCCTCCACGGCCTTCAGCGCCGCGGTCATCTTCGGGATCATGCCGGATTCCAGGCTGGGCAGCATCGCGCGCAGGTCGCTGGCGCTCAGCGAGGAGATCAGCGAGGACTTGTCCGGCCAGTTGGCGTAGAGGCCCTCCACATCGGTGAGCATCACCAGTTTGGCCGCGCCCAGAGCCGAGGCGACGGCGGCGGCGGCGAGATCGGCGTTGACGTTGAGCACCTCGCCGGTGGGGGTGGCGTCGGCGGCGGTGGAGTCGAACTCCGGGGCGATGGTGGAGATCACCGGGATCCGCCCGGCGTCGAGCAGGTCGGTGATCGCGTCGGGGTTGACCCCGCTGACCTCCCCGACCAGTCCGAGGTCCACGGTCTCGCCGTCGATCTCCACGGTGGTGCGGGTGGCACGCAGCAGCGCGGCGTCCTCCCCGGAAAGGCCCACCGCGTAGGGGCCGTGGCTGTTGATCAGGCCGATCAGCTCGCGGCCGACCTGCCCGGTGAGCACCATCCGGACCACATCCATGGCCTCGGGGGTGGTCACCCGCTGTCCGGCGCGAAACTCGGATTCGATGCCCAGGGTCTGGAGCATCGCGTTGATCTGAGGCCCTCCCCCGTGCACCACCACCGGGTTGACCCCGACGTGGCGCAAGAAGACCACGTCCTCGGCGAAGGCGCGGCGCAGCTCGTCGTTGATCATGGCGTTGCCGCCGTATTTGATCACGATGGTCTCTCCGGCGAACTTCTGGATCCAGGGCAGCGCCTCGACCAGGACGGAGGCCTTCTCACCGGCGGAGCTCAGGCTCCCGGCGTCGCGGGGTTTCATGCTGGAGGTCATCGGGTCCTTCTTCAGCTGGAGTAGGCAGAGTTCTCATGCACATAGTCATGGGTCAGGTCATTGGTGAGGATCGTGGCCTCGGCGGCGCCGGCCTTCAGATCGATGACCACCTTCACGTGGCGCCCGCGCAGGTCCACCAGTTCGCGGTCCTCCCCGATCCCTCCGGCGCGACAGATCCACACCCCGTTGACGCTGACGTCGATGGTGGAGGGGTCGAAGTCCACGTCGGTGGTCCCGACGGCGGAGAGGATCCGGCCCCAGTTGGGATCCTGGCCGAAGATCGCGGTCTTGAACAGGTTGGAGCGGGCCACGGAGCGGCCTGCGGTCTCGGCCTGTTCTTCGGTCGCGGCGTTGATCGTGGAGATCGCGATCTCGTGGTGGGCGCCCTCGGCGTCGGCGATGAGCTGGGTCGCGAGGTCCTGGCACACCTGGTTCAGCGCCGCCTGGAACTCCGCCAGGTCCACTCCGGAGGGGTCGGCCCGCGGATGCGCCCCGGAGGCCATCGCGATCACGGTGTCGTTGGTGGACATGCAGCCATCGGAGTCGGCGCGGTTGAAGCTGAGCCGGACGGCCTCGCGCAGCGCGGCGTCGAGGTCGGGCGCCGCGATGACCGCGTCGGTGGTGACCACCGAGAGCATCGTGGCCATCCCGGGGGCGAGCATGCCGGCACCCTTGGCCATGCCGCCGATGGTGAACTCCGCACCGGTCGCGGTGGAGACCTTCATGACCGAGTCTGTGGTCATGATCGCCTGCGCTGCCCGCGCTCCGGCGGCCTCGGCCGGTTCCAGCTGCGCCACGGCGGCGCTGATCCCCTCAAGCAGCGCGGGCATGTCCAGGCGCACGCCGATGAGTCCGGTGGAGCAGACCAGCACGTCCCCGGCGGAGATGTCCGCGCCAGCGGCCTGGAGCTTCGCGGCCACGACCTCGGCGCTCTGGTGGGTGTCGGCGAAGCCCTGGGGCCCGGTGCAGGCATTGGCTCCGCCGGAGTTCAGCACCACCGCATCGGCTCGCCCGTCGGCGATGGCCTGCTGGGACCAGAGCACCGGTGCCGCGGCGACCCGGTTGGTGGTGAAGACCGCGGCGGCGTGCTTGTCCGGGCCATGGTTGAGCACCAAGGCGACGTCGCGCGGCGCGTTGCCCTGCGCATCGGGGGATTTCAATCCGGCGGCGACGCCAGCGGCGCTGAATCCTTTCGCGGCGGTGACACTCATGGGGAGACTCCCAGCAGATTGAGCCCGGTGGTCTCTTCCAGACCCAGGGCGATGTTCATGGACTGTACGGCTCCGCCGGCGGTGCCCTTGGTCAGATTGTCCGCGGCCGAGACGACGACGGCGCGCCCGGCGTGCTCATCGACCGCAAGCTGGATGGTGACGTGGTTGGAGCCCACGACCTGCTTGGTGGCCGGCCACTGGCCCTCCGGGAGCAGGTGGACGAAGGCCTCGCCGTCGTAGTGCTCGCGGTAGGCCGCTCGCAGCGCCGCCTCGGTGGTGCCGGGGGCGAGCTTCGCGGTGGAGGTGGCCAGGATGCCGCGCGGCATCGGAGCCAGCGTGGGGGTGAAGCTGACCTGGACCGGGACTCCTGCTGCGTGTCCGAGGCCCTGTTCGATCTCCGGGGTGTGCCGGTGCACCCCGCCGACCCCGTAGGGGCTCATGCCACCGATGACCTCGGCGCTGAGCAGGTGGGGTTTGAGCGCCTTGCCCGCCCCGGAGGTGCCGGTGGCCGCGACGATCACGATGTCGGTGGGCTGGACAAGCCCGGCGGCCAGCGCCGGTGCCAGGCCGAGCATGATGGTGGTGGGATAGCAGCCGGGCACCGCGATGCGCCGGGCACCGGCAAGCTTGGCCCGCGCTCCGGGCAGCTCGGGCAGCCCATAGGGCCAGGTGCCCTGATGGGCAGAGCCGTAGAACTTCTCCCAATCGGCGGCGGATTCCAGCCGATGATCCGCGGCGGCGTCGATCACGATGGTGTCCTCGCCGAGCTGGGCGGCGATCTCCGCCGAAGCCCCGTGCGGCAGGGCCAGAAAGACGACGTCGTGTCCGGCGAGGTTCTCCGCGGTGGTGTCCAGAAGCACCCGGTGCGCCAGGGAGAGCAGATGCGGCTGCACGCTTCCCAGCCGCTCCCCCGCGCTCGAGTGGGCGGTGACGGCGCCGATCTGGACCTCGGGGTGGCCGGCCAGCAGGCGCAGGACTTCTCCCCCGGCATAGCCTGAGGCTCCGGAGACAGCGATCGAATAGGTCATCCCAGCAGTCTAGGCGGATATATGCGCTATATCCAATATTTATGCATGCTCTGGGGCCGCAGACTTCGCCGCTCCGGGCCTGTGTTGGGTACGCTTGCCGCCATGAATGAACAGACAGTTTTCCCAGAGGATCTGCCCGACAGAGCACGAGTGGTGCATGCCGAGCAGGCAGGGGGCGCCGAGGTGCTCGTCGAGGCTCAGGTGTCGCTGCCCGAGCCTGGACCGAACCAGGTGCTGGTGGAGACTGCCGCTACCGGGGTCAACTTCATCGAGACCTACCAGCGCAGCGGCGTTTACCCGGTGCAGTATCCCTTCACCCCGGGCACCGAGGGCACCGGGCGTGTCCTTGCCGCCGGCGAAGGCGTGGAGTCGCTCTCCGTCGGCCAGCGGGTCACCACCCTGGAGGCCTCCACCGGCACCTACGCCTCCCACTTCCTGGTCGACGCCGGCAAGGCCGTGCGCGTGCCGGATGAGGTCACCGATGAGCAGGCCGCGGCGCTTCCGCTGCAGGGCATCACCGCGCACTACCTGGTCAACTCCACCTACCGGGTCTCCCCGGGTGAGACCGTGCTGACCCATGCCGGAGCAGGAGGGGTGGGCCAGATCCTGACCCAGCTGCTCAAGGCCAAGGGGGCGCGCGTGATCACCACCTGCTCCACCGAGGAGAAGGCCCAGATCGCGCAGGCCGCCGGTGCCGACTATGTGCTGGGCTATGAGAACTTCGCCGAGCGGGTCCTGGAGATCACCAAGGGCGAGGGTGTCGCCGCGGTCTTCGACGGCGTCGGGAAAGACACCTATGCGGGGTCCCTGGAGTCTCTGGCGATCCGGGGAATGTTCGTGCTCTACGGCGGGGCCTCGGGCCAGGTGCCCCCGCTGGATCCGCAGGAGCTCAACCGCCGCGGCGGGCTCTACGTGACCCGCCCGGCCACGCACTGGTATCTGCGCAATGCCGAGGAGCGCTCCTGGCGCTACGCCGAGCTCTTCCGCGCGCTGACCACCGGAGATCTGAAGCTCAGCATCGGCGCCAGCTACCCGCTGGCCGAAGCGGGCCGGGCCCACGAGGATCTGGAGAACCGCCGGACCACGGGCAAGCTGCTGTTGCAGCCCTGAGAAGCACACACCATGCCGAGTCGGGTCCGTCTCCTATGACCCAGCTGATCCTCGCCGAGGCGGCGCTGACCCCGGAGGGGGACCTCGGGCGGTATTGGCTGCGCCTGGCACAGGGACGCATCCTCGACGCCGGGCACGGTCACCCGCCGGAGACCCCGGATCTGCACCTCACCGAGGGCGTGCTGGCACCCGGGTTCGTCGATGTCCACGCCCATGGCGGCGGCGGCGCGGCCTTCACGGAGGGTGCGGATGCTGCCGGGACCGTCTTGACGGCCCACCGTCACCGCGGCACGACGACCATGCTCGCCTCCCTGGTCAGCGCGCCGATCCCGGCGCTGCTGGACCAGGCAGAGCGACTCCGGCCTCTGGTAGAGACCGGCGAGCTCGCCGGGATCCACCTTGAGGGGCCCTGGCTGAGCTGCGCCCATCGCGGCGCCCATGAGGCGTCTCTGCTCAGCGACCCCACTCCGGAGGCCGTCTCTGCCGTGCTGGAGCACCAGGCGGCCGAGCTGCTGCGCTATGTCACCCTCGCCCCGGAGCTGCCCGGCGCTCTCGAGGCCGTTGCTCGGCTGCAAGCCGCGGGACTGGTCGTGGGAGTCGGGCACACCGGCGCCGATGTCGCCCAGACCCGGGCCGCTCTGAGCGCCGGGGCCAGCGCCGCCACGCATCTGTTCAACGCAATGTTGGGCCTGCATCACCGGGAACCGGGCCCACCTCTGGCACTGTTGGAAGACAGCACCGCCTTCCTGGAGCTGATCAGCGATGGAGTGCATCTGGACCCGGAGATGGTCCGCTACGTCTGGCACTCGGCGGCCCGCAACGGCGGGCCGCGCCGGCTGGTACTGGTCTCCGACGCGATGGCCGGCGCCGCCGCCCCGGAGGGCCGCTATGCCTTGGGGACGCTGAACGTGGACGTCGCCGACGGCGTCGCCCGTCTTCAGGCGCCCGACGGCGCGCAAGGCGCGATCGCGGGCTCGGCGGTGACCCTTGCCGAGGCGGTGCGCCGGAGCATCCTCGACGCCGGCATCGCCCCGGGCGAGGCGCTGATGGCGGCCACCGCCAATCCTGCAGAGATGATCGGGCTCGCCGACGTCGGCAGGCTGCTCCCCGGCGGGCGCGCGGATCTGGTGCTGTTGGATCCGGCATGGCAGGTCAACAGCGTCATGCGCCGCGGTCGATGGTTGGGAGAAGCTCCTGGACCTGGTCCACAGACCGATGCCCCGGCGGGCTGAACGCCCGCCGGAGCATCTTGGTGACGCCGCTCAGCGGCTGGCGCCGAGCTGAGTCGTCACCTCTGGACTGTCACCGCTGCACGGCCCCGTGGCGCTGCTGTGCCAGAGCCACGGACCCGGCGCGGGCCGCGGAGGCCTCCTCGGCGGTGAGCGTGCGGTCCTCGGCGCGGAAGCGCAGCCCGAAGGCCAGCGACTTGTGACCAGCCTCGATGTGCTCACCGGCGTACACGTCGAAGAGCTCGATGCTCTCCAGCAGCTCCCCCGCTCCTTCGACCAGGGTGGCCTCGAGCTCGGCTGCCGGCAGCTCCTGGGCCACGATCAGTGAGACGTCCTGGGTGGTCGGCGGGAAGGTCGAGATCGGCTCGGCGCTGATCTGCTCCGGGGACCCCTCGATGAGCACGGAGAGGTCCAGCTCCATCACCGAGGTCCGGGCGGGCAGGTCCAGCTCTTCGATGACCTTCGGGTGCAGCTCACCGGCATGACCGATCCGTGCTCCGTTGAACCGCAGCTCGGCCGTGCGTCCGGGGTGGAAGGCCTGGTGCTGGCCCTGGACCACCTCGAGGCGAACACGCAGCAGGTCAGCGACCTTCTGCGCCGCATCTACAGCGTCGGCCCAGTCCCGACGGCGCCCGGGCACACCGGGCAGCTCGGCCGTCTCGGCTCCGCTGAGTGCGGCCGCGATGTGCAGCGGCTGATCCGGGATGCCGGCGTCGAGCCCGGCCAGAACCTCTTCCCCGGGGTAGGCCCCCAGCTCGGGGATGCTCGGCGAGCCGAGCTGGGCCTTCGGGTGGAAGACCGAGCCGGATTCGAAGAGCGCGACGTCGGTGAAGCCGCGCGAGACGTTGCGGCGCAGCGCCTCGAGCAGCCCGGGCAGCACCGTGGTGCGCAGCGCAGGGTGCTGGCTGGCGATCGGGTTGGCCAGGCGCAGCATCGGCATCGGCTTTCCGGTGTCCTCAGCCTGCCCGAAGCGGGTGTTGGCGGCCTCGGAGTAGAACGGGTAGCTGAGCACCTCGGTGAAGCCGGCGGCGGCCATGCCGGCATAGACGCCGCGTCGGCGCTGCTGGGCGGTGGTGAGCCCTCGGCCGGCCGGTGGCACCGGGAGCCGGGAGGGGATCTTGTCGTAGCCGACGAGCCGGGCGATCTCTTCGACCAGGGCGGCGGGGATGGTCAGGTCCGGGCGCCAGCTCGGCGGGGTCACCAGCAGCTGTTCCCCCTCCTGGCCGACCTCGGCACCGATGGCGCCCAGTGTGGAGCTGATCTGCTCCTGCGTGTAAGCCACCCCGGTGAGCCTCTCCGGCAGCGCGGGGTCCAGCCGGATCGGCTGCGGCAGCGCGGCGGCACCGGCGTCTGTGACCTCGCGCGAGTCGGTTCCGCCGGCGAGCTGGACCAGCAGGTCCACCACGCGCTGGGCGGCGAGCGGGGGCAGCAGCGGGTCCACGCCGCGTTCGAAGCGCTTGGACGCCTCGGAGGGCAGCTTGTGCCGGCGCTTGCTGCGGCTGACGCTGATCGGGTCGAAGTGCGCGGCCTCCACGATGACGGCCGAGGTGGTCGAGTCCACCTCGGTGCGCGCCCCGCCCATCACCCCGGCGATCCCGATGGGTCCGGACTGATCCGCGATCACCAGGTCCTCGGCGTCCAGCGTGCGGACCTTCTCGTCCAGGGTGGTGAGCTGCTCGCCGACCCCGGCGCGGCGGACCTCGATGCCGCCGTCGAGCTTGGCCGCGTCATAGCAGTGGTTGGGCTGACCCAGTTCCAGCATCACGTAGTTCGAGACGTCCACGGCGATGCTGATCGTGCGCATCCCGGCCAGGCGCAGTCGGGCCGCCATCCACGGCGGGGTGGGCGCCGTCGGGTCGATCCCGGTGACCTTGTGCGTGACAAACCGGCTGCAGCCCTGCACCCCGTAGATGGGGGTGTCATCGGTGAGGCTGACCTCGTGACCGGGCCGGGCGGCGTCGTCGTCTTTAGTGGTGCTGATCTGGGCGGCGGGATCGATGAAGGGAGTGCCGGTGGCGTGGGAATACTCCCGGGCGATCCCGCGCAGCGAGAAGGCGTAGCCCCGGTCGGGGGTCACGTTGATCTCCGCGGCGGAGTCATAGAGGCCCAGCAGCTCCATGGCGTCGGTGCCCGGCTCCGGGTCGAGTCCCAGGCGCGAGAGCACCAGGATCCCGTCGTGGTCCTCGCCGATGCCGAGTTCCCGCACCGAGGCGATCATCCCGGCGGAGACGTGGCCGTAGGTCTTGCGCGCGGCGATCCGGAAGTCGCCGGGGAGCACGGCCCCGGGGAGGGTGACCACGACCTTGTCGCCGACCTCGAAGTTGTGCGCGCCGCAGACCACGCCCTGGATGCCCGAGGGGTCGATGCCCTCGTGGGTCAGGGTCTGGGCGGCACCCTCGGGCACCACGCGGACCTGGCACCAGTTGATGGTCTTGCCGTTGGACTGTGGTTCGGGGATCTTCTCCAGCACCTCGCCGACGACGATCGGGCCGCTGAGCTCATCGGTGGGACGGTGCACGTCCTCCTCTTCGAGCCCGACCTGGACCAGCTCGGCCATCAGGTCCTCCGCGGTGCCCGAAGCAGGGAACTGGGTGTATTCACGAATCCAAGAAAGCGGAATGCGCATGTCTCAGACCTCCATTCCGAAGTGCTGGCTGAAGCGGATGTCGCCTTCGATCATGTCGCGCATATCGGGGACCCCGTTGCGGAACATCAGGGTGCGCTCGATGCCCATCCCGAAGGCGAATCCGGTGTACTCCTCCGGGTCCACTCCGGCGGCGCGCAGCACGGCGGGATTCATCATGCCGCAGCCGCCCCATTCCACCCAGCGCGGGCCGCCCTTGGCGTGGGCGTGCCAGACGTCGAGCTCCGCGGAGGGCTCGGTGAACGGGAAGTAGCTCGGGCGCAGCCGGATGGCGGCGTCGGGACCGAACATCTGCCGGGCGAAGTGCTCCAGGGTGCCCTTCAGATCAGCCATGGTCAGGCCCTTGTCCACCGCAAGGCCCTCGAACTGGTGGAACACCGGGGTGTGAGTGGCATCGAGCTCGTCGGTGCGAAAGGTCTTTCCAGGGCAGAGCACGTAGACCGGCAGCTCACGGTTGAGCAGCGAGCGGATCTGCACGGGGGAGGTGTGGGTGCGCAGCACCAGGTGCGCCTCCGGGGGCTCCACGAAGAAGGTGTCCTGCATCTCCCGGGAGGGATGGTCCGGGGCGATGTTCAGCGCATCGAAGTTGAACCACTCGGACTCCACCTCGGGACCTTCGGCGATCTCCCAGCCCATGGCGATGAAGACGTCGGAGACCCGCTCCTGCAGCACCGAGAGCGGGTGCCGGGCACCGAGCGGACGACGACGCGGCGCGGCGGTGACGTCGACGGTCTCCTCCAGCAGGATCCGCTCCGCGTGCTCGACCTCGAGCACCTGGGTGCGCGCGGCGAGGGCCTTCTGCATCTTCCCGCGAGCGCCGCCGAGCAGCTTGCCGGCGGCGGCCTTCTCGGTCTTGTCCAACGAGCCGATCGCCCGGTTGGCCAGCACCAGCGGCGCCTTGTCTCCGGTGTGCGCGAGCCGTGCGGCCTTAAGCTCCTCGAGGTCTCCGGCTGCGGCGAAGGCGTCAACGGCCTGCTGCACAGCATGGTCGATGGCGGATTCATCCAGCGGATGCGGTGTTTCGGGCGTGGACATTCTGCTCCCGGGTCAGGTGGGTGGAAACAATCCCGGTCAGTTTATGCGGGTCACTGGTAGGACACGAACCACGGTTTGGGCTCGACCTGGAAGGTCTGCTCCGAGGTGAAGGTCGGCGAGTCCTCGTCGTAGAAGTTCTTCCAGCCGAGCCAGATGTCCTCGCTGAGGTCCTGCTGCAGGGTCTCATAGGTCTCGGTCTTCATCCCAGGTGTTCCGTGGCCGTCGGCGTGCAGCAGGAGGGCGAGCTCCTCGTGGGAGGTGTCGATGTCCTCACGGTCCGAGATCATGGAGTGCTTGAACTGGTGCAGCACCAGCATCTTCTGCGGAAGCTCGTGCTCTCGGGTCAGCTCCGCCAGCCAGTCGGAGACCTGATTGATCTCCTCGGCGCTGACCGAACCGATCTGTTCCATGTGTCGCTGACCCTCGCTGAGCCGCCACTCCGGGTCCAGCGCCAGACCGACGTGGGGCTGGGCGAGGAACTCCTCGTATTGCTGGGCCTGGTCCAGGAAGCTTGCGTGGCCCGGCTGCAGGTCGAGCACCACGTAGATGTCCTCCTCCGCGGCCAGGTCCACCCAGGGCTCGATGAGCTCCGGGTCCAGGGCGTTGGTGTAGTTCCCGTCCACGCCAGGCTCGGTGATCGCGATCGAGGTGATGATCTCGAAGGCCGGCTGGACCGGCTCCTCAGAGTGTTCCTGGTACTGCTCGGCGTAGAACTTCACCCGCTCGGCGGCCTCCTGGGGGGTGCCCTCGCCGAGGACTCCGAGCGCGGGGATGCCGGGCGCGCCGTAGGCGGCGAGGAAGCGCCGGTCCGGGAAGAGCGTGTCGCCTCCGCCCGGGAGCTCGGCGGGCTCAGCCTCGGGCTCGGCCTCGGGCTCCTCCCCGTCAGCTGAGCCTTCAGCATCGGATGAGTCCTCCCCCGCAGCTGACTCTTCGGCGTCGCCATCACCTTCCGGGGTGGCGCCGGGCTGTTCCGCGGCGGCGTCCTGAGGTGCCTCCGCGCTGGCGCCGCAGGCTGGCAGGGTCACGGCGAGAAACATGGCGCTGAGCAGGAGTCCCGGGCGCAGGGTCTGGGAGGTCGGGGCGGGGCTGTCCATGGCGTTCACGCTACCGGTGAACCACAGCGACCCTGGAATCGGGCTGTATTCGGGACTACCCAAGCGCCCAGTCAGGTTCGTCGCATCCCTATGCCATGTCCCATGGCTATGCACGGAAATAGCGATGGGACATGGCATAGGGATGCGACAGATGCTCCAGGGAGCCTGCGAGGGCACGGACGGGGCGTCCGGAGGGCCGGGACGAATCAGTGCTCGCGCAGCCAGACCGTGGTCTCCCCCGGCAGCACCTCCGAGTTCAGCGGCTGCGAGCTGACCAGCACCTCTCCGGCGGGCAGCGGGACGGCCTGCTCACCGAAGTTGGTCACGCAGATCCACCCCCCGGGACGGCGGAAGGCCAGCACCTCGGTGGTGGAATCTCCGGCTCCGGGCAGCTCGATCCACTCCAGGGTGTCCTCGCCCTGAAGCTCGCGACGCAGCCGCAGCGCACGACGGTAGAGGTTCAGCGTCGAGTCTTGCGCCGCGTCCTGCGCCTGCACGCTGTAGCGGGAGAACCACTCGGGCTGCGGCAGGTGCGCCTCGGCCTCGCCGAACCCGAAGCTCTGCCCGGCGCTGGACCAGGGCAGCGGGACCCGGCAGCCGTCACGGCCCACGCTGAGCCCGGGGCTGCGGAAGAACGTCGGGTCCTGCCGGTCGGCGTCGGGGATCTCGGCGACCTCGTGCAGACCCAGCTCCTCGCCCTGATAGAGGTAGGCGCTGCCGGGCAGGGCGAGTTCGAACAGCGAGGCGGCACGGGCCTTGCGCAGCCCGCTCTCGGCCTGCAGCTCCGGGGTGGCGCCGGCGGTGAGCAGCCAGTTGGTCCCTGCCTTCTCCTCACCCGAGGCCTTGGCCGGGAGCCCGTAGCGGGTGGCGTGGCGGACCACGTCGTGATTCGAGAGCACCCAGGTGCTGGAGGACCCGGACTTCGCGGCCAGCTCCAGGTTGAAGGTCACCGTCTCGCGGAACTGGGCGGCGTCGAAGCCGGCCTCGAGCAGATCGAAGTTGAACGCCTGGCCCAGGCCCTCGGCGGAGGCGTACTTCGGCCGCCGAGCGGAATCCACCCAGGCCTCGGCCACGCCGATCTTCGGCGGGTCGTATTCGTTGAAGACCCCGCGCCATTCGCGGTAGATCTCATGGACCTCATCGCGGTCCCAGATGGGGTGGGCCCCGTCCTTCGGCGTCGCGTCCAGCTCGGCCTGGCTCGGCAGGTTCGCCGGCAGGTCCTTGGAGAGTCCATGGGCGACGTCGACCCGGAACCCGTCCACGCCCCGGTCGGACCAGAAGCGCAGGGTCTGCAGGAAGTCCTCGTGGACCTCGCGGTTGTGCCAGTTCAGGTCGGGCTGCTCCTTGGCGAAGCTGTGCAGGAACCACTGGCCCGGTGTCCCATCGGGTTCGGTGATCCGGGTCCAGGCGGGTCCTCCGAAGATCGAGGTCCAGTCCGAGGGCGGCAGCTCTCCCGCCTCACCGGCGCCGTCGCGGAAGATATAGCGATCCCGAGCGGCCGAGCCCTTGGGCGAGCGCAGCGCCTCGACGAACCATTCGTGGCGGTCCGAGGTGTGATTGGGCACGATGTCCACGATCAGCCGGATCCCTGCGCCGTGCAGCGCGGCGATCATGGCGTCGAAGTCCTCCAGCGTGCCGATCTTGGGGTCGACGTCGCGGTAGTCGTCCACGTCGTAGCCGCCGTCGGCCAGCGCCGAGGGGTAGAAGGGGCTGAGCCAGACGGCGTCGACCCCGAGGTCCTGCAGGTAGTCCACCCGCTCGGTGATCCCGCGCAGATCGCCGATGCCGTTGCCATCGGCGTCGGCGAAGGAGCGCGGGTAGATCTGATAGACCGCGGCCTGGCGCCACCAGTGGGGGTCGGTGCCGAGTCCGGAAGCCGTGGTCGGGGCTGCTGCGGTGGTGGTGGATGACAAGGGTTTCTCGTCCTTTCGCTGTTGCGGGTGGGTCTCGGGTTCGTGCTTCTCGGAGCCTGCTTCCAGGCCCGAGCCGATCATTTGACGGCGCCCTGGGTGAGTCCGGAGAGCACCCAGCGCTGGGAGATCACATAGGCGATGATCGCCGGTGCCATCGCCATCAGGTAGGAGGCGAAGGAGACGTGGTAATTATTGCTGAACTGGGTCTGGAAGATCTCCTGGATCACTGGCAGCGTCTGCAGCGAAGGGTCCGCGATGATCAGTGAGGGCATCATGAAGTCGTTCCAGGATTTCAGGAACGCGAAGATCCCGACCGTGGCGCTCATCGGGGCCATCAGCGGGAAGACGATCCGCCAGAAGGCTCCTGCGGTGGAGGCGCCGTCCATCCGGGCGGACTCCTCCAGCTCCGCGGGAAGCGAGCGCAGGAACGCGGTGAAGAGCAGCGTGCTGAACGAGATCTGGAACATGATGTGCAGCAGCGCGACGCCCAGCGGGTTCGCCAGCTCGACCATGCCGGTGAGCTTGACCTGGGAGAGCGCGAGCACCGGGAACGGCAGGAACATCGCCGCGAGCAGGTAGTAGAACGCCCAGCGGTAGGCCTTCTTCTCCCAGTTTCGGGAGATCGCGTAGGAGGCCATCGCGCTGAGCAGGATCGTGCCGATCACCGTGGCCAGAGTGATCAGGATCGAGATCGTGAAGGCGCGGGGGAAGTCGGTCAGCGCCCAGGCGGTGGAGAAGCCCTCCACGCTGAACGGGGCCGGCAGCGCGAAGGCTTCGCCTTCCACTGCCTGCTCTCCGGTCTTGAACGCCATCGAGATGGTGACGTAGAAGGGCAGGATCACGGTGAGCGCGCCGAGCATCAGCAGCACCGTGGTGCCCCAGCGGTGCCGGTCGGAGCGTCGCGAGGTCGGCAGCGCGGCGCGCCGAGAGTTGTCTGTGGAGCGGCGCGGGGTGGTGCTGGCGGCGCCGCCGGGAATGGTGGTGGTGGGCAGGGTCATCAGATTCTCGCGTTTCCTCGGGTCAGGCGCAGCTGGATGAGTGCGATGGTCAGCGTGATCAGGAAGAAGATCGTGGAGTTCGCCATCTGATAGGCGTAGTCGCCGTTGTCGAAGCCGGAGAAGATCGTCATCGCCACCGAGCGGGTGGAGGTGCCCGGGCCGCCGTCGGTCAGACCCACGATGATCTCGTAGGTGCCCAGGAAGTCCTTGAACCCGATGATCACGTTGATCAGCACGAATCCTGAGATCAGAGGCAGGGTGATGCTGCGCAGCTGCTTCCAGGCGGAGGCCCCGTCGATGGCGGAGGCCTCGTAGACGTCCCGCGGCACGGTCATGAGCCCGGCGATGTAGATCAGCATGGCCTGCGGGACCGCCTGCCAGGCGGTCACCAGCACGATCGAGATCCAGGCCAGGTCCGGATCCGCGAGGATCGACTCCTCAAGGACTCCGAGCTGCAGCGCCTGGGCGGTGGCAGGGACCGTATTGGCGAAGATGAACTGGAAGACGAAGGCGATGATGATCCCGGAGACCACCATCGGCATCACGAAGATCGTGCGCAGCGCGGTCTTCGCCCGGATCTTCGAGGTGAGTCCGATGGCGAGGGTCAGAGCGACCACGTTGACCAGTATCACCGTGCACAGCGCCACTCCGATGGTGAATCCGTAGGAGGACAGGATCGCCGGGTCGCTGAACATCACCAGGTAGTTGTTGAGTCCGACGAAGTTGAACTCCCCGAAGCCCACCGAGTCGGTGAAGCTGTAGAAGATGCCCATCGCGGCCGGCATGGTGATGCTCAGCGTGAACAGCACCAGGGTGGGCAGCAGGAACCAGAGGTAGACGCGATCCGTGCGGGGCCGACGTCGAGGGGCGGGTCGGGACCTGGGGCTGACCCCGGTGGGGGCCTCCGCGGTCCGCGGCGGGGTGGTGGCAGTGGTCATGTCAGGCCTCGGTCTCTGAGCGTCGAGCCAGTCGGGCCCAGTCCTCGTCGAGAGTCCGCAGCGTTGCTTCCAGACTCTGACCGGTGACTATTCCCTGGGCGTAGTTCTCGAACGGGATGGTGCGCGGGATGGCCTGGGACACTCCCTGGTAGAAGGCGGCGCGGTCCACGAAGCCCTGCAGGTCCTGCAGCCGGGCATCCTGCACCGCGGGGGCATCCTCGCGGACCCCGAAGGCGAGGTTGTCCTGGTTATAGGCGTCGGCGATCTCTGGGGTGATCAGGTAGCGAAGCAGCTCCCGCGCGGGTTCCTGGGCGTTGGATGCCTCGGGCACCCAGAGGGCGAGGTCGAGGTTGACCCGGACCTTCAGATCCTCGGGGTCCTCGGTCATCGGCAGCGGGAAGATCCCGATCCGCGCATCGGGGTTGATCGTGGCGATCTCGCCCAGTGCCCAGGGGCCCTGCAGGTACATCGCGGCATCGCCGCGGGCGAAGCCGACATTGCCGTCTCCGTAGCCTCTGCTGGCGGCACCGGGCTGGGAGAACGCCGCGATCTCGAGCATCTGTTCCAGGGGTTCGCGCAGGGTGCGGGAGAACGAGACCGGCGCATCGGGGCCGGCGTCGGCGCCCTGGGCGCGCAGCTGCTCGAAGAACTCGGCGACGTCGAGCCTGCCTCCCACGCTGTAGTCGACCAAGCCCTGCGCCACGGTCCAGGGATCGGCGTAGGTGGAGTAGATCGGGGTCACCCCGGCGTCCTCAAGCGCGCCGCAGACCTCGAGGAACTCGGAGTAGGTGGTGGGGATCGACAGGTCGTGCTCGGCGAAGATCTCCTCGTTGTAGAGCACCGCGGCGGCCATCATCGAGTACGGGATCACGCTGGTGCGCCCGGGATAGGTCGGGTACTGGTCGATCAGATCCTGGATGCTCGGAGCGATCCGAGCCTCGCCGGCGAGATCTGCAAGGTCGGAGAAGGCACCGCGTTCTTGGAAGCGGACGATCTCGTAGTTGTAGTTCAGACAGCCCAGGTCTGGCGGGTTGCCGCGGGCGAACCCTGCAGAAAGCCCTGAGGAGGTGTCGTGGACCGCCCGCACGCCCGAGGCCTGCTGGTTGAAGTCCTGCACCAGGCCTCCGAAATACGGGATCGCTTCGGGCTTCGACTGATGGAACGAGACCTCTGGGACGCCGCGGCCGGTGGCGCAGCCGCTGAGTCCAGCGGCGAGAGCTGCCCCGGCCAGGCCGCCGAGAAAGGCCCGCCGCGAGGGTGTGGGTGGAGCGTGGCTCACCGGATCCCCCTTCTGTGAGCTGGAACACTAAAACTTCATGTCCGGACTAAATATAGAGTCTTAATATAAGCAATGCAATAATGACTGTGAATTCTCTTTGCGGCATCTCAGACCGGAAGCAGGCCCCCATGAGTCAGACGCCTTCCCCTGGCCCGGCCGGCTCTTCCCAGCTGATCCGGCAGCTCAATGCGCAGCGTGTGCTGGGCTGCATGTGGGGCCGCGAGCCCAGCACCGCCACGGAGCTGATGCACGCCACCGGACTCACCCGCGCCACGGTCCTGACCCTGTGCCGAGACCTCACCGAACAGGGCTGGCTGCAGGTCTCGGAGAACTCCCGGCAGGCCGGTCAGTACACCAAGGGGCGCCCTGCGCTGCGGTATGCCTTCCGCGAGGACGCCTGCCATGTCATCGGCGTGGACGCCGGCCTGCACCAGGTCACCGCGGCCGTGGCGAATCTGCGCGGCGTCGAGATCGGCTGCGCCACTCGACCCTCGAATCCGGAGGGATCCGAGGCTCCGCTGCAGCCGGCCCCAGAACGACGACGCACGATCCTGGACACGATCGACGCTGCCCTGGCACAAGCCGATCTCACCCACGCCGACGTCGCCTGCCTGGTCATCGCGGTGCCAGCGCCGGTGGACTCTTCGGGAGACTCCCCCAAGGGACTCAACGCGTTCTGGGGCCTGATGAACCCCGAGCTGATCAGCCTGGGGGCCGAGCACGGCTGGGACTGCGCAGTGGACAACGACGCCAATCTCGCCGCGCTCGCGGAGTTGGACCTGGGGTCAGGCGCCGCGGAGGACTCCTTCGCCGTGATCCTCTCCGGGGAGCGCCTGGGCGCCGGACTCGTGATGGATGGGTCCCTGCTGCACCAGTCCCGCGGCGGCATCGGCGAGCTCGGCATGTTGGACCTGGTCCAGGGCGTCGAGTCCTCCAACGGCCTGGGCTGGTGGGCGCGGCACCTCGCCCGGGAGGCCCTGAAGCAGGCTCCGGGGCATGCGGGTCCGCTCGGTGCGGTGACCCCCGAGGAGGTCACCAGCGAACACGTCTTCGCGGCGGCCGAACAGGGAGATCTACTGGCCCTGGAGGTCATCGACCAGCTCGCGGACCGGTTGGCGCGGATCTGCGTGGTGCTCGCCGGACTGCTGGACCTGGATCGCATCCTGGTCTCCGGGGCGATCGCTCCGGCGCTGACCGATGTGGCTGCCCGCGCAAAGCACAAGCTCGCCCAGTACCTCTATGCTCCGTGGCTGCGGATCGAGGCCTCAGCACTCGGTGCCGACGCAGTCAGGCGTGGAGCGATCCGCCTGGCCGTGGATCGGATCAAGGACCAGGCGCTGCCCGGCGCCCCTGGGGCTTGAGCCCGGCGGCCCTGCGACATGCGCGTGGCGGCCCTGGGGCTTGAGCCATGCGGCCCTGGGGCTTGGGCCCGGCGGCCCTGCAGGTGAGGCGAATCCCGGCTAGATTATCTGCCATGGACACGACAGGGCGCGACCCCGATCAGCACCGGGACGCGACCCCCGAGCAGGGCCCTCCGGCAGCCGAAGCACCAGAGGGTGGAGCTCCCGTCGGCGCGCCGGTGGGCGGAACCAGCCGTGGCCGGGCAGCCCGGGACGCCATCATCCTGATCCTCGCCCCCGGGGCGGTGGCGCTGGCCCTGGCACTGACTCTGGCTCCGGATGCGGGAATCGGCCTGCTGATCATCGCGGCCGCGCTCATCGCCCCGGTCGTGGCAGCAGTCTCGCTGCTGCGGCGTCGACCCCGGGTCGTGACCACCGCTGACCGGGTGACCCTGCTGCGCGTGGGACTGGTCGGGGTGCTCGCGGGCGCCGCGGTGCTGATCCTCGTCGAGGCGATCCCCTCGCGCAGCTGGGCCCTGGCGATCCTCGCCGGAGTCGCGCTGCTGCTCGATGCCGTGGATGGCTGGGTGGCCCGGCACACGCACAGTTCCACCCCCTCGGGCGCCCGGCTGGACATGGAGGCCGATGCGGCCGCGCTGCTCGTGGTCTCACTCATCGCGGCGAGCACCGTGGGCTGGTGGGCGGTGGCGATCGGGGCGATGCGCTACCTCTTCGTGGCCGCCTCCCGCGTGCGCCCGGCGCTGCGCGGGCAGCTGCGCTACAGCCTGTTCCGACGCACGGTGGCCGCGATCCAGGCCTCGGTGCTGTGGGTCGCGCTGCTGCCGATCACCCCCGTCCCGTTCGCCGTGGCCGTCACCGGAATCGCCCTGACCCTGCTGGTCATCTCCTTCACCCGCGATGCGATCGTGCTGGAACGTTCGGCGCAGACCGAGACGCGGCGCTGATGGCGCAGCTCGCCTTCATCGTGCCCGCCGATCTTCCCGGACCCAGCGGCGGGCTGACCTATAACCACCGGGTGCTCGCGCAGTGGCGGGCCATGGGTCTCGAGGTCGAGGAGATCGCGGTCCCGGGCGCCTGGCCGAACCCCTCCCCCGCGGATCGCCAGGTGCTGGCCCATCACCTGGCCCAGCACCGGCAGGTGCTGCTCGACGGGATCATCGGCTCTGCGGCCCCTCAGGAGCTCCGCACCGCCGCCGCCTCGGGTGCGCAGATCTCGGTGCTGGTCCACCTGCCGCTGCCCGCAGAGTCCGGGCTGAGCCCCGAGGAGGCGCAGCGACTCACGCTCAGCGAGCGTGCCGCGTTGGGCTCCGCGCACTCGATCGTGTGCACCAGCGCCTGGGCTCGCGACGACCTGCGGGCGCGCTACGGACACGACCGGGTCGCCGTCGCGGAGCCCGGCGTGGACCGTGCTGCGCTTGCCCCCGGCGGCGCCGCGCCACGGCTGCTCTTCCTCGGGGCGGTGACGCCCCGGAAGAATCCCCTTGGCCTGCTGGGTGCCCTCGCACAGCTCTCGGAGCCGCCAGGGCACCCCGAGCCGACAGGGTCCCCCGAGCCGCAGTGGAGCGCGGTGATCGCCGGACCCGAGGGTCAGGATCCCGCCTATGCCGCGGCGGTCCGAGCCGCTGCGGCAGAGCAGCCGCACGGACGCGTCTCGGTGATCGGGGCCGCCGCCGGACCGCAGCTGGAGACCCTGTGGGCGGAGACGGATCTCCTGGTGCTGCCCTCCCTGGCCGAGACCTACGGGATGGTGGTCACCGAGGCGCTCGCCCGGGGGATACCCGCGCTGGTCGGCGCCGGCACCGGAGCCCAGGACGCTCTGCGTGGCGACCCGGCCGGATCCCGCGCCGAACTGCCCACGCCCGGGGCGGCACTGGATCCGCAGGACCTCCGCGCCTGGTCAACGATGCTGCGCGCCTGGCTCAGCGATGCGTCGCTGCGGCAGCAATGGCGCGACGCCGCGCAGGCCCACCGGGCTAGACTTCGGACATGGTCACACGCAGCGCAGGATCTCAGGACAGCGATCGAATGGTGACCCGACCGGTCCCCGCCGACTGGCTGGGCCAGCGCCGCCGCGCTGATCACCACGCCCGCGAGAAGGCGACCCCGCTGATCGAGACGCTGCTCATGCGACTCCACGAGCTGCTTCCGGCCAGCGCGGAGCAGCCCGGCGCAGCGTCCGACGGCGCGGCCGCCCAGGAGTCCGCCTCGGCATCCGACTCGGGCCCCGCCGCGGCAGCCGCCGCGGTGCATGTCATCGACGTCGGGGCCGGCACCGGCTCCAACCAGGCCTGGCTGGCCCCGCGGCTGGCGGTGGCGCAGCGCTGGACGCTGCTGGACCATGACGCGGATCTGCTCGAGGTCGCCGCGGAGGATCCCTCCGCCGCTGGTCCGGGCGAGACCACTCGGGTGCTGGGCACCATTGAGGATCTCCCGAGCCTGACCCATGGTGCAGAGATCCAGCTGGTGACCTGTTCGGCCCTGCTGGACCTGCTGCGCCCCAGCGAGGCCGAGGTGCTCGCCGATGCGATCGCCGGCCCCGAAGCCGGAGCTCATGTCACGGCGCTGCTCAGCCTGACGGTGACCGGGCAGGTGGAGATCGCGCCGGGCCACCCCAGCGACGCCGTGATCACCGAGGCCTTCGATGCCCACCAGCGCCGCGACGGCCTGCTCGGGCCCGACGCCGCGCAGACCGTGGCGCAGCTGCTGCGCGATCGCGGCGCCGAGGTGACGCTGAGTGCCACCGACTGGGCGCTGGACTCCACCGAGGCGGCGCTGATCCAGCGGTATCTCGGGGACCGCGCCGCGGTGGCCGTGGAGCACGATCCCTCGCTGGCGGGCCTGGCGCAGGAGTGGGTCTCCGCGCGCGAGGCTCAGCTCTCGGCGGGCGAGCTGCGGGTCCACGTGGGGCACCTCGACCTGCTGAGCCTGCCAGGCACCTGAACCCGGTGACCCGATGAGCCTGGACCAGCGCAGCCAGATCACCCGCCGCGGACACACCGCGGTGTTCGCCGTCCTACAGGTCGCGATCACGGTGGGGATCTTCAGCTTCCTCGTCGCCCAGTGGGGCATGAATCCGTTCATGGACGCATTCCGGCTGCTTCCGCTGTGGATCTTTCCGGCTGCGATGCTGCTCGGAGGCGTCGGTGTGCTCACACAGGCACTGCGCTGGCGCGTGATCGCGAGGCATCATCAGATCAGCGTCGGCGTAGGCCCCGCGGTCGCCCGCTGCTGGCAGGCGGCGTTCCTCAACGGGGTGCTCCCCGGAGGTCTGGCCGGTGACGCGCTGCGCGCCGCCGATGACAGCAGCGACGCCGAGGTCAAGGCCGGTGGCAGCGCCTTGCGTCGGGCCTTCGCCGCCATGGCTGCGGAACGCCTGATGGGCACCGCGGTGGCGTTCATCGCCGCAGGCCTGGCCCTGCTGGTGCTCGCCCCGTTCGTCGGGCTCGCCGCCCTGGGCGTGGCGACCGTCGCCGTCGTCGTGGCCTGGAGGTGGCTCAAGCCGCTCTCCCGCGGAGACCTCCTCCAGGTGGTCCTGCTCTCCGCCGCCGGGTGGGCGGCCTTCGCCACGCTTTTCGCTCTCACGATTCTCGCCGTGACCCCCAGCATCCCGCTGGCCTGGGCGCCGGGATTGGCCGCGGTCGCGATCGCAGGAATGTCCGTGCCGCTGGGATTCGGCGGCTGGGGACCTCGAGAGGCGGCCGCCGCCTGGGTGTTCTCACTGGCCGGTGTCGCCCCGCATCTGGGCGTGACCGCCTCGATCAGCTATGGCCTGCTCGCCCTGGCCTCCACGCTTCCCGGGGCGATCATCCTGGCGCTGCGGGTGATGCCGCGACTGGAGCGCGCCCGAATGGTCAGGCATCAGCGCGACGGCGGGGACCCCGGAGCGGACCCGAGGCGGCGCGATCCCATCGAACCTGCGTTCTGACAGTTTCCTCACAGGAAGCCTCAATAGGATCTGTCTTCGATAGCTGAACCTGGACGCTTGCCGGGTCGTAGAATAGGTGTTCTAATGGCTTTGCGCGATGGGAAGCGCGATGCGCGCAGAAGCCCTCCTCACTGCTTCTGCGCGCATCTCCCCCATACGATGAGCGCCCGGCTCCGCAAACCCGACTCAGTGAACCCGACTCAGTGAACCCGACTCAGTAGACCCAGTCCAGGGGACCCGGTTCAGCAAACGCGGCTGAGGACTCGCCGCCTATGAATCGCGATCCCGCAGCAGCTGTTCCACGATCGGGCGATCCGCCGGGATCCACGGGTAGTCCAGCAGCCGGGAGGTGACCGGCACCCAGTCCACCCGGTCGTGGTCCTGGAGTGGGAACGGCTCGCCGGCGAGGACCTCTCCGCGGAAGAGCCGCATCGCGGTCGTCTCCTTCAGCCACCAACCAGCCTCGGCCACGTAGCTTCCATGACCCCGCCCGATGACCTCGGCCTGCAGGACCACCTCGACGCCGAGCTCCTCCCTGAGCTCCCGGTGCAGACCCTGGTGCAGAGTCTCCCCGGGCTCAAGCTTGCCGCCCGGAAACTCCCACATGCCGGCAACAGATTCCGGGGAGGTTCTGCGGGCGATGAAGAGCTCGACCTCGTGCCCGGGGCGCCGGCGCATGAGCGCGGCGGCGACCACGGTCTTGGTGAACTGCGCGGCGGCGGTGAACTGCGGGACGGTCTGGCTCTCCATGGAGCCCAAGCTTAGGCGGAGGTCTCCACCACTGTCTTCAGGCGCGCAATGGAGCGGGCCAGCATTGCGGAGCTGGTGGACTTCGCCCGCGCGAGGCGCGACTCGTCATGGAGCTGGGACCAGTCGTAGGTGTGCGTGACCTCGGTGCCTCCGTCCTCGGTGGACGCCAGGGACCAGCGCCACAGGTGACCGGCCGGCGCCTCTCCGATGGTGGAGGGCTTCCAGGCGATGAGCTGGCCCTCTGAGAACTCCACCACATGGTTCTCGCGCACCTTGCCGTTGGTGAGCTCCATGCGGAAGACGTCGCCGACGTCGTGCACCCGCTGACCGGCCTCGGCCTGGGCGAGATTGTCGTTTCCGTCGAACTCGACCTGCAGGGCCGGGTCGGCGAGGAACTCGAAGACCACCGCGGGCAGCGCCGCGATGACCTCGCGCGCGCAGACCACACGTCCGCAGAACTCGGGGTCATAGGAGAGATCCTCTGCGCCATTCTCGCCGTACTGAGCCGCATGGGCAGGTGTCACAGCATCCATGGGGATGTCCTCGATTCGCCGTTGAAGTCTGGAATCCTCAGCTTACGCCGCCGCAGCTGGACGGCGTCTACAGATGAATCCCATCCGATGCCCCTGAGCCGCCGTGATGGTGCTCACTTCCCGCGCTCTTGCGCGCAGGACCGCATGGGAGCGGCTATAGGCTGACGCTCATGTCCGGATCCCAGAACGTTCCTCCTTGGCCAGAGGACAGCACCATCCCACATTCCCCGGCCGAGGATGTCTTCGGCGTCCTGATCGGCACCTTTCTCGCCTCGCTGGGCCTCTACGTGCTCCAGCAGTCTGAGGCCGTGACCGGAGGCACCGCCGGATTGGCGCTGCTGTTGACCTACGCCACGCCGTTGAACTTCTCCTGGCTGTTCCTGCTGGTGAACGTACCCTTCTTCGCACTGGCCATCTGGAAGAAGGGGTGGGGCTTCACCCTGAAGACCGTCGCCGCAGTCGCGATCGTCTCGGGCTATGCGCTGCTGCATGAACCGATGCTGGGCCTGGACGAGCTCAACCCGCTCTACGGGGTGCCGGCGGGCAACATCTTGATCGGCTTGGGCCTGCTCGCGATCTTCCGCCATGGCGCGAGCCTGGGCGGGTTCAACATCGTGGCACTCATCGCCCAGGAGCGGCTGGGGCTGCGCGCCGGGTATGTACAGATGAGCCTGGACGTGGTGGTGATCCTGCTGGCGCTCACCGTCGTCGCCCCGCTCAACGTGCTCTACTCCGCGCTCGGCGCGGTGCTGCTGAACCTGGTCCTGGCGCTGAACCACCGCCCCGGACGCTACCGCGCCTGAGCTGCCACCCGCCCTGTTCCGGAAGGCTGGGCTCAGGGCGGCGGACTCCTTGTCGCGGGTGGGTCAGGGAAGCCTGTGCCCGGCGGCGACCAGCAGCTCGTACCATTCACGACGCGAGAGCCTGACCTCAGATCCCGCTGCGGCCTCTTCCACCCGGGCGCCCTGGGTGGTGCCCAGCACCACCTGGATATCGGCGGGGTGCCGGGTCAGCCAGGCGGTGGCGATGCCGGTGGGGGTGACCCCGTGGCGCTGCGCCAGTCGGGCCAGCACCGCATTGAGCTCGGGGTAGTCCGGGTTATCCAGGAAGACGCCGCTGGGTGACTGATACGGCGACCAGGCCTGAAGCGTGATCGCGTGCCGGCGGCAGTACTCGACGATGTCGGCGCCGGCGGGTGTGACCGTCCCGGTGCCACCGAGGGTATTGGCCTGCGCGCCCTCGGTGAGGATCGGCGCATGGACCAGGGAGAGCTGCATCTGGTTCACCACCAGCGGCTGGGTCACTGCGGTGCGCAGCAGCTCGATCTGGCCCACGGTGTGGTTGGAGACCCCGAAGTGGCGGACCTTCCCGGCGGCCTGGAGCTCATCGAAGGCGCGGGCGACCTCCGCGGGCTCCACCAGCGGGTCGGGACGGTGCAGGAGCAGGATGTCGAGGTGGTCGGTCTGCAGCGCCCGCAGCGATTCCTCCACCTCGGTGACGATGTGCTCATAGGAGAAGTCGTAGAAGGGCCCGTCCGTCACGATGCCGACCTTGGACTGGATCAGCACCTCCTCGCGCTCGGCGCCGGTGAGCTTCACGGCCTCGGCGAAGCGCCGTTCGCAGGTGTGCGGGGCGCCGCCGTAGATGTCGGCGTGGTCGAGGAAGTCCACCCCTGCCGCTCGGGCACGGTCGTAGAGCTCCCGGATCTGCTGGTCGGTCTTGTCTGCGATCCGCATCAGTCCCAGCACCAGTTGAGAGGCGGAGAGTTCGGCGGCAGGCAGGTCGATGGTCCTCATCCCTGCAGACTACTGCGCTGCGGGTCGAAGAGCTCGATGGGGTGCGCGGTGTCCCCGTTCAGCGCCAGATCGGCCAGGATCTCCCCGACCACCGGCACGAACTTGAAGCCGTGGCCGGAGAAGCCGCAGGCCACCGAGACCTGCGGGTGCTCCGGGTGCAGCCCGATGACGAAGTGTTCATCCGGTGTCACCGTGTACAGACAGGTCTTGGCCTGGACCAGCTCGCCGCTGAGGTGCGGGAAGAGCTCCCGCGCGCGGGCCTGCATGCGCGCATTCTCCGCCGGCTGGATGCTGCGATCGATGGTGTTCGCAGTGGTGGGGATGCCTTCGCGGAAGAAGCCGAGCTTGAAGCCTCCCTGCGGCCCGTCGGTCATCGGGAACCCGTAGATCTGAAGATTCTCGCAGGTCTGCTCCACGTAGACCGGGTGATGCTCCTGGTTCCAGGCCGGGTAGGGGACCGCGTCGAAGTCCGGGGCGAACCAGTGGAAGACCATCCGCTCCACGCTGAGCGGAAGCCGCATCCCCGCGAGCAGCTCCGGCGCCCAGGCACCGGGGGTGATCACCAGCCGGGCGGCCCGATAGTTCCCCACGTCGGTGCGCACCGTGACCCCGTCGCCGTTGGCAGACCACCAGCGCACCGGCTCTTCGAAGTGCAGCTCGGCGCCCTTGCGCGCGGCGACCTCGGCGTTGGCGCGCACCGTCTCCTCCGGACGCACATAGCCGGCGTTGGCCTCATAGAGGCCCATGGCCTCATCCTGCGGGTCCATGGTGGGGAAGCGTTTGCGGATCTGCGCGGCGGTGAGCACCTCGTGTTCGAGTCCGTGCTCCAGGGCCGCCGCATGGGAGCCGGCAAAGGTCTTGGACTCCGGGTGCCCGATGTAGATGCCGCCGCAGAGCCGCATCAGGTCACGGCCGGACTCCTCCTCGAGCTTGCGGAACCCGGTGTAGGAGCTGAAGAGCAGCGGCACATAGGCGGAGTCCTCGAAATAGGACTGCCGGATGATCCTGCTCCCGCCATGGGCGGAGCCCTGGTCATGTCCCGGTCGATAGGTCTCCAGTCCCAAGACGTTGGCTCCGCGTTCGGCGAGCGCGTTCGCCGCGGCCCCACCCATGGATCCGAGTCCGATCACGATCACGTCATAGGAGTGCGATCCCGGCATGCTCATCCCCTCATTCTGGTGCCGCGGGGGTCGAAGCGCGGTTCCGCGGCGAGGACGGCGGCCAGCCGTTCACCGAAGTACTCGATCTCCACCGGATCCCCGATGCTGTGCGCCGCGCCCTCCAACCAGGCGTAGGCGATGGACTCCCCCACCGTATATCCCTGGTCCGCGCTGGTGACGTAGCCCAGCGGCTCGGCGCCGTCGGGGGCGAAGACCGGCTCGTGCCCGAGGACTAAGCGCGCCGGGTCCTGGAGCACCAGGCACTCCAGACGACGCCGCGGCACCACCGTGCCGGACGCGGTTGCCCCGGGCTCGAGGGCCCCGGGTTCGAGTGGCCCGGACTCGGTCCTGCCCAGCGCGGCGAGCTTCTCGGCGGCCTCCCCTGCGACGGCGAAGGCCACCCCGGCCTCGAGCGGCGTGTGCTCGCGGGTCATGTCGACCCCCCAGAGCCGGAAGCCCTTCTCCAGCCGCAGACTCTCGAAGGCCCGGCGTCCCACGGGTCGGATCTGCTGGGCCTGACCAGCCTGGTTCAGCGCGTCCCAGAGGAATCCGCCGAACTCCGCCGGGGCGTAGAGCTCCCAGCCGAGCTCCCCGACGTAGCTCAGCCGCAGCGCGAGCACCGGGACGCCGGCCACGCGCAGCTGCCGGGCGCGGTAGAACTTGAAGTGTTCATCGGCGAGGTCCTCCTCGACGAGGCTCTGCAGCACGGTGCGGGCCTGCGGTCCCCACAGGCCCAGCCCGCAGGCGCCGGTGGTCGCGTCGGTCAGCTGCACGCCATCCTCGGTGGCCGAGTGGTGTTCGGCGATCCGGGTCTGCAGCCAGGCGGTGTCCAGCGGACCGTTGATGCCCAGGTGGTAGCTCTGCGGCCCGGTGCGCGCCAGGGTGATGTCGGAGAGCACCCCGCCGCGCTCATCGAGCAACAGCGCGTAGACGATGCCGCCGACGGCCTTGCTCGGTCTCCGGCTGAGCAGACCCCGGGCATGCAGGTCCAGCAGGAAACCGGTGGCGCCGTGCGCTGAGGGGTCCGCCGCGGAATGAGCTGCGGCGTCGTCGTCGGTGCTGGGCCCTGCGCTGTGCAGCTGCAGCCGCGGCAGCGAGGACATGTCCACCAGCCCGACGTGCTCGCGCAGGTGCCGCGCCTCACGGGCGACGATCGGGCTCCAGTGCCTCGCGCTCCAGGCGTCCCGGTCAGGCAGCGGCTGGTCACCCAGGTGCGCCTCGCCCAGGGACTGGTTGGACTCGAACCAGAGCGGCCGCTCCCAGCCTGCGGCGGACTCGAAGACCGCGCCGAGGTCCCGATGCCGGGAGTGGAACGCGGAGCTGCGCAATCCCCTCATCTTCAGCGTGCTGGCCTTGGGATGGATCACGTCGTAGACCTCGTCGTAGGACTCCTCGCCCTGCTCGCGGGCCCACCTGGACGAGACCACCGCGGGGTCGAAGCGGCTCAGGTCCAGAGAGTGGGTGTCGATGCCGGGGTCTCCGGTGGTCATCCAGTCCGCCATCACCTGCGCCACTCCAGCGGACTGGGTGACCCAGACCGATTGGGCCATCCACAGTCCTGCGGTGCCCGGCACGGGGCCCAGCAGCGGCCCGCCGTCGGGGGTGAAGGAGAAGATCCCGTTGAAGCTGCGCGCGGTGTCCAGCCCCGCCAGGCCCTCCCCGCTGCCGACCAGGCCGGGCAGCAGCCGCTGCGCCTCGGCCCAGGTGGGGGCGAAGTCCTCGGCGGTGAAGGGGTGCACGGCCGGATGGATCCCGGTGCGGGCGAAATCCTCTGCGCCGGCGATCTGTTCCGGGGCCACCGGGAGCGGACGATGTTCGTAGGCGCCCACGGCGATCCGATCCCCCCACTCGCGCAGATACATCGCGAAGTCCTGGTGCCGCAGCATCGGCTTCACCACCTCGGTGGCCGCATCGACCCCGGTGGAGCTCGGCAGGCTGAACCCGAATCCGTGCTCCACTGGCAGCATCGGCAGCGCGATCCCCAGCTGGTCGCGCGCCATCCCCGGTCCCCAGAGCCCGGTGCAGAGCAGGACGATGTCCGCGGGCAGGATCTGGGTCGCGCCCGGTCCGGTGCCATGCGCCTCGACGGGGCGGATCTCGACGCCGGTCACCTTGGAGCCGGTCGTGTGCACCGCGCTCACCCGAGTCCAGGGCAGCAGCCTGGCTCCCCCGGCCTGGGCTCTGCGGGCCTGGAACTCCACCGCCCGGACACCCTTGACCACCGCATCGGTCGGGGTGTGCAGCCCGCCGAGCAGAGAGCTGGTGTCCAGCCCGGGCCACAGCGCAGCGATCTGCTCCGGGGAGATCAGCTCGGCCGGCACTCCCCAGGCCTGCGCGAGGCCCAGTCGACGGCGCAGCTCGTGCAGTCGCGCCTCGGTGCTGGCCAGCTCGATGCCGCCGACCCGCTTGGAGACCCACTCCCCGTTCACGTCCAGGCCGTCGAGCTTGTCCAGGGTGCGCTGCGCCAGCTGCGTCATCGCCCGGTTCGGGGAGGTCTGGAAGACGAATCCCGGCGCGTGCGAGCTGGAGCCGCCGGTCTCGAACAGCGGGCCCTGTTCCACGACGCTGACATCGGTCCAGCCGCGCAGCACCAGCTCATCGGCCACCGCGGCCCCGACCACCCCGAGGCCCACGATCACCACCCGCGGACCCTTGGAGTGCTGCGCCATCCTGTGCTCCCTCGTCCGCCCAACGGTTCTGCCGACATCTGGCAAGTGTTGCTTAATACGCACTACTACTGTGTATTACGCACCAGCCTAGGTTGACTTGGGGAACGGGACAAGAGCCTGGTCGAAATTGACCCGTTGGACACGAGTCCCGTGGACCCGGTCAGCCGCCAGACTCTCGCGGTCCGGGCAGGTATCCCAGGCGGGACTCCAGCTGCCCGGCGGCCTCGCGCAGCATCTGGACATGCTCGGCGAAGGCGGACTCCGGGAGTCGGAAGGCCGGCGCAGTGGTGGAGAAGGCCGCCACCACGGCACCCTGCGGTCCGCGCACCGGCACCGCCAGGGCATTGATGCCCTCCTCCCACTCGGCCACCGCGGAGGCCCAGCCGCGCGCACGCACCGCCGCGAGCTCGGCGGCGAGCACCTCGGGTGAGGTGATGGTGGAGGCTGTGAAGGCCTCCAGGGGTGCGGCCAGCACCTGCTCCTGCTCGGCTGCGGGAGAGCAGGCGAGCAGCACCTTGCCGGTGGAGGTGGCATGCAGCGGCGCGCGCTGACCGACGTATTGCCGGGCGACGCCGACCATCCGCTGGCCCACCGTCTGCGTGATGGTCACCGCATATCCGGCATCCAGGATCGCGACGTTGACCGTCTCGTTCAGCGAGGCTGCGGCGGCGTCACAGCATGCCTGGGCATCACGGGAGAGATCCACCCGAGCGGTCACCGCACTGGCCAGACGCAGCAGCCCGAACCCGAGCCGGTACGCACCCCGCTGACCCTCCTGTTCGACCAGGTCATGGGTCTCCAGGGTGGCCATCAGCCTCGAGGCTGTGGAGCGGTGAACCTGCAGCCGGCGTGAGATCTCGCTGACACTCAGCGGCGATTCTGCGCTGAGCAGCTGCAGGATCTGCGCGGCGCGATCCACCGATTGGACTTCGCTCATGTCGGAACCCCCGGTTCGTTTCGTGCGGATGAATTCGTCTTCAATTTCGGCAAACCCCTTGACGCCCCCTCGGGGACCTCTTGCATACTTTTGTTGTGCAACACGAACGCTGTTGCACTATATGCAACAGTATCCCTGAGTGGCGGTGAAGGCAATTGAGTTTCCGAGCCTGTTCCATCAACGACCTGGTTCCCGGTGAAGGGCTGCGGGTCACCAGCGTGAGTCCACCGATCGCCGTGTTCCTCACCGAGGAGGGCACCGTCCACGCCCTGGATGACACCTGCACCCATCAAGACGCCTCCCTCGCGGCGGGCTGGGTGGAGAACTGCCGCGTGGAATGCCCGCTGCATGAGAGCACCTTCTCGCTGAGGACCGGGGAGGTGGATCAGCCCCCGGCCAAGCGGGGCGTGCGGGCGCATCAGGTCACCGTCCAGGACGGAGAGGTCCTGGTGGAGCTCTCCACGGCAGTCCCGCAGCTGCCTCCGGGGGTGGAGGTCGCATGAGCCTCGCCCCGGACGCTCACCTGCTCATCATCGGCGCCGGTCTCGCCGGCTACTACACCGCGCGTCAGATGCGGACCCAGGGCCATACCGGTCCGATCACGGTCCTCGGTGCGGAGGCGCATCCTGCCTATGACCGCCCGGCCCTGAGCAAGGCCTATCTGTGCGGCACCACGGATCTCTGCGACCTCTACCTCGATGACCCCGCCGACCCGCTGGATGTGCGCTGGGTCAGATCCGATGCGGTCGTCGGGCTCTCCACCGAGCCGCTGGGGGTCCGGACCGCCTCGGGCACCTTCTACCTGGGCGATGCGGTGGTCATCGCCACCGGCGCCGAGGCCCGACGCCTGGGCGGGCATGCGATCCGCTGTGTGGAGGATGCCGCCGCGCTGCGAGCCGCCCCGCTGGCGGGCGCCCGGGTGGCGGTGATCGGGGGCGGCTTCCTGGCCCTGGAGACCGCCGCGACCTGCACCACCCGCGGGGCGGGCAGCGTCACGGTCATCGCCGGGGAGGAGCTGCCGGGTCTGCGTCGGCTGGGCCAGCCGGTGGCTCAGGCGCTGCACCGGCTGCATGAGCAGCACGGCGTGCGCTTCCTCGGTGCCGCCCGCGCGCTGAGCGTGACCCCGGCGGGGCACGCAGAGCACCCGGAGCACGCAGAGCACCCAGGGTCGCCGGAGCACGTCATCACGCTCAGCGACGGCCGCAGGATCGAGGCCGATGTCGTGATCAGCGCCGTCGGCGCAGTCCCGGCCACGGCGTGGCTGACCCGCAGCGCGCTCGCCCTGGACCCCGAAACTCAGGCGGTGCTCACCGATGACACGGGTTTCACCGGGATTCCTGGGATCTGGGCGGCAGGAGACTGCGCGCTGTGGGCGGCTCAGCGGACCGGGCTGCGCCCGGTGGGGCACTGGCAAGAGACCGTGGACCAGGCCCAGGCGCTGGCCTCGGCGATGCTCGGCGGTGTCCCCTCCCCCATGCAGGAGCCCTATCTGTGGTCAGATCAGCATCATGTGACCATCCAGGCAGCCGGGATGCTCGCCCTCGCCGATGAGGTCCAGGTGCTGGCGGGAAGCATCGAGGCCGGCGATCTGCTGGTGAGCTACCTGCGCGAGGGCACCGAGATCGGCATCCTGGGCATGAATCGGCTCCGCGAGGTGGTGCGCTGGCGTCGGGCACGCCGGATCCGCCCCGCAGCGCTGGCCGCCTGAACACCACAGCCCCGAGCCCCAGAAGAAGGACGCACCGATGATCATCGACCAGCTCGACACCCCGCTGACCGGCAGCTCGCTGAGGCCGACCCCCGCCGGTGCGGCCTATACCGACGCAGGCATCTTCAGCCGCGAGCAGGCGGAGATCTTCGAGAAGATGTGGAACGCCGTGCTGCGCGTGGAGAGCCTGGCGAGCCCGGGACAGTGGCGCACGATCACCGTGGGCCGCGAGGAGATCATCGTGGTGCGCACCCGCAAGGCCGGGATCAAGGCGTATCTCAACGTCTGCCGGCACCGCGGCATGCGGGTCTGCACCACTGCCGAGGGCAGGTCCAAGACCCTGCAGTGCGGGTACCACGCCTGGACCTACGCGCTGGAGGGCGAGCTGGTCGCCGCCCCGAACCTGACCTCGATGCCGGACGTGGATCGCGGCGAATACGGGCTCAAGACCGTGCACGTGCGCGAATGGCTGGGCTACATCTGGGTCTGTGTCACCCCCACCCCCGGCGACTCCGCCGCAGGCGCCGGCGGCTCGGCCCCGGGTGCCGCGGCCTCGGAGCCCTCCGCCCCACCGTCGTTCGAGGAGACCGTGATGGCGGAGGTCTCCACCCGCTTCGGTGAGGTCCAGAGCCTGGAGAACTATGGCATCGAGGGGCTGCGGGTCGGTGAGACCCGGCGCTACGAGGTGGCGGCGAACTGGAAGCTGATCATCGAGAACTTCATGGAGTGCTATCACTGCGCGACCATCCACCCCGAGCTCACCGAGGTGATCCCGGAGTTCGCCGAAGGGTGGGCCTCCCAGGCCAAGGAAGAGATCCACGGCGCCTCCTTCGGCGCGCAGGTGCAGGGCTTCACGGTGGACGGCTCGGCCGGCGTCGCGGCGCTGCCGGCCATCGCGCCGGAGCAGGACCGCAAGTACTACGCCATCACGGTGCGCCCGCAGGTGTTCATCAACACCGTGCCGGATCACGTGATCTTCCACCGGATGTACCCGGTCTCGGCGTCGAAGACGATCGTGGAATGCGACTGGCTGTTCCTGCCCGAGGTGGTGGAGCAGAACATGGACGTCTCACGGTCGGTGGAGCTCTTCCACCGGGTCAACCTGCAGGACTTCGAGGCCTGCGAGCAGACTCAGCCCTCGATGTCTTCTCGGGCTTACCACGACGGCGGGGCGCTGGTCCCCAGCGAGCATCACATCGCGGAGTTCCACCAGTGGTGGGCGGACCGGATCGGCGCACAGCTCGGCCCCTCCGCGAAGCCTCGGTGAGGTCTCGCGAAGGGGCCGAACGGGTGCTGCTGGGATCAGGCGAAGCGCTCCCAGGCGCGGTGGGCGCCCATGAGCGTGAACAGCTCGTCCGCTAGCGTCTCTGGGGCGCCCACCAGGACGCCAGGCGCCGTGGTGGAGACGCCGCTGGCGCTCAGCAGCGGTGTGCCCTCGGGGAACACCACCGATTTGCCGTGGCGGTAGGCCTCGGCGGCCATCAGCGTCAGCCGCGGGTCGACCTTCGGGTCTCCCGTGGGGTCACCGAGCTTGTGATCAGTCTCCGGGCTGGCCCCGGCCGCGCCGGCAGCGGTCGCGGTGAGGAAGATGATCGCGTCGAACTCGATGGATCGTGCGGTCAGGTAGGTCCGCTGGACCGGGGTGCCGTCGGAGAGCGGCGCACCGGTGGGCGCGACCACCAGCGGCACCATGTCTTGGGCGTCGATGGCCTTGCGGATCTTCTGGATCGCGTCGATGTCACTGGTCTCATCGACCACGACGCCTACCAGCCGGCCCTCGATCGGCCAGGTTCCGCCGATCTGGGACAGCGTGGGGCTGAGCACCTCTGGCTCCACCGGGGCCTGCAGCGGCTCGGGCACCGGTAGGCCGAGGCCCTCGGCGACACCGGCCGCGAGGTCCGCGTCGATGTGGGTCAGCTGCTGCAGCTGGCGCGCCTTGATGGTGGGCTCGTAGCACTTGGCCAGCTCGAAGGTGTAGGCCTGGATCACGTGCAGCTGCTCGGTGCGGGTGAGGCTGCGGAAGAACATCGTGACCTGGGTGTAGTGGTCATCGAAGCTCTGCGGGTTCGCGCGCAGCTTCACGCTCTGCGCCACGGGCTCCGGGAAGTCGATCAGCGCACTGGGCGCCTCTGACTCGGAGGAGCTGTCCTTGACCGGGTCCGGGTTGCCGCCGTCGAAGGAGTTCGGGTGGTACGGAGCGATTCCGGCGTGATCCGCGGTCTGGTGGTAGCCGTCGCGGAGCATGTCGTTGACCGCCGCGCGGGGTCGGTTGATCGGGATCTGCGCGAAGTTCGGGCCGCCCAGGCGGGTGATCTGGGTGTCCAGGTAGGAGAACAGCCGGGCCTGCAGCAGCGGGTCGTTGGTGACCTCGATGCCGGGGACCAGGTGTCCCGGGTGGAAGGCCACCTGCTCGGTCTCGGCGAAGTAGTTCTGCGGGTTCGCGTTGAGCGTCATCTTCCCGAGCATCTGCACCTCGGCGAGCTCCTCGGGGATGAACTTGGTGGGATCCAGCAGGTCGATGCCTTCGAACATCTGGTCCTCGGTGTCCGGAAAGACCTGCACACCGAGCTCCCATTCGGGGAAGGCGCCGGCCTCGATGGCGTCAGCGAGGTCCCGGCGGTGGAAGTCCGGGTCCACGCCGTTGGTCATCAGCGCCTCTTCCCAGGTGATCGAGTGCACGCCGAGCTTGGGCTTCCAGTGGAACTTCACCAGCGAGGATTCACCTTCGGCATTGATCAGCCGGAAGGTGTGCACCCCGAAGCCTTCCATCATGCGCAGCGAACGCGGGATGCCGCGGTCGGACATGTTCCAGATGGTGTGGTGCTGGGCCTCGGTGTGCAGCGAGACGAAGTCCCAGAAGGTGTCGTGGGCGCTCTGCGCCTGCGGGATCTCCCGGTCCGGGTGTGGCTTGCCGGCGTGGATGACGTCTGGGAACTTGATCCCGTCCTGGATGAAGAACACCGGGATGTTGTTGCCAACAAGGTCGTAGTTGCCCTCCTCGGTGTAGAACTTCGTGGAGAAGCCACGGGTGTCACGCACCGTGTCGGCGGAGCCACGGCTGCCCAGCACGGTGGAGAAGCGGGTGAACACCGGGGTGGTCGACTTCTCTGCGAGGAACTTCGCCTGAGTCAGGTGACCGGCGGTGCCGTAGGACTCGAAGACGCCGTGGGCGGCGGCGCCGCGGGCGTGGACCACGCGCTCCGGGATCCGCTCGTGATCGAAGTGCATGATCTTCTCGCGCAGATGGTGGTCCTGCAGCAGGGTGGGCCCCCGGCTGCCGGCCTTCAGCGAGTGGTCGGTGTCGCGGACGCGGGCGCCCTGCGCGGTGGTCAGGTGCTTGCCCTGCTGGACGCGTCCGGTGTCGCTGCCGGGCACCTCGGCGCCGGTCGGGCTGACCGGCGCGGCGGCGCGCTGGTCCTGCTTGGGCGGCAGCGGCTTGCGCGGCTGAACTGGCTGGCCGTCCGTCGGGGGTTCAGCCTGTGGTGCTCCTGGGATGAGACCTCACGTGATCAGGTTATCGCGCAGGCTGCAGGTCGGCGCGCAGCTCGAGGCCCGCGCCGACCCACGGCTGTTCAGCGGGTGGTATCGATGAGGATCTTGCCGTTGGCCCCTGACTGGTTGGCCTCCATGGCGGCGGCCGACTCTGCCAGCGGGAAGACCCGGTCCACGGCCACGCGCAAGGTGTCTGCGGCGACCTTCTCCAGCAGTGTGCTCAGCCGATCTCCGTCGGGGCGGACCCAGATCCAGTGCCCGCCGTGGTCTTCGACGGAGGGATCCGCCACGGAGATGTGCCGGCCGCCCTCGGTGAGCACTGCCAGCGTGTCCTGAAGCACCTCGCCGACGAAGTCCGCCACGGCGGTCACGCCCTGGGGCGCGGCCTCGCGGACCCGATCGGCCAGGCCTTCGCCGTAGGTCAGCGGGGTCACCCCGATCTCGCGCAGCTTCGCGTGGTTGCGCTCGGAGGCGGTGCCCAGCACGGTCGCCCCGCGCTCCACGGCGAGCTGCGCGGCCAGGTGGCCCACCCCGCCGGAGGCGGCGTGGATCAGCAGCGTGTCCTCGGCGGTGAGCTCCAGGGTCTCCAGCGAGCGCAGCGCGGTCAGTCCGGCCAGCGGCAGCCCGGCGGCGGAGTCGAAGTCAACACCCTCCGGGATGCGGGCCACAGAGGCCGCAGGCACCGAGACGTACTCGGCGTAGGTGCCGCCGTGGATGAAGTCCTTGCGGGCGTAGGAAGCGACCCGGTCACCGACGGAGAACTCCGGCACGTCGGGCCCGATGGCCTCGACGACGCCGGAGACGTCCCATCCCGGGATCACCGGGAAGACCACGTCCATAAGCTGATCAAGCCCGCCGGACATCAGCTTCCAGTCCACCGGGTTCACCGAGGCGCGTTCAATCTTGATCAGGACAGCTCCTGGCGCCACCTTCGGCAGCGGGAGGTCGGTCAGTTCGAGGGTCTCTGGGGTGCCGTATTCGGCATAGCTCATTGCACGCATTCTGATGCCAACCCCTGGGTGAACGGTTTCTATTCCTCGCAGGCTCTGTCCAGAACCGATCAGGATCCGAGCGATCACAGCACAAGAGGTGAGCAGCCTCGTCGGCACGCGTAGGCTCTGGGCATGATCACGCTCAACTCAGGAATCCAGATGCCGGAGATCGGTTTCGGCACCGGCAAGGCCACCCCGGACGGGATGGTGGCCGCGCTGCATGCTGGTTACCGGCTGCTCGACACCGCGCAGATGTACGGCAATGAGGCCGAGGTCGGCGAGGCGGTCAGGCGCTCCGGGGTCGAACGCGCGGAGGTCTTCGTCACCACGAAGCTGAACAACGGCAACCATGACCCCGAGGCCGTCCGCGAGACCTTCGCTGAGTCACTGGAGACCCTGGGCTTCGAGTATGTGGACCTGTTCCTGATGCACTGGCCGATGCCGATGCTGGACATCGACTATGCGGACACCTGGTCGGCCATGCTGGAGCTTCTCGAGGACGGACGGGCCCGCGCCGTCGGAGTCTCGAACTTCCAGCCGGCTCAGCTGGAGCGTCTGATCGAGGCCACCGGTGTCACACCGGCGGTGAACCAGATCGAGATGCACCCCTACTTCCCCAACGAGGAGATCCGTCGGTTCTGCCAGGAGCGCGGGATCGTGGTGCAGGCTTGGAGCCCGCTGGCCCGCACGGATCAGTTCGCCGATCCGGTGCTCACCGAGATCGCGCAGCGCCTCGGGGTCACCCCGGCGCAGGTGATGCTGCGCTGGCACCTGCAGCGCGGCGTGGTCGCGATCCCGAAGAGCAGCAGCCCGGAGCGGATCGCGTCGAACCGGGATATCTACGGCTTCGTCCTCAGCGAGCAGGGTATGGCCGCCATCGCCACCTTGGACCAGGGCGAAGACGGCCGCCGAGGCGGTCACCCGGACACCTTCACCGGCTGAACGCCCGGCGTCGGTCACATCTGGGCGGCGGTGCGGTCCCGGATGTACTCCCAGTCCACGGTGCCCGGGCAGGCAGTGGGGACCACTGAATCGTGCGGGACGATGGCGGTGAGCGGGTTCAGGTTGAACTGGCGGCACAGCGTCAGGCAGCGGGCGATGGACATGTTCAGCGTCTGCGTCGTCGGCGGCCGCTCGGGGGTCGCGGAGTGCTCGATGCCGATGCTGCGCTGGTTGAAGCCGAAGTTCCCGGAGTGCCAGGCGGTGTTGTGCACGCTCACATACTGATGGATCCGCCCTTCGCCGATCCCGTAGTGCGCGCTGACCTGCGAGTCTGGGTTCAGGAAGGTCGCGTCGCAGGCCGCCAGGTTGCCCACGATGTAGTGGATGACGATGCGGTCCACCGCCACGCCGCCCCGGCCCACGGTGCGGTTCGGGGAGGTCTTCCAGATCACGTTCTGCGTCACGGGTCAGTTCTCCATATCGTGTGAAACGGCGGTGAGCGCGTCCGCGTCCTGCGCGGACAGTTCAAGCTGAGCTCCGGCGAGCAGAGCCGGCAGCTGTCCCGGGGTGCGGGCACTCGCGATCGGGGCCAGGACCTGCGGGCGGGTCCGCAGCCAGGCCAGCGCCACGGTGGACATCTCGACCTCGAGCCGCTGGGCGATCTCATCCAGGGTGTCCAGGACCCGTACGCCGGACTCCGAGAGGTACTTCCCGGCCATTCCGGCTCGAGCCGCCCCGTCGAGATCCTCCCGGCGGCGATACTTCCCCGCCAGGAAGCCTGAAGCCAGGGCGAAGTACGGCATCACGGCAAGGCCTTCCTGCTGCGCCACGGCGCGCCTGCCGGCCTCGAAATCACGGCGGTGCACAAGGTTATAGTGCGGCTGCAGCGCCACCGGCAGGCTCGCCCCGGTGCGCCGAGCGATCTCAAACCAGGCACCGATCCGCTCAGGCGTGTAGTTCGAGAGCCCCACGGCGCGGATCTTGCCTGCGGCGCGCAGCTCCTCGAAGGCGCCGACGGTCTCCTCCAGCGGAGTCTGCTCGTCGTCGAAGTGCGCGTAATAGAGGTCTATGTGATCGGTCCCAAGGCGTCGCAGCGAGGCCTCGGCGGCGGCGGCCACGGTCTTCGGGGCCAGCCCCTTGAACTCCGGGTGCTCGCTGACCTTGGTCGCGAGGACGACGTCGTCCCGTTGGCCGCGCGTGGCAAGCCATTCACCGAGGATCGTCTCGGATTCGCCGCCGCGATTGCCCTCGACCCAGGCCGAGTAGCTGTCCGCGGTGTCGAGGAAATTGCCGCCGGCGGCGACGTAGGCGTCGAGCACCGCGAACGAGGTCTCCCGATCGCTGGTCCAGCCGAACGTGTTGGTGCCCAGGCACAGACCCGAGACGGCGAGGTCGGAGTGGCCCAGAACCTTCCGGGCTCCGATCATCGGGGGGACGGCGATCAGAATCCCCTCCCCAGCGGGCAGCCGAGGTTGTTCGCGGGATTCTGCTGCTTGCGCGTCCGGTCATACTCGGTGGGCCGACGCCGCATGCGCGGACTTGGTCGGGTGCGGAACCGACGCGGAGACGCCGAGGCGGGCAGCGCGGAGACGAGGGTGACACCTGCGGCCGCAGCGCCGGTGGCGGCGGCGGTGATCATAGTGCGACGGGAAAGATGCATTCCCGCAACCTACCGGGAGCCCAGATCGTCGACAAACACAACCTTCCAGGGCCTGTTCAGCCCCACAGAATCGCCCCAGGTCAGAGCAGCAGGTTCACAGCGCCGACGGCGGTGAGCCCCAGGACCAGACGTTCGAACACCGTCTGGGAGATCCGTCCCGCGATCCAGCGGCCGAGGAACGCGGCGACCACGACCAGGGGCACCAGCACCAGGACCACGCTGAGGATCTGGGTGTTCAACAGCCCGAGCCCGATCTGGAACGGGACCTTCACCAGGTTCACCGCGAAGAAGAAGAAGGCGGCGGTGCCCAGGAAGGTCTTGACGTCCAGACGCTTCGCCAGCAGATACATGCTCATCACCGGTCCTCCGGCGTTGGCCACCATGGTGGTGAAGCCGCCGAGCCAGCCGTAGCCGAAGCCCGCCGCGCGGGACCCGCCGCGGTGGCTCCTCGCCTGTTCCCGCTGCCCCCGACGCCCCCACTGTTCCCCGCGCCCACCCTGTTTCGGCTTATCCCGGAGTCGTCGGAGCAGCGTGAAGACCAGCAGTCCCAGCAGGATCGCGCCGATCACTCGACGCACCGCGGCGTCGGAGGCGACACCGAGGAACACCGTGCCCACGGCCACGCCGAGCAGCACCGGTGAGATCAACCTGCGCAGGAGCACCCAGTCCACGGTCTTGCGGTACATCGAGATCGCGAAGAGGTCTCCGACGATCAGCAGCACCAGCAGCGCGGCGGTGGACTCACGCGCCGGCAGGGCCATGGCGAACAGGACGACGGCGAGCGTGCCACCGCCGGGCAGCGCCGTCTTGGAGAGCCCCACCACCAGCGCCCCAGCCCCAAGCAGCACCCAGCTCAGCGCGTCCAATTCGACCATCGGGACAGCCTATAGACTCCGCGCAGGGCCGAAACGCCGAAGCCCGCTGCCTTCGGCGTCGGCAGAACTGCAAAGAAGGGAGGGTGACCCGCATGGCTGCACCACCGGTGAGCGAGAACGCCATCATCGCCAGCCTGTTCTTCGCCATCGGGGTCGGGCGGAGCCCTGACCCCGAGTCCCCCGAGCTCACCGAGGAGCTCCGGGAGACGGTCACCCAGATGCTTCAGGACCAGGGCGCATCCGGGAGCATCTCCCAGGCGCTCGAAGCTGTGCGCGCCGGTCGCGATGCGGTGACCCGCGACCCGTCGCTGAGCCTGTCTGCACAGAGGTACCAAGAGCTGCGCAGCCAGTTCCTCACCGCCCAGACAGCGGCACCGGGCCGGGGAAGAAATGTCTGGCCCGTCGGCACCAGCACCATCCTCAAGCGCGCGTCCGGCTCCTGGAGTGCCGCACTGCAGAACGTGGGCCTGGCGGCCTCGAGCCGAGCCAGACCCTCCGGGTTCGGGACGGCGAGGTTCTCCCACGAGCAGTTCCGGACGGCGCTGCGCGACTTCACGGCTCAGGGCGCCGGTGCGGGTTTCACCACCAGCTACCAGAGCTACGTGGACTGGCGGAAGCTCCAGCGGCAGCAAGGACGCACCGACCTGCCCTCGGGCGCCAGCATCCGCAACACCTACGGCAGCTGGAGCACCGCCCTGGAGCAGGAAGACACAACACCGCCCGCTGAGGCCTCCCCGAACCGCAGCTGACCCGGGGTCACCCCGGTGTCACCAGCAGCCGGCTCTCCGGCCCTGGCTCCAGCAGCCGCTGCGCCTGATCGTGATGCGCCCGTCGCTTCTCCTGGTCCATCTTCTCCAACAGCGAGACCACCATCCGGGCGCGCGGGTTGGCCTCGAAGACCTCGCGATGATCCCGGATGAACGTCCAATAGAGACCGTCCCAGGCATCGGCCCAGTCCCCCGGCGGGAGATCGGACATCTTGCGCAGGTAGTTGCTGCCCGAGACGTAGGGCTTGGTGGTGATCGCCTCCCCTGCCGCGAACTGACTCATCGCGTAGACATTGGGGACCATCACCCAGTCGTAGGCGTCGATGAAGAGCTCCATGAACCACTCGTAGACCGCGTCCGGGTGGATCCGCAGCAGCGACATCGCGTTGCCCAGCACCATCAGGCGTTCAATGTGATGGGCATATCCGGTGGCAAGCACGCGGGAGATCACCAGGTCCACCGGGGCCAGGCCGGTGGACGCGTCCCACCAGCCCGCCCCCAGCGCGTTGCGGTGCTCGAGCCGATTGGCGCTGCGCAGCTGCCGGCCCCGGGTGCGGTAGGTCGCGCGCATGTACTCCCGCCAGCCGATGACCTGCCGGATGAATCCCTCCACAGAGGCCAGCGGCGTGGACTCATCGGCGACCTCCAACACCGCATCCACCACCTCGCGGGGATCCAGCAGTCCGATGTTCAGCGCCGGAGTCAGCAGTCCGTGGGCGATGAACGGGTGCTCGGCGGAGATCGCATCCTCGTAGGGGCCGAAGTCGTTCAGCCGCTGCTGGACGAACTCGCGCAGGTGCTCTCGTGCCTCCTGCGCGCTGGTGGGCCAGGCGAACAGTCCCGGATCTCCCGGGGCATCGGGAAACTCCTCACGCACCCAGGCGATGGCGCGCTCGACGTCACCTCCGCCCTCCTCGACCGGGCTGTCCTGGGGTGCACCGTCCTCACCGGTCAGCGCGTCCAGATCAAACATCGACTCAGGCTGCAGGATCGGGTGGCCCGCGAAGCGCCCCACGCGGGGTGGGGTGTACCCGCGCGGGAGCTTCTTGCGGTTCTCCGCGTCGAAGGACCACTTCCCGCCGACCGGTTCTCCCTCGGCGTCGAGCAGCAGCTTGAACCGGCGGCGCTGCCAGACGTAGAAGTCATGCATCCGGGCGGGGTGCGCGGCGAACCAGTCATCGACCTGCGTGCGGCTGGTCAGGAAGTTCGGGGTCTCCAGCACGTCCTGGCTGCGCAGCCAGCAGCCGCCCTCCTCCAGGGCGGCGCGCAGATCCTGTTCCAGCCAGTCATCGACCAGGTCATAGACGCTCGCCTGTTCCGGGGCCAGCTCCTGGATCAGTTCCACCAGCTGCGTGTGGGAGCTGCGCTCGGCATGGCTGCGCAGCACCTTCACCTGATGGCCGCGGGCTCGCAGCCGCCGCGCGAACCGGTCCATCGAGGCGCGGTGCAGCACCAGCTTCTGAGCGTGAAAGGCGTACTGCCGGAACATCAGGTCATGTTCGATCAGCACGAACACCGTGTCAGGGTCGGCGTCGAGGTGTTCCTCGAAGAGCTGATACGGCAGCACCAGTCGCAGGGCCGGGGAGCTCGTCATGGGCTCAGCCGGCGAGCAGGCGGGTCACCGACTGCCCGGCCTGATCCCCGGAGGTCAGCGCGCCCTGGATCGAGCCGTGGTCTCGGTGGTCCCCGGCGATGAGCGCCCGCTCGCCCACGCGCTGCGGGCTGGCCTCGCGAAGCGGCGGGTGTTGCACCGGGAGCGTGTGCTCGACGATGTGATGGGTCAGCAGCTCCCAGTCCGCGGTGGAGCTCTGGTACAGCCGTTCCAGGTCCCGGCGCACCGTGGCCTCCTCGGCGAGCCCGTCGGGCCGGTCGAGCAAGGTCGTGGCCTGGATCAGGTGCTGACCCTCCGGAGCGTAGGAGGGGGCGGCCTGGGAGATCACCGCGGTGTTCCAGATCGGGCCGGCGGGGCCTCCGCCGCGCCGGGAGGCGTCGAGCATCAGGAACGGTCCGGCCTGGGGAAGCTCCGGGGCTCGGAACCACCAGGTGGTCAGGCCGTGGGTGGGCAGGGCCGGCTGATCGGTGAGCTCGGAGAGGTCCTGGGGTCCGACGGCGAGGACGGCGGCGCGTGCCCGCAGCGTCCCGGCCTCGGTGCTGACCTGGACCCCGTCGGCGGTGTGCTGCAGATCCCGGGCCGGCGTGTTCAGCCGCACCGGCTCCAGCAGCCAGCTGGCCAGCTGTTCGGGAAGCGCCTGCATGCCCTCGCGCGGCAGACCGGGGGCGCCGAGGGCAAACCAGCGGACCAGCAGGCGGACGTAGTTCGCCGAGCTCTGCCCGGTGCTGTCGGCCAGGACCCCGGCCAGAAACGTGTCGAGCACGTCCCGGCGCAGCGCTCCGGTGAGCCCGGCGGCCTCGAAAGACTCGTGCAGGGTGGCGTCCTGCGCCGGACGCGGACCGGTGGCAGGCTGTCGCAGGGTCGGGGCGAGCCAGCGGGCGAAGGCCAGCAGATCCGAGACCGGGGTGTGCCGGCTGCCCAGGGTGGCCAGGGCGTGCTGCGGGTGCCGCAGCGGGTGCGCCAGCGTGGTGGTCTTCGTAGCGGTCCGGATCACCGCCCCGACGCCGAACTGCTGCAGGCCGAGCGCGTCGACGTCGATCCAGTCCCGCACCGCCGGGTAGGCCGGGTTCAGCACCTGAAATCCTCGGTCGCAGCGGAAGCCGTCGATCAGGTCGGTGCGCACTCGTCCGCCCACGGCGTCTGAGGCTTCGAGCACGGTCACTCTCTGTCCGTTGCGCTGCAGCCGACGGGCGCACTGCAGTCCGGCGAGTCCTGCGCCGATGACTATGACGTCGGTGTCCATGAGTCTCCATCCTGTGGCCTGGAGGTCAGTCTAGGCGGAGCGTCTGACACGGACCGGCGGCGGGTCTGGTCGGAGCGCAGGTGCAGCACCACGACGACGCCGGCCACCACCGATCCGATCCCACCGGCGGCCATATCCCCGATGGTGTCGGTGTAGGTCACGGAGATGTCTGGGGTGATGAAGGTGAAGCCGAGCCACTCCACCATCTCCCACACCGCACTCAGCGCCAGGCCGAGCGTGGTGGCCAGCAGGACACCGACCGTGGCGGCGAGCGGGCTCGCGCGCGGGTCAGCCACCATCTGCGAGCGCAGCAGCACGATATAGAGCCCGGCGGCCAGCACGGCGGTGCAGAAGAAGTGCACCATCAGGTCCCAGTTCGGGATCAGCGTGTAGAGATCGAAGACGTTGCTCCAGGCCGCGACCAGAAGGGTCGCCGAGACGACGAGGTCTGCTGCCGCCGGGAAGGCCAGGAAACGTGGCGCGAAGAGTCCTGGCAGGGCGAAGGCGAGGATGCCGGCGTCGGTGGGCTCGAAGAACATCGCGGCCAGCACCACGCCCAGGACGCCGAGGCCGCGGAGACTATCTGCGGCGAACTCGGTGGGGCTCCGCGGAGGACGCAGGAAGTTTTCGATCACCCGGCCTCGCCCTCCTGCGGAAGGTGCAGCACGGCCTGGACAGGCAGGTGATCCGAGGGCCATCCGCCGCGGTGCCGCGCGGGATTGATCGCGGCGCGGGCCACGTCCACCTCGGGTGAGGCCATGATCCAGTCGATCCGGGGCCGGCCCACGCGCGGGGTCCGGTAGTCGGCGAAGGTCCCCCATTCCTGGCTGTCCCTCTGCGCGGCGGCCGCCCAGGTGTCAGCAAGGCCACCGTCCTGCAGCAGCCGCTTCACGGGGGCGCTGCCTGGCCGAGCGTTCAGGTCGGCCAGGAAGACCGCCGGCAGCGGGCTGGCGGTCACCAGGTCTCGGATGCTCTGGGCGGCACGCAGCCGAGAGCGGTGGGAGAGGTGGTCCAGGTGGGTGTTCAGCGTCCGGAAGGTCCTGGTGGTCATCCGGTCGCGGAAGGTCGCTGCGACCAGGCTTCGCGGGATGAGGTTGCCCCAGGATCGGGAGCCGAGGTGGTGCGGGGTGTCCGAGAGCGCGCGCTGTTCCCAGTCGAGCAGTTCGAGGCGGTCTGCGTCGTAGTAGATCGGCGAGGCCTCACCCGTGGCATGCCGGCCTCGTCCGTGCCCAACATGCTCATAGGCGCCACCCAGTGCCTCCGCGACGAATCTGGCCTGATCCGGCAGGGCCTCCTGGACGCCGAGGAGCGTCGGGCGTTCGGCCTGCAAGAGGCTGCGCAGCCCGGGGGCGCGACGCTGCCAGCGATCTGACCGGCGCGGAGTCAGCGCGAAGGTCCGACGCCGGATGTTCCAGCTCATCACGTGGAGCCCGGGGGCTGGGACGGGTCCGATCAGCGCGGCGCCCGCAGCAGTGGAGGGATCGGCGGTCGAGGGATCGGCGGAGGAGGGGGCAGCGGTGGACGGATCGGGCCCCACGGAGCGGGTCTCCGCGGGCCGGTCTGGGGTCATCATGGGCGCTCACCTGCCGGTTCGGTGGACTGACCGCGGCGTCGCAGCGAGGCTCGGCGCCATCGGAAGGGTGGGAACTCCTGGGGCCAGTGCACCGTCACGGAGCGGAATCCGCGCTTGATCCGGCGTCGGAAGGCTTTGGCGTCATTGAACGGGCGCATCGAGATGCCCATCGGCTCGCCGCCCATCTGCCCGAGCTGGTGATGCTCCCCGAGGTGGAAGGACAGGTCCAGATCGTCGTGGATCTCGGGGTCGTCGCGGTGCACCTCGAGTCGCACCTGTTCCCAGGCTTCGCGGCGCATGGCCAGGTTGGACCCGAAGAGCGGACGGTGTCCCAGCGCAGGGATGGAGAAGTTCATATAGGCGAAGAGGTAGGCGCGCACCAGGGGACGTCGCAGCGGCACCGGTCCGTCGATGAACACGGCCGGTCCGGTCAGCGCCGCGACCTCGGGCTGCTCCTCGAAGGCTGCGATCACGTCCTGGATCCATCGAGGTCCCGGCACGCAGTCCGCGTCGAGCCGCAGAATCAGGTCCCCAGTGGCGGCGTCGTAGCCGGTGGCGCTCGCCGCAGGGATGCCGGGCTGCCGGCAGCTCACCACGGTGGCGCCGGCGGCTCTCGCGGCGGCGGCGGAGTCATCGGTGGAGGCGTTGTCGACCACGATGATCTCCTCGGCGGTCCGGGTCTGCGCCGCAAGTGCCGCGAGGCAGACGGTGAGTTCCGCGCTGTCGTCCTTGACCGGGATGACCACCGAGACGGTCACCGGCCCGTCATGTTCTGCAGCCATCGCCACCTGTCTCATGAAGTCGGAGGATTGCGCTCTTGCACTGATGAGCAAATCTACGCCGTCAGAGTCCAGCGTGTGCGACTTCGGGCCCGGCGGTGATCTGCGCTGGATAAGATGCTCTTGAACCGCCGGTGCTCCCAGGAGCATCGACCTCCCTGCGCTGATGACGAGGTTCCCTGATGGCTTTCAACGCACTCTCCCCCGAGGCCCCGCCGCTGGGCGGCGCCGCCATCCTGCGGCAGCGGTGGAGTGAGGTGTCCTTCGTGCATTGGCGGGTCGACCCCGGCGTCGTCGAACCCTATATGCCGCCCGGCTGTTCCCCAGACGTGTTAGATGGCAGCTCCTGGGTGGGGCTGATCGGGTTTCAGATGTCCAAGAGCTCCTTCCTGGGCGGACCCGCCATTCCGTGGCTCGGTGACTTCCCGGAGGTCAACGTCCGGCTCTACTCCATCGACGAGCATGGTCGCCGCGGGGTGGTCTTCCGCAGCCTGGAGGCCTCTCACCTGATCCCGGTGCTGGTCGCGCGGGCCGCGTTCGGGCTGCGGTATCAGTGGGCGTCGATGAAGATCCGGCAGCACCAGGGCGAGGTGGAGTACACCACTCGCCGACACGGCCAGCACGCGGCCGCCTCCACACTGCGCGTGCGCCCAGGGCCCCAGTCCGGAGCAGACACGGACCTGGCGCAGGACCCGGTGGCCAGCTTCCTGACCTCCCGCTGGGGCTTCCACGAACGGCACCTGGGGCGCACCCTCTACTGCCGCAACAGCCACGAACCCTGGCCGCTGCAGCCCGCCGAGCTGACCCACCTCGAGGACGGGCTGCTGGCCGCCGCGGGCTTCGACGGCCTCAGCGCACGCGCTCCAGACTCGGTGCTCTACGCCCCCGAGGTCACCACGGTCTTCGCCGCCCCGCAGCGGGCGCCCCGGCAGGGCCCGGCCGAGCGGCGGAGCTGACCGAGCGGCGGGGCTAAATCGGGAGATCGGGGTGGATGAGGACGTCGATGAAAGCAGGTGAGTGAGATGCGGATGCTGCTCGCGACGGCCGGATCACGCGGCGACGTCGAACCGTTTGCCGCCCTGGCCAGGCGCGCCGTGCGTGCCGGCCATCAGGTGCGCCTGGTGGTTCCAGACCGTTCGGGTGCGGATCTCTCCGGGTTGGACGTGGTCAGCATGGGCGTGGACTACACCGCGATGATCGAGCAGCAGGGGGTCTCGGTGGCCGCCGCGATCCGCTCCTACCGCTCCACGGTGCAGCCGCTGATGCGGGCGGTGATCATCGAGTCCGCGCGGGCGGCATGGGATTTCGAGCCCGAGGTGCTGGTGGCTCATCCGAAGATCCTCTCCGCCGGACTGGTCGCCGACGCCCTCGGGATTCCCCACGCGCTGGTCGAGATCGTGCCGGTGATGACCCCGACGACCGCGTTTCCAGCCGCCGGCACCAGCAGCCGGGACCTGGGTCGGTTCAATCGGCACACCTACCGCGCCGCCGGCGCCGGTCGCGCGATGTTCCGTCGCGATCTGCGCGATGTCTCCCGGCTTCTCGGGCGGACTCCAGGTCCGGCCGCCCCGCCTGCGGCCACGCTGCTGCCGATCAGCGCGGCGCTGTTGGAGAGACCCACCGACTGGCCCGAGACCGTGCATCTCACCGGCTCCTGGACTCTGGACCGGGCAGGTGCGCTTTCTGCCGAGACGGCCGACTTCATCGCCGGCGGCGACTTCATCTATGCCGGGTTCGGATCGATGTCCTCCGGGGACCCTGCAGCGCGGGCCCGAGAAGTCCTCGGCGGGATTCGCGAGGCCGGATTCCGCGCGCTGCTGGTGACCGGGCTCGGCGGGCTCGCGGTGCCACCGCAGCTGCACGGATCTGACGTCCACGTGACCGACTCCGTGGCTCACGCCCCGGTGTTCGCAGCGGCCACGGCAGCGGTGCACCACGGTGGGATCGGCACCGTCCATGCGGCGACGGCAGCCGGGGCCGTGTCGGTGCTGGCTCCCTTCATCGCCGATCAGCCGTTCTGGGGCGCCCGGCTGCGCGAGAAGGGCCTTGCTCCGGATCCGATCCCGCAGCGGCGCCTGACCGCGGATCGGCTGAGTGCCGCGCTCTCCGGGGTCGAGCGCTTCCGCCCGGCGGTCCGCGCGGCCGCCCACAGGATGGCGGAGGAGGACGGGACCGGCAGCGCGCTGCGGGTGCTCGAAGGGCTGCGCTGAGCGGGCCGGGACCGGGAGGAGCGGACTCGCACGAGGCTGGGCGGAACAGGACCGGGCTGAGCGGACCAGGACCGGCCGGTGCGCATGCCCCGCCGCTGTGTGCGGCAGACTGGAAGGCGTGGAGAACCTGCGCGTACCCCCGGGACCCGGGGCACCTCATGGCCTGATCATCCCGGCCGGTGAGCTCCAGGAGCAGTTCTCGCATGCCTCGGGGCCCGGTGGCCAGGGAGTCAACACGACCGACTCTCGGGTCCAGCTGAGCCTGGACCTGGGGACGACGACGGCGCTCACCGAGGTCCAGCGTCGGCTGGCGCTGGACCGACTGGCTTCCCGGTTGTCCGGCACGGTGCTCACGATCAGCGCAGCCGAGCACCGCTCGCAGCGGAGGAATCGCACCGCGGCACGTGAGCGGCTCTCCGAGCTGCTCCGCGAGGCGATCGCTCCCCCGGTCATTCGGCGTCCCACGCGGCGCACCCGCGGTTCGCACCGACGTCGTCTCGCGGGCAAGCGGGAACGCTCGGAGATCAAGGCGAATCGGCGGCGACCCGGTCGCGACTGAGCTCAGCAACTCGTGATCGCCATGTAAGGATCGGCGTACAGTCGGGACAGGAGCCGCCCTTGGTTCCCTCACGACGGGAATATCGATGTCCAGCACCACTTCTGCTTCCGCCGCCTCCGCCGAGACTCCGGAGACCCCGTCTTCGAGCAGCGGACTGCTCACTCTCGGGGTGCTTGCGAACTCTTCGATGGAGAACGAGCGCCGCTTGCCGATCCACCCGCACCACCTGGACCAGATCGACCCGGATCTGCGCGCCCGGATGGTGGTCGAGCGCGGCTACGGCTCGGACTTCCAGCTGGCACCGGACTACGTCGAATCCCGCGTGGGTCGGGTCGCTGAACGCGCCGAGGTCATGGAATCGGCCGACGTCCTGCTCCTGCCCAAGCCGCAGGCGGCGGATGTGACGGCGCTTCCTGCTGGCGGCATCCTGTGGGGCTGGCCGCACTGCGTCCAGGACGCCGGGCTGACGCAGACCGCGATCGATCATCGGCTGACGCTGATCGCCTTCGAGGCGATGAACCACTGGACCCCACGGGGTGACTTCAACCTGCATGTGTTCCACAAGAACAACGAGCTGGCCGGCTACTGCTCCGTGCTGCATGCGCTGAGCCTGATCGGCTCGACCGGGGACTACGGGCCCCGGCGCAGCGCGGTGGTGATCGGCTTCGGTGCCACCGCTCGAGGTGCGGTGACCGCACTCAAGGCACAGGGAATCCATGACATCCAGGTCCTGACCCAGCGCGGCGCGACGGCGGTGGGTTCCCCGATCCATACCGCCCACATCACCCAGCTCAAGACCGAATCCGGCACCACGCCCGAGAGCGAGGTCCTCACCTCAGCCGGGGATGTCCCGCTGCCGGAGTTCCTGGCATCCCACGACATCGTCGTCAACTGCACGCTTCAAGACGTCACCGCGCCGCTGACCTACCTGCGGACCAAGGATCTTGAGCGCTTCTCCGGGGGCAGCCTGATCATCGACGTGTCCTGCGACCCGGGGATGGGCGTCGAATGGGCGCAGACCACCACGTTCGACGAGCCGATGTTCACGGTGGGCCGGGGCATCAACTACTACGCCGTGGACCATAGCCCCTCCTACCTCTGGAACTCCGCGACCTGGGAGGTCAGCGCCGCGCTCCTGCCGTTCCTGCGCACTGTGATGGAGGGCCCGACCACCTGGGCGAAGAGTCCGATCATCTCCCGCGCCATCGAGATCAACCAGGGCGAGATCCAGAACCCGAACATCCTGAGCTTCCAACACCGGGAGCCGGCATACCCACACACCCGGACCGCGTAGGGCCGGACCGTCTGGAGAAGGTGACCCACCGATGAGCACAGGACCAGCAGCCACGGGGACGCTCGGCGTCGGGCCTCACGGAAGGGAACTGGCGTTTCAGCGTCGTTTCGCGGAGCCGCTGGAGACCGTCTGGGCGGCGATGACGGACTCCGCGCAGCTGGTGAAGTGGATCGGGCGCTGGGAGGGAGACCCCGCCAGCGGGAAGGTCACCTTCTCGATGACCGCCGAGGGCCAGGACGCTCCGCCGGAGGAGTGCGAGATCCTTCAGTGCAGCCCGCCGCACAGCCTCACCGTGCAGACCGGTGTCGGACCGGCGCTCTGGCACCTGCGCTTCGAGCTGGGCCACGAGGACGGCCTCACCACCCTGCTCTTCGCCCAGCGGATCGGCGATGACCCGCTGGGCAGCATCGGACCCGGCTGGGAGTACTACCTCGACCGGCTCGGCGCCATGCTTGCGGGCGAAGATCCGGCGCAGGTGGACTGGGACGACTACTATCCCGCGCTGTCGGAGCATTACGAGCAGCTGGGTGGCTGAGCCGCAGCCCAGCTGCCGACGAGAGTGCCTTCGGAGTCCCGGTCGCCGGCTACACCTCGGCAGGACAGGCGGCTGCTCAGGCCCGTGTCAGCAGTGAGTCGTTCCTAGTCAGCTGTGGAGCCCCTAAGAAGGAGACTCGTCATCCCGGTCCAATCTGAGGTTGTCCAGTCTCGATTGACGCTTCTCCTGGACTTTGTTTGCTTTCGCGAGCAGGTGATCGTCTCGCCGGTCCTGCTGGGCTGACCCCGTTTTTTAGATCCAGTCGTTGTGAGAGTCGTCTTGTTGCCCGAGTCCTCGGGCGGGAAGACTGGTCAGATCATGACGAACAC
>NZ_SOAN01000010.1 GCF_004364585.1 Nesterenkonia aurantiaca | reverse complement strand
TACCTCACGCCCGCCGAGTACGCTCGGCAATGCACCTACCAAACGGAGAACGACGACTCCCACAACGTGTGGACCTAACAGAGGGGGCGGCTCACCAGCACCGCTGGCAGAAACCTCTCCAGGCGCTCCCGGATCCGCGTTCCGATCACTACGATCCCGGCCGTGGCCGCCGCGCTGAGCTGGAACGCCGGTTCGGTGGCGTAGAACGGGTCAAACACCAGCAGGCCCAGCACGCAGAGGCAGAGCAGCGAGAACGCGGAGCGACCGCGCCCGGCGAAGAGCGAGAACGCGGCGATGCTGCCCATCACTCCGGCTCGGATCACGCTGGGCTCAGGGTGTACCAGCAGCACGAACAGCACCAGCCCGATCAGCGCCACCGGGACAGTCATCCAGCGCGGTGCCCGCATCAGGCGCACGATTCCCATCAGAGCGCCCATGACCAGCGCGCAGTTTGCTCCGCTCACCGCGGTCAGGTGGCTCAGGCCCGCCGCGCGCATCGCCTCGCGGACCTCCTGATCCTGGTGTGTCCGGTCTCCCAGGATCAGCCCCGGCAGCAGTCCCGGAGCGTCGCCCACCGCGTGGGAGGACGCGGCCACGGTGGCAGAGCGCAGTTCGTTGAAGATCTCGGTGAACTCGGCGCGAGGATCTGCGGGGAGCCGTTCCAGCTCCTCCCCGAACGGAAAGAGCACAGCGGTCTCCCGCTGGCCCGGGTCAGTGGGGCTGAGCTTCACCAGCCCCTGATAGCGCTGACCCGTGATGAGCGGCAGGCCCCGTGCGGCAGTCTTACCGCCGGACACATCGACGAGGTCCTCGACAGAGTCCTCGACGGGTGTCTCACCGGGCGCGGGTTCAGGTTCTCCTGGGTTCTCAGGGTCGAAGTCCGCTGAGACAGCTTGAATCATCACCACCGGAGCATCTACAAGGACGGGAAGCGGCTCCCCCATCATGGTCGCCGTCTCCACGACCCCGTGGGCCATGACCCGTGCCTCACCGCCGAACCCCGGGGTGGCCAGCAGCTGCGGTTGGCCAGAGATCCGCAGCGTCACCATGACCGGGGCGTCGCCCTGCACCGCCTGCACCCATCCGCTCATCGCATGCGCCCGAGCGTCTGTCCCCGCCTGGAGCGCGACGACTCCTACCAAGACGCAGCACAGCAGCGCATGCAGCGTCACCGGATGGGCAACGAGCCGCGTGAACAGACCGGCACTGAGGCCCAGCAGCGCGGCACCACCCAGGAAGCTCCAGCCCAGCCGCAGCGCCGACTCCCACGGCAGATGCACCGCCATGAGCGCCGCCGCCCAGGCGGCCAGCGCGGCGGGCAGCAGCCGCAGGTCCAGCGGCTTCCCAGGCGTCACCAGGTCACCAGACCCTCCGCATCCGCCAGGATCACAGGCCCGATGCCGCTGACCCCGGCAAGCTCTTCCAGCGAGCCGAAGGGGCCATTGGCCTCGCGGTAACTGATGATCCGCTCCGAGAGCGCCGGTCCGATCCCGGGGAGCTCCTGAAGTGTTGTGGCATCGGCGGTGTTGAGGTTGATCAGGTCACCGGCACCGGCCCCGGGTGCTGCTCCTGCCCCCGGGGCGGGTGCTGTTCCGGGCGCTGTCCCCGGACCAGAGCCGGGCGCTGTCCCCGGACCAGAGCCGGGCAACGTCCCCGGCGGCCCGGGTGAGTCCTGCCCGGTATCCGGGGGTCCGGTCCCGGTCTCAAGCTCCTCCGGTGTGGGCACCCAGATCTGAGTGCCGTCCTGAACCGGCGCGGCGAGATTCAGCCCACCTGGATCTGCCTTCGAGGTGATTCCGCCTGCGGCCTCGATCGCCTCATGCACACGTGCCCCGGCGGCGAGCTCCACCACGCCCGGGTCCACCACCGCACCGCCCACGTGGACCACCACAAGGCTCGTCTCCTGCGCACCCGGCTCAGCGCTCTGCATCCCATCCGAGGCACCCTCGGGTCCGGTGCCGGGCCCGGTGTCGGTCACGGCGGAGGCGCCGGGGCTGTTCGGCATCGAAGAAGCATCGGCCTGACCCGATGCGCCACCGGGGCCGTCTCCAGGGCCGCCACCAGGGCCCGCTCCGGAATGTTCCGCGCCCTGCAGCTGCGGGGGTTCCGGCAGGGTGGGCGCTCCCGACGGAGCGGTGCTGCTGAACCAGGACACGGCGAGCCAGCTCAGCAGGGCGATGACGATCACGATCACGCCGGCCAGCTTCAACCGGATCCTGGCCGGGGCGGCGTGTTCGATTTCGCGCTCCGCGCGCAGCCGCTCCCGACGTGTCAGCTGCTCCTCAGCTCGGTCCTCCATGGGATCACGCTAGGACCGTGATCGACTCGGATGCGCGGTTCAGCATCCGCTGTGCGCAGCGGGCCGCGGCGTCGTCCTCAGTCCAGGGTTGGGGAAGACCGGTCCGAGCCGGAGAACCTGGTGCGCAGCCTCAGGAGGTGGTGGGCAGGGCCGGGTTCAACGACACGGCCAGCGCTCCCAGGCCGAGGTGAGCGCCCAGGGCGGGGGGAAGGTCCACCACCGGCACCGGGGCCGCGGAGAGCGGGGCCAGCGTCTCTGCCAGCTCCAGCGCCTGGGCCGGGTTGCCGAATCCATGCACTCCCAAGCGCGGCGCGTCCATGCCGTGGGCGTGCTGCGCCACCCGGGCCTGAAGTCGTTCCAGGGCGCGCGGCATGGTGCGCGGACGCTCCATGGGCTGGATCTCGCCCTCGGTAAGCTGCAACAGCGGCTTGACCCAGAGCAGTCCCCCGATCAGTGTGGACATCGCGTTGATCCGTCCCCCGCGGCGCAGCTGGTCCAGGTTGGGCAGCACGAACATCGTCTCTGCGGCGTGGGCGCTGCGTGTCGCGGCCTCCGCGACCGCCGCCAGGGATCCGCCGAGCTGCGCGGTGATCGCCGCGTCGATCACGCTGTGCCCCAGACCCAGGCCGGCCTGGCGGGAATCGACCACGATGACCGGAAAGTCCAGCTCTCCCGCGGCCAGCCGGGCGGCCTCCACGGTGCCGGAGAGCTTCGCCGAGAGGTGGATGGACACCACCCCGGCGTAGCCCTGGGCCCGCAGCGACTCGTAGGACTCCAGCAACCGTCCCGGAGACGGCCGAGACGTGCGCACCGGGCTCCCCTGGGCCAGCGCCAGGGGCAGATCTCGGTCCAGCTCGTGACTGGTCTCCGGGTAGATCTGATCCCCGATCATCACCGGGATCGGCACCGAGATGACGTTGACCCCGACCGGGCCCAGCAGCACCTCCTGGGTTCCACGATCCACCGGAAGCGAGCAGGAGGAGTCGGTCACTACCGCGATGCGCCCCTTCTTGCGGCGCAGATTGGGTTTGCGCCCCGGCACCGCAGCCCGCCGCGCCAACAGGTCGGCCTCGAGGGCGCTGCGCCATCGGGCCAGGCTCTGCTGGCAGCGTTCTGCTGGCCGGGGGCTCATCAGCCCGTCACGACGTTGACCAGCTTGGGTGCACGCACGATCACCTTGCGCACTCCGCCACCCTCGGCGATGTACTTCTGGATCCGTGGCAGCGCCAACGCCTGGGCCTCGAGTTCGGCTTCGGTGATGTCTGCGGCGACCTCCAGCTTGTCTCGCAGCTTCCCCTTGACCTGGACCACCGCGGTGACGGTGTCCTGGACCAGCAGCGATTCATCCACTGCGGGCCAGGCGGAGTTCGCCACCGAGGGCTGGTGGCCGAGCAGGGCCCACATGTCCTCGGCGGTGTAGGGCGCGACCAGGGAGAGGATCTGCGCGGTGACCTCGGCGGCCTCGCGCACGGCAGGATCGGCCGCGCCGGCGCCGGAGTCGATCTCCTTGCGGGCCGCGTTGACCAGCTCCATGGTGCGAGCGATCACCACGTTGAACTTCTTGTCCTCCACCAGCTGCGCGGCGTCCTGGATGGTCCGGTGGGTGACCACGCGCAGCGCCTTGGCGCCATGGGCTGGGTCGACGCCGGCCTCGGAGCTGACATCCTGGGCGAAGCGCCAGGCACGGGCCAGGAACTTCGCGGAGCCCGAGGGCGAGACGTCGGCCCAGTCCACGTCGTCCTCCGGCGGGGAGGCGAAGACCATGGTCAGCCGGATCGCGTCGACGCCGTAGATGTCGAGCTGCTCGCCGAGGTTCACCCCGTTGCCCAGAGACTTGGACATGGCCTTGCCCCCGTTGAGCACCTGACCCTGGTTCAGCAGCGCCTTGAACGGCTCGGTGAAGTTCACCAGGCCCAGGTCGAAGAGCACCTTGGTGAAGAACCGGGAGTAGAGCAGGTGCAGGATGGCGTGCTCGACGCCGCCCACGTACTGATCCACCGGCAGCCACTTGTTGATCTCCTCGCTGGGGAAGATCTCGGCGTCGTTGTTCGGGTCGATATAGCGCAGGTAGTACCAGGAGGAGTCCACGAAGGTGTCCATGGTGTCGGTGTCCCGGGTGGCGGCGCCGCTGCAGGAGGGACACTCCACGTTGACCCAGTCGGTGGCACCGGCCAGCGGGGACTTTCCCTTCGGCGCCAGCTGCTCGCCGCGCATGCCGGTGGGCAGCTTCACCGGCAGCTGGTCCTCGGGCACCGGGACCTCGCCGCAGTCGGCACAGTGGATGATCGGGATCGGCGCGCCCCAGAAGCGCTGCCGGGAGAGCAGCCAGTCGCGCAGTCGGTAGTTGACCTTGGCTTCGCCCACCGTATTCTCCGCGAGCACCTCGATGGCGCGCGCGATCGCGGCGTCCTTGTTCAGCCCGTCCCAGGCCGGGGAGTTGATCGCGGTGCCCTCACCGGCGGTGGCGATGCCGGTCTCGGCCGGGTCCTCTTCGCCGGTGTCGACCACCACGCGGACCTTCAGCCCCATGGTGCGGGCGAACTCCAGATCGCGCTGGTCATGGGCGGGCACGCCCATCACGGCGCCGGTGCCGTAGTCGGCGAGCACATAGTCCGAGGCCCACAGGGGCAGCTCTTCACCGGTGACCGGGTGGATCGCATGGCGGCCCAGGAAGACCCCGGTGCGTTCCCGCTCGGCGGACTGGCGCTCGATGTCGGAGACGCTGCCCAGCGCGGCCCGGTAGGCCTCAAGCTCGTCGCGCTGACCGTCGGTGACCAGTTCCATCGCCAGGTCGGCGTCGGCGGCGACCACCATGAAGGTGACCCCGTAGAGGGTGTCGGGGCGGGTGGTGAAGACCTCCACCGGGGGGTGCTCGGGCGCGCCCTGCGCGGCGGGGATCTGATAGCGCACGGAGGCGCCGGTGGAGCGGCCGATCCAGTTGCGCTGCATCGAGAGCACCCGGTCGGGCCAGTGGCCCTTGAGCTCGTCCATGTCCTCCAGGAGCCGGTCGGCGTAATCGGTGATCTTGAAGTACCACTGGTTCAGCGACTTCTTGATCACCGCAGTCCCGCAGCGTTCACAGGCACCCTCGACGACCTGCTCATTGGCCAGCACGGTCTGGTCCTTCGGGCACCAGTTGACCGGGGAATCCTTCTTATACGCCAGGCCCTTGTTGTAGAACTGCAGGAACAGCCACTGGGTCCACCGGTAGTAGGACTCGTCGGAGGTGTGCAGCCGGCGGGTCCAGTCGGTGCTGATCCCGTAACGCTTGAAGGACGCCGCCTGGGTCTCGATGTTGGCGTAGGTCCAGTCCGCAGGGTGGGCGTCGTTCTTGATCGCCGCGTTCTCGGCCGGCAGCCCGAAGGAGTCCCAGCCGATCGGGTGCAGCACGTTGTAGCCGCGCAGCCGGGCGTACCGGGCGGGGATGTCCCCGATGGCGAAGGCCTCGGCGTGACCCATGTGCAGATCGCCGGAGGGGTACGGGAACATGTCCAGCACGTACTTCTTCTCCCGGGTGTCCGCCGGGTCCACCACGAAGGTGCCCTGTTCCTCCCAGAGGGGCAGCCAGCGGGCCTCCATCTCCTGGAAGGAGTACTGCTTCTTCTCGCCACCCTGGGCGTCAGCCGAAGGGCTGCTGGGCTGCGTCGCAGTGGTATCGGCTGCAGCGGTTTCGCTCGCGTGGCTCACCTGGGGGGCACCTCGTCGTCGTCGGGTCGTATCTTGGACCCCGCCAGTCTAATTGAGTTCCCCGGTAGGCTGGGCCAGTGAGCCAGACGTGGACCGAGCACCCAGTTCGGGCAGGAATCAGACGAGACGTCCCGGTGGACTTCACCGCTCGAAGGGTCGTGAGCAGTCCCGGACGGGAGACCGTCGACGACGGCGGCGCATGGCTGGGCACGACGGCTGCGGTCTGGCACTACCCCGCCGAGGCGTCGGAGCCCGGTCCCTCTGCCGCGTCGCAGGCTCCGGCGCGCCGGCTGCTGCTGATCCACGGCTTCCGCGGGGACCATCACGGGATGGCGCTGATCGTGGACGCGCTGCCGGAGTTCGAGGTCTTCGTCCCGGACCTTCCCGGCTTCGGGGCGACCCCGCCGCTGCAGCGCGCCACCAGCGACGCAGCCGACTCTCTCCCCGGAAAGCACGGTCCCGCGGAGCAGGGTCCAAGCAAGCAGGGTCCAGGCAAGCAGGGCCCCGCTAAGCACACCCTGGACGCCTATGCGGGCTTCGTGGAGGCACTGGCGGAGGCCCTGGAGCTGGGGGCTGGGGATGTCCTGGTGGGTCACTCCTTCGGTTCGATCATCGTCGCGGCCCACGCCGCGCAGACCAACCCAGCGGCCCACGCCGCGCAGACCAACCCCGCGGCGCCGCCGCAGGAACCTCGGCGCTGGGCGGGGCTGGGGCTGTTGGCCCCGATCAGCAATGACATCTTCACCGGCAGACTGCTCCCCGGCGCGGCCGCCGTGGATCTGTACTACCGAGCAAGCCAGTGGCTGCCCGAGCGGTTGGCGCAGGCGCTGCTGCGGTCTCCGCTGGCGCAGGCGGTCACCAACGCCTCCATGATCGTCACCCGCGAGCCGGATCAGGTCGCGTATATCCGGGATCAGCACCGGCAGCATTTCAGCGGCTACGCGGACCCGCACACGCTGCTGCAGGCCTATTGGGCCTCCAGCCGGCACACCGTGACCGAGTTCGCCGACCGGCTGGAGCTGCCGGTGCTGCTGGCGCCGGGGGCGAAAGATCAGTTGAGCACCCCGGCCGGGCAGCGGCGTCTGCGCGCAATGATCCCACGGGCGCACACCGAGGTGCTGTGTGAGACCGGTCATCTGCTGCACTACGAGAAGCCGGCGCAGGCGGCCCGGGCGCTGCGCCGCTTCATCTCCACCTTGGACTGAGCACCCTCGCGCCGCCCCTGATCCGCAGGATCAGAACTGCAGGATCAGAACTGCGTCATCAGAACTGCAGGCTTGCGATGTCGTCCATGGCGATCCGCAGACCGCGGCTGCCGCGTGCGGCTCCCGGGGGCGCCGCGCTGTGGGTGCGTCGGATCCGACGGATCTCGGTGACCACTGCGGCGGCCTCGGCGTACCCGAAGAACAGCAGGTAGCGGTGCCGCCCATCATCCAGCGCCGCAGGCCCGATCCACGCCCTGCCCTCGGGCAGCTGCACCTGGGCGAGGAAGGCCTCAGCCTCGGCCGGGTCTCCGGTGAGGCTGAGCATCCGCTGTGCCGGCGGCAGTCCCAGCTCCAATCGGCTGTACAGCTCCCTGCGGGCATAGGCCACCGGATCCCAGCGCACCAGAGCGGCGGTGAGCTCCTCGGCGTCGGCGGTGATCACCACGGTGCCGCCGTGAGTCTTGTGCGGGCGCACCAGCGAGGCCGCGCGGAACCAGCGGGAGAGCACCTGGCGGGGCACGTCCAGGCCCTCACGGCTGAGCTGGGTGTCCCCGTCGAGCAGCAGCGCGGCGGCGTAGCCGGTCTGCGCCACGGGCTCCACTCCGGGCGTGCTGACCACCAGGGCTGGCTCCTGTCCGACCTCGGCGATCGGATGATCCGAGGTCGAGGAGATCACCGGGGTGTTCGGGAAGGCGCGGCCGAGCTCCTGGGCGGTGCGATCAGCCCCACGAGTGCCAGCCCGGAAGGTGGTGGAGCCGCACTCGGTACAGCGGTGGTTGCGGTGGTGCAGCCCGCACCAGCGGCACTTCAGCGTCCGGGACTGCCCGTGATGAGCTGGCAGGCTCAGGGGTCCGTGGCACTGCGGGCACTGCTGGCGGCTGCGGCAGCGTTCACAGAGCACCGCCGGGATGAACCCGCTGCGTGCGACCTGGATCAGCACCGGTCCCTGCGTCAGCCCGTCCCGGGCCGCCTTATACGCGGCCGCGGGGAGCCTGGCCGCTCGGAAGGCCGGTTCGCGCTCCTGTTCATAGGAGTCGGCGGTGGCGATCATCCGCGGCGCCGCGGTCCGGCGGTCCTCCCGCTCGGGCGCCGCCTCGGCGAGCCAGCCGCGCTCGACCAGCCGCTGCACCTCCAGGCTGCGCGAGGTGGAGAGCATCACCAGCTCAGCGCCGGTCTGCACCGTTCGCAGCAGCGCCACCTCACGCACATGGTGATACGGCGCGCGTGGCGCAGCGTGGGTCTGCTCGCCGTCCTCAAAGACCATGAGCAGCCGCAGCCGGGCCACCGGGGCGAACACCGCCGAACGGGTGCCCACAGCGACTCGGGCCTGTCCGTAGCGCAGATCCAGGAACGAACGGTACCGCGCGGAGGAACCCATCTCGGCGGTCAGCTGCACCGCGACCCCGCTGCCCAGCGTCCCGGTGAGCACCTCCATCAGGGCTTCGACGTCGCGCTGGTCCGGCACCACCACCACGGCGTCACCCTCCCCCGCCAGACACTCGTGCACCCGATCCAGCACCTGGGTCGTCCACGACTGCTCCCCATAGGACTTCAGCGCCAGCGCGGCGCTGCGTGGACGGGGGTTCTCGGGGTCGAGATCGGCAGCGGGGGCGCGCAGGCCGGCGTAGTCCTTCTCCACCCGGGCCGCCCGAGGTGGGATGGCGGCGCGCAGCACATCTGCGGTGACCCCGGCGCCGCGTTCGGCGACCTGCTGGGCGAGCTCCAGGATGTCCTGGGAGAGCACCGGCAGGGCGGTGACGAGCTTGGTGATCAGGGAGAGCCGTGAGGCGGTGGAGGGCTCCTGCTTGCGGCGCAGCACATATCCAGTCATCTCCCGACCGGAGAACCGCAGCTTCACCCGGCAGCCGGGAACGATCTTCTCGGCGAGGTCGATGGGCACCACGTAGTCGAACGGGCGATCCAGGTGGGGCACTGCAGACTCCAGCAGCACCTCCGCCACGGGGAGCTCTTCGGTGGCCCCGGCGGGCAGCTGCGCGGCAGGCGCAGGCGCGAGCGAGTCCAGCAGGGCTGGCTGGTTCGACTGCTGCCCCGCCTGTAATGTCGGCTCCTGCGCCACGCTGATCCACCCCCTCGCCGTGATTTCCGCTGCCCTGCGATCGTATCTCCCACCAGGGACACGGGCAGATGCGTAGAGTTGAGCCAATGAGCGAAAAAGCCCTCGGTCCCGCCTGGGGCTCCTTCATCCGCAATGCGCTGCTCGTGGCAGTGCTCGCCGGCATGATCTATGCGGCCTTCAATCTGCGGCTGCCGCCTCTGGACGAGCTGCAGCAGCGCATCGAGGACTTCGGCTGGGCCGCGTGGATCGTGTTCATCGCCGTCTACGCGGCGGTGGCCATGACCCCGATCCCGGTCACCATCATGGCGGTCAGCGGCGGGCTGGTCTTCGGCACCCTGCTGGGCAGTCTGCTCTCGGTGGTCGGGGTGCTCATCGGCTGTTTCGCGGCGTACCACCTGGCACGCTTCCTGGGCACCCAGGCGGTGCGGAAGCTGCTGGGGTCCCATGCGGAGAAGGTCGAGGCGCATCTGGAGGGGGCCGGCTTCGAGGCGGTCTGCGCCCTGCGCCTGACCCCGGGGGTCCCCTATTGGCCGGTGAACTACGGCAGCGGCGCCTTCGGAGTGACCCAGCGTGACTTCGTCGTGGCGAGTGCGGTCGCCACCGTGCCCGGACAGGTCGCGCTGGTGGCGCTGGGGGCCTTCATCGCGGATCAGACCATCGTCAACGGCGTGGTCATCGGTGTGGCCTGGTCGGTGGTGGTGGCCATGACCATCTGGGCCTACCGGAGCTGGCGCGGCACCTCGAGTCACCGCCTCCCCGGGGCCTCCGCCTGAGCGCAGGCACGCCGTCCGCCGGGCATCCGACGCCCGCCCGCAGTGGCACCGGCGCCGCGCCAGGCGCAGGTCCGCACAGCAGCCCTGCAGCGCCTGCTGACCGAACGCTGCCCCGACTCAGCCGGTTCAGGCGTTGAAGAAGGACTTCAGTGCATCCACCCGGTCCAGCCGCTCCCAGGGGAAGTTCTCTCCGTCGCGGCCGAAGTGCCCGTTCTTGGAGGTCTCGCGGTAGATCGGGCGCAGCAGGTCCAGGTCCTCGATGATGCCCAGTGGGCGCAGGTCGAAGATCGCGTCGATGGCGGCCGAGATCCGTGCCGGATCGACCTTCTCGGTGCCGAAGGTCTCCACGTAGATGCCCACCGGGTGCGCACGACCGATCGCGTAGGCGATCTGGATCTCGGCGCGGTCGGCGAGTCCGGCGGCGACGACGTTCTTGGCCACCCAGCGCATCGCGTAGGCCGCTGAGCGGTCGACCTTCGAGGGGTCCTTGCCGGAGAAGGCGCCGCCGCCGTGCCGGGAGAAGCCGCCGTAGGTGTCGACGATGATCTTGCGTCCGGTCAGCCCGGCGTCGCCCACGGGTCCGCCGACCACGAACGGGCCCGAGGGGTTGATGATCTCGGAGAGCGTGGCCAGGTCCAGAGAGGTGTGTTCCAGCACCGGTGCGATCACCTGGGCGCTGATCTCGCTCTGGAGCTGCTCCTGGGAGATCTCGGCCGTGTGCTGGGTGGAGACCACCACGGTGTCGAGGCTGACCGGACGGTCGCCGTCGTAGCCGATGGTGACCTGGGTCTTGCCGTCGGGGCGCAGATAGGCCAGCTGACCGTCCTGGCGGACCTTGGTCAGCTGCGCAGAGAGCTGGTGGGCCAGCGAGATGGCGCTGGGCATATAGGACGGGGTCTCATTGGTGGCGTAGCCGAACATGATGCCCTGGTCACCCGCGCCCTGGGCGTCCCGGCGGTCCTCTGCTCCCCCGCGGGCCTCCATGGAGTTGAAGACTCCGGCGAATATCTCTGGGGACTGCTGACCGATGGAGATCGAGACGCCGCAGCGGGCGCCGTCGAATCCGTTGGCCGAGGAGTCATAGCCGATGTCCAGCAGCGTGTTGCGCACGATCTGCGGGATCTCGACGTAGCCCGAGGTGGTCACCTCACCGGCCACGTGCACCAGCCCGGTGGTGGTCAGCGTCTCCACGGCCACTCGCGAGTTCTTGTCCTCGGCGAGCAGCGCGTCGAGGATGGCGTCGGAGATCTGGTCACAGATCTTGTCCGGGTGGCCGATGGTCACGGATTCTGAGCTGAAGAGGCGCAGCGAGGACCCAGCCGCGGAGGTGTTGGAATTCGTCACTGGGTCATCCTACGGCAGGCCGATCCCGACCTGAGGAGCTAGCTTCACACGACGTAAGCGGCGGCCGCGGCGATGATCGCCTGGGCGGCTTCGTGCTTGGTACCGCGCCGGGTCGTCACGGCTGAGTCGGCGGCGCTGAGAGTGGGTGCGCTGCCATCCGGTGCGCTTCGAGTCGGTGCGGTGAGCGTGGGCGAGGTGAGGATGTGGATCTCGGTCTCGTCGCGGCCGAAGACCAGCGCCTCCCCCACCTGATTGAGCACCAGCAGGTCGCAGCCCTTGCGCAGCAGCTTGGCCTGGGCCAGCTCCAGCGGGTCCGCCTCGGCGCTTCCGGTCTCGGCGGCGAAGCCGACGATGACGCGCGGCCCGGTCCCTTCGGCGCGGCGGTGCTGCACCGTCTCGGCGAGGATGTCGGGGTTGCGCTCCAGGGTGATCACCGGGTTCTCGCCGTCCTCGGTCTTCTTGATCTTCTGCGCGGCGTAGGCGGTGGGCCGGAAGTCGGCGACGGCGGCGGCCATGATCAGCAGGTCCGCCTGCGGTGCGACCCGCTGGACCGCGGCCTGCAGCTGGGCGGCGGTCTCGATGCGTTCCACGGTGATGTTCGCGATGTGCTCCGGGGCCTGGACGTCCATGATCCCGGCGATCAGATGCACCTGCGCGCCCGCGGCGGCGGCGGTCTCGGCCAGCGCGATGCCCTGTTTGCCGGAGGAACGGTTGCCGAGGTAGCGCACCGGGTCCAGGGGTTCGCGAGTGCCCCCGGCGGTCACCACCACGGTCCGGCCCGAGAGCGGCGGCTGAACCTCGGGGTCAGGCGCATGGAAGGTTCCGGCGCGCGGTGCGGAGGCATATCCGAAGTCCTCAGGGTTGCTGAGGATCTCGGTGACCCGAGCGAAGATCTGCTCGGGCTCCGGCAGCCGTCCTGGGCCGGTGTCCTTGCCGGTGAGCCGGCCGACGGCGGGTTCCATGACCTCCACGCCACGGGATCGCAGCACCTCGACGTTGTCCGCGGTGGCGGCGCTGTTCCACATCTCGGTGTGCATCGCGGGGACCAGCAGCGTGGGGGCCTCGGAGGCCAGCAGCGTGGTGGTCAGCAGGTCATCGGCCATACCGGCCCGCGCCCGGGCCAGAAGATCGGCGGTGGCGGGGGCGACGACGATCAGATCGGCCTCCTGGCCCAGCCGGACGTGGCGGACCTCGTCGACTCCGGAGAACACCGAGGTGGTCACGGGGCGGCCGCTGATCGCCTCCCAGGTGGCGCGTCCGACGAACTTCTCCGAGGCGGGAGTGGGGATGACATCGACCTGGTGACCGGCTTCTCGCATGAGTCGCAGGAGGTGGACCGCCTTATAGGCGGCGATGCCGGCACTGACTCCAAGAACGATGCGCATCCGCCCAGATTACCCCGCAGTCCCAGGTGGGGGTGACTGCGGGGTCCTGCTGCTCACCCGGCGGAGCGGGTGCGCAGCGGCTGTTGATCAGGAGGCGGGGTTGACCGCGGGGTGGTTGACCAGCAGGTCCTCGTTGATCTCGCGCAGGGCGATGGACATCGACTTCTCGTTGAGCTTGGTGTCCACCAGCGGTCCGACGTACTCGAAGAGGCCCTCGTGCAGCTGAGCGTAGTACGCGTTGATCTGGCGGGCGCGCTTGGAGGCGAAGAGCACCAGCGAGTACTTCGAGGCGCTCTTCTCCAGGAGGGAGTCGATCGACGGGTAGATGATGCCTTCGGTCTGCTCAGTCACGTGGGGAGTCGTCCTTCAGATTGGGGTGATGCATGGGTGAAGCCCATGCGGGCTACAAGTTCAGCTGCGGCACGGTCGAGCTCGTCGTTGATGATCGAGACGTCGAATTCCTGCTCTGCGGCGAGTTCTATCTTAGCCGTTTCCAGCCTGCGCCGCTGTTCCTCCTCAGATTCGGTGCCGCGACCGACCAGGCGGGAGACCAGGTCCTCCCATGAGGGAGGCGCCAGGAACACGAACTGCGCCTCTGGCATCGTGGCCCTGACCTGGCGGGCTCCCTGCAGATCGATCTCCAGCAGGACCAGCTTCCCGGCCGTCAGGGCGGCATCCACGGTGGAGCGCAGCGTGCCGTAGCGGTGCTTGCCGTGCACGGTGGCCCACTCCAGGAACTCCCCCGCTTCGACGAGTTCGTCGAAGCGAGCGGGATCGATGAAGTGATAATCGACACCGTCCTCCTCGGTCGGGCGCGGTGCTCGGGTCGTGGCCGAGACCGAGAAGTGCACCTCCGGGTAGTGGGTGCGGATGAATCGGCTCAGCGTGGACTTCCCGACGGAGGTCGGTCCGGCGAGCACTGTGACGGCGGGACTGCCGGGGACTGCTGACAATGCACTGGCTCCTTGGGCTGGGGTGGTCATCCCAATTCTGCCAGATACTCCTTCAAGGCTCGTCGCTGCTTGACCCCGAGCCCGCCGAGACGCCGGTTCACCGAGATGCCCAGGTCCTCCAGCGCCTTGGTGGCGGTGACGCGGCCGACCCCGGGGAGAGACTCCAGCAGTTCGAGCGTCTTGAGCCGGGCCACCGCCTCGGAGCTTGAGGCGCGTTGCAGCACCTCATCGAAGCCGATGCCTCCGTTGCCGAACTCCTTCTTCAGCTGGGCCCGCTCCACGCGGGCGGCCAGTGCTTTGCGACGGGCGGTGTCCCGCTCTTCCTTGGTCAGTTCTCGCAGTGCCACGATTCTCCCCCAACTTCCGTGGTGCACCCGCTAGGAACGGTTTTCTGCCGGCGGCACCAGGTGATGATGAGCAGAATCTAACGGCTGGAGGGTGGAACATCAAGAGAGTGCGGCCTGGCGAGTCCTCAGCCCAGATCCGTCTTCGCCAGCTCGATGGCCCTGGTCAGCGAATCTGGGTCCGGTCCCTGACTCAGGATCCCGCGCGAGGAGTTCACCAGGACCTGCTCGGCGTAGGACTCGCCGAAGCCTGCGCGCAGCTCCTCGGCCCCGGCTCCCTGGGCCCCGTAGCCCGGCGCCAGCAGCGGCATCCGGCCGGCTGCGAGGTCGATTCCGTGTTGGGCGGCGAGCCCCGCCGTCGTGGCACCGACGACCAGCCCGATGCTGCCCAGCGCAGCGCCCGCGCGCGGATCTTCAGCCCCTGCGGAACCTGCTGCGGTGTGGGACTGGCCCAGCGCGATGGAGGCGGCCGCCGCCTCGGCGGCGATCTGGCCGGCCACGGTGACGCCCTGAGCGTTCTGAGCGAGCTGGACCTGCTGACCCTCAGGGTTAGAGGTCAGGGCCAGTACGAAGAGTCCTGCCCGGTGGCGGGCGGCGGCGTCGAGCGCGGGCTGCAGCGATCCAAAGCCCAGGTAGGGGCTCACGGTGAGCGCGTCGGCGCCGAAGTCCCCCTCAGGGTTCAGCCACGCCTCGGCGTAGCCGGCCATGGTGGACCCGATGTCTCCGCGCTTGGCGTCGGCGATCACCAGCAGCCCGGCGGCACGGGCCTGGTGCTGGACCTGGCTGAGCACCTGCATGCCGGCGACCCCGTAGCGCTCGAAGAACGCCACCTGAGGCTTGAGCACCCCGACCCGGCCGATGCAGGCCTGGAGCACCCGGTCGCAGAACACCTCCAGCCCGGCGGCGTCCTGGGTGAGCCCCCAGTCGGTGAGCAGCTGCGGGTGCGGATCCAGGCCGACGCAGAGCCTGCCGTGGGTGCGCATCGCCGCGGCCAGGCGTGCGCCGAAGGAGACTCCGGCGGCCCGGCCCGGGAGAGGCGAGGTCATGCCCCGGCCTGGCCCACCGGCTCAGCCTGCTTCGACGCGTCGGCCTGCTCACGCAGATCCGCCTGCCTGCGCTGTTCCGCCTGCTGGCGCGCCTCGGCCTGCTTCAGCCGCTCGGCGTGCTCCTGCAGCGAGGCGACCGACCAGCTGAACTGGCCCAGCGCCTCGATGGCCTGCACCGCCGCACCGAACTCGGCCACGGTGGTGATCACCGGGGTGCCCACCGAGGTCGCGGCGGCGCGGATCTCGTAGCCGTCGCTGCGAGCGTCACCGCCCGAGGGGGTGTTGATGATCAGCGCGATCTCGCCGCTCTCCACCCGTTCCAGGATGGTGCCGCCCGGGGTCTCGGCGTCGGCGATCTTCGCCACCGTGGTGGTCTCGACCCCGTTGCGGCGCAGCACATCGGCGGTGCCGCCGGTGGAGACGATGGAGAAGCCCAGGTCGGCCAGCCGCTTGACCGGCATGATGATCGCGCGCTTATCCCGGTTGGCTACCGAGACGAAGACCTTGCCCGAGGTGGGCAGCGGGTTGTTCGCCGCCTGCTGGGCCTTGGCGAAGGCGGTGTCGAAGTGCTTGTCGATGCCCATCACCTCGCCGGTGGAGCGCATCTCCGGGCCGAGCAACGAATCGACCACGCGACCCTCGGGGGTGCGGAAACGGGCGAAGGGCAGCACCGCCTCCTTCACCGAGACCGGGGCGCCCGGGGGCAGCTCGGAGCCGTCCCCGGTGGCCGGAAGCAGCCCGGAGAGCGGGTCTCCGGAACCAGCTCGGAGCGCCGCGATGCTGACCCCGGTGCCGATGTGCGCGGCGGCCTTGGCCATCTGGACCCCGGTGGCCTTGGAGACGAACGGCACGGTGCGCGAGGCCCGCGGGTTGGCCTCGATGACGTAGAGGATGTCTGAGGCCAGGGCGAACTGAATGTTGATCAGGCCCTTCACCCCCACACCCTCCGCGATGACCCGGGTGGCGACCCGGACCCGTTCCAGCACGTCGGGGCCCAGCGTGATCGGGGGCAGCACACAGGCGGAGTCGCCGGAGTGGATCCCGGCCTCCTCGATGTGTTCCATGATGCCGCCCACATAGAGCTGCTCGCCGTCGTAGAGGGCGTCGACGTCGACCTCGATGGCGTCTTCGAGGAACCGGTCCACCAGCACCGGGTGCTCCGGGGTGACCTCGGTGGCGTTGGCGATGTAGCGCTCCAGGCCGGGCTCGTCGTAGACGATCTCCATGCCGCGTCCGCCGAGCACGTAGCTGGGCCGGACCAGGACCGGGTAGCCGATGCGGTCGGCGACCTTCTTGGCGTCCTCGAAGCTCACCGCGGTGCCGTTCTTCGGCGCGATGAGTCCGCCGCGCTGGAGCACCTGGTCGAACGCGCCGCGGTCCTCGGCGAGGTCGATGGCCTCCGGGGAGGTGCCCAGGATGGTGACCCCGGCGTCTGCGAGCTGCTGGGCGAGCTTCAGCGGGGTCTGCCCGCCGAGCTGGACGAAGACCCCGGCCACTCCCCCGGTGCGCTCCTCGGCCGCGATGACCTCCAGCACGTCCTCCAGGGTCAGCGGCTCGAAGTAGAGCCGGGTGGAGACGTCATAGTCGGTGGAGACGGTCTCGGGGTTGCAGTTGACCATCACGGTCTCGTAACCGGCCTCGCGCAGCGCCATGGTGGCGTGGACGCAGGAGTAGTCGAACTCGATGCCCTGCCCGATCCGGTTGGGCCCGGAGCCCAGGATGATCACCGAGGGCTGATCGTGGTGCAGGATCTCATCCTCGAGGTCATAGGAGGAGTAGTGGTACGGGGTGAAGGCCTCGAACTCGGCGGCGCAGGTGTCCACGGTCTTATAGACCGGGCGGATCCCCAGCGCGTGCCGGACCCCGCGGACCACCGCGGCGTCCATGTGCCGCAGCGCGCCGATCTGCTCATCCGAGAAGCCGTGCCGCTTGGCCAGGCGCAGCGCCTCGACGTCGAGCTCGGGGGCCGAGGCCACGGCCATCGCGGTCTCGTTGATCAGCTGCAGCTGATCCAGGTACCAGGGGTCGATCCCGGTGATCTCATAGACGGTCTCGATCGAGGCGCCGGAGAGCAGCGCCCGCTGCACCTGGTGCAGCCGCTCGGTGGTCGCCGTCGCCATCTTCTCCAGCAGCTGCTCGAGCTCCTCCGGCTCGGCCACGGTGAAGTCGAACTCGCTGCCGCGCTGCTCCAGGGAGCGCAGGGCCTTCTGCATGGCCTCGGTGAAGTTGCGCCCGAACGCCATCGCCTCGCCCACCGATTTCATGGTGGTGGTCAGCGTGGGGTCCGCGGCGGGGAACTTCTCGAAGGCGAAGCGCGGGACCTTCACCACCACGTAGTCCAGCACCGGCTCGAAGCTGGCCGGGGTCTTCTGCGTGATGTCGTTGGGGATCTCGTCCAGGGTGTAGCCCAGGGCGAGCTTGGTGGCGATCTTGGCGATCGCGAACCCGGTGGCCTTCGAGGCCAGCGCCGAGGAGCGCGAGACCCGCGGGTTCATCTCGATGACGACGACGCGGCCGGTCCCGGGCTCGATGGCGAACTGGATGTTGCAGCCGCCGGTGGCGACCCCGACCTCACGGATCACGTTGATCGAGATGTCGCGCAGCCGCTGGTACTCGCGGTCGGTGAGCGTCATGGCCGGAGCCACGGTGATCGAGTCGCCGGTGTGCACGCCCACCGGGTCGAAGTTCTCGATGGAGCAGACCACCACCACGTTGTCCTTGGAGTCGCGCATCATCTCCAGCTCGTACTCCTTCCAGCCGAGGATGGACTCCTCCAGGAGCACCTCGGTGGTCGGTGAGTACTGCAGCCCGGCGCCGGCGATCCGGTGCAGGTCCCGCTCGTCGTAGGCCATGCCGGAGCCGAGTCCGCCCATGGTGAAGGAGGGGCGCACCACCATCGGGTAGCCCAGCTCCTGGGCGGCGGCCAGCGCCTCCTCCATGGAGTGCACGATCAGCGACTTCGCGGATTCCGCGCCGGAGCGCTCCACCACGCCCTTGAACTTCTGCCGGTCCTCACCGAGCTCGATGGCGGCGATGTTCGCGCCGATCAGCTCGACGCCGAACTTCTCCAGCACACCGTCCTTGTCCAGTGCGATCGCGGTGTTCAGCGCGGTCTGCCCGCCGAGCGTGGGCAGCAGCGCGTCCGGGCGCTCCTTCTCGATGATCTTCGCGACCACCTCGGGGCTGATCGGCTCCACGTAGGTCGCGTCGGCGAACTCGGGGTCGGTCATGATGGTGGCCGGGTTGGAGTTGACCAGGATGACCCGCAGGCCCTCCTCCTTGAGCACTCGCAGGGCCTGGGTGCCGGAGTAGTCGAACTCGGCGGCCTGTCCGATCACGATCGGCCCGGAGCCGATGACCATGACGGACTTGAGGTCTTGACGCTTAGGCATTGAGTGGGTTCCCTCCACGGGTCTCAGTGTCGGTAGTGGTCTCAGTGGTCTCAGTGGTGCCGGAGGTGCTCGCGGGGCCGGTCGCACCGTCGGCGGCGCTGACGGTGTCGGCCCCGGTCTTGGTGCGCGCATCGGTCATCAGCTCGACGAATCGGTCGAAGAGGTAGGCCGAATCATGCGGTCCGGCCGCGGCCTCGGGATGGTACTGGACGCTGAAGGCGGGGATGTCCAGGCAGCGCAGGCCCTCCACGACGCCGTCGTTGAGGCTGGAGTGGCTCACCTCGACCCGGCCGAAGCGGTCCTGCGGGGCGGTGAGGACCTCGCCCACCGGGGCGTCCACGGCGAATCCGTGGTTCTGCGAGGTGATCTCCACCTTGCCGGTGGCGTGATCCATCACCGGCTGGTTGATCCCGCGGTGACCGAAGGGCAGCTTATAGGTGCCGAAGCCCAGCGCGCGGCCCAGGATCTGGTTGCCGAAGCAGATCCCGAAGAACGGGGTCCTGGCATCGAGCACCTCGCGCAGCAGCCCGATCTGGTTCGCCGCGGTGGCCGGGTCCCCGGGACCGTTGGAGAGGAAGACCCCGTCCGGGTTCAGCGCCTCGATCTCGGCGAAGCTGCTCGTGGCCGGGAGCACATGCACGCGCAGTCCGCGTTCGGCCATCCGCACCGGGGTCATGGTCTTGATGCCGAGGTCGATGGCGGCCACGGTGGCGACGATCTCCGCGCCCCAGCCGTGGTCGCCCGGCTCGACGGTGTAGGCGGTGTCGGTGGAGACCTCTTCGGCCAGCCGCGCCCCAGCCATGGAGGGCTGGGCCTTGACCTCGGCGATCAGCTCGGCGATGGGCCGGGCTGCCTGGTCCCCGGAGAAGATCCCGGCCTTCATCGATCCGGCGCTGCGCAGGTGCCGGGTGATCGCCCGGGTGTCGACATCCTTGATGCCGATGATCTCCTGGGCGCTGAGCTCCTCGTGCAGGGTCCGCCGGGAGCGCCAGTTCGAGGGCCGACGGGCGGCGTCGCGCACCACATAACCGGCGACCCAGATCCTGCGGGACTCGGCGTCTTCGTCGTTGATGCCGGTGTTGCCGATGTGCGGGGCGGTCTGCACCACGATCTGGCGGGCGTAGGACGGGTCGGTGAGGGTCTCCTGGTAGCCGGTCATCCCGGTGGCGAAGACCGCCTCGCCCAGGCGGGCGCCCTGGGCGCCGTAGGCGGCGCCGCGGTGCACGGTGCCGTCCTCGAGGACCAGCAGCGCGGGGGCGGCGGCCTGGAGGGGAGCCTGCGTGGCGACGGGTGACTGGGCCGGGGCCGGGGCCGCGGCCGGGGCCGATGACTGGGCCGGGGTGGCGGAGGGATGTGCTGTCATGAAGGTTCTGACTCCTCGTCGGAGGGACGGATGACGGATGTGAGCTCGTCGAGGAGCTCTTGATGGGCTTCTGCGTGTCGGGCGCGGAAGGCGGTCTCCACCGGTTCCTCGCCGAGTCGCCAGCCGATGATGATGGCGCCGTCGCGTTCGACGAACTTGCCGACCACTCCCCGGTCGGTGCGCACATGCTCGAGCGCGGCCGCGGAGATCAGGTAGTTCGGGGCTCCTGAGCGGAACACGGCGACGCCTTGGCTGTGGACCTCGAGGCGTCCGTTGGTGCGCACGCCGAGTCCGTGGACGGCGATCCGGTCCAGGTAGTCCCCGGCCTTCACGGTGCCGATGACCATGCCCTCGGCGGCTGCGCGCGGCTGTGCCTCGATGAGTGTGGCGGGGACCTCATCGGGCACCGGCAGTCCGCCCTGGCGGCGTTTGCGTCCGCGCCAGCCGAGCCAGAGCAGGCCCAGCAGCACCGCGATGATGCCCAGGGCCATCCACAGGTAGTTCAGGTAGGTGCCGGTCATGTCCGCGGCGGTGGTGCCCAGGGTCGCGGGAAGTCCCAGCGTGGCAAACGTGAGCGTCATGGCCTCACCTGTGACGATCCGGCGGCGCCCGCGGAGGCCTCGCTCAGCGGGGTGTTGAGCTCGCCGTCGAGCACCACCGGGTGCCCGTGCAGGAAGGTCGCGCGCACCGCGCCGGGCAGCTCCATGCCGCGGAAGGGCGAGTTTCGGCCCTTGCTGGCGTGGCCCTCGGGGTCCACGGTCTGCGTGGCCTCGGCGTCGACCAGGATCAGGTTGGCGGGCTCCCCCGGCTGAAGCGGCCGGCCCTGATGGGCGTGGCGATAGATCCGCGCCGGGGTGATCGAGGTGACCTCCGCGAAGCGTCGCCAGTCCATGAGTCCGGTGTTGATCATGGTCTTGATGACCACCGGCAGCGCGGTCTCCAGCCCGGTCATGCCCATGGCCGCGGCGGACCATTCGCATTCCTTGGCCTGGGTGGGGTGCGGGGCGTGGTCGGTGCCGATGACGTCGATGGTGCCGTCGGCCAGTCCGGCCCGCAGCGCCTCGACGTCGGCGCCGGTGCGCAGCGGCGGGTTGACCTTGTACACCGGGTCATAGCCGCGGACCAGCTCGTCGGTGAGCAGCAGATGGTGCGGGGTCACCTCGGCGGTGACGTCGATGCCGCGCTCCTTGGCCCAGCGGATGATCTCCACCGATCCGGCGGTGGAGACGTGGCAGATGTGCAGCCTCGAGCCCACATGCTGGGCCAGCAGGACGTCGCGGGCGATGATCGACTCCTCGGCCACGGCGGGCCAGCCGGGCAGTCCCAGGACCGCGGAGACGTCGCCCTCGTTCATCTGGGCGCCCTCGGTGAGCAGCGGCTCCTGGGCGTGCTGGGCGATGAATCCGTCCACGGTCTTCACGTACTCCAGGGCTCGGCGCATCAGCACCGGGTTGTGCACGCACATGCCGTCGTCAGAGAACATCCGAACCTGCGCGGAGGACTCGGCCATGGCGCCGAGCTCGGCGAGTCGCTCACCGGCGAGACCCACGGTGACCGCGCCGACCGGGTAGACCTCGGTCCAGCCGGAGGCCCGGCCCAGCCGGTGCACCTGTTCCACGACGCCGGCGGAGTCGGCCACCGGGGAGGAGTTCGCCATCGCGTGGACCGCGGTGAATCCGCCCCTGGCGGCGGCGCGGCTGCCGGTCTCCACGGTCTCGGCATCCTCCCGGCCTGGTTCGCGCAGGTGGGTGTGCAGATCCACCATGCCCGGGAGCATGATCAGTCCTTCCGCCTCAACGGTGGTCACCTGCTCCGCCTTCAGCTGCTCGGCCTGGGCTCGGGCCGCTTCTCCGAGGGCGGCGATCCGTCCGTCTTTGATCAGCAGGTCGAGCGGCGCCTCCCCATAGGGCCGGGCGCCCAGGATCAGGGTGGCGGCGGTGGGGGTGTCACTCATGCGGTGTTCCTCTCTGAGCTGCTCAGCAGCAGGTGCAGCACGGCCATGCGGACGGAGACTCCGTGGGAGACCTGATCCAGGACCTGGTTCATCGGGGAGTCGGCGGCGGCGGCGGAGATCTCGACTCCGCGGTTCATCGGGCCCGGGTGCAGGATCATCGGTCGCTGCCCGGCGGCGCCGCGGTGGGCCGCCAGCCGAGCCAGCCGCTCGTCGGTCAGGCCCCAGCGGCGGGTGTATTCGGCGGCGGTCGGGAAGTAGGCGCCGCCCATCCGCTCGGCCTGGACCCGGAGCATCATGATCGCATCGGGGCCGGCCTCCGGGCCGGAGCCCAGCGCCTCGTCGAGGCTGTAGTAGACGCTCACCGGCCATTTCTCCACACCCACCGGCAGCAGCGTGGCCGGGGCGACCAGGCCGACCTGGGCGCCCAGGGTGCGCAGCAGCCAGATGTTGGAACGCGCCACCCGGGAGTGCAGGATGTCTCCGACGATCAGCACCCGCATCCCGGTCAGGTCGGTGCCGCGTGGGTCTTCCCCGTGCGCGGCGGACCAGCCGCGGCGCAGGGTCAGCGCGTCGAGCAGCGCCTGGGTGGGGTGTTCATGGGTGCCGTCGCCGGCGTTGATCACCGCGCAGTCGGTCCAGCCCGAGCCGGCGAGCTGCGCGGCGGCCCCGGAGGCCCAGTGCCGCATCACGATCGCGTCGGCGCCGATGGCCTCCAGGGTCTGCACGGTGTCCTTCAGCGACTCGCCCTTCGAGACCGAGGAGCCCTTGGCGGAGAAGTTCATCACATCGGCCGAGAGCCGCTTGGCGGCGGCCTCGAAGGAGATCCGGGTGCGGGTGGAGTCCTCGAAGAAGAGGTTCACCACGGTGCGCCCGCGCAGTGTGGGCAGCTTCTTGACCTCGCGGGTGGAGACGGCGGCCATCTCCTCGGCGGTGTCGAGGATGCTCAGCGCCTGGGTGTGGCTGAGATCCGCGGTGGAGAGCAGGTGCCGCATCAGCGCTCACCCGCCTGGGACTTCATGCCGCCGCCGCGCTGGATGACCACGGCCTCCTGGCTGCGGGCCACGCCGTCGACCTCGTCGAGGAGCACCGAGACGCGCTCGTCCCGGGAGGTGGGCAGGTTCTTGCCGACGTGGTCGGAGCGGATCGGCAGCTCGCGGTGGCCGCGGTCCACCAGCACGGCGAGCCGGACCACGGCGGGACGGCCCAGCGCCTGCAGGGCGTCCAGGGCCGCGCGCACGGTGCGCCCGGAATAGAGCACGTCATCGACCAGGACCACGGTGGCGCCGTCGATGCCGGCGCCGGGGATCCTTGTGGGTTCCGGGGTGCGGGCGCCATGGGCGCGCAGGTCATCGCGGTAGAGCGTGATGTCCAGGGAGCCGATGGCCTGGCTGGGATCGAAGCCGGGGTCGATCCGGGCGAGCCGCTCGCCCAGCCGGCGGGCCAGGATGGTTCCGCGGCGCGGGATGCCCAGCAGCAGCAGACCTTCGACCCCGCGGTGGGATTCGACGATCTCGTGGGCAATGCGGGTGAGCGCCCGGTCCATGTCGGAGGCGGACATCACATGAGAGGTCTCGGGTGATCGGGTCACCGTATGACTCCTTCCTCGCCTCACTGGACGATGTTTAAAGGAAGTCTGGATCTTCAGTTCTCGGCGGCTGCCGCCGCATCGCGGCGCAGCTGCTGTCCTGCGTCGGCGCGTGATTCACGCGCCGGGTTCACTCTACGTCATCGACCTCGACCAGCGTGGGCTTGAGCACCTGGATCCGGCCGAGCAGGCCGTTCACGAAGCTGGGTGAGTCGTCGGTGGAGAGCTCCTTGACCAGGGCGACGGCCTCGGAGACCGCCACGTTGTCGGGGATCTCGGTGTTGCACAGCAGCTCCCAGGCCCCGATGCGCAGCGCCATCAGGTCCACCCGCGGCATCCGCTCCAGGGTCCAGCCGCGCGCGTAGGTGGCGAGGATCTCGTCGATGTGCTCCTGTTCGGACTTCACCCCGTCGATGAGCTCGAGGACGTATTCGTTCACGATCAGGTCCGCGCGCTCGCGGCGGACCCTCAGGACCTCGAAGGGGTCCATGTCTCGCTGTTCGGCCTCGAAGAGGATCTCGAGGGCCCGACGGCGGGCTTTGCTTCGCTTTGCCACTGGCGGGATCAGTCCGTGACTCGGCCGAGATAGGCGGAGGTGCGGGTATCGACCTTCACGCGGGTGCCCTGGTCCACGAACAGCGGGACCTGGATCTCGTGTCCGGTCTCGAGGGTGGCGGACTTGGTGCCGGCGTTGGAGCGGTCACCCTGCAGGCCCGGCTCGGTGTAGGTGATCTCCAGGACCACCGAGGGCGGCAGGTCGAGGTAGAGCGGGGTCCCGTCATGCAGGGCGATGGTGACCTCATGGGACTCCAGCAGGAAGTTCGCGGCGTCGCCGACCACGGCGGCGGGCACGGTGATCTGGTCGTAGTCGCGCAGGTCCATGAAGACGAAGTCCTCACCGTCCTGGTAGAGGTACTGGTAGTTGGAGCGGTCGACCGTGGCGAACTCCACCTTGGCGCCGGCGTTGAACGTCTTGTCCACGGCCTTGCCGGTGCGGATGTTCTTCAGCTTGGTGCGCACGAACGCGCCGCCCTTGCCCGGCTTGACGTGCTGGAACTCGAGCGTGTTCCACAGCTGCCCCTCCATCTTGAGGACGGAGCCGTTCTTGATGTCGTTCGAGCTGGCCACAATCTGCCTTTCCTGGGTCGTGAGGGCATGGAGTTGGATGCACAGCCGAGGCTGGACGCCATGGCTGCTCCACGCGGCGCCCGTTGATTCTACAGGCTTGCGCGCCGACCTCAGAGCGAGATCATGCTGCCCGTCTCCGGCTGGGCGATCTCCTGGTAGGTCGCGAAGAGGATCGAGGCGTCCGGGATCTCCACGGTGGCCGGCTGTCCCTGTCCGTTGAGCAGCACGAATCGCAGCTGGTCGCCGCGGTTCTTTTTGTCCCGACGGATGCCTTCGAGCAGCTGGCTCCAGCGGTCATCGCGGTAGGTGGTGGGCAGCCCGAGCAGGGTCAGCACGGCGTGGTGGCGGTCAGCGGTGGCGTCGTCAAGCCGGCCCAGGCCGCGCCCGAGCTCGGCGGCGAAGATCATGCCCACCGAGATGGCCGCGCCGTGGCGCCACTGATAGCGCTCGGCGAGTTCGATGGCGTGGCCCAGCGTGTGGCCGTAGTTCAGCGACTCCCGGACACCGGATTCGAGCATGTCCTGCCCCACCACATGGGCCTTGACCGCGACGGCGCGCTCGATGAGCTCGCGGATCTGCCAGGAGTGCGGGTTCTGGGCTTGCTCCGGGGCGGCTTCGATGATGTCGAGGATCCGCTCATCGGCGATGAATCCGCATTTGACCACCTCGGCGAGTCCGGCGACCAGCTCGTTGCGCGGCAGGGTCAGCAGCGTGTCCAGATCGGCGAGCACCCCGGCCGGCTGGTGGAACGAGCCGACCAGGTTCTTGCCCTCGGAGGTGTTGATCCCGGTCTTGCCGCCCACGGCGGCGTCGACCATGCCCAGCAGCGTGGTGGGCATGTGGACCACGCGGATCCCGCGCAGCCAGGTCGCGGCCACGAAGCCCGCGGCATCGGTGACTGCGCCCCCGCCCACGGCGACGATCGCGTCGGAGCGGGTGAAGTCGTTCTGCCCCAGGACCTGCCAGCAGAACGCGGCGACCTGGATGTGCTTGCCCTCCTCGGCGTCCGGGATCTCGGCGACCAGCGCCTGGTACCCGGCCTTCTCGAGGTCCTCCCGGACGACGTCGCCGGTGGCGCGCAGCGCCCGAGGATGGATCACCAGCACCCGTTCGGCCTGCGGGCCGACGAGTCCGGGCAGCCGGGAGAGCAGCCCGTTGCCGATGATGACGTCGTAGCCCAGCTCTTGACCTCCGGTGCCCGCGCCCTCCCCGACGGTGATGATCGTGGGCTCCGCGGCGGGGGCGGAAGCCTCGGTCTCGGCCTGGTGACTCATACGCTTGGGTCTCTCCTGGAGGTGGTGTTGAGGGCTCGCACGATGTGATCGACGCGCACGTCGATGTGGGCATCGTCCGGGGTCATGACGATATCAGCGCAGTCTCGATAGATCTGCTCGCGTTCGGCGTAGATGCGCTTCCAGGCCTGCACCGGGTGGGCGCCGAGGATGGGTCGGCTGGACCCGTCCCCCAGCCGCAGCGCGGCCTGGTCCTCGGTGAGGTCGAGCAGGACCACCTGCTGATCGCGCAGCAGCTCGCGGGTGCCGGCGCTGAGCACCGCGCCCCCGCCGAGGCTGATCACCGAGGGGCGCGGGGAGTCCAGCAGCTCGGCGACGATGCTCTGCTCCTCGGCCCGGAACGCGTCCTCGCCGTGGAGCGAGAAGTACTCCGGGATGGGGCCGTGACGGGCGACGAAGAAGTGGTCGCTGTCCACGTGGGGCCGGTGCAGCCGGCGGGCCAGCGCCGCACCGACGGTGGACTTCCCGGAGCCCATCGGTCCGATCAGCACGATGTTTCGGCCGTCGCCTCGCTGTTCCGCGGCTGCCGGTTGACGCATCAGTCTTGCATCGCGGCCGGGGCCTGCAGCGGGTCGCCGTCGGCTCCGGCGCCGGAGGGGTCGCCGCCCAGCTCGGGGAGGTGCTCGAGGTAGCTGCGCAGGTTGCGCCGCACCTCGGTCACCGAGTCCCCGCCGAACTTCTCCAGCACGGCCTCGGCGATGACCAGTGACACCATGGCCTCGGCCACGACCCCGGCGGCCGGGACGGCGCAGACGTCGGAGCGCTGGTGGTGGGCGGTGGTCGCCTCCCCGGTGGCGGTGTCCACAGTGCGCAGCGCGCGCGGCACGGTGGCGATGGGCTTCATCCCGGCGCGGACCCGCAACGGGCCGCCGATGCTCATGCCGCCTTCGATCCCGCCGGCGCGGTTGGAGGTGCGCGCGATCTGGCCCTGCTCGTCGAGGGTGATCTCGTCGTGGGCGGCAGACCCGCGGCGTCGAGTGGTCTCGAAGCCGTCGCCGACCTCCACGCCCTTGATCGCCTGGATGCCCATGAGCGCCCCGGCCAGCCGTGAGTCCAGCCGGCGGTCCCAGTGGACGTAGCTGCCGAGTCCCGGCGGGAGCCCCTCGACGATGACTTCGACCACGCCGCCGAGGGTCTCGCCTGCGCGGTGCGCGTCGTCGACCTCGGCGACCATCCGCTCGGAGGTCTTCGCGTCGAAGCAGCGCAACGGATCTGCGTCCAGGGCGGATGCGTCTGCGGCGCCTGGCAGCGGGGTGTCGGCCGGGATCTGTACCGGGCCGATGGCCGTGGTGTGTGAGACGGTCGTGATCCCCAGCTCGTCCAGGAAGGACTGGGCCGCGGCGCCGAGGGCCACGCGGGTGGCGGTCTCGCGCGCCGAGGCGCGTTCCAGGACCGGGCGGGCCTCGCCGAAGCCGTATTTCTGCATCCCGGTGTAGTCGGCGTGACCGGGGCGTGGCCGGGTCAGCGGGGCGTTGCGGGCGAGGTGGGCCAGCTCTGCGGGGTCCACCGGATCCGCAGACATCACCTTCTCCCATTTGGGCCATTCGGTGTTGCCGACCTCGATGGTCAGCGGGCCGCCGATGGTGACGCCGTGGCGCACCCCGGCCAGCAGCGCGACCTGGTCCTGCTCGAACTTCATCCGGGCTCCGCGGCCGTAGCCGAGACGGCGGCGGGCGAGCTTCTCCTGCACCGCTGCGGTGCTCAGCGAGACGCCGGCGGGAAGCCCTTCCAGGATTCCGACGAGGGATTTGCCGTGTGATTCTCCGGAAGTGAGCCAGCGCAACATGGGGTCCATCATAAACCGATGGAGCGCCTCATCTTTGCCACCATCTGGGCGTGGGACTCTTTCGGGAGCTCACCGGCCGGAGTCGAGGTGGCCGCGCTGAAGAGCTCCACCTGCTTCACCGCCTGGTGCAGCAGCATCACCAGACCGCTGACCACGCGGCCGCCCGAGGCCTCCCAGGAGCTGGCCAGTGCCGAGGGCCAGGGGTCGTAGGCGACGTCGAGCAGCGGGATCGGGCGGTCCAGCCGGGGCAGGGTGGCGGAGAGCTCGTCGGCGGCGCGCGGCGGCAACGTGGAGACCACGGCGTCGAGCCGGACTCGGTCAGGGTCCTGAGGGCCGGCGCGCAGGTCTTCGGGGAGCTCCGAGAGTTCGCTCACGCTGAGCCGCAGCCTCAGGGCGGCGGCCACGGGTGCCAGCTCCAGGCCGCGCTGGACCGAGCGCGCGTAGCTGTGCACCTGGGTGTAGCCGAGTTCCGCGGCGGCGGCCAGCGCGGCGGTGGCGGTGGCCCCGGCACCGATGATCCCGAATCTCCCCCGGTCCGAGGATGAGCCCGGGTGCAACCCGGCCTCGCCCAGGGCGGCCACGATGCCGTCCACATCGGTGTTCTCCCCGAAGAGCGTGCGCGAGCCCCCGGAGTTGCTGGCGCTGCCCGAGTTGGTGGTGCCGCCGGCGCTGCCCGAGTCGGCGGGGCCGCTGGCACCATGGCCGATCGGTCGGTGGACGACGGTGTTGAGCACACCCAACGCGGTGACCCGCGCTGAGGGAGAGTCCACTGCGGCGACCATGGCGGCCTTCAGCGGCATGGTGACCGACCAGCCCATCCAGTCCTCCGAGGCGCCCTCACCGCGCAGGAAGTCCTGCAGGGACTGCTCGGGAACGTCGATGCGTCGGTAGTCGGCATCGAGCCCCAGGTGATCGTAGGCGGCGGTGTGCAGCAGCGGAGAGAGCGAGTGGGCGATCGGGTGGCCCAGCACAGCGGCCTGTCGGGTCACGGTCCCGCGTTCTCCTGGGTCGGCTCGCCTTCGCAGATCTCGGGGTTGTCCTCGCAGTACGCGTTGAACTCCTCCACGTAGCCGAGGTGCTCCTCGTAGGTGGAGGCGAACTCGGTGTCTCCGGTCTCGAGGTCCACCGTGACCCAGTAGAAGAAGTCGTTCTCCTCTGGGTTCGCGGCAGCTTCCAGGGTCGCCATATTGGGCGCCGCCACGGGTCCTGGGGGCAGACCCGGGTTCTGGTAGGTGTTGTACTCGTTGGAGGCGTCGGCCCGTTCCTGCTCGGTGAAGTGCACGCTCTGCGTGCCGAGGCCGTAGATCACGGTGGCGTCGATCTGCAGCAGTCCGTCGGTCTCCGAGTTGTTCGGGGCCAGTCGGTTCTCGATGATCCCGGCGATCTCTTCGTAGTCACCGGGCAGGCCCTCCGCCGTGAGCAGCGAGGCCACGATCACGGTGCGCCACTGCTCGTCCTCCTCGGTGATGCCCAGCTCGTCGAGCCGCTCGAAGGTGGTGTCCACCATCGTCTGCAGGATCTCTTCAGGTGTGGCCTCGAGGCTGGGCTGGTATTCACCGGCCGCCAGGTAGCCCTCGAGCGTCTCGGCCTCCTCGGGAAGCCCATAGGCCCCGGGGTCCCCGGCGGCCTGCCGGATGTCGCTCTCCGGGATCCCGGTCTGCGCGGCGATGGAGCTCAGCGCCGCGTCGATGCGGGTGTTGTCCTGGAGCGAGATGTAGTGCAACGCCTCGCCCTGTTCGAAGATCACTGCCAGCGCATCCTCGGCGGGCATCTGCTCGCGCAGCTCGAACTCCCCGGGCTGCAGCTCGGGCGCTTCCTGGAGCTCTGCGAAGGCCTCATCGAATGCGTCATCGCTGGCGATGATCCCGGCTTCCAGGAGCCGGTTGCGCACCAGCGCGGGACCGTCGCCCTCTTCCACGGTGAAGTCCACGACATCACCGGCCTGGGTCTCGAAGTCCTCGGGGCCGCCCCCGCCGAACAGAGACTGCAGCACGACCACGAAGCCCACGAGCAGCGCCGCGAAGAGTCCGAAGGCCACGCTCAGCGTGAGGTTGCGCCGACGGCGGCGACGCCGGCGCTTCTCCAGCACCGCCTGGGTCGCACCCCCTTCGACGGCGGAGACCGTCTGGTAGCCGCGGCCATGGCTGGAGGAGGAGATCAGCAGCGGGGTGCCGTCGTCGTCGTGATCGATGCGGGTGCCTTCGTAGTAGTCGTCTTCCAGGTCTTCGTCGTACAGGAGATCCGAATCCTCCGCCACGGCGTACTCGGACTCCTCCTCCGCCTCCTCCCCGGAGAGCACCTGGTCGGAGCCGGTCATCACCTGATCGAAGGGGGTCACTGCGGAGGGAGCAGCGAGGTGCGATTCCGTGCGTTCCCAGCTGTCCTCGGTGACGTCATCCGGATGAAAGATCGCCGTCTGGTCGAAGACCACCGTGGCCTGGACCGGCGCGATGGCGGGCAGCGGCACCCGGGGCGTGCCGGGGTCCGCCGCGGCGTCCTCGTCGCGCTGCGCCGCGGCGGCGGCCGAGGCCGCGGAGCGGGCATTCACGGATCGCAGCGTCTCGTCAAGAGCGCTTTTCTGCGCGCCGCTATGACGCTCAGGCTTCACCACGAGTTCGCGCTCCCGGTCCTCGCGAATCTCGCGACGGCTGCGCGGGGAGCCCAACTCATGCGGCTGATGATCGCTCACGCGGGGTCCTTACTGGATGTCGACGGCACAACGCCAGGGACCCATCGGGAATGGCTCATGGGTCACCGGATCTTTGAAGAGTGTAATCCATTCGTTACTTCAACATATCTCGCCAGCTTCTTCTTGCGTCCAATGCTTCTTTGGCTTCGGAAATTCGCTTGTCGTCTCCGCTGACCTGGGCGGCAGCGAGTGCCGCCTCAAGTTCAGCAATGGCCTCGTCGAGCTGGGTGAGCATCGAGTTCTGCCGCGCGAGCGTCTCGGGGTCGGTCTTGCGCCAGTGTGTCTGCTCGGCGTCACGGAACGCATCCTGGACCCGCTTGAGCCGGCTCTCCACGGACTTCATGTCCGCCCGTGGCACACGCCCGGCGGCGTCCCAACGGTTCAGCAGCGCCTGGTGCTTCTCCCGGATGGCCTCGGGGTTCTCGATCGGCATCAGCGCCTCGAACTCCTCGAGGAGCGCCAGCTTCACGGTGAGATTCTCGGCGTACTCCGCGTCGGTCTCGGCGTTGACCTTGTCCCGGTTGCCGAAGAACACGTCCTGCGCGGCGCGGAATCGGGCCCACTGCGCGTCGTCGGTCTTGCGGGCGCCGCGGCCCAGGGCCTTCCAGTCATCCATCAGCCGGTGGTAGGCCTTGGTGGTCGCTCCGTAGTCATCGGAGTCCTTGAGCTGCTCCGCCTCGGCGATCAGCGCCTCCTTGGCGGCCTTGACGTCGCCGTGCTCCTTGTCCCGGGTGGCGAAGAAGGCACGCCGGTTCTTTTCGAAGAGGTTACGGGCGGCGCGGAATCGCTTCCAGTACGGGTCTTCCTGGGACTTCGTCAGCCTCGGGGGCTTCTTCTGCTCGGCCTTCCAGGCCTCGAACAGCTCATTCATCCGCGCCTGGGCGCTCTTCCAATGCTGTGTGCTCGGGTCGGCATCCGCCAGCAGCTCCACCTCGGCCACGATCTGCTCGCGAACCGCCAGGTGTTCGGCGAGGACGACCTCGGCCTCTTGGGCCTCCACGGCTGCGCGCTGATCGATCTCTGTGGAGATCTCCTTCAGCAGCTCGCTCAGCACCGCCACGTCGCCGACCCAGGTGCCCGCGGTGAGCTCCTTGCGGATATGTCCCAGGGACTCATGCAGCGCCTTGGCGGAGTCGGCTCCGGCCGCGGCGCGGGCGCGCAGCAGCAGCGCACGGTTGTAGAGCTCGTCGAACTTCCGGGTGAAGTAATGCAGCGCCTCATCGGCGCTGGCGCCGGAGAACTGCCCGACGTAGGTCTCGGCGGCCGGTGGCTGAACGGTTGCCTCGGGCTCTCCGGGCTCGGTCGCAGCAGCCTCGGTGCCCTCCGCGACGGCCTCCGGCGCTGCTCCGTCAGCCTCCGGCGCTGCCGCGGAAACCTCTGGGACTGCGGAGGCCGCGCTCACCGGCTGACCGGTTGCGGGGGCCAGTGCGTAGACATGGCCTTCCTCATCCACCCGAGCGAATCGGCGGGCTTCGGCGAGGGAGGTCTCATGGTGGTCGGGCTTGACTGCAGGACTCATCCCACCAGCCTACCGGAGCCGTTATGCTGAACGGGCCCGATTCCAGGCTCCCCCCGACGACCCAAGGACTGCGCGCACACTCATGGCTCGAACCAGCTCTCTCTCCGGCTTCACCGAATGGCTCCCCGAGGAGCGGCTGGTGGAGCTGCATGTCTTGGACACGCTTCGTGAGGTGTTCGAACGCCACGGCTTCGCCTCGATCGAATCACGGGCGGTGGAGACCATCGACACGCTGCTGCAGAAGGGCGAGATCGACAAGGAGATCTACGCCGTCGCTCGCCTTCAGGAGGAATCCGGGCGTGAGGCCCGTCTGGCGCTGCACTTCGACCTGACCGTGCCCTTCGCCCGCTATGTGGTGGAGAACGCCGGTCACCTGGACTTCCCGTTCCGGCGCTACCAGATCCAGAAGGTCTGGCGCGGGGAGCGGCCCCAGGACGGCCGCTACCGCGAATTCACCCAGGCCGACATCGACCTGGTGGGCGACGGCGCGCTCCCGTTCCGCAGCGATGTCGAGATCGGCGTGGTGATGGCCAAGGCGCTGGAGGCGCTGCCGATCGGCGACTTCATGCTGCGGGTGAACAACCGCAAGCTCTCTGAGGGCTTCTACCGCTCCATCGGGCTGCATGACACCACCGCGGTGCTGCGCGCCATCGACAAGCTGGAGAAGATCGGCGCCGAGAAGGTGCGCGAGGAGCTGGTCTCCTCCGGAGCCGCCACTCAGGAACAGGCGCAGCAAGCGCTGGAACTCGCCCAGATCCGCGCCACGGACACCACCTTCGTCGCCGCCGTGCGCGAACTGCTGGGCTCGAAAGCGCCCGATGAGCTGCTCGAGGCCGGACTGAGCGAGCTCGAAGAGGTCGTCGCGGAGCTCAACAAGCGGGTCCCCGGTCGGGTCACCGCCGATCTCTCCATCGCCCGAGGCCTCGACTACTACACCGGAACGGTGTACGAGACCGTGCTCATCGGCCACGAGTCCCTGGGCTCCATCTGCTCCGGCGGCCGCTACGAGTCCCTCGCCGCCAAGGGCAGCCGCACCTTCCCCGGCGTCGGTCTCTCCATCGGTGTCACCCGGCTGATCTCCCGAATCCTGGCCGAGGGCGGGATCCGGGCCAGCCGCAAGGTTCCCGCCGCGGTCTTCGTGGCGCTGCGCTCCGACGCCGACTGGGGCGCCGCCCAGGACGTGGCTGACGCGCTGCGCGCCCGCGGGATCAACGTGGAGGTCGCGCTGAAGGCCGAGAAGTTCGGCAAACAGATCCGCCACGCTGATCGCCGCGGCATCCCCTATGTCTGGTTCACCGAGGAGGAGGGCACCCATGAGGTCAAGGACATCCGCACCGGAGCACAGACTCCGGCCGATCCGGCCAGCTGGACGCCCCCGGCCCAGGACGCGCTCCCGCGGATAGTAGAATCGGCCACCGACTGACTCCCCGGGCCGCAGGCCCGCACTCGAGCAACTGATCCCTCAGGAAGGACACCGTGCTTCGCACACACACCTCCGGCTCCCTCACCGCCGAGAACATAGGCCAGACCGTCACCCTCACCGGATGGGTGGCGCGACGCCGAGACCACGGCGGGGTGGCCTTCCTCGATCTGCGTGACTCCTCCGGCGTGGCCCAGGTCGTGGTGCGCGAGGAGGCGGACTTCGATCCGCTGCGCAACGAGTTCGTGCTGCAGGTGACCGGTGCTGTGGAGCGCCGCCCGGCCGGAAACGAGAACCCGAACCTGCCCTCAGGAGAGGTCGAGGTCCTGGCCGAGACCGTCACGGTGCTCAACACCTCAGCCCCGCTGCCCTTCCAGATCGATGAACACGTCGAGATCGGCGAGGAGGCGCGGCTGCGCCACCGCTACCTCGACATGCGCCGGGCCGGCCCGCAGCGCGCGCTTCGCCTGCGTTCCGAGGCCAACCGGGTCGCCCGGGACCTGCTGCACCACGAGTCCTTCACCGAGATCGAGACCCCCACGCTGACCCGCTCGACCCCCGAGGGTGCCCGCGACTTCCTGGTCCCGGCGCGTCTGGCGCCCGGCGCCTGGTATGCGCTGCCTCAGTCCCCACAGCTGTTCAAGCAGCTGCTCCAGGTCGGTGGCTTCGAGAAGTACTACCAGCTCGCCCGCTGCTACCGCGACGAGGACTTCCGCGCGGACCGTCAGCCCGAGTTCACCCAGCTCGACATCGAAGCCAGCTTCGTGGAGCAGCAGGACATCCTCTCCCTGGGCGAGGAGCTGGTACGCCGGCTCTGGGAGCTCATCGACGTCGAGCTGCCCGCCGAGATCCCGCACATCACCTACCACGAGGCGATGGCGCGCTACGGCTCCGACAAGCCCGACCTGCGCTTCGACCTGGAGCTCACCGAGCTCACCGAGTACTTCAAGGACACCCCGTTCCGAGTGTTCAAGGCACCCTACGTCGGTGCCGTGGTGATGCCCGGCGGCGCCTCGCAGCCCCGCCGCACCCTCGACGCCTGGCAGGAGTGGGCCAAGCAGCGCGGCGCCAAGGGCCTGGCCTATGTGCTGATCGGTGAGGACGGCGAGCTCGGCGGCCCGGTGGCCAAGAACCTCTCCGAGGCCGAGAAGGCCGGACTGGCCTCCGCCACCGGCGCCTCCCCGGGAGACTGCATCTTCTTCGCGGCCGGCGAGGTCTCCCCCTCGCGCGGACTCCTCGGTGCCGCGCGCAACGAGATCGCCGAGCGCGTGGGACTGATCGACAAGACGGCCTGGTCCTTCGTCTGGGTGGTCGATGCCCCGATGTTCGAACCCGCCGCGCAGGCCCAGGCCGCCGGCGATGTGGCAGTGGGCTCCGGGGCCTGGACCGCGGTGCACCACGCGTTCACCGCACCGAAGCCGGAGTTCGCGGACAGCTTCGACACCGATCCCGGCTCGGCTCTGGCCAACGCCTACGACCTGGTCTGCAACGGCAATGAGATCGCCGGCGGGTCGCTGCGCGTCTACCGCCGCGACGTCCAGGAACGGATCTTCAAGGTCATGGGCATCCCCGAGGACGAAGCCCAGGAGAAGTTCGGCTTCCTGCTGGACGCGTTCAAGTTCGGCGCGCCGCCCCACGGCGGCATCGCCTTCGGCTGGGACCGGGTGGTCTCCCTGCTCGCCGGGGAGGACTCCATCCGCGAGGTCATCGCGTTCCCCAAGTCCGGCGGCGGCTACGATCCGCTCACCGCGGCGCCCGCTCCGATCACCGCTCAGCAGCGCAAGGAGGCCGGTGTGGACGCCAAGCCCGAGCCGAAGCCCGAGACTGCCGGGGAGACCAAGCCCGAGGGCACCCCCTCGGGCAAGGCACCGGCGAAGGCTCAGGCCTGAGCCTCACCGGGTAATCTGAAACGGATCCTTCTCGAATCCGTGGACGCAGCCAGCCCTAGGAGGCGCAGTGGCCGATCCGATCACCGGGGACCTCTTCGCCTCCGACGACTTCGACGACGCGCCCGCCGCCGCGACTGAGACGGGCGCGCGTCGACGGCATACGCCGCTGGCGGTGCGGATGCGCCCCCGGGCGCTGGAAGAGGTCCTGGGCCAGCAGCATCTGCTCGAGCAGGGGTCCCCGCTGCGGGTGCTGGCCGAGGGCAACCGCGGCCCCGCCGGGGCCTCCTCGGTGATCCTCTACGGTCCTCCCGGCACCGGGAAGACGACGCTGGCCCATGTGCTCGCCCGGGGCGCCTCACGGAAGTTCGTGGAGCTCTCCGCGATTCGGGCTGGCGTCAAGGACGTCCGGCAGGTCATGGACCGCGCACTGGAGGACCGCGACCTGCGCGGGACGACCACGGTGCTCTTCCTGGATGAGATCCACCGGTTCAACAAGGCGCAGCAGGATGCGCTGCTGCCGGGGGTGGAGAACGGCTGGGTGATCCTGGTCGCCGCGACCACGGAGAATCCCTCGTTCTCGATCATCGCTCCGCTGCTGTCCCGGTCGCTGATGCTCACGCTGCGCTCCCTGACCCAGGAAGACCTCTCCGGGCTGATCACCCGGGCACTGCAGGACCCCCGTGGCCTGGACTCGGCCTTCGAGCTCGAGGACGTGGCCCGCGACCACATCCTGCGCATGGCCGGCGGCGATGCGCGCCGGGTCCTGACCACCCTGGAGGCCGCCGCCGCCGTCGCCATGGGGCGCTCCCCCGAGGACGGCGAGGCCGCCGCCGATCAGGCGCAGGACTCCCCGGTGCTGATCACCGCCCACGATGCCGAGCAGGCGATGGACTTCGCCGTGCAGCGCTACGACCGGGACGGAGACCAGCACTATGACATCGTCTCGGCATTCATCAAGTCGCTGCGCGGCTCGGACCCCGACGCGGCGCTGCACTACCTGGCACGGATGGTGGTGGCCGGAGAGGATCCGCGCTTCATCGCCCGACGCCTGGTGATCGCCGCGGGTGAAGAGGTCGGGATGGCCGACCCCTCGGCGCTGCTGACCGCGATGGCCGCCGCCGACGCCGTGCAGCTGATCGGCATGCCAGAGGCCAGGATCCTGCTGGCCCAGGCCACGGTGCATATCGCCACCGCACCGAAGTCCAACGCCTCCTATAAGGCGCTCGACGCCGCCATCGCGGACGTGCGGGCCGGAAGATCCGGCTCGGTCCCGCCGCACCTGCGCGACGCGCACTATTCCGGTGCACACCGGATGGGCCACGGCAAGGGCTACATCTACGCCCATGACCAGCCGCATCACGTCGCGACCCAGCAGTATGTGCCTGATGAGCTGATCGGTGTGGACTACTACAGGCCCACCGGCAACGGGGCCGAGCGCGCGGTCGCCGAACGGCTTGAGAAGCTGCGGATGATCATCCGGGGTGCGGACCGGACCTAGCGGGCATGAGGCGGCACCCCGCAGGGATCCCCCTCTGGCGCTGAGAGTCGCACCCCCTGACCCAGCAACCTGAGCCCGCCAGCCCGAGTCAGTCAGCCCGAGCCCGTCAGCCCGAGCCCGCCAACCCGGGTCAGTCAGCCCACACCCGAGGGGCTGGTGACTTCACGCCACATGAAGAAGCGGCCGCCTCCCGAGAGGGAGACGGCCGCTTCTTCATGGTGAGCACCGAATAATCGGTGCCCCAGGGTGATCAGCTCTTCCGGGACTCGATCGCTCCGACGGAGCCGGCAGGCAGCTCTGCGGGAGTGCCGTGGTCGTCGTGCGAGAGGGCCTCGATGTACTCCTCGCGGCTCACAGGCTCGACCCGATCCTCGAAGAAGGTCCGGTTCATCCTGACCCGTGACTTCTCCAGCAGTCCGACCTTGCCCTTCGCGTTCGGCCGGGCTGCAGTGACCCCGGGCGACTCGTAGGAGACCAGCGTGTAGAGCTCGTAGTCGCTGACCCGGGTGTGCTTCTCGCGGAACTCACCGTGGGGCAGCATCTCGATGACGCCGGCCTCGTTGCCATGCAGCACGATCTCGCGATCCTTGCGCTGCAGGGCCAGACAGATCCGCTTGGTGATGATGAACGTGAGGATCGGTCCGGCGAAGAACAAGACTCGAAGCCAGATGAGCACATCGTTGAACGAGAGCGAGAAGTGGGTCGCGATCAGGTCGGAGGACGCGGCGGCCCACATCACGAAGTACCAGATCATCATGGCCATGCCGAAGGCGGTGCGTCCGGGGACGTTGCGCGGCCGGTCCAGGATGTGGTGTTCCCTCTTGTCACCGGTGATCCAGGACTCGATCCAGGGCCAGACGAACAGACCCAGCAGGAGCGCGGTGATCGGGATGAAGGTGACCAGCACAGGCGTTGCCACGCTGTTGCCGCCCCATGGCGTCGGTATGACGAATTCAAGCGGAACGCCGCCGATGTAGCCCGGCATCAGGCGCAGCAATCCATCGAACCAGCCGATGTACCAGTCAGGCTGCGTGCCGGCCTGCACCGGGGAGGGGTCATAGGGCCCGTAGTTCCACAGTGCGTTGATCTGGAAGGTGCCTCCCAGCAGGGCCAGGACGCCGAAGACCACGAAGAAGAAGCCGCCGGCCTTGGCCGCGTACACGGGCCCGATCGGGTAGCCGACCACGTTGCGCTCGGTGCGGCCCGGGCCGGGGTACTGGGTGTGCTTGTGGGTGACCACCATGAACAGGTGGACCGCGATCAGGATCAGGATCACTGCCGGGATGATGAAGATGTGCAGTGAGTACAGCCGCGGGATGACCTCGTCGCCGGGGAACTCGCCGCCGAAGAGGAAGAAGGAGATGTAGGTGCCGACCACCGGGATCGCCTTGAGCATGCCGTCGATGATGCGCAGACCGTTTCCGGAGAGCACCTCATCAGGCAGCGAGTAGCCGGTGAAGCCGGCGCCGAGGCCTGCCAGCAGCAGGGTGCAGCCCACGACCCAGTTGAGCTCACGGGGCTTGCGGAACGCGCCGGTGAAGAACACACGCAGCATGTGGATCGCCATCGCCATCACGAACATCAGCGCACCCCAGTGGTGCAGCTGGCGCATGAACAGACCGCCGCGCACATCGAAGGAAAGCTGGAGCGCGGTGTTGTAGGCCATGGACATCTCCACGCCCTGCAGCGGCACATAGGAGCCGTCATAGCGGGTGCTGGACATGGAGGGATCGAACCAGAACGTCAGGAACGCCCCGGAGATCACCGTGATGACGAAGCTGTACAGCGCCACCTCCCCGAACATGAAGGTCCAGTGGTCCGGGAAGACCTTGCGGCCGAACTCGCGGACCATACCGGTTCCGCCCACACGCTGATCGACGTAGTTCGCGATCTTGCCGGTGCGGGTCGCCGGCTGGTACTGATCCACCTCGGAATACTGCTCCTCGGTGTACTTGGATTCCAGAGACTGACTGCTCATGATTTCTAGCCACGCTCCCAGTAGGTGGGGCCGACGGGTTCGGTGAAGTCGCTGCGCGCAATGAGGAAGCCCTCATCGTCGACTGTGATGGGCAGCTGCGGCAACGGACGGCCTGCCGGACCGAAGATGACCTTGAACTCCTCAGCGGCGTCAAAGGTCGACTGGTGGCAGGGACACAGCAGGTGGTGAGTATGACGCTCGTAGAGCGCAACCGGGCAGCCGACATGCGTGCAGACCTTGGAACAGGCGATGATCCCCTCGTACTTCCAATCCTCACGACCCGGAGTCACGGGCTCGAAGTCATCCGGGTTCATCCGGATCAGCAGGACGACGGCCTTGGCCTTCTCGGCCAGGCGATCGCCGTGCCCGGAGACCTCGCGCAGCGTCTCCGGGATCGCGTGCACCGCGGAGCCGACCGTGAGGTCGGAGGCGCGGATCGGGGTGCCGGTGGGATCGCGCACCAGGCGCACCCCTTCGGCCCAGAGCGAGTGGCGCATCCGCTCAGGCCCGAAGTCCTCGGAGCGATCGAGGTCGCGGAAGACGACGACGGCGGGCAGCGGGGCCAGCAGCGCGGCGCCGATGAGCGTGTTGCGCAGCAGCGGCCGACGCTTGATCTGGGTCTCGTCGACGATCTCGTTGACCGTCTGGGCAGCCTCGGCGCGTTCTGCTTCCTTGCGCAGCGGCTTGCGGTCCTCGATGACCTCATGGTCCGGCATCAGGGCGCGGGCCCACTGCACGACGCCGAGTCCGATGCCGAGCATGGCGAAGGCCACGCCGACGCCGAGCAGGGTGTTCTGCAGCCGGAGCATCTGAAGATCACCGTCGGTGACGCCGACGGCGAAGTAGCCGACGAAGAACATCACCGTACCGATGATCGAGATCAGGAAGAGCGCAGAGACCTGGCGCTCGGCGCGCCTGGCGGCCTTCTCGTCCGCGTCTGTCAACCGCGGGCGGTGCGGGGGCAGGCCTGGGTTGTCGATGGCGTAGCCGCTCGACCTTCCCTCACCTGCTTTGATGACGGCGCCCGAGTTCGGACCGCCGTTACCGTGCTCGCCCATATGGTTCTCGTCCTTTGCTTCAGTGTTTACGTGTGCGGGGTGCTTAGGTGCTGCCGGTGATGCTCAGGAGGACCGTGAGGTCAGCCAGACCATCGAACCGATCAGCAGGGCCAGTCCGAGGGTCCAGATGAGCAGACCCTCCGAGACCGGTCCCAGCGAGCCCAGCGAGAACCCGCCCGGCACGCCTTGAGATTCGTTGTTCTTCAGGAAGGCGATGATGTCGCGCTTGTCCTCAGGAGGGATGTTCGAGTCGTTGAACTCGGGCATGTTCTGCGGACCGGTCACCATGGCCGAATAGATGTGCCGGGACTCGACGCCGTCCAGCGCGGGCGCGTACTTGCCCTCGGTCAGCGCGCCACCGGCAGCGGCAGCGTTGTGGCACATGGCGCAGTTGATCCGGAAGAGCTCACCGCCGCGGGCGATGTTGCCCTGCTCGACGTCGAGGTACTCCTCGTCGGCCACTGCGGGGCCGGAGCCCAGCGAGGCCACGTAGGCCGAGAGCTGCATGGTCTGTTCGTCGTTGAACTGAGCCGGCTTCTTCTGCGCCTGCGGTCCGGACATCTGCATCGGCATGCGGCCGGTGCCGACCTGGAAGTCGACCGAGGCGGCGCCGGAGCCGATCAGCGAGGGTCCGGCGTCGGAGCCTTCGGCGTTGATCCCGTGGCAGGTGGCGCAGTTGGCCACGAAGAGCCGTTCGCCCTCCTCCACGTCGGAGGCGGAGTAGGCATCGGCAGCATTGGTTGCCTGAGCCTCGTTGATGGAGGTCGCCGCGGCGTAGAGCCCTCCGGTGAGCAAGAGGCCCAGGAGGAGCAGCGCCACTGCCGCGAGCGGGTGGCGACGCTTCTGTGAGAGTGCCTTCACGTGCCGGTTCCTAACTTTTCGATGCGATACAAGCTGGTGTGCGCCGGCTGGCGCGGTCAATCAAGCGAACAGCGGCAGCAGGTAGACGATGCCGAACAGAGCGATCCACACGACGTCGACGAAGTGCCAGTAGTACGAGACGACGACGGCGGCGTGAGCCTCCTTATGGGTGAACTTCACGCTGAAGTACGCCCGCGCGATCACGTAGAGGAAGGCGATCAGTCCACCGATAACGTGCAGCCCGTGGAAGCCGGTGGTGATGTAGAAGGCGGAGCCGAAGGCGTTCGAGGAGACGGTGATCCCATGGGAGACCATCACCGCGAACTCGTAGGCCTGGCCGCCGATGAAGATCGCACCCATGATGAACGAGAGGATGTACCACTCGACCATGCCCCAGTGCTGGATCTGGAACGTGCCTCCGGTGCGGCGCGGCTGGTGCCGCTCGGCCGCGAAGACACCGAACTGAGCAGTCACCGAGCTGGCAACCAGGATCACCGTGATCGTGGTGGCCAACGGGATGTCCAGTTCACTGGCACCCTCGGCGAACATCTCAGACTGCGTGGAACGCAGTGTGAAGAACATGGCGAACAGGCCGGCGAAGAACATGAGCTCGCTGGTGAGCCAGACCATGGTGCCCACGGACACCATGTTCGGGCGGTTCGGCAAGGTTCGCGCCGGAGCGATTGGGGCTTGGGTTGCAGACGTCACGCATTCATTATGTCCTGAAACCCCAGCGATTTGCGACACCGTTGACCACTATGGCGTGGTTCCAGATCCTTGTCAGGGGGCGGATTCCGCGCCATTCCCAGGATCCGCCAAGGTGGAGCCGGTCAAAAAAGTCGACAATATTTCTACAGCGTGTCGAAATTGGACGGACTCCACGCGGAATCGGCCGATAGTCTGGGGCTGTGAAACCTCCACACTCCCCTGATCCGCTTCCCCTCAGCCCTGCGTTGCCGGCCAGCTGGTCAGAGCTGCTCGAGACTCTGCTCGCCGGGGAGCACCTCACGGCCGCCACCTCTGCCTGGGCGATGGAGCATCTGATGAGCGGCGCCCTGGGCGACGGGCAGGTCGCGGCCTTCCTGGTCGCGCTGCGCGCCAAGGGCGAGGTCGCGGAGGAGCTCGTCGGGCTGAGCAGCACCATGATGGACAAGGCGGTGCCGCTCCGCATCCCCGGACCCACCCTGGACATCGTGGGCACCGGTGGGGACATGCTGGGCACCGTGAACATCTCGACGATGGCCTCGCTGACCGCGGTCGGCGCCGGGGCTCGAGTGGTCAAGCATGGCAATCGCGGGGCCTCCAGCACGGCCGGCGCCGCCGATGTGATCGAGGCGCTCGGGGTGAATCTGAGCCTGAGCGCAGAGCAGGTGGCCCGGGCCGCCGAGGAGGTCGGCATCACGTTCCTCTTCGCGCAGAGCTTCCATCCCTCGATGCGCCATGTGGGACCTGTCCGGCGTCAGCTGGGCATCCGGACGGTGTTCAACTTCCTGGGGCCGCTCTCGAACCCGGCACGGGTCACCGCCCAGGCCCTGGGCTGCGCCAGTCCCACGCTGGCACCGAAGATGGCCCAGGTGCTCGCCATGCGCGGCACCCGCGGCCTGGTGTTCCGCGGGCGCGACGGGCGGGACAAGATCACCACCTCGGCGGCCACCGATATCTGGGAGGTCCGCTCCGGAGAGGTCTCGCACACCGTCCTGGAGCCCGAGGACGTCGGACTCCCCCGGGTCGCGGTGGCAGACCTGCGCGGGGGCACCGGCACCGAGAACGCGCAGATCGTGCACCGCCTGCTCTCCGGGGAGCCTGGGCCTGTGCGCGACGCCGTCGTCCTGAATGCCGCGGGAGGACTCACCAGTCTCGATGAACAGGCTGGCGGGCCGCTGGTGGAGCGGCTGAGGGCCAATATGCGCCGGGCCGAGGAGGCCCTCGACTCCGGCGCCGCCGCGCAGGTGCTGCGCCGCTGGGTGGCGTTCAGCCAGGGTATGAGCTGAAACCCCGCTCCGCAGAGCCGGTGCCCTTCGACTGACCTGCGCCGTCGTGCTCGACCAGCCCCTCCGGCTCGGCAAGGTTCTCCGGCTCGACCAGTCCCTCCGGCTCGGCAAGGTCCTCGGGCTCGTCATGGCCGAACGGGTCGGGGTCGACCCCGGGCAGCCAGGTCAGCCCGGGCTGGTTCCAGCCCTCCTTCTTCACGGCCTTCTTCCAGCGCCGAGCCCATTTCGGGTCGAGCCGGTTGACGTAGAGATAGCCGTCGAGGTGGTCGTATTCGTGCTGCAGGATCCGGGCGAACCAGCCGGTGGCCTCGAACCGCAGCGGCTCCCCGCGCAGGTCGAGGCCGGTGATCTCCACGTGCTCGCTGCGCTTGAGCGGGTAGTTGTACCCCGGGGCTGACAGGCAGCCCTCGGACTCCTCCTCCGGGTCAGCCGACTCCTTGGAGACCTTGCCGATCAGGCGCAGCCGCGGGTTGATGATCACTGCGCGGGAGGGCTGATCCCCGGAGTCGGCGAAGCTGTAGGTGAAGATGCGCAGCCCGACGCCGACCTGCGGGGCCGCCAGCCCGACACCGTGGGCGGCGTCCTGGGTCTCGATCATGTCGGCCACGAGCTCGCGGATGGAGTCGTCGATGCGCTCGACCTCCTGCGCGCGTCGATGCAGGACTGGTTCACCGTGGATCGTGATGGGGCGGATCGTCATAGCCAGAATTCTACGCATCACCTCGTGCGCCGAGAGACGAGGCCCGCCACGTCCTGCTCCGGGATACAGGAAGGCCCGCCGCGAGTCGATGCTCACGGCGGGCCTTCCTGAGACGTGTGTCGGTGTGGATCAGTGCGCGTAGCGCTTCCGGTTGAACTCCATCACCCAGCCGGTGATGAAGAACAGGCCCGGGATCAGGGCGAGGAAGAACACCCACCAGTCGATGGCCAGCCCGAAAAATGCGAACGCTGCGGAGAAGCCGAGGCCCAGCGGCCACCAGCTCCACGGAGCGAACTCCCCGTAGTTGCCGGCCATGTGCTCGATCTCGCCCTCGGGGTTGTCCCCGTCGAGCACGTCATGGTTCTTCGCCACCATGCGCAGGTAGAACCAGAGCATGAAGCCCATGCCCGCGGTGAGCAGCAGCAGCGGGAATCCGGCCATGTCTGACCATCCGCTCCAGAAGCCGTAGATGAAGGCCACGATGAACACGAAGATGCCCAGGCCCAGGAACAATCCGATATTTGCCTTCATCAGACGCCTTCCTTGTCCGACTGATCTGCCGGGCCGAAGATCTTGCCCGCAGGCGTCTGCAGCGTGTGCCGGTCAGCGAGCTCAGGGTGGTGCAGATCCAGCGCAGGACGCTCGGAGCGGATGCGCGGCAGCGAATAGAAGTTGTGCCGCGGCGGTGGGCAGGAGGTCGCCCACTCGAGCGAGCCGCCGAAGCCCCACGGGTCGTCCACCAGCACCTTCTTGCCCTTGCGTGAGGTGATCCAGACGTTCCAGAAGAACGGGATCAGCGAGGCGCCGAGCAGCATCGAGAACACGGTGGAGAACTGGTTCATGGTGGTGAACCCGTCTTCGACCATGTAGTCCGCGTAACGACGCGGCATGCCCATGACGCCCAGCCAGTGCTGGATCATGAAGGTGCCGTGGAAGCCGACGAAGAGCATCCAGAAGTTGATCTTGCCCAGACGCTCGTTGAGCATCTTGCCGGTCCACTTGGGCCACCAGAAGTAGAAGCCTGCGAACATCGCGAAGACCACGGTGCCGAAGACCACGTAGTGGAAGTGCGCGACCACGAAGTAGGTGTCCGAGAGGTGGAAGTTCAGCGGCGGGGCGGCCAGGATGATGCCGGTGAGTCCGCCGAAGAGGAAGGTCACCAGGAATCCGAGGCTCCAGAGCATCGGCGTCTCGAAGGTCAGCGACCCTCGCCAGAGCGTGCCGATCCAGTTGAAGAACTTCACCCCTGTGGGCACCGCGATCAGCATGGTCATCAGCGCGAAGAACGGCAGCAGCACGGCCCCGGTGACATACATGTGGTGGGCCCACACGGTCACCGAGAGGGCGGCGATGGCGATGGTGGCGTAGACCAGGCCCTTATAGCCGAAGATCGGTTTGCGGCTGAAGACCGGCAGGATCTCGGAGACGATGCCGAAGAACGGCAGCGCGATGATGTAGACCTCCGGGTGTCCGAAGAACCAGAACAGGTGCTGCCAGAGGACCGCACCACCGGCTTCGGGATCGAAGATGTGACCGCCGAACCGCCGGTCGAGGCCGAGTCCGAAGAGCGCTGCCGCCAGCGGCGGGAAGGCCATCAGGACCAGGATCGAGGTGATCAGCGTGTTCCACACGAAGATCGGCATCCGCCACATGGTCATGCCCGGTGCGCGCATGCACAGGATCGTGGTGATGAAGTTGACACCACCCATGATCGTGCCGAAGCCGGTCAGCGCCAGACCGAAGACCCATAGGTCTCCACCGACGCCCGGGGAATACGTGGTGTCCGAGAGCGGAGCGTAGGCGAACCAGCCGAAGGAGGCCGCACCCTGTGGGGTGAGGAAGCCTGCCATGGCGACCAGGGCGCCGAAGAGGAAGAACCAGAAGGCCAGCGCGTTCAACCGCGGGAACGCGACGTCGGGTGCGCCGATCTGCAGCGGCATGATCACGTTGGCGAAGCCGGCGAACAGCGGCGTCGCGAACATCAGCAGCATGACGGTGCCGTGCATGGTGAAGAGCTGGTTGTACTGCTCCTTGGTCTGCAGCAGCTGCATGCCGGGCTCGAAGAGCTCCGCACGGATCAGCAGCGCCATGACGCCGCCGACGCAGAAGAACAGGAAGGAGGTGATCAGGTACATGTAACCGATCACCTTGTGATCGGTGGTCGTCAGCCAGCTGACGACGATCTTCCCCTTGGAGCGGGGGACGACGCGCGAGACCTCACGCGCTTCGTCGGCTGTGTATTCGAGGGTCGCCACTGTCAGTCGTCCCCTTCAGTTCCGGCCACATTTTCGTGGAGGTTTGGATTGCGGTCATACTCGTCGCCGAGCTGACCCTCGGGCAGGGTCTCGAGGTAGTCACGGAACTCTTCCTCGGTGACGACCTCCACATTGAAGAGCATCTCCGAGTGGTACTCGCCGCAGAGCTCGGCACATTTGCCGTCAAAGCTGCCGAGCTCCTGAGGGGTCAGGTGGATCTCATTGGTGCGACCCGGGATCATGTCGCGCTTCTGCAGGAAGGCGGGGATCCAGAAGGAGTGGATGACGTCGCGGGCGTTCAGCTCGAAGGTCACGGGCTGGTCCACCGGGAGGTAGAGGGTGGGCAGCGTCTCGCGCACACCCTCCTCACCGGTGAGCTCGGCCTGGACGCCGGCGAAGTAGCGCTCCTCGCCGTCGTAGTTGTAGTTGAAGTCCCAGGCCCACTGCTTGCCTCGGACATCGACGACCAGATCAGGATCGGTGTAGGGCTCATCGACCGAGCGCTGGACCTCGTTGGTGTAGAAGAACAGCACGCCCACCATGACCAGTGGGACGATGGTGTACATGATCTCCAGCGGCACGTTGTACGCGAGCTGACGCGGGTAGCCGGTCTCCCCCTTGCGACGGCGGTAGGCCACCATGCACCAGAGCATCAATGCCCAGGTGATCAGGCCGACGATCAGCGCCGCGATCCAAGAGTTGACCCACAGGTCAGTGATCTCGGCCGTGTTGCTGGTGGTGTCCCGGCTGCCCGGGAGCCATCCTCGTTGTACAGGCTGCTCTTCCGAGCAGGCGCTGAACACCAGTGCCGCCGCGCTGGCCAGTGCAACTGACTTCAATGCACGGCCTCGGCTGCCGGTTCGTTTATGCGAACTCACAGACGGCCCTTCCTCTATCTCGATGTGCGAATGTTGCGTTCTCCGTGACCCGCTGACCGCGCTGTGCGCAGAGATCGAACCACCATGGACGCTTCGCGCTCCAGACTACTACGTCCTGTAGAGGACAGGGAGGACGGACACCCGCGGCCGGCGCAACTGATCTGCTCCTTCGAGTCCCCCACCGAGCCCTGGAGACGAGAAAACTCCGCTTCTACCCCGTGTAGAAAACGGGAGAAGCGGAGTTTCGCTCGGGCCGGCAGACAGTGAATCCGCCGCCGATATGACTGCTTTGTGACGTTGTGACCCAGCTGACCGGGCAGGAGTCCAGCCTCAGACCCTGATCGCGGCGCCCAGCGGGGTGCTGCGGAACTCGATCAGTGGAAGGAGTCGCCGCAGGCGCAGGAGCCGCCGGCGTTGGGGTTGTCGATGGTGAACCCCTGCTTGGAGATCGAATCCTCGAAGTCGATCTTCGCGCCCTCGAGGTAGGGCACGCTCATCTTGTCCACGACGACCTCGACACCGCTGAAGTCGCGCAGTGCGTCTCCATCGAGCACGCGCTCGTCGAAGTAGAGCTGATAGATCAATCCGGAGCAGCCTCCGGGCTGCACGGCCACGCGCAGCCGGAGATCTTCACGTCCCTCCTGCTGAAGCAGCGAGGAGACCTTCTCAGCGGCAGTACCGCTGAGTTCGACCTGGTGGGTCTTGAAGCCATCGACGGCGGATCCGGTGATCTCGGCTGATGCGGACTCAGCAGCGGATCCGGCGGCGGTGTCCTGGGTGGTGGTGCTCATGGAATACACCTCTCTCGTTGTAGCGGCAGGCCTGTGCTCTACGGTAACAACGCCAGGGGCCACGAGGTTCATTCCCGTCGGCCCAGCACGTTGCAGGGTCCGGCCCCATTATTCCCGCTACACTGGCAGGGTGCTAGGACGTAAGAGAAACTCCGCCGAGAATATTGCCGAAGCCGAGGCCGCGGCTGCCCGCGAGCAGGCCCAGACCACCAAGCGCCAGCCTGAGAAGAAGGGTGTGCCGACACCAAAGCGCAGCCAGCAGCAGGCGGCCCGCAAACGGCCGCTGGTGCAGAACGACCGGAAGGTCGCCCGCGCCGCGCAGCGCCAGCAGATGGCCGATCAGCGGGTGAAGATGCGCCGGGCGATGGAGACCGGTGAGGAGAAGTATCTTCCGGCCCGTGACCGTGGTCCGCAGCGTCGCTACGTCCGGGACTATGTCGATGCACGATTCGGCATCGGTGAGTGGATGCTCGTCCTGGTGCTGGTCTTCCTCTTCGCATCCTTCGTCATGAACCAAGAGATGCGCATCATCGTCAGCCAGATCCTGTGGCTCTTCGTCCTCGCCGTGCTCGTGGAGGCCGTGTGGGTCGGGCGCGTCGTGCGTAAGAAGATCGACGCCAAGTTCGGTGTCGAGAACCGCGAACGCGGTCTTCCGTTCTACGCCGCAATGCGCTCACTGCAGATCCGTCGGCTCCGCCTGCCCAAGCCTCTGGTCTCCCGGGGCCACTTCCCCGCCTGAGCCTGCAGCCTCGGCGGGACTTCAGCCGCTTCGCAACTGCAACATGAGTGGCGACATCAGCGGCAACATCAGCCGCTTCGCAGCGCGGAGCGCAGGTCACGGTTGATCCGCCGGACCCATAAGGGGCCCTCGTAGACGAAGGCCGTGTAGCCCTGGACCAGGTCGGCTCCGAGTGCGAGCCGTTCGGCGACCTCTGCCCCGGTGCTCACACCACCGACGGAGATAATCGTGGTGGTGCGCGGCAGCGCGGCGCGCAGTCGGATCAGCACCTGTTTGGACCGTTCTGCGAGCACCGGACCGCTGAGCCCGCCGGCCCCGGCGGCCTGCACCTGCGCCGGGTCACTCTGCAGCCCTTCCCGGGAGATCGTGGTGTTCGTCGCGATCACTCCGTCCAGTCCCAGATCGCTCACCAGCTCGGCCACCGCGTCGACGTCGGCGTCGGCCAGATCGGGGGCGATCTTCACCAGCAGCGGCACGTGGCGCTGCGCAGCCTCATCGGCGGCGGCGCCCACCGCGGCGAGCAGCGGGCGCAGCGAGGTGATGTCTTGGAGCTGGCGCAGCCCGGGGGTGTTCGGCGAGGACACGTTGACCACGAGGTAGTCCGCCACCGGCGCCAGGGTCCGAGTGGAGATCAGGTAGTCCTCGGTGGCCTCCTCGAGCGGGGTGACCTTGGTCTTGCCGATGTTGACCCCGATCACCGGAACGTGGCGTCCGGCCCGCTTCAACTCGGCGATCTGAGAGCGGATCTCCTCCAGACGCGGGCGGACCGCGGCGGCGCCGTCGTTGTTGAATCCCATGCGGTTGATCAGCGCGCGGTCTCTGACCAGTCGGAACAGCCGCTGCCTCGGGTTTCCCGGCTGCGCGGCGGCGGTCACGGTGCCGATTTCGATATGCCCGAATCCCAGGTTCGCCAGCGGGAGCACCGAGGTGGCGCCCTTGTCGAAGCCTGCGGCCAGGCCGAAGGGTGAGGGCCAGACCAGGCCCAGCGCTCGGACCTGCAGCGACTCCGCCGGGCGGCAGAGCCGCTCCAGCACCCTGCCGGCCCCGATGCGCGTGCCGAGCCGCAGCCCGGAGATGACCAGGTGGTGGGCCTGCTCGGGATCGATCCGGGTGAACACGGTCTTGAAGACGAAGCGGTACATGGCTCCCATCCTAGGATGCCGGTCCGCGCAACGTTGGCTCATAGGATGGGAATTATGAACGAACTGCTCGAAGACTCCCCGGTGGGTGTCTGGTCTCCTGATCACCTCCAGGGCTGCAAGCGGCTGACGCTTCCGCTCGGTGAGGATCAGGAGGGGCCGGTCAGCGCGACGCTGGTCAGCTACTCCCCCGACCCGGAACAGCAGGCGGTCCAGGATGAGCGCCCGGGAGAGGCCGAAGCCGTGGCCGCTGCGCGCAACACCCCGGCGGAGCCGGACCACCCGCCGGAACTGGCTCCGGTGCTGCATATCCACGGCTGGGCCGACTATTTCTACAACATCCCGATGGCTCGCCGCTGGCAGAGCTGGGGTCGCCCGTTCTACGCGCTGGATCTGCGCAAGTACGGCCGGAGTCTGCGCAGCTGGCAGACCCCGGGCTACGTCGATGACCTGGGCACCTACGACGCCGACATCGACGCCGCGCTGGTCGAGATCCGCGCCATGCACCCGCAGGCCCCGCCCCCGATCATCGAAGCCCACTCCACCGGCGGCCTGGTCGCCGCACTCTGGGCACAGCGCAATCCCGGACGGATCAGCGCGCTGGTGCTCAACAGCCCCTGGCTGGAGCTCTCCGGCGACGTCGCCGCGCGCACCGCCACCGAGGGCATCCTTGCCCCATTGGGCCAGTTCGCCCCCACTCGGGCGCTGAAGCTTCCGGCCATCGACAACTACTGGCAGACGCTCTCGGATCAGGCCCGGGGCGAATGGACGCTGCATCCGAAGTGGCGTCCGCGCACGTCGTTTCCGATCCGGGTGGGCTGGATGCGCGCGGTCCTGGTGGGTCACCGGAAGGTCCACGAAGGCCTGGGGCTGCAGCTGCCGATCCTGGTGCTGCTCTCGACGGCGACCGCCTACCGGCGACACTGGACGCAGGAGCTGCAGGAGTCAGATTCGGTGCTCGATGTGGAGCTGCTGGCTCGCCGGGCCGTGAAGCTCGGCGATCAGGTCACCGTGGTGCGGGTGCACGGGGCGATCCATGACGTCTTCGCCTCGGAGGCTGCTGTGCGCAACCGGGCGCTGGACGAGGTTCAGCGCTGGCTGCGGGCCTACGCCCCCGAGGCCGAGCGGCCGGCCGAGAAACTGTCCACCGCGGCGCCGTAGCGGCGGTCCCGGCGGGCGTAGATCTCCACCGCCTCCCACAGGGTGGTGCGGTCCACATCCGGCCAGAGCACGTCCATGAACACCAGCTCGGCGTAGGCAGACTGCCAGAGCAGGAAGTTCGAGATGCGCTGCTCCCCGGAGCTGCGCAGGAAGAGGTCGACGTCGGGCAGGTCGGGTTCATCCAGGTGTGCCGCCACGGTCTGCTCGGTGATCCGGCGCGGGTCCATCCGGCCGGCGGCGACCTCGGCGGCGATCAGCTTGACCGCGTCGGTGATCTCCGCGCGGCCTCCGTAGTTCACGCACATGGTCAGGGTGAACCGGGTGTTGTTCCGGGTCAGCTCCTCAGAGATCTCCAGCTCCTTGATCACCGAGCGCCACAGCCGTCCGGGCTGTCCGTTCCATCGGATCCGCACGCCCCAGGAGTTCAGCACGTCGCGCTGCCGGCGGAGCACCTCGCGGGAGTAGCCCATCAGGAAGCGCACCTCATCGGGTGAGCGTTTCCAGTTCTCGGTGGAGAAGGCGTAGACGCTGATGTGTTGGACGCCGATCTCCATGGCTCCGGCGATCACGTCCATCAGTGCGGCCTCGCCGGCCCGATGACCCTCGGTGCGCGGGAGCCCGCGCTGGTTCGCCCAGCGGCCGTTGCCGTCCATCACGATCCCGACATGGGCCGGCACCAGTTCCGGGGGCAGCCGCGGTGCGCAGACGTCGTCGGGGTGCGGGGTGGGATCCTGATGCGTGGGCCGGGACATGGCTCCCATTCTTCCATGTCGTGTCGGCAGACCAACGCCGTACCCGCGGTGGCGAGCCGGCGGGTTCAGAGTCCCAGAGAGCTCAGCCGGCGCTCCAGGTGGTGCTGGGCATAGCTGATCACCACATTGGTGGCCTCATGCCGAATATCGCTGCGGAAGGACCGGGTCTGCTCCCAATGCCCGTGCTGCAGCGCGTGCAGCAGCTCCACCGTGGCCGGGTCCAGGGTTCGGGTGCCCGGGGGTCGGCAGTCGGTGCAGACCGGACCGCTGGCGGCGGGATGGAAGCCGGTGTGCGCCCCGGGCTTGCCGCAGGCCACGCAGGCGGTCCAGGTGACCGCCCAGCCGGCGGCGGAGAGCGCGCGCAGCAGGTAGGAGTTCAGCACGACGTCGGCCGGATGGACTCCGCGTGCCAGTGCGGAGTACCCGCCGTGGAGCAGTCGGAACTGGGCACCGCCGAAGGCCGGATCGGACTCGACGTCCATCAGCCGCTCGGCGGTCTCGGCCATGGTGCTCGCTGCCATGTACTTGTCGTAGTCGGCCACGATCGGCGGCCCATAGGTGTTCTTCGAGGTGGCCTGGGTGACGATGTCCAGCGACCGGCCGTGCACGAACTGGACGTCTGCCACCATGAACGGCTCCACGGTGGCGCCGAACTTCGAAGAGGTGCGGCGCACCCCCTTCGCCACCGCACGCACCAGCCCGTTCGCCGAGGTCAGCGCGGTGATGATGCGATCCGCCTCACCCAGGTTCTGGGTGCGCAGGATGATCGCGGCGTCACGATAGGAACGGGACGCGAAGGTGGAGCCGGCCATGGTGGCAGAGTACTACAGCGGCATGGGCGCATGCCCGGGGATATCGCGGCGCAGGCCCGGGGATATTGCAGCGCATGCCCGGGCATACTGCGGCGCGAGCCCGGGCTACGCCACCGGGGCGACGTCGCGCAGCGCCCGGTTCACGGCCGAGATCACGGCCTGCAGCGAGGCCAGAGTGGTGTTGTGATCCAGGCCGACGCCCCAGAGCACCCGCTCCCCGATCGCCAGCTCCACGAAGGAGGCCGCCTGGGCGTCTCCGCCCTGGCTCATGGCGTGCTCGGTGTAGTCCAGCAGCCGCACATCGACCCCGTCCTCCGCAAGGATCTTCAGCAGCGCCGCGATCGGACCGTTGGCGTGAGCGGCCTGGGAGGTGGAGTGACCGCCGGCCTGCAGCTCGACCTCCATGTGGAACACGCCCTCGGCGTTGGAGGAGGTGTTGACCTCGTCCAACCGGTAGTGGCCCCACTGGTGGTCCGCGGTGTCCACCGGCAGGTACTCGTCCTGGAAGATCTGCCAGATCTCCTCACCGGAGACCTCGCCGCCGCCGTCGTCGGCCCGACGCTGGATGACCCCGGAGAACTCCACCTGCGCGCGGCGCGGGAGATCGATGCCACGTTCGGCCTTGAGCAGATAGGAGACGCCACCCTTGCCGGACTGAGAGTTGACTCGGATGACCGCCTCGTAGCTGCGGCCGATGTCCTTCGGGTCGATGGGCAGGTACGGCACGGCCCAGGTGATCTCGTCCCGGGAGGTCCCGGCCGCCGCGGCGCGGGCGTCCATGTGCTCGAAGCCCTTCTTGATCGCGTCCTGGTGCGAGCCCGAGAAGGCGGTGAAGACCAGGTCGCCGCCATAGGGTGAACGTTCCGGGACACCCATCTGGTTGCAGTGCTCCACGATGCTGCGGATGCTGCTCATATCCCGGAAGTCCAGCTCCGGGTCGATGCCCTGGCTGAACAGGTTCATGCCCAGGGTGACCAGGTCGACGTTGCCGGTGCGCTCACCGTTGCCGAACAGGCAGCCTTCGATCCGGTCGGCGCCTGCCATATAGCCGAGCTCGGCGGCGGCGACCCCGGTGCCCCGGTCGTTATGCGGGTGCAGCGAGAGCACGATGGATTCGCGGTTGCGCAGGTTCCGGTGCATCCATTCGATGGAGTCCGCGTAGACGTTCGGGGTGGCCATCTCCACCGTGGCGGGCAGGTTGATGATCACCGGCTTCTCCGGGGTGGCGCCGAAGACGTCGACCACCGCATCGGAGATGTGCGCGGCGAAGTCCAGCTCGGTGCCGGTGAAGGATTCTGGGGAGTACTGGTAGACGATCTCGGTGGGGGTCTCCGAGGCGGCGTGCATCGCCTCCTCGTATTTCCGACACAGCCGGGCTCCCTGTGTGGCGATGTCCACGATCCCGTCGCGGTCGGCCTTGAACACCACCTCGCGCTGCAGCACGGAGGTGGAGTTGTACAGGTGCACGATCGCCCGTGGCGCCCCCGCGATGGCCTCGAAGGTCCGCTCGATCAGGGCTTCGCGCGCCTGGGTGAGCACCTGGATGTAGACGTCCTCGGGGATCTTGTCCTGCTCGATGAGCTGCCGGACGAAGTCGTAGTCGGTCTGCGAGGCGGAGGGGAAGCCGACCTCGATCTCTTTGAACCCCATGTTCACCAGCAGCTCGAACATCCGGTGCTTGCGATCCGGGGTCATCGGGTCGATCAGCGCCTGGTTGCCGTCACGCAGGTCCACTGCGCACCAGCGCGGGGCGGCCTTGATGGTCTGGTCCGGCCAGGTCCGGTCCGGCAGCGAGACGGTGATCTGATCCTCGAAGGGGACATACCGGTTGAAGGGCATCGGGGAGGTCTTCTGAAGTTTGCGCATGAGAGCTTCCTTGCTGTGAACGAGCTGCGGGCGAGCGGTCGAGGCGGAGGAGCTCCGCAGCGGGGATTCGACCTGGAAGTGCTGCGCTGTGCTGGATCGACGAGCTTGACCGGAGAGGTGAGCTGGGATCAGACGCGCGCGAGCTCTTCCCCGCTGCGGCGGAGAAGCTCTAGTCGTAGGACTCGCTGGCGTATCGTCTGCACGCCATTCAAAATAGCACGCAGCGCGGGCCTGTGCAGTGGGTCACCCTGATTCTCATCATGTGGACGACGCCGATGCACCGGTCCCAGGCCGGGTTGCTCAGAAGCCGAGCCGACCGAGCTTCTTCGGGTCGCGCTGCCACTCCTTGGTGACCTTCACATGGAGGTCCAGGTAGACCGGGGTTCCCAGCAGCTTCACGATGCCGGCCCGCGCATCGGTGCCGATGGCCTTGAGCCGGGCGCCGCGTTTGCCGATGATGATCGCCTTCTGCGAGTCGCGCTCCACGTGGATCGAGACCCGGACGTCGAGCAGCGGCTTGTCCGCGGGGCGACCCTCGCGGGGCACCATCTCCTCGACGACCACGGCGATCGAGTGCGGCAGCTCATCGCGGACGTCCTCCAGAGCGGCTTCGCGCACCAGCTCGGCGACCATGATCGCCTCAGGCTCGTCGGTGAGCTCACCCTCGGGGTAGAGCGGCGGGGACTTCGGCATCATGGCGGCAAGCTGTTCCACCACCACCTCGGTCTGCTCCCCCTCCAGCGCGGAGACCGGGATGATCTCGGCGAAGCCGCCGGCCTGCTTGCCCTCCTGGGCGAGGTGCTCGCGGCCGAGCTGGTCCACCGCCATGAGCTGCTCGGCGAGGTCCTCGCGGGAGACCTTGTCCACCTTGGTGACCAGCGCGATCACCCGCTTGTGCGGAAGCTTGGTGAGCTGTGCGGCGATGAACCGGTCACCGGGTCCGACCTTCTCGTCGGCGGGGATGCAGAACCCGACCACGTCGACCTCGGAGAGGGTGTCGATGACCAGACCGTTGAGCCGCTTGCCGAGCAGGGTGCGTGGACGGTGCAGCCCGGGGGTGTCGACCAGGACCAGCTGGAAGTCGCTGCGGTGCACGATCCCGCGGATGGTGTGCCGGGTGGTCTGCGGCTTGGAGGAGGTGATCGCGACCTTGTCCCCCACCAGCGCGTTGGTCAAGGTGGACTTCCCTGCGTTCGGGCGTCCTACAAGGCTGGCGAATCCGGCGCGGAAGTTCTCGTCGAACGCGGCGAAGCCCTCCTGCTGCGGCGGCATCTGTGTGGGGCTCATCGTGGTGTCCTGATCCTCTCCTGCGTCGAGTCCGCGGCTGCGGCTCGATCCTCATACGGTGCTGCTTCTCGTGCCGTGGTCTCTGTCGTGGTTCCGGCCCCGACCCCGGCTGGGGTGCGGTGCGCGGTGCGGTGCAGCGCGTCGGGCTCGGCGTCGGTGCCCAGCCCGGCCCTGGCGCCGCGTCGATCTTCGGCCTCCCAGGCGAGCACGTGGCTCACTCGGTTGCGGCGGCCCTGGAGCCGGTCGGCGCGCAACACGACTCCGGGGCCGTGGCGGCGTGGGATCTCGACCTCGGATCCGGCGATCGCCACCCGGCCCAGGGCCTTGGCGAGCAGACCGCCGACGGTGTCCACCTCTTCCTCGTCATCGAGGTCGAGGTCATAGAGCTCGGCGAAGTCGTCCACCGACATCCGGGCGGAGATCCGGCGTCGTGAGTCGTCGAGATCTTCGGTCTCGGCGGCCTCGGTGTCGTATTCGTCCACGATCTCCCCGACGATCTCTTCGATCAGGTCCTCCAGGGTGACCATCCCGGCGGTGCCGCCGTATTCATCCACCACGATGGCGACATGGGTGGATTCGCGCTGCAGCTCGGAGAGGAACTCCGAGACCGGCTTGGACTCGGGCACGTAGCGCACGTCGCGCTGGAGCTCGTCGATGATGATCGAATCCGGGTCGCGATCGCCGTAGGAGCTGAGCAGCTCCCCGCTGCGCAGCCGATGGTGCAGGAAGGCGGCGTCCTTGAGGTAGATCATGCCGGTGATGTCGTCCGCGGAGCCTCGGACCACCGGGATCCGGGAGTAGCCGGAGCGGAAGAACAGCGTCATGACCTCGGCGAGGCTGGTCCCGGACTCCACGGTGACCATATCGGTGCGCGGGACCATCACGGCCCGGACCCGGGTGGCGGCGAGGTCGAAGACCGACTGGATCAGCTCCGCCTCGGTGTCTTCGATGATGTCCTTCTCCGAGGCGCGGGCCACGAATTCCCGGAACTCCTCGTCGTCGAAGAAGCCCTGATCGGTGTGCGCGGTGCCCGGGACGGTGCGCGCGCCGATGCTGCTCAGAGCCTCCGGAAACGGTCCCAGCACGACCCGCAGGGTGCGCACCAGCGCGGCAGTCGCCGCGGCGACGAACAGATGGTGGCCGCGACCGATGCGCCGCGGGGAGATCGCCGCGACGATGACCCCGCCGATGAGCAGGATCGCGGAGCCAGCCACGGCGCCGGCGCCGAGTCCGTCCAGTGCCAGCGCAGAGGACACGATCACCAGCACGACCACGGCGGTGGTGAAGAGCCAGCGCCAGGTCTGCAGCGCAAGCGTGTGCGCCACCGGCTGGGCGAGGATCTTCTCCACGGCAGTGGAGCCGCGCTTCTCGGCGATCTCCTCGGCCTCGCGGCGGCTCAGCCGCAGGAACGCGGAGTCAGCCGCGGAGAGCGCGAAGGCCAGGACGGCGCAGACCAGCGCCAGGATGATGAGGATCCCGAGGACCATGGATCAGACCGTCGGCGTCGGTGCGGCGTGGCCGAGGAACTCCTCCAGGAGCACTCGCTGCAGGGTGAACATCTCTTCACGGTCCGCCGGCTCGCCGTGATCGTGTCCAAGCAGGTGCAGCACCCCGTGGGTGGCCAGCAGCGCGAGCTCGGCGCTCAGCGGGTGCCCGTGGGCACTCGCCTGCGCGGCGGCAACGCCGGGGCAGATCACGATGTCGCCCAGCACGCCCTCGGTGACCGGGTCCCCGGCGGTGCCGGCGGTCAGCTCGTCCATCGGGAAGCTCATCACGTCGGTGGGTCCGGGCAGGTTCATCCAGTCCAGGTGCAGCCCTTCGATGGTCTCCTCGTCCACCAGGGTGATCGAGAGCGTCACCTCCGGGCCCAGGTGCAGCTTGGCGTAGAGGAACCCGGTGAGGTCCAGCAGCTCGGCCAGGTGTTCCCCGGAGATCAGCGCGGAGCCCGAGCTGTCCTCGACCGTGACCTGGACCTCGGTCATCGTCGTCCTCCGCGCCGGGCGCTGGGGGCGGCGGCCCGGTCCTGGTGGCGTTCGTAGGCATCCACGATGCGGCCCACGAGTTCGTGGCGGACCACGTCCTCGGAGCCGAAGCGGGAGATCTCGATGCCCTCGACGCCGTCGAGGATCTCGATCACGGTGCGCAGCCCGGAGTCGGTGCCGCGCGGCAGGTCCACCTGGGTGATGTCGCCGGTGACCACGATCTTGGAGTTGAAGCCGAGCCGGGTCAGGAACATCTTCATCTGCTCGGCGGTGGTGTTCTGCGCCTCGTCCAGAATGATGAACGAGTCGTTGAGCGTGCGGCCGCGCATATAGGCCAGCGGGGCCACCTCGATGATGCCGGACTCCATCAGACGTGGGATCGAATCGGGGTCGATCATGTCGTGCAGCGCGTCGTAGAGCGGGCGCAGATAGGGGTCGATCTTGTCATTGAGGCTGCCGGGCAGGAAGCCGAGCTTCTCGCCGGCCTCCACGGCCGGGCGGGTCAGGATGATCCGGTTGACCTCGCGGGCCTGCAGCGCCTGGACCGCCTTGGCCATGGCCAGGTAGGTCTTGCCGGTGCCGGCCGGGCCGATGCCGAAGACCACGGTGGACTCGTCGATGGTGTCCACGTAGGTCTGTTGGTTCTTGGTCTTGGGCCGGATGGTGCGCCCGCGGTGGGAGAGGATGTTGGTGGTCACGATCCGCGCGGAGTCCTGCGCTGCGTCGGCGCGGACCATGGTGGCGACCTGTTCGATGATCTCCTCGGTGACCGTGGTCCCGGAGGCGGCGAGGGTCTTGAGCTGGTTGAGGATCTCCACGATCCCGGTGACCTCCTCGGCGGGTCCGCCCACGGTGACCAGCTGGTCGCGCAACCCAATGGAGGAAGCCGGGTAGATCCCCTGCAGGATCCGCAGCGCGAGATCTCCGGCGCCGAGGCTGCGGAACATGGTGTCGGCGTCGGCGAAGTAGACCTGACGCTCGATGTTGCCCAGCGCGGCGGCGGTGGCGCCGCGGGCCGCTCCGGAGATGGTCGATGTGCTCGGGTTCTGCGAAGTCTCAGTCATTGGTCCTCAGTCTATGCGCTCTGTTCGGGGTGACCAGCCCCGGTGTCCCAGTCCCAGCGGCCCAGCAGCAGCTGCGCGGCGGCCAGCGCTGCGGGCCCTGCGGTGGAGGAGCGCAGCACGGTGGGTCCGAGCCTGGCGATCCGCGCGCCTGCCCCGGTGAGCAGCTCGATCTCGCGGTCGCTGATCCCGCCCTCGGGTCCGACGATCAGATGCAGCTCGGTCAGCTGGTGCGCGGGTGCTCCGGGCGCCTGCGATGCGTGCCCGCCTGGCGCCTGCAGTGCGGCGATCGCCTGGGCCAGCGAGGTCTCATCGGTCTCATGCAGCACCACGACGCCGACCTCGGCGCCGGCCGCCTTGATCGCCTGCAGGTAGCCGGAGGTGCTGTGCAGCGGGCGGACCTCCGGGATTGTGGTGCGCCGGGTCTGCTTCGCCGCGGTGCGCACCATCGCCACCCATTCGGCGTGCTTCTTGGCCTCGCGTCCGGCCTTCCAGCGGGCCACGGAGCGTTCGGCCTGCCAGGGGATCACCGCGTCCACGCCGAGCTCGGTGGCGGACTCCACGCCCTGAAGGTCCCGGCGGTCCTTGGCCAGCGCCTGGACCAGCACCAGACGTGGCAGCAGCCGCGGCTCCTGGAGCAGCGAAAGGATCTCCACCTCGAGCTGCCCGCTTCCGGCGGAGCGGACCCGACCCTCGGCGCGCCGGCCCACGGTGTCGGAGAGCAGCACCGGCTCACCGGGCTGCAGGCGCATCACGGTGGCGGCGTGGTGGCCCTCCGACCCGGCGAGCGTGATCACCTCGGCCACGCCAACGTGGTCAAGCGCGCCCGGTTCGAGGTGGAACAGCGGTGCCGTCATCTCGCCTCGCGCATCTCTAGAGCGCGTCCCAGCGTTCGCGCAGCTTGGCGAAGACGCCACGGTGTTCGGTGGTGGACTCCCCGCGCTCCTCGCCACGCTCCAGGGCGAGCTCGCGCAGCAGCTGGGCCTCGCGCTCGGAGACCTTGGTGGGGGTCTCCACCTTCAGGTGCACCTTCAGCGCCCCGCGACCGCCGCCGCGCAGGTGGGTCACCCCGCGCTCCTTGAGCGTGAGCACCTCACCGGACTGGGTGCCCGGCTTCACGCTGAGCTCCTCGGCCCCGTCGAAGGTCTCCAGCCCGACCGTGGTGCCCAGGGCGGCCGCGGTCATCGGAATCGAGACGGTGGCGTGGAGGTCGTTGCCGCGGCGGGTGAAGACCTCGTGCTGCTTGACCTCGACCTCGATGAACAGGTCCCCGGAGGGTCCGCCGGCCAGCCCGGCCTCGCCCTCGCCGGCCAGGTGGATCCGGTTGCCCCGGTCCACGCCTGCCGGGACCTTGACCTTCAGGGACTTACGCTCGCGCACCCGGCCCTGACCGTCGCACTCCTGGCAGGGGTCCTCGATGATGTTGCCGAAGCCGGCGCAGCGCGCGCAGGTCTGGGTCTGGATGACGGTGCCCAGGATCGAGCGCATCGGGCGCTGGACCTGGCCCTGGCCGTGGCAGTCCGGGCAGGTGGTGGGCGAGGTGCCCTTGCGGGTGCAGGAGCCGTCACAGACGGTGCAGGTGACCGCGGTCTCCAGCTCCACCTCCTTGGTGGTGCCGAACACGGCGTCGCGCAGGTCGATCCGGACCCGGATCAGCGAGTCCTGGCCGCGGCGGGTGCGTGAGGCGGGGCCGCCGCCTCCCCCGCCGAAGAAGGTCTCGAAGATGTCGCCGAACCCGCCGAAGCCGGCACCGCCTGCTCCACCGCCGGGGAATCCGGAGCGGCCGTTCTCATCGCCGGTGGCGTCGTAGTTCTGCCGCTTCTGCGGGTCCGCGAGCACCTCGTAGGCGCGGCCGAGCACCTTGAACTGCTCGGCGGCGTCGTCGGAGGGGTTCACGTCCGGGTGAAGCTTCCGGGCCTGTTTGCGGTAGGCCTTCTTGATCTCTTCGGTGGACGCCGAGCGGCTGACGCCCAGCGCCTCATAGTAGTCAGTCGTCATCTTCGTGGACGTTCACCCTTCGGAAAGAATTCGGGACAGGTAGCGCGCCATTGCGCGCACCGCGGACATGGTGGAGCCGTAGTCCATGCGGGTCGGACCGACGACGCCGAGCTTGGCACCCTCGGCTCCCGTATGGCTGCCGTACTCCGCTGCGACCACAGCGGTCTCGATCAGCGAATCATGGCTGGTCTCGTGACCGATGCGGATGGAGAGACCGCGCCGGTCCTGCTCCATCTCTGTCAACAGTCGAAGCAGCACGACTTGTTCCTCGAGCGCTTCAAGAATGGGGCCGATGGAGGGACCGAGGTCGCGGCCCGACCTGGCGAGGTTAGCAGTCCCGGCCATGATGATGCGATCCACCCGAGACGATTCCAGGATGGTCTCCACGGCCTGGGCGAGGATCGCCATGGACGGTCGCAGCACCGGCTCCACCCGGCTGATCAGGGTGTCTGCGGGCAGCGGCAGCGCCGAGATGGAGCGCTGGTGCAGCTCAGAGGAGAGCACCTGGGCGAGCCGGTGCAGCGAGTCATCACCGATCGCGTCGGCCAGGGTGACCATGCGCTGATCGACCTTCCCGGAGGAGAGGATCACGATCACCAGCGCCTTGTGCGAGGACATCGAGACGATGTCGATGTGCCGGATCTTCGCGGTGGAGCGCTGCGGATGCTGGATCACAGCGACCTGATTGGTGAGCATCGCGAGCAGCCGCACGGTGTGTTCGAGCATCGCGTCATGGTCATCGGCGGTCTCGAGCAGAGTGTCCATGGCGCGCCGCTCAGCGGAGGTGAGCGGACGGACCTCGGTGATCTTGTCCACGAATCGCCGGTAGCCGAGATCGGTCGGGATCCGCCCGGCGGAGGTGTGCGGCGCGGCGATCAGGCCCTCCTCCTCGAGGTGGGCCATGTCGTTGCGGATCGTGGCGGGTGAGACCTCCAGGTCGTGACGCTCCACCAGGGCCCGGGACCCGACCGGCTCCCGGGTGTGGACATAGTCCTCCACGATGGCACGCAGAACCTGCAGACGACGGGTGTCGGACATGTAAGCTTGGCGCCTCCTGAACCTCTGGCACTCTTCGAGTACAAGTGCTAATTCTACAATGGGTGATCATGAGCGCTCCGCACCTCCCCGACTGGCGTAACTCCTCCACCCCGAACTGGGGTGCCCAGGACCTCTCCCGGCTCCGCCAGAGCCAGCTCCGCAAGGTCTCCACGATGCCGGCCGACTACGGCGCCGTGATCGAAGAGGTGGAGTCCGGCTGGGTCGGCGCGATCATCTCGGTGGAGGCCTCCGGCGGGGTCCACGTGGTGAGCCTCGAGGACCGGCGCGGCAAGGTCCGTTCCTTCCCGCTGGGCCATGGATTCCTGCACGAGGGCCAGCCGGTGGAGCTGACGCCCCCCACCCCCCGGGCCGTCGCGGCGAAGCCCACCCGCACCGCCTCCGGATCGGTGGCGGTGGCCAATGCGCCGGCCCGCGTGGCCCGGGCCTCGCGGATCTGGGTCGAGGGCACCCACGACGCCGAGCTGGTGGAGAAGGTCTGGGGCGAGGACCTGCGGATCGAAGGCATCGTGGTGGAGCCGCTGCACGGCGCCGATGACCTGCTCGGGGCGATCCGTGCGTTCGGGCCCGGTCCGCAGCGACGGGTCGGGGTGCTGCTTGATCACCTCGTCCCGGGCTCCAAGGAGTCCCGCATCGCCCGCGAGGTCATGCAGCAGCCGGGCGCACGGGGCAACATCGCGGTGCTGGGTCACCCCTACGTCGACGTCTGGCAGGCGGTGAAGCCGCACCTGCTCGGGCTGCGGCGCTGGCCCGAGGTCCCGCGCAGCCAGGACATCAAGGTCGGCACGCTGCAGGCCCTGGGCTGGCCGCACGCGAACCAGCGAGACATCGCGCACGGCTGGAAGCGGATCCTGGCCCAGGTCACGAGTTACGCCGACCTGGAGCCCTCGCTGCTCGGACGCGTGGAGGAGCTGATCGACTTCGTCACGGTGGAGCCATGAGCCGCAGCACCGAAACGCAATGACGCAATGACTAGTAGGGACACTGCATCACGCGGGAGCGCCCGGAACTTGAAGGCCGACACGCCCGCGACGGCCAGTTGATGTTCAGCGTCAGTGGATAGAATCCGAAAGTGGGAACGGCCGCGTATCGCAAGGGCGGCACCATGATCACGGAGGTGCAGTGACGCATAATCAGAAACCCCAGGGCGAGCAGTCGGAACAGGACGCTCGAACGGACGCAGCGCCACGCCTGAAGGGTTCCTCTGCCGCCGCCGCCTCGCTGACCCCGGCGGAGGATCGACGCTGGGCGACGCTGTCCCACTTCGGCGCGCTCATCGGCTGCTTCCCCGCACTCGCGATCTACCTGGTCTACCGCGACCGCGGCCCCTTCACGGCCCAGGAGTCCAAAGAGGCGCTGAACTTCACGTTGCCGCTGACCGCCGTGATGCTGGGCTGCTATATCCTGGCCCTGATCCCCGCCATCGGCTGGATCTTCGGCCTGCTGGCGGTGCTGATCTGGATCACGATGACCATCTCCGGCCTGGTCGCCGGCATCCAGTGCAATAAGGGGCGCCCCTACCGGTACCCGCTGAATCTTCGGCTGATCCACTGAGAATCTTCATCTGATCCACCGAACATCCTCCTGCGTCCCGCCAAGCCCTCAGGCTCGGCTCAGGGCGCCAGTCTTCGGGTCACCGCATCGGCCAGCAGCCGTCCGCGCAGGGTGAGCACCGCCCGCCCCTGAGGATGCGCGTTGCTCGGCTGGGCCGCGCCCTCCTCGATCAGCCCGTCATGCACCAAGGCCTGGACACTCTTGCGCGAGATCTTCTCACCTTGGCTGCGGCGCAGCTCCGGCAGCGCATTGAACCCGGCGACGTCGAGCCCGTCGGCCAGGCGCAGCCGCAGCATCAGATGCTCCAGGGTCTTGTCCGCGTCCGCGAGCAGCTCCCGGCCGTGGCCGGGGGTGGCGCCGCTGGAGAGCCGCTGGGCATAGGCGGCTGGGTGCTTCACGTTCCACCAGCGCAGCCCCGCCATATGCGAGTGCGCACCGGGGCCGGCGCCCCACCAGTCGGAGTCCAGCCAGTAGTTCAGGTTGTGCTCCGAGCGGGTGGCCACGCTGGTGGAGAAGTTGGAGACCTCATACCAGGTCAGCCCGGCGGCTCCGAGCACCTCATCGGTGAGCAGGTACTTATCGGCCTGGTCATCGGGGTCGATGTCGGGCAGCACGCCGCGTTTGATCTTCGACGCCATGGCGGTGCCCTCCTCGATGATCAGCGAGTAGGCCGAGATATGGTCGGGCGCCAGCGCCACCGCGTGCTCCAGGCTGGTGCGCCAGTCCTCGAGGCTCTCCCCCGGAGTCCCGGAGATCAGGTCCAGGCTGACCTGCAGGCCTGCGGCGCGAGCGGCGTGGACCGCGCGCTCCACGTTGGCCGGGTCATGCGTGCGGTCCAGGGTCCCCAGCACATGCGGCACGGCGGACTGCATGCCCAGGCTCAGCCGGGTGAACCCGGCCTCGGCGAGGACCTGCGCGGTGGCGTCGGTGATCGTGTCGGGGTTTGCCTCGGTGGTGATCTCGGCGTCCGGTCGGAAGCCGAAGAGCTCACGGGCCCGGGTAAGGATCCGGGCGAGCTCCTCCGGCGGGAGCAGCGTCGGGGTGCCGCCGCCGAAGAACACCGTGGAGAAGGGGCGCTCCGGGGCGCCCATCTTCTCGAGCACCTCACGGGCGAAGACCAGTTCGGAGATCAGCGTGTCCGGGTAGGACACCTGGGACGCCCCGGGGCCGAGGTCCTCGGCGGTGTAGGTGTTGAAGTCGCAGTAGCCGCAGCGCACGCTGCAGAACGGAATGTGTACGTAGAGGCCGAAGGGCGCCTCGGCGCGGGCGGGAAGCGCCTGCGCCACGGTTGCGGGGAAGCCGCCGTCGGCCGGGACCGGGTCGCCGAGGGGAAGGGTGGAAGGCAAGGCCTACTTCTTCCCGGCCTTCTCCTTGCCGGCGTCCTCGTCCGAGGACAGCGCGGCGATGAAGGCCTCCTGTGGGACCTCCACGGTGCCGACCATCTTCATCCGCTTCTTGCCCTCCTTCTGCTTCTCCAGCAGCTTGCGCTTGCGGCTGATGTCGCCGCCGTAGCACTTGGAGAGCACGTCCTTGCGGATCGCGCGGATGTTCTCCCGCGCGATGATCCGGGAGCCGATGGCGGCCTGGATCGGGACCTCGAACTGCTGGCGCGGGATGAGCTCCTTGAGCCGGGAGGCCATCTTCACACCGTAGGCGTAGGCGGAGTCCCGGTGGGTGATCGCGGAGAACGCGTCGACCTGGTCCCCCTGAAGCAGGATGTCGACCTTGACGAGGTCAGCGGCCTGCTGGCCGGTGCCCTGCCAGTTCAGCGAGGCGTAGCCCTTGGTCCGGGACTTCAGCTGGTCGAAGAAGTCGAAGACGATCTCGGCCAGCGGCATCTTGTAGCGGATCTCCACCCGCTCGGCGGAGAGGTAGTCCATGCCTTCCATGGTGCCGCGCCGGGACTGGCAGAGCTCCATCACCGGGCCGATGAACTCGGCCGGAACGATCACGGTGGCGTCGACGATGGGTTCACGGATCTCGGTGACCTTGCCCTCGGGGAACTCCGAGGGGTTGGTCACGCGGTGGATCTCGCCGTCCTCGGCGGTGACCTCGTAGACCACGTTGGGGGCGGTGGAGATCAGGTCGAGGTTGTACTCGGTCTCCAGTCGCTCCCGGGTGATCTCCAGGTGCAGCAGGCCCAGGAAGCCCACGCGGAAGCCGAAGCCCAGCGCGGTGGAGGTCTCGGGCTCGAAGTTCAGTGCGGCGTCGTTGAGCTGCAGCTTCTCCAGCGCCTCGCGCAGCACCGGGAAGTCGGAGCCGTCGAGCGGGAAGAGTCCGGAGAAGACCATCGGGGACGGGTCGTCGTAGCCGCCGATGATCTCCGCGGCGGGCCGGTTCTGTGAGGTCACGGTGTCTCCGACCTTGGAGAGCCGCACATCCTTCACACCGGTGATCAGGTAGCCGACCTCGCCGACGCCGAGGCCCTTGGTGGCCTCGGGCTCCGGTGAGGAGACCCCGATCTCGAGCAGCTCGTGGGTCGCGCCGGTGGACATCATCTTGATCTTCTCGCGGTGCCCGAGCTTGCCGTCGACCACGCGCACGAAGGTCACCACGCCGCGATAGGTGTCATAGACGGAGTCGAAGATCATCGCGCGGGCCGGAGCCTCGGCGTCGCCCTCTGGGGCGGGGATCTCGGCGACGATCTTGTCCAGCAGCTCCTCGACCCCGTCGCCGGTCTTGCCGGAGACGCGCAGCACGTCCTCGGGCTCGCAGCCGATCAGGTAGGCGATCTCTTCGGCGTACTTCTCCGGCTGGGCCGAGGGCAGGTCGATCTTGTTCAGCACCGGGATGATCTTGAGGTCGTGCTCCATGGCCAGGTAGAGGTTCGCCAGGGTCTGCGCCTCGATGCCCTGGGCGGCGTCGACCAGGAGCAGGGCGCCCTCGCAGGCGGCCAGCGAGCGGGAGACCTCATAGGAGAAGTCCACGTGGCCCGGGGTGTCGATCATATGGAAGGCGTAGGTCTGCCCGTCGAGCTCCCAGGGCATCCGCACCGCCTGGGACTTGATGGTGATGCCGCGGTCGCGCTCGATGGGCATCCGGTCCAGGTACTGGGCCTTCATGTTGCGGGCCTGCACCACCCCGGTCAGCTGCAGCATCCGGTCTGCAAGCGTGGACTTGCCGTGGTCGATGTGCGCAATGATGCAGAAGTTCCGGATGACACTGGGGTCAGTGGCGGCGGGCACCTGCGAGCTGCGGGCCTTCGGTGACACGGTGGTGGGGGTCCTTTGCTTCGTCGAGACGCCGGGCATGGTGCTGCATCTGGCTCTTCATTGTTCCATGACTGCAGGAATGCGGGGGCTGCGCGGTCAGGTCTTACACGAACGGGGCCCCGCGCAGCGCGCAGGGCCCCGTTGCTCGCTCGCGAGGTGAGCGGACGTTCTAGAGAGTCAAGCTCACAGAGCGTTGACGGTGGCGGCCAGACCGGACTTGCGGTTGGCGGCGTTGTTCTTGTGCAGAACACCCTTGGAGACGGCCTTGTCGAGCTTGCGGGCTGCCTCGCGGTTCGCTGCGATCGCAGCATCCTTATCGCCGGCGGCAACTGCGTTGCGAACCTTCTTGATGGCGGTCCGCAGCTGGGACTTGACGCCCTGGTTGCGCTGGCGCGCCTTCTCGTTGGTGAGAATGCGCTTCTTCTGAGACTTGATGTTTGCCACGAGTTGTCTTTCTGTCTGAGGTCACTGGTCGTGAGGATACGTCCCTGTCGGCCGGCAGCAGACAAACTTCAGTGGCGTGGGGTTGCCATAGCGATTGCGCAGCCCATTGAGGTAGAGGGCCCAGGACTGCGCGAGACTTGCTGCCGCAGGGTTTTGGGGCTCTTTCGAACCCCAGACACTGCCTATAGACGATAGCAGAGAAGCCGCACTCCAGCCACCGAGCCGGCCCGTGTCCGGGCCTTGCGGCGAGCTCGACTGCGGGGCAGCCGTGGGCTCAGCGGCCCACCGAGGAGGCGATGGCCGTGATGGCGCGCTCCACGGCGTATTCCGGGGTCCGCGAGGCGCCCTTGGCCTCGGCGTCGGCGCGGGCGATCGCCTCGATGGCCTCGGCCGCGCGCAGCGGGTGCCAGCGCCGGGCGGTCTCGGCCACCTGCTGCAGCTGCCAGGGGGCCGCGCCGAGGGTGGAGGCCAGCGCGGCGGGGCTGCCGCGGTGATCCACCAGAGCGGCGATGTGCCGGCCCTTCCTCGCCAGTGCGGCGGTCACGGCGATCGGAGAGACGCCCGTGGCGATGGCGTGGCGGTAGAGCCGGGTGGCGGCCTCCCGGCGGCCCTCGAAGGCGGCGTCGGCCACCTTGAACGCCGAGGCCTCGACACGGCCCCCGTGGTAGCGGTCCACGTGTTCTTCCGTGATGTCCCCGGCGACGTCGGCCATGAGCTGCTGGCAGGCTCCGCCGAGGTCCGAGAGTGTGGAGCCGGCCGCGGCGACCAGGGCGCGGGCGCCGTCGGCATGGATCTCGCGTCCGGCGGCGCGGAACTCGCGCCGCACGAAGTCGAGCTTCTCGTTGTCGTTGCGGGCCCCGGCACAGTCCACGACGACGGCGCGCTTGGTCAGCGCGTCGAGCAGCTTCTTGCCTCGGTTGCCGCCGCTGTGCCGCAGCACCAGGGTCACGTCCTCGGGTTTCTCCTCGAGGTAGGCCAGGGCATCGGTGAGGAAGGTGTCGTTCATCGCGGCGAGGTCCTCGGCCAGGACCAGGCGCGCCTCGCCGAAGAGCGAGGGTGAGGTGACGGTGAACAGCTCCCCGGGAGCGGCGGCCGAGACGTCGAGCCGGGTGAACTCCAGGTCCGGGTGCTGCGCCCGCAGCGCCTGCTTGATCCTGTCCAGCGCGCGGCTGGCGAGGTAGTCCTCGGTGCCCTTGAGCAGGATCAGCGGGGCGGGGGCGACGCTGCGAAAGTCGAGCCCCTCGGCCGCCTTCGCGCCGCGGCCCGCGCCGCCGCTGCGCTGTGTGCCGGTCCGCGAGGACCCGGTCCGCTGAGAAGCCATGGGGCTCATTCTAGCGGCCCGGATCCCCCGGCGAACCTGCCGCGCAGACTCCGATCGGCGGGCAGGTCAGCTCAGGGCAGCTGCAGCTCGGCGCTGAAGTGGCGCTTCGCCTTGCGTGGGTTCCATCCCGTGAAGCGCACGACCTTGCGTCCCTGCGGCTCCGCGGCGAAGGCCACGGTGCCGGGCAGGGTCACCGGTGCCTCGAAGCGGATCCACCAGCGGTGCCCGGCACCCTCGGGCTCCCGGCCCTCGAGCATCCTGCCGGCCGAGTACATGCCGTGCACGATCGCGGCGGGCATCCCCAGCGTCTTCGCGGCCAGCTGGGAGACGTGGATCGGGTTGTAGTCACCCGACACTGCGGCGTAGGCCCGACCCGCGTCCGCGCCCAGCCGCCAGGAGGCGGTCTTGACCGGCGGGACGAAGGACTCACGCTCTTCGGACCGGGTCACTGCGGAGGATCCGACCTGCTCAGCCCCGGAAGCCTGGGAGATCTCCGTTCCGAGCTGGGCGCCCTTGCTCAGATAGGTCGAGACCGAGCGCCACAGCACTGAGGCCTCGCCCGAACTCGCGCGTCCGGCACCCGCCGGGTCGGCCCCGGCCTCGAGCACGGTGACTGTGATGTCGACCTGGGTGCCCCGCCGGTGCGGGCGCAGGTTCTCCGCGGCGACCAGGATCTGCACCGGCTGGTCCACCCGTACCGGACGCAGGTGCTCGACCTCGTTGGCCACGTGGACCAGTCCGATCAGCGGCAGCGGGAACTCGTCCTGGCTCATCAGGGCCATCTGCACCGGGAACCCGATGATGTGGACCAGCACCGAGGGCAGCGCGGTGCGGTGGGCGCCGTCGAACGCCTCTCCGCCGAAGAGTCGACGGTAGCTCTCGGCCTGCTCGGCGCTGACCCCGGGGTGCTGGGCCAGCATGGTCTTCCCCGGCAGGCTGCGGGCCCCGGCCCCGGGACGCAGCTTCGAGCGCGCGGCGCCCAGGGCGGCGCGGCCGTAGAGGCTGCTCAGCGAGGGCATCTCGATCTCGGTGATCATGGATTCAGTCCTCATGGGTCAGGCCCCCACGAGATTCTGTCCGCAGACCCGCAGGGTCAGTCCCGAGGTGCCTCCGGCCTGCGGCGAGGCCAGGAACGCGATCGTCTCGGCCACGTCCACCGGCAGTCCGCCCTGGTTCAGCGAGTTCAGCCGCCGGGCCACCTCCCGGGTGGCGAACGGGATCTTCGCGGTCATCTCGGTCTCGATGAAGCCCGGGGCGACGGCGTTGATGGTGCCGTGCCGGGCGGCGAGCTGGGCGGCGGTCGCGGAGACCATGCCCATGACACCGGCCTTGGAGGCGGCGTAGTTGGTCTGGCCGCGGTTGCCGGCGATGCCGGAGGTCGAGGCCAGCGAGATGATCCGCGGCCCCATGGCCCCGTGGGCGTCGGCGTTGAAGAGCTCCGAGGCCAGGAAGGCCCGGTTCATCCGCAGCTGCGACTCGATGTTGACCGCGATGACCGAGTTCCAGCGGGACTCGTCCATATTGGCCAGCAGCTTGTCCCGGGTGATTCCAGCGTTGTGCACCACGATGTCGAGCCGTCCGTGATGCTGCTTGGCGTGGGCGAGGATCCGCTCCCCCGCGTCGGGCGCGGTGATGTCCAGCTGCAGCGCGGTGCCGGAGACCTCGTTGGCGACTCCGGCCAGCTGCTCGCCTGCGGCCGGGATGTCGACCAGGATCAGCGCGGCCCCGTCGCGGTGCAGCGTCCGGGCGATGGAGGCGCCGATCCCGCGGGCGGCGCCGGTGACCACCGCGACCTGGCCCTGCAGCGGCCGGTCCCAGTTCCCCGGCAGCGCCCCGTTGACGCTGTCCACCGAGATGAACTGGCCTGAGACGAAGGCCGAGCGTCCGGAGAGCAGGAAGCGCAGCGCTCCGGCCACACCGGGCGCGGAGGGGTCCAGCTCCTCGGCGAGCACGATGCCGTTGGCGGTGCCGCCGGCGCGCATCTCATGCGCGGTCGAGCGGGTCAGGCCCTGGACCGCGCTGCGGGCCGCGCGCACGGCGGGATCGCCGGTGCCCAGCGGGTCCCGCGAGACGGTGATGACCCGGCCGGAGGGCTTGAGCTGCTTGAGCAGCATCCCGGTCTCCAACACGGTGCTGCTCAGGGCTGCTGGGCTGGAGGCGGAGTCGAAGCAGGCGACGACGCCGGCCACCTTCTCCTTGGGCCCGACGTGCCGACGCACGTCTAGGTTCCAGCCGAGCAGCCGGTCCGCGAGCGCCGAGGCGGCCGCGGAGCTGCCCAGCACGACCACGGGGCCCTCGATGAGCGGGCGTCCGGGTCGGTGCCGACGCAGCTTCGCCGGCTGCGGGAGGCCGAGGTTCTTGGTCAGGGCGCGGCCGAAGCCGGTGTTGGCGAATTCGGTGTAGGTGTCTCGAGCCATGGAGCGGTTACCGTCCTTCGATGATCGCGGTGATGCCCTGGCCGCCGGCGGCGCAGACCGAGATGAAACCGAGCTTGCCGGGCTTGCCGTGCAGCGCCTTGGCCAGCGTGGCGACGATGCGTCCGCCGGTGGCGGCGAAGGGGTGCCCGGCGGCCAGTGAGGAGCCGTTGACGTTGAGCCGGCTGCGGTCGATGGTGCCCAGTGCTGAGTCCAGTCCGAGCTTGTTCTTGCAGAACTCCTCGGACTCCCAGGCCTTGATCTGGGCCAGCACCGTGGAGGCGAAGGCCTCGTGGATCTCGAGGTATTCGAAGTCCGAGAAGCTCAGGTTGTTGCGCTTGAGCATCCGGGCGGCGGCATAGGCGGGAGCCATCAGCAGGCCCTCGGCGCCGTCGACGAAGTCCACTGCGCCTTCCTCGTAGTCGATGAAGTTCGCCAGCTTGGGCAGATCGTGCTGATCGGCCCATTCCTCGGAGCCCAGCAGCACTGCGGAGGCGCCGTCGGTCAGCGCGGTGGAGTTCGCCGCGGTCATGGTGGCCTCATTGCCGAGGTCACGCCCGAAGGCCGGGGAGAGCTTGCCCAGCTTCTCCAGGGTGGAGTCGGCGCGCATGTTGTTGTCCCGGCTGACGCCCTTGAACGGGGTGACCAGGTCGTCGAAGAAGCCGCGGTCGTAGGCGGCGGCGAGGTTCTTGTGGCTGGCCAGCGCGAGCTCGTCCTGCTCGGCCCGGGTGATGCCCCAGGCGTGGGCGGTGATCGCCATGTGCTCACCCATGGACATGCCGGTGCGCGGCTCGTTGACTCCGGGGGCCTGCGGGGCCAGGTGGCCTGGGCGGATCTTGGCCAGCGCCTTGAGCCGCTGGCTGACCGTCTTCGCCCGGTTGGCCTCCATCAGGATCCCGCGCAGCTCGTCGGTGACCACGATCGGGGCGTCGGAGATGGAGTCCACTCCCCCGGCGATGGCCGAGTCGATCTGGCCCAGCTTGATCTTGTTCGCCATCGAACCGATGGCCTCCATGCCGGTGGCGCACGCCATCTGCACGTCGAAGGCCGGGGTCTTGGGGTCCAGCGGGGTGCCCAGCACCGACTCGCGGGTGAGGTTGAAGTTCTTGGAGTGCTTCATCACGGCACCGGCGGCGACGGTGCCGATCTGTTCACCCTGGAGCCCGAAGCGGGCCACGAGGCCGTTCAGCGTCGAGGTGAGCATGTCCTGGTTGCCTGCGGTGGCGTAGGCGGTGTGGGCCCGGGCGAAGGGGATGCGGTTTCCGCCGATGATGACGGCGTCGCGGATGTTCTGTGCACTCATGGAACTGACTCCTGGGTCGAGGGGTGCAGGCACCCGACGGCATATCCGCTGGGTCAGCGGGTCCGGCAGGTCTTGCATTTGTTACTGGTCAGTATCATAGACTATTTTGTGTGCAGGATCACTGATCACCCCCGCGCCGAGGAACCGGCGCCGATCATCCCGTGCGCCTGACGCTCAACCCCAGTCTGAGGAGACCTCATGTCACACCACCCGGTCACCGACCCGATCGCTCACCCCATCACCGACCCGATCGAGACCCTCGATTCCGCCGACGCGGTCCGCGTGGACAAGCAGGTGATGGAGGACGTGCTGCTCGGACACTGGGCCGAGACCCGGCGCCAGGCCCGTGAGCTGCTCAAGGACTCCACCTTCCACAAGGTCGAGGGGCTCTCTAAGGAGGACCACCGCGAGCGGGTCTTTCAGCAGATGGTCCAGCTCTCCGAGGACGGCGCCGTGCACCGGGCCTTCCCCAAGGAGTTCGGCGGCGCCGATGCCCATGGCGCGAACATTGCGGCCTTCGAGGAGCTGGTCACCGCTGACCCCTCGCTGCAGATCAAAGCCGGTGTCCAATGGGGGCTCTTCGCCGCCGCGGTGCTGCACCTGGGCTCCGCCGACCACCACCGCCGATTCCTTCCCGCGACCATGGACCTCCGGGCCCCCGGCGCCTTCGCGATGACCGAGTTCGGGCACGGCTCCGATGTGGCCTCCATCGGCACCACCGCGACCTACGATCCGGACACCGAGGAGTTCATCCTCAACACTCCGTTCCCGGCGGCCACCAAGCGCTACCTCGGCAATGCCGCGAATGACGCCAAGGACGCCGTGGTCTTCGCCCAGCTGATCACCAATGGGGTCAACCACGGGGTGCACTGCCTCTACACCAACATCCGAGGCGAGGACGGTCAGCCGCTGGCAGGGATCACCATCACCGACGAGGGCCAGAAGGGCGGCCTCAACGGGGTCGACAACGGCTGCTTCACCTTCGACAACATCCGGGTCCCACGGACCAACCTGCTCAACCGCTACGGCGACGTCGCCGCGGACGGCAGCTACAGCTCCCCGATCGACTCCCCAGGCCGGCGCTTCTTCACGATGCTGGGAACCCTGGTGCAGGGACGGGTCTCACTCACCGGCGCCTCGGTGGCGGCCTCGAAGCTCGCGCTGATCGGCGCGGTCACCTACGGCAACCAGCGCCGCCAGTTCAACGCCTCCTCCACCATCGAGGAAGAGGTGCTGCTGGACTACCAGCTGCACCAGCGCCGACTGTTGCCCCGGTTGGCGACCACCTTCGCGGCGAACTTCGCGCACGAGAACCTCCTGGTCAAGCTCGATGACGTGTTCTCCGGCAAGGACGACTCGGATGAGAACCGGCAGGAGCTGGAGACCCTGGCCGCGGCGATCAAGTCCGTGACCACCTGGCACGCGCTGGACACCCTGCAGGAGGCCCGCGAGGCCTGTGGCGGCGCCGGGTTCATCTCGGAGAACCGGCTGGTCTCGCTGCGCGCGGACCTCGACGTCTACGTCACCTTCGAAGGTGACAACAACGTGCTGCTCCAGCTGGTGGCCAAGCGCCTGCTCAGCGACTACGCCGCGGAGTTCAAGGGCGCCGACTTCGGGGTGCTCTCGCGCTACGTGGCCAACCAGGCCCAAGGCACCGTGATGAACCGCTTCGGGCTGCGCAGGGCCTTCCAGTCCGTCCAGGACACCGGAGATGAACGCCGCAGCGCCAACTGGTTCAAGCAGCCCGACGTGCAGCGGGCGCTGCTCACCGACCGTTCCCGGCAGATGGTCATCGACGTGGCCGGCGAGCTGCGCTCGGCCTCGAAGCTGCCGGCGGCGAAGCAGGCGGAGATCTTCAACGAACACCAGTACGAGATCATCAACGCCGCCAAGGCCCACGCGGACCTGCTGCTCTGGGAGTCCTTCACCGAGGCCCTGGAGAAGGTCAGCGATCCGGGCACCCGGCAGATCATGACCTGGCTGCGCGACCTCTACGCGCTGACCAAGATCGAGGACACGCTGGACTGGTATCTGCTCCACGGCCGGATCTCCGCCCAGCGCGCCCGCACGCTGAGCCCGTACGTGAACCGGCTGCTGGCGCGGCTGCGCCCGCACGCCCAGGACATCGTGGACTCCTTCGGCTACTCCCCCGAGCACGTGCGCATGGAGATCACCTCCGGCTCCGAGCAGCGGCGCCAGGACGAGTCCATGGAGTACTACCGGACGCTGCGCGCCTCCCCCGAGGCGCCGGTGGATGAGAAGCTGATCCACGCACGACGGAAGTGAGCGTGCCTCGGGACGCTTGATGCGCAGCTGATGGGCGGCTGAGCGGCGGTCTGCTTGAATAGCAGGATGACTGCTCAGCTGCCCTTTCCCCGTGCCGACGTCGAGAACCTGACCCGCGAGGAGGCCGCCCGGCGCAGCGCCCTGCTCGAGGTCACGAGCTGCCGGGTCGAGGTGGATCTGCGCGGGGCGCCCGCCCCCGGGGCCGCGACCTACCCGGTGCAGACCAGCATCGACTTCTCCAGCGTCGAGGTCGGGGCCAGCACCTTCCTGGACCACCTGGGCGCCTCGGTGGAGTCGCTGGTGCTCAACGGTGAGACGCTGGATCTGAGCACCCATGTGGGGCCGGCGCGGATCCTGCTGCCCCGGCTGCAGGGCGAGAACACCGTGGAGATCCGGTCCACCTCGCGCTACTCCCGCTCCGGGGAAGGGCTGCACCGCTTCGTGGACCCGGTGGATGAGCAGGTCTACCTCTACACCCAGTACGAGCCGGCCGATTCACGCCGGGTGTTCCCGGTCTTCGAACAGCCGGACCTCAAGACCCGGTTCAGCTTCTCGATCATCGGTCCGCAGCACTGGCAGCTGCGCTCCAACAGCCCTGCCATCACACGGATGCCGCTGGAGGGCGCGGAGGCCGAGCGCGCCGCCGGGGCACGCAGCGCCGCAGCACAGGACGGCGTCGCTGTCGGCCCGCTGGTCCGGGTGGAGTTCGCCGAGACCCCGCGGATGTCCTCCTACATCACCGCGCTGCTGGCGGGTCCGTATCACCACGTCGAGGGCCACTACCGCGGCGGGGTGCCCGAGGGCGAGCAGGTGGAGATCCCGCTGAGCGTGCTCTGCCGGGCCTCCCTGGCGGAGCACTTCGACGCCGATGCGCTGCTGGAGCTGACCCGGCGCGGCCTGGACTTCTTCCACGCCGAGTTCGCCTACCCCTACCCCTGGGGCAAGTACGACCAGGTCTTCGTCCCGGAGTACAACCTCGGCGCGATGGAGAACCCGGGACTGGTGACCTTCACCGAGAAGTACGTCTTCGACACCGCCGCCACCGACGCCCAGTACGAGACCCGGGCGAACACCTTGATGCATGAGATGGCGCATATGTGGTTCGGCGACCTGGTGACCATGCACTGGTGGGACGACCTGTGGCTGAAGGAGTCCTTCGCGGACTACATGGGGTCCCTGGCCGTGGACGAGGCCACCGACTGGAGCACCTCCTGGATCTCCTTCGCCAACGGGCGCAAGGCCTGGGCGTATGTGCAGGACCAGCTGCCCACCACCCACCCGATCGTCGCGGACATCGGCGACCTCGAGGCCGCGGACCAGAACTTCGACGGGATCACCTACGCCAAGGGCGCCTCGGTGCTCAAGCAGCTCGCCGCCTACGCCGGTCGCGAGGCCTTCCGCGAGGCCGCCCGGCGCTACTTCGCCCGGCACGCCTTCGGCAACGCCTCGCTGGGGGACTTCCTCGCGGTGCTCGAGGAGGTCACCGGAGCCAACATGGACGACTGGGCGCGAGCCTGGCTGCAGACCGCTGGGGTCCCGGTGCTCTCCGCGGAGCTCGGCTCAGGGCTCGAGCCCGGGCTCAAGCCGGGAGAGGTGCTGGTCCGCGAGCAAGGCGTCGACCCGGCCACCGGAGAGTCGGTGTCCCGGCCGCATAAGATCCACGTCGGGGTCCACGTGCTGGATCCCGAGCGCCAGACGCTGGTGCTGCATGCCGCTCAGGAGGTCTTCCTGGATCCCGCCGCTCCGGAGGGGTTGACCCCGGTGCCGGAGCTCAGCGTCCCGGAGGACCTGCCGCGGCTGCTGCTGCCCAACGAGGATGATCTGACCTACGCCAAGCTCAGCCTGGACGCGGAGTCGCTCGCCGCCGTGCTGAGCTACCCGGTGGCCGATCCGCTGGCGCGCGCCACCGTATGGGCCGCGCTGTGGTCGATGGTGCGCGACGGCGAGCTGCCCGCCCGCCGCTTCCTGGCCGCCGTGCAACAGCTGGGCCTGGACATCGAAGAGATCGTCGTCGTCCAAGGGCTGCTGCGCCAGTCGCTGGCCGCGCTGGAGCGCTATACCCCGGTGGCGGAGCGGGGCACGCTGCAGCGTGACCTCGCCGCCCGGCTCGCCGCGGAGCTGACCCGGCGCAGCGGCGGGGACCACCAGCGCGCGACCGCCCGCGCCCTGGCCACGCTGTCCCGCCGCGAAGGCTCGCAGCTGGAGCTGCTCGAGGCGCTGCTCGACGGCGGCGCGGCAGACCACGGGATCTCCGGGCTCCGGATCGACGAGGAGCTGCGCTGGGCGTTCCTGCAGGCCCTGGCCGCGCACGGCCGGGTCAGCCTGGACCAGCTGGATGCCGAGCTCACCGCGAAGACCACCGCCCGGGCCCGGATCGCGCACCGGCTCGCCGCCGCCGCGCGGCCTGACCGTCGGGTCAAGGAGCGGGCCTTCGGGCAGGCGCTGGCCGGGACGGACGACGCCGGCCAGGAGCTCTCCAACGACCACCTCACCGCGACCGTGGAGGGCTTCACCGTGGCCGGTGACCCGGAGACTGCCGCGGTGATCGAGCGCCAGAGCGAGGCTTACTTCGAGGCGCTCACCGAGGTATGGGAACGGATGAGCCAGGGACAGGCCACCCGGGTGGTCTCCGGGCTCTACCCCGGGGCCCAGGATCTCGAGGTCGGAGCAGAGCCGATCGAGCACCCGGTGGCGCTGCGCACCCAGGCCTGGCTTGAGGCGAACGCCGAGGCCCCCGCGGCGCTGCGCCGGCTGCTCATCGAGGAACAGGATCAGCTGCTGCGCGGACTCCGCGCCCAGGCGGCGGCCCAGGCCTGAGCGGGGCCTCCCGCCAGGGGCTGGGTGGGCGAGCCGGCCGGGCCTCCCGCGACGGGTTTGTCGCACCTCTATGCCATGTCCCATCGCTATTTCCGTCCATAGCCGTGGGACATGGCATGGGCATGCGACAGATCGCTCGAGAGGGTACGAGAGGGGCCCAGGGCTGCGATCAGACTCCTTCTGCAGAAGACTCCCCGTGAATTCTTCTCCGATTCAGCAGAACCCTGTCTTTTGTGTCCAGATGAACATATATTGTCAGCACCTGAAATCAGAGGAGTCGGCATGAATCTGAACACGATAGAGCAGACCGAGAATGACCTGCGGATGCGAGTCCGTTCACGTCTGAACAGCCGGAACGCCGCGAAGGTGCTCAGATCGATCGAAGCGGCGAAGGGTCCGCTCCCGAAGCATCTCAGGGCTCAGGCCGATGCCTACGCCGTGGAGGTGCTCGGCTCCAAGAGCTATGCCCCCTGGCTCTACGTCTATGGCACGATCGCCGGTGAGTTCCGCGAGGGATGGATCCCCGACAACTACTACATGTCGGTGGTGCTTCCAGCCATCGAAGGTCGGTATGCCGAGCTCTCGGACATGCGCTCGATGACATCGCGCATCTTCGGGCACGAGAAGGAGATTCCCGACTGCGGATACGTGGCCAAGGGTCGGCTGTTCAATTCATCCCTCGAACGGGTCTCCTCGTTGGAAGAGTTCACCGACCTCATCTTTGCCGGCGGAGACAAGATCGCCTTCAAGGCTGACGCGAGTGATCGCGGCCGGGGCGTGCATCTCCTGGATCGAGACGGGTTCACGCGGGCCGCGGCGAGTCTTCCCGACGGCGTGATTCAGCCCTTCATCGACCAGCACGAGACCTTCGCCCAGGTCGCGTCCCGCTCGGTCGGGACGCTGCGGATGACGAGCGTAGTCGAACCTGACGGGACGATCACCGTCAGGGACGCCTACCTGCGCTTCGGCCGGGATACCGAAGACCACGTGATCTCAGATTCCAACATCCGGGTTCTTCTCGATACTGCTACCGGCGTATTCAGCCCGGTCGGATACTCGGTGGACTGGCTCGAGATCGACCGGCATCCCGACTCTGGCTTCGTCTTCGCCGGCAACCAGGTGCCGAACTACGCCGCATGTCTCGAGGCGGTCGAACGGCTGCACCGGCGAATCCCGGTGGTCCCGTCCATCGGCTGGGATCTGACCGTTGCTCGCGACGGTTCGGTTCAAGTGCTGGAGTGGAACAGCGGACATAACGACATCAAGTTCTCCGAGGCGACCTCCGGGCCGTGTTTCACGGGACTGGGGTGGGAGCTTCTCGGCCGGAACCGGGAAGCGATCCGGGCCACCGTGTGATCGAGGGGCCCGGCCCGGCCTGGTTGTACTCAGCCAGGACCTAGTCGAGCAGGAGCTCGTCGATCTCGGTCTCGCGGGCGGCTTCGCGCTTGGACCGGCGTCGATCGTTGAGCATGCACAGCAGGATCGCGATCCCGAAGAGCACGGTCAGCGGCAGGGCGATGAAGAACATGCTCACCGCGTCGCCTCCGGGGGCGGCCAGCGCGGAGACCACGGCGATGAGCATCACCACTCCGCGCCAGGCCTTGAGCACCTGCTTGCCGGTGACCAGGCCCATCATGTTGATCCCGACCAGCACCACCGGGATCACCATGGCCAGGCCGAAGGCCAGGAACAGGTGCAGCACGAAGGTGAAGTACACATCAGGGTTGATCAGGTTCGAGGTGCCCTCGGGGTTCAGCGCGAAGAAGAAGTTGATGGCCTGGGGCAGCACGCTGTAGGCCCCGACGATTCCGCCGAGGAACAGCGGCACGGAGGCGGCGATGAAGCCGATGGCGTAGCGCTTCTCGGTCTTCTTCAGACCCGGCATGATGAACGCCCAGATCTGGTAGAGCCAGACGGGTGAGGAGATCACGACGCCGACGAAGAGCGAGAGTCGGATCATCAGATCCAGCGGGCCGCCCACGGTGTTGAACGCGATCTCGGCGAGCCGGCCCTCCACCTCGTAGCCCACGATCGGCTCGGCGAGCAGCCGGAACAGCCAGTCATAGAGGAAGAAGCCGGCGATCGCACCCAGCAGGATTCCGATGGCCGCCTTGATCAGGCGATTGCGCAGCTCTCGGAGATGCTCCTTCAGCGCCATCGTGCGCTCGGGGTCGCGCCGCCGCTTCTTCGAGGTGGCCATGCTGCTTAGCGGTGGTCTCCCCGCTGCTCCCGCTCGGTGCGGCGGGCCTGCTCGGCGGTGGAGTCATTCGGGTTGAGCACACGGCCCTCCACGGGAGCACGCTCATCCCGGCGGGGGTCGTCGCTGGGCTCGGCCGCGACGTCAGGGGCATCAGAGTCAGAGGAGTTCCGCTTGGACTCCTCGCTCATGGTGCGCACCTCGGACCGGAAGATGCGCATCGACTGGCCTACGGACTTGGCCAGCTTGGGCAGCTTCGGGGCTCCGAAGAGCAGGATGATGAGCAGCGCGATGATCGCGATCTGCCAGCCGGTGATATTCATGGCGTGGATCCTTTCCTCGTCGCCAATGCTACGCCACTCGCCCCGGCAGAGCCGACAGTTCCTCGCGGGCCCGAGCGGTGACCCGCTCCCGGATCTCGGCAGGGGTCAGGACGGCGAGATCCCCGCCGAGCTGGAGGCACAGCCTGATCAGCGCCTCCCGGCTCTGGAACCAGGTGCTGATGAATCGGGCTCCGTCGGGCTGGATGCGCTGGCGCCGGGGCGCATAGCGATCGGCCAGCGCGGCGGCGGCCGGGGAGAATCGCAGGACGACGTCGAAGGCCCCGCTGTCCCGGGGTGGGCGCGGCGGCTCGGCGGGTGCCTGCGCGAGCCGCCGTGCGGTCTCGCTGATCGGCTCCTCGGGCAGCGGGCGCTGCTCCCGGATCCGGGAGCTGAGGAAGTTCCGCGGCCCCTGCGCCACCCGGCACCAGCCCTGGAGATAGGTGCGGGGACCGTCGAGGTAGATGTGGGTCGGCTCGACCACCCGCTCGGTGATGGTCCCGGAGGCGTCCTCGTAGCGCAGCTGGACGCAGTAGCCGCCGGTCACCGCCTCCCGCAGTTCGGCCATGGCTGGGCTGTGCGTCTGGGCTCCGGCGGCGACCTTCGTCGCGGCCTCCTGCAGCCCCTCGGGCAGCACGGTGGTGATCTTGGAGCGCAGCGACTCGGCGGCGGAGAGCCAGCCTTCGGCGGACTCGGGACCGGATTCGGCCGACTCGTGACCGAATTCAGCCGAACCGAGACCAGGTTCGGCGTTGCCAGGAGCGGATTCGGCCGTACCGAGACCGGACTCAGCCGTGCCGTGACCGGACTCAGCCGCGTCAGGACCGGATTCGGCCGCGCTGATCATGGTGTTCAGCGCGATCAGCAGCGAGAGCGCGCCGGGCTTGGTCAGCGTGAGCGGGCGGGCCAGGACGTCTCCGGTGCGCTCCGAGGGCATCGCCAGGGTGATCGGCGCATCGGTGACCAGGTAGTCCTGGGTGAAGCTCTCCAGATTCAGCGGCGGCGCGGGGTGGATGTCGATGAACTCCCCGTACTGCCCGGGACCGAAGCTGCCCGACTGCTGGATCGAGAGCAGGTCCTTGAGCAGCTGCTTCGGCGTGATCTGATGCCGGGCGAGCAGCTCAGACGGGCGGACCCCGTCGGCGCTGAGCAGATAGCCGGCCATGGCCAGCACCCGCTCCACCTTGCGGTGCGCGGGATCGGCCCGGCGCGGGGACCCGGCGGGAGCGAGTCGGGGTGGTTTCGGGGCGGGGCCCTGGTGGGCCTCCAGGACACCGTGCAGCAGCCTTCTCGGGTCCTCTTCGGCGGCGAGTCCGTCCAGCGCGGAGCCGGCGTCCGCCGCGTTGCTGACCGCCGCCTCGATGGCGGCGCGGTCCGCCTCGGTCAACGCCGGTGCCGGATGCAGCGCGGTGATGGCGCCGTGCACGCGGTCCAGCCGGAAGGTCCTGCGGGCACCTCGATCAAGATCGTGACCGATCAGATACCAGTGGCCCCGGGCGGCGAAGTCCAGCAGCACCACGCGGCGGGCCGCCGGCTGCTGGGCTCCCCTGCCGGTGTAGTCGAAGCTGATCGGCTGCCGCGCCGGCAGCGCGGCGAGCTCGGTGAGCCGTTCGAACTCCTCGTCGCTGCCCAGGTTGAAGCTCAGCGCCCCGAGGCCGGCCGGCTGAGCCGCTGGCTGAGCCGCAGACTGTGACGCCGGCTGTGACGCCGGCTGTGACGCACGCAAGGACGACGCTGCGGGCTCGGCCGGTCCGGCCAGCGCCCAGCTGGCCTGGTCCAGCCAGGACCGGGTGCGGCTGCCGGCCCAGAGCTGGGTGGCGCGGGAGAGCACCAGCGTCTCGGTCTCGCTCAGCGACAGCGGGGGCAGCCCGTAGTCGGCCGGGTCGATCCGGTAGCGATAGTCCTCGCGGTCGGCGGCGGGCTCCTCGATGGCGATGCCGCAGCTGCGCAGGTGGTCCTTGTCGCGGCTGAAGAGCCGCTCCCAGGCGTCCTGGGACTGCTCCTGGGACTGGCTCCGGTAGTGCTCCACCCGCTCCCGGATCTCAGCCTTGGTGAGCCCACCGGTTCCGGCGTCGAGGATGCTCGCGGCCAGGGAGAAGGCGCGCGCCACGCCGTAGTCGGCGAAGACGTCCTGCTCCTCCTCCGCGAGCTGATCCGTCCCGCCGTCGTCGATCGTCTCAGTCACCGTGGCGGATCAGGAAGCCTTGCGGACGCTGACCAGGTCCACCACGAAGATCAGGGTCTCGTTGGCACCGATGGCGGCGCCGGCGCCCTGCTCCCCGTAGGCCAGGTGCGGCGGGATCTCGAAGCGGCGACGGGCGCCCTCCTTCATCCCGATCAGGCCCTGGTCCCAGCCCTGGATGACCTGGCCGATGCCGGCGGTGAAATCGAGGGTCTCGCCGCGGTTCCAGGAGGCGTCGAACTCCTCGCCGGTGGACCAGGAGACGCCCACGTAGTGGCAGGAGATCGCATCGCCGGGCTCTACGGCGTGTCCGCCGCCGGCGATGAGCTCCTCGATGACCAGTTCCTCAGGCGGGGTGTCGCCGGGGAAGTCGATCTCGGGGCGGGTGCGGTCATAGCTGCGCTGGCCGAAGGACATCAGTCGGTCTCCTCATCAGTTGCTTCGTCGCTGTTTGCTTCGTCACTGCTTGTATCGTCGCTGCCGGAATCCTCGCCCTCGGCGCCGTCTTCAGCGCCGCCCTGCTCGGCTTCCATCTGCTCGATCATCTCCTGGATGTCTTCCTCGGAGAGCTCAGGCTGACCCGACTCGGGGGCAGGCGCCGCGGCCTCGGGCGCCTCGGCGGAGGCGATCAGGTCGACCACGAAGATCAGGGTCTCGCCGGCGAGCTCGTGCTGGGTGCCCTCCTCGGCGTCCTCGTCGCTCTCGCCGTAGCCGGACTCCGGCGGGATGACCAGCAGCACGCGGGAGCCGACCTGCTCACCCTCGAGGCCCTCGGCCCAGCCAGGCACCAGGCTGCTCAGTGGGAAGCCTGCCGGACCGGCGTCGGGCTCCTCGTCGTCCTGGGGCCAGTTGGAGTCGAAGAGCTCGCCGTCGGACCACTTCCAGCCGGAGTAGCGCACGACGACCTGGTCCTCGGCGGCCACCTCCTCGCCGTCGCCCTGGATGAGCACCTCAGTGCTGACCTCCTCGGGCTCCTCACCGTCGTTGCCGCCGAGCAGCTCCGGGAGCACGCCCTGTTCGTTCTCGATCTCGGGCAGCTCGCCGTCCTGCTCCTGGACCCCTCCCTCGGCGAAGGCCGGGGACTGGTCCTCCACGCGCAGCACCAGCAGCGTCGCGGAGGCGCCGGTCTCAGCGTTGGCGGGTTCGAAGAGCGCAATCTCGGAGCCGATGGTCAGGTCAGTGTCGGTGAGCGAGTCATAGATGAACTCGCTCTGCTCCTGCATCTGGGGCAGGTAGATCATCGAGGGGTTGTCCGCGCTGAAGCTCTCCTCCTGGATCTCCCCGGACTCGGGGTCCGCCACGGCGTGGGAGACCTCGAGGATCTGTCCCTCGTCGATGTCTTCGCCGTCGCCGCGGTCCAGCACCCGGGAGGCCTCTTCCTCGAGCTCCAGCGGGCTGCGCAGGATGACCTCCGGGGTACCTTCATCGGTGAAATGCAGGTCCACGCCGGAGAGCGCGTCGGTGTCTCCCAGACCGTTGTCGGAGCATGCGCTGAGCAGCAGGACTGCCGGGATGGACAATGCCACGCAGGTGCGGCGGAACGGAGAATGCACGGTGTTTCCTTCAACTTGAATGGCGACCTGACAAGGCCTGGGCCTGCTCAGCACTGTACAGGCCGGATACCTGGTTCGTCAGATCAGCGGAGGCTCGGCAAGCTCCCTGGGATGCTCCAGCTTGTAGCGCTCGCTGAGCGCCAGCGGGAGCTCCTGGGCGCGGCGCTCGTCAAGGGTCTGCTCACGCAGCGAGGCGACCCGCTCACCCAGCCGGTCCAGCAGGGTGTCCACCCGCGGGTCCTCCGCGCTGAGCGGATCTTTGAGCATCAGGGCGTCCAGCGGCCGGTCCACCAGCTTGTGGTGCACCCAGTCCACGGTGTGCTCGGCGCCCACCGCCCGGGCGGTGGAGAGGAAGCGTCCACGCAGCGCGGCACGGGTGGTGGCCGGCGGGTCTACGATGGCGCGCTGGATCCGCTCGGGCTCCAACTGGGTGCTGGCCCGGCCGCGGGCGGCCAGCAGGTTGAACACCCCGCGGGTCGGGTGCACGTCGTGATAGGCCATGTCGAGCTGCTCCAGCTTCGGGTGCCCCATGGGCAGGCCGCCGCGTTCGGCCACATCGGTGAGCAGCCGCTTCTTGATCGCCCAGTCGATGTCGCGTTCGATCGGAGCGTGCTCGCCGCTGGCCACGGCCTGCAGGGTGCGCTCCCAGAGCTCGAAGATCTGATCCACCCGGTCGTGGTGGGCGCCGTTCTCACGGACGAAGCGTCGGGCCCGGTCCAGCAGCCTCGCCTGGACCTCCACCGCGGTCTGCTGGCCCCCGTTGCGGATCTTCACGACGGCCTGCCCGGTGATGTCATGGCTGATGTGCCGGATCGCACCGATCGGGTTCTCCAGCTCGAAGTCCCCCACCGGGACCCCGGACTCGACCATGCGCAGCACCAGGTCGGTGGCGCCGTAGCGCAGCAGGCTGGTGGTCTCGGACATGTTGGAGTCGCCCACGATCACGTGCAGCCGGCGGTGCACCGCGGCGTCGGAGTGGGGCTCGTCGCGGGTGTTGATGATCGGCCGGGAGCGGGTGGTGGCCGAGGAGATGCCCTCCCACATGTGGTCTGCGCGCTGGGAGAACGCGTAGTGCGCGGGGGTCTCGTCGGTGGCCGGGACCAGCCGGCCGGCGCCGACCATGATCTGCCGGGTGACCAGGAAGGGCAGCAGGATGGTGGAGAGCCGACGGAAGTGGGTGGTGCGCGGGATCAGGTAGTTCTCGTGGCTGCCGTAGGAGTTGCCCTGGGAGTCCACGTTGTTCTTCAGCAGGTAGATGCTGCCGTCGAAGCCGTCCTGGGCCATCGCGGCCTCGGCGCGCTGGGCCAGGTCATGCATGATCAGCTCCCCAGCCCGGTCGGAGGCGATCAGGTCCAGCAGGTCATCACATTCGGCGGTGGCGTATTCCGGGTGGGAGCCGACGTCGAGGTAGAGCCGGGAGGCGTTGGGGATGAAGACGTTGGAGCTTCTCCCCCAGCGCAGCACCGGGCGGAACAGGTAGCGGGCCACCTCGTCCGGGGGCAGACCGCGGTGGGTGCCGCCGGTATGGGTGATGCCGAACTCGGTCTCGACCCCGATGACGCGCCGATCCATGGGGCCTACTCCCCGCCCTTCTGCACGAAGCCCTTCACGAACTCCTCGGCGTTGGACTCCAGCACCGAATCGATCTCGTCGAGCAGGCTGTCGAGCTCGCCGGCGCGCTTCTGGGCCTGCGCGTTGGCGCCGGCCGTGGCCGCCGCCTCGGGGGCGCCGTCGTCGTTGCCGCCCTGGGGGCGCTTCTGCGGTTGAGTGGACATGATCTCTCCTTGATCGACCCAGCGGTTCTATTGACCCAGCAGCCGCTGGAGTCCGGTGATGAGGCGCTCCGGGGTGGCCGCGCTGACCAGTGTATTCTCCACCGCCGCACGGGTCCCGGTATAGGGATCGGGCAGCCCCAGGCGCACCACGGGCGCGACGTCGTTCGCGCGCAGCAGGATCTGATCCCAGCTGGCGCCGACGACGACGCCGGGGTATTGGCTGATCAGCCGGCCGCGCAGCCAGGCGCGGGTCTCCTCGGGCGGGTGCTCTGTCGCCCGGTCGAGCTGCGCATCGGTGAAGAGCCGGCGCATCCGGCCGGCGCGGGCGAGCTTGTAGTACAGCCCCTTCTCCGGGCGCAGGTCCGCGTACTGCAGGTCCACCATGCCCAGCAGCGGGGCATCCCAGGACAGCCCGTCGCGGCGGCGGTAGGACTCCAGCAGGGTCAGCTTCGCGATCCAGTCCACCCGGTCCGACGCGGCGTAGAGGTCGGTGCTCAGGTCCCGCAGCAGCTCCTCCCAGGCCTCGAGCACCTCGGCGGTCTCGGTGTCCGGGAGGTTCTCGGTGCCCGGCGGCGGGGTCTTCTCCTGCTCCCAGGCCAGCGCGGCCTGCAGGTAGAGCTGCTGGATCTCCAGGGCGGTGAGGGCTCCGCGGGAGGTCGGCACCGTGGCGGTCAGCGTCGGGTCATGGGAGATCGTCTTCAGCGCCGCCACCGGGTCATCCAGGGTCAGCTCCGGGGCTCGGCCGGATTCGATCAGGTCCAGGACCAGCGCGGTGCTGCCCACCCGCATCCAGGCGGAGTACTCGCTCATGTTCGCGTCGCCGATGATCACGTGGAGCCGGCGGAACCGGTCGTGATCGGCGTGCGGCTCGTCGCGGGTGTTGATCATCGGGCGGCGCACCGTGGTCTCCAGCCCGACCTGTTCTTCGAAGAAGTCCGCACGCTGAGAGATCTGGTATCCGGGGCGTCCGCTGGTCTGCCCGATCCCCACCCGTCCGGCCCCGCAGAGGATCTGCCGGGTCGCGAAGAACGGCAGCAGGCCCGCCACGATCGCGTCGAAGTCCAGGCTGCGCGGCACCAGGTAGTTCTCGTGGGCGCCGTAGGAGACCGACTTGTTGTCGGTGTTGTTCTTATACAGCAGCACCTGTGGGGCGTGCTGCTCCTGGCTGAGCCGGCGGGCGGCGGCGAGCGCGACCCGGTCTCCGGCCACGTCATAGAGCACCGCCCGGCGCGCCCCGATCGCCTCGGGTGCGGAGTATTCGGGGTGGGCGTGGTCCACGTAGAACCGGGCCCCGTTGCCCAGGACCAGGTTCATCAGCAGCTGCGGGGCACCCTCGGCGGCCTGGAAGAAGTCCCCGCGCCAGTGCGGCGACCCGGGGGCGTGGAAGGACCCGGCGACGTCGGCCGGGCTGGGGTCACCGGCGCTGACGTTGCCCAGCGCGTCACGCACCGGTCCCTGGCCGGGTTCCTGCTCGGTCGCGTGGGTGAGACCCTCCTCGTGGCTGGCGTGAGCCAGCGCCTCCCCGGTGTCGGTGAGCTGGGAGGGGTGCGCGGCCGAGCGGGGCAGCACCCAGCCGCGGGCGTCGACCAGCGGGGATTCGGACTGGTAGTCCCATTCGGTGCCGGCCACCGCCCCGCCGGACTCGGTGACGTGGGCGGCGTAGGCGTTGACCAGCTCGATGGAGAGCGCGATATGGCTGGCCCGCGGGTTGGCCGGGGCGTGGATCCCGTATTCGGTCTCCATCCCGATCAGTCGGCGCACGGTCATCCGCGCACCTCGTTGGCTGCGCCCGAGCCGGGCGAGCCGACCGCGGGCGAGCCGACTGCGGGCGAGCCGACTGCGGGGTCCGGGGGGCCGGAGGGTGCCGCGGCCGGGTCAGCCTCGGAGGGGCGTTCGATCCGGACCACCGGGGCGGTGGACGCGCCGACCACCCGAGACCAGGCCTGTGGGTCTGCGGTGTTGACCAGGTCCTCCTGGTCGCGCAGCTCCTCCTCGGCGGCGGCGAAGAGGTGCTCGCGGGTCAGGCCCTTCTGCGCCGGGTCGCTCTCGGAGCGCAGGAAGTCCTTGATCGCGGCCTTCTTCGCCCGGTCCACGATATTGCTGAGCACCGCGCCGGACATGAAGTCCGCCGCCTGGAAGGCGGTCTGGGTGCCATCGGCGTGGATCAGGCGCAGCCTTGCCTGCGGGGTCGCCGGGAACAGCCGGTCCACCAGCGCGTCCACCAGGGCGTCGACGGCGGCGCCGCGGTCCTCGTGGGCGGCGAGCAGCTCGGCGTGCAGCGGGACGGCTCCACCGAGATGGATGCCCAGGATCTCTGCGGCACCCGCGCGTCCGGGGCGCTGGACCCGGATCTTCACATCCAGGCGTCCGGGGCGCAGGATCGCCGGGTCGATCATGTCTTCGCGGTTGGAGGCGCCGATGACGATGACGTTCTCCAGCGATTCCACCCCGTCGATCTCCGCCAGCAGCTGCGGGACGATGGTGGTCTCCACATCTGAGGAGACCCCGGAGCCGCGGGTGCGGAACAGCGCCTCCATCTCGTCGAAGAACACCACCACCGGCTGCCCGGCGGAGGCGCGCTCGCGGGCCCGGGCGAAGATCACCCGGATGTGCCGCTCGGTCTCGCCCACGTACTTGTTCAGCAGCTCGGGGCCCTTGATGTTGAGGAAGAACGCGCCCCGGCTCGCCCCGGCACCCGGGCCGGCGTCTGGGCCGGTACCCGGGCCGGCGTCATCGGCTGCCGCTGAGGCTCGGCGGGTCTCGGCCAGCGAGCTCGCCACGGCCTTGGCGATCATGGTCTTGCCGCAGCCGGGAGGCCCGTAGAGCAGGATCCCCTTCGGCGCGCGCAGCCCGTGCTCCTTGTAGAGGTCGGCGTGCAGGAAGGGCAGCTCCACGGCGTCGCGGATGGCTTCGATCTGCTCGGAGAGCCCGCCGATGTCGGCGTAGGAGACGTCCGGGGACTCCTCGAGCACCACGTCCTCGACCTCGGAGAGCGGCACGATCTCGGTGGCGGTGCCGGTGCGCAGGTCCACCATCACGGCGTCGCCGACCCGGGCGCTGTGCAGCCCGTCGCGCTGGGCGGCGGCGGAGGCGGCGGCGGTGAGCGTGACCACCCGCTCGTCCTCGCCGCGGGAGATGATCACCAGCCGGGCATCCGGCAGCACCTCTTTGACCCGGGCCAGCTCCCCGGTGCGCTCGGCACCGAGGATCGCGACGATGGTGAAGTTCTCGTTGAGCAGCACCTCATCGCCGGCCTGCAGCTGCTCCGGGCTGATCAGCGGGGACAGGCTGACCCGGAGCTTGCGTCCGGCCTGGAGGATGTCGACGCCGGCCACGGTGGTGGCCTGGATCTCACGCCCCTCGGCCTGCGGGTGTTCGGGCCGGTAGCCCAGCACGGTGCCGAAGGTGAACGGCGCCTGGCCGTCGGCCTGCAGCGCGTTGCGCAGCTGGGAGATCTCGTTGCGGGTGGTCTCCAGCAGGTCAGCCATCCGCTGGTTGTTCCGCCCGGCGCTCTGCAGCTGGGCCTCCAGCTGCTTGGCGCGGCTGCGCAGCGTGTCCAGCTGCCGGTGCGCCTGGGCGAGCCGGTTCTGTTCATGGTCGGTCTGCTCACTCACGGGTGAACACCTCCTTGGCCTGGGCGGCGATCTTCTGCGACAGAGCTGAGGCCTTGCGGGCCTTCTTCCCGGAGACGGTGCGGGTCTTCAGGCTGGCCTCGTCCCAGACCGCGTCCGGGTCGTTGGCCGGCCAGGCGGCGCGGTCCTCCTCGCTGACCACCGAGACCTTCTCGCGCTTCTTCAGCTGCAGCGGGGTCTGGTCATCGGCGAGCCGGCGGGCCGAGAGCAGGAAGCCGGTGTGTGCGACCATCCGGTGATCCGGGCGCACCGCGAGGCCATCCAGGTGCCAGGTGCGCAGCATGGTCTCGTGCGCCTCGGGTTCGGTGAAGCCCTCCGAGGCGCGGATCTCCTCGGCCAGCCGGGACAGCTGGGTCACAGAGGCGACGTAGCTGACCCAGACCCCGCCCGGGGCCAGCACGGTCTTCACCGCGTCCAGGCATTCCCAGGGGGCGAGCATGTCCAGCACCACCCGGTCCACGCTGCCGGGCTGCTCCACGGTGAGGACCTCCTCCTGCATATCTCCGAGGTAGACCTCCCAGCCGGGGTGGGCTTCACCGAAGAACGCCTCCACGTTGCCCACGGCGATGTCCCTGAAGTCCTCGCGCCGCTCGAAGGAATGCAGCACGCCCTGATCTCCCACCGCGCGCAGCAGCGAGATCGAGAGCGCCCCGGAGCCGACGCCGGCCTCGACCACGCGGGCGCCGGGGAAGATATCGGCCACCGCGACGATCTGGGCGGAGTCCTTGGGGTAGACCACGGTGGCGCCGCGCGGCATGGAGAGCACGAAGTCGTTGAGCAGCGGGCGCAGCACCTGGTACTCGTGGCCGGCGTCGTTGGCCACCAGGATGCCTTCGCTGGCCCCGATGAGCAGGTCGTGGCGCAGCACCCCCTGGTGGGTGTGCCATTCGCCGCCCGGCTGCAGCGTGATGGTGCTGGGCCGACCCTTGCGGTCGGTGAGCTGCACGCGCTGGCCCGCGCGCAGCGGACCTGTGCGCATATGGGACCCGATGGGACCTGGGGTGCTCGCCGGGGACTCGCCGGAGGTGCTCGTGGTCACTGAATCTCGCTCTCTCAAGGTGCTGCGGCTCCGCCGACCAGGATCCGGTGCAGGCGGACGTTTCATCTGCATTCAGCCTATCCCTGTCAGGCCGTGACTCTCAGCGGGGGCTGATCCTCCGTCGGACCCGACGTAACAGTTGCGCGGAACATTCGCGGGTATCGCTCGCGGGACTGCGCTGTGCTTCAGCGCCTTCGGCTCAGCCGCTTCAGCGCCGTCGGCTCAGCCGGGCGTTGGCCACCCGCACGTTCTCCGAGGCCCCCTGCCAGATGAAGAAGGAGACCATCACCGCCACCACCACGACGACGAGGCTGACCTCCCGCACCCCGCTGACCACCAGGACCGCCAGGCCCGCCAGCAGCGCGAGGACGACGAGGCGCCCGGCCCATCCGGCGGCGCGCATCCCGCGGTCCTGGTCTCCGGTGGCGGCCCAGACCGCGGACTCCACGATCCGCCCGCCGTCCAGCGGCAGCCCGGGGAGCAGGTTGAACACCCCGACGAAGAAGTTCACCAGCACCGTGACCTCGACCAGCAGGGCGGTGACCCCGGTGAGCGCGAGCGCTCCGGAGAGGTAGAGGCCCAGACCGGCGATCACCAGGTTCGCGGCGGGCCCGGCCAGGGAGACCGCGAGGGACTTCGCCGGGGTGGCCCGGTGGGCGTGGAACTCGGTGTGTCCGCCCCAGAGGTTCAGCTCGATCTCGGTGGCGGGCCAGCCGAAGGAGCGTGCCGCCAGGGCGTGGGCCAGCTCATGGGCGAGCACCGAGAACATCAGCAGCACCGCGTAGCCCAGTGCCACCAGGTAGGCCAGGGCGCCCAGCTCCGGGAAGATCCGGAGCACCTGGGGTCCGAAGAGCGCCACGATGGCGGCGCTGACCAGGAACCAGGAGGCGCGGAAGCGCACCGGGATCCCGGCGATCCGCATCAGGGTCATCGCCTTCTTGGGCCGGCCGCCGGGGCGTGAGGTCATCGCGGCAGGCGCCGTTCCAGGTCTGCCGCGATGACGCCTGCCAGCCCGTCGAGGCTCTGCCAGCGCGGGTCCGCCGGGATCGGGGTGTAGTGCGGGACCGCGATGGTGACCAGCCCGGAATCCGCTGCGGCGGTGACTCCCGGGACCGAGTCCTCGATGGCGATGCAACGGTCCAGGCGCAGCGGCTCGCCGCTGCGCTGTTCGTGGTCCCCCGACATCCTGCTGAACGCCTGCTGGTAGGCCTCCGGGTCCGGCTTGCCGCGGCTGACCATGTCGCCGCTGACGATGAACTCCAGCTGCCCCTCCGGCAGTGCGGCGACGATCGCCTCGGCCAGCGGCTTCTCGCTCATGGTGACCAGGGCGCAGCGCACCCCGGCGGCGTTGAGGTCGGCGAGGAGCTCGCGGGCCCCCGGACGCCAGGGCATCTCGGCGACCGCGCGTGCCGCGACCCGAGTGATCAGGTGATCGATGATGTCACGTACCGTCATATCCACTCCGGCCTCGCGCAGCACCGAGGCGCTGTAGCTCAGCGCCTGTCCGACCAGGCCGTGCGCCTGTTCCTGGGACCAGGTGCCGCCGTGCGCCTCGACCAGGGCACGCTCCTCGGAGATCCAATATGGCTCGGTGTCCACCAGGGTGCCGTCCATGTCCCAGAACACGGCCTGGAGCTCCCCGGAGAGCGGTTCCGCGGCGGCGCGAGCCGAGGAGCTGGTGGCGGTGCGAGCTGCGGAGGTCAGGGGCTGGACGGAGGCATAAGACGTCGAAGACATGGGCCCAATCGTACGCTTCCCGCGGGATCGCCAAGAGGGATAGTGTGAGAAGCGTGAGCGACGAAACAGCGTCTCAGGACTCCTCCGACGAGGCCACCGGCGACCCCCGGGAGCCATCCGCGCTCCCCGAGGGCTTCGCCCAACGCTTCGCCGAGCACCTGAGCGCCATCCAGACCGCTGCGGCCACCGGTGAGACCGACGCCCCACGCTCACGGCCCACCGTGATGGTGATGGCCTTCGAGGGCTGGAACGACGCCGGCGCGGCCGCCTCCTCCGCGGTGCGCGCGGTGGGACAGGCCTGCGGCGCCGAACTGATCGGCAAGGTCGAGGACGAGGGCTACTACGACTACCAGTTCTCCCGACCCAAGATCCGCAGCACCGGGGGGCACCGCGAGATCATCTGGCCCTCCACCAAGATCTACCGGGCCAGGCCGCCCCGGGCCGCGGTGGACCTGCTGCTGGTCCACGGCGTGGAGCCGAGCTTCCGCTGGCAGGCCTTCACCGCGGACCTGCTGACCCGCGCCGCAGAGAACGACGTCTCCGGGATCATCCTGGTCGGCGCGCTGCTCGCCGACGTGCCGCACACCCGCCCGATACCGGCCTCGCTCTCCAGTGAGGACGCCGCATTGCAGGAGATCCTGGACATCGACGAGCCCACCTACGAAGGTCCCACCGGGATCGTCGGGGTGCTCGCGCACACGGCCGCGCAGGCCGGGCTGCCCGCCGTCTCGCTCTGGGCGGCGGTCCCGCACTACGTGGGCCAGGCCCCCTCACCGAAGGCGCAGCTGGCGATCATGCGAGAGCTCGAGGACCTGCTGGGCCTGACCCTGGATGAGAGTGAGGTCGTCGAGGACGCCGAGGCCTGGGAGCGCGGAGTCGATGACCTGGCCGAGGAGGACGCCGAGATCGCCGACTATGTGAAGCGGCTCGAAGAGGCCACCGACACCACGAACCTGCCCGAGGCGAGCGGCGAGGCCATCGCCCAGGAGTTTGAGCGTTACCTGCGGCGCCGGAAGCGTCCCGAGAGCTAGCTCCGCAGCAGGACTCAGCCCGCGGCGGTGTTGACCGAGCTCACCGGCACGCCCTGCGCGGGACTCGTCTCCTGCAGCTCGATCCCCAGCAGCGCCTTGACCACCGCGATGACCCGCCCCCGGCTGGTACCTCCGGCGAGCTTCCCGGTGGCCCACATGTCGAGGGTCTCCAGCGCGGCCGGTGCGTTGAGGTTCTGGGAGAGCGCCGAGTGCAGCGCGTACTGCAGGTCCTCGGGCCGGGCATCGGCGGTGCCGAGCTCCCCGTGGCCGTCGGTCTCTGGAGCCGCGGCCAGTGCGGCGTTCCAGCGCTCCCAGCGCTGCGCCGCAGCCTCGAGCAGATCGGGGGTGTAGTTCCATTCCGCTCGGTAGTGGTGGCCCAGCAGCAGCGTCCGGATCACCTGTGGATCCACGCCTTCGGCGCGCATCCTTGAGGAGAGCACCAGATTGCCCTTGGACTTGGACATCTTCTCCCCCTCGAGCCCGACCATCCCGGCGTGCAGGTAGGTCTTGGCCAGCGCCACACCGTCAGCAGCGGTGGCGTGGGCGGCGCTGAACTCGTGGTGCGGGAAGCGCAGGTCCGAGCCGCCGCCCTGGACCATGAAGGGGGCGGGCAGATGCCGGCGGGCGATGACCGAGCATTCGATGTGCCAGCCCGGGCGGCCCTGACCGAGGCTGCCGCCGTCCCAGTGCGGCTCCCCGTTGCGGCGCGCACGCCACAGCAGCGGATCCAGCGGGTCGCGCTTGCCGGCGCGCTCGGGGTCTCCGCCGCGCTGCGGGAAGAGCTCTTCCATCTCGGCGCGGTCGTAGTTTCCGATGCTGCCCAGGGTCCACGGCGTGCTGGCCTGGGCCGCCGTCGTGTCGAAGTAGGTGTCGAAGGCTTCGGGGTCACCGGGGGTGACGCCGTCGGCGAGCTCCTCCAGAGGCACCGGCACCGGGTAGCCCATGCCCAGCTCGACCAGCTGGGCCACATCCTTGGCGACCACCGGGATGGTCTCCACCGCGCCCAGATAGGTGTCGGGAGCGATCACGCCCAGGGCGGCCATGTCCTCGCGGAAGAGCTGGGTCTGGTCCTGGGCGAGCTCGAACCAGTCCACACCGGTGGCGCTGGCCCGTTCCAGCAGCGGATCGTCGATGTCGGTGACGTTCTGCACATAGTTCACCCGCAGCCCGGCGGCGCGCCAGTAGCGCACCAGCAGGTCGAACTGCACGTAGGTGTTGGCGTGGCCCAGATGGGTCGCGTCGTAGGGGGTGATGCCGCAGACGTAGAGGGACCCCACGCCGTCGGTGGACTCCACCGGGACCAGAGCGTCCGCCGAGGTGTCGTGCAGCTGCAGGGTTTCCGGCAGCGCAGGCAGGGTGGGCACGTCGGGGGAGGTCCACGATTTCACGCAGAGGTCCTTTCACCAGTGGGGCAGCCCGGCAGGTGGTCTCCGGCGTCGAGCTGCCGCAGATCTCGCCGCCGGAGGAGAGTCGTTATTTACGCAACGCCGATCAGGCGTTGATGATTCCGAACCCCAGCATCACGTAGACGAACAGGCCAAGCAGGATCCGGTAGTTCACGAACAAGGTGTAGGAGTTCGTGGAGACGTATTTCAGGAACCAGCCGATGATCAGATAGGCCACGAAGAAGCCGACGGCCGTCGCCACCAAGGTCTGGCCCATCGTGTAGGGGCCGGTCTGCTCTCCCAGCGAGCCGAAGAGCTTGTAGAACCCGGAGCCGAAGACCGCCGGGATCGCCAGCAGGAACGAATACCGGGCCGCCGCCTCACGGGTGTAGCCCATCAGCAGGCCCGCGGTGATGGTGCCGCCGGAGCGGGAGACTCCGGGGATCAGTGCCATGGCCTGGGCGAAGCCGAAGATGATGCCGTCCCGGACGCTGAGCTGGTCCAGCGGTTTGCGCTGTTTGCCATAGGCGTCGGCGAAGGCCAGCAGCACCCCGAAGATGACCAGCATCGTGGCGGTCAGCCACAGGGTGCGGAAGACCGATTCGATCATGTCCTCGAGCAGCAGCCCCAGGATCACGATCGGGATGGTGCCCACGATGATCAGCCAGCCCATCCGCACATCCGGGTCGGAGTGCGGCAGCTTGCCCGTCAGGGCCGAGAACCAGGCCTTGAGGATCCGGACGATGTCGCGCCAGAAGTAGACCAGCACCGCCAGTTCGGTGCCGAGCTGGGTGATGGCGGTGAACGCCGCACCGGGGTCGGCGGCTCCGGGCAGGAACTCCCCCACGATGCGCAGATGCGCGGACGAGGAGATGGGGAGGAACTCGGTGAGACCCTGCACCAGGCCAAGAATGATCGCTTCTATCCACTGCACAGGCCGAGCTTAGAGCATCGGAGTCTGGATCCCGGACACCGACTTCAGTGGCGCGGATCACTCATGGCTGGGAATGGCCTGGAAACGGGCTGAGGGTGTTCTGAGAAAAGAAGGCGTGGCTGAGCTCAGCGCTCCTCGTCGTCCTCGTCCTCGTAGCTCTCATCCGAGCCGTCGGCATCCTCGTCAGCGTCGTCAGTCTCGTCGTCGCTGTTCTCGTCTTCATCGTCGTAGTCGCCGTCGTCATCGCTGTCGTCCTCGTCGCTGTCGTCCTCGTCATAGAGGTCCAGCGGGGTGACCTCGCCGCTGGCGGCGAAGAGCGCGTCCTCGTAGGCCTCGAAGGCGTCGGAGATGTTGTAGAACGCGGACTCCACTGAGGGATCCTCGTTCCCCCGGCGGTTCATCGAGGCGGAGAGGTGCTCTTCGAGAGCGTTCGTCAGCGCGTTGAGTGCCACGCGAGGATCCATAGTCATATGCTCACCGTACCAACGAGAGACCACTTCGGTAAGTCCTGGTTCAGACCTCGGATGGAGACTCGCTACGACGTAGGCTGAAGCCTCCCCACGAAAGTGAAGGTGAACCCCTGATGACCCAGCAGAACTGGTGGTCCCAGCCCATGGCTGAGCTCTACACCACGACCGACGACGCCGGCCCCACCTGGGAGTACATGGTCATCACCTGCCAGCCGCAGGAGTCGCTGAAGGAGGTTCGGCGCCGGGTCACCGAGCACGCAGAGTACGGCAAATGGGAGCTGCGCCGCTCCATGATCTACACCGGCGGACTGCGCCGATACTGGCTGCGCCGTCGGGTGATGCGGGTCCAGCGCACGATGTAGTTTCCGCCGGGGGTCGAGGCGCTCGCGCGGTCTGTGTCGGACCGGTCGCTTCTGCCGGGCCGGACCGGCCCAGCGAGGCTCTGCTCAGAGCGGGCCGAGGGTGTAGTTCGCCAGCGTGCGGTGCGCCGATTCGTCGTCGGAGGGGTGATGGATCCCGGCCAGGGCGTCGCGGTAGAGCCGGCTGAGCTCGGACTCGCGGTGGTACTGCGCTCCCCCGCTGACGCCCAGCACCAGGTCCAGCACCTTGCGGGCGGTGCGGGTGGCGTTGGTGCGCAGCGCGGCCAGTCGAGGTGACCAGGAGGCGCCATGCTCGGCTCCGGCCTCGATCTCTGCGGCGAGTCCGCGCAGCTGGGAGTCCAGGGACAGCTGGGCCAGCTGCGCCTCGGCGAGCTTGTACCGGGCGTCGGGGTCCCGATCCATGGTCTCCCCGCTGAGCAGCGAGCGGCGCTGGGCGACCAGCTCCGCACCCAGGCTCAGCGCGCGGTCTCCGATCCCGGTGTAGACCGCGGCGAGCAGGGTCAGGAACGAGGAGAAGATGGCGAAGACCAGCGGGTCCGGGCTCGGGCCCACCGGGAGCCGTCGCACGATCCGCTCCGCCGGGATCCGGGCACCTTCCAGGACTGTGGCGTGGGACTGGGTGGCGCGCATCCCGAGGGTGTCCCAGTTCTCGAGGGTGCGCCAGCCTGGAGCCTCCCGCTCCAGGAACCCGAAGATCAGCGGGGTCTCCCCCTCTGTCCCGGTGGCGGAGGTGTCCTTGCCGAACAGACCCAGCCTGGTCCAGACCGGAGACAGGGTCGTGAAGATCTTGGTGCCGGTGAAGCTGACCGCGCCGTCCTCGTGCACCTCGGCATGGGTGGTGGAGTCGAAGAGCACCGCGTCGTTGCCGGCCTCGGAGATGCCGAAGGCGAAGATCTCCCCGGCGGCGGCCTCGGTCAGGACCTGCTCGAAGGCTGTGTGCCCGCCGCTGACCATGCTGCGTGCCACGGACACCCAGATGTGATGCATGTTCACCGCGAGCGCCGTGGCCGGTGCGGCGGCGGCGAGCCGGCGCTGCGCGGCGACCAGGATCGGCAGGTCCCAGCCGAGCCCGCCCTGCTCGGTCGGAACCATGGCGCGCAGGTACCCGGCCTCGGTGAGCTCGGCGAGGTCCTCGTGGCAGAACTCGTTGCGGGCGTCGTAGCCCGGGGCGCGTTCCGCGATGCGCGACAGCAGCGACGGGGTCAGCACGGCGGTGATGGGGTCCATGGTGGGCTCCTGCGGTGGGTGGGTGTCGTCGGGAGTGTCTTCCGGGCTGCTTACTGGGCGGCGAGGAAGCGGTGCAGCACCCGGACCCCGAAGGTCAGCGCCTCGGTGGGCACGCGCTCGTCCACACCGTGGAACATGCCGGTGAAGTCCAGGTCGGCAGGCAGCTGCAGCGGGGCGAAGCCGTAGCCGGAGATGCCCAGCGAGGCCAGGTGCTTATTGTCGGTGCCGCCGCCGAGCATGTAGGGCAGCACCACGGCCTCGGGGTCCTCGGCCTTGAGCGAGGCGACCATCTGTTCGACCAGCAGCCCGGAGAACGGGACCTCCAGCGAGGGCCCGCCGTTGAGCAGCTCGAAGCTGACCTTCTCGCCGGCCAGCTCCTTGAGCTTCGCGGCGACCTGGTCATCCTGTTCCGGCAGGGTGCGCGCGTCCACCAGCGCCGAGGCGGAGCCGGGGACCACGTTGTGCTTATATCCACCCTCCAGCAGCGTCGGGTTCGAGGTGTTGCGCAGCGTGGCGGCGATGAACTTCGAGGCGCTGCCGGTGGCCTCGAGAAGCTTCGAGGGGTCCTTCTCGTCGAAGGGGATCCCGGTGAGCTCGGAGAGCTGCTCCATCAGCGCCCGGGTGGTCTTGGTGTAGTCCAGCGGCCACTCGTGCTCACCGATGGCCGCCACTGCGGCGCCGAGCCGGACCACCGGGTTGTCGCTGTGGATGGCCGAACCGTGCCCGGCGGTGCCGGAGGCGGTCATCTTGGTCCAGTGCAGACCCTTCTCTCCGGTCTGGATCAGGTAGGCGCGCTGACCCGCGACGTCGGTGGAGAACCCGCCGACCTCGCTGATCGCCTCGGTGGCGCCGTCAAAGACCTCCGGGTGATGCTTGACCATCCACTTGGCGCCGAAGTTGCCGTTGTCCTCCTCATCGGCGAAGAAGGCGAAGATCAGGTCGCGCTGGGGCTGGTGGCCCTCGCGGTGCATCCGCAGCATCGCGGCCAGGATCATGGCGTTCATGTCCTTCATATCCACCGCGCCGCGGCCCCAGATCATCCCGTCGCGGATCTCGGCGGCGAAGGGGTCGACCTGCCAGTCCTGCGCCTGGGCCGGGACGACGTCGAGGTGCCCGTGCACCACCAGCGCGCCCAGCTCCGGGTCGGCACCCTTCATGCGGGCCACCACGGAGGTGCGCCCGGGAGCGGATTCGTAGATCTCCGGCTCGAGACCGGCCTGGCGCATGACTGCGGCACAGTACTCCGCAGCCTCGCGCTCTCCGTTGGACTTGCCCTCGCCCCAGTTGGAGGTGTCGAAGCGGATCAGGTCGCGGCAGAAATCGATCACCTCGGTCTCGGCTGCGGCGGCGGGATCTGCGGGATTCGTTCCGGGGGCGATGCTCACAGGGCGTCTCCTGGGGTAGGGAATCTTCTGCCACCAGCCTAGCGAGTCTCACCTTCCCAGGCCCTGTTCAGGTTGCATACGCACTTTGGGAGTGTCCTCGGCTATGCTCCAAAACATGATCATCAGAACAGTCCTCATGTGGCTCGGCCGCAAAGTCTTCCGCACCGTCCGCAACCGCTCGGGCCGCAGCCCCGGCAACCCCAGCGCAGGCACCGCCCGCTGAGCCTTCTCCACCCTTCACGTTGAGGGGCGGATTCTCCGACTAGTTAGGCCCTGAACAGGCTGATCTACTCGCAGAATCCGCCCCTCAGCGCGTGTGGGGGTGTTCCCGCGTGTCGGGACATCAGCTGACCGCGCGCAAAGTTCAGGATGACCCCGACGCCGAGCAGCCCGCAGGTCAGCGCCGAACCGCCTGCGGAGATGAAGGGCCGCGGCACTCCGGCCACGGGAAGCAGGCCTGTGACCATGCCGATATTGAGAGACGCCTGACCTGCGATCCAGGCTGCGACGGCCGCCCCCAGCAGACCCAGCTCCTCGCCGAGGATGCTGGAAATGAAGTCATGCTCTGCCTCTGGGAGGTCCGACCGGTGCTGGGACTCGCCCAGCCCCACGCCCCGGAATCCTCCTGCGGTGAGTGCCTCGAAGCCCCGCTCCCACTGCTGGCAGGGCGCCGGAGGGTGATCACAGTTCAGGCGCTACCAGGCAGAGACGCGCATCATCCGGTAGGGCGTGGTCCACATCAACAGGACCACCACAGACACGGCGACGCCGGCGGTGAGCAGTAGACGGCGTGCGGCGACGCCGGCGGTCAACAGCAGTCCACCGACGATCACCAGGATGATCAAGCTTGTGCCCAGATCCCCGCCCAGCAGGACCAGCGAGAGCACCACCAGCACCCCCGGAGCCACCAACGGGAACAACCAGTGGGTGACACCTGGAACCCCCTGGACTCTGCGCGCCAGCACCGCCGAGCCCCAGAGGGCCAGCGCGAGCTGCGCCACCTCGGAGGGCTGACCGGTGATGGGACCCCACAGGATCCTATTCGTGCTGCCATCCGCTTCGGCCCCCAGCGGCGTGAACACCATCAGGGCAAGCAGGACGCAGGACAACACCATCAGCGCCACGTTGAGATTCTTTCCGTCCAAGCCGGACCAATAGATTAGCGATTGTTGTTCACTAAATAGTTGTAACTGCGTAGGGTGTGATCATGTTGAAGAAAACATGGATGCCTGTATTTCCCGCCCTCGGTGCGGCCCTGCTGCTCGCCTCCTGCGCGGCCGGGGATCCTGCCGCCGAGGTCACCGAGGAGGAGCCGGCGTCGAGTTCCAGCGAGTCCGAGGAGGCAGCCGCGGGCGAGGGCGATGATGAGCTTGCTGCACCGGCCGCTGACGCGCCTGGCTCCGAGGATGCCGATGCGAACCACCCGGGGGGCCAGCAGCTCATCATTGGCACCGACGGTGTGGAGTTCTTCTAAATCTCGCCCGAGGATGACGACGGCGATGAAGTCTTCCATCTGCACTGTGCGGACGACGAGGCGCTGGCCGCGAAGGCAGCGCACAACGACGGCGCCGAACCGATCGGCTGGCCGCAGGACTGGGACGGCACCGGAACGATGCCGGATCCGTTATGCCACCCCGATTACCTGCAGATCGATGAGTGGGAAGACCTGGAGGCGCACACCGCCTGCTGGGAAGGCAACGAGACCTCGACTCTTGTGAGGACCGGACAGTCCCAGGAAGAGGTCGACAAGCAGCTATGGCGGCAGTCCCAGGCACGCGCCGACTGGGAGCAGAATCCGGCCGGTGGCACCTGCGCGGAGCAGTGGGCCGCGAACGACGGCTGAGCCAAGCCCCTCCCACGTTGAGGGGCGGAAGTACCGAGCAGTTGGGCCCTAGATCCGCATGAGATGCCCGGAGAATCCGCCCCTCAACGTGGGGTGGGGATGCGGACCCGAAGCCTGGACAGTCCGCTCGCACCGGTGCTTGAATCCTAACTATGTTAGGTGGAACTACGCGTGATAGGCAGGCCGAACGGCGTGAGGCCACGCAGCTCGAGATCCTCGCTGCTGCCTGGTCCATGGCGCGTGAGCTGGGGCTTGCGGAGATCACCCTGCGCGGGGTGGCCGAGCGGGTCGGCATGCGGGCGCCGTCGCTCTATACGCACTTCGGATCCAAACACGCGATCTACGACGCCATGTTCGGGCAGGCCTGGGTCGAATGCCTCACCCAGTTCGAGTCCATGCGGGAGCAGGTCCCGGACGACGCACGCGAGGCGCTCAGATTGCTCGCGCGCAGCTTCTTCGACTTCGCCGTGAGCGACCTCCCCCGCCATCAATTGATGAACCTGCGGACGATCCCGGGCTTCACCCCGAGCGCGCAGAACTACGCCCCCGCCGTCGCAACGCTGGACCTCGCTCGCGAGATCTTCATTCGTCACGGCCTCACGGCACAGGAGGACCTCGACCTGTTCACCGCGCTGGTAGGCGGCCTGGTGGATTCTCAACACGCCAACGATCCCGGCGGAGACCGCTGGGCTCAACTGCTCGACCGTGCCATCGACATGCTGGCCGACGACCTCGGTCTGCCTCGAGTCCACAACCACCCACTGCCCTAAGGAGCAGTCATGAGCACCAAGCAGCAAGAGTTGCCCCGGGAAGCCCGCCTCCCCCAGCTGGACCGCACCCTCGCGACCCAGCTCGCCGCCGCCGAGTACGCGCGCGTCGCCGATCTCCTGGACCGCCTCACGCCCGAGCAGTGGGCGGCGCCGACCGACTGCCCCGGCTGGGAGGTCCGAGATATGGCCGGGCACATGCTGGGGATGGTCCAGATGGCGGCCTCGGTGCCCGAGATGATCCGCCAGCAGGCGACGGCCACCCTGCGTGCAAGACGCCGCAGCGGCTTGCAGATCGACGCACTCACCGCGTTACAGGTCGAGAAGAATGCAGCACTCACCGCCGAGGAGGTCGCCCGGGAATACCGGAGGCTGAGCCCACGGGCTGTCCGCAACCGACTCCGCGCACCGAGGTTCCTGCGGAACCAGACCATGGAGGAGGAGACCGACGGGCGATGGACCTTCGGCTACCTGTTCGACGTGATCCTGACCCGCGACCCGTTCATGCACCGGATCGACATCACCCGAGCCACGGGCGTGCCGATGGTCGCCACGGCCGACCACGAAGGGGTCATCCTCGACGACGTCGTCCGCGAGTGGGCCCAGCGTCACGGGAGGCCCGTCGCCCTCGAGCTCAGCGGACCCGCGGGAGGGCACTGGGCGTTCGGCCACGGTGGGAACGCAGGCGGGGGCCACCGCAGGGACGGAGAGCCCATCTCAATGGACCCGTTCGAGTTCTGCCGCGCCACCAGCGGTCGGGCACCCGCTGCGGGACTGCTCACCACCCAGGTCCCGTTCTAAGCATCGCGTCACCGCGCTAGACAGCTGCTGAGGGGCGGAAGTACCGAGCAGTTACACCCTGAATCCGCATGAGATGCTCGGAGAATCAGCCCCTCAACGCAGGGGGGTGAGTCCGGGCACGCAAAAGACCCCGGCCGACTGGATTGCTCCAGATCAGACCGGGGTCTCTGCTTCGTTCTCCGATGTGCGCGGAAGGGGACTTGAACCCCTACCCTCTTTACGAGGACTAGCACCTCAAGCTAGCGCGTCTACCTATTCCGCCACCCGCGCATCGTGTTTATGCCTCAAAGGCAACGACAAGAAACATTAGCATGACGCAGAACGGGACCGCGAATCGGGGGCTTCAGCACTCGCCGTCGAACCCGGGATCCGCCCAGATCAGGGGACCCTGGCGGTCCATTCCTGGGTGCTGAACTTCTCCTGCACCAGCTGCTCGGCCCGGGCCAGCTCCTCGGGGCGGATCTCGGCGACCCGTGCCCCGTATTTGGTCGCGAAGGTCTGCACGAAAGCGTCCAGGATCTCCGCGCGGGCCAGCCCGGTCTGGCTGCGCAGCGGGTCCACCCGCTTCGCCGCGGAGGTGATCCCCTTATCGGAGATCTTCTCCCGCCCGATGCGCAGCACCTGGAGCATGTCATCGGCATTCATGTCGTAGCTCATCGTCACGTGGTGCACCATGCCGCCGCTGGCCAGTCGCTTCTGCGCGGCCCCGCCGATCTTGCCCTCGGTGGAGACGATGTCGTTGAGCGGCTTATAGGAGGCGGTGATCCCGATCGAGGTCAGCGCCTCCATCGCCCAGGCGTCGAGGAACGGATAGGAGTCGGCGAAGCTGAGCCCGTCCACCAGAGACGCCGGCACCGAGAGCGAATAGGTGACGAAGCTGCCCTCGTCCATGTACATCGCTCCCCCACCGGTGATCCGCCGGACCACCGTGGCGCCCATCCGCTGCGCGGCCTCAGAATCCACCTCGTTGGCCAGGGACTGGAAGGAGCCGATCACCACGGCGCGGCCGGAGTAGTCCCACATCCGCATCAGCGGCGGGCGGTTCCCGCGGCCCACCTCCTCGGTGAGCACCTGATCCAGCGCCACGTGCATCTCCACGGGCAGCTGCACCGCGGGCATGACCTCCCAGTCGTGGTCCTCCCAGCGGGTGGCATGGCCCAGCGCACGGCGCACTGCGGTGGCGATGGCGTATTCGTCGAAGCCGAACATCTGTGCCTCCGCGGGCAGCTGGGCGCGCACGGATTCGGCGATCTCCTCCCGGGTCGCCCGGGTCGGCAGCCCGATCAGCGCGGCGTTGAGCGAGCCCAGCGCCTCATCGGGCTCCAGGAAGAAGTCACCGTTGACCGAGGCGGCGGTGATCTTCGCCTCGCGCGGGTGGATCCGGGGGTCGAGGTCGGTGTGCAGGTCGACGACGACGAGCTTGCCGCCCACGACCTTGTACTCCCCGTGCTGCTGATGCGTGTCCGTCATGGGTCAATCCTATGGGCGCTGGCACCCTCGTCTGTTCCGGCCCAGACGACCCCGCCTCCGGGCCCGAGCGCGACCTCGAACGCCATGCCTTCCCGCTCGGCGCGGAGATGGCGCCCGTCGTCCTCGACCACTTCCCAACCGGCCTCCGGGAGCGCTGCGCGGTAGTGCCCGAGCACATCGATCTCTTCGGAGACCTCCAGGCTGCGGTCACAGCCATCGACACCGCTGGCGCCACCCCGGCTGAAGTGGCCGATGTGCTCGATGGAGTCGAACGCCTGCTGCGACTCACGCTCCGCAGTGCTCGCGGGCTCCCCCGAGCCTTCGGTCACGCATTGCGGAACGGAGTCGTACTGAGCCTCGATCTTCTGCCGGAGCGCCACAGGGCTGAGAGCGAACATCGCGAGGAGCATCAGCACCGGGATCACGATGGCGGTGAACCGAATCCAGATTCGCGGCGAGAGCACCAGGACGAACACCGCGACGACGCCGACCACAACCAGAGCGACACCGGAGAAACCGGCCGTCAAACCCCAGACCAGGCCCTCGAAGGCAGTATCGGTGATGACGCCGTACTCGAGAAGGAAACTGTGGTGGACCAGCACCCCCAGCAGCGCCAGTGCTGCCGTCAGGACGAGCAACACCGCCGCGACAGTGGTCCGGCCGGTCTGAGCCATGACTCATTCTAGTGGCCCCTGACGGGCCAGCCATAGGGTCTTCCTGTCGTAGAAGCCCTCAGTTCATGGGTTGCCGACCGAAGCGGGCGAGCAGGTGCCAGACCCGTTTCACCCTCGCGCTGAGCTGCTCAGTCGGCCAGGGTGCCGATCTCGAACTCGGCGAGCTGTCCTTCGGGGCCGTCCTGGTCCCCGTGCTGTGCTTCGAAGGCGGCCGCCGCGTCAGTGCCGCACAAGCCTTCGATTCGATCTGCTCCACCTGGGTGCTGGTCGATCCAGTCGGTGAGGTCGTAGACCGTCCCGCTCATGACGGTCCAGCACGAGTCCGGGGAGTCGTTCTGCTCGACTTCCTCCATCGTGAGAACCCCCTCGGCGGATTCCCCGGCCTCGGCATCCTCGTCATCGGTCGCGTCCTCCGGCGCCTCGGCCTCGGCATCTTCCTCATCGGTAGCGTCCTCCGGCGCCCCGGCGTCGGTCTCCTCCGACTGGACAGCCTCGGTCTCCTCGGTCTCCGGGGCATCCGGCTCTGGGCTCTCACTCTGGCCGCATGCGGCGAGCAGCAGCAGGCTTGCCGTTGCTGCTGGAGCCAGGAGGAACTTCCTCCGGAGGGTCTTCTGATCGTTGATGCTCATGAGGATGCTCCTTCTAGCGAGTGATTTCTTGTTTCGGTTCTCCGGTGTTCCTCGCCGCGCCGCCGCGACGAGAAGGCCCAGGCGGTGACCCAGGTGAGCATCACCGTGAGCAGCAGTGCTCCGCTGACGTGCCCCGCGAGGGTCATGGTGCTGCCGATGGCAGCCTGCAGGAACGACAACCCAAAGGTGGCCAACGCGAGAACTGTGGGGACGCGGCCAGTCTTGGAAACCTTGACCATGAGCAGGAGCGCCACCGCCAGCAATCCGGAGGTGACGTGGAGCCCGATGGCCCCCAGGCCGTGGACGTCCAGTCCGCGGAAGTCCTGGATGTACAACCCTGCTGAGCCGAAGAGGAGCCCCAGGGCTCCAAGATTGATCAGGCACAAGCCTCGCACGAGGACGAGAAGTAAGTGCGGGGAGGTCATGGTGTGGGCTCATCTTCCTTCCGGGTCTGCGTCGCCCAGCCGGGGCCGGAGTGCCCGATCTGCTGGCTGGACATACAGGTGGCCCCACGGAACCTCTCGGATCCACGGGGCCACCCTCAAGCTGTGGCCTCAGTCGAGGCCAGGTCAGCGATGCCGGTCGCCACCCTTGAGGTGGAGACGCGACCGAGCTGGAAACCTACATGCCCTTCAGCGGGCGTGAGGCTCAGGACTCGGTGGGGCGCTGGCGCATGAAGTACGCGCCGGCTCCGATCGCGCCGAGGGCGAGCACGCCGCCACCGGCGGCCATGGCCATGCCTGCACCCTGGGACCCGCCGGCAACGCCGGTGTCGGCGCCGCCTTCAGGCATCCCGTCCATCTGTGAAGCGGTCAGCGTGCCACAGGCAGCTGGCAGGGTCGCTGCGTTGGGCAGTGACTCATCGAGCTCGGACTGCTTGTTCGCGGCTTCCTCGGTCAGCAG
>NZ_SOAN01000009.1 GCF_004364585.1 Nesterenkonia aurantiaca | reverse complement strand
CTACCTCACGCCCGCCGAGTACGCTCGGCAATGCACCTACCAAACGGAGAACGACGACTCCCACAACGTGTGGACCTAACAGAGGGGGCGGCTCATAGCGAATTCGCCGAAGCCCTCTACATCTCATTGGTCACCTTAGGCACCCTCGGTTTCGGCGATGTGATACCCGTGGATCCTTGGATCCGTCTCTTCTCACCCATTCAGGCTCTGACCGGATTCGCTCTTCTCACCGCGGCACTGTCGTGGTTCGGCCAGATATACCCTGCTCTTGGGCGCAGGCGGACACTATCCATTCGGGTGCACCTGCTGGAAGACAACGGGTACGTGGAGACCCTGCGCGAACCTGAAGCATCAACGGGAAATCGTCTCCTCGAAGAGGTGGCTGCCAGCATCACCGAAGTCAGGGTTGATCTGACGCAGAACACTGAAACGTATTATTTTCGGGAGACGGATCCCCGGATGTCCCTTGCCGCATCCATGCCCTACCTTCAGAACCTCAGCGTCGCCGCACGGGACTCAACTGTGAGAGAAATCCGGGCCGATGGAGAGCTGCTCCAGTCAGCGCTAGATGATCTCGCGCGACACTTTTCCACCCAATTCGGACTCTCCGGGGATTCAACCGGAGAGATCCTCGATCATTTTGTCCGCGATCACGGGCATGCCGTGCAGAAAGAGACCTGATCCCTCTGCTCCAGCGACGACAGGTACGAAGGCTCGTGCCGTGGGAAAGCGGTCGAAACCAGCCGAGGCACACGCGGCGCCCTGTGAAGCTGACGTAATCGTGGTTCCAGGTCTAGCCCGTGCGACGGAGGGTTTCGTGCGACTTCGATGAGCTAGCCCATTCCTGTGGCGCATAGCGATAAGTGGAGGTCTCGTCGCGGCGCTAGATCTCATTCCCTGCACGTAAGCCCATCGGCTTGCGGGCGATGGCAGCCCGACAGCGGTAAGGGTCCTCAGCTGAAGGGTCGAAGCGAACTTCATTGAGTCTGCTTTCTAGGCTGGAGTGATGGTCACTTTGCGCGCAGTCGGGTTTGATCTCGATGGCACCCTCTTCGACCACCAGTGCTCAGCCGAGGCCGCGGTCGACGCGTTCTTCCTATCGTTGGGGATAGACCCTTCTCCTGCGGCCCGTCAAGCGTGGTTCGCCGCCGAGAAGACGCACTTCGAACGATGGCGAACGGGACAGATCAGTTTCCAGGATCAGCGCCGTGAGAGACTCCGCACCGTGCTGCCGTTACTGGGCATGAAACCGCAGGAATCGGATCCCCAGCTCGATGAGCTGTTCGAGGGGTACCTGGGTGCCTATAGGAAGGAATGGCGCGCCTTTCCTGACAGCCTTGGGCTTCTGCGCACTCTGCGGGCTTCGGGATATCGGGTGGGACTGTTATCGAACGGAACAGAGGGACAACAGCTCGACAAGCTCCGTCGCACAGGTCTGGCGGGCGCGTTCGATGTCGTATTTACGTCCGAGGGGATCGGGGTGCAGAAGCCAGATCCAGGAGCGTTCCTCGCATTGGCGGAGGGACTCAGAGTAGACGTCTCGGACTGCCTGTTCGTGGGGGATAACGCTGCTCATGATGTCGCGGGCGCTCGGGATGCTGGTATGCGTGGGCTTCTTGTGGACCGTTACGAGACTCATTCGGGAGGTATCACCGAAGCGGTGCTTTCCGAACTGGTGTCGGGTTCGCAAACTGCCCGCTAGCTGGCTGTCTTGCGGCATGCATCGTCCGGTTGAGGACTTAACGCCCGCTGAGGGATGGTCTTGCGGGCACGTCACCGCTTCCACCATTCCTGAAACGGTCGCCATCGGCTAGGACCCGCTGCAGAATCTCTCTAAACACTCATCGCGTCAACGCCGCCGCTCGGACCCTGCCCTCCATCTAGTTACTCGCTCCGAAATCGTGTGGCCCCGGAGGAGTCGTCGGTTCCCAATCTGGTGATGGTCTCAGCAAACCCTTGGCAAGCACCCCTACTCCCAAGGGAAGACTGCAAAGCCCACGATGATAAGAATGCTCTCATCGCCGGAAGCTAGTCAGAGCGAGTGGAAACCGCACCATGGGGCACGTCAGTCGCGCTGAGGACGTTTAAGCTCGTCCGATCATGTCGCGGCGAGCGTGCTCCGGGCAGTAGCGCTTCGGATGCGACACTGATCTGCGCCTGGCAGCGCAGTCACGGCCGGGCGTGTTCGGGCTGGCGCAAGAAATCCTGGGCCCTAACTCGCATCCGAGATACACCCAGCACCTGGACTGGCTAGACATCTTAGGGTCAGAGCGTCGATTTCGACTCGCTCCTAGAGTTGATTCCAATACTTATAACGGATTTTTATATAGGAGCATCCAGAACCAAAACCTGTGCTAGCTTCAGATGCATGGATACGCAGACATGTATCCGCTCAGTGAAGAGGGTTATCTCATGCTGGATGAAAAGCGTCGACAACGAGCACTTGATTCCCTTCATGTCCTCGACACGCCCCCCGATGAGCGCGTGGACCGGATCACGCGCATGGCCCAGCAGATCTTCGATGTGCCGATGGTGAGCGTGAATCTCTTGGATCGAGAACGCCAGTGGAGTAAATCCTCAGCCGGCTTCGATGCTCCAGAAGTACCCCGAGAGGGCGCTTTCTGCGAAGTCACGATCAACCAGACTGAGACTCTGGTCATCGAGAATCTCGAAGAAGACGCGAGATTCGCGTCCAGCCCTTATGTCACTGAGGCCCCGAATCTTCGGTTCTACGCAGGACACCCCATCGAGGCACCCGGCGGCGAACATGTAGGGGCCCTGTGCCTGATGGACACCAAGCCACGCCAGCTCGATGACCATGAGCGCGACTTGCTGGAAGATCTTGCCCACTGGGTACAGACCGAACTGGCCCAGCAGCAGGAGCTTGATCATGCCGTCGTCATCCAGCGGGCGCTGGCGCCTCGCGATCTGCCCCAGCCGGCCGGGTTTACGGTGACGGCCGGCACTGTTCCCGCGGGCTGCGTCTCGGGCGATTTCCACGACGTGATCCTTCGGGAGGGCAAGTTGCGCGTCACCCTGGCTGATGTCATGGGCAAAGGCACCGGTGCCGGCATCATCGCGTCGGCAGTCCGGGCCTCCATGCGCACCACCCCGGGGCGTTCCCTGCTCGCCACGGTGGCAGAGACCGACAAGCTTCTCGAGCAGGACGTCGGGGACTTGAGTATGTTCGTCACCCTGTTCTGCGCCGACATCGACACCGCGTCCGGCGACATCAGCTATGTGGATGGTGGCCACAGTCTGAGTTTCATCCACCGGGCCGACGGCGGCTGGGATCATCTGAACTCCACCGGGTTGCCGCTGGCCATGGGCCTGGGTGAGCCCCACCGTCTCGGCACAGCCCAGCTGCACCCTGGTGATGCGCTCATGTGCTGCAGCGACGGGGTATTGGACCTGCTCGACCTTCAAGACCCCTTCGCCCAGGCCGACGACGTCCTTGCCAAACACGGCGTCGACGAGGCGGTGCAGGAAACCCTGCGACGGGCTCGAAAAGCTCAGGTCCCCGACGACGTCACCGTGGTCGTAATCCGGAGAGATTCCTAAGCCCCCTCCGATCTCGAGGCAGAACGCTCGATCAGGCCTCACAGGCACTCGACCCTTTCCCGGACCATCAGAGATGAACCACCCGCGCCGCCCGTACGCCGATCCCTCAGCGTGCATCGAGTCCTCGACTGAAGCATGAGTGCACGCAAGACGACGACCGGCTCGCGGGCGGCGCTAGCGATCCACACAAGTGAGTTGTACCGATAGGTGGCGGCTTATCCACAGCGATGGCTACCACCCCTGCTGAACGAACAATTGACACCTGTGGCAACCTGAGGTGGGCGCTCTTGCCTCCACTCCACATCTTCGTGGGCCATCGGCCTGATTAATCAGTTCTGACTGAGATTTCGCCCGGAGGTTCGGAGATGGCTTCTCCGGTGAGGCAGGCCCGGCTACGCACCGACTTGCACGCGGTGCGGCACGGAACCATCGGTGGACTGCTGGCCGCGCCGCTGGCTGAGGTGTTCTTCTTTGGCGTTTCGAATAACCCGGTCTGGATAGACGAAGTTCTCTCCGATCGTGCGCGCGGTGTGAAGACCAGTCTCACGCTGAGGACTGTTCTGAGCTCCTTCAACGTCGTAGATGAGATGGCTCTCGACGTCAGTAATGCCGCAGTAGGCGAAGATGCCGACATCGAGCTGAGTCCTCATGGCCTGACGGTACCCATACTTCTCGTAGGTACCTTCCTTCGAGCCCCCGATACCGATCAGCGTCGTGGGGACGCTCTGGAGGAGTGCGTTGAGTGGCTTCTGTCCCCGGTCGCTGACACCTTGGCCGTATTGATAGGCCCAATCTCCCGTGAAGACGCGCTCAATCCAGCCTTTCATCAATGCTGGCATGCTCCACCAGTACACCGGGAAGATGAATGCGAGCCGATCTGCCGCTTCAACACGTTCATGCATCTCGGTGATACCCGCGGGAATAGGTCCGCCCCAGAAGTGCGCGTGATCTTCTTCCGTGAATCGAGGGTCAAATCCTTCTCGATGCAGATCAAGGACATCGATCGTGTGCTCTGGTCCGTTGAAAGGCTCGTGGAAGGCGTTCATGACGGCTGAGGGGTACTTGTTGTTGAACGGGTGGGAGAAGACGCTAAGTAGATGCATGCGAAAGTAGCTCTTTTCTGGAAGGCGCGGATGACTCTCTAGGACTGGTGCACAAGTGATGCTGCGGCAGCTCTTGCTGCAGTGATTCCCTCAACGCCCCTATAGGTGGCTACAGACGTGGCGCCCTCGAAAAGCACCAGGATCTGTTCGGCGAGAAGGTCATCGTGGGGCGGGTCCGTGTGGTTCACAAGCTCACCAACGAGCGTGCGTAGTCTTCTGCGGTACTCGGTGACGACCTTCAATGCCTCGGGGAAATCGTCACTGAGCTCACCGGCGGCACGAAGGAAGAAACAGCCCCTTGCACCCTCGGTCTGGACCCACTGTTCTAGTGCTGCGAAGAGGCCGTCGACGTCTGTGACAGCGAGTTGATCGAAGAAACGGGCGCTGCGCGCCTCCAGTGCAGCAGCGATCAGGTCTGCCTTGCTGCCCATGTGCTTGTAGAGCGTGCGGGTGGAGACCCCAGCGGCGTGGGCAAGAGTGTCAATGCCGCTGGCTGCGAAACCATGGTGGTCGAAGACTTGCTCTGAACTCGCGGCGATCTCTTGCGGGAGGGAACTCATGCCCTGAAGAGTACAACGCTCGTTTTACATTGAGCAAGGGCTAGCGAGGCGCGCCCTTGGTTCGCGTTCATATTGGGCTGCCTCAGAGGTTCTCCGGACAATTCTGGGTCTAATGCGCACTGTTCTCTCGTGCGTGCCGGTGCCCGCAAGCCGGTCGGCAAACGAGCGCGATTCACCTGATCGAATCCGGACGCCCACGTCAACGCTGGGATGCCCGTTTACCCCGCCCGAAGAAAATGCCCGCACGGGTGCCTTATCTGCTACACGCAACGCCCTTCTTTAGAGCAACAGTTTCGAGACGAATACCCTCTTCTTCGTAGCCCGAGTGAGAGGCCTCCTGGTGAGTGAGCCGCCACTCAGACACCCGCGATCCGACGTTCAGCAGGGATAACAACGACCGCTGAAGGACAGGAGCATAAGCTACGGCGCTCTAAGCCGACCGCTGTTCGGAGAAGTCGCAGACCTTTACCTCGGGCCTTCCACCCGTGAGCGGCTATCAGACATCTACACTGTGCAATCCGGGTCACGGTGCAGGATCCAGACCGCGGAGGTACACGAGATCAACCGATCCGACGGATGAGCCTCCAGCTCACCGAAAGCGCTGAGAACTCGCCCAGGCCCCGCTCTCCGCGGCAGAGCAGAGATCGCGGCCTGGGGTCACGATCACCGCCCAAACTCAGTCGGCGGTGAAGAAGTCCGTGAGCTCCGCGTCGCGACCATCGAGCTCAGCCCACGGCTTGTGCACCTGGAACCGGGCGAGACCGGCCGGCGGCCAGGACCCGGCCATCTGGATCACCGGATCCTCTTGGGAGTGCGCAGAGGCCAGGTCCATGCTCAGCTCCTGGACCCCAGGCATATGAGCGACCACCAACAACGTGCGCACTGTCTCGGGAACCTCGTTGATGATCGAAAGCATCGAACGCGGCGCCGCCAGGTAGAGCCGGGAGTCCAGGTACGGCGTCGGCGACTTCTCGCCCAGCTCATGATTGACCCAGATACAGGTCTGCCGGGTGCGCATCGCGTCGGAGCAGATCGTGTTATCCGGCAGATTCCCCGAGCTCACGAGCCAGCGGCCGACGGCGCGCGCCTGTTGCTGCCCGTGGCGGGTGAGGGTGCGGCCGTGGTCGTCCCCGGAGAAGGAGTGCCCAGATTCCCCGTGGCGCAGGATCAGCAGTTCAGGCACGGACGGCTCAGATCGAGTATTCCGGGGCCGCCCAGACGGTGACCTCGGGGTGCTCGTAGAAGCGGTAGCCCTGTCCGCGGACCGTGCGCACGGTGTTCGCCAGGCGCCCCAGCTTGGAGCGCAGCCGGCGGATATGCACGTCGATGGTGCGCTCGTTGGGCATCTGATCGGGATCCACGCTGCGCCAGAGTGTCTGCAGCAGCTCTTCGCGTCCCACGGTGCGAGACCCGTTGTCCACCAAGTAGTTCAACAGCTCGAACTCCTTGAAGGTCAGGTTCAGGCCTTCACCGTCGAGGCGAACCTCACGGCGGGACAGATCGATCAGCACACCGGAGCTGGTCGGCGCCGGCGGGGCGCTGATCGGAACCTCGATGCCGCGGTGGGTGACGGTAGGATCGCCCAGCGCCTGCCGAACGACCTCCAGATTGCTGCCCTCATGGGCGGCCGAGGCCAGAGCCATCGCGATGTGCACCTGGGCATCGGCGGCGATGTGCTCCACGTAGTCGCGCAGCTCCGTGGCGATCTTGTGCAGCGAGGTTCCCGCTGCGCTGGCCGCGTCCTCGTCGAGGCCGACATAGACGACGAAGCCGCGGGTCACGATATCGGGCTGGACCATCTGCGGCCCTCCGCCGTTCTGCGCCACCACCGGGACCGGGGCGGTGCGCGGATGAGCACCGCTGGAGTCGTCGGTGGCGTTGGCCGCGCGGATGCGGCGCGCCATCTCGGCACGGCGGGCGGCGTTGCGCACCGAGACATGGACGTAGCCGGGATTCTGTGGCTGACTCAGGTGTGCGGACATCGGTAGCAACTCCCCCGCTGCAGGTGGATTGGCGTATCCATTACAGCGTGTGCGTCACATTTGGAATCCGCAAGTAACAAAAGGGGGGATCTTCCACATAATGAGACGAGTAGACCATTTTGTGACCGGGATCACATGGATTCATCTCGCGAAAGCCTTGCCTGTTCCCCAGAAGAGATGCAAAGGCACACGGCTGGAGATGCCGTGAGGGTCTCCGAGGCCTACTGGGCCAGGCCGTAGAGCCGGTCGCCGGCGTCGCCGAGCCCGGGGACGATGTAGGACTTTTCGTTGAGCTTCTCGTCGATGGCGGCGAGATAGAGCTCCACCTCGATGTCACCGACCTTCTCGCGCAGCCGCTCGATGCCCTCAGGAGCCGCCAGCAGGCAGATGCAGGTGATCTTCGCGGCGTTGGCCTTCTTCAGGAACCGGATGGCCTCGGCGAGGGTGCCGCCGGTGGCGAGCATCGGGTCCAGCACGAAGACGTGGCGCCCGGTGAGGTCATCGGGAAGCCGCTCGGCGTAGGTGATGATGTCCAGGGTCTCTTCGTTCCGGGCCATCCCGAGGAAACCGACCTCGGCGGTGGGGACCATGGCCGTCATTCCGTCGAGCATGCCGAGTCCGGCGCGCAGAATCGGCACCACCAGCGGCTTGGGGTCCGCGAGTTGGGTGCCGGTCATGGTGGCCACGGGAGTCCGGATCTCTACCGGCTCGGTGGCGATGGAACCGCTGGCCTCGTAGGAGAGCAGCATGACCAGCTCGCGAGTCAGTTCACGGAACTGGTTCGAGGCGGTCTCCACCCGTCGGAGCTGAGTGAGTTTATGGGAGATCAGTGGGTGTTCCACAACCTGTACGCGCATGGTCTCAAAACTACCAGCACGTCTGCGAGCTGCGGCTGGCCGACGAAGTGCCCGACAACCGGCTTCTGGTCCTGGCGAATTTGGTGTCCAGTCGGGTCAACACACAGAACACCATGCCCGGTCCAGGACTAGGATTCCTCCCAAGCGCTTGACGGCTGTTCTGCGCAACCGATGAGTAAGGATTCCACGTGATCGTTCTGCTGCAGGCTCTGGCGAATCCCTTGGTGCCCACCGTTTTCGAGGTCGCTGGCCGGACCATGGCTGCCGTCTTCGTGGTCGCTCTGATCATCGCCACAGTGATCTGGATTCGCGTCTTCCTGGGCAGGGACCGGGCCAGCAAGTCCGACGAGGTATGACTCGCCTTGCCCCTAGAGGGAGCCCTGCCGCCTAGGCTGGGGTTGTGACCGAGGACATTCAGCCGCAGATGCATGCGACCCCCGACGGGTCCGCGAATGCTCCTGCCTGGTCCCCCCGGGTGCGAGCCGATCAGGAGAGCGCCATCGGGCGCTGCCTGGAGCTGGCCGCCCTGACAGGCGGCTCTGCGGACGTACCGGTGGGCGCCGTCGTGTTCTCCGCCGAGGGCCAGCGGCTCGGTGAGGGGTTCAACACCCGCGAGCGCGACGACGACCCGGCCGGTCATGCCGAGATCAACGCACTGCGGGCCGCCGCGGCGACGCTGGGGACCTGGCGGTTGGACGGCTGCGTACTCGCGGTGACGCTGGAGCCGTGTCCGATGTGCGCCGGTGCGATCTACCAGTCTCGAATCGGACAGGTCATCTTCGGCGCCTGGGACGAGAAGGCCGGGGCCGCCGGCTCTGTGTTCGAGATCCTTCGTGAACCCCGGTTGAACCATTGGGTGGAGGTCCATCCCGGTGTGCGCGCCCAGGAGTGCGCCGCCGCGCTGCGGACCTTCTTCGAGCAGTTCCGCAGATAGGCTTGCGGGCGTGTTCTCACCTCCTTCTCCGCAGCTGTCCACGCCCTCGCCTGAGCGGCTGGCGCATGCCCAGTCGCTGTTCGCGGCGACCCCTGACTTTCCCGAACCAGGCGTCCTCTTCCAGGACATCTCCCCCGTGCTGGCGGATCCGGCCGCGCTGCGCACGGTGGCCGAAGGACTGCTGGCGCCCTTCGCCGGCAGCTTCGACATGGTGGCCGGGATCGAAGCTCGCGGCTTCACCCTGGCAGGGATGATCGCCGCCCTGACCGGCACCGGCTTCATGCCCATCCGCAAGGCCGGGAAGCTGCCCGCACCGGCCGGACGCGTGGAGTACACCTTGGAGTACGGCACCGCCGTGATCGAGGCCCCCGACGTGCTCAAGCCAGAGCATCGCGTGCTGATCGTCGATGACGTGCTGGCCACCGGCGGCACCCTGGCCGCGACCCGGGAACTGATCGCCCAGCTGGACTGCCAGGTGGCCGGCGCCGCCGTCGTCCTGGAGATCGAAGCTCTCGGCGGACGCGAGCTCTGTGGGCAGGTGCACGCCCTGTTCCAGGGCTGAGCCGATCCGCGGGGCCGGGCGCGTGGCACCTGCTTTTGGGTGAGCGTGAGATGTTTGCGTATACTCAACGGGCCTGGTGACGTGTCCGAGCGGCCGAAGGTGCAGCACTCGAAATGCTGTGTGCGGTTACCCCGCACCGTGGGTTCAAATCCCACCGTCACCGCCAACCGAGAACCCCGCTGATCTGCAGTCATGCAGCCGGCGGGGTTTTCTGCATCCAGCGGCACACCGGGAGTCTCCTGCGCGGGCGCCTCGTCCCACCTCCCCCGATCGCGGGCCCATGCCCAGGCCCAGCAACCGCGGCGGCGTAGTGGTGCTCAGCAGGCGATGAAGCCAGCACCCATGCCGAGGATCCCCGGATAGTCCCCGGTCACCGGCGAGTACAGCGGCCCCTGCCAGGTTACTGTGAGCACAGACTCCTGCTCCCCCGAGCGAGTCTGTCACTCGAACTTGATGAGGTTCCCCTGATGTCACAACCCTCCCCGGGGCAGCACCCCCTGCCCGGAAGCGCCGCCCGCAACGATCTCACCAAGCCCAAGGCTTGGCAGAGGTTCAAGCGCCTGCCGATGATCGTGAAGATCCCGGCCATCGGCTGCGGTGGGCTCCTGGCTCTGATAGCGCTTCTGCTCGTCATCGGGCTGGTTGCAGTGGCACTCGACCCCGATGGGGGTGAAGAACGAGCGGCCGACCGCGAGGACCAGGAGCTCGCCGTCGTGGAGTCTGCGGAACCGGAAGAGTCCGAAGAACCCTCCGAGGAGCCCACCGAGTCGGAGACACCTTCGGCGTCACCGACCCCAACGCCGACCCCAACGCCGACTCCAAGCCCGACGCCGACCCCCTCGCCGACCCCCACCCCCTCGCCGTCCCCCTCGCCGACCCCGACACCGACGCCCACCCCGACCGTGGATCCGAATGAACACTCCGCCGTCGTGGTGCGCATCATCGACGGAGACACCGTGGAGCTCGATTCCGGAGACACCGTGCGGGTCAGCGGGATCGACACGCCTGAACGCGGCGAGTGCCACTTCGACACCGCCTCCGCTCGGATGAGTGAACTGGTGCTGGGCAAGACGGTCACCCTGACCCGAGATGGTGAGGACACCGATCGCTATGACCGGATCCTGCGCTATGTGGACGTCGACGGCGCCGATGCCGGCATCACGCTGATCCAGGAGGGCCTCGCCACCGCGCGCTACGACTCCCGGGACGGTTACGGCTTCCATACCCGCGAGCCGGACTACATCTCCGCCGACGACGGCGCCCCGCTGCAGACCTGCGCTCCAGAGCCCGCTCCAGCCCCGGCGCCGGCCCAGCAGGGCGCGAACTGCGATCCCAACTACACCCCCTGCATCCCGGTTTTCCCGCCGGACATCAACTGTGGCGATCTCGACGTCTCGGTCCGAGTCATCGGCGTGGACGTCCATGGCCTGGACGGCGATGGCGACGGCTTCGGCTGCGAGGCCAATGACTGAGGCACTATCGAGCTGACGTGGCGCAACGGCCCACATCCAGCGAGGATCAACGCGTGGAGCAGTTCACCGCTGACCCAGCTTCGCTCGAGCGTGCCACCGGCGGAAGGTTCTGGGCAGGATGGCAGTGCGGTCGCGATCATAGGCATCCCGCTCATCGCGTGGATGTACTTGGCCCCCTCGGGGCTCCAGCTGACACCGGTCTGGTACGTGGTGTCCTGGTGTCCTGGGTGGCGATCTTTCTGGTCGCCACCATCGCGGGACGGGTGCGTCGACGCTGCTGAGCCTCAGTCCCGTCGCATCGGCACGTGCGGGATGCCGTCTTCCAGGAACGGCGCCCCCGACCGGGCGAAGCCGAAGGACTCATACCAACCCTGCAGCGGGGCCTGCGCGTCGAGCGTCACCGAAGACTCGGCCGACTGCGCGGAGCAGAGCTCCAGCGCTCGACGCATCAGCTCGCCCGCCACCCCGGTCCCGCGCACCGCAGGACTCGCCACGACACGTCCGATTCGGAAGCCCTCCGGCTCCCGGAGCACCCGCAGCGTGGCGGTGGGCGCGCCGTCGTCGTCGGCTCCCTGCTCACCAGGCGTGTCGCCGATCGCCCAGAGCATCACAGCTCCCGGCTCGAGGTCCCGGCCGTCGAGCTCCGGGTACGGGCACTGCTGCTCGACCACGAACACGTCGGTGCGCAGCTGCAGGATCCGATAGAGCGTGATGGGATCCATCTGGGCCACCGGGGCGGCGTGAAACGAGGCAGGCATGGGTTCCATCCTAGGGTTGCCGGTAGTCTCGGGCGTATGAGCATCACTGCCCTGGCCATCGGCAAGAAGCACGAGAAATGGGCCGTGGAGGGGATCGAGCGCTACTCCAAGCGGCTGCGCAAGCCCTACGACCTGGACTGGAAGCTGCTCCCGCATTCCTCCCGCGAGCATGATGCCGCCCGGCAGGAGGAGTCCGAGCGGATCCTCGCCGCGCTCAAGCCCCAGGACCACATCATCCTGCTCGATGAGCGCGGCAAGAACATCAGCTCGACCGGTTTTGCCGAGCACCTCCAGGGCAGCTTCGACAGTGGGCATCACGTCGTGGTGATCATCGGCGGGGCCTATGGGGTCACCGATGAGCTGCAGCACCGCGCCGACTTCGTCTGGTCCCTGTCCAAGCTCGTCTTCCCGCATCAGCTGGTGCGGATGCTCCTGGCCGAACAGGTCTACCGCGCCCAGGAGATCTCCGGAGGGCGGTCCTATCACCATGTCTGAGCCGCCCGAGACAGTCGGGATCCTCGGGGCTGGACGCGCCGGCACCGCCTTCGCCCGAGCCCTGCTGCGCGCCGGGATCACGGTGGACATCGCTTCCACCCGACCACCCCGCGCGCTGCAGCATCATCTGAAGATCTACGCCCCCGGCGCGGTGCCGGTGGTGGCTGAGGACATCGCCGAGCGCGCGCGGGACTCCAGCGGCCTGGTGATTCTGGCCGTCCCGCAGGAGGAGCTCGATGAGGTCGACCCGGCCTGGGTGGCCGGGACCGTGCTGATCGATGCGACCAACACCTGGCAGGACGAGCTGCTCCCGAGCTGGCTGCAGGCCGCAGTGGATGAACAGCTGCCCACCTCGATGGCCCTGGCCGGCCGGTTCGGCTCCGCCCAGGTGGTCAAGGCGCTGAATCACATCGCCCACTCCGAGATCGACGACGCCGCCAGGCCCGACGCCGAGCTGTCCCAGCGCCGCGCACTCGCCGTGGCCGGAGACGACGACGCCGCCCGCGGACTGGTCATGGGGCTGCTGGTCCGCATGGGCTTCGACCCGGTCTCGCTCGGCGCGCTGGCGGCGGGACGGATCATGGAGCCCGACGGGCCGCTGTTCAACCGACCGCTGCGCCGCGAGGACCTGCTGCGCTTCGCCCGCTGAGCCGAGAGTGTTCGTGAGTGTTCTTGGTCCCCTCACCGGGGGCGACGGGTGAAGATCAGGTGCACGACTCCGCTCGGAGACGGGGTCGCCTCCATGTCGAAGCGCGCTTCGATGCCCTCCAGCCCGTCCCAGAGCCGTTCGCCGCGGCCAAGGATGATCGGCACCAGGACCAGGTGCATGAAATCGACCAGATCCGCCTCGAGGAACTGCCGCAGCGTGGCGACTCCGCCGCCGATCCGCACGTCCAGGCCCCCGGCGAGGTCGCGAGCCTGGGCCAGGGCGGAGACCGGGTCGGCGTCCACAAAGTGGAAGCTCGTGCCGCCGTCCATCTCGAGCAGCGGCCGGGGATGGTGGGTCAGCACCACCACCGAGGTATGAAAGACCGGGTCCTCACCCCACCAACCCTGCCATTGCAGGTCCTCCCAGGGGCCGCGCTGCGGACCGAACTTATGCCGTCCCATGATCTCGGCACCGACCCGTGTCCCCCACTGGCTGGCGAACGCTTCGTCGACCCCGCGGGATCCCTGGGTCATCCCCGGCAGACCCATCTCCCGGAAGGTCCTGGTCTCGAAGGCCCACTCCATCAGACGCGTCCCGGCGTGGCCGAAGGGCGTCTCCAGCGCCTGGCCTTCGCCGGTCCCGAAGCCGTCCAGGGAGATCGAGAAGTTGTGCACGCGGACCAGTGACATGGAAGCCTCCGAGCTTTCTCTCGTGCGTGATCGCCTGCCGGTGATCACGGAGGATTTCTCGAGCCCCAAGCTACTCGCGGGCAGGCGCGGATGACCATGCTGGGAACGCTGGCAGATCGCGGGCAGCTCACACTGGAATGGACGCTCCGGTGAGCGCGCACTCGACCGCATCTGAACCGATCGACGTGGTGCGAGATGCGTCAGGCGATGTCCGTGGCGGCCTCTAGAGTTAGACCATGACCGCCCTGGAACCTTTCACCGAGCCCACCCGGCGCTGGTTCCAGGCATCCTTCGGGCAGCCCACGTCCGCGCAGGCCGGCGCCTGGGACGCGGTGGCGCGGGGCAAGAACGCACTGGTGGTCGCGCCCACCGGTTCGGGCAAGACGCTCTCAGCCTTCCTGTGGTCGATCGACCAGCTCTTCGCAGCTCCCACCGCGGGCACCTCGGTGCTCTACATCTCCCCGCTGAAGGCGCTCGGCGTGGACATCGAACGGAACCTGCGCAGCCCGCTGGTCGGAATCGCACACACCGCCCGCCGGCTGGCCGCCGAGGGCGCGGCCCAGGAGCCGCCGGAGATCACGGTAGGGGTGCGCACCGGTGACTCCACGCCCAAGGAGCGCCGGGACCTGGTCCGGAAGCCCCCGCAGATCCTGATCACCACACCCGAATCGCTCTACCTGATGCTCACCTCGCAGGCTCGCAGCACCCTGGCCGGGGTCAAGACCGTGATCCTGGACGAGGTGCACGCCCTGGCCGGCACCAAGCGCGGCGCCCACCTGGCGGTCTCTCTGGAGCGGCTGAACAACCTGCTGGAGACCCCGGCCCAGCGGATCGGGCTCTCCGCCACGGTGGAACCCCGAGAAGAGGTGGCCCGCTTCCTCGGCGGCACCGCAACGGTGGAGATCGTGGCGCCGAAGTCGGAGAAGACCTGGGACATCACGGTCTCGGTCCCGGTGGAGGACCTCGCCTCCCCCAGCACCGCGCCGCCCGAGAGCGCCATGGCCGTCTCCGGCGCCGCCTCGAACGGGCGCGCAGAGCCCGAGCCCGCCACGGAGATCCCCGCCCTCGCTGCTGGAATCGACCTCCCGCCGGAGGACGCCCTGCCCAGCGACCAGCCGCTGCAGCCCAGCATCTGGCCACATGTGGAGCACCGCGTGGTGGACCTGGTCACCGAGAACCGCTCCACCATCGTCTTTGTGAACTCCCGCCGGCTCGCAGAGAAGCTCACCGGCCGGATCAACGAGATCTGGTCCGAGCGCCAGCCCCCCGCCGCTGCCCACTCCGACGCCCACTCGGAGGCCGAGGCCTCCGAGGGCGCGTCGGAGTCCGAGGAGCCGGCCCCGCTGGCCCGGTCACACCACGGCTCGGTCTCGAAGGAACAGCGCAAGCTCACCGAGGAGGCGCTGAAATCCGGTCAGCTGCGCTGCGTGGTGGCCACCTCCTCGCTCGAGCTCGGCATCGATATGGGCGCCGTGGACCTGGTCATCCAGGTGGAGGCGCCCTTCGCGGTCTCGGCCGGGCTGCAGCGGATCGGCCGCGCCGGGCACCAGGTCGGTGAGGTCTCAGTGGGCTGGTTCTTCCCGAAACACCGCGGAGACCTGGTGAGCACCGCCGTCATCGTGGAACGGATGCTCGCCGGGCAGATCGAAGCGCTGCACATCCCGCGCAACCCGCTGGACATCCTGGCCCAGCAGACCGTGGCCGCCGCCGCGATGGACCCGTTGGATGTGGAGTCCTGGTTCGAGACGCTGCGCCGCAGCGCCCCCTTCGCCACCCTGCCGCGCTCGGCCTACGAGGCCACCCTGGACCTGCTCGCCGGCAAGTACCCCTCCGACCGGTTCGCCGAGCTGCGCCCCCGGGTGGTCTGGGACCGCGACGCCGGCACGGTCACCGGCCGCCCGGGCGCTCAGCGGATCGCAGTCACCTCCGGCGGCACCATCCCCGACCGAGGGCTCTTCGGGGTCTACCTCGCCGGCGGAGAGGACTCCGGCTCGGCCCGCTCCGGCGGTCGCCGGGTCGGGGAGCTCGATGAAGAGATGGTCTACGAGTCCAGGGTCGGTGACGTCTTCGCGCTGGGGGCCACCAGCTGGCGGATCCAGGAGATCACCTTCGACCGGGTGCTGGTCGTCCCGGCCTTCGGGCAGCCCGCCTCGCTGCCGTTCTGGCGCGGGGACGGCTTCGGCCGCCCGGCCGAACTCGGCCGCGCACTGGGCCGGTTCACCCGCGAGGTCCACGCCGGAGCCACCGAGCCGACCGCCGAACGGCTCACCGCGCTGGGCATGGACACCTGGGCGCAGGAGAATCTGCTGCGCTACTTCACCGAGCAGCAGGAGGCCGCCGGGGTGCTCCCCAGCGACACCACCCTGGTGGTGGAACAGACCAAGGACGAGCTCGGCGACTGGCGGATCGTGCTGCTCTCCCCCTACGGACTGCAGGTCCACGCGCCCTGGGCACTCGCGGTCGGCGAGCGCCTGCATGATCGGTTCGGCCTCGACGGCTCGGCCATGGCCAGCGACGATGGAATCGTGCTGCGGGTGCCGATGATGGACGAGGATCCGCCCGGCGCGGAGCTCTTCGCGTTCGACCCCGATGAGCTCGAGGACCTGGTCACCGGCCAGGTCAGCTCCTCGGCGCTGTTCGCCGGCCGGTTCCGGGAGGCCGCCGCCCGGGCCCTGCTGCTGCCCAAGCAGAACCCCGGTCAGCGGACCCCGCTGTGGCAGCAGCGCCAGCGGTCCTCGCAGCTGCTGGAGGTCGCCTCCGGATATCCCGACTTCCCGGTGATCATGGAGGCCATGCGGGAGGTGCTGCAGGACGTCTACGACATGCCGGCGCTGCTGGAGCTGCTGCGCAGCATCGCCCAGCGCGGGGTCAAGATCGTGGAGACCACCACCTCCAAGCCCTCCCCCTTCGCCCAGTCGATCCTCTTCGGCTACATCGCCCAGTTCCTCTACGAGGGGGACTCTCCGCTGGCCGAACGCCGGGCCGCTGCGCTCTCGGTGGACCCCGCGCTGCTGGGTGAGCTGCTGGGCCGGGTGGAGCTGCGCGAGTTCCTCGACGCCGCGATCATCGCGGAATCCGAGGCTTACGCCCAACGGCTCCTCCCCTCCCGGCACCTGCGCGGAGAAGAGGGCGTCGCAGACCTGCTGCGCCTGCTCGGTCCGCTGACCTCCGAGCAGCTCGCCGCCCGGCTCGAAGACGGCGAGCCCGCCGAGGATCACGCCGAGGCTCTGGTCTCGCGCCAGCGCGCCTTCCGAGTCATGTGGCGCACCGGCACAGCCGAGGTCGGGGGATCCCAACAGGACCAGACCGAGCAGCGCTACGCCGCGATCGAGGACGCCTCCAGACTGCGCGACGGGCTGGGCACCCCGATGCCGGTCGGCATCCCCTACGCGTTCCTCGATCCGGTGGAGGACCCGCTCGGGGATCTCGTCGGCCGCTACGCCCGCACCCACGGCCCCTTCCTGGTGGAGGAGGCGGCCGCCGAGCTGGGACTCAGCCGCGCCGTCGTGGTGGACACACTGAACCGTCTGGTCCGTGAGCATCGGGTGGTGGAGGGGTTGTTCCGGCCCGACCGGGTCATCCCCGCCGACGCCCGGCCCGGCACGGTGGAGTACTGCGACACCGAGATGCTGCGCAGGATCCGACGCCGCTCCCTGGCGGCCCTGCGCGCCCAGGTGGAGCCGGTGCCCACCCCCGCCTACGCCCAGTTCCTGCTCGAGTGGCAGGGCATCACCGCCGCCCGGGGGAAGGGCTCCTCGGCCTCGGGCGTCTCCGCGGTGGCGGAATCTCTGGCCCAGCTCTCTGGCGCCGCAGCCCCGGCCAGCGCCTGGGAGTCCTATATCCTCCCGGCCCGGATCCCCGACTACCGCCCGGGAATGCTCGATGAGCTGCTCTCCGCCGGGGAGTTCCTCGCCGTGGGCAAGGGTGCACTCAGCGGACATGACGGTTGGCTGGCGTTCTACCCCCGCGAGGACGCCGAGGCGCTGTTGAACCAGCACGGCGGCGCAGGGCTGGGCAGCAACGGTGAGGACTTCAGCCCCACCGCGCTGCAGGCCGCGATCCTCGAGGTTCTGGCCCGCGGCGGCGCCTGGTTCGTCGAGGCGCTGCATGAGCAGCTCGACCCCGAGCTCACCGGCTCTCGAGAGAGCACCAAGAACGCGCTGTGGGAGCTGTTCTGGGCCGGTCGGGTCGCCCCCGACAGCTTCGCCGCGCTGCGCCGCTTCATGTCCACCGGGACCACCGCACACAAGAAGCAGCCCACTCCTGCCCGGCCGAGGCACAGCTCCAGGCGGATGGCGCTGCGCCGGGCCACCGAATCCCACCGCTCCCGGATCGGCGGGTCCGCCGCCTCCGGACCGGGCGGGGCGGGCGGCCGCTGGCAGCTGGTCCCAGCCGGTTCGGTGGACGCCACCGTCGCTGCGCACACCCGCGCTGAGATCCTGCTGGATCGCTACGGGGTGGTCACCCGCGGCTCGGTGATGTCCGAGCAGCAGTCCGGGCTCGGCGCATCCGCCAAGGGCGGTTTCGCGGCGGTCTACAAGGTGCTCTCGGCGGCCGAAGACTCCGGACAGATCCGGCGCGGCTATTTCATCGAACGGCTCGGCGCCGCCCAGTTCACCTCCTCGGCGACCATCGATCAGCTGCGCTGGATCTCCGAACGCCTCGAGGACGCCGCCGAGCAGGCCCGCGCAGAATCGGACCCCGGGTCCACCCGTGCGGGGACCTCCGGCGCTGCGCGGTCGGGCACCGGAACCTCGGGCACCGGGAAGCAGCAGGATGCCGCCGTGGTGCTCGCGGCCACCGACCCGGCCAATCCCTACGGGGCGGCCCTGGACTGGCCGGAGCTGGAGAACTCCACGCACCGGCCCGGACGCAAGGCCGGCGCCGTCGTCGTGCTCTACCGCGGACAGCTGGTGCTCTACATGGAACGCGGAGGCCGCACCCTGCTGCTCTTCACCGAGGAGGAGTCCACCATGGACCTGGTCTCCCGGGCCCTGGTGCCCGCGCTGCGCGCGGCGAAGACCGGTCGGATCGCGGTGGAGCGGGTCAATGGTGACCGGATCCTGACCCACCCGCTGGGACAGCTGCTGCGCGACGCCGGCTTCAACTCCTCCCCCTCCGGCCTGAGATTCGCGCCATGATCACCGCCCCGGAGCACCGCCATGCCAGCTCACCCGCGCCGAGCCCGGTCACCGAGAACCCAGGATTTCCGGCTAGGCTGAAGCCATGACTCTTTGCATTCCGTTTCTGATGTTCCAGGGTCAGGCCCAAGAAGCGATCGACCACTACCTCGAGGTCTTCCCGGACGCTGAGCTGCTGGAGATCGTGCACCACCCCGAGGGCACCGAGATCTATGACCCGACCCCACCGGCCTCCGCCGAGGACCTGGACGACGCCGAGGCACTGGACCTCGCCGAGGCGGAAGTCCCAGAGGACACCGAGGCCGGGGAAGCAAGCTGCGCTGCAGCAGAGTCCGGGCCGCTCGACACCGGGGATCTGCCCGAGCCGACCCAGCAAGACTCGGGCGAACCCGAGTCCACTGAGACCACACTGATCACGGTCGAGCATGCCGAGGCTGCGTCCGATCGCGACGAGGTCCCGATCGCTGGGGCGCCTCTCGTGGCCACCGCGCAGCTGAAGATCGGCGGGCAGGTGCTGATGATCCAGGACAGCCTGATGAAGCACCAGTTCAGCTTCACCCCCTCGATCTCGGTGGCCGTGGTGGTGGATTCCACCGCAGAGTTCCATCAGATCGTGGACAGCCTGGCTCCCGGTGGGGAGTTCCTCATGGAGCCCGGCGACTATGACTTCGCCGCCAACTTCGCCTGGATCAAGGACCGCTTCGGCATGTCCTGGCAGGTCAATCAGCCCCTGGGCCAGCCCGAACCCACCGCCCAGGCCGAGGCGCCGGTCTGGGGCTGAGCCGCCCCGGCTCGCCGACCTGCACAGACCCTGACCTGTGACGCAGAAGTCTCCTCTCCCCGTGCGCGACGGCGTCAATGCCACGCGCCTGCGGGTCCCGCTGACCGGGCCCTGGCCCACCGTCCATGACTACGTGCTGGAGACCTTCGGGCACATCGACCACGGTGGGATCACGCAGCGCTTCTACGACGGCGACGTGGTCGATGTCCATGGCGCTCCGCTGAGCACCTCCACCCCGCTGGGGGACCTCGAGTTCCTCTGGTATTACCGTTCGGTCAGCCAAGAGGTCCGACTCCCGGTGACCGAGGAGCTGATCCATCAGGACGAACACCTGGTCGTGGTGGACAAGCCACACTTCCTGCCCACCACGCCCGCAGGACGCTACGTCCAGGAATCGCTGCTGGTCCGGCTCCGCAACACGCTGAACCTCCCGGACCTGGTGCCGATCCACCGGCTGGACCGGGGCACCGCGGGCGTCGTGCTGTTCTCCAAGCAGCCCGACACCCGTGGGGCTTACCAGCTGCTCTTTGAGAACCGGGTGGTGCAGAAGTCCTACGAATGTGTCAGCGCCATCCCGGCAGGGATGAGCCCCGAGACCATGGCCTCACGGTTCCCTCTCACCGTGCGCAACAAGATCGAGAAGACCAAGGGCGTGGTGGTCTCCCAGCTCGCCTCCTATGCCCCGGAGCACTCCGGGAAGCGCCCGCATGACCGCACGGCCCGGCAGGGCAAGCGCCGCACCGAGGCCATTCCCGGGGCGAACTCCTCCTCCCAGATCGAGCTCCTGAGCACAGGACGCAGTCCCTCTGGGCACGACGTCGGGCATTTCCGGCTCAATCCGCATACCGGTAAGACTCATCAGTTGCGCATCCACATGGCGCTGCTCGGTCTGGGTATCCTGAATGATCGTTTCTATCCTGAACTACTTGATGATGCCCCTGATGAGTTCGACAAGCCGCTCCAGCTGCTGGCCAAGACGCTTGACTTCACCGATCCGCTGACCGGGGTGCCCCGCAGCTTCACCTCCTCTCGAGCCCTCCAGGAGTCCCCGCAGTGACCCACCCTCCGATCGCCTTCGGCATCAATGACCTCGGCGATCCGGCGCTCTACCAGGAGTGGGGGCTGTACTACTTCGTGGTCCTGGCATTGGCGGTGGCGTTCACCGCGATCGTGCCGCCGTTCCCCTCCGAGGTCATGGTGATCGCCTCCGGCACGATGGCCGCCGAGGAGATCTTCCCGCTCCTGCTGGTCCTCGCTGTGACCTTCATCGGCTGCCTCACCGGGGACATCGGGGTCTACCTGCTCTTCCGCTATAAACTCATCCGGCTGCTCTACCGGTGGCGATGGGGACGTCGGCTGCACCGAAAGATGCTGCGGATCTCGCTGCGCGCCGGGGGCGCATCGACCTGGGCGGGCCTGCTGCTCATCCGAGGAATCCCTGGGGGTCGCTCCGCCTCGATGGCCACCGCAGGGATCATGCGGCTCGGCGGCCGCTCGATCGTGGCGCTGTGCCTGTTGGGCGCGCTTACCTGGAGCCTGTGGCTGGTCGGATTAGGTTACATTACGGGAACAACTACCGGGCTCCCACCCTGGGCGAGCACGGCGGCCGCCATCGTTGTGGGTACCCTGGTGGGGTTGGGAATCACTGTGCTGATGACCCGGCAGCGTTCGCGTCGGGGGGCCGAACGCGAGTCGGTCGCCCGTTGACCAGCAACGATCCGGATACCGGGCTCCCGCACCGACTGCACATGCCAGCCATGACCTAGAGGAGGAACACGGGCTTGACCGAGAAGTCCCAGGACGAGTCCGTCGAGACGCTCGCCGACGCCAAGGATCCAGGCGCCGAGACCGAGAACTCAGCTGCGTCCACCGAGGACAGCTCCGCCGCGGACCATGCGGCCGAGCCAATAGCCCCTGCCCGGAAACCGGCCGCCGCACCCGCGCGCGAGTCGCGTGCCGCTGACGCATCGGCATCCCCTGAGCCGCCCTCACTTTCTGCGTCCTCGGCACCGTCTGAGTCGTCCGCACCCTCTGAGTCGTCCGCCCCGTCCGAGTCGTCCGCCCCGTCGAAGCCGTCACGGCCGTCGGTGCGCTGGAGCCGACCCACGCCGGCCCGGCCCACTCCATCCAAGACCGACGTCCCCAACACGGATCTCAGCAGCTTCTTCGACGACCTCGACGCGAAGTTCCTGGGCGCGGCCCGCCGAGTCGGTGCCGCCTTCCGCCGGCCCCCCGCTCCGGAGCAGCCCAGTCCTGAAGGTCAGCCCAGTTCCCAGCTCGGCCGGAACGGCCGCCACACGGCGGGCCAGCACCCGTCGGCACCCACTGAGAACGTGGACAGCGCCCCGTTTGCCTTCGTGCACCCCGCGCCCGGGACGGAGTCTTCCCCACTGAGTCTTCCTCGACCTCGACGCGGTCTGGACGAGCAGCGACAGCGCGAGGTGATCCTGGAGAAGGCGGCAGCGATCGAGGCGGCCACCGCGTGGAACCAGCAGCCCACCGACCGTGAACTCCTCGAGTCTGCTGACGACGAAGAGGACCTCTTCACCTACATCCCGCCCTACAACATGCCCTCCAGAGATCCTGATCCCGCACCGGTGCGCAGCGATCTCTACCGTCAGCTCTTTGTGACCACGGGTGCCCTGGCCGCACTGGCCTCCCTGGTCTGGATGTTCGGGCTCTTCCCGGCGTCCCCGGCCATCTTGGGCGGCAACGGGCTCGACGAGCTCGCAGGCGGCTGGTACTCCGGTGGACAGGCACTGCTCTCCCCGAACGCGAACTTCTACTGGCTCTGGCCGATCATCGTGCTGGGCCTCCTCGCGCACGCAGTCCACCAGTGGACCACCACCCAGATCTCCACTCCGCGGCAGCGCCGCTCCGGCTGGCAGGTCGGCTCGGCCTCGCTGTTCATGCTCCTCTGGACCTTCGCGGTACACCAGGACATGCTCACCCTCGCGGCGCTGGCTTCGCTCGCCGCGGCACTGGCCCTGATCGACGCGATCCGGCAGTTCACCTTCCGCACTGCCCGGACCGGCATGGAACGCCGCTTCTCCGACACCACCACCGGGCTCTTCACCGGTTGGGCAATGGTCGCCGCCATGTCTTCGCTCTCCATCTGGCTGACCGCCATGGGCTGGCGAGTGCCGGGCATCCCGGCTGTGCTCTGGGCGCTGCTCGGACTGGGGATCTGCATCTGGGCCGCGGCCTACTACGCAATGACAGAACGCGGCAGGATCGCCGTGGCCCTCGGTATGGGGTGGGGCATGTTCTGGCTGATCTTCCCCCGCCTGCTCTCCGAGGTCACCTCCGTGTGGGTCGCGATCTCGGCAGCGATGGGCGCCTTCGTCGTCATCCTCGCGACCGAATCTCGACGACACAAGATCAACCACGCGGAGCGACGCGCCGCCATGGGACGCCCGGTCGAAGACATCATCTGACCCAGCCCGGCGCGATCACCGCACAGACTGGACCACCGCACAGGAGGCACGATGAGGCACCCGCACCCAAGCCAGATCACCGCACTCGGAGCAGCCACCCTGCTCCTGCTCTCCTCCTGCGGCTCCCCCGAGGGAGCCCAAGACCCCGCTCCCGCCGAGGACACGCAGCAGGTCGACCAGTCCACGCCGTCGCCGGAATCCGACCCGTCTGACCAGCCGGACGAGACGGATGAGCCTGAGGCGTCCGAGGAGCCTGAACAGGCGGAGGAGTCCGAGACCCCGACGCCGGCCGAGGACCAGGAGCCGGATCAGTCCGAGGACGCCGCCTCCCTGGACTTCCGCACCGACGCCCAGGAATCTGATGGCTTCCCGGCAGAGTTCACCCGCGGCGAGGACCCCAACCATCTGATCGACGTCCGCTCCGGCGTCCATGAGGGCTACGACCGGGTGGTGTTCGAATACGCCGGCGACGGCGTCCCCAGCTGGCGCGGAGAATACACCGACTCTGCGGCGGAGCTGGGGCGCGGCGAGCCCATCGAGGTCGCCGGCGACCACATCCTGGAGATCAATGTCAACGGGCCATCCTGGGCGCCGGAAGACCCGCCAGAGGATGAGCTTCCCTCACAGGAATACTACGAACGCGATACCGGCGGCGCCTTCGAAGAGATCTTCATCCAGGGCCCCTTCGAGGCTCACTCGCAGTACCTGATCGGCCTGGACCAGGAACGACCCTTCCAGGTCCAGCTTCTCGAGGACCCGACCCGGCTTGTGGTGGACATCGCCCACGACGAATGACCCGACGCTGAGCCCTGATCGGCGGCATGCCCCGTTGTGGTGCATGATGGGACTATGAGCATTCGAACCCCAGATCCGAACCCCGGATGGTTGAACGAGGATGACCTCTACGAGGCGCGACGACGGCTCCCCATGGTCTACGTCGAGGCGATCCCGGTCCGGCTGGATCCCCTCGGCTGCATCACCGAGCTGGGGCTCCTCTACACCGCAGACGCCGAGGGCCACTTCTACCGCACCGTGGTCTCAGGACGGGTGATCTACCGCGAGACCATCCGCGCCGCGCTGCTGCGCAACATCGAGAAGGATCTCGGGTCCATGGTGATGCCGCAGATCCCAGCCTCGCCGGTGCCGTTCGCCGTGGCTGAGTACTTCCCTTACCCCTCCGAGACCGGGCTGGTCGATGACCGGCAACATGCGGTCTCCATGGCGTATATCGTGCCGGTCTCCGGGGAGTGCTCCCCGCGCCAGGACGCCCTGGAGCTCAGCTGGATGACGCCGGACCAGGTGCTCAGCCCAGATGTGCAGGCAGAGTTCCTCGGCGGCCGTGAGAAGCTCATCCGCCAGGCCCTGGCCCACCTAGGTCATACCGGCTGACCCCACCAGCTGCGGCCGGTAGAATCAGGCCAATGACCACTCCCGCCCCAGAGAAGTCCGCCCGCCGCAGAAGGCCCTCCCGCAAGCAGGACACTTCATCCCGTCCGGTGCTGCGGCTCGGCCTGGCCGGGTGGATCGTCTCCTGGCTGGTGCCCACTGCCGTGATGGGCGGCCTTCTTCTGGCACTGGGCTTCCTCCCCGGCCTGAATGACGAAGGCTTCCTGGCCCCGCTGATCCCGCTGATCGCGGCCGCGGCCGTCGTCGTGGGCATCCCCGGGACCCTCCTGGTGAGCTGGCTCTACCGGCACCAGCTGCGCCCCACCGTGCATATCCTCGGCTACGTCCTCGTGGGACTGCTCTATGGTCCTGTGGTGCTTGTGGTCGGGGCCGGAGGACTGATCCCGATGCTCATCCCGCTGATCGGCTTCCCGGCCGGCATTCTGCTCGGGATCGGCCGGTGGATGGCGCAGCCGCTCGCCCGGGTGGAGAACCCCGATGAGGCCCCTGAGCACCTCGCGACCCCCGAGACTAAGGACCCTGAGCATGCCTGAGACCACTGCGAAGCCAGCGATGACGTTGAGCCTTGCCGGATCCGAAGCCACCGGCGGCGCCGGGGCACAGGCTGATCTGAAGACCTTCCAGGAGCTCGGCACATTCGGCATGGTCGCGCTGACCTGCATAGTGTCCTTCAACCCGCGTGACGAGTGGAACCACCGGTTCATCCCGGTGGAGACCCAGGTGGTGCAGGACCAGCTCGAAGCGATCTTCGGCACCTACGGGCCCGAGGTCCTGGACACCGTCAAGCTCGGGATGATGGGCTCGCCCGCCATGATCTCCACCGTGGCCGCCGCGATGGCGGCACGGAAGCCTGGACATCTCGTGCTGGATCCGGTGCTGATCTGCAAAGGCCAGGAGCCCGGTCACGCGCAGGACACCGATAACGCGCTGAAGGCCGAGCTGCTTCCGCTCGCCACCTTCGTCACGCCGAATCACTTCGAGACCGAACAGCTCTCCGGAATGAAGGTCGAGACCCTGGAGGACCTGCAGGCGGCGGCCGCGGAGATCCACCGCCTCTCTGGAGCGGCGGTGCTGGCCAAGGGCGGGGTCCGGCTCGCCGGAAGCGAGGCCGTGGACGTCTTCGTCGACGCGGAGGGCGTCGAGGTGCTCAGCGCGCCCAAGATCGGTGAGCACGCGGTCTCCGGGGCAGGCTGCTCCCTCGCCGCCGCTGTCACCGCGGAACTGGCCAAGGGCAGCTCAGCCCGAGAAGCCGCACGCCGGGCCAAAGAGTTCGTCACCGCGGGCATTCGCCAGCGCGTGGCCGGCAATACTCCGTTCGACGCGCTGTGGCAGGGCGGCCTGCGCGGCTGAGCCGATGATTTCCAAGCAATAATCTCTGGGCGATGACTGCTGTGCGCACCGAACCCCGCACGATCTTCGTCTTTGGTCCTAGCCTTCTTGGCCCTCTTCGAGCTGCGGCTCGATCAGCCCCAGCTGGGTCGCACGGATCAACAGCTGAACCCGGTCTCGCACCCCGAAGCGCACGCAGAGCCGGCCTAGGTGCGCCTTGACTGCGCCTTCGGTCAGCACCATGCGCAGCGCGATCTCCCGGTTGCTGAACCCTCGTGCCAGAAGGTTCAGTACTTCCGTCTCCCGGGGTGGTATCCGCGGAAGATAGTCAGAACCGGCCAGGGCCGCGGAGAACTCTTCAGCCTCACTGACTTCATTGAACTCGAGCTTGCGAGCCACATCCGGAGAGATCGGCACCGAGCTGCCGTGCACCTGACGAACCGCTTCCAAGACCTGCTCAGCCGTGGCGTCCTTGACGATATAACCCTTGGCTCCGGCATTCAGGGCCTGCAGAGCATGCCCCTCTGAGCTGAACGTGGTGACCGCCAAGACCGAGGTTTCTGGGGCGATAGCCATGACCGCAGCCGTTGCCTCAACCCCGCCCATCACCGGCATCTTAAGGTCCATGATGACGACGTCGGGATGCTCCTCCCGCACCCGTTCGATGACTTCGACCCCGTTCTGCGCTTCGCCCACGCAGACCATATCGGGGGCGGAGTCCACATAGGCGCGCAGGGCCGCACGCATGATCGGATGATCGTCTGCAACGACAAGACGGAGCATGCTGAACCTGTACTTTCTCGGCCTGGGACACCTGGCGCGGCCTTCTACCTTACTCCGAGCAACACGCCGGTCTCGCGCTTCAAGATCCTTCTGGGCGAGAGAGGTGCCGAAAAAGAGAAGACCCCAGTAAATTAGCTACTTTAGTCCACTATGTCCAAATTTGGACACAGGTTAATATAACTATACACGTTCAACTTGTTGCAGTACACCCCTGAAAGGAACAAAAAATGTCTCTCGCTTTGTTTGCCTACCGAATCGCTGTAGTTTCTACTTTAGTTCTTACCACCATTCTTGGATTCTTTGACATATCAGGTACGGTCGAGGTTGAAGGTTTCCTTCGTTCGTTCTTCTGCGCAGCCTTCCCCAGATCTTCATCCTGCTAACCTCTCCCCGGTCCAGGGCGTCAGGACGTATCCTTGAGAGTGACTTTTTCGAGCGATGTAGCGCCAAGCCGCCGAGTCTTGAGCGTCCTCACTCTCGCCACCCTCGGCGGAATCTCCGCAGACGTCGGTCTGGCTCTGATCTTCGACCCCGAATACGCCAGTCCGACACTTCAGTACGGGTACGTGATCTGGATTCTCGCGGCCTCCTTGTTCTGGCTGCATCCCGCGGCAGGAGCGTTTGTGGCCCTGCTCGGCGCGGCCATCGGGACCACAGTGCTACCGGGACCTCCGCTCGAAAGCGTCATGCTGATCGCGTTGTTCAGCGGCCTGTGTGCGCTGTACTGCTCACCCTGGGTTCGACACCTCTATCTGGTGATGAGCCTGTTGATCGCCATCAGCGTGGGCCTCTCAGAAAGCGTTCGGGTACTCGCCGTCGGTTTGAGCCTGACATCCGCGGTATTGATGGTTCTGTCCTACCTGGCCGGTCGAGCCACCCGGAGACACCTCGCCTCACGCCTAACGGCTGAGCGCGAGCTCGGCGATCTGCGCGCAGCACACGAGGAGGCGCTCTCCGGGGAGCGACGTTCCATCGCAAGGGACCTCCACGACATCCTGGCCCACGACCTCACCGTCATCTCTATGCAGACTCAGGTTGCGACAGCCACCGGGACCCCGGAATCGCGCGCTGCGGCACTGTCCCAGATCTCCCAGTCCGCCAGCGCCGCGCTCCACGACCTGCGTCGCGTGCTGCTGGTGCTGCAGCGTGAGAACATCATCGGCTCCGGCCCGGGCGATGCGCCCGAGCTCGATCTGGAGTCCGGCCTGCAGCGCTTCACGGGGCGCCTGCAGGACCTCGGATTCTCGGTGGACACCTCGGTGCACGGGGATCTCAGCTCGATCCCGCAGTCTGTGGAGGCCTGCCTCTACCGGATTCTGCAGGAGTGCACCACGAACGTGGTCAAGCACGGAGCTCGCGGCCATGCCATCAACGACTGCAGCATCGAGCTTGAGGTCAAGGAGGCCACCGTGGACCTTGCCGTGACGAACCGGACCGACCCGAGTCAAGCACCGGCCCCGAAGTTTGCCACCTCAGGAACCGGACTGATCAGCATGGAGGACCGCGCGGCCACCTTCGGGGGCACGATCGAGGCAGGCGCACCTGCTGACGGCATCTGGAGCGTGCAGGTCACCGGAATCCAGATGCGGCTGCCGCGCTGAGGCAAGCCACCGTCGGGCTGTTGCTGAACGAAAAAGCCGTCAGACACAGAGAGGCTCGGGCGGTGCCGTTCCCACCGCCCGAGCATTGACATCAGCCGAGGTCCTGCTCCGAACCCTTGCACCGTAACTCGGAGCGCCTCAAGGCCGATGCCCTCTCCCTGAATCATGCACCTGTGGTGCACGTCCAGTTACTATTCTCCGGGCGCTGAACCCACGGCGTAAGTGGACTTATGTCTACAGTTTGCAAGTTCAACTAAGCTCCCACCGCTTGTGACTATCGAGTAACATGTGTGCCATGACACATCACGCTCCCGATGCCACCGTTGATCCGATCTACGACGTCTCCACCGCGCAAGATCTCGACTACTACGGGGTCTTCGATGACCTTCCCGCCGCGGACCGGCAGTGGTGGACCCGCGCCCGCGAGTTCTCCGCCGGCCTGGAGACTCGGATGGCCCAGCACTGGGAGCATGCGGAGTACCCCGTGGACCTCGTGCGCAAGGCTGGCGGCCTGGGACTGCTCACCGACGGCGTCGACGTCTCCGAGGCCTCGATGGAGACCCTCTCCCCGATGGCAGCCGGGCTGGTGAACATGGAGACCTCCCGAACGGACGGCTCACTGGGCACAGCCCTGGCAGTCCAGGGCGGGCTGGCGCTGCGCACTCTGGCGCTCTTCGGCTCGGCTGACCAGAAGGCCGAGCATTTCACCAAGCTGGCCACGGCGCAGACGCTGGGGTCCTTCGCACTCACCGAGCCCACACACGGCTCAGACTCGGTCTCACTGGAGACCACCGCCCGGCTCGTCGGCGACGAGGACTCCGGGTATTACGTGATCAACGGGGCCAAGAAGTGGATCGGCAACGGTGCCTCAGGCGGGCTCACGTTCACCTGGGCCCGGGTGGCCGGCGGCGTCCACGACGGCAACGTCCGCTGCTTCATGATCGATCAGGACACTCGCGGCTACCGGGCCGAGGTGATCCAGGGCAAGGCCTCGCTGCGCGCGATCCACCAGGCGCTGATCCAGTACGAAGACGTCGAGGTCCCCGCCCACGCCGTGCTGCCGGGGGCAAAGACCTTCAAGGATGCCTCCAAGGTGCTCTTCGCGACCCGGCTGGGAGTGGCCTGGTCCGCCGTCGGCCATGCCTCGGCACTGGTCGAGGCGGCGCTGAGCTACTCCAAGCAGCGGGAGCAGTTCAGCCGTCCGCTGGCCAGCTTCCAGCTGGTGCAGGAGCGTCTGACCTGGATGGTCTCAGAGCTGACTTCCATGCAGCTGCACGTCCGAGCGGTCACCGAACGCGACATCGCCGGGACCCTGACCGGGCCGCAGGCCTCGCTGGCGAAGTATCACAACACCCGCAAGGCCCGGGCGATCGCCCAGGTCGCCCGGGACATGCTCGGCGGCAACGGGATCCTGCTCAAGAACAAGGTCCCGCGCCATATGGCCGACATCGAGGCGATCCACACCTATGAGGGCACCGAGTCCGTCCAGAGCCTGATCATCGGACGCGACCTGACCGGGTATTCGGCCTTCGCCTAGGCCTGGTGTGCGGCGGCGCCTACGAGGCGGCGCCGCACGACTTCCCCCCTGAGGCTCAGCACTCCACGACATTGACCGCCAGCCCGCCCAAAGCGGTCTCCTTATACTTCGAGGACATGTCCTTGCCGGTCTCGCGCATGGTCACGATGACCTCGTCCAGGGAGACCCGGTGGTCGCCGTCGCCCATCAGCGCCATCCGGGCGGCGTTGACCGCCTTGGTCGCGCCCATGGCGTTGCGCTCAATGCAGGGCACCTGCACCAGTCCGCCGATCGGATCGCAGGTGAGCCCGAGGTTGTGCTCCATCGCGATCTCGGCGGCGTTCTCCACCTGTTTCGCGCTGCCGCCCAGAACCTCGCAGAGCCCGGCGGCGGCCATCGAGGCGGCCGATCCGACCTCACCCTGACACCCGACCTCGGCACCGGAGATCGAGGCCTGTTCCTTATAGAGGACCCCGATGGCGGCGGCCGTGAGCAGGAACCGCACGGCGATGTCCTCGCGGTCCTCCTCCCCCGCGTAGCTCGCTCCGGGCCCGTAATGGGTGGCGTAGAACCCGACGGCAGGAATGATCCCGGCGGCACCATTGGTAGGTGCGGTGACCACCCGCCCGCCGGAGGCGTTCTCCTCGTTGACTGCCAGCGCCACGAGGTTCACCCATTCCTGCCAGTAGGCGTGGGTGCGGCCCGGGTCGTCCTTCCACATCCGGGCGTGCCAGTCGGGGGCGCGACGTCGGACCTTGAGTCCGCCCGGCAGATGCCCCTCCCGCTCCAAGGCGGAGTTCTTGCACTCCTCCATGACCTGCCAGAGGTGCAGCACCTTGCTGGTGATCTCGGTTTCGGCCGCTTCCGCAGTGCCGCCGTGGCGGGCGCGGTGCAGGGCGCGCTCATTGGCGAGCATCACCCGGGAGACCGGAAGACCTGAACGGGCACAGTGCTCCATGAGCTGCGCGGCCGTGGTGAAGGGGTAGGGCACCTCGGCATCCGGAGTGGCGAGCGCCTCCCCCAGCGAGGCGTCGGAGGCCACCGCATCGGATTCAGAGAGCACGAAGCCGCCACCGATGGAGTAGAAGATCTCCTTCGCGACCTGGCCTCCCTCGGCATCGAATGCGGTGAGCGTCATGGCGTTGGTGTGCCGGTCCATGACCGTGAGCGGGCGCTGGATGAAGTCCTCCACCCGCAGCCGGGTCTCCCTGCCGGCCTCCTGCGCAGGATCCTGCGCCGGTTGCCCGCCCGCGGAACCGGACTCAGCGCCGTCGTGCTCGCGCCGGGCTCCCAGCTGGACCATGCCGGAGGCCTCCATCGCGGCAAGCCGCGAGTCGACCTGCTCGGGCAAGATGGTCTCCGGGTCCCAGCCCTCCAGACCGAGCAGCACCGCGGTGAAGGTGCCGTGACCGCGTCCGGTGGCCGAGAGCGACCCGTAGAGATCCACCTGCACCGTCTCGGTCCGGGCCAGCGCCTCAGGACTGCCGAGCTGCTCGGTCACGAAGCGCCGTGCGGCGCGCATCGGTCCCACGGTGTGCGAGGAGGAGGGGCCGATGCCGACCCGGAGCAGATCGAAGATGCTGATGGTCATGGTGAGTCTCGAATCCTGTCGCGCTCAGCGGGCGCGGCGGTAGAAGGGCAGCGGGACCACTTCGAAGGGCTGGGGCTTGCCGCGCAGATCAATATCGAGCCGGGTGCCGGGCTCGGTGTGCTCGACCTCGACGTAGGCCATCGCGATCGGGAAGCCCAGGGTCGGGCTGGGCAGCCCGGAGGTCACCGCGCCCACGGTCTCACCGGCTGCCGCTCCCTCGACGGCGAGCACCGGGTAGCCGCCGCGGCCGGCCCGCTTGCCCAGACCCTTGAGCCCGACCAGCCGCTGACCCGAGGTCTTGCCGCGACCCTCGGCCTTGGCCGCCTCCAGGGCGGCGCGACCTGTGAAGTTCTCCTGCTTGCTGAAGGAGACCACCGGCAGCCCGGCCTCGAAGCTGACCCGCTCGGTGGAGAGCTCGTTGCCGTAGAGCGGCATGCCGGCCTCCAGGCGCAGCGAATCCCGGCAGGCCAGTCCGCAGGGCACCAGAGCGTCGTCCGATCCGGCCTCCAGCAGCGCCAGCCACAGGGCGTGGGCCTTGTCGTTGGGCAGGAACAGCTCGAACCCGTCCTCCCCGGTGTAGCCGGTGCGGGCCAGCAGGATCTCGTCGCCGCCGATGCTCACCGTGGTGAACGCGTAGTAGCCCAGCTCTTCGACCAGGAAGGTCTCATTCGCGCGCACCACGGAGCTGATGATCTTCTGCGCGACGGGTCCCTGCACCGCGATCAGGCTGATCCCCTCGGATTCGTCCCAGACCTCGACGTCGAAGCCGGCCCCCTCGGGTGCGGCGCTGTCGGAGGATGTGGGGCTGTCGGAGGATGTGGGGCTGTCGGCGGATGCGGTGTTGCCGGCCGGGCCCGCGGCGGCACGCTCGCTGAGTGCAGCGGCGACCACCTCGCGGTTCGAGGCATTGGGCACCAGCAGGTACTCGTCCTCATCGATCCGGTACGCGATCAGATCATCGAGGATCCCGCCGTCCTCGCGGCAGATCAGCGAGTACTTCGCCTTGCCGATCTTCACCGCGGCGAGGTTGCCGACCAGCGCGGTGTTCAGGAAGGTCGCAGCATCGGGGCCGACGATCCTGATCTCTCCCATATGGGAGAGGTCGAAGAGCCCGGCGGTGGTGCGCACCGCGTGGTGCTCCTCGAGTTCGGAGCTGTACTTCAGCGGCATCTTCCAGCCGCCGAAGTCGGTGAAGCTGGCGCCCAGTTCGGCGTGGGCGGCGCTCAGCGCGGTCTCTCTCATGCGGTGCTCTCCTCGAGCTCGAAGGCCTCCGGCGGTGGGCAGGAGCAGACCAGGTTGCGGTCCCCGTGGGCGCCGTCGATCCGGCTCACCGGCGGGAAGTACTTGTCCTGGAGCAGGTTGCGCACCGGGAAGGCCGCCTGTTCACGCGGGTAGGCCCGGTCCCAGGTGTCGCCGGCGACGACGGCGGCAGGGTGCGGAGCCAGACGCAGCGGGGATTCCGCCGCGCTGATCTTCTCCTCGATGATGTCCTGGATCTCGGCGCGCACTCCGATCATCGCGGCGATGAACCGGTCGATCTCGGCCAGATCCTCGGACTCGGTAGGCTCGACCATCAGCGTCCCGTTCACCGGGAAGGCCAGGGTGGGTGCGTGGAACCCGTAGTCGATCAGGCGCTTGCAGACATCCTCGGCGGTGATCCCCGAGGTCTTGGTGAGCTCACGCAGATCCAGGATGCACTCGTGGGCGATCAGCCCGTGCTCCCCGGTGTAGAGGATCGGGAAATGCTCCTTGAGCTGCGCAGCGATGTAGTTCGCGCTCAGCAGCGCATGGGCGGTGGCGCTGGTCAGGCCCTCGGAGCCCATCATGGCCAGGTACGCCCAGGAGATCGGCAGCACACCGGCGGAGCCGAAGGGGGTGGCGGTGACCGGGGCGCCGTCGCGACCTTCTCCCTCATGCTCCCCGGTGGCCCAGGAGGCACCCACGGAGGTGCTGGGCAGGAACGGCTTCAGGTGCTCGGCCACGGCCACCGGGCCAACGCCGGGTCCGCCGCCGCCGTGCGGGATGCAGAAGGTCTTGTGCAGGTTCAGGTGCGAGACGTCGCCGCCGAACTCGCCGGGCTGGGCGAGCCCGACCAGGGCGTTGAGGTTCGCCCCGTCGATGTAGACCTGGCCGCCGGTGGCGTGGATCTTCGAGCAGACCTCGCGCACCTCGGTCTCATAGACGCCGTGGGTGGAGGGATAGGTGAGCATGATCGCGGCGATCCGCTCCGGGTGCGCGGCGATCTTGGCCTCCATATCGGCCATGTCGATGGTCCCGTCCTCCGCGGTGGCGACCACGACGACCTGAAGTCCCGCGAGCACCGCCGAGGAGGCGTTGGTGCCGTGGGCCGAGGCCGGGATCAGGCAGATGTCCCGCGCGGCGTCGCCCTGGGCGAGGTGGTACTGCCGGATGGCCAGCAGCCCGGCGTATTCACCCTGGGAGCCGGCGTTGGGCTGGATGGAGACCGCGGCGTATCCGGTGACCTCGGCGAGCCGGGACTCCAGGTCCGCGATCATCTCGCGCCAACCGGTGGTCTGCTCCGCCGGGGCATAGGGGTGAATCCCGGCGAACTCGGGCCAGGAGATGGCCTCCATCTCGGTGGCGGCGTTGAGCTTCATGGTGCAGGAACCCAGCGGGATCATGGTCCGGTCCAGGGCGAGGTCCCGGTCCGAGAGCCGGCGCAGGTAGCGCATCATCTGCGTCTCGGAACGGATCTCGTGGAAGATCGGGTGGGTCATGAACTCGGAGGTGCGGGTCAGGGACTCGGGGAACGCGAAGCCCTGGTCCTGGGCGGCGGGCTCTGCCTGCGCGGCGGATGCGGACGGATCCGCGACCGGCAGGGCATCCTTGACGCCGAACGCCTGTGCGACGGCGGCGAGCTGCGCCGGCGTCGTCGTCTCGTCGGTGGAGATGCCCACGACGTCCTCGCTGACCCGGCGCAGGTTGACCCCGGCGGCTTCGGCGGCGGCGATGACCTTCTCGGCCTGATCGTGGGAGTCCAGCCGGACCTGGACCGTGTCGAAGAAGGACTCGGCGATCAGCTCCTGACCGGCGCCGCGCAGCGCGGTCGCCAGGGTGCGGGCGTGGCCGTGGACCCGCTTCGCGATCCGGGTCAGGCCCTCGGGGCCGTGGTAGACGGCGTACATCGAGGCCGCCACGGCCAGCAGCGCCTGAGCGGTGCAGATGTTCGAGGTGGCCTTCTCGCGGCGGATGTGCTGCTCGCGGGTCTGCAGGGCGAGCCGGTACGCGGGGCGGCCCTCGGCGTCCTTGGAGACCCCGACCAGCCGGCCCGGGAGCTGACGCTGCAGGCCGGACTTCACGGCCATGAAGGCCGCATGCGGGCCGCCGAAGAACAGCGGCACGCCGAAGCGCTGGGAGCTGCCCACCGCGATGTCGGCACCCTGCTCGCCGGGTGAGGTGATCAGGGTCAGCGCGAGCAGGTCCGCGGCGATGGTGACCATCGCTCCGCGCTCTTTGGCCTCGGCGATGACCGCGCGGTGATCGACGACGGCGCCGGAGTTGGCCGGCTGCTGCAGCACCAGTCCGCAGATCTCCCCCTCGGGCAGGCCTTCGGCGGCGATGTCCACGGTCTGGAGCTCGATGCCCAGCGCCTCGGCGCGGCCCGCGACCACGGCGCGGGTCTGCGGGAAGAGGTCGGCGTCGAGCACGATCTTCGCGGTGGCGCGCTTCTTGTTGCCGCGGCGCATCAGCAGGATGGCCTCGGCCACCGCGGAGGATTCGTCCAGCAGTGAGGCGTTGGCGATGTCCAGACCGGTGAGGTCGGCGACCATGGTCTGGAAGTTCAGCAGCGCCTCGAGCCGACCCTGCGAGATCTCCGGCTGGTACGGCGTGTAGGCGGTGTACCAGGCGGGGTTCTGCAGCACGTTGCGCAGGATCACCTGCGGGGTGTGGGTGTCGTAGAAGCCCTGCCCGATCATCTGGGTGTGGGGCTGGTTCTTCTCCGCGTAGACGCGCAGCGCCTGCAGCGTCTCGGCCTCGGTGAGCGCCTCGGGAAGGTTCAGCAGTTCGGGCTGGCGGATCGCCTCAGGCACCGCGGCGTCGACCAGATCGGTCAGCGAGTCGTAGCCGAGGGCGTCGAGCATGGTGCCTGCGGTCTCGGTGGTAGGCCCGATGTGCCGGGCGGAGAACTCGGTGGCATCGGGGGCGAGGGTGGAGCTGCGACGGACGGATGTGACGGTCATAGAGGAACCTTCCAGGCATGGAGATGGCGCGGGTTCCTCCCCCGCTCTGTGATGGACCTGAGAGATTCACCGGTCACCGCTCCCGTCAGACGGGGCAGAACCGGCTTGCACCTTCGGTGAGCCAGCCAGGACATCGTCCTGACGTGCTGCTTTCCAGAGTTGCCACCCCTGCACGGTACTGAGTGCCTGAGAGATTCCCGGGGAGGATATTGCTCCTTCGGCGCCGGATCCGCGCCCAGGGCTGCAGTGCGAACACTGCTCTGGGCGCCAGCCGGACTCTCCCACACAGGGGACATGGCGATGATTCGGTTTCCCCTCATTGTGCCACAGCAGTGTTTTCGGCCACGTTTCGGAATGCCATCATCGGGATCCGCCGGGAGGGGTGCGCACATGTTCCGGAAGCAGACCGACCCCGACGACCCGGGCCAGGATCCGACGCAGCACAGGTGAGCCCAGCCGCAGCAGTCTCACCGCGCCCAGGGAAAGCACCCGTTGCCCAACGGTGGCACGCGCGATCACCCGATGCCCCCGGCCCTGAATGGCCTGCATCACCTTCACGGGGCGCTCCCGACGGGCCTGCACTCCCGCCAGCGTGCGCTCCGGGACCACGCCCTGCCGCAGCTGCGGGGTGATCGCATTGGCGAGCGCGACCGCATCCTGGATGGCGTAATTCACGCCCACTCCGAACATCGGGGACATCGCATGGGCGGCGTCGCCGATCGCGATGAATCCGGGCCGGTGCCAGCGCAGGAGCCGATTGATCTGCACCGTGAGCAGCTTGATCTGCTCCCATTCGGTGAGCGTGTCCGCGACCCCGGCGAGCACCGGAGCCGCCGCCACAAGCCGGGTGCGGAACTCGGTGATCCCGGTCTGCTGCATCGCGGGGAATGCGCCCTTCTTGATGATCAGGCCGGATTGGTAGGTGTCGCCACGGTCGATGGTCAGCACCATGCCTGCCGAGGAGACATAGGCCAGGGTCGCCGGTGGCGGTTCGGAGGGCTTTGGAAGGCTGAACCAGAGCACGTCGATGGGCACCCCGGACTCCACCGCTCGCAGCCCGGCAGCTTCGCGCAGCGCCGAGGTTCTGCCATCTGCGGCCACCGTGAGCCGGGCATGAATCTGCTGGTCACCACCAGCTGAACGGACACGCAGACCGAGCACGTCCCCGGCGCTGTCAGTTCCCTGAGCATCTTCCCGCCCCGCATCCTGGTCCAGGGGCGCACGCAGCAGACCAATGGCTTCGGTGTCCATCTGCAGGTCGAAGCCCGGCAGCGTCCGTGCTTCCTGGGCGAGGAAGTCCAGGAAGTCCCACTGCGGGGCCAAGACCAGGAAATTGTCCGGTGCGCGCAGCACCCCGAAGTCCACCAGGGTCATCCGCTCACCCTCGACGACGGCGTCAAGGGTGCAGAGCTGAGTGACGGGCAGCGCCAGAAACTTCTCGCGCAGCCCGAGCTCGGCCAGGAGCGTGATCGTGGAGGGGTGGACGGTGTCACCGCGGAAGTCACGGAAGAAATCAGCGTGCTTCTCGACCACGGTGACCGCCAGTCCGGCGCGGGCCAGCAGGTAGCCCAGCATCATCCCGGCAGGCCCTCCCCCGGCGATCACACAGTCACGCTGTGGCTGGGTCATCGGTATCGTCTCCCCATGGTCACCTCATCCGAGCACCAGGCCTGCAGGGTCCCGGCCCCGCATCCGTGGCCCAGGATCCGTGGCCCAGCATCCGTGGCCCACTCAGGCAGGAGCCGGCCGGACCGGTTGGACCACAGAGGAGCTTGCGGGGACACCGTGCCAGATCACCGCGGTCTCTCCGCTGTGAATCTGCTCCTGGAAGTCCCGAAACATGATCGGCACGCCCTGGGCCGAGTCAAGGTCAAGGCGGTCCATGGCCTGGAGATGGATATGTGGCTGAGTGGAGTTTCCGCTGTTGCCGCATTCGGCGAGGATCTCCCCAGAGCTGAGCCGCTGGCCGGTGTGGACCCGGATCGAGCCGCGGCGCAGGTGCACCAGTACGATGAAGCGCTGACTCTGCGGATCCTCGATGATCACGTGGTTTCCCGCCACCGCAGCCGGTCCCTGGCGGACCCGGGAGGGCTGCTTCAGCATGTAGGGGATCAGGCTCAGCTGCGAACGTCTGGCCGAGTGGTCCTCCTCGCCGTCGTGGATCACCCGCACGGTGCCGTCACACGGCGCCAGCACCGCCTTTCCGAAGCCGAAGAACAGCTCCGGCTTCTCGGAGGCAAGGACGCTGCGCCAGCTCCGCGAGTCGGCGGACCGACCGCGGGCGTTGACGGCGACGAAATCGATGGCGTAGCGGATGCCGAAGAGGTCGGTCCCGTGGCTCGGAACGTGTGAGGCCGGGCTGTTCTGCACCATCCAGCTGCCGGTGAAGGGCAGGGAAAGCTCCAGGGGGTGCGACGCAGAGGACGCGGACCGCAGCGGCATGGTCCAAGCGTAGACCCGCACGGGTCTGGTGTCTCCAGGATCTGACCCGCTCGATCTCTCGATCGTGTTCCACGATGACGCCCCTTGTCAGGAGGCCAGACTCTGCGAGAATCGCGTCATGACGCTCAATGACTTCGTCCCTGCAGCGAACCAGGGCGGTGACCCGGCCGGCTATGAGCTCGAGAACGGCGCGATCGATCCGCAGGGGACGCTTTGGGAGGCGCTGCGACGAGCCGCGGACTGGCGGCACAAGGTGCTGGTGGATCTGGGCTGCGGCGCGGGCTACTGGCTGCCGAAGTATTCCGAGGCGGAGAAGACCATTGGGATCGAACCCGACAGCCGGCTCCTGGAGGCCGCCCGGGCCCGCACCCGACGCGCCGCGGTCTTCCAGGGCTCGGCCGAGCATATTCCGCTGGCAGATTCCAGCGTCGACGTGGTCCACGCCCGCCTCGCGTACTTCTTCCCCTCCGAGTTCTTCGACCCCGCGGCCGGGCTGAAGGAGGTCGCTCGGGTCCTGCGGCCCGGGGGCAAGCTGGTGGTGATCGACAACGACCATGCGCTCGGCGAGTTCGCCGCGCTGCTGCGCGCGAGCGCTCCCGCTGCCGCGCAGGGCCGGGACAGCTATCCCTCGGTCTGGTGGCAGGAACAGGGCGCGCGCACCACCGCGGTGATGAGCCGCTGGCAGTTCCACCGCAGGAGTGACTTCGAGCGGGTCCTGAACCTGGAGTTCCCCACCGAGGTCGCCGAGGATTGGCTGCGACGCCACCCGGATCGACTCGGCCTGTCCTATGGCTGCCTGCTGCACATCTGGACCAAGCCCTGAGCGCCCGACCTGCGCAGAGTCGGTGCAGGCCCGCAGGACCCGAGTCCATCCCACGGCCGCGGGTCATAATTCGGAATCGGAGAGTCCCGACGCCGCTGAGCACGCTATCTTTCAGAGCAGGGCACCGAGCCCATCACCTTTGAAAGGCCCCACGTTGACTCGATACCGCGTAGCTCTGACCCTGGAACGCTCCCTGGATGAACAGGAGATTCTGAACCTCCGCGGGCAGCGCAGCGAGTCGATCTCGGACTACGAGATGGATGGCGAGAACGTGGTCCTGGCGAGCCTCGATGCCGCAGACTCGCTGGCCGCTCGTGACACGGCCGAGCTGCAGGTGTCTCGCGCCACCGGGGTCGCGATCCACGCGGCGCAGCTGATTCCCTGATCGTCACAGCGCCGGGGAAGATCGCCGATCCCGCGGCCCGGGACCAACACCTTTTGTCGGCTGCGCGGGGTTGAGGGGCCCCAGCCCGAGCCCGGTGCCTTCTCAACCCCGGCCCGGTGCTTTCTCAGCCCCGCCGCGGAGACGTTCTCGGAGTCTGGTAGATCAGACCCAGCGTGAAGAGTGTGACCGCCGCTGAGAGGTGCAGCAGCAGCCCCATCAGCGGAACAAGCCCAGGACCGATGCTCTCGGTGGGCATGGCGCGCAGGAGTGCATCGCCGCCGATGAAGAGCACTGCGGCCAGCAGCGCCACCCCACCCAGGAGCACCCGAAGGATCCTGCGCAGCGAGGCCAGGTGCAGCGCGTAGAGCGTGCAGAGCGCCGCGGCGAGGGACCCGGTCCCGGCCACGAGGCTGAGCTGCTCGGGGCTGAGGATGAAGGATCCGGGCAGCAAGTAGGCCACGGCCGGCAGCAGGTTCAGCGCCGCGGCGACCAGCAGCAGCGCGCGGGGCGGCCGGCCGCCGTCGTCGTCTCTGGCCTGGCCCCGGGGCTCGCCATCGCTAGCGCGCCTGGCGCTGGGACAACCGGTAGTCCAGCAGCACCAGCACCAGCACCACGGCGAACCCTGCGGCACCCAGTCCCAGTGCCAGTCCGAGGTTCTCACCCGGGCCCAGCAGCCCGCGGCCCTCGTCCTGCCAGGGCCACAGCGTGCGCAGCGCACCGACCATCACCCCGGCGAGCACCACCATGGTGATCCGGTGCCGGTGATCCAGCAGCCACTTCAGGCCCTTCACGATGGAGATCACGCCGAGCGCGAGGCCCAGCGCGAAGATGCCCAGGTAGGCGAGGTCACGATCGGCTGCGGCGCGCAGCGTGGGCTCGTAGAGCCCGAAGGTCAGCAGCAGGAAGGACCCGGAGAGTCCCGGCAGCAGCAGTGCCGAGACGGCGATGGCGGCCGCGGGAAGGATCACGTACCAGGTGGGCTCCACCGCGGTGGGCGGCAGCGAGACCAGCCAGAAGGTCAGACCGGCGGCGGCGATGCCGGCCAGCAGGTGTGAGGCCTTCAGTGGTCCCGAACGGTCGAACCAGGCCATCTGCAGCGGCACGAAGATCGAGGCGAGCACCATCCCGAAGAAGGTCGCCCGGGTGAGCTCGGGGTAGGCCTCCACGGCCTCGGACATCGGCCCGGCGAGGGTGAACACCGCGATGATCATCCCGACCATGACCGGCAGGACTACCTTCCACTCCACCAGGCGAAGGTGACGCATGAAACCGGCTCCCCGATCCGGCCCGGTGATTAGCGCCCGACCGGCGGAGACCACATGGGAGGCCGAGTCGATGAGCTGCCGGTAGATCCCGACCACCAGCGCGACGGTGCCTCCGGAGACCCCGGGGACGGTCTCCACGGTGCCGATCATGGCACCGCGGATCAGGTTCCCCGGCAAGGAGGTGCGACGAGCCGGAGGCGGGCCGGCGGCGTCCTCGCGTGCGACCGAAGGCGCGGCGTCGCCCCGGGGGCTGGTCTGGGAGGCGGAAGACTCGGCAGGGATGATGGACTCCTCGGTCAGGAAGGTAGGGGAAAGCGGGTCTGATGACCGCACCGGGGCACCACGACGTCGGTCATTATCTCACCGAGTGCTGACGGCACCCAGCGTCTCGGGGTCCACCGCCTGGAAACGCACCTCGGCGCCGGGTGAGAGCTGCGCAGCCAGCGAGAGATCCTCACGCACCACGACGCCCAGCACCGGGTCGGCACTGGTCACCGGATGTTCCGCCAGCGCCACCGAGGGCTGGCCGGATGCGGCGATGCTGATGGCGCCGCGCAGCAGCGGTTCCGCCGGCAGCGCCTCGGGCTGGGTGCGCGTGAGGGGATCGTCGCCGTCGAGCAGCAGGCTGGACCGGTTGGACCCGGTCATGACCTCCCAGGGCTGTCCCTCGAGCCGGGACAGGCCGGCGGCCCCGGCGCGGCGGGTGCCGAAGTACTCGACCCGTGGGCCGGGCACGTAGCGCAGCACGGTGGCCTCCCCCGGCAGCGGCAGCGGGGTGGGCGCCACAGAGGCGATGCCCACGAAGCGCGAGGCCGCGCCGGCCAGCCCGAAGCGGTCCCCCACCTGCACCGGGGCCGGTCCGATCCCGGCCACCGTGTCCGTGGCGGAGCTGCCCAGGACCACCGGCGCCTCCAGGCCGCCGGAGATCCCCAGGTAGCTGAAGACCCCGCGACGCGGCGGCCCCAGGTGCAGCACCTCGCCGGGGAAGACCCAGAACGGGGCGCGGCCCGGGGCTGTGCGGCTGCGCTGGGTGGTCTGGGCCACCTCGGTGCCTCCCCGGGAGATCGGCACGGGTTCCTGCGTGAGGATCTCCAGGGGTACCTCGGCCCCGGTCACGGCGAGGATCGAGGTCTGGCACAGGCGCACGCTGAGTCCTCCCCCGCAGATCTCCAGGACCGCAGCGGAGTCGTCATTGCCGATCAACCGGTTCGCCTGGCGCGCGGCGGAGAAATCGGCCGGTCCGGCGCGGCCGACGCCCAGGCCGCCGAAGCCATAGCGACCCAGGTCCTGGACCAGGACCTGGCCCGGAGACTCGCAGGTCGCGTTGGGCAGCACCTCCACCACGGCCTCGCGCTCCTGGGGCTGCAGGCCTTCGGCGTAGGACTGCGGGATCTCGACGGCCGGGCCCCCGCCGCCCAAGGTCTCCTCGGGCACCTCCCCGTCAGCTTCCTTGGCGGTGGAGCCGCTGGAAGCAGCAGACCTGCGCCGACGCAGCTTGAGCCGCTTGGCCTGCTTCAGCGCGGTCTGCGCGTCACGGCGTCGGCGGAAGTCCACCAGGACCGTCCGGACCCCGGGAATCGCGTCCAGCTGACCGGAGAAGGGCTGCCCGGCCAGGTGCGTCATCAGAAGAGAGAGGTCCCCCTCCGCGGTGACCTCGATGAGCAGGGCCCGCTGCCCTACTTCCCGGACGCTGTGAATCATCCCCCCAGCGTGCCATACCCCGGCGGTCATCCCCTGACCTGGATCATGAGCCAGAACACGCGCTCCGGCGGTCGTTTCCCCTGCGAACCATGAAACAATCGGGCTGTGATCGCCGCCAAGAAGACTGCCGCTGAGCCGAAGGAGCCGCTCTTCACCAAGGACTTCCTGCTGGCGATCGTGATCAACCTCTTTCTCGCGATCGTGTTCTTCGTCCTGGTCACCGGTCTGGCGGTCTACGCCGCCGAGGAGTTCTCCGCCGGAGAGACCGCCGCCGGGTTCGCCGCCTCCGCCTTCGTGGTCGGCGCGCTGGCCGCCCGGATCTTCGCCGGAAAGTACGTGAACTTCTTAGGCCGGCGCCGCACCGTGCTGGCCTGTCTGGTGGTCTACGTACTCGCCGGTCTGGCCTACCTCGTGGTGGACAGCTACGAGATGCTCATCGCGCTGCGCGCGGTGCATGGAATCTCTTTCGGCTTCGGGCAGACCGCGCTGAATGCCGGGGTCTTCGCGATGATCCCGCGCACGCGCCGCGGCGAAGGCGCTGGCTACTACCTGCTGGCGAACTCGCTGCCACCGGCCATCGGCCCGCTCGCCGCGATCCAGCTGACCCAGCGCTATGACTTCTGGGCGATGTTCCTCGCGGTGACCATCGTCTCGGTGATCGCCCTGATCTTCGCGCTGTTCCTGCGCCTTCCCGAGGACAAGCCCTGGCGCACCAGCCTGATCGAGAAGCTGACCCTGCGCCCGCGAGACATCATCGAACCCCGTGCGTTCAAGATCTCCCTGGTGGCGATGCTGCTGGGCATCGGCTTCGCCTCGGTGATGACCTTCCTCAACGGCTACGCGCGCAGCCTCGACATGGTGGACGCCGCTTCGCTGTTCTTCGTGATCTACGCCGGTGCGGTGCTGGCCTCGCGGCTGTTCATGGGCAAGGTCCAGGACCGCTTCGGGGACAACGCGGCGGTGTACCCGGCGGTGATCTTCTACATCATCGCCATGGGGCTGCTGGCCTGGGCGCCGAACCAGGGGGTACTGCTCACCGCCGGGGTGCTGGCCGGCTTCGGCTTCGGCTCGCTGCTGCCGGTGCTCCAGGCGATCATCGCCTCGGATCTTCCCGCGCACCGGACCAGCATCGGGATCTCGACCTTCTTCATCATGCTCGACGCCGGGTTCGGGTTCTCCCCGCTGCTGCTGGGCCCCCTGGTCAGCTACGCGGACTACCGCTTCATGTACGCGATGTGCGCCGGCGTCGTCGTGCTCTCGCTGGTGCTCTACTGGCTGGTCCATGGCCGCCATGACGTCCACCAGGGTGTGGCCCGCCGGATCCCCCGCTCGGGTCCGCGGGGCAAGGACGCCGACGGCGCCGGGGCCGGTTCTTCGAGCAGCTGACCCGCGGTTCAGCGCACCTGCAGAAAGAGCTTCGCGGAGGCGTCAGGGGGTGGGCGTGCCGCCGTTGGCGTTGAGGGTCTCACCGCTGACGTAGCTGGACTCCGGCGAGGCCAGGAAGACGAATGCCGGCGCCATCTCCACCGGCTGTCCCGGGCGGCCCAGCGGCGTGTCGTGGCCGAACTCCGGGAGCTTCTCCTTGGGCTGGCCCTGAGTGGGCTGAATGATCGTCCAGACCGGACCCGGGGCCACGGCATTGACGCGGATGCCTCGGGGGCCGAGCTGCTGGGCCAGACCCTTGGTGAAGTTGTTGATCGCGGCCTTGGTGGCGGCGTAGTCCAGCAGCATCGGGTTGGGCTGGTAGGCCTGGACCGAGGTGGAGTTCACGATCGTCGAGCCCGGGCCCATGTGCTTCAGCGCCGAACGGCTCAGCGTGTACATCGACTTGATGTTGATCTGGAAGGCCTCATCGACCTGTTCGTCGGTCAGCTCCTCGAGGGAGTCGTTGACGATCTGCTTGCCGGCGTTGTTGACCAGGATGTCGAGTCCGCCCAGCTGCTCGGCGGCAGAGTCGACCAGGCCCTCGCGGTACGTCTGGTCCATCAGGTCACCGGGCAGCGCGACCGCGTTGCGCCCGGCATCCTTGATCGCGGCGATGACGCGCTCGGCGTCCTTGCCCTCAGCGGGGAGGTAGGCGATGGCCACATCGGCACCCTCGCGGGCGAAGGCGACGGCGGTGGCCGCACCGATGCCCGAGTCACCACCCGTCACCAGGGCCTTGCGGCCCTGCAGCCGACCGAGTCCGCGATAGGACTCCAGGCCGATGTCCGGGACCGGCTCTGCGTCCACCTCGAGGCCCGGCTCGGGCTGGTCCTGCTTCGGCGGGGAGATCTTGCTGTGGCGGGTGGTCGGATCGTCGAAGGCCAGCTGAGTGCCCTGCAGCTCGCTGGCATCGGGGAAGGAAGCGGAAGTGGAATGAGTGCTCATGATTTCGACCCTATGGCTGCACCCGGGCGACCCGCAAGGACCGTCATACGCTGAAGCTCATGAGGTTTCCCACACCTCGATCGGGAATCAAGCTCCTCTTCAAGACCTGCGCCGGCGCAGCCAACCCCGGGGTCGACTGCGGCTCAGGGCACCTGGAGCGCGGTGTTGGGCAGGTCGGTGATCAGCATGTGCCCGGGGGCGTGGCTGATCGCGAGCTCCGGTCGGGACTCCATCACCGCCGCCTGCGGGGTGACCCCGCAGGCCCAGAACACCGGGGTCCAGCCGGCCGGGATCTGCACCGGGTCCCCGAAGTCCGGTGCGCCGAGATCGGCGATCCCCAGGTCTGCGGGGCTGCCGATGTGCACCGGGGCGCCGTGGACCCCGGGATAGCGCGAGGTGATCCGGACCGCGTCGGCGATCAGGTCAGCGGGCAGCGGGCGCATCGAGACCACGAGGGGTCCGCTGAGTTCTCCCGCCGGTGCGCAGCGAAGTGCCGTCTTGTACATCGGCACGTTCACGCCCTGCTCGATGTGCGCGATCGGGATGCCAGCCTCGAGCAGCGGGGCCTCGAAGGTGAAGCTGCACCCGATCAGGAAGGCCACCAGATCCTCACGCCAATGCTGCCTGGCGTCATCGGGTTCCGCGATCAGCTCGCCGTCGCGGTACACCCGGTAGGCCGGGATGTCGGTGCGCAGATCGCCCTGCGCCAACAGCGGACTCGCCGCACCGGCGTCGTGGAACTCTCCGGGCTCGAACACCCCGAGCACCGGGCAGGACTTCGGATTGCGCTGCGCGAAGAGCAGCATGTCGAAGGCCAGCTCTCGGGGCAGTGCCAGCAGGTTGACCTGGGCGAAGCCGGGGCTGATCCCGCTGGTGGGTCGCCGCAGCCCGGCGCGGAACTGCGCGCGGGCTGCGGCGGGACTCAGCTGGGCCGTTGAACCTGGGGCGTGGCTCATCCTTCGGTCCAGAGGCTGGCCAGACCGCCCAGTGAGCTATAGCCCATGAAGATGGTCAGCAGCCAGACCAGGACGCCGAGGATCAGCAGCCACTTGGGGTACTTATAACCCTGGAGCAGGTCGCGGCGGCGCCAGGCGGCGTAGAGGATCACGGCGAAGCCCAGCGGCAGCACGGTGCCGTTGAAGGCGCCGGCCATGATCAGCAGGGTCTGGGGTGCCTGGCCCAGCATCAGGAATGCTGCGGTGGTGATCACCAGGAAGCCCAGGAAGTACCAGTTCTTGGTGCTGTCCTTGGTGTTCTTCGTGGTCAGGAAGGACACGGTGGTGTAGGTGCAGCCCAGGACCGAGGTGATCGCGGCGACCCAGAAGACCGCGCCGAAGACCCGCAGGCCGATCTCGCCGAGCGCCACGGAGAACGCGTCGGCGGCGACGTTGTCCTCAGCCAGGACCACACCGGTGGAGACCACTCCGAGCACGGCCAGGAAGAGCAGGAAGCGGATGATGGTCGCCACGACGATCCCCAGGATGGAGGTCTGAGAGATCGCCTTGACGTTCTCCACCCCGGTGTTGCCGGAGGCGATCAGCCGGTGGGCGCCGGCGTAGGTGATGTAGCCGCCGACGGTGCCGCCGATCAGCGTGGTGATCACCAGGAACTCCACTTGGTCCGGCACGAAGGTCTGGCGCAGCGCCTCGCCCAGCGGCGGGGCGGTGGTGACGGCCATGAAGATCATCAGCAGGATCAGCACGGCGCCACAGGCGACGACGATCCGGTCCAGCGCGACTCCGGCCTTCTTGGAGAAGAAGATCAGCAGCGCGAGGATCACCGAGAGTCCGCCGCCGATGCGGGCGTCCATGCCGGTCATCGCGTTCAAGCCGAGCCCGGCACCGGCGATGTTGCCGATGTTGAAGACCACGCCGCCGAAGAAGATCAGCGCCGCCAGCGCCCAGCCCAGGCCGGGCAGGATTCGGTTGCCCAGGGTCTGCGCGTAGAGCCCGGAGACCCCGAGCACGCGCCAGACGTTGAGCTGGACCGCGATGTCCACCAGCACCGAGATCAGGATCGCGAAGCCGAAGGCGGCCCCGAGCTGATAGGTGAAGGTCGCGGTCTGAGTGATGAAGCCCGGGCCCACCGCGCTGGTGGCCATCAGGAACATCGCGCCGAGCAGCGCCGTGCGGCGGGTGCGGATCAGCACCGGGCCCTGGGGGTCCGCGCCGTTGGAGTCCCCGCCGTTGGAGTCGCTGCCGTTGAACTCCGGGCCATCGGCCTCGGGGCCTCCGGCGCCTGAAAGGTCTGCGTGCTGTGAGCGTTCTTGGTCCTTCGGGCTGCGGGGTGCATCCGCAGACGATCTGGGGGTAGAGGCGTCAGCCACAGGAGCCCTCCATGGGTGAGTAGGGGGAACATCGCCGACACCGTGCGCAGTGCACATGTGACGTACGTCTATTCCGTGGATCACAGCTCACAGTACTGTTGTTCAACAATCCAGGCAAGGGATTGTGGAACAATCGGCCCACGTTTTACATGCTCTTCACATACGCCGGCCTCAGGTGCCGGCGAGGATCCACCGGTTGACGTCGTGTCCGAAGCCGAACCAGACGAGCGTGCCCCCGATCGGGAAACCGACCAGCACGATCACCTAGCAGACCCGCAGCACCGGCGGCAGCCGGGGCTCCCGGGCCACCTGGATCAGCGCGATCACGATGAAGCCGATGATGGCGGCCACGGCCGCCGCTCCCAGGAGCATGAACAGGATGGACAGGACGCTGACGTTCATGCCCGTGACCCTACGGCGACGGCGGGGTCACGCTCAAGGGTCAGCTGACCTGCAGTGACGCGGCGGTTCGGAATGCGAGTAGCGTTGAATCGGTTGTGGCCTGTGGGCTCGACGGTGTCGTCGCAGCCAGCCCGGCATCACGGAAGATCTTGGGGGTTTGTGCGTGAGCATGGAACGCGCGGCATGGGGCTCGCTCTACAGCATGACCCACGCGAAGAAGGACTATCGGCCGTTCAACCGGGAGACGCTGAGCCGCATCGGCCGGTTCGCCCGCCCGCACCGGACCCGGCTGATCTGGTTCCTGATCCTCTCGGTGGTCACCGCGGCACTCGCCGTGGCGACCCCGCTGCTCGCCGGTCAGGTCATCAACGCGATCACCAGCTCCGCGGAGGTGGCGGTGGTGGTCCGACTGGCCGTGCTGATCGCGCTCATCGCCGTGGCCGATGCGGGGTTCAGCATCCTGAGCCGCTGGCTCTCCTCGCGGATCGGCGAGGGCCTGATCCTGGATCTGCGCACCGCCGTGTTCGACCACGTGCAGAAGATGCCGATCGCGTTCTTCACCCGCACCCGCACCGGCGCGCTGGTGAGCCGGTTGAACAACGACGTCATCGGCGCCCAGCGCGCCTTCAGCGGCACCCTCTCCGGCGTCGTCGGGAACCTGGTGATGGTGCTGCTCACCATCATCGCGATGCTCTCCCTGTCCTGGCAGGTCACCCTGTTGGCCCTGGTCCTGCTTCCGGTGTTCGTGGTGCCTGCTCGCCTGATGGGCGGCCGGCTGGCCAAGCTGCAGCGCGAGGCGGCGAACCACAACGCCACCATGGGCACCCAGATGACCGAACGCTTCTCCGCCCCGGGCGCCACCCTGATCAAGCTCTTCGGACGCCCCGAGGAGGAGTCGGTGGAGTTCGAGCGGCGCGCCCGCCGGGTACGGGACATCGGGGTCAAGACCGCGATGCTGCAGTCCACCTTCATCACCGCGCTGACCCTGGTCTCCGCGCTGGCCCTGGCCCTGGTCTATGGCCTGGGCGGGTTCTACGCGATCCTCGGCGAGCTCGAGGCCGGCGCCGTAGTCTCCCTGGCGCTGCTGCTCACCCGGCTCTACGCGCCGCTGACCGCCCTGGCCAGCGCCAGGGTGGAGGTCATGAGTGCGCTGGTCAGCTTTGAACGCGTCTTCGAGGTCTTGGACCTCAAGCCGTTGATCACCGAGAAGGAAGACGCCGAGCCGCTGCCCGAGGGCCCCACCGCCGTCGAGTTCGAGAACGTCACCTTCTCCTACCCCTCCGCGGAGAAGGTCTCCCTGGCCTCCCTCGAGGAGGTGGCCACACTGGACCAGCGCGGCGGCGAGGAGGTCCTCCACGGCATCAGCCTGCGCGTGGAGCCGGGCCAGACCGTGGCCATCGTGGGCTCCTCCGGGGCCGGCAAGTCCACCATCGCCGCGCTGCTGGCCCGGCTCTACGACGTGGACTCCGGCGTGGTGCGCATGTCGGGCGTGGACCTGCGCGACACCACCTTCGCCTCACTGCGGGCCACCCTCGGTGTGGTCACGCAGGACGGACATCTGTTCCACGACACCATCCGGGCCAACCTCACCCTGCCGGCGCCAGATTCCACCGATGAGCAGGTCTGGGATGCGATCCGCCGGGCCCGACTGGAGGCGGTGGTGCGTTCCATGCCCGATGGCCTCGACACCGTGGTGGGGGAACGCGGCTACCGGCTCTCCGGCGGCGAGCGCCAGCGGATGACCCTGGCCCGGCTGCTCCTGGCCCAGCCGCAGGTGGTGATCCTCGATGAGGCCACCGCCGCGCTGGACTCCACCTCCGAGGCCGCCGTGCAGGCCGCGCTGACCGAGGCGCTGGTGGGCCGGACCGCCCTGGTGATCGCCCACCGGCTCTCCACCGTGCGCGCCGCGGATGCGATCCTGGTGGTCGAGGCCGGGAAGATCGTCGAGCGCGGCACGCACACCGAGCTGCTCGCGGCCGACGGGCGCTATGCCGAGCTCTACCGGACCCAGTTCGCCACCGAGGACTCCTGAGCAGCTCCCTGCCCAGGACGGACATTCGATCAAGGAGAGACCCCCGCATGAGCGCAAGGTTCGAAGAGCTCGACTGGCAGCAGACGCCGATGGGCGAGCTGATGCTGCGCCGGCGCGCCGAGCCCGGCACCGGCACTCAGATCTATGAGGTGAAGCTCGGCGAGGAGTTCCTCATGTCGAGCCTGTTCACCGTGGCAGAGGAGCAGATGTCGCTTCTGGGCCTCGCCGCGGCCAGAGGCGAGAAGCTCGACGTCGTCGTCGGCGGTCTCGGCCTGGGCTATACCGCGGTCACGGCGCTCGGTGACGCGCGGGTGCATCGGCTCGAGGTCATCGATGCGCTCCCGGCCGTCATCGACTGGCACCAGCGCAAGCTGCTGCCGGTCTCCGCGCAGCTCGTCGAGGACCCCCGGACCACCCTGCGCCAGGACGACTTCTTCGCCGTGATGCGGACACCCCCGACACCGGAGGCCCCCCGGCACGACCTCATCCTGCTCGACGTCGACCACTCGCCCCGGCACACCCTGCACCCCAGTCATTCGGACCTCTACACCACCGAAGGGCTCACCGCGCTCGCGGCGCACCTGGCCGATCGCGGGGTCTTCACGCTGTGGTCCGACGACGCCCCGGATGAGGAGTTCATGGCCACGCTCGCCACGGTCTTCGATGACTGCCAGGCTCACGTCGTGGAGTTCGCCAACCACCTGACCGGCGGAGTCTCCTCGAACACGGTCTACGTCGGGACCAAGCCCGCGCACTGAGCAGGCAGGCACCGCGTCATACGCCGTAATGTGTGATCAGCGGCACGCTGGGGCTTCCAAAATCGGGTTCCACGGGCGAAGATGGCGGTGAGCGAGAGCTCACTCACCCTCTGCACCGCAGCGATGCGGCGCCGACACCGTTCAGGAGATCAGCGATGACTGAGAGCACCCGACCCGAGAGCTCGAACCCCGGCGGCAACCAGCCCCACCAGATCGGCGATTGGGCCGATCTCGGCCAAGAGATGTGGTCCTATCTCACCGGCCGGGGCGCCGCGGTGAACTACACGCTCCAGGACATGACCGTGGAGGTCCCCCGCGACATCGGACCGGACGCGCCGCGGGCGGTCTGGAAGTTCGATGGCACGCTGCGGGTGACCACCAGTGACGACGCCAGCTGAACGTGATCGGCTGCGGTGGAGACCGGAGGAGCCATGCGCCTAGACATCGACCTCGCCTTCAGCGTCAGCCAGGTCGAGCCGGACGGGACCCCGTCTGAACCGATCAACGCGACCATCACCGCGGCGGGCCGGCACATCGAGGTCCGCACCGAGGACTCCTCGCTGCTCGACGGGATGCCGCGCTCGATCACCCGCGCGGCCGACGCCTTCGCCACCCAGTTGGCGGCGCAGGATCTGACGCTCACCGTGATCGGTCCGTCGGGAGAGATCGTCTCACTGGGTGCGGTGAAGACCACCGTGCTGAGCCGAGCGCTGACTCGGTCGAAGCACATTCGGCTGGGTTCGCTGAAGTCGCTGCCACGCTTCGCGGGCAGCGGTTCATCGGACGCCAAGGGGTCCGGGTCGCTGATCCCTCCGGAGACGCCGTGGCCCCCGGCCCCGACGTTCAACCGGAAGATCCGACGTCGGGTCACCACCACCCATGCTCCGCGCGGTGCCGGTCGCCCGCGGCTGGTGATGAGCCGCACCGATCAGCCCGGTGCCGGCCCGCTGGAGTTCAACCTGGTGGCTGATCGCACGCTGATCGGCAGTGACGAGTCCTCCGATCTGCTGCTCGCGGGTCTGGAGCCGCTGCACGCGGAGATCCTCCACGACGAGTTCGATGAATTCGTGATCGTCCGTCACGGGTCCATCGGTGGCAGCCGCAGTGCCGAGCCCGGGGCGCCGGTCACGCTGCGCACCGGATCCCGGATCGACCTCGGGGTCTGGCGGCTGGTGTTCCTGCGCGCGGAGTATGCCGATCACGGCAGACCCTATGGGGGACGCCAGGGCGGGGAGTACTCATATCAGAAGCCGCAGTACGATCCGTATCGGCAGCGAAGCTGATCCGTCGGCGGCAGCCACCGCGCGCTGAAGGATCAGGGACAGGCTCGGTCGGGTCTGGCCCTGATCCTGTTGCGCGGCCTAGCCGCCCAGATGTTCCAGCAGCTCGGCCTCGGCGGCATCGAGGTAGCGCAGCAGGTGAATCTCCGCCGCGTGCCGGTCCCCCAGCGCGAGCAGTCGAGCCAGCTCCCGGTTCCGGTCGATATAGGCGTGATGGAAGCTGGGCTGCTCGGACTTGGCATAGAACGCCAGACGCATCCGCGCCAACACCTGTTCCATGAGCGCGTCGATCATTGCGCTGCGCACCTGCGCGGCGAGGGTCCGATGGAAGACCTGATTCGCCTGGGCCATCGCGGGGATGTCCCCGCGCTCCCGCGCCAGCTCCGCGGCGGAGACGATCCGGTGCAGGTGCTCGAGCTCCTCGGCAGGAAATGCTGCGGTGCGCACCGCGCCGACCTCCAGCACCCGGCGCACCCGGTAGACCTCGGCGATGTCTTCCGCGGTGGGCTGGTGCACAAAGACTCCGCGGTTGGGATGCCGCTCCACGAGCCCCTCTGAGGCCAGGATCTGGAATCCGCTGCGCAGCGTGTGTCGCGAGATGTCGAGCTGGCGGGTCAGTTCGACCTCGGGGAGCTTGGTGCCTGGCCTGATGGTTCCAGCGGAGATCGCCCCGCGCAGCAGCTCCGCGACGCGTTCCGGGACCTGGGCATGCTCGCTGAGGCCCTTGGGGGATAAGGAGCTCCACATCACGTCGGTCATGACATCAATCTAGCCGACATCGCAAAACTGCACCTCAACCTGGCATCACGCGAGTCATTCGATGGTGCCCAGTGCCTGCCCGGCTCGCAGCGCCGCACCGGGGGCCAGGTCCTCACGCCGGAAGCGGCCGCCGCGCGGCGCGGCCACGGTGGACTCCATCTTCATCGCCTCCACCACCGCGACCGGGTCCCCTGCGGAGACCTCGGCACCGTCCTCCACTGCGAAGTTGACCAGGCTGCCGGCCAGCTTCGTCACCACGGCGCCGGGGGCGGCCTCGGCCGCAGCGTCGTCGGCGGCGTCATCGCTGGCGTCGTGGCCGGTCCCGGCACCTGAGCCGTTGCCGAGCAGGTTCAGCAGGGCGGCGGGCAGTCCCAGGCTCACCGCGCGGCCGTCGATCTCCACGGTGGTGCGGCGCATCCGCTGCTCCCGGTGGCGCAGCGCGGCGGCGAGGTGCTCGGAGTCGACCATGGACTCCCCGTAGGCTTCCTCGAACTCGGTCTCGATCCAGCGGGTGTGGACCCGGAAGCTGTCCGCCCCGTCGGCGGCGAGGAAGTCCCCGGCCTCGAGCACCTGCCGGTGGAAGGGCAGCACGGTGGGCAGACCCTCGATGCGCATCTCGGCCAGGGCCATCCGGGCCCGGCGCAGCGTGGTGTCCCGATCCGGTCCGGTGACCACGAGTTTGGCCAGCATCGAATCGAAGGCGCCGGAGATCTCATCCCCGCTGCGCACCCCGGTGTCGACCCGGATGCCGGGGCCGGTGGGCGGGGCGAAAAGCGTCACCGGGCCGGGGGTGGGCAGGAATCCTTGGGCCGGCTCCTCGGCGTTGAGCCGAAACTCGATAGAGTGCCCGCGCGGCTGCGGGTCTTGGGGGAGGCGCAGCGGCTGCCCTTCGGCGATGCGCAGCTGCTCGGCCACCAGGTCCACCCCGGAGGTCTCTTCGGTGACCGGGTGTTCCACCTGCAGCCGAGTATTGACCTCCAGGAAGCTCAGCAGGCCGGGCGTCTCGCCCTGGCCGGGGCTGAGCAGGTATTCCACGGTGCCGGCTCCGAGGTATCCGGCCTCGGCGCAGATCGCCCGGGCGGAGCGGTGGATGTCGGCGCGCTGGTCCTCGCTGAGGAACGGCGCGGGAGCCTCCTCCACGAGCTTCTGGTTCCTCCGCTGCAGCGAGCAGTCTCGGGTGCCGACGACGACGACGTTCCCCTGGGCGTCCGCGAGGACCTGGGCCTCCACGTGCCGGGGCCGGTCCAGGAACCGTTCCACGAAGCATTCTCCGCGGCCGAAGGCGGATTCGGCCTCGCGCACGGCCGAGGCGAAGGCCTCATCGATCTCGGACTCTTCGCGCACGATGCGCATGCCGCGGCCCCCGCCGCCATGGGCGGCCTTGATCGCCACCGGCAGTCCGTGCTCGGCCACGAACTCGCGGATCTCCTCGCCGCCGGAGACCGGGCCGTCGGTGCCCGGGACCAGCGGGGCGCCGACCTTGACCGCCAGCGCCCGGGCGGTGACCTTGTTCCCGAGGGCTTCGATGGTCTCAGGCTTCGGGCCGATCCAGGTCAGTCCGGCGGCGATCACGGCGCGGGCGAAGTCGGCGTTCTCCGAGAGGAAGCCGTAGCCGGGATGGATCGCGTCGGCGTCGAGCTCGCGGGCGGCGGCGAGGAGCTTCTGCTGGTCCAGGTAGGTCTGCGCCGGGGTGGTGCCATGCAGCGCCACCGCCGCGTCGGCCAGCTGGACGTGCAGCGAGTCGGCGTCCTGGTCGGCGTAGACCGCCGCGGCGCTGTAGCCGGATTCGCGGGCGCTGCGGATGATGCGGACGGCGATCTCGCCACGGTTGGCGATCAGGATGCGCTTCATGATGAGGGCTTCTTTTCTGCGTCAGGGGTCGCGGTGGTCTGGGGCAGCGGGGTCAGCATGTCGGGGTCCACAGGGACCAGGGTGACCTGGTCTCCGGGGGCGAGCTGGGCGGCACGCGGGAGGTCTTCGTCGATGACGACGCCGATCACGGGGTATCCCCCGGTCACCGGGTGATCGTTGAGGAAGAGCACCGGCGTGCCGGCAGGCGGCATCTGCAGCGAACCGCGGACCACACCCTCACTGGGAAGCTCCCCCTCCTTGATCCGCCGCAGCGGACGCGGGGAGTTCGGTGCGGGAGTCTCCGGCTCGGGGACCTCGAGCCGGATCCCGATCCGGTTCGAGGACTGGGACACCGCCCAGGGCTGGGCCGCCAGCCGAGCGGCCTCCTCGGGGCTGAACCAGTCGGCCCGCGGACCGTAGGTGAAGCGCAGCGCGGTCGGCAGCTCAGGGGTGGGCGACTCAGCCGCGGATCGGTCAGACCCGGGTTCGGCGACGGCGCCGGTGGCGACCCCGGCGGTGTGCAGCCGGTCTCCGGCCGCGAGCGGAGCCGGGCCCAGCCCGGACATGGTGTCGGCGGAGACGCTGCCGAGCACCGGCGTGGCGGCGATGCCCCCGCGCAGCCCGATCACGCTGCGCAGTCCCCGTTCGGGTGCGCCGAGGCTCAGGGTCTCCCCCGCGGCAAGGGCGAAGGGGGTGCGCAGCGGGGCGCGCCGGCTGGAGCCCTCGGGGGCGGTGATTCTCAGCGGCGCCTGTGCCCCGGCGACCGCGAGCACCACGGTGGCTTCGGCGTGCAGGCTCAGGCCGCCGTGCAGCGCTTCGAGCACTGCGGCCTGTGGGGGGTTGCCGAGAAGTCGGTTCACCTCTCGGGCGGCGGCCTCATCGGCGACGCCGGCGCGGGAGACACCGAGGTCACTGAGTCCGCTGCGGCCGAGGTCCTGGATCAGGGTCTGCAGACCCGAGTCCAGCACGGTGAGCGCGAGGCCCCCGCGGCCGTGGGAGTCCTCGGTCGCGGTGTCCGCGGTCGCAACGTCCTGCGGGTTCTGTGGGTTCTGCGGGTCCTGCGGGTCCTGCGGGTCCTGCGGGTTCGCAGCGTCCTGCGGGTCCTGCGGATCCTGCGAGTTCGAGGGTGCACCGCACGCGGTGAAATCAGTGGTCACCGCGCGGGCCGCGACGGGCTTGTACCGCACCGAGTCCCCCGGGCGGACCAGCGCCGGGGACTCGCCGTGGGCTTCTCGGGAGAGGTCCCACATGGTGGCGGGGGTGTGACCGATCAGCTGCCAGCCGCCTGGCGAGACCCGCGGGTAGATCGCGGAGAACTCACCGGCCATCGCCACGGCACCCGCCGGCACCGTCGTGCGGGGGCTGCTGCGGCGCGGCACATCGAAGGGACCGGCAGGGCCGGGTCCAGCCTCACCGGAGTCGTCGCCGGAGGTGCGCTGAGCGGACTCCCCCGGGGCCGGAACGGGCACGCAGTAGGTGAACCCGGGGGCGAATCCGCCGAAGGCTCCGGTCCACGACGTGGAGCTGTGCCAGTCGATCAGCGCCTCGACGCTCATGTGAAGGTGGGAGGCCAGCTCCCGGAGGTCCTCGCCGTCGTAGATGACCTCCAGCTCCACGTGGCGAGAGTCTGCGGTCGAGAACTCCCCCAGCTCCAGGCTGGGCAGCCGGGTCCGGGCTTCGCGCAGGGCAGGGCGGGCCGTGAAGCGCAGCAAGATGGTGCGGGCCGCCGCTACGGCCTCCACCTGGCCGGGCAGCGGGTCTCGGCGCAGCTGCTGATGGCAGGTCAGCACCTGGTCCAGGGTCTCGAACTCCAGCAGCAGCGCGCGGGGGCCGGCCTCTCGGATGGCGCTGATCATGCGAAGCTGCGGATCTCGACTCCGGCACCCTCCAGGGCGCTGCGCACCGCCTGGGCCATCGCCACCGCACCGGGCGTATCGCCGTGGGTACAGATGGATTCTGCCTGGGTCTCGATCCGGGTACCGTCGCGGGCGATCAGCACCGACTCCTCGGCCAGGCGCAGCATGTTCTCGACGATCTGCTCGGTGTCATGCAGCACGGCGTCGGGCTCGCGCCGGGAGACCAGGGTGCCGTCCGGGTTATAGCTGCGATCGGCGAAGGCCTCGGATATCCCGCGCAGGCCGGCCTCGGCGGCGTAGTCCAGAGCGATCGATCCGGGCAGCAGCAGCACCGGGAGGTCGCGTCCGGTGCTCTCGCGGTAGGCCGCGATGGTGTCGATGACCGCGTGGGCATGCCCGGTGTGGGAGATCATCGCGTGATACAGCGCGCCGTGCGGCTTCACGTAGCGGATGTGGGACCCCAGCCCCAGCGCGATCCCTTCCAGGGCGCCGAGCTGATAGAGCACGTCGGCGGCGAGCTCATCGGGGGAACACTCCAGGTGACGGCGACCGAAGCCGGCGAGGTCGCGGTAGCCGATATGGGCTCCGATGACGACGTCGTTGGCGACTGCCTCGCTGGCGGTGGCCCGGATGGTCAGCGGGTCCCCCGCGTGGAAGCCGCAGGCGATGTTCGCGCTGGAGACGGTGCGCAGGATGGCGGCGTCGTCCCCGCTGGTCCAGTTGCCGAAGGACTCTCCGACGTCGCTGTTCAGGTCGATCTGTGCCACGTGAACCTCCTCGAGCCGATGTTGCCCACGTCTCAGTGTGAGCTGAGTCAAGAATGCCTGACTCGAGAGGATTGTTCAACAATCCGAGCAAGATCCATGGTCAACTTCCCTGCCCAGGCCAGCGCTCAGTCCTGGCGCGAGTGCCGTTCCAGGAACTCATAGACCTCGGTGGTGTCCACTCCGGGGAAGGCGCCCTGGGGCATGGCGGCGAGCAGGTGGCTGTTGGCGCGCGCCGCTGGCCAGGCCTGACCTTCCCAGCGGGCGGCCAGCGCCGCCGGGGGCTGACGACAGCAGGTCGGGTCATCGGGGCAGCGCGAGGAGGACCGTGACGTCGTGTCGGAGCCGCGGAACCATTTCACGTGCTCGAAGGGCACCCCGATGGAGAGCGAGTAGAGCCCGGAGGAATGCGCCTCGGTCCGTGCGGTGCACCAGAACGTGCCGACCGTGGTGTCGGTGTACTGGTGGAAGGACCGGAACTTGTCGTCGACCTCGAAGACCTGCCGCGAGGTCCATTGCCGGCAGATCGTCTGGCCCTCGATGGCCCCGGAATGATCCGCCGGGAAGTTCACGCCGTCGTTCTCGTAGGCCTTGTGCAGAATCCCGGACTCATGCACCTTCTGGAAGTGACAGGTGATGCCCAGATGCTCCGTGGCGAGATTGGTGAACCGATGGGCGGCCGACTCGTAGGAGACCGCAAAGGCGTCGCGCAGATCCTCGATCGCGATCTCCTTGCGCGCCTTGGACTCCTTCAGGAAGCGCACCGTGGTGGCCTGGGGCATCAGCAGGCTCGCGGCGAAGTAATTGGTATAGACCCGCTGCCGCAGGAACTCGGAATAGTCCTGGGGCTCGGTGTGGCCCAGCACCTGATGGCCCAGCGCCTGCAGCAGCACCGAGCGGGCGTCCCACTGCCGCGAGGTGCCCTGGGTCAGGTAGATGATCCGGTTCTTCTGATCCGTGACCGAGCGGGTGGATTCGGGCAGATTCTTCACGAAGCGCAGCGAGAACCCCAGGTGCGCGGCGATGTCGGCGGCCACATGGTGGGACAGCGGCCCTTCGCGGTGGTCCACCGCGTCCAGCAGTCCTTGCGCGGCCGCCTCGATCTCGGGGTAGTAGTTGTTCTTGGCGCGCATCTCCTCGCGCAGCTCGGTATTGGCCCGCCGCGCCTCCTCCGGAGTGGCGGCCTGCTCCTCCAGCTGACGGCGCAGCTCTCGCTGCAGAGCGACCAGTGATTCCAGCACGTCCATGGGCAGCCGGTTGCTGATCCGCACCGCAGGCAGGTTCAGGGCGGCGTAGAGCGGTCCCCGCTGAGCCTTCTCCAGCTCGATCTCCAGGGCTGCGCGCTTCGAGGGCGGCTCAGCGCCGAAGAGGTCATCGAAGCTGACCTCCAGCGCCTTGGCCAGCTGCTGCAGCTGGGAGAGCTTGGGCTCGCGGCGACCGTTCTCCAGCAGTGAGAGCTGGCTGGGCGCGGTGCCCAGCGCCTCGGCGAGCGCGTCAAGGGTCATTCCAGCCTGTTTGCGCAGGTGGCGCACCCGTCGACCGAGCGCGATCAGGTCGAATCCTTCATCCTGGGAGTCCCCCGAGGCGCGCTCGATGGAGCGCAGCTGGGTGCGGTGGGACGCTTCCCTCGCCGTCGAGGTTTCTCGGACTGTCCGCATACCTATGGAGCATACCGCCCGAAGTCACATGGCCGGTGATGCGCACCACTGCTCACAGTCCGCGAGTAACGTGGAATACACCGCCGCATTCGACATGGCGAAATCGCACGTTAACAGGTTGTAAACAGGTTATATGCGGCTCCTGGTAAGGTCGAAGACCACCACTTCAACGGGAGAGAATCTTGAATTCCAGCACCACCGAGCCCGTGGTCCGAGCGCGGAATGTGTACAAAGCCTTCGGCAAACGCCCCGATGAGATCGTGCGGCGCATCAAGGATGGCGCCGATCGTGAGGACGTCAAGGACCTGGGCACCGCTGCGGTCATCGACGCGAGCTTTGACGTCCAGCCCGGCGAGGTCTTCGTGGTGATGGGCCTCTCCGGCTCAGGAAAGTCCACGCTGATCCGCATGGTCAACGGCCTGCTGCCAGCGACCGCAGGGAGCATCGAGGTCGGCGGTGAAGACATCGCCCGCCTCTCGGCCAACGAGCTGCGCCGGGTGCGCCGCGAGAAGGTCTCCATGGTGTTCCAGCACTTCGCGCTGCTCCCCCACCGCACGGTCGGGCAGAACGCCGCCTACGCACTGGAGGTCCAGGGCCTCAACCGATCGGATCGGGAGCGCAAGGCCGAAGAGGCCCTGCAGATGGTCGGCCTCGACGGCTGGGGCGGATCCATGCCGGACGAGCTCTCCGGAGGCATGCGCCAACGAGTCGGCCTGGCCCGCGCCCTGGCGGCCGGCACCGACGTGATGCTCATGGACGAGGCCTTCAGCGCACTGGATCCCCTGATCAGGCGGGAGATGCAGGACCAGCTCGTGGAACTCCAGGAGCAGCTGGGCAAGACCATCCTGTTCATCACCCATGACCTCAACGAGGCCATGCGGCTCGGCGACCGGATCGCAATGATGCGCGACGGCCGCACGGTTCAGATCGGCACCTCGGAGCAGATCCTCAATGACCCGGCCAACGATTACGTGGCCCAGTTCGTCCAGGACGTGGACCGCACCCGGGTCCTCACCGCAGGGGCCATCATGGAGCCTCCCGTGGCGGTGCTCGGCACGGAACAGGGTCCCCGCACCGCGCACAAGCTGATGCGCGAGCATCAGACCAGCGTTTTGGCCGTCGTGGACCGTGGAAAGAAGCTGCATGGCTTCGTCCACGAGGCGGCGGTCGCGGCAGCCGTGTCGCAGGGCGCGAACACTCTCGAGGGACTCTTGCAGCCGGCACCCTCGGTGCACGCGGAGACTCCGCTGGCCGAGCTGATGACCCAGGCCGCGCAGAGCGAAGCAGGGCTGGCAGTGATCGATGATGCCGGCCGGTTAGAAGGGATCATCGCCCGCGTGACCCTGCTCAATGCCCTGGCGGAGCCGAAATACACCGGCCACGACGCCTCAGAGGAGGTGGGCACCCGATGATCACCACTGCTCAAGAGACTGAAGGAGCCGGGGTCCCCCGGTTGAACGTCGGCGAATGGATCGAGACCGGCTTCGGCTGGGTCAACGACAACCTCGGTGCCCTGTTCGACCTGATCAGAACCGTCGTCTCAACTCTGACCAGCGGCCTGGACGACCTGCTCAACACTCCGGACGCGCTCCTGCTCGCTGTGGCGTTCTCTCTCCTGGGGTGGCTGGTCAAGGACTGGAAGCTGGGTCTCCTCTCGATCGTGATGCTGGTCTTTGTGATCAGCATCGATCAGTGGGAGAACGCCATGACCACGCTGGCCCTGGTGGCCGTAGCGGCCGGCATCGCCCTGGTGATCGCGATCCCGCTCGGAATCTGGGCTGCCCGGTCAGACCGGGTCAGCGGGGCGATCAGGCCGGTGATGGACCTGATGCAGACCATGCCGGCCTTCGTCTGGCTGGTTCCCGTGGTGACGCTGTTCAGCATCGGTGTCACCAGCGGTGTCGTCGCGACCATCATCTTCGCGCTTCCACCCGGGGTGCGGTTCACCGAGCTGGGCATCCGCGGAGTCGACCCCGAAGTGGTGGAGGCAGGCCACGCCTTCGGCAGCACCCCCGGGCAGATCTTGCTGCGCATCCAGCTTCCGCTGGCACTGAAGACCATCATGGCCGGGGTCAATCAGGTCATCATGCTGGCGCTGTCCATGGCCGTCATCGCTGGCCTCGTCGGCGCCGGGGGCCTCGGCGGGGAGGTCATGCGAGCCATCGGCAGCCTGGACATCGGCCTGGCGTTCGAGGCCGGGCTCGCCGTCGTCGTCCTGGCCATCTATCTGGACCGCGTCACCTCCGCCATCGGTCACGGCGGCATGGCCGTGGGACGGATGTCGAAGCTGCTGCGTCGGGGCCGTCCTCGACGAAGCCCTGAGCCCGCCGCCACGAAGGCCGCCTGATCCGGCCTCGCTCGCCGCGCGAAGCCACACCCGAGACCACAGACCAGACACCGCACCCGCACCCAACAGAATGAGGCACATCATGAGTACACGAACTGGCACAGCATCGAAGTTCATCGGCCTGACCGCCGCGGCGGCTCTCGCGCTGACCGCCTGCGGCGGAGGGGACGACGCCGCAGAGAACGGGGACGAGGCCGAGGCCTCCGGCACCGTCACCCTGGGCATCATTCCCAGCTGGACCGATGGTCTGAGCATGGCCTACCTCTGGCAGGGCATCCTCGAGGACGAAGGCTACGAGGTCGAGATCGAAGAGATCAACGATGCCGCCCCGCTCTACACAGGTGTGGCGCAGGGCGACCTCGACGTGTATCCCTCCGCATGGCCGGAGGTCACCCACGCCGAGTACATGGACGAATACGGTGACGACCTCGAGGATCTCGGCGCGTACTACGAGGGTGCTGTGCTGACCCTGGCGGTCCCCGAATACACCGAGATCGACTCGATCGCTGAGCTTCCTGACAATGTCGAGGACTTCAACGGTCAGGTCATCGGCATCGAGCCGGGCTCCGGTCATATGGGCGTGACCGCCAATGACGTGTTCCCTGCCTATGAGTTGGATGCAGACTTCGAGCTCGTCGAATCCTCCACCGCGGCGATGCTGACCGAGCTGGGCTCAGCCATCGACGACGAGGAGGACATCGTGGTGACCCTGTGGCGTCCGTTCTACGCCTACGGCGACTTCGACCTGAAGGATCTCGAGGACCCGGAAGGCGCGCTGGGCGAGCCCGAGACGCTGAACTTCATCGCCAACTCCGAGTTCTCCGAGGAGTTCCCCGAGGTGGCCGAGTGGATGGGCAACTTCACGCTCTCCGATGAGGAATACGCGGAGCTCGAGGACATGATGGTCAACGAGTACGCGGACAACGAAGAAGAGGCCGCTCAGGTCTGGATGGAAGAGAACGCCGAGCTGATCGACTCGCTCAAGGAGTGATCTGCGGACGTTGATCAGCGACTGCTGATCAGGGCCCGATGACAAAGACCCCCGGCCCCACGGCGAGTCATGGACTCGATCGTGGGACCGGGGGTCTCTGTCTGTCTTGCGGAGGCCAGCCGCGGTTCAGCGGGCCCGCTTCTGCAGCAGGACCGCACCGCCGGCGTCGTCCTGCTCGGCGCTGAACGTGATGGCCCGGATGGTGCCGGCCGGGAGTCCGACCAGCTCTTCAGCCCGGGTGAACATCTCCTGCCAGATCTCCAGCTCCTCTTCACCCTCGATGCCGAGCAGCGAGATGAACGGAGCCCTGCCCTCCGAGACCAGGCGGCGCGCCCGACGCTGGATATGCAGCGCGAAGTCGACCAGCCCTGCCGAAAGCGGCTGCCCGTTCGAGAAGATCCGGTCCTCGGACCGGGTCAGTCGCCGGGGAGTCGCAAAGGCGGCGGGAGGTTCCACCAGGTACCGCTCGACCAGCGCCTTCCAGGAGGCCTCGGCCTCCTCCGCACTTCCGCGCCGCCCCGTCGGGCTCGGCGCGAAGTTCCGCTGCGGCTGGAGCTCCGGCGCCTGAAGTTCGGCGATACGTGTGCCGAATTCGCGGTGCAGGGTGCTCAGGAAGGTCAGCGCATCCGCGGTGAACACCTCGTTCTGCCGCGGTGCCCGCGGTGCCGTGAGGGTGATCCCGTTGATCGTGATGCCGCTGCTCACACTGGCCTCGGTCGGATCGGTGACGCTTTCATTCCGGGGTTCGGTGCTGGAGTGCAAGGATGTGCTGGTCTGGGCGTTCATGGCTGACTCCTTTGTCAATGCCGGTGGATCAGTGGAATTGTCCTGCTTCGGTGGAACCCTTATAGGCCACCGTCGAGGACTCGGGGTTCAACGTGGTCGAGATGGCATCGAAGTATCCGGTGCCGACCTCGCGCTGGTGCTTGGTGGCCGTGTAGCCGTCTGCTTCGGCTGCGAACTCCTTCTCCTGCAGCTCCACATAGGCCTTCATCTGGTTGTCCTTATAGCCGCGCGCCAGCTCGAACATCGAGTAGTTCAGCGCGTGGAAGCCGGCCAGGGTGATGAACTGGAAGGTGAAGCCCATGGCGCCCAGCTCGCGCTGGAACTTCGCGATGGTCTCGTCGTCGAGGTGCTTCTTCCAGTTGAACGAGGGCGAGCAGTTATAGGCCAGCATCTGGTCCGGGAAGTCGGCCTTGACCGCCTCGGCGAACTGCTTGGCGTACTCCAGGTCCGGGGTGCCGGTCTCCATCCAGATCAGGTCCGCGTAGGGTGCATAGGCCTTCGCCCGGGAGATGCAGGGCTCGATGCCGTTGCGCACCTTGTAGAAGCCCTCGGCGGTGCGCTCCCCGGTGATGAAGGCCTGGTCGCGCTCGTCCACGTCGGAGGTGATCAGCGTGGCAGCCTCGGCATCGGTGCGGGCGATGACCACGCTGGGGGTGTTGTGCACATCGGCGGCCAGGCGGGCTGACTGCAGCGTGCGCACGTGCTGGCCGGTGGGGATCAGCACCTTGCCGCCGAGGTGTCCACACTTCTTCTCCGAGGCGAGCTGATCTTCCCAGTGCACACCGGCCGCGCCGGAGGCGATCATGGACTTCATCAGCTCGTAGGCGTTCAGCGGTCCGCCGAACCCGGCCTCGGCGTCGGCGATGATCGGGACCATGTAGTCCTCCACCGTGCGGGTGCCCTCGAGGTAGTCGATCTGATCCGCGCGCAGCAGAGCGTTGTTGATCCGGCGCACCACGGAAGGCACCGAGTTCGCCGGGTAGAGCGACTGGTCCGGGTATGTGTGGCCCGAGAGGTTGGCGTCGCCGGCGACCTGCCAGCCGGAGAGGTAGATGGCGCGCAGCCCGGCCTTGACCTGCTGGACCGCCATGTTGCCGGTCAGCGCGCCCAGGGAGTTGGTGTACTTGCCCTCGGCGTGCTCTGCGGTGAGCTGGCTCCAGAGCTTCTCGGAGCCGCGCTTGGCCAGCGTGTGCTCCTCCTGGACGTTGCCCTGCAGCTTGATGACCTCGGCTGCGGAGTAGTCGCGGGTGGTGTGTTCCCAGCGGGGGTTGGTGTCCCAGTCCTGCTGCAGCGCGTCGACCTTCTGCTGGAAGACCTCTTTGGTCTCGGGGCTGAGCGTGCCCTCGGGCTGCGAGGTCTGCGATGTCTCGGACTGCGGAGTAAGTGTGTCGGTCATCTGAATCTCCTTTGAATCGTGGACCGTTTTTCGGGGACAACCCCAGTTCACGCCCTGCGCAACCCAAGCGCCAGGGTTTTCCCATCAAAGATCCGCACTTCTTTGCGCAATCGAAGAAACGTCGAAAGATGTGATGGATCCGGATCTTCTACACTGTGTAGAAGAGACAGGACGCACCACCCCCGCCACCCGAGAAGGAGCACCATGACCAACCCCGCAACACCGAGGAACTCCACGAGATCGACGACGACGGCCCCCGCCGCTCCGGCGAGCCCGATGCCGCGTCTGACCCTGATCGTCGGCGGCCTGCTGGTGGTGATCGGCGTCGCCGGCTACGTGGCCACCGGCTTCGCCAGCGTGACCGCGCTGATCCCCTCAGTGGTCGGTGTGCTGCTGCTGATCAGCGGCGGCATCGCGCTGAAGAACCGCAAGCTCGGCGTCCATATCGCCCTGGTGGTCGCGCTGCTCGGCGCCTTCGGGATGATCATGCCGCTGATGAGCCTGCCCGAGCTCTTCACCGGCGAGTCCGAGAACCCGGGAGCCGTGATCTCCTCGCTGGTCACCGTGATCGTGCTCGTGGTCTACATCGTCCTGGGCGTGCGCAGCTTCATCGCCGCCCGGCGCTGGAAGAACGCGCACTGAACTGAACGGGGCTGAGCCGGCTCAGTCCGCAGAGCAGCGCAGGAGGCCGGGGACCAGATCGAGGTCCTCGGCCTCTTCTATGTCCTGGACCTCGAACTCGGAGCCCAGAATCAGGTCCACGCGGAAGTCGCCGCGGTCATCGACGTCCACCATGCTGCCGGGGATGTGCTGCTGCAGGGTGTAGGCCTGCCGCAGGCCGCGGTCCCCCACCCGGATGATCCCGGCGAAGCCCGTGTCGGCGAAGTAGTCGTTGTCGACGTCGGCCACCCGGAAGCCGCGAAGGCTGAGCTCATCGGCCACCTGGTGGGCCAGCCCGGGCGCGTTGGTGGTGTTGAACACCGAGATCCGGACCCGTTCGGGCACCACCGGCTGCTGGGTGCCGGAGGGGCACTGGTCTGCCGCGGGGATCGAGCCGCGGCCGAAGATGCTCACCGGCAGCGTTCCATTGATCATGAGCCAACTGGTCCCGCTGATCAGCCCGATCACGGCGAAGGTGCCCAACCAGATCAGCAGGCGCTGGGTGCGCGTGCTCGCGGGCCGGTGATCCATGGGACAAGTCTAGAAGCTTGCCGGGTGTGGAAGATTCATCAGACGGATGCGGCGAGCCGAGGCTCACCCTCTGCGATGCCGACGCGTGGCCTCGGCTGCTCCGGGGTGCCCCCGGTGGCTCCTGCGACCAGACCACCCAGCACGGCCATCACCATCCGTGGCCGCGCGACGCCGAGCTCACGCAGCTTGTCCTCTATGGCGCCATCAGCCCACAGCGAGAATCGCATGTACCCGTAGACCGAAGCTCCGGCGGCAACCCCGATGCTCCACAGCGCCACCTTGCGCCGAACGGTCGGCGGCGGCTTGTGTCCTTCACGTGGCTGCTCCTCCGCAACCGGCTCCGGCTCGCCCTGTTCCCGCTCGTGTTCCTGCTCCGCTTCCTCGGGCAGTCTCGCTCCAGCCTCTGCCATCGCCTCCCAGACTCGAGGAGTCACCAGCACCGCGGTGGCACCTGCGGCTGGGACCCACATGGCGGCCTGACGCAGCCATTCCGGATACCTGCGCACCGGCACCAGGGTCAGGAGCCCCACGGCAGCACCTTGGACCCACCGGTTGCCCAGCCACGCGGGGGCTCGAGAAGGCGACTGGACAGCTGTGGAGGGGGAGCTTGGAGATGATGTCATACCAAGAGACTAGGAACTCAGCGGCGGGGGGTCGTCCGTCCAGGGGCTGATCCTGTCGAGAAACCGGCCAGGCGAAAAACGGCTGGAGACATTAAGAGCCCCACGTGCACCTGCCAGAGCCCGCTTACCCTTGCTACCTTCCGGTCCTGGGGGAGTTCAGCAGGGTGGCACCGCACGTGGGGCCAGGAGTCATCGTATCTCGGCCGCGGCCGAGAAGGCCAATGGAGCTCAGCGCTTGAGCGCGTTGGCCACATCCTGGAGCAGCTGCGGGATGTCATCGCGGTCGGTGATCGCCTCGATGAAGACCAGCTTCTCGCGGTTGCTCATGGTGTCCTTGCAGGCCGCAAGCAGCTCCTTCTCCGTGGTGACCCGGCGGTAGAGGTAGTCCGCCTCCTCGGCGCCGAAGAGGCGGGGCACCAGCTCCCAGCGCCACGGCGCGATGTCGTTGTAGATCTCGTCGGGGCCGTGGATGGCGCGTTCCACGGTGTATCCGTCGTTGTTGACCAGCACCACGACCACGGGCAGCTTCTCCCGGATCATCACGCCCATCTCCTGGATGGTGAGCTGGGCAGAGCCGTCACCGATGAGCAGCACCGGTCGGCGGCTGGGGTCGGCGAGCCCGGCACCGATGATCGCGGGCAGGGTGTAGCCGATCGAGCCCCACATGGGCTGCCCGATGAACGTGGACTTCGCCGGGAAGCGGTGGGAGGCCATCCCGAAGTAGCTGGTTCCCTGGTCGGCCGCGACGATGTTGGCCGACTCCAGCTGCGAGGCCAGCACCGACCAGAGGCCGTCCTGGGTCAGCGGACCCTCGGAGGGCTCCCGTGGGGTCTCCGGCGCCGGAGCCTCAGCAGCGGGCATGGGGACGACGTCGTCGAGCTCGGTGGTGACCCGATGCAGGACCGCGAGCGCGTCCTGCAGCGAGATCGGGGTGAACACCTCGTCACCGACCCGGGCGCCGAAGCGGGAGACGTCGATCATCCGGGCGGGATCGAGATCCATCGAGAACCCGGCGGTGGTGTTGTCGGTGTATTCCACCCCGAGGGTGATCAGCGCATCGGCACCCTCGATGACCTCGCGCACCCGATCCTGCGACGCGGCTCCGGCGTAGATGCCCACGAAGTTCGGGTCCGACTCATCGACCAGGGTCTTGCCCCAGGCCAGGGTGGCGAAGGGGAGCTCGGACTCGGTGAGGAAGGAGGCCAGCTCCTCGGTGGCGCCGAGTCGGTGGACCAGCAGATCGGCGAGCACCGCGGTGCGCCGCCCGGGCAGGAAGCGGCGCACCGCGGCTTCGAAGGCGGCGACGGCGCGCGGGGTGGTCACCGGCAGGTCGGTGGTCAGCGGCTCCGAGGGCGGGTAGGCGGCGACCTCGGCGACGTCGGCGGCCAGCATCAGATATCCGGGGCGTCGGCGGAAGACCACATCGCGCAGGACCCGGTCGATCTCCCAGGTGGCGGTGGGGGCATCGAGGTCCGCGTGCGCGCAGGTGACCTCTTCGGCCATGCGCAGGAAGTGCTTGAAGTCGCCGTCGCCCAACGAGTGGTGGATCTTGCGACCCGAGGCCTGGGTCTCCTTGGGCGGAGCGCCGACGATCTGGACCACCGGCACGGACTCGGCGTAGGAGCCGGCCACGGCGTTGATCGCGGAGAGCTCCCCGACGCCGTATGTGGTCAGGAAGGCGCCGATGCCGCGGATCCGGGCGTAGCCGTCGGCGCTGTAGCCGGCGTTGAGCTCATTGGCGGAACCGACCCAGCGGATCCCGCGGTGGGCGACCACATGGTCCAGGAAATGGAGGTTGAAGTCTCCGGGGACCCCGAACAGCTCGGTCAGGCCGAGTTCGGCCAACCGGTCCAGCAGGTAGTCACCGATGGTGTAGTTCTCCAGGGACGCATCCTGGGCGGCTTCGGACAGTTCTTCTTCGGGCATGGGTCTCGCCTTCTGGTCTTGGCGGGCTCCAGCGATGCGGGTGGTTCGACTGGGCGGCCAACGGTCTACGGTGCGATCAGTCTACGTGCGAGCCGTCACATCCGATCCTGACCAGGCCGCCGGGCGGGGCTGCGAACGGAATAGCCCGCAGCGCAAAGCCGTTGCTCCACGCGTGAGGCCTCAGCAGCATCGGCGTCACCAGCATCATGCAGCAGCACCCAACGGAAGGCAGAACATCATGCGCGCAGTCACCCAGAAGACCTTCGGCGAGCCATGGGACGTCCTCGACGTCGAGGAGGTCCCCACCCCGGATCCCGGCGCCGGAGAGGTGCGGGTGCGGACCCTGCTCTCCCCGATCCACAACCACGACCTGTGGACCATCCGCGGGTCCTACGGCTTCAAGCCGGAGCTGCCGGCCCGCACCGGGTCCGAGGCGGTCGGTGTCATCGATGCCCTCGGTGAGGGCGTGGAGAACCTTGCAGTGGGTCAGCGGGTGGCTGTCGGTGGCACCTTCGGCGCCTGGGCCGAGTACTTCACCGCCCCGGCCGCGGGCCTGATCCCGGTGGATGAGGACGCCGCCGACGAGGTCGCGGCCCAGCTGGTCGCGATGCCCTTCTCCACCATCGCGCTGCTGGACTGGTTGGACCTGGACGAGGGGGACTGGATCATCCAGAACGCCGCCAACGGCGCCGTCGGCCGGATGCTCGCCCAGCTGGCCCCGACCCGAGGCATCAATGTGCTCGGCCTGGTGCGCCGCGACGCCGGCGTCGAGGAGCTCAGCGCCCAGGGCATCACCGGGGTCGTCTCCACCGAGTCGGCGGGCTGGCAGGACCGGGTCGCCGAGATCACCGGCGGAGCCAAGATCGTCGCGGGCATCGACTCCGTGGGTGGAGACGCCAGCAATCACGTGCTCTCCCAGCTCGGTGAGGAGGCCACGCTGGTCATCTTCGGAGCCATGGCAGGTGGCACGATGGCGCTGAACTCCGGCGCGGTCATCTTCAAGAACGTCACGATCAAGGGCTTCTGGGGCTCCCGGGTGATGAGTGATCTGGCGCCCAAGCGCCGCGGCGAGCTGTTCACCGAGCTGCTCACCCGGGTCGCGGACGGCACGCTTTCGCTGACCGCCGAGGCGACCTATCCCTTCGATCAAGTGCGGGAGGCGGCGAAGGCGAACTTCGTCCCGGGCCGCAAGGGCAAGATCCTGCTGCGCCCCTGAGCCCCTGAGTGCAGCCACGCGCTGCGCCGGGCGCTGAGGCCCGGTGCGGCTCAGCCGCTCGGCGGCTGAAACACCCAGGGCTCGCTGGGCAGCGCCTCAGGGTCGAAGGACCCCAGCGCCTGGCCCAGCGGGCCGGCCGGGAGACCCAGCGAGACCAGCAGCAGGTCCCGCAGGGCCTCGGCCTCGATCCCCTGCTCCTCCAGGGCTGCCCGGGTCACGGCACCGTCCCGCTTCGCCAGGCGCTCACCCTCGATGTTGAGCACCAGCGGGACATGCGCGTACTGGACCTTCGCGGCCGCCTCCGTGCCGTAGAGCAGTCCGCGCAGATAGGCCTGGCTCGGTGTCGAGGAGGCCAGATCGTCGCCGCGCACCACCTGGTCCACACCGGTGAGCTGATCATCGACCACCACGGCGAGGTTGTAGGCGGCGGCGCCGTCGTTGCGCTGGATCACGAAGTCGTCGACCTCGGTGCTGAGCCTGCCCAGCAGCACGTCTTCGACGGCGAATCGTTGCGCCGCCCCGGTCTCGGTGCGCGGAGTGCGCAGCCGCACCGCCGCGGGGCGCTGCGCTCGCCGTCGTGCCCGCTCTGCGGTGTCTAGATCGCGACAGGTCCCCGGGTAGGCGCCGGTCGGCCCATGCGGGGCCCGCGCGGCCTCCCGGATCTCGCGGCGCGAGCAGAAGCACTCATAGGTCAGACCCGCTTGCTCCAGCTGCGCGATGGCTGCGGCATAGCGATCCGTCCGCTCGGACTGCCAGATCATCTCGGCGCCGTCCTGCACGTCGAAGGTCAGTCCCATGGCGTGGAGGTCCTGGAGCTGCTGTTCCGCCGACCCGGGGACGGTGCGGGCGGTGTCGAGGTCCTCGAAGCGCAGCAGGAAGGCCCGCCCCGTGGAGCGGGCGAAGAGCCAGGCGAGCATCCCGGTGCGCAGATTGCCCAGATGCAGCTCCCCCGAGGGGCTGGGTGCATAGCGTCCAGCGGGCATCGATGTCCCCTTTCCTCAGGTCAGATCGCGGCAGTGATCCATCCTACGGGGGCCCGATGTGCATTATGCGTCGGTTCTCCGCTAGTATGAAGTCTGCTCTCGAGGGCCGTGCCGATCAGGCAGGCCAGCGGAAGCAGCCAGGAGGATTCGCCTAGCGGCCTATGGCGCACGCTTGGAACGCGTGTTGGGTTCACGCCCTCGGGGGTTCAAATCCCCCATCCTCCGCCGAGTGAAGCCCGTCAGTCTGGACACCAGACCGGCGGGCTTCTTCGTGTCCGGCGGCACTGTGCATCTGGGACCCGGGGTAACGTTGGCACGCGCGCCCTGCGGCATCCGCCGACACACATCACTCACCCCTGGAGGGGTCATGCACAAACCAGCTGCTGCCGGGATCGGCTTCCTCGCGATCCTGGGCCTGGTCAGCTGCGCCGGGGGCTCCGAGGAGTCGGCGGCGCCCAGCGAGCAGCCGGCCGCCCAGGCCACAGCCACGGCGACGCCGGGGCCCGGAGAAGATTCAGCGGCCGAGGTGCCCGGCGATGCCTGGTTGGCCCAGGCCAGGGATCTCCACCTGGACGACCTCGAAGCGTGGCACCGCGAGTACCTCCAGGCCGACTGCGTGGCCGCGGAACCCCGGTGCCACGACCTCTTCGCCGAGGCTCTGCCGCTGATGGCCGATTACAGCTACTGGATCCGCAATCAGACCGCGGGCCTCCCCGAGTACGTTCCGGGGTCCTACCCCTCGGATCTCGGTGCGGCCGCGCGAGGCCTGGTCTCCTGGTCCTACGCCTGCCCCGAGGGCGAGGACTGCGCGGAGATCGCCCGGGACGCCGAGTCCCAAACATCTCAGGTGATCATGGAAGCCTCGGACTGGCCAGAGCAGTGACCGCTGCCTGGCTGACCTGAGGGCCAGCCCCCAGGCGACCCTCAGCGGCTGAAGAGCCTGCTGAAGAATCCGTCGGGGCGCGTGGACTCATGGCCTGGGCAGCGCTGGGCGGGACTGACCCCGCGCATCACCTGATCGACATGCTGGCCGCATCCGGCCCAGGTGGTCTTGTGACAGGTCTTGCAGGTCACGGCTCGACACATGGTGGCTCCTCTGCTCGGTTGAACGATATCCCCACTATACCCCCGGGGGTATACGTGGCGCACCATCATCGTCCTCCCGACCCATGCTGCGCCGTCATCCTCGCAGGTCACATGGGGCGCCGGGTTTCCTCATCTGTAGCACGCCGTTCACATGACCCTGCTTGGATTCGATGGTGGGCTGGGTCTGCGGCGCGCTCTGCGCGGCAGCCTGGTCCACGGTGACAACACTGACGTGACCATCGGTGAGCGCACGAGACGATCACCTCGAATGGAAGAAGACTCCACCTTGATGAGCATCCCCCACCAGAGCGCCCCACCAGGGCGAGGACGTCCGCTGCCGCGGGCACTCGCCGCCCTGGGGCTCAGCGCGGCCCTGCTGGCCCCCGCCCCCGCCTTCGGCTCCACCGACTCCGCTGCCCCCGAGGAGGGCAGTCCTGCGGGGACCGACTGCGTCGTGATCAATGAGGCCTTCCCGAACGGTGGGAGCGGATCCGCCGCCCTCTCCCACCGGTTCGTGGAGCTGCTGAACACCTGTGAGACCGCCGTGGACCTCAGCGAGTGGTCGCTGCAGTACCGCGCCCGGACGTCCACGGGCGCCCCGAGCTCCACCGTCGAGCTCGACGGCGAGATCGAACCCGGGGGGCACTATCTGATCCAGGGCGGCGGGAACAACGGCGACGGCGCAGCCCTGCCCACCCCGGATGCCCAGACCGGGGTGGCCATCGGCGCTGCGGCGGGAGGCACGTTCATCCTGGCCACCACATCCGAGACGCTGGAGGAGCTGCCGCTGGATTCAGTGCTGAAGCATGACCAGGTGGCGGACCTGCTGGGCTTCGGCACGACCAACACGTTCGAGAAGGCACCGGCCACCGCCGCGACGAACACCACCTCGATCGGCCGGACCGAGGGTGTGGACACCGATGACAACTCCGCGGACTTCACTCGCGGCGAGCCCTCCCCGACCAACGCCGCCGGCGAGACCCTCGGCGCGACGGACCCGGCTGACCCGGACCCGGCTGAACCCGAGCCGACAGACCCAGCAGACCCGGAGCCGACTGAACCCGAGCCGACTGACCCGGCGACTCCGACCGAGCCCAGCGAGCTGGAGATCGCCGAGATCAACGCCGCGCTGGACTCCGATGGCGAGGACCGCCCGGTGACCACCCGGGGCGTGGTGACCGCGGTCTACCCCGCCGAGCAGAGCTTCAACGGCTTCTACCTGCAGACGGCAGGCTCCGGCGGCGATGTTGATCTGAGCAGCCATGAGACCTCGGACGCGATCTTCGTCTACTCCCCCGCCGCGATCTCCCAGGAACTCGTGCAGATCGGGGACTTCGTGGAGATCACCGGGGACGCCACCGTCTACTTCGAGAATCCACAGATCGCGCTGTACCCGGGATCCACCCAGACCCCGCACCACGAGCTGGCGCTGATCGAGGACGAACCCTTCGAAGCGGTCAAGCCGGCCTCTCTCGAGGTTCCGGAGGATGCCCGGCAGCGCGAATCGCTGCTGGGCATGCTGCTGGACCCGCAGGGCAGCTACACGGTCACCGACCACTACACGCTGAACCAGTACGGCGAGATCGGCATCGTCCTGGGCGAGGAGCCGCTGATCAATCCCACCTCAGCCTTCCGCCCGGGCGCTGAGGCCGAGGCGCTGGCGGCGCAGAACGCCGAGCGGGTGATCTATCTGGACGACGCGGCGTCGACCTCTTGGCAGGGCTGGAGCGATGATCGGGACAAGCCGCTGCCCTATCTGAGCATCGAGGATCCGATCCGGATCGGCGCCGAGGTGCTCTGGCAGACCGATGTGATCATGGACTACCGGTTCGAGGAATGGCGGCTCCAGCCGCTGGGCAAGCTCACCCCCGAAACGGCCGAGCAGATCCAGCCGGCGCAGTTCGAGAACACCCGCGAGGGCAACGAGTCCCCCGCCGAGCGCGCGGGCGATCTGCGCATCGCCGGGTTCAACGTGCTCAACTACTTCATCTCGCTGGGCGAGGATGAGCCCGGATGCGCGTTCTACACCGATATCGATGGCAACCCGACCACGAATGACTTTTGCGACGCCCGCGGAGCCTACAGCCAGGCCAGCTTCGAGCGTCAGGAGGACAAGATCGTGACCGCGATCAGCGGGCTCGATGCCGACGTCGTCGCCCTCCAGGAGATCGAGAACAGCCGCTACTTCGTGGAAGACGGTGACCGTGACCGTGCTCTGGCCGCTCTGGTCGAGGCGCTCAACAGCGCCGAGGGCACCGCGGGGACCTGGGACTACGTCGAATCCCCCGAGGAGGTGCCCGCTGACGAGGATGTGATCCGCAACGGGTTCATCTACCGCACCGATCGCGTGGCGCCCGAGGGAGATTCACGGATCCTCTTCGAGGACGGGATCGAGGACCTTGATCAGGAGGCCTTCGCCGGATTGGACCTCGAGGAGATCTTCTCCAACGCACGGGAGCCGCTGGCCCAGGAGTTCACCGCCCTCGGAGACGGAGCCGAGGACAGCCAGGAGAGCTTCCTCGCGATCGTGAACCACTTCAAGTCCAAGGGTGGCAGCGGCAGCGGCGACAACGCCGACACCACCGGGCAGGGCTCCTTCAACGGGGACCGGGTCCGGCAGGCGCAGGCGCTGGTGGCCTTCGCCGATGCGCTCGAGGAGGAGGCCGCGACCGGGAAGACCTTCCTCATGGGCGACTTCAACTCCTACGAGATGGAGGACCCGCTGCAGGTCATCGCTGAGGCCGGCTACGCAAACCTCTCGGCCCAGACCGGTGGGTACAGCTACATGTTCGACGGTGCGGTGGGATCCCTGGATCACCTCTTCGCCTCGGAGGCCGCCGCAGCCGATGTCGTGCAGACCGAGATCTGGAACATCAACTCCGTGGAACCGCTGGCACTGGAGTACAGCCGCTACAACTCCGTGGGGACTCTGCTCTACTCCCCGGACCAGTGGCGCTCCTCAGACCACGATCCGATCCTCGCTGACCTGATCCTCTCAGGTTCCGAGGCTCCCGGTGACGGGGACGAGGAGGAGACTCCGGAGCACGAAGCCTGGAGCTCCGGCGCGGTCTACACCAACGGTGACACCGTGAGCCATGAGGGCGGCGTCTACCGGGCGCTCTGGTACACGCAGAACCAGGAGCCCGGGGCCTCCCCGTGGAGCGCCTGGTCCCAGGTCGGTGCGCCCACGGACTGCTCCGGTGAGACGTGGGCGCAGTGGGCGCCGAGCTCACAGTTCGACGGCGGCGAGACCATCGTCCACGACGGGGTCAGCTACACCGCGAAGTGGCACACCCGGAACCAGGAGCCCGGAGGCCGCTATGGCCCCTGGGAGGAGTCCGGCAGCTGCTGAGCCGACCCGCCCCCGACGTGAAAAAATCGTAGGGCTGTGGGATGTCGTAGAGCTCAAGCCCTACAACATCACCACAGCCCTACGATTTTCTGCCGAGAGACAGGCTCAGCGGGTCTGCTGGCCCATCGGGGAGACGATCGCGTCCACGCGTTGGAAGGACTTCAGGTCCACGTAGCCGGTGGAGGCCATCGCGTGGCGCAGGCCGCCCATCAGGTTTGAGGAGCCGTCGGTGTGATGCGCGGGCCCCCAGAGCACCTCCTGCAGCGGCGCCACGGTCCCGACCCGGGTGCGGTGGCCGCGCGGGAAGTCCTGGTGCACCGCCTCGAGACCCCAGTGCCAGCCCTGCCCCGGCGCCTCTTCGGCGCGGGCGAGGGTGGTGCCGAGCATCACGGCGTCGGCGCCCATTGCGAGGGCCTTGACCAGGTCTCCGGAGGAGCCCATGCCGCCGTCGGCGATGACGTGGACGTAGCGCCCCCCGGACTCATCCAGGTAGTCCCGGCGGGCCGCGGCGACGTCGCTGATCGCGGTGGCCATCGGCACCCGGATGCCCATGGCGCGGCGGGTGGTGGTGGCGGCGCCGCCGCCGAAGCCCACCAGCACACCGGCGGCGCCGGTGCGCATCAGATGCAGCGCAGGCGTGTACCCCGCGGCGCCCCCGACGATGACCGGCACATCGAGCTCATAGATGAACTCCTTGAGGTTCAGCGGGTCACCGTTCTGCGCCACGTGCTCGGCCGAGACGGTGGTGCCGCGGATGACGAACATGTCCACCCCGGCCTCGATGACGGTGCTGTAGAACTCCTGGGTGCGCTGGGGAGTCAGCGAGCCGGAGACGACGACGCCGGCCTCCCGGATCTCGGCCAGCCGTGCGGTGATCAGCTCGGCCTTGATCGGCTCGGCATAGAGCTGCTGCAGCCGGCGGGTGTTCTGCGCGGAGACCTCCTCGGCGCCCAGCGCCGCGATCTCTGCAAGCACCGGCTCCGGGTTCTCGTAGCGGGTCCAGAGGCCCTCTAGGTTGAGGACCCCGAGACCGCCCTGCCGGCCGAGCTCGATGGCGGTGGCCGGGGACATCACCGAGTCCATCGGGGCGCCGACCACGGGCATGGAGAAGGAGTAGGCGTCGATGCGCCAGTCCAGACTCACATCCGCGGGGCTGCGGGTGCGTCGATTCGGGACGATGGCGACATCGTCCAGAGCCCAGGCCCGACGGCCGTTCTTGGCCAGGCCGATGGGGATCTCGTTGCTCAAAGCTGCTCCTTTACTAGCGCCGGTAGTTCGGCGCTTCCACCGTCATCATGATGTCATGCGGGTGCGATTCCTTGAGTCCGGCGGAGGTGATCCGCACGAACTTGCCCTTGTACTTGAGCTGCTCGATGGTGTGCGCTCCCACGTAGAACATGGTCTGGCGCAGACCGCCGGTGAGCTGGTGGAACACCACCTCGAGCGGGCCGCGGTAGGGCACCTGCCCCTCGATGCCCTCCGGGATGAGCTTCTCATCGGTGGGGACATCGGCCTGGAAGTAGCGGTCCTTGGAGAAGGAGGTGTTCTTCCCGCGGGTCTGCATCGCGCCCATGGAGCCCATGCCGCGGTAGGCCTTGAACTGCTTGCCGTTGTAGAAGACCAGGTCTCCGGGGGACTCGGCGGAGCCTGCCAGCAGCGAGCCGAGCATCACCGAGTCAGCCCCGGCGACCATGGCCTTGCCGATGTCGCCGGAGTGCTGCAGCCCGCCGTCGGCGATGAGCGGCACCCCTGCCGGGATGGTCGCCTTGGATGATTCGTAGATGGCCGTGACCTGGGGAACCCCGACGCCGGCGACGATGCGGGTGGTGCAGATGGAGCCCGGTCCGACGCCGACCTTGACCGCGTCGGCTCCGGCGTCGACGATCGCCTGTGCTCCCTCGCGGGTGGCCGCCTGACCGCCGATCACATCGACCCCGGCCGCGGCCGGTTCGGCCTTGAGCCGGGCGACCATGTCCAGCACGCCGCGGGTGTGGCCGTTGGCGGTGTCCACCACCAGGGCATCGACCCCGGCGTCGATCAGGGTCATGGCGCGCTCGAAGCCCTCACCGAAGAAGCCCACGGCCGCGCCGACGCGCAGCCGGCCCTCGGAGTCCTTGGTGGCCTGCGGGTAGCGGTCGGCCTTGTCGAAGTCCTTGATCGTGATCAATCCCTGCAGCACGCCCTGATCATCGACCAGCGGCAGCTTCTCCACCCGGTGCTCGGAGAAGATCCGCAGCACCTCCTCGTTGGGGATCCCGACATGGGCGGTGATCAGCGGCTGCGGGGTCATCTTCTCGTAGACCTTGGTGGTCAGGTACTGCTCGCGCGGGATGAACCGGGTGTCGCGGTTGGTGATGATGCCCAGCAGCTTGGACTCGCTGTCGACCACCGGGAGTCCAGAGACCCTGTAGTGCGCGCAGAGCTCGTCGAGGTCCGCGATGGTCGCGTCCGGAGTGATCGTCACCGGATCGCTGATCATGCCGGACTCGGAGCGCTTGACCTTGTCCACCTGCCGGGCCTGATCGTCGATGGAGAGGTTGCGGTGCAGGATGCCGATGCCGCCCTGGCGTGCCATGGCGATGGCCATGGGCGCCTCGGTGACGGTGTCCATCGCGGCGGAGGCCACCGGGGACTGCAGCATGATGTTGCGGGAGAACCGGGTCGCGGTATCTGCTTCTGAGGGGATGACGTCGGTCGCGCCGGGGAGCAGCAGGACGTCGTCGTAGGTCAGTCCGACGAAGCCGAAGGGGTCATGCTCCGGGCCTCCGGCCGCGCTCGGCTGCTGATGAGTTTCAGTCACGGTGGTGCCTCTCGGGGTCAAAAGGGGTGGCTCGGGCCCAAGTCTACGTGTCGTCCACGTCCGCCCGGAGCCAAAGGCTTAGCACTCTGCTTGACCGAGTGCTAAGCCCGTCTATAAAGTTTCGTCTAGCACTCGAGACCCTCGGGTGCCAGCTTGTCCGTGGGTCGTCAACCCGCGGAGATCAGCCTGACGGGGCACCATCCGGCACCGCGACGACGGTTGGCCACTCCCAAGGCGTGCGATAGATTTCGGCTCGTCGAGCACCCCGGAAGCACCGGGGAGGCTCTGCACGGGTCTGTGCTGATAAACCGAATCCACACCACGCAAAGGAGAGTACTGACGTGTCAGTCTCTATCAAGCCTCTCGAGGATCGCATCGTTGTTCGCCCCCTGGAAGCAGAGCAGACCACCGCTTCCGGGCTGGTCATCCCCGACACCGCCAAGGAGAAGCCCCAGGAGGGCAAGGTCATCGCGGTGGGCCCAGGTCGCTTCGACGAAAAGGGCAAGCGCATCCCGGTTGACGTCTCCGAGGGCGACGTCGTCATCTACTCCAAGTTCGGCGGCACCGAGGTCAAGGTCAGCGGCGAGGAGTACCTCGTGCTCAACGCTCGCGACGTCCTGGCCATCATCGAGAAGTAAGAACGGACCGCTGAAGGTTCTTCACAGACCTGATCACGATCCGATTCTCACACTCTCAAAGGAGCACTAACCCATGGCAAAGCAGCTTGAATTCAGTGATGCTGCACGCCGCGCTCTGGAAGCCGGCATCGATAAGCTTGCAGACACGGTCAAGGTCACGCTCGGCCCGAAAGGCCGCAATGTAGTCCTGGACAAGTCCTGGGGCGCACCGACCATCACCAACGACGGCGTCACCATCGCCCGCGAGGTGGAGGTCGAAGACCCGTACGAGAACCTTGGCGTGCAGCTGGCCAAGGAAGTCGCCACCAAGACCAACGACGTCGCAGGCGACGGCACCACCACCGCAACGGTCCTGGCCCAGGCGCTGGTCAAGGAAGGCCTGCGCAACGTGGCCGCCGGTGCGGCACCGAGCGAGATCAAGCGCGGCATCGAGATCTCGGTCGCCGCCGTGACCCGCCGGCTGCGCGAGAACGCACGCGATGTCGAGGGCCAGCAGGTCGCCAACGTGGCCGCGATCTCCGCGCAGAACGACGAGGTCGGTGAACTCCTGGCTCGTGCATTCGACGCCGTGGGCACCGACGGTGTGATCACCATCGAAGAGGGGTCCTCGACCTCCACGGAGCTGGAGATCACCGAGGGCATGCAGTTCGACAAGGGCTACCTGTCCCCGCACTTCGTCACCGATCCTGAGCGCCAGGAAGCGATCCTCGAAGATCCGCTGATCCTGATCAACCAGGGCAAGATCTCCAACATGGCCGAGTTCCTGCCCGTGCTGGAGAAGGTCCTGCAGGCCAAGCGCCCGCTGTTCATCATCGCCGAGGACGTCGAGGGTGAGGCCCTCTCCACGCTGGTGGTCAACAAGCTGCGCGGCACGCTCAACGTGGTCGCGGTCAAGGCTCCCGGCTTCGGAGACCGCCGCAAGGCCATGCTCGAGGACATCGCCGTGCTCACCGGCGGACAGGTCATCTCTCCTGATCTGGGCCTGAAGCTCGATCAGGTGGATCTGGAATCACTGGGCACCGCACGTCGGGTGACCGTGACCAAGGACGCCACCACCCTCGTCGACGGCGCCGGGTCCAAGGAAGATGTGGACGCTCGCGCGGCCACCATCAAGGCCCAGGCCGACGCCTCTGACTCCGAGTGGGATCGCGAGAAGCTCCAGGAGCGTCTGGCGAAGCTCTCCGGCGGCATCGGCGTCATCAAGGTCGGCGCTGCCACCGAGGTGGAGCTCAAGGAGCGCAAGCACCGCATCGAAGATGCCGTCTCGTCCACCCGTGCGGCTCTGGAAGAGGGCATCGTGGCCGGCGGCGGCACCGCGCTGATCAACGCTCTCTCCGTGCTGGACGAGGACGAAGACGTGCAGGCGCTCTCCGGAGATGCCGCAGCCGCTGTGGGCATCGTCCGCCGCGCGCTGGTCCAGCCGCTGCGCTGGATCGCTCAGAACGCCGGCGAGGACGGCTTCGTCGTCGCCTCCAAGGTTGCGGAGATGGAGCCGAACCACGGCTTCAACGCAAAGACCGGTGTCTACGGCGATCTGATCGCCGACGGCGTCATCGACCCGGTGAAGGTCACGCGCTCTGCTCTGCAGAACGCCGCCTCCATCGCGGCCCTGGTGCTGACCACCGAGACCCTCGTGGTCGAGAAGAAGGATGAGGAAGACGATCACTGATCGCATCTGACTCTTCCCTCGCAGGTGGGGCCCTGACCGTTCGCGGTCAGGGCCCCACCTGCGTTCGGCCTACGCGAGCGCGAACAGCTGCAGCACCAGCGGGAAGGCCAGGAACGCGACCACATCGAGGAGCAGGTGCGCGATCACCAGCGGCATCACCCGGCCGTAGCGGTGGTAGATCCAGCCGAAGATGATGCCCATCAGCAGATTGCCGATGCCCGGGCCGAAGCCCTGGTAGAGGTGATAGGCCCCGCGCAGCAGCGCCGCGGCGAGGATGATCAGCCAGATGCTCGCCCGGGGCCAGATCCGGCGAGCGCGGTCGAAGAGGTAGGCGATCATGATCACCTCTTCGAGCAGCGAATGCCGCAGCGCGGCCAGGATCAGCACCGGGGTGGTCCACCAGTGCTCGCCGACGTCGGCCGGGATGATCTCGGTGGTGATCCCCGCCGCCCGGCCCAGCCCGTAGACCACCAGCGTGCCCAGCCCGATGATCAGAAAGAGTCCGACGCCGAGGCTGAGGTCCCGCACGGGACGGCGCAGGTCCAGCCCGAAGCGGCGGAACGGGTTCATCCCCTGCAGGAAGAACAGATAGCAGACCAGCACCACCGGGAAGAGCGCGAACAGCGAGTCCAGCACCTGGTAGCTGAGATCGAAGAACTCCGCCCGGGATCGCGAGGACTGCACCGTGGCGCTCTGCTCGGCCAGCGGCGCCAGGCTCAGCCGTTCGATGAGCCGCAGCACCGCGTAGACCGCGGAGCGGCCCAGCGAGAGCCCGAGCACGATCGCGAGCTCCCAGCCCAGGAACCGCCGACTCATCGGGATCGGCGCTCCACCAATGCGCACAGGGAGCACCGATCCCGATGAGTCGGCGGGCTGCGGACCGGAGACCTCCGGCGTGGTTGGCTTCACGCTCAAGAGTCTAGATCCGCCCAGCGTCGAGGAGTGTGGTCAGATGGAAGCTATGACTGAGACTTACGCCCTGCTCGCCGTCTGCACCGGCAACATCTGCCGCTCCCCCGCCATGGACCGGCTGCTCGCCCATGAGCTGGGTTCGCAGCCCGGCATCACCGTGCGCTCCGCGGGCACCCACGCCCATGTCGGAGAAGACATGGAGGCGCAGATGAAGGATCGGCTCGTGGAATATGGCGCCGACACCGAAGATTTCGAGGCCGAGCAGCTGGAGCCTGACCTGGTCCGCAGCGCCGATCTGGTCCTCACCGCCACCCGAGAACATGTGCGCGACATCCTCGCCGATGTCCCCGAGAGTCGGCAGAAGGTGTTCACGCTGCGCGAGTTTGTCCGGCTCCTCGATTCCCTGGACCCGGGGGCTCGTGCCGGGGCCCTGGAGACCTCGCAGACCGTGGCCGGGAAGCTTGCAGCCCTGGTGGCGCTGGTGGCGGACCGGCGCGATCAGGCGCAGGCACCCACGGCGCAGGACGATGTGGTGGACCCGTACATGATGCCCGGGGACGTCTTCGAGGAGTCCTTCGCCCAGGTCCGCGGACCGATCGAGGCGCTGCGCGAGACCCTCCGGGGCTGAGCCTGCAGCGCTGACCCTGACCGCTCAGAGCCGGAGCACGGCCTCCGCGGCGTTCAGCGTGGCCCCGCGATAGCTCGGCCCGAAGAGCAGCCAGTGCACCGCGAGGCAGAAGAGCTGGTGCAGCGGGATCCGCTCTCGCCAGCCCTCCCGCAGCGCGTGTTCCTGCTGATAGCCGCTGATCACCGCGTCCAGCTCAGGCAGACCGAAGAGGTGCAGCAGCGCGATGTCGGTCTCCCGATGTCCGGCGTGGGCGGCCGGGTCGATCAGCACCGCCTCCACAGCGCCGGCCTCGGTCCTGGTCCATAGCACATTGCCGGCCCAGAGGTCCCCGTGGATCAGCGCGGGCGGCTCGTCGTCGTCGAGCGCACCGGAGTCGATCCGGTCCCGCGCGGCGCGCAACAACGCCTTATCCGGGACCGTGATGCTCGCCTCCAGGGCCCGCAGCACCGGGTCCAGGCGCTCGGCAGCGGTGAAGGCGCCCCAGGAGCTGTGCACCCCGATGCCCAGTGCCAGCGGCTGCTCGGCGGGTCCGAAATAGGCCGGGGTGCCGACGGGATGCTCTGGCGGCAACGTGCCGAAGCCGACAGGCTCCGCAGCACTCGCTGCATCCCCCGCGCCGCTGGCGGCTCCGGCGGATCCGGCATCCCCCGCACCACCGGCGGCTCCGGCGGCTCCGGGGCGGGAGGCGAGCCAGACATGGGTGCGGGCCAGCGCGGCGCCGAAGCGCTGCGCCGCCTCCGCATCCGGGGTCCTCGAGCTGAGCTCCTCCAGCTCCAGCGCGCCGCGCTGCGCGTCGGATCCGGGCCCCGCCCCGGGCCCGGTCCCCGGGGTGGCCCTCAGCACCGGCACCACCGGTGCCCCGCCGGCCTCGGCGGCCCGGGTGAGCCAGCGCAGCCCGGCGGCCTCCACCATGGTGGCCTGCGGGTGAGCTGCGGGAGCGTGCTTGATGAAGACCATGTGCCACACCCTAGTCACGACTAGACTCAGACGAGTGAGCGAAACAACCCAGATCCCCGCCGCTGACTCCTCCGAGGCCGCCGCCGAGGCGGTCCCGTCACACGCGCTGCGTGAGGAGTACGTGGAGCTGGTGGAAGAAGTGCGCAAGCACCGGATCGCCTACTACCAGGACAACGATCCGATCATCTCCGACGCCGAGTTCGACGTCCTCTTCGAACGCCTGGAGCAGATCGAGGCCGAGCACCCCGAGATCATCGCCGCAGACTCCCCCACCCAGGAGGTCGGCGGCGAGGTTGCCGAGGCCTTCTCCCCGGTACAGCACCTGCAGCGGCTCTACTCCCTCGAAGACGTCTTCACCGCCTCGGAGCTGCGCACCTGGTATGACCGGGCGAGCGTCTCGCTGGCCGCCCAGCGCCCCGAGGAGACCGTGAAGTGGCTCGTCGAGGTCAAGATCGACGGCCTGGCGATCAACCTGCTCTACCGCAGCGGCAGGCTGATCCGCGCCGCCACCCGCGGCGACGGCACCACCGGTGAGGACGTCACCCATAATGTGCTCACCATCAAGGACATCCCCGCCGAGCTCGCCGGGACGGACCACCCGGAGGAGCTGGAGGTCCGCGGCGAGATCTTCATGCCCACCGCGGAGTTCCATGCCTTCAACACCCGGCTCACCGAGGCCGGCAAGGCTCCGCTGGCGAACCCGCGCAACGCCGCGGCCGGTTCGCTGCGGCAGAAGGACCCCGCCAAGACCGCCGAGCGGCCGCTGTCGATGTTCGTCCACGGCATCGGCGCGCGCACCGGCTTCGAGCCTGGCAGCCAGCACGCCGCCTATGAGCAGCTCGCCGCCTGGGGACTGCCGGTCAGCCCCTACACCGCGCTGCTGGAGGACTACGCGCAGATCGAGGCGTATCTCGACGAGCACCAGGCCAAGCGGCACTCGCTGGTCCATGAGATCGACGGGGTGGTCATCAAGGTCGATGACTTCGCCCAGCAGCGCGGCCTGGGACACACCTCTCGGGTGCCGCGCTGGGCCGCGGCGTATAAGTACCCGCCCGAAGAGGTCCACACCCGGCTGCTCGACATCATGGTCCACGTCGGGCGCACCGGCCGGGTCACCCCCTTCGCCGTGCTTGAGCCCAAGAAGGTCGCCGGCTCGGTGGTCTCCCGCGCCACTCTGCACAACCGCGACGTGGTCAAGGCCAAAGGGGTGCTGATCGGCGACGACGTCATCGTCCGCAAGGCCGGAGACGTGATCCCGGAGGTGGTCGGACCGGTGCTGCCGGCGCGGAAGAACCGGGAGGATGAGCTTTTCGAGTTCAGCTTCCCCACCCACTGCCCGGTCTGTGGCACCGAGCTCGCCCCGGCCAAGGAGGGCGACGTCGACTACCGCTGCCCCAACGCCGAAAGCTGCCCCGCCCAGGTCAGTGAACGAGTCATCCACATCGGCTCCCGCGGCGCCCTGGACATCGAGGCCCTCGGCGAGGAGGCCGGACTGGCGCTGACCAACCCGGACCTGCGCCGCCCCATCCCGGAGTTGATCGACTGGGAGGAGACCCGCGCCTCGGGCATCATTCTGAACCTCGACGAGCAGGGCGCGCCGACTCCCCAGGAGCCGGTGCTCCACGGTGAGGCCGGGCTCTTCGACCTGGGGGTCCAGGACCTCAAGGACGTCTACGTCTGGCGAGAGACCCGCCGAAGGAACGCGGAGACCGGACAGCGCGAGTCCACCGGGAAGTGGGCCCCGTCGCTGTATTTCTTCACCAAGGCGCAGCTCGCCAAGGACGGGACGGTGAAGAAGTCCTCCGAACCCACGGCCAACACCGTCCAGCTCTTCGCCGAGCTCGAAAAGGCCAAGGCCCAGCCGCTGTGGCGGGTGCTGGTCGCGCTCTCGATCCGGCACGTCGGGCCCAGCGCCTCCCGTGCGCTGGCCAATGCCTACGGCTCCATGGCGAAGATCCGGGCGGCCAGCGAGGAGGAGCTCGCCGGGATCGACGGGGTCGGCCCCACCATGGCCTCCACGCTGGGCGACTGGTTCAGCACCGACTGGCACTGCCGGATCGTGGATCGCTGGGCCGCCGCCGGGGTCCGGATGGTCGATGAGATCGACGAGTCCGCTCCGCGCACTCTGGAGGGACTCAGCGTGGTCGTCACCGGATCGCTGGAGGGCTACTCCCGGGATGAGTCCAAGGAAGCGATCATCACCCGAGGCGGCCGAGCCGCCGGATCGGTGTCGAAGAAGACCGACTACGTGGTGGCCGGCGCGAATGCCGGCACCAAGCTCGAGAAGGCCGAGGCGCTGGGCGTCCCGGTGCTCGATGAGGAAGCGTTCACTGTACTGCTGAACAAGGGTCCCGACGGATTGGACGATGCATGACTACGCCGAAGCCTGAGCACGTGAACCCCCAGAGGCCGGATCCTCGGACGCCGGATCCTCAGCGGCTGAGCCCGCAGAAGCTGCAGGACCTGCTGGAGATCGCCCATGAGGCCGCCGCCGCAGGTGCCGGGGTCCTGGCCGAACGCGAGGACGTCTCCCCCTCCGGGCTGGTCCTGGGCCAGGAGCACTCCGGGGTGCAGACCAAGTCCTCTGCCTCGGACCTGGTCACCGACTTCGATCGGCGCGCCGAACAGGCCGTGCGCGAGGTGATCAACCGGCGTCGACCCTCCGATGAGGTCTCCGGTGAGGAGTACGGCACCACCACGCCGGCCGAGCCCAGCGGCTACCGCTGGTCCATCGACCCGCTCGACGGCACCACGAACTTCATCCGCGGCATCGTCTACTACGGAACCTCGGTGGGCCTGCAGGGCCCCGACGGCAACTGGCTGGCCGGCGTCGTCGTGGCGCCGGCGCTCTCCCGGATCTGGTGGGCCAGCGCCGGAGCCGGCGCCTGGAGCACCCACGGGGACTCCGAGCCGAACCGGCTGGGCGGACCCACCGGCGAGCTCGACGCCGGGCTGCTCTCCACCGGCTTCGGCTACGACCCCGCCCGACGCGCCGAGCAGACCCGTGCGGTCAACGCGATGCTGCCGCACTTCGGCAATATGCGCCGTCTCGGGGCCGCCGCTCTGGACATCTGCATGGTGGCCGATGGCACCCAGAACGCCTACGCCGAGTACGGCATCTGGGAGCACGACTGGGCTGCCGGGGCGCTGATCGCCGAAGAGGCCGGGGTCTTCGTGCGCCGCCCGATCGCGGCAGACAGCAGCAAGACCCCGGACTGGACCGTGATTGGGGACATCGGCATCGACCCCAGCGAGCTCTCCCCGGCTCCGCTGACCCGCTGAGCGCCGTGGACCGGAACCACGCGCAGCCCAGCCGCGCCCGAACCGACTCTGCCTCGATGCAGATCCGCACCGCCACCGTCGCCGACTGGGACCGGATCGCGGAGCTGACCGTGGCCGCCTATGTCGACGGTGGCTTCCTGAGCGCAGGAGACTCCTACGTCACACATCTGAGCGACGTCGAGACCCGCGCCCGCGGCTCGCAGCTTCTGGTCGCCGAGATGGACACCCTCGACGGCGCCGCGGTGGCCGCCTCGGTGGCGGTCGCCGACGCCGGCGGCCCCATGGCCGAGGTGGCCCGGGCCGGGGAGATGGAGTTCAGGATGCTCGCCGTGGCGCCGGAGCATCAGGGCCGGGGCGTCGCACGGGCGTTGGTGCGTCACATCATCGGCATGGCCGCATCGCGGCCGGAGATCCACGCGCTGACCCTGTGCAGCCTGACCTCGATGACCACCGCGCACGCGCTCTACCGCTCCGAGGGCTTCCACCCGATGCCGGAGCGGGACTTCTACCTGCCCGAGAAGTCAGCACGGTTCCCGTTCTTTCGGCGCGAGGTCTGAGCCCGCTCAGGTTCTCCGGCCGTCACAGCCCGACCCGGCGCGAACCGGTGGTCACAGCCCGACCTGGCGCGAGCCGGCCGTCACAGCCCAGCGCGAGCCCCCGCATGCGGGCATGAGAAAGCCCGGTGGCCCCTCTCCCCTCGAGAGGAACCACCGGGCTTCATCGTTCATCGCGACGTGTCGCGAAGAGCTGCTGGGATCAGCGGCGCTCTGCCAGCTCGTGGGGCAGCGGCTCCGGATCCTCCAGCAGACGACCCGCCTTGCGGTCCGCCAGGTACTGCTTCATCTCTTCCTTGACCTTCGGCGCCAGGATGACCAGGCCGATGACGTTGATGAAGATGCACATGAACAGCGCCGAGTCGGCGAAGTCGAAGATGTTCTGCGTGGAGACCAGGCAGCCCAGGACCACGAGGGTCAGTGCGATGATCCGGAAGATCGTGTCACCGACCTTGGTGGTGCCGAAGAGGTGCCGCCAGGCCTGGATGCCGTAGTACGCCCAGGTGATCAGTGTCGAGAAGGCGAAGAGCAGCACAGCGACGGTCAGCACGATGTTGAAGCCGGGCAGGAACGAGTCGAAGGCCGCCGAGGTCAGGCCCACGGGGTTCTCTGCGCCACCGGCGTCGAGTGCTTCCTGGTACTCGGGGGTCCAGGCGAAGATGATGACCAGTGCGGTCATGGTGCAGATCAGGACCGTGTCGATGAAGGGCTCGAGAGCAGCGTTGAAGCCCTCGGAGATCGGACGACGCGTCTTGACTGCGGAGTGGGCGATCGGGGCCGAACCGATGCCGGCCTCGTTGGAGAAGGCTGCGCGGGTCACACCGATGATGATCACGCCGAGCACGCCGCCGGAGATGCCCTCCGGGGAGAAGGCGCCGCTGATGATCGCGCCGAAGGCCTCGCCGATGTTGGAGAAGTTCACCCCGATGACGATGAGGCAGGCCACCACGTAGATGATGGCCATGGCGGGAACCAGCTTGGCGGTGACCGCACCGATGGACTTGATGCCGCCGATGATCACGATGCCGACCAGTCCCGCGAAGACCAGGCCGAAGATCAGTGCGGCGAGGTCCGAGCCGAAGATGCCGTCCTCTCCGCCGGTGGCGGCGCGCAGCTGACCGAAGGCCTGGTTGGACTGGAACATGCCGCCGCCGACGACGCCGAAGAGCATGATGGCGATGGCGAAGAGGCCGGTGATGATGGCCACGGGGATACGGCCGAGCTTGTGGTAAGCGACCTTGAGGTACTGGAAGGGTCCGCCATGGACGATCCCGTTCTCATCGATGTAGCGGTACTTCACGCCCAGCGTGCACTCGACGAACTTGGTGCACATGCCGAAGAGACCGGCGACGATCATCCAGAAGGTGGCGCCGGGGCCGCCGAGTGAGACTGCGGCGGCCACACCGGCGATATTGCCGAGACCCACGGTCGCCGAGACCGCGGAGGTCAACGCCTGGAAGTGCGAGACCTCCCCCGGGTCCTTCTCGGTGGTCCACTTGCCGCGGAGCACCTCGAGGCTGACCTGCGGCGTGCGGAACTGGACGAAGCCGAAGTAGATCGTGAAGCCGATGGCCGCCAGGATGGACCACAGCACCACCACCGGTGCGTCGAAGTCGCCCAGCGGGACGGTGGCGAAGATGATTCCGGAGAAGAACTCCGTGATGCCGGCGAACCAGCCGTCCACGGTGTTGGCGGCCCCCTGCAGCGCGGATTCCTCCGTGGCTGCCGCCGAGATGTATGCACTCATGGTGCTCATGTGATTCCCTCACTCGATGATCGGTGCAAAGCGCGTGTGATGTGTTGGTGCAAAGCGCGTGCGATGTGACGGTCCGAGGTCAAGCCTCGGGTTGCGCAATAATCTACTCCCCCACTGTTACCACCAGTTTGCGACACGCAATGATTGTGTATCGAGCATGTTGCCAGGTGGTGGAATATTGCACAAGAGAGAATTGTGCCATAGAACACAAAAACGGCCCAGAATCGCGCTCAGGGAGCGGATTCCGGGCCGTCTGTCAGGGTTTCGGCGGTGCGCCGGCGCAGCTGCGGCGCCGCGATGCGGCAGGGCAGCTGCTGTGCCGCGATGCGGCAGGGCAGCTGCTGTGCCGCGATGCGGCAGGGCGGTTCAGCCCTCGATCCCCAGCTTGGCCAGCACGATCTCGCGGACCTTGCCGGCGTCGGCCTGACCGCGGGTCTCCTTCATCACCGGACCGATGAGCGCCCCGATGGCCTTGAGCTTGCCGGCGGCGATCTTCTCCACCACGTCGGGATTCTCTGCCATCGCCTTCTCCACCGCAGCGGTGAGCGCACCGGAGTCATCCGAGACGACCTCCAGTCCGCGGGCGGTGACGATCTCCTCCGGGGTTCCCTCCCCGGCGATCACGTGCTCCAGGACCTGGCGGGCGATCTTGTCATTGATCCGACCCTGGGTGATCAGCCCGTTGAGCGCGCTGATCGTGACGGGCTCCACGCCGAGGGCGGCGGGTTCGAGGTCACGGGCGTTGGCCAGCCGTGAGATCTCCCCCATCCACCATTTACGGGCCACGCTCGGGGAGACCCCGGCGGCCACGGTCTCGTCGATCTCATCGAGCAGACCGGCGGCGACCACGTCACGGAACTCCTGCTCGGAGAAGCCCCATGCGGCGAGCAGTCGACGCTTGCGATCGGCGGGGGGCTCGGGCAGCTGCGCACGCAGCTCCTCGACCCAGGCCGCGGTGGTCACGATCGGGACCAGATCCGGCTCCGGGAAGTAGCGGTAGTCGTCCGCGTCGGACTTCGGGCGGCCCGAGCTGGTGGTGCGGCTGCCCTCCTGCCAGTGCCGGGTCTCCTGCACGATGGTGCCGCCGGCGGCCAGGATCCCGGCGTGGCGGCGCATCTCGTAGGTGACTGCATGCTCCACGGCGCGCAGCGAGTTCACGTTCTTGGTCTCCGAGCGGGTGCCGAAGGTGGTGGTGCCCTTGGGCATCATCGAGACGTTCGCGTCGCAGCGCACATTGCCGCGCTCCATCTTCGCGTCGGAGATGTCCAGGCCCTTGACGATGTCGCGCACCGCCGAGACGTAGGCCCGCGCGAGCTCCGGCCCCCGTGACCCGGCACCGACGATGGGCTTGGTGACGATCTCCACCAGCGGAATCCCGGAGCGGTTGTAGTCCACCAGGGAGTAGTCAGCGCCCTGGATCCGTCCGGAGGTGCCGGCGTGGGTCAGCTTGCCCGCGTCCTCCTCCATATGGGCGCGTTCGATCTCCACGCGGAAGACCTCACCGTCGTCGAGCTCGATGTCGAGGTAGCCGTCGAAGGCGATCGGCTCGTCATACTGCGAGGTCTGCCAGTTCTTCGGGGTGTCCGGGTAGAAGTACTGCTTGCGGGCGAAGCGGCAACGTTCGGCGATCTCGCAGTTCAGCGCGAGGCCGAGTTTGACCGCGTACTCCACGGCCTTGCCGTTGACCACCGGCAGGGTGCCCGGGAGTCCCAGGCAGACCTCGTTGACGTTGGTGTTGGGCTCGTCGCCGAAGGCGTTGGGCGCCGAGGAGAACATCTTGGTCTTGGTGTTGAGCTCCACGTGGACCTCGAAGCCGAGCACCGGGTCGAACCTCTCCAGTGCCTCCTCGAAGCTCAGCGGGGACGCGTCGGTCAGCGTGTCAGTCATGTCTTCCTTCACTTCCCGGCGGCGTGGGCCGCCGCTTCCGCAGTCTCCGCCAGCTCTGGGGCTTGGGCCCAGAGTGGTTCAGCGTCCTGGGTCAGCAGCTTCTCCAGCGCCGCGCCGGCCCGGTAGACCCGGGCGTCCTCCCGGATCGGGGCGAGGAACTGGATCCCCACCGGCAGGCCCTCGGAGAGTCCGCCGGGCACCGAGAGGCCGGGGATCCCGGCGAGGTTGGCGGGGATCGTGGCCACATCGTTGAGGTACATCGCCAGCGGGTCGTCGTCCTTCTCCCCCAGCGGGAACGCCACGGTCGGCGAGGTCGGGGAGATCAGCACGTCGGCCTTGGTGAAGGCCGCGTCGAAGTCCTGCTGGATCAGCGTGCGGACCTTCTGGGCGGACCCGTAGTAGGCGTCGTAGTAGCCCGCGGAGAGCGCATAGGTGCCCAGGATGATGCGACGCTTGACCTCGTCGCCGAACCCGGCGGCCCGGGTGGAGCCCATGACCCGTTCGATGGTCAGCGGTCCGACCTCAGGCAGCACCCGGGTGCCATAGCGCACGCCGTCGAACTTCGCGAGGTTGGAGGAGGCCTCCGAGGGCATGATCAGGTAGTAGGCACCCAGCGCGTACTCGAAGCTGGGGCAGTCGACCTCCACGATCTCGGCGCCGGCAGCGCGCAGCGCGTCCAGGGCCTCGTGGAAGCGAGCCAGCACGCCCTCCTGGTATCCCTCGCCCTGAAGCTGCTTGATCACCCCGACCCGCAGACCCTGTACCTCGGCGCCGCGGACGGTCTCGGCCAGGGCCGGGACCTCTCCGGTGAGCGAGGTGGAGTCCTTCGGATCGTGTCCTGCGATCAGCTCGTGGAGCAGCGCGGCATCTTCGGTGGTCCGGGCCACCGGGCCGATCTGGTCCAGCGAGGAGGCCATCGCGATGGCCCCGTAGCGGGAGACCGCTCCGTAGGTCGGCTTGCCCCCCACGGTCCCGGTCATCGCGCCGGGCTGGCGGATCGAACCCCCGGTGTCGGTGCCCAGTGCCAGCGGCGCCTCGAAGGCGGCGACCGCGGCCGCGGAGCCACCACCGGAGCCCCCGGGGATCCGGCTGATGTCCCAGGGGTTGCGGGTCACCCCAAAGGCGGAGTGCTCGGTGGAGGAGCCCATCGCGAACTCATCCAGGTTGGTCTTGCCCAGGATCGGCAGCTTCGCAGCGCGCAGCTTGGTCACCACGGTGGCGTCGTAGGGGCTCATCCAGCCGTCGAGCATCTTGGACCCGGCGGTGGTGGGCTGCCCCTGCGTGACGATCAGGTCCTTGACCGCGATCGGCACCCCGGCCAGCGGATGCAGGGCCTCAGCCTCGGCGCCGCCGGCGGCACGGATCGCGTCGACTTCGGCGGCGGTGCGCAGCGCCTCCTCCGCGGAGACGTGCAGGAAGGCGTTGATCCCGCGCTCGCCGCCGTCGACTGCGGCGATCCGGTCCAGGTGCGCCTGGGTCAGTGCCACGGAGGTGATCTCCCCGGCGCGCAGCTTCGCGGCCATCTCGGCGGCGGTGAGCCGGATCAGCTCATGGGTGTGGGTGGTCATATCGGGGGTCACTCCTCGTCCAGGATCGCCGGGACCTTGAAACGGCCGGCTTCAGCGTCAGGTGCATTGAGCAGCGACTGTTCAGCGGTGAAGACATGCCCGACCTCGTCCTCGCGGAAGACGTTGGTCAGCGGCAGCGGATGACTGGTGGCGGGGATCTCGCCGGAGACGGCCTCGGAGACGGTCGCCATGGAATCCACGATGACGGCCAGCTCCTGCGCCATCTTCTCCAGCTCCTGCTCAGTCATGCTGATGTGCGCAAGTTTTGCAAGATGCTCAACGTCTGCGCGCGAGATCTCAGACATGCAGCTCCCTCGGGGATCGGTGGTGGATGAACTCGGTCCAGTCTATCGGCCAGCAGGACGACGGCGGCCGCCCACCGGTGAAGGTGGGCGGCCGCCGTCGGGGCGCCGGGCTGATCAGTCGATTCGACCGATGACTCGGTCAAGCTGGTCAGCCAGCCGGGTATTGCTGGGGTGTCTGCTCAGTCGGCGACGTCCTGGACCGGGGCCTCATAGCGCAGGACCGCGGCCACGGCGTCGGAGACCGGGGCGCCGACCAGGCCGAAGGAGGCACCACTGGCGGAAGCGTCCGCCAGCAGCTGGTCCTCGCCCTCGGCGCGCTCATCCTGGCGCAGCAGAAGCGTGTCCACTGCGCCGAGCCGGATGGCCGCGCGGATCTCCTCGACGCCCTCCGCGGAGCGACCGTGTCCGGTCGCCTCGCCGTAGCGATCGGTCTGCTCGTTGCCGCGCTGGATGACGACGCGGCGAGCGATCACGGTCAGCTCATCGCGGAGCGCCTGCTCGGTGCCTTCGTCTGCGTTGCCGGCGGGGATTCCGCCGCCGGTCTCGGCCTCGACGGCGAGCTCCTGGAGCGCCTTGGGCAGCTCCTCATGCAGCGCTCGACGGCCCTGGGTCTCGCCGGCGACCACGATCACGTCCGGGTTCCAGGAGTCTGCAATCTTGGCGACCCGCTGGGTGATGTCCCGAATGTTCTGCGTGGCGGCCTCGTCGGCGGAGCGCTGGATCTGCTTGTGGCTCAGTGCACCCTGGCGGGGCTTGTGCACCGACTCGACGCTGCTGCCCTGGACCGACTCCTCTTGCGCCGAGGCGAGCAGCTCCTCGCCTGAGACGACCAGGCGGCGGATGAGGGCCTGCTGCTGGTCAGCGATGACCACCAGCATTCGGGCGGCTCCGAGACGGTGGCGGACATAGTCGCCGAGCTGCGGCGGCTCGCCGACCGTGGCCAGGTCCCCGGAGCCCTGGGCGGCGTCGAAGTGCTCGTTGAGGACTACCCGGGTCTGATCGGCCACGAGAACGCGGCCCTCGGTGTGGACCTCGGTAGGTGCTGGTCCGGTGACGGCCTCATCGAGCTCGGTCAGCGCGACATCGGGGGTTCCCGCGTCGGCCAGCTGCGCGCGAAGGTCCTGCCAGCGGAGCCGAAGCTGGTCCTCGGCGTCGGCGGCGGGGGAACGTGCTTCAAGGTAGACGGTGGCGAACGGGCCCTGGGCCTCGTAGACGCCTCGGAGATTGGTCAGCTGCAACTGTGCTCCTTCCTGCGTCCGACGACGGCGGAGACTCTGCTCCAGATCACCGTCCGACGCGAGCTGTTGGTGGCAACAGGTGACTGTCTCCGACGCTATCCATGCCGGAAAGTCGCGGTCAAACGATCTGTTCCTGCACATCCACCACGACGACGGTGACGTTGTCGCGGCCACCGGCGCGCAGCGCCTGGTGGACCAGCCAGTCCACGGTGTCCTGGGCGTTGCGACCGGCGCCGAGGATGCGTTCCATCTCGGAGTCGTTCAGCTCTCCGCTGAGTCCGTCGGAGCAGATCATCAGCCGCTGGCCGGCGCGCACCGGGGAGGTGAAGTAGTCCGCGTCCCACATGTCTCCGGCGCCCAGGGCGCGGGTGATGACATTGCGCTGCGGGTGGGTGTGCAGCTCCTCGGCGGTGATCAGGCCGGATTCGAACATGTCCTGGACCTGGGAGTGGTCGCGGCTGAGCTGCCGCAGCTGGGACTGCTCGAAGAGGTAGGTGCGGGAGTCCCCGATGTTGAAGACGATCCAGTTCAGTCCGGCGCCCTCTTCGGCCAGCAGCGCCCCGGAGACGGTGGTGCCGGCCTTGGAGTCGGTGGCCTCGCGGATCCGCTGATCGGCCTCGGCCAGAAAGGACTGGATCTGGTCCCGGGCGACGCGTCCTTCGGCCCGGTTCCATCCATCGGCGAGGGTCTGCACCGCGAGCGCCGAGGCGACCTCTCCTGCCTCGTGGCCACCCATGCCATCGGCCACGGCGAAGAGCGTGTCGGTGATCACCGAGGAGTCTTCGTTGAGTTCCCGGCGCAGGCCCACATGGGACCCGTATCCATAGTCGAGGTAGAGGCCTGCGGGCGGGGTCTGCTGCTCCCGGGGTTCCTCTGGACCTTCTGCGCTTGCTGCCACATCACCATCTTGTCACGGGGCCGGTCGCTGTGGTGACGGTATGGCACGTTTCGCGCCACCCGGGCACCGCTCGGGCACGGCTCGGGCGTCGCCGTCGTGAGCGCTGGCTCTCGGCGCGGGTCGGCTCAGCGGCCCTCGGTGACGATCCCGGCGCCTTGGCCGCGCAGCAGCATATTGGGCTGGACCTCGCCGAAGCCGCGCACGATCCGGGGCGGCTGCGGCACCAGCAGATAGTCCGGGTTGGACTCCAGCGTCTGGGCGGTGACCTGGTCCACCAGGATCGTGCCCGGGTCCGCCAGTGAGGTGAGCCGGGCGGCGAGGTTCACCGTGGGTCCGTAGATGTCCCCCATCCGGGAGAGCACCCGCCCCCAGACCACGGAGACCCGCGCCTCGGGCAGCACGTCGTCGGCGGCGATGGACTCGGCCAGGGCGAGCGCGATCTCCGCGCCGGCCTCGGGGGTCTCGGCGTTGTAGAGCACCTCGTCCCCGACGGTCTTGACCAGCCGGCCGCCGCCGATGGAGATGATCTCGGCACACTTGGACTCGAAGTGCTGCACCATGTGGGCCAGGGTGCGCTCGTTCATCTGCCGGGAGAGCGAGGTGTAGGAGACCAGGTCGGCGAAGCCCACGGCGCGGGCCAGCGGCAGCGCGGCGTCGTCCTCGGCGCCGGTGCGTCCGTGCGCGGTGGCGGCCAGACCGGATTCAACCCGGACGGTGAGCCGCTGCAGGGCCGCCGAGAGCTGGCGGCGCCAGGTGTAGCCCATGAGCTTCTGGATCGGTTCGATCAGCTGGGGCAGCGTCTCCACGACCTGGGTGCGGGCCACGGCGTCGGAGAGCTGGCCGTTGGCGATCTTGTCCTCCACCAGCGCCTCGATCTGCCAGACCACCATGCGGTCGGTCATCTGACCCACCGAGCGGGTCAGCGAGATGGCGGTCTCCTCGTTGAGGTGCCCGTCGCGGACCAGCTCGATCATCGTGGCCAGCGCCTCGACGTCAGTCTTGGTGAACGCCTTGACGTCGTCGTCGAGGTTGGGGAAGCCCAGCGCCCGCCAGAGCCGGCGGGCGGATCGGGTGGAGACGCCCAGCTGATGCGCCATCTCCCGGTAGGTCAGGGTGCGTTCGGCGCCGAGCAGCCGGTGCTCCAGCTCCCGGATGGTCCGGTGCCATTCCCGCTGCTCCATGCTCGGGATCGGGATCGCGGCGGTCTCCGGGGCACGCTCATGCCCGGTGGGCGCCGTGGCGCTCTGACTGGTCGCGGCGGCCCCGGCGCTCTGGAACTGGGCGTTGCGCGCGTCAGGCGCCTCGCGGTCCGCGCGGCTGGTGCTGCGGTCGGCCAGGCCTTCAACGGGGACGGCGACGTCGGGGCCCTCAGTGATGCGGCTCTCCCCCGCCTCCTGCAGCACAGTCTGGCGGACCCGGCCCTGCAGCCGCGGGGAATTGAAGTCAGACCAGTCCTGGCGGGCGGCTTCGAGCTCGGCGGCGGAGTAGTGTGCCGACACCTCGGCGGGCAGCTCTTCGGCTCCCGCCGCCTCGGCGGAGCCGGCGGCCTCCGGGGTGAGACGGGTGGGCTCACCGCTGAGCTCGAGTCCGCGGCTGGCTCCTGGAGGCGTATAGCGCACCGCCCGCCATGAGGCGTCGGTGTCTTCGCCGCCGAGGTAGACCGGTCCGCGGTCGGTTCCTGGCGGGTTCTCAGGCATAGTGCGCCTCTCCGTATCCTCCAGGAGCGGGAGCCTGGTTCGCGTACTGCGCGGCGACGTGACGACGGTATTCGCCCAGCTCCTCAGCGATGACGGTCTGGAAGTGCGCGGCGTCGGGCATGTTGGACAGCCGGGTCCGCTGGTGCTGGCCGTAGGCGCCGTGGAGCAGGACCAGGTCCCCGGCCTCGGACATGGACTGGATGCGGGACTGCTTGAGCTGCACCTCGGAGAGCAGGCCCAGCGGCACGACGCTGGCCTGGGCGGCCCCGAGCAGGTTCTTCTGCACCAGGCGATGGCTGGTCAGGTAGGTCATACGGTTGCCCCAGCTCAGCAGGGGCTTGAGCGTGCCGAATGCGAGCGCGAGGAGCCCGCCGGCCCAGATCAGGAAGACCCCGATGTGCTGGTAGTGCTCGACGAACGCGGGCTGGTCTGCCCGGGAGATGTAACCCAGCAGGAAGCTCATCACCATCACGGTGACGAGCAGGTTCAGCAGGGCAGGCAAGAGCGCGCGGTGGTGCGCGCGGGTCCGGATGACCACCTGTTCGCCGTCGACCAGCTTGAGCTTCATCGTGAGCCACAGCCTCCTGCCGGTCTTCGTCCACGCACCCCAAGCCCAGGGCGCGCCAATTCGTATGCGGTCTGCCGGGTCAGTCTACCGGGGGTCGCTGGGCGCCAGCCCGGTCGGCCCGGAGATGGGTCACGTCGCCGGCGGAGAAGGCCTTGAGCTCGGGCATGCAGGGCTGCCACCCCTGCTCGGCGGTGGCACGCCGGGCTGTGACCTCGACCTGGAGTGCACCCTGGGAGGTCAGCCGCTGCGCGACTCCGCGCTCGGCGCTGCCGTCGGGGAGCTCCACACGGACCTGTTGGCCCAGGGTGCTCAGCACCCGGGACACCATGGTGACCAGCACCTCCGAGACCGTCTCGGGAGCCCGTCGCGCAGCCGCTTCCACGGGGCCCAGGAGATTCGCGAAGCGCTCCAGGAAGCAGCACAGCAGCTCGGTGCGCAGCGCCCCCGGCTCCTGGCTCTCCGGTTCCTGGTCACCAAGTCCCTGGCCACCCGCAGCGAGCCCCGGGTCCAGCCGCCCTGCTGCGCGGCGGCGCAGTTCGATCAGCACCGAGGTGGAGTTCTCGATGGGCAGCTGTTCGGGCGTGAGCAGCACGTTGATCCCGACTCCCAGCACGACGGCGCCCGGCGCGGCGGGGCGACCGGTGACGGCGGAGGCCAGAATCCCGCTGATCTTTTTCTCCGGCCCCTCGGCCTGGGTCACCTGCACGTCATTGGGCCACTTGAGCACCGCGCGCTGGTCCGCGGTGTCGAGTCCGAAGTCCTGGCGCAGCGTGTCCACCAGCGCCCGACCGGCGAGCATCGAGAGCCAGCCCAGATGTTCCACCGCCAGCTGTGGGCGCAGCACGATCGAGGTCGAGAGCGAAGCCCCCTTCGGCGAGCTCCAGGCGCGTCCCAGCCGGCCCCGACCTCCGGTCTGCTCCTCCGCGGTGAGCACCGAAAGGTGCGGCCACGCCGTCGGAACCTGCCGCTGCGGCGGCGTGGCCGACTGCGAGTCCGGCTGCGCGTCCGGCTGCGCGTCCGAGTGCGGGTCCGGCTGCGCCTGCGCCTCGGCGGCGAGTGCTCGAGTCAGCCATTCATTGGTGGAACCGACGGACTCCACCCGTTGGATCCGCGCGTAGGCTCCTCCGGCCTCGCTGAGGAGTCGCCGGGCGAGAAGTGCGTCGTCGAGTGGTGGCAGTGCGGCGGTCATGAGCCCAGGCTAGGCCACCGGTCTTGGGCTCGCCGCGCAGCTTCGGTGCCAGTCGTGGTCGCAGCCGCGGTCGCAGTCGCTGTCGTGGTCGCAGCCGCGGTCGCAGTCTCAGAGGAAGGCGTCGGGGATCAGCTCGGCCTCGGGGTCCACCGCATAGTCGGTGAAGTCCTCGATGCCCAGCTGGCGCAGCACCTGCTCGTCGGTGAGGAAGGCCCCGCTGATCGGGTGCGGCGTCCCATCGGCTCCGGGGGTGTTCACCTGCCCGGAGAGCAGCGCGACAGCGGCGTCAGCCACGATCTCCACGCGACGGGCCCCACGGATCATGGTCTCGCCCTGCTCACCGGCGAGCGCGGCGAGATTGCGGATCGCCGCGGTGTCGATATAGGTGGCGGGCCAGAGCGAGTTCACCGCCACGCCGTCGGGCTCCAGCTCTGCTGCCAGGCCCACGGTGGTCATCGACATTCCGTATTTGGACATCGTGTAGCCCAGGTGCCGGCCGAGCCAGACCGGATCCAGGCCGGCAGAGCTCAGCGCCAGCGGCGGGGAGAGGGTCAGGATCTGCGGGGTGAAACCCGGCTCAGAGCCTGCCGAGGAGGCAGTGTCCGCTGCCGCGCCCTCCGCGGCGGCCTGGTGCTTCGCGGCGCTGGTGCGCAGGTGCGGGGCGGCGGTCTTGGAGAGCAGGAAGGTGCCGCGGACGTTGATGTCGTGCATCAGGTCGTAGCGCTTCATGTCCAGCACCTCGGTGGGCGAGAGATCGATCGCGGAGGCGTTGTTGATGACGATGTCGATCCCGCCGAAGGTCTCCACGGTGCGCTCCACGGCGGCGAGCACATCCTCGTCGCGGCGCACATCGCCGACCACGGCGAGTCCCTGGCCGCCAGCCGCACGGATGTCCTCGACCGCGGTGTGCACGGTGCCGGCGAGCTTCGGGTGCGGGGTGTCGGTCTTGGCCAGCAGCGCCACGTTCGCGCCGCGGGCGGCCAGGGCGACCGCGATGGCGTGTCCGATGCCGCGGGACCCGCCGGAGATCAGGGCGGTCCGCCCCTTGAGGTTCCCGGCGCGCCCGGCCAGTTTGGTGGCTGCGGCCGGTCTGGTAGCCGATGCAGGGTCGGTGGCGGTCGCGGGGTCAGGAGATGTGAACTGGGTCATAGCAGCACCCTACCGGTGAGTAACCACGGGTGGAAGCAGGCAGCTCCGTCCAAGCCTGCAAGTCCGGGCCGGCTTTTTGTAGAGAGTCCACAGCGGAACCACCCTCTGCCGTGGATAGACTGGCCGCTGAATTGTGGACTTCCTCCAGCCTGCGATCGGAAAGGTGCCACCGCGCAGCCATGACGTCAGATCTCACCACCACCGCCGGCAAACTGGCCGACTTCCGCCGGCGACGCGACAAGACCCATGCCCCTGCCGGGGAGGAAGCCGTGGCCAAGCAGCACAGCCGCGGGAAGAACACCGCCCGGGAGCGCATCGACATGCTCCTGGACCCGGACTCCTTCATCGAACTCGACGCCATGGCGGTGCACCGCTCCACCTCCTTCGGGATGGAGACCCGCCACCCGCTGGGCGACGGCCTGGTCTCGGGCTACGGCACCATCGACGGCCGGCTCGTCGCGGTGTACTCCCAGGACTTCACCGTCTTCGGCGGCTCCCTCTCCAAGGTCAACGGCGAGAAGATCGTCAAGGTCCAGGAGTTCGCCGCGCGCAACGGCTGCCCGGTGATCGGGATCAACGACGGCGGCGGCGCGCGCATCCAGGAGGGCGTGTCCTCGCTGGCGATGTTCGCCGACATCTTCCGGAACAACGTCCACGCCTCGGGCGTGGTTCCGCAGATCACCCTGATCATGGGCCCTGCCGCCGGCGGCGCAGCCTACTCCCCAGCGCTGACCGACTTCGTGATCATGGTGGACAAGACCTCGCACATGTTCATCACCGGACCCGACGTCATCAAGTCCGTGACCGGCGAGGACGTCGATATGGAGACCCTGGGCGGAGCGCGCTCACACTCCACGGTCACCGGCACCGCGGCCTATATGGCCTCCGACGAGTCCGACGCCGTGGAGTTCGCCAAGGAGCTGCTGGAGTTCCTGCCGCTGAACAACCTGGCCGAGGCGCCCATCGAGGACCACGAGGAGCGGCCCAAGATCGAGGCCGGGGACGAGGCGTTGAACGCGCTGATCCCAGACTCCTCCTCCGCCCCCTACGACATGCGGATCCTGATCGAGCAGATCCTCGACGAGGGCCATTTCCTGGAGCTGCAGAGCCTCTACGCGCCCAACGTCAGCATCGGCTTCGGCCGGGTGGAGGGCCGCTCGGTCGGGGTCGTGGCGAACCAGCCCACCCAGTTCGCCGGCACCCTGGACATCGCCGCCTCGGAGAAGGCCGCCCGGTTCGTCCGCTTCTGCGACTCCTTCAACATTCCGATCCTGACCCTGGTGGACGTTCCGGGCTTCCTGCCCGGCACCGACCAGGAGTTCAACGGGATCATCCGGCGCGGGGCCAAGCTGCTCTACGCCTACGCCGAGGCCACGGTCCCGAAGATCACGGTGATCACCCGCAAGGCCTTCGGCGGCGCCTACATCGTCATGGGCTCCAAGAAGCTCGGCGCGGATGTGAACCTGGCCTGGCCCACCGCGCAGATCGGCGTGATGGGCGCCCAGGGTGCGGTGAACATCCTCTACCGCCGCGACCTGGCGGCGGTGGAGAAGTCCGGCGGGGACGTGGAGGGCCGTCGCAGGTCCTTGATCGCCGACTATGAGGCCGAGCTGCTCAATCCCTACCAGGCGGCCGAGCTGGGGTACATCGATGCGGTGATCGAACCGGCGGAGACCCGCTGGCAGATCGCCAACGCGCTGCGCGCCACCCAGCACAAGCGTGAGGCGCTGCCGGCCAAGAAGCACGGAAATATTCCGCTCTAGAAGGGCTTCAGACCATGACCCACGCAACTCTGAGCACCGACCCGCTCCCCGAGACCGACGCGGCGGCCATCGACTCGACCGACCCGTTCGGGACGGTGGCGGCGGTCGGTTCCGCGGCGCCCGCCGAGGGCGAGCTGGGCACTGAGAGCCGGCAGGACTCTGAGACCGAGTCGGATTCCGACGCGTCGGATGCCGGCGCTGAGGCGGATCTCGAGGACCCGACGGATCCGGAGGGCTCCGACCTGCAGCTGGCGGGGGGCTCCCTGACCGATGCAGAGCTCGCCGCGGTGACCGCCGTGCTGGGCACCCTCGCCGGATCCTCGGGGCTCGAGCACAGCGGCGCCGGCAGCGCCGGGCCCAGTGACCGCACCCTGCAGCGACGCCGTCGGCTCGGCCTGTGGGGGCGCCCGGGGCCGGACTCCTGGAAGCACGCGGCGGGCCTGCGATGACCCGCCTGATCCTCGGCTCCGCCTCGAGCAGCCGTGCCCGGATCCTGACCCAGGCCGATGTGCGCTTCACCGTGCGCGTCTCCGATGTGGACGAGCCCGCCGCCGTGGCCGCCGCCCAGGAGAAGCTCGGCGACGAGCAGCTCAGTCCGGCCCTGGAGGCCCAGCTGCTGGCCGACCTGAAGGCCGCCGCCGTCGCGAACCTGCCTGGCATCAACAGCCGGCCCTCGGTGATGGTGCTGGGCTGCGACTCGGTCTTCGAGCTCGACGGAGCCAGCTACGGCAAACCCTATGAGGTCGACGTGGCGGTGCAGCGCTGGAAGCAGATGCGCGGACGCACCGGGGTGCTCCACACCGGCCACGCCCTGGTCGACGCCGCCACCGGCGCCCGAGCCCAGCGCACGGTCTCCACCCGGGTCAGCTTCGGGGAGCCCACCGACGCCGAGATCCAGGCCTACGCGGAGTCCGGGGAGCCGCTGACCTGTGCCGGAGGCTTCACCATCGACGGTCGCGGCTCAGCCTTCGTGGACCGCATCGAGGGGGATCACCTCTCCGTCATCGGAGTCTCCCCGGCGGCGCTGCACTCGATGCTCGCCGAACTGGGCCATTCCATCATCGACCTGTGGTCTCCGCCTCCGCGGTGAGCCACACCTGAGACATCCCAGGGGCGGTACTTCCCGCGCCTGCAGACCCACCGATCCAAGGTGGGTGACAGCGAAAGCAGAGAGAGGAACCATGACCGAGTTCACCAAGGTCCTGATCGCCAACCGCGGCGAGATCGCCGTCCGCGTGATCCGAGCCGCCCAGGACGAGGGGCTGGCCGCCGTCGCCGTCTATGCCGACCCGGACCGTGACTCGGTGCATGTGCGCATGGCCGACGAGGCCTACGCCCTCGGCGGTGCCAGCGCCGCCGACAGCTACCTGAGCATCCCCAAGATCCTCGCCGCGGCCCGCGCCACCGGCGCCGACGCCGTGCACCCGGGCTATGGGTTCCTCTCCGAGAACGCCGAGTTCGCCCGGGCCGTGATCGACGCCGGGCTGACCTGGATCGGGCCCCCACCCAAAGCCATCGACACCCTCGGGGACAAGGTCTCCGCGCGGCAGCTGGCCGAACGGGTCGGCGCGCCGCTCGCACCGGGAACCAAGGAACCGGTCAAGGACGCCAAGGAGGTCATGCGCTTCGCCGAGAAGCAGGGGCTGCCGCTGGCCATCAAGGCCGCCTACGGCGGCGGCGGACGCGGCATCAAGGTGGTCCGCGAACGTGACGAGATCGCCGAGCTCTTCGAATCCGCGGTACGTGAGGCGGTCTCCGCCTTCGGCCGCGGCGAATGCTTCATCGAACGCTTCCTTGACTCCCCGCGCCACGTCGAGACCCAGTGCCTGGCGGACGAGCACGGCAACGTCGTCGTGATCTCGACGCGTGATTGCTCGCTGCAGCGGCGCAACCAGAAGCTCGTCGAGGAGGCTCCGGCGCCGTTCCTGACCCGGGCGCAGAACCGGCAGCTCTACCGAGCCTCGAAGGCCATCATGCGCGAGGCCGGTTATGTCGGCGCCGGCACCTGCGAGTTCCTGATCGGTCAGGACGGCACCATCAGCTTCCTGGAGGTCAACACCCGGCTGCAGGTCGAGCACCCGGTCTCCGAGGAGGTCACCGGAATCGACCTGGTCCGGGAACAGTTCCGGATCGCCCGCGGCGAGCGCCTGGGCTACGAGGACCCCGAGATTCGCGGACACAGCATCGAGTTCCGGATCAACGGCGAGGATCCGGGCCGGAACTTCATGCCCGCACCGGGCACCCTGGAGACCTTCGACCTGCCGCACGGACCCGGGGTCCGAGTGGACTCCGGCGTACACGCCGGGGAGACCATCTCCGGGGCCTTCGACTCGATGATCGCGAAGGTCATCATCACCGGGGCCACCCGGGAGCAGGCGCTGCGCCGGGCCCGGCGTGCGCTGAAGGAGATGAAGATCGAGGGCATGCCCACGGTGCTGCCCTTCCACCGCGCGGTGCTCGAAGACCCGGCCTTCGCGCCTGAGCTGGCTCCGGCCGCCCAGCCCGCCTCCGCAACCGGTGCCACGGCAGGCTCCGGCAGCCCGGTCTCCCAGGCCGCCGAGCGGCTGGCTCGACGCCGGGCGCCCGCCCCGGAGAGCTTCCATGTGCACACGCGGTGGATCGAGACCGAGTTCAACAACCAGATCCCGCCGTACAACGCGCTGATGGCGCACCCGGCCCATGACCACGAGGAGCCGCGCGAGTCGGTGGTCATGGAGGTCAACGGCAAGCGCATCACCGTGAACCTGCCCGCCGCCCTGGCCGGCGGCAAGCTCGGCGGCAAGCCCGCCGGGGGCAAGAAGCGGCGCAAGGCGCGCAGCAGCTCCGCCGCTGCGGTCTCAGGTGATGACCTGACCTCACCGATGCAGGGCACGATCGTGAAGGTCGCCGCGAAGGACGGCTCCAAGGTTGCCGAAGGGGACCTGGTTCTGGTGCTGGAGGCGATGAAGATGGAACAGCCGATCACGGCGCATAAGGCCGGTCGGCTCAAGGGGCTCAAGGCCAAGGCCGGGTCCACCGTGACCGCTGGCCAGGTCGTGGCGAGCATCGTCGACTGAGCCTCCCCCGCGCCCGTCCGAACCGCCCCCGCGCCCGTACCGCGCCCGCGATCCGTCCCGCCCCGCGATCCGTCCCATGTCTTTGCCATGTCCCATCGCTATTTCCGTCCAAAGCGATGGGACATGGCATAGGGATGCGACAGCCGCGGGAGAGGGTTCGGAGAGGCCGCGGGAGACGCTGCGGGAAAGGACGCCGGAGTCCGAGCCGGAGTAGGACGCGCCGCGCGGCCCCGCCGCTAGCGCTGCCGCGCGGCGACCAGCTCGCGGACCCTGCTGTAGAGCGGATCCTCCGACCGCAGCCCGGTGACCTCGGTGGTCAGTGCGTCGGAGTCGAGCTCGGTCAGCAGCTTCTGCAGCTGCTGGGTCTGCTCATCGGCAGCGGACTCGAAGTACAGTGCGGCCTCCACGACGGCGAGCAGCCCCGCCACGCTCAGACCGCGTTCCTCGGCCTCCGCCGCAGGACCGACGAGCCGTTCGTTCCGGGAGAGCTTGCGCAGCGGCTGCCGGCCCACCCGGTCCACGGTGTCGGGCAGCTCCGGATTGCGGAAGCGCTCCAGGATGGTCTCACGGTAGGCCGCCATCTCCTCGGCCGCGAAGCCGTGCTTGGCCACCAGCAGTGCCGAGGTCTCCTCCAGAGCCGCCCGGACTCCGGCGAGGACGGTCTCATCGGCCAGCGCCTCGGCGATCTTGCTGCGCCCCGCACGGAAGCCCAGGTACGCCGCGGCGGCATGCCCGGTGTTCACGGTGAAGAGCTTGCGCTCGATATAGGGCCCGAGGTGCTCCACGAAGTGAGCTCCCGGGATGTTGGGCCGGTCGGCACCGAAGGGACCGGCCTCGATGGCCCATTCATAGAACGGCTCCACGGTGACGTCGACTCCCCCGGCGGCGGGCTGTCCTGGGACGATCCGGTCCACCGCGGTGTTGGCGAAGACCGCCCGGGCGGAGAGCTGCTCCCACTGGTCCCCGGCGAGCTCCTGCACGTGCCCGCGCAGGGTATCGGTGGCGCCCAGCGCGTTCTCACAGGCCATCACCTGCAGCGGCTTGGCCTCGGCGGGACGCTGCAGCAGCCCGGCGAGGATATGCGGGGCGATGAACTTCAAGATCGCAGGGCCCACCGCGGTGGTGACCACATCAGCCGAGGCCACCTCGGCGGCCACCGCCTGGGGGTTCTCCGCGCTGTTGATGGCCCGGAAGTTCGTGACCTCCCGGTCCACGCCTCCGGCTCCGACCTCATGGACGGTGTAGCTGCCCGCGGCCGTGAGCGCGTCCACCAGGGGTGCGGCGACGTCGGAGAAGACCACCTCGTAGCCTCCCTCGTGCAGCAGGGTACCTACGAAGCCTCGACCGATGTTTCCAGCGCCGAAATGGACTGCCAGCATGTTGACTCCCGAAGATTGAGTGCTCAGATTCATGTCGTGTGTACAGATGCGAAGGGGGTGCGCCCCCGGGTGACCCGGCGTGACGCACCCCTTCGGCTCAGCTGGTGCTCGCAGGCACCTGTGTCAACGGCCTCAGCTCGCGTTGACCGCCGAGAGCAGCTCCAGCAGCTCCTCCTCGGAGGAAGCCCGCTTGAGCTTGGCGACCTCGGCGTCGTCGGAGAAGAGCTCCGCGATCCTGGAGAGGATCTCCAGGTGCTCGTCGCCGACCCCGGCGATGCCGATCACGAAGGTGACCTTCTCCCCGGACCAGTCCACGCCGCCGTCGTAGCGGGTCACCGACAGGGCCGAGGCCAGAATCGCTGACTTCGCGTCGTTGGTGCCGTGCGGGATGGCCAGCTCGTTGCCCATGTAGGTGGAGACCGTGGCCTCGCGCTCCTTCATGGCCGAGAGGTACTCCCCGGTGACCGCGCCGGCCGCGCCGAGGATCTCGGCGGCTTCGGTGAGCGCCTCGTCCTGGCTGGCGGAGCCGGAGTGGATCCGGACCTGTGAGCGGGTGAGGATCTGTGCCTCGCTGCGCACCCGGGTGTCCGTGGCGACGCCCCCGGCGGAGGACTCGCCTGAGTCCGCGGTGTCATCGGCGTCGGACCCTGAGGCCTTCGCCTCGCTCTCGCGGATCAGCGTGACGACGTCGTCGTACTCCGGGGCGTTCATGAAGCTGTCCACGGAGACGTGCACCGCTTGAGGCTCCTTGGCTCGTGCTCGATCTGTGAGCTGCTGCTGGGTGATGACCAGGTCAGCGTTGCCCGGCAGCGAGGCGACGGCCTTGTTGGTGACCGTGACGCCCTCGATGCCAGCGCCGATGATCTTCTTGCGCAGCACCGAGGCGCCCATGGCGGAGGAGCCCATTCCGGCGTCGCAGGCGAAGATCACGTTGGTGATCTTCTGCGCCGGGACCTGAGTCGCAGCGGAGAGGTTCGCCAGATGCGAGGAGGACTTGCCCTTATTGGCCTCGGTCTTGGCCACCGCGGCGGAGAAGCTGTCCACAGCCATCTCGAGGTCGCGCTTGCGACTGGAGAGCAGGATCGCCGAGGCGACGGCGAAGGTCACACCTGCGGAGAGGATCACGGAGAGGATGACACCCACGTAGGAGTCCGATGCCGTCTGCAGCAGCACCGCGAAGATGGAACCTGGCGCAGCCGGGGCGCGCAGGCCAGCGTCGAAGACCATGTTGGTACCCACGCCGGTGGCGCCGCCCGCGACGACTGCCAGCAGCAGCGCGGGCTTCATCAGCACGTAGGGGAAGTAGACCTCGTGGATGCCGCCGAGGAACTGGATCAGGATCGCGCCCGGAGCCGTGGCCCGCGCGACGCCGGTGCCGAAGACCGTGAAGGCCAGCAGCACACCCAGGCCTGGACCGGGGTTCGCCTCGAGCAGGAACAGGATCGACTTGCCGTTCTCGGCGGCATCGGCGATGCCCAGCGGGGTCAGTACGCCGTGGTTGATGGCGTTGTTCAGGAAGAAGACCTTAGCCGGTTCGATGATGACCGAGGTCAGCGGCAGCAGGTTCGTCTCGATGAGCCACCGCACCGCGTTGCCCATGACCTCCATGAACGCATTGATCACCGGGGCGAGCCAGTAGAAGCCAGCGAGCGCGAGCAGGAATCCGCCGATGCCGGCGGAGAACATGTTGACCAGCATCTCGAAGCCGGATTTGATCTTGCCCTCCCAGAGGGCGTCGAGTGCCTTGATCGCGTAGGCGCCCAGTGGGCCCATGATCATCGCTCCGATGAACATGTGCACCTCACCCAGTTCGTCAGCGCCTTCCGCGAGGCCGGCGTTGAACTGCGCGACGATGAAGTCGGAGCCGGCGATGACACCCATGGTGGCGATCGCGCCGACCACGGCGCCGCGGGTCTCGTAGATCATCCGTCCGCCCTGCATGGCGATCAGGATCGGCAGCAGGTAGTGGATCATCGGTCCGACGATCATGGCCAGACCCTCGTTCGGGAACGGACCGACGTCGATGAACAGCGCGGTGATGATGCCCCAGGCGATCAGCGCCGGGATGTTGGGCATGATCATGCCCGATAGGAATGAGCCGAATCGCTGGACGGCCACACGTGCGCCGCCCCGATCCTTCGTCTCAGCTGACACCGTTGTCATGACGGAGCCTCTTTCTTATGGTGACGCCCCTTGTGGTGCGTCCAAGGTGGTGGCCCCTCTGCTGAGGGACCAGATAGGAGTGATTCAGCGGGTGGTTCAGGACTTCTGCGCCGCCCCCTGCGCGGCTTCCCGTGCCTGCGCAGCGGTGGCGGCGGTCAGCGCGGCGGCTGCGATGCTGCGCGCCTGCTCCAAGGTGTGCAGCTTCAGCTCGGCGCGCACCTCGGCGAGCGCGGCCGGAGACATGGAGAGCGTGTTCACGCCGAGCCCGACCAGGACGACGGCGAGCAGCGGGTCCGCGGCGGCCTCGCCACAGACTCCGACCGGCTTCTCCGAGGCGATTCCCGCCGCGCCGACCTGGCGGATGAGCCGCAGCACCGCGGGGTGCCAGGGATCCTGCAGAGACGCCACGGAACCGAGCAGCCGGTCGGCCGCCATCGTGTACTGGGTCAGGTCGTTGGTGCCGATCGAGGCGAAGTCGGTGCGCGAGAGCAGCTCATCGGCCATCAGCGCGATGGAGGGAACCTCCACCATGACCCCTGCGGTGGCCAGACCGTGCTCCTTGGCCAGGGCGGTGAACGCCTCGGCCTCCTCCACGGTGGAGACCATCGGAGCCATCACCCAGACATCGGCCTCGGTGTTCTCCTGGGCCTGGGCCAGGGCCGTGAGCTGGTCGCGAAGGATCTGCTCATTGGCCATCAGTGCGCGCAGTCCGCGCAGGCCCAGTGCCGGGTTCTCCTCAGGTGCGTCGTTGAGGAAGCTCAGCGGCTTGTCAGCACCGGCGTCGAGGGCTCGGACCACGACCTTCTGGCCCGGGAAGGCCTCGAGCACCGACTGGTAGGCCTCGCGCTGCTCTTCCACCGAGGGCGCCTCGTCGGCGCTGAGGAACAGGAACTCGGTCCGGAAGAGCCCCACGCCTTCGGCGCCCAGCGCCACGGCCTTCTCGGTGCTCTTGGCGGAACCGAGGTTCGCCAGCAGCGGCACCGCGGTGCCATCTGCCAGGGCGCCGGGGGTGATCGGCGCCGCGGCCTGTGCCGCATGTGCCGCGCGGCGGGCCTGGGCCTCGTCGAGCTGATCCTGGGTGGGATCGGTGATCACGGTGCCTGATTCGGCGTCGACGATCACCTGCTGGCCCTCGGTGAGGCTCCCGGCCTCGGCGACACCGACGATGGCGGTGATGGACTTCTCGCGCGCCAGGATCGCGGTGTGCGAGGTGGGACCGCCCTGGATGGTCACCAGGGCCTGGACCTGGTCCAGGTTCAGCAGCGCGGTGTCCGCCGGGGCCAGGTCCTCGGCCACCAGGATGAACGGGTGGCCGGGGTCTGGCACGCCGGGGGCGGGGAGCCCGCGCAGGCTGGCGATCACTCGCTGGGAGACGTCGGAGAGGTCTGAGGCGCGCTCGCCGAGATAGCCGCCGAGCTCCTCGAGCGTGGCGCGGAACTCGGCGAAGGCCTCGTGCACGGCGTACTCGCCGGTCTTGCCCGCCTGCAGCCGGGTCGCGACCGCGTCATGCAGTGTGGGGTCCTGGGCCATCATGGCCTGGGCCTCGAGCACATCGCGTGCCATGCCACCGGCGGTGCGACCGCGGGCTTCGAGCTCGGCGGCCACCTCGGCGACCGCCACCTGCACACGCTGCGTCTCAGCCTCGGTGCTGAGCGCGGAGGCTTCATCGGCAGGTGCTGGCGGAGGAGGGGACATCCGGGCCACGGGCCCCGCGGCGATGCCCCTTCCAACGCCGATTCCGGAGAGCTCCGGCATCAGGAGGCCTCGTCGTGGTCGGTGGTGAGGAACTGCTCCAGGCTGTCCAGGGTCTGCTCCTCGTTCTCGCCCTCGGCGGTGAGCAGCACCTGGTCATTGCGCTCCACGCCCAGCGAGAGCACGCCGAGGATGCTGGCCGCGTTCACGGACTTCTCGCCCTTGGCGATCGTCACCTGGGCGCCGGAGGCCTGGGCGGCCTCGACGAACAGCTTGGCCGGACGAGCGTGCAGTCCCTGGGAGGAGGCGACGGTGACAGTGCGAGTGGAGCTCATGAGAGTCCCTTTCGGGTTGATGCGGCGGCAGCCGCGTCGGGCATGGGGAAGACCTCGAGGATCAGCGCCAGAGCGCTGGTGCCCTCGAGGTCGGTGTAGATGTCTTCAGGAAGGAGCCTCACCACGGTGCCTGCCGGCGCGGTGAGTCCTCGGATGTCCTCCAACGAGTCCGCGAGGTGCGGGCCGAGCAGGATCAGATCAGCGGAGTCGAGATCATGGAGCAGGGAGGCCTGATTCCCGGCGCGCACCGCGTAGGGGACGCCGGAGCGGCGCATCGCCAGCTTCAGGCGCTGCGCCACGAAGGTGCTGGACGCACCAGCACCGCAGACCACCAGGATCTCCATTGATCACACTCTCCTTCCTCATCGATTGTGCAGTGATTCAGGGCACACTGCACCGGTCTGGGGCTGAGAGTTCTTTCCGCTGGGGAGGAAAAACCGGTGCCTCGAGATGGCCGCCCGGTAAGGTTTGAGCGTGGACCGGATGAGCAAGCGCCAGGAGCAGCTGATCAATCTGCTCCTGCGTGAGCCCGGGTGGATCACCGCCGGCTCGCTGGCTGACCTGCTCGGCGTCACCCCGCGCAGCGTCCGGTCCTATATCGCGCAGCTCAATGCACGCGCCCCCGCTGGCGCCCCTGCGGCGGATTCACAGACGGCTCCGATCGAATCCGGGCCCGCGGGATACCGAGCGGACCGGGCCGCGCTTGCGGCGCTGCGCAGCGACTCCGGTCGCGCATCGACCCGGGACCGGCTCCACGGCTTGGTGCGCGAGCTGCTCGAGGCGCAGAACGGGGTCGATCTGCGCCGCACTGCCGAACGGCTCTACGTCTCCGTGGCCACAGTGGAGGCCGATCTGGTGCGGGTCCGCGAGCTGCTCGTGGGCACCGGCAACACCGTCCAACGCTCAGGCTCGCGTGCGCTGCTGGTCGGCGATGAGCTGGCCCGGCGCCGGCTGGTCTCGAAGCTCGCGCACGAGGAGATGGAGCACGGTTCCTTCGACGGCGAGGGCCTGCGCCGCGCGGCAGGGCTGGGGTCGCTGGAGGCGGAGGCCTTCGGTCCGTTCAAGCGCGAGCTGGCGACGCAGCTGGCCGAGCAGGGTTACTACGTCAACGAGTTCGCCTCCACGGACGTGGTTCTGCATGTGGCGATCGCAGCAGATCGTGTCAGTCACGGCCACCCCTTGGCGGGCACCCACCTCGAGCCCAGCGCCCAGCAGGAGCGGCTGGCCGGCGTCGTCGGGAAGCTGGCCTCGGCGCATTTCGGAGTGAGTCTGGGGCAGGGCGACCTGCAGCATCTGGCCTCGTTGGTGCTGACCCGGGTGGTCGCCTCGGACGGCAGCGCCGGCACCGAGGTGCCGCTGGACGCCGAGGTGGAACGGGCGGTGATCCGCGCCGTGGGCCACGCCGCGGAGGAGTATCTGGTGGACATCGCTCACGAGGACTTCATCCGTCGGCTGAGCCTGCACGTGCAGAACCTGGTCCACCGGGCACGGGAGCAGGCGTTCTCCCGCAATCCGCTGACCAAGTCGCTGAAGTCCACCTATCCGATGATCTTCCAGGTCGCGGTCTCCATCGCCAGCGATGTGTCAGAACAGCTGGACGTGCTGATCCGCGAGGATGAGATCGCCTATATCGCCATGCATGTGGGCGGCCGGCTGGAGCGCAGCCGCCGCACCGAGGCCGCGCTGACCGCGACCATCGTGTGTCCCGGCTACTACGAGCTGCATGACCTGCTGCGCTCGCGGCTCGATGAATCCCTCGGTCCGGGCATCGAGGTCACCGCGGTGGAGACCCGGACCGATCCAGACTGGGCCGGAATGGACACCGATCTGGTGCTGACCACGATCGAACCGCCGGTGCCCGATGAGCGCACCGTGCAGCTGGCCCCGTTCATCACCGACGCGGATATCCAGCGCATCGCCGCGGTGGCCTCGAAGCGGCGCCGCACCCGGCGGCTCACCCGGCTGCGCGGAGAGCTTGAGCGATATTTCAGCCCCGACGCCTTCATCCGCCCGCTGAAGGCCAAGGATGAAGAGGACGCGATCCGCCAGCTCAGCGCCCCGCTGCTCGCGCAGGGCATCATCGACGAGGACTATGTGCGCGGCACCATCGAGCGCGAACGCCTCTCCTCCACCGCCTTCACCGAATCGCTCGCGGTCCCCCACGCGCTGACCATGACCGCTCGGCGCACCGCGCTCTCCATCGGGATCGCCGAGGGCTCGATCCGCTGGGGCGAAGGACGGATCCAGGTCGTGGCCCTGGCGGCGTTCTCCGAGTCCGAGCGCGATGCGTTCCAGACCGTCTTCGAACAGCTCGTCGAGGTGCTCAGCGAACGCGACTCGCTGCAGCGGATCCTGCGCCGAGGCACCGACTTCGGCGGATTCCTCGACGAGCTGGTCGCGGTCATCGACGGCTGACCAGGCTCTTCAGGCTCGGCCGGCTCGACGGCTGACCCGGCTCTTCGGCTCCTGGGGCTCGTCCAGCTCGGCCGACCGAGTCTCATGAGCAGCGCCGCTGCCCTGGACGCAGAACTGCCCCGCCCCCCCGGCTCATCAGTCGGGGACGGGGCAGCTGGAGCCGGTGCGACTACTTGGCGGCCTCGGTGTAGAGCGACTTCTTCGAGGTCTCCGGGGCCAGGATCAGCGCGATCAGGGTCAGCACGCCCAGGCCGGCCAGGTAGAGCCCGACCGCGCCGACGCCGTAGGCCTGGACCAGCCAGGCCGCCACGAAGGGGGTCAGAGCCGCGCCCAGGATCGAGGCGGCGTTGTAGGCCACACCCGATCCGGTGTAGCGGGTGTTCGTGGGGAACAGCTCCGGCAGCACCGCGGACATCGGGCCGAAGGTGAGCCCCATCAGGGTCATGCCGACGGCGAGGAAGGCCAGCATCTGCCAGACGTTGAGGTCCTCGCCGGTGCCCATAGAGTCCGCGGAGAGCCAGTAGCGGAAGCTCAGTCCGAAGGCCATGATCGCCAAGGTGACCACGATCAGCATCGGGCGGCGGCCGAAGCGGTCGGCCAGTCGGCCGGCCACCGGTACGAAGATCGCGAAGAAGGTGATCGCGACGATCTGCAGCACCAGGAAGTCCTGGTACCCGTAGCTCAGCCCGCCGACCTCGGCGTTGCCGATGGCGTAGGAGAGCACCCAGGTGGTCATCAGGTAGAACAGCCCGTAGGTGGCCAGCATGATGAAGGTGCCCAGGACGATCTCCCACCAGTTGCGCCGGAAGACCTCCCCGATGGGGGCCTTGACCCGCTCATTGCCGGCCATGGCCTTGGCGAAGACCGGGGTCTCCTCGATCCGCAGCCGGACATAGAGCCCGACGGCGACCATGACCACCGAGAGCAGGAATGGCAGGCGCCAGCCCCAGACCAGGAACGGGTCGTCGAGGTCGCGTGCCGTGGAATCGTAGGCGAACAGGGTGGCCAGCAGCAGGAAGAGGCCGTTGGCGAGCATGAAGCCGAAGGGGGCACCCAGCTGCGGCCACATGGCCGCCTGCGCACGCTTGCCCGGCCGGGCGGTCTCGGAGGCCAGCAGCGCGGCACCGGACCATTCTCCGCCCAGGCCCAGGCCCTGGCAGAAGCGCAGGATGGTCAGCATCGCCGGCGCCCAGAGCCCGACCTGGTGATAGGTGGGCAGCGCGCCGATCAGGAAGGTGGCGATGCCCATGGTCAGCAGTGCGCCGACCAAGGTGGCCTTGCGACCGACCTTGTCCCCATAGTGGCCGAAGATGATCGCACCCAGCGGCCGCGCCACGAACGCCGCCCCGAAGGTGGCCATCGAGGCCAGCAGCGCGGAGCCTTCATCGCCGTAGAAGAAGAGCAGCGGGAAGATCGAGACGGCCGCGGTGGCGTAGATATAGAAGTCGTAGAACTCGATCGTGGTCCCGATCAGCGAGGCCATGATGATCCGGCGGCGCGGCACGGTGAGGTTCTCATCGGCCACGTCGTCGACTTTTCGTTTCGAGGCGCCGGGCGCTGAGGGGTCAACAGAGGTAGACATTGCTGGGCATCTCCACAGAAGGGTTGATGGTGAGCGGCACCGAGTGCGGCGCAGACCCAAAATGATAGGGCGAGGCCCCGAGGGTGCTGTACCCGGGTCGATGCCGTCTCATCAGCTGAGACTGAAGTGGGCGGCCTCCGGAGCCCAATCCGAATCACTCCACAGACCACCCGTCTGATGTGAAGCTGCAACGATCTCATCGGGCCTATGCTCGTACGTCAGTCTTGGCGACTCTATCGTCCGATTTCGGCGTGGCGTCGATGCCACTCGTCCCCGCTGCGGAGTCGCGCGTCTGTGGGGAACTCAGGTGCGAATCCCCTGATTGCCAACCCGTCGTCGCAGGAAAACGCTTGTGACGGCGGCCGTCAAAGACTCGGCACGCAGCGCACGCATGGATCCTCCAAAGCTTCCGACAGGCCCACGGGGAGACATCGGCTTCGACCCTATAAGGGCATGCACACCGGGTTCTCGACCATATTAAATGCAACAAAGAACCAGCAAGGAAATTTCCAGAAAAGCTGGTTAGAAGCTATTGGCTGATATAGAATTCAATGCGATCGATTAGTGCTTCCAGGCCGATCTCAAATTCATTCTTGGAGTGATCCTCACTCAGAGCTGCCTTCAAACGCATCACCACTGGGACTGCACTGCGGTCGAGGTCGGCATCCCCTTCAGGAACAATTGCGTTTCCCTCATCCAGGGGAACCTCTACGGAGGAGACCTCAGCGCCGCGGACGATTGATTCCAACAGCAGGTGCCCCAGCAGGAAGCTGCTGATTATTCGGTAGGTGTGAACTGCGGCAGAGTCGCTGAAACCATGGTCGATGAGCGCGCGAAGGAAGCCTTCTACCAGGGAGAGGCTGCGCAGTGGGGGTCGAAGCCACGGTGCCGCAGGATGGCGGGTCGCGACAAGCGGGAAGACCAGAGGGTGCTCGACCGCGATCTGGCGAACCTGATGGGCAAATGTCTGAAGGTACCCCTGCCATGTTTCACTGAGCTGCTTGTCGAGATCGTCTTCCAGACCTTGCAACAGTTCAGCGACGACGCTCTCGAGCAGGTCTTCACGCCCTGAGACGTGCCTATACAGCGCCATTGCCTCCACATCGAGGCTGGCACCGAGGGCGCGCATCGTCAGCTTTTGTGCACCATGAGTGTCGATGTACGACAGGGCCGACCTCACAACCAATTCACGGCTGAGCCCAGGTCGCGCCTTGCCTGAACCTTCGGCGTCGGCTGTCCGATCCATTTGCATTTACCCCGCTACCTGATAGGTGACTTCCTCAGAAGACGCCCAGCTGGTGAACGCTTCTGCGTGCGCTCATCCATGGTACTCCGGCGGAGTTTCTTCACAGTTTCAGTCGAGCTCCTCGCTGCAGCAGCATGCCCAGGATCGAAGGTCTTGGACATCACCTCGAATACCCAAGCCAGGAGCGATCACACGTGGACCCCAGGCGGGCCGGGCCGCCTTGCCCGGCGCAGCGTGCACCCGCGCACCCCTGTCCCACCGGCAGCGATCATGGGGCCCTGGTGAGGCATCAGCGGCGCAACGCGGCGTGCTGCCACATGGCCCTCCGATTCCGTCCGGCCGGCTATTGCTCGGAGCTGTGTTTACAGTGTAATCTCCACATCAGGCTGAAGCCCCGAAGTCGCGGCGACGACGCGAGGACGGGTGTTTGCCTGCTACGAATGCGTCACTCGGGGCCGGGAGCACTCTCGAGCACCTACAGGCACGGTTGGCGCGATGAAATAGACGGTGCAGTTGATTCCAGCAATTATTTAACTCGAATCAATTGGCATATAAATGTTCTTTTAGAAAATCTTGACCCCCGAAGCTCGGGGGCATGGGAAGGCGAGTGAATGACCATGGTCAACAGCAACTTCGACATCGACTCGATCGAGAACGCAGATGTATATGACAGTGAGGGAGCCAAGGTTGGCTCCGTCGGTCAGGTCTACGTGGATAGTCAGACACAAGAACCCGAGTTCGTCACCGTAAATATCGGCCTCTTTGGTACCAAAGAGACCTTCATCCCCTTCGGCGCGACCGACCACTCCCCCGAAGGCCTCAGGGTGCCGTTCACCAAGGCCTACATCAAGGATGCTCCCAACATCGACGTTGACGGACACCTCAGTGTTGAAGAGGAGCAGCGTCTCTGGGACTACTACAGCTCTGCTCGCGACACCGGACGCCACGGGGTAGACACCGGCGGTCCCGATGTTGACACCGATACCGCAGATGCCGACAACATGGTCGCCCATGAGGAGCGGCTGAAGATCGGCACCGAGCAGCGCGAGGCAGGCCAGGTGCGCCTGCGCAAGCGGGTTCGCACCGAGAACCAGAGCATTGAGGTGCCCGTCCAGCGCGAAGAGCTCGTCGTTGAGCGGGAGAAGGTCGACCCGAACTCCGCCGATGCGAGCTCTGCAGGCACGATCGATGATGCGGGTCGCGAGGATGAAGTCGTGACGCTGCGCGAGGAACGCCCCGTGGTCGACAAAGAGACCGTGGCCACGGAGAAGGTCAATGTCGGCAAACGGACTGTCCAGGACACCGAAACCGTCTCCGGCGAGGTCCGCAAGGAAGAGATCGACGTTGAAGGCGACTCTAAGCCCGGTGCGAAGCGGTGAGCGACGTCTCTGCAGCTGGCGCATTCAGAGCCTGACGTCTGGCGCCAACCGGGGGTCGGGTCTGAGGGTCCGACCCCTGGGAGGTGCCATCAAGAACAGGCCCCCGGTGCCAGCAGGTCGATCGCACAGGATGCAGGATCTTCTGCTGATCGGGACATCCGTGATGGCCGGTTCTTAGGCCCGATCCATCTACCGGTCCTACGGCACGGGGCAGCTTGATCTTCGAATGTCAGCAGCCACGAGGTTGCACGTCGATTCACATGCAAAGGGAACACATCATGAGTCACCCCGCGAAACCGTCCGAACCTACAGTTCCTGAGTTGATGACCCGCCTCTCAGAACAGACCTCACGATTGGTCCGCGACGAGGTGCGACTCGCCCAGGCGGAGTTGACCGCGAAGGCTAGACAGGGCGGGATCGGTGCTGGGTTCCTCGGCGTCGGAGGCATCCTGGCATGGTTTGGTGTCGGTGCTCTGATCACCACATCCATCCTGGGGCTCGCGTTGATTCTGCCGGCGTGGGCAGCCGCACTCATCGTCACGGCTGTCCTCTTCATCGCCGCCGCCATTACGGCCCTGCTCGGCAAGAAAAGACTGGAAGAGCTTTCACCGGCGCCCGAACGGACAATCACCAACGTCAAGCTAGACGTTGCCGAGGTCAAGGAACACACCCGCCATGACACCCGCTGATCGCAAGAATCCTCAGGGGCCCCGCCTGACTACAGGCACGAAGAACGCCACCGCTGTTCAGTCAGAGCCTGGGAAGGGAGCTTCCAAAGATGAGATCGAGGCCGACCTTATGCGCACTCGGCGCGAGCTCGGTGAGACTGTCGGGGCTCTGGCCGAGAAACTCGATGTGAAATCCCAGGCCCGGGAACAGATCAACGTGACGAAGGACCGCATAGCCGAGCAGTCGAGCGAAGCACGCCAGCACGCCGCCAGATTCATCGGGCGCGTGGATCGGTGCAGGCGCTCTCGCCGTGACCGCAGCCCTCCTCCTAGCCAGCCGGGCTCGTCGGTGAGGTGCTTCTCGCGGCTGCTGTTCGAGGAGCGCTCTTCGCCTGTGTCAAAGCCCTCGTAGATCGCGGTGGAGCTCGGACGTTTCAGCGGCTCACCAGAGAGTGGCCGGGCGACTAGACCCAGACCGCCACCATGTCCCGGAGCTCGTGCTCCCTACACACTCGGAGAAAGGCCCGTCTCATGTCTCACAGCTCCCGCGACAATACCCAGAGTGATCCGGCGGACGCTCCTCACCCGGAGGACGAACGCAAGCCTGACTCTCCGGCTGAGATCACCAAACCTACGTGGAAGTACATCCTCAGGACCACGATCCGCGAGTTCTCCGCGGACGGTTGCACCGATCTGGCCGCCGGCCTCACCTACCGCACTGTCCTTTCCATCTTCCCGGCACTGATCGCCGTGGTTTCGGTGTTGAGTCTGTTCGGGCAGGGCGGGGGAACCGTCACCGCGGTCCTTGATCAGGCGGAGGGCATCGTTCCCTCCGATACGTGGGGCACAGTCCGGCCTGCCTTGGAGTCTGTCCTGACAGCCCCTGCTCCGGGGCTCGGGCTCATCCTCGGATTGCTGGCCGCGTTGTGGTCGGCCTCCAGCTACGTGAAGGCCTTCGGCCGGGTGATGAACGTCATCCACGAGGTTCCTGAAGGTCGTGGTGGGATCAAGCTCAATGTGCAGATGTATCTCCTGACAGCGCTGATCCTGGTCCTGGGAGCGGTTGCCCTGCTGATCCTGGTCCTGTCGGGACCGGTTGCAGAAGCAGTGGGAAGCGCGATCGGGCTTGGCTCGACGGCGGTCACGGTGTGGAGTATCGCCCAATGGTTCGTCCTGGCGTTCGTCGTCGTGTCCGTAGTTGCTCTGCTCTACTACGCAACTCCCAACGTGCAGCAACCGAAGTTCCGCTGGGTGAGTGTCGGGGCCCTCATCGCCATCGTGGTCGCGGTCCTGGCCTCTGTGGGCTTCTTCTTCTATGTGTCCAACTTCGGCAACTACAACGCCACCTATGGAGCGCTGGCCGGGGTCATCATCTTGTTGCTGTGGATATACATCGTCAATGCGATCCTGCTCTTCGGCGCCGAGGTTGACAGCGAAGTCGAGCGCGGCCGTGAGCTCCAGGCTGGAATGCCCGCAGAGGAGAACCTCCAGCTGCCAGCCCGAGACACCAAGGCCAGCGACAAGAAGGCGAAGAAGCATCAGGAGGATGTCGGGCGCGCACGCAATCTGCGCAGATCTGCCGGCCGCAGCCAAGACGAACCAGCAGTTGGCACGGACGAGGCTGTCCGGCGCTGAGGTGTCGGGCGTCACCCGTCTAGTTGATCTCCAGACTCTCTTTTCAACCTCGGTTCGTCGCGAATCCGAGGACACGACGAAAGGCAATCATGCTAAACCCACACAGCACCCCTAATAACAATCTCGGCGGAGAGGACGCATCACGAGCCAAGGCGTTCCCGACGCCTCCGTCGACCTCACCCGGGAGGGAGACGGATCCGGCAGCGAACGATCTCCCACTGGGGACCATGCCGATCTCCGGGCAGCAACAGCACTCGGAGCGTTCCGGCTCCGGGTCTGATTCCACATCTGGTTCCACCTCCGATTCTGCGTCTCAGGACCAGAAGAAGTCGGATCAGGCCAAATCAGAGGCACAAGATGTCGCCGGCGACGCCAAGGATGCCGGACGGGCAGTCAAGGACACGGCGGCCCAGGAAGCCGCAGGGGTCAAGGACGACGCCGTGCGCGAGGCCAAGCGCCTGGGCAGTGAAGCGGGCACCATGCTCGAGTCCCAGGCGTCTGAACAGCTGGATCGCGCAGCCGGCACGGTGCGCACCTTCAGCGACGACGTCGCCCGCATCGCTCGCGGCGAGAAGCCTGAGCCCGGGGTTGCGAAAGACCTCGTGGACCAGCTGAACTCACGGGCCGAGGCCACCGCCAGCTGGCTCGAGGACCATGACCCCAAGGAGGTCCTCCAGGAGGTCCAGAGCTTCGCGCGTCGTCGTCCGGTGGCGTTCCTGGCCATCGCAGCCGGTGTCGGTTTCGCCGCCGGCCGGCTGACCCGTGGACTCAAGCAGCACCACGCCGATGACGCAGGCGCTGTCGCAACCGGGCCTGCTGCCGGTGACGCCGACCCAGGCACTGCCCCGGCCTATGAAACCGGTCCCACCAGTCCCTCCCCGGGTTACACCAGCGACACTGATCCCTTCGCCGGCGGTGCTGGCCGATGAGCAGCTATGCCCGTCGCCCCACTGACCCAGAACCCACATCGGGGACAGATCCCACGCCTAGGTGGGAGCGCAGAGCCGAAAAGGAATCATTGGGTTCGCTCATGTCCAACGTCAGCAGTGACCTCTCCACCCTGATCCGGCAGGAGATCGCCCTCGCCAAGGCCGAACTGCGCGAGACCGCGAAGAACGCCGGAAAGGGTGCCGGCATGTTCGGCGGTGCCGGCATCGCCGGGCACTTCGTGCTGCTCTTCCTCTCCATCGCCCTCTGGGCCGCTCTGGGCGCCACCGCGATCGGCACCGCCTGGTCAGCCGTCATCGTCGCCGCGATCTGGGCGATCATCGCCGCGGTCCTGGCGGTGCTCGGGAAGAAGAACCTTGAACAGGCCCAGGGCGCCCCGCACACGAC
>NZ_SOAN01000008.1 GCF_004364585.1 Nesterenkonia aurantiaca | reverse complement strand
TTCGTCATGATCTGACCAGTCTTCCCGCCCGAGGACTCGGGCAACAAGACGACTCTCACAACGACTGGATCTAAAAAACGGGGTCAGCCCAGGTGTACCCACCCTCGACCAAGGCAAACAGAATGCTTGCATGGCCGTCTTCAGTGATACCCGAGACAAGCTCCTCTTGGGCGGTGGCGCCCGCCGCAACGTACCAACCGCTCTCAACCTCATACAGGTCGTAAAACTGCGCGATCGTGTCGTCGCACATCTCACAGTCAGGGGCGGAGACTGCGGCGGCAGGTTCGAAGTCACCAGTCAGCTGTAAATACGTGATGGCCTCGAACCAATACTCCAGCGCCGCCAACGCCCCCTCCTCGGTCTCCTCATAGATCTCAGCCGGAATCTCAGGCTCGGGCCAGTTCTGCGCGGGGCCATCCGAGGACGCAGGTACCGGCGTCGGGGACGGTTCGGGGTCCTCGGTCTCATCCCCGTCACGACCCGGCTGCTCCGGCTCCGAAGCTCCACCTTCCGGTGAGGTCTCCTCCGTGCTCGGCTCAGCATTGGACCCACCGAGTTCCGGTCCGGCATCGTTACCGCCGCAGGAACTCAGGAGGCACCCGAGAAACAGCACAAGACTCACCACACCAAGCCGACCCGCTGAAGTGTTCATGAACCTGTCCCGTCCATAGCGTCACTGCTGCTGAAGCACACACTAGACAGAACCGCCCCGGCGCAACAGGGCCGGGGCGGTTCTGTGGACGAGCGAAGAATCAGAACAATTGGCGGAAATTCGTCTTCGCGAGGTCGACGAGCTCATCGCCACGGCCGCTGAGCACGGTTCGCACCGCGTAGAGCGTGAAGCCTTTCGCCTGCTCAGCGGTCACGCTCGGCGGCATCGAGAGTTCCTGACGCTCGGTGACGACATCGAGCAGCGCAGGGCCATCGTGCGCGAGAAACTCCTCCACGGCCGCAGGAAGATCCTCAGATTTCTCGACTCGGATCCCCTTGATATCCATCGCCTCGGCCACCTTCGCGAAGTTGGGGTTCTTCAGCTCGGTGCCGAAATTGACGATGCCGGCAGCCTTCATCTCCACCTCGACAAAGTTCAGCGAGGAGTTGTTGTAGACCACGGTCTTGACCGGCAGCTCGTTCTGCGTGATGGTCAGCAGCTCACCCATCAGCATCGCCAGCCCACCGTCACCGGCGAGTGCGATCACCTGCTTCTCCGGCTCGGCCATCTGCACGCCGATCCCCTGCGAGATCGCATTCGCCATGGACCCGTGGCTGAACGAGCCGAGCAGCCGACGTCGGCCGTTCATCGTCAGGTACCGGCAGGCCCAGACCACCGGGGAACCGACGTCGGGCAGAAAGATCGCGTCGTCGTCGGCGGCGTCGTTGATCAGCTTGGTCAGGTACTGCGGATGGATCGTCCGCTTGGACGGGGTGGCCAGCGCGTCAAGGTCCTTGCGGGTCTTGGCGTAGTGCTTCGTCGCCCCATCGAGGTGTCGAGAGTCCTGGTGCACGTCGAGCCTCGGCAGCAGCGCCTCCACGGTGTCCTTGACCGAGCCGACCAGCCCGACATCGACCGGTGTGCGCCGGCCGATCTGGGAGCCGCGGATGTCGACCTGCACGACCTTCGCATGCTCGGGATAGAACTGCTGATACGGCAGATCCGAACCGAGCACCAGCAGGGTCTCGCAGGCGGCCATCGCCCGGTACCCGGAGGAGAACCCGAGCAGCCCGGTCATTCCGACGTCGTAAGGGTTGTCCCACTCCACGTGCTCCTTGCCGCGCAGCGCATGCACGATCGGCGCCTGCAGCCGCTCAGCGATCGCGAGCAGCTCGGCGTGAGCCCCGGCAGTGCCGGCCCCAGCCAGGATCGTCACGCGCTCGCAGGTGTTCAGCGCCTCGGCCGCACGGTCGAGATCCGTCTCGGCCGGGATGACCCGGGAGAGCATCGGCCGGATGCTCTCCGCCTCGGCCTGGACATCGGCGAGCGCCACATCGCCGGGGATCACCAGCACGGCGACCCCCCGCTTCTCGATGGCCTCGCGCATGGCGATGCGAAGCAGCCGCGGCATCTGGTCTGCGTGGGCGACATGCTCCACATAGACGCTGCACTCGCGGAAGAGCTCCTGCGGGTGGGTCTCCTGGAAGTAGGTAGACCCGATCTCCTCACTGGGGATGTGCGCCGCGATCGCGAGCACCGGAGTCCGCGAGCGCTGCGCGTCGAAGAGACCGTTGATCAGGTGCAGGTTGCCCGGTCCGCAGCTGCCCGCGCAGACGGCAAGCTCGCCGGTGACCTGGGATTCGGCGCTGGCGGCGAAGGCGGCGGCCTCCTCGTGCCGGGTGGGCACCCATTCGATGGTCCCCGCCGCGCGCAGCGCATCGGTCAGGCCGTTGAGCGAATCCCCGGAGATCCCGTAGATCCGCTCGACTCCGCTGGCGTGCAAGGTATCAACGATGTTCCGTGCGACTGTCGGCATGACGTCCTTCCCGAAAGAGTCGCCGCCACCTGCGCACAGGCCACGGCGCGTATCTCCGCAGTCTAGAACTCCAGGACGTATGCGCCTATGGGACATGTCACGCAGGGAACGACGACGGCGGCTCGGCCCCTCGGCCGGTGCGCCCGCGACAGCCCCACGTAGGCTGGCCCCATGCCGATCCACGACTCCCCCGCCGAGCACCCCATCCTCGAGGCCAGGTCTCTGCAGTCGACCCCGATCTATGACCTGGTCGAAGAGACCTTCAGCTTCGGGAGTGCCGGGGAGACGCTGACCCGCGCGTTCCTCAAGCACCTCAGCGCCGTGGCCGTGCTCGCGATCGACGAGCAGGACCGGGTCCTGTTGATCCGGCAGTACCGCCACCCACTGCGACAGAACATGTGGGAGATCCCGGCAGGTCTGCTCGACGCCGAGGGGGAGCCGATGCTCGACGCCGCAGCCCGGGAGCTCCACGAGGAGGCCGACATCAGCGCCGCCACCTGGCACACCCTGGCGGATTTCCACACGAGCCCCGGCGCCTCCAACGAAGCCATCCGGATCTACCTCGCCTCAGGGATCACGGAGACCCCAGAACATGAGCAGCACGCACGGGAGGGCGAGGAGGCCGAGATTCAGAAGGCATGGGTCCCGCTGACCGAGGCCGTGCAGGCGGTGCTCACCAGTCAGATCCGCAACCCCAGCGCGGTGACCGGCATCCTGGCGCTGCATGCAGTCAGGACCGGCGCCGGAGAGCTGCGCGCACCGCGAGCCCCCTGGGCCGATCACCCCCGCGGCATCGAACCATAATCCCTCGCGCCTTCGCGGGAGAAGTTCCGCTGGTCCATACCCGGTTTGAGCTTGAGGCACTGGGTGGGGGCCGCCTGGAAGAGATTCCGCTGCGATTTGGGCCACGTGGAGTCGATGACCTCGAACCTGGCGGCATGACTGAAAGAGCCGTGCATCAGCAGACGCATCCCATCGAGGTATCGAACTCTTGACTGCGCAATGGGCGACACCTAACGTGTAAGCAACTACTTACACACTGGAGGCGCCGTTGCCGCCCAAGGACCCATTGAGCGTCACCTTCAGCGCTCTGGCCGATCCCACTCGCCGTGACATCCTGAACCGGCTGCGACGTCGGCCGCTCACCGTGAGCGAGCTCGCCGCGCACTACCCGATGAGTCGCGCGGCCATCTCGCAACATCTGTCCGTTCTCGAGCGCGCTGAACTGGTGAGTCGCAATCGCCGAGGACAGTGGGTCGACTGCTCGATCACTCCGGCATCTCTAGACGAGGCGGGCCAGTGGATCGAGCAGCAGCGCACCGAATGGGACGACCGACTGAACCGGCTCGACAACTACCTCGCAAGCCAACCCGCACCTCAGGACGAACCAGCACGAGAAGAACCATCACAAGAACAACCAGCACAGGAAGGCGATACCGATGATCGATGACACCAAGGGCTTCACCCTCGCCCGAACCTTCGCAGCGACCCCCGAGGAAGTCTGGGAGGCATGGACAGACCCTGACGCCGCAGCACACTGGTACCACCCCGAGGGCGCATCCACACCACGCGAGAGTATTGAGATGGACGTACGCGTGGGAGGCCGCTATACCTACACGATGGTCAACGACGACGACGGCACCAGAGTGATCACCGCTGGCGTCTACCGAGAAGTGACGCCCTGCCAGCGCCTGGTCTTCACCTGGGGTGACCCGCTGGCCGAGCCGGAGGACACTCCCGTCATCACACTCGTTCTGACACCGACCGGAGAGGGAACCCGCATGACCTTCGAGTTCCGCGGGGCGGACGGAGCCGCAGGAGACAACTTCTTCTACGACGGCTGGGACAGTGCGCTGGATGTCCTGAGTGAGTACCTCAGCACACGCTGACGGCCCGGGCACCCACCAGCCAATCTCAGCTGGCCTTCTTCTTCTGACCTGATCCGCTGCTCTTGGAGGAGTCCTTGGAAGATCTGCCCTTTGCGGAGCCCTCGTCCGACTTCTTCGAAGAACCGTTCTCCGCGTCTCCGGCCGCTTTGCCGGAGCTCTTGCGCCGGGAATCCACGGACTGCTTCAGCGCCTCCATGAGGTCGATGACGTTGCCGTCGCCATCGTCCTCGTCCTCGAGGTTGCCGAAGGTCGCCTCGGTGTCGATGTCCTCACCGTGGGCGAGCTTCTCCTCCACCAGCGTGTGCAGCTGATCCTGGTACTCGTCCTTGAACCGCTCCGGATCGAAGTCCTCGGCGTAAGAGTCCACCAGCGAGCTGGCCATCTCTTGTTCTTTCTTGGTCAGCCGCGACTTGGGGATCTCGAACTCAGGTTCCCGCAGCTCATCGGCCCAGCGCAGCCCCTGCAGCACGATCACGTCTTCGCGCACCCGCAGCACCCCGAGCCGGGTCTTCGAGCGCAGCGTGAACGTCACGATCGCCACCCGGGAGGACTCCTCCAGGGTCCGGCGCAGCAGCACATAGGCTTTCGCGGATTTCCCCGAAGGCTCCAGGTAGTAGGACTTGTCCAGCACCATGGAGTCGATCTGCTCCTCGGGCACGAACTGCTCCACCGCGATCTCCTTGGAGTCATCCGCGGGCAGCTCGCCGAGCTCCTCCTTGGTCAGGATCACCGAGGACTCCCCGGAGTCATAGGCCTTGTCGATGTCCTTATAGTCGACCTTCTCGCCGCAGACCTCGCAGTGCCGCTCGTAGCGGATCCGACCGCCGTCGTCCTCATGGACCTGATGCAGAGACAGATCATGGCTCCGGGTGGCCGAGTACAGCTTGATCGGCACCGTCACCAGCCCGAAAGACACGTCGCCAGACCAGATCGCCCGCATGGGTCACTCCTGTCGTTGTTCCTGAGGGTCATTCCTCATTGCCGTTGTCTCATGACATCACAGCCGAAAGCTTCACGGCAGGCAAGACCGCGCTCGAGGAGAGCCCCGGCCGGAGCCGACTCAGTGATGCACCTGGCCCTCGCTCTGCCTTCTCGTCGTGGTCCGGACGATCACCAACCTCGGAGGTCTCCAGACCCGCTGTGCACATCAAAGGGGCACCGCCGATGATCGACGGTGCCCCTCTTGAGAAGTCCTGGAATCAGCGCTTCTTGCCCTTGTTCTCGTACTGCGAGAGCGCAAGGCCCAGCCCGAAGAAGGTGGGGGCCCAGTGGCCCACGAAGATGCCCCAGCGGTCGGCCTGTGGCTTGGAATCATCCTTCTTGAAGCGGGACGCGGTCCAGCTTCCGAAGGACAGGGCTACAGAGGCCAGCGCGGCGTTGTAGGCGTACTCTGAACGAAAACCGAGATTATGCAGTGTGGCCAGCATGTGACTCCTCACATCGAATCATTGTCAGTACCCGAAAGAATGTGGCACCTGACTAGAACCTATGGGTGGCGCCTGGTGATTCCATGGTGATTGCCTGCGCAGGGGCTCCGTGCTCCCCTCCGTTCAACGAGCTCAGGGCACACGAGCCACTCTGCGCAGGACCAGGATTGCCGGTGTCAGCGGTGGAATCTCTCTACTCGGGCTCGGTCCGCAGACTCAGGCCACCGACGTCGTCGATCTCGATCACGGAGTCGAGATCCAGCTGCGCGAGGAACCGAACGTCGTGGCTCACGACGAGCAGCGCCCCGCGATAGGCGCCCAACGCCTCGGCCAGTTGTTCCACGCTGGTGATATCGAGGTTGTTCGTGGGCTCATCGAGGATCAGCAGCTGTGCCGGCGGTTCTGCCAGCAACAGCCGCGCAAGGCTGACTCGGAAGCACTCTCCCCCGGACAGGCTGGAGACGGGGCGGTCCACCACGGAGCCGCGCAGCAGCAGTCGAGCCAGTTGATTGCGGATCTCACCGGCCGGCAAGGACGGGGCCGCCAGTTGCACGTTCTCCAGGGCCGAGCCTGAGTCATCAAGGTCATCCGAACGCTGCGGCAGGTATCCCACCCGGTCGGTCAACAGCTCACCGGTGATCCCACCCCCAGAAACTCCTGAATCAGATCCGCCGCGCACCAGGTGCTCGAGCAGGGTCGTCTTCCCCGAACCGTTGGGTCCGGTCAGCGCGACACGCTCCGGGCCCTGCAGGATGATGCTGCGGGACCCGTCCCGAAGCTCGGCGATCCGGCGGCTGCGCGGCACCGCAGGGTCCGGCAGCGTGAGGTGGATGTGCTCCTCGTCCCTGACCTTGGCATCCGAGGCGTCTAATGCAGCCTGGGCGGCCTGAACCTTGCCCTCGTGGGTGGCGCGCATGGCACCCGCCGAGACCTGTGCCTTGCTCGCGCGGTTCCCCGCCAGGATCTTCGGGATCCCCCCGCTGGCCTGGGTCCGCTTACCGGCCCGCTCCCGGCGGGCATTCTTGGTCTCCGCCTCGATGCGCTGCTTCTTCTCGGTCTTGAGCGCCTGCTGGGCGGTCCGCGCTGCTTGAACCGCCGCGGCCTGCTGCTGCGCGAGGTGCTCGCTGAACTGGCTGTAGGGGCCCCCGAAAACCTCGAGCCGGCCGGCGTGGAGCTCCGCGGTGGAGTCCATGTGCTCGAGCAGCTCGAGGTCGTGACTGATCACCACCAACGTGCCCGGCCAGTCGTCCACGAACTCAGCGAGCTGGGCTCGCGTGCGGCGATCCAGGTTGTTGGTCGGTTCGTCGAGCAGCGTGACCGGGGTCCTGCGCAGCCGCAGCCCGGTGACGGCGATGAGCATCGCTTCACCACCGGAGACCTCAGTGACCGGACGCTGCAGATCAGCCACGGAGAATCCGATCCGCTGGAGCGCCTCCTCGGCTCGGGACTCGATGTCCCAGTCATCGCCCACGTCCTCAAAGTGCCGGACGGCCGCGTCGCCCGCCTCTATCGCGTGCAGCGCCCTCAGGGTGGGCTCGATCCCGAGCAGCCCGGCCACGGTCCTGCCGTGACCGAGCGTGAGCGTCTGGGCAAGGTAGCCCACGTCGCCGATGGTGCTGATGTGACCCGCTGTTGGAGTCAGCTCTCCGGCGATGAGCCGAAACAACGTGGACTTGCCGGTGCCATTGCGCCCGATCAGTCCGGTCCGACCGGTGGTCATGGTCCCGTTGAGCTGCTCCAGGACGGACGTGCCGTCGGGCCATTCGAAGGAGAGGTCGTGCAGGGTGATGGCTGAGGGTGCTGGCATGGGATGAAGTCCTTCGGTCCTCGCCCGGGATGCGGGCGGATGCGGGCGGATGCGCTGAAAATGGTTCCTCCGGGCGCTGGAACTCGCTGCGGCGGAGGGCATAGTCCCGGACGTGCGGACCACTCACGAAGCGGTGCCGGAGAACGGCGATCGCAGAAGAATGGAGTGGGAAGCTGCCACCGGCGGCGCGGGAACGCGCTCTGGCCGGCGGCCACCGAACGTCAGGTGGCTAGGCGTTGTCGACTTCGGTATCCATGAGTTCAAGCTACCAGCCAGCTGCCGGTGAGCGCCTCCTGCTGACGCGGAATTCCGTGAGAGTCAGTTCCGGGTGGAAAGGTACGCCGCCAGTCCCAGACCGCCCAGCACGGCCGAGACATCCCGTGGAGAATGAGCACCAGCCGACGACGGCGGCAGGTGGGCCGCCACATGCACCCACTCCCCTGCCTGATTGGGCAGGGAGAGCGCGGAGCTGTATCCGCGCTGCGCGCCGACCGCGGTGAGCTCAAAGCCCGAGAGGGTCTGATGCCGGACCCGGCGGGGTCCGTAGCCAGGCAGGGCCGAGGCGAGACCGGCAGGTTCGAAGACCTTGCCCATCCAGCCGTGGAGCAGCTGCCGGGCCTCAGAGGAAGCTCCCCCAGCCACCGCTGGATCATCCTCTGGGTCGTCGAGGGTCCCGAGGGAGCGCAGCAGCTGACACGTTGAGGCGGCGGTGGCGGACCCCAGCAGGCCCTCACCCCAGGACTCACCGGATTCGAGTCCGGACAGCTGCACCGCATCGAGCCGGAGCGAGCTCGTGAGACCCCCGGCCTCGGAGAGCAGGTCGACGCCTTCGGCGGCCGCGAAGTCCAGCAGTGCGAGCACGCAGGCGCCGTCGCCGGTGGAGAGGACCAGGTTCACCGCGTCCTCCACGCTGAGCTGCAGCTCTCCGGACATCAGTCGCAGGGTGCCCGTGCGGGCTCCGGCGCGGTGGTCCCTGGAGACCGTGAGGGAACGTTCCAGGAACCCTTCGTGGCTCTGGCCCAGATGGGCCAGGGTCAGCCCGAGGAGGAGTTTTCCGATGCCGCCGAGGTCATGCGGCTCATCCGCCCTGGATTCTGCCACCACCCCGGAAAGCCCGGCGTCACCGACCGCGAACCGCAGCTGCGGATACGCCGCCGCGCATTCCTCGAGAGTCAACATCCGCACCTCAGCGACCACGGGCCCACTCCTGAACGGCCAGTCCCAGCTCGGCGAACAGATCGAAGACCGCCACCCGTCCGGGGAGCCCGGAGGGCAGCTGTGTCGGAATGTTCTCGGCGTAGGCCGCGACCGCCGCCAGCGGCACACCTGATGCCGAGAGCGCGAGTCCCACCTGGGAGAGGCTGCGCAGTCCTCGCCCGTTCTTCTCCGCGAACCGGATCTGCGTGCAGGCCACTCCCAGTGCAGGCGTGAAGAGTCCGAGCATGGCTTCCCGGGCGAACGCGCACAGCTCCACCGAGAGCATCAGCTGGGCGGCGGCGGTGTCATCCACGCAACCGCGTCCCAGCTTCTCCAGCAGTCGGGACTGATCCCGCGCCGTCGTCGTGGTGAGGGTGTCCAAAGAGTGACTCCAGGTCAGGTCGCCGGTGCGGGGGAAGATCTCGCGGTGCAGCGTGGCGTGCAGGCCCATCCAGGCGCAGTAGTCATTGACCCATTGCAGCGGGTCCGGGCGAACCGAGCCGATGGCGGCGAAGACCAGCTGGGTGCAGATGTTGTCCGAGGTGCTCATCATCTGCAGCAGGGAGTCGCGCAGGCTCAGCGAGATCCCGGCGGAGAGGTTGCGCATGATCCCGGCCTGGACGCCGTCCTTCATCTCCTCGGTGATCACCGAACGGTCCTCCAGGCTGAGCTCGCCGGTCTCGACCAATGCCAGGCAGGCCAGGAGCACGCTGACCTTGCGGGTGCTGAAGGACGCGACGGCGCGGGTGGCGTCTTCACCGATGACCTCACCGGTGCCTACGGTGCGGATCATCCAGGAGAGCGCGAAGGGCTGATCTGCGGCCAGACGGGTGACCGCAGTCTCGAGGTCCCGCAATGACTGCTCCACAAGACTCCTCGTCACCAGGCCGGTCGGACAGATCCAGCATAATCGCGACACACACTTGCGAGGCGTGCCCGTCCGAAACGGGCGAGGCCTCGCACTGGACGAGGAACAGAATCGGCTGCGACTCCACGCTGGTGTGTCGAGGAGGGGGACGCTCCCCCACCTGGCCGCAGGTGAGGACGCCCCTTCATGGTCGATCCCAGGCGAGGCGCCTCCTGCGGGAGGCCCTGCAGAAACAGCTGCCAGCAACTACTCAGATGTCGTCCTCGTAGGCAGGTCCGCCCTCACTCTCCCAGCGGCCCAGCTGGCGGGTCTTGGAGGAGTTGTACTTGCGGCGCACCCCATAGCCGCCCTGATCATCCTCGTCAAAGAAGACAGCACCGAACCCTTCCAGGGCAACACGCAGCTTCTTCTTGGCTTCGAGGTCCAGTCCGCATCCGCGGTGCTCGAAGTCGCGGACCCGTGCGGGCTCGAGGGCGGCCGCTTCACTCACCTCATCGACGGAGACCTGGGTGAGCGCACGTGCTGCCCGGGCCAGGTCGGGGGTCAGCGGGGCGAGGTATCGTTTCATCTTCCCAGTGTGTCAAACACCACACTTTTCGGGAATGGTCGCCAGAACGGCATCGCAGTCACCCATCAGAGATCGGAGCGAACACCATGCAGAAGACCTCGCTGATCGCATTGTCACGGCATGAACTCGAGCAGGCCCGCGAAGCCTCCAGCGGCAGGAGCGCGAAGACGGTCTTCGGCGGACACGAGCATCAGCTGCGGCAGACCGTCATCGCACTGCGTGCAGGTGAGGAGCTCTCCGAGCACGAGAACCCGGGGGAAGCCACTCTGCAGGTGTTGGAAGGCCGGGTCTTGCTGAAGTCCGGTGAGGCGTCCTGGAACGGATCGCCCGGAGATCTCCTCACCATCCCCGACGGACTGCATTCGCTGGACGCGGTCGAGGACTCCGTCATCATGCTCACGGTGGTCAAGCTGCGCTGAGCGAAGCCTCCCCAAAGGTCCCCCTGAACCGCCTAGGCGTCAGGCAGGTGGGGCATGCGGACCGCTGGGCGCATTAGGGTTGGAGCATGATCAACGAAGACGCACGACTGCCCCAGGACATCCTGCACGAACTGCCCGGCTCCAACGCGGTGATGAAGCACGGTGTCGCTGTCGACGCCGCCCGCTGGCGCGCCGAACTCTCCAAGCGCGGCCTCCCCGAACTGACCGGGATGCTCCGCAGCCTGGATAAGGTCTCGCTGACCCGCCGCGACGTGTTCGAGATCGGTGACCGCGAGCGCACCGCCGAGAACGCCTTCCAGCTCTTCTACTACTCGCTGTCCTGGGGCCTCGGACCCAAGGTTCCGCGTCTGCACCACCGCCTGGACAACTTCGCCTCTCACCGCGAGGAAGCCTCCGAGCTGCTTGTCTCCGCATGGAACGCAGCCCGCAGCGAAGAGTTCGCCAAGGATGCCTTCAGCATCCTGACCACTGAGGACGGCGCAGGCCGGATCCCGTGGTTCGGCCCCGCGTTCTCCACGAAGTTCCTCTACTTCGCCCAGGGCGCGGCCGCGCAGCCGAAGCTCCTCAGCCTGGATCGCGACATCGCCGCGAACCTCGCCCGCGACGCCTGGCCCGATGCCACCACCGACGTCTGGGTCCCCGAGGTCTACGAGCAGTACTGCACCCTGCTGACCGAATGGGCCGATGAGGCCTCCCAGGACTCCTCCGTGGACCGCACGGTCCGCGCCGATGAGATCGAACTGGCGATCACCCGCCGGGCATAAGACACTCCGCAGGAAACGCCACGCGGCGGGCGCCATCCAGGTGCCCGCCGTGTGTGTCCTGGATCACAGAATTACCCGACAAGCCGTTCTAGATTGAGGTCATAGGTTCTCACCTCAAGAAAGGACGATCCGATGTCTGCTCCCACTGCAGCACACGGAACACCAAGCACCGCAAGGCCCACCAGCTCGATGGGACAGATGGTCTCTGCCGGGATGCTAGGCGGCCTTGCGGGCGGGCTCGTCTTCGGAGCCCTCATGGCCATGATGGGCATGTTGCCGATGATCGCGTCCCTGGTCGGAAGCAGCTCGGCTGGAGTGGGCTTCGGCGTACACCTCGTCATCTCGGCCCTCATCGCATTGGGCCTTGTGGTGCTTCTCGGTCACGTGTTCTCGAGCTACGGCCGCGGAGCACTCATCGGCCTGATCTACGGCGCTCTCTGGTGGGTCTTGGGCCCGCTGCTGATCATGCCCCTGATGATGGGGATGCCGGTATTCGTCCTCGACGCGACAGCGCTGTGGAGCCTGATGGGCCACCTCATCTACGGCCTCATCCTCGGCGTGGTCGTCGTCGCGGTCCTGAATCGGCGCAGGTAGAGGCCCGGCTCATCGGTAATCGGGGTTGGGATCCAGATCGGGGTCCCGCCCCGCGGCGCGCCACTGCTCCGGGACATTGCCCCAGGCAGGAATTCCACCCGCCCGGCGGAGCATCATAGCCATATGCATCAGGTTCCAGGCCATGAATGTGGTGTTGCGATTGGTGAAGTCGCTCTCCGGTCCACCGGACCCCTCGTCCAGATAGCTGGGGCCTGGGCCGATCGGACCGATCCACCCCGCGTCCGCAGCGGGCGGGATCGTCACCCCGATGTGTTGGAGGCTGTAGAGGATGTTCATGGCACAGTGCTTCACCCCATCCTCGTTGCCGGTCACCAGTGCTCCGCCGACCTTGCCGTAGTAGATGTACTGACCGGCGTCGTTGGTCAGTCCTGACATCGCGTAGAGGCGTTCGATCACCTGTTTGGTGACCGAGCTGTTGTCCCCGAGCCAGATGGGTCCGGCCACCACGATGATGTCGGCCGCCTTCACCCGTTCGAACAGCTCTGGCCATGCGTCGCGTTCCCACCCGTGCTCTGTCATATCTGGGTAGACCCCGGTGGCGATCGGATGGTCGATGGGGCGGATGATCTCCACCTGCACTCCTTGCCGGCGCATCAGGCCGGCGCTGAGCTCGACAAGTCCTGAGGTGTGACACAGTTCGGGGCTGCGTTTGAGGGTGCAGTTGAAGAAGACCGCCTTCAATCCCGAGAATCCGCTGTCCCCGTCCGGGGCCTCCGGGTATCCGCTCATGGTGACCGCTCCTCTTTCCGCCGGTTCAAAGTCTCGTGGATCAGCGCGGCTTGCTGCCCACGCGGACCTGCAGGTGCCCGCCCCGAGCCGAGGCGGAACGGACCTCCGCGGAATCGCGTTCCAGCGCCTTCCACGGATGCGCATCGATGTCTGCTCCGCCCAGCCAACAGGCGGTCCGCGCCAGAGGCGTCAACAGTGCGCTGGGTCCCGTCGGTCGCTGCATGTCCAGCACCCCCAACCGGCCTCGCGTCACCGTCAGCTGCTGCATGGTCTCCCAGGCGTTCTCCCACTGCTGCATGAGCGAGAGCGCGTAGGTCGCCAGCGTGACCTCGGAGAACGGGCGGCCTCCGTCCCGTGTCACCTCGACGGAGATCTGCTCGGCACTGAACGCGGTGGCATCGGCCTGGATCAGGATCACGTTCTCCCAACCGTGGCGCACCGCCCTTCTTCGGGCCTGGGCGAGCATCTGGGCGCTGCGGTCCACGCCGACGATGATCCCGCCGGGACCCACCCGATCCTGCACGAGCGGAAAGTTCATCCCCGTGCCACACCCGATGTCGAGCACCTGGTCTCCCGTCCGGAACCCGAGCAGCTCGACCAGCCGTTCTCGGCCCGCACCGTAGACGGGGTACTCGGCGGAGAGCAGATCGTACAGGGGCGCGAAGGCCGTATATTTCTCGATGGTCGCGCTCCTTCCACACGGGCGATCTCCGGGCAGCTCCCCGTCGATCTCTTCTGACCTTACTCATCTCGAAGCTGGAGGAAAGTGTCTTGGTTTACAGATCGCCCAGTTCGACGCCCGTAGGCTGAGCTGGTCTCATCCGATCTGCACGAAGGACCCCTCCATGGATCAGCCCATCGACCTGTTGGTCATCGGTGGCGGGACCGCAGGAATCGTGGGCGCCAAGACCGCCGCCCGGCTGGGCGCACGGACCGTGCTCGTCGAGGCGCACCGCACCGGAGGCGACTGCCTCTGGACCGGGTGCGTCCCCTCGAAGACCCTCCTCTCGGCCGCTGCGCAGGCAGCCCGGGTGCGCACCAGCGGCGGCTCGGAACCTGATTTTCCACGGGTGCGGGAACGGATCAGCGCGGCCATCGAGACCATCGAGCCGGAGGACTCACCGGAAGCTCTGGAGCGCGCCGGCGTGACCGTTCTGCACGGAAGCGCGCGGTTCACGGGACCGGGCGAGGCCGAGATCGACGGCCGGCTCCTCCGCTTCCGCCGAGCTCTCATCGCCACCGGCAGCTCTCCCGCCGTTCCGCAGATCCCTGGCCTGGGGCAGGCGCAGACCGTCACCTCGGACACCATCTGGGAGCTGACCGACCTGCCCGCCCGGCTCCTGGTCCTCGGTGGCGGGCCGATCGCCTGTGAGCTGGGGCAGGCCTTCGCCCGGCTCGGGTCTGAGGTGACGCTACTGGCCCGTTCAGGGCTGCTGCCCAAAGAGGACCGCGACGCAGCAAGCCTGGTCCAGGCGAGTCTTCAACGTGACGGGGTGACCGTGTTCGACGACGACGAGGCGCGCCTGATCAGCCGGGGTGCGGCTGGTTCGCTGGTCACCACCACGGCAGGACGCGAGCTCGAGGCAGAGGTGATCCTGGTGGCCACCGGCAGGACCCCGCGCACCGCCTCCCTGGGCCTGGAGCACCTCGACGTGGATCTGGACTCCTCCGGGCAGGTGCTCGTGGATGACACCATGCGCACCTCGAACAGCTCGATCTGGGCCGCCGGAGATGTCACCACGCACCCGAAGTTCACCCACCTGGCCGGGGCCTACGCCAGCACCGCCGCCTCCAACGCCGTCCTCGGACTTCGGCGACGGGTCAGCACCACCGTCCCGCGCATCACCTACACCTCCCCGGAGGTCGCCGCAGTCGGTCTCACAGACGCCGACGGCCCCGGGATGAGCACCTCGACCGTCACCCTGGAGGAGACCGACCGCGCGGTGACCGAAGGAGCACGTGAGGGCTTCGTGCGTCTGGTGATCGGCCGGCGCGGCCGGATCCTCGGCGGGACCATCGTGGGCCCGCGGGCAGGCGAGTCCCTCGGCGAGCTGAGCCTCGCCGTCGCCAGTAAGCTGACCACCCGTCAGCTCGCCGGCGTCACCCACGCCTATCCCACCTACAACGATGCGCTGTGGAACGCGGCGGTCGCCCATGCGCGCCAGGGGCTGGACTCCCCCGTGGTCAAGACGCTCACCGGCACGCTGGCCGCCGTCGCCCGATACCGGGACCAAAACCGGAACCGGCGCTCCCGGGCTCAGCGCAGCGCGTGAAATCCCGCGACGATGCGCTGGGCCGCGCTCAGGCACACCAGCAGCGCCCACACCGCGGCGATATAGGCGGCCGCGGCGGGGAAGATCAGCCACAGGCTGTGCACCAGAACCGTCTCACCGCCCTCCGCCAGGCCACCCAGGAAGGAGAGCGAGCGTCCGTCGTCGAGCGTTCTGCCCTGCTTCTCCGCGATGGAGGAGAACGACAGGAAGGCGCCGCCGTTGATGTAGTAGGCGAAGAGCACCAGCAGAAAGGGCAGCCAGGGTGCGTCGAAGGCCGCGTTCGCGCCGATCGCCACGCCGATCACCGTCGCTCCGTAGACGATGAAGTCCGCGCAGATGTCGAAGAATCCGCCCTGCCCGGAGGCCGGCGATGACCCCAGCGCACGACGCCGCGCCAGCGGCCCATCCAGGCCGTCAGCCAGTCTGCAGAGCAACCACATGAGCAGCGCCGGGATCCACAGCTGGGTCGCGGCCAGCGCCGCGCTGGCCAGGCCCGCCACCAGGTTCAATGCGGTGAGTCGGTTCGGGGTCACCGCGGGCACGTCGAGCCATCGCGCGGCCGCGTCCAGTGCGGGGCCAAGGCTGGAGCGCAGTCGTGCATCAAACATCTGCTCGGCCTCGTCTTCCGCGAGCCCGGACCATGTAGGCGATCGCTGCCAGGGTCAGCAGGCCCAGCACCGCGAAGGCGACTTCGGCCTGCAGGCCCGGCTGGAAGCCATAGGCGCCCAGCGCGAGGTAGCTGGCAGTGCCGGGGATCATGCCCACCAGCGTGCCGAGCAGGTACGGCCACCAGCCCAGGGCGGTCAGCCCGGCCGAGTAGTTGATCGCGGTGAAGGGCAGCACGGGCACGAGCCTGACCCCGACCACGGCAAGAAAGCCGTGGCGCAGCAGGACCTCCTCGACCTTGGCGACGCGGGTCCCGGTGAAGTGTTCCACGGCTTCCCGGCCCAGGACGCGGCCGAGCCAGAACGCCGCGGCGGCGCCCACCATGGCGGCGCTGTAGACGATCAGCAGCCCTGGTCCGAACCCGAAGAGCACGCCTGCCCCGATGGAGAGCACGTTCTTCGGCACCGGCGCCAACGTCAGGGCTGCGTAGGCGGCGCCGAAACCGAGGGGCCCCCACCAGCCTGCCTCCGCCACACTGGCCCGCATCTGCTCCACACTCGGGATCGGCAGTGCCAGCGCGGCCACGGTGAAGAGCACCAGGGCGATCAGCAGGACCAGCGCCTTCAGCACGGCTTTCCTGTCTCGCCTTCCGGCCGCAGGAGGCTCCTCGCGTGGTTCCGGGACACCAGGCTCGGGGCTCTCACCTTGCATCCCCTGTGCCCCCATCTCATTCACCCCATGACCCTACGTGAACCCGCACCCCAGACCCGCCTCCCCCAGACCCGTCTCCTCCAGATCCGCCTCCCCCAGACCAGAAGGACCCGATGACCCGGCACAGACCCCGCACCCGGACACAGAAGCACCTGATGATCCTCCCGTCCCTGGCAGCTGGCGCCCTGCTGCTCTCGGCCTGCGCAGGAGGTTCCGTGGCCGCGCCCGAGGAGTTCACCGACTTCGACGCCGTGCTGGACGCGGCCCAGGGCCAGACGGTGGACCTGTGGATGTACGGCGGTGATGAGCAGGGCAACACCTATGTCGATGAGGAACTGGCCCCGGCGGCGGAGGAGCTGGGCATCACGCTGCGCCGAGTCCCGGTGACCGACACTGCGGACGCGCTGAATCGGGTGCTCAATGAGCGGCAGGCCGGACGCGAGGACGGCTCCGTGGACCTGGTCTGGGTCAACGGCCCCACGTTCAGCACCGGGCGCCAGGCCGAGGCGTGGCGCTGCGGCTGGACCGAGATGCTGCCCAATATGGAGCACACCGACCCTGCGGACCCGCTGCTGAGCGATGATTTCGGGACCCCCGTCAACGGGTGTGAGGCTCCCTGGCACAAGGCGCAGTTCACCTATTTCTATGACTCGGAGGCCGTGGCCGAACCACCGGAGTCGCTGCCGGAGCTGATCGACTGGGCCGAGGCGAACCCTGGGCGATTCACCTACCCCGGGCCCCCTGACTTCACCGGCAGCGTTTTTCTGCGCGAGGTGATGATCTCCCAGGCCGGCGGCGCCGGGGAGATCCCGCTGGAGTTCAGCGCGGAGAGCTTCGCGGAGCACTCCCCCGCCGCGATCGAGACGCTGGAGGAGCTGGCACCTTCGCTCTGGCGCGAGGGCGCCACCTACCCACGGGACGAGCAGGCGCTGAACGAGCTCTTCAACGACCGCCAGATCGACATCGGGATGACCTACGGCCCGGCCCGGCTGACCGAACTCGTCGACTCCGGGGCGCTGCCTGCCTCCACGCGGGTGATGCCCATGGAGGAGGGCACGGTGGGCAACGCGAGCTTCCTCGCGATCCCGGTCAACGCGCAGGACACCGCCGGGGCGATGGCCGTGGCGAACCTCGCGCTCTCCCCTGCCCAGCAGGCGCTCAAGGCCGACCCTGAGGTGTGGGGCCAGTTCACCGTGCTCGACGTCGAGGGGCTGGACTCGGCGGACCGGTCACGATTCGAGGAGCTGCCCAGCTCCCCGGTGGTGCCCTCCTACCAGGAGCTGTCACGCAACGCTCATGCGGAGCTGGGCTTCGACTGGGTGCCTGCCCTGGATGAGGCGTGGCGAGAGTCCGTGGCCAGGCGCTGATGAGCGTTCCCTCAGGGCAGCGATCAGCCTCTCGGCGGGCGCTGCTGACCGCGGCCCCTGCCGTGCTGCTGGTGGTCCTGGTGATCGGCGCCGCCCTGCTGACGGCGCTGCTACAGAGCCTGGGGTTCCTGCCCGTCTTCGGAGAGGCCAGGTTCAGCACCGAGGCGTGGGCCGACGGGGCGTCTCTGCTCGAGTCGGCAGGCGTGTCCCTCTACCTCGCGACGGCGTCCACGGCCCTCGCGCTCGTGGTCGGCTTTCTGGTCGCCGCGTATGCGCTCACCGCGGGTCGCGGCGGCCGACTGGTGGCGGCGCTCAGCGCGGCCACCATCCCGATCCCGCATCTGGTGGCCTCCGGGGCCATCGGGCTGCTGCTCGCCGATGCCGGCTTCCTGGCACGCGTGCTGGGCATGCCCGAGGGATTTCCGCAGCTGGTGGGTGATTCCTGGTGGGCCGCGGTGATTCTGGAGTTCGCATGGAAGGAGTCTGCCTTCGTCGCGCTGGTGGTCCTCGGCGGGATCGGCCGGCCGGTGGCTGAGCTGACCGAGACCGCGGCGACGCTGGGCGCCTCAGCACGGCAGCGGATGCTGCACGTGATCCTTCCGCTGGCCCGGGTCCCCTTGGGCGTGGCCGGGCTGGTGGTGTTCGTCTACACCCTCGGCTCCTATGAGGCGCCCTGGCTGCTGGGGCCGGTGGCCCCGGAGCCGCTCTCGGTGCGCGCCGTGCGGCTCTTCGGATCCGTGGACCTGAGCTCCCGCCCGGAGGCGATGGCCACCGCGCTGACCTCCGTGGCGGTCGCGCTCGCCGTGATCGGGCTGGGACTGCTGCTGACTCGCCGCTCGAGACGACGCTCGAGAGCCCAGTCAGGTGTCAGCTCATGACCACGGTGACGAAGCCGGTCCCGAGCAGCCGCGTCCCCGAACGCAGGCCTCAGCCCAGCGCACGGCGAGCATCGGTTTCCGGGTGGCGAAGAATCCTGCCCGTCGTCCTGGGTGCGGCGCTGCTGCTCTGGATCCTGCTGCCCCTGGCCCCGGTGCTGCTGTGGTCTGTGGCCGGTCAGTGGCGGGCGCCCGCACCGCTGCCCGGCTCATGGTCGTCCCAGGCGCTGGAATCACTGCTGAGTCCCGAGATCCTCCAGGCAGGTCTGTGGTCCCTGGCGCTGGGCATGAGCGTCGCCGTCGCTGCCACGACGCTGGGGGCACTGGCCGCGTTCAGCCTGCACAGGCTCCCGCGCACCCTGTCCCGGATCGTGGGGTTCCTTCTGCTGACCCCGCTGGCGATTCCACCCTTCGCTCTGGTCATGGGCGCCAATGTGCTGCTGCTCTCTGCCCGGGTCCCCACGTTTGCCGCCGTGCTGATCGTGCTCACGGTGACGGCCCTGCCCTACACGACCTACATGTTCAGCGTCGCGCTGGCCTCCTATGACTGGCGGTTCGAGGAGGTGGCACGCACTCTGGGGGCGTCTCGGGTGCGGGTGATCCGCACGGTGCGGATGGCACTCCTGGCACCGGCGATCGCCCGTGCCGGCTTCCTGGCGTTTCTTGTGGGCTGGAGCGACTACATCACCACGGTGCTCATCGGGGGTGGCCAGTTCCGCACGCTTCCGATGCTGCTGGGCTCCTCGGCGTCGAGCACCGGTGGTGAACAGCTCACCGCCGCGCTGTCCCTGGCGATGATCCTCCCGCCTGTCATTCTGCTGGCCTTCTTGGCCCGCTGGGGCGCCCGTGGAAGGATCTCGCCATGAGTTCGAGCCTGACCTTCGACGCGGTCTCGCACCGTTTCGGTGCCGAGGAGGTGCTGCGAGACATCACGCTCTGCGTGCCGGAGAGCAGCTGTGTCGCTCTGCTGGGAGCCTCCGGAAGCGGAAAATCCACGCTGCTGCGCATCGCCGCAGGACTGTTGCCACCCTCGGCGGGGCAGGTGCGCATCGACGGGGAGGACGTCACCGCGGTGGAGGCTGAGAAGCGCGAGACCGGGCTGGTGTTTCAGCGGCCGCTGCTGTTCCCACATCTGAGCGTGGTGGACAACGTGGCCTTCGCCTCCCGCATGGCCGGAGGCTCCAAGGCGGAGTCGCGGCGTCAGGCGCGTGAGTATCTGGAGCTGGTCCAGCTGGCCGACTACGCCCAGCGCATGCCGGGCCAGCTCTCCGGCGGGCAGGAGCAGCGCGTGGCGCTGGCCCGCGCTCTGGCGCGCCGACCGCGCATCCTGCTGCTGGACGAGCCGTTCAGCTCGCTGGACCTTGGGCTGCGCGAAGACATGTACGAGCTCCTCGAGACAATCCGCGAGCAGCTTCGCCCCACCATCGTGCTGGTCACTCACGACCGGCGTGAGGCGTCGGTCCTGGCCGACACCATCGCGGTGCTCGAGCACGGTGAGATCCTCCAGCACGCCCCCGTCGCCCAGATCCACCACCAACCAGCCTCTCCGGCGGTCAATCGCATCCTGGGCGGGCTGAATGAGGTTCTCGGCGTCATCCGCGCGGGGGTGCACCATTCTGCACTGGGCCGGATCACTGTCGCCCCAGACACTCCCGACGGCCCAGCCCTGCTGATGCCCCGGCAGGAATCGCTGCAGCTGACCGGCGCCGGTGAGGCCCCCGCCCGAGGAACGGTCACCCAGATCAGACCCTCCGGTGCGCACACCCTGGTGCGCGTCACGCTGGACGCAGCTGCAGATCAGGAGCGGGTCGACGTGGCCGTCGAGGTCACCGGGACGCCGAGGCTGAGCCGCGGGGACACCACCGGGGTGGGCCTGCGCGGGACCGCGGGATGGGTGGTTCCGCTCTGAGCCGGTGGCCGTCGTGCCTGTGCGCGAGTGTGCGCTGGATTGCAGACCTGCGCTCGACGACGCACCTACGGTGGTCAGTGCAGCCGAGACACGGTGCCGCCGAAGTTGAAGGAGGGAGCAGGAGATGTCCATCATGGAGACACCCAGCGCATGCGTGCATCACCTCACCCATGCCTCAACATGCGGTGACCAACCATGGTCTCCGCAGCGACGGGAGAGAGACCCCTTGAGCTTCGCCACCGATGACTTCACCTGCCTGGATGAGGTGGACCTGTTCGCTGACCTCAGCCCTGCCGAGATGGAGGGACTGGAACAGATGGTCCCGGAACGCCGTTTCGGCCCCGGGGAGCTGGTCTTCTCGCAGTCGGAACCAGTCAGTGCCCTGTTCGTGCTGAAATCCGGGCGCGTCCGGGTCTTCCGGGTCGCCGAGGACGGGAAGACGCTGACGCTGGCGATCCTGGAGCCGGGAGCGGTTTTCGGCGAGATGCTGCTGGTGGGTCAGCGGATGTATGAGAACTACGCCGAGGCCATCGAAGACTCGGTCATCTGCCAGCTCACGGTGGAAGACGTGGAGCGGCACCTGATAGCGGACCCACGCATCGCGCTGCGGATCGCGAAGCTCCTCGGTGACCAGGTGGCCCGCCTGGAAGAGCGGCTCACCGACCTGGCGCTGCGTCCCCTGGCGGCCCGCGCCGCCAAGACGCTGCTCACCCTGGCCGAATCCGCCCCCACCACCGCGCTCAGCGCCCGACTGGGGCACGGCGGCACCATCCGCATCACACATGAACAGCTCGCCGGCCTGCTCGGAGCCACCCGTGAGGGGACCAGCAAGGTCCTCTCGGAGTTCGCCGCGCAGGGTTACATCCGGCAGGCCCGCGGACGCATCACCGTCAAGGATTCGCAGGGGCTGCGGTCCACCGCCAGAACGACCTCCTAGATTCTTCCGCCGCCCACACCTATCGGTTGGCGGGATCCACACAAGAGAAAGGCATCACTTTGACACGAGCCGCTGTACAAACCGTCGAGACCGCACCCGAGAGCGTCCAGCCTGAGCTGAAGGACCTGGAGCAGAAGTTCGGCAAGGTCCTGAACATCCATGGGGCGATGGCGTCCTCACCGGTGGCGCTGCAGACCTACATCGCCATCCAGCAGGTCATCGCGGACTACGGAACCTTCGACGCACAGACCCGGGAAGCCATCGCGCTGGCCGTGGGCAATGTCAATGACTGCACCTACTGCCAGTCCGCCCACACCCAGGGCGCCAAGGGTGCCGGACTCAGCGAGGAGCAGACCGTGGCCATCCGTCGCGGCGAGGTCGACTTCGACCCGAAGCTGCATGCTCTGCTGGAGGTGGCCCGCGAGGCGACCGCGGAGAAGGGCAATGTCCAGGACGCCACCTGGCAGGCCGCGCTGGATGCCGGATGGAGCACCGAGGAGCTGACCGAGCTCTCCAGCCATGTGACGGTGAACCTGTACACCAACTACTTCAACCACATGGTCAAGACCGAGCTCGACGTCCCGGCCGCACCCTCGCTGTAGCCTGCGGCGGCGCAGCCTGCGGGAACGCAGCGCTGAACCGCTCGTAGCCTGAGGCTGACTGGTGGCGGGCGCCGCGAACTGCGGCGCCCGCCACTGGCGCGCTGTGGGCAGGGTCTGCGCCATCCGTCACGAAGCGCCCAGCCAACACTCAGCCTCCGCGACCAGGGTTGACCCATGGCTAGCAAGCGGCAGCAGACTGTCACCGTGGGTGGCCACAAGCTGCGGCTCTCCAACCTGGACAAGGTCCTCTTCCCCGCCTCGGGCACCACCAAGGGTGAGGTCATCCACTACTTCCAGACCGTCGCGGACGCGATGCTCCCCCACGCCAGGGATCGTCCGGCCACCCGGAAGCGCTGGCCCGACGGCGTGGGCACCGCGGACAAGCCCAGCGAGCCGTTCTTCCGCAAGAACCTGGAGGACTCCGCCCCGGCCTGGGTGCCGCGCCAGGAGCTGGAGCACTCCGATCACAGCAACATCTACCCGCTGGCGAACGAACCCGCAGTGCTGGCCTGGTTCGGACAGGTGGGCGCGCTGGAGATCCACGTTCCGCAGTGGCGCTTCGGCAAGAACGGCGAACCACAGAACCCCGACCGACTGGTGCTGGACCTGGACCCCGGGCCCGGTGCGGACCTCAGCGACTGTGCGCAGGTGGCCCTCTGGTGCCGCGACATCCTCGATGAGATGAACCTGCCCTCGATCCCGGTCACCTCCGGCTCCAAGGGCATCCACCTCTACGCCGCCCTGAACGGAACCTACACCTCGGAACAGGTCTCCCCGGTGGCCCACGAGCTGGCCAAGGCGCTGGAGACCGATCACCCGGACGCGGTGGTCAGCGATATGAAGAAGTCCCTGCGCCAGGGCAAGGTGCTCATCGACTGGTCGCAGAACAACCCGAACAAGACCACCATCGCCCCCTACTCGCTGCGCGGTCGACCCGGCTCACCGGAGGGTCCATATGTGGCCGCACCGCGGACCTGGGAGGAGCTCGACGACCCCAAGCTCACCCAGCTGGACATGCACCAGGTGACGCAGCGCCTGGCATCCGGCACCGATCCGCTTGCGAACTTCAGCTCCGACGACGACGCCCCGGACGGCCTGCCCTCCACGCACGACGCGCTGACCACCTACCGGTCGATGCGCGATGCGGCCAAGACCCCCGAACCTGTCCCCGCAGACTCCCCCGCGACCCGGGGTGACGCCCCGATCTTCGTGGTCCAGGAGCATCACGCCACCGCGCTGCACTATGACACCCGCCTGGAGCGCGACGGCGTCCTGGTCTCCTGGGCGGTGCCCAAGGGCCCGCCACTTGACCCCAGTGAGCAGCACCTCGCGGTGATGACCGAGGACCATCCGATCGAATACGCCGAGTTCGAGGGCACCATCCCGAAGGGCGAGTTCGGCGGCGGCGAGGTCACCATCTGGGACACCGGCACCGTGGAGATCGAGAAGTGGGAGGAGCGCAAGATCCGGTTCATCCTGCATGGTCAGCCCGACGGCGGCCTGGGCGGGGTGCCGCGGCGCTACGCCCTGGTCAACACCAGCAAGGGCAAGGACAACGGCAAGAACTGGCTGATTCGGCTCACCAAGGACCAGCCGAGTTCAGCCAAGTCCGCGCGGCCCGACGCCGAGAAGAAGCCGTTCGAATCCCCGCTGAAGCGGTCCACACCGAAGTCCCAGCAGAAGCCCGAGCGCAAGCCCACGCCGATCCCTGATCCGCTCCCCTCTCCCATGTTGGCCAGTCCCGGGAAGCCTGCGGACATTCGCGGCTCCGGGTGGGTGTTCGAAGGCAAGTGGGACGGGTACCGCGCGATCGCCGCAGTCCACGAGGACGGACACGTTGAGATCCGCAGCCGCAACGGCAAAGACTTCACCCAGACCTTCCCGGAACTCGCAGAGCTCGCCGAGCTCGTCCCACCGGGCACCGTGGTCGACGGCGAGGTGGTCGCCCTGAACTCTGGCAGCAGGCCGGACTTCGGGCTGCTCCAGCGCCGCGGCCGACTGACCAAGTCACGCGAAATCGAGCAGACAGCAAAGCAGATCCCCGTGCACTTCATGGTCTTCGATGTGCTGCACACCGCGGAACAGGGCGACCTCGCCAAGAAGCCCTACCGGGAACGGCGGGAGCTCTTGGAGGATCTGGCGAAGAACGGCACGCACGTCCAGGTCCCTGGCGACCTCGGTGACTCGCTGGAGGAAGCGATCGAGGTCAGTTCGGAGCTCAAGCTCGAGGGCGTGGTGGCCAAGCGGAAAGACAGCGTCTACCGGGTCGGCCGGCGCTCGGATGACTGGGTGAAGCTCAAGCATGAGAATCACGCCGATGTGGTGATCATCGGTTGGCGCCAGGGCAAGGGCGGCCGCGCGAAGACCTTCGGCTCGCTGCTGCTGGGTATGGAGGACGAGGAGGGCGAGCTGCATTACGCCGGGCGGGTCGGCACTGGCTTCAGCGACGTCGACCTCACCGACATCCGCACCCAACTGGAGAAGATCACGCGCAAGACTCCCCCGGTGGATGACGTCCCCCGTGAAGATGCCTCCGACGCCACCTGGGTCATTCCGAAGCTGTCTGCGGAGGTCCGGCATTCCGGTTTGACCAGGGACAACCGGCTGCGCCACCCCACGTGGCGAGGAGTGCGGATGGACAGCGGGCCCTGACTTAGCTCAGCGCTGAAGCGCTGTACAGAGGAACCACGATCCGTAGACTGCCTAACGAGAAGCTCATACCCAACACAGGAGAACGATATGACTGATATGACTGCCAACGAGCTCGTCAAGAAGCTCAACAGCATCGGCACCTGCATGTTCACCACAGTGGACCAAAACCACCGCATCGTCTCCCGCCCCATGGGCGTCACCGAGATCGACGACCAGCACAAGTTCTGGTTCTTCACCCCGCTGAACTCGGACAAGGTTGAGGACATCATCGGTGAGGGCGAGGTCAACCTCGGCTTCGTGGATGCCCACACCTGGGTCTCCATCGCAGGCTCCGCTCAGGTCATCGCCGATCTCGAGCGCAAGAAAGAACTGTGGGACCTGGGCCCGAAGGCCTACTTCGAGAGCGGCCCCGAGGATCCCAACGCCGTGCTGATCGAGGTAACTCCCGAGACCGCCCAGTACTGGGAGGGCCCCGGCAAGGCCGCCGCACTCGTGAAGATGGCGAAGGCTTCGCTATCCTCGGAGACCCCGAACATGGGCGACCAGGGGCGCGTGGAGTTGTAAGCAGCCACTAATGACTCGGGGCGGGGAACTTGGGTTTCTCGCCCCCTCTCATTCCCGAACCTCTTGCCGCTGCCGATCCCCCACGCCTGGAGCATCCGACGCGGATGGACCAATTGCCTTGCTAGGGGCTTTCCCAAGATCGGGCCTAGAGTTCCCCGGCCTGACTTGGGTGAAGTAGGGGGCGAGATGCTCACGAAGGTCGGGATCACAGACGTACACGTACGTTCCCTTGATTCCTCGGGTGAGCAGTACCCCGTAGATGTTTATGACGTACTCAAGTAAGTCTTCATCGTTGAACTCAAGGCCAAGGCGGGGGTTATTCTCTTTCCCCTTCTTGTCGAAGTAGTTGGACCGATCGAAGACGATCCGTTGTTGCTCGGTATCGAACCTCAGGTCGGAGCCGATGATGACTCCCGCATAGTTCAGGTCGTATCCCTGAACCGTGTGGATCGATCCCACTTCATCGAGCGATGTACTCGAATTGATCCAATCCTTGGTGGTCCGATTCCACTGAAGTCCGTAGCCATCGAGCACGATGTCAGGAAGGCTCTTGTCCTTCTTGCTTCTCCATTCCCACGCGTAGCCGGCGACCAGACGAGCGAGTCCGTGCTCAGCATCCCGTTCCCGAATCCGATCGTGCATCACTTGAAGCTCATAGAACATCTCGATCTCGTAGTCGGCGAACTCATCCGATCCCGGCGCTTCGGATCGCAGTATGGCGCGAACGTAGTCGATGTAGCCGCGTCCAGCTTGGACTCGCATCTGCGAGTGAAGCTCATGGTGCCTGTCCGCTGACTTGGCAACTTCCAGCAGCGACTCCCACGAAGAGCGAGGGATATCTGCAGGCCTCACACTCTGTGCACCATCCAGGAACAAGATCTGATGATCACTCTTCTGCTTGATCCAATCCAGCTGCGTGTAGTGACTCTCGTCGTGTCCGAAGAGCTTCTGATTGATCTCGGTGAAGCGCGTGTTCTGGCTTGCGGATGGCTGGTTGGCCCGCTGGTTCAACCGGTGCGCTTCGTCAACTACCAGGACATCGAAGTGCTTCTCGGACTCCCCTACCGCAAATGGGTCAAGCACCATCGAACGCTCCAAGTAAGGCGTGTGCTTGAAAACCTCAGCCACCGAGGCTCGAAGGGACTGCTGTGGAACGACGAAACCGATCGAGAGCGCACTCAAGCGTTCTCGATTGCCTTCTGTGAAAAACTCTGCGAATCGCGAGTCCGAGTCATCGATAGTCGTGTCCAGCTCGGCATCTTCTGCAGTTCCGATATCAGCCAGGAGCTTCATCAAGTAGATGGCCACGACGGTCTTGCCTGTACCTGGATCCCCCTGCACGACGATAGGGACATCGTGCCCTTGACCAGGTACCCGTCCCAGAAGGTCTCGCAGGATGTCCTCGACGGCCACGGCTTGCTCCGGAGTGAGGGCCTTGAATGGAGACAGCTTGAAGAGGTCGTCGTTCTGGATCTCTGGCAGTGACCGCTCGAAGATACCTTTGCTCCGGAGGTCCTCGAAGATCTCCTGGAAGGTCTCGCGATATTTGGCTCGATCGAAGTAGTCTCCGTTAACTATGCCCTTGTTTCGATTGAGCAAGACATAGCGATCGTCACCGCCGAGGTATTCGATCAGGAAAGCTTCGAGGTCCAGCGCGGCGGACTTGTTGAAGGTGTCATCGAGGATGATCTGGACGTGCTGCATTGCGTCCTTCGCGCCTGACGCGAGGTGTTGGCGGATCCGGGAGGCGACGTTCCGTGACTCACCGACGTAGATCGATCGCTCATTCCGAAGCGTGTAGACGGCAGGCCAGTTCCCATACCTCTCGTCAGCGTCAGAGAGGATCGAGACCGCGCCTTTCGCGAAAGGGTAGGACCGAATCTCAAAGCTGGTCATACTTGGTGCTCTTCCCTCGCGACTTCTCCACCGGGTACTTGTCTCGGGTCAATCGAAGCTTATCGAGGACCACCTCATCAGGATCCCAACCCATTCGATCCGCCAACAGGTACGCATAAGTGAGCACGTCAGCGAGCTCAGTCCGAACCAGATCAGGGTCCACCTTGTTGTTCCACTGCACGCATTCCAGAAGTTCGCCAGATTCGATGGCGATGCTTTTGATCAAATTTTCTGGACTATGGAACTGGGCCCATTCGCGTTCGGCAACAAGAATCCTGAGTTCACCCTTGACATCTGACAACGACATATCGCCACGCTACCTCTTCGTGTGGATGAAGCGATGATTGTCCAACCGAAGATACGCCCTGGGTACATTCCATGCTCAGAATGAGGGCAACCCTTGGCCTAATCAGCGGCCGCGCGGCGTGTGAGCGGTCATCGTCTGCAGTGAGTTCAGCAGCTCCTGGGTGTACGGGTGCGCCGGTGCGTGGAAGATCTGCTCAGCGTTCCCGTACTCCACTGCTTCCCCGTCCTTCATCACCAGGATGTGGTCACTCATGTGGTGGATCACGCCCAGGTCATGGGAGATAAACACGTAGGTGGTCCCCAGCCGTTCCTGCAACTCGGTGAGCAGATCCAGCACCTGGGCCTGGACCGAGACGTCCAACGCTGACACGGCCTCATCCAGCACCACCACATCGGGCTCCGGCGCCAGTGCACGGGCGATGGACAACCGCTGGCGCTGCCCGCCGGAGAGCTGCAGCGGGTGTTTGGCGAGATGTTGCGGGTCCAGCCCGACCAGACCCACCAGTTCCTCGGCCCGATCCCGCAGCTGGGCACGCTGCCGGCGGCGAGCGCCGAAGGCGATGCCGTCCGTGGCAGGTTCCAGCGCATCGGTGAGGATCTGTTCGGCGCTCCACCGCGGATCGAAGGAGCTCAGCGGGTCCTGATAGACCACGGTCACGTCGCGCCGGCGGCTGCGCCGCCCGGACACTCCCAACTCGCTCCATGGCTTCCCGTTCAGCAACACGGACCCGGAATCAGGCTGGAGGAAGCCCAGGGCGATGGATGCGGTGGTGGATTTTCCCGAGCCGGACTCCCCCACAATCCCCAGGGTCTGACCCGCTCGGACGTCGAAGGAGACGTCCTTGACCACAGTGCGAGTGACGCCATCGGGACCGCGGAAAGACTTGGTCAGACCCGTGGCCTCCAGCACCGGGGGTGCGTCCGCCACTTCGTGGGTTCGCACCGGGGAGGTATTGAGGGCTACCGAGGCATGCTCACGCTTGGCCGAGGTCAGGTACTCACCCTTGGTGACGCCGGAGGGGACGGCGTCCAACAGCTGCCTGGTGTACTCATGCTGCGGGTGGTTGAGCACGTCCTCCGCGGTGCCCTGCTCGACGATGTGCCCGCCCTGCATCACCAGGACTCGATCGGCGAGGCGTCCGACCACGGAGAAGTCGTGGCTGATCAACAAGATGGCGGTCCCGGAAGCCTTGCGCTGCGCCAGGAGGTCCAGCACCTGGGCCTGCACGGTCACGTCCAGGGCGGTGGTGGGTTCGTCGGCCACCAACAGCGGAGGATCATTGGCGATCGCTGAAGCAATCAGGGCCCGCTGGCGCAGACCTCCGGAGAGCTCTCCGGAGCGCTGCCTGGCCCTCATCTCGGGTTCCGGCACGCCCACCGCCTCGAGGAGCTCGATCACCCGTTCCCTGCGCTGAGCCGCCTTGCCGACTCCGTGCAGCCGCAGCGACTCGCCGATCTCGGCGCCGATGGTGCGCAACGGGTCCAGGGAGACGAGCGCATCTTGGAGGATGAAACCGATCTGCGCCCCGCGGATCCTGCGCCACTGCGCGTCGGTAGTGCGCTGGATGTCGCGTCCGTCCACGCTGGCACGGGTGGCTTGGATATGCGAGTTGGGCCCGGTCAGACCGATGAGGGTGCGGGCAGTCACGGATTTGCCGGACCCAGATTCCCCGATCACCGCCACGCATTCACCTGGGTTGATATCCAGTGAGAGGTCGTGCACCACGTGGTGAGCCGCGCCGGCAGCATCGGTGAACCAGACGTTGAGATCCTCCAGCGTCACCAGCGACGCCTCTGCGGGGGCAACGTCTGGCGCGGTGTCGGGGCGGATGCGGGAAGTGGTCTCGATATCGGGGTTGATGACAGTCGTGGTCATGTCTGTGATCCTTCCAAGGCGGATTCGAGGTGCTTGCCCAGAATCGTGGCGGTCAGTGCAGTGGCGAGCACGGCCAGGCCGGGCAGGATTTCCAGCCACCAGGCCTCGGTGATGTAGGGGCGGCCAGCTTCGAGCAGCGCACCCCATTCCGGCGACGGCGGGGCCACGCCGAAGCCGAGGAAGGCCAGTCCGGAGGCCCAGACGATCGATTGGCCGATGCCCAGGGTCAAGATCGCCAGCAGCGGACGAAGCGCATTGGGCAGGATGTGTCGGTTCAGGATCCGCCAGGGTGAATGTCCCAGCGCCTCGGCGGCCTGCACGTATCCCGAGTGGCGCACGGCGAGGATCTGTCCGCGCACCATCCGGGTGTAGCCGGGAGCGGTCCCCAGCCCAACCGCAAGGATCAGCGTGGGTGCCGAGGGCCCATAGACGGTGATGAACACCATGGCCAGCAGCAGCGTCGGGAACGCGAAGAAGACATCGAGGCCACGGCCGATGAAGGCGTCCGCCCATCGCCCGCCCAATCCGGCCCAGGCGCCGAATATCACGGCAAGACCGACCCCGATCCCAGTGGCGCCCAGGCCGATCAGCAGCGACTGTCCCGCCCCGTGAACCATCCGGGAGTACAGGTCACGCCCGGACTGATCGGTGCCGAACCAGTGCTCCCAGTTCGGTGACGCCAAGGGTGCCTCGAGCCTGATGGCACGGGGATCGTGGGTGGCCAACAGCGACGGCGCGAGGCTGGCGATCAACAAGACCAGCGCGAAGACCGCGGCGATCCAGACGGTGAGCGGGACCTGACGGAGCCGGCTCTTGGGTCTGCGGGACTGCAGCGAGGAGTACAGCTGGGAGGCCACCGTCGTCGGCTTCTGGGTTGTCGAATGCTGGGTCGGTGACCGCTGGTCTGCGGGACCGTTGAGTGTGGTGGTCATTGGTTACTCCAGTTCTGACTCAGTGAGTCAGTTTCAGGCGCGGATCAACAAGGACGTAGGCGGTGTCCACCACCAGGTTTGCGATGACGTAGATGAGCGCCACGAGCATCACGACGCCGCAGACCACCGGCAGGTCACGCCCGTTGACGGCATCGACCAGCACTCCCCCAAGGCCTGGCCGGGAGAAGACGTTCTCCGCGATCACCGCCCCCGAGAAGAGAGAGCCGATGGCCCAGCCGGTCAGAGTCAGACCAGGCAGCAGCGCGTGGCGCAGCACGTGCCTGATCCGCACCCCGGTGTCGCTCATCCCGCGAGCCCGGGCGGTGAGGACGAAGGGTTCGTCCAGCGTGCGTTCGAACTCGGCGCGCATGGTCTGGCCTAGGAAGCCGGCCAACGGGAGGCCCAGGGTCAGGGCGGGAAGGACCAGTCCGAGGGGTCCCTCTCCCCCGACCACCGGGAAGAGTCCCAGGCCGAGGGCGAAGACCACCAGCAGGATGATGCCCAGCCAGTACTGGGGCAGCGCAGCGGCGGCGGCTTCGAGGCCGGAGAACAACCGGGACACCCAACCCACCCGGCGAGCCGTCAGCACCAGCAGCACCAGCGCGATGACCCAGGCGACCACCAGGGAGGAGAAGGTCAGGATGACGGTCGGCGCGATCTGGTCCCCGATGACCGTGGTGACCGGCTGCAGCAGCTGGTAGGAGACGCCGAGATCTCCACGGAGCAGACCGCCCAGGAAGCTCAGGTACTGGACGAGAAGCGGGTCTGTGAATCCGAACATCTCATTGATCGGTGCCAGCTCCTCTGCGGAGCGTTCCTGGACCTGACCCGTCTGCTGGTTCAGCAGCATGGTGGCCCGATCTCCCGGCAGAAGCGCCTGCATCAGAAAGGTCAGGGAGGCGGCTGCCCAGACGACGAAGGCGGCCCCGCCGAGCTTGCGCAGGATCAGCGAGACCACGAGTCTCGGATCGGTTCTCTGACGTGGGGAGACGGGAGTCGGATCAGCGGTGGTGGCCTGGTATGGCTCGGTGGTGGCGCTGAGTGGCGGAACAGTCATGGGTCAGCCCTCTTCTTCGGTGACGGATTCTTCAGCGCGGAAATAGGCGTCGTGGAAGACCGGTGAGCCCTGGGACTCCTCGAGCCAGACGTCACTGAGCTCATCGGAGACGGCGATGGTGTTGGTCTGGGTGTAGAGCCCGATGGCCGGGGCGAGCTCGCTGAGTTCGTGCTGCGCCTGGGAGAAATGCTTCGTGACGTCCTCCGACGTCGGAGCCTGCAGCGCCTCTTGGATCGTTGCGAAGACTCCTTCATCCACCAGGAACGTGGTGTTGGCCCCATTGGGCTGATCCTCGGTGCCTGGCCGGTAGTTGATGTTGAGGATGCCGGCGTGTGGTGAGGTCCAGTAGCCGACCTGGGCGTCATAGGCATCGGGGCCGGAGAATGCGCCGGAGGAGTTCTCTGAGGGAGTCAGCGGGCGCAGCTGGATGTCGAAGCCGGCATCGCGGGCCTGCTCCTGGAAGTTCTGGATCGCGGTGTTTCCGTCGGGGGTGACGATGGTGTTCAGTCCGTAGGTGAACACCACTTCGAGCCGTTCCCCGGCTTTGAGTCTGGTGCCGTCCTCAGCGCGCTCGGTCCAGCCGGCCTCGTCCAGGAGCTCATCGGCGCGGTCCAGGTCGAAGGGGTACTCGGTGGCCGCGTCGACGTCGTAGTCCGGGGTGCTCTGGGAGAGGTATCCGCTGGGCTCGAAGGGGACCGTGCCCAGGAATGCCGACTCGATATTGGCTTCCCGATCGGTTGCGAAGCTGAGCGCCTGGCGGACCTGCTGATCGGCGAAGGCGCCCTTCTCGGTGTTCAGGTTGATCACCACCGGACGCCCCGGGGTGATGTACTGCTCGAAGTCGAACCGTTCCCGGGCCTGTGCGATGTTGACCGCCGGCACCTCTCCGATCACGTCGCTCTCCTCGGAGAGCAGCGAGCCGTAGCGCGAGGTGTTGTCAGGGATGAAGCTCCACCGGATGCCCTCCACGTACGCCGGGCCCTGGTGCTTGGCGTTCGCGGGGGCGGAGTTGTAGTCCTCGTTGCGGACGAACTCGAGGTACTGGCCGCTCTCCCATGCCTGCACGGTGAAGGGTCCGGAACCGATCGGGGCCCTGCAGTTCTCCTCCTCGCTGCGGGTCTCCAGCGCGGTGGGCGACTGGATCCCGAAGTAGGACTGGGAAAGCGTCGAGAGGAACGGTGAGAACGGCGCGGAGAGGTGGACCTCCACGGTGTGCTCATCCACTGCGCTGGAGTCCTCGTAGAACCCGCCCAGGTGCGCGGCCGCGGTGCCGTTGCCGCCGTCGAGCCAGTGGTCGAAGTTATACGCCACGGCCTCAGCGTCCACCGGCGTGCCGTCGGTGAAGGACACGTCATCGCGCAGGGTCAGGGTCCAGACCAGCTGATCCTCCGAGACCTCCCAGTCGGTGGCGAGCCAGGGAACGATCTTGCCATCGGCGTCCTGTGAGACGAGCGAGTCCAGGATCTGGCGCGCAGTGAAGTTCTCCTGGATCCACCCGCCGTAGACGCACTTCGGCTCTTGGAGGTGTCCATATTCGATGATGCCGCCGGACTGAGGGCCGTCAGCGGGCTGCCGGTCGGCAACCTGTTCGGCGCTGACCAGGCCGGAGGTGCCACTGCAGGCGGTGAGTACGGTGGCGCTGAGGATCGCCGCAGCGCTGAGCGGGGTCCTGAATCTCTGTCTCTTTTTGGGTGCGTTCAGGTGGGGCGGGGTGGTCATGGTGCTCCTTCTCGGAGTGGTTCAAGCAGAGAGGACGTGGGCGCGAGTGGCCCGGGACGTCACAGATCAGACAGTCGCTGGGACCTGCGCGAAGGCTCCGCGGTAGCGGGCGCCGGGGTGGGTCGCGGGCAGCCGATCACGGCCGAAGAGCTTCTGCCGCAGCGTGCCCGGAGTGTATTCGCGCTGAGCCAGTCCGCGATCGCGCAGCACCGGCAGCACCTTCTCGGCGAACTCCTGGAAGGATCCGGGGATCACCCAATTGACGACGTTGACCCCGTCGATGCCGGCGGCCTGCCACGCCTCCAGCTGGTCAGCGATCTGCTCAGGCGTGCCGACGATCCGGTTGCTGCGGTTGGAACGCCAGGCGATATCCGCCACCAGCGGTTCACGATCGGTGATCGTCTTGGAAGCCCATTCGGTGAATCCGCGCCGGGTGTTGGTCTGCACGTCCTTCAGAGGCGTCTCGGGCGGGTAGACGCGTCCGTCGGGATCCACCAGGGCAGCATGCGCGAGGTAGCCGTCCAGCGAGACGAACTCTTCGGCTTCCTTGAGCTTTCGCTGCGCCTCTTCTTCGGTGTCACCGATGATGAAGCTCAGCCCCTGGAAGAACTTGATGTCCTCTGGGGCGCGTCCGGCTTCCACGGCCCGGGCACGGGTGTCTTCGATCTGCGCCTTGGCGACTTCTGGGTTCGGCGCCCCCAAGAAGACGGCTTCGGCGTTGCGTGACGCGAAGTCGCGACCAGAGACGGAGGAGCCGGCCTGGAACAGGACCGGGGTGCGCTGGGGTGAGGGTGAGGGCAGATGTGGGCCTTCCACCGAGTAGCGCTCGCCCTGGTGGTAGATCTTGTGCACCTTGGCCGGGTCTGAGTACCGGGATCCCGCGCGGTCGTTGATCACTGCACCCTCGTCCCAGGAGCCTTCCCAGAGCTTGTAGGTCACATCGACGTATTCGTCGGCCCAGCGGTAGCGCTCGGAGTGCTCGGTCAATCGCGGCATGCCGTAGTTGCGTGAGCCGTTGTCCTGCATCCCGGTGACGATGTTCCAGGCGATCCGACCCTTGGAGATGTGGTCCAGTGTGGAGATCTGCCGGGCGAACTGGAACGGGTGGGACTGGAAGACGTTGGAGGTTGTGGCCAGGCCGATGTTCTCCGTCACCACGGCGAGCGCGCCGAGCAGCACGGTTGGATCATTGGACGGGATCTGCAGGCCCTCGTTGAGGTAGACCGAGTAGTCGGCATCTGAGTCCCCGTAGTGGCCGGAGACGTCGGCGAAGAACATGGCGTCGAACTTTGCCGCCTCCAGGATCTTGGCCAGATTGACCCAGGTGTCCACATCGGTGAACTCCGTCTGGTGGGCATCCTCGCGCCGCCACTGGCCGTGATGGATGTGGCTGTTCGTGTTCATCACGAAGGCGTTGAAGTGCAGCGGAGTGGGGGCGGAGTTGCTGTCAGGCATGAGGTTTCCACGTCTCTTTCGGACCGTGGCACCGCGCAGCGTCCCGTGCTCGGGGCGGATGCGCAGGCACCGTACTTGCCCGGGACGGTTGTGACACCGGGCCGAATCATCACCTGGAGCACCCCACTACGGTGAGAGGGTTGCTGTCCGGACAGCCAGGGCTTTCGTCCGGAACTCGTGATTCCTTGGTTCAGCGTAGAACGCACTCATTCCAAGTGCAAGACTTGATCATATTTACTGACATATATCGACACGTTGAGGATGGGCTCCCTGCGACCGGAGTCGCACCCGGTCAAATCCCTGACTGACACTCAAACATCGAGCTCACCCGCATTCCACGGGTCTTCCCAGACCAGCGCGATGCACCGTAGGGTTGAACATACCTGAGCGTCGACACCGGAGTGAGTAACCGTGAGCAGCTACAGCACCGATCCATCCCAGACCACCCCCACCTCCGTTCCCCCATTAGATGAGCCGCTCTACGGCGCCACGCTGGGCCAAGCCGTGCGGCGCTTCTTCGGCAAGTACACGCACTTCAAGGGGTACGCCTCGCGCAGCGAATACTGGTGGGTGCAGCTCTTCACGAACGTCGTCACCGGCGTGATCTCGATCCCCTACCTGCGCACCTACGACCCCACCCTCGGACGCTTCGACCTGACGGAGGGCACCGGAAACGTCGAAGGCCTGGTCCTGGCGAGCGCGCTCGGCGCGTTCATCTGGGGCCTCCTGACGTTTATTCCGATGCTTGCACTGAGCTGGCGCAGGTTGCATGACGCGGGACTCCCAGGACCCACGTACTTCCTGGTGCTGATCCCCTTCGTCGGCCCAATCGTCCTTATAATCCTGATGATCCTGCCGACTCGGCCTGAGAAGCACATCCGAGCTTGGGAGTACCCGACGGAACCAGCACCCGAGGCCCAGAATGCAGGACGCACCCTCCCTTAGGCTCTCCGCCTCGTCAGTGAGACCTCAGGACTTCAGCAGCCGCTCCCGCTCGGCCTCCACGTCGTAGTCCGCGGCGGGCCAGCGCAGCTTCAGGTCTGAGAACGCTGCGATCAGCAGCTCCTGGACCGCCAGCCGGGAGTACCACTTCCGGTCCGCTCCGATCGCGTGCCAGGGGGCGTGGTCGGCGTCGGTGGCTTCCATGACCCGCGAGTAGAGCTCCTGATACGTGTCGAACTCGGCCCGCGCGTCGGCGTCGGAGGGGTCGTACTTCCAGTGCTTCTCCTTACGGTCCAGCCGGGAGACCAGCCGGTCCAGCTGCTCCTCCTGGGAGATGAGCAGCTTGACCTTGATGATGACGAAGCCCAGCCGGACCAGTTCGCGTTCGAAGAGGATCAGCGCCTCGATGCGACGCTCGATCTCTTCCGGGCTTTCGCTGCCGGTGATGCTGGGCACCAGCACATCCTCGTAGTGGGACCGGTCGAAGACGCCCACGAGACCTGGCCGCGGCAGGCGCCGGATGATGCGCTCCAGGTAATGCTCGCGCTGCTCCTCCGGGGTGGGTTTCCCGAATCCGGCCACCTCGATACCCATCGGGTCCATCGAGCTGACCACCTGCTTGACCACCCCGCCCTTTCCGGAAGCGTCCATGCCCTGCAGCACCAGCAGAATCCTCGGGCCACGGTCCAGGTTGTTCAGCGCAGTCTCCACCTCGGGTGAGAACAGCTCCTCGCGGCGGGCCTTCTCCTGCGGGGTCCGACGCGGAACCCGTCCGGCGATGGCCTTAGCGACCTCCCACTGGTCCGCCTCGGAGGCGGCGACCACATGGGCCCACATCAGCTCCTGCAGATCCGCGAGCATCGCCGAGCGTTCGGCGAGCGCCTCCTCCCCGTCGTCCTTCTTGCCCTTGAACCCGATCTTCTCGCGAGTCGGAACGTCTGCGAGCGTGAACGGGGATGGGTACTGGTTCACCCGCCAGAGCGTGCGGGGGTCGCCCTCGAACGGGGTCTTCTTCGCACCCTTGGGCCCGCGAACACCATTTAGCGGGACATCGAGCCGGTGGGCGTTGTTCTCATTCTTGGACACGGTGTCTCCTTGTGGCGGGTGACTTGCCGGCAGGCAGTGACGTCAGGGCGGACTACTAGGTTCATGCCTACCAGAGTTCACCTCCCTGGGAAACAACCCGGGATCAGTTCCTCGCCCCGGGAGGCCCCTGAGACGACGGCGGAGGTTCAGTCGACTCGGAGCGTCCAGGACTCCTCCGCGTCCTGGAGCACCAGCCGCTGCTCGACGCCGCCTGGATCCATCCGGATCCCGAGTGCCGCAACCAGCAACGTCGGCACCAACTGCGTGGAGGGGACCGCCTGCGCGCCACCCTCGAGACTTTCCGTCCTGGCGGCAGGGAACATCTCCCGAGTCACGTGCACCGCGCGGTGATCCGGCGCGGTCTCCAGCGCGGACGTCACCGCCGAAGCGCTCACGCCCCGGGACACCAGCCATGCAGACACCTGATCCAGCAGCGCGAGCCCACTGGTGTGCACGGTGACCGGCCGCCCGGGCTGGGTCACGGTCCAGCCGACCCCGGTGGCTCGCACACTCAGCCCGGTTGCGACACCGGAGAGCAGGCGAGCCACCAGGGGTTTGGCGTGGGAGCTGGACAGGATGGGTCCGGCCCAGTCCTGCCGCGCCACGCCACAGCCGCCGCACATCAGAGCATCACGTCTCCGCTGTTCGGTCCCAGGGTCTGGCCCACGTAGATGTTGCCGCCCGGGGAGGAGGCCAGCATCACCGCGGTGGGCGCCACCTCGTCCACCGTGCCGAAACGGCCCAGGGGCAGCTCGGCGCGCTTCTGAATCTTCCAGTCCTCGCTGATCCCGGCGACCATCGGGGTCTCGATGGGCCCGGGGGCGATGGCGTTGACCAGCACCCCGTCGCCGGAGACCTCCCGGGCCAGGGATTTGGTCATCGCGATCACCCCGGCCTTGGCTGCGGCGTAGTGCGCCATCCCAGACCCGCCCTTCTGCCCGAGCTGGGAGGCCACGTTGATGATCCGCCCGTCGCCGCGTTCGAGCATCCCGGCCAGCACCGCTCGGTTGAGCAGGAAGACGCTGGTCAGATCCACACTCAGCGTCTCCTGCCAGGTGGCCAGGCTCATCTGCGCCAAGGGAGATTCCGTGAGGATCCCGTGGCAGGTGACCAGGGTGTCGATCCGGCCCAGTGCCTCGATCGTCTCCGCCACCCCAGCGTCCACAGCCTCCTCGGAGGCGGCGTCGAAGATGATCGGCACGGTGTCTGCCACAGTGCCGTCGGCCCCAGTGCGGGCGTTCAATGCGGCGGAGACCTCGGTGACCCTCGCCGAGCGGTCGGCCAGCGCCACCCGGGCGCCAGCAGCACTCAGGTGGGCCGCGATAGCCTCCCCGATGCCGCTGGCTGCCCCGGTGACCAGGGCGGTGCGCCCGGCGAGGATGTTGCCGTAGTTCGGAATCCCGGCGCCCGGGATCTGCGCTACCTCAGTGCTCATCAACCTCAGCCTCTCATCGCGACGGTCAGGCCGCCGTCGACCGTGAGTTCTTGTCCGGTCAGGTAGTTCGCATCGGCCGAAAGCAGGAAACCGATCACGCTGGCCACCTCCTCAGGTCTGCCCACCCGACCCCAGGGGATATAGTCCCCTGCGGCCTTCAGCCCCTCGGGGCCCAGTGAGTTCACCGAGTCCAGCGACTGCGGAGTTTCGATCAGCCCGGGGATGACCGCATTCGCGCGGATCCCGCGCGGTCCGAACTCCACCGCCAGGCTGCGGGTGAGCCCGATGACCCCGGCCTTCGCGGCGGCGTAGTGGGCATGTTCGGCCCAGCCGTAGTAGCTGCCCACGATCGAGGAGGTCGCCACGATCGAGCTCCCCTGCCCCAGGTGCGGCAGGGAGGCCCGGACCAGTCGCATCACGCCATGCAGGTCCACCTGCAGCAGCTCGTCCCAGCTGGCGTCGTCCATCTGAGCGAACGGCGCCTGGCGCAGGATCCCGGCGTTGGCCACCACATGATCCACGGTCCCGTAATGGCCCACCGCCGCGGCGATGAACGCGTCGGTGGACGCGGTGGAGCTGACATCGAGGTCCAGGATCACGCCCTCTCCCCCGGCCGCGGTCACCAGGTCGAGGGTCTCCTGCGGGTCATGCGGGTCCTTGCCGAAGTGACCGATCACCACCCGGTGACCCTTGCCGGCCAGGTACTCCGCGGTGGAGCGCCCGATCCCGGAGGCGGCCCCGCTGATCACGGTGACCGGCGCCGCGGTGGCTGTGTTCTCTGCGGTCATCGGTTGCTCCTCGCGGCCTGAACGACCTCGTCGGTGGGGCGCAGCGCCGGGATCGGCACCTCCTCGCGCGGGACATCGGTCTCGACCTTCTTGGCGAAGAGCATCACCAGTCCTGAGACGAAGGTGCCGATCGCGCCCACCACCAGCGCTGCGGTGGCGAACTCGAAGGCGGCGGCCACCAGTGCGGTGAGGATGAACCCGCCGATCACGGCCCCGGGCTGGCTGAAGGCGCTGATGAACGCGGAGCCGGTGGCCCGGCAGTCGGCGTCGTAGCATTCGGCCTGGAAGTACATGATCGCGGCGTAGGGGCCCAGCAGGAAGAACAGCCCGACCATGTAGAGCGGGAGCACGAATTCAGGGTTGTTCGGGCCCAGCATCATCACCGCGAAGGCCACGCCGGCGATCAGCCAGCCGACGACGACGACGTTCTTGCGTCCGAACTTATCGCCCAGGAACCCGTGGGTGAGGTAGCCCAGGGCGCCGACCAGGTTGGCGCCGACGATCATCAGCAGTGCGCTGTCGGCGTCCACGCCCTTGCCTGACTCCAGCACCGAGGTGCCCAGCACCGAGAAGGTCGCGATGCCGAACCAGTTCAGCGTCCAGGCCAGCGAGAGCACGATGGTGTTGCGGCGGTGCTTGCCGTTGAAGATCCGCTTCAGCGGAACCTCTTTCTCCACCCGGAGACCGGTGGCGGCCGAGAGCGCCTCGGCCTCCTCCGGCTTGCCTGCCTTGCGCAGGTCCCGGATCTTCTTCATCGTCGTGAACTGAGGGGTCTCCTTGAGCAGGAAGTAGATCAGGGCGAAGACGACGATCGAGGGGATGATCGAGAGCAGGAACGCGACCCGCCAGTTCTCCGCGCCGAAGAAGTGCGCGGTCAGCGCGACGAAGCCTGCGGCCAACAGGGCGCCCACCGGCCACCCGGACTGCACCAGGGAGTAGAAGAAGCCCTGGTTGCGCTTGATCCGCTTGGACTCGGTCTGCGCGAAGATCTCATTGAGGTAGGTGCCGTTGACGTTCTGCTCGGCCAGGCCGAGCCCGGTGAAGCCGCGCACGGCCACCACGGAGGTCGCCCCCTGGACGGCCGCGGTGGCGACACCGGCGACAGCGGTACCGCCCACCGAGGCCATCATGCCTTTGCGCCGGCCCATCCGGTCCACCAGCGGACCGAAGATGATGATCACGATGAAGATCGCCGCGCTGGCCAGGGTGGAGACCAGCAGCGCGAAGCTCTGGGTCCAGCCGAAGGATTCCTCGATGCGCGGCAGCAAGGTGCCGAAGAGGATGTAGTCGTAGACGGCGATGCTCCAGGCCACGAAGCAGATGACCGTGACCAGCACGGTCTGCTTCGCGGGGATCTTCGCCATGGGCTTGGGCTGCTCAACTGCTGGGGTCGACATCAGTTGTCCTCATTCCGGTGCAAGTGGAGGGTCTTGTGGGGGGGTGCTCAGCCCTGGCGGGGTGAGCGCTTGATGAAGTCATCGGCGATGGTGTCGAACTGGGCCCACTTCACGCCGTCGTGGGAGTTGATGTGCTCGATCAGGCGCTCCAGCATCAGCAGCACCTGCGGGCGGCCGGAGACGTCGGGGTGCACGGTCATGGTGAAGACCGCGTAGTCGTTCTCCCGGTAGATGTAGTCGAACTGGTCACGCCAGATCTCCTCGAGGTGGCGCGGGTTCACGAAGCCGTGGCTGTTCGGGCTGCCCTTGATGAACATCATCGGAGGCAGGTCATCGAGGTACCAGGAGGCCGGGATCTCCACCAGGTCGGTCTCCTCGCCACGGACCAGCGGCTTCATCCAGGTACTGGCCGGCTTGTCGTAGTTGATCTTGGAGGCTTCCCAGTTGTCCCCGACGCGCACGTAGTAGGGCTCGAAGTCCCGGTGCATCAGCGAGTGGTCGTATTTGATGCCCTGTTCCAGCAGCAGCTCGTTGGTGACGGTGGAGAATTCCCACCAGGGGGCCACGTAGCCGGTGGGCCGGCGGTCGCTGCGCTTCTCGATCAGGTCGATGCAGTAGGTCAGGATGTCGGTCTCCTGCTCGCGGGTCATCGCGATCGGGTTCTCGTGGCTGTAGCCGTGGACCCCGATCTCATGCCCGGCGGCGACGACCTGGTCGAACTGCTCGGGGAAGGTCTCGATGGAGTGACCGGGCCAGAACCAGGTGGCGGGCAGGTCGTACTTGGCCAGCAGCTTGTTCAGCCGTGGCACCCCGACCTCACCGGCGAACATGCCGCGGGAGATGTCTCCCGGGGAGTCCTCACCGCCGTAGGAGCCCAGCCAGCCGCCGACCGCGTCGACGTCGATGCCCAGTGCTACGTAGATCTCTTTAGCCATGATGTAAGTCCTCTTTCTCTACTTGTTTTCCGTTGCGTGTACTTCTCTGCCAGTTCCTGCTGTTCTGACTCAGCGCGCGGTCTGCACCCAGCGCTCGAGCCGGTCTTTGGTCTCTTCTCGGGCCCCGGTGCTCAGCAGCAGTGCGAGCAGCACCCGTGCCTGGGTCCCGGGCAGATCTCCCAGGGCCACCGCCCCGGCGGCAAGCGCGTCCACCGCTCCCCCGCCGCTGTAGATCGCGGCCACCGAGCCGCCGAAGGTCCGGCTGGCGAGCCCGACGACGACGCCGGCCTGCGTGGCCTCGGCGATCGCCTCCACCAGGGCGCTGCCTGGATTCCCCGCACCTCCGCCGAGGACGATCAGCCCTGCGGCGCCGGATGCGATCGCGCTGCGGATCAGCGCGCCGTCGGCCCCGGGGTAGGACAGGACCATGTCCACCCGTTGGTCACCGAAGTTCTGGGTGGGGTGGGGCAGCCGGGGAAGGCTGCGCGGTCCGAAGTAGTACTGCGGCTGGGCCTCGGTGAGCCGGCCCAGCATGCCGCCGCTGGGATGGGAGAACGGCTGGAGCGCAGAGGCGTGAGCCTTGCGCAGCGGCAGCGCGGTGTGGATCTCTCCCCCGAAGCACAGCAGCGCCCCGTGGAAGCGGGAGGCGGGATCGGCGGCGACCAGAATCGCGTCGCGCAGGTTCCGCGGGCCGTCGCTGTCGGGGTGATCGGGGCTGCGCTGAGCGCCGGTGAAGACCACCGGGCGGTCGTCGTCATGGGTCAGCGCCAGCAGTGCGAGGGTCTCTTCGATGGTGTCGGTGCCGTGGGTGACCACGACGCCGTCGACCTCGGGACGTTGCAGGATCTCACGCACCGCGGAGTCGATGCGGGCCAGGTCGGAGAAGCTGAAGTTGAAGGAGTTCTCCACGGAGATGTCCTGCGTCTCGACCTGGATCTCGCTGATCAGATCCGCCAGGGCATGGTGCTTCAGCGCCGCGAGCAGCTGCGCGGCGGAGTCGCTGGCACGGGATCCCCCGGCGGCGTTCTCCCGAGAGGAGATGGTGCCGCCGGTGGCGAGAAGGACGATGCGGGACAAGAGGGCCTCAATTCGATCGGTGCGTCGTATGAGGTAGATCTCACCACACACAATCGTTTACGGCAATCGATTTCGTAGACTTCTGTGTTAATTGCTTGTAAAGCCTCTCCGGCGGCTTCAGGGGTGCGAGAGGGCGATAGGCTGACACAGCAGGAGGTGCAGATGGCACAGCAGAGGGCACGAGCGGTCACCCAGCGCGGGCTGGCCGAGCTCGCCGGAGTCAGCGTGGCCACGGTCTCGCGCGTCCTGGGCTCTCCCCCGGATCAGCGGCATCGCTGGGCGGCGCCCGAGACGGTGCGCACCATCCTTGCGCTCGCGGAGGACCATGGCTACACGCGGAACCCCCACGCCGCGAGCCTGCGCACCGCCCGCTCCAACCTGGTCGGGGTGATGGTGCCCCGACTGCAGGACTTCGTGCTCGCGACGATCTATGAGGGCATCGAAGAGGCCGCGATGGAGAACGGGATCAACACCTATGTGATGAACTCCCTGGATGACACGGCCCTGCAGCGCACCCGCACCCGGGCGATGATCGACCGCCGAGTGGATGGACTGATCTTCGGCGACGCCCACCTCGATGACACCTTCCTCGATGAGCTGCGCGAGCAGGGGGTGCCGCTGGTGCTGACCTCCCGACGCCGCGAGGGCCATGTCTCGGTGACCTGCGACGACTACCTCGGCGGCCGCCTGGTGGCCGAGCACCTGCTCGAGCTGGGACGCACCGACGTCGTCGTCCTCGCCGGACTGGAGTTCGCCTCCACCGCCTATGACCGCACCCGTGGGCTCATCGACCGCCTGGCCGAAGCCGGGGTGGAGGTGCCGGAGAACCATCTGATCTACCGCGGCTTCGACACCGCCGCCGGTCGCCAGGCGATGGGCGAGATCCTCGAGGCGGGGATCCGACCGAACGCCGTGTTCGCCACCAACGATTTCGCTGCCATCGGCGCGCTGGGGGTGTTGCAGGACCACGGGTTCTCGGTGCCCAACGATGTGGCGCTGATCGGCTACAACGACACTCCACTGGCCGAATCGGTGGGGATCCCGATGACCACGATCCGGTCCAAGATGCACCTGATGGGCCGCGAGGCACTGCTGACCCTGCTGGCGCTCATCGCCGGCAAAGAGGTCTCGTCCCAGAAGCTGGAGCCCGAACTCATCGTCCGGGCCTCCTCCGCAGTGAGCGTCCGCGGAACCAGATAGACCGATCGCCTACCCACCAGAATCCCCTGGTGTCCAGGCCGGGACATGAAGGGAATACACACATGTCATCCTCCGACACCCCCATCAGGGTGATGCTGGTCGCAGACCCCGGCGTGGCCGCGCGCCGCATCGAGAAGATCAAGGAAGCGTTCCTGGCCGAGGCGCGCGACATCTTCGTCGACGATGTCACGGTGGAGATGGAGATCCGAAGTCCGCGGATCACCCCGGAGGGGAGCCTCGACATCGAGGCTCTGAGAGAACTCGACGCAGATCACCTCGACGCCGATGCCGTGCTGATGCTCACCGAAGTCCCGCGACACGTCGAAGGACGACCTCTGGTGGCGGAGATACTCGCCAAGAATCGGACCGCAGTCGTCTCCTACCCGACGCTGGGAGTGCGCTCGACCAAGCGAAGGATCCGTGAGATCTTCATGGACTGCCTCCTCCGGTTGCTGCCGGATTGTCACGGGCCGCTGCAGAAGGAATACCGACAGCGATGGACCCGTTGGCAGCCGGTCGAGCCCAGCGGTCGGCACCGCCTGTTCGCCCACCCGGGCACCGGCGAAGTGCGCACGCTCTTGGGCATGACGGTCGCCAACGACCCCTTCCGGACCGCCCCGAAGCTCTCCGGCGCTCTCGCCGGCGCAGCTGCGGTAGGCGCCTTCGGCATCTTCTACTACTCGATCTGGGAGATGGCTGACGCCCTGAGCACGGCGCGGCTGCTCTCCATCGGGGGTGCGGTGATTCTGAGCATGGTGGCCTGGCTGATCTTCACCAACCGACTCTGGGACAAACCCACGAACAAGGATCTGGCACGGGTCTTCTGGCTCTACAACGGGTCCACTGTGCTGACTCTGCTGATCGCGGTGTCGATGCTCTACGTGGCGTTGGTGGTGACCATTCTCATCGGCGCACTCGTGGTCATCGATCCAGACTTCCTGGCAGATCTCATCGGCAGCGAGATCAGCTTCTTCAACTACCTCGACATCGCCTGGCTCAGTGCCGCGATGGGGGTCGTGGCCGGAGCCGTGGGCTCCACCTTCGACTCCAGCATGGATATCCGCCGCATCACCCACGGCCAGCGTGAGTCCCAGCGGCGGTATTCGGAGGACGAGCTGGAGTAGAGGGTTTTCTTGGCGGGTTGCGATTCATGTCCGTGGTCACATCTAGGGTGATTTTCACTGATGCAGAACACGCATTGTTCTCTGCGTCAGCCCACTGGATCTCCAGTGGATCGCCCGAGGGAAAGGGACACCATGAATCACTCACACCATGATCAGCACCCGACAGACCAGTATCCGAGTACGCAGTATTCCAACGATCAGTATCAGCCTTACCCGCCCGCTGCGGGCGGGGCGGAAGCACCAGCCAAGAAGCGGCGGCGCTGGCCGTGGATCGCTGGGATCATCGTCGCGCTGCTTGCTGGGGTTGGGATCGGCAACAGCGGAGAGGCCGAACCGGAGATCGTCACGGAAACTGAGACGGAGACCATCACCGAAGAGGTGGAGGTAGAAGTCGAAGTCGAACCGGCGGATCTTGAGGAGCGCCGCGAGGTGATCGCGGAGGACGAAGAATCCCTTGAAGCCAGAACCGCTGAGCTAGATGATCGGGAAAGCGCGCTCGACTCCCGTGAGCAAGAACTGGCATCCCAGGCGGAGGAAGAGGTCGAGACCGAGGAAGCTGATCAGGAAGAGACGTCGGTCTCGGATTCCGGCTCCATCCCGGGCTCAGGAACCTTCCTCATCGGCGAGGAGATCCAGCCAGGCACCTACCGCACCGAGGACACCTCAGGGTTCTGCTACTGGGCTCGACTCTCCGGCCTCAGCGGCGAGTTCGACGACATCATCACCAACGGCCTGCCTGAGGGACAAGGATTCGTCACCATCGCCGAAACCGATGTCGCCTTCGAGACCAGCGACTGCGGCGAGTGGGTCGCGCAGTAAGCGTTCCCCCGATAACGCCGGGTGAGTCCGGGGTCCCCCGGACTCACCCGGTTCCACACTTTGAGAGTGAAGACTCGGCGACTAACCATCACCATCGTGGCAATCCCACTATGTGATGCCGACTCAACCCCCGGCCTCACAGGCTAGCCTGGACCTAACGGCACGCTGATGAGGGGATTTCTCAATGGATACAGATGCGCAGCGCGCGGCGCGAAGTACGTCGGCGACTCATTTGCCCTCCCGACGATTCGCTGGACGCAGGTTCGACCTGGTCTGGTCTCAGGAGGGCTACCTATGGGACACCCCGTCTGGCACGTACCATGTTCGCGATTGCTCCGCAGCTCCTGACTCGGCCGTCATGGTGGCGCTCGATGAAGTTCAGCAAGCCTGGCGAGAGCAATCCGCTGAGGCGGTCACCGTCGGTGTCGACTCCCGCTTCTGTCTCAGTTGTCTGATCGGACCTGAGGACGCGACCGTCTACGTTGGACCAGGCGAAAGTTATCCCGCCCACGTATCGGCGATGGGCGACGCTGCACGGTTCGTACTGGGGCATCTCTTCGGCGACGGGCTCTCCGTCATCGACCCCAGCCGCAAGATCTGGACGCCCGAGAATGCTGAGTATCTTCGAAGTGCCATCCAGGATGATCCAAATGAGGGTCCCGGAAGTTTCATGGAGAAACTCGAACTCCAACTGAAGAATGCTCCCCGAGATGTGGTGCTGCTAGCAGCTGAGTCCATCTACCTCCGCAGCCTCCCGTTGATGAACCTTCGACCGGACACGAAATTGGGGTACATCGAGACCCTGTTGGCCTGGCTTCCAGACAAGCCCGCTGTCCCCGAGCTGATGAGACTCTGCCTGAATTTGCCCGGCATCTTCCATGGAGGGCAGGGGTACAACCAGCAGTTCTGGAAGCAGATGATCTGGATGGCTCTGTTTGCCAAGTCCTGGACAACACTCTCAAGGCCAGCCCAACATGAAGCGCGAGAGGACCCCTGGCGATTTAGGGACATCACAGACGCTGTCCCATACGAGCAGCCTTCCATGAGGAACACACTCAGATTCCTGGCGTTCCCTTTCGTCTTCGAGCACCTGATCAGCGAGAAACACAAACGCGCGTTGTTCGACGGACTTAGTGGTCTCGCCCCGGATCTTCAGCTCTCCTCTGACCTCGACCACGACCTGTACCTCTTGCGAAAGCATCTCGAGGAAGACGCAGAGACCAGAATCGATTGGTTTGCCGAGCCCTGGTACTCAACATGGCAAAAACGGACCTGGGAAGGCACCCACGCCTGGGCGGTGCAACCACGGACCGAAGACGCCGGTGCCACGTCCAAGTGGCTCAAGGAAGCAGCCATGAGTTACAACGCCTCTTACCTGAGATCGCTTGAGCCCGGATCAGACTTCGTGACGGTCAGAAATCGAGTCTTCGACGCATACCGGCACCTCGACTCGGCCCGCCGCCTGATCCTCGCCGAAGAAATCCACACCTTCATTTCCCGAATGGAGGAAGGCGACGCCGTAGCGGTGCGAGACGGATCAGCCATATGGGTGGGTCGAATCTCAGGAGAAGGCAACTTCGACCCTGACCTCCACGAAATCCGTCGAGAAGTGACATGGAACGAAGAGCCTGTGTCAATTGACGCGCTCCCCGAACATGTGTCCTCAGAGATTGATGAGTCTCCCGGCGTCGTCGAACTTCCCGGGTCGCTGCCTTACCTGCAAGACATGCTCGAAGATGACTCAACCTTCCGTGAAGATGTCCAGACCTCTGACTCAACACCCAATCTCAATGACATCGCCCACAGCGGTGAATTTCGACCAGCTGGCCCCGCTCTGGCCGATCAGCTCCACATGGACCAGATCTGGCTCGATGAGATGATCTCCGTGCTCGAGGAACGCCGCCAGATCATCCTGTACGGACCTCCTGGCACCGGCAAGACCTTCCTGGCGCGCGCCATCGCCCGGCACGTGACCAACCAAGAACCTGAGATCGTGCAGTTCCACCCCTCCTATGCATACGAGGATTTCTTCGAGGGGTACCGCCCGAGCCCGACGGATTCCGGTGGACTCGGCTTTGACCTCAAGCCTGGACCCCTGCGACGCCTCGCTGCCAAAGCGACCAACGATCCACAGCGGCCATACGTCCTCCTCATCGACGAGATCAACCGAGGGAACCTCGCCAAGATTTTCGGCGAGATGTACTTCCTACTTGAGTATCGGGACGAGCACATCCGACTGCAGTACTCCTCGGGAGAGAAGTTCCGGCTCCCTCCGAACCTCTACATCATCGGCACGATGAACACGGCGGACCGCTCCATCGCAATGGTTGACACCGCAATCCGTCGCCGGTTCGCGTTTCTAGAGATGCACCCAGACAGCACCCCCGTCGCTGGGCTGCTCGACCGTTGGCTTCGTGCTCGAGGATTCTCCGCGACGCGCGCACGTCTCCTTGAGGCGCTCAACGACGAGCTTGGAGAGGAGAGCCGAGACCAGCACATCGGGCCTTCTTATTTCATGCGCACCCAGGCCGCGACCGAAGTCGGTCTCGAACGGATCTGGAAGTACGATCTTCTGCCGCTCTTGGAAGAACACTTCTACGGTATTCATTCTCCAGCCGAGGTGGCTGAGCGCTTCAGCTACCGACAGATCAGAAGGCAGCTTCTCCGTGGAGAAGGAGCCTCCGAAGCCACGGACTCCGTATTGTGAACCGGCTCGACCTCACGGAGAACGGGAAGGGTGTGGTCCTCGCCCTGTCTGAGGACCTCGTCGAGGCGCTTACGGTTTCAGACCTCATCGATGTTTGGCCGGAACGTCATGGGCAATGGCTGCTGAAGCCAAAACTCAATCGAGTGGGCGCACTGCGGGCCGGTCAGATGGACGTCGTCGTCCACCCCAAGGCGCCGTTCCATTCACTTTTCTTCATGATCAGCTACGCCCGGCACCCGAGCGAGCCCGCCGACGTCGTCTCTGGGTCCGCTGATGATGATCTCTGGTCCTCGGTGGCCAAAACACTGGTACTGCTGAGCCGACGCGCGTTGGACCGTGGCCTGCTACACGGATATGTATCTCGCGACGATTCACTGATGACCGTCAAGGGGCGTCTGCGCCTGTCCGATCAGCTTGCTCGGCACGGCGGCATGCCAGTGCCTTTGGAAGTTAGCTACGACGAGTTCACGACAGACATCGCTGAGAACCAGATTCTGCTTGCGGCACTTCAGCGCATGGTGCGTGTCCCAAGACTCTCTCCCAGCGTTCGGGCAGAGCTCAGCCAGCTGATTCGACGCTTGCATGGAATCGAAATGATTCACCCGGCGGCCCCGCTGCCGCCGTGGACGGCCTCACGAAAAAACCGTAGGTACCTTCCCGCGCTGGACCTGGCGGAAACCATCCTTCAGTCCACCGGACTGAGCCTGAACGGGGGACACCAGAACGTCGCATCGATGACCTACAACATGGCTGACGTGTTTGAGAACTTCCTCTTCGTCGCCATAAGAGAGTCGCTGCGGGGACTCGGCCCGGGAAGCACCAGGGACCAGTACCGGACCGTTCTAGACACTGACCGAACAGTCCCGATCCGACCTGACATCGTACACACGCTGGATGGCCGACCAGTCGCCGTGGCGGATGTGAAGTACAAGGTACTCGGAGAAAGCTCGGGCGTACCTGCCGAGGATGTCTACCAGGTGCTGGCCTATTGCACCGCGCTGGGTCTGCACACGGGGCACCTGATCCATGTCGCGAAGTCCAACGAAGTTGAAGGGCCACGGCGCATCCACATCACCGGCTCGAGCATCACGATCCAACTCTCAGGTCTCAATGTCACTGTCGAGCCTGCGGGCCTGCTTGATCAGATACGACTGATTGCGGAACGGGTGCACGTCAAACAACGGACCACAGCAACGGTCGAACCGGTCGCCTTCGTCCAATAGCACCCGAGAAGGCGCGTCGCAGGATCCCAAGCCCATGCCAAACGACCTTCCGTGGAAGTCGACATATACACACCTGGCACTTGAATAGATCTGTGTCACGGATCACTATGGAGATAGTCAACACTGACATGCAGTCTTCCCCTCCCGAGAGGTCACCCCACCATGTCCACCACCTCCACCCTGAACAAGACCGGTCTCCTCGATGACGCCCGCTGGGAAAGCAACATCTTCACCGGGCAGTGGCAGACCGGCGGCGGTGAGCTGATCCCGATCACCGAGCCCGCCACCGGTGAGAGCCTCGGCACCGCCGGCGGCGCCTCGGTCGAGGACGTCGACCGCTCGGCCACCGCCGCAGCCGCCGCGCAGAAGCAGTGGGCTGCCATGAAGCCCTCCGAGCGCGCCGCCGTGCTGCGCCGCGCAGGGGATCTCTTCGAGGCCCACGCCCAGGAGATCGAGACCTGGATCGTGCGTGAGACCGGTGGCGTGCCCACCAAGGCCGCGCTGGAGACGCACGTCGCCGCGGCCGAGTGCTTCGAGGCGGCGGCGCTGCCCTCTGCCCCGGCCGGCGAGGTGCTCAGCACCGAACAGCCGCGCTGGTCCTTCGCGCGGCGCCGCCCGGCCGGCGTCGTCTCGGTGATCTCTCCGTTCAACTTCCCGCTGATCCTCTCCATCCGCTCCGTGGCCCCGGCTCTCGCGCTGGGCAACGCGGTGCTGCTGAAGCCGGATCCACGCACCAGCGTCTCCGGCGGCGTGGTCATCACACGGATCTTCGAAGAAGCCGGGCTCCCCGCCGGCGTGCTGCACCTGCTGCCGGGCGGCGGCGAGGTCGGCAAGGCACTCACCGAGGCCCCTGAGGTGCGCATCATCTCCTTCACCGGCTCCACCGCGGCAGGCCGCCTGGTCGGTGAGACCGCTGGCAGGCTGCTCAAGCGCGCCCACCTGGAACTTGGCGGCAACAACGCCCTGGTCATCCTCCCCGGCGCCGACCTGGACAAGGCCGCCTCCGCCGGGGCCTTCGGCTCCTTCCTGCACCAGGGGCAGGTCTGCATGACCACCGGACGGCACCTGGTGCATGAGTCCCTGAAGGAGGAGTACATCGCGAAGCTGAGTCAGAAGGCGAAGCACCTGCCCGTGGGCAACCCCGCCGAGGACGGCATCGCGATCGGCCCGATCATCGACGCCAAGCAGCGCGACCGGATCCACTCGATCGTCCAAGATTCCACCGCGCAGGGTGGCACCGTGGAGGCCGGCGGCGAGTTCACCGACCTGTTCTACTCCCCCACCGTGATCTCCGGGATCAGCATCGACAACCCGGCCTGGGCCGAGGAGATCTTCGGCCCGGTGGCCCCGGTGATCTCCTTCTCCACCATCGAAGAAGCCGTGGAGATCATCAACGGCAGCGAATACGGACTCTCGGTCGGTGTGCTCGGTGATGTGGGTCTGGCGATGAAGATCGCCGACCAGGTCGACTCCGGCAAGGTCCACATCAACGAACAGACCGTAGGCGATGAGGCCAATGCGCCCTTCGGCGGGGTCGGCGATTCCGGCACCGGCTCCCGGGTCGGTGGGGCCAGCGCGAACATCGAGTCCTTCACCGAGACCCAGTGGCTGACCGTGCGCTCGGAGATCGCGCCCTACCCGTTCTAAGCCTCAGGCCTCGCCGATGCTGACCTGGGCCTTCTCCTTGCGGCCGAAGGCCCAGAGCAGCAGCTCCTCGGGTGCCCCGGTGATCTTGCGCATCGGGGCAGAGGCCGGGCCGGACGTCGTCGAACCGTAGCCGGGGCTGACGAAGGTGATGCGCTGCTTCGCGGAGCGGGCGGCCATGGGGAACATCATCGACCCCTGCTTCCACAGTCGTCGGCGCAGCTTCTCGGAGATGCTGCGCGGATGCTTCGGGTCGAAGTCAGGCTGTGCGCGCAGCACGTCTTCGGTGTGGATGTAGAACTCTGCGGTGTTCATCAGGTCATTCAGCGGCGGGAAGCTCTGCGGGAAGTACGACGGCGGCCCGGCCTGCACCCGCTCCACCAACGACTCGTACCCGGTGCTGCGCAGGTTCTTCAGGGCCTTGCTCGCCCGGTCTCCGACCAGGGGGAGGCTCGGTCCGATGAGCAGGTGCGGGTGGGAGTCCCGGATCACGATGTGCAGCGCGAGATCCTCCGCGGCCCATCCTTCACACAGCGTGGGGGCATCGGCGGAGACGCTGCGCAGGGCAGTGACCAGGGCTTGGCGTTGCTCGGAAGCTGTGGAAGTCATAGGCCCAAGTGTATGGTCGGGTGCATCGATTGGGTACGGGAAGGACCATGACATGACACCGCAGGCACGCACCGAAACTTGGCTCGAACCACATGGCTCCCCGGACTCTACGGTGAAGCAGCTCATCGTGCTGATCCTCTTCGTCGGGATCCCCCAGGCCGTGGGATTCCTGGGAAGCATGCTCACCGCTGAGGAGACCGACGGCTGGTACGCCGCGGCGGACAAGGCGGCCTGGACTCCGCCGGATGCGGTCTTCGGCCCGGTCTGGACCGTGCTGTATCTGCTGATGGGCGTCGGCGCCTGGTTGGTCTGGCGACGTCGGCACAGCGTCAACGCCACCCCGGCCCTGGCGCTCTTCGTGGGACAACTCGTGCTCAACAGCATCTGGTCCCCGCTGTTCTTCGGCGGCTACCCGGTCTTCGGGACCGCGGCGCTCTGGGCGGCGATGGTGCTCATCGTGGTGCTGATCGCCGCGATCGCGCTGACCATCTGGCGGTTCTGGCCGATCTCCCGAATCGGGGCCTACCTGCTGCTGCCCTACCTCGCCTGGACGCTGTACGCCTCCACGCTGAACTTCTACATCGCCCTGATGAACTAGGGCTGGAGCTCCAGCTCCTGCAGCTTGGCCTCGACGTCCGCGTTGGAGGGCTCCACCTGGTGGGAGCCGTCCGGGTAGACGACCACCGGGATCCGTTTGCGCCCGGAGATCTCCTCGGCCACCTTCGCGGCGGCCACGTCCTGCTCCAGGTCGATGTAGTCGTAGTCCAGCTCCAGCGCGTCGAGCTGGGCCTTGGTCCGCCGGCAGTCCCCGCACCACTGCGCGCCGAACATCCGGATCTTGGTCTCTGCTGCCATCGGTGCTGTCTCCTTCAGCTGCCCAGGACGTGTTCGAGGGCTTCCTGCAATGTGTGGTGCCGGAACGCGTAGCCCAGGGCTTGAGCCTTCACCGAGGTCACCTGCTGATCCGCGCCGACGATCTCCTTGGCGCCCTGCTCACCGAGGACCAGCTTCGGACCGAAGGCAGGCACCGGGATCGCCGAGGGGCGACGCATGACCGCGGCCAGCGTCTTGGAGTACTGCTTGGCGGTGACGGGCTCGGGGCCGACTCCGTTGACCGGGCCTTCGGCGTGCGGGTTCAGCGCCAGGTGCACGAAGAGCGAGGCGATGTCATCGATGCTGATCCAGCTCTGCCATTCCTTGTCTCCCAGCGGTCCGCCGGCGCCGACGGTGTAAAGCGGGAGCAGCTGGGACAGGGCGCCGCCGGCGGGCGTCTGCACGATCCCGGTGCGGACCATCCCGACCCGGACGCCCGCCTTCTTCGCGGGTGCGGTGCTCTCCTCCCACTTCTTGCAGACCTCGGCGAGGTAGTCCGTGCCGGCCGGTGAGTCCTCGGTCAGGATGGCGCTGCGCAGGGACCGATCCTCCGGCGTCGCACCGTAGTAGCCGATGGCGGAGCTGCTGATCAGCACCCGGCCACGCTGATCAGCTTCCTCCAGGTGCGCGAGCGTGGTGGCGATCAGTGAGGTGCCCTCCACGCGGGAGTCCAGGACCTTTTTCTTGTGCTCCTCGGTGAAGCGGGCGGCCAGCGGGTGCCCGGCGAGGTGGATCACGGCGTCCACATCACGCAGCGACTCGGGGTCCAGGGTGCCGGCCTCGGGATCCCAGAGGATCTCCCCGTCGCTGCCGCTCGAGGAGCTCCCGCTGCCGCGGACCATCCGGCGGACCTCGATGCCGGCACCGCCGAGCAGCGCGCAGACCTGACGTCCGATCAACCCGGAGGCGCCGCTCACGGCCACGACCTTGATCGGGGCGGCCTCGGGCCGGTGGTGCGAATCCTGGTTCAGCTGTGAGGCCAGACGGCCATGGGACTGGTGGAAGGCGAGGTCATCGCTGCTCTGCCGGCCGCGGTAGGCGAAGATCCGGTTGAGCTCGGTCTCGAACTGGCGGGCGACCACCTTCTGGACCGCGGCGGGGAGCCTGTCCACCACGGGCAGCTCATAGGTGACCTTCTCGCGCAGCACCATCCCGGCGCCGTCGTCCTCGAAGCTGCGGTCATGCCGCCAGGACTTCGCGGGGCCGGAGATCATCTCATCGGAGAAGCTGTGGCCGGCCTTGAAGTTGGTGTGCCGCGAGCGCCACTTGGTGTAGCCGCGCATCGGCAGCGAGCTGGCCGAGCCGGCCATGTCCATCAGCCCGGCGAGCGTGGTGCCGAAGAGGCTGGGCATGTTGATCCCGAGCACCGACTCCGAACCGTCCTGCAGACCGTTGCTGGGCTCCTCGATCACCCGGCCGGCGAAGGGCGGATGCAGCCGGACCAGCGCGCCCGGACGGGCGTACCAGTCGAAGACGTCTTCACGGGAGAAGGGCAGGTGGGTCTCGTACTCGAAGATCGGCATAATGCCTCCTGGTAGACCTGGCGCGGCAGCTTAGCCGGAACGCTACCAGGCCTCACTGCCCCGTGGCTGGGTGTTGAGTTGCTTGGCAAGTCAACGGTGCGGACTTAGCCTCTACCTATGAGAGGTCTACCGAGTGATCCTCCGCAGAGACACGGACTGACACTGGCGCTTGGTCACCTGCAGCGTCACGTGCTGTTCGACTCCGCACTGGTGATCCATCAGCCCGCCAATGGCAGATCCCGAGTCGTCACGCGGCTCGGTTACAGCGATGGAACGGCGTGGGCCCTGCAGAATCTGTTCCCCTTGAACTACGAGATCGGTTTCACCGACCGCCTTGACCCGGTCGATCACCTACCTCCATCGATCAGTGACAGCGGGGCAGACCTGCGCGAAGAGTTCGTTCGGACAACTCTGTTCCGCCGCTACCTGAGCACTGAAGGCTATCGCGACGGAATGAGCCTGGAGCTCTTCGATGAGACCGGGTATCTGGGACTGGTCCACTTCTCCGCGCGGCAGCCCGATACGTTCCAACCCACACAGCGGGCCCTGGCACAGAGCCTGTCGGGTCTCCTCGCGCTCGGACTGCGGGCTGATGCTGCGCTTCATTCCACGACCGAAACCGTGCATCTGCGGTGGACTCCAGACGCACTTGGCGCAGCGGAGCGGGAGAGCGTCCCCCTGCTCAGGGACTCGGACTTCGTCCGGGTGGTGGCCGAGTTCATGGAGAGCTCACTGGACACCCTCCGCCATCTGTGGCGATTCGACGGCAGCTGGATTCATGTGACCTTGTCCCGGCTCGGAGCCTTCGACGACCTCGCGGTGAGCGTCCAGGAGTTGACTCGAGAGGATCTCTGGCAGCTCAGCCTGCAGGAGCTTCGCGTTCTCAGCGGCCTGGTCATCGGCCGGACCGACGCTGAGATAGCGATGGCACTCACGTTGAGTGAGCGCACCGTCAACTCTCATATGTCCAGCATCCGGCGGAAGATGGGCGTCGCGAGACGCGCGGAGGCCGCCGCGAGAGCCGCGACGGCCTCCATCTATCTTCCGGGTCCGCGCACCGCGCCGATGAAGGACCTCACCCGGATCTTCGGCGGCGCGCGCTAGTGGATGTCCGAGACCAGGACACTCGCCAGATCGATGGCCTCGCGCTCATGTTCGAGCAGCTTGTCACCGCCCATCGCGCCAAGGATCGGTGTATAGGCATCCTGGGTGCCGGTGCTCACCCCAGCCATCTCTTCAATTACCGCGAGTCCACAGAACGGGACGTAGATGGGGCTGTAGCCACCCTCCTGCAGGCAGACCAGTCTTCCTTGGGACACCTCCGCGGCGAGATCCACCAGCTTTCGCACCAGACTGCGAAATCCTTCGCTGCGCATCATCATGCGCGCCAATGGGTCCATGATGGAGGCGTCGAAACCGCTGGCGACGATGATGAGGTCCGGCTTATAGGCCCTGACGGCAGGCAGCACGACCGTGTCGAATGCGTATTCGTAGGCCCCGCTGCCTCCCCCGGGAGGCAGCGGGACATTCAGCGTGTACCCGAACCCCTCCCCGTGGCCTCGCTCCTCTCGAAAACCAGAGTCGGACGGGAAACAACGGTCCTGATGGACTGAGATGTTCAAGACTTCGGCGGTCCCACCAAAGATGTCCTGAGCTCCGTTGCCGTGGTGGACGTCCCAGTCCACGATGGCGACCCGCTTCAGCCCCAGCACATCGCGCGCGTAGGCCGCGGCGACGGCGCCGTTGTTGAAGGTGCAGAACCCCCTGCCGGTGCTGCGCTCCGCGTGATGCCCGGGGGGATTGATGAGAGCGTATGCGTTGCTGACCTGTCCCTCAACGACCGTACGGACGGCTTCGATGGCTCCACCGGCCGCCAACATGGCGATCCGATGTCCGCCATGTCCGAACGGGGACACCCCGTCTCCGGCGTCTCCGCCTTTAGGAAGAGCACTCTCTGCAAGGATTCGGTCATAGTGAGACTGGTCATGGACCCGCAGGATGTCCGCTTCTGCAGCCGGCGCAGCATCGATCTGCTTCAGGGAGTCGATGAGTCCCGACGCTGAGATCAGCTCATGCATCCGGCGTTTGGTATCTGGGTGTGCCACATGGTGCCCGATCGGCTGGGTCAGGGAGTCGGTGCTGGGCGGGAGCAGCCCTCCACTCCCGGTGTCGGTCCAGCCATAGAGCGTGTTCCATATGTACCCCATGGTTGACGTCATGAGGTCGTTCCTCTCTTCTGGCCTGAGCGCCGGTGTTCGGCTGGTCTCAGCATCCGGCCGCGCTGCGGCGAAGGCATCGGCAGTTCTACTGATTTGAGTGAGCTCTTTCACAGGACACGGTGATGCTGGGCCTTCGAGGACTCAGCGCAATCAGGCCTCAGAGTGGGTGTCTTGGAACGCCGCTCGTCCGCCACGTGCGCCTGAGCGCGCAGCGATTTGTGGGTCATGGGGTCCCCAGCGTGCTGACCGCGCGATGCTAATCTCGGGCCATGCCGGTTCGTCACACTCGCCGCGCCCGCGCTGCGCGCCGGCGGAGCAGACGCGTCGCCGCCTCGGGCAGCGACCTGACTCAGGAGCAGTGGTTCCGCATCCTTGAGGCCTGGGCATGCTGTGCCTACTGCGGCACCGAGGGCGCTCCGCTCCAGAAGGACTGTGTCTCCCCCATCTCGCGGGGTGGCCGCTACACGCTGGAGAACGTCGTGCCGGCCTGCGCGTCCTGCAATGCGAGCAAGTCCAACGACGAGGTCACCTCCTGGATACGACGACGACGGCTCGACGAGCCGGCGTTCCTGCGACGGTGGGTCGAGATCACCCGCGCGCTGCGCGCGCAGGACGCGCCGAGCTGATCACGTCGCGTCCCCGAACCCATGTCATGGGGCGCTGAGGTCGGCGTGCTCGAAGGCTCGCGCCCGTGTCCCACCCCTGTGACAGAGTGGTCACGTGAGCATCTCCAGCACGAACACAGCCCGCCCTGACTCCTCCGCCGCCGAGCGTGATCCGGCCTTCTACACCGAGGCCCGCGAGCGCCTGGCCGCCCTCGCCGGAGCCGAGGTGGACTTCCGGGACGGCCAGTTCGAGGCGATCTCCGCGCTGGTCCAGGATCGACGCCGGGTGCTGGTGGTACAGAAGACCGGCTGGGGAAAGTCAGCGGTCTACTTCCTCGCCGCGCACCTGCTGCGCAGCCGCGGACGCGGGGTCAGCCTGATCGTCTCCCCGCTGATCGCGCTGATGCGTGACCAGATCGCCGCCGCCACTCGCGCCGGGGTGCGCGCCCAGGCGGTCAGCTCGGCGAACGCCCACGAGTGGGACTCCATCATGGAATCCCTGCGCAACGACGAGCTCGACGTGCTGCTGATCTCCCCAGAACGCCTGGCCAACCCGCGCTTCCGCGACGAGGTGCTCCCCGGGCTGCTGCAGCGCATGGGCATGCTCGTGGTCGATGAGGCGCACTGCATCTCCGACTGGGGTCACGACTTCCGGCCGGACTACCGGCGGATCGGGGAGATCGTGCGCAACCTCCCCGCCGAGGTCCCGGTGCTGGCCACCACCGCCACTGCGAACTCCCGGGTGGTCGATGACATCGCTGCCCAGCTCACCCCTGCGGGGGAAGCCTCGGGCGAAGCCGCCGCAGCTCAGGAGCCTGATCAGGAGGTCATGGTGCTGCGCGGCACGCTCAGCCGCGAATCCCTGCGCCTCGGCGTGCTCTCGCTGCCGGATTCCGAGCAGCGCATCGCCTGGCTGACCCAGCACCTGAAGGACCTCACCGGCAGCGGGATCGTCTACGCGCTGACCATCTCCCAGGCCACCGATCTCGCCGCGCACCTCAATGCCCACGGCTATCAGGTCGCGGCCTACACCGGGCAGACCGACCCGGATGAGCGCCAGCAGCTGGAGCAGGCGTTGAAGGACAACACCGTGAAGGCCCTGATCGCGACCAGCGCGCTGGGCATGGGATTCGACAAACCCGACCTCGGTTTCGTGGTCCACCTCGGCGCCCCCTCCTCCCCGGTCTCCTATTACCAGCAGATCGGCCGTGCCGGACGCGCCGTGGACAGCGCCGACGTGCTGCTGATGCCCGGCAAGGAGGACATCCGGATCTGGGAGTACTTCGCCCAGGCCTCGATGCCCACCCAGGAGCGCGCCGACGCCGTGCTCGGAGCCCTCTCCCCGGAGACCACGCTCTCGGTCGCCAAGCTCGAGGCCATGGTGGAGATCCGCCGCTCCCCGCTGGAGCTGCTGCTCAAGGTCTTAGAGGTCGACGGCAGCGTCCGCCGGGTCTCCGGCGGCTGGCTCTCCACCGGGCGCCCCTGGACCTACGACGCCGAACGCTATGACACCATCCTGGCGATGCGCCGGGCCGAGCAGCAGCTCATGCTCGACTACGAGCGGCTCCCCGCCGGGGTCTGCCGGATGGTCTTCCTGGCCCATGCCCTCGACGACGAGGAGGCCCAGCCCTGCGGTCGCTGCGACACCTGCGCAGACACCTGGTTCCCGCACGACGTCTCCCAGTCCGCGCTGTCCGAGGCCAAGGACAGCCTGGACCGGGTCGGTCTGGAGATCGCCCCACGCAAGCAGTGGCCCACCGGGCTCAACGCCCTGGGCATCGGACTCAAGGGCAAGCTGCCGGCGGAGGCGCAGGCCCAGCCCGGACGGGCCCTCGCCCGGCTGAGCGACCTCGGCTGGGGCACCCCGGTGCGCGAGGCGCTCCAGGGCGCCGACGCCGAGGTCTCCGAGCAGCTGGTGCGCGGAGCGATCCGGGTCCTGGCTGAATGGGGCTGGGCGCGGCGACCCGACGTCGTCGTCTCGATGCCCTCACGGAGGCATCCGGTGCTGGTGGACTCCATCGCCCGGGCGCTGGCCCAGGTCGGACGGCTGCCCTACGCGGGGGCACTGGAGTGGGCCGAGGGTGGCCCCACGAGCACTCCGGACACCAACAGCGCCTTCCGGCTGGCCGGACTGCTGGGGAAGTTCGCGGTGCCCTCGGCGCTTGCCGAGCAGATCGACGGCGCCTCGGTGCTGCTGGTCGATGACGAGGTCGTCTCGCGCTGGACGCTCACCGTGGCCGCCCGGGAGCTGCGCGGCGCGGGGGCGGCCGAGGTGTTGCCCTTCGCACTGGGCATGCGTGGCTGATCCGGGCTGATCCGAGCCGCCTCCGCGTGCTGCTGCGCGGGCGGTGATCCTGGATACTCCCAGGTCCAGCCACCAGGATGAGGACCATTGCCGGAGGTCAGCTACCGGCCACCGGCAGCCCCTGAGGAAGGACCACCTGTGAACTCGCAGACCCCGCACACCGCCCACGAGCCCTCAAACACGCACCGCTCGGTCTGGCTGGACAGCTACTCCCCCGAGTCCATCCCGACCGACTCCTTCACCGAGGGTGCGCACTATGACACCGTCGTCGCCGGAGCCGGGCTGACCGGGTTGACCACGGCGGTGCTCCTGGCCCGAGCCGGGCACAAGGTCGCGGTGCTCGAGGCCCGGGCGGTCGGCGTCGTCGCCACCGGCAACACCACCGCGAAGCTCTCGCTGCTCCAGGGCACCACCCTCTCCGACATCCGCAAGCACCACTCGGCTGAGGTGCTCCAGGCCTATGTGGACGGCAACCATGAGGGTGTTTCCTGGTTGGTGCGCTACATGCAGGAACACGGGGTGCCGTATCAGCAGCGCACGGCCTACACCTATGCCACCACCGAATCCGGCCTCTCCGCCGTGGACGCGGAGTTCGCCGCCTGCCAAGAGGCTGGGCTGCCGGTGACCTGGACCGATCAGACCGATCTGCCGTTCGAGGTCAGCGGGGCCGTGGCCCTGGCAAAGCAGACCCAGTTCCACCCCATGGAGGTGCTGGCCGCTCTGGCCGCCGAGCTGCGCGAACGCGGCGGGGAACTCATCGATGGCGTGCGGGTGACCGGGGCAACCTCGAACGGACCTGACGGTGACTCAGCAGGCACAGGTGCCGCAGCAGGATCCCACTCGGGAACTCCGCGGGCCTCTGCCGAGGACGACACCGAGGGCTCCCCGCTGGACCCGGCGGTGGATGAGGCGCCGCTGACCATCGAGACCTCACAGGGACCGGTGACCGCGGGTCGACTGATGCTCGCCACCGGGGTCCCGGTGCTCGATCGCGGCGGCTACTTCGCCAAGCTCAAGCCCCACCGCTCCTACGCGATGACATACCGGGTGCCCGGGGCTCCGGTCAGCATCCCGAAGGGCATGTACCTCAGCGCCGACACCCCAGGCCGGACCCTGCGCACCGTCCCGGTCCATGGCGAGGAGCTGCTGCTGATCGGCGGCAACGACCACGGAGTCGGCCGGTCACCCTCAGAGCGCGCCGCCGTGGATGACCTCGAGGCCTGGACGCAGGAGCATTTCCCCGGCGCCCAGCGCACCCACGTCTGGTCCGCCCAGGACTACCGCACGGCGCAGTACATCCCGTTCTTCGGCACACTGCCCCGCGGCGGCGGTAAGATCTACCTGGCCACCGGATACAACAAGTGGGGCATGTCCAACGCGGTGGCCGCCGCCCTGGCCATCTCTGCGCAGATCCTCGGCGGGCATATGGCCTGGGCCGAGACGCTGAGCGCACGTGCGGTCACACCCTCCGATGTGTTCACCGGGATCAAGGACAACCTCGAGGTCGGCGGAACCCTGGTGGCCGGCTGGGTCGGCGCCGAGCTTCACGCCCTGCCCGAGGATCTCCCTGCCGAGGGCGAGGGCCAGGTGGGCCGCGATCACGGGAAACCGGTCGGGGTCTCCACCGTGGACGGTCAGACCTGCAAGGTCTCCGCCGTCTGCCCCCACCTGGGTGGGGTGCTGAAGTGGAACGACGCGGCCCTGTCCTGGGACTGCCCGCTGCACGGCTCGCGCTTCGCCGCCGACGGGGAGCTGCTGGAAGGACCTGCGGTCACGAATCTCTCGCGACGGTGAAGACCGAGGGTTCATCGACCTGGAAGTCCCGCGGGTAGGAGGCCTGGGCGCCCACGCGAGTGGTTGCCGAGGCAGCAAACCGGGCGGCGATGGCTGATGCCGTCTCCAGGCTGTCCCCGCAGGTGATCCGCCCGAGCAGGGCGCCGGTGAACGCGTCACCCGCGCCGCTGGTGTCGACTGCCTGGACCTCCACGCTGGGCACCTGGACCGTCGCGTGGCCGCAAGCGTGGATGCTCGCCCCGGCCGCCCCGCGGGTGACGATCAGGGTCTCCAGGCCCAGCGCGGCTGCGAGGTCCTCAGGCTGAGAACCAGGCTCCGCCGCGCCGGCACCGGCCAACAGCGCGGCGGCTTCACCCTCGTTGACGATCACCAGGTCCACATCGCGCAGATCCAGCGGCTGCCCCGGTGACGGGGACGCGTTCAGCGCGACCTTGACCCCCGCAGCGCGGGCCCGCGCGGCGGTCTCCAGGACGGTGGCCAGCGGGACCTCCAGGCTGAGCAGGATCCACTCCGCCTTCTCCAGCAGGTGCTGCGGGCAGTCCTGCGCCCGGAGTTCCGCGTTCGCGCCGGGGACCACCACGATGGTGTTCTCCCCGTCGGTGCGCACGGCGATGAACGCCGTCCCCTGAGCCGCGCGGCCCGGGGTGACGGCGTCGACGTGCACCCCGACCTCGCGCAGCGAGCGCACCGCCTCGGCGCCGGCGGCGTCGGACCCGCAGCGCGCGATCAGATGCGCCCGGGCGCCGACCATCGCGGCGGCCACGGCCTGGTTCGCGCTCTTGCCGCCGGTGGCGGTCTCCGAGCCGGTGGCCAGCAGCGTCTCTCCAGGCTGCGGGAACTCCGGAAGCTGCGCGGTGATGTCCCGGTTCACCGACCCCATGACCAACAGCGTCATCTCTGTCCTCTCAGGGCCGCAGCCAGTTCGTGGAGAACGGGGGCGGCGGCCACGCTGCTCAGGAGAGCGAGAGGAAGAGCTTCTCGAGCTCCTCCACGGTCAGCCCGTCCTCGGTCTCTGCGGCACGCTCAGGGTCGGTGACGCAGAACTGCATCGCCGAGGAGACCACGCTGAACCCAGCCCGGTCCAGGGCGGTGGACACCGCCGCGAGCTGGGTGACCACATCGCGGCAGCTGCCGCCGTTCTCCACGGCGTTGATCACCGAGTCCAACTGACCGCGGGCCCGCTTCAGACGGTTCACGATCTTGCGCTGAGTCTCCGGATCGGCTTCTCTCATGGTTCTCTCCCTGCTCCTCGCACTGATTGGTCTCTATGATGCCAGCTGATCGCCGCGCCGGCGGTAGAACAAGGTCCCGAGCAGCGCCACGATGGCCACTGCTGCACCCACGCCGTAGGCGAGCGGCAGCTCCTGAAGGAACACCACCACGCCCATGGCCAGCACCAGATACCCGAAGGCCTTCTTCAGCGCCTTCTCCGGAACGTGCTTGCCGATCGCGGTCCCGATCAGGGCGCCGATCACGGTGATCACCGTGATGATCAGCACCGGACCCCAGTCGATGCTCACCGAGGTCAGATAACCGGCGAGTCCGGTGAAGGACTTCATCGAGATGATCAGCAGCGAGGTGCCCACCGCGGCGGGCATCGAGAGCCCACCCAGCAGCACCAGCGCCGGGACCACCAGGAAACCTCCCCCGGCGCCGACCATGCCAGTCACCAGCCCGACCACGAGTCCTTCGATGATGATCTTTCCCAGCGGCAGCTTCTTCCGCGGCGCCCCGGCCGGCTTGGCCCGGCGGTCCAGGATCATGGCCAGCGCGGTGGCGACCATCATGATGCCGAAGGCCACCATCAGCACGACGCCGGGCAGCCGGCTCCCCAGCAGTCCGCCGCCGAAGGCTCCCGCCATTGCGGCTCCGCCGAAGATGAATCCGGTGCGCCACTGGACGTTGCCCCGCTTGGCGTGAGCGACCACGCTGACCGCCGAAGTGACTCCGATGATGAACATCGAAGCGGCGATCGCTTCCTTCGGCGGCATCCCGGCCACATACGTCAGCAGCGGGACCGCCAGGATGGTGCCCCCGCCGCCGAGCAGGCCCAGCGATATGCCGATCCCGACGGCGAGGATCATCGCCAGGATGAGGCCGGTGCTCACCCCCGCGGCGCCTGGATCTGGGTGGAGCGTGGGATCCCCGCCAGGAACTTCTCGACGGTCGGGTCAGCTTCCACCTTGTTCCACGGCATCTTGTTCAGCGCCGCGGCCATCGCACAGGAATCGGTGAGCGCGGAGAAGGTCAGCCCGGCACCGATCGCGCCGGCCAGGTAGCCGACCTTCGGTGAGATCAGCTTCCCGCCCAGGAACCCGGTGAGCACCAGCGACCCTGCGACCATCCGGACCTGACGGTCCATGGCCCAGCGCTGCTGACCACGGTGCGTGTGCTGGCTGTGCTGTGCTTCCATAGCGACGACGCCGCCCTCGAGCACCCGTGCGGAGTCCACTCCTGCGGCGCGCAGGTGCTGCAGGGCCTGGTTGGCGCGGTTGCCGGTCTGGCAGATCAGCACCACCTCGCAGTTGAACTGCTCGGCCAGGGTCTCCTTGTTCTTCTGCAGCAGATCCAGCGGGACGTTGTGGGACCCGGGGACCCGCAGCGACTCATGCTCCGCGGGGGTGCGGACGTCGACGAGCAGCGGGGCGTCCTGTGAGCGGAGCTTCTCGGCAAGTTCGGTGGGGCTCATCGGGGATGCGGCCGCCGTCGTCGTCGGGGTGGTGGTCGTGGTGGTGTTAGCCATAGGGCTGGTGGTTCCTCTCGAGAAGTGTGCGTTTCTTGTCAGACCAGAACAGCTGGTCAGTGCGATGTGTTCCAGTCCGACCAGCCGGCGTAGCTGCCGACGAGTTCGCGAACGTCGTGGCCGGCCCGGCGCAGCGCGCTGGCTGCCACGGAGTTCCGGACACCGGACTGGCAGTATGTGACGATCGGGCCGCTGGCAGGCAGCTGATCCTGGTGCCACAGCACGCGTCCGGCGCTGAGCTGCTTGGAGCCGGGGACGTGGCCTGCGGAGTGCTCGGACTTGTTGCGCACATCCAGCAGCAGTGCCGGCTCGAAGTCTTCCAGCTCTGCGGGGGTGATGGTGGCGGGCTGGGTCTGCGGCAGGTCAGCGAGGCTGATCGTGTAGCCCTTGACCGCATCGATGCCGACTCGCATCAGGTGGTTGCGCATGTCCTCGGCCTGATCCTGATCCTCGGCCAGGAGGATCAGGGGCTGCTGCTCCTTCTCCGGGTCGTAGGCCCAGGCGCCGTAGCTGGCGAACTTGCCGCCGGCGGGGATGTTCAGTGCGGCGAGGACGGTGCCCTTCTTGACCTCGTCGTTGGTGCGGGTGTCCACGAAGATCGCACGGTCCTCTTCCAGTGCGCTGCGCACCTGGTCCGAGGTGAAGGCCTGCAGCGGGCTCAGCGGGCCGAGCACTGCGGGGCCTTCCTTGTTCTCGCGCTTCATCCGACCGAAGTAGGCGTGCGCGTCTGGCTGGCCGTCGAGGAGCTCATCGATGAAGCCCTGCTCGTCGTCGTTGCGCAGGTGCTTGCCCCACCAGGCGTTGGTGCGCTCGTAGCCGACCGTGGTGGCAGGCAGCGCGCCCAGCGCCTTGCCGCAGGCGCTGCCGGAGCCGTGGCCGGGGTAGACCAGCACGTGATCGGGCAGGGTGAGGAACTGTTCCTTCAGGCTGCGGAAGAGCTGCTTGGCCCCCTCGAAGCGGGTGTCCACTCCCCCGGCTGCCTCATCGAGCAGGTCGGGGCGGCCGAGATCTCCGGCGAAGACGAAGTCTCCCGAGATCATGTAGCCGGGATCGTTGCTGAAGGCGCCGTCGGTCACCAGGAACACCAGGTGTTCGGGGGTGTGACCGGGAGTGTGGCGGGCCTCGATGGTGATGTTGCCCAGGGTGATCTTGTCCCCGTGGTTCAGTCGGGTGGCGTCGAAGCCGTACTGCCAGTCCTCGCCGCCTTCGCCGGAGACGTAGGCTTCCGCGTCAGCCGCGGCTGCCAGCTCGCGGGTGCCGGAGAGGTAGTCGGCGTGAATGTGGGTCTCGGCCACGGCGGTGATGCGCATGCCGTGGCGCTCGGCGAGCTCGAAGTATTCGCTGTTGTCGCGGCGGGCGTCGATGACGATGGCCTCACCCTTGGACTGGCAGCCGATGAAGTAGCTGGCCTGGGCGAGGTCCTCGTCGTAGATCCGTTCGAGAAGCATGAGATCCCTTCCTGTGAAAGTCAATGGATACCCCGGGGGGTATGTTCCCACTCTGACACATACCCCCTGGGGTATACAAATCTGCGTGGGTCAACCCGATTTCTGGTCGGCCCCGGTGTGCCGTGTGTGCGCCGCATGTGCGGTCGTGTGCGCGGTCGCGTGTGATCTGAGAGACGAAGTTCACACGGAGGAAACATGAGCCGGTACGCTGGTGATCTGCCCTCCCCCGGGACCGCCGAAGCGGCGACCTGCGCGCGGACGCAGCAATCTTGTGTATCTACCTGATTCCAGCGACAGCCCTCGGGCACGTCGGCGGGGTCAAGGCGGCACTGAGCACGCCAGAGCCGACACCGGAGGATCCCCACATGCCCGCGAAGAAGCACGACGCCGAGCAGCCGCGCGCCGCCCAGACCGACGCCCAGCCTGAGAGCCCCTCCGCGGCGGGGTCGCCGGCCGCAGGGTATGCGGCAGCGGAGATCCCGGCGGCAGGGTCGCCGGCTCCCGCGACGGCCCGCGAGACTGCCTCCAGCTTCCCCGGCGCCGACCCGCAGCCGACGCTGCGCGGCGTCGTCGGTCCCGCCTACTTCCCGGTGGCCCTGCTCGCCCGCTTCCCCTACGCGATGATGGTGGTCGGGGTGCTCACCTTGGTGGTGGCCGCTCGGGACTCGATCAGCCTGGGCGGACTGACCTCAGCCATGGTGGGTCTGGGCACAGCGATCTTCGGCCCGCTGATCGGGGCCGCGGCAGACCGCTGGGGGCAGCGCCGGGTGCTGCTGATCGCCGGATCCGCCAGCAGCCTTTCGCTGCTCGCCATGGCCTGGGTGGTGTACAGCCCCCTCGGCACCTGGGCCGTGCTGATCTCGGCCTTCCTGGTGGGCGCCACCGCTCCGCAGGTCCCGCCGATGTCGCGCAGCCGCCTGGTAGGCGTGATCTTCCGCGAGCTGCCTCCGGCGCGCCAGCAGAAGACGATGAACTCGACCATGGCGTATGAGTCCGCGGCCGATGAGATCACCTTCGTGTTCGGCCCGGTCATCGTCGGTCTGCTCGCCGCGACCCTGGGTGGGGCGGCTCCGATGATCGGCGCCGCGATCCTGACCCTGTGCTTCCTGATCACCTTCGCGCTGCACCGCACGGCCGAGGCGGTGCCCAAGAACGCCGCCACCCACCAGGAACCCGCGCCGGTGAGGGCCCTGTTCGCGCCGCGGCTGCTTGTGCTGATGGCCGGGGCACTGGGCATCGGGCTGATCTTCGGTTCCACGCTGACCACGCTGACCTCCTTCATGGCCGACCTCGGCTACGCCGAACGCGCCGGACTGGTCTATGGCGCCATGGGCATCGGCTCGGCGGTCTTCGCCCTCGCCGCGGCCCTGTTCCCGGCCAGCTTCAGCCTTCAGGCGCGCTGGCTGAGCTTCGGCGGGGTGCTGCTGCTGGGCACCATCGGGCTGCAGTTCGCCTCCGCCCTGCCGGTTCTGCTGCTGGTGCTGCTGGTGATGGGGGTCGGCATCGGCCCGACCCTGGTCACCCAGTTCAGCCTGGTGGCCGAACGCAGTCCGCGCGGTCGCTCCACCACGGTGATGTCCCTGCTGACCACGGCGATCGTGATCGGACAGTCCTCCTCCTCGGCGATCACCGGGTACCTGGCTGAGAGCTTCGGCACCCAGACCGCGGCCCTGGTCCCGCTGGTCGCAGCGCTGCTGATCATTCTGGCCGCAGTGGGCAACGCGCTGGGCGTGAGCAACGCGCGGGACTACTCGGGAGACTACTCAGGCCACTGATCCTCGGCCGGGACAGCACCAGCGGGCGCGGGCAGCGGGCGCGGGCCGGGGTGTGCGCCGCTGGAACCGAAGCTCGCTCATCCATTGGTCGATCCAGGGGATTCTGAGGCGCTTTCGAGGCCCGAAAGTCCCTTGAATCGACCACTCGATGCAACGGGCGGCTCCCACGGCGGGACCAAGCGGCAGGAGGCCCTCGGAAGAAGGCCCGGCGCACAAAAACGGCCGGCGAGGCCCCGAAAGGGAACCTCACCGGCCGTCCTGGTGGCTCAGCTTCTCAGCTGGAACCGATCAGCAGAAAACCGATCACGCGTCGTCGTTGCTGGACTCCGAGGAGCCATCACCTTCGACGACGGGGGCCAGGCTGAGCTTTCCGCGGTCATCGACCTTGGAGATCTCGACCTGGATGCGCTGGCCGACGCTGACAACGTCTTCGACGTCGTCCACGCGCTTGCCCTCGTTGAGCTTGCGCAGCTCGGAGATGTGCAGCAGGCCATCCTTGCCCGGGGTCAGCGAGATGAACGCGCCGAACGTGGTCAGCTTGACCACGGTGCCCAGGTACCGCTCGCCGATCTCAGGGACCTGCGGGTTGGCGATCGCGTTGACCGCGGCGCGGGCTGCCTCAGCAGCTTCGCCGTTGGTCGCGCCGATCAGCACGGTGCCGTCATCCTCGATCGAGATGTCGGTGCCGGTGTCCTCCTGGATCTGGTTGATCATCTTGCCCTTCGGGCCGATGACCTCGCCGATCTTGTCCACGGGGACCATCACCGAGATGATGCGCGGTGCGAACTCGGACATCTCATCCGGGGTGTCGATGGCAGCGGCCATGACGCTCAGGATGTGCAGGCGAGCCTCGCGGGCCTGCTTCAGCGCTGCGGAGAGCACCGAGGCCGGGATGCCGTCGAGCTTGGTGTCCAGCTGGATGGCTGTGACGAACTCGGAGGTGCCGGCGACCTTGAAGTCCATGTCGCCGAAAGCATCTTCGGCGCCGAGGATGTCGGTCAGGGCGGCGTAGCGGGTCTCACCGTCGACCTGGTCGGAGACCAGGCCCATGGCGATGCCTGCCACCGGAGCCTTCAACGGCACACCGGCGTTGAGCATGGACAGCGTCGAGGCGCAGACCGAACCCATCGAGGTGGAGCCGTTGGAGCCCAGGGCCTCAGAGACCTGGCGGATCGCGTAGGGGAACTCCTCGCGGGAGGGCAGCACCGGGGTGATGGCGCGCTCTGCGAGAGCACCATGTCCGATTTCGCGGCGCTTGGGCGAACCCACGCGGCCGGTCTCACCGACCGAGTACGGCGGGAAGTTGTAGTTGTGCATGTAGCGCTTGGTCTTCACCGGCGACAGCGAGTCGATGTTCTGCTCGAGCTTAAGCATGTTCAGCGTGGTGACACCCATGATCTGGGTCTCGCCGCGCTCGAAGATGGCCGAGCCGTGCACGCGGGGAAGGACCTCGACCTCGGCGGTGAGCTGGCGGATGTCCGTCAGACCGCGTCCGTCGATGCGGACCTGATCGCGCAGGATCCGCTGGCGGATGACCTGCTTGGTCACTGCGCCGAAGGCCTTGGCGACCTCGCCGCCGCGACCCTCGAACTGCTTGCCCTCGCCGGCGAGATCCTCGCGGACCTCGGCCTTGAGCTCGGAGTCCGCCGCGTCGCGCTCCTGCTTGTCGGCGATCTGGTAGACCTTGCTCAGACGCTCGGAGGCGGAGGACTCCACCGCTGCCAGCACGTCGTCCTCGTAGTCCACGAAGGTCGGGACGTCGATGGCAGGCTTGGCGGCGCGAGCTGCCAGGTCTGCCTGCGCGTCGCAGAGGACCTTGATGAACGGCTTTGCCGCTTCCAGACCCTCGGAGACGATGTCCTCGGTCGGGGCGGTGCGGCCCTGCTCCTTGATCAGCTTCCAGGAGTCATCGGTGGCTTCGGCCTCGACCATCAGCACGGCGATGTCGTCATTGACGACCCGACCGGCGACGACCATGTTGAACACGGCGTCCTTGAGCTGCGAGTGCTTCGGGAAGGCCACCCACTGGGCGCCGGATCCGTTGTCGATGAGCGCCACGCGCACTGCACCGATCGGGCCGGAGAACGGCAGACCGGAGAGCTGGGTGGACATCGAGGCGCCGTTGATGGCGACCACGTCGTAGAGGTCATCCGGGTTGATCGAGAGCACGGTCTCCACGACCTGGACCTCGTTGCGGATGCCCTTCTTGAACGCGGGGCGCAGCGGGCGGTCGATCAGGCGGCAGGCCAGGATCGCGTCGGTGGAGGGGCGACCCTCGCGACGGAAGAAGCTGCCGGGGATGCGACCTGCGGCGTACATGCGCTCTTCGACGTCGACCGTCAGCGGGAAGAAGTCGAAGCCCTCACGGGGGGACTTGCCCACCGTGGTGGCCGAGAGCAGCGTGGTGTCTTCGTCCATGGTGACCAGGACGGAACCGGCGGCCTGCTTGGCGAGGCGGCCGGTCTCGAAGGAAATCGTGCGTGTACCGAATGATCCGTTGTCGATCACGGCTTCGGTGTAGTGAATCTCGGGACCCTGCATTACAGGTGTCTCCTCTCAGTTGCGTGCATTACTGGCGAGCCAGTGAGAGGAAAGGATCTGCGTACATATGGTCGGTCATCGATCGAAGCCCACGGGCCTGGCACGTCTCGTGCCTCCCGGAGGCTACTACCGAGGACCGGAACATATGAGTTCGATCCCTCTCACTGGCGGGAGCGCCACCCACTATCCTCGCATACAAAGCAGGCGGCTCCTACGGCCGTGAAGACCGTGTGAGGAGCCGCCTGTTTCGTTGCTTGGTGATCAGCGTTTGACGCTGAAGCTCATCGGCGAATACCGAGACGCTTGATCAGCGAACGGTAGCGCTCGATGTCCGTAGCAGCAAGGTACTTCAGCAGACGACGACGGCGACCCACCAGGATCATCAGACCACGACGGGTGTGGTGATCATGCTTGTGCACCTTCAGGTGCTCGGTGAGGTCGGAGATCCGACGCGTCAGAACCGCAACCTGAACCTCGGGTGAACCAGTGTCACCCTCGGAAGTTGCGTACTCCTTGATGATCTCCTGTTTGACAACGGGATCTAAAGCCATGGAAGAGCTCCTTCATTGTTGTACCGCGAACAGGACCGGGCTTTGCCCCAAAAGGGCCAGGGACCAGTGTCAGCCACCGCGGACTGCAGCATGACGATGTCGCCGAAGCGACCTTTCTACGATACAGGAGCCCCCGGCACACGTGAAACGCTGGTGTGCAGCACGGTGAGGTACGGCAGCGCCACCGGCTCCCCCGGGGTCAGGGCGAGGTGCTCGTCCAGGTACCAGTCCAGGTTGCTCCGGCGCCGGGCCCGTGCGGACTCATCGGCGGAGAGCCAGGAGCTCAGCGTGGTCCCGAGCTCGCGGATCTGCTCCGGCGTGATCCCCCGCTCCCAACGCGTCAGCGTGGTCTCCCAGGCGCTGAAGTGGGCGGGGTCCACCAACGGGGTCCAGCCGGGCCGGTAGACGTCCCCGGCGCGCATGATCCTGGTCAGCCGGTGCACCCAGGGCACAGAGGTGTCCAGGTAGTTGGCCAGCACGGCGAGCACTCCGTGCGGGCGCAGGATCCGGCGCACCTCCTCCTGGACCAGGTCGTCATCGAACCAGTGCCAGGCCTGGGCGGCGACGACGACGTCGCAGCTCGCCTGGCTGAGTCCGGTCGCCTCCGCCGTGCTCAGGTGGACCTGCAGCCGGGGGTCCTCGTGGCCGGGCTCTTTGCCAGGTTCGTGGCGAGGCTCGGGGTCGGGCTCTTGCCCGGGCTCGAGGCCAAGCTCGCGGCCAGGCTGATTGCGCTGCTGCTGATCGGCGCTGCGGGCGCGCAGCACCTCGGTCATCGCCGCTGAGGGTTCCACCGCATGCACCCGGGCTCCGCGGGCCAGCAGCTCCCGGGTGAGGATCCCGGTGCCGGCTCCGAGCTCGGCGATCACCGGCTCCGCGGGGGAACCGGAGTGCCCCGCCGTCTCGAGCAGCTGATCCAGCAGCGCCTGCGGGTAGCGCGGGCGCAGCGCGTCATAGCGCCAGGCCTCCTCGAGCGAGGTGTCATCGGTGAAGGCGGCGCCGAGCCGGCGGCGGCGCTCAGGGTCGGTGATCAGCGCCTGCTGAGCGGGGCGGGGCTTGGGGCGGGAGGGCACCGGTGGGACCCGGAGCTACTCGGCGCGGAGCCGGGCGAGGACCTCGCGGGTCTGCTCCACGTCCAGGTACATCTGTTCCACCAGCTTGGCCACACCCTTGTAGGCGACCATTCCGCGCAGCCGTTCGACGAACTCCACCCGCACGTGCTGGCCGTAGAGGTCGAAGTCCTCCACCGCCTCGGTGGGACGGTCGATCACGTGGGATTCCACCACGCGCTCCACGCCATGGAACGTGGGATTCGAACCCACGGAGATCGCGGCGGGCCAGCGGGCGCCGGCCGCGTCGACCAGCCAGCCGGCGTAGATGCCGTCGGCGGGGATCATGCCCTCGGAGTCACGGCCCAGGTTCGCGGTCGGGAAGCCCAGGTCACGTCCGCGGGCTGCCCCGTGGACCACTTCGCCGAGCACCGCGTGGGGGCGGCCGAGCACCTCGGCGGCGGCCGCGACGTCCCCGGCGTCGAGGGCCTCTCGCACCCAGGTCGAGGAGCAGCGGCGCTCGGTCTCGGCCACTGAATGTCCGGTCAGCGCAAAGTCGTCCACGCCGAGCACCGCGAAGCCGTAGCGACGGCCGAGTTCGACCATGGTCTCGAAGTTCCCGGAGTTTCCGCGGCCGAAGCGCACGTCGTGGCCGATGACCACCACGGCGGCGTTCAGCGTGTCCACGAAATAGGTCTTGACGAACTCCTCAGGCGTCAACCCGGCGAGGTCGAGGTTGTAGTGCAGCACCAGCAGCGCGTCGATGCCGGTCTCGGCCAGGCGCTGAAGCTTCTCCGCGGTGCCGGTGAGCATCACCGGGGACTCCTCGGGGCGGTGGACCTGCAGCGGGTGCGGGTCGAAGGTGATCGCCACGGCCTGAGGGTGCGGATGCTGGCCGGGCTCGGCCTGCTCGTGGGCGGCGGCGACCAGGCGGGTGAGGACCTCCTGGTGGCCCAGGTGGACGCCGTCGAAGTTGCCGATGGTCACTGCGGTGGGTCCGAGCCCGCGGGGGACTTCTTCAAGACCATTCCAGAACTGCACGTCAGTCAGTTTATCGCTCATCCTGCGGTGTCCCGCGCGGCCTCGGTGCCGGGACGGTGCCGCAGCAGCCAGAACAGGCCGATGAACGGCAGCAGCAGCGGCACGAATCCGTAGCCCTCACCGAAGTGGGACCACACGGTGGCCTCGTTGAACAGCTCCGGATCCAGGTAGGTCCAGAGGCCGACGGCGAGCACGCCGGTGAGCTCCAGCAGCACCGCGATCAGCGCCACCAGCCAGGCGCGGGGCCCGATCTTGGCCAGGGCCAGGCTGGCGACGATGTAGACCGTCGCGGCGAAGGCGCTGAGTGAGTAGGACACCGGGGAGGCGTCGAAGTCGGTGAGGATCTGATACAGCGCCCGGGCGAAGGAGGAGACCGCGAAGATGCCGTAGGCGGTGATGATCAGCATCCCGACTCCGCGGTTGCGCGGGGTCGGTGAGGCGTTGCCCGGCGTCTCCTGCGGCGATTCGGTCATAGCGCGCTTCCCCACCAGATCTCCTCCAAGCGGTAGACCATCACGAATACGACGAGCCCGACGAAGCTCATCACCAGGTTGGACCAGCGGGTCTTGTCGATCATGGCCCAGATGAACACTCCGACCGGCAACAGGAGTGCAGTGAGAATATAACCCCAGAACTCCCAGGCCTCGCCGGAGACCGAGGCGCCGCCGAGCTGCCGGATCCCGGCGTAGATGCCGTAGGCGATCAGGTAGAGCTCGATGGCGGCCAGCGAGATGATCGAGGAGTCCGCGGGGTGATCCCGGGCGGCGGTCATCACCCAGCAGACCAGCACGGAGAGCCCGCAGACGAAGGCGCCTATGAGGAACATCACCGTCATCCGGCGGTTCCCCCCGCCTGTGTGCCCTCAGCTTCGGGACCTCGGGTGCTGGTTCCGGCAGCCGGAGCACCGGACCCAGAGGCCTGGCCTCCGGAGGCCCGGGCTCCGGAGTCAGCCGATCCGCCGCCGGTGGTGATCAGGAAGACCAGCTCGGGCTTGGCCTGGTAGTCGGTGGATCCAGAATCCGCCGCGTGGGCGGCGTCCGGGGAGGCCGAGGCGCCCTTCTTGGCGGGCACGTCGGCCAGCAGCGCGACCAGCTTCCCATCGGGGGCGAAGGCGGCGGTGAGCTGCGGGTCCACGCCGGTGCCGGAGGCGGTGATCCGCCGGCCATAGCCGAGGTTCTCCACCTCTTGGAGCGTGAGCTGACGTTTCGGGAAGAGCTGCTCGGCGGCCTCAGCCAGGCCGATATAGCCGAAGTCCTCCCCCAGCTGGTCCAGGGTCAGGGTCTGGTCGATGCTGTAGGAGCCCACCGCGGTGCGGCGCAGCGCGGTGAGGTGACCTCCGACGCCGAGCGCCTCACCCAGGTCCCGGGCCAGGGCGCGCACGTAGGTGCCGGAGGAGACCCGGACCTCGATGTCGACGTCGACCAGCTTGCCGCCGTCGATCCGCCGGACGTCGAAGACCTCGAAGTGGTGCACGGTGACGCTGCGCGACTTCAGCGCGACCTCCTCGCCGGCGCGGACCCGGGCATGGGCGCGCTGGCCGTCCACCTTGATCGCCGAGACCGTGGCGGGGACCTGCTGGATCGCACCGGTGAGCTCTGCGACCTCGGCCATGATGGCCGCCGGGGTCACCGCATTGGCGAACCTGCTCTGCAGGACCTCGCCCTCGGCGTCGTCGGTGGAGGTGGACTGGCCCAGCCGCACGGTGGCGGTGTAGGTCTTGTCCACCCCGACGATATGGGTGAGCAGCCTGGTGGCACGGTTGATCCCGACCACCAGGACCCCGGTGGCCATCGGATCCAGGGTGCCGGCGTGGCCCACTTTGCGGGTCCCGGCGAGCTTGCGGATCCGTCCGACCACGTCATGGCTGGTCAGGCCGGCCGGCTTGTCCACCAGGACAAGTCCGGAGCCGACCTCCAGCTCTTCAGGCTTCTGCTTCTTGCCCATGGGTGTTCCGCCTCAGCTTCCGTGCGCTCAGCGATCCGCGGAGCTGGACCGGCCGGCGTCCTCGGAGCTGGAGCGTCCGGCGTCCTCGGATGCGGCCGGCTCCTCCTCGACCTGCCAGCGGTAGGGCTTCTCCTCCGAGGCGGGCTGGGCGTCCTTGCGCAGGGCTGCGACCTGTTCGTCCTGCTCCCGGGCCTTGCGCAGCAGGTCCTCCATGTGTGCGGCCGACTCTGGGATCTCGTCGGCGACGAACTCCAGGGTCGGGGTCAGCCGTATGTTCAGCTGCCGGCCGAGCTCGTAGCGCAGCGTGCCCTGGTTGGCGGCCAGGACCGCCTCGGCTCCGGCTCGGGACTCCTCGTCCGGGGCCATGACGGTGTAGTACACCGTGGAGTGCTGGAGATCATTGGTCACTCGGGCGTCGGTGACCGTGATCAGCTCTGCGCGCTCATCCTTGACCCGGCGACGCAGCGCCTCGGCCACGATCACCTTGATGCGCTGCGCCAGTCGTGCGGCGCGTGCTGGATCTGCCATGATGCGCTCCTTTCAAAAAACTTCTGGGTCCCGGACCCGGTCTCGCGCTGCGGCGTCACCGGGTGGGTATGGTCTGCGGACAACTCCGGGGACCCCGCCTGTGGCAGGGTCCCCGGAGCGCTCACCGGTAGAACCGGCGGGCCTGGTCAGGAGCGCGGGATCTCGCGCATCTCCCAGGTCTCGATGCTGTCACCTTCGCGGATGTCGTTGAAGGATCCGAGGCCGATGCCGCACTCGAAGCCGTCGCGGACCTCGGTGGCGTCGTCCTTGAACCGCTTGAGCGACTCGATGGTGAGGTTCTCTGCCACCACGTTGCCATCGCGCACCAGGCGCGCCTTGGCGTTGCGGCGGATGAGACCGGAGCGGACGATCGAACCGGCGATGCTGCCGAACTTCGAGGAGCGGAAGACCTCGCGGACCTCCGCGGTGCCCAGTGAAGCCTCTTCGTACTCGGGCTTCAGCATGCCCTTCAGGGCTGCCTCGATGTCGTCGATCGCCGCGTAGATGACCGAGTAGAAGCGCATGTCCACGCCTTCACGCTCGGCCAGGTCATTGACGCGCTCCGCAGGACGGACGTTGAAGCCGATGATCACTGCGTTGTCCACAGTGGCCAGGTTCACGTCGTTCTGCGTGATCGCACCGACGCCGCGGTGGATGACGCGCAGCTGCACATCGGCACCCACATCGATCTTGAGCAGCGCATCTTCCAGGGCCTCCACGGCACCGGAGACGTCGCCCTTGAGGATGAGGTTGAGCGTGTCGATCTTGCCGTCGGCCACAGCCTGGTCGAAATCTTCCAGGCTGATCCGCTTGCGGCGCTTGGCCAGCTGAGCGTTGCGCTCCACCGCCTCACGCTTCTCAGCGATCTGGCGAGCGGTGCGGTCATCGGAGGTGGACAGGAAGGTGTCACCGGCGCGAGGCACCGAGGACAGACCCAGAACCTGCACCGGCCGAGAGGGCACGGCCTCCTTGACGGTCTCGCCGTGCTCGTCGAACATGGCGCGGACTCGTCCGTGGGCGGTGCCGGCGACCATGTTGTCACCGACCCGCAGCGTGCCCGACTGAACCAGCACAGTGGCCACGGCGCCGCGACCCTTGTCCAGGTTCGCTTCGATGGCCACGCCGCGAGCTGCCTTGTTCGGGTTCGCGGTGAGCTCCAGGGCTGCGTCTGCGGTGAGCAGCACGGCCTCGAGGAGCTCGTCGATGTGCAGGTGCTTCAGCGCGGAGACGTTGACGAACATGGTGTCGCCGCCGTACTCCTCGGGAACCAGACCGTATTCGGCCAGCTGACCGCGGACCTTGTCCGGGGAGGCGCCTTCCTTGTCCATCTTGTTGACCGCGACGACGACCGGCACGTTGGCGGCCTTCGCGTGGTTCAGCGCTTCGATGGTCTGGGGCATGACGCCGTCATCGGCGGCCACGACCAGCACCGCGATGTCGGTGACCTTCGCACCACGGGCACGCATGGCGGTGAACGCCTCGTGACCGGGAGTATCGATGAAGGTCAGGCCGCGCTCGACGCCCTCGTGCTCGACGTGGACCTGGTAGGCACCGATGTGCTGGGTGATGCCGCCGGCTTCGCCTTCGGTGACCTTCGCGCTTCGGATGGAGTCCAGGAGTCGGGTCTTGCCGTGGTCGACGTGACCCATGACGGTCACGACGGCGGCACGTGCGAACAGCTCCTCGGAGCTCTCGGCTGCCAGCTCATCTTCGATGTTGATGTCGAAGGTGTTCAGCAGCTCGCGGTCCTCGTCCTCCGGGGAGACGATCTGGACCGGGTAGCCCAGCTCCTCACCCAGCAGGTGGAAGGTCTCTTCGTCGAGGGACTGGTTGGCGGTGGCCATCTCACCGAGCTTCATCAGCACGGTGACCATCGCTGCCGGCTCGGCATTGATCTTCTCGGCGAAGTCGCCCAGCGAGGAGCCGCGACGCAGCCGCACGACGGTGGTGCCGTCTCCCTTGGGAACGCGCACACCGCCGATCTCGCGGGACTGGCGCTGCTCCATCTCCTGGCGCTTTGCGCGCTTGGACTTGCGAGCCTTGGCCTTGGAGCCGCCGCGACCGAAGGCGCCTGCTGCGCCGCCACGACGAGGACCGCCGCCGCGACCGCCGCGTGGCGGACCACCGGCAGGCGCACCCGGACGACCACCGGCGGGCGCCGGGGCCTGGCTGGGCATCATCGAGGGCTTGGGACCGCCCGGACGTGCCGGTGCGGGGCGGGCTGCGCCGCCTGCTGCGGGAGCACCTGGGCGTGACCCGGCCGCACCTGCTGGGCGGGGTGCGCCCGGACGCGGTGCGCCACCGGGGGCACCCTGACCGCCGCGGGGGCGGGGGCCGCCGCCGCGCTCGGTGCGCATGCCCTGCTGGGGTGCGAACGGGTTGTTGCCCGGGCGCGGACCGGCCGGCTTGGGTCCGGGGCGGGGGCCTCCGGTGCCGCCGGGACGTGGGGCCTGGCGCTCGGCGCCCATGCCCTGGCTCGGTGCGTAGGGGTTGTTGCCCGGGCGGGGACCGCCGGGCTTGGATGCTGATCCGGCGGGCTTGGATGCCGGCTTCTCAGACGGTGCCTCGGTGCTCGCAGCGGGCTTCTGCTCGGCCTTCGGCGTCTCAGCCTTGGGAGCTTCGGCCTTCGGCGCCTTGGGGGCAGCGGCGGCCGGAGCTTCGGGCTCGGGGGCGGCAGCAGGCTTCGGTCCGGGCCGGGGCCCGGGCTTGAATCCGCCGGGCCGAGGCGCGGAGGAACCTGTCGCGGCCGGGCGGGCCGGGGCCGAGCTGTCAGCGGCGGGCTCGGAGGCCGCGTCGGACTGCTTCGGACCGGGACGAGCGGCGCCGTTGGACGCGGAGGCGTCGGAGGCTGGCTTGGCGTCAGGGAAGGCCTGACGCAGCTTCTTCGCCACCGGGGGCTCCACGGTGGAGGAGGGCGACTTCACAAATTCGCCCATGCCCTGCAGTTTCGCGAGGGCTTCTTTCGAGGTGATGCCGAGCTCTTTGGCGAGCTCGTGTACGCGGGCCTTGGCCACATTTCTCCTTAATCTGGCCCGCGCATTCCCACTGGCACCAGCGGGGCTGATGTCAGCGGTTCATCGGCGCAGGCCGTTTGAACTGTTCTGAAACCGTGACGGAGTTGCCGTGATGGGTCATCGCTGCGAACTCATGCGTCAGTCTTCATCGGGGATCCATCTCTCTGAACCCGCTTTCTGGCTTCCTCCACCTGATCCGCCGCATTGCTGCGAGGAGGGGCGATGTCAGCCGTTAGTGCCGATAATGTCGTGCAGATCGAGCGTCCTCGAATCCACGGTCCGGCGGAAGGCCCGGTTGAAGGCCTTGCGCTTGATCGCGGTCTCGAAGCACTCGCGCTGCGGGTGCAGCCAGGCGCCTCGTCCGGGAAGAACCCGGGCGGTGTCCGCCACCACCAGAGGCGGTGCTGGATCGGCGGTCTGGGCCACGTCGAGTGCGAGCCTTATTGCCTTGTCCTGCGCGACCTCACGACGACAGCCGATACAGGTACGCACTGGAACCATGACAGTCTACCCCTTCCGGCGGCGTCGAGCAGAAACGTCGGAGTCGGCGGCGCTCAGGGCGCCGCGAGGGTCGCGTCGGAGACGATGTCGATCCGCCAGCCGGTGAGCTTCGCGGCGAGCCGCGCGTTCTGACCCTCCTTGCCGATGGCCAGGGAGAGCTGATAGTCCGGGACCACGACCCGTGCGCTGCGCGTGGCCTCATCCAGGATGGTCACCGACTTCACCTTCGAAGGTGAGAGCGCGTGGGCGATGAACTCGGCCGCGTCGTCGGAGTGATCGATGATGTCGATCTTCTCGTCGTTGAGCTCGTTCATGACCGCCCGGACGCGGGAGCCCATGGAGCCGATGCAGGCTCCCTTGGCGTTGATCCCCGACTGGTGGGCGCGCACCGCGATCTTCGTGCGGTGCCCGGCCTCACGGGCGATGGCGGTGATCTCCACGGAACCGTCGGCGATCTCTGGGACCTCGTGCTCGAAGAGCTTCTTCACCAGGCCCGGGTGTGAGCGGGAGAGCGTGATCGAGGGCCCGCGCATGCCGCGGTGGACGTCGACGACGAAGGCTCGGATCCGGTGACCGTGGACGTACTCCTCACCGGGCACATGCTCCTGTGGGGGCAGCAGCGCCTCGACGCTGCCCAGATCCACCTGGATCATCTTGGGGTTGCGGCCCTGCTGGATGGTGCCGGAGATCAGCTCGCCCTCGCGGCCCTTGAACTGGCCCAGGACCTGATCGTCCTCGGCGTCGCGGATCCGCTGCATGATCACCTGGCGGGCGGTGGAGGCCGCGACCCGGCCGAAGTCTCTGGGGGTGTCGTCGAACTCCCCGATGAAGGTGCCGTCCTCGTCCTGCTCCTTGGCCCAGACCGTGACGTGTCCCGTGGACTGATCGATCTCGGCACGGGCGTGCTGCAGTGCTCCGGGCGATTTGTGGTAAGCCAGCACCAGCGCCTGTTCGATGGCGGGGATCAGCCGCTGCAGCGGGATCTCGCGCTCTTTGACAAGCATGCGCAGTGCGCTCATATCGATATCCACTTGTGCCTCCGGTTAAGCCAGTATCTACTGCGTATGGGAAAACTCTACCTGCACTCGTGCCTGGTCGATGGCCGAGAGATTGATCCGTGCGGGGTCTCCGTACTTCACCGGCATCCCCTTCTTGGGGCTCGGCTTCTGCTCGACCACGGTGATGGCGCCGTCCTCGATCGACTGGAGCCGGGCCAGGATCGGGCTGTGCCCAGTCTGGGTGATCTCCAGCAGCCGCCCCAGATTGCGCTCGAAGTGCCGCTGTGTGGTGAGCGGGCGGGTCGCACCGGGGGTGGAGACCTCCAAGTCGTAGCGCTCCAACTCGGGAAGGACGTCGTCCTCGTCGAAGCGGGCGGAGATCGCCTGGGAGAGTTCGGCGATGGTGTCCAGATCCACCTGTTCGGTGCCGGTGAGCAGATCCACCGAGAGCTTCAGCGTGGTGGTGGACCCGTTGGCGACGAGCTCGATCTCTTCGAGGTACAGCCCCTGGGCGGTGATCGTGTCAGTGATCAGCTCGGCGATCTTTGCGGTGCGGGCGTCCTTGAAGCGCTGATCGCCGGTGGGGCGGGGGGCGGTGGCCATGACGGTCCTATCAGTGGTGGTCTGCGGTGCGTCTCTATTGTGCCTGAGACTCAACGCACCGCCTACCGGCCGATGTGCTGAGGCGGCAGTGGGCCGGGTGGTGGGGTGGTACCAGCGGCTCAGCGGCTCAGCGGCTCAGCGGCTCAGCGGCTCAGCGCAGCAGCTTGGCCTTGCCGGCCGCGAACTCTTCCTCGCTGAGAAGTCCGGATCGTCGCAGCTCGGCCAGCCGCTGCAGGTCATCGAGCAAGCTGGTGCCGCCCGAGGCAACGAGCGGTGCCGGTGTTGCGGGGGCGGGCGCAGCGGCATGGGCCAGCGCCGCCAGCGCGGCCGTCTCGATGCGCGCCTGCTGGTGGGCGGCAGAGTACTGCTCCTGCTCCTCACGGTCCTGGGCCCGGCGCTGTTCGTAGACGTCGACCTGGCCGGCCAGGGCCGGCGTGGCTCCAGCCAGCGCCGACGTGCGCGCAGCCAGTCCGATCAGGCCCGGGCGTCCTACGCGGTCCATCGTCATGGCGAGGTTCCTTCCACCGGGTCATAGAGATCGATGAGTGCATTGACCACCGGAGCAGGTATGTGCGCGCTGCGCAGCACCTGTGCCCGGCTCGGGGCGAGCCGCTCCGCCAGGGCAAGCTCGACTCTGAGCTCCAGTGCCAGCACTGCCGCGCAGGATCCGTGATCCAGCGGCGCGGCAAGGTCGGCGAGGTCCTCCTCACCGATCAGCCCCTCGGTCACGGGGTCGGGCCCCACTGTCGGGTCCAGCGGATCCAGGCCCGGCCGATCCAGGCCCGGTCGAGCCGGGCCCAGCCGATCCGGGCCCAGTCGAGCCGGACCCAGCCGATCCTTGCCCAGTCGAGCCAGACCCAGGAGGTCCCGGCTGGGGAGATCGAGCATCATCACCTCGCCGCTGTCGTTCTTGCTCACGGCGACCAGATCCAGCAGTCGGACCGTTCCGGAGGAGAGCATCTCCACCAACGGCGCCAGGCAGCCGGGTGCGGGCTGCTCGGTGTCGAAGACGATCAGATAGAGCTCCACTGGTCCATATCGGAAGTCGGACATGACCTCATCCTCTTCGGTGGTCTCCTTCGTTCTGGCAGAGTCCTGCAACGCATCAAGCGTCTGACCCGATGCTCGCAGAGCCGAAGACGCGGCTGGGTTCTGCTCACCCAGAACGGGTGAGCGTGGGCCCGCTCGTCCTCGGTCTGTGTGACCCTCAGAGTGTCAATCCTGACGAGAACGGCATACCGCACAGAAGGGCAGTGTCATGGAATTCTGGGAATCGTTCTGGTCCATCATCTGGTGGTTCGTATGGGCCTTCGTCTTTGTGGCCTATCTGATGGTCCTGTTCAGCATCATCGGAGACATCTTCCGGGATCGGAAGCTCGGCGGATTCTCGAAAGCCGTCTGGGTGTTCTGTCTGATCTTCTTCCCCTTCATCACGGCACTGGTCTATCTCATCGCTCGTGGCAGCGGCATGGCCGAGCGTGGAGCCGCCGCGGATCAGCAGCATCATGAGGCGCTGCTGGCTCGGCTGCGGGAGGTGGGCGTGAGCAGTCCCAGCGTCGAGATCGAGAAGGCGGCTCAGATGCGCGAACAGGGCACCATCACCGAGGATGAGTTCCAATCCTTGAAGACCCGGGCCCTCGCCTGATCCTGGCGCGATCGCAAGCCCCGCCGTCAGGGCTGGCGCGTTCAGGGCCTGAGCTAGGGTGCGAGCTGCTGAGCCTCCCGGCGGGTCCGGACCCCCAGCTTGCGATGGATCGCTCGCTGGTGGGTCTTGACCGTGTTCACCGAGACCGTCAGCGCCTCTGCGATCTCCTGGATGGTCATGGAGGTCTGCAGCAGGCGGTAGACCTCGACCTCCCGGCCGGACAGGGCGGCGAGAAGCCCTTGACTGCTCTGTTCGGCGGTCAGGGCGCCGGCGATGAAGGCCTCGTGCGACGTGCGTCGGGTCAGGTGCTCCGTGAGCAGCAGGCGGAGCTTCAGGTCCCCGTCACAGAATGGCGCTCGCATGTCTTCACGCTCCGCGATGTCCAGGGCGTACTCACAATATTCGTGGGCCACCTCGGGCTCTCCATGCATCCTGTGGACCAGGGCGGCCGAGATTCTCGCGGAGATCGCCACATAGGAGACCCCCATGAACGCGCGATGCCGCGACAACAGGCGGAAGGCGCCCGCAGGATCCCCGGCTCGACGAAGAATCCCGGCCAGCACGACCCCGATCATCGGAAGGTCCGCCGACTCCGAGTGTCGCGCCACCAGCGCCAGCGCCCTCGGCCGGTGACCAGCGGCTTCCGCCAACACGGCATGCGCCGCATCCCGGAAGATCGGCCACTGGGCTCCCTGGACCTCCTCCGGGGACACCGCCTCGAGCTCGGTGGCGGCGCGTCGGCACAGGGCCGGATCTCGGGCGCCGGCCGCGCTGAAGGCCAGGAATGCGCGCACCGCACCACCCAGCGGAACCGGGAGGTCTCCCGCCTCAAGGATCCGACCGAACCAGGCAGCCGCGTTCTCGAAGTCCGCGGACCAGTAGGCCAGCAGTCCCGATGCGGTGCCCAGCGCACTGCCCGCGTAGGCGGTCAATGTCGCGGCCGAGGCCTGAAGCGGCGCGTCGACCTCCCGCAGAATGCGCCGGGCCCGGGAGTTTCTCCCGTCGCACAGATGAATCATGGCGAGACTGCCCAGCGCGCTGCGCTCCAGGTGGGTCTCGTGCATCGCTGCCCACTCGCGAGCGGCGGCAGACATGATCTCGGGGGCAGAGGCGGGGTGCAGCCGGAGCCGCAGCTCGGTCCAGGTCAGCAGGAACAGCACCGCGACCCGCTCCCGCCCCTCGTACTCCCCCGCCACCGCCAGCCGCGCGTGGACATCCCTGGTCGCCTCCAGCGCCGCCTTCGGGTCATCGGTGAGCAGAAGCCGCGCCACCCGGAGGATGGATCCGACCTCCTGACCCCTCGGGTGATCGGGCAGCGAGTCCAGCACCCGGTGGAACCGGGCGCGTGCCTCCTGGTGTTCACCGATGGCCTCTTCGGCGCAGGCCAGAATGAGCTGCGCCGCGGCGGCGCCGGAGAGCCGCCGCGGGAGGACCGCGCAGAACGTGGCGACCTGAGCGGCGTGATCCCCGATGATCAGCTCCAACCAATTCTCGACCAGGACCTCCATGGCACGATCGTGGTCATGAGCGGCCTCGAAGTGGCGCAGCGCCCTCATGGGTTCGGTGGAGCACAGATACTCCCCGGCCCTGCGGTGGATGAGGTTCAGCGCCGTCGGATCCTGGCGGAGCAGGATCTGGGTGCACTGCCGAGCGAAGATCGGGTGCCACCGGTAGACCGGGGTCTCATCCGATCCGCAGTGCCGGCTCAGAAAGATGCCGCGGTCGACGAGTTCCTCCAGCACCGCAGCCGCCTCCTGCCGACCGGACATGGCGGTGGCGAGCCCGGCCGTCAGCTCGGTGCAGGCGGTCGTGGTGAGCACGAAGACGGCGAGCGAGTCGCCGAGCCCATCCAGGATCTGGGTCTGATCGTAGCTGCGCAACAGGTCCTCGAGACTGTCCTGCGCTCCCGGGGGCCGCTGGCTGGCCAGCGCTGCCACCTGCACGGCTATCGGCCAGCCCTGCGTGTCCTCGAGCACCTCGCGCGCGTCCAGGCGACCGCCGAATCGCTTCAGCAGACCCTCGGTCTCGGAGCGGTCGAAGGCCAGATCCTGCGCCGAGAGCTGGACGGCCGAGCCCTCCAGAAGCTGCTTCGCCAACCAGCCCTCGATCGGAGTGGTTCCCAGGAACACCAGTCGCAGGCTCTCTGGTGCCTCGTCGAGGAGCATGCCCAGCAGTCCCGCCCCGAGCTGGCCTGCGGCTCGCTGAGCGTCGTCGACCACCAGGACGCAGACCGCTCGGGCCTGCTCGAAGGTCCGGCAGATCTGGTTATAGAGCCTGTTCACCTCGGCGCCGGGATCCAATCGGCCCAGTGCCTCGCCCAGTTCCTGCTGGGCGGGCAGCAGTCCGCGCAGCGCGGTGACCACGCCCGAGGTGAGCACGGCCGGGTCGTCGTCGGTCGGGCCCAGGCAGAGCCAGGCGACGGGGCGCGGCTGCAGCGCTGCCCATTCGGCCGCCGCCCGGGTCTTGCCGTGACCGCTGGGGGCGCTGATCACGCTGATCCGGTGGCCTGAGACCGCCGCTTCGATGGCCGCGCTCACGCGGGGACGTGGCAGTGCATCCGGTCGACTCGCCGGAATGCGATAGCGGGCCCATGGCACAGTCGGATGCGCTGGCCTCGAGACGGCCACGCTCGGAGTATATCGACGCCGCGCGGCGGCACGGCAGGGTTGCCCGACGACCGGTGGAAGTCCAGCTGCGAGCGCCCCTTAGACTTGGGCCGGTAGAAGATCCCTCACCGGAAACGAGTTCACCTGTGCCGCTCCGCCTGTCTCACCTGTTCCTCCGCACGCTGCGCGACAATCCGGCCGACGCCGAGGTCGCCAGCCACCAGCTGCTGGTCCGCGCCGGCTACATCCGCCGCGCCGCCCCGGGCGTCTACACCTGGCTGCCGCTGGGGCTGACCGTGCTGCGGAAGATCGAGGCGATCGTCCGCGAGGAGATGAACCGGATCGGCGCCCAGGAGGTGCACTTCCCCGCCCTGCTGCCCAAGGAGCCCTATGAGGCCACCGGCCGCTGGGACGACTACGGCGACGGGATCTTCCGGCTCAAGGACCGCAAGGAGGCGGACTACCTGCTGGCGCCCACCCACGAGGAGGTCTTCACCCTGCTGGTGAAGGACCTCTACAGCTCCTATAAGGACCTGCCGCTCTCGATCTACCAGATCCAGACCAAGTACCGCGACGAAGCACGCCCCCGGGCCGGGCTGCTGCGCGGTCGCGAGTTCATCATGAAGGACTCCTACTCCTTCGCGCTCACCGAGGAGGACCAGAGCGCCGCCTACGCCGCGCACCGCGAGGCCTACCTGCGCATCTTCGACCGCCTGGGCCTGCCGGTGGTCCCGGTCAACGCGCAGTCGGGTGCTATGGGCGGCTCCGCCTCGGAGGAGTTCCTCTTCCCGTGTGACATCGGCGAGGACACCTTCGTGGAGTCCGAGGGCGGCTTCCGCGCCAACGTCGAGGCCGTCACCACCCCTGCCCCGGAGCCGCTGGACTTCTCCGAGCTGCCAGCCGCCCAGGTGCACCACACCCCCGGCACCGACACCATCGCCACCCTGGTCGAGGCCGCGAACACCCACCAGCCCCGGGCCGACCGCGCCTGGACCGCAGCAGACACGCTGAAGAACGTGGTGGTCGCGGCCGTGCTGCCCGACGGCACCCGCCGGATCGTGGTGCTCGGCGTGCCCGGAAACCGCGAGGTGGACCTGAAACGGGCCGAGGCCACCATCGGCGGACTGCTCGGCGTCGGCGGCGAGGTCGCCCTGGAGGCCGCGAACGAGGCGGACCTGAAGAAGCACCCAGGACTCGTGCGCGGCTACATCGGCCCCGGTCTCTCCCTGGACGCCCCGGTCCTCGGCGACGCTGGCAGCGCCGGCGTCAGCTACCTGGTGGACCCGCGCGTGGTCTCGGGCACCAGCTGGATCACCGGCGCGAACGAAGCCGATCAGCACGTGTTCGGCCTGGTCGCCGGGCGTGACTTCGGCTGGGACGGCGTCATCGAATCGGTGGTCGTGGAATCCGGTGACCCGGCTCCGGACGGTTCCGGTCCGTTGCGCACTCGCCGCGGCATCGAGATGGGCCACATCTTCCACCTCGGCACCCGCTATGCCGAGGCGCTGGGCCTGCAGGTCCTCGACGTCAACGGCAAGCTCGCCACGGTGACGATGGGCTCCTACGGCTTCGGCGTGACCCGCGCCCTGGCTGCGATCGCCGAGGCCACCCACGATGACAAGGGCCTGATCTGGCCCGCCGCCATCGCCCCGGCCGACGTGCACCTGGTCGCCACCGGCAAGGGCGAAGAGGTCTACGCCGCGGCCGAGGCGCTGATCAGCGAGCTCGAGGCGGCCGGCCTGAGCGCGATCTATGACGACCGCCCCAAGGTCTCCCCGGGAGTGAAGTTCGGTGACGCCGAGCTGCTCGGAGTCCCGATGCTGGTCACCGTGGGCCGCGGTCTGAAGAACGGCACCATCGAGCTCAAGGATCGCCGCTCCGGTGAATCCCGTGAGGTCCCGGTGGCCGAAGCCGCGGCGGCGGTGCTCGAACACGTCAAGGGCCTGCGCTGAACGAAGCCCTCGAGGCCGCTGCTGATCTCGTGATCGGTGGCGGCCTCGAGATCACCTGGGTGACGCTGCTGCTGCTGATTCTGGCAGGCTTCGCGGCCGGGTGGGTGGACGCCGTCGTCGGCGGCGGCGGGCTGCTGCAGCTGCCGGCGCTGCTGATGGTCCCGGGGATCACCCCGGTCCAGGCGCTGGCCACCAATAAGCTCGGCTCCATCTTCGGCACGACGACGTCGGCGATCACCTACGCGCGGCGGGTCAAGCCCTCCATGACCACGGCCCTGCCCATGGCCGCAGCCGCCCTGCTGGCCAGCTACGGCGGCGCGGTGGTCGCCGCCTCGCTGCCGGAGCGGATCATCCTGCCGCTGATCCTGCTGGCGCTGATCGGCGTGGGGGTGTTCACCGCGTTGAAGCCGCACGTCGGCCAGCTGGAGAGGCTTCGCCATGTCGGGATGGGCCACCTCGCGCGCGCGGTGAGCATCGGGCTGATCGTGGGCTTCTACGACGGGGTGCTCGGTCCCGGCACCGGCACGTTCCTGGTCATCGCCCTGGTGACGGTGCTGGGCTACAACTTCCTGAACTCCTCGGCTCAGGCGAAGGTGGTCAATGTGGCCACGAACCTCGGCGCGCTGCTGTACTTCTTCCCGGCCGGACATGTGTTCATCGGCCTGGGGCTGGTGCTGGGTGCGGCGAATATGGCCGGAGGCTACCTGGGCGCGCGGATGGCCATCGCCAAGGGTTCGAAGTTCATCCGGGTGGTGTTCCTGGTGGTGGTCTTCGCCCTGGTGATCAAGCTGGGCTACGACGTGGCCATGGACCTCTTCGGCTGAGCAGGACGCCCAGATCTGGGTCCGGGGGCCCTGCGCCGAAGCTCAGTCCAGGCTCTCGAGCAGATCGACGGCCTCGGCCTCAAGCTCTTCAACGGCGACCTCAGCCTCGTCCTCGGAGAGCCCTTCGCTCAGCGGTACCGTCACCGTGACGATATGTGAGCCGCCGCGCAGGGTGACCGCGGCGCTGTCCTCACGGTCGCCCTCCGAGCTGATCCGCGTGGTGGTGCCCAGTGCGGCGTCGGCCTCGGAGGAGACCTCCACCAGGTCCACCGAGGTCGAGGTCTCCACGGAGTCCTCTCCCCCGCGGCTGGCGGTGTAGGAGTCGCAGGACTCCAGTCCGTCCTGCTCCGCGGCGAGGTGCGCGTCGGCGGCGCGCCAGTCCCGGAAGCTCAGGATCAGGGCCTGGCGCTGCTCCGGCAGGTCCACGGTGACCGGCTCGGGCTCCTCCTCATCATCGGAGTCACCGTTCTCGGAGTCGCCGTTCTCAGAGTCACTGTTCTCGGGTTCACTGTTCTCAGAGTCGCCGTCCTCAGAGTCGCCGTTCTCAGAGTCGCCGTTCTCGGGGTCGTCTTCCGCAGACTCACCGTCTGTGGAGTCGTCCTCCTCGGTGCTGGCCAGCTGGATCTGCGCTTCGGGGTCGTCTCCCCCGGGCTGGTGCGCTCCGGCCTCGGGATCACCCTCGGACCCACCGGGCTCCTCGCCCTGACCCTCGCCCTGCTCCTCGGACTGCTGCTCCTCGCCCTGGTCCTCGGCCGCTGCGGTCGTCCCATCGGCAAAGGCCACCAGCGCGCCCGCCGGCACCGGGACCGCAGAGCGCACGACGAACTGCTTGCACTCCGGAGGGTCCACCACCAGTCGCTGGAGCTCGGTCTCGACATCCCGCAGCCCCGCCCAATAGTCCGTGGTGTCGCTCAGCGCGGCATCCGGGTAACGGGCTTCCAGCTGCTCACGCATCTCCTCGTGGGAGAGCTGGTTGCCGGAGGGCTCCGGGACCTGCTGGCCGACGCCGCCGCTGCTGGTGCCCGGCTCGGCCGCAGGCGTGCCCGGCTGCTCCGCGGGCGTGGCGTCACAGCCGGTGAGCAGCAGCGCCCCGAGGAGTCCGAGCGAGGCGCCGGCTCGGCGGCGCGCAGCAGGAGAGGAGGGGAAGAAAGTCATCTAGAACAGTATGGTCGCGAAGGTCCCCACCTGGGTGAATCCAACACGCTCATAGGTCCGAATCGCCGCCGTGTTGTAGCTGTTCACGTACAGGCTCACCGTGGGCGCCAGCCTGAGTCCGTGCTCGATGACGGCGGCCATCCCAGGACCGGCGAGGCCGCGTCCGCGGTGGCTCGGCCGCACCCATACGCCCTGGACCTGGACCACTTCGGGGCTGACCGCGCCGAACTCGGCCTTGAACACGAGCTCGGAGGTCCCAGGGTCCACCGCGATGATCGAGTGCCCGGCGTTGATGAGTCCGCGCACGCGCTCCCGGTACTGGCTTCCACCCTGGGCGTAGGGAGAGAATCCCAGCTCTTCGGTGAACATCGCCGCGCTGGCCTTCTCCAACCGGGGGAAGTCCCCGGATGCGGAGAGCCGGGCCCCTGCCAGCGGCTCCACCGCAGAGGGCGCAGTGATCGCCATCAGCGGCTGGTCGGGCCTGACGTCGCGGGCGCCGGTCCAGCCGGTGGCCTCGAAGAGCGCCAGGCTGGCCTCGGCCTCGCCGTAGATGGACGCCACCCGGCGGCGCATCGCGGCGACGGCCTCGCCGAAGAGCACCCCCTGGGCGGCGGTGGCCCCGACGGGGATGATGTTGCTTCCGGTCCAGCAGGCCGCGAGCAGCCCGTTCTCGCCGTCGATGCCGAGCACCACGGCACCGTTGCGTCCCTTCCCGGGGCCGGCAGAGCGGCGGGCACGCACGGTGGAAGCAACGGAGACGTTGGCCACCGGGTCGGCTGCGAGCAGCTTCTCCAGCGCCGGAGTGTCTCCGTGTCCGAGCACGCGGACGCCGCCGCGGGTGGCGCGGTGCACGCGAGCAGCTGCGGCGTCAGCTGACGGAGACCACAGGGGCACTCGCTGCCTGAGCATCTCCATCGGATTCGCGTTCCATTTCTTCGGCCAGACGGTTGGCTTCTTCGATCAGGGTCTCGACGATCTGGTCCTCGGGGACGGTCTTGATGACCTCGCCCTTGACGAAGATCTGTCCCTTGCCGTTGCCCGAGGCCACGCCGAGGTCCGCGTCGCGGGCCTCACCGGGTCCGTTGACCACGCAGCCCATGACGGCCACGCGCAGCGGCACGGTCATGCCTTCGAGTCCGGCGGTGACGTCGTCGGCGAGGGTGTAGACATCGACCTGAGCGCGTCCGCAGGAGGGGCAGGAGACGATCTCGAGCTTGCGCGGGCGCAGGTTCAGCGATTCCAGCAGCTGGTTGCCCACCTTGACCTCTTCGGCCGGCGGTGCAGAGAGCGAGACGCGGATGGTGTCGCCGATGCCCTGGGCGAGCAGCGCGCCGAAGGCCACGGAGGACTTGATCGTGCCCTGGAAGGCCGGTCCGGCCTCGGTGACGCCCAGGTGCAGGGGCCAGTCGCCGCGCTCGGCGAGCATCTGGTAGGCCTGGACCATGATCACCGGGTCGTTGTGCTTGACCGAGATCTTGAAGTCATGGAAGCCGTGCTCCTCGAACAGCGAGGCCTCCCAGACGGCGGACTCGACCAGCGCCTCGGGCGTGGCCTTGCCGTACTTGTCCATGACCCGCTTGTCCAGGGACCCGGCGTTGACGCCGATGCGGATGGAGACGCCGGCGTCGCTGGCAGCCTTGGCGATCTCGCCGACCTTGTCGTCGAACTGGCGGATGTTGCCGGGGTTCACGCGCACAGCCCCGCAGCCCGCCTCAATGGCGGCGAACACGTATTTGGGCTGGAAGTGGATGTCGGCGATGACCGGGATCTGCGACTTCATCGCGATGATCTTCAGCGCCTCGGCGTCCTTGTCCGTGGGGCAGGCCACGCGGACGATGTCACAGCCGGAGGCGGTCAGCTCGGCGATCTGCTGCAGGGTGCCGTTGATGTCGTGGGTCTTGGTGGTGGTCATCGACTGCACCGAGACCCGGTGATCACTGCCCACGCCTACTGATCCGACATGGAAGTTGCGCGTCTTCCGGCGCGGCGCCAGCACTGGCGGCGGCGCGGAGGGCATTCCGAGGTTGATCGCGGGCACAGACTCTCCTGATGGATCTTGGGCTTCGACGTCGGTCAGACGCCGTGATTCTTGTACATCTTCTTGGCGCATCGGCGGGGGTCACCCGCCTACTCCATGGTACCGCCCGGCGTGGACGCTGCTACTCGAAGAGACGGATCGGGTTCACAATGTCCGCATAGATCAACAACACGCCCATGACCAGGAGCATTCCGGCGACCACATAGGTCAGCGGAAGCAGCTTGGAGATGTCGAAGGGGCCCGGATCCGGACGGCCCAGCAGCTTGGCCAGGCGCCGGCGCAGACCCTCATAGAGCGCCCCGGCCACGTGGCCGCCGTCGAGCGGCAGCAGCGGGATCAGGTTGAACACCATCAGCGCGACGTTGACCCCGGCCACCAGGGAGCTCAGCGAGGCGAAGCGGGACTCCAGCGGGATCTCCTCCTGCGCGGAGAGCTCCCCGGCGATCCGGCCCACACCGACCACCGAGAGCGGCCCGTCGGGGTCCCGCTCAGCGGAGGTGAAGGTGGACACCGCCACGTCGTAGAGGCGCACCGGCAGGTTCGCGACGACGGCGCCCACCGCCTTGGACTGCTCCCACACCATCGGCCCGGCCTCCCAGAACGGCTGCTGGACGATCTCCTGATCGGCGCCCATCCCGATGAAGCCCACCGGTTCGGTGATCAGCGCGCCGTCGTCGTCGCGCTGCGCCCGGCCCAGTCCGTCGCTGATCGGGCGCTCGGTGAGGATCGGGGTCAGCGTGGTGGTGGTCTCTTCGCCGTCGCGGACGTAGCTGACCTCGCTGGACTCATCGGCGGATTCCCGGATCAGCGCGGTGAGCTCATCCCAGGTCGCCACCGGCTCACCGTTGAAGGCCAGGATCTGGTCCCCCGGACGCAGGCCTGCCTCAAAGGCGGGTCCGGCGGGATCCTCGGTGGTGCATTCGGTCTGCCCGGCGTCGGCGGCCTCGGCGGAGACCACGCACTCAAAGACCTCTCGGACCGTGGTGTTCGGCTCGGCGGTGCCGTGGAAGGAGATGATCCCGGCGGTCAGCGCCAGCGCGATCAGACCGTTCATGGCCGGGCCGCCGAGCATGATGATGATCCGCTTCCAGATGGGCAGCCGGTAGAACATCCGGTCCTCGTCCCCGGGCTGCAGATCCTCGGCGGCCACCTCGCGCGCTTCGGTCGAGAGCTGCTGGAAGATTCCGGTGGACTGCGAGCGCACCGTCTTGGTCGCCGTGCCGGTTCCGGCAGTCCCACCCTCGGTCCCGCCCTCAACCCCTTCGGTGAACCCGCCGGCAGCGGTTCCTGCGGCCGGGGAGGACGCCGCGGGGGCGCCGTACTGGGCTCCGACCTGGCGCAAGTATGGATCCCGCGGGGAGTGGTCATTCCGTGCGGGATCCTCGGCGGCAGGAGTCTCCGAGGATTCATGCTCACCCTCGGCGGGGTGGTTCAGCGTCCCGGTCTCATCCGGCGGCGGGTACATCCCGATCATCGCGACATAACCGCCCAGCGGGATCGCCTTGACCCCGTACTCGGTCTCGCCGCGGCGCCGGGACCACAGTGTGGGGCCGAAGCCCACCATGTACTGGGTGACACGGACCTTGAAGAGCTTGGCGGGCAGCAGATGCCCGATCTCATGCAGCGCGATGGACAGCGCGATCCCGAGGGCGACGATCACGATGCCAGCGATCATCAGCAGCGCGATCATGCGCGCACCTGGACCGATCCGGCGGCGATGCGCTCCTCGGCGGTGCCTCTCGCCCAGCGTTCCGCGTCGAGGACCTCCTGGAGGGAGGGGGCGGCGGAACTGCTGGCGGGCTGGTAGCACTCCAGGGTCGCCTCCACCGTGGCCACGATTCCCGGGAAGCCGAGCCGTCCGGCGTGGAAGGCCTCCACGGCCTGTTCGTTGGCCGCGTTGTAGACCGCCATATGGGTCGGCGAGGCGGCGCAGGCGGCCTTGGCCAGGGCCACGGCGGGGAAGGCCTGGTCATCCAGCGGCTCGAAGTCCCATTGCATGGCCTGGGTCCAGTCGATGGGCGCGTCGATCTGCTCGAGCCGTTCGGGCCAGGACAGGCCCAGCGCGATCGGGATCAACATTCGAGGGTGACCGGCCTGGGCGATGGTGGAGCCGTCCTGGAACGTGACCATCGAGTGGATCCACTGCTGCGGGTGCACCACGGTCTGGATGTCTTCCAGCGCGATGTCGAAGAGCAGATGCGCCTCGATCACCTCAAGCGCCTTGTTGACCATGGTGGCGGAGTTGGTGGTGACCACTCGGCCCATCGCGTAGTTCGGGTGCTTCAGCGCCTGGGCCGGAGTGACCTCGGCGAGCGCCGCGGCGTCCCAGCCGCGGAAGGGCCCTCCGGAGGCGGTGACCACCAGGCTGGAGACCTCTGAGGTCCCGCTGAGCCGGGTGGTGCCGTCTGCGGGGACGGAGCAGAGCCCGCGCTCATGCCGGCCGGAGCTCAGAGCCTGGGCCAGCGCCGAGTGCTCGGAGTCCACCGGGACCAGCTGCCCGGGACGCTGCAGCGCCTCGGCGACCAGCGCGCCGCCGACCACCAGGGACTCCTTGTTCGCCAGCGCGAGGGTGGCGCCGGAGCGCAGCGCGGCGAGGGTGGGGCGCAGACCGATGGACCCGGTCATCCCGTTGAGCACGACGTCGGCACCGGACTCCGCGGCGATCTGCACGGCGGCCTCTTCACCGGTGAGGATCTCGGGGCGGCCGGCCGGGTGTGAGGAGTCGGCCCTGCCGGGATCCGCCGCTGAGCCCGATCCGCCGGCGGTCAGCGCGGCGCGGAGCTCGCTGGCCGCGGCGTGCTCGGCGATCCCGACCAGGCGCGCGCCGGTGGCGGTGGCCTGCTCGGCCAGCAGTGCGGCGTTGGAGCCGGCGGCGAGCGCGACGACCTCGAATCGGTCCGGATGCGCGGCGATGACCTGCAGCGCCTGGGTTCCGATGGAACCGGTGGAACCGAGGATCGCCACGCGGCGCTTGGGGGAAGCCATAGGCACCATTATGGCGCACCGAGGTCGCCCGTGATGGGCGTGCACAGTACGCTGGTCACACAGCAGTTGCAGACCCATGCGGCCACAAGCCGATGAAGGAGCCTCACCGATGATCACACTGCGTGCAGTGGAGACCGAGGACCTGGAACAGTTCTTCGTGTTCCAGCAGGATGCCGATGCCGCCCATATGGCCGCCTTCGCCTCGACCAACCCCAAGGACCGCAGCGTCTTCGATCACCATTGGGGCGAGCTGCTGAACTCCGATGACATCATCGTGCGCACCATCGAGAGCGACGGCCAGCCCGTGGGCTCGATCGCCGCCTTCGAGGACGAGGCCAGCCGGGAGATCACCTTCTGGATCGAGAAGCGCTTCTGGGGCCAGGGCATCACCACCGAGGCCGTGCAGAAGTTCCTCACCGAGTTTCCCGAACGCCCGGTCACCGCACGGGTGGTGGTGGACAACCTCGGCACGCTCAAGATCCTGGAGTCGCTGGGCTTCACCGAGACCGGCGAGGAATCCAGCTTCTCCAACGTGCGCGCCAAGGTCGTGCAGGAGAAGATCCTGCAGCTGGGCTGAGCCCCGCGGTGCCCCTGCCTCGGCACCACTGAACGCCATCTAGCAGCGACATGAGCACGACATTGTCCTGACCTGGGGATACCATGTGTTCAACGCCGCTGAAGGTGGCGCGTTGAACCCGACGGGGGTCATGCATGTGAAAGCATCAGCTGCCAGAATCGTGATTGGGCGGGACTCGGAGCGCGCCAAGGCGCTGCGCGCGATCCATCGCACCCTTGCCGGGCACAGCGGTGTCTGCTTCCTCGAGGGAACCGTAGGCTCCGGGAAGTCCGCACTGGCCTCCGAGGCGCGGGAACGCGCCGCCGGCGCTGGCCTGACAGTGCTCTCACTCGCGGATCTGACCCCTTTCCGGGGGATGTGCGAGTCCCTGCAGACACACGGGACCGGCCCCTACTGCTTGGTCGTCGATGACCTCCACCGGTCCTCGGCTGAGGCGAAGCACGCTCTGGAACAGCTGGTGGATCAGGCGTCGCTGACCCGCAACGCCGATTCCCCGGTGCTGATCCTGCTGACCTCCTCCCCCACGGTCGATCCGCTCACCCGCAGGCTGGCGAGGATGTCCGCGCACACCGGAACTCGGGTCACGCTGCGCGGCATCACGCGCCATGAGCTGAGCAGGTTGCTGCGCCAGCACGGCCACCAGCTCAACGAAGAGACCGTCGCAGCGGTGCACATGAGAGCGGCGGGCAACCCCGGCGTCGCCCTGCGACTGGCCGAGGCCGGGGTGCACACCGAGGCCGAGGAACAATCCGCGATCTCGCGGTCATTCCTGCGGCCCGAGCTCGAGCGGATGGAACCCTGCCTGCGGACATTCCTGGAGGTCCTGGCTCTGGACACCGGCGACTCCCGGGCCGAGGTCGCGGCCGAGGCCGCCGTCCTCGCGCTGAAGGCCGCTCGTCCCGACCTTGCCGCCCCGGTGGACGCCGATGACCTGGTCGACGCGCTGCACCCGATCCTGAGCGGCAACGGACGCGAGGTGAGACTGGCCGACGAAGCATGGCGGCAGACGGCCCAGGCACTGATCGAGCCTGCCCGCCGCCAGCAGCTGCACGAGCTGCTTGCTGAGCGCACGACCGGTCTCGCTCGATCCCGCCACCTCAGCGCCGCCTCCTCATCTGACGGAGATCCAGGGCTGGGTGACGAGTTCGAGGTCGAAGGGCTCAAGGCGCTGGAGGCTGGGGACTATTTGACCAGTGCGGAGTACCTCTCCATGGCCATGAACGTCAGTCGCGGGCCCGAACGTGCGCGCCGGATGCTGACGGCGAGCCTCACAGTTGCTATAGCGGAGGACCCGCACGGCGTGCTCGACCTCCATACGGAGATCGGCCTGCTCGAAGACCCGGTCATGGTGACGCTGTTCCAGGCGGGTCTGGCCTTCTTCACCGGTCAGCTCGCCGAGGCCCGGCGGCTGCTGCACAGCGAGCTGCGCGCGCCCGGGGCCGGGCAGCACATCGAGAGCCTCACCCATTGGCGGATGCTGATCCTGCTGTGCACCGTGGAGATCGCCGCCGCCGATGCACAGGCCGCACAGGCCGCCGTGGCCGAGCTGCGGCTCCTCGGGATCACACCCTCTACTCCCATCGACAAGGTGCTGGGCCGCGTGCTGGCCATGCATGAGATCTACGCGCTGTGGAACTCGGGGGTGGTCGAGGAGTCCATCGCGCGCCTGGATGATTTCCTGATCCAGGCAGCTGGTACCGCCGAGCACACGGACGCGCTCTATTTCCGCGCCAGGGTGCACTACTACGCCGGTCATACCGCCGCGGCCCTGGACGATCTGGAGCGCGCCGAGGAGGGAAGGCACCACCGGGTGGTCCCAGCTGCGGCGCAGCGCGGAATGGCCGAGCAGGCCATGATCGAGTTTCAACTGGGTCGCTGGAGCGATGCGATCCTGCGCGCGGAACGGGTGATCTCGATGGCCCGGGCCAGCTACGACTGGCGCGGCCTCGCCAGTTCTCATGCGGTGCTGGCCATGGCCGCCGTCGCCCATGCCGATGAGACGGCGGCCGCGGAACACACCGACTGGCTCAGCCACCATGTGACGACCTCGAGCTCTCTGCCGCTCTACAACGTCATGACCGCCATGGCCTGGACGGCTCGAATGTCCCATGACCATGCGCGGGCCCTCGACGTGATCGCGGCCTTCAGGCGCAGCAGATTGAGCACCTGGGCCGAGGAGGTGGGTCTCATCGGCTGGCGTGCCCTGGAGATCGAGGCGCTGTTGGACCTCGAGAACCCCAGCGGGGCCCGGATCGCCGAGGCTGGCCGACTCCTGGAGGTGTTCTCGAAGCAGGTTGCGCTGCAACCTGCGCTGCCCCTCCCCTATGGCCATCCGCAGGCCCTGCGGGCGAAGCTCGCCGCACAGCGCGGGGACTTCAGGGCGGCGGTGGCGGACTACCGGGCAGCGATCTGGCTCGCCACAGACTTCCCGCACACCAAGGCCCGGCTCCACCACAGCCTCGGGATCGCGCACCGCGAATGCGGCGAGCATGCCGAGGCCGACGAGCAGCTCGAGGCGGCGCGAGACATCTTCGCCCAGCTCGGCGCTTCTCCGGAACTGGGCGCGGTGAAGAGCAGGCTGCTCTCCGTGGCCGGCCGCTACGCCTCGTTGACGCCCCGGGAGCGGGACATCGCCCACCTGATCTCCCAGGGACGCACCAATCGTGAGATCTCCGAGAGCCTGTTCGTGTCGAAGAAGACCGTGGAGTATCACGTGTCCAACCTGCTGCCGAAGCTGGGGATGTCCTCCAGGCGGGAGCTCTGGACCTCCGCGGCAGTGGCCTCCCAGCGCACCGCCCCGCCCGAGCAGGCGCCAGGGTTCTCCCCCGGGGTGCGCGGCATCTAGCGCAGCGACTGCAGCGCGGTGGTCTCAGCGCCATCGCGAGCCCCATCACCGAGCGTCTTGCGCAGTGACCTCAGCCCGTAGTACATCCGGGTGCGCAGCGTCGCGATCGGAATGCCGGTGCGCTCCGAGAGCTCCTGGTAGTCCATGCCGTCCAGCTTGACCGCCACGATCACCTCGCGGTGTTCAACACTGAGCCCGGCCAGGGCCTCGTAGATGGCCAGCCGCTCCACGATGAGCAGGTCCTCGGTCACCGGTTCGCTGGCCGATTCGATCTTCTGCTCTCCCGAGGGCGACGGACGCCGGGAACGAGACCGCAGCGCGTCGATGATCAGGTTCCGCTCGATGGCGAAGAGCCAGGTGCGCACCGAGCCCCGCGAGCTGCTGTAGCGCTCCCTGCCCTTCCAGGCCCGGATGAACGCCTCCTGGACGCAGTCTTCGGCGTCGGTCCGGTCACCCAGTCCGTTGAACGCGAACGCGAAGAGGGCGGCTCCGTGGGCGGCGTAGGCCTCGCGCACGTCGAAGGGCGCGTCCTCGGCGGCCTGCTTCGGCGGCGCCGCGACATGGGAAGTCTTGGTGCCCAGGGCACCTGCGGGCCGGCCGATGATCTGGCTGAGAATGGGGGCGCGCTTCGGGTTGAAGGCGGGAGGGGTGGCGAGAGGAGAGATAGACATTTGAGACATCCCGTAGCTAGGTGTAAGAGGGCGTGACGTTATTGACACGGGCCGGGACCAGAGGGATCTTGCAGGGGGGCGGGTCCGCCGGGGAACGGCCGGCGGGCCCTGGTGCTACATAGAGACTAAAGTCCATACCTGTGCGTACGCCCTGGGGTGCGGCCCTAGGTTTTCCGGGGTCCACGGACTTCTGTCCGACACATGTGGCTCGACAAGCCGCGCGGCGTGGCCGTCGGGCCGATTCCGGGCGTCCGCGAGCAGAAGCGGCCCCTGGGTGATCCCGCAGGATCCTCCAGGGGCCGCTTCTGTCGCCGAGGCAAGACTGCTACTCGGCGTCCTCTGCGTCCTCCGAGTCCTCCGAGTCCTCCGAGTCCTCCGCGGCATCTTCGGTGACGTCTTCGGCGGTCAGCGGCACCCATGGCGAGCTGTCCGGGTCGCCCTGTGAGGCGTCCGGACTGTCTCCCTCGGTCCACCACTTCGCCTCATACGGCGTTCCCTCGGCGAGCACCCGGTCACCCTTGTCATAGGAGGTCGAGCCCTTCCAGGCCGGGTAGGTGCCCTTCTCCACGGTGAAGACCGGCAACGGGGTCTCCCCGGGCAGGACCGGTCCGATCAGCTCCCATGGGGTATCCCAGGCTTCGAGCACCGGGTTGTCCGGGAGCTCTCCGCGGGTCCACCACTTCGCCTCGTAGACGTTGCGGTGCCAGACGATCTTGGTGCCTTCCAGATAGGACGCCTCTTCGGTCCAGATGGGATAGGGACTGGTCTCCGGGTCATCCTCGGCCGGGGCCGCGGCGGCCGGATCGGGCGTGGTGGTGGCCGAGGCGGCCTCCGCAGCATGACCGGTGTAGCTCTGGCTGAGCACCTCCGCGAAGCGCAGCTCCCCCTGATCGACCCCGCTGCAGGCGTCAGAGACCCGTGAGGTGTCTGGATAGTTCGGCCCGCAGGTCGCATCCCGGTTCAGCGACCACATGGACATCCGTCCGACCCCGTTCTCCACGGCGAACTCGTTGAAACGTTGCGCATCATCGACCGTGAAGACCTCGTCCACCACGTCGTTCTGCCCGACCATGGGAGTGGCGCCCAGCTTGCCCCACAGTGAGGCGCTGCTCAGCGGGATCCCGGCCTGCTCGTACATGATGCCCAGCTGGCGGTGGGTGGCGTGCAGGGACGCTGCGGAGGCGTCGAACATGGAGCGTGAGTCGCGCGCCTGGCCGTAGTTCATGGTCATCAGGTTCACCCCGGCCAGGTCGGCGCCCGAGTCGAGCATCCCGATCACGACGTCGCGCCCGTCGGCGGTCAGCCCGCTGGGGATCACCGGCAGCGTGAGCCACACCGCGAGCGGCTTGCCCGCGGCAGCGAGCTTCTTCTGCAGCAGCGCCACCGCTTCGGCGCGCAGCGCGTTGCTCTCAGGGTCCTCGAGTGCGGGTCCTTCGATGTCCAGATCGATGGTGTCCAGGTCGTAGCGCTCGATCACCGCCAGGTAGGCCTCGGCGAGCTCCTCCGGAGACTCGCAGACCGTGGCCAGCTCCTGATTCATGGCGCCGCCGAAGGAGACCACGACTCCGGCCCCCTGTTCACGCAGCCGCTGGATGCGACGGTCCAGGTCGAGCTCCGCGCCGGCCTCCTCGAGGCCGTAGTACGTCCCCCAGCTGGGCGTGCAGCTCCCGGCTTCATCGGCGACGATGAAGGAGAGCACGACGTCGGACACGTGGCCCTCGGCGTCCACCGACCCCTCCTCGAACGCGTAGCTCGGAGTGGCGGTGACATCGACATAGCCGGCGAACCAGTGGGAGGCCGGCTCCTGTGCTGCTCGAGCTTCGTACATGCGGACTCCTAGAACGCCGGCCACCGCGGTGGCGAGCACAATGATGACGGCGAGGGTAACTCGCCACGGTGAGAGTCGTGCGGTGCTGCTCATGCGTTTTCCTCCTGGGCGCTGCGGGATCGGTCTGCCGACGGCCGGGCGAGCGACAGGGGCTGATAGGTGAGCTTCTGGCTGGTCAGCGGGCGCAGCACCGCGAGCGAGGCGGAGCCGTTGCGCTTCGGGTGACCCTCGGCCTGGGGCCCGCGAGGGGCTGAGCCCGCGCCGAGGATGCCTTCATCCAGGACCAGTCGCCAGTCGAGCTGCCCAGGGACGGGCGGCGTGGCGTGAGCCTTCTTGGAGCTCCTGGCTGGTCGCCGGGAGGTCTTGACGTCTTCGACGTAGAACCAGCTGCGGATCGCGAGCACCACATCCATGAACGCGTTCCAGGGTCCGATATACGCGATGAACGCCCAGGTGCCCCAGAAGGCGTTGAAGGCGGCGAAGGCGGCGTTGCCCCAGTTCTGCTGCCCGATGTCGCGCCAAAGGGTCAGAAGCGAGAACCCCACGATCAGCACCGGTGCGACCGCGTAGATCCAGGGTGCAGCGGTGCGATCCTTGACCTTCGGGGTGCGGGCGAAGGGGATCTTCTCTCCGGTCAGCGCCTGCTGCAGGGATTTGATCACCCCGGCCAGGTTCACCGGGAGCAGGATCAGGTTGAACCCATAGATCCGGAAGATGTCAGAGAACCGGTACCCGCACTCCCGCAGGTCGGCTCCCATGGTCAGGAAGTAGGGCAGCGCTGCCAGCAGGATCAGCGGGCTGAGCAGCCGAGAGTCATAGGGGTAGGCGAGCAGAAAGATCAGCCCCAGGGAGGCCCAGGCGATCGAGGCCATGTAGTTCAGCCGCAGCATCACCTCGGTCAGCCGGATCTGCTCCCCCCGACGACGGCGGGCGCGCAGCTCGCGCACCAGCTTGGGCAGGATCAGCAGTCCACCGTTGGCCCAGCGGCGCCGCTGAACCACGAGGGAGCCGAAATCCGGCGGGGTGGCGCTGTAGGAGAGCCGCTCGGGGTAGTTCATCAGGGTCCAGCCGTGGGTTCCGAGGTCGATGCTGGATTCGGTGTCCTCGATGACCGTGCGGTCCTGCACGAAGCGCTTGACCAGCACCCCGTTCTCCCAGCTGGTCTCGGCGATGTCTTGCAGCGCCGCAGTCCGGATGACCGCATTGGCCCCCACCCAGAAGGTCGCCCCGGCGTGGCTCATCCCCTGGTGGAGCAGGTGCTGGATGTCGGTGGTCGCCCCGGCCAGGCGCTCGATCCGTGTGCCGGCGCCCCGGAAGGACGAGTACGGAGTCTGGGTGACCGCGATCCGCTCGTTGCCAGGCTGTTCCAGCAGGTGGACCAGGCGCAGGCAGTATTCCGGCAGCAGCAGCGAGTCGGCGTCGAGGGTGAGCACGAACTCGGCGTCGGCCACGCTGAGATCCGCAGTCTCTCCGGGCTGGACCGGACGCAGCGCGGTCCCCGAGAAGCTCAGCTCCGCCTTGTACTCCCCGCCGAGGAGCCCGAGGTAGGCGTTGAGGTTCATGGCCTTGTTCGCCTCGTGGGAGAGGTTCGTGTAGCTCTTGCGCTCGAAGTTGCTGAGCTCGGCGTTGAAGATCCAGGCCAGCCGACGGTGCAGCTGCAGCATCCGCTCTGCGGAAGGCAGCTCCTGGGCCGTGGCGGCCATCACGAGGGCCTCTGCGGTGGCCGCGAGCTCGGCGGAGAGGCCGCCCAGGACCTGGTTGCAGAAGAAGTCGTCCACGTGATCGACGCGGGACTCCTCAGCCGCCATCTGGCGCAGCCAGTCCGCACCCCAGGAGTAGTGCCCGGCAAGGGTCAGCACCTGCAGCGAGTTCACCGGCTGGCCCTGGGAGAGTCCCATCTCGTAGATGACCTGGGCGTCCGACATCCTGGTTCCGGGCTTCTTCAGGGCGGCCTCGATCTCTGCGGCCAGGCCTCTGGTCCGCTCCAGCGCAGGACTCTGCGAGTCAGGGGCGTCGTCGATGAGCAGCACCACGTGGATCTCGGGGTATTCCTGCAGCGCCGCGGACCACAGGGTCTGACGCACCACGCCTGGCTCCTCTGCGTAGGAGGGCACCAGCACGACCATCGGGGAGTCGACCTCGGAACGCTGCGAGACCGCGCTCTGCCCGCTGAAGTGCGCGTCGAGCTCCACCCGGGAGGCCCGGCGGTGGGAGCGGAAGCGCAGCAGCGCGCCGTGCCGGGCCACGAGGTACATCAGGGCCGAGAAGGTCAGCATGGTCACCACCAGCAGGTAGCCCACGGTCTCCATGGTGAAGCGGAAGTTCTGCGAGCCGTACTCCAGGAACTGCCAGAGCACGGTGCTGACCACGTACCCGACCCAGGCCAGCATGGTGGCGAGGATCGCCAAGCGGCTGAGCACGATACGGCGCAGGCTCGGCCGCGGATGCACCACCGACAAGGGTTCGGTGCGCCGCTCGGCGCCGAGCTGACGACGACGTCGCGGGCTCGCCGAGGGCCGCGTGCGGGACTCGGCAGCCGAGCTGGAGGTGGAGGAGCTGGCGGCGGTCAGGCCGTCGGCAGACACGGAGGAGCTGGGAGGAACAGTCATGGTGGGCTTCCCGGAGGTCGGGCAGGAGATCTGCAGAGGGTGGGTCCGCCGGGGAACGGGCCGGCGGACCCTGGTGCACTCTATAGACTAAAGTCCACACCCCCAGGGCGCCCTGGGGTGCCACCCTAGGATTTCTCCGCTGTGCGGACCGCTGTCCGGATCAACCGGCTCAAGAAAACCCCTCCTCGGTGTATTCTCAGGCCCATGACTGTGAGCCAGGCAACATCCGCGTTCCCGGAAGACTTCCCCACCGACCCAGCCCGCTCCCGCGAGTCTCCCGGCGGGACCCCCGGCGGGACCCAGCACGAGGCAGATCCGGTGACCCCGGCTCCGACTCCGCGACGCCATGGTCTGCGCTGGGGCATCCTGGCCACCGGGTTCATCGCCGGACAGTTCACCGCCGACGCCCTGATCGCCGGACTCGACGTACGCGCCGTGGGCTCCCGCTCCGAGGAGTCCGCGCAGCGCTTCGCCGATACCTATGGGATCCCGCATGCCCACGGCTCCTACGAGGCGCTCGTGGCCGATCCTGAGGTCGACATCATCTATGTGGCCACACCGCATCCGATGCACCGCGAGACCGCGGGGATGGCGCTGGAGGCGGGCAAGCATGTGCTCGTGGAGAAGCCGTTCACACTCAACCGGGCCGAGGCCGTGGAGCTGCGTGAGATCGCCGCGCGCCACGGGCTGCTGGTCATGGAGGCCATGTGGACCCGATACCTGCCACATATCCGCCGGATCCGCGAGATCATCGCGGCCGGCGGCATCGGCGAGGTCCGCACGGTCTTCGCCGATCACACCCAGTCCCTGCCCACCGACCCGGAGCACCGGATCAATGCGCCGGGTCTGGGCGGAGGCGCCCTGCTGGACCTGGGCATCTACCCGATCTCCTTCGCCTGGGACATCCTGGGTGAACCGATCAGCATCCAGGCCGCGGCCCACTTCGGCGCCACCGGCGTGGACACCGAGGTCGCCACCTTGATGACCCACCTCTCCGGGGCGCTCTCGACGACGACGACCTCATCGCGCGCCAAGGGTCCCAACACCGCCCATATCGTCGGGACCGAGGGCCGGATCGACATCGACGGGGTCTGGTACACCTCCGCGGACTTCAGCCACCGCGCCGCAGACGGCACGCTGCTGGAGCGCTATGAGTCCGCCCGTCACGGGGTGGGCATGCAGCATCAGGCGCTCGCGGCGCAGGACTATGTGGCCCGCGGGCTGCTCACCTCGGAGCTGCTCAGCGTGGATGACTCGGTGCGGATCATGGGCACCCTGGACGAGATTCGCGCGCAGATCGGGCTGCGCTACCCCGGCGAGCCGCGACGGCGCTGAGGTTCGCCGGGCCTGAGGTTAGGCGCCGCATCTCGCGCAGGCCGAGGCGCGGGGCGGGGCTCGAGGCGGGGTTCGGTGCGGGCTGACCTCACAGGTTCTGCCGCGCCGCCGCGATCTCCGGGGTGTGCAGCCGAGCCATCACGGCCTCGGTGTGGCTCGGCGGCTGCCCAGCTCCGAACCGGCTCACCAGCACCGTCACCGCGAAGGCCAGCGGGACGCACCACAGCGCCGGGGACACCAGCAGCTGCAGCGGGCCGTCCTGGACCGGTCCCTCCCCCAGACTCAGGCCCAACACCTGCGCGGCCAATGAGCTCACAGCTCCCAAGGCCATCCCCCAGAACGCACCCTGGGCGGTGAGCCCGCGCCACCACACCCCGAGCAGCATCACCGGGGCGAGCGCGGAGGCGGTGAAGGTGAACACCATCGCCACCGCACCGGCCAGCGCGAGCTCCGAGGTCGCAGATCCCACCACCAGCGGGACCGCGATCGCCAGCAGCGCGCCGAGCCGGAATCCGCGCACCGTGCCGGAGAAGAACTCCTGGGAGAGCACCCCGGAGACCGAGACCACCAGCCCCGAGGTGGTCGAGAGGAAGGCCGCGAAGGCTCCCCCGGCGATCAGCGCGGTCAGCAGATCGCTGGCCAGGCCGTCGAACACCGCGGCCGGCAGGCGCAGGATGGCGGTGTCGTGGCTGAGCCCGCCGGTGCCCGCCAGCTCGCTCGCCGCCGTCGTCGTTCCCCAGACCATCCGGGCGATGACTCCGAGCAGCACCGGCAGCAGGTAGAACAGCACGAGCAGCCCCAGCAGGAAGGTGGTGGTGCGGCGGGCGGCGGCGCCGTCGGGGTTGGTGTAGAAGCGGACCAAGACATGGGGCAGCCCGAGGGTGCCCATCATCAGCGCCACGAGCACCGAGAGGCTTCGGGAGAAGTCCCCCAACTGGTCCCCGGATCCGCTCAGCGTGGCCAGCCCGGCAGACCAGGTGCCGTGGAACTCGGGCAGTTCCAGCCGCTCCCAGAAGCCGACCTGGAGCAGGATGAACACCGTGGGCACCAGCAGCGCGGTCAGCTTCACCCAGTACTGGACCGCCTGGGCCAGGGTCACCGACCGCATGCCGCCGGTGAGCACCACGAAGAGCACCACCAGGGCCACCAGCAGCGGCCCCACCCAGCCGGGCGCGCCGCCGGTGGCCGAGAGCGCGATCGAGGCGCCGTGCAGCTGCGGGACGATGTAGAGCCAGCCGGCGGCGACCACCACGAGGACCGTCATCCGGCGCATCATCGCGGAACGGAAGCGCAGCACCACGAAGTCCGGGATCGTATAGGCCCCGGACCGGCGCAGCGGGGCGGCCATGAAGAGCAGCACGATCAGGAAGCCCGCGGTATAGCCCACCGGGAACCACAGCCCATAGGTCCCGTGGGCAAGGATCAGCCCGGCCACGCCGAGGAAGCTGGCCGCGGAGAGGAACTCCCCGGCGATCGCGGAGGCATTCATCCAGGGCGGGACACGGCGGGAGGCCACGAAGAAGTCGCCGGTGCTGCGCGAGAAGCCAGGACCACCCAGCAGCAGGGTCACCGCGCACACCAGCGCGACGGCGGCCAGGACGGCGATCTGCTCCCCGGTCACCGTGGGGCCCCTGATCCGGGACGGGCCGTCGGGGTGGCCGTTGAATCGGAGCTCTGCAGACTGAGTCCCAGGACCTCAGCCCATCGCTGCTCGTTGGCCTCAGAGTGTCGACGGAAGTACCCGGCCAGGACCAGCAGCACCGGGAAGAACCCGAGGCCGGGCACGGCCCAGGCCAGCGGCACGCCCCAGAGCGTGAGCGCCCCGAACCCGGTGGTGACGAGCAGCAGGCTGATCAGCACCACGGCGCAGAAGAACCCGACGCCGAGGATCAGCGCGAGCCGCAGCTGGGCGCGCATCAGGCCCCGCACCGCCTGGTCCCGCTGGTCGGAGTCTGCACCGGCGGTCCGTGCGTGATCGGCCGCCTGACTGCGGCTCAGCAGCGCCTCGCGCACGGTGGGCTCCGCCTGGGGCCCGCGCACTGAAGTCCGCGGCGGGGACGGCTGCGCGGCCGGGTCGGCGGCTGGGTCGGCGTCGCTCATCAGCGGCCGGCCTCCAGGCGCTCGCGCGCCTGGGGCATCAGCCGCCGGCTGACCTCGAGCTCGGCGCCGGGAACTTCGATCAGCATCCGTCCCTGCCGGCGGGTCACCCGCTGCACGTGGATGACGTTGACCAGCGAGGAACGGTGGGTCCGGATGAACCCGTGCTCCTGCCACTCCTCCGCCAGCTCCGCCAGCGGGGTGCGCAGCAGGTAGGTGCCGGCCTGGGTATGGAGCCGGGCGTAGTCACCATGTGCCTGGACCCAGCGGATGTCCTGCAGCTTCACCAGCACCGTGGAGTCACCCTGAAGCACCGAGACCCGGACCGGTTCGGGGCGATCCTGCGCGGCGGCCTCTCGAGCCGCCGTGGCCCGCCGCAGCGCCGCGGCGAGCCGCGCGGCGCGCACCGGCTTGAGCAGATAGTCCCGAGCCTCGAGCTCGAACGCCTCCACCGCGGGATGGGCGTCCGCGGTCACGAAGATCACCTGGGGTCCGGCCTCGGCCTGCGGTTCGGCCGCCGGAAGATCTCGCAGCCTGCGGGCCAGCGCCAGTCCGCTCATGCCGGGCATATGGATGTCGAGCAGCACCACGTCGATGCGCTGCCGTTGCAGCACCTGTTCCGCGCTGCGTGCATCCGCTGCCGTGAAGACCTCGCCGGCCTGGGGCTCGGCGTCGAGCAGCCACTTCATCTGAGACAGCGCCAGCGGCTCGTCGTCGACCACCAGGACACTCAGTCCCTGCGAAGCCGTATTCGCTTCCATCAGGTTCCTTCCTGGGGCCGGGTCGGTTCGTGCTGGGGCAGTTCTTGCCTGGACGGGTCGGGTCGGAACGGGTCCGGCTGGAACGGGTCGGGCTGGAACTTCGGGATCCGCATGGAGACCTTCATCCCGGCTCCGGGAGCGGTCTCCACCACGAGCCCGGCGGCTCCGCCGTAGGCCTGGCGAAGCCGCAGGTCCACGTTGCGCACCCCGATGTGGGCGTTGCCGGCCTCCCCGTGGAGCACCTGCCGCATAGCTTCCGGATCGGCGCCCTGACCATCGTCCTCCACGCTGATCTCCGCGTGGGTCGCGGTGTCCGCGGCGCGCAGCCAGACCGTGCCGGAGCCGGCCTCGGAATCCATCCCATGGCGCACCGCATTCTCCACCAGGGGCTGCACCGCAAGGAAGGGGATCCGCACGCCGAGCACCTCCGGGGCGATCTGCAGCTTCACCTGGATGCGATCACCGAAGCGCGCCTTCTCCAAGAGCACATAGCTCTCGACGGCGGCCAGCTCCTCGCGCAGCGTGGTGAACTCGCCTTCGGCGCGCAGGCTGTAGCGGGTGAAGTCCGCGAAGTCGAGCACCAGCTCTCGCGCTCGAACCGGGTCGGTGGGGATCGTCGCGGCGATGGCGTTGAGGCTGTTGTAGATGAAATGCGGGGAGATCTGCGCGCGCAGCGAGCGCAGCTCCGCCTCCACGAGCTGGCGCCGCAGCGCCTCCTCCACGGGCGCCTCACTCAGCTGCGCCCGGACCTCCGGACTGATCACAGCCTCCCGAGCGCCGGCGGGCCCGGCGTCGTCGTGGGTGCGGTAGAGCAGGACGGCAGCCAGGATCACCCCGACCACCAGGGCCAGGGCGAGCACCAGGGGGGCGAGCTCGGTCAGGAAGTCCATCGTGTTCATCCTATGAGGGCGCGGGCCGATCTGTTGCACAGCTCACCATTCCTCCTCGCGAGCGCCCGAGCGACCACTCGTCGCTAATCTGGTGCCGCTCGTCGCATGAGCATGCCCTCAAGTCGATCGTGACCCGGATCACACTGCACTCTTGAAGTACACACACGTGACCGAGGCCCGCATCCGCGGGCCGACGCTACTGATGAAGGAGCCGACATGACCCAGGTCAATACCCCCAACGCGGGGCCCGTTGACTACCAGGAGGTGCAGGCGCGCGAAGACTTCCAAGAGCTTCGTAGGACGCACCGGAGCTTCGTCTTCCCGATGACCGCTTTCTTCCTCATCTGGTACATCGCCTTCGTGATCACCGCCGCGTTCTTCCCGGACGTCATGGCGATTCCGGTCTGGGGCAACATCAACCTCGGCCTAGTGCTGGGGCTCGCGCAGTTCGTCACCACCTTCGTGATCACCGGACTCTATGTCTGGTTCAGCAACTCGAAGATGGACCCGAAATCCACCGCCATCCGACTCGAGCTCGAGGCCCGAGGCGCGGGCCTTCCTGAGGAGGACAAGCACTGATGAACTCCCTGATCAACGCATCCACCATCGAGGCAGGCTTTGCGCCGCTGGCCACGGCCGCCGCCGAGGCAGGCTCCGACGTCGGCAGCCCGCTGGCGAACATCTCCATCTTCCTGGTCTTCGTGGGCGTCACGCTGTTCTTCGTGATCCGGGCGTCGAAGAACACCAGCACCGCCGCGGACTACTACGCCGGCGGACGTTCCTTCTCCGGCACGCAGAACGGCACCGCCATCGCCGGGGACTACCTCTCCGCGGCATCCTTCCTCGGCATCGTGGGCGCCATCGCGATCTACGGCTACGACGGGTTCCTGTACTCCATCGGCTTCCTGGTCGCCTGGCTGATCGCGCTGCTTCTGGTCGCCGAGCTGATGCGCAACACCGGCAAGTTCACCATGGCCGACGTGCTCAGCTTCCGCCTGCGCCAGCAGCCGGTGCGCATCGCCGCGGCCATCTCCACCCTCGCGGTCTGCCTGTTCTACCTGCTGGCCCAGATGGCCGGTGCGGGCGCACTGGTCGCGCTGCTGCTCGGCATCGAGAGCGGGCTCGGACAGTCGCTGATCATCGCGGTGGTCGGCTCACTGATGATCTTCTACGTCTTCATCGGCGGCATGAAGGGCACCACCTGGGTCCAGATCATCAAGGCCACGCTGCTGATCGCCGGTTCCGCCGTCATGACCATCTGGGTCCTGGCGCTCTACGGCTTCAACTTCTCCGAGCTGCTCGGCTCGGCCGTGGAGAACACCGGTGAGGCGGCTCTGCTCGAGCCGGGTCTGCAGTACGGCGCCGACCTGTTCACCAAGCTGGACTTCATGTCCCTGGGCATCGCGCTGGTGCTGGGCACCGCCGCCCTGCCACACGTGCTGATCCGCTTCTACACGGTCCCCACCGCCAAGGACGCACGCAAGTCCGTCGTCGTGGCCATCGCCCTGATCGGCGCGTTCTACCTGTTCACCCTGGTGCTGGGCTACGGCGCAGCAGCACTGCTGGACACCGAGACGATCCTGGCAGCACCGGGCGGGCAGAACTCTGCGGCACCGCTGCTGGCCTACGAGCTCGGCGGCACGTTCCTGCTGGGCTTCATCGCCGCCGTCGCCTTCGCCACCATCCTCGCGGTGGTCGCCGGACTGACGATCACGGCCTCGGCCTCCTTCGCCCATGACGTCTACGCCCAGGTCATCAAGAAGGGCAAGATCGACTCCGCCGGCGAGGTCAAGGCAGCCAAGATGACCGTGATCGTGGTCGGCATCCTCGCGATCCTCGGCGGCATCAGCGCACAGGGTCAGAACGTGGCCTTCCTGGTGGCGCTGGCCTTCGCGGTCGCCGCCTCCGCGAACCTGCCCACGATCCTGTACTCGCTGTTCTGGAAGCGATTCACCACCCGTGGCGCGCTGTGGTCCATGTACGGCGGACTCGGCTCGGCGCTGCTCCTGATCGCCTTCTCCCCCGTGGTCTGGGGCCGGGACACCTCGTTCTTCCCGGAGATCGACCTGGCGCTGTACCCGCTGACCAACCCCGGTCTCGTCTCGATCCCGCTGGCGTTCCTGCTGGGCTGGCTCGGTTCGATGACCTCGAAGGTCTCCGAGGATCCGGCCAAGCAGGCCGAGATGGAGATCCGATCGCTGACCGGTGTGGGCGCCGAGAAGGCCGCCGAGCACTAAGCGGCCGCTCCACCACCCGTCCCATCGTTGAGGGGCGGATTCTACGAGTACTTGATGCCGGGAACGGCGTCAGATGCTCGGAGAATCCGCCCCTCAACTGTGTGTGGTGGGTCTTTCCGGACGCCACCCTTGTTGGATCAGGGCGCGCTGGATGCGTTGGATCGCGCGGCGCCCCTGGTCCGCCATATGGTCCGCAGTGATCCTGACCTCGATCCAGCCCAGCTGCTCGGTGATCTCACTGCGCCGCACATCCTTGCGCACGCTGTGCGGGGTGGAGTGGAACTCCTCCCCCTCGTACTGGATGGAGACGCGGAACGTCGGAATCGCCAGATCCGGCTCGAACCACGGATATCCGCTGGGATGCCGGATCACCGGGTTCACCAGCGGCTCCGGCAGGCCGGCGAGGTGCATGAAATACCGCAGCCGGGACTCCTGCGGGGAATCGACGCCTTCGCGGATCAGCCCCAGCGCCTCCCGCACACCCCTGATCCCCTTGGTCCTTCCCCGGGCTCGGACTGCTTCACGGAGTTCGGAGATGCTGGCCAGCTGTCTGCCGGTCTCGCCGTACTCTCCGCGCGGAGGCCGCACCACCTGATCACCCAGGATCACGGCACGCGCCACCTCACCACCCCGAGGGCCCTTGGGACCCGTCGGGCCATCCAGCGCCAGGTCCAACCAGGTCCAGGCCGGACTGGTCACTCGGATGCCGCCGAGGTCGAGCACGAACTGCTCCGGAACCGTGATCCGGTGACCCACCACCAGGTGCGGGCGTTGCACGCGGGCGCCGCCTGCGGGGCTGCTGATATGCAGCGGCGCTCTGAGCTCACCGGGGATCAGCCCCCACAGCCGGGCTGCCGTCTCGAAGCTGATCACACGCGAGGTCGACTCGGTGAGGCCCTGCAGCAGCGCGCGGACCGGATCGGCCTCTGGCTCGTTCGGCAACCCCGTGCCCGCATAGATGCCGTGGGTGAGCTGATGCAGAAGATCGTTTGCCCGGGAATGCTCGAGATCGCGTCGCGCCATCCCCTCGGCCTGGAGGCGCGCCCGTCGTCGTCCCGCTGGGGGCACGAAGATCCCGGGGCGACGACGGCCGTCTTGAGGTGTGCTCAGTGACTCCACGGGATTCAGTGCACACCGGATTGCGGCTCAACCGGGGGCAGCCGCCGAGGCTGTGAACGGGAGGCTGGTAACTAGATCCTGGGGAAAACTCCTGGGCTCTGGGCCCATACGCGTTGAGGGGCGGATTCTCCGAGCATCTAGGGCTAAAAACCCCATGAGATACCCGCAGAATCCGCCCCTCAACGAAAAGGGAGGGAGGGAGGGTCAGCCGACGGAGGCCATGATCTCGGTCATCTTGTCCAGAAAGGCGTCCACCTGGGCCTCGTCGTAGCCATTGTGCCCATGGGCGCCGCTGAAGGTGATCGTGCGGACCTCGTCCACGCTCATCGGGTTCTCCCCGTCGAGGTACTGCTCGAGCTGACGGCACAGCTCGTCCACCTGCTCCTTGCGGTAGCCGTTGGAGGAGGAGTGCGCGGGCTCGCGGAAGCGCTTGCCGTCCGGGCGGGAGAGCCGACCGCGCAGCGGCTCGGCACGTTCGGCGAGCATCTCGTACCAGGCGTCCTCGCCGTGGGCATCGACGTACTTGTCCCGCTCGGCGCTGGCGAAGGCGTCCTCGAGCCGGTCCAGCGCGCCGTCGACCTCAGCCGGATCGTAGCCGCCCCCGATCATGGAGAAACTCACGTCACGGATCTCCGAGAGCGCCATGCCCTCCCCGGAGTCATAGGCCACACGGGCCCGTGCCATGAACTCGTCCACCTCATCGCGGTTGTACCCCTGCTCCTGATCGTTCAGGAGCGTGAACAGTGCCGTCTCGTTCGCCATGGTCATAATCCTAGTGGCACTCCCCCGGCATCCCCGTTGAACGCCACGACCACGAAGAACGCGGTGGGCATCGCGAAGACCAGGGAATCCAGCCGATCCATCACGCCGCCGTGTCCCGGCAGCAGCCGAGACATGTCCTTGATGCCGAGTTCACGTTTGACCATCGACTCGGAGAAGTCACCCGCGGTGGAGGCGATGACCACGGTGACCGCGAGCACCGCACCGATGTAGACCGGTTCCTCGAAGATCAGCCAGGAGGCCAGCACCCCGACGCCGGTGGCGCCGAGCAGCGAGCCGCCGAAGCCCTCCCAGGACTTCTTGGGACTGATCTTCGGCGCCATCGGGTGCTTGCCGAAGAACACGCCGAAGATATAGCCGAACGTGTCATTGGCGACCACCAGCAGCACGACGACGACGAGCCGCCAGTCGCCCTGCTCGAGGTTCAGCAGCAGCACCGCGAAGGACATCATGAACGGCACCCAGCTGGCCACGAAGATCGAGGACAGGATGGACCGGCCAGGATCGGAGACCTTCCACAGGGCGGCCGCGACGACGATGGCCAGTCCGGTGGCGATCAACGCCAGCGTCAGCGCCTCCACCCCGCCGAAGTAGGCGGCGGTGGGCATGGCGATGGCGCCGAGGAACAGCGGAATCTTGGGAAGCCGCAGCTGGTGTCCGGTGGGGGCGACGCGCGTCTCGAGCGCGCGAGCCACCTCCCAGACACCCATCGAGAGCAGGATCGTCCAGACGAAGATCAGCATCAGCTCGAAGAAGAAGATCCCGAGCAGTGCGGGTACCAGCAGGACGACGCCGGTGATGATGGCTGCGGGCAGATTCCTCCCAGCTTTTCCCGCCATCAGACCTCGAGCAGCTCAGCTTCCTTGCGCTTGCTCATCTCGTCGATCTTCTCGACGTAGGTCTTGGTGAGGATCTCGAGCTCTTTGGTGCCTCGCTCGCCGTCGTCCTTGCCGACCTCGCCGTCCTTGATGGCCTTCTCGATGATCTCCTTGGACTTGCGCCGGGTGTTGCGCACCGAGACCTTGTGGTCCTCGCCCTTGGACTTGATCAGCTTCACGTACTCCTTGCGGCGCTCCTCGGTGAGGTCCGGGATCGTGATGCGGATCTGCTTGCCGTCGTTGGAGGGGTTGGCACCGATCTCCGAATCCGAGAGCGCCCGTTCGATGTCGCGCATCGCAGAGATGTCGAAGGGGGTGATCAGGATGGTCTTGGCGTCCGGGGTGGCGAAGGAGGCCAGCTGCTGCAGCGGTGTGGCGGATCCGTAGTAGTCCACCAGCACGCGGGAGTAGATCGCGGGGTTGGCGCGGCCGGTGCGCACGGTGCTGAAGTCGACCGAGGTGGCCTCGACTGCTCGTTCGAACTGCTCCTTGGCGTCTGCCAGGGTCTCATCAATCACGGGGGTCTCCTTAAGGGATGACGTTGCGGATGGAGTAGGGCTTCAGTCTAGTCGGGGGCACCAGGTCAGGGGGTGACCAGCGTGCCGATCTCCTCGCCGAGCAGGGCGCGGGTCACGTTGCCCTCCCCCTCCATGCCGAACACCCGCATGTTGAGGTCATTGTCGTTGCACATGGTCATCGCGGTCTGGTCCATCACTCGGATGTTCTTGCGCAGCGCATCCCCGTAGGTCAGGTGATCCAGCTTCTGCGCGTCGGGATTGGTCTTCGGGTCAGCGGTGTAGACCCCGTCCACGCCGGACTTGGCCATCAGGACCATGTCGGAGTGGGTCTCCAGGGCTCGCTGGGCGCATACGGTGTCGGTGGAGAAGTAGGGCATGCCCGCACCGGCGCCGAAGACGACGACCCGGTCCTTCTCCATGTGGCGCACGGCGCGCAGCGGGATGTAGGACTCGGCGACCTGACCCATGGTGATGGCGGTCTGCACGCGGGTGGGCTGGCCGGCCTGCTCCAGGAAGTCCTGCAGCGCCAGCGCGTTCATCACGGTGCCCAGCATGCCGATGTAGTCGGCGCGGGCCCGGTCCATGCCGGCCCGGGAGAGTTCAGCGCCGCGGAAGAAGTTGCCGCCGCCGACGACGACGGAGACCTCCACCTGACCTTTGACCGCCGCGATCTGCTCGGCGATCCCGCGGACCGTGGCCGGATCGACTCCCACTGCGCCTCCGCCGAAGACCTCTCCGGAGAGCTTCAGGAGCACTCGGCGGCGGTGTGTCGGTGTCTCTGCGGTCATGGGTGTCCTCCAGGGGATCGTGGGGCGGGGCGTTGCGGTTGCGGGACGCTGCCGGGCACCCGGGCGGGCGGGCGCAGGCACGGAAAAGGGGGCGACCACCTCATCTGAAGTGGTCACCCCCTTGACGTCTGAACTGTTGAGCTGCGACCAGTCTAATGGTCAGCGGCTCCGCACTTCAGCTGCGTTGAGTCTCAGCTGTTTTGAGTCTCAGGCTCCGACGCGGAAGCGAGCCAGACCCTTGGCGGACGTGCCGGCGGACTCGAGGACCTGGGTGACGGTCTTCTTCGGGTCCTTGGCGAACGGCTGGTCGACCAGCACGTTGTCCTTGAAGTACGCGTTGGTGCGTCCTTCGATGATCTTGGTCATCGCCTGCTCGGGCTTGTTCTCGGCCCGGGCGGTCTCCTCGGCGATGCGGCGCTCGTCGGCCACGGTCTCCGCGGGGACCTCGTCACGGGTCAGGAACTGCGGGGACAGCGCGGCGGCGTGCACCGCGATGTCGTGGGCAGCCTCCTTGGCCCCCTCCGAGTCGGCGTCGACGGCGAAGAGCACGCCGACCTGAGCCGGAAGGTCCTTGGAGGTCTTGTGCAGGTAGGCGTCCACGAAGGCACCCTCTACCGTGGCAAGACGACGCACGACGACCTTCTCGCCGAGGATCGCACCCTCTTCGGTGACGAAGTCGACGAGCTTCTTGCCCTCGACGTCGGCCTCCAGGAGTGCCTCCACAGTGGTCACGTCGTGGGCGACTGCGGTCTCGAGGACCTTGTCGGCCAGCGCGACGAACTTCGCGGACTTGGCCACGAAGTCGGTCTCGGCATTGATCTCGATCAGGAAGCCCTTGGTGCCGTTGACGACCTTGGCGGTGACCAGGCCCTCAGCGGCGGAGCGGCCTTCGCGCTTGGCAGCACCCTTGAGTCCGCGGATCCGGATGGCCTCGAGGGCCTTCTCGGTATCGCCGTCGGTCTCGTCGAGAGCCTTCTTCACGTCCATCATGCCGGCGCCGGTGCGCTCACGCAGGGCCTTGATGTCTGCAGCGGTGTAGTTCGCCATAGAAAAGCAGTTCCTCTCTCTACTTGGCTTCTTCAGCGGGAGCTTCGGTGGACTCTGCAGCGGGTGCCTCTGCGGCCTGCTCGGACTTGGCGGGCTCTTCGGCCTGCTCGGTCTTTGCGGACTTCTCAGCCTCGGCAGACTTCTCAGTGGCGTGCTGCTCGAGCAGCTCGCGCTCCCACTCGGCCATCGGCTCAGCAGCCGTGCCGGAGCCGCCGCCGCGCTTGTTCTCGCGAGCCATGAGGCCATCGGCCACGGCGTCGGCGATCACGCGGGTCAGCAGGTCCACGGACCGGATGGCGTCGTCGTTGCCCGGGATCGGGTAGTGGACGTCATCGGGATCGCAGTTGGTGTCGAGGATGGCGATCACGGGGATGCCCAGCTTCTTGGCCTCATCGACGGCCAGGTGCTCCTTGTTGGTATCGACGATCCAGACCGCGGAAGGGGTCTTGGTCAGGTTGCGGATACCACCGAGGTTCGACTGCAGCTTGGTGAGCTCGCGGCGCATCAGCAGCAGTTCCTTCTTGGTGTGACCGGAGCCTGCGACGTCGTCGAAGTCGATCTCCTCGAGCTCCTTCATGCGCTGGACGCGCTTGGAGACCGTCTGGAAGTTGGTCAGCATGCCGCCGAGCCAGCGGTGGTTGACGTAGGGCTGACCGACGCGGGTGGCCTGCTCGGCGATGGCTTCCTGGCCCTGCTTCTTGGTGCCGACGAAGAGGACGGAGCCGCCGTGGGCGACGGTCTGCTTGACGAACTCGTAAGCAGTGTCGATGTAGGTCAGGGACTGCTGGAGGTCAACGATGTAGATACCGTTGCGCTCGGTGAAGATGAAGCGCTTCATCTTCGGGTTCCAGCGGCGAGTCTGGTGACCGAAGTGGACACCGGAGTCGAGCAGCTGGCGCATGGTGACGACAGGCATGGTATTTCCTTTCAATGCCGGGCTTGGAACATGGAGGACATGCCTCATGCAGCTCCGGCTGGATTTCTCGGTTGGACAGTGGCCCGGTTCTCTCGGGCTCCTGGCAGAAGAAGGAGGGGTCTCGCGTTCTCGCCGCACGGCTGTTCCAAAGTGAGAGACAGCTGGATGTGGACCGATGAGAAACGCCCCGATCACTCGGGCAGCTCCTGCGCGTAGTCAGCTGATCCAGGCACGCCTAGGCACACACAGGTCAACTGCTGGGGTTCAGCTTAGCGGTTCGACGGCGTTTTCCCCAACCGCCTCGGGGATCCGGCAGCGGCCTGGATGCTCCACACATCGGCGGATTGGCGGGGATCCCGGATCGCAGTGGTCCAGGCTGGGTCCATGGGCGCGGGCGGGCGAGGGATCACCGGGGCAAAAGTCACCGCGCTGGGTGTTGTGCTGCTGCTTGGTCTGGGCGGTCTCCCGAGGGCGACACCGGAGGATTCTGCCTCCGCGCCGGCCCGGGCACTGTGGCAGCTGCCGGTGGTCGCCGACGAGCTGCGCCCCTTTGCCAGACCCCCCGCTCCCTGGGGCGCAGGCCACCGCGGAGTGGACCTGGGACCTCTCAACGTTGGAGCGAACATCAGAGCTCCCGCTGAGGGCGAGATCAGCTTCGCCGGCGTGGTGGTGGACCGCCCGGTGCTCTCCATCCGTCACGGCAACGGCTACCTCAGCTCCTTCGAACCGGTGGAGGCCGCCTTGGAGGTCGGGGATCGGGTCAGTGCCGGGGATCCCGTGGGTATCCTCGCGACCGGTGCGGGCCACTGCGAGGCACCCTGCGTGCACTGGGGAGTGCGGCTTGACGGGGAGTACATCAACCCGCTGCTGCTCACAGGTGACGCGGAGCCCTCGGTCCTGCTGCCGTTGGGTGGGGATTGAGGCCGCCGGTACAGTTGCCGCCGCGACAATGGCACAATATTGTCACCTCGCAGGCAGATCACTACCCGAGGAGGACCCGTGGCCCGACCGTCCGAGGACGCGAGGCAACAGAGCCAGCCCCAAGCTCGGAAGAACCGTGAGCGCGAACCCGCCGCGGAGGGCCGCACCAGAAAGCTCCGGAACCTGCTGCAGCGCCCCGAGTTTCTCACCGATGTGCTGCAGATCCTCAAGACCGTGATCGCGGGCACCGCCGCCTGGTGGGTCTCCATCTCGGTGCTGGAATCTGAGCTGGCGTTCCTCGCTCCCTGGACGGCGCTGCTGACGGTGCACGCCACGGTGCACCGTTCGCTCTCCCGAGGCGTGCAGACCACCATCGCCTCCACGATCGGCGTCGGACTCTCCTTCCTGATCGGGCATCTGCTAGGCGTCAGCCTGTGGACCTTCGCCCTGGCCCTGCTGGTAGGGGTGACCGCCGCCCGGATCTCCTGGATCCGAGACGAGGGGATCGCGATCGCCACCACCGCGATCTTCGTGCTGGCCAGCGGCTTCGATGATCAGGCACCACTGCTGGATGATCGCATCCTCGAAGTCGCCGTCGGCGTGGCCGCCGGGCTGCTGGTGAATCTGCTGATCGTTCCGCCGCTGCGTGACAAACAGGCCGGACGGTACGTGGACAGCATCAACGAGCGGATGGGCAGCGTACTGGTGAGCATCTCCCAGGAGTTCTCCGACTCCTGGGACACCGACAAGGCCGAGGCCTGGTTCGAGGAGACCGAGGCGATGACCCAGGAGCTGAATTCGGCCTGGACCGTGGTCCGCTTCGCTCGCGAGTCTCGCCGCGCCAACCCGCGGGCACGCCAGGGCATGCAGAGTCTGAAGGTGAGCAGCTGGAACGCCGAAGAGGCCAGCTACGAGGAGATCCTGGAACGCGCCGACGAGGGCATCTCGCACCTGCGTCACCTGGCGCGCACCCTGCGCGAGGCCACCCACACCGACGGCGAGTGGGACCACAGGTTCCGTGGACAGTGGGCGCAGATCGTCGGCGATACCGGCCGGGCGATCGCCGACCCGGATGCGGAGGTCGCCCCGCTGCACGAGAACCTGAGCTCGCTCTCCGCGGAGATGTCACAGGGGCAGGGGCTTCCGGGAGATTCCTGGCCGCTCTATGGGTCCTTGATCTCCAGCGTGCGCCATATCGTGGTCGTGGTCGACGATGTCGCCTCCGCGCGCGAGGCCCGCGAGGGAACCTCCGAGAACCCGATCGTCTCCCACTAGAGGGCCGTCGGCGCCCGGGGCTGGTCCTGAGTCAGCTCTTCCGGGCTGCCTGCCCGTGGGAGGCCAGCCGCTCGCCCAGGTCCACGAGCGCGGCGGCGGAGTCACTCCAGGCGAACTCGAGGCTTCGATCCCGGGCCGCACGGGAGGCGCGGGCGAAGGTGCCAGGCTCCTCCAGTCGGCGGACCGCCCGGGCAAACGCTTCAGGGTCGTTCCCGGGGACCACCTGGGCGCCTGCCTCCGCGACCGCCGCTCCGCCGATCTCGTGGAATATCGGCAGGTCAGAGAGCACCACGGGGGTGCCGTGGGCCATCGCCTCCACCACGGGCAGCCCATAGCCCTCCGCCGCCGAAAGCGTCACCAGAGCGCTGCCTCCCCGCAGGAGCGCGCGGTAGTCGGCATCGGAGATTCCGTGGTGGAAGACCAGCTGCTCCGGATCTCTCGCCAACGCCCGAAGCTGGGCCTCGCGGGGCGCCTGGATCGGGCTGCACAGATGCAACGTATAGCCGGGCAGCCGGTTCAGGCCCGCGATCACTGACTCGACGTTCTTATATCCCATGAAGGAGCCCATGTAGATGAGCTCCCTCCGCGGCGCCTCGGCGGGATCCCGGGGGCGCTGCACCGATGGCGGGGCGTTGGAGATCAGCTCCACCGGTCTGCGGGTCAGCCGGTGCTCACGGATCAGCCCACGGGTGGTCTCGGAGACGGTCGCGACGGCGTCGGCCTGGTTCAGCACAAGCCGCTGCGGCAGGTAGGAGAGGTGGTAGGCCCGCCAGCCCAGGCGCACCAGGGCAGGAAGATCCTGCGGCGGGGTCCGGTGGGCGTAGTAGATCAGGTCATGCAGGGTGAGGATCAACGGGTAGTTCCGGCCCCGGCCGCCCATGGTCTGCATCGGAGAGAACACCACATCGGGGCGGTGCGGATTGATCTGCCGGGCCACCCAGGGCTCCCGGGCCGAGGTGGGCGAGGAGATCTGCAGATGCGCAAGGTCCGGGAGCAGGTTCAGCTGCTCGGGGTCGCTGATCAGCATGGTGACATCGGCCTGTTCGGCGGCGGCCTCCACCAGAGAGGCCGTGAACCTGGAGATGCCGTCGTGGACCTGGGTCCGGGTGTACCGGCAGTCGAAGAAGAGCTTCAGCACATGCCGATTCTGGCACAGCCGTCTGCGGGGCACCGGAGTGGACACCTCTGGCATGATGAGGGTCATGAGCGAGTTGAGTTTCACAGGTGTCAGTGCGGATGTCCCGGGCCATGGCCCGGCACCGGAAACCTCCCGTCAGTACTGGACCGAGGCCGCCGAGACCGGAGAGCTGCGCGAGGTTCCACTCCCGGAGCCCCGCCCCGGCGAGCTGCTGATCGAGACCCTGCACAGCGGGATCTCACGCGGCACCGAATCGCTGGTGCACCGCGGCGAGGTGCCGAGCAACATCACCGAGATCATGCAGGCCCCCTTCCAGCTCGGCGAGCTGCCCTTCCCGGTCTCCCACGGTTACCTCAACGTCGGGGTGGTTCGGCAGGGCAGCGAGGCCCTGATCGGGCAGACGGTCTTCACCCTGGCCGGGCACCGCGAGCATGTCGTCGTCCCCGAGTCCGCCGCCCATGTGCTGCCCGAGGGCTGTCCTCCGCAGCGGGCGCTGCTCGCCGGAATCGGCGAGGTCGGACTGAACGGCCTCTGGGAGGGCCCCGTGATGGTCGGTGACCGGGTCGCCGTCGTCGGCGGTGGACTGATCGGGCTGACCACCGCGCTGCTGGCCTCGAAGCTGGCGCTGCAGCGGCTGCAGGTCGTGGAGATCGACGCCGAGCGGCGCGCCTTCATCGAATCCCTGGGGCTGGACGCAGTCACCCCGGATGCGGCTGGCCTGGACAACGATGTGGTGCTGCACAGCTCGGCCAGCTCCGCCGGGCTGGCGACCGCGCTGCGCCTGGCCGGCGAGGACGCCGTGGTGGTGGAACAGTCCTGGTACGGCACCGGAGACCAGCAGGTCCCGCTGGGAGCCGACTTCCACGCCCGTCGACTCCGGATCGTCGCGACCCAGGTCGGTCAGGTGCCCGGGCCTCGCCGGATGCGGCGGACCCGCGGCCAGCGACTCGCCACGGCGCTGGATCTGCTCGACTCCCGCTTCGACCTGCTGATCAGCGGGCACTCACCGCTGGCCGAGCTGCCGAGCGTGATGCAGGACGTCGCCGCCGGGGCCCCCTGGACCCGGGACCAGATCCTGCACGTGATCGATCACCCGCTCGCCGCGCATCACGCCGTCGGGTGATCCCCGCGCAGCGCCTACTCTCATCCACCACCCTCCAAGGAGAACCATGAGCCGCTTCCGCCTGACCGTCGATGACCACATCATGATCGCGCACAGCCTGCAGGACCCGTTCTTCGGACCGGCGCAGAACCTGCACGGGGCCACGCTGAGCATCCAGGCCAGCTTCTTCCGGGATGGTCTGAACGAGTACGGAGTGGTCCTGGACATCGGCGCCGCCACCGAGCTGCTGGCCGCCACTCTGGAGCCGCTGCGCTATAAGAACCTGGACGAGCTGGAGGCGCTGGCCGGGAAGTTCACCACCACCGAGGTGATCATCGAACACATCGCCGAGACGCTGGCCGCAGAGCTGCCCGCCGACCACGGGCTCACAGCACTGGAGGTGCAGGCCGAGGAGCACCCCCGGGCTCGTGCCTCCGTCTGGGTTCAGCTCTAGACCGGCAGGCTCGGTAGTATGTCCGAGTGTCCTGGCGAGTCGACCCGTCGTCGCCCGCGAGGACCCGAGGGGCGTTAGCTCAGTTGGTTAGAGCAGAGGACTCATAATCCTTTTGTCCTGGGTTCAAGTCCCAGACGCCCTACCCCCGCAGGCAGCACCCTGCACGTGCCGGACCGAGCAAGATCCGGTCCGGCCTGCAGGCCCTGGACGGCTCCGTCATACGCGCCGGCCGCACATCGGTGTGAATTAGGGTCAGGTCATGGGACGTCTACCAGCGATATCTGCCGGAATCCTCACCTCGATGCTGCTCATCGGCTGCGCCGAGCCCGCTGCAGAGCAGCCCGAGAGCGGCGGCGAGGCCGACACCGAGACCAGCCCCGAGACGGAGACGGACACCGGGACCGACGCGGCAGATCTGGACGACGCGGACGACGGCGCAGAGGCGGCCGACGCGGCCGCACCGGAGGCCGATGACCCCGACTCGGATGCGCCGCCGTTCGGCACCGAATCCCGGGGCAGCTATGACGCCCCCTGGGCGCTGGAGTTCCTGCCCGGTGGCGAGCAGATGCTGATCACCAGCCGCTCCGGCGAGCTCTTCCTGCGCGGCACAGCCGAGACAGACGCCTCCGAGGACCTCAGCGTGGCCGGCCTGCCGGAGGACATCGTCGTCGACGGCCAGGGCGGGCTGGGCGACGTCGTCGCGGCCCCCGACTTCGAAGAGAGCCAGCGAGTCTATCTGAGCTGGATAAACTCCTCCGAGGCCGGCACCGGCGCCGTGGTCGGACACGCAACGCTGGCGGACTCCGGAGACAGCGCGGAGCTTCAGGACCTCACGATCATCTGGGAACAGGACCCTAAGGCCTCCGGCTCGGGTCACTTCTCGCACCGGCTGGCGTTCAGCCCGGACGGCGAGCAGCTCTTCGTGACCTCCGGGGACCGCCAACAGCTGGACCCGGCGCAGGATCTGGACAGCGGCCTGGGCAAGGTGATGCGGCTGACCCCAGAGGGTGACCCGTTCCCGGAGAATCCCTTCGCCGAGGACGGTGAGGTCACCGAGGAGGTCTTCACCTACGGTCACCGCAATCCGCTGGGCATCGACTTCGACGCCGAGGAGCAGCTCTGGGTCTCCGAGATGGGACCCGAGGGCGGCGATGAGCTGAACCTGCTGGAGGCGGGCGAGAACTACGGCTGGCCCGAAGCCTCCAACGGCTCGCAATACGGCGGTGCCGAGATCCCCGACCACACCGAGGGTGACGGATTCGCACCCCCGGCCGCATGGTGGACCCCCTCCATCTCCCCCGGCAGCCTGATGATCTACCAGGGCGAGATGTTCCCGGACTGGGCCGGCAGCGCCTTCATGGGCGCCCTCTCCGGCGAAGCGCTGGTCCGCGTGGAGCTCGACGGGGATCAGGCCGGGGAGGAAGAGCTCTGGGAGATGGGTGCGCGGATCCGCGATGTGGAACAGGCACCGGACGGAAGCATCTGGATCATCGAAGACGGCGACGGCGCGGAGCTGCTGCGCCTGACCCCAGCAGAATAGCCTCAGAGGAATGACCCCAGAAGAATGACCGCAGCTAAGGCGTGTGCCGGCTCTCGATCCAGTCGGCACCGCGGTAGAGCTTCTCGAAGGCGTCCATCGTGGTGTTGAGACTGTGCCGGCCGGCCCGCTCGCGGCTGCGCTCCCCCATCGCGGTGCGCTGCTCGGGGCTGATCGCGAACAGCTGCTCCAGCCGGGCCGCCAGATGTGCGGAGTTGCCGGGCTCGAAGAGGTAGCCGTTGACGCCTTCCTCCACCAGGTGCGGCAGTGCCAGGGCGTCGGCGAGCACCACGGGAAGCCCGGAGGACATGGCTTCCAGGGAGACCAGCGACTGCAGCTCCGCGGTCCCGGGCTGGCAGAAGACATCGGCCTCGAGATAGGCCCGGCGCAGCGCATCCTCCCCCACATGGCCGCGCATCCGCACCCGGTCACCCAGACCCAGCTCCTGGATCTGGGCGGCGAGCAGGTCGCGCTGCTCGCCGTCACCGACGATGTCCAGCCCGATCCCCAGGGCCGGATCGGTCTTGCCGATCGCCTCGATGAGCACGTCCACGTTCTTCTCCACGGCGAGACGACCCACAAAGAGCACCGTTGGCCTCTCGGGCAGGCTCAGCACCTCCTCGGGCCGCAGACGGTAGTACTCGACGTCGATCCCGTTGGAGAGCGGGAGCACCTTCTCGAATCCGGCCCGCTCCATCATGGTCCGCGCCGCGAGCGGGGTCGGGGTGGTCACCACGGCCGCCTTGCCCATCAGCCGGCCCATGTCTCGCCAGGAGTTCTTCGCCACGATCCGGCGGAACCAGCCGGGGAACGGCAGGAACGGATCCAGGTTCTCGGGCATGAAGTGGTTGGTCGCGATGGTGCGCAGTCCGCGTTCGGCGGCGGCGTCGATCGCGGCCTTGCCGATCATGTAGTGGCACTGCACGTGGACGACGTCGGGCTGCAGCTCGTCCATCAGCCGTCCCATCGCGGGCTCCACCAGCCAGGGCAGGCAGAGCCGGATGTACTCATGGGTCGGGGCCTTGAAGGACCGGAACCGGTGCACGGTGGCCTCGTCGGTTTCTTCAACCAGGTCGGGGCCGCGACTGGTCCGGGCGGCGGCGATATGGACCTCGTGACCGCGTGCCGCCATGTTCTTCGCCAACCGGTGGCTGAACACCGCGGCACCGTTGACGTCGGGCGGGTAGGTGTCGGCGGCGATCAGGATTCGGAGCTTCGCCGGGGGCTGCTCTGCGGGCTCCCCTGGGGGGTTCTCGGCGACATCTTCTCGGGGAGCCTCAGGGGGCACAGCGTTCACCATCAGCCAGTCGAATCCTCCTCGATGCCCGGTCGGGCCTGTTCACGGCGCAGCCGCTCCGCCTCGCGGCGCGCTTTGATGAAGTAGTCGATGGACGCAACGATATGCATCCCCGCGCCGAGCGCCAGCAGCCCGAAGGCGATGTCGGGCACGAGGCTCTCGCGCAGCATCCCGGTGGAACCCAGCAGCGCCATCGGCAGCCCGATCAGCAGGCAGGCTGTCCGCAGCTTGCCCAGCACGGTGACCTTCAGCGGCGGGGGTCCCTTGAAGAGCAGGTAGGTGTTGACCGAGAGGACCAGGTCCGGGATGACCACGGCGAGCACCACCCAGATCGGCACGATGCCGAAGCTGGCCAGGGTGGAGCTGACGATGATCAGCGCGAGCCGGTCGGCCAACGGGTCCAGCCACTGCCCCACGGTGGACATCTGATCGAAGCGTCGAGCGATGTACCCGTCGATCCAATCAGTGCCGGAGAGGACGACCAGCACCCAGAAGGCCGCCATGTACTCGTCGCGCGCCACGAGCACCACGAACACCGGGATCAGCAGTGCGCGCAGCACCGTCACGATGTTCGGCGCGGTCCAGAACGTCTCGCGCATGGTGTACTCGAAACCATCCTGGGTCCCGGCACCGATCAGTCTCACCGGGGCAGTTTATTTCTTCACAAGCTCGCGGAGGAAGACTGCACCCGCGGCGGCAGAACCTGCCACGACGGCGAGCGGCTTCCACCGAGCGGCCACAAACTCACCGGCGACGTGCGCGCCGGACTCCTGGCCTGCGGAGCCGGTTCCCTTCGCGGCGGGGACGCCCTCGATCTTGGGCTCGGCGGCCGGGACGCTCACCGGTGCACCGGCGGCGCCGCGGGTCTTCGCCGAGGAGTCGGTCCGGGCTGTCTTGGGCTTGCTGCCGCCGCGGGTCTTCGCCGAGGAGTCGGTCTGGGCGGTCTTGGGCTTGTTGCCGCCGCGGACCTTTGAACCGATGTTCTCGGCCTTGTCCTGGAGGCTCTGCGCCCGACCCTTGGCACCCTCGGCGATGTTGCGGGTGCCGGAGGTGATCTGGTCCTGCAGCGAGGCCAGGTGGTCGCGGCGTAGACCGGTGCGGCGCAGCAGCTCGCTGTAGGTGGGAGGTGTCGGGGACCCGGCGCCGGGGGTCTTCGCGTCCTTCTTGGCCTGTTCGGCGGCCTGGCGCTTGGACTCTTCCTTCTGGCGGCGCTTCTCGGAGTCAGCTTGGTCCAGGCTCTGCGGATCGAAGCGGGTGCCTTCGCGGGCCACCCCGAGATCGAGCCGGAAGCCACGGATGGCGTCCTCGGGCAGCAGCGGGAACGTCTTCTTGAGCTTGAGCAGCCCGATGAGCGCGAAGATCAGCGCGATCACCAGGAAGACCCCGGCCACGATCAGCGCGGCGGCCCAGAGCTCGAAGATCAGTGAAAGCGCAGCGACGGCGGCGACGATGAGCGCGACCACGAGGAAGGTCAGGAAGACCACGCCCACCACCATGAGGGCCACGGCGATGCCTGCGGCCACGCCCTTGGTCTTCATCTGGGCGATGGCCAGCTGGATCTCGTCGTTGATCTGCTTGGGGCCGAGTCGCAGTGCGACCTTGATCACATCGAGCAACGACGTCCGGGGCGCCGTGCCCTTCGTGCGGCCGATTCCTGGCTGAGACAAGACTGCGCCTCCGTAGTGTTCATGGTGCTCAGGGGTGGGTGTTCAGTTCACTACAAACTACCACCTATACGATTGGAGACATGGCTGACCAGTACGATTTCGAAGAGCTCTATGCCAACACCTACACCGAGGCTGATCAGCGGGCGTACGAGACCCAGCCGACCTCGCAGAAACGTTTTGTGACCGCCTGGCTCCTGACACTTCTCCTCGGCCCCACGGGGGCGCATCGGTGGTATCTGAGCCGCCCGGGATCTGCCGTGATCATGGTCCTGGTGAGTGTCGCCGCCGTCGTGCTGATGGTCGCGGGGCAGGCGAACCTCGGCCTGCTCTGCATCACGATCGTCTTCGCCTGGACCCTGATCGACCTGATCATGATCCTCACCGGGTCGATGCGTGACCGTGATGACCTGCGACTGGCCGGGCATCGCGAGCGGGCCGGCCTGTGTTCGGCGATCACGATGCTGCTGCTGGCGATCGGGCTGGTCTTCGCCCTGGTGCTGGGCACCAGCTCCGGGGTGGCCGGCTGAGCTGAACCCGGCCCGCCGGGTTCAGTCCTCGATCTGTCCCACCGGGGTGCGCTTCTCGGCCTGGAACTGATCCTCGATCCGACCATGCGCCCAGTAGGCCGAAAGCGACATCGCCTTGCGATCCAACCCCTTCTGATCCACCAGCATCCGTCGGATCCGCTTCATCTGGGCACGTTCGCCGTGCACGAAGACCTGCACGTCACCGTCCGGGATGCTCAGCTCCTCCAGGTACTCCGTGAGCATCGTGGCCTCCGGGCTGAAGTCCGCCTCGCGGTGCAGCCACACCAGGTCCATCCCTGCGGGCACGTCCAAGGGCTGACGCTCCGCAGCGTCGCGGACCTCGACGACGGCGACGCCGCGCGCATCCTCAGCCATCGATTCCAGCGCGGAGGCGATCGCGGGCAGCGCGGCCTCATCTCCGGCCAGCAGGTGCCATGCGGCCTCCTCACGCGGGGCGTAGCCGCTGCCGGGTCCGAAGAAGCTGATCTGGTCCCCGATCTGCGCGTGCTTCGCCCAGACTCCGGCGCGACCCTCCTCGCCATGGACCACGAAGTCCACCCAGATCTGTGAGTTAGCATGGTCGACGTGCCGGATCGTATAGGTGCGGGTCGCCGGCATCTGCTCGGTGCTCAGCTGCTCGCGCAGCGCGTCCATGTCATAGGGACGACTGAGGTCGACGCCCTCGGGCAGGCGGGCCGCCTCGAGGTCCTGCGGCAGGAAGAGCAGCTTGATGTATTGATCGGTGGCGGGCGACTCCCCCACAGACTTGAACTCGATCGCCTCGAATCCGGGACCGCCCAGGATCAGCCGGATCATGTGCGGGCTGAGCTGCTTCTTCGCATCAACCGTGAGGACGTGCTGGACGCGCTTCTTCTTTGACTTAGACACCCCGGCACTCTAATCGAACCCGACGCTCCGGCGCAGGGGAACCTCAGTCAAGCGGCACTGTATTGCGACAGAAGTCCATGCCCAAATCCGACTCACAGCCCCTGGGAAAATTGAGTGCATCGCGCTCAATTTAGGCAGGTTTGATCCGGACAAGGACGTCGCCGTCGAGCTGACCGGACGCACGATCACCCTGCCGGGTGAGATCTCCGGTGACGCACTCCCCCCCTCCCCACGTTGAGGGGCGGATTCTCCGCGCAGTTTGAGCCGCCCGACCCATGAAATACCCGCGAAATCAGCCACTCAACGAGGACGGGGAATGGGGGTGGGTGGGATCAGAAGACGATCGTGGTGCTGCCGTTGCGGATGACCCGGTCCTCGCAGTGCCATTTGACCGCGCGGGAGAGCACGGCGCGTTCGACGTCGGCGCCGAAGCGGGTGAGCTGGGCGACGTCGTCGCTGTGTGAGACCCGGATGACGTCCTGTTCGATGATGGGGCCCTCGTCGAGGTCCTTGGTCACGTAGTGCGCGGTGGCGCCGATGAGCTTCACCCCGCGGTCCGCGGCCTTCTGGTAGGGGCCTGCCCCGATGAAGGCGGGCAGGAAGCTGTGGTGAATGTTGATCACCGGAGCCCCGACCTTTTCGAGGAAGTCCTCGGAGATGATCTGCATGTACCGGGCCAGCACGATCATGTCGACGTTGCCTCGCAGCAGCTCCAGATGCCGGGCCTCCGCCGCGGCCTTGTCCCCGTTGGCCACCGGCACGTGGAAGTACGGGATCCCGAAGGGCCGCACGTCCTCGGCGAGGTCGGCGTGGTTGGAGATGACCATGACGATGTCCATCGGGATCTCGCCGCGCCGGTGCCGCCAGAGCAGGTCCAGCAGGCAGTGGTCGGTCTTGGAGGCGAAGATCGCCACCCGCTTGGGCTGATCGGCTGCGGAGAGTGAGTAGTCCATGGAGAACCGGTCGGCCAGCTTGGTCTGGATCGCCTGCTCCACCGCGGGCTTGGCCGCGGCGAGGCCCGGCAGGTGGAACACCGTGCGCTGGAAGAACCGGCCGTCCTCCACGCCCGTGGAGTACTGGTCGAGGCTGATGATGTTGCCGCCGACCTCGGCGATGAGCTCCGAGACGGCCGCCACGATCCCTGGCTGATCCGGGCAGGAGATGATCAGCCGGGCAATGTCATGGGTCTTCGTCTCAGGGGCGCTCATCAAGTCTCCGAATCGGGTTCACCAGGTCAGTGCGGCGCAGCAGCGTCGCAGGAAAAACACTATGGCATGAAAAACGCCCCCGCCCGTGAGGGCGAGGGCGGATCTGCTCCCCCAGTTGGATTCGAACCAACAACCGCTCGATTAACAGTCGAGTGCTCTGCCGTTGAGCTATGGAGGATTGCGACTGGAAAAGTCTAACAGGGGTTCCCGGCCGCTGGGAAATCGCTGTGGAATCATGGATCCGTGACGCCTATCTCTCCCGACACCCCTGCGACGGCCCCTGCCCCGAGGTTCAATGCTCTCACGGTCTTCACCGGCTCCGCCTCGGGATCCGACCTGGACTATACCGAGGAGGTCCGCAGGCTCGGCACCGCGCTGGCCGGAGCCGGCATCGCCGTGGTCTACGGCGGAGGCAAGGTCGGTCTGATGGGGCAGATCGCCGATGCCGCCCTGGAGGCCGGCGGCGAGGTCCACGGAATCATCCCAGAGGTGCTGATCGGCCGCGAGGTGGGGCACCATGGGCTGACCTCGCTGGAGATCGTGCCTGACATGCATTCTCGGAAGTCCCGGATGGCGGACCTCGGTCACGGCTTCATCGCGCTGCCCGGCGGCATGGGCACGCTCGAGGAGTTCTTCGAGGTGTGGACCTGGCAGTACCTGGGGCTGCACGCCAAGCCCGTGGGGCTCTATAGCGTCAAGGGGTTCTGGGATCCGCTGCTGGACATGGTCGACCATATGGTCGACGAGGGCTTCATGTCTGCCTGGCGCCGCGAGGCCCTGGTGATCAGCAGCGACCCGCAGGACCTGATCTCCCAGCTGCGCGCCTGGACGCCTCCCGAAGGGCGCTGACGCCCGGCGTCAGCTTCAGCTCCGCGTCAGCTCAGCCCAGCCCAGCCGTCAGCTCAGCCCGGCCGTCAGTCGAGCTCGCGGTCCAGCCAGCGGCCCAGCACCACGGTGTCCTGGTCGGTGTAGCCCAACGCCCGGTAGAAGTCCTGCACGGCCGCGTTCTCCTGCCGCACCATGAGCATCAGCTTGGGCACCCCGCGCCGGCGCAGCCAGTCCTCCGCCCCGGCCAGGAGCTGCTTGCCGAGCCCCTGACCCTGGAGCCGTTCATCCACGGCGAGGTAGTAGATCCAGCCGCGGTGACCGTCCTGACCGACCATCACGGTGCCCACCAGCTCCCCCGCGGCGTCTTGAGTGACGAGCACCGTGGACTCCTCCCCGGTCAGGGCGCGCAGGCAGTCCTGGTGCGGGTCGTTCCAGGGTCGGGTGAGCCCGGCCTGCCGCCACAGGGCGACGGCGGCGTCCACCAGTTCCAGCGGCAGCTCGGTGAGGCGCAGGTCGGTCACCTCGCGGCGGCTACTTCTGCACCGGCCGGATGGAGATGCTCTCCACCATCGAGGCGTCCTCCATGTCCACCACGGTGCGCGCCGCCTCGGCGATCGCCTGCGGGGAGATGTAGATGCCGCCGTCGTAGTCCTTGTTGCCCATGGACTCCTGCAGGGCGACCTGCATGTCGGTGTCCACCCGGCCAGGGTGGATCGAGGTGACCTTGACCTGGCCGCGCTCCTCCTCGCGCAGCGCATCGGTGAGCGCGCGCAGTGCGAACTTGGTACCGGAGTACATCGAGCTTCCGGGGCCTGCGGTGAATCCTGCCCCGGAGTTGATGCTCAGCACCGCTCCGGCGGAGGCGCGCAGCAGCGGAAGCGCGGCGCGGGTCAGCTCGGCGACGGCGAAGACGTTGACGGTGAACATCCCCTGGAACTGGGCCGGGGTGGTCTCTGCGACCGGGTTCATCCAGGCCAGCCCGGCGGAGTGGACCAGCACGTCAAGCCGGGAAGGTTCGGCCGCCTGCAGCGCGGGGGCGATGGCGTCGAGGTCGGTCAGATCCACCAGAAAGGGTTCGGCGCTGGGCAGGGCCTTCACCACGGCATCCACGGTCTCCGGGTTCGTCCCGCCGACCAGGATGTGGTGATCGCGGCCGAGCTCGACGGCGATGGCCTTGCCGATCCCGCGGGAGGCGCCGGTGATCAGCGCGACGGGACGGGTGCTGGGGGTCTGCTCTTCGGTCATGAGTTCAGCCTAGAGGATTCCGCCCAGCGGCTCAGCCGTCCATCCGCCCAGCAGCCGGCAGCCAGCGGTCTCCCGCCCAGCGGCTCAGCCGTCCAGCAGCCAGCGATGCAGCGCGGTGTGGCAGTCCCGCAGCGCCTGCGCGGTGACGTGTTCGTCGTCGGAGTGCGCCAGCAGCGGGTCCCCGGGGCCGAAGTTCACCGCCGGGACTCCCCTGGCCGAGAACCGCGCCACATCGGTCCAGCCGTATTTGGGCATCGGCACTCCGCCCACCGCGTCGATGAACGCCTGGGCCGCGGGATGCTCCAGCCCGGGGCGCGCCGCAGCCGAGCTGTCGGTGACTCGCTGCTGGTCCTCGCTGATCCCGGCCTCGGCCAGGACCTCTCGGACATGGGCGTGGGCCTGCTCCACGGTCTTGTCCGGGGCGAAGCGGTAGTTGATCTCCACCACGGTGGAGTCGGGGATGACGTTGCCGGCCACCCCGCCGCGGATCCGCACCGCGTTGAGCCCCTCGCGGTAGTCCAGGCCCTCCACCGTGATGGTCTTCGGCGTGTAGTCGCTGAGCACCCGGAGCAGCCCAGCGGTGCCGTGGATCGCGTTCTCCCCCATCCAGGCCCGTCCGGAGTGTGCGGCGACCCCGGGGATCGTGACCTCGAACCGGCAGGTGCCGTTGCAGCCGCCCTCGACCACCCCGTGGGTGGGTTCCAGCAGCACCGCGAAGTCACCGTCGAGCAGCTCCGGGACTTTGGAGAGCACCCGGCCGAGCCCGGACTTGCTGGCCTCGACCTCTTCGTGGTCGTAGAAGACCCAGGTGATGTCACGATCCAGGGAACCGCCTGCGGAGAGGTGCGTCGCGACGTCCTCGGCCAGCTTCAGCTGCACCGCCACGCCGCCCTTCATATCGGTGGCGCCGCGGCCGTAGAGCACCTCGGCACCCTCGGCCTGCTCCCAGCGCGGCGGCACGGTGCCGCGGGATCCCGGGGTGCTCGGCAGCGGGACCGTGTCCAGGTGCCCGGCGAGGATGATCCGCTGCGCCGCACTGGTCTCGGTGCGCGCGATCACGGTGTCGCCGTCGCGGTGCAGGCTCAGTCCCGGCAGGTCCTGCAGCGCCGCTTCCACGGCGTCGGCCAGGGTCTTCTCGTTGCCGGAGACGGATTCGCAGCCGATGATCGCCTCGGTGAGCGCGGCGACGTCGCCGGAGAGCAGTGCACGGATATCCATCCGCTCAGCCTAGGCGAACGCCCCCGCGCGTGGGACCCGCGGGAGCAGCTGATGGGCTTGCACGCAGGAAAAAGTAGGATGGTGCCATGAGCACAGACATTCGAACCGCATCCGGCCATGGCCTCGCCACGGTGACCACCGACGGCACCGTCCTGGACACCTGGTTCCCGCGCCCCGTGATGGCCCCTCTGTCCGAGAACGACGACGCCGAGCTGATCGCCGCCCTGCAGACCGCCGCCGGCGAGGATCCTGACCGCGGGGTCACGATGAAGGTGGTCTCCGTGGAGTCCGATCTGGACGCCGAGGCGAGCTCCGCCTCCGACGTCTGGCTGCGTCTGCACCTGCTCTCCCACCGGCTGGTCAAGCCGCGCAGCATCAACCTCGACGGCATCTTCGGGCATCTGAGCAACGTGGTCTGGACCAACTTCGGGCCCTGCGCGGTGACCGACTTCGAGACCACCCGGCTGAAGCTGCGCTCCCGCGGGCATGTCAGCGTGCACTCGATCGATAAGTTCCCCCGCCTGGTGGACTACGTGACCCCCTCCGGCGTGCGGATCGGCGACGCGGACCGGGTCCGTCTGGGCGCGCACCTTGCCGAGGGCACCACCGTGATGCACGAGGGCTTCGTGAACTTCAACGCCGGCACCCTGGGCACCTCCATGGTGGAAGGTCGGATCTCGGCCGGGGTCGTGGTCGGCGACGGCACCGACATCGGCGGCGGCGCCTCCATCATGGGCACCCTCTCCGGCGGCGGCAAGGAGAAGATCACCCTGGGTGAGCGCGTGCTGCTGGGCGCGAACTCCGGTGTGGGCATCTCGGTCGGCGATGACTGTGTGATCGAGGCCGGGCTCTACGTGACCGCCGGAACCAAGGTCTCGGTGCTCGATGATGACCGCAGCGTGATGGACACCGTGAAGGCCTCGGCCCTCTCCGGCGTGCCGAACCTGCTCTTCCGGCGCGACTCCGTGACCGGTTCGGTCCAGGCAGTGCCGCGCAAGGGTGCGAAGGTCGAGCTCAACGCCGCCCTGCACCGCAACTGAGCGGCCGCTGCGAAGGCAGCCACCGAGCCGCTGCAGAGCAGCCCCCTGAGCCGAACCCGAGCCACCTGAGTCGAGAGGTCTTCGATGAGCCGTCGCGCTGATCGCCCCATCACCGTCACCCGCACCGTGCATCGGCGACGACGTCGAGTCAAGGCCGTCGCGGCCATCACCGTGGTCGCGGCCGCCGTGGGAGCCACCGGCTACGGGGCCTGGCAGCTCATCGAGGAGAACGAGTATCTCCTCGATGAGCGCTGCTCGGTGACGGTGGGCGAGGTGGAGCACCGGCTCACCCCGGCCCAGACCTATGCGGCCGCGCACCTGGCCGCCGCGGCGGCGGAGCGCGAGCTGCCGGTCCAGGCCGCCACCGACGCGATCGCGATCTCGTTGCAGGAGACCAACCTGGACGACCGGGCGGACCCCGTGGAGGAGGAGACCGAGGAGGTCGACGCCGAGGAGGCGGAGGCTGCTGATTCAGAAGAGGACTCGAGCGCGCCCGCGCCGGTGCTCTTCGCCGACGGGGGCCCGCAGTGGGACGCCGTGAAGGCGACCAGCTCCACCCCGACCACCGCCGAGGACTTCTACTCGCGGCTGATCCAGAGCCGCGAGGACGGAGGCGAGGACGCGTGGTCCCCCGAGCTGGGGCTCCAGGAGGCCGCCGAGACTCTGGGCCGGCCGCAGAACCCGACGTTCTACCCGCAGCACGAGGAGCTCGCCCGGGCCTTCGCCCGCCCCCTGGCCGGCCTGCAGCCCATGGTGATGACCTGTCAGCTCAGCCAGCTTGAGGTCCCCGGACCGGACTCCGAGGGTCTGGGCGATGAGCTTCAGTCCACGCTGTCCGGGATGCTCGGCGCCGAGGCGACCGAGGTGCAGGGCTCCGGAGATTCAGCCGTGGTGCGAGTCTCGGTGAGCGACGTGGCGGAGGAGGCCGGAGCCACCGAGGCGGAGGAGGATGACGCGACCGAGGACGACTCGACCGAGCGCAGCGAGCCGGAGTGGCTGGTGGCGCAGTGGGCGGTGGCCGCCGCAGAGACCTACGGGGTCCAGTCGGTCCACGCCGGAGCCTATGAGTGGCACCGGGATTCGGGCCGCTGGGAGCGGGTGGAGACGGTCAGCGAGGACGTCGTGGTGATCGGCTTCTCCCGCCGCTGACCCCTCCCCCCAAACACGTTGAGCGGCGGATTCTCCGAGCATCTATGGGCCTTTTCGGCCTCAGATAGTCGCAGAATCCGCCGCTCAACGGAAGGAGGGAGAGGGTCAGACTCCGGGGTAGTTGCGCTCGGGCTCGCCGATGTAGATCTGGCGGGGCCGACCGATCTTGGTGGAGGGGTCCTCGATCATCTCGCGCCACTGCGCGATCCAGCCGGGAAGCCGGCCCAGCGCGAAGAGCACGGTGAACATCTTCTCCGGGAAGCCCATCGCCTTGTAGATCAGGCCGGTGTAGAAGTCCACGTTCGGGTAGAGCTTGCGCTCGATGAAGTAGTCGTCCTCCAGCGCCTTCTGCTCCAGGCGCTGGGCGATGTCGAAGAGCTCGTCGTCGCCGCCGAGCTTGGCCAGCAGGTCATCGGCCAGGCCCTTGACCACGCGGGCGCGCGGGTCGTAGTTCTTGTAGACCCGGTGTCCGAAGCCCATGAGCCGGACCCCGGCCTCCTTGTTCTTGACCTTCTCCATGAAGGTCTCCGGGCTGACGTCGCCGGACTGGATCTGGCGCAGCATGCCCAGCACTGCCTCGTTGGCGCCGCCGTGGGCGGGGCCGTAGAGCGCGTTGATGCCCGCGGAGACCGAGGCGAAGAGGTTCGCCTGAGAGGAGCCGACCAGGCGCACGGTGGAGGTGGAGCAGTTCTGCTCGTGGTCCGCGTGCAGGATCAGCAGCGTGTCCAGGGCCTTGACGATGTCCGGGTCCAGCTCGTACTGCTCGGCGGGCACGCCGAAGCAGCCGCGGAGCAGGTTCTCGACCAGGGTCAGGTTGTTGTCCGGGTAGAGCATCGGCTGGCCGATGGACTTCTTATACGCGTAGGCCGCGATGGTGGGGACCTTCGCGAGCATCCGGTAGGTGGAGCGCTCCACGTGGTCCTTGTTGAAGGGATCCAGCGAGTCGGGATAGTAGGTGGAGAGCGCCGAGACCGCGGAGGAGAGCACCGGCATCGGGTGCGCGTCACGCGGGAACCCGCCGAAGAAGTCGCGCAGCTCCTCGTGGAGCAGGGTGTGCCGACGGGTGACGGTGTCGAAGTCGCTCAGCTGCTGCTGGGTGGGCAGCTCGCCGTAGATCAGCAGGTAGGAGACCTCGAGGAAGCTGGACTTCTCCGCGAGCTGCTCGATGGGGTAGCCGCGGTAGCGCAGGATGCCTTCATCGCCGTCGATGTAGGTGATCGCCGACTGCGCATTGGCGGTGTTCATGAAGCCGGGGTCATAGGTGACCGCGCCGGTCGTCTTCAGCAGGGGTGCGATGCCGAGACCGACATTGCCCTCCACGGAGGGCTGCACGGGTAGTTCGAGATCTCCCCCCTGATAGTTCAGGCGGGCAGAAGACTGCTCAGTCATGGGTCTCCTTATCAGACACACTAGGGGGACATCATGACAAACCTACCGCTTGGTCACAGGTGGTTGCCAGTTGTGTCATGGTTCACCGCATCGGGTGTAACCTGCGCCGAATCGCATCGGATCCCGCAGAAGCACCCAGCTCAGCTGGTGAGTCGCGCAGCCGCGGCGGCGATCCGCTCATCCGTGGCGGTCAGCGCCACCCGGATGTAGCCGTTGCCCTGCTCCCCATAGAACACCCCGGGACCCACCAGGATCCCGCGCCGGGCCATCTGATCCACCAGCGCCCAGGTGTCCTCCGCGGTGCTGGCGGAAGGGTCAGCCTCGGCGGCGCGGCACCACAGGTACAGTCCGGCGACCGAGTCTTCGATCTGCAGACCGGCGGCCTGCAGGGCCGGCACCATCAGCGCCCGACGCCGGCGGTAGAGCTCGCGCTGAGCGGCCACGTGGGCGTCATCGTTCAGCGCCGCGGCCAGCGCGGCCTGGACCGGGGCCGGAACGATCATGCCGGCGTGTTTGCGGGTGTTGATCAGTCCGCTGATCAGCTCCGGGCAGCCCGCGGCGAACGCGGCCCGGTAGCCGGCGATATTGGACTGTTTCGACGCCGAGTACACCGCGAGGAGTCCGCGGTGGTCGGGTGCGCCGGTCTCCGGGTGGGTTCCGCAGACCCGGGGGTCCAGGACCGAGGGGACGTCGTCCTCGGCGACCTCCCAGGGCAGCTCGGCGTAGCACTCGTCGGAGGCGACCACGGCGCCGATGCGGCGGGCGAGCTTGACCACCTCGGACATCCACTCAGCCCCGGCCACCGCGCCGGTGGGGTTCGAGGGTGAGTTGATCCAGATCAACCTGACCCGCTGCAGCGTCTCCTCGTCGAGGCTGAACGGATCGTCGGTGGCCAGCGGGGTCGCGCCGGCGATCTGTGCGCCGATGTCATAGGTCGGGTAGGCCACCAGTGGGCGCAGCACGACGTCGGAGGTGCCGGCCCCGGCGCGAGCGCCGAGTCCCAGCAGGGTCGGCAGCCAGGCGACGAGCTCCTTGGAGCCCACCGTGGGCAGGATGTTCTCCGGGTCCAGGCCGGTGACCCCGCGCCGTCGGGCGAACCAGCCGGCGATGGCTTCGCGCAGCGCGAGCGTGCCGTGGGTGGTCGGGTACCCGGGAGCGTCGGCGGCGGCGGTGAGCGCCGCCTGGATCACCTCAGGGGTGGGGTCCACCGGGGTGCCGATGGAGAGATTGACGATTCCCTCCGGGTGCTGCCGCGCCTTCTGAAGGTAGGGAGCCAGCGCGTCCCAGGGGTACTCAGGAAGAGTGAGCATGGAGGCCTCCGCTGAGCTGGGTGGTCACTGCTGCTGCGGGGGCAGGGCCGCGACGATCTCGTGGTCCTTCGGGATCAGCCCGACCTTGGCCGCGCCGCCGGGGGAACCGACCTCGTCGAAGAACTCGACGTTGGCGCGGTAGTACTCGGACCACTGCGAGGGGGTGTCGTCCTCGTAGTAGATGGCCTCCACCGGGCAGACCGGCTCGCAGGCGCCGCAGTCGACGCATTCGTCGGGGTGGATGTAGAGCATCCGATCACCCTCGTAGATGCAGTCCACCGGACATTCATCGATGCAGGCCTTGTCCTTCAGATCCACGCAAGGAAGGGCAATGATGTACGTCATGGACTCCTCTTATCTTTCTTCGAGTGCGTAAGTCGAGTCTACCGAGATGCGGCGCGGTCCCGCACCAGGATCCACTTGACCAGGACCATCGCGATCAAGGTCACCGCTGCGGTGCCCAGCCACCAGATCGCCGAGGCCAGCGTGGGCCCCGGCAGCAGCGCCATGGCCTCGGGGCTGTAAGGCACCACCAGCTGATCCGGTCCGGGCCAGAGGTAGGCGATCGAGGCCACGGTGAAGGTGGTCATGCCCATGACCATCGGTTCCAGCAACGAGCCGCTCTTGAGCCCGGCCCAGAGCTGCGCCATCAGGCACATCAGCAGGGCCAGCACCGCGCCCCAGGGCAGCACGGTCCCGGTCTCGGTGGGACCGAGCATCACGATGTTGCCGTGCAACACGGTGCCCAGGATCCCGAGGACCACCCCTGCGGAGAAGCAGACGCCCAGCAGAGCTGGTCGCAGCGAGCTTCTCCGCGAGGGTGCCTCGGTGTCCTGCGGGCTGGTCATTACTGTGAAGCGCTCTTCTTCTTGCGTGTGTCACGCATGCGCTCGGAGGAGTTCAGGATGACCTTGCGGATGCGGATCGAGTGCGGGGTGACCTCCACGCACTCATCCTCATTCGCGAATTCGAGGGACTCCTCGAGGGTCAGCTTGGTCGGCGGGGTCAGGCCTTCGAAGGAGTCGGCAGCCGCTGCACGCATATTGGTGAGCTTCTTCTCCTTCGTGATGTTGACCTCCATGTCGTCGTGGCGAGCGTTCTCGCCCACGACCATGCCCTCGTAGACCTCTTCCTGCGGGTCCACGAAGAAGTTGCCGCGCTCCTGCAGGTTGATCATGGCGAACGGGGTCGCGGTGCCGGTGCGGTCGGAGATCAGCGAACCGGAGGTGCGGTACTCGATCAGGCCCTTCCACGGCTCGTAGCCTGCCGCGTAGGAGGAGGCGATTCCGGCGCCGCGGGTGTCGGTGAGGAACTTGGTGCGGAAGCCGATGAGACCGCGAGCGGGCACCATGAACTCCATACGGATCCAGCCGGTGCCGTTGTTGGTCATCGTGGTCATGGTTCCCTTGCGGGCCGCCATCAGCTGGGTGATCGCACCCATGAACTCCTCGGGGGAGTCCACGATCATGTTCTCCATCGGCTCGTGCAGCTTGCCGTCAATCTCGCGGGTGACCACCTGGGGCTTGCCCACGGTCAGCTCGAAGCCTTCGCGGCGCATCTGCTCGACCAGGATCGCCAGTGCGAGCTCGCCTCGGCCCTGGACCTCCCAGGTGTCGGGGCGTTCGGTCGGGAAGACCTTGAGCGAGACGTTGCCGACCAGCTCCTTGTCCAGGCGGTCCTTGACCTGGCGGGCCGTGACCTTCGCGCCCTTGACCCGGCCGGCCATCGGCGAGGTGTTGATGCCGATGGTCATGGAGATCGCGGGATCATCCACGGTGATGGTCGGCAGCGGCTTGGGGTTCTCCAGGTCGGTGAGGGTCTCACCGATCATGATGTCGGAGATGCCGGCGACGGCGACGATCTCGCCGGGTCCGGCGGAGTCTGCCGAGACTCGCTCCAGGCCCTTGGTGGCGAGGAGCTCGGTGATCTTCACCGTCTTCATGGTCCCGTCCTTGCGGGCCCAGGCGACCTGCTGGTTCTTCTTCAGCGTGCCGTTGAAGATGCGCAGCAGGGCCAGGCGGCCGAGGAACGGGGAGGCGTCGAGGTTGGTGACGTGCGCCTGAAGGACCTCGCCGGAGTCGTACTTCGGCGCCGGAACATGCTCGAGGATGGTGTCGAAGAGCGGCTCGAGGTCGTCGCTGTCCGGCATTCCGCCGTCCTCTGGCTGGTTCTTCGAGGCGCGGCCTTCTCGGCCGGAGGCGAAGACCACCGGAACGTCGAGCACCGAGTCCAGATTCAGCTCGGGGTTCTCCTCGGCGACGTCGGAGGCCAGGCCGAGCAGCAGGTCCATGGTGTCGGAGACGACGCCGTCGATGCGCGCATCGGGGCGGTCGGTCTTGTTCACGACCAGGATCACGGGAAGCTGAGCATTCAGTGCCTTGCGCAGCACGAAACGGGTCTGGGGCAGCGGGCCCTCAGAGGCGTCCACGAGCAGCACGACGCCGTCGACCATGGAGAGGCCGCGCTCGACCTCACCGCCGAAGTCAGCGTGTCCGGGGGTGTCGATCACGTTGATGGTGACGTTGTCCATGCCGGCGTGCTTGGTGGCGGCCGGACCGGAGTAGAACACGGTGGTGTTCTTGGCCAGGATCGTGATGCCCTTTTCCTTCTCGAGCTCACCGGAGTCCATGACCCGTTCCTCGAGGGCGCCGTGCGCACCGGCCTCTCTCGTCTGGGTGAGCATGGCATCGACCAGAGTGGTCTTGCCGTGGTCGACGTGGGCGACGATGGCGACGTTGCGCAGATCCTGGCGCTCGTCAGTACCTGCAAGTGTCCGAGCGGCAGCAGTGGTCATAAGTGGGGCAACGCCTTCCATAGAGGAGAGTGACGTGTCTGGTCGGTCGATGTCGTTTCTTGACTCGTCCATGTCACGTCGTGGTTCTACATGTGGTTCAACAGTGTGGTTTGGGGTGGGTCAGAGCGCACAGCAACACGGCCGTGTCGCGACCACACCATTCCAGTGTACGGCCTCGAGCGGCGAGTGCGGCAATGCCGGTGGTCACCAGGGGTTGGGGGCAGCCCCGGACCTAGCTGTGGGCCGGGATGATCTTCTCGTTCTGCTGCGCATGGTGGCAGGCGCTGAGCTGGGTGATCTGACCTCGGGAGATCAGCTCCGGCTCCTGGGTGGCGCAGATCTCGGTGGCCTTCCAGCAGCGGGTCCGAAAGCGGCAGCCCGAGGGCGGGTTCGCCGGGTTCGGCGGATCCCCCTGGAGCACGATCTGCTCGCGCGCCCCGCGCAGGGTGGGGTCCGGCAGCGGCACCGCGGAGAGCAGCGCCTGGGTGTAGGGGTGCGAGGGACCGGTGTAGATCTCCTCCTGAGTGCCCAGCTCGGCGAGCTTGCCCAGGTACATCACCCCGACCCGGTCGGAGATGTGCCGGACCACCGAGAGGTCGTGGGCGATGAAGATGTAGCTGAGCCCGAACTCCTTCTGCAGGTCATCAAGCAGATTCATCACCTGGGCCTGGACCGAGACGTCCAGCGCCGAGACCGGCTCGTCGCAGATGATGACGTCGGGGTTCAGCGCGAGGCCGCGGGCGATGCCGATCCGCTGGCGCTGCCCGCCGGAGAACTGGTGCGGATAGCGGTTGATGTGCTCCGGGTTCAGCCCGACCAGGTCCAGCAGCTCCTTGACCCGGTTGCGGATCCCCTGCTTCGGCTTCTCCTCCGGGTGCAGCTTGAACGGCTCGGCGATGATGTCGCCCACCGACATGCGCGGATTCAAAGAGGTGTAGGGGTCCTGGAAGATGATCTGAATCTTGCGCCGCAGCCGGCGCAGCTCGTCGCCCTTGACCGAGAGGAAGTCCTCACCGCGGAACTTCACGGTGCCGGCGTCGGGCTCCTCCAGGCGCATCAGCAGCTTCGCCAGGGTGGACTTGCCGCAGCCGGACTCCCCCACGATGCCCAGGGTCTCGCCCTCACGCAGGTTGAAGCTCACCCCGTCCACGGCCTTCACAGCACCGACCTTGCGCTGGAAGACGATGCCCTGGGTGATCGGGAAATGTTTGACCAGGCCCTCGACCTCGAGCACCGAGGGCTTGTCGGCGAAGGGATCTGCGGCGGCGGGAACTGACAGGCTCATTGTGGTGCCTCCTCGGAGACGTCGATCATTCCGGCGCCGGTGGGTGACGGGCGCCGGGTGCGGGTGGCGGTGCCGGCGTAGACGTCCTCGGCGTAGTGACACGCCGAGAGGTGTCCCTCCGCGACCGGGCGCAGCTCCGGGCGTTCGGTCCGGCAGCGGTCGGTGGCGAACTCGCAGCGCGGGTTGAACGGGCAGCCCGGCGGCATATCGGTCAGCGACGGCGGCAGCCCCGAGATCGCGCGCAGCCGTCCACCCTCGTCGTCGATCCGCGGGATCGAGTTCAGCAGGCCCTGGGTGTAGGGGTGCCCGGGCCTGCCGTAGATCTCGTAGACATCGGCGGCCTCCATGACACGTCCGGAGTACATCACCGCGATCTTGTCCGCGACATCGGCGACCACGCCGAGGTCATGGGTGATCAGGATCAGACCCATGTTGAACTCGGTCTGCAGATCCTTCAGCAGCCGCATCACCTGGGCCTGGACGGTGACGTCCAGTGCGGTGGTGGGCTCATCGGCGATCAGCACGTCGGGGTCCAGGGCGATGGCCATCGCGATCATGATGCGCTGGCGCATGCCTCCGGAGAACTGGTGCGGGAAGTCCCCCGCCCGCTCTTCGGCGCCGGGGATGCCTACGCGCTGCATCATCTCCACCGCCTTGACCTTGGCCTCTTTGCGCTTGAGTCCGCGGTGGACGCGGAACATCTCAGCGATCTGCCAGCCGACCGGCAGCACCGGGTTCAACGAGGACAGCGCGTCCTGGAAGATCATGGCGATCTTGACCCCGCGCAGCTTGCGCCGGGACTCCTCGTCCATGCTCAGCAGGTCCTCGCCGCGGTAGCGGATCTCACCGCCGGCGATCTTGCCCGGGGGCATGTCCAGGATGCCCATGATGGTCTGCGCGGTCACGGACTTGCCCGAGCCGGACTCGCCCAGGATCGCGAGGGTCTCCCCCGCGTGCAGGCTGAAGTTCAGCCCGTTGATCGCTTTGGCCACGCCGGCCTTGGTGCGGAACTCCACCTGGAGGTCCTTGACCTCCAGCAGCGGAACCTCACCGGGGCGGGTTCCGGGGGTGAAACCGGCGGGGGTCTGGGATTGCGTCATCAGATCCAACCCTTCACTTCTTGGATTTGGGATCAAGGGCGTCGCGGATCGCGTCACCCATGGTCATGAACGCGAACACGGTGAGGCCCACAAAGATCACCGGGAACAGCAGCAGGTGCGGCACGGTCTGCAGGAACGGCTGCGCGTCGGAGAGCTGCAGTCCCCAGGAGATGGCCGGCAGCTGCAGGCCCACCCCGAGGAAGGTCAGCGTCGCCTCGGCGCCGATGATGATGCCGGTGAACACCGTGGCGTAGCCGATCACCGGTCCCAGCGAGTTCGGCAGGATATGACGGCGCATGATGGTGATCGGTCCGGCACCCAGGGCGCGGGCGGCGAGGACGAACTCGGAGTTGACCACCGAGATCACCGAGCCGCGCATCAGACGCGTCATGGTCGGCCACATGAAGATGATCAGCACGAAGGCGACCTCGCGGACTCCGCGGGACTCCAGCACGTTGAGGAACACCAGGGCGCCCAGGATGTAGGGCACGGCGAAGACCATGTCGGTGAACCGGGAGATCACGGCGTCGACCCAGGAGCCGAAGTAGCCGGCGACCAGGCCGAGGAGCACGGCGATGATGAAGGTGCCGATCGCGACGATGAATCCGACCGCGATCGAGTTCCGGGCACCGTAGATCACCCGGCTGTAGTAGTCGCAGCCCTGGACATCGGTGCCGAACCAGTGCTCGGCCGAGGGCGACTGCCGGCTGCGCCCGAGCAGGCACTCGCGCGGATCGTTGTTGGTGAAGAGCTGCGGGAAGATCGCCATGGACAGAAAGAGCACCAGCAGGACCGCGGAGATGATGAACCAGGGGTTCCTCCGCAGCGAGCGCCAGGCATCGGCGAGCAGGCTCGCCTCCTCGACCTTCTTGTTCTTGGCGGGCTCCCCTGCGGGCTCGATCGTCGAGTCGATCGGCTCCACGCGCGCTTCGGGGCGGTGTATCTCACTCATAACGGATCCTTGGGTCGAGAAGGCCATAGAGGAGATCAACGATCAGGTTGATCACCACGAAGAAGAGCACGAAGAGGGTCACGATGCCGACGACGACGGTGCCCTCTTGCCCCTGGATGGAGGCGAAGACCTGCTGGCCCAGTCCGGGGAGGTTGAAGATCGTCTCCACGATGATGGAGCCGCCGAGCATGCTCGCCAGGTCGGCGCCGATGAAGGTGACCGCCGGGATCAGCGAGTTGCGCAGACCGTGGCGGGTGATCACGCGGCTGCGCTTCATGCCCTTGGCGGTGGCGGTGCGGACGTAGTCGGACTTCAGCGAGTCCAGCAGCTCGCTGCGCACCAGACGGGCCAGGATGCCGGTGGAGACCGCAGCCATGGTCAGCGCCGGAAGGATATAGCTGGAGACCCCGTTGTTCACGCCGGCGATCGGGAACCAGCCCAGATTCAGCCCGAAGATCAGCTGCAGCAGGAAGCCGATCACCAGGGTGGGCAGCGCCACCATGGCCACGGTGGAGACCTGGACGAAGCGGTCGAAGAACCGGTCGCGGTAGAGCGCGGCCAGGATGCCGGCGATGATGCCCATCAGCGTCTGGATCACCAGGGTCACCAGGGCCAGGGTCGCGGTGACCGGCAGGCGCTGCTGGATGATGTCGGTGACCGGGCGGCCGTTGAAGGTCGAGCCGAAGTCCAGTGCGGTGACGATGCCCCAGATGTATTTGAAGTACTGGATCAGGAACGGGTCATCCAGGTTGTACTGCTCGCGCAGGGTCTCCCTGACGGCGTCGCTCATCGGGCGGTCCCCGGCGAGGGCTCGGATGGGATCGCCCGGAATGGCGAAGACCAGTGCATAGACGATCAACGTGGAGATCAGGATGACCGGGATGAACTGGAGCAGACGCCGAATGATATAGCGGGTCATTGCTGTCCTTGTGGGTGCGTGTGGTGGCGCGGGTGCGCCCAGCGTCTGTCTCGGCGGAGAGGTCTTCTCCTGAGCCGGGGGCGACGCCGCGATCAATGATATGGACTCGGACTGCATTTCCGAGAATCCTTGGATGCCGACACGGCAGAGGCGCGACCTGCGAAGACTTCGCGCAGGCCGCGCCTCTGCCGTGGACTGTGAGGATTACTCCTCGGTCACCACCACCTGCTCCAGGCGGGTGAAGGTGGCCTGATCCATGAAGATGGACTCGCCATCGATCCGGTCGCTGTGCACCACCTGGAAGTTGGTGAACCACATCGGGATCACCGGCATGTCCTCCAGCAGGATCGCCTCGGCGTCGGTGTAGAGCTCGGCCGCAGCATCGGGATCGGTCTCGGCGTTGGCCTGGCCGATCAGATCGTCGAACTCCTCGGAGGAGTAGTCGGCGTAGTTCGAGGAGACACCCGTGGTGTAGATCGGCTCCATCGCGTACTGCGCGCTGGGGTAGGACAGCGTCCAGCCCAGACGGTAGGGCCCGGTGATCTCCTGCTCGTCATGCAGACCCAGGTACTGGGCGAATTCCAGGGACTCGAAGGTGATGTCCTCGATGCCCAGGTTGTCGCGCCACTGGTTGGCCACGGCCTCGACCCAGTCCTCGTGGCTCGCGCCCGAGTTGAAGTAGACGGTCAGCTCGTCAGGGCCACCGGCTTCCTCGTAGAGCTCTGCGGCAGCCTCGGGATCGTACTGGCAGAACTCACAGGTGTTCTCGTTGCCCTCGATCAGATCCGGGGGAATGATGTTCTCCGCCGGGGTCTGTGCGCCGTCGAAGATGTTGTCGATGATCAGTTCACGATCGATGGCCATCGAGAGCGCGTGGCGCACATCGACGTCCTGGAACTCTTCCTGGTACAGCGGGAAGCCCAGGTAGGTGAAGGAGGAGGTGTCGAAGTCCTGCGCGTTCTCGCCGAAGTCGGCTTCCACCGTGGTGCGGCGGTTCGCCGGTGCGGCGTCGAGGATGTCGAGGTTGCCGGCCTGGACGTCCAGGTAGGCGGTGTCGACGTCGGAGTAGATGCGCCATTCGATGCGCTCGGGAAGACCCGGGTTCTCCCCGGCCCAATCCTCGTAGCGGTTCACCGCGATCTGCTGGTCGCGCTCCCACTCGCCGTCCATCTGGTAGCGACCGTTGCCGACCGGGGCCTGCTCGAAGGCTTCGATGTCCTCATAGGCCACCGCGGGCATCGGGTAGAAGGCCGTGTAGGTCAGCATGTCGGGCAGCGGGGAGAAGGGCTCGGTGAGCTCGATCTCGAGGGTGTACTCGTCGAGCGCGCGGACGCCTTCCATCTCCTCGGCGTCGCCGTCGACGACCTCCTGGTAGCCCAGGAAGTTGTCGAAGAAGTTGGCGCTCTGCTGGGCGTTGTCAGGATCCACGGCCCAGTTGTAGGTGTCCACGAAGGTCTGTGCGGTGATCGCTTCGCCGTCGTGGAAGGTCCAGTCCTCACCCAGGGTGAAGGTCCAGGTCACGTTGTCCTCGGTGTCCCAGGACTCGGCCACGCCCGCGGTGGGCTCGTAGGTGTCGAAGTCGGTCTGGGTCAGACCGGTGAACAGGGAGCCGAGGACCCAGGAGCCGCAGACCTCGGTGGAGTTCGCGGGGACCAGGAACTGCGGTTCGCAGTTATAGGCCGAGACGGTGCCGCCGCCTTCGACGCCTTCGGCGGCTTCGCCGTTGTCCCCGCCGTTGTCGCCGCCGCCGCAGGCCGACAGCACCAGGGCTGCGGCGGCGGTCACGGCGAGCGCACCCGTCGCGCGAGAGCGACGAGAGGTCTTGTTGACGTGCATATTCGGTTACTCCTCGAGAAGATGCGAGCTTTATGGGCAGACGATGACCCTCGCGCGAGTGTTGCGTGGGTCACCTGTGGGAGTGAGTTTAGCAGGGCAATTTTTCAGCTGTGTTTCAGGTTCTGTTCATGTGACCGTGTTTCTTCTGCTGCTAGAGGTTGGCCTTGGGCCGCCGCCTCAGCCCAGAGCGGCGAGCAGCCGCTGCCGTTCGGTGCGGCGTCGAGCCTGGGTCTCAGGATTGGGCACCGGGGCCGCTGCAAGCAGCTGCTGGGTGTAGGACTCCTTCGCATGGCGCAGCACCTGATCGGTGGTCCCCTGCTCCACGGTGCGGCCGTTCTGCATGACCAGCACCTTATGCGCGAGCGAGTCGACCACCGCGAGGTCGTGGCTGACGAAGAGGCAGGCGAAGCCATAGTGCTGCTGCAGCTCGGAGAACAGCTCCAGCACCGCGGCCTGCACCGAGACGTCCAGGGCCGAGGTGGGTTCGTCGGCGATCAGCAGCGTGGGGTTCAGGGTCAGCGCGCGGGCGATGGAGATGCGCTGCCGCTGGCCTCCGGAGAGCTCATGCGGGTAGCGGTTGAGCACGCTGGAGGGGAGCCGGACGGCATCGAGCAGCTCCCGGGCCCGTGCCATGCGTGAGTCCTTGTCCCCTTCTTTATGCACCACCATGGGTTCGGTGATGATGTCACCGATCGGGAACCGCGGGTCCAGCGAGGCCGCCGGGTCCTGGAAGACCACGCCGATCTCCCGCTTGAGCGCCTTCTTCTGCTTCGACGGCAGCGCGGGCATGTTCTCGCCGCGCACCCGCAGCTCACCCTCGGCCACATCCAGCAGGCCCAGAACCGCCTTGGCCACCGTGGACTTGCCCGAACCGGACTCCCCCACCAGGCCCATGATCTCGCCGGGCTGGACGGTGAAGTTCAGGTCATGCACCACTCGGGTGGCCTTGCGGCGGAACTTGTACTCCAGCGCGACGTCCTTGGCCTCGAGTGCCGCAGGCGCGGGTGAGGCTGCACCTGAACTCATGCCTGCGGCAGCCCGGTGGCTGGTCTCACGCGCGGCACGTTCGGTGACGCGCACACGCTCCTGCTCCTGCTCACGCTCCAGCGAGGGGTCCCCCGCCTCGCGCAGCAGCGGCATCGCCGCGAGCAGGCGCCGGGTATAGGGGTGTTCCGGGTGACCGAGGATCTTCGCCACCGGACCGGTCTCCACCACCTCGCCGTTGAGCATCACCACCACGCGGTCCGCCATGTCTGCGACCACGCCCATGTTGTGGGTGATCAGCAGGATCCCGGTGTTCAGCTCCTGCTTGAGCTCGCGCAGCAGATCGAGGATCTCGGCCTGGACCGTGACGTCCAGAGCGGTGGTGGGCTCATCGGCGATGATCACCTTCGGTCCGCAGGCGATGGCCATGGCGATCACGATGCGCTGCCGCTGCCCCCCGGAGAACTGGTGCGGGTACTGCCGAATCTTGGTCCGGGCCTCGGGGATGCCGACGCGTTCGAGCAGCTCGATGGACTTCTCCAGCGCCTTACCCCCGAAGGCGACCTCGTGGACCTGCAGCGCCTCCACCAGCTGGTCCGAGACGCGCAGCACCGGGTTCAGCGCCGTCATCGGCTCCTGGAAGACCATGCTGATGTCGGAGCCGCGCAGCCTGCGCAGCTCGGCGGTGGACATCTTGAGCACATTACGGCCCTCGAGCAGGACCTCGCCCTGCACGCTTGCGCTCTCGGGCAGCAGTCCCATCGCGGTGGAGGAGGTGACGGACTTCCCGGATCCGGATTCGCCGACGACCGCGACCACCTCACCGGGCATGACCTCGAAAGAGACGCCCTTGACGGCGTCGACATCGCCGAACTCGGTGGCGAAGCTGACGCGGATGTCCTTATAGCTCAGCACTGGTGCGGGCATCAGGAGTCCCTCTTCTCGTCGGTGGGATCGTGGCCGAAGTCTGGACCGTGGTCGGTCATGCCGGCGGGTGGCTGCATCTGGGTGGGACCTCCGGAGAGCTCCGAGACCTGCTTGCCGGACCGCTCCTCGGCGGTGGCGCGGCCCAACAGGCCGAAGGCTGTCCGCCAGCCGGGCCGGTTGGCGCCGGAGCGCTTCTGCCGCGGGTCGATGGCATCACGCAGACCGTCGCCGATGAAGTTCACGCTCAGCGCGATGGCGATGATGAACAGGCCGGGGAACCAGAACAGCCAGGGCCTGGTGGTGAAGGCGTTCTGGTTGTCCTGGATCAGGGCACCCAGCGAGGTCTCCGGAGGCTGGACACCGAATCCGAGGTAGGACAGCGTGGTCTCGAGCAGGATCGCCGCGGCGATGGCGAAGGTGGCATTGACCACGATCACCCCGATGCTGTTGGGCAGCATGTGCTTGAGGATGATCCGCGCCGGATGCGCACCCATGGCGATGGCCGCCGCGACATACTCCTTCTCGCGCAGCGAGAGGATCTCGGCGCGCACCAGTCGAGCGGTGCCGGTCCAGGTGGCCAGGCCGATGAACAGCGCCAGCGTGAGGGTCCCTCCCGGAAGGCCCTGCGCGTAGGCGCCGAAGACCGCCGCCAGAGCCAGAAGCGGGACCACGATCACCACGTCGGTGATGCGCATCAACACCGCCTCGATCCAGCCGCGGAAATATCCGGCCAGGGCACCGACGAGCACGCCGAGGAAGGTGGAGGAGAGCGCCACGCCCAGGGCCACCAGCAGCGACTGCTGGGTGCCGCGCATGACCATGGCGAAGTAGTCCCGACCGATGCTGTCCTGGCCGAAAGGGTGCTCGCCCAGGAAGGCGGCGTTGAACATGGTGGGGCGGCCGCCGTCGACCGTGAGTCCGGTGGCGGAGAAGCTCTTCGACCACCAGCCGGTGCCCTGCCCGGAGAAGCCGATGGAGCTGACCGAGAGCAGGATGATGAAGACCAGCACCGCCATGGAGACCACGGCCGGCTTGTGCGCAAAGAACCTCTTGCGCACCAGCTGGCCCTGGGAATAGGACCGCTGCGCACTGGCGAGCTTGGCATCCTCGACCTCCGCGGCGCTGCGCACGTCCTCCGGCGGGATGGGGGGTGTTGGCTGGCTCATACTCTAATCCTCGGATCCAGGACCGCATACATGAGGTCCGCAATCAGGTTGAACAGCACCGCGGCGGCGCCGGTGATAAGGGTGAACGCCATGACGGGCGCGGGGTCTGAGTTGCTCAGGCCGGTGACGAACATGTTGCCCATGCCGGACCAGCCGAAGACCTGCTCGACGACCACGGCCCCGCCGATCAGCCCGGCGAAGTCGAAGGCCACGATCGTGGTCAGCGGGATCATCGAGTTTCGGAAGGCGTGCTTGAAGACGACCGTGCGCTCGTTGACGCCCTTGGCTCGTGCCGTGCGGATGTAGTCCTGGTTCACGGCCTCCAGCATGGAGCTGCGGGTGTACCGGGTGTAGGTGGCCACCGAGACCAGCATCAGGATCGTGGTGGGCAGCACAAGCTGAGTGCCCTGATCCAGAGCGACCTCCCAGAAGTCCCCACTGAAGTTGGGCGAGGAGGAGCCGATGGTGGCGATCGGGCGCGGCTTCATGCCCAGGAATCCGGGCCAGGCCCGCATGAAGTGATCCAGCAGCACCATCACCGCGAACAGCGCGGCGGTGATCACGCTGACGGCCACGGCCTGACCCTTGGCGTGACCGCCCATGGTCCGGCCGACCAGCACCGCGACGGCGATGGTGACCAGGAACAGGCCGATCACAGTCAGCCAGCCGCCGGGCGGCTCGATCAGCAGCCAGAAGGTGGCGTAGTAGGAGACCAGACCGATGCCGACCACCGTCAGTGCCGAATACAGCACCCTGCGGTTCTTCAGCCCGGAGAGCAGCGCGGTGAGTCCGAAGGCCAGACCGATGCCGAGCAGCGTGATGACCGCGGGGCCCAGACGAGGTTCGAGGGCGTAGTTCAGCGAGTCCATCAGCGGCATCACCACCAGGACGAAGCCGAACATGGCCGCACCGGTGAGCAGGCGTCGCCGGGTGGAGCCACCGATGATCAGCGGCACCAGGATCGCGGCGACCACGGCCACGATGATGATCTGCGTCCAGCTGAACTGTGGTTCTCGCAGCCAGTTGTTGTACGTGATGCCCATCCAGTCCTTGGCCAGCACCGCGGCCCAGAAGACCGGGAGCGAGAAGAAGAGGAAGACGAAGAAGGAGACGGCGTAGTCCAGTGAGGAGTACTGCCGGATGGCGGTGACGATGCCGGTGAGGATGCCGATGATGATCGAGAGGATGGTCGCGATGAAGACCAGGCGCAGCGTGGAGGACGCGGAGTTCGCGACCATCGCACCGACGTCCTGACCGCTCATATTGGTGCCGAAGTCACAGGCGCCGACGGCGCAGCCGGCGATTCCGGTGAGCCAGATCCAGTACCGGGAATACCAGGGTTCGTCGAGATTCATGAACGCGATGCGCTGCTGGATCAGGAATTCGACATTTTCCGCATTGGACTCGCGCAGCTCCTGGAGCGGATCGCCGGAGTTGATCACCAGGACGAAGACCAGAAGAGAGGCGCCGAAGAGCACCGCGATGGCGCTGAGGAGACGTTTCAGAACATAGCTGTACACGGGGTGGTTGTACCTTCCACGAGCTGCAGGGGAAGCATCGGTGGGGTTCGATCCGAAGTTCTTTCGGATCGAACCCCACCGATGTCATCGGTCCTACTGGGCTGAATTAGTCAGCCGCGGGGACCTGGGAACTGCTGAGATCACTCAGCGCGCTGCCACTGCTCGGCGTTCCACACGATCTGGTCCTGCGAGGCGGTGTCGCGGACATTGCTGATCGAGATGTCGGAGCCGGAGAGCTGCGGGTGCACGTAGAGCGGGATCCCGAACAGGTCGCCCCAGAGCTCCTGCTCGATTCCGATGATGATCTCCTGCTGCTCGTCTGCGTCCTCGGTCGTGGCGAGCTGGTTGAACAGGTCATCCACGGTCTCGTTGGAGTAGCCGCCGTAGTTCTGCGGGCGATCCGTGGAGTAGATGTTCTGTCCTGAGACGACCTGACCGGAACCGGCCCAGGCGAAGAGTGCGACCTCGTAGTCACCGGTCTCCTGGGCGCCGCCCGGACCGAAGAAGTCCTCGGAGCCGGAATCCACGATGTCGAATCCTGCCTCATCACAGGAGGCCTTGATCTCGGCCACCGTGTCGGTGCGGCGCGGGTTCGGGCCGGCGTAGCCGATCCGAACCTCGGTGCCCACTGCATCCTCGGCCTCGAGGATCTCAGCCGCGCCCTCGACGTCGACCTCGTCGTAGGTGCCCTCATAGCTCTCGGAGACGATGTCCTCGTAGTTCTCCTCGAAGGTCAGCGACTCACGGGCGTTGAGCACCGTGGCCTCGGGGTTGACCGGCTCGATCAGGTTGGAGACGATCTGCTGGCGCGGCACGCACATGGCGAAGGCCTCGCGCAGCTCCAGGCTGTCGGCGAAGGCTCCACCTTCGATGAAGTTGAAGTCCAGGTGCTCCCAGGTGGCAGCCTCGCCCTCGTGCAGCACGATCTGATCCTCGAGACGCTCGAGCTGGCCGCGAGTGTCCACGGTGGCCTGCGGGCGGGCGATGTTGAGGTCGCCGTTCTCCAGGGCCTGGACGTGCTGGCCGTCGTTGACGAAGCGGAAGACGATCCGCTCGGTGCCCGGTGCGTTGCCCCAGTACTCCTCGTTGGCGGTGATGGTCAGTGACTCACCGGCCTGCCAGTTGTCCAGCGTGTAGGGACCGGTGACCGGGATCAGCTCCTCATCGGGCAGCGTTCCGGGATCGGTCAGCCAGCCCTCGTTCCAGAACTCGGCCACCGGCTCCAGCGCCTCGGTGTCGGCCTCGCGGACCGCGGTGACCAGCTCGTCGAGCTCCATGTCGCTCTGCTCGGCGACCACATGCGCCGGAAGCGTGGAGTTCACCATGATCTCCCAGTCGGCGAAGGGCTCGGAGTATTCGATGGTGAAGGTCTTGCCCTCGGGATCGCCCTGCGGGCCCTCCAGGACACGCTCCCCGTAGGTCTGGGAGATGCCGTTGAACAGCGGCTCATCATCAGAGTTGGTCAGCGAGGCGTTCTGGTAGGCCCAGTCCAGCACGTAGTCCGCCACAGTCACCGGGGTGCCGTCGGACCAGGAGACGTCTTCACCGATGGTGTACTCCACGGTGAAGGGATCCTCGCTGGTCACCTCGTAGGAGCCGAAGTCCTCATTGGCGTACCAGACGTTGTCTGTGCCCCAGTAGCCGAAGCCCTCGAAGATCCGGTTCACCACGGTGGAGTTGTAGACGCTGTAGCTCTCCGGCGTGCTGCCGTTGTAGCCCACAAACTCGATCTCTCCCATGGAGACCGAGATCTCGTCCTCCATGGTCTCCAGGTCGCTGCTGTCGGCCTTGCCGGTGTCCTCCGGCTCGGTGGTGAACTGCTGGCCCTCCGCGTTGAACGCGTCGGTGGTGCCGCCGTTTTCGCCGTTCTCGCCGTTGGATGTGTCCTCGGCCTCGGCGTCGCCGTTATCGCCTCCGGGGGTGCAGCCGGAGAGCACGAGTGCGCCCGTGGCCAGAATGGCCGTCGCCGCAGAGAGTTTCCTCAGTTTCACAGTTGCTCCTCATCCTTCAATGCGATGTGACCGGTGTTTCGTCGGCCCCTCATCCCTCGAGAAGGTGACCTATCTAACACCGGTTCAATGTGCGAACCAGACTACGGTCGGCACGCCTGATCAGATCGCCAAATCGGCTCGCGTGATGAAATCGTTACCCAGATCAACCGGCTGGACCGTGACCCAGGTCACCGCGTTGCCGAGCCCCAATCCGGCCTCGAAAACATGTGTGAAACATGCAACAACCACCCCCAGACAGCAGAACTCCCGTGCCATTCCGCCCAGGGAATCGCACGGGAGTTACCAGGCGGTCATATGTCCGCGAGTTTAGTGAGCGGCGCCACTCTGCTACGTGAAACATGTCGGCAATATTCAATCCAGACTCGAACTACCGATCGGTAACCCACCTCTGCGCCGAATAAGTCACAGTGTTACGCACTTGGGCAGGTGCTTCGCTCAGCGCCGCCAGGAGGTCTCGGGATCGGAGGTCTCACCCTCGCTCAGGCGCAGCGCCTGACCCTGCGCCACGAGGTCCTCGTACTTCTTGGACTTCTTCTCTGCCGTGCCCATGTCGCGCGGGGGAAGCATGATGGTGCGTTCGGCCTCGATGCCGCTCTGGAGCTGACGTCCACGCTCCAGCTCAGAGTCGAATTCGGCGCCGAGCAGCAGCACCAGGTTCATGAGGTAGATCCAGATCAGGAAGATGATGACGCCTGCCAGCGCACCGTAGGTGGCCTCATAGTTGCTGAAGTTCGACACGTAGAAGATGACGGCGGTGGTGGCGAGCACCATGACCAGGATCGCCAGCAGGGCGCCGGCGGAGATCCAGCGGATTCCGGGCTGACGCAGGTTCGGCGTCACGTGGTACAGCATGGCGATGCAGATCGCCGCGACCAGCAGCAGCGCCGGGTAGGTGGCCCAGTTGAAGATCGTCACCGCGGTCTCGCCGAGCCCGACGGTGTCCCCCACCGCCCGCGCGATCGGCCCGGAAATCAGCAGCAGGAACACCGCTGTGGCCACCAGCACCAGGAGCCCGGCAGTGACCAGGTAGAAGATCGGGCGCAGCTTCAACATCGAGCGACCCTCCTCCACCTCATAGATCCGGTTCATCGACCGGGAGAAGGCGTTGACGTAGTTCGAGGCGGTCCACAGCGCGGTGAGCAGGCCGAGCGCGAGTCCGATCCCGGCCCCTTCCACGCTGGTGATGGCTTCGATGGCCGGCCGCACCTGCTCCATGGTGTCTGACTCGAGCGTCTGGGCGGCGGTGGAGAGCAGGAACTCCTGGGTCCGTTCCCCCTCGCCGACGAAGGACATCAGCGAGACCAGCGCGATCAGCGCCGGGAAGACCGAGAGCACCGCGTAGTAGGTCAGACCCGCGGCGAGATCCGTGCAGCTGTCGCGGCCGAACTCGGTCAGAGTGCGTTTGGCGCTGTACTTCCAGGTGGTGCCGGTCAGCTTCACAGGTGAGGAGGTCTTATGGTCCTCGCTGTCCCCGGAGACGGACTCCTCGAAGTCCTCACGCTGGCGGTTCTTGACCATATAGGGCTGGTCCGCTGCGGCCGAGAGCGTGCCCACGCGCAGCTTGTCGCCTTGGTGCACGCTCGCGCCGGAGCGGCCGGTGTCCTCGATCTGGTGCCGCGGGACGCGGTGCGGCTTCAGGGCACCAGCGGCCCGACTGGCCGGGCTGGTGTTCTCGGAGTGACCCTGCGGGTCGGAATGAGTGCTCATGGACTCAAACTATCCGCATGTGTTCTCAGGACCAACTGTTCAGCGGCCTCCTGACACCTCGCGTCTGGTCAGGGCCAGCTCGTCGATATGGGTGATCGGTGCGGGCAGCGCGTTGTTGAGGTAGCCCGCCCGAGCGATGGCCATGGATCCCACCGCTGAGGTGAGCAGCTGAGCGATGATCGCGATGACCGCCTTGATCAGATTCAACCCGCTGAAGTCCATCAGCAGAGCACCCAGGACGATCGACGCCACCCCGAGCCCTGCCGAGGTGCCCACGGCCGAGGCGCGCAGGTACAGATCGGGAAGCTTGAAGAGGCCGATCGCCGAGATGATGATCGTGGCGATGCCCAGGAAGATGAACACCAGGCCGAGGATGTCTGCAATGTCAGCGAGTGCCATCAGCGGCGACCTCCGGATCCGAGTCGCGCCATGGACAGCGCGGCCATGAAGCCCAGCAGCGTGGCGATGAGGATGATGTCGAAGAGCGCCTCGATATTGGTGCGCAGTCCGATCAGGGCGACGAAGCCGATGGTGGCGAAGAAGATCAGGTCTGCGGCCACGGCCCGGTCCATGGTGCGTGGGCCGAGCAGCCCGCGCACCGCGGCGATGACCATGCCGATGGCCAGCAGGATCAGCGCGACCTCAAGCGTCCATTCGGAGATCATCGGCTCTCACCTGCCTCGTCCATCGGACGGACCACCGGCAGCTCGGTCGGGCGGGTGAGATCTCCGGGCGCTCGTCGCATCGCGCGCAGCATCCGGTCCTCCATCTCTTGGATCTCGGCCACCAGCTGCCCGCGGTTCTCCACGAACATGCCGTGCACGTAGAGGATCTTGTGCTCCTTGGAGATCGTGATGGTCAGCGTGCCCGGGGTCAGCGTGATCAGCGCGGAGATCAGCGTCCATTCGCTGTCGCTGCGCGAGGCGGCCGGCACTGCGACGATCGCGGGTCGCATCCTGGAACGCCCGCTCAGACGCAGCACCTCGGCGGTCACCGTGTAGTTCGAGGTGATGAACTCCTTGGCATACCAGAAGAGGAATCCGATGATCCGAAATGGCCAGCTCATCATGCTCCGCTCACCGCCCTCACATAGTCCATTGGGTTGAGCAGGTTCTCGGCCGCGGTCTCCGACCAGCCCATCAGCAGCTCCGCCCCGAGTCCGAAGAACAGGGTGATCGCGGCCAGCAGGATCGCCGGGAAGATCAGCTTGAACGGCACCTTGACCGCCTGCTTGCCGGCGAGCACCGCGGAGGTGGTCGCCGTCGGCGGTCCGATGGTCAGCGTGGGGGTCTCCGCCTGGGCCTGAACCCGCAGGTAGCGTTTGCCGTGCATCCGTTGCTGGTAGGTCAGCGCGCGCTCCTGAAGATCATCGGGCTCGGATCCCATGAAGACCCCGGTCCAGATCTTGAGCATCGAGAGCAGCGTGAAGATCGAGACCACCACCGCGACGGCGGCCACCCAGTAGTGGGATTCGGCCAGGGTGGCCTGGATGATCGCGAACTTCGCGACGAACCCGGAGAAGGGCGGCAGCCCGGCGAGTGAGAGGGCGGCCACCATGAAGGTGACCGCGATCAGCGGCTCGCGTTTGAGCATCCCACCGAGCTTGTCGATCTCTCCGGTGCCATAGGTCTCCTCGATCGCACCGGTGGAGAGGAACAGCGAGGCCTTCACGATCATGTGATGGAGCAGGTAGAAGATCGCGGCGGTGAGGCCCAGCAGGGTGAACAGGCCGACGCCGATTAGGATGTAGCCGATCTGGCTGATCATGTGGAAGACCAGGATGGATCGGGTGGTCTTCTCCCCCACCGCGCCAAGGACACCGATGAGCATCGTGGCTGAGGTGATCACCAGCGCCACCCAGAGGAAGCGCTCGTCGCCGTCGAAGAGCAGCGAGTAGATCCGGTAGATCACATAGATCGCGACCTTGGTGTGGATCCCGGAGAACAGCGCGGTGACCGCCGGAGAGGTCATCGCGTAGGTGCGGGTCAGCCAGCCATGCACCGGCACCACCGCGGCCTTGATCGCGACGGCGGTCAGCACGACGCCGCCGGCCAGCGCGACGGCGGGGTCGTCCTTGCCCGCCCCGTGCAGCTCCGCGAGGTTCACGGTGCCCGCGGTGGCGTAGACCAGGGCGATGCCCACCAGCAGCAGCGTGGAGGCCAGCAGGTTCACCGAGACGTAGATCCGCGCACCGTGGGCGCCGAGCTTGGCCCCCATCATGGCCAGCAGGCCGTAGGAGGGCAGCAGCATCACCTCGATGAACACGAAGAGGTTGAAGATGTCACCGGTCATCAGCGCGCCGGAGACCCCGGCCATGAGCACCAGCACGAAGGGGTGGAAGAACCGTGCCCGCGCCTCGTGGGTGGCCATGGCGAAGAGCACGCTGGCGATGGCGAGCACCGACATGATCATCAGCACCAGCGCGGAGAGCGCGTCGACCACGAACGGGATCGACACGCCGTAGTCCCAGAGCCCGACCTGATGGACCAGGACGGTGCCGTCGCCGGTGGCGATCACCAGCAGCACCGCGAAGACGAAGAGCGCGGCAAGGGTGCCGAGGCTGATCATGTGGCGGGCCAGGCGCTTCTTGCGCAGCGCCACGCCGAGCGCGGCGAGCAGCAGCGGGATGCCGACCGCCAGCGGAAGCAGCGGAGGAAGGATCTCGGTCATCGGGCGTCTCCCTCCTGGGTCTCGGCGGAGGTCTCGGTCTTGGTGGAAGTCCCCGGCTCGGCGGACGCCCCCGGCTCGGGCGCTGTGGCCCCCGGGGTCTTCTCCGGCCAGGGGTCTCCGGTCTCGTCCTCGCCGCGCTCCACCACGATGTCGCCGGACTCGGTGGTCAGACCGAAGAAGCCGGCGTCGTTGGTGTCGCCGCGGTCCGCGGCGAGCAGCAGCGCCGGGGAGACCTCGACGTCCTCGGTGTCGTCGTCGGTGGTGGTGGTGATCGCCAGGGTCACCATGAACATGGTGATGGAGAAGGCGATCACGATGGCGGTCAGCACGAAGGCCTGCGGGAGCGGGTCGGCCTGTTCGCCGAGCTCCCCGGAGCCGATATAGGGCACGCCTCGGTAGGCGGTGTTGCCCGCCGCGAAGAACACCAGGTTTGCTGCGTGGCTGGCCAGGACGAAGCCCAGCACGATCCGCACCATGCCTCGCTGCATGAACAGGTAGACGGCCGCTGCGGTGAGCAGCCCGACGGCGATGGCGATGCTCATCGGTCGTTCACCCCTCCCGGCTCGATCTGGTCATGGCCCCCTGGTCGGGGCTCCCCCGACTGCACCTCGAAGGGCAGGTCCCCGGGGTCGGCGTGATAACCGGCCGGGACCTTCAGCGTGGAGAGCTCGGCCTCGCTGGTGCCGTGGGCGCGGCGGTGCGCCTTGAGCAGCTCCGCCGGGTAGCGCTGCGCCTGACCGAGGCGGTCCAGCGCGACGAGCACCGCACCGATCACGGCGAGGTAGATGCCGACGTCGAAGATCAGCGCCGTGGTGAGTGAGAACCCGGCGTCGGAGCCCCAGGGCATCGGGAGTCCCTCGGCGATCACGATCGGGCGAAGGTAGGAGCCCTCGAGGAAGCCGACCAGGCCGATGGCCGCGCCGGTGATGATGCCGCCGACGATGACCAGCGCGTAGTCGAAGCGCAGCTTCACCGCGGTGTCCGAGGGTGCGACCAGGTAGCGCAGCGCGAAGAAGCCGCCGGCGACCAGTGCGGCGATGAACCCGCCGCCGGACTCGTAGTGCCCGCGCAGCAGCAGGATCAGCGAGAGCAGCACGATGAACGGCGCCATCCAGTTGAAGACGCTGCGCATCGCGGTGGTGTTGTCCCCTGCGTGGTCCAGCGGGGTCCCCGACCACTGCCGTGAGGCGGGCGGCTCGTTGTCCGAGGTGGCGAAGGAGGAGTTCAGCAGCGCCAGGATCGCGAAGCCCGCGACGCCGAGCACCGTGAGCTCTCCGAAGGTGTCCAGCGCGCGGAAGTCCACCAGGATCGAGTTCACCACATTCAGCGCACCGGTCTCCTCGTAGGTGTTGAGCAGGTACCACTCGGCGATCGGAGTCTGTCCGCGCCGGCCGGTGAGCGCGAAGGTGGCGGCGAAGGCCATCACGCCGAAGGCCAGGGCCACGGCGATGGAGATGCCGCGTCGGGTACGGGTGACCTTGTGGAAGCGTTTGGGCAGCTTGCGCAGCACCAGGACCAGCACCACCACGGTGAGGATCTCCACGAGCAGCTGGGTCATGCCCACGTCCACCGCGCCCAGCGCGAAGTACCAGGCGGCGACCACGAACCCGGCGCCGCCGGCCAGGACGACGGCGGCCGCGCGGTTCTCCGCGATCACGGTGCCGGCCAGGAAGCAGACCAACAGCCCGATCAGCACCCAGTCGGTCATCCGGGTGTTGCCGGGCTCGAACTCCCCGACCACCGGTGCCGCGATCATGCCGGCGATGAACAGGCCGGCCAGCAGGATGCCCGGTGGGGCGAGGTGGACCCCGTGCACGTCGCTGCGGGTGATGTCTCCGACCCGGCGGCCGAAGTTGATGGTCCCCAGGCGCATCGACTCGACCACTTCCACGCCGGTGAACGGCAGGATCCGCCGTGGGATCAGATTGTCGATCCGGGCGCGCACCACCACGGCGAGCACGCCGCCGCCGACGATCACCCCGGAGAGCATCAGCTCGGTGTTGAAGCCGTGCCACAGCGCGAACTCCGCCGCATAGGTCCCGGTCTGCGCGTCCTCACCGGCTCGAGTGATCAGCCCGTCGAAGACGAACGGGATGAAGCCCAGCACCAGGCCTGCGGCGGCAGGCAGCAGCGCTGGCAGGTAGAAGCTCGCCGGGGCCTCGTGCGGAGTGCTGGGATCGATCGGCTCGTGGTATTCGTCCTTGGACCCGGCGCCGGAGTAGCTGGTGAACGCGCCGAGCACGATACGGCCGCAGTAGGCGAAGGTGCCGATGGCGGCGAGCACCGCCATGGACGTCAGCGTCCAGGTCAGCGCGGCGGGCATGTCCGCGGAGAGGAACCCGGCGAGCAGGTGCTCCTTGGAGACGAAGCCCAGCAGCGGCGGGACCCCGGCCATGGAGAGCGAGGAGATCAGCGTGATCACCAGCGAGATGCGCATGGTCTTGCTCAGCCCGTTGAGCCGACGGATGTCTCGCGAATGCGCCTCATGTTCGATGATGCCGACCATCATGAACAGCGCGGATTTGAACAGTGCGTGGGCGACCACGTGGATCGTGGCGGCGACCAGCGCGGTGGGGGTGCCGATGCCGATGACGGCGACCAGGAAGCCCAGCTGGGAGACCGTGGAGTAGGCCATGATCTCTTTGATGTCATGGCGCTGCAGCGCAAAGAGCGCACCCATCAGCGCGGTGGTCAGACCGGAGCTGATCAGGAGCACCTGCCAGAGCGTGGATGCTTCGAAGACCGGGGAGAAGCGCAGCAGCAGGTAGATGCCGGCCTTGACCATGGCCGCGGCATGCAGGTATGCCGAGACCGGCGCAGGGGCCACCATGGCGTCGGGCAGCCACAGGTGGAACGGGAACTGCGCGGACTTGGTGAACGCGGCGAAGGCGATGAGCACCGCGACCACGGAGGTGAAGGTGGTGTTGTCCTGCCAGGCGCTGTGCGTCAGCGCCTCGGACATCGAGGTGGTGCCGGTCTCCACGATGATCAGCAGCACCGCGGTCAGCAGGCCCAGCCCGCCCGCGGCGGTGATCAGCAGCGTGCGCTGAGCCGGGGCCGGCGCCTTGTCTCCGGAGCGGTTGATCAGGAAGAAGGAGCACAGCGTGGTGAACTCCCAGAACACGAAGAGCAGGATCAGGTCATCGGCGATGACCATCCCGCTCATCGCGAAGACGAACATCAGCATCCACAGGTAGTAGTCGCCAGTCTTCTTCTTGACCGAGAAGTAGCGGGCCGAATAGGCCATCACCAGGGCGCCGATGAAGAGGATCAGCAGCAGGAAGACCATCCCGAGCCCGTCCAGGCGCAGGCTGATGCCGACGTCGACGGTGGGGATCCAGGGCAGGTGCTCTTGAATCACTCCCCCGTCCAGCAGGGTGTTCAGCCACGGAAGCGTGGCGACGCCGATGCCGGTCAGGGCCACGGCCGCGAAGAAGCCGGTGTCGCGACCCACAGCGCGGTGGACCAGCACGGCGAGCGGGACCAGGGCCAGGGTCAGCATCAGGAGCACCATGAGCGTCATGGGCGGACCACCGCCGGCGCCCAGGGCATGGAAGGTCTTCGCGAGTGCATGGTGCCTCCAGTCGGTGCGGGTGAAACGGCGCGGTGAAGCTCATCGCCGACCAGTCTTCCCGGCACACCAGTGATCGACTATATCCATCGGGCTGATCTCTCAGCAATTGCGTACTGCTCATGGGGGGCGGACCATGCTCCGGTGGGATCCGTGCTACGGCAAGTGTGTCCTACTGCTCCTCGACGACCCCGCAGGCCACGCGGCTGCCTGAGTCTCCGCTGGTCAGAGTCTCGGCGTCGGGGCCGAAGTAGCGTTCCGGGACGTTGCCGTGGTTGTCCGGCTGGGCGTGGATGATCACCGAGCTGCCCTGGTCACCGAGCAGATCCTCGGTCTCCAGACGGTCGCTGATCAGGCTCAGCCAGCCGGTGCGGTCCTGGTTGACCAGCAGGTTCGGCAGATCTCCGGCATGGTCCGGGTGAGTCACAGCCTCGGGCTCTGTGGGCGGGACCGCCTCGTTGAGATCATCGAGGTCGTTCTCGGGGTCCTCCTCCTGTGGAGCCTCCTCGCCGTCCACGAGGCCCATGTCCTCCTCCATGCTGCCGACCAGATGTCCGCCGGAGGACTCGAAGTCCCCCACGACGCCGGACTCGGAGCTGGACTGGATCTCGCACAGGCCGCGTTCGTGCAGCGTGATGCCTCGGAAGCCTGCGTCGAGGTCGTGTACCTCGGCCTCGATGAGCACTCCGTTGGCGACCTCGGAGAACTGCACGGTGCCGATGTCGTTGCCTGCCACGTCGGCGAGCGCCGCGGAGGCGAAGGGCTCCTCGGAGCCGTCAGGACCGCCCTGGAGCTCGGCGCCCTGCCCGTCGTCCCCGGCCTCAGCGCCAGCTTCCGTGCCGCCTTCGGCGTCCGCATCGGCCTGGTCGTCCGAGGGTTCCGCGGCGGTGTTCTGCTCGGCGCCCGGTTCAGCGTCCGGGTCGGCGTCGCTCGCGTCTCCGCCGCCGCAGCCCGCCAGGGCCAGCGCGGCGACGAGCGCGATCCCGCTCAGCGGGAGGCCGCGCAATCTGCGCGCGGAGGATCGGTGAGGTCGAATGCTCATGAGCGCACAGCCTACCGGGCCCCCTGCGCCGCCACGAGCTCCGGGGCCGCCGGTCATGGAGACTCCCCCGGGCCGGTGTGGCTGCTGGTTCAGCTGCAGCAGGCGCAGCAACATGGACGCTGGGCGCTCAGGCGTGGGTGTGGGTCTCCTCGGCCGCGATGCTGCGCGGCTCGAGCTGGAAGGTGGAGTGTTCCACCGCGACGTCGAAATGCTCGGCCACGCAGGTCTTGAGCCGGTTCAGGGTCTCCGGGACGCAGCCCTCGCTGAAACAGGCGTCGTCGAGCACCACATGGGCTGAGATCACGGGCAGCCCGGTGGCGACGGTGGAGGCATGCAGGTCATGGACCTCTTGGACATGGTCCAGGGCCAGCATGTGCGCCCGGACCTGCTCCAGGTCCAGCCCGCGCGGGGTGAACTCCAGCAGCACCCGGGCGGTCTCGCGCAGCAGCAGCAGCGCACGCGGGATGATCAGTGCGGCGATGGCCAGCGCCGCGACCGCGTCGGCCTGCTGCCAGCCGGTGGTCCAGATGACGACGGCGGCCAGCATCACCGCCAGCGAGCCCAGCGCGTCCGCGCTGACCTCCAGGAACGCCGCGCGCATGTTGAAGTTGGCCTTGCGGCCCGAGGCGAGCACCAGCAGCGAGATCACATTGCCGGCCAGGCCCAGCGCGCCGAAGATCAGCAGCTCGAGGTGCAGGATCACCGGCGGGGCGCTGAGCCGGCCGATCCCCTCCACCGCGGCATAGATGCCCACGCCCAGCAGCAGCGTCGCCTGAAGCAGCCCGGCCAGGATCTCCACCCGGCGGAAGCCCCAGGTGCGCTGCGCCGTGGCGGCCCGGTGCATCAGGCCCGCCGCGACCAGGGCGACGCCGAGGCCGATGCTGTCGGTGAGCGAATGCACCGCATCGGTGAGCAGCGCGAGGGAACCGGTCATCCAGGCGCCGAGGGCCTGGGCCAGCACGATGCCGACCGTGATCGCGCAGGCGATCGCGAGCCGGCGACGGTGCGAGAGCGCGCGCTCCGGGGTCTCGGCCGAGGTGGAGGCGCCGTGATCGTGGTGGTGCATGATGCCTCTATTGTCCTGCGTCCGCGGGGGATCACCTAAGCTGCGAGCCGGACGCAGAAGCGTTCTCAGCAAGGCCGGTGCGCTAGAGTCCCAGCATGGTTGCTCAGAGAAACTATGTCATCAGCAATGCACACATCCTGCCGATCAGCGGTGAGCCCTTTGACGGCTCCGTGGTGATCACCGAGGGCAAGATCGCGGCGCTCGGAGTCGAGGTGGACCACCCTGCCGGGTACGAGGTGATCGACGCGGCCGGCGGCTGGGTGCTGCCCGGTCTGATCGACGCCCATGTCCACCTGGGCGTCCATGAGGAGGGCGAGGGCTGGGCCGGCGCCGATGTCAACGAGACCACCGACCCCGTGACCGCTGCGGTGCGCGCACTGGACGCGATCAACCCGGCGGAGCTCGGCTTCGCCGACGCCCGCGCGGCCGGGATCACCACGGTGAACGTGAACCCCGGGTCCGCGAATCCGATCGGCGGGCTCGCCGTGGCGCTGAAGACCCAGGGCCGGATCGTCGACAAGATGGTGCTGCGCTCCCCCTCCGGGCTGAAGTCCGCGCTGGGCGAGAACCCCAAGCGGGTCTATGGAGAGCGCAAGCAGACCCCGAACACCCGGCTCGGGGTCGCGATGACCATCCGCAAGGCCTTCACCGAGGCGAAGAACTGGCAGGCCAAGGACCCGGCGGACCGGCCCGGAGATCTGGTCTCCGAGGCGCTGGCTCTGGTGCTGGACCGCAAGATCCCCTGGCGCCAGCACTGCCACCGCGCAGATGACATCGCCACCGCCCTGCGCCTGGCCGACGAGTTCGGCTACCAGCTGGTCCTGGATCACGGGACCGAGTCCTATAAGCTCGCCGACGTCATCGCCGAGCGCGGCATTCCGGTGCTCTACGGGCCGATGATCGTCTCCCGCTCCAAGGTGGAGGTCCGCGACCGCAGCCCCAAGGCCCCGGGCATCCTCGCCCGCGCCGGGGTGAAGGTCTCGATCATCACCGATCACCCGGTGGTGCCCATCGAGTTCCTGATCCATCAGGCAGCCCTGGCGGTGCGCGAGGGGATGGACCCGGTGGAGGCGCTGCGCGCGATCACGATCAACCCGGCCGAGGTGCTCGGAGTGGCGGATCGGGTGGGGACCCTGGAACCGGGCAAGGACGCCGACCTGGCGCTGTGGTCCGGGGATCCGCTGGACACCCGGAACCGGGTGCAGCGGACCTGGATCGACGGGGAGCTGGTGTTCTCCCAGGAGCCCGCCGAGGCGCAGGCCTGATCCTCGCCGTCGGGTCCCTCACTCCGGCGCTCGGTCCACGAGGTGGGCCGGTCCGCTGGGCCGGTCGGCTGGGCCGGTCCGCCCCACCAGCACAGACCAGTGCCTGGTGGCTGACCCCTGAGGATGTTTGACTGGGCGTATGACTGAACCGCTCTCACCGCCCGACGCCGATCAGCCCCTCTCCCCCTCGGGCTGCACCACCGGCACCCATCTGTGGATCACCGGCCGAGTCCAGGGCGTGTCCTATCGCGCAGCGGCAAAGGCCGAGGCCGATGACCTGGGTCTGATCGGCTGGGTCAGGAACACCGCCGAGGGCGCGGTGGAGCTGCTGGTCGGTGGCGACGGGCCCGCGGTGGACGCGCTGCTGCGCTGGGCCGGCAAGGGGCCCGAGTCGGCCGAGGTCACGGAGGTCGAAGAGCGCGAGGCCACCGAGCCGGACCTCGCTTCGCTGCCACAGGCCGGCTTCGAGATCCGCCGCTGACCCAGCCGTTCCCCGCCGCAGGGATTCCGGCTCTGGTCACTCAACCAGACCTGGAATCCCGTGACCCGAGACCGGCCCGCCGAGAACGTCGCATCGCTATGCCATGTCCCACCGTTTTGAACGGAAATAGCGATGGGACATGGCATAGGCATGCGACGGATCGCCGAAGCGGTTCAAAGCCATGCGACAGATCACCGAAAAGGCGAGATGTGCCCTCGGAGGGGCCGCCAGCGCTAGTCCGCAGCCGGGGCGGTGAGTCCCAGCTCTTCCGGCGGCACGGCCGGCTCTCCCAGCAGGTGCTCGGAGAGGAAGCCGGAGACCACCTGGTACCAGATCTTGGCGTGGGCGGGGCTGAGCACCCAGTGGTTCTCGTCCGGAAAGTACAGGAACCGATGCGCGCTCTGCCCGTCCTGATCAGCCGGCAGTCCGGACTTCGCCAGCAGCTCGTACCAGAGCCGCAGGCCCTCCCCGATCGGCACCCGGTAGTCCTTATCGCCGTGGATGACCAGCATCGGAGTCACGATCTTCTCCACGTGAAGGTGTGGCGAGTGCTCCGCGGCCATCCGCTCGTCGAGCTCGTTGCGCCAGTAGGAGGCCATGTCTGTGGTCGGTCCGAACTGATCCAGCGCCCACAGCGAGGCGTGGGTGACGATCGCGGAGAACCGGTCGGTCTGCCCGGCGATCCAGTTCGCCATGTAGCCGCCGAAGGATCCGCCCATCGCTGCGGTGCGCGTGGGGTCGATGTCCTCGCGCGCCTCGGTGACGTCGGTGATCGCCATCAGGTCGGTGAAGGGATGCCCGCCCCAGGAGTTCCAGCCGCGCTGGACGAAGTCCTGTCCGTAGCCGGTGGACAGCGCCGGGTCCGGAAGCAGCACCGCGTAGCCCTGCTCCACCATCAGCCAGGGGTTCCAGCGCCAGGTCCAGGCGTTCCAGGAGTTCAGCGGACCGCCATGGATCCAGAGCAGCAGCGGTGCCGGGTGCGCGGCGGAGGCCTGCTCAGGAAGTGCCAGCCAGGCACGCACCGGTGCGCCGTCGGTCCCGACGGCAGTGACCTCGCTCAGGCTGCCCGGGAGCTCCGGGCGCTGATGGGGGTTCTGCAGTCGCGTGGCCTCACCGGTGGTGAGGTCGATCGAGACCACCTCCTCGGGGAAGGCGTAGCTCGAGCGCACCCCGTAGCCCGTGTGACCCTCGGGGTCCACGACGACGGCGGAGTAGGTCGCATCCTCGGTGGTCACCTGGTGCACCGCGCCGGAAGAGGCATCCACCCGGAACACCGGACCGCGTCCGCCCTGATCGGCCAGCGCGAGCAGAGCAGAGCCATCCGGGAGCCAGGCCGCGGGGCTCAGCCACAGGTCCGCGTCCTCGGCGAGCCGCGTCAGCTCGCCGGTGTCCAGGTCCAGCAGGTGCAGCTGCGGCTGCGGGGCCCGCTGCGGCGTCGGCTGGGCCGAGCGCAGGACGGCGGCGCTCCGACCGTCCGGGCTGATCACCCCGGCGCTGAACGTGTAGCCGGGCTCATCGGCGATCATCCGGCGTTCAGCGGTGGCGATGTCCACCACGGCCAGGGCGGTGCGCTGACCTGCCCGCGGTTCCGGCACGATGACGCTGATCAGCGCGAGCCTGCCATCCGGGCTGAGCTGCACCTCGCCGCCGAAGCGCGCGCCCAGCCCCTCGGTGAGGTGGCGCAGGCTGTTCGGTTCGGAATCCTGCAGCTCGGATCCGGCGTCGTCCTCAGGCCGGGGGCCGGCAGCCGCCGAGGGCTCCAGCGCGAACAGGCTCGGGCGGGCCGGACCGAGATCGTGGTCCCAGAACCGGACCGGGTAGCCGGTGTGCAGGATCGCCTTGACCGAGGCTTCCTCGCGCCGGGTGTGCAGCTGCTCCTGGTCCTCCTCGCTGCGCGCTCCCGGCAGCAGCGGCGCGGTGAGCAGGATGGCGGACCCCTGCTGAGCGCAGTGCGGCTGGCTCACCCCGCCGGCCCTGCGGCTGACCAGCACCGATTCACCCCCGGCGGCCGGGAGCTTGTACAGCGCGGCACCCTTGGGCTCCGGCTTCTCCCCCGGGCGGGCCGAGGTGAAGTAGAGGTCACCGTCGGCGGAGAACACCGGAGCCGCCTCACCCTTGGCGCTGCGGGTGAGTCGCCGCGCGGCGCGGCTGCCCTGCGGGTCGATCTCCCACAGCGCTCCGGTGTAGCCGTCTCCTGCGGTGTTGACGGTGGAGACCGTGGTGACCAGCCGCGACCCGTCGGGGCTCAGCGTGAGGCCGCTGAGCCGAGAGTGGGTGACGTACTGGTCCAGGTCGGCGAAGATGCTCGGACCGGGCTGTGTCGGGGTGCTGTTCGTCATGATGCTGTTCTACCAGCGCGGAGCAACATCTGGTTGCATGATGCAACTACCGGCGTGGTGGGTCGGGATACCCTGGTGCCGTGGCTTCTGATCAGACCCCCGCGCCGACCTCTTCACTGACCGCTGCACCGACTCCTGCACCGGCTCCTGAATCGGCCTCCGCGCCGGGGACCGACTCCGGCACGGAACCCACCACCAGGCCTGGCACCGGACACACCACCGCGCCTGGCAGCGGGCCTGGCACTGGACCGGCACCCGGTCCCGATGGGCTGGCCCGCACGCCCTGGGCGCTGGGCAGCGAGATGATGCTGCGCTATTACGACACCGAATGGGGCATGCCGATCCGCGACGAGCCGGGCCTGTTTGAGCGACTGAGCCTGGAGGGCTTCCAGGCAGGTCTCTCCTGGTCCACGATCCTGGCCAAGCGGGAGAACTTCCGCGCCGCCTTCGCCGGATTCGATCCCGAGGCCGTCGCGGAGTTCACCGAGGCAGACGTGCTGCGGCTGCTCGAGGACGCCGGGATCATTCGGCACCGCGGGAAGATCACCGCGACCATCGGCAATGCCCGCGCCACCCTGGAACTGCGGGATCGCGGCGGTCTGTCCGCGCTGATCTGGTCCTTCAAGCCGGAACAGACCCCTGTGCCGGAGACCATGGAGCAGGTGCCCACGCGATCCGCGGAGTCCGAGGCCCTGGCGAAGCGGCTCAAGGCCGAGGGGTTCCGATTCGTCGGTCCCACCACGGCCTTCGCGCTGATGGAGGCCATCGGGATGGTCGACACCCACCTTGTGGGCTCGCATCGCCGAGGCGCCTCGGGGGTGCAGTTCAGCAACCAGGCCGGCTGAGTCACGACGCCACAGCCTGGGCTCAGTGCGGGCGCTGGAGCTCGATGACGCGGTCCATATCGTCATCCGGTGCGAGCCGGTTCCGGTCCACCTGCCCGCACCGGGTGCAGCGGTGCAGCAGCAGGAAGCCCTTCTTGCCGGTGTGGTCCACGCCCACCGGTTCCATCGCCGCCCCACAGTTCGCGGCGCGGTCCCCCGGGGTGATGTCCACATGCCGGGAGTACAGGCAGCGGGGGCAGTGATTGCGATAGCTGCCGCCGAGCTGTCTGGGGATCGGCTGCCCGCAGTGGATGCAGTCGAAGCCGGTGTTCTCGGCCTCCCGGCTCATGCCGTGGGTGCGCTCTCTCCGGCGTCGGACGCTGGCGCCTCGGCTGAGAGCGCGTGCTGAGCCATCGCGGTGGAATACATGCACACCGTGGCCGCGGTGGCCACGTTCAGGGACTCGGCGGCCCCGAAGAGCGGGATCGCCACACGCTGATCGGCGAGTTCACGCTCGACATGGGTCAGTCCGTGGGCCTCATGGCCGAGCAGCCACAGCGTGGGGGCCGCAGGGGTCGCCAGCTCGGCGAGCTGGACCTCACCGCGGCCGTCGGCGGCGAGCACCTGGAAGCCCTTGGCGCGAGCGGTCTCGGTCAGCTCGGCGGCGTCGATGCCGGTGAAGATCGGCACGTGGAAATGTGAGCCCGCCGCAGAACGCACGACCTTGGGGCTCCAGGGATCCACGGTCCCTGCGGAGAGCACCACGGCGCCGGCGCCGGCCGCATCCGCAGTGCGGATGATCGTGCCGGCATTGCCCGGGTCCTGCAGGCGCAGCATCGCCGCGACCTGTCCGGTGCCCTGGGCGACCTTCTCGAGCTGGGCGTCCAGCGCTTCGCGTGCTGTGCTCACCGAGGGGATGCGGCAGACGGCGAGCATGCCCTGGGAGGTCTCGGCGTCGCCCATGGCGCGCAGCGCCTCGGGGGTGGCCTCGCGCAGGAACGGCCGGGCGTTCGAGGGCAGCTGGGTCTCCGGGTTGAACAGCACCCCGCGCATCCGGTCCAGCAGCGCCAGCACATCGGGGTGCCGCTCCAGGGCTGCGGGATCGAAGAAGAGCGCGTCCAGCTCAGGGAAGGGCTGCGGGCCCAGCTCCTGCTCCCACTGGCGCAGCCAGATCGTGAGTGCTTCGCGGACCGGCTGGGGCCCCTCCGCCAGGAAGAGTCCCTGCTTCTGCCGCGCGGAGCGCCCGGCCAGAGCCGCCACGCGACGGACGCGGTCAGACTTCGGGTTGTCGACGAGCTCGGGGTCGATGTGCTGGGACATGATTCTCTCTTCTCCTGCTTCGGGGCTGCTCATACTTCTCGGGGTGCTGCCGAGCGGCGCGCTCTTGCGAGCGGCCGCGCACATGCAGAAGGCGCCGCCCCCGATGAGGAGACGGCGCCTTCAGCCACGCTGATCGAGTCAGACTCGAGCGGCGTTGACGTCCTGCGGGAGCGCCTTGCGGGCGGTCTCGACCAGAACGCCGAATGAGTTGGCGTCGTAGACGGCCAGCTCAGCCAGCATGCGGCGATCAACCTCGACTCCAGCGGCCTTCAGGCCCTGGATGAAGCGGTTGTAGGTCATGCCGTGCGAGCGGGAGGCAGCGTTGATGCGCTGGATCCACAGGCGGCGGAAGTCACCCTTGCGCTTCTTGCGGTGCTGGTAGTTATAGACGTACGAGTGCAGCAGCTGCTCTTTTGCCTTGCGGTAAAGGCGTGAGCGCTGACCGCGGTAGCCGGAGGCCCTGTCTAGGACCTTGCGGCGCTTCTTATGGCCATTGACGGCCCTCTTCACACGTGCCACGTGATATCTCCTTGAGTCTTAAAGTCTTCGGTGATGAACGTGCTGAGGCTCAGATGCCCAGCATCCGCTTGATGCGCTTCTCGTCGGCCTTGGTGACCAGGTGGTCTCCGGCCAGGCGGCGCTTCAGGCGTGAAGACTTGTGCTCCAGGTAGTGGCGACGGTTGGCCTGCTGGCGCTTGAGCTTGCCAGAACCGGTCAGCTTGAACCGCTTCTTGGCCCCGCTGTGGGTCTTCATCTTCGGCATGGTGCCGTTCTCCTTATGTCGTTCGGACCTGCAGCGCCTGTGCTCTCCAACCGTGAGCCGAGGCTCATCAGCCGGTGCGGCGGCGCAGAGGTGGGTCGGCCAGCGTGTCCGGTGCTGCTTGCGCAGCACAGCGGATCCACGCCTCGGACCCCTTTTGGGTGGTGGTGACGGCCCCCTGCGGGGCTGTCACGCAAACCAGCGCACCAGTCTACGTCATGAGAATGGTGCGCGGGTTCACCGTGAGGAGAGAAGGCCTCTAGAGGTTCTTCAGCTCATCCGGCAGATAATCGGCCATGGAGTTCGAGAGCGGCGTCGCATCCTTCTTCTCCGTAGGCAGCCGCTCGGCGTTCTTCCGCGAGCGGCGCTCGTTCTTGACCTTGGGAGCCTCGGCCTCGGCGTCAGCCTCGACGGGATCCTCTTTCTTGGCCTGGTTCTTCGCCATGGCCTTGGCCTCGGCCTTGGTCTTGAGCGGACCGACGACCATCACCATGTGGCGACCGTCCTGGCGCGGGGAGGACTCCACGGCGCCGAGATCAGCGACGTCCTGCGAGAAGCGCTGCAGGAGCCGCACGCCCATCTCCGGGCGCTGCTGCTCGCGACCGCGGAACTGGATCATGGCCTTGACCTTGTCACCGGCATCCAGGAAGCGGCGAGCGTGACCGACCTTGGTGTTGTAGTCATGGTCATCGATCTTCAGCCGGAAGCGGACCTCCTTGAGCACCGTGGTGCTCTGGTTCTTCCGCGACTCACGGGCCTTGACCGCCGCCTCGTACTTGTACTTGCCGAAATCCATCAGCTTGCAGACGGGAGGTTTGGCCTGGGGCGCAACCTCTACCAGATCCAGATCCGACTCAGTGGCAAGACGAAGGGCGTCTTCAATCCGAACGACACCCACCTGCTCCCCCTGGGGGCCGACAAGGCGGACTTCTGGTACGCGGATGCGTTCGTTGATGCGTGGTTCGCTGATCTGTCTAGCTCCTGTTGTGAGGAATTCGGTGGATGGGGAGACATCGGCTGGAGCGCTTCGTTGAGCTCAACTGGGCGCATTCCGCGGTGTTGAGCGCGTTTAGCGCGGCCGATGAGACTGTGACAAGCTTACCAGCATGCAGAGTGAGCAGAACAACCACGCCGAAGAATCCGATCTCGCCCAGGCGGTCAACCAGCGGTCCCGCGACATCTCCGAGGTGCCCGCGGTGGAGCTGATCAACACCGTCGCCGTGCACCTGATGAGTGCCGCCGCGGTCAAGACCGGCCTCGCCGATGATCCCAAGGCCGAGGAGCTCAAGGACCTCGATGAGGCCCGCAAGCTGATCACCGCACTCGCCGGACTGATCACCGCCGCCGCTCCCGAGGTCGGCTCCACCCACGCCGCGCCGCTGCGTGACGGACTGCGCTCGCTGCAGCTCGCCTTCCGCGAGGAGTCCACCGTCCCGGACGCGCCCGGCAAGGGCCCCGGAGAGAAGTGGACCGGACCGGTCAACTGAACACCCCCTCAAGGCACTGAGCCCTTTTATGAGAACCAGATGAGATCAGGATGAGAGAACTCGGAAGAGACTCTCATGCTGGTCTCATCGTTGCTTCACCTGCGGTGACCAAAGTGGTCTTCCATGAGCATCACCGTAGTTCTCTACTCACACGACTCGGTCGGCCTGGGCCACGCCCGCCGCAATCGGGCCCTCGCCCACGCCCTCGCCGCAGACCTGCCGCGACTCACCGGTCAGCCGGTGCGCGGCCTGCTCATCGCCGGGCACCCCGACGCGACCGCCGACTCGCTGCCCCCGGGCTGGGACTGGCTGGTCCTGCCCGGGTTCACCCGGACCGCTGAGGGCTACGCCTCCCGGAACCTCGACGTGAGCAACGGGCGGCTCACCGCGCTGCGCAGCTCCACCGCGGCCGCCGCCATCAAGGCCATGTCCCCCGACCTCTTCATCGCGGACCGGCACCCGTTCGGGGTCGACGAGGAGCTGCTGGATTCACTGAAGTGGCTGCGCTCGCAGGGCACACGCTGCGTACTGGGCATGCGTGAGGTATTGGACTCCCCCGCCGCCGCCCGCGCGGAATGGGACCGGATCGGCGGGGCGTCGGCCGCCGCGGAGTTCTATCACGCCGTCTGGGTCTACGGAGATCCCTCGGTCTACAACCCGATCACCAGCGGCGAGATCCCGGCGCCGCTGGCCACTCGGACCCGGTTCACCTGAGCCGCCCCCTCTGTTAGGTCCACACGTTGTGGGAGTCGTCGTTCTCCGTTTGGTAGGTGCATTGCCGAGCGTACTCGGCGGGCGTGAGGTA
>NZ_SOAN01000007.1 GCF_004364585.1 Nesterenkonia aurantiaca | reverse complement strand
GACGTCAAGGGAGAGGCTGCTGCGGGTCCGCTCGATATCGGCGCGGATCTCTTCCGGAGTCTGCTGTGTCATCGGGTCTCCTTGGTGGGGGTGAGGGCGTCGGGGATTTCTTTGAGGGTCTCCGTCGTGTGCGGGGCGCCCTGGGCCTGTTCAAGGTTCTTCTTCCCGAGCACCGCCAGGACCGCGGCGATGATCGCCCAGATCGCGGCGACGATGACCGCTGACCAGGCGGTGCCGATCGCGGTGGCGCCCAGAGCGGCCCAGAGGGCGATGGAGAGGAAGAGCAGCACGAAGTGCCCGGCGATGCCGGCGCCGCCGAACATGCCGGCACCCTTTCCGGACTTTTTCGCGGTCTCGGAGAGCTCCGCCTTCGCCAGCGCTGTCTCCTGCCGGATCAGGGTGGAGAGGTCACCGCTGACCTGGGACATCAACGACCCCAAGGATTCCTGCTCCGCCTTGCGCTCGGCCTGGCGTGCAGGATCGACAGGCGCAGGGCCGGGTGAGGCCGGCCCTGTGGGGGAGTGCCCGGCCGGGGAATTGAAGCCGCTCATCGGCCACCACCTCCGGCATAGGGATCCGTGCTTCCAGCGGGGATGGTGCCGGGGACCGGCCCCGAGGCGGTGCCGGCTGAGGTGCCGGGAGCAGGCCCGGAGGCGGGGCCAGCTGGGGCGCCGGCAGGGGTGTCGGGGGTGCTGGTGCGAGCCGGGGACCCAGATGCGCTGGTCGCCCGGTGATTCGAGGTCGAGGAGCTCTGATGAGCGTCATCGGCATGATTCTGCTTGAGCCCACGAGTCAGTCGGCCGGCGGCGAAACCGACCCCGGCTGCGATGGCCAGGAACGCCACCGGACGACGACGCGCGAAGCTCTGCACCTCGTGCAGAACCTCCCGGGGGTCATGATCCTCGAGCCAGCTGGCGGTGGCCTCGGCGCGGGTGTTCAGCTGGTCCACGAGGTCTTTCGCAACCCCGGGCTCAGGCTTCTCGCCGCGAGCGATGCGGGCGACGTCGTCGCTGAAGGTGCGCACGGTGCCTGCAGCACGATCCAGCTGTTCGGCGGCTTGGGACTCCAGCACCGTGCTGGCCTCGCCACCGAGGCGTTTGGCCTCGCGTACCGCGTCATCCTTGACCCCTGCGGCTTCCTGCGCGGCGGTGTCCTTGACGGCACGTCCGGCCTCCGTGGCGTCGCCGGCGACATTTCGGGCCGCACCTTTTGCGTGATCGGCGCTTCCTGCAGAACCGGTCTCGGACGCATGCGGGTCGGAGTAGCCGGGTTCACCGGTCACAGACTCGAGGCCCGGTGGGGCCGAGCGCACTGCAGGCACTGGCTCGGTCACACCAGGGGCGGACGGAGCGGACCCGAGAGTTGAGGCGGCTGGGGTCTTGTGCGCGGGATCTTCTGGGTTGGACGGACGTGGCGGTGTGTTGTTGGTGTCAGTCATGACTGCCTTTCGTTGAAGTCATCAGCATTGGCGTCGGAGTGAGTCGGGCAGGGCGAGGAGTCGCGCAGGGACGCCACCGAGGGCTAAGGCCGCGGCGACGATGCGGATCTGCCAACCGGTGCTGCCTGGGCAGCCAGTGCGCCAGGTCCGAGGTCGGCAGTGCGGTGCAGGGCAGAAGGGGCCACGAGGGCGGGCATCGAGGGCGGGCATCGAGGCGGCGGCGCGGACTCGAGCCGCAGTGAAGGCCCCTGAAGTCTCACACGTCAGGTACCCACCGACCTGGGTGCGGAGAGGCCGGGAACAGGCAGAACTGCCGTCGATGAGAAGTGAATGCCGCTGCACGGGGTACCCCTTGAATTCAGAATCAAGAGCCCGTTGCTTGAGCTGAACACGACGGTAGTTCATGGTTGAGCGTGGGTAAAGAGCCCAAAGTATTCAATTTTTTAAGGACATGACCTCTTCTTCTGCCGGGAGCCTCGACCCAGGTCTCTGGTGGGAGGGAGAGCCACGGGGAAGCAGGCAAGTTCGGGCCGTAGTCGCGTCCGGGCGCTGTCGGGATTGCAGGCCCCTGGCGTAGCGTCGGTGAGAATCCGTCGCTCTTCGGACGGGACCGATGTGAAGGAGTCTTTCCGATGGAGACCACCAAAGACCCTCAGGATCTGACCGCCGCGCTGGCCGATGTGCTTACTCAGAATCGCGACATAGCGGGGATGCTGACGAGCATCGCGGAGCTGGCCGCCCGACACTTATCCACCGACCGGGAAGTCTTGTGCGGAGTTCTGTTGAACCGTGCCAAGCGGAACACGGTGCTGGCCACCAGCTCGTTGGAAGCTCAACAGATGGATGAACTGCAAGCCGGGTTTGACGAAGGGCCGTGCCTGGAGGCTCAGAAGACGGGGAACCTCATACGGGTCCCCGATGTGCGGTATGAGAATCGGTGGCCGGAGTATATGGCCGAGGTGCGCGACCGAGGTCTGCGCAGCATCGTCGCAGTGCCGGTGGTCATGGAGGGTTCCTCCACGGCGGCTATGAATTTCTACACCCACGAAGTGGGGGCCTTTACTGAAGAAGAGATTCGTGCCGCGCGGCGCTTCACCGAGGCCGTCTCCACTGTGGTGGCCATTGCGGTGCGAATCGCCGCCTACGCCGAGGATGTCGAGGACCGTCGGCGAGCCATGAAGACACGATCAACGATTGACACGGCGGTGGGCATCATCATGGCCCAGAATCGGTGCAGCCAGGATGATGCGGTGACGGTTCTCAAGGCAGCCTCGAATCACCGCAACATCAAACTTCGTGCGCTGGCCGAAGAGCTCGTGGCCTCAGTCGGTCCCTAGGACCTTGTCACCAGGTGTGCTCATCGAGCATCGATGCTCTGTGGCCCGGACCGGGCGCAATGCCAGTGCAGCACCGGCAGCCTGTGTGGTCACTGCCAGTCGCGACGCGGCCTAAGCGCGGCTGATCGGGGTGATCGAGGTTGTGACCGATTCCAGGGGTTTCTAGAGTGAGAACAGGGGACCTCAACGCAAGCAGGCAGCCGATACGCAACTGACCAGTGGAAGGCGCGTCATGACAGTCAACTCGATCTCACCCGTCCAGAACCCGCTTCCGAAGGCGACCTGGGCAGAGACTGCCCAGGTGCTTCGAGACGTGCAGGGACCGATGGTCGCCAAGGGGCCCATCATCCGGCGTCCCAAAGTCGTGGCGGCTTCGGAGCGGTTCGACCTCGACGGTCGAGGAGTCCGTCGGGCGCAGGCCCTGTCCGACAAATACGGACGTGGGCCGCTGATGCTCAGCATTCCGGGCCGCAACATGGCGCTGATCCTCGACCCCGAGGACGTACACCGCGTGCTGGATGACTCTCCCGAGCCTTTTGCCACCGCCGAAACGCTGAAGAAGCATGCGCTCAAGCACTTTGAGCCCAAGGTGGCGCTCATCTCCCACGGCGCCGAGCGCACCCAGCGCCGCCGCCTCAACGAACACACACTCGACCACGGTCACCCGATCCACCGAATGGCTGCCGCCTTCATGCCCACTGTGGAGCAGGAGGCAAAGGCTCTGCTGGAGCAGGTGCGGGCAGACGGAGGGGTCTTGGAGTACCAGACCTTCCTCGACGCCTGGTTTCGGATTGTGCGACGCGTCGTCCTGGGTGACTCCGCCCGGGAGGACACCGACCTGACCCAGCTGACCGAGAAGCTGCGCGCGGATGGCAACTGGGCGTTCCTCAAGCCCGTGGACAAGACCGGACGCGCCGCACTCCTGTCCCAGATGCAGGAGGCGCTGGACCGGGCGGAACCGGGCAGTCTCGCAGCCTTCATGGCGAAGCAGCCCCAGGGGTCCGAGGCGGAGCCTGCGCAGCAGATCCCACAGTGGTTCTTCGCCTTCGACCCCGCGGGCATGGCTACCTTTCGCGCGCTCGCGCTGCTCGCCACCCACCGCGAGAGCCTCGACGCCGCAAGACGAGAGATCAGCGCGGAGCAGCATGAAGCTGCTCCGATGTTGCCGTTGCTGCGCGCCACGGTCCTGGAGTCGCTGCGGCTCTGGCCGACCACCCCGATGATCCTGCGCGAGACCACCACCGACGTGGAGTTCGCCCATGGGGTGATGCCGGCTGGGACCTCGGTGCTGGTCTTCGCGCCGTTCTTCCACCGCGACGACCGGCAGCTGGACTTCGCGCATCGCTTCGCCCCTGAGCTGTGGGATCGACCACGCACTCGTGATGACTGGCCACTGGTGCCCTTCAGTGCAGGGCCGGGTCTGTGTCCTGGGCGGCATCTGGTGCTGCTGCTGACCTCGAATTTCATGGCGGAGATCCTCAGTCGAGCGGAGCTCGATCTGGAATCGCATTTCTTGGACTCGGAGAATCTGCCCTCGCTGTTGAACAACTTTGGGCTGAGATTCCGGCTCAGCTGAGAGACCACTCGACGCGCAGGTCTCCTGAGGTGTGCTGAACGAGATCGCAGTGCCGAGACTTCTACTGCGCAATGGATATCGAAGCGCCTTCAGGTTGTCCGAAGCCGCTCACGGTCGCGGTACTGGTCCTGCCGCCCTGAGGAAGTTCATGTTTACGGAGGCTTCCATGGGGCGAGAGACTCGGTTAGCATCGGTTTCAGCTCAAGCAACGGGCTCTTGATTCTGAATTCAAGGGGTACCCCGTGGAGCCTAATTCGCATCTTGTCGTCCGCACTTCTGCCTGTTCCGGAATTTTCAGCACCAGGGTCACACGGTGCGTGATGTGTGCGGCTTCCGTTGCCCTCGGCCCGGTTCGATCCCGCGAGACCGACTCGACGCGTGGTCTCAGGGCAGCTTCAACTCTGCACCGAACTGCCCTCGTCCAGCGAGGGGCGGGCTGATGATCACCGTCAACCAGCTCATGTCTGGGATCACCTCAAACCTCTTTGTGACTCAGTCCCTTCACGATGCCGCAGCGCTGCTCTGTGACGGGAATATCAGCGGTGGAGAGATCGCAGCGCTGGTGAGCGATCTTTCCCACCGCCCAGTGGGGTTGATCACCGAGGCAGATCTGGCCGAGATCGCGGCGCGGCATCCAGGTGACTGGAGGAAGAAGCGCTGTGCCTGCCTCCTGACCGAGGATCTTGATTTCCTCAGGCCGGAGCACGACATCGAAGGCGTGCTCGAACGTTATCGCGCCGATGACGTCAAGCCACTGCTCGTCCTCGAGGGGGACGATCCGGTGGGCATCGTCTACCCGGAGGCAGTCTTCGCCTCGTGCGCGGAGCAGCGGTCACCGATCTGGAGCGGCACCACCGCCGCCAAGGGGCCTTCCTCGGACTTTGATCAGCTGCTGCTGGACCAGGAGGCGCCCGGATACTCGCCATGATGCGACACCAGCATTCCGAGCCCATCACACCGGCCACCTCCAGAAGTCTGTGTCGAGCCTCCCGTAGGAGGTGAACCCGCCGCTATTGTCATAGCAGGGCACGGTGTCCTGCCTGGAGGAGGCCACGAGCGCCATGAAGAAGAAGAGTCTGGGACCACGGATTCGGCGAGTCTTCCTGTGGACGATGATCGGCTCGTTCTGTCTCGCGGCGGCTGCCGGGATCTTCGTCCTGATCGGCGTGAGCTTCGGCGAGACCGGTGCGCGGGTGCTCGCTACAACCTCGACGGTGGGCGCGTTCAGCCTGGCGATGTTGTGCTGTGGCGCGGTCTTCAGTCGGCCCAGTCGGATGGTGGGCGTGGCAGGTGTGGCAGTCTGCCTGCTCACCTTGGCCTGGAGCATCTTCATGATCTGGTCTGAGGTGGAACACGCATGGAGCACATTCCAGGTTCTGCTCTCGGGGATCACCCTTACCGTGGCGTTCAGCTTTGCGAGCCTGGTCCTGGCATCCGCAACCGCTCGCGACAAGCTGATCCGCGGCCTGCTCTGGTCCTGCCTCGGGTTGATCGCTGTCGGCGTTTCCCTCACGATGGTGCTCATCTGGGACGAGGGGTGGGAGGGCGAACTCTTCCCCCGCGCCTATGGCATCGTCCTGATTCTGGCCGTTCTCTGCGGGGTGGTGGCTCCGCTGCTGTCCAGTCTTCGGAAGCGAGGCGCCCCGCACCAGTCAGAAGATCAGCGAGGAGTCCGAGACGATGCCTGGGCCGTGCCAACCGAGGGGGGAGCGCTTGACCCGGCTCTGGTGGCGGCCCTGCGGCAAGAGGCGGCGACCCGAGGGATCACGGTGGCGCAGCTCGTCGATCCGCTCCTGCGCTCTCCACGGACGTAGCAGAACTTCTCGGCGCTGCTAGGAGGCCCGACGCGTGGACCACACCGCCAGCCCGACGAGTGCCGGCTGGAAGAACAGCCGCACGAGCCGCTTGCGATCGGTGTCCAGGCCGAACCCGTCACGCTTGTGCACGTACTGTGCGATGTTGCCGGGGAAGACCGCGGCGAAGAACACCCCTGCAGCCTTCCCGACCAGCGGGCGGTGCTCACGGGAGAACAGCAGCGCGGTGCCCAGCCCGATCTCGGCCACGCCGGACGCCAGGACTGTCGTGTCAGGGTCCAGAGGGATGGATTCAGGCACCTGGGCGCGGAACTCTTCGCGGGCCCAGGCCAGGTGTGAGACCCCGGCGAATGTGAGTGCCGAGCCGAGGAAGATTCGACCGGTGGTGCGCGCGATGGAAGCCATGGAGACAGGTTATCCTCGCCCCACCCTCGGCGGGGAATCCGCTCAGGGGTGATCCGCAGTACCCTGCGCACCGGCGGTGCCGGAGTGTTCCGGCGAGTGGGCCGCGGCGATTCCGCTGTGCCACCCGGGTGCGTCCCCTCCGTCAGGCGGAGCCAGCGCGGCAGCGTCGATTCCAGCGGACTCCAGCAGCCAGGAGATCAGTGAGTTGGAGTTCCACATGTCTCCGATCCCGAACACGTCGCGCCCCCAGGTCAGCTGTGGGGCCCTAGAGATTCTGCCGATGAGAGCACAGGCATCCTCGGCGGCGAGCAGGAATTGATTCGGGGGACCGACGGCCCATTCAAGATCGGGGATGGTTCCGTCTCTCCAACATCTGATCTCGTAGCGGAAGAACGGAGAGGCGCCGAACCAGGCGATGCCCACGGGTCCCTGGGCCACTACGCCGCGAGGCCCGCGGGGCTGGCCCCATACCGGGGTCATCTCCACCACATAGTCATCGGGGCCGTGGGTCACCTCGAGTGCGGCATGGAACAACGGACGGGGTCGGCGGCGCGCCCTGCGCGCGCGCAGCGATTCCCACCACCTGCTCGTATGGACCACGACGTGCCCGCCGGCCCCTACCGGAATCCACCACAGGTCCACGTGATGCCCGGTCATGGCTGCGCGGGCCGCGTGGTCGGGCACCAGGACGGGGACTCCATATTTGTAGGATAGGGCTCCCATACCGCCCGCTCCAGAGCCTGGTGCGCCGACTTTGGAACCCTGCCACCCCAGCGTTCTTTTGGGCAGGGAGCCAGGCGCGGCGGGCAGCTCGGAAAGTGGTGGGCCCTGCCGGGATCGAACCGACGACACCCGCGGTGTAAACGCGGTGCTCTACCAGCTGAGCTAAAGGCCCGTGCCCAGAGGCCGCCGAGTGGGCGCGATCTGGTGCAGCAAGAAGTGTAACAACCCCAAGCTGCGGCTCAGGACCGGCCGCGAGACGCGTCGAGCTTCGTCTGCTCGGCCGCGTACAGCGCCGCCCCCACGATCCCGGCGTTGTTCTGCAGCGCCGCGACCTCGACCTTCGCCCGCAGATCCTTGATCTCGGGGAGGAAGTCCTCGCTGCGCTTGGAGATCCCACCGCCGATGATGAACAGCTCTGGGGACTGCAGCCGCTCGACGTGCTTGAGGAACCGGTTCAACAGCTGGCCGTATTCATCCCAGGGCATATCGGCCCGTTCACGAGCCGCCGCGGAGGCCTTCTTCTCGGCCACCTCGCCCTCGAACTCCAGGTGGCCCATCTCGCTGTTGGGGACCAGCACGCCGTCGTGCACCAGGGCCGACCCGATGCCGGTGCCCAGGGTGATCGTCATGACCGTGCCCTCGAGCCCCTTGCCGGCACCGTAGCGCGCCTCGGCGAGACCGGCGCCGTCGGCGTCGTTGAGCGTGTGGATCTGACCGGGGAGGTGGCGCAGCAGCTTCGCGGCATCGGTGTTGATCCAGGACTCATCGATGTTCGCCGCGGAGAGCACGATGTTCTTGTCCACGATCGCCGGGAACAGCACGCCTACCGAGAGCTCCTCCAGCGCCGGTGCCTTCTCCCGGCTGAGCAGCTCGTCGAGGATCTGCCCGATCACCTCGGCCACCGCCTCCGGGGTCGCCGGTTTCGGAGTGGGGATGCGGTACCGGTCACCGGTCAGGGTGCCCTTGTGCAGGTTCACCAGACCGCCCTTGATGCCGGTGCCGCCCACATCGATGCCGATGGCCCGTTTGGGAAGATCGCTGATGGTCTCGCTGGCGGAGCCGAGGGCCTGGGCAGCCAGGGGCTGCTCGTGGGAAGAGCTCATAGTGATGCAGTATCTCCGTGCTGTGGGGGAGGGGACCGGACTCAGGCGCCTGAGGGCAGCGTGAGGATCTCGGCGCCGTCATCGGTGACGACCAGAGTGTGCTCGAACTGCGCGGTGCGCTTCCGGTCGCGGGTCACGGCCGTCCAGCCGTCCTCCCACATGTCCCAGTGGCGCGTGCCCAGGGTGAGCATCGGTTCGATGGTGAACACCATTCCCGGCTCCATCAGGCGCGCGTGGTCCGGTGCTGCATCGAAGTGCGGGATCACCAGACCGGTGTGGAACGCCTTGCCCACGCCGTGGCCGATGAACTCGCGTACGACACCATAGCCGAAGCGTTTCGCGTAGGACTCGATGGCGCGACCGATCACGTTGATCGGGCGGCCAGGCTTCACCGCTCGGATGGCGCGCATCATGGCTTCTTCGGTGCGCTCCACCAGCAGCCGGGTCTCCTCGTCGACCTCGCCGACGAAGAAGGTGCGGTTGTGATCCCCATGCACGCCGTCGATGTATGCGGTGATGTCGAGGTTCACGATGTCCCCCTCGGCGAGCACCGTGGAATCCGGGATGCCGTGGCAGATCACCTCGTTGACCGAGGTGCAGATCGCTTTGGGGAATCCACGGTAGGACAGGCAGGACGGGTAGGCCCCGCGGTCGGTGAGGTACTTATGCGCGTAGGCGTCCAGCTCCTCGGTGGTGACCCCGGGGCGGATCAGCGCGGCGGTGGCGACCATGGCATCGGCGGCGAGCTGGGCGGCCCGGCGGATCCGTTCCACGGTGGCGGCGTCGTAGACGTCCTCGCCGGTGTACTCCGGCGGTGCCTCGAGACCTACGTAGTTGGGCCGTTCGATATGCGCCGGGACCGGACGCTGCGGGGACACCGTGCCCTTGGTGAGCGTGCCCACCGGGGCACGGGAAGACAGGGGGGTGGACTGCGGGGTAGCCATGGCATTCATCCTATCGGTCCGCGGGTTCAGGGCGCCGGGGGCGCAGCTGCAGCGCCAGCGCGACCACCGCGATGCCCACGATCACCCTGATCGCCACCGGCAGCGAGGAGCCCTGGGTCATCACCCCGATGGCCGGAGACAGGCTCAGCATCACCGCGCGCATCGCCCAGCTGATCCAGGTCACGCCGCTGTGCGCCGGCAGCCCCGGTACCCGGTCCGCCCGCGCGAAGGCCAGCGGGACGGTCACGGCGCAGCCCAGGCCTGCCAGCGCGAGCCCCACCAGGGTCAGCGCGGCTCCGGGGGCCCAGGCGGCACCGAGCAGCCCGAGGATCACCGCCGAGAGGCTCAGGATCAGCGAACCCCGTTCCCCGAGCCGGTCGATCACCCGGTCCCCGAACATCCTGCCGATGAACTGGGCGCTGAGCAGCACGGTGAGTCCGACGCCGGCCGAGGCGGGGTCCATGCCGCGCTCGCTCGAGAGCAGCACAGCGGACCAGTTGTTGCCGACATCCTCCACCGAGATTCCGGCCAGCGCGATCAGCGCCAACGGGAGCAGGATCTTCATCGTGGACCACCCGGAGGGTCTCACCGGGGTCTGCGCGTCCTCCGGCTCCGCTTCGGGTTCAGGCATGAACGCCCTGGCCGCGAGGGTCATCGCCAGCACACAGACCAGCGACCAGGCCGCCATATGGACCACCAGCGGCACGCCGAGGACCGCGGCCAGGATCCCGACGGCGCCGCCGAGCGCCGCGCCGATGCTCCACCCGGCATGCATCGAGTTCAGCAGCGACCGTCGATACGCGGCCTGGACGCGCAGCCCCTGACTGTTCTGCGCCACGTCCACGGCGGCATCACCGAAACCGGTGACCAGCAGACCCACCACCACCACCCAGGGATTCCCCAGCGCCACCCCGGCGGCTGCGAGGGTCAGCCCGCCGCCCATCCAGAGCGTGCCGAAGCTCGCGGTGCGCGCGACCCCGAGCCAGCGGTTGAGCACACCTGGCATGTGCAGCGCCAGCGCGCCGCCCAGTCCGAAGCCCACCACCACCAGTCCGAAGATGGCGGGGCTGAGGCCCAGCGCGTCCTTGACCTCGGCATAACGGGCCAGCAGCGAAGCCGGCAGGGCGCCGTTGGTGGCGAAGGCGGCCATGGTCGCGACCCGGCTGCCCCGCAGAGAGGCGGCGCCGCGCCGTCGTCGACCGGAGACCGAGGCGGTCGAAGGTGAGGGGTTCGCGTGCATGAGCAGAAGTGTGACATGCCTCGGTGGCGGCGGAACCGGCGATCGCCGAGGCCCAAGACCCGCCGGTCGAGGCGGGGGCGTATTCTGGGGCCATGAGCACCGAATACTGGTTCAATCTCCGCACCGGCGAAGTCGAGGAGGGCGCGCAGTCCTCCTGGAGTCAGCTGCTAGGCCCGTATCCCACCCGCGAGGCCGCCTCCGAGGCGCTCAAGCGTGTGAAGGAGAACAACGAGGCCTGGGAGGACGAAGAGTCCAGCGAGCATTGGGACGACGACGGCGGTCACGACCGCAAGCCCACCAGCTGAGCCTCAGCCCTCGAAGCTGTGCTCCGGGGCCGGGAAGGCGCCGGCGCTGACGTCCTCGCGGTACGCCGCGGCCGCCTGCCCGACCACTTCGCGCAGGTTCGCGTACTGCTTCACGAAGCGCGGCACCCGCCCGGAGCCCAGGCCCAGCATGTCCTGCCAGACCAGCACCTGACCCGTGGTGCCGCTGCCGGCGCCGATCCCGATGGTGGGTACGCGCAGCGCCCGGTCCACCTGGGTGGCCAGCTCTGCGGGCACCATCTCCATGAGCACGCAGAACGCGCCAGCGGCCTCCAGGGCCAGGGCATCATCGATCAGTGCCTGCGCGGTGTCTCCACGGCCCTGGACCCGGTAGCCGCCCAGGGCGTGCTCGGCCTGCGGGGTGAAGCCGATGTGAGCGATCACAGGAATCCCGGCGGCGACCATGGCGCGAACATGCTCGGCCATCGCGGCGTCGCCCTCGATCTTCACCGCCTGGGCCCCGGCCTCCTTCATGAACCGCACCCCGGTGGCCACCGCATGCGCCGGGGACGCCTCGTAGCTGCCGAAGGGCAGGTCGGCGACGACCAGCGGACGCTTTGCGCCGTTGACCACGGACCGAGTGAAGACCAGCATCTCGTCCACCGTGATCGGCAACGTGGAGGAATGCCCCATCATGACGCTGGAGGCGGAGTCGCCCACCAGGAGCAGCTCGATCCCCGCCTCGTCGAAGATCGACGCGATCTGCGCGTCGTAGGCGGTCAACATGGAGAATTTCTGGCCGGCATCCTTGAACTGCTGAAGGTGCACGGTGCGGACCCGTTTCGGGCTGATCGGTTCTGACATGTGATCAGGCTACCCAATCCCGCGCGGACCAAAGCTGGGGATCGAGTGAGTTGGGTAGAGTGGTCCCGGCGACACCCACTGCATTTCAGGAGGCTTCAACGTATGGATCGACAGCAGGAATTCGTACTGCGCACCATCGAGGAGCGCGACGTCCGCTTCGTGCGCCTCTGGTTCACCGACGTGGTGGGCTCGCTGAAGTCTGTGGCGCTGGCCCCGGCCGAGGTCGAAGGGGTCTTCAACGAGGGGCTCGGCTTCGACGGCTCCTCGATCGAGGGCCTCTCCCGGGTCTTCGAATCCGACATGCTGCTGCGCCCGGACCCCTCCTCCTTCCAGATCCTGCCCTGGCGCGGTGAGGAAGAACCGACCTCGCGGATGTTCTGCGACATCCTGACCCCCGATCAGGAACCCGCCGCCGGGGACCCGCGCAACGTGCTGCGCCGCCAGCTCGACGTCGCCGGGGAGATGGGCTTCACCTGTTACACCCACCCCGAGGTCGAGTTCTACGTGCTCGAGTCCCAGGACCTCAACTCCGACGGCGAGCCGATCCCGGTGGACCGGGCCGGCTACTTCGACCACGTCACCGGAAGCGTCAGCCAGGACTTCCGTCGGCACACGGTGAACATGCTCGAAGCCGTGGGCATCTCGGTGGAGTTCAGCCACCACGAGGCAGGTCCGGGCCAGAACGAGATCGACCTGCGCTACGCCGATGCGCTGACCACCGCGGATAACATCATGACCTTCCGCACCGTGATCAAAGAGGTCGCGATCATGCAGGGCAAGTACGCCAGCTTCATGCCCAAGCCGTTCACCGAGCACCCGGGCTCCGGGATGCACACCCACTTCGGGCTCTTCGAGGGCGACACCAACGCCTTCTTCGCGCCGAACACCGAATACAACCTCTCCACCACCGCCCGGCAGTTCATCGCCGGGATCCTGCGCCACGCCCCGGAGTTCACCGCGGTGACCAACCAGTTCGTGAACTCCTATAAGCGTCTCTGGGGTGGGGGAGAGGCCCCGTCCCACGTCTCCTGGGGCCACAACAATCGCTCGGCGCTGGTCCGGGTGCCGCTGTACAAGCCGACCAAGGGCGGCTCCGCGCGCGTGGAGTTCCGCGGGATCGACTCCGGCGCGAACCCCTACCTGGGCTACGCCGCCGTGCTGGGTGCCGGGCTCAAGGGCATCCGCGAGGGCTACGAGCTGATGGAACCGGTGGGCGAGGACGTGTGGTCCTTGACCACCTCCGAGCGCAAGGCGCTGGGCATCAAGCCGCTGCCGGGCACCCTGCATGAGGCGCTGCGCCAGATGGAAGACTCTGAGCTGATGGCCGAGATCCTCGGCGAGCAGGTGTTGGAGAACTTCCTGCGCAATAAGCAGCAGGAGTGGGACGAGTATCGGGTGAACGTCTCGCCCTTCGAGATCAAACGGTACCTCGGCCTGATCTGATCGTGGCTGACTCTGCGCTGACCCGCCGGCAGCTCATCGCTGCCGGCTTCCAAGAGCTGGAGCGTGCCTCCGGGTTCTTCGCCGACGAGCATCTCGCCGGACTGGACCCGCAGGTGCTGCTGAAGACCCTGCACTATGCGCCGAACCCGGATCAGGCGCTGCTGCTGCTGATCCGGCTGGTGGAACGTGCCGGGGAGGTCTGTGACCTCTTCCAGGTCGTCACCGACGGGGTCTACCTGCGCGCGGTCCCGCTGGTCCGGCTGCTCGGCGCCTCCCAGGCGCTGGGCGAGTTCCTGGTCCGCCGCCCAGAGAACCGCGATCTGTTGTTCGAGATCGCCGACACCCTGGAGGCGGATCGGGACGAGCACCAGCACAACCATGCCCCCGACGACGCCGCGGCCAGCGCCGTCCCAGGGGTCACCGAACCCGAGGTGCTGCGCACCCGGCTGATGGAATCCGTGCACGCCGACGCCTCGGCGGAGCTGCCCACCGCAGCGCTGGACTCCGAGTTCACCGCCAAGGCGGCGGGAGTCGCGCTGCGCCGGGCCTACCGGCGTGAACTGACCTCCCTGGCGCTGCGCGATCTCAGCGCCGCGGATCCTGCGGCCTATCAGCCGCTGGTCTCGAGACAACTCTCGGACCTGGCCGGGGCTGCCATCGACGCGGCGCTGGCGGTCAGCCGGGCCGAGCTGACCGACCGCAACGGGCGCACCGCGGCGGTCGTGGAGCTGGCCGTGATCGGGATGGGCAAATGCGGCGCCCGCGAGTTGAACTACATCTCGGACGTGGACGTGATCTTCGTCCACCGCGCCTCCGCGGAGATCGACACCGCCGCGGCACGCAACACTGCGGTGGCCATGGCCTCAGGGATCTCCAAGGTCATCAACGGCTCCGGTCCCGAGCCCGGTCTCTGGGAGATCGACGCGAACCTGCGCCCCGAGGGCCGCGAGGGAGATCTCTCCCGCACCCTGGAATCCCACCTGGAGTACTACAAGCGCTGGGCCCATGGCTGGGAGTTCCAGGCGCTGCTCAAGGCCCGGCCCATCGCCGGCAGCCGCAGTCTGGGACGGGACTACATCGAGGCGATCTGGCCGCAGGTGTGGACCTCCTCGGCGCAGGAGAACTTCGTGGAGAACGTCCAGCGGATGCGCCGCCGGGTCTTTGACAACATCCCCGCCGATGAGGTGGACCGGGAGATCAAGCTCGGCCGCGGCGGGCTGCGCGACATCGAGTTCACCGTCCAGCTGCTGCAGCTGGTCCACGGCCGGGTCGATGAGTCGCTGCGGGTGCGCGATTCACTGACCGCGATCGAGCTGCTCGAAGCTGGAGAATACGTGGCCCGGGCTGACCGGGACGCGATGTCACGCTGCTACCGGATGCTGCGCCTCTACGAGCACCGGATCCAGATGAGCAACATGCGTCGGACCCACCTGATGCCGGTGAAGCCCGATGAGATCCGTGCGCTGGCCCAGGCGGTGCACCCGCCGAACCGGCGTCGTCGTCCCTCCGGGGAGGAGGTGCTCACCCAGTGGCGCGAGATCGCCAAGGAGGTCGCCAGCTTCCATGAGCGGATCTTCTACCGCCCGCTGCTCTCCACCACCGCGGTGCTCTCCGACGAGGAGGTCCGGCTCACCGCCAAGGCCGCCCAGGACCGGCTCGCCGCGCTGGGCTATCACGACCCGGCCGGGGCGATGCGGCACATCTCGGCACTGACCTCGGGATTGTCCCGGCGCGCGAAGCTGCAGCGCCGGATCCTGCCGATGATGCTGGGCTGGTTCGGCGAAGGCGTGGACCCCGACGGCGGACTGCTGGCCTTCCGCCGGCTCAGCGAGTCACTGGGCCAGAGCCCCTGGTACCTGACCATGCTGCGCGACTCCTCGGTGGCCGCAGAGCGACTCTGCCTGGTGCTCTCAGGGTCGCGGTTCATCTCCGACATGCTGGAACACTCCCCGGAGTCCACCAAGTGGCTCGGGGACAACGCGGCGCTGGCCCCGCTCAGCTATGAGGCGCTCTGGAAAGAGATCAGCAATAAGATCACGCGGCACAAGGGTGACCTTGAGGCCGCCATGCGGCTGACCCGCCTGGTGCGCCAGCGCGAGACCCTGCGGGTCGCGATCGGTGACGCTGTGGGGCTGCTGGAGATCTCTGAGGTCGGGACCGCACTCTCTGACGTGGACCGCGCCGCGACCCTCGGGGCGATGCGCGTGGCCGAGTCCGAGGTCTGGCAGGCCGAGGGCCGCCACGCCGACCTTGCGGTGATCGCCATGGGCCGTCAGGGCGGACGGGAGATCGGTTACGGCTCCGATATGGATGCCATGTTCGTCCACAACCTCGCCGAGGGCGGTGATCCGACGCTCGCCGACGCGCAGGCACAGAAGCTGGCCATGCGGATCAGCACCCAGCTCTCCAAACCGCTCAAACCAGCGATCCGCGGGGAGTTCCCGCTCAAGCTCGACGCCGATCTGCGGCCCGAGGGCAAGCAGGGACCGCTCTCCCGGTCCCTGGACTCCTACCGCGAGTACTACCGTCGCTGGATGGATGTCTGGGAGCGTCAGGCGCTGCTGCGCGCCCGGCCGATCGGCGGCGACGATGAGCTGCTCGACGGGTTCATGGAGCTCGCCGACTCGGTGCGCTACGGCGCGCCGCCGAGCACCTCACAGATCCGGGAGATCCGCCGGATCAAGGCCCGGGTGGAGTCCGAACGGCTGCCGCGCGGAGCGGACCCGTCCCGGCACGTGAAGCTGGGCCGCGGTGGTCTCAGCGACGTGGAATGGCTGGTCCAGCTCTTCCAGCTCCAGCACGCCCACTCGATGCCGCGGCTGCGGACCAGCTCCACGCTGATCGCGCTCGACGCGATGGTCGACGAGCAGCTGATCAGCCCGCTCGACGCCGAACAGCTCACCGAGGCCTGGAAGCTATGCACCCGGGTGCGCTCCGCGACCACGGTGTGGAGCGGCAAGACCGCCGACGTGCTCCCCTCGGCGCGCCGAGATCTGGACGCTGTTGCACGCTGGTGCGGGTTCCCGCCCGGCGGCAGCGCGGACTTCGAAGACCACTACCTGCGCACCACCCGGCGCTGCCGGCAGGTGTATGAGCGGCTGTTCTACGACGAGGTCTAGGCTGCTCCTGCCTCCACGCCTCCTCAGGCGGACATGGCCAGCATCAAGACGAACCCGGTGAGGGCTCCCCATCCAGCGGACTCATCTGAGCGCGACCCGTTTCGCACCGCCGAAGCCGTCACCACAGCACGGCCCGCGCGCCGAACGCCAAGGTCACGAGGCAGGCCACGGTCTCGAACCTCAGACTCCGGAGTGGGCGGTCGTCTGGATGTTGATCGGCCGGCGTCGTTGATGCGCTGACCGTGTACCCTCCGTGGGCTTCACAGCGCCGCCGCCTGCTGGACCCGGTCTTCTTCCCGAAGTCGCCGATGCGGGAGAAGTCCCAGGGCACATTCCGGAACGAGACCCAGAATCACCATGAGACCGCCGGGGGCTCCCCTCGGTGGGGCCCTTGGAGGCGCTGCAGTGGTGGTCGACTGGTTCATGTCTCGGGTCTCAGTCGCAAAGGGCGCCTCCGGCCAGCTCCAGTGAAGAGTGGGGCTGAGCGGAATGATTCTTCCACGAGGGGCAGAAGCGAGCACCCGTCGGGATGCAACGTGGGCGCAACTCGGATGTGACTACAGTCACGAGAAGAGGCCGCGTGAACAGAAGCCCGCTCCGAGAAGCCGGCATGGTCCATACGCACACCCGACTATTTCTCAGGCATCGGCCCGGGAACAGGCGGCAGCCTCAGTCTCGACCCGGACCTCCAGAAGAAGTCCCGCCACCACCCAGGAGTCATCATGAGCCATGTCAGCGCTTCCTCCACCACTACGGACTCGCACACTCCACCAGCCCACGAAACCACGATGAGGGCAGCGGTCGTCGAGGCCTTCGGCCAGGACCTCGCCATCAAAGAGATGGCCATTCCCGAGCCAGGGCCGGGACAGGCCCTGGTCAAGCTGATCTCCTCGGGCGTCTGCCACACCGACCTGCATGCCGCCGAGGGCGACTGGCCGGTCAAGCCCAGTCCGCCGTTCATCCCCGGGCATGAAGGTGTGGGCACCGTGGAGAAGCTTGGTGAGGGGGTCACCGAGCTCTCGGTGGGGCAGCTGGTGGGCAATGCCTGGCTGTGGAGTGCCTGCGGAACCTGCGAATACTGCCGAACCGGGTGGGAAACGCTGTGCGAGTCTCAGAGCAACGGGGGATACAGCGTCGACGGATCGTTCGGCGAGTACATGATCGTCGACGCCAAGTACGCCCCCCTCATCCCCGAGGGTTCTGACCCCTACGAGGTCGGACCTGTGCTCTGCGCCGGCGTGACCGTATACAAAGGGTTGAAGCAGACAGAGGTCCGCCCCGGCCAGTGGGTGGTGATCTCGGGCATCGGCGGTCTGGGCCACATCGCTGTCCAGTACGCGGTGGCCATGGGCATGCGAGTCGTCGCGGTGGACATCGCTGACGACAAGCTGGCCCTGGCCAAGCAGCACGGGGCCGAGATCGTGGTCAACGCCATGGTGGCGGATCCGGCCATCGAGATACAGGAGAAGACCGGCGGGACCCACGGCGTCCTGGTCACCGCCGTGCACCCCAAGGCATTCGGCCAGGCCATCGCCATGACTCGACGCGGCGGAACCATCGTGTTCAACGGTCTGCCCCCGGGAGAATTTCCCGCTCCGATCTTCGACATCGTGCTGAAGGGGCTGACCATCCGCGGATCGATCGTGGGTACCCGCCAGGACATGGTGGAAGCCTTGGAGTTCTACGCCCAGGGAAAGATCCATCCCACGTACAGCCGCCGTCCACTCGAGGACATCAACGCGGTTCTCGACGAGATGCAGCACGCCAAGATTGAGGGGCGCGTGGTGGTGGACTACAGCGCCACCCCGCAGCGCTGACCGAAGCCAGACCCGTGGACGGTCGAAAGTGCCGCCCGTGAATAATACGAAAGCAAATACGAGCGTTGGAGAACAAATATGATGCATTATGAGTCATCGGACGCGAAATACATGGAGAATATCAAGGAAAAATACCCGAAAGGATTCGAGGCTTTCGCGGCGTTCGACGGCGCCGTATTTTCCGAGAACGACCATGTATTGTCCAAAAAAACCCGCGAACTCATTGCGATCGCAGTAGCGACCACTACCCAGTGTCCTCATTGCGTCGAGATCCACTCCAGGGGTGCGTATAAGGCTGGGGCGTCCGAGGAGGAGATCTCCGAAGCCGTCATGGTCTCCGCAGCGCTTCGTGCAGGTGGCGCGGTGACGCACGGTTGGATGGCGATGAAGTTCTTCCAGGATGAGGCCAACAGTGGGTGAGGTGCCTTCCTGGTCCGCTCTCGCTTCTCGAGGGCCCGCCCACTGATGAGGCTCGCAGGCGGACCGAATGTCACCGAGGCATGAAGTTCCGCCTGGCGAGAGTCCCCGGAGCCCTGCCTCGGCTGATCTCCGGGGACCGACGGCCCTCCGGGCTGTCCTCTGTTCGAGATTCCACTATCTGGACGCTCATCCGACGAATGACGGGTGCTTGTGCAGACGCGAAGCAGCACCGCGGCAGCACCGCGCGAGAACGACGCGGGGCATACCGCCGAACCCGGAGTGCATTCGCGGTTCGGGTCTGTCCGGCGCAGGGGGCCGAGACCGCCGGCGAGCCAGCTGTGGATATGCGGCCCCGACCTTCCCCAGGAGATCGGCTCGCTTTCGCTGCCGTGCGTCACTGCCGGAAGAACTGGTCAGCGACGTTGAGTCTGTCCTGCTCACCTGTCGCAGAGGCCGGATGCAACGGTGATCGAGGAACCAGGGCAACCGGTGCGATGGATCGGCCCACGATGGACCGAAGACCCAGGCTGCCTCATGCAACACGACGGCCCAGACCGGCCGGGGAAGCCTGAGACTAACCCAGCCGGCCGGGCTGATGTCAGACTCAGACTGCGAGCTTGGCGATCAGGGCCTGGGCGGTCTCTGCGGAGGACTGAGGGTTCTGACCGGTGATCAGCAGGCCGTCCTCAACAACGTAGGAGCTCCAGTCCTCACCCTTGGAGTACCTGCCACCGAGCCTGGTGAGCTCGTCCTGCACGAGGAAGGGCACGACGTCGACCAGGTCGACCCCGGCCTCCTCGGTGTTGGTGAAGCCGGTGACCAGCTTTGCCTGCACCAGGGGAGTGCCGTCTTCGTTAGTGGCGTGGCGCAGCACACCCGGGGCGTGACAGACCAGCCCCACGGGCTTGTCGGCGCGAAGCGTGGTCTCGATCAGACGGATCGAGGCGGGGTCCTCGGCGAGGTCCCAGAGTGGGCCATGGCCGCCCGGGTAGAACACGGTGTCGTAGTCGGAGGCGGAGACGGTGTCCAGGCGCAGGGTCTCGGCCAGGGCGGCAGTGGCCTCAGCGTCGTCCTCGAACCGGTGGGTGTCATCGGTCTGGAAGTCCGGCACGTTGCTTGCAGGATCGAGTGGCGGCTGGCCGCCCTGCGGGGAGGCCAGGGTGATCTCATAACCGGCTTCCTTGAACCGGTAATACGGGGCGGCGAGCTCTTCGAGCCAGAACCCGGTCTTCTTGCCGGTGTCGCCGAGCTCGTCGTGGGAGGTGAGAACGATCAGGACCTTCATGGGGAACTCCTTGAAATAGACGGTCTTACGGTGGTGAGGAGGTGGTGCCGCGCGCGGTCAAAGGACGCGCAGCGACCTGGGTTCAGCGGTCAGGCGACCTGCGAACGGGTGTGCTGGGAGACGCTCACGCTGGGTGCGAGCAGCTCCAAGGTGCGGTGCTGGACTGCTTCCTCAGGAGCCAGGTTCACCAGCATGAGCTCATCGGCCTGGACCTCCTCAGCGAAGGCATCCAGCCAGGAGACGACCTCCTCCTGATTCCCGACAGCGGCCCGGGAGAGCATGCTCAGCACCTGCTGGCCGGCAGGGTGGTCGCGCAGCATCACCACATCCTCATCGGTGATCGCCCGGTTGCGGCCCAGGTGGTTCTTGATCCACGCGTTCTCGGCCAGGGTCTTCTGCTCCCTGGCGATCTCGGCGTCGTCGTGGGCGATCACGTTGGCCGCGGCGATGAAGTGCGGCTGCGCGTCCGGACCCAGCAGCGAATGGGTCGCGTCGAAATGCTCGCGGTAGATGTGGGCCGCCTGGTTCAGCATCTGCGGGGCGAAGTGTGAGGCGAACGCATAGGGCAGGCCCAGCTGCGCCGCGAGCTGGGCGCCGAAGAGCGAGGACCCCAGGATGTAGAGCGGGACGTCGGTGCCCGAGCCCGGGTACGCGTTGACCCCGGGGATCCGGCTGTGACCGGTGAGGTAGCCGCTGAGCTCCATCACATCGGCCTGGAAGCGGTCGGCCTCGGTGCCGTCGCGGCGCAGTGCGCGCATGGTCGGGCCGTCGGTGCCGGGCGCACGGCCAAGGCCCAGGTCGATCCGGTCGGGGTAGAGCGTCGCGAGGGTGCCGAACTGCTCGGCGATCATCAGCGGGGCATGGTTGGGAAGCATGATGCCGCCCGAGCCGACCCGCACGTTCTGGGTCGCGGCCGCCACATGCTGGATCAGCAGGGCCGTGGCGCTGGAAGCGATATTGGGCATGTTGTGGTGCTCGGCGAACCAGATGCGCGTATAGCCCAGCTTGTCTGCGGTCTTGGCGAGCCGGACGCTGCGAGCGATGCCGTCGGCGATGGTCTCGGGCGGGCGGACGAACGCGAGGTCAAGGAGGGACAGCGGGCGCGAAGCGGTGTTGGGCATATTGGATGCAACAGCCAGGGGGAGTGTTCTCATTCCGCGACGTGAGCACCGGCACGGGTTCGATCCGAGCCATTTGGCCGGACACGGTGAAATTTGGTTGACGCATTGAACCAAAATGATATGTTCGAATTGCTTTGCTGATGCAGAACCAGACGACGCAGACGATCCCATTTCCTCCGTCTGGAATGCCGGAACAGTTCGATCTCTCTCGTCGAGCATTCGATCTGGAGAGGAGGAGTCACGCCGTGGAGACAGTCGATCAATCAGCCTCGGAGAGTCAGCACCCGGCGCGATCTTTCGGCGTCTCTCTGGCAGCAGGCTCGTTGCTTCTTACCGTATTGACCTACGGGTTCCTGATCTGGTCAAACTGTGAGACCGCCGGCATCGCCACGTTTCTGGGGGACGTGAGGAGCTTCCATACCGCCGAGGGGTGCTAGACCCTCAGTCCGGTGAGACCGAAGCAGGTCTGGGATCGAGGAGTCCCCGGGTGCCGCCCAGCTGCACCTCGCCACGTAAGATCAGGGCTGTGAGCCCCAGGACCACTCCCGTGAGCAGCGTCATCGCCGACGACTCCGAGATGGCCTCCGGCAAGGACTGGACGAAGAGTCCCAGCACCACGGTGTGGACGAAGACGTCGACCACATCCAGCGGTCCTGGCCTTGTCACAAAGAGCAGTCTGGCGAGCAGCGTCCGGTCAGGTCAGCGGCTTGCGGGCTACCGTGAGGCCATGGCTCTCATCAACAGCAACGGGCTGGCACACGTCCGGCTCACCGTCACCGATATCGCGCGTTCCAAAGCGTTCTACGACCAGGTCTTCGGCTGGCCCGCCGTGGTGGACACCTCGGCACATGCCCACGATCCAGCGGTTCGGGCCTCCCAGGAGCAGTTCTACGGCGGAGTGATCTACCAGACGCCCCAGGGGACGCTGGTCGGTCTGCGTCCGGTGGGGGAGACCTCGTTCGATGCCCAGACCACCGGACTCGATCACCTGAGCTTCGCGGTCGACTCTCGAGATGCGCTGCAAGACGCGGCGCAGGCTCTCACCGGCGCGGGCATTGAACACGGAGAGATCAACGATCTCCGTGATGCCGGGCTCGCGATCCTCTCCTTCCAGGACCCCGACGGCATCAACCTGGAGCTCACCGCGCCCCTGGGCTGATGTGGTCCAGCCCTGAACCGTGCCAGCCCTGAACCATGCTGGCCCTGACACAGCGGTCCCAGATACAGCTGCGGCCCCGCACCGATTCTCCGGTGCGGGGCCGCAGCTGTTGAAGCTCGGTGTGAGATCAGACCGAGTAGTACAGCTCGAACTCATAGGGGTTCAGCCGCAGGTTCAGCGGGGCGATCTCTTCTTCACGCTTGTACTCGACCCAGGCCTTGACCAGGTCCTCGGTGAAGACTCCACCCTCGAGCAGGAACTCGTGGTCGGCCTCCAGAGCCAGCAGCGCCTCTTCCAACGAGCCGGGAGCCTTCTGGATGCTGGCAGCCTCTTCGGCGGGCAGCTCGTAGAGGTCCTTGTCGATCGGGTCTGCGGGCTCGATCCGGTTGCGGATTCCGTCCAGGCCGGCCATCAGCTGTGCGGAGAAGGCCAGGTAGGGGTTGGAGGAGGGATCCGGTGCGCGGAACTCCAGGCGCTTGGCCTTCGGGTTCGCCCCGGTGATCGGGATGCGGATCGCGGCCGAGCGGTTGCCCTGCGAGTAGACCATGTTGACCGGAGCCTCATAGCCCTTGACCAGGCGCTTATAGGAGTTCACCGTGGGGTTGGTGAAGGCCAGCACGGCCGAGGCGTGCTTGAGCAGACCGCCGATGTACCAGCGGGCGGTGTCGGAGAGGTTCGCGTAGCCCTTCTCATCGAAGAACAGCGGGCTGCCATCGGTCCACAGCGACTGGTGGCAGTGCATGCCGGAGCCGTTCTCGCCGAAGATCGGCTTCGGCATGAAGGTGGCCGACTTGCCGAACTGATCCGCGGTGTTCTTCACGATGTACTTGAACTTCATCAGGTCATCGGCAGCGTGGGTCAACGTGTTGAACTTGTAGTTGATCTCCTGCTGACCGGGGCCACCGACCTCGTGGTGGGAGCGCTCGACCTCCAGGCCGACGGCGTCGAGCGCCACGCAGATCGCGTCGCGCAGGTCCGCGCTCTTGTCCTGGGGGCTGACCGGGAAGTATCCGCCCTTGGTGGCCATCTTGTGACCGAGGTTTCCGCCGGGAATCTCCTCGGAGGACTGCCAGGAGGCCTCATCAGAGTCCAGGGAGTAGAAGGACGCATCCGGGCTGGACTGCCACTTCACATCGTCGAAGAGGAAGAACTCGGCTTCGGCGGCGAAGAATGCGGTGTCGGCGATGCCTGAGGCCTCGAGGTACTCCTCGGCCTTCTGTGCCACGCCGCGGGGATCACGGGCGTAGGGTTCGCCGGTGCGCGGGTTGACGATCGAGAACGTCATGACCAGGGTCTTCTCCACGCGGTACTCATCGAGGTACGCGGTGGTCACATCGGGGATGAGCTGCATATCGGACTCGGCGATGCCCTGGAACCCTCGGATGGAAGAGCCGTCGAAGAGCTGTCCGTTCTCGAAGAAGTCAAGGTCAACGGTCTTAGCCGGGAGGTTGAAGTGGTGCTGAAGGCCAGGAAGGTCGGTGAAGCGGACGTCGACGAAGACGACATCCTCTTTCTCAATGAACTTCAGAACTTCGTCAGGGCTTGTGAACATACGTCCGTGCTCCTCGTCAGGTGGCTGGGCTTGCGTGCGTAACTGGGGTGAACGCTCGGTCCCACGCTATGGGCCGGGCGTTTCCCGGCCATCACGCAAATGTTTCCGTCATGTAACTTAAGTTGCTCATGGGCCTGTGACAAGGCGTCCCCGGTCGGAGGAATAGACTGACCAGGGCCGTGCTCGTACGGCCACATGTCAAGCATCACTCTCTCATATCCGAAGCAGAAGGAGATCTGTGGCGAAGAACGACGGCGCACCCCCTGGCGGCTCCGCGGCGGGTGCCGGAGGACCTCGATGGGCCGGGCAACAGCTGGGTCTGCCGGAGTCAGGCCCCGGCAGCATGGCGCCCTGGAGTCGACGCATCTTCGCCCTGTTCATCGACTGGGGGATTGCCACTTTGATCTCGATGGCCTTCTTCGGCGGCGAGGAGCTGATGACCCTGGGCATCTTCGTGGCCATCCACGTCATCTTGATCGGACTGCTCGGCGTGACCATCGGCAAGCGGCTGATGCGGATCCAGGTGGTCCGCGGCCAGAGCCTGCCGGGCCCGCTCTGGTCCACGGTCCGCACGCTGCTGCTGCTGCTGATCCTTCCGGTCATCCTCATCGGGACCGACGGTCGCGGCGCCCATGATCGGGCAGCCGGCACCGTCCAGCTGCGCATGTGAGCGCCCCCGGACCCGCAAGGGTCAGTCGACTCAGCGGACGCCCGGGCCGCGGCCTGGCGGTGATCTGCGCCAGCGCGCTCAGCACCCAGTCCGGCGCCGCCGTCGGCTCGCTCGCCTTCAGCGGCCTCACTCCGGTCGGGGTGGTCGCGGCTCGCCAGCTGGTGGCCGCCACCGTCCTGCTGGCGATCGCCCGGCCTCGGTTCTGGCGCTTCACCGGCAGCCAGTGGTCCCCGGTGCTGCTGCTGGCCCTGTTCTTCGCCGGCATGAACACCGCACTCTACGCCGCCCTGGACCGGGTGGGGCTGGGCACCGCGGTGACCATCGAGTTCCTCGGTCCGCTCGCCGTCGCCGTACTCTCCTCCCGGCGCCCCCGCGACGGACTGTGCGCCCTGATGGCCCTGACCGGAGTGGTGCTGCTGACTCGCCCGGGACCCACCAGCGACCTATTGGGCCTGGGCTTCGCGGTGCTCGCGGCGGGCTGCTGGGCCGGGTACATCCTGACCAATCGCGTGGTGGGCCAGCGCCTGGAGGGGGTCCAGGGCGTCGCGGTCGGCACCGCCATCTCGGCGCTGGGACTGCTGCCGGTCGCCGCGGTGATCGTCTGGCATCTGCAGCCGCCGCTGGAGGCGTTCCTCTTCGCCGCCGTCGCCGGAGTCCTGGCTTCTGCGGTCCCGTACTCGCTGGATCTCATCGTGCTGCGCCACATCTCTCCGGTGGTGTTCGGTCTAGGGATGTCTCTGCACCCGCTCTTCGCGGCGCTGATCGGGGCGGGCTTCCTGGCCCAGCAGCTGCCGCTGATCGCCTGGACGGGCATCCTGCTGGTGGTGTTGAGCAATGCGCTCACGCTCAGCGGCCCGCTCCGGCGGCCCCCGCCCCGCGGTGCAGCCGGTCCAGGTCCCTCCCGGTGATCAGACGTTTACAGGCCCTACCCTTGAAACCCTCTATTGCAGGCTGTAGCCTGTATTCATGTTCGTCGTCACTGCTGATCAGCGCCGCAGCACCGAAACCGGGGAACGGGTCGATGCGCTGCTCGCGGAGCTCACACCCTGGAGTGTTCGCTGGCAGAAACAGATCGCGCTGCCGCTGGAGCGCACCGTGGGCGATGAGGTGCAGATCCTGCTGAGCAGCGCCGAGGCGGCGGTGGATCTCGCGCTGGCGCTATGCCGCACCGAACAGTGGGCCGTGGGCATCGGGGCCGGCACCGTGACGCACCCGTTGGGTGCCAGCGCTCGGGCCAGCTCCGGGAGTGCGTTCATCCAGGCCCGGTATGCCGTGGAGCGAGCCCGCAGTCAGGCCGAACCGGTCCCGCTGGTGGTCCAGGGGGATCACAAGGAAGCTGCCGCGGCCGCCACCTCGGTGCTGCAGCTGCTCGGCGGGGTGGTGCGACGACGCGCGGACACCGGCTGGGAGGTCAGCGACCTGACCGCACAGGGGCACAGCCGAGCGCAGATCGCCGTCGAGCTGGGAATCACCGTGTCAGCGGTCAGTCAGCGGGCGCGCTCTGCGATGCTGGAGGAGGAGCGACGCAGCCGACCTGTCGTGGCAGCCCTGATCTCAGCCGCCGCTGGCGAAGGCAGCTGGAAGATCGACCCTGCTCAGGACCAAGAAGGTGGACACCTATGACATGGCTTGCAATCTCGGCGGTGGTGCTGCTGGCCCTGGGCCTCTCGGCATTTCTGGGCGCGCTCCTGGTGGGCTGGCTGCTGCGCCGGGTGGAGCCCGAGGGCTACGGTCCTGGCATCCTGCGTGGAGGGACCTGGATCGGGATCCTGGAGAGGCTGGCGATCACGGGTGCGGTCTTCGGCGGCTATCCCGAGGCGATCGCGGTGGTCCTGGCGGTCAAGGGTCTCGGCCGCTACCCAGAGCTGCGCGCCTGGCAGGCCGACCAGCGCGCGAAGGCCACCGAACGATTCATCATCGGTACCCTGGCCAGCTATATCTGGTCCGGTGCGCTGGGCCTGATCGGTCTGGCCGTGATCGGCGCGATCAGCTGAGCTGCTCGCGTCGGCCGGTCAGCGATTTCGCGCCGGCTCCAGGCTCCACACTCTGGGTCAGCCGGCGGTCGATCGCGCGAGCCAGCTCGTCAGTGGCCCAGGGTGCGCGGTGCAGATTCAGCGCGGGTTCGAACAGCTCCGCCTCCAGCAGCACGATTCCGTATCGGGCGGAATCGACCACATCGATCCTGCCGTAGAGCGGGGTCTCGGTTCCAGTCGTTCGGGCCGCGGCGGCCAGGGTGCGCTCACCGAACCTGATCTCGGCGGCGGAGGCCTGGACCAGCTGCGGATCCTCCAGGTAGGTGCCGCCGCGCAGACCTCCGCCGCGGGCCAGCAGCGCACCCTTGGAGATCGCATGCGTGTGGTGCCCATCGATGAAGTACAGCGCCTTCTCCCGTCCCTGACTCAGCTCCGGGATCTCGGGCTGGACCATCACGGTGAGGCCGCGGGCCAGGATCCGTTCGCCAAGGGTGAGCGCCGCGGCCGAGTCCGCGCGCAGCAGCTCGGTGTCGAAGGCGCCGGCGGAGATGCTGGGCTTGATCACCACCCAGTCCTCGCCGTGCTCGGCCAGCCCGCGACGCAGCGCGGCGTCGTCCTCGGCCCAGCTGGTGGGCACGCTGGCGAGCCCTTCAGTCTCGAGCTCGCGCAGGTAGACCTTGTCCAGGTTCCAGCGGATCAGCGCGGGACTGTTGAGCACCGGGACCTGCGCCGCTGCGCGCTCCAGCCAGGCCAGGAAATCCTGCGGTCTGGAGGAGTAGTCCCAGGGGGTGCGGACGACCAGCAGGTCATACTCCCGTCCCGGCTCCCAGTGGTGCCAGATGACCGGCTCAGCCGCGATGTCACACCGCTGCAGCGCCGCGATCAGCGGATCGGTGTCCCGGTCAGGGGCCTTCGAGTAGTCATCGGTCACCACGATCCCGACCCGTCGCGGCCGCGGTGCGGGGACCAGGCTGTGTTCGGGAAGCCAACGGAAGCGTTCGACGACGATCAGCTCATCATCGCCCAGGCCGGGTCCCTGGGTCTCGCCGTCCGCGATCTCGCCGGTGCTGCGCCAGAAATCCTCATGAACCTCGCGCCAGGCCGCCACGGAGGCGTAGCCCTCACCCTCGCCGCGGGCCACCTCCTGGGAGATCTCTCCCAGCGGCACCAGAGCCACCTCCATCACCTCGACGACGCCCAGGCTCTCCTCCTGGACACCCAGGAGTCGTTGGAGCCCAGGTCTCGGCAGCGGCTCGGCCTCGGCGAGGTAGCTGCGATGCAGGCTGGTGGTCATGGTCTTGACCCCGGTGATGACCGCGCCGGTGAGACGCGCGCGCAGCTCCCCGAAGGCCAAGTCCATCGGGGGCAGCGCGTCGATCTGCTCTGCGGTCAGCATCGGTGCAGGTGTCACGGCTTCATCCGGCCGGTGCGCTGGTAGTTCTCGTGCCAGCTCAGTGCCTCGCCCAGCAGGTGCGGGGTGTGCCGGCCGCGCTGGTTCTGCGCCACCGCCCGGTCGAAGTAGTCCTGCAGCAGGTCCTGGTAGTCCGGGTGGGCGCAGTTGCGGATGATCCTGCGGGCGCGGGCCGCGGGGGAGAGGCCGCGCAGGTCCGCCAGGCCTCGTTCGGTGACCAGGATCTGGGTGTCGTGCTCGGTGTGGTCGATGTGGCTGGCGAAGGGGACGATCGAGGAGATCGCGCCGGCCTTGGCCATCGAGCCGGAGACGAAGAAGTTGAGGTAGGCGTTGCGGGCGAAGTCCCCGGAGCCGCCGATGCCGTTGATGATGGAGCTGCCCATCACATGGGTGGAGTTCACGTTGCCATAGATGTCCGCCTCCACCATCCCGTTGATCGAGATCACTCCGAGCCGACGGATGGCCTCCGGGTGGTTGGAGACCTCCTGGGTGCGCAGCAGGATCCGGCCCTTGTACTCTCCGGCGCGGGCGTTGAACTGTTCGGCGCGTTCGGCGGAGAGCGAGAAGGAGGTCGCGGAGACCGCGGTCAGCTTGCCGGTGTCGATCAGGTCGAGCATGCCGTCCTGGATGACCTCGGTATAGGCCAGCAGGTCCTCGAACTCGCTGTGCGCCAGCTCGGCCATCACCGCGTTGGCGACATTGCCGATGCCGGACTGCAGCGGCAGCAGGTTCTTGGGCAGCCGGCCCTGCTCGATCTCGTAGCGCAGGAAGTCCACCACGTGGGAGGCCATGGCCTTGGACTGCTCGTCGGCGGGCTTGAAGGGCAGGTTCCGATCCGGCGCGTCGGTCTCGACCACCGCGACCACCTTCTCCGGGTCCACGCGCAGGTAGGGATCCCCGATGCGTTGGAGCGGGTCGGTGAGCTGCAGCGGTCGGCGCTCCGGGGGCAGCTTGGTGCCGTAGTAGATGTCGTGGAAGCCCTCGTAGGCCCGCGGGTGCCAGTCGTTGACCTCCAGGATGACCTTGTCCGCCAGCTGCAGCCAGGTCTTGTTGTTGCCCACCGAGCTGCCCGGGATCAGCAGTCCGTTGGGGAGGATCGCGGCGACCTCGATGACCGCGACGTTGAGCTTGCCGTAGAAGCCGAACCAGGCCTGCTGGGCGGAGTGGCTCAGGTGGGTGTCGATGTAATCGGTCTCGCCGGTGTTGATCGCCTCACGCATGGTCGGGTCCGACTGGAAGGGCAGCCGTCTGCGCACCGCGCGGGCCTCGGCGAGCACGCCGTCGAGCTCGGGCGCGGTCGACGCCCCGGTCCAGAGGTCGATGCCGAAGTCCTCGCCGCGAGCGTGGGCGTCCTTGGCCCGCTCGGCCAGGGCCGCAGGGACCGCTTTCGGGTACCCGGCACCGGTGAAGCCGCTCATCCCGACCCGGTCGCCGTCGTGGATCCAGCGGGCGGCCTCAGCGGCGGTGGTGACCTTGGTGGCCAGCGTGGGGCAGGTGATTCGACTCGAAACAGCGCTCATTCAACCCAGCCTAGGCGAACAGAGACCCTGCCGGGATCCGCAGCGCTGGCGCTACGCTGGGTGACACGAGGCCGGGTCGACCCGCACCTCAGCCCCAGCTCAAGACGGAGGACGCACCATGAACGGATTCGTGCCCTATCCGGTCCGAGACACCTACCGACTGATCGAGCCGGGCCCCACGGTGTTGATCTCGACCTCCGACGGCGTCCGCGACAACATCATGACCAACGCGTTCAACATGCCGGTCCGCCACGACGGGATCCTGGCGGTGATCGTGGGCACCTGGGATGCCAGCTTCGCGACGCTGCAGGCCACCCGGCAGTGCGTGATCGGCATTCCCGGTGCCGATCTGATGCGCACCACGGTGCAGGTGGGGAACTGTTCCGGAGAGGACCTGGACAAGTGGGACCACTTCGGGCTGACCCGGGTGCCAGGAGTCAGCGTGGCTGCGCCGCTGATCGGGGAGTGTGTGGCCAATATCGAGTGCAAGGTCGAGGACGACTCCCTGGTGGAGGACTACTCGCTGTGGCTGCTGCGCACCACGGCCGCCTGGATCCGGCCCGATGCGGCGCCCACCCCGGAGTTCCACCACCGGGGCAACGGGACCTTCTCCACCAATGGTGAGCTGCATGACCTCAGCGATGAGATGACGAAGTGGAAGTACTTCACGAACTAGGGGTTCCGGACCGCGCGGCGCGGCGCTGGGCCGGAAGTCTCTAGCGCTCCTCGAGGCCCCAGGGCGATCCGTAGCCGAGCGGCGCCTCGGCCGCCAGCAGCTCCAGGAACGGCCGGGAGTCGAAGGCCTCCGGGCCCAGGACGCCGCTGCCCTGCCAGGTCCCCTTCGACAGCAGCTCCAACGCGATCACCGGGTTCACCGCCGTCTGCCACACCACGGCCTGCGAGCCGTACTCGGCCATCGACCACTGGTTGTCCACCACATGGTAGAGGTACACCGCCCGGGGTTCACCGTCCCTGCCGAGTCCGGTCACATACAGACCTGCGCAGGTCTTTCCCGTCATGCGATCGCCCAGGGTGGCGGGATCGGGCAGCGCCGCGGCGACGACGTCGCGTGGGGCCACCGGCACCCCCTTCACCATCAGCGGCTCGGTGGAGTCGAGACCGAGCTTGTGCAGGGTCTTGAGCACGTCGATGAACTCGTCGCCGAGCCCATACTTGAAGGTCACCTTCCGGGCCTTGGTCCAACGGGGCATCAGGATCACCTCCTCGTGCTCCACGTTGACGCACTCCACCTCTCCGATCCCCTCGGGGAAGTGGAAGACCTCGGTCTCGCTGAAGGGCTCGGTGGTGTACCAGCCGGTCTCGCGCTCAAAGATCACCGGTGGGTTCAGGCATTCCTCGATCGTGGTCCAGATCGAGAAGGACGGCGCGAAGGCCGGCTCGCCGTCGGCCCCCGCCACGACCAGATTCGCCCCGTCGCGCACGCCGAGCTCCTCGATCGAGGAGAACAGCTCATCCTCGGCGTAGCGGGCGAAGACGTCGGAGAGTCCAGGCTCGACGCCCATGCCCACCAGGGCCAGCCGACCGGCCTGCTCCCACTGCGGGGCCAGGGCGAACTGTTCGTCGCCCAGCATCACCCCGGTCTTGGAGTATGGCTGCTCCGGGTGCCGGATCGAGAGGCTCATCGCCATATCGAGGTAGGTCGCCCCCGCGGCGAAGCAGCCGTTGAAGATCGGCATCACGAACCGCGGATCCACCGCGTTGAGCACATGGGTGATCTGGTGCTTCCGCATGACCTCGGCCACCGCTTCTGCCGAGGAGGCATCCACCTGCTCGGCCACCAGCCGATCGTCCTCGAGGGAGTCCACCAGGGCCTGCGGCCGTGAGGGATCGTAGTCGGCGATCACCAGCCGGTCGAAGAATCTGCGGCGAACGGCGATCCGGACGGCGGCGGATCCCACGCCGCCGGCTCCGATGATGAGAATGCGCATCAGGTCAAGCCTCCATCGATCGAACGTGGGCGTGCATCGGTCGCATCGGGGGAGTCGGGCACGAGCACGGCGGTCTCGGCGTTCAGGCTCTCCCCGCGGAAGAACGGCAGCGACCCGGAACGGGTCCGCCAGAGCAGCATCAGCACCAGGCCAAGGGCCAGCGAGCCGATGCCGACGACGAAGGTGCCGCCCACGCCGAGGAGCACGCTGTATCCGTAGTCGACGTCGGCCATGTCGATCGCTGACCTGATGAACGCCGCGCTCAGGATCAATGCGCCCAGCAGCGGGAGCAGGAAGCGGAAGACGAAGTTGTGGCCCGAGGTGAACAGCTCCCGGCGGAAGTACCAGACGCAGGCGTACCCGGTGATGGCGTAGTAGAAGGCGATCGCCAATCCCAGGGACAGGATGGAGTCGGCCAGGATGTTCTCGCTGACCAGGGTCATCACCACATAGAACCCGATCCCGGACACCCCCATGACCAGCGTGGAGAAGGACGGGGTCTTGAAACGCGGGTGCACCGTGCTGAACCGGTTCGGCAGCGCCCGGTACACCGCCATGGAGAGGGTGCCCCGGGCGGTGGGCAGGATGGTGGTCTGGGTGGAGGAGACCGCGGAGACGAGCACCGCCACCACGAGCAGCCATGCGGCAGGGCCGAGGACGACATCCTTCAGAGCGAAGAACACGTCCTCCGCGTTTCCCTCGTTTCCCAGGCCGACCCCCGCTTCGCCCACTCCGGCGTACATCATGGCGGCCACGGTCACTCCCACATAGGTGATCAGCAGCAGCACCGTGGAGATCAGGGCGGCCAGTCCCGGGATCCGACGGGCATCGCGGGTCTCCTCGTTCAGCGCCAGGCAGGCGTCCCAGCCCCAGTAGATGAACAGGGCCAGCAGCACCGCCTCGGTGAATCCGGCGACGCTCTCGAAGGCGAAGGGGTTGAACCAGTCCAGGGACGGTGAGGTGGCGTTCTCGGCGGTCCCGTCGGCGATCCCGATCAGTGCGAACACCACGAAGAGGCCCAGTGCGAGGTACTGGATCCCCAGGAGGACGTTCTGCAGCTTGGCGCCGATCTCGACCCCGCGGTAGCTGATGTAGGTCATGGCGGCGATGAAGAACACCCCGGTGGCGGTGACCACCAGGGAGTTCTCGGCGAGGGAACCGTCGCCGATCAGGAGCCAGAGGTAGATCCCGGCGATCTGCGCCAGGTTGGCCAGCACGATGATGCCAGCGACCGCCACCCCCCAGCCGGCCATCCAACCCACCCACGGGCCGAAGGCCTTCGTGGCCCAGGTGAAGGAGGTTCCGCAGTCGGGAATCTCTCGGTTGAGCTCTCGGTAGGCGAAGGCGATGAACAGCATCGGGATGAACGCCAGGATGAACGCGATGGGCGCCTGAGCCCCGACCGCGAGGACCACGAATCCCAGGGAGGCTGCGAGCGAATAGACCGGGGCGGTGGAGGCGAGTCCGATGACCACCGATCCCCAGACGCCGAGCGTGCCGGCGGAGAGACCCTTGCCCGCACCCGGCGGCGCGCCAGAGGGATTCTTCCCGAGAGCTGCCTGGCTCATGGTGTTCCTCCGATCCCCGGCCGGGTCAGCGTCAAGGACCCGGTGTGGTGTGATGCGCGCCACTATACCGACTAGTCGGTTTTTTTGATAGGCCCTAGAATCGCTGTCATGGGCCATGCTCCGAGCACCGTTCACCGGCTGATCACCGCGTACCAGGACATCCTGGTGTCCGAGGGGGAACGCAGCGCCACCCTTGAGGCCATCGCTGCGCGCGCAGGGGTCTCCAAGGGCGGGCTGACCTATCACTTCAGATCCAAGGATGAGCTGGCGGCAGCGCTGTTCGAGCGGCTGCAGAGCCTGGTGGAGGCCGATCTGGCGGTGATGCGGTCGGACCCCTCGCGGGCCGCGGACTACTACATCAGAAGCTCGCTCGAGGTGGAGAGCCCGCTGGAACGCTGCAATATGGCGGTCACACGGCTGGCGCAGGGATCGCATCCGGAAGCCAACGAACTCCTCGCCAGGTGCCGGACCCAATGGTTCGAGGTGCTGATGGACGCGGTCGGCCACGAGGACATGGTCCACCTGGTGATGCTGCTCGGTGATGGGATCTACTTCAACGCCTCGCTCACCGGCACCGGCGCCATGCCCGAGGAGACCGATCCGGCCACGATCGACCGGATCGTCCGCCTGATCGGCACCATCCGCTACTGAGCGCTTGGTGCCGCGCGGCTCTCAGTGCCTGCCGACCCCAGGGTCCGCTGACTTCAGTGCGTGCCGACCTCAGGGTCCGCTGACTTCAGTGCCTGCCGACCTCGCGGGCTGCCGTCACGGCGGCCTCCGCCCCGTCGGACCAGACGGCTCCGTGACCTGGGAGCAGGTGGTCGGCCTCGGTGAGTGCGATGGCGTCCAGGGAGCTGATCGCCTGCGCAGTGTCCTTGGTGGCGGCCCCGGCGACGATCTGCGGACCGGTCTGCCCGGTGTAGGGGTCCAGGGTGACCAGGGCGTCCCCGGTGAAGACCGCCCTGCGGTCAGGGAAGTGCAGGATGCAGTGTCCGTCGGTGTGTCCCGGGGTGTGCACCGGCACAGGGAATCCCGGAACCTCCAGCACCGATCCGGCCGTCATCAGCTGCACGCCATGGACGCCCTTGACGGTCAGCGCGCCGGAGCCCACCATTCGTCCCAGCAGCGGAAGCGACTGCGGGTGGCCCAGCGGGTAGAGCAGCCGATTGCGCTCGGTGACGTAGCGATACGGCCTCGTGGCCAGCTCTGCGTCCTCGTGGTGGATGATCACGGGAATGCCCAGGCTCTGCTGCGCGCGCAGCGCAAAGCCCAGGTGATCGAAGTGTCCATGCGTCAGCACCAGTGCCTTCACCTCATAGGGCATCCGCTGGCGCGTCTTGAGCACCTCCATGACCTCGTGCCACATTCGGGGCAGTCCGGCGTCGATCAGGGTGATGCCGTCCTCGGCCTCGACGACGTAGCAGTTCACATTCGCCTGCGACACGAGATGGATGCCAGGGGCGACGCCGTATTCGATCATGTGCTGCGGTTCCGTTCCGTGAGGGGTTTCGTCAATCCTGGTTCTCCACACGGCGGTTGGTCAAGCGTGACCCGGGCTGAGCTTTCAGCAGACCGTCAGCGGCGCTTCCGGACCAGCGTCCAGGTGTGTCCCTCGTCCACTTCGTGACTGAGCTGGTCCAGGGCCATCTTCGCGATCGCGAGACCCCTGCCTGACTCCGCCAGCTCGTCGGGGAGCTCGGCCTCATTGAGGGCGATGGTGACCGGCGCTGCGTCGTCCTTGAACCGGGCTGAAAGGGCCTCCTTGTCGATGCTCATGTCTGCCGTGACGGTCACCTCCGCGCCCCCGGCACATCTGCCGTGGGTGACGATATTGGTGGCGATCTCGCTGACCGCGAGGGAGAACAACGTGCGGTCCTCCAGGGAGAGCTCTCCGGCTGCCGTGAAGAGGTTCTGCAGCGCGTCGAGCACCTGGTCCACGAAGCCAAGTTCCGCGACGCCGGTCAAGGTGGCCCGGGTGCTGCCGTCACTCATCGCCGAATGCCGCCTCGACGGTGGGGTGGTCCCGCAGCACGCGATCGAGGCTGGTCAGCTTCAGGACGCTCTGCACCGACTCGCTGGCGGCGGCGAGCCGCAGATCACCCTCGGCGAGCCGGGCGGCCTTCAACCCGCCGATCAGCGCGCCCAGACCGGAGGAATCGATGAAATCCGTCTGGCCCAGGTCGACCACGATGCGCGGATTCCCCTCCTCGATGAGCTTTCGCATCGCCTGTTTGAGCCGGGGTGCGGCCGAGGCGGTGAGCCGGCCTTCCGGGCGCACGACCGCATACCGTGCATGGGTGGTGACATTGAGATTCATGATGCTCCTTCTGCCTCTTCGGCATGTGCTGCGGGTCCCTTATAGCGCAGGGCTTGGATGATGATGCTCAGCGCGGCCAGCGAGTAGGCCACCCACACGGTGTTCACCAGGGTGCCGGTGCCGTCCGCGGTGCCGATCAGCACCCGGATGATGCCGGTGATGAGCGCGATAATCAACACCGCGATCGCGGTGAGCTGGGGCCAGACCTCGCGCAGCGGCAGCGTGCCGCCCACTCGACCGTCCTTACGGGTGACCACGAAGCTCAGTGGCTTCTTGAAGACCACGTTCGCGACAGAGGAGGTACAGGCGCGGATCCAGACCGGGAAGAGCGCCAGCGAGTACTGCTGGCCTCGCCAGGTGCGGATTCCTCGGGCCACGATCAGGAAGAGCAGCTGGTTGATCAGGAAGTATGGCAGGAATCGGGCGAAGAAGTCCCCGCTCCACGCGGTCACCGGCATCACCCCGAACATCAGATAGATCACCGGAGCGCAGAGGTAGACGATCGCGGCGAAGCCAGCGAGGTAGCTCCACATCGTGCCGAAGTACATCAGTCGCTGACCGGTTGAGAGTCCCCGCTTGACCAGTGGGTTGTCGCGCAGGAACACCTGCATCGTGCCCTGGGCCCAGCGCAGCCGCTGTTTGAGCATCGTCTGCAGGTCCTCCGGGGCGAGTCCTCGGGCGAGGATCTCGTGGTGGTAGACGCTGCGCCAACCCATGCTGTGGAGCTGCATCGCGGTGGCCATGTCCTCGGTCACCGAGATGGTGGCCAACGGCTGGATCGGTTGGGCCTCGTCGGGGCGGTCCACGCGCAGTGCGTCCACCAGCGCGGCGACAGATTTCACCGCGGCCAATGGGGAAAGCTCTCGGGTGGCGAGTGCGTCCAGGCCCACCTGATCGATGACCACTGTGCCCAGTTCTGAGTCGCGCTGAACCGGGATCGACTGGATGGCGGCGAGGTCCTCGGCCATCAGGTCCAGGTCGTTCTTCACCAGCAGGCGGGATGCCTCGGTGATCTGTCCCTGCAGGCGATAGGTGACATCGGCGATGGGCTCCCCGGCAGAGACCTCGGCACGGGCCCGAGAGACCTCGACCCGCAGATCCTTCAGAGCGGCGTGCAGAGCTGGTATTGGCTGATTGCGCCGGGCTTCGCGGGAGAGCAGCCTCTCGGCCGCGCGCAAGGTCCGTTGCGTAGAGTCCTGGAGTCCCCGAACGTAGCCCACGATGCCGAGCTGCATCAGCGCCTCGCGCCGCAGTACGGCATTGGATCCGCAGAAGAAGGCGGCGTTCCAGCCGTCCTTGCCCTGCTGGATCGGTCCGTAGAACAGCGGTGCCTGGCTGCCCAGAGGATCTTCCTCGTCCACATTGATGAACCACTGCGGGGTCTGGACCAGAGCGACCTGCTCATCGTCGGCGAAGTAGCCCAGCGTGCGGTGCAGGATCAGAGGATCTGGAATCTGATCGGCGTCGAGGATCAGCAGGAACTCGCCCTCGGTCTCGAACAGCGCGTTATTGAGGTTTCCGGCCTTGGCATGGCGAGGCTTGTCGGTCCAGTCCGCGGAACGCGTGATGTAGCCCAGCCCCTCGGCCTGGGCGGCGGCCGCCATCTCCGGGCGGTCGCCGTCGTCGAGGACGAAGGTCTGGTGTGGATAGGCGATGTTCTTTGCCGCCCGTGCCGTGGCCATGACCATCGCGATGGGCTCGTTGTAGGTGGTGATGAAGACGTCCACGGTGCCTGTGGGGGGAGACTCCGGGCCCGATCGTTCCTTGGCCCGCCACATGGTGGCGGCGAAGAGGAAGGTGTCGATCAGGCTGTAAGTCTCGGCGATCACCAGCGGCACCGCGATCCACCAGGCTTCCCAGTTGAGGGACTCCATCCAGCGCCAGGTGAGGTAGTTGATCCCGGTGAGCACGGCGAGGACGGCGAAGACCCGAATCAGGATGAGCCGTCGAGTCAAGAGTCTCTCCTGACCACGACCACGGTGACATCATCAGGAGCCTTCGCGCGCCCCGCACGACGCAGAGCTTCCTGAACGGCTCCGTCGAGTCCGTATCGGGAGATGATCTCTGCTACCTGTTCGAAAGGAGCCTCGAGGTCGAGAAGGTCCAGCAGCCCGTCGCTGCAGCTCATGAGTGAATCCCCGGGTTCGAGCTGCACCGAATCCAGGCTGTGCGGCTCGCCGATGCCCATGGCAAGGGGCAGCCCAGTGGAGTTCAGGTGTTCCCAGGTGCCGTCTGCGCGTAGGACGAAGCTCAGGCTGTGTCCGCCGTCCACGTAGCTGACCCGACCCGTTCCGGTGTCGAGCTCGGCGCAGAAGAGCGTGACGAACATATTCAGATCGCCAATATCCTGTTCGAGGAGCGAATCGATCTCGGCGACGGTGGCGAGCAGCGATCGTTCCGGAGCGGTTCGCATGGAGGCCCGCACGGCAGAGGCGATGATGCCGGCCCCAGTGCCTTTGCCCATGACATCAGCCAGGGTGATGCGGAGGCGGTCTCCCCGCAACGTGACGTCATGGAAATCTCCGGAGACGGCGCCCGCCGGAGCGGAGCCGGCTGTGACGGTGAATCCGGCAGGCTGGGGGAGGTCCCGCGGAGTGAGCGCGCGCTGCACGACAGCCGCGTGGTCCAGCTCCTGCTGCTGGGCGAGCTCCGTCTGGACCCAGAGCGCGAGATCCTTCAGAAGGTTGCGCTGGTCAGCATCTAGTGTCCGTGGCTGAGTATCAAGCATGCACAGAGTGCCCACGTGTTCGCCACCAGGTGCTTGGAGAGGGTGTCCGGCGTAGAACCTCAGGTGTGGGTCCCCCAGGACGAAGGGATTCGCGGCGTACGCCGCATGCTGTGACGCGTCCTCGATCACCAGCGTGTCCGTCTGGCTGATTGCAACGTCGCAGAAAGCATCTCGGCGTGACACATCGGCCCGCCCAAGACCAATCTCTGACTTGCGCCAGAGGCGGTCGCGATCGATCAGCGTCACGCTGACCATGGGCACATTGAAGATCTGCTGAGCCAGTCGGGTGATCCGGTCCACTCGTTCGTCCGGCGGAGTGTCAAGGATGTTCAGTGCGTCGAGTGCGCGTTGTCGACGCTCTTCGTCCGTCATGTTCAGTTCTCCTCAAGCTTATGTGCAGTATCTGCTTGAGATCACCCTAATGCACAAGTGGGTGGGCCCTAAGGCCCACCCACCTGCGGTGTTGTCATCTTCAGGTCCTCAGAAGGACCGTTCAGATCAGCGTGCCGGGCGCGAGGAACGTCCCGCTGCGCCTGCGCCGCTGCGACCCGAGGGGCGCCCGCCGCGGGCGGGTCCGCCCTGGCCGCCGCGGGACGGGCCGCCGGAGCCGCCGCGGCCGCCGCGTGCCGGACCGCCGCCACGAGGGGAGGAGGTGCCGGGACGACGGCGAGGCTGCTGCTGCTGGACCGGGGCCCGCGGTGCGGGCTTCACGAACTCGGCGGTGGCACCGACCAGCTCGCTCACGGCATCGGACTCTGAGTTCACCCGGATCGGGTGCACGGCGATGGCCGCCTTGCGCAGCAGCGCCTGGGTGTCGCGGCGCTGCTCGGGGAGCATCACGGTGACCACGTCACCGGCGCTGCCGGCGCGGGCGGTGCGACCCGAGCGGTGCAGGTACGCCTTGTGCTCGGCCGGCGGATCAACGTGGACCACGAGCTCCACCGAGTCCACGTGCACGCCGCGGGCTGCGACGTCGGTGGCGACCAGGACCTTGATGTCGCCCTCGCCGAATGCGGCGAGATTGCGGTCGCGCTGGGACTGCGAGAGGTTGCCGTGCAGGTCCACCGCGGGGGTGCCCTGATCGGTGAGCTGCTTGGCCAGCTTCTTGGCCTGGTGCTTGGTGCGGGTGAAGAGGATGCGGCGTCCGGTGCCGGAGGCCAGCTGCTTCACCAGGTCGCGCTTATCGTCGTTGTGGACCTCGAAGACGTGGTGGGTCATCGCGGAGACGTGGGAGGTGGCCTCATCCACGGAGTGCATCACCTGGTTGTTCAGGAAGCGCTTGACCAGCTTGTCCACACCGTTGTCCAGGGTGGCGGAGAAGAACAGCCGCTGACCCTTGGAATCGGTCTTCTCCAGCAGCCGGGTGACCACCGGGAGGAAGCCGAGGTCGGCCATGTGATCGGCCTCGTCCAGCACGGTGATCTCCACCGATTCCAGGCTCAGGGCGCGCTGGTTCAGCAGGTCCTCGAGGCGGCCGGGGCAGGCTACGACGATGTCCACGCCGGACTTCAGGGCATTGATCTGGCGCGATGCGGTGACTCCGCCGAAGATGGTGGTGGTCTTGAGGTTGTACGAGGCCGCGAGGGGCTCGAGGACCGCGTTGATCTGGGTGGCCAGCTCGCGGGTCGGAGCCAGGACCAGGCCCAGCGGACGGCCCGGACGGCGGTTCTTTGCGGCGTTCTTCTCACCGAGGCGTGCGACCATCGGGATGGAGAAGGCGAGGGTCTTCCCGGAGCCGGTCTTGCCGCGGCCGAGGACGTCGCGTCCGCTCAGCGTGTCGGCCAGGGTCTGCTGCTGGATGGCGAATGCATCAATCTTGCCGTCTGCAGCGAGAGCGCGCACCAGCGGTGCGGGAACGTTGAGGTCGGCGAAGGTCTGGGTCTCAGAAATGGCGGGAGCCTTTCAGAAAGCGCCAGACACAGAGGAGGCAGGGGTATACCCGCCTGAGACTGGTCTGGCTTGGGGCGAAGGCATCGGTTGATGCACTCGGTCGCCGCGAGAAAATCACTGCTGAAACGTGGGCCGGTGGAAAACACGGCCCCGTTGATCAAGGCGTTCTTACGACGCGGGCACTCACACGAGGTGGGCACCAGAATCTCCACCCTACCCCATGGGCGGGCGGATCACTTGCCGCTGATCTGGCTGTAGTGCTCCAGCGCCTCCTCGCGCGAGGCCTTCAGGTCCACGATCGGGGTGGCGTAGTCGGGGGAGTTCAGCTCCGGGATCCAGGTGCTGACATAGGTGCCCTTGGGGTCGAAGCGCTCCCGCTGCCGCTCCGGGTTGAAGATCCGGAAGTAGGGCGCGGCGTCCATTCCGCAGCCGGCCACCCACTGCCAGTTTGCCGGGTTCGAGGCGGCATCGGCGTCGACCAGGGTGTCCCAGAACCAGGCCTCACCCTCGCGCCAGTCGATGCCCAGGTTCTTGATCAGCAGGCTCGCCGAGGCCATCCGTACCCGGTTGTGCATGTGTCCGGTCTCCCAGAGCTGCCGCTGCCCGGCATCCACCCAGGGGAACCCGGTCTCGCCCTTGGACCAGGCGCGGAAGTCTTCGGGCGCGTCGCGGCGCGACTTCCAGGGGTAGGCGTCGAACTGGGCGCGAAGATTGGTGTGCGGCAGCTGCGGGAAGTGGAAGAGCAGGTGCCAGCAGAACTCCCGCCAGCCGATCTCGGAGAGGAACTTGTCCACCGCCTCATCGGTCTGCTGATGCGCGGCGTGCCATACCTGGCGCGGGCTGAGCTGGCCGAAGCGCAGGTAGGGCGAGATCCGGGAGGTGCCGTCCCCGGCTGGGGTGTCCCGGGCGTCGTCGTAGTCCTCGACCTGGTGTTCCAGGAACTCGCGCAGCCGATCGTGGCCCCCGGCCTCGGTGGGGGTCCAGTTCTCACGCAGGCCCCCGGCCCAGTCCGGACGGGTGGGCAGCAGCTCCCACGCCTCGAGATCCCCGGCACCCTGTTCCAGGGTGGGAAGCGCCGCCTCGGCCTGGGCAAGCGTGCCCAGCGCAGCCGGACGCTCATGCGGGGCCCCAGGGTCGCGCACGCTGATCTGCTTCCAGAAGGGGGTGTAGACCTTATAGGGTCCGCCGGTGTTGGTCTGCACGGTCCAGGGCTCATGCAGCAGCGAGGCGTTGAAGCTCTCCACCTCGATGCCCAGCTCAGGCAGCGCGGCCTTGATCCCGGCGTCCACCGCGCGCTCGGGTCCGCCGTAGCGCCGCGACCACTGCACCTTCTCGGCGCCGAGCTCCTGGGCCAGGGCGGGCAGGATCACTGCGGGATCTCCGGCGCGCAGCAGCAGCGGGATGCCGAGCTCGGCAAGTTCTTCCCGCATCGACGCCAGCGCGTGATGCAGCCACCACTTCACCGCACCGCCCAGCGGACGCACCCCCGGGCTCACCTCATCGAGGACATAGAGTGCCAGGACATCGCCCGGATTCTGCGCGCGCTGACACGCGGTGAGCAGCGCTTCATGATCTGCGGTGCGCAGATCGTCGCGGAACCAGAGGAGCGTGCGGGTCATCAGTGCCCTTTCGGCGAAGCGGCGCCGCGCGAACGGCCGTCCTGGCTGGCACAGTAGCAGGAGTGCCCGATCATCCACTGGGCCGATGAAGGAGATGTCGATGGCCGAGGAGACGCGATCTGCCCAGGAGTCCGAGCGCTGGCTGGTGATCAAGGGACGACGCTGGCGCCGCACCGATCCGGCGCTTCCCGAGGAGCTGGTGGCCGCGTTGAAGTCACATCTGGGCCGTGGAAGGTCCGGGGTCGGGGCCGGGAAGAAGACCGACGACGCGGAGCGGGTGGCCGCCTCGCGGAGACGGGTCGGTCTCGCCAAGACCGGGCTGGGAGAGCGCGGCCCTTACTGGTGGGAGCTCCCCGAGGCCCGGCGGATCGCGGCGGCCGAGGATGCGCTGGCCGAGCTCGATGCGATGGATGACACAGATGAGAGTGCGTCTCAATAAATATATTGCAATATTCTTATATATCTGGTGTTCTGTTGTTGTGAGTGACAACCCGGCGCTGACCAGCGCGGCCCAGCTGTTCAAGGTTCTCGGTCATGAGTCGAGGCTCCGGTTGCTGTGCCTGATCGGAGCTTCCCCCAGGACCGTGAACGAGCTCGTGGAGCTGACCTCGATGTCTCAGCCGCTGGTCTCCCAGCACCTGCGCACGCTCAAGCAGGCGGGCCTGGTGCTCGCCGAGCGCCAAGGCCGGGAGATCGAGCACAGATTGGCCGACGAGCACGTCTCCCATGTCATCGCCGACGCCGTTGCCCACGTCCAGGAACCACTACCCCAAGAATCGGCGGGCGTGTCCGCCGGTGAGGAGCACCATCATGACTGAGCACCAGACCCACGAGCACCGCACCGCGGAGCACAAGCTCGAAGACCACACCCACGGCGAGAACTGTGGACACGAGGCCGTGGAGCACGGTGACCATGTGGACTACGTCCACGACGGCCACCGCCACGCCGCCCATGAGGACCACTACGACGAGCACTGAGCCGCTCGCGCACCGGAAGGGGAGCCCCCGACGAGGGGGCTCCCCTTTCCGCGCAGTCGGGTGCTACTGGCTGATCACATGCGGCTGAGCGACCTCTTTCAGTCCGGCCACGCCGAACTCCATGCCGAACCCGGACTCTCGGGCGCCGCCGAAGGGGATCCGAGGATCAACCGCGCCGTGCTTGTTGATCCAGGTGGTGCCGGCCACGAGTCGGGCCGCGACCTCGACCGCGCGGGCGGGGTCCGCTGACCAGACCGAGGAGCCCAGAGCCTCGTCCAGGGCGTTCGCCCACTCCACGGCCTGATCCAGGTCCGTGTACCGGATGATCGGCAGGGCCGGGCCGAACTGCTCCTCGATGACCAGGGGGTTCTGCGGGTCGATGTCGGCGACCAGGGTTGTCGGGTAGAAGTTCCCGGCGGCCTCCTGGTCGGGATCGCCGCCGAGCAGCACCCGCGCGCCGGAGTCCTTGGCCGCCCGCACCAGCCGGTCCACGATCTCCCACTGCGCCCGGTTCTGCAGCGGACCGAGCACATTCTGCTCTTCGAGCCCGATGCCCATCGGCATGGTCTTGGCCACCTCGATGAGCGCCTCACAGACCTCGTCATAGATCGCATCCGGCACGTAGAGCCGCTTCAGCGCCGCACAGGTCTGCCCGGTGTTGATGAACGCTCCCCAGAAGATCCCCTCGGCCAGAGCACGTGGGTCTGCGTCCTCAAGCACGATCCCGGCGTCGTTGCCGCCGAGCTCCATGGTCATCCGCTTCATGGTGTCCGAGGCGGCCTTCACGATGGACTTCCCGGTCTCGGTGGAGCCGGTGAACATGATCTTCGCGACATCAGGGTGCCGGGAGAGCCGGTCGCCGATATCACCGCGGCCCGGAACCGCGAGCAGGACATCTGCCGGCAGCGCAGAATTGAGCACCTCCACCAGCGCGAGCACGCTCAACGGGGTATACCCGCTGGGCTTGATCACCACGGTGTTGCCCATCCGCAGACTCGGCGCGATCTGCCAGATCGAGATCATCATCGGCCAGTTCCAGGGACCGATCGCCCCGACCACGCCCAGCGGACGGTAGTGCATGATGGCTCGGCCGGATTCGTCGTCGACGATCACCTCGGGCTCCAGGGTCAGATCGGCGGTGGTGCGCAGCCACGCCGCGCAGGCTCCCACCTCAAACCTGGCGTTCGGACCGTTCAGCGGTTTGCCCTGCTCCCGCGAGAGCAGTCGGGCGAGCTCTTCGGCGTGGGCCTCCACGGCGTCCGCGGCGGCATGCAGGGCCTGCCTGCGCGTGTCCTCGCCGCTGGCGGCCCAGCCCGGCTGCGCTGCAAGGGCGCGGGCGACCGCGGCGTCGAGGTCCTCGGCGGTGGCCTGAGGGGCGAAGCCCACCCGTTCGCCGGTGGCCGGATCGAGGATCTCACGCCCCGTTTCGGGATCCTGGATGCGGTCCAGAAGGTCAGTGGTCTGGGTGCTCATCGGGTGACTCCTTTGTCGGTGGGGGATGGTGCTGGGATCAGAATGGCCTCGTTCGCGCAGATCGAGATTGATTCAGCGTGCAGGGCTCTGTTGCCTGTCTGCACGCTTGGTCCTCTGCGCAGCAGGATCAGCGCCGTGACCGCCAGCAGGATCTCGAGGGTGGCCAGCCCGGAGGCCAGTGGCAGCAGCGCCTCGTGCAGCAGGCCCGGGCCGGATCCAGGTTCGACGACGGCGGCTTCGGTGCCTGCGGGCAGGCCGGTCCCCAGCGGGCCCGCGGCTGCATGGGCATGGTCGCCCAGCAGAGCCTGATCGGCGCCGGGTGTCCGGCTCACAGGGTCCGTGTGGCTCTGCTCGGTCCCGGCGATCAGCCAGAGGTGCAGCCCCAGCATGGCGGCATTCATCGCCGCGATCGTGAGCCAGGAGCGGGGACTGGGCGTCCGCCAGAGATGCCCGGCGCAGGGCAGGCAGATGATCGCCATCCCCGCCATCGCCAGGGCCGAGCCCAGGTGGTGCCCATGGGTGAGCATCAGCAGATGCAGCAGTCCGGAGAGGGCGGCGCCCGCGGCCGCCGTCCGACGAAGCAGGATCGTCATATGCATCGAACCCTTCCGAAACCTGTGTGAGATGTGTCATATTTATTGTTGAGCGTGCGCTCAACTATAAGGAGGATCACCATGGCTGACAAGACCTCAGACCCGCAGTCCCGCCACCCACTGACACCGCTCTCGGTCCCCGAGATCGAGGCGATGCGGGGTGTGCTGGAACGCGAATCCCTGCTCACCGATGCCACCCGCGTCTCCTACGTGACGCTGCGCGAACCCAGCAAGCAAGACGTCATCGCCTGGAGCCCCGGGGTTCGGCTGCCGCGTCAGGTGGCGCTGCTGCTCACGGACCTGAGCACGCTGACACTCACCGAGCTGGTGCTGGACCTGGACCGCGAGGCCATCGTGGAACGCCGTGAGGTCGACGCGGTGGAGAAGGGCTCGGCCCCGAGCTTCGACGAAGACCTCGCCGGCGCGGACCCGATCGTGAAGGCAGATCCGCGCTGGGTCGAGGCGGTCGCCAAGCGGGGTGTGACCGATCTGGACCAGGTCGTCGTCGTCGGGCTCTCCGCAGGGATCTTCGGCTATTCCGATGAGGTCGGGGTGCGCATGGTCCGCGCGCTGGCGTTCCGCCAGGACTACCCGAGCGACTCGGTATGGGCGCATCCGATCGACGGAGTCGTGGCCCACGTGGACCTGACCCATAAGAAGGTCCTGCGTGTGGTGGAGACCGAGGTGATGCATGTGCCCGAGGAGTCCGGTGACTACCTGGACCCCGCCGTTCGGGGGGAGTACCGCACCTCGCTGAAGCCGATCTCCATCACCCAGCCCGAGGGGGTCAGCTTCAGCCTCCAAGACGGCGTGCTGGCCTGGGAGAACTGGAAGGTCAGGGTCGGGTTCAACGGCCGCGAGGGTCTGACCCTGCACCAGCTGAGCTTCCACGATCGCGGCGTCGACCGGCCCATCCTCTACCGCGGCTCGGTCGCGGAGATGGTGGTCAACTATGGGGACCCCACACCCACCCACGCCTGGCAGAACTACTTCGACGTCGGTGAGTACCAGTTCGGTCGGCTCGCCAACGCCTTGGAGCTCGGCTGTGACTGCAAGGGGGAGATCACCTATGTGGACGCCGTCGTCGTCGATGACCACGGTCGGCCCAAGACGTTGCCCAATGCGATCTGCATCCACGAGGAGGACTACGGCATCCTCTGGAAGCACACCGACGACTTCTCGGGCACCAGCGAGGTGCGCCGCCAGCGCCGACTCGTGATCTCCTTCTTCGTCACGGTGGGCAACTACGACTACGGCTTCTACTGGTACCTCTACCTTGACGGCAAGATCGAGCTGGAGTCCAAGGCCACCGGAATCGTCTTCACCTCCGGCATGCCCTCGCCCGACTACCCCTACGCCACCGAACTGGCCCCGGGTCTGGGGGCACCCGTCCATCAACACCTCTTCAGCGCCCGGCTGGACATGACCGTGGATGGAATCAGGAACTCGATCGATGAGATCGACGCTGTCCAGGTGCCCACCAGCGAGGAGAACCCGTGGGGCAATGCTTTTACCCGCAGCGTCACCCGGCTGCGTTCGGAGAAGCAGGCGGTGCGCGACGCCAAGGGCTCGGTGGGGCGGGTCTGGCAGATCAGCAGCGCGGAGCAGACGAACCGGCTCGGAGCTCCCACCGCGTATCTGTTGCACCCTGAGGAGAGTCCCACGCTGCTGGCCGCCGAGGACTCCTCGATCCGGCGCCGCGCGGCCTTCGCCGGGCACCATCTGTGGGTGACCCAGCATCATCCCGACGAGCAGTTCCCAGCCGGCGACCAGGTGAATCTCAACCCAGGATTCGGCGGGCTGCCGAGCTACATCGAGCAGGATCGCTCGCTGGAGGGAGAAGACCTGGTGTTGTGGCACACCTTCGGGCTGACCCATTTCCCGCGGACCGAGGACTGGCCGATCATGCCGGTGGACTATGCAGGCTTCACGCTGACCCCCAACGGCTTCTTCGACCGCAACCCGACCCTGGACGTGCCCCCGGAGCCCTCCGGGCACTGCGCGGCGACCCCGGAGGGTTCCAGGACCGGTGATGCCGAAGGATCCGGCGGCGCCGAGGCATCCGGTGATGCCGAGGGATCCGGCGGCTGCGGCTGCGGCTGCAGCTGAACCGTTTCACCTGCGGGTCGGGCAGCTCTCAGGCGATGACCGCGGCATGGCCCGTTTCGGTGAGCCAGGGGGAGAGGCAGTGGCGGACCATCCGCCACTGCCGCTCCGCCGGGGACAGCGGCGTGCGCAGCGCGCATTCCACCTGCAGGCCGGTGATCAGCACCATGAGTACATCGGTGAGCTCCTCGACCGGGACGGAGTCGATGAGCTCCTGGGCCTCTATCGCCTCGATGAGCAGGTCGGTGATCTGGCGGTGCCACCGAGCGCCGACCTCGGTCTGGAACCGACCGAGCTCAGGCTTCGATGATGCGCGGCCCCAGAAGTTGGCCACGATGAGGGCCTCACGTTCGGTCTCCTCGCCGACCGGCAGGATCTCTCGGAGCATGGCGATCAGAGCCCGCAGGCCGGCCAGCTCGCCGACCTGCTCGGTGATCCGGGTGTTCGTGCGATCGAAGATCAAGGTGAAGGCACGAAACACGACGTCGTCGAACCCGGTGAAGTAATGCCAGAGCGACCCGGTCGAGACTCCCAGCTCGGTGGCCACGGCCCGGGAGGTCGCCGCCTCCAGTCCATCTCGGTCAGCGATGCGCAGATAGGTCCGCACGATCTGCTGGCGGCGGTCTTCACGGTCGATCTTCTTCGGCATGAGCCGATTCTCCCGCATCACGCGAGCTCAGGCGGCCCGCGACCCCCCGACCAGACGCTGCCGGCGGTACACGCTCGGGGACTCGCCGTACTCGGCCTTGAACAGCCGGGAGAAGTGCGCGGCGTCATGGAGGCCCCAGCGGCCGGCGAGGCATGAGACGGTGCGCTGCGCGTGGAGCGGGTCGAGCAGGTCCCGGCGGATATGCTCCAGCCGACGGGCACGGATCCAGGCGGAGATCGTGTCGCCCTGCCCCGAGAAGATCGTGTAGAGGTAGCGCAGCGAGACGAAATGCGCGGCGGCGATAGAGGCCGGGGTCATCGTCTCATCGCTCAGGTGGTTCAGGATGTACTCGCGGATCTCCCGGTGGAGGCTGCCGGTGATGGAGCTGGGTTCCTCGCGGCGGCTGTCGAGCTCCTGGGCCAGCATGGTCACCATCAGGTCCAGTGCAGAATGGACCAGCCGAGCGCCATAGGCCCCTGGCAGCTGCTCGATGCTGTTGCAGAGCTCGACGAAGAACGGGTTGACCATTCGTCCGAATCCGCGGTCGTGGGAGAAGCAGGTGGCGGTGACCCCTGCGATCTGTTCTGCGGTGAGGTCCACCGGCTCGCGAGGGATCACCATCACCATGGTCCGGCTGGGCTCGGGGAAGTGCAGGGCATAGGGCCGGTGGGTGTCATAGATGGCCAGATCCCCGGGACCCAGGTCGGCGCGGCGGCCGTCCTGCTCCAGAATGCCCCGTCCGGAGAGCTGCAGACTGAGCTTGTAGAACCTGGGGTCGTGCTTGGAGATCAGGCTCGGGGTGCGCCGCACGCTGTGGGCGGTGGTGAGCAGCTCATAGACGCCCACGCCGTCCACGCAGGAGCTGCGGATGCGCCCGGCAAAGGTGGTGCCCGGTTTTGCCTGGATGTCGAGCGGGACGACGGCGGCGGCGATGGCCTCGCGCCAGGTGGCGAGGTCGGTGGTCGGAGGGGAGAGCTCGGGCGAGGGCCGTTCGAGGTCCGCACTCGTGGCGTGGGTGGTGGGCATCGTCTCTCCTGTGCAGTGGCCGCAGTGCAGGGGTCCATCCCAGGTTATTGAGCGCGTGCTCAAAATCGATGACAGAGGGATTTCAAACACGTGAACCTGGGTGACTTCTGAGTGTGACAGTGCTCACAGGCAATGTAAAGGGTGGGTCGGGACACCCGGGCAAACGAGGCGTGCCTGGAGGTCTCAGCCTTGATCCGCAAGGCCTGTGCACCGTGGTGCAAGATTCATCCGTCCGCGTCTCGGGATACTTCGAAGCACCGGCAGCTGCACCCGGCCGGCACCTGCGAAGAGATGGAGCACCTGATGACTGAGCACTCTGCCTCAACCCGGCCCGCGGCGGTGGCGGACACCGCACTGGCGCGACGCACGCTCGGCGTTCCTGCCCTGGTGTTCCTGATCATCGCCGCTTCCGCGCCGCTGACGGTTCTGGCCGGCGGCGCCACCACCAGTTTCGCGATCACGGCGCAGTCCGGCGTGCCTGTGGGGTACCTGCTGCTGGGCGTGATCCTCGGTCTCTTCGCCGTGGGCTACGGTCGGATGAGCACCTATGTGCAGAATGCCGGTGCCTTCTATGCCTATGTGGCTTCGGGTCTCGGCACCCGGCCCGGCATCGGCACCGCGTTCCTGGCGCTGATGACCTATAACGCGATGCAGATCGGCATCTACGGCGTCTTCGGGTTCACCGCGTCCTCCCTCATCGAGGGCCTCTTCGGCGTCACGATCGCCTGGTGGATCTGTGCTCTGGCCGGATGGCTGCTGGTGGCCTGGCTGGGCGTGAACCGCATCGACCTCTCCGCGAAGGTGCTCGCGGTGATCGTGCTTCTGGAGTTCCTCGTCGTGATCGTCGTGAGTCTGCTCTCGCTCTCCTCGGCTCCCGAGGGGGTGACCGCGGCCCCGCTGCTTGCGCAGAACTGGATGAACGGAAGCCTGGGAGCGCTGCTCGCGTTCGGCATGGCGGCATTCATGGGCTTCGAGTCCGGAGCGATCTACTCCGAGGAGGCGAAGAACCCGGAACGGTCCGTGGCTCGTGCCACCTATATCGCCGTCGGGATCATCGCGGTGTTCTATGCAGCATCCTCCTGGGCGCTGGCCATCGGCCTCGGCCCCTCCCAGATCGTGGCGCAGGCCCAGGAGTGGGGTCCGGACCTGGTCTTCGTCTTCCTCGAGGGCAGGCTCCCGGCCCTGCTGGTCGATCTTGCCGCGGTGCTCTTCCTGACCAGCATCATGGCGGCACTTGTGGCCTTCCACAATGCCGCCGCCCGGTACTTCTTCTCCATGGGCCGCGCCCGGGTGCTGCCCGGAGTTCTGGCGCACACCGGTGCACGCAGCGGTGCGCCGGTGGTCGGTTCTCTGGTGCAGAGCGGACTCGGGCTCGGGTTCATCCTGATCTTCGCGATCGCCGGGGCCGGATCGGAGCTGGGTCCGCTGTTTCCGGTGCTGACCATGTTCCCCTGGCTGACCAATGCCGCGGGATTCGGTCTGGTGCTGCTGCTGTGCATCACCTCGGTGGCGGTGTTGCGCTATTTCAACCGAGATCCCGAGCAGCATCCGCTCTTCGTGCGCACCATTGCTCCGCTGTTGGCGGCCATCGGACTGGGCATCATCGCGGTGCTCATCATGTTCAACTTCGAGGTGATGATCGATTCCTCCAGCTCCCCGGCGCTCGTGTTCATCCTGCCCGGTGTGATCGTGGGATCCGGTGTGGTCGGGCTGCTCTGGGCCCAGTATCTGCGGGTGAGGCGCCCTGAGATCTATGAGGGGGTCCGCCAGGCGAACATCGGCTGAGCTGGTCTTGCCAAGCCGGTCCGCTCCGCCACGCCCGTCGCCGCCCTGTCGCCCCGTCACCCTGCCGCCCCGCCGTGTCGCCCTGCCGCATCGATGGTGCAGTTCGACCACCGTTCCGGGTGATTTCGGCGGAAGAACCTGCGCAGATTGCACACTCGATGACAGGAACAAGAGATTCCACGCAGAAGCTTGTGCGCCGCATCACATACCGTATACGATCTGGAATATCATCCGCCGGAAGGATCCGGGACGGTTCGAGGAGGAGATCCTATGAGCGCACAAGAGCTGGGCACACCGGGCAAGATCGTCGCCGTCCACATCAGCTACGAGTCTCGTGCCGCGGAACGGGGCCGACGTCCCGCCACCCCGTCCTATTTCTTCAAGCCGACCAGCTCGCTGGGCGTCTCCGGGGAGCCGGTGCAGCGCCCGGGCGGGACCGAGCTGCTGGCCTTCGAGGGCGAGATCGCGCTGATCATCGGCACCACGGCGCGGCAGGTCACCGCCGATCAAGCCTGGGCCCACGTTCGGGCGGTCACCGCGGCCAATGACTGGGGCCTCTACGATCTGCGCGCCGCCGACAAGGGCTCCAACGTGCGCAACAAGGGGCGCGACGGCTACACCACGGTCGGCCCGGAGCTCATCGACGCCGCCGCAGTGGACCCGACCCAGCTGCGCCTGCGCACCTGGAAGAACGGCCACCTGGTGCAGGACGGCACCAGCGGCTCGATGATCTTCCCGCTGACCCAGCTCATCGCCGACCTCTCCCAGCACCTGACCCTGCAGCCCGGGGACATCATCCTCACCGGCACCCCGGCCGGCGCCTCCGTGGCGGAACCGGGGGACACCATCGAGGTCGAGGTGGACGCAGCCGGCGGGCTCACCAGCGGCCGGCTGATCAGTCCGGTCACCGAGGTTCCGGCAGAGTTCGATCCCGCACTGGGATCGCTGCCCACGGTGGATGACACCCAGCGCGAAGAGGCCTGGGGCTCTCGCGAGGCCGCCGGGCTGCCGCCGAAGCAGGCTTCCGGGGTGGATCCCGAGCTGCGCGCCGTGCTGGAGCAGGTGCCGGTCGCTGCGCTCTCACAGGAGATGCGCCGACGCGGCTACAACAACGTCACCATCGATGGCGTGCGCGCCACCCGGCCCGGCGCCACGCTCATCGGCACCGCGCGGACCCTGCGCTTCCTGCCCCACCGCGAGGACCTCTTCTCCGCCCACGGCGGCGGCTTCAACGCTCAGAAACAGGTGTTCGACTCCGTGGGCCCAGGCGAGGTCATCGTGATCGAGGCCCGCGGCGAGCGCGGCTCCGGCACCCTCGGTGACATCCTGGCGCTGCGCGCGCTGCACCGCGGTGCGGCCGGCGTCGTGACCGACGGAGGGGTGCGCGACTACTCCACCGTGGCCGAGATCGGTCTCCCGGTGTTCAGTCAGGGCCCGCACCCAGCGGTGCTGGGCCGCAAGCACGTGCCCTGGGACGCGGACCTCACCGTGGCCTGCGGCGGGGCGACCGTCCAGCCCGGGGACGTCATCGTCGGAGACGACGACGGCGTGATCGTGCTTCCCGCGGCGATCGCCGCGGAGGTGGCCCAGGCGGCGCTGGTCAAGGAGACCGAGGACGCCTGGGTCGCGGAGCAGGTCAGGGCCGGACACCCGGTGGACGGGCTGTTCCCGATGAACTCGACCTGGCGGGCCCGCTACGAGGAGGAGCAGGGGCGCCCCGGCGCTGAGGCGCCCGTCGAAGCGGGGGAAGGTCCGTGATCCGCATCGACGAGCGGATCAGCAAGTCCGAGCTGACCTACGACTGGATCCGCGAGCGCATCATCGGCCGTGAGTTCAACCCCGGCTACCGGCTGGTGCTGGGCGCCATCGCCAAGGAGCTGGGCATCAGCGTGGTCCCGGTCCGCGAGGCGGTGCGCCGGCTCGAGGCCGAAGGGCTGATCGAGTTCGAGCGCAACGTCGGGGCCCGGGTCGCGATGGTGAACCAGGACGAATACATCGACACCATGCAGACCCTCGGCGTGCTCGAAGGAGCCGCCACCGCACTGGCGCTGCCGCTGATGACTGAGGCCGACCTCGCCCGGGCCCAGGCGATCAACGATTCCATGCGCGCGATGCTGGAGGACTTCGACCCGGTGGCCTTCACCTCGCTCAACGAGAAGTTCCACCGGGCGCTCTTCCAACGCTGCCCCAACCCGCACATCTCAGAGCTCGCCGACCGCGGTTGGAACCGGATGTCCGGTCTGCGCAGCTCCACCTTCGCCTTCGTCCCTGACCGGGCGCCCCGCTCGGTGATGGAACATGACGACATCCTGCGACTCATCCGCGAGAACGCCGAGCCGCTGGAGATCGAGCTGGCCGTGCGCGAGCACAAATGGCGCACCGTCGAGGCCTACCGCCAGCAGCGCACCTCTTCCTAAGGAGACCCACCACAGATGAACGACTACCAGAGCCCCGTTCCGGCTGATCTGCCGGATCGGATCCAGCACTACATCGACGGCGAGCTCCTCGATTCGGTCGAGGGCGGCAGCTTCGAGGTGCTCAACCCGGTGACCAATGAGGTCTACATCAGCGCCGCCGCCGGCACGAAGGCCGACGTCGACCTCGCCGTCGCCGCTGCCGCCCGGGCCTTCGAGACCGGACCCTGGCGCGAGACGCTGCCCAGGGAGCGCTCCCGGGTGCTGCACCGGATCGCGGACCTCGTCGAGTCCCGCGGCGACCGGCTCGCTGAGCTGGAGTCCTTCGACTCCGGGCTGCCCATCACCCAGGCGCTGGGGCAGGCCAGACGCGCCGCTGAGAACTTCCGCTTCTTCGCCGATCTGATCGTCGCCCAGGCCGATGACGTCTATAAGGTGCCGGGTCGGCAGATCAACTATGTCAGCCGCAAGCCCATCGGGGTGGCCGGTCTGATCACCCCCTGGAACACCCCATTCATGCTGGAGAGCTGGAAGCTGGCACCAGCCCTTGCCGCGGGCAACTCGGTGGTGCTCAAGCCCGCTGAGTTCACGCCGCTCTCCGCCAGCCTCTGGGCCGAGATCTTCAACGAGGCAGGACTGCCCAAGGGCGTGTTCAACCTGGTCAACGGGCTCGGTGAGCAGGCCGGCGATGCCCTGGTGAAACACCCCGACGTGCCGCTGATCTCCTTCACCGGAGAATCCAGCACCGGGCAGACCATCTTCGCCAACGCGGCACCGGCGCTGAAGGGGCTCTCCATGGAGCTCGGCGGGAAGTCGCCCGCCGTGGTCTTCGCCGATGCGGATCTGGAGGCGGCCATCAACGCCACCGTCTTCGGGGTGTTCTCGCTCAACGGCGAGCGCTGCACCGCGGGCAGCCGGATCCTGGTGGAACGCAGCATCTACAAGGAGTTTCTCGAGCGCTACGCGGCCCAGGCCGAACGGGTCAAGGTGGGGCTGCCGCACGAGCCCGGCACCGAGGTCGGAGCGCTGGTGCACCCTGAGCACTTCGAGAAGGTCATGAGCTACATCGAGATCGGCAAGCAGGAGGCCCGGCTGGTCGCCGGCGGCGGCCGCCCTGAGGGTTTCCCCACCGGCAACTTCGTGGCCCCCACGGTCTTCGCCGACGTGGCGCCCGAGGCGCGGATCTTCCAGGAGGAGATCTTCGGTCCGGTCGTGGCGATCACCCCCTTCGACTCCGACGAGGAGGCGCTTGAGCTGGCCAACAACACCAAGTACGGGCTGGCCGCCTATATCTGGACCAATGACCTCAAACGCTCGCACAACTTCGCCCAGTCGGTCCAGGCCGGGATGGTCTGGCTGAACTCCAACAACGTCCGTGACCTGCGCACCCCCTTCGGCGGGGTCAAGGCCTCCGGACTGGGCCACGAGGGTGGCTACCGATCGCTGGACTTCTACACCGACCAGCAGGCCGTGCACATCAACCTCGGCGAGGTCCACAACCCGGTCTTCGGCAAGGCCGACTGAGCCGACTGAGCCGGTGGCCCGGCCAGCAAGCCTGCCCCGCCACCCCGCTCGGCCACCCTGGCCTGCTACAAGACCCACCTCGCCGCACTGCCACACCCGGCAGCGCGACACCCCCACACCTTCCACCATCGAGCAAGGACGCTTCTGATGACTGACACCCCCACCCAGGATCGGATCCCCACCCCCGCCTCCCCGGCGCCGGACATCCTGCGCTGCGCGTATATGGAGCTGATCGTGACCGATCTGCAGCGCTCCCGGGACTTCTATGTCGACGTCCTGGACCTCACGGTCACCGCCGAGGACGAGGACGCGATCTACCTGCGCTCCATGGAGGAGTTCATCCACCACAACCTGGTGCTGCGCCGCGGCGAGCAGGCCGCCGTCGCCGCCTTCTCCTACCGGGTCCGTGCACCGGAGGACCTGGACAAGGCCGAGGCCTTCTACCGAGAGCTCGGCTGCGAGGTCATCCGCGCCAAAGAAGGCTTCACCCGCGGCATCGGAGACTCCGTCCGAGTCCAGGACCCGCTGGGCTTCCCCTACGAGTTCTTCCACGACGTGGAGCATGTGGAACGCCTGGCGTGGCGCTACGACCTCTACACGCCCGGCGCCCTGGTCCGGCTGGATCACTTCAACCAGGTCACCCCGGACGTGCCCAAGGCCGTGGCCTATATGGAGGACCTCGGCTTCCGGGTCACCGAGGACATCCAGGACGAGCACGGCACCACCTACGCGGCCTGGATGCGGCGCAAGCCCACGGTGCACGACACCGCGATGACCGGCGGCGCCGGGCCTCGGATGCACCACGTGGCCTTCGCGACGCATGAGAAGCACAACGTGCTCGCCATCTGCGACAAGCTCGGGGCACTGCGGCTCTCCGACCACATCGAGCGCGGTCCCGGCCGGCACGGAGTCTCCAACGCCTTCTACCTCTACATCCGTGACCCCGACGGGCACCGGATCGAGATCTACACCCAGGACTACTACACCGGAGACCCGGACAACCCGGTGGTCACCTGGGACGTGCATGACAACCAGCGCCGCGACTGGTGGGGCAACCCGGTGGTCCCATCCTGGTACACCGAGGCCTCCACCGTGCTGGACCTGCACGGTCGTCCGGTCCCCTCGGTGGAGCGCACCGAGAACTCCGAGATGGACGTGACCATCGGCGCCGACGGGTTCTCCTATACCCGCAAGGAGGACGAGGAGTCCATGCCGTCCTGGAAACAGGGCGAGTACAAGCTGGGCCACCAGCTCTGATGCCCTCGAGCGACCATGATCCGGAGAACAGAATGCTGACCCCAGAACAGATCACCACGATCGCCGATGAGCTCGCCGAGGCCGAGGCGCAGCGCAGCATGATCCCGCTGCTGACCACCCGCCACCCCGAGATGACCATCGAGGACTCCTACGCGGTGCAGAACGAATGGCGACGCCGCGCCGTCGCCTCGGGCCGCCGGATGGTGGGCCGAAAGATCGGGCTCACCTCCAAGGTCATGCAGGTGGCCACCGGGATCACCGAACCCGACTACGGGGCGATCTTCGACGATATGGTCTTCGAGAACGGCTCAGTGATCGAGCACGGCCGCTTCTCCAACGTCCGCATCGAGGTCGAGCTCGCCTTCAAGCTCGGCAAGCCGCTGAAGGGCCCCGGGATCACGGTCTTCGACGTCCTGGATGCCACGGACTACGTGGTCCCCGCGCTGGAGATCCTCTCCAGTCGGATCGAGATGGCCGGGCGCACCATCGTGGACACCATCAGCGACAACGCGGCGATGGGCGCCATGGTCTACGGCGGCAACCCCGTCGCCCCGGATGCGGTGGATCTGCGCTGGGTCTCCGCGCTGCTCTACCGCAACGAGACCATCGAGGAGTCCGGCGTCGCCGCCGCGGTGCTGAACCACCCCGCGATGGGCGTGGTCTGGCTCGCGAACAAGCTCGCCTCCCACGGCGACAGCCTGCAGGCCGGCGAGCTGATCCTCGCCGGCTCCTTCACCCGGCCGATGTGGGTGGAGCCCGGGGACACCGTGACCTGTGACTATAGAGAGCTGGGGACCCTGACATGCCGCTTCAACTGACACCCACCCTGCGCGAGGAGCTCGCCGCCGCCGATCGTGCGCTGATCGGCGGCTGGGTCTGCTCCGGGTCACCCGTGATGGCCGAGATCATGGCCGGATCAGGTCTCGACGTGGTGCTCATCGACATGGAACACGCCCCCAACGGGCTTGAATCCGTGCTCGCCCAGCTGCACGCGCTCTCCGGCTACCCGGTGACTCCGCTGGTCAGGCTCTCCTCTGATGACCCGGTCAGCATCAAGCAGGTGCTGGACCTCGGCGTGGCGAACCTGCTGATCCCGATGATCTCCACCCCGGAACAGGCCCGCGCGGTCGCCGCAGCCACCCAGTACCCGCCGGCCGGTCGGCGGGGAATCGGCAACGCTCTGGCCCGCTCCGGGCGCTGGAACCGAGTGCAGAGCTATCTCGATGACGCGGCCGCCCACATCAGCGTCTATCTCCAGATCGAGACCATGGAGGGAGTCGAGAACGCCGAGGCCATCGCCGCGGTGGAGGGCATCGACGGGATCTTCGCCGGTCCCAGCGACCTCTCGGCCTCGATGGGCCTGCTCGGTCAGCAGACCCACCCCCAGGTGGTCAAGGCCGTGAAGGACACCTTCAGCGCCGCGAAGCGTGCCGGCACGACGGCCGGCGTCAACGCCTTCGATCCAGTGGCCGCCCGGGACTACCTCGACGCCGGAGCGTCCTGGGTGCTCGTGGGCGCCGACGTCTCGCTCGTGGCCCGAGGCTCGGAGCAGCTCGCCACAGACTTCATCCCCCGCACCGCTCACTGAGGAGTCATCTATGCAGTTCCACCACCACGGCTATGTCTCCAAGAACCCGCGCGTGCAGGCACCCGCCGGCGTCGGACTGGACCGCCCGCTTCAGCTTCCCGAGCACATGGATGTGCTCATTGTGGGCACCGGCCCCGCCGGAATGATCGCCGCCGCACAGCTGGCGCAGTTCCCCCAGGCCCACACCCGGATCATCGAGAAGCGCGAAGGCCGGCTCCAGGTCGGGCAGGCCGACGGCATCCAGGCGCGCAGCGTGGAGACCTTCCAGGCGTTCGGCTTCGCCGATGAGATCTCCAACGAGGCGTACCACATCACCGAGATGGCGTTCTGGAAGCCGAACCCTGAGGCGCCGGAGGACATCGTGCGCACCGCGCGTCCCGCCGATGACCCGCACGGGATCAGCGAGTTCCCGCACCTGATCGTCAACCAGGCGCGGGTGCTGGACTACTTCGGGGAGTCCATGGCGAACTCGCCCTCCCGGATGGCACCAGACTTCGGCTGGGAGTTCGTCGACCTGAACGTGCACGAGACCGGGGAGCACCCGGTCGAGGTGACGCTGCGCCGCACGGCTAGTGCCGGAGGCGACGCGACCAGCGACGCGACCGGCGAGGCCGCCGGAGCCACGGCTGAGCCGGGTGAGCAGCGCACCGTCTGGGCGAAATACGTGCTCGGCGCCGACGGAGCCCGCAGCGGGGTGCGCGCCGCGATCGGTCGAACCCTGGAAGGGGACAAGGCCAACCACGCCTGGGGCGTGATGGACGTCCTGGCGGTCACCGACTTCCCCGATATTCGACGCAAATGCGCCATCCAGTCTCGCTCCGGCGGCAGCATCCTGCTGATCCCGCGTGAGGGCGGACACCTGTTCCGGATGTACGTGGATCTCGGGGTGGTCCAGCCCGGAGAGGGCGCTCAGGTCCGCCAGACCAGCATCGAAGCGATCATCGGCCACGCCAACCGGATCATGCACCCCTACACGGTGGACGTGAAGCACGTGGCCTGGCACAGCGTCTACGAGGTCGGACACCGGGTGACGGACAGGTTCGACGACGTGCCCGCTGAGCTCACGGCTCAGCAGACCCCACGGGTGTTCATCGCCGGGGACGCCTGCCACACCCACAGCGCGAAGGCCGGGCAGGGGATGAACGTGTCCATGCAGGACGGCTTCAACCTCGGCTGGAAACTGGGACAGGTGCTCACCGGACGCAGCCCGGCAGCGCTGCTGAGCACCTATTCGGACGAGCGCCAGGTGATCGCGCAGAACCTGATCGACTTCGACAAGAAGTGGTCCACCCTGATGGCACAGAGGCCCGAAGAGATGGAGGACCCCTCCGCGCTGGAGGACTTCTATGTCAAGACCATCGAGTTCCCCGCCGGATTCATGACCGAATACACCCCCTCGATGATCACCGGGAAGGCCACCCATCAGGCGCTGGCCACCGGTTACCCGGTGGGCAAACGGTTCAAGTCCGCCCTGGTCTCACGGGTCTGCGACGGCAACCCGCTGCAGCTGGGACACCTCGCCACGGCGGACGGCCGCTGGCGGATCTACGCCTTCGCCGATGCCCCCGCCGCGGGTGCGCCCTCCGCGCTCACCGACTGGGCGCACTGGCTGCACACCGACCCTGGTTCACCGGTGCTGCGCCACACCCCGGCCGCCCAGGATGAGGACACGCTCTTCGACATCAAGGTGATCTATCAGCAGCCGCACGAGAAGTTCGACGTCACCGATGCGCCGCGCGCGTTCCTGCCCACGGTGGGGCCCTTCGGACTTACCGCGCGGGACCGGATCTTCGGCACCCACCCGGAGCAGGACATCTTCGGCGAGCGCGGCATCAGCCGGGAGGGCTGCGTCGTCGTCGTGCGCCCCGACCAATACGTCGCCCACGTGCTCCCGCTGACCGAGACCGCGGCGCTGAGCGACTTCTTCGCCGAAATCTTCCTGGAGGCCATCTGATGACTGCTGACCACGCACAAGACCGCATGCTCGCGGTGCGCAACCCCGCCACCGGAGCCGTCCTTGACCATGTTCACGATCACTCCGCGGAGCAGGCCGCAGCCATGGTCGACGCCGCAGCGGCCGGGTTCCGCACCTGGCGCGGCACCACGCCCAGGCAGCGCTCCGAGGTGCTCATGGCGGCCTTCCACGGCATGCGCGAACAGGCGCAGCGGCTCCGGGACCTGATCGTGGCCGAGAACGGAAAGTCCCAGGCCGACGCCGCTGCCGAGGTCAGCTATGCCGCCGAGTTCTTCCGCTGGTATGCCGAAGAGGCCGTGCGCAGCCCGGGGGACTACACCGAGGCGCCGGCAGGGGGAGTGCGCAATGTGGTCACCCGGCACCCGGTGGGGGTCGCGGTGCTGATCACCCCGTGGAACTTCCCGGCCGCGATGGCCACCCGCAAGATCGGCCCCGCGCTGGCGGCGGGGTGCGCGGTGCTGCTCAAGCCCGCCAGCGAGACTCCGCTGACCGCCTTCGCGATCGCCGAGATCCTCACCGAAGCCGGGGTCCCGGAGGGGGTGGTACAGGTTGCGGCGTCGAGCTCCGCGAGCCGTGTGGTCACCGCCTGGCTCGCCGATGACCGGGTGCGCAAGCTCTCCTTCACCGGCTCCACCGGGGTCGGGAGGCGGCTGCTGGCGCAGTGCGCCGATCGGGTGGTCAACACCTCCATGGAGCTGGGCGGGAACGCGCCCTTCATCGTGACCTCCGGGGCCGACATCGACGCCGCCGTGGACGGGGCAATGCTCGCCAAGTTCCGCAACGGCGGTCAGGCGTGCACCGCGGCGAACCGGTTCTACATCCACCAGGACGTGCTGGGAGAGTTCACCGAGAAGTTCGGTGCCCGGATTGCACAGCTGCGCGTGGGAGACCCAGCCTCCGGCGCAGACATCGGTCCGATGATCACCGAGCAGGCGGCGCAGGAGATCCGGGGCCTGATCCGGCGGGCGACCGAGCAGGGCGCGGTCATCGCCGCTCAGGCGGTCCTGCCCGAGGGGGCCAATTCAGCGTTCCTCACCCCGACCCTGCTCACGGGCGTGCCGCTGGACGCGGAGATCCTCAGCGAGGAGATCTTCGGACCGGTCGCTCCCGTGGTGGCCTGGACCGATCTGGACGCTGTCATCGAACTTGCCAATGCCGCGGAGGTCGGGCTCTCTGCCTATGTCTATGCCGGGAAGCTGCAGACCGCGATGAAGATCGCCGAACGGCTCGAGGCCGGGATGGTCGGGGTCAATCGCGGGATCGTCTCGGACCCCAGCGCGCCCTTCGGCGGGGTCAAGCAGGCCGGAATCGGCCGCGAGGGCGGGTCCTTCGGGATGGAGGAGTTCACCGAGGTGCAGTACCTGAGCGTGGATTGGTCCTGACCCACTCAGGTTCACGCGGAGGTTCACCACTGAGGATCCACCAGAGGATCAGGCAGGGGATCAGCTGCGCAGCACCTTCTCCATCGCCTTGCCCCGAGCCATCTCGTCGATGAGCTTGTCCAGGTAGCGGATCTCGCGCATCAACGGCTCCTCGATCTCTTCCACCCTGACCCCGCAGATCACCCCGGTGATCAGCGAGCGGGAGGGGTTCATCGCCGGCGCCTGGGCGAAGAACGTCTCGAAGTCGACCTCCTCTTCGAGGACCGTCTGCAGCTGTTTCGCGGAGTATCCGGTGAGCCAGGAGATGATCTCGTCGACCTCGGCCTGGCTTCGTCCCTTGCGCTCCGCCTTGGTCACATAGTGCGGATAGACGCTGGCGAAGCTCATCGTATAGATCCGGTGGGTGGTCATCGGGACTCCTGGGTGGGCACGGAACTCTGCGGGCTTCTGGTCCACCACGGTCCCATGGCCTCACCCGAGGGTTCAACGGCGCCAGGCCCCGAAGCCGCCAGGCCCTCGCCCCGGTGGGCCGTTTCCTCCTCGGCCCGGCGCCTGACCAGGTGTCATCCTCCGCCTCTGTCCCAGCTCAACACGATTTCGCTGCCAACCGCGACGGGACCAATGGCCCTAGGCGGCGGCTCAGGTCCCTACGAGAGTGGGGGAGGGCTCGAGGACTGCGATCATCGAATGAAAGGGTGCGCCGATGGAGACCGCGACAAGGACCACCACCCATACCGCCGACGTCACGGTGGACCTCTGTGCGTTGAGACATCTCACCGAGTCCGTGATCTGCCGAGGCGTTGAAGCGGCCCTGACCAGATCACCCTCCGTGCCCGAAGGAATCGCAGCCCAGGTGGTTGACCGGAATGTCACCCTGACCGGTCAGGTGGACTGGACCTACCAGCGCGAGGCCGCAGAACAGATCGTTCGTAGCCTGCCCGGCGTCGGATCTGTGGAGAACCAGATCACCACCGTTGCGCGGACACCTCTGGAGAATGCCCAAGAACGCCTCAACAACGCCAGATTCCGGGACCCGCAGATCCAGCCCGACCACGTCGTGGTCACGATCACCGGTCAGACAGCAGTGCTGACCGGGTATGTCAGGTCGCTTGCGGAGAAGCGGCAGGCAGGGCTTGCCGCCTGGATCGCCCCGGGCGTGACCGCCATCGAGAACCGTCTCGACATTCGCCCACTGTGACCTTCAAGAGGAGCCGAGCATGAAGAAGAAGACCGTGATGAAGAAGCACCCCGTGGAGGGCGCGACAAAGAGTTCCAAGAAGAGCTGGAAAGACATGAGCCCGGAGCGCAGGCTCGGCACGATGGTGCTTGCCTCGATCCAGATCACGCTGGCCGCGGCGGCCTGGATCGATCTGGCCCGACGGCCCGCGGATCAGGTCAAGGGGAGCAAGGGCGTCTGGGCGGGCGTCATCGCGGTCAACTACGTCGGCCCGATCGCCTACTTCCTCAAGGGGCGGCAGACCAGCTGAGCCCTGCGCCGGCCATCAGCCGGTGGCGGGGGCTTCACCGAGTTCCCGCGCGGGATGCGGACTGAGCTGGAAGTGACGTCCACTGATCTCGGTAGGAGTCACGCGCACATAGTTGTCCTTCAGCGTGGGCACCCAGGGTCGAAGCTGCAGCTCCTCGGCGGCCTCGATCTCGGAAGAGGTCTGCAGCCAGTGCGCCTGGCCACGAACGGTCACGGTCCACGCGGTGTCGGTCGAGACCTGGTCGGCTTCGAACAGGACCTCGGCATTGATCGCAAGCTTGGCAAGTTTGGTGCCCGGGGCGGTGCGGAAGATCAAGGTCCGGTCGGGGGCCGCGGCGTAGTTGATCGGGAAGACATCGGCCCGCTGGCCCAGGACGACGACCAGTCGCCCGAACCGGCCCGGTTCGAGAAGTCCCCAGCTCTGCTCGGGTTCCAACACGAGGGTCGGTGCACCGTCTGCGTGTTCGAGAATCATCAGGGCGTCACTCGTGGTGCTTGTGGGTCGGCACCACCAGAACCGGACACACCGCACGATTCAGGACCGCCTGGCTCACGGACCCTAGAAGCAGTCCGGAGAACCCGCCGTGACCTCGGGTGCCGAGCACCACCAGCGCAGCCGTCCTGGAAGCTTCTGAGAGCACACCGGCCGGTGAGCCGTCGAAGAACTGCCAGCGCACCGACACTGTCGGGAACGCCCCAGACACCCGCTCCGCGGATTTCTGCAGATGCTCGATGTAGGGGCGGCGCAGATTGGGTATATCGAGGTTGTGCTCGATGGTGTTGGGCCACCAATGCCCCTGTGCATTCAGCGGGGCAGCCGATACCAGGGTCAGCGGGTTCTGCAACAGTGCGGCGGCCTGAGCCGCCAGGTCCACGACCAGATCAGGGTCGGCCTGGACATCGATGCCCACGACGATCTCGGAATCGAAGTTCAGATCCTGTTCCACGTTGGCGAAGTGGCGGCGTTCATGGGACCGCGGACTCGACTCCTCGACCTGTGTCAACGGCTCGGCCGGTGCCCCATGGTGGGAGGGGAGGTCCTGCGCCGGGGCGAGCAGCTCCGTTGCAGACTCGGTCTCCCAGCGCTCGGGCACCACGAGCGTCGGGCAGCTTGCATGAGCCGCAAGCTTCGCCGAGACGCTGCCGAGGACACGACCGGCGAAGCGGTTTCGCCCACGCTTGCCCACGACCACGACCTGCGCCGATCTGCTCTCCGCCACCAGCTCCGATCCAGGGTCGCCCTGCACCGCACGAGTGGTGACCGGCACCCCGACCTGTTCCGCCTGGGCGGCATACTCGCCCAGCATCTTCTGGACTTCCCGCACCACCGTCTCGAAATACTCATCCATCATGGGGACGTAGTAGGCGTCGGTGACCACCGGGCGGGGGAACGTTCCTACCAGTCGCAGCGGAAGATCTCGCTGTCGGGCGATCCTCAGGCCAGCTCGGAAGGCGCGCTGACTTGCCGGTGAGCCGTCCATGCCCACGAGGACGCCAGGCTCGCGGCCAGAGTGATTCTCCTGTGATGGATTCATGGCCCAACCATACGTCTCATCGGAGAAAGGTCTAGGGTCTTTGGACCCTGGCAGGAAAGCTGTTTTACCAGGAAGAAGTTCTACGCAAACCGGCAGCCTCCGCGCTTCGGTCCCTGCTCTGGGAAGCCTGCGGGACCAATGGCCCTGCCCGTGCCGCCGATGAAGTCTCATAGTGGGGGCAACGTCGGGGGGACCCGATCGGCAACCCGAAGGATTCCTTCTATGACATACATGCGAAAGAACCTCAACGGCCACCCTCTGGAATCCGCGGCAGCTGCGGCGCCCAGGGAGGATGGGAGCATTCGACCGGCCTCCCCCGCCCTGCGTCCCGATGCGTCGATCTCAAGCCGCGCTGCAGGGATTCTCGCGGGGTCCAAGACAGTACCCAGCACGGTCAGAGTTCGCGTGCAGAACCACACCGCGATCCTCTCCGGCCAGGTGGAGTGGAACTTTCAGCGAGAGCTCGCCGTCCGTGTCGTGAGAGACATTGCGGGGGTGGATCGGGTGGAACAGCAGATCACTCTTCGGGCGCGCCCCCCGAGTGACAGCCCGGCGCAGCGGGTCATGAAGGCGTTGGCTCTGAACAAGAAGATCGACGCGAGCCACATTGTGGTCACCATCACCGGCACCACCGCGGTGCTCAGCGGGTATGTCAGATCTCTCTTCGAGAAGAAGCAGGCCGGACTCGCAACCGGGGCATCCCACGATGTGACTCGGATCGAGAACCGCCTGGCAGTGCGTCGACACCACTCCGGGTCGTTCCGAAGTCACCGATGACGTCTCGAAGCCCTGAGAGGACCACCATGAAGGCACTGCAGTACGTCGCCGTCGGCCAGCCCCCGAGGTGCGCGAGGTCCCCACCCCGGAACCCGGGCCCGGCGAGGTCCGGCTGCGCATCACCGCGGCCGGAGCGTGCCATTCGGACAGCTTCGTGATGGGACTCAGCGCGGAGCAGTACGCCGGCTTCGGCTACCCGCTGCCGATGACGCTGGGCCACGAAGGCGTCGGGGTGGTCGACGCGCTGGGGGAGGGCGCTACCGGCGTCGAGCTCGGAGAGCCCGTTGCGGTCTATGGTCCGCAGGGCTGCGGACGGTGCCACAGCTGCGCTGCGGGCATCGAGAACTACTGCTCCCATGCCGCCGCCCTGGGCATCACGCCCCCCGGACTGGGCAAAGACGGGGTGATGGCCGAATATATGATCGTCACAGACCCGCGGCTGCTGATCCCGCTGGGAGGTCTGGATCCGGTAGCCACGGTCGCCCTGACCGACGCTGGGCTCACTCCCTACCACGCCATCATGGGCTCTCTGGAGCTGCTGGTGCCCGGCAGCGTCGCCGTCGTGATCGGCGTGGGCGGTCTGGGCCACCTTGCGATCCAGCTGCTGCGCACTCTGACCTCCGCCACGGTGATCGCGCTGGACATCAGCCAGAGCAAGCTCGACTTCGCCCGGGAGGTCGGAGCCCATCACGCCTTCCTCTCGGACGACCAGGCCGCTGCACAGGTCGCCGAAGCCCTCGGTCCAGGTCCGGTCACGGCAGTCTTTGACTTCGTCACCACCGAGCCGGTGCTGAAGATCGTCCGCTCACTCAGCGGACCCCGTACTGACCTGGTGCTGGTCGGGGCAGGAGCGGTTGAGACCACGGTGGGGCTGCTGGGACAGCCCTTCGGCTCCCGGATCCGGGCTCCCTACTGGGGCTCTCGCCCGGAGCTCATGGAGGTCCTTGAACTGGCACGCACGGGCCGGCTCAGCGTGGACACCGAATCCTTCAGCCTGGATGAGGGTCCTGAGGCATACCGCCGACTTCACGACGGCGAGCTGCGCGGCCGCGCCGTGGTGGTTCCCTGATCACAGGTCGAGGAATAGGATCAACGACTAAGCGGGCGAATTCCAAACCATGGGGGCGTCGCTCGCGTCGGCCGAGGTCAGGCCCCCCGGGAGAGGCACATCATGGACAATGACATTCACTCGGCGCCGAGGCCTGTGGCCTTTGACCGGGCCACCCGCGATCTGGGTGTGCTGGTCGGTTTCGACGGTTCCCGACAATCCATCCTGGCGCTTCACTATGGTGCTCTGGCGGCGCAGCGCAGCGGGCGGGTGTTGACCGTGGTGAGTGCCTACAGCGTCCCGACCCCGGTGTACACGACCCTGGCCGCGGTGCCGAATAAGTCGGAGGCCGAGCTCGCCAGCGCCGCTGCCAAGAAGGTGCTCGATGAAGCCCGGCGATATCTGCAGGATTATCCGGGCAAGGTGATCTACCGGATCGAGCGTGGCGATGCCGCCGGGGTGCTGGTGGACCTCTCCGCCCTCGCCGAGCTCGCCGTGGTGGGGGCTCGGGGCAGGGGCGGCTTTCTGGGCCGGGTGCTGGGGTCGGTGTCCTCGGCGCTGCCGGCCCACGCCGACTGCCCGACGGTGGTGGTCCCGCGGCAGTACAAGGTCAGCGAGGCCGGGGGAGCTGCGCGGTTCGCCCAGGGAGAGGACCGGCGGCCTGTGGTGGTGGGGATCGATCGATCCCCGGCGAGCAGGGTTGCGGTGCTCCAAGCGGCGTTCGCCGCGCAGAACCGTGGGGTGGCCCTGCAGATGCTGCTTGCTCTGCCCTCGTTGGAGGGTTGGCTCGAGTGGTATCCGGAACTCGAGCCCAGTGATGCCGGGGTCACCGACCGGCGCCAGACTCAGCTGGAGAAGGACCTCGAGACGGAGGTCCAGTGGGTCAAGGCGCACTATCCCGCTTTGGAGGTGACGGCTTCGGTGAAACCGGGGGACCCCGTCGCGCAGCTGGTGAAACAGACCCGAGAGGCCCAGCTCACCGTGGTGGGCACCCGCGGGCGTGGCGGTTTCACCGGAGCACTCCTGGGTTCGGTGTCTCGTGGGGTGCTGCTGCGCGCGATGGGGCCGGTGATGGTGGTCCCGGAGCTGCAGGAACCACGCTTGAGCGACCAGCCCGAATCTTCCCGATAGGCCGCGGCAACGGTTGCCGCGCCATGAGGTCCCGGCAGTGAGCGCTTCCCCGTGAGCCGGAGGATCATTCTTCTCCGCGCCGTGAATGTCGGCGGGACGGCCAGGCTGCCGATGGCGCAATGGCGGAGCCTGGCCGAGTCCCTCGGAGCCACCGAGGTCACGAGCTATCTCGCCTCCGGCAATCTTCTCTGCACCCCGCCTGGCCCGCACATGGACTTCGACCGGACGCTGCAGGACGCCGTCCAGGCCCGGTTCGGGTTCTTCCGAGAAGTGATCAGCCGGTCCGGGGAAGAGGTCTCCGCCGCGCTGGCCGGCCACCCGTTCGAGGAGATCGACCCTCGTTTCTCCCACATCAGCTTCCTCCACTCCGCACCCGAGGCCGAGGCGGTGGCCGCCGCGGCACGCTTGGAGACCGGCCAGGACCGTTGGCAGGTGATCGGTCGCGAGATGCACCTGCGCTACGCCAACGGTGCCGGATCCGCCCAGATGAAGGAGGCAGCGATCACCCGCTCCCTGGGAGTGACCGGCACTGCGCGGAACCTCAACACCGTGCGCAAGCTCATCGAGCTCGCCGGGAACTGACCTGGGCTGCTCGGCCGCGACGTGTATGGCACGATCATCAATTCCGGTGAGGCCGGCCGATCCGCCGCGGAGCGGGCGGCTCAGTGACGCTTGGCGCGTTGTGCCGCCTTCTCGTAGAGGTTCTCGACCACACGCTGGAAGTCACGCATGACCTCGGCCCGGCGGATCTTCAGGGAGGGTGTCAGGTGCCCGGAGTCGATGGTGAAGTCGTCCTCGAGCACGGTGAAGCTGCGGATGGATTCAGCCTTCGAGACACTCGCATTGGTCGAGTCGATGACCTGCTGCAGATGCTCCAGGACCTGAGGGTGCTCCGTGAGCTCGCTCATCGAGGTGTCCGGGTCGAGGCCTCTGCTGCGCAGCCAGGCCGGTATGACATCACCGTCCAGGGTGATCATCGCGGAGATGAAGGGTCTGCCGTCACCGACGACCACCGCCTGGGAGACCAACAGGTCTGCCCGGATGGAGTCCTCGAGCTGAGCGGGAGCGACGTTCTTGCCCCCGGCGGTCACCAGGATCTCCTTCTTGCGGCCGGTGATGATCAGCCGTCCCGCATCATCGAGCCGGCCCAGGTCGCCGGTGTTGAACCACCCGTCGGCTGTGAAGGATTCCGCGTTGAGCTCGGGCCGGTTGTGGTAGCCGCGGAAGACGCTGCTGCCCTTGACCAGCAGCTCGCCGTCGGCTTCGACGCGCACAGCGTTGCCGGGCAGTGGGATCCCAACGGTGCCGATCCGGTAGACCGAGGGGATGTTGCCGGTGACCGGCGCCGTAGTCTCGGTGAGCCCGTAGCCCTCGATGATCTGGATGCCCACGCCGTTGAAGAAGTGCCCCAGCCGCTCACCCAGCGGCGAGCCCCCGGAGAAGGCGTGGGTGACGTTGCCGCCCATCCGATGGCGCAGCTTCGAGTAGACCAGCTTGCTGAACACCGCATGCTTGAGCCGAAGTCCCAGCGGGACACGGCCCTCGGCGGAGGCCCGTGACCAGTCCACGGCCACATCAGCGGCAATGGTGAAGATCCGTTTCTTCCCATCGCCTTCGGCCTTGAGCGCCGCGGCGTTATAGATCTTCTCGAAGACTCGAGGGACCCCGAGCAGGAACGTCGGGCGGATCACCCCGAGATCCTCGATGAGCTGCTTGATATCGGGAGTGTGCGCCACTCGACCACCGGCGGCGATGAAGATCACCGAGATGAATCGGGCGAAGACGTGGGCCATGGGCAGGAACAGCACGGTGGAGGAGTGTTTGCCGACGACGCCGTCCATGGCGGCCAAGGTCTGCAGGCTGTGGTCCACGAAGTTGCCGTGCGTCAGCTCGCAGCCTTTGGGCCGACCGGTGGCCCCGGAGGTGTAGATGATGGTGGCGAGGTCTGCACCGTCGGCGCTGGCCCGGCGGGTCTCCAGATCCTGGTCCGGCACGGACCCACCGGCCTCACGGAGCTGGTCCAGGACGCTGGACTCGATCAACAGCACCTCGGGGGTCTTCTGCAGTCCGGAATCCCGCAGGCCCAGGAGGATGGTCTCGCGATGCGAAGTCGTCTCGGCGAAGACCAGGCTGAGCTCAGAGTCCTCCGCGATCCAGGCGATCTGCGCGGCCGAGGAGGTCTCATAGACCGGTACCGAGACGGCGCCGGCGTACCAGAGCGCAAAGTCCAACAGGCTCCACTCATACCGGGTGGCCGACATGATCCCGATACGATCACCCGGCGCGACGCCGCGCTGGATGAGACCCTTGGCGAGAGCTTCCACGTCGGCGTGGAAGGCGGCGGCGGACACCTCGACCCATTCGCCGGACGCGTCACGGCGGGTGAAAAGGACGTTCTCGGGATCCTCGGTCCGCTGCTGTTCCAAGAGATCGGTGGTGTTCATATCGGACGGCACATCGATCAGCGCCGATATCGCGGTTTCCTGCACGGAGTTCCTCCCGGTCTGGTGACGCGCTCTTCGGTGAGTGCTGCTGGTGATCCGGTGGTGACCACTGCCTGGGCAAGAATATCGTGCCCGGGGGGCCAGGCGTTCAGGGGCGAAATCCGGCGACCTCGTGTGAAGTGCCCGTCCATGCTGACCCGCCTGCGCTGGTCCCGGCCGGGGCGCACCCGGTTTGTCGCATGCTTATGCCATGTCCCATCCCTATGGACGGACATAGCGATGGGACATGGCATAGGCATGCGACAGTCTTCTCCGGCGGAGGGTCTACACCGACGGGAGATCTACATGTTTGATCGCGCCGTCCTGCAGGCGCAGCAGCAGGCTGCGCGGCGCGCGAGCGAGGTCACTCTGGTAGCGGATGCTGAAGGGCTCCTCGGCCGCCAGAGCAATGGGAAGGTCGAGCGGGTCCCGCTGGAGAGACTCGGCCAGACTGTCCCCGTCATTGAGGATGGCGACGACCGTGGCGTCGAGACTGCTGGTCAGAGTGATGATGCCAGGCTGATGCGAGGCGGTGATCCGTGCGTCCTTGCCGGTGTGCCCACGCGCAATGGCCACCACGATGGCCGCCACCGCCAATATCACGATCGCGCCGGCAGCGAGCCAGTTCGCGGAGAGAATGTCCATGGACCCAACCCTACTCACCGCGACGGAGACCCATGACGGCGGGGGAGCGGCCCAGAGTCCGATCCCCAGGCTCCAGAGCCCCTGACCATGCAGGTCCGGCGCGAGTTCGATGGCTGCGAAGAAGATGGCTGTAAAGAAATTTGAGGAGAGATTGAACGAAACCAGGGTGAATGGCGTATCCCCTAGACCATCTCACCCGTCGACCGAGGGGACGCCACGACATGAGCACCCGAGCTGAGCTAGAGGACCAGGCCCACTTCGCCCTGATGGACGTGAATAAGCACTGGTTGGAAGCGCTCACCGCCGAGCAGGCGAGGGATCGGACCGGCTCGCACGCCGCGTTCGAGGACATGATCACCGCCGCGCGCGCGGGCAAGGCCGCACTTGAGGCCCTGGAGAGCATGGGCGAGGAACGGCGGCGCAGGGGACACGCAGCCTGAGGTCAGGAGCCGTCCAGGGTTGCTCAGCCGCCACCGCGCAGCTGCCTGACGATCAGAGCGTGATTCTTCGCCATGCCCATCTGTCCACACAACGAAAAACGGCCCTGGTCGAATGACCAGGACCGTTCCATGGGGTGAGCGACGGGGCTTGAACCCGCGACCCTCGCGACCACAACGCGATGCTCTACCAGCTGAGCTACGCCCACCATGTGGAGCCGAGACCGGCTCCCGTACCCGCTGCTGATCAACCATGAGCGGCCGAAAGCAACGCATGTCAGTGTACACAGATTCTCCCCGGATCCGGAAATCGGCTCAGTTCTGCTTGAACACCGTCCGGCGATAGTGCCGAAGCTCCTCGATGGAGTCCTGGATATCGCCCAGCGCCCGGTGGTTGCCGGTCTTCGCCGGCGCGGCCTTCTTCGCCTCCGGGTACCAGCGCGAGGACAGCTCCTTGATGGTGGAGACATCGATCAGCCGGTAGTGCAGGTGCTTCATCAGCTCCGGCATGGCCACCCGCAGGAAGGCCTTGTCCGCGTGGATCGAGTTGCCGGCCAGCGGTGCGACCCCGGCCTCGGGGATCCAGGCCTTCACGTAGTCCAGGACCTTCTGCTCGGCGAACTGCACCGAGACCCCGTGCTTGAGATCCTCGAGCAGCCCTGATTCCGTGTGCATCTTCTGCACGATCGGCTCCATGGTCTTGAGCCGTTCGGCCGGGTCCGGGGCGATGACGACCTGCACCCCTTCGCCGAGGACGTTCAGCTCGGCGTCGGTGACAAGTGCCGCGATCTCCACCAGGACATCGTGATCGGGGTTCAGCCCGGTCATCTCACAGTCGATCCACACCATCCGGCCCGCCCAGGAGCCCCCGGGGGTGACCGGGACGGTCGTGGCGGATGAGGCGTTGGTCTCAGTCTCTTGGGAAGTCACGGTTCTCACTCTACCGACCGCCCGCCCGGCGCCGGGCTGAGCGGCACCAGTGGTGATAAATTCAAGGGCGATGAGCGCTGAGGCTGGAGCCGCCGAGAACAGCCCTGCACCGCGCGGTGCCGAGGGCGCCGTCGGGCTCGGCAACCCCGCCCACCCCGCCGAGGGTGAACCTCCTCGGCCCACGCAGCGCAAGCGGGACATCTGGCTGCACATCCTGCGCTCCTCCACCCGGCCCAAGAGCGTCTGGTCCCCGATGGTCGAAGGCCTGCTCGGGTCGATGCTGGTGCTACTGGGCTCCTTCGGCGTCGGATGGCTGGTGAGCGTCTCGCCGTTGTCCCGCCAGCCGTGGATCATCACGTTCCGCACCGAGACGGTGGGCGTGGTCCTCGCCACGATCGCGCTGACCCTGGGCTGCTGGGTCATGCTGCGCGCCTGGCTGCGCCTGGGCCGGGTGCTGGAGAACCCCGACCCGAACCAGCCGTGGCCCACCCGCTCGCTGCGCACGGTCAACGCCGCCGTCGTGCTCTGGTCGCTCCCGCAGCTGGTCGCGATCCCGATCTTCTCCCGTGACGTCTTCGCCTACCTCAACCAGGGCCGCCTGGTCCTGGCCGGGCAGGACCCCTACACCACCGGGGTCTCCAGCTTGGACAACTGGTTCCAACTGGGCACCGACATCCTCTGGGCCGAATCCGAGACCCCGTATGGCCCGCTGTTCCTCTGGCTCGAGGCCGCCGTGATGCGCATCGCCGGAGACAGCCCCGACCTGGCGCTCTTTCTGTTCCGGCTCGCCTGCGTGGGCGGGGTGGTCATGATGATGATCTTCGTGCCCAAGCTGGCCCGGATCCACGGGGTCGACCCGGCCCGCGCACAGTGGATCACCCTGGCGAACCCGCTGCTGATCATCAGCTTCATCTCCAGCGCCCACAACGACGCGATCATGGTCGGCTTCGCTCTCGCCGGGGTCTATGCCGCGGCCCACAGCCGGGGAGTGCTCGCCACGCTGCTGGTGGTGGTCTCGATCGGGATCAAACCGATCACCATCGTGCTGCTTCCCTTCATCGGGCTGCTCTGGGCCGGACCGGGAGCCTCCTGGTCGCGGAAGTTCACCTACTGGTTCCTGACCGCCGGGATCGCCGGCACCGTGATGATCGGCATCGGTCTGGTGCAGGGCTACGGGTTCGGCTGGCTCGCCGTGCTGGCAGGCACCGGCACCGGCAGCGTCTTCTGGTCCCCGATCGGGATCGCCGACGGCTGGCTGGGCACGCTGCTGCGCTCCTTCGGACTCGACAGCGGCTGGACGCTGGAGGTCTTCAAGGTGGCCGGCCGGATCCTCTCGGTGGCCGTGGTGCTGTGGCTGATGTTCCGGGGCGATGAGAAGTTCATCGTCCAGCGGATGGTCTGGGCGTTCACCGCGCTGGTGGTGCTCTCCCCGATCGTCCAGCCCTGGTACCTGCTGTGGCTGCTGCCGCTGTTCGCCATCACCGGGATCCGCAAAGACTGGCAGTTCAAGTGGGTGGTGTTCACCATCGCCTTCTTCCTGGCCTTCGGCGCCTCGGACCAGCTCTCGATCTACCAGTTCCTGCAGCTGGACCAGGAGATGCTGGCCCTGTCCATCACCGTGTCCTGGATCTGCATCATCTGGCTGGGGCTGCTGGACCGGCAGACCCGCTGGGTGGTCTGGGACGGCTGGGGCCTGCCCGCGGTCCGCTGGGAATGGCCCAGGCTGCGCGGCCGCCGCGCCGCCGAGGATGCCGGGGATGCCGAGGACGACGACGCCGACGACGCCGCACCGGTCAGCGCAGGATCGGTCAGCGCAGAATCGGTCAGTGCAGCACCAGTCACCCCCGAACCGGTCACCGCTCAGGGCGCGCGGCCCGGGGGAGAGGAGCCCACCCCCGGTGCGCGCTAACCTGGTCTCCCGCAACGCGCTGCGCGCCCGGTCCTTCCTGGGCCAGTGGCCGCCGACCGCCTGGCTGATCGGCGGCGAAGAAGCCGCCGCCTCGCACACCGCACGTCAGGGGCTGCTCGCCTCGATCATGATCATGCTGGGCTCCTGGGGCGTCGGCTGGCTGGCGATGACCCCGCAGTCGCTGCTCGCGCTGAACCCGCTGCTGCTGCCGCTGCGCACGACGACCGCGGGGGTGGTCGCCTGCACGGTGCTGCTGGTCTTCGGCGCGCTGCTGCTCGTGCGCTCCTGGCTGCGACTCTCCCAGCGGGTAGGGTCCTGGTCACCCCGGGCGACCCCGGTGATGCGCCGAACCTTGATCATGTGGGCCACCCCGCTGATGTTCACCCTGCCGATCTTCTCCCGCGACGTCTTCTCCTACCTCGCCCAGGGCCGGGTGCTGCACGCCGGGCTGAACCCCTATGAGCACGGGGTCTCCGAGCTCCCCGGGTGGTTCATGGAGGGAGCCGACGGGCTCTGGGCCGAATCCCCGTCGCCCTACGGACCGCTGTTCCTGGTGCTCGCACAGCTGGTCTGGTTCGTCTCTGGCGGCGTCCCGGAGATCGCCATCCTGCTCTTCCGCGGACTGGCTCTGGTCGGGATGGCGCTGATGCTCTACTGCATCCCGCGGCTGGCTCGAGCCTTCGGCTCCGAGCCCTCCTGGGCGCTGTGGCTGTGCCTGCTGAACCCGATGACGCTGCTGGTGTTTCTGCCCGCGGCGCACAACGACGCGCTGATGATCGGACTGATGCTCGCCGGCACCCTGGCCGGGCTGCGTCGAAGACGCCTGCTGTGCATCGTCTTGTTGGTCGCGGGGATCGCGGTCAAGCCCATCGCCATGGTGGTGCTGCCCTTCATCCTGCTGCTGCCGCTGCGCAGCACCGCGGCGCTGCGCCATCGCTTCCGCGAATGGGCCATCGGCGGAACCGCCGCGGCCGTGCTGCTGGTGGCCTCCGGCGCGGCGCTGGGCATCGGGCTGGGCTGGGTGGCCGCGGCCCTCGGGGCCGGTGGCGCGGTGCTGCAGGCCGCCCCGGTCGGACTGCTCGGCATCGGCCTGGGCGCCGGGCTGGCAGCGCTGACAGGTGTGGAGGCCGCCGTCGTCACCGAGATCTTCTACAACCTGGCGCGCGCCGCGGCCGGCGCGATGATCGCCTGGATGCTGCTGCGCCGCAACGTCGGCAACCCGGTGCTCTGGGCCGGCTACGGTCTGACCCTGGTGGTGCTGACCTCCTCGATCATCCAACCCTGGTACCTGCTCTGGCTGCTGCCCTTCTATGCCGTGGTGCACATCTACCGTGGGCGCGTGCTGGTGCTGGTCACCACGGTCATCACCGTGATGGTGCTGCTCTCCATGGTCAGCCAGCTCTCGGTGGCGCAGTGGATCGATGCCGCCGTGATCCACACCATCGCGATCGCAGTGGTCACGCTGTATCTGATCTACGTGGTGTTCCTGGACCCCAACACCACCGACTTCTTCGACATGCGCCGCCGCTCCCAGCGCTGGAATGCGCAGCACGGGTGGCAGCGGCTGAGAGGATTGAGCGCGCCGCGCACCTCCTGGGCGGCCGAGGACATCTACGAGAAGGACACCACGTGAAGCTCCCCGGCTCCCGGCTGCTCTGGCTGCTGCTGACCGCGACCACCCTGGGCGCCGCGCTGTCGGTGGTCGCCGTGCAGTGGTGCCGGATCAACGGCTGGACCGACCCCGATCAGCACATCCACATGTGCTATTCCGACTTCTCGCTGCTGTTCAGCCAGCGCGGACTCGCCGAAGGGCTCTTCCCCTTCGTCGACGACGTCCCGGCGGACCAGGTCATGGAGTACCCGGTGCTGCTGGTCATGGTGGCCGGGGTGCTCGCCCTGCTGGTCCCCGGGCAGGGCATCACCGAGGAACGGATCCTGGCGTTCTACGACCTCAACCACTTCGCGGTGGTGCTGTGCTGGCTCGGCGTGGTCCTGGCCACCGCCTACTCCACCGCCGGGCACCGCCGCAAGGACGCGCTGATGGTCGCCCTGGCCCCGGGAATCATCCTCTCGCTGTCGATCAACTGGGACATGTGGGCGGTCTTCCTGGGCGCGCTGGCGCTGCTGCTCTGGGGCCGCTCACATCCGGTCTGGGCCGGGGTGCTGATCGGCCTGGGGACGGCGATGAAGCTCTACCCGCTCTTCTTCCTGGGCGCGATCCTGGTGCTGTGCCTGCGCAGCGGACGGCTGCGCTCCTTCGCCGCGACCACGCTCGCCGCGGTGCTCACCTGGCTCGCGGTGAACCTGCCCTTCATGCTTCTGCAGTTCGAGCAGTGGTCGACCTTCTACCGCTTCTCCTCCGAGCGCGATGTCAGCTTCTCCTCGGTCTGGCTGTTCTTCAGCTGGCTGCCGCTGGACGGAGCTGGGTTCTCGCTGCTCTCCAACGGGCTCTTCCTGCTGTGCTGCCTCGGCGTCGCCTACCTGGGCCTGGCCGCGCCGACCCGACCGCGGATGGCGCAGCTGTGCTTCCTGATCGTCGCCAGCTTCCTGCTGCTGGGGAAGGTCTACTCCCCGCAGTTCGTGATCTGGCTGATCCCGCTGCTGGTGCTGGCCCGCCCGAAGGTCCGCGGCTACCTTCTCTGGCAGGCCGCGGAGGTCTACCACTGGGTCTCGGTGTGGATGATGAGCGCGAAGATCACCTCCGGCGGGGAGTTCGCCGGCGGCACCGAGCTGATCGACTGGGCCTACCACCTCGGGATCCTGGCCCATATGGCCACCCTGATCTATCTGATGGTCCAGGTGGTCCGCGAGATCCTGGATCCCGAGAAGGACATCGTGCGCAGCCGGGACCGTGACCGGGTCACGGTGAGCGCAGCAGCGGCCGACGACGAGGCGCACAGCTCCGAGTGGCTCGCCGCCGAACCGCGGCGGAAAGAGCTGGGGGAGAGCGACCCGTTGGCCGGGGTCACCCGTGGGCAGCCCGAGACCTTCGCGCTGCCCGGACTCGGCCGGCCCACCTCGTGGAGACTGCGCTGGTGAACCGCCCTCCGACGCCACAGGCTCGCCCGGATTCCGGTGACGGACTGCTTCCGCGGCTCCGGAGGCTCTGATGCTTGAGATGCTCACCGTGATCGGGCCGATGTTCCTGGTGCTCGGCGTCGGATTCGCCGCCGGGTTCGTCCCGCGCTTCCGCAGCGCCCAGGACCACCTCAACGGCTTCCTGTTCTACTTCGCGCTGCCCACCTTCATCTACACCGCGATGGTCACGGCTCCGCCCACCGCCGGCTTCCCCGTGCTGGCGGTGGCGATCGTCGCCGTGGTGACCCCACTGGTCTCCATCGCGCTGTACTACGGCAGCTTCCTCTTCGGCGCCCGCGGCCGGGAGGGCGCGGCGGCGACCTCACTGGCCGGCAGCTTCGGCAACGTCGGGTACTTCGGGATCCCGGTCTCGATCAGCGTGATCGGCCCGGAGGCCGGACTGGCCGCCGGGATCGTGCACATGGTGCACAACCTGATCTACCTCAACGGCTACCCGCTGGTGCGCACCATAGTGGCTTCCCGCGCCGAGCAGTCCTCGGCGGCGGGCACGAATGCCGCAGACCCGAGGAAGACCGGCCGGGCCGCCGGCGTCGGGCAGCTGCTGCGCACCCAGATCGGGCCGATCTTCAAGCGTGCGCTGCTGCTGAACCCGGTGTTCATCGCGATGGGGCTGGCGCTGCTGGTGGTGTTCAGCCCGCTGGGACTGCCGGCGCCGATCAACGAATCGGTGAGCCTGCTGGGGCAGACGGCGGTGCCGCTGGCGCTGTTCTGCGTCGGGCTGGCGCTGCACCCGGCGATCGAGGGGATCCGCAGCGGGGGAGTGCCCAAGCGGCTGATCACACTGGGCACTCTGGGCAAGATCCTGGTCCTGCCGCTGCTGACCTGGCTGGCGGTGCTGCCCTTCTACGACCAGCTCGGACCGGTCTGGGCCGGCACGCTGATCATCATCGCCGCCATGCCCTCCTCCACCACGGTCTACATCTTCGCGCAGCAGTACGAGGGTGACGGCCGCCTGGCCGCCTCGATCCTGGTGACCAGCACGCTGGCCTGCCTGCTCACGCTCCCGCTGCTGGCGGAGCTGCTGCTCTGATCCTCCCGGCGTCGACCTCGTAGACGCTGCTGACATGGCGCAGCACCGCGCTGCGGTGGGCGATCATGATCACCGTGGCGCTGGTGGCCTCGGGCATGCGTCGCAGGATCTCGGCCTGGGTGAGCGGATCCTGCGCCGAGGTGATCTCATCGAGGATCAGCACCGGGCTGCGGCGCAGATACCCGCGGGCCAGCGCCAGACGCTGGGACTGGCCTCCGGAGAGCCGCGCGCCCTCAGCTCCCATCTGGGTGTCCAGACCTTCGGGCATCGCGGCGATGTCACCGTCGAAGCAGGCCGAACGGCACGCGGCCAGCACCTGCTCCTCGGTGGCCGCCGGGCTGCCCAGCAGCAGGTTTTCGCGGATGCTGCCGCTGATCAGCACCGGGCGCTGCTCCACCACGGTGATATGTGCGCGCAGCGCGGCCAGCGAGAGCTCACGCACGTCGGTGCCGCCGAGTCGCACTTCGCCGGCCTGGGGGTCCCAGACCCGGGTCAGCAGCGAGGCGAGCGTGGATTTGCCGGATCCGCTGACCCCGACGACGGCGGCCACCGCTCCGGGCTTGATCCGCAGGTCCACCTCCTGCAGCACCTCCCGCTCGGTGCCGGGGTAGCCGAAGCTGACGCCGTGGAAGGACACCGAGGCGGCGGCCTCGTGCTCGGTGTGCACCGGGACCGGGTGCTTCGGCTCGGCGACCTCCGGGGAGCTCTCCTCGAGCTCGCGCAGGTTCGCCGCGGAGGCCAGCGCAGCGGGCAGCGAGAGCCCCAGCGCCTCGATCGCGGCCAAGGCCGGTGCGGTGCCCGGCACCAGGGCGAGCACCAGCAGCAGCTCGGTGTAGCCGATCACGCCTGCCTGGGCCTGCGGCAGTCCCAACAGCAGCAGCACGAAGAGCGCGAGCACCTGCCAGCCCTGCCCGGCGGCGGCGCGCAGCCCCTGCAGCACCGAGGCGCCGCCTGAGTTCTCACCGATCTGGGCGCCGATCCGGTCCACCCTTAGTGCGCGCTGTTCCTGGGCGCCGAAGATCGTGATCTCCTGCCGGCCGCGCAGATCATCGCTGATCTCCTGGGCCAGCGCACCGCGGGCCCGGACCGCGGCGGTGCTGCTTGCACGGGCACCACGGCGCCCGAGGCCGATCAGCGTGGCCGCCGCGGCCAGGAAGATCAGCAGCAGCCCCAGTGCCAGCGCGGGCCCGGTGAGGGTCCAGGTGAGCGCCACCGCGGTGGCGGGGATGACCACGGCGGTCACCACCGGGGCCAGGGTGTGCGCGAAGAAGACCTCTACCCGGTCCACGTCGCGGGTGGCCGCAGAGAGCAGCCGGCCGCTGCCGCGGGAGGCGGTCACCGCCGGGGCGAGCGGGATCAGCTTCTCGTAGAGCCGGACCCGCAGCTGCTCCAGCAGTGCGAAGGCGGCGGTGTGTCCGGAGAGCTGCTCGGCGTAGCGGGTCAGGCCCTTGGCCGCGGCCAGGGTGATCATCACCGCGATGACGCTGCCCAGCGGCGGGACCTGTTGACCGTCGGCGAGGCGTCCCACCAGCCATGCCGGGTAGGCCAGCAGGGCGGCGCCGCAGAGCAGGGTCAGTGTGCGGGCGAAGGCTGAGAGCGCGAGCAGCCCGGCGGAGCCCCGGGCCAGTGTCAGCAGATGCAAGATCATCGGTCTTCCCCTTCTCCGGCCGTGGCCTGCGCGTAATAGCCGGACTGGGCGAGCAGCTCCTCCGGGTTGCCCAGCGCCGCGGGCTCTCCAGCCTCGAGCACCAGGACCTGATCGGCCCAGCGGGTGGTGGCCAGCCGGTGGGCGATGAGGATCAGCGTGTGGTCTCCGGCGAGGCCGCGCAGGGTCTCATCGACCAGCCGTTCTGCCCGCCGGTCCAGGTCGGCGGTGGGCTCATCCAGGATCAGCAGCTTTGCCCCGGAGAGCAGCGCACGGGCGATCGCCAGGCGGCGGATCTGTCCCCCGGAGAGGGCTCCGCCGTCCTCGCCGACCTGGGTGGCCAGCCCGCGCGGCTTCGCTGCGATCTCCGCGTCCAGGCGCGCCTGGGTCAGGACCTCCCAGAGCTGGTCATCGGTGGCCTCGGGCCGGGCCAGGCGAAGGTTCTCGGCCACAGTGCCGGAGAAGATGAACGGCTTCTGCGCGACGGTCACGGCGGCCTGCTGAAGCGCAGTCGAGTCGGCAGGTCGCCCTTCCAGCAGCAGCTCTCCGGTGGCGTGCGGGATCAGTCCCTGCAGCACCTGGGCCAGCGTGGACTTGCCCGCACCGGAAGGCCCGACGACGGCGATCGCGGCGCCGCGCGTCACGCTCAGCGTGACCCCACGCAGCACGCGCTCGCCGCCGCGATCCACCCCGAGATCCTCCAGGCGCAGCAGCTCCGTGGTCTGGGCTGAGGTCCGGGCCGGGAACTGGGCGAGCGGCTGGGCAGGAGACTGGGCAGGGGACTCGGCTGCGGTCTCGGCGGGGGTCCTGGACGTCGCCTCCCCCGGGGTGCTCAGGGTCTGGGTGAACAGCCCCTGCTGGGTCCGCCCGGCCATCGCCACGTAGAAGGAGCGACCGAGCTTGTCGATGGGTTCATAGAGCAGCGTGGTCAGCAGCACCACGGCGAGGAAATCGCCAGCGGTGATCGCACCATCCTGGAAGCGCCACAGCGCAAGGCCGACGGCGGAGGTGATCATCACCAGGGAGAACAGGGCGTCGTTGACCAGAATCATCAGCTGGCTGCGCCTGAGCAGGGCCACCGCCTGGACCCGGAGCGCGGCGGCCGCCTCGGCGACGCTGCGCCGGCCGGCATCTTCGGCGCCGAGCAGCACCAGGCCGCCGAGCGAGCGCAGGACCTCCTGGAACTTCGCGGTCGCCGCCCCGGCGAGCCGCCGGTAGGCGGCGGTGGGGCCGCGGAAGCGTTTCAGGAAGAACCGGACCAGCAGCGGAACCAGCAGCACCAGGACGAGCAGCACGACCGCGATGATCGGGTCCACGAAGCTGCCCAGCATCAGCAGCACCAGCGCCGGGGCCGTGAAGGCCGCCAGGGCCGGACCCAGAAACTCCGCACGGTACTCGGCGATGCGCTCGACCCCGCCGGTGAGCAGATCAGCCTCACCCATGCCGGGACGCCCACCGCCGGCGCGCCCCGCTGGACGCCCACCACCGGCGCGCCCGTGGGCTGCGCCGGCGTGGCTGGGCGCGGGGGGCCGTGACGCGACCCTCGACGCGCCCCTCGCAGCACCCGTCGCCGTACCCGCCGGATCGCGGTTCAGGGCGGCCCGGATTCCGCTGCCGCGCCAGCGCAGTTCTTCTACCGCGCGCAGCCGAGGCGGCACGGACGCGGCGATGCCGGAGCAGATCACCGCCACGGCGCCGGCGACCGCGCCGAGGATCAGCCCGCCGGTGGTGTCCGTGGCGTTCAGGGCAGCGTCGAGCACCCGCCCGAGGGCGAGGAACAGGGTGGTCAGCGCGAGCGTGCGCGCCCATTGCAGGGCGGTCGCGATCCAGGCGCGGGGAGGCATGTCTTGCAGAAGCACGCCTCAGATCATTCCAGGTTCAGCGGCCCTCCGGGAGCGAGCGCAACATTTGCGAAGCGGGTCCCGATCCGTTGCTGGGCCGCAGTGTCCGGGTGCAGCTGGTCCGGCATCGGCAGCTCCGCCTCGTCGGGTTCCCCGAAGAGCTCCAGACCGTCGAGGAAGTGCAGCTGCGGATCCTCCGTGCGGCGTGCCTGGACGATCTCGCGCAGCGTACGGCGGATCACCTGCAGGGTGAGCTTGCCGGAGGCCACCTCGCGGGAATCTCCCATCGAGGAGAAGCGCGGGCCTGACTCCAGCAGCTCCATCTGTAACGGTCCGGGCCGGGTCTCCTGGATCGCGCAGTGCAGCGGGGAGACCAGCAGCAGCGGGGTCTCGGCGTGTGGACCCTCGCGGATCGTGTCGAGGAAGCCATGCACCGCCGGGATGAAGGTGCGCAGGCGCATCGTGTCCCCGTTGGTGATGTTGATCCCCAGCTTCAGGCTGATCACATCGGCCTGGGCGGAGCGGATGGTCCTGGCGGTGAACGGGTCAAGCATCGCCTGTCCGGCGAGCCCGAGGTTGGTCAGCTGCACCCCGGCGGCCCGGGCGGCCACCACGGGCCAGGTGCCGGTCGGGTGGCTGACGGCGAAGCCGTGGCTGATCGAGCTGCCGTGATGCAGCCAGCGGGTCGTCCCCTCGGCTCCAGCAGGGATCACCGTGGCGTCGGATTCCAGTCCGACCAGCTCGGTCCGCTCGTCATGGGGCAGCCAGATCTGCACATCGTGGGCGCCCGGAGGCAGCCGGGGCAGTTCGATCCGGGCGTCGCCGCCCCTGGTGCTGGAGACCTCACCGGTGATCGGGTCGCTGCGGCGGGTGGTGCCCACGCCCTGCACCGGCGAGGACAGCTGGGCGTAGAGCTCCCCGTCCACCAGCACGTCGTAGACCGCACCGTGCGGAATCTCATCCCCGGTGAGCTCGCGGGTCGGGTGGGTGATCAGCGCCAGTCTCGAGGCCTCGGTGCGGAAGTCCAGGTGGACTCCGCTGGGCTCTGCGGCCACGCGCTCCACACCGGGATCGGTGCTCTGGCGCCGCGCGGTGGCGGGCAACCGCCAGGGCAGCAGACCCCGGTCGGTGAACTCGTGCTCCAGCGCACCGAGGAGCAGCGGGGCCAGGGCCTCGGCAGAGATTCTCATATGTGTCCCCAATCCCAGGAGTCGCGTGGGCTGAACAGTACCAACCGGCGGGCCGGGTCTGTTCAACCGCTGTTAACCTTCCTGCTTGAGTGTGGGTCCCGATGACTGAGCATTCAGCGGACGACGCCGGCCCCGCCGCCTCCCGACACCCCGGCACCGTGGCAGAGGTCTTCCTGGTCTTCCTGCGTCTGGGGCTCACCTCATTCGGCGGTCCGGTGGCCCACCTGGCCTACTTCCGTGACGCCTTCGTCACTCACCGGCAGTGGCTGAGCGAGAAGGCCTACGCGGACCTGGTGGGACTCTGCCAGTTCCTGCCCGGCCCGGCGTCGAGCCAGGTGGGCATGGCACTCGGGCTGCAGCGCGCCGGCTACCCCGGGATGATCGCGGCCTGGTTCGCGTTCACGATGCCTTCAGTGGCGCTGCTGGTCGTCTTCGCACTGGGAGTCCAGCATGCCGGGGACCTCACCGAGGCCGGGTGGATCGATGGGTTCAAGGCCGCCGCGGTGGCAGTGGTGGCCCACGCTGTGCTCTCGATGGCCAAGACGCTGACCCCGGACGCTCCGCGCGCCTCCATCGCCGCCGCCGCGATGGTGCTGGTGCTGCTCGTGCCGCACCCCTTCATCCAGGTCGCTGCGATCCTGATCGCCGGGATCACCGGCTTCCTCTGGCTGCGCGGCCCAGATGCCGGACCCAGGCCCGCGGACGCCTTCACAGTGCGAGTCTCCCGGCGCTCCGCATGGACCGCAGCGACGCTCTTCGCCGCGCTGCTGGCTGGACTGCCGGTGCTCGCGGCCACCACCGGCGCCGGATGGACCGCGATGATCGACTCGTTCTACCGGGCCGGGGCGCTGGTGTTCGGCGGCGGGCATGTGGTGCTTCCGCTGCTGCAGGCAGAGACCGTCCCCGCCATGGTGGACCCTGAGGTCTTCCTCGCCGGTTACGGGGCCGCCCAGGCGGTGCCTGGTCCGCTGTTCACCTTCGCCGGGTTCCTCGGTGCCTCCAGCATGGGCGAGCCCACCGGCGTGCTCGGCGCGGTCATCGCGGTGCTGGCGATCTTTCTGCCCGCTGCCCTGCTGGTGATCGCGGCGCTGCCGTTCTGGGAGCGGCTGCGCGGCAATGTGTCTGCACAGAAGGCACTGGCCGGGGTCAACGCCGGCGTGGTCGGCATCCTGGCCGCGGCGCTCTACACCCCGGTGTTCACCGCCGGGGTGCTCGAGGTCGGGATCGAGGCCCTGGCGCTGGCGGTGCTGGCCTTCGTGGCGCTGAACAGCTGGCGGGCCCCGGCCTGGGCGGTGGTGCTTGCTGCGGGGCTGCTCGGCTGGGCGCTGCTATGAGCCCCTCGACTGGCCGGGGGACACAGTGCGAGCCAAAGCGCAGGGCCGAGAGGTACAGTTCTGAGGTACTTGACCGCTCTGGCGAGGAGGACCCTGCCGCATGCTGAGCTCCCAAGCTCGCGGGCTGAGTCGCCTCTATGCCCTCGACGTGGCGCGGGCCGCCGCGGTGTTCGGCATGATCATCGTCAACGTCGGTCCCTACAACACCGACGGCTGGGCCTCCTGGATCGTCCGGGCGCTCAACGGACGTGCTTCGATCCTGTTCGTGGTGCTCGCCGGGATCGGCGTGACCTTCCTGGCTCGCCGCTCGCTGACCAAGGGCATCACCCGACGCAGCACGCTGCTCTGGCGGGGTCTGCTGCTGCTCGCGCTGGGGCTGGGTCTGCAGACCCTCGAGCACGGGGTCAACGTGATCCTCTCCACCTACGCGGCGCTGTTCTTCCTTGCCGCGTTCATGGTCAAGATGTCCACCCGCTGGCTCTTCTTCTCCGCCACCGCCTCGGCGCTGCTAGGACCCGTGCTGTGGATCCTGGCGCGGCAGACCACCCATTTCCAGATCGAACCGGCCCAGATCGGGGACTCTCCGTTCGAGATCATCGGCGCCATCCTGGTCTCCGGCCCGTATCCACTGGTGGTCTGGATCGCCCCGTTCTTCCTCGGGGTCTGGCTGGGTCGGCAGCCGCTGGGCAACTCCAAGGTCCAATGGCGTCTGGTCTACCTGGGCGCCATCGCCGGTTTCGGCGCATTCGGCGCCTCTGAGGTGCTGGTGCGGGTCCTGGGCGAACCAGACACCACGGAGGTCGGCTTCGACCGAATGATCTCTGCGGTGGGACATTCCCAGATGCCGCTATGGCTGATCAGCTCCATCGGCACTGCGGTCATGCTGCTGGGCATCCTGCTGATCGTCGTCCCGCACATCAGCCAGCGCATCCGGCTGCTGGTCGTCGTCGGGCAGATGCCGCTGACCGCCTACACGGTTCACCTGGTGATCATCGCGCTGGTGATCTACCCCGGTCCGCAGAATCCCATCGAAGGGTTCCTGATCAGCTGCGCGATCATGCTGGGGCTGATCCTCTTCGCCGTCCTGTGGATGGCGAACTTCCGCTACGGTCCGCTGGAGACGCTGCTGCGCAAGACCCCCGGATTCCTGCGGGTCACCTACCGGCTGCCCGAACGCCACCGCCGCCGCCAGCTCGCCCGTCCCTACCCGCGCCGGGCGAAGCCCGGGTCATCCATGGAACAGAAGCCGACGCCTTCCTGAGGGAGACGAAACATGCAGCCGAAGAACCAGCCGCCGCGCAGCCACGCACCCACCACTCGGAACGCGCCTCGGCGCACCGGAGGAAACAGGCTCCTGCGCACCACGGCCCTGCTGACCGCCTGGGGCATGCTCGCCGCCTGCGCCGCCGAGGAGGAGCCGCCCCCACCGCCGCCGCCGGCGCCCAGTGAGGAGCCTGAAGAGCCCACCAGCACACCGGAACCGGTGGAGGATGTGCTCACCCAGCAGGGCGTCAGCGCCGGACATCCGCTGGCCGTGGAGGCCGGCGAGCAGGTCCTCGCCGAGGGCGGCAACTCCGTGGACGCGGCGATCGCCACGGCCTTCGCGATGTCGGTGGTGGAGCCCTTCGCCTCCGGCCTGGGCGGCGGCGGCTCGGTGCTCATCGCCGGTCAGGACGGGGACCCGCTCTCCTATGACTATCGCGAGATGGTCGGCGTGGATGGCGAGATCCCGGAGAACGGCATCGGCGCACCGGGCTTCGCCGCGGGCATGGGCCGGCTGCATGAGGAGCAGGGGAGCCTGGACTGGGAGCGGCTGATCCAGCCCGCCCAGCAGCTGGCCGCCGAGGGCTTCGAGGTCTACGACTTCCTGGAGACCCGGATGACCGAGGACCTCGGCCCGGAGGCCATCGAAGGGGTGGAGCCCTTCGAGGTCGACGGCGAGCCGCTGGCCAGCGGGGACCAGCTGGTCCAGACCGAGCTCGCCAGCACCCTGGAGACGCTTGCCGCCGAGGGTTGGGAGTCCTTCTACACCGGGAGTCTCGCGGAGGAGCTGACCCAGGTGGACGGCATCGACGCGCAGACCCTCGCCGACTTCGAGGTGACCGCCTCCGAGCCGGTCTCCGGGGAGTTCGGTGACTACGAGGTGCTCGCCGCCGCGCCCGCGCTTCCCGGCCCGGCCCTGGTGCAGCTGCTCCAGATCGCCGAGGGCCAGGGCATCGCAGAGCTGGAGCCGGGCTCCGCCGAATACATCGAGACCCTCTCTGAAGCCTGGCTGATCGCCGAGGAGACCGTGTTCACCGGGATCGGCGACCCCGCCTTCGTGGAGGTCCCGGTCGAGGAGATCACCGACAAGGACGCCAACGCGGCCATGGACATCTCCACGCAGTCCGCCGCCCAGCCCCAGGACGACGACGCCCCAGCCCAGGCCCAGGCCCCCCAGGACGCCAACACCACGCACATCTCGGTGATCGACGACGACGGCATCATGGTCTCGATGACCAACACGCTGACCAACTTCTGGGGTGCCGGGGAGGTCAGCGGAGGGTTCTTCCTGAACAACCAGCTCAGCCGCTTCGAGGCGGTGGACTCTCCGGCGAACCAGCCGGAGCCGGGCCGGAAGTCGGTGACCTGGTCGATGCCCACGATCGTCCTGGACGACGAACAGCGTCCGGTGCTGGGCATCGGGACCCCCGGCGGACACCAGATCCTGAACATCATGGGCACCGTGCTGACCCAGTGGGGACTCCAGGACGCGGACCTGCAGGAGGCGATCGACGGGCTGCGCTTCCGTCTCATCGCAGAGGACGAGCTTCTGGTCCTCGACGATGAGCCCGATGAAGAGACCAGGGAAGAGCTCGAAGAGCTCGGCTGGGAGCTGCAGGTCTGGCCCGACGAATGGGGCGGCTTCGGCTCGGTCCAGGCACTGGAGGTCGACTACGAGACCGGTGAGGTCACCGGCGCCGACGACGACCGGCGCGTGGGCAGCCACGCCGTGATCGACTGACCCAGGTCCGGCACCGGGCCACCGGGCCACCGGACCGCCTCCGGCCCGTGCCGCGCCCCGGTCCGCCGGGCCGGTGGGAGCCGCGTGGGCCGATTAGCATGGAGCCATGAGTCTCACGTCACCGCGCAGCATCCCCAACATCCTCTCGATCGCCGGCACAGATCCCACCGGCGGTGCCGGCATTCAGGCGGACCTCAAGAGCTTCGCGGCGCACCGAGGATATGGGATGTGCGTGGTGACCGCTCTGGTCGCGCAGAACACCCAGGGGGTGCGGGAGATCCACCTGCCCCCGGTGAGCTTCCTGCGCGCCCAGCTGGACGCCGTGTCCGACGATGTCGCGCTGGACGCGATCAAGATCGGGATGCTCGGCACCGAGGAGATCATCAGCACCGTGGCCGACTGGCTGGACACCCTCGGGTTCCGCGGTGAGCTCCCCGAGGCCACCGGCCACGACGACGCCGGAGCTCGGCCCGTGCTGGTCCTTGACCCGGTGATGGTCGCCACCTCGGGCGACAGACTCCTCGACGCCGCCGCAGAGTCTGCGCTGATCGCATTCCTGCCCCGGGCAGACCTGATCACACCCAACGTGCCCGAGCTGGCGCTGCTGGCGGGCGGCGAACCCGCGACCGAGCCCGCTGGGCTGATCGCTCAGGCCAGGGCGGTGGCCGATCAGCATCAGGTGGTGGTCCTGGCCAAGGGTGGACATCTCGACGATGCCTCCGCGCAGGAGTCCGTCCTCGACACCCTGGTCTACCCGACGCAGTCGGGTGAGCGCGCCGAGGAGGAGCAGTTCCGCTCACCGCGGATCCACACGCAGAACACCCACGGGACCGGATGCTCGGTCTCCGCGGCGCTGGCCGCGCTGGCGGCCCGCGGCCACAGCTGGTCCACTGCTCTGCCCGTGGTCAAGGACTGGATGACCGCAGCGCTTCAGGACTCTGAACGCCTCGACGTCGGCCAGGGCCACGGTCCGATCCAGCACTTCGCGCAGCTCTGGCGCTGAGCCCCCAGTCGTGTCTCGGAGAGCGCCCCATGGGCAGAGCAGCCCGCCGTGGTGCTGGACGATCCGAGGTCGGACCTAGGAGATCCGTCCTAGCAGTGGCAAGCCCGGAGTGACAGCATGGAGGAGTTACTACCGATAGATCCAGCGTCATAGAAGGGCGTTGCCCATCGCTGAGGTGGCACGTCCATGACTTACAAGGGAGTGATGGGCGATGTTACGTCGAGGCGTTCTAGCGACATTCTTAGCAGCGGGGATCTTTGCAGGAAGCGTGACGACCGCACAGGCCGTGCCGATGAAACCGGACTTCCCCCTGATCACCATCGGATGCGCCGACGGCGAGGGTGGCTTCGAGATGCTGCAGGTGCAGCCCCGCGGAGCGACCGCCGTCGTCTTCGACGAGACGGGGGTCGCCACGGGTGAGAAGCTGTTCCTTCGCTCGATCGACGCCGCCCTCTTCTCCGACGCTGGCCAGCTCATCTGGGAGTACAACAAGACCTATGGCAAGCGGACCGGTCACGGCGAGCCAGTCTCCTGCAGCGGATCCTTCGAAAAGAGCCCTGATGGGACGGTCTTCTTCGACATCCTGGTGACACGCCGGTAGGAGGGACCGCTCACCCGGTGTTCACTCTTGCGGACCGCCGGCGTGATTGGCGATGTCCTCCCACTTCCAGGTGGTCCCCATCGCATCATCGGAGGGGAACCACGCCCCGGTGGTCTCGCGATCCCGCGGCGTGGGACCGGTGGCGCCCTGCCCTGAGACTGGCGCCTGATCCTTCAGTGCGGTGACCCGGTCTCTGATCGAGGCCATCTGCTGATCCAGGGCGGCCGCCTGGACGGCGGCGTCGCGGAGTTCATCGAGGATGTCGCCGGGCACCTCGCCGTCGTAGGTGTAGTAGATCTTGTGCTCCAGCGAGGCCCAGAAGTCCATCGCCACGGTGCGGATCTGGACCTCCACGTAGACGAACTCGGTGCGGTTGGACAGGAAGACCGGCACCTGGACGATCACATGCAGGCTCTGGTAGCCGTTGACCTTGGGCGTGCGGATATAGTCCTTGACCTCGACGACCCGCAGGTCCGGCTGGCTGCACAGCATCTCCGCGACCCAGTAGGCGTCTGAGACGAAGGAGCAGGTGATCCGGATCCCCGCAATGTCTCGGATCGAGTGTCGGATGCTCTCCAGGGTGGGCTCGGCGCCATAGCGCTGCACCTTGTCCAGGATCCGGTCCAGGGACTTCAGCCGGTAGTTCACATGCTCGATGGGGGAGTAGTCGCGGGTGTGCTCGAACTCCTCGCGCAGCACATTGATCTTGGTCAGCACCTCGTCCATGCCGAACTTATAGTGCAGCTGAAACTCGGTGAGCTGCCGACGGATGTCGACCATCCGCACCGCCACCCCGTCGCGGCCATCCCCGGCGCCGCTGTGCAGCTCCGAGAGCAGGGCGCGGTAGACATCTGACTCGCTACGCTGCGCCTGTTTCGTCTGCTTCCCCACGGGCGCCTGCTGGGCCAGATCCTTGCCCGGCGGAACCCGGACTCCGGCGCTGAGCGAGACCCCCTCGGGAGCCTCAACGGGAAGGAAATGATGGTCAGTGGCAGGAGCGTGTCCAGCGGACATGGGGGAGGTTCTCCTAGGGGTTCAGGGGCTCGCCGCGCGGAGCAGGGAGTCGACGGTCATAGGACCGTTGCTTCGATTCTCGACCCTAGGCGCATTGTCTGTGAAGTCCCGCAACAGAATCGTTGTGATCGCCTGCACCTGCCCACCGCTAGGCTGGAGGCCTGGATCCTCGACGGTGAGCGATGCTGCGGAATGCGGCCCACGCACCCCGTCGGATGAGACCCCAAACACAACATCTGGTGAAGACCCGAGGGCGCAGACGCAACATCTTCTGATTTCGGGCATCAGACACGCCGAGACACGCGGCGCTTCGAGAAACTTCTTCTTGGGAGCATCGAACTCCACAGCTGTGGAGGAATGACCGGGATGGGTGTTGCTTCCGCGTCATTGCAGGGGAGTCGTGGTCCACAGGTCCTGTGGACAGCCGGTGGAGAACTACATCGGTGCAAGTACATCATCTAGTGGCTGCTGATATCTCCGGACCCAAGATGTAGTATTGGGGCATAGCCAAAACGTCACGTTCGAATCGGGGAGTCCCATGTCTGTCACTGTCTACACCAAGCCCGCATGCGTCCAGTGCAACGCCACTTACCGCGCCCTGGACAAGAACGGCGTGACCTACGAGACCGTCGACATCACTCAGGATGCCGAGGCCCTCGAGCGGCTTCGCGGCCTGGGCTACATGCAGGCCCCCGTGGTCATCACCGAGGCCGATCACTGGTCCGGATTCCGTCCCGACAAGATCTCCGAGCTGGCCGTACAGCACGCTGCGATCAGCTCGGTCGCCTGATGCAGCCGTGAACACCATGGCGAGGCTGATCTACTTCTCCTCGGTGTCGAACAACACGCACCGCTTCGTGGAGAAGCTTCAGCACGGGGCGGGGGAGGTAGCGAGGCTTCCGCTGCGCACCAAGGATGAGACCCTCGCGGCGGAGCGGCCCTTCGTCCTGGTCCTTCCCTCCTACGGAGCCGACGCCGGCGAAGGCTCGGTGCCGAAACAGGTCATCAAGTTCCTCAATGTTGAATCCAACAGGAACCTCCTGCGCGGAGTGATCGGCGCGGGCAACACGAATTTTCACGAGAGCTACTGCATCGCCGGGGACATCGTCGCCGCCAAGTGCCGAGTCCCTCACCTCTACAGATTTGAACTGATGGGCACACCGGAAGACGTGGCCACAGTTCAAACGGGATTGGAAGAGTTTTGGAAACAGCAACCAAGCCATTGAACGCGGCGAGCACCGCCCAGACCCAGGACGGCCGGGACTCCATGGGCGCACCGCTGGCCAAAGTCATGCCCGCCCAGTGGCAGGGCCTGAGCTACCACGAGCTCAACGCCATGCTCAACCTCTACGGTCCCGATGGTGAGATCCAGTTCGAGGCCGATCAGCTGGCGGCTCGGCAGTACTTCCTGGACCACGTGAACACCAACACGGTCTTCTTCCACAACCTGGAGGAGAAGCTGGGCTACCTGGTCGAGAACGACTATTACGAGCCCGAGACGCTTCAGCAGTACTCCCAGGAGTTCATCCGCGCCATCTTCGACCGGGCCTACGCCGCGAAGTTCCGCTTCCCCACCTTCCTGGGTGCCTTCAAGTTCTACACCTCCTACGCGCTGAAGACCTTCGACGGTGACCGCTACCTGGAGCGCTACGAGGACCGCGTCACCATGGTCGCGCTGCACCTGGCCCGCGGCGATGAGCAGCTCGCGAACAAGATGGTCGACGAGATGATCTCCGGCCGCTTCCAGCCCGCGACCCCGACCTTCCTGAACTCCGGGAAGAAGCAGCGCGGCGAGCTGGTCTCCTGCTTCCTGCTGCGCATCGAGGACAACATGGAGTCCATCGCGCGTGCCATCAACTCCTCGCTGCAGCTCTCCAAGCGCGGGGGAGGCGTGGCGCTCTCGCTGACCAACATCCGGGAGAACGGCGCCCCGATCAAGCACATCCAGAACCAGTCCTCCGGGGTGATCCCGGTGATGAAGCTGCTGGAAGACTCCTTCTCCTACGCCAACCAGCTCGGTGCACGCCAGGGCGCCGGCGCGGTGTACCTCAACGCCCACCACCCCGACATCTTCCGCTTCCTGGACACCAAGCGGGAGAACGCGGACGAGAAGATCCGGATCAAGACGCTCTCGCTCGGCGTCGTCGTCCCGGACATCACCTTCGAGCTCGCCAAGAAGAACGAGCCGATGTACCTGTTCAGCCCCTATGACGTCCAGCGCGTCTACGGCAAGGCGTTCAGCGAGATCTCGGTGACCGAGAAGTACCACGAGATGGTCGACGACGCGCGGATCCGCAAGACCAAGATCAACGCCCGCGAGTTCTTCCAGACCCTGGCCGAGATCCAGTTCGAATCCGGCTACCCGTATGTGATGTTCGAAGACACGGTCAACCGTGCGAACCCGATCGCCGGACGGATCTCCATGTCCAACCTGTGCTCGGAGATCCTTCAGGTCTCGGAGCCCAGCGAGTACGCCGACGATCTGAGCTACTCCGAGATCGGCAAGGACATCTCGTGCAACCTTGGCTCGATGAACATCGCCAAGGCGATGGACTCCCCGGACTTCGGGCAGACCATCGAGACCGCGATCCGCACCCTGACCGCCGTCTCGGACATGTCCTACATCAACTCGGTGCCCTCCATCGCTGAGGGCAACCGCCGGTCGCACGCGATCGGTCTGGGCCAGATGAACCTGCACGGCTACCTGGCCCGGGAACGCGTGCACTATGGGTCCGAAGAGGGCCTCGACTTCACCAACATCTACTTCTACACGGTGCTCTACCACGCGTTGCGCGCCTCGAACCAGATCGCGATCGAGAGCGGTCAGAGCTTCGACGGCTTCGAGAACTCGCAGTACGCTTCCGGAGAATTCTTCGAGAAGTACACCGAGCAGCTCTGGGCCCCGGCCACCGATAAGGTCCGCACCCTGTTCGGCCATGTGAGCATCCCGACCCAGGAGGACTGGCGCGAGCTCAAGGCCTCGGTCATGGCCCATGGCATCTACAACCAGAACCTGCAGGCGGTGCCGCCCACCGGCTCCATCTCCTACATCAACAACTCCACCTCCTCGATCCACCCGGTGGCCTCGAAGATCGAGATCCGCAAAGAGGGCAAGCTCGGTCGGGTCTACTACCCGGCGCCCTACCTGACCAACGACAACCTGGAGTACTACCAGGATGCCTACGAGATCGGGTACGAGAAGATCATCGACACCTACGCCGCTGCCACCCAGCACGTGGACCAGGGCCTGTCCCTGACGCTGTTCTTCAAGGACACCGCCAGCACCCGCGACATCAACAAGGCGCAGATCTACGCCTGGCGCAAGGGCATCAAGACGCTCTACTACATCCGGCTGCGTCAGCTCGCGCTGGAAGGCACCGAGGTCGACGGCTGCGTGTCCTGCATGCTGTGACCCCAGGTCCCATCCGGGCCGTGACGACCATGGCCCCTCCCGGAACTCCACGCTTCCTCTAGAAAGAGACTCCTGACGTTGACACCATCTAAAGCGCTCCTCGAGCACGTCGAGGCGATCAACTGGAACCGCCTCGAAGACGAGAAGGACAGCGAGGTCTGGAACCGGCTGGTCAACAACTTCTGGCTGCCGGAGAAGATCCCGCTCTCCAACGACGTCCAGTCCTGGGCCACGCTGACCGAAGAGGAGAAGACCCTCACCATGCGGGTCTTCACCGGGCTGACCCTGCTGGACACCATCCAGGGCACCGTGGGTGCGGTCGCATTGATCCCCCATGCACTGACCCAGCACGAGGAGGCGGTGCTGACCAACATCTCCTTCATGGAGTCGGTCCACGCCAAGTCCTACTCCCAGATCTTCTCCACGCTGTGCTCCACCAAGGAGATCGACGAGGCGTTCCGCTGGTCCAAGGAGAACGTGAACCTGCAGCGCAAGGCGCAGATCGTCATGGACTACTACCACGGCGATGACGGACTCAAGAAGCGGGTGGCCTCGACCATCCTGGAGTCCTTCCTGTTCTACTCCGGGTTCTACCTGCCCATGCACTGGTCCTCACGGGCCAAGCTGACCAACACCGCAGACATCATCCGGCTGATCATCCGCGACGAGGCCGTGCACGGGTACTACATCGGCTATAAGTACCAGCGCGCCCTGGAGCGCGAGACCCCGGAGCGTCAGCAGGAGCTCAAGGATTACACCTACGAGCTGATGTACGAGCTCTACGAGAACGAGCTGCAGTACACCCACGACCTCTACGACGGAGTGGGCCTCAGCGAGGACGTCAAGAAGTTCCTGCACTACAACGCCAACAAGGCCCTGATGAACCTGGGCTACGAGGCGATGTTCCCCAAGGAGATCAGCGACGTGAACCCCGCGATCCTCTCGGCGCTGAGCCCGAACGCCGACGAGAACCACGACTTCTTCTCCGGCTCCGGCTCCTCCTACGTGATCGGCAAGGCCGAGGAGACCGAGGACGACGACTGGGACTTCTAGTGCGTCAGCCCTGAGTCCTGCCCCACCGGACGCGTGAATGGCCCTGCTCTGCAGTCTTCTGCAGAGCAGGGCCATTCCTGTATCGGACGCAGTCTCGACAGAGGCTCCTTGTTGTTCGCCTGCTGGCTGTGAGGATTCAACGTGGTGCGGTCGGACTCTGCATAGCCTTGGGGCAGACGGTCCTGGCTCGGACCAGCGATCTGGTGCGGCCTGCGCGCCGTTGTTCCGCCGCGACAGGAGACCCCCATGGGGCAGCCCCACCCCTCATCGCCCCACCGCGAGCGCCACACATCGAGCGCCCTGGTCGAGCGCCCTGGTCGAGAGATGGGTCGCACCGTGGAACGGCGACTACGACATCGCTGAGCAGATCGTCTCCGAGCGCAACCGCGTGCACGCGGCGATGTTCGATGGAGGAGACGGCATCGAATGGGGCCCCCTCCTCGACGGTGACCTGGTCCTGCTGCGCTGGGCGGCCACCGGGCACTGCGGCCGGACAATGCCGGGGCCGCCGCCGCAGTGGGCACTGCTGGGCGCTTCCACGGCACGGACCTTCTTTGGGTCGAAGAAGATCGAATCATCGAGTACTGGCTCCATGCCGAGAGTCTCGCCTGGATGACTCAGCTGCAGGTCGGCGTCGGCTGAGAGCAGGCACGGGGCGCCCAGGCAGAAGGCCCGATGACGTAAACTCGGGTGTCGTCCCAGCTCACGACCCACAAGCGACAGACACATCCCCATGGCACAGACTCAATGACGACGGCAGAGCCGCTCCACGTCTATCGGCAGCCCAGAAGCCTCGGCGCCGAGGCTGATCTCGAGCGGGCGCTGACGCTCTTGCAGCGCACTCGCGCCGCGGGCAGCCCCCGTGATGCGCGGCGAGCCTCGGATGGCCGGGTCGCCCCGCTGCTGCGGATGTACCGTCCGGACCCCACAGTGGCCTTCGGACAGCGCGATGAGCGGCTGCCCGGATTCGCTGCGGCGGCCCAGGCCTGTCGCGAGGAAGGCTTCACGCCGCTGGTTCGTCGAGCCGGGGGCCGGGCAGCGGCCTATCATCAGGGTTCCCTGGTGCTCGATCACATCGAGCCTGACCCGGATCCGATCCGTCACTCCCAGGCCCGCTTCACCGAGTTCGGCGAACTCCTGCGCGACGCGCTGGAGGCTGCCGGGGTCTCAGCACGGCTCCGTCCGATCCCGGGGGAGTACTGCCCGGGAGACCATTCGGTCCACGGGGTCTCACGAGAGCTTCCGGATGTACGGATCAAGCTCATCGGGACCGCCCAGCGGGTCATCAGCTCGGGTTGGCTCTTCTCCTCCTCGATCATCGTCGAGGACGGAGCGCCGATCCGCCGGGTGCTCTCCCGGGCCTATGAGGCGCTCGGGATTCCCTGGGACCCGCTCACCGCCGGTGCGATCACCGACCTCGGTGTCGAGACCACCGTGGAGAAGATCGAAGCCGCGGTGCTCCAGGTCTACCGGAGGCACTGGGAGCTGGAAGAGATCGACGAACCCTCGCCGATCCCTCCCAGCGTCACCACGCGCGGCTGACCGGGGCCCGCAGCGGATCAGGTACCGCAGCAGATCAGTCGCCGCGGCTGCTCAGTTGCCGCAGCGGGTCACTCGCCGCGATCGATCCATTCCTGCAGATGCGGCGACTCAGCCCCGATGGAGGTCGAAGGACCGTGTCCGGTGTTGACCACCGTGGCCCCCGGGAGCTCCTGGAACAGTCGGGTCCGGATCGACTCGATGATGGTCTCGAAGCTGGAGTACGACCGACCGGTCGCGCCGGGTCCGCCGGAGAACAAGGTGTCTCCAGAGAACAGCACCGGCTGGGTGGCTCCGTCCGGCCCGGTCAGGGACTCGGAATAGAAGCAGGTGGATCCGGGGGAGTGGCCCGGGGTATGGAGCGCCACCAGGGTGGCGTCTCCCACGGTGAACACGTCGCCGTCGCTGATGTGCACATCCGGCACGGTGCCCTCATGCACGGCGTCCCAGAGCATCTGGTCCTCCGGGTTGAGGTGGATTCTGCCACCGAGACGCTTCTGCACCTCCAGGGCCTGGCTGATGTGATCGTCATGTCCGTGGGTCAGCAGGATCGCGCTCACGGCGCGTTCTCCCACCGCCGCGGCCACAGCATCGGCGTCGTGGGCGGGATCGATGATGATCACTTCATTCTCATCACCGATGATCCAGACGTTGTTCTCGACATCCCAGGTGCCGCCGTCGAGCGAGAAGGTTCCGGAGGTGACGAGATTCTCAAAGCGGGTGCTCATAGGGTTCCTCAATTCTGGGTTGCGGACTGGAGCTCCACGACCGAGCGCAGCACCTCGCCGCGATTCATCGTGTCGAAGGCCTCCTGGACCTGGTCCAGGCTGACGCGTTCGGTGACGAACGCATCGAGGTCGAGGTTGCCGTTGCGGTAATGGCTCACCAGCATCGGGAAGTCCCGGGACGGCAGGCAGTCGCCGTACCAGGAGGACTTCAGCGATCCGCCGCGGCCGAAGAAGTCAGCCAGCGGCAGCTCCAGCATGAGCGAGGGATCTGGAACGCCGACCAGCACCACGCGTCCGGCAAGGTCGCGGGCGTAGAACGCCTGCTTATAGGTCTCCGGCCGGCCCACCGCGTCGATGACCACATCGGCGCCGAAGCCCCCGGTCAGCTCGCGGATGGTCTCGACGGCGTCGGACTCCTTCGAGTTGACGGTGTGGGTGGCGCCGAGCTCCGCGGCCTTGGCGAGCTTCCGGTCGTCCAGGTCCACCGCGATGATGGTGGTGGCTCCGGCAAGCTTGGCGCCGAGCACCGCGGCGGTCCCGACGCCGCCGGCGCCGATCACGGCGACGGACTCGCCGCGCTGGACCTCACCGGTGTTGATCGCGGCACCGATTCCGGCCATGATCCCGCAGCCCAGCAGTCCGACGGCGGCATTGGACTCCGCCGGCAGGTCTTGGATCACGGTGCACTGTCCGGCAGCGACCAGGGTCTTCTCGGCGAAAGCGCCGATGCCCAGGGCTGCTTCCAACGGGGTGCCGTCGGTCAGCGTCATCTGCTGCTGCGCGTTGTGGGTGTCGAAGCAGTACTTCGGCTCACCCTTGCGGCAGGCTCGGCACTCACCACAGACCGCGCGCCAGTTCAGGATCACGGTGTCACCGACCTTCACGTTGGTCACACCCTCGCCGATCTTCGAGACCCGGCCGGTGGCCTCGTGGCCCAGCAGGTAGGGGAAGTTGTCGCCCACCTCGCCCTGCTGGTAATGCTGATCGGTCTGGCACACGCCGCAGGTCAAGACGTCGACCACGACCTCACCAGCGATCGGGTCCGGCACGATGATCTGCTCGAGGACGGCGGGGCCGTCCTTCTCTTTGACGACGACGGCACTAACGGTCTGGGACATTGCCAGCTCCTAAATATCTGCAGGTCACACGTTCGGCGAGTCTTGCACGCCGGTTTCCACGATATCTCAGGAGGAAGACCCTGACCTCAGCCGGTGAAGACCTGAGGGAACTGCACGATGATGCTGCCCGCCACCACCAGGTAGATCAGCACGATGACCACCCACCACCAGTCCGCAGAGAGCTTCTTCAGCCCCGGACCGACGGGCAGGACCCCGGTGGCGATATTGCGAGTCGTGACGATCACGAACATCGGGATGACCGCAGCCCAGACCACCATGCAGTACGGGCACAGCGCGCCGATGACGAACACCGCCTGGGACCAGAGCCAGATGCAGAAGAGCATCGCGAAGCTCACCCCAGCCTGCAGTCCGATCCAGTACCAGCGGGGCAGCTGGACCCGGCCCAGGATGGTCACCGCGACCAGGATCGCCATCGGGAAACCGATCACGCCGAGGAAGATGTTCGGGAAGCCGAAGCTGGAAGCCTGCCAGGAGTCCATCACTAGACCGCAGGAGACCCAGGGATTGATGTCGCAGGCCGTGGTGTAGTCGGCGTCCTGCCAGAGCTGGATGCGCTCATGCATCAACAGCCCGCTGGCCACTGCGCCGACCACGGAGGTCAGCAGCAGCCACAGCCCCACCGAACGGGTTCCGGCGATGTGGGGACGAATCAGCTGCTCGGTCGGGTAAAGGGCCATGCGGGGATTCTACGCAAGTTCTCAGAAGGGGTATGCGATACTGAGTAACATCGGCGAGCGGACCACACCCGCAGACCGAGAAGGCTTCCATGCCATCACCTGGGCCCCATAGACGCCGTTGTGAGATACGTCACAGCAGGGGCCGAGGACTGATGAGTAGCCACTGGAAGGCCGCGCAGAGCGCGCTCCGTGAAAGGGAGCAGCGCCCGGAAGGCCAGTGGAGCTAAGAACATAGGTTTGAGACAACATCAATATGTGGAATGAGCAGGTCGCACCCTCTGTGAGAGACAGGGTCAACGCGACCGGCTGAATTCACCCAAGCAGAGCCGCGGACGCGGTGAGTGTGGCACCGTGGGAGCGGTCAGGAGCAACTCCATAATGTCCCACCCCGAGACCCCCGCGGACGACGCAGCGGGCAGCAACGACATCTTCAATCCCTTCAGTGCACCGCAGTCCTCGAGCGAGAGCCCCCAGCCCTCCAGCGACGCGGACGAGGCACCAGAGCCCGAAGAGCCCCGGGCCGCCGCCCAGGACGACGCCGTGAACGTCTTGTTCCAGGCGCCGGATCTGGCCACGGTCAAAGCCCGCACCCCCTCGAAGACCCGCAGCGCCGACGATGCGGACTCCGACTCCCGCGGCTCCTCAGCGTCGAGCCGCGATTCCCAGACCAGGGATTTCGAGGACGACGACTCCCAGGACTGGGATGCCCAGTCCGAGGATGATCAGGACGAGGACGGCTCGGGCCGCCGCTCACGCCGGAAGCGCCGCCGCGGCGGCCGGAACAAGAACCGCGGCTCCGAGGACTCCCGGGGGTCCAGCGACTCCGAGTCATCGGAGGCGCAGTCCTCAGCCGGGGACTCCGCGGACCGCGGGAACGGCTCGCAGTCCAACGACACGAAGAACTCAGACGCGAAGAACCCAGATGCGAAGAACGGTGACTCCGGCAACGGGTCAGGCTCGCAGAACCGCGGGGACCGGGAGACCGACTCCGCCGAGGATGACTCACCGGTGATCCGCAAGCGCCGTCGTCGTCGTCGGGGCAGCGCCGACCTCGAGGTTGAGTCCAATGAGGATGATGCCCACACCGTGACCCGGGTCCGGGCTCCGCGTGAGGCCGCCGAGGCCCCGGTCTCGGACAAGGTCACCGGGCTCAAGGGCTCCACCCGGCTCGAGGCGAAGCGGCAGCGCCGCCGGTCCTCCCGTGACACCGGACGGCGTCGTCAGGTGATCACCGAGGCCGAGTTCCTGGCCCGCCGTGAATCCGTGGACCGCAAGATGATCGTGCGACAGCGCGGGGAGCGGATCCAGATCGGCGTGCTCGAGGACGGCGTGCTCGCGGAGCACTACGTCTCGCACACCACCCAGGACTCGCTGATCGGCAACGTCTACCTCGGCAAGGTCCAGAACGTGCTGCCCTCCATGGAGGCCGCCTTCGTGGACATCGGCCGCGGCCGAAACGCCGTGCTCTACGCCGGTGAGGTCGACTGGGCCGCCTCGCGCCTCAACGGCGGTCCGCGCAAGATCGAGAACGCGCTGAAGTCCGGCGACTCCGTGCTGGTCCAGGTCACCAAGGACCCGGTCGGACACAAGGGTGCCCGGCTGACCAGCCAGATCTCACTTCCCGGCCGCTACCTGGTGTTCGTGCCCGGTGGCTCGATGACCGGGATCTCCCGGAAGCTGCCAGACACCGAGCGCGCCCGGCTGAAGAAGGTCCTGAAGGACCACATGCCCGACAACGCCGGCGTGATCGTGCGCACCGCCGCGGAAGGCGCCTCCGAGGAGGAGCTGACCAACGACATCAACCGACTGCGCTCGCTCTGGGAGCAGATCCAGCGCCAGTCCGATGACAAGAAGGTGCTGGCCCCGGAGCTGTTCTACGCCGAGCCCGACCTGACCATCAAGGTCGTCCGCGACGTGTTCAACGAGGACTTCTCCTCCATGGAGGTCCAGGGTGAAGAGACCTGGGACAACATCGAGGCCTATGTCACCTATGTGGCCCCACACCTGCTCGACCGGCTCCAGCAGTGGATCCCAGAGGAGCAGCAGGCCAACGACATCTTCTCGCACCACCGGATCGACGAGCAGCTGAACAAGGCGCTGGACCGCAAGGTCAACCTGCCCTCCGGCGGCTCGCTGGTCTTTGACCGCACCGAAGCCATGACCGTGGTCGACGTCAACACCGGCAAGTTCGTCGGATCCGGCGGCAACCTCGAGGAGACCGTCACCAAGAACAACCTCGAGGCCGCCGAGGAGCTCGTCCGGCAGCTGCGCCTGCGCGACATCGGCGGGATCATCGTGGTCGATTTCATCGACATGGTCCTGGAGGTCAACCGGGACCTGGTGCTGCGCCGGCTCGTCGAGTGCCTCGGACGCGACCGCACCAAGCACCAGGTCGCCGAGGTGACCTCGTTGGGCCTGATCCAGATGACCCGCAAGCGTATGGGCACCGGCCTCCTGGAGGTCTTCTCCGAAGACTGCGAGCACTGCGCGGGCCGCGGCGTGATCACCCACGCCGAGCCGATCGAGCATGGCGGCTCCTTCACCTCCCATGGGGACCCGCAGAAGGCCCGGGCGCCCAAGAAGCGGCGCAAGTCCAAGGGCCGCCGCTCCGAGGACGAGAATGACTCGGCCCAGTCCGCGCCCGAGGTGAGCGCCGAGGAGAAGGAGCGCCAGGAGAAGGCACGCCAGGCACTGGCCCAGGTCGCCGCCGCCTCGAAGCACGCCGATCAGGAGCAGCGCCCCGCCGGCGAGGATCGCCATAAGGAGACTGACACCGTCTCCGCGCAGGGCTCCGCGGGCAGCCCCGAGAAGTCCGGCGATCGCAGCGACGGCGGCCCTCGGGCTGAGAACCAGCAGTCCGGTTCTGCCTCAGGTTCCGCCTCGGGGTCTCGCCCGGCACGCCGCCGAGGCCGCCGCAGCGCCAGCCAGCCTGCCGGCAGCACCTCTCAGGGCGGCAATGCCCAGGCCGGCGCCGCTCAGTCCGGCGCTGCTCAGGACGACAACGAACAGAGCAGCACTAAGCAGGCCAGCGCCGAGCAGGGCGGGGCAGCCAAGTCCGGGGCCGGGAAGTCTGAGGCAGCGAAGTCTGAGCGCCAGGCAGCGGAGCCGACCGGCGCCTCCAGTGAGAAGGTGCTCAAGATCGGCGGCGAAGAGGTCCCGCTTCCACGCGCCGAGAAGCGCGAGCGGCAGGCGCCCTCCTCCGCAGGCGGCTCCGGCCAGGACAAGCAGGCCTCGTTGGACACCCTGGGGCAGGCGCTGGACTCGCGTGAACCGCGCAGCCCGGCACCGGTGCGTCGCCGTCGTCGTGCCGCAGGGTCTCTGCAGGGCGTCTCCGGTGAGGTCCAGCAGATCCCCACCGCGCAGAAGCCCGAAGGCAAGACGTTCTCCTCGACGCCGTCGGAGCAGAGTTCTGCCGAGACCCCGAAGAAGAAGCCCGCGAGCGAGCCGGTGATGTTCGGGGTAGGGGTTAAGGCCGAGGAGATCGCCCGCCCCGAGTAGCCGGAGGGCCGTGCCCGATCCCTCAGCGGGGGATCGGCCGCGGCCAACTTGCTGTCCCTGAGGTCCTCGCGTAAGGTTGACCCTTGGTGTGATAAGCACCGATATGTCTTCCGCGCAGATCTGTGGAGAGTCTCCGTTCCAGGAGGACCCCCATGGATATGCGCGATTGGTTTAGTCCGAAATGATCATCGAGAGAAGTGAGTCCCAAGTGGTGTACGCGATTGTCCGCGCTGGCGGCCGCCAGGAAAAGGTTTCCGTTGGAGACCTCGTGACCGTTGACCGAGTTCCGGGCGCGGCAGGCAGCACCATTAAGCTGCCGGCAGTGATGCTGGTGGACGGGGACAAGGTCACTACCGCAGCAGATGAGCTCGCCAAGATCACGGTTGAGGCCGAGGTCCTGGAGAACCTGCGCGGTAAGAAGATCGTCATTGAGAAGTTCAAGAACAAGACCGGCTACCGCAAGCGCCAGGGTCACCGTTCTGAGCTCACCCGCATCAAGGTGACCTCGATCGCCTGAGGCGATCCAGGTTCGCAGATCCCCCGTTCTCCCTGAGAGGTAGGCAGACCCATGGCACATAAAAAAGGTGCGAGCTCGACTCGCAACGGCCGCGATTCCAACGCCCAGTACCTGGGCGTGAAGCGCTTCGGCGGCCAGAACGTCTCCGCTGGTGAGATCCTGATCCGCCAGCGCGGCACCAAGTTCCACCCCGGCGTCAACGTCGGACGCGGTGGCGATGACACCCTCTTCGCACTGGCAGAAGGCGCCGTCGAGTTCGGCAGCCGTCGCGGTCGGAAGGTCGTCAACATCGTCCCAGCAGCCTGATTCAGGCCTGCACAGACGTTTCGTACGTAAAGTCGAGGGTGGGCCCACTTGATGGGCCCACCCTCGACTTGTCTTAAGTCAGAATTTTCTTCAAGGAGTCTCCAGCCATGGCACATTTCGTCGACCGAGTGGTCCTCCACACCACGGGCGGTAACGGTGGCCACGGCTGCGTCTCCGTGCACCGCGAGAAGTTCAAACCCCTCGGCGGGCCCGACGGCGGCAACGGCGGGGACGGCGGCTCGGTGGTCCTCGTGGTCGACCCGCAGACCACGACCCTGCTGGAGTACCACCACCGGCCCCACCGCCACGGCGAGAACGGCGGAGTCGGCCAGGGCGATCTCCGCCATGGCACCCGTGGTCCCGTGCTGGAGCTCCCCGTGCCCGAGGGCACCGTGGTCAAGGACCGCGACGGCCGGGTCCTGGCTGACCTGGTCGAGCCCGGTGCCCGATACACCATCTCCGAAGGCGGCCAGGGCGGCCTCGGCAACGCCTCACTCTCCTCGAAGAAGCGCAAGGCCCCCGGCTTCGCGCTGCTGGGCACCCCCGGCGAGGCTAACGACATCGTCCTGGAGCTGAAGTCCGTCGCGGACATCGCCCTGGTCGGCTTCCCCTCCGCCGGCAAGTCCAGCCTGATCGCCGCGATGAGCGCCGCGCGGCCCAAGATCGCTGACTACCCCTTCACCACCCTGGTGCCCAACCTGGGCGTCGTCCAGGCCGGGGAGACCCGCTTCACGGTGGCCGACGTGCCCGGGCTGATCCCCGGCGCCGCCGAGGGCAAGGGCCTGGGACATGAGTTCCTGCGCCACGTGGAGCGCTGCGCCGCGCTGGTCCACGTGCTCGACTGCGCCTCGCTGGAGAGCGACCGTGACCCGCTGGGCGACCTCGACGCCATCGAGGCAGAGCTCGCGGCCTACGCCCCGGACAAGGTCGAGGGCGCCGGCGGCACCGAGGACAACTCCTCCAACGCCGTTCCGCTCAATGAGCGGCCCCGCCTGATCGCGCTGAACAAGACCGATCTGCCCGACGGTGCCGCGATGGCCGAGATGGTGCGTGCCGATCTCACCGACCGCGGCTACCGGGTCTTCGACGTCTCCGCGCTGAACCGCGACGGTCTGCGCGACCTCGGCTTCGCCATGGCCGAGCTGGTCCTCGAGGCACGAGCCCAGCGCGAGATCGAGCCCGCACCGGTGCCGGTCACCGTGCGGCCCCGCTCGGTCAATCGCAAGCAGTTCACCGTCACGGCAGAGTCCAAGGGCGGCGAGCCGCTGTGGCGGGTGCGCGGTGACAAGCCAGAGCGCTGGATCCTGCAGACCGACTTCGGCAACGACGAAGCCGTGGGTTACCTCGCCGACCGCCTGGTGGCCGTGGGCATCGAGGACGAGCTGTTCAAGCAGGGCGCCAAGCCCGGCGAGGCCGTGGTCATCGGCTCCGAAGAGGACGGCGTGGTCTTCGACTGGGAGCCCACCATGGCTGCCGGCGCCGAGCACCTCGGCGGTCCTCGCGGCACCGACCTGCGCCTGGACGACCACTCCCGGCCCACCCGTGCGGAGAAGAAGCAGGAACAGGCAGACCGCCGCGCCGCGAAGGTCGCCACCCGGGCCGAGATGGACGTGGAGTACCGCTCCCAGAACGGTGCACCCACCAAGCGCAAGGACGACGGCGCGCCCACCAGCGTGACCGACGAGGACGGCGTGGAGATCTTCTACCCGCACGGCAACCCTGATGATCTGCAGGACGAGGGCTTCGGCACGGACGAGGCGGAGACCGACCGGTCATGAGCACGCCCCGGCTGACCGAGTCGATGGTCACCTCCCGCACCGATCTGGTCGATGCCCGACGCGTGGTGGTCAAGATCGGCTCCTCCTCGCTGACCACCCTTGACGGGGGCATCTCCGTGGACGCGCTGAATCTACTGGTGGCGGATCTGCAGGTGCTGCGTGAGCGCGGCACCGAGGTCGTGCTGGTCTCCTCCGGCGCGATCGCCGCCGGTCTGGCGCCGCTGGGTCTGGGCACCCGACCCGCGGACCTCGCGACCCAGCAGGCGGCAGCCGCCGTCGGCCAGGGGTTGCTGCTGGCGCACTACACCCGGGCGTTCGCCCAGTACCAGACCACGGTTTCGCAGGTGCTGCTCACCGTGGAGGACCTGATGCGGCGCACCCAGTACACCAACGCGCTGCGCACCCTGGAGAAGCTGCTCAGCCTCGGGGCGGTGCCGGTGGTCAATGAGAACGACGCGGTGGCCACCCACGAGATCCGTTTCGGCGACAACGACCGGCTCGCCGCGCTGACCGCGAACCTGCTGCGCGCCGACGCGCTGATCCTGCTCTCCGATGTGGATGCGCTCTATGACGGTCCGCCCGAGCAGGGCGGTACTCCGGTCTCGCAGGTCTCCGGCCCGGAGGACCTCATCGGGGTGACCCTGGGTCGTCGCGGGAAGGCCGGTGTGGGCACCGGCGGCATGGTGACCAAGGTCGAAGCCGCGCAGATCGTGGCCTCCAGCGGCATCCCGGCGCTGCTGACCTCCGCGCCGAACGCCCGCCGACTCTTCCACGGCGAAGACGTGGGCACCTTCTTCGAGGCCAGGGGACGACGCCGCGGCGCCCGCTCGGCCTGGATCGCGCACCTGGCGCACCCGAAAGGCCGGCTGAGCATCGACGACGGGGCGGTCGCCGCGGTGGTCGAGGGTCGTCGCTCGTTGCTGCCCGCCGGGATCCTCTCGCTGACCGGAGACTTCGAAGCCTCTGACCCGGTGGAGATCCTCGACCGCGCCGGCACCGTGCGAGCCCGAGGACTGGTGGGGTATTCCTCCACCGAGCTCCCGCAGATGCTGGGCCGCTCCACCGCCGAGCTGGGCACCGACCTGGGGCCGGAATATGAGCGCGCCGTGATTCACGCAGATGACATCGTGCGGATCGAGACTAGGCTGTGAGCATGGCTGAAGAGCAGAAGACTCAGAAGACCGAGACCAGTTCCACGCAGAACACCGCGGCAGAGACCGTCGAGGACGCCTCGGGGGAGGACGCCCCGGACGTCTCGAGCGAGAACTCCCAGGACGTCTCGGGGGAGATCGCCGAGGGCATCCGTGCGGTCGCAGAGCGGGCTCGCGACGCCTCTCGCGGACTGCGCGGCCTGGACCGCGAACACAAGGACAGGACCCTGGCGGCCGTGGCCTCCGGGCTGCGCGAGTCCTTCGCCTCGCTCACCGAAGCGAACCAGGAGGACCTGGATCGGGGTCGTGAGGCCGGGCTCAGCCGTTCACTCTTGGACCGCCTGGCGCTCAGCCACGAGCGCATCGAGGCCCTCGCCGCCTCTGTGGAGGAGATCATGGGTCTCAGCGATCCCGTCGGCCGGGTGCTGCAGGGCCGAACGCTGCCCAACGGCCTGCGCCTGACCCAGGTCAGCGTCCCACTCGGGGTGATGGGCGTGATCTACGAGGCCCGTCCCAACGTCACCATCGATATCGCAGCACTCGGACTGAAGTCCGGCAACGCGGTGATCCTGCGCGGCGGGTCAGCCGCACAGAAGACCAACGAGATGCTGTTGGCCATCATTCGGGATGCGCTGCGCACCACCGCGGTGCCGGTCGACGCGGTGCAGTCCATCGACAGCTTCGGCCGCGAGGGCGCGACCGCGCTGATGACTCAGCGCGGGTCCGTGGATGTGCTGATCCCACGCGGCGGCCGGGAGCTGATCCAGCATGTGGTGCAGAACTCCCGCGTCCCGGTGATCGAGACCGGCGAGGGCAACGTGCACATCTACATCGACGCCCAGGCCGATCCCGAGACCGCGCGCAACATCGTGGTCAACGCCAAGACCTCCCGGCCCAGCGTCTGCAACGCCGCAGAAACCCTGCTGCTCCACGCCGATGCCGCCGATGCCGGCCAGGAGGTCCTGCGCGGGCTGCTGCGCAGCGGCGTGAACCTGCACGTGGACTCCCGGGCCCGCGAATGGCTGCCCGCGACCCAGCCGGAGAGCCTCACCGAGGACCCGGTGAAGTTCGGCACCGTCACCGAGGTCACCGAGGAGGACTTCGCCACCGAATACCACGATCTGGAGCTGGCGGTCGCCGTGGTGGACTCCCTGGATGAGGCCATCACGCACATCACCCGCTTCTCCACCGGCCACACCGAGGCGATCGTGACCGATTCGGTCTCGAACGCCGACCGGTTCGTCGCCGAGGTCGATGCCGCCGCCGTGATCGTCAACGCCTCGACCCGGTTCACCGACGGCGGCCAGTTCGGCCTCGGCGCCGAGGTCGGGATCTCGACGCAGAAGATGCATGCCCGCGGGCCCATGGGCATGGCCGAGCTGACCACCACGAAGTGGATCGTCCGGGGCGAGGGCCAGGTCCGCGCCTGATTCGGCGTACACTGGGGACCGATCAATCCACGTTCATCCCATACGAGGGAGAAGCATGTTCAACCTGCACGTCATCGCCACAGTCCTGGGCGCCGAGGAGACTGCCGCGCTGCCCATCGAGGCGCACTGGTACGGCATCATCATGTTCATCCTGCTGATGTTCCTGCTGCTGATCACCGTGAGCTTCGCCGGGAAGGGTCGCCAGCTGCCCGCCGCGCCGCACGGCGACCACTGACCTCGCTTGGCGCAGCGTCACCCGCGCGTCGCGGCGACCTCAGAGCGAGCTCCAGGTCGACTGCGGCTGGGAATCATGGGTGGCACCTTCGACCCCATCCACCACGGGCACCTGGTCGCGGCGAGTGAAGTGGCCACCGAGTTCGGGCTCGATGAGGTCATCTTCGTGCCTACGGGGGAGCCCTGGCAGAAGGTCGGGCGCGAGGTCGCGCCGGCCGAGCACCGCTACCTGCTGACGGTAGTCGCCACAGCGGCGAACCCCCGCTTCACCGTCTCTCGGGTGGACATCGACCGCGGGGGAGCGACCTACACGATCGACACCCTGCGGGACTTCCGCGAGATGTACCCAGATGCCGAACTGTTCTTCATCACCGGGGCCGACGCGATGGCCCAGATCATGTCTTGGAAGAACGTCGATGAGCTCTGGGAGCTCGCGCACTTCGTGTCGGTGACGCGTCCCGGGTACATCTCCGAGGACTTCGGTCGGACCAAAGAGATCTCTCTGATGGAGATCCCCGCGATGGCGATCTCCTCCACGGACTGCCGCCAGCGGGTCCGCGCCGAGAAGCCCGTCTGGTACCTGGTGCCCGACGGGGTCGTGCAATACATCGCCAAACACCGGCTGTACCAACGAGATCCAGCAGACCCCGCGCGTTGAGTGTCTCGCACCCTCACGCCTCGGCATACGATGGACACCGGTTCTTCACCGTCGAGACCACTTTGAACCAGGGCAATGTTCCGGCTCGGACAGCATTGTCCGACCAGGGACCTCAGGAGGCCGCAGGATGACCGCAGAGAACACCGAGCCGAACGACGCCTCAGGCAAGGATGATCTGCGCGCACGGTACCTACCGGTCTCACGCAAGGAGCTGCGCCGCCAGCGCGAGGCCGAGCTTGCCAAGAAGCGCCCGGGACGACGTCGCCCGCCGAAGCCGGCCATCGACACCACCGCCGCCCCTGCGCCCGTCTCTGCGCTTGATGGTGCGTCCCGTGAGGAAACCCCGCGCGAGGACGCCGAGTCCCGCACCGAGGACCAGCCCAGCACCGCCGTCGATTCCAGCACCGAACGCCAGCGTGGCACTGTCGTCGACACGGGCGCCGACGTCGATGTCGACTCCGCCACTGATCTCACGCCCGAGGCCGACCAGGACACGGGAGCGGACCAAGACACTGGAACGGACCAGGACACTGGAACGGACCAGGGTGCCGGTGCTGCTCCTGCGTTCACGACCGGTTCCGAGTCCACCGGCGGACTCAGCTCCAGCTCAGCGCCTGTCGGGTCCTGGGAGTTCTCCCTGCCAGCCGCCTCCGCTCCGGACGCCACACCTGCTTCGGCACCCGTAGCGGCCGCGGAAGCAGAACTTGCGGATTCTCAGGCAGAAGCCGATTTCTTCGGCACCGAAGAGTCCGACACGCCGGAGGATCGGGCGGAGACAGACTGGTCCGAAGCCGAAGCCGAAGCCGAAGCCGCGCCTGAGGCGCCAGAGGAGACTGCCGGTGAGGCGGTCGACGAGGTGTCGGAGAAGGAGCCTGAGGACGACTCCGAGGTTTCGGAGCCGTCCGAGGACGGTGAAGACCCCCGGCCGGACCTGGCGAACGCCCCCGAGACCGAGCCCGCCTCTGAACTGCCGTCCATACGGCCGCAGGATCTCCCAGGCACCGAGCTCGATGACCAGGAGGAGGCCCCGGTGCCCGCCTCCCGGAAGTCTCGCCGAAGCCTGCAGGTGACCGAGAACATCGCCGCACTCTCCGAGGACAAGCTCGCAGACCTGCAGGGGCTCACTGCGGCGCTGGCCGCCACGGACGACCCGAACCGCGTAGATCCAGAGCTGCTGAAGAAGCAGCAGGCACTGGCGGCTCGGGCGATGCAGGCCAACCAGGAGCGGCTGCGCAAGGAACAGGTCGAAGCCGAGCGTGACGCGAAAGATCCTCGACGTCGACTGCGGCCCGAGTCCGAGGTGATCACGCGCAAGACCCTGCGGGCGCACGTGGAATCCGATGAACCCGCAGAACCCACCGACCACCCGACCGGAGCCATCGAACCGATCCACGCTCGAGGAGCCCACGGTCTGGAAATCGACGCGATGGTCGAACACAGCACGCGTCAGGGAGCGCGTCAGTCCATGATGGGCTGGCTCGTGATCATTCTCGCCGTGCTGCTGATCGTCGCGCTCGGTGTTGTACTCTCATTCATCCTCTAAGCTTGGACGTCATGGCTATCACCGAACTTGTGCTCTCTGAACTCCGCACCGCTGCCTCTGCGGCAGCGGACAAACTTGCGACGAACATCGTCGGGCTCGACGTGGGGGAACGGCTCGGCATCACTGACGCCTTCCTGGTCTGCTCGGCACCCTCCGAACGGCAGATCGGCGCCATCGTCGATGAGGTCGAGCGAGCGCTCAAGGAGGTCCACGACTCCTCGCCGCTGCGCCGAGAAGGTCGCGGCACCGGCACCTGGGTGCTGCTGGACTATGGACATATGGTGGTCCATGTCCAGCACGAAGAGGAGCGCGCCGTCTATGGCCTCGACCGGCTCTACGCCGATGTCGACAAGGTCGATCTGCAGCTCCCCGACGCGCAGTAAAGAGGGTTGTATAGCCCCAGGTCAGCGACTGATCCGAGCGATTCTCCTGGGAATGGGATCCGATTTGCGCAGCGATTCGGGTTCACAGTAGAGTAGGGGAGTTGCCGCGGCGCAGACGCTGATCCGGGGTGATGATCTGGGGGTATGGCGCAGCTGGTAGCGCGTCCGCATGGCATGCGGAAGGTCAGGGGTTCGAATCCCCTTACCTCCACCAGAGCGAAGCAGGTCCGGAGTCCAATAGGACTCCGGACCTTTTTCGTATGCCCAGATTCGTCCTCATGGATCTTTCCGTCAGCCTGCACCCTGACCTGCAGCTGGACCTCTACGGCGCTCCGAGTCAGGCACCCGAGACGTGTCCTGGGTCAGGAGTAGGGTGGAGGCAGACGTCACACCAAACCTCGGAGGTCCCTTCATGCAGCACCGTGTCCTTGGCCGCACCGGCCGCGAAGTATCCACCATCGGTCTCGGCACCTGGCAGTTCGGCGGGGACTTCGGTCGTGTCGAGGAGGCAGACGCCTATGCCGTCATGGATGCCGCAGCCGAGCACGAGGTCACCATCTTTGACACTGCCGACGTCTACGGTGACGGACTCAGCGAGCAGCTGATCGGCAAGTGGCTGGCGAAGAACCCCGAATGGACGGGCCTGGTCGCCACCAAGATGATCCGCCGCGCAGAAGAGCCCAGCCTGGAGCACGCCACGGCCGAGAACTTCCAGGCCTGGGTGGACCGTTCTCGGAAGAATCTCGGTAGAGACACCCTCGACCTGGTGCAGCTGCACTGCCCCAACGATGACGTCTTCGATTCAGACGCCGTCTTCGATCGCCTGGATGCCCTGGTGGAGTCCGGCGCCATCGCCCACTACGGCATCAGTGTGGAGACCGTGGACCAGGCTTTGAGCGCCATCGCCCGGCCGAATGTGGCCTCGGTGCAGATCATCCTCAACGCCTTCCGGCAGAAGCCCTTGGAGAAGGTGCTTCCGGCGGCACGTGAAGCCGGAGTGGGCATCATCGCGCGCGTCCCGCTCGCCAGCGGACTGCTCAGCGGCCGGTACACCAAGGACACCACCTTTGAAGCCTCGGATCACCGCAGCTATAACCGCTCTGGTGAGGCCTTCGACATCGGGGAGACCTTCTCCGGAGTGGACTTCGCGACTGGAGTCGATGCGGCGGCGCAGTTCTCCGAACTCGCGGAACAGGAGGGACTCAAGCCCACGACGGCGGCCCTGGCCTGGATCATCCAGTCCTCCGGCGTGAGCACCGTCATCCCCGGGGCGCGCAATGCCGAGCAGGCCCAGCAGAACGCTGAGGCCGGCGCCGCACCCCAGCTCTCCGATGACTTCCGGGCCGCCGTGCGGAAGCTCTATGCCGATAGGATCGCCCCCTCGGTTCAGGACCGCTGGTAGGCCCTCCCGGAGGCGCCACCGAGCAGAGAACACCGAACAGACACCTTTGAGCAGGAGGACCTATGCGCATTGCCGTCATCGGAGCGACAGGAAACGTGGGAACGGCGGTCTTGCGGCACTTGAGCGGCCGTACCGAGGTGCAGAGCGTGCTCGGGATCGCGCGACGACTCCCCGACACCGACGCCGCTCCCTACGCGGATGCCCAGTGGCACCGCGCAGACATCCAGTACAGCGAAGTCGTGCCGGAGCTCGCCGAGGCGCTGTCCGGCTGTGATGCCGTGATCCACCTGGCCTGGCTGATCCAGCCCAACAGCGAGCGGAGCCTGCTGCGCCGGGTCAACGTGGACGGGACTCGGCACGTGTTGGAGGCCGCGGCACTGGCCGGGGTGCGCCAGGCCGTCGTCGCGTCCTCGGTCGGGGTGTACTCACCGGCCGAGGACGCGACCCCGCGCGACGAGCAGTGGCCCACCGAGGGCATTCCCGGGTCGCACTACAGCCAGGACAAGGTGGCCCAGGAGCGCGTCATGGATGAGTTCCTCGAGGCGCACCCTGGATTCTCTCTGGCACGGCTGCGCCCGGGACTGGTCTTCCAGCGAGAGGCAGGCTCCGAGATCCAGCGCTACTTCGCCGGAGATCTGGCACCGGTGCAGCTGCTGCAGCTCTTCCGCCCGCCGGTGGTACCGGTCCCTGGTGGGATCCGCACCCAGGCCGTGCATGCAGACGATCTGGCTGCCGCTTACGCACAGGCCGCTATCCTCGGGGCTCAGGGTGCGTTCAATGTCTGCGCGGATGACCTCCTCGACGGTGATGCCATCGCGAAGGTCGTCTCCGGGGAGAAGACCCAGGGGATTCCCCTGCGATTGCCAGCCGCCGCGCTGCGACCACTGATGAAGGCCGCTCATCGGGCCCGGATCCTCCCAGCAGATGAAGGCTGGCTAGATATGGGCCGTCATGTGCCGGTCATGGACAACTCACGAGCGAAGCGGGAGCTCGGCTGGGCGCCGCAGCATTCCGGGGCCCAGGCCCTCGAGGAGCTGGTTCAGGGCATGGCCGCCGGGGTCGGCGCCCCCTCGGTTCCTCTGCGCCCCCGGGACATCGACGCCGCGGAACGGCCGGAGCTTCCCTCGACCGACCACGAACTCGGTGGCGAGGTGGACGCCCTGCTGCTGCGCCAATACATGTCAGACCATCTCGCCGGTGCCACAGCGGGAACGAATCGGATCAAGCGCATGGCGGCGGACTATGTGGACACCCCCGTGTTTCCTCAGATCTCCGAGGTGGCCGAAGCCATCACGCGTGAACACGGCTTCCTGGTGAAACTGATCCAGCGCCAGGGTTTCTCGACTCCACCCGGATCCACGACCATCGCCTGGCTGGGGGAGCGGGTGGGACGGCTCAAGCCCAATGGCAGGCCCCCTGGCGGTCGATCACCCTCGACGCTGGTGCTCGAGGCGGAGGTCATGATCACTGCTGTCACGGGCAAGCTTCATGGATGGTCCGTGATGAAGGACCACGCCGCAGCCCTCGGAGTAGACCCGAAGGTCTTCCAGGGGCTGATCGACGATGCAGAGGCCCAGCGCGAGCAGCTGGAGACCGTCCACGAATACGCCCGGCACCGCGCGTTCCGTCGAGACCGCAGCACCTTCGAAAAGACACGCTGAGCATGTAGTTCTGAATTACTCGTAATAACATCTCGATCTTGCTAAGGTCGAAGAGTCCACAAGATAAGTCTGCCCGCCACGTGTCGGGCCGGTGAGATCCCCTTCTGCCTGCGTCAGGCGCAAGGGATCTCGCCTCAGCGAGAAGGAGAGCGAATTGGCACAGACCGATCCGATCCTGACCACTCGACAGGGTCACCCTGTCACCAACAACCAGAACCAGCGCACCGTGGGCAACCGCGGGCCCGCCACGCTGGAGAACTACCAGTTCCTCGAGAATATCAGCCACTTTGACCGGGAGCGGATCCCGGAGCGTGTGGTCCACGCCCGCGGCTTCGTCGCCTACGGCGAGTTCGAGGCCACCGGGATGATCGGTGACGAGCCGGCATCGAAGTACACCCGCGCAAAGCTCTTCCAGGAAGCCGGCAAGAAGACCGACCTGGCGATCCGCTTCTCCACCGTCATCGGTGGCCGTGACTCCTCCGAGGCCGCCCGGGACCCCCGCGGCTTCGCCGTGAAGTTCTACACCGAAGACGGCAACTGGGACCTGGTCGGCAACAACCTTCCGGTGTTCTTCATCCGCGATGCGATCAAGTTCCCCGACGTGATCCACTCGTTGAAGCCGGACCCGATCACCTTCCGCCAGGAGCCCAACCGCATCCTGGACTTCATGGGCCAGACTCCCGAGTCGATGCACATGCTGACCCACCTCTTCAGCCCGCGCGGCATCCCGGCGACCTACCGCCACATGGAGGGCTTCGGCGTCAACACCTACAAGATGGTCAACGCCGAAGGCGAGACCGTGCTGGTGAAGTACCACTTCCACCCGCGCGCCGGCGTCGCCTCGATGACTGAGGCTGAGTCCGCCAAGGTGCAGGGCCAGGACCTCGGCCACGCCTCGAAGGACCTCTTCGAGTCGATCGAACGCGGCGATTTCCCGCAGTGGGACGTCCATGTCCAGATCATGGAAGACCACGAGCACCCTGAGCTCGGCTGGGATCCGCTGGATGACACCAAGATCTGGCCCGAGGATCAGTTCCCGCTGCGCAAGATCGGTGTCATGACGCTGAATCGCAACGTGGGGGATCACCACAACGAGAACGAGCAGATCGCCATGGGCACCGGTGTCCTGGTCGACGGTCTGGACTTCTCGGACGACAAGATGCTGGTGGGGCGCACGTTCTCCTACTCGGACGCTCAGCGCTACCGCGTGGGTCCGAACTACCTGCAGCTGCCGGTCAACCAGCCCAAGGGCCGCGACGGCCAGGTCTACACGAACCAGCGCGGCGGACTGATGTCCTTCGGCAACGACGTGCACCCTGAGCAGAACCCGCACGTGAACTACGAGCCCTCCATCCACAACGGACTGCACGAGTCCCCGGAGCCGCAGCCGAACAACGCTCCGGCCGTGGGTGGAAAGCTGGTGCAGGCGAACCTGGATCGCCGCAACGATTACCTGCAGGCACGGGGCCGCTACAACACCATGATGGACTGGGAGCGCGATGAGCTGATCAACGTGCTCACCGGCATGCTGGAGCAGTCGGAGCGCGACGTGCAGGAGCGCATCGTCTGGCACTTCTTCATGATCCACGACGACTATGGTCAGCGGATCGCGAAGAACATCGGTCTCACCGTGGATGACGTCAAGCACCTGAAGCCGCTGGCGGTGCAGAACTTCACCGAGGAGGAGGAGCAGCGCCTCGCCAACCTCGGCAACAACGGCGACTCCATCGATCCCGAGCAGTGGGGGACCTGGACCGCTTCGGTGGAGAACCGCCAGGTCTCCGGCGAAGACGTGCTCTCCGGCAACCTGGGGAGCCTCAGCTACAGCAAGTGATGAGTTCCGGACTCGCCACCTTCGGCTGATATGACAATGGCCGGGAACCCTGCGGGGTTCCCGGCCATTGCTGTGTGTCCAACTTCTATGCTGAATCGCCGTGCGGCGAAGCCCCCGCTCAGCAGGGGATCGTCTGTCCCAGAAGGCGGCTCAGTGGTTGCGCAGTGCGTCGATCAGCTCATCCTTGTTCATCTGCGAGTACCCGCTGAGACCGAGCTTCTTGGCCCGGTCCTGCAGCTGCGCCACGGTCCGGTCCTCGTAGTTCGACGCCTCGCCGCCCTTCTCGCCTTCGCTGCTGCGGCCCTCTTTCGCAGCGGCGTTGGCGATCCGGGCCGATTTCTCCTTGGAGTTGCCCTCCTCGCGGAGGCGTTCGTAGAGCTCCTCGTCCTTCACGCTTGAACGTGCCATCTCGCCGATTCTTCCCAGTCTCGTGCTGCTCTGCGGAGCCGCGGTTCAGAAGCCTTTGCCGCCGGTGACCGGAATGACCGAGCCGGAGACGTAGGAGGCCTCTTCGCTTGCGAGGTAGACGTACGCCCCTGCGAGCTCCGCGGGCTGTCCTGGTCGGCCCAGGGGAGTGTCCTGACCGAACTGAGCCACACCGTCGAACCCGGTGGCCGGGATCAGCGGAGTCCAGATTGGCCCTGGCGCCACACCGTTGACCCGGATGCCCTTCTCGGCGAGCTCCGCGGCCATCGACTCGATGAACGCGACCTGCGCGGCCTTGGACATCGCATAGTCGAACAACGGGGCCTTGGGCTCGACCGCCTGGATCGATGTCGTGACAATGATCGAGGCACCGGGATTCATATGAGGCACTGCTTCACGGGTGACCACGATGTGCGCAATCAGGTTGGTCTCAAAGACCTTGCGCACCTCAGCGGTCGGCACCGCATCGATGCCGTCGCGCGCCCGCTGATACGCAGCGTTGAGGATCAGCACATCGATGCCGCCGAGGTCCTCCACGGTGCGTCGTACGATCCCGACGGCGCTCTCCTCCTCGGTGATGTCCACCGGGTAGGTGGCGCACTTCTGGCCTGCATCGCGGACGTGCTGCGCAGTCACCTGCGCGTCTTCCTCCTCCTCCGGGAGGTAAGCGATCGCGATGTCCGATCCCTCACGCGCGAAAGCGATCGCGGTTGCTCGACCGATGCCGGAATCCCCGCCCGTGATCAGCGTTTTGCGGCCCTTGAGCCGACCGTGGCCGACCCAGCTCTGTTCACCGTGATCTGGGTCTGGGCCGGTTTTTCCGGTGAGTCCTGGCTGATCCGACTGTTCCTGCTCGGGAAGGTCGCTGTGGCGATACTTGGTCCGGGGGTCCTGCTGGGTATATGAATCTGTCGTCATGGCTGAATCCCTTCGAGTGTGTCGGGTCCGACCGGGGGTCGGCCCAGGCTGAAGTTACCGATCAGACCGCCGACTTCGAGGGGTCCAGGACGACCTTGATGCAGCCGTCTTCCTTCTTCTGGAACGTCTCGTAGGCACCAGGGGCGTCGGTCAGCGGCAGGGTGTGGGTGATGAAGTCGTCCACACCCAGGGGATCTGCGGGGTCCTCGAGAAGCGGCAGGATCTTGTCGACCCAGTTCTTCACGTTGGCCTGGCCCATCTTGAAGCTGATCTGCTTGTCGAACATGGTGATCAGCGGAAGTGGGCTGGCGGCACCGCCGTAGACGCCGCTCAGTGAGATCGAGCCGCCGCGGCGGACCAGATCGATCGCCGAGTACAGTGCCGCGAGGCGGTCCACGCCGACGGTCTGCATCATCGCCTTGCCCGCCGCGTCGGGCAGGAACTGGGCGGAGATCTGGGCAGCCTTGGCGACGGGGGAGCCGTGGGCCTCCATGCCCACGGCGTCCACGACGCCGTCGGGGCCGCGGCCACCGGTGGCCTCGCGGATCTGGTTCAGCGACTCCTCGCCGGTGTCGAAGACCATGACGCCGTGGCGCGCGGCCATCGCGCGGCGCTCGGCTACGGGATCGATGGCGTAGACCTTCATGCCGTGATGCTTCGCGATCCGTGCGGCGAACTGACCGATCGGACCGAGTCCGATGATCGCGATGCTGTCACCGCTCTTGAGCCCGGTGTAGGCCACACCCTGCCAGGCGGTGGGGATGACGTCGGAGAGGAAGAGGTAGCGGTGATCCGGCAGTTCGTTGCCGACCTTGATCGGGCTGTAGTCCGCATGCGGCACCCTCAGGTACTCGGCCTGGCCGCCAGGGACGGCTCCGTACATCGCGGAGAAGCCGTAGAGGGCTGCACCCATGCCCTGCTCGCGGACCTGCGTGACCTCACACTGGGTCTGCAGGCCGCGCTGGCACATGAAGCAGCTGCCGCAGGAGATCTGGAACGGGATGACCACTCGGTCACCGGTGGCAAGGTTCGAGTCGGGACCCGCCTCGACCACACGGCCCATAGGTTCGTGGCCGAGGATGTCCCCGGGTGTCATGAACGGGCCGAGCACCTCATAGAGGTGGAGGTCGGAACCGCAGATTGCGGTGGAGGTGACTTCGATGATCGCGTCGTTCGCCCGCTGGATCTGTGGATCCGGAACGGTCTCCACACTGACCTTGTGATGGCCCTGCCATGTCACTGCTTTCACGCGGTGTCTCCTCAGAAGTCTGTCGGTGGGCGAGTCGAGGGCCGAACGTCAGACGTCACTGCCTTTCTCACCCTTACACGCCTACGCTATCGAGTTTCACCTTGACGCTGGCTGAACGCCAGCATGAGATTAACCGGCAAGGTTCTCGCGGCGAGGCGTGAGCAGCCGCCCGGTGACCAACCGACGGCCCGCGAGGAGCACCCCTAACACTCCCAGTGCCACCAGGATGAAGGACCATTCCGTGCCTCCACCACCGCTGAGCACGCGCACCGTCATGCCCAGTGCCACGGTGCCGAGGATCACCACGACGGCGTCCGGCCAGAGTCGCGAGGGGCCGCGCCAGAAGCGCACGGCCAACGAGCTGACCAGGAGTCCGAGCAGGAACGGAGCTGCGGTGCCCATCACGTCGAGAAGGGCGAGGCCGCTCTCATGGGAGCGATTGCCCAGCGCGGCGAAACCCACCACGAGGAGGCCGTCGAGCACCAGCAGCAGCCAGGGGAGTACGGCCTGACGGGTCGGGGCTGGCTGCGGGGCGGGGGAGGAGTGCATGTGCCGAGTCTAGGTCGATCCATCGGCGTGGGTCGGGGCCGCCCGATGATCGATCGAGGCCGTGCAGGCATCGATGCGCTCGATAGCGGTGGTCAGCGTCTCGACGCTGTTCCAGAGCCTGGGGTGTTGGGCGTGGATCTCTTCCAGCGTGGAACCCGAGGACTTCAGTGTGGCAAGGTCAAAGCTCGCATTGGTCCGTGCGCCTGCGACCGCAGCTCGCAGGGCGCCGAAGGCGACGACGACGTCGGCGATCACGGCTCGCTTGCCGTGGTCTGCCAGCCAGGAGAGGTCCTCGATGGCCGCGACGGCGTGGTCGCCGAGCTCGGCCGAGGTCTGCGCCGCGCCGATGGCGGCCTCGCGGATCGCCTCGTCGCGTTCCGGGCCCTGGTCCAGCTTGAAGACTGCCCCGAACGCGCGAGAGGCGGTCGCGTCGTCGTCGGCAAGGTGCAGGGCCGACTGCCGCAGCGTCTCTGCTCGAGTCAGGATGGCGCTCAGGCGGTCTCGCCGCTCGGGATCAGCCTCGGTGTATCCGGCGACCATAGAGGTCAGCGATGCGGCGATGCCAAGCATCACTCCGGCCCCGGCGCCACCGCCCGGGGAACCGGTGGACTGGGCCAGGCCCTCGGTCCACTCATCGACGGTTGAGCGCTGCGTGGTGATCTCCTCGACATCAGACATGGGCCAAGTCTGTCCCAGAACTGCGGGGAACGAAACGTCGGCAGCGGCGGAGGAGCTTGGAACGAGCCGTCGGATCGCGGGGTTGACGGTATGGCGATGTCGTTCCACCGACCCGGGGCTAAGGTGACTCTCGGGACGCGCAAGAGACGGCTCTCGCTTCAACCTGACATAATGTAGATTATCGGCGCTTTGTCGGGAGTGGCGCATACGCTTGGGAACCCGTGCCTTGTGCCATCGCATCCGGCGTCGCCGTCCTGTTCTTCCCGTTGAGCAACAGAGATGCTCCGGCGCTGAACCTCAAGCAACTGCTGCAGGCCGCCAAGCGTCAAGGGCAGCCAGAAATGACCCGACAAGGATCGCGACCAGTCGGCGGGCATAGCCGAGATTGCATCGACCTGCCTGGGCCCGGGTCCATGACCTGGAGCTTCTTGTCAGGATCAAGGTCAGAGCGCTGCTCCCCCTGATGCCGACGAAGCCTAGGTGCTGCTTGGGGCCTTCACGATATTTGCGTCGTTGCACTGCCGACAACTTGGACTCCCGGTAGGACCAATGACCCTGGGATAACTCCTCGCCGGAGCTCATGGTGGAGTCAGGCCCGCAACATCGCGGGCCAGAACGCGCGGACTTTGTCACCGGGGGTCGGTTGGGACCTGTCACGTGGAGCCACCCTCCGCGCAGAGCAAGACCTGCGCGTCTCCGACCTGCCCAGACGTCGATGCGTATCCAGCATGCGACCTGATGCACTGCGAAGGGATCACCCGCGATGAGCACCCTGACGACCGCTTCTCAGGACCTGCAGCTTCAGTCCGCAGTCCGAGAGGAGCTGCATTGGACGCCGAACCTGGAGGCGGCCGGCATCAGAGTCACAGTCCACGACTCCACCGTTACGCTCTCCGGAGAAGTTGCGGACTCGGAATACCTCCCCGTGAAACGGGCCGCCATGCGGGTCCACGGAGTGTCCAACATCGTCGATGAGCTCGTCGTTCGCCCCAAGACGCCACGACATCTCAGCGAGGCCGACATCGCACAAGAGATCGAATGCGCATTGACCTGGGCCACCAATGTGCCGCCGACCGTCAGGGCCCAGGTCAAAGAGGCCAATGTCACCCTCACCGGTGAAGTCGACTGGGACTTCCAGCGCGAAGCGGCCCAGCACGTGATTGAGCACCTGCGCGGTGTCCATACCGTGACAAACCAGATCACCCTCACCGCCCGGCCCTGTTCTGGAGAGGCAGCCCGGCGGATACGGACCGCGCTGACCACTAGCGCTCAACTCGACGCCACTCACATTACCGTCAGCGTCACCGGGAGCACCGTGACCCTCACCGGCCATGTGCGGTCATGGGCGCAGAAGCAGCAGGCCCGAACAGCAGCCTGGTCCTCCGCGCACGTTGCCCACGTCGATGACCGTCTCGAAGTACACCCGAGCTGAGCACCCCACCCCAAGCCCCCAGCAGAAGGACAGAACCATGACACACACACTCGTCCGCTTCGACCCGTTCGCTGGTTTCGAAAGCCTCCGCCGCGAGCTCTTCGATGACGGTCCGCTGCGCGGGCGGCTCGGCAAGCTGCCCACCACGGATGTCTACACCAACGACAACAAAGAACTCGTCATCGAGGCGCACTTGCCGAACTTCGAGGAGGAGAACGTCACCGTCAGCCTCGGGCAGGGCGCCTTGGTGATCCAAGCCGAACGTCACGAACACGATGAGGACAAGAAGAGAAAGTACGTGATCAGGGAGAGCAGCAGCAGCTTCTATCGCAGCATCGACCTCCCGGAACAAGCAGAGACCGAGCGGATCAACGCCAGCTTCGACGACGGGGTCCTTAAAGTCACCGTGCCGCTGAAGGAACTCTCAGCTCCCACCCGCATCCCCATCACGGGTGGACACAACGGACACCCCGCGCCTGAGCAGAGCTGAGTCATCGGATCTGCTGGCAGGTTGGCGGGGCGCGGCGGTTGACGCCACCGCACCGACAACCCGCCGTGTACCAGGCGCACCAGATTGGTACACGTCCAAGACGGTGGTGATCGTCCTGGCCCTGGGCGCCGTCATCCACCTCACCTTCCAAAGGCCAACAAGCAACCGCGAACAGCACAGCCCCCGGATACGCGTACTGACATCGACTGTGAAGACTAAGGAATCCTCCATGGCAGAGACACTGGTGCGACGTGACCCGATCACGGGCGCCGAAGTACCGCGCTGCGACCTACCCGAAGACGTCATTCTCCGTGCCTTGCGCGGAAAGCTGCACACGATTCACCTGCGCGATGAACCAGGTGAAGGACTCGTCATCGAGGCGATGCTGCCCAACTTCGACGCATCCGACATCACCATCGACGTTCACCAGGGAGAACTTTCGATCCGAGCAGAGCACGATGCCGACGGCGAGGGCACGCAGTACCTGGTCCGGGGTGGCAGCAGTTTCTACCGCAGGGTCACCTTGCCCTCCGGCGCCCAGCAAGACCTCATCTGCGCGGACTTCCAGGACGGGACTCTGCGAGTCACCATCCCCGTGAGCGACCCCACCAGCGACCGCGCCAGCGATCTGAGGTCCGCGCGTCCGCTGGTCCCACTGACCGGACGTGCCGGGGTCGATGTTCTGCTTAGAGTGCATCCGGAACCTCCTCCCCCAGGGGGACACAACAGCGTCGATCCTCACCCATCACCAGCCGCTCTGGAGGCATCCCATGAACATTGATCCACACGCCCCACCCCGCCCCGTCGTCTTTGACCCGGTGACCCGGGACCTGGATGTGATCGTCGGCTTCGACGGGTCCACCCAATCTATCCATGCCCTGGACTACGCGGCGCTGGAGGCGCAACGAAGCGGACGCGTCCTGACCGTGGTCACCGCATCCGGAGCCCCGCTCCCGGTCTCCACCGCTCCCCTGCCGTCAAAGCTCAGAGACGAGGTCCCTGGCGATGCGGCCAAGAAGATTCTCAGCGATGCCCGGGAGCACCTGCAGGGCTATCCAGGACGAGTGAACTTCCGAACCGAGCGCGGAGACGCCACTGTGGTGCTGCGGGAGCTGTCCACCGTGGCGCAGCTGGTGATCGTCGGAGCCCGTGGACGGGGCGGTTTTCTCGGCAAGATCAGAGGTTCGGTGGCCACAGCGCTGCCCGCCCATGCCCAGTGCCCCACCATCGTGGTCTCTGGAGGGTCCGCATCGAGCGAGACGGAGGGGGCTGCGCGTTTCGTCCCCCAATCAGACCCACGTCCGGTCGTGGTTGGCATCGATGGCTCTGAGCACAGCAGGGTCGCCGCCCTGCATGCGGCGCGAGCGGCGCAGGACCGTGATGCGACACTGCAGCTCCTCATGACGCTGCCCTCGCTGGAGGGCTGGTTGGACTGGTACCCGGAGCTGGACCCCATAGACCAAGGGGTGATCAATCGCAGGCAGTCGCAGCTGGAGCAGTCTCTCCGTGCAGAGGTCGCGTGGTTGCTTGGCCACTACCCCGGATTGTCAGTCACCGCGGCAGTGAAGCCCGGTGACGCTGTGGCACAGCTGACCAAGGCAACCCACGACGCCCAGCTCGTGGTGGTCGGCACCCGAGGGCACGGCGTGTTCACCGGTGTGCTCTTGGGGTCCGTCTCCCGCGGGGTGCTCCTGCGGGCTGCCGGTCCGGTCATGGTTGTTCCAGACCTCCAGGACGACCGGCTCAGCGACCAGCCAGGACCCATCCGGTAGATCTGACCGCAGCTGACCGATCTCACGCTGATCACGTGGGTTCACTGAACCCACGAAAGGAGTGCCAAGACAGTGTGTGACGAGTTGGTGAAGGAACCTGTAGGACGCGGGCCGTGCTCTCTCCTTCGAACTCTCGGAACAGAACACCAGATTCGCGCTGACCGGCTGACTCTCCAGGGTTGACGCCCTCGTGATCTTCGAGGCCCCCAGCAGGTGAGGCGAAGCTACGATCCGCTGCTCGAACCTGTGTGGCGCCTCGGTAGTTCTGGCTCTCGCAGCCCCTGTCCTGACCCGTCCGGGAAAGATGGCTCATCAGACGCTGCGTCCGGCTTGTTGGAGGGATCTCCACCGGCCGTGAGTGAGACCTATGGCCCTACTCGACTCGGACTTCCCTGAGCACACTGAAGTCCGGTTCGCGCCTCAGCGACAAAGACTCGAGGAGTTCGTCCATGCATCGTGTATCGCCCAAAATGGCTCACACAGACCGCGTGCTGCAACGTGGGGTAGAAGCCGAACTTTCGTGGTCCCCGGACCTCGATGCCTCCGGGATAGAAATTCACGTAGAAGATTCAGCGGTGACTGCTTCGGGAGTCGTCGGCTCCTACGCCGAATTTCTCGCCGTAGGGCGTGCCATGCGGCGCGTCCGCGGAGTGACCTCGGCGATCAACAAAGTGGTGGTGCAAGCCGAGAACTCCCGTTGGGTGACCGATGCTGATATCCGAAGAATCGTGGATCACGCTTTGACTTGGTCCACAACCGTCCCGAGAACCGTCAAGTCTCGCGTGTTGAACCGTCACGTCACCCTCACTGGGGAGGTGAGCTGGGATTTCCAGCGTCGAGCAGCCCAGCGAGCGGTCCACGACCTCAGGGGCGTGGAATCGGTGGAGAACCTGATCCATCTCACCACACGCACTCCGGTCGAGAACGCTGAGCAGCAGTTACGGGATGCCATGGAACGTAATCCACTGCTCGACTCAAGCCGGATCACCGCGACAGTCATCGACCATACGGCGGTTCTCACGGGTTATGTCTCCTCCCTGGCCGAATGGGAACAAGCTGGTTCAGCGACCTGGGGCTGCCCAAGCGTGACACAGGTCGATAACCGCTTGGTGGTTCGTCCCTACTGACCGAATCCTCTTTCAGAACAGCTGCTGCCCTCCTCACAGCACACCCCTGCACCACCGGGGTCCCCGGACCTTCGACGTAGTGCGAATCTCGGCTTCACGAAAGGACTGCTCCCATGAGCATCGCCAACACTCCGGACCGCGATCTAGACCTCCAGAACGCCGTTCGAGAAGAACTCCAGTGGACTCGCGACCTCGACGCCGCCGGCATCGGGGTCGCTGTCCAGGATGGGACCGTCACGCTCTCCGGAGAAGTGGACACATATTCAGAGTTCCTCGCCGCGAAACGGGCCGCTCTGCGGGTCCACAGCGTGACAACCCTGGTCGACGAGCTCACCGTGCGCTCTCAGGCACCCCTGGATCTCACCGAGACAGATCTGGCTCGGGACATCGAACGCGCCCTGGCCTGGTCCAGCAACGTGCCCAACACCGTCAAGGCTGAGATCAAGGGGGCCAATGTCACCCTCACGGGGGAAGCCGACTGGCACTTCCAGCGCGAAGCCGCCCAAAGGTCAATCCAGTACCTCCGGGGCGTGGAACACGTGGAGAACCGCGTCACACTTGCCGCACGGCCTTCCTCAGAAGACGCAGCAGAACGCATCGAGAGAGCGCTGGTGCGCAATGCTCAACTCGACGCGAAGCACATCACGGTCACCGTTCAGGGAAACACGGTCACGCTGACCGGAAAGGTGCGGTCCTGGGCGGAGAAGAAGCAGGCTGTCGCAGCAGCATGGTCCTCACCCCATGTGACAGAAGTGGAGAACTATCTCGAGGTCCACCCCTCCTGACGCCGAGGCCCAATGATCGGCTACCGATCAGCCTTCCCGGTCAGATCGACCCAGGTCTGCACCACCGTGTCAGGCGTCAGCGATATCGACTCAATGCCTTGGGCGACCAGCCACCGCGCCAGATCCGGATGGTCTGAGGGTCCCTGTCCACAGATCCCCACGTACTTACCCCGCGACCGACACGCGTCGATCACGCTGGTGAGCATCTTGAGCACTGCTGGATTGCGCTCATCGAAGAGGTGGGACACCAGATCCGAACCCCGGTCCACCCCGAGCACCAATTGAGTCAGATCATTCGACCCTATGGAAAAACCGTCGAAGTGTTCCAGGAACTCGTCGACGAGCAGAACATTGCTGGGCACCTCGCACATCATCATGATCTCTAAGCCGAGTTCTCCACGGCGAAGGCCATGACTGGCCAGAAGTTCGACGACCGCTGCGGCCTCTTCGACGGTTCTGACGAAGGGAACCATGATGGCTACGTTCTCCAGGCCCATCTCTTCGCGAACGAATCGCAGCGCCTGGCATTCCATGGCGAAACACTCTCGGAAGTTCTCAGAGAGGTACCGGGAAGCACCGCGGTAACCGAGCATCGGGTTCTCCTCCTGCGGCTCGTAGAGTTCACCGCCGAGGAGCTTGGCATACTCATTCGTCTTGAAATCACTGAACCGCACGATGACCCGTTCAGGCGCGAAACTCGCGGCGATGGTCGAGACCCCTTCTGCCACCCTGCGCACGAAGAACTCCCTGGGTGACCCATACGCCTGGACCCGCCGATCAATCTCCTCGCCCAGCTCATCCGGTAAGGCGTCACGTGCCAGCAGGGCGCGTGGATGCACACCGATCTGGTGGTTGATGATGAACTCCATGCGAGCCAGTCCGACCCCATGGTGCGGAAGTTGGGAGAACGAGAAGGCCTTATCGGGGGTCCCGACGTTCATCATGATCTTCACCGGAGGTACCGGAAGCTGCTCCAAGTCTGTGACGACCTCTTCGAAGGGCAGGGCACCGGCGTAGACGATGCCGTTGTCTCCCTCCGTGCAGGAGACCGTCACATGCTCACCATTGGCCAAGATCGTTGTGGCGTCGCCGGTTCCGACGACGGCGGGCAGCCCCAGCTCGCGCGCGAGGATCGCTGCGTGGCAGGTGCGACCTCCACGTTCGGTGACGATCGCTGAGGCCCGCTTCATGATTGGTTCCCAATCCGGGTCCGTGATCTCAGCGACGAGCACGTCACCGGGTTGGAACAGATGCATGTCCGCAGGAGAACGGAGAACTCGCACCGGGCCGGTTCCGATGCGCTGTCCGATCGCGCGCCCCGTGGTCAGAACCTCCCCGCGGCCGTGTAGGACAAAACGACGTAGCTCCTGTCGTTTCGTGCGGGACACCACGGTCTCAGGACGCGCCTGAAGAATGTAGACCCGCCCGTCGACTCCATCACGCGCCCACTCGATGTCCATCGGCCGACCGTAATGATCCTCAATCGCCAGGGCGCAGCGGCCCAGCTCTGTGACCTCCTCATCGGTGATCGAGAACCGGGAGCGCTCGGCGGATGCCACGCCTTCAAGTACCGTGCTGCTCTCCAAGCTCAGCCCCGAAGAGTACCGCATGGCCACCGCCTTGTCGCCGAGTGTTCTGCTCAGAATGGCTTCGTCTCCGCGGCGCAGCCCAGGCTTGTAGACGTAGAATTCATCGGGATTCACCACTCCCTGGACCACAGCTTCACCGAGACCATAGGCGCTGGTGATGAACACCGCTTCGTCGAATCCGGTCTCTGTGTCCACAGTGAACATCACTCCGGAGGTTCCGATATCGGAACGGACCATGCGTTGCACCCCGGCCGAGAGTGCCACCTCGTGGTGGGTAAATCCATGGTGCACCCGGTAGGCGATCGCGCGGTCGTTGTAGAGCGAGGCGAACACCCTCCGAATCGCGGAGAGCAGATTGTCCACTCCGCCGATATTGAGATAGGTCTCCTGCTGGCCTGCAAAGGAAGCGTCTGGGAGATCCTCTGCTGTCGCGCTGGAACGGACCGCCCAGGTCACGCCCTCTGGGTCGGGATCCCGTGCGATCAGCCTGGTATATGCCTCGCGAATATCGTGCTCCAGTCCTTCCGAGAGAGGCTGGTCGTGGATCCACGAACGAATCTGGGTGCCGACGCGAGCAAGTTCCCCCACATCGTCGACCTCCAGTGCCTCCAGGGCAGACCAGATCCTCCGGTCGAGACCGCGCTCGGCAAGAAAAGACCGGTAGGCCTCCGCTGTCGTGGCGAAGCCTCCTGGCACGCGAACCTTTGCGGCAGAAAGATGAGTCACCATCTCTCCCAATGAGGCATTCTTCCCGCCCACAGCGGCCATATCGGCGAGGGTGGTGTCATCGAACCAAAGAATATTGACCATCAGCTGCTCCTGCTTGAACGTGTGCCCGGTCTATGACGATCTCCCGCTCTGCGGATGCTCGCCCCTGAGAAGACCCCCTCGATGCCTCCACTCAGATGCTGGTCCAACCGTCGCCCGATGCTCTCGGATCCCGACCGCTGAGCGTCGAGACGCCTCCCCGTTTTTAGCTCTCTGACCCAATCCTGATCAGCCAGCCGCTGGGCTCCTAGGGCCTTTGGCCTCGTCCCGGTGCTACATCTGAACTTCTTGCAGTGGGTGACGGACCCTCAGGTACCGGACGCCTCAGAGCAAGGCACAGCTGATCACCGTCTCAATCCAGGCCCGAACGTGTCGCGTCATCGAGTGAGATCTCCCAATCATGAGCAGGAACGACCGTAAATCGCCGACCTGTCACCAGTTCTGGGGTGATGCATACAAAGTGGTCCTTTGTCCCGGGTTGCCAGGAGATGAGTCTGTGCGCACGACTGCCACTGGACGCCAGAGGTGCTGAGATCGTGTCTGCTCTGCCCTGAACCACGACGCTCCAGGCGGTGTTGGTGCCGGTGTTGACGCCATCGATCTCAAATGCCACCGGTGCAGTCCCTAGTGCTGCATCAAGCTTCGTTCCGGGACCGGTGCGGAACAAGATGGTCTGTCCATCCGTGACATACGTCAGCGGAAATATCTCGGGGTGATCCACGGTCCACACGCCCAGCCGACCCATCGAGTTCTCTCGGAGCAGCTCCCAGCAGTCACGACTCTCCAAGACCTCGGTCCTCGGTGGCGGCGTCGTCCCTGACATGAAAGGGACCATACTCCGGTCGCTGGTTGGGCTCTAGTTTTGCCAGCAGCATGGGGTGAGCCTGGCCTGGCACAGTGCGACCAAACCTGAGATCCCTGCGTGGGCTTCGTCAGCTCACCGGCTGACGTCCAGCAACTGGCCGGGGTGGCTGCTGGGTTCTTCGACGAGTCCCGATGGCCCACTCCGCGAACTCCGTCGTTCCCCTGAGCGTCCCGAAGGTCTCAGTGAGCCTGGGGCGCGCCGAAGTCTCGCGGAGCAGCCTCGACCTGCTCTGTCAGGCGCGATCGTTTGAGCCACTTGAATGCCTCGTCGCTTCCCCAGACGAGGAAGGGCAGCGGAATCAGCAGAAACATCAACCAGGTCTCAGGTATCGCGGTGCCGAAGACCACCTGCAGCGGTGCTATCCCGACGATGGCGGCAGCCAAGAGGACTTCGAAGCCGATTCCCCAGAGCAGCAGTCGATTGCTGAACACCCCGACCCGGAGAAGAGACTCCGTCTGCGTCCGGGACGCCATCGCGGTGCCGATCTGACACGACACGATGCCCAGGAAGGTCATCGTGGTGGCTTCCCTCCAGAGAAGCTCCGGCTGGGTCGCCCCCGTCGCAGAGTCGAAGGCCCACCCTCCGGAGGCCAGGGTCTGCAAGAAGAGTCCGGTGACCAGGACGGCAGATACCCCTCCCATGACCGCCCAAGCCCGGATCAACATCTCGGAGTTGATCACGTTCTCCCTCCGTCGGCGGGGAGGACGCTCCATCAGACCCGGCTCCGGTGCTTCGCGCCCCAGCGCCAGCGCCGGCAGCGTTTCGGTGAAAAGGTCGATGGCGAGGATCTGCATGACCGTCAGTGGCAGCGGAACTGCACCACCAGAGGCCGCGTAGATCAGGAGAGGCACGACCTCCGGTGTGGCGTGGGCAAAGATGTAGACGATGAACTTCCGGACATTGTCATAGACCCGCCGACCGGCTTCCACGGCAGCAACGATGGAAGCGAAGTTGTCATCGGTGAGCACCATGGTGGCTGCCTCGCGCGCGACGTCGGTACCTGATCCGCCCATCGCGACGCCGATATCGGCCCGGCGGAGAGCTGGCGCATCGTTGACGCCATCACCGGTCATAGCCACGATGTGCCCCAGGCTCTGTAACGCATCAGTGATCCTGAGCTTCGCCTCCGGCGAGCTGCGCGCGAAGATGAGCTCCTCATTGCGTTCCAGGAGCTCGTCCAGCTCCGCTTCGCTCATCAGATCGAGATCGGAACCGTTGACGACCGCCAAACCTGAGACGCCGATGCCCACCTGCCGGGCGATTCCGGCTGCGGTCAGACCGTTGTCACCGGTCACCACGATGAGTCTGATCCCTGCGGCGTGGCACTGTGTCACCGCGGCGGCGACCTCGGGGCGAGCAGGATCCGACAATCCCACCATACCCAGCAGTGTCAGATCCTTCTCCGCCTGCGCCCGAGAGAGACCTCCCAGGTCCCTATCGTGGAGCACCCGATCAGCGACAGCGATCAGCCGGAGGCCCCGGGCCGCCCATTCCTGGACGACGGCCTCGACCAAGCGCCGATCATGATCCCCCAGGGGGCGATCCTCCCCTGCCCCTGCCACGCGGGTGCACAGCCGAAGTATCTCCTCAGGAGCTCCTTTCGAGTGAACCACCGCCTGGTGCCCGACACGATCCACCGTGGACATGCGTCTGAGCACAGGGTCGAAATGGAAGTGCACTAGTCTCTCCAGATCCGATCTGTCGCCTACGGCACCCAGGGTCACCGCATGGCGAAGCATCGCCACTTCCGTGGGGTCTCCGACGTCTTGAGCTCGCGAGTGGACCGGATCCGAGGAATCTCCCAGGTCCTCAGACGCCGACGGCCCAGCTTCGGTCGGGAACACTGTCGGGTTCACCAAGCGGGCATTGGAACAGGCCGCCGACGCTCGCCCAAACCTGAACCCGAGCAGATCTGACGCTCCAGCCTCAGCCCGCATCGCTTCCGAGACCCTCATGCCCGGCAGCAACTCGGCCGGCGGAGATGCCGGCGGATCCTGGGGCCCCCCGAATGTCCAGAAAGCCGTGACCTGCATCCGGTTCATCGTGAGTGTCCCGGTCTTGTCCGTACAGATCACGCTCGTGGAGCCCAATGTCTCCACCGCAGAGATGCGTTTGACCAACGCTCCGTTGCGGGCCAGCACTCGTACCCCGACGGCCAGGGCCAAGGTGATGGTAGGAAGCAGACCCTCCGGGACATTGGCGACCAGCAGACCGATGGCGAAGTTGACGGTGTCGGTCAGCGGAAGATCCGCCAGAAAGAGTCCCACCGGAACAAACGCCATACCCATGCCGACAGCAATCAGCGCAATGAGCCGGGCTGCTCGAGCAACCTGTTGCTCCAGCGGACTCGGGTCCTTCACCACGCGCTTGGACAGCGCGGCGATGCGTCCAAGTTCGGTGCCCATTCCCGTCGCGTAGACCAACGCCGTGGCCTCACCTCCCACGCAGCTGCTGCCGCTGAAGACCACGTCGACCGACTGCAGCAGGGAAGTCTCAGCGTTGATCTCCGCCTCCGGGGTCCTCAGCGCTGCCTGGGATTCTCCAGTCAAGGTCGATAGATCGACCTCAAGTGATCCCGTGAGCAGACGGGCATCGGCTGATATCCGATCTCCCTCTTGAATGGCGATCACGTCTCCCGGGACGAGTTCGGTGGCCTCGATCGTGGCTAGAGTGCCGTCCCGAATCACCTGGCAGCGCTCTGGCAGGTAGGCCGCCAAGGCCTCGACCGCCTTCTCGGCGTGCCTCTCCTGAAGGAAGGCGAAGATCGCATTGAGCAGAATGACCGCCACGATCGCGACAGTGAGCGCTGTGGTGCCGGTGATGACGGCCAACAGGGCGGCCGCCCAGAGCAGCAGGGCGAGCGGATGGATGAACTGGTTCAACAGTTCCCGCACCCAGCCACGCTTCTCATCGCGGATCAGCCGATTAGGACCTGCCACCACAAGCCGACGCGCAGCTTCCCTCGATGACAGGCCACCCCGCCGAGTCCGGAGGTCAATCAGCAGCCGCTCGAGAGACTCCGTCGGATCCTGGATGGACAGTTCGTCACTGCGTCCGGATTCCGCGGCAGAAGCTGACCCTCGCTCTGACTCGCCATGATGGGCACTCATCTCCACATCCCAGCGCGAGGTGAGTGTCCACGCCAGGGCCCAACGGCCCCTGGCTTCTCCCGAGACTCCTCAGCAGCAGGGCCATTGGCCATCACACCAACCAGGTCTCGTCCTCGTCGACGTCTTCGAAGCTTGCGCCCCGAGCCCGACCCATTGCAGAAGCAGGGAAGATCGACGACCCGCTCCCCCAGGTCGGCACGCTCACCGTCCACCGTCGATACCGAACCCGGGATCCGGCGGCCTGGGGACCAATCCTGAAGCCCTGACGCCGCCCGCTGACCAGGCTCATAGGACCTTAGGCCCTATCCGCCCTCGCACCCCGGGACCATGGTTGAAATAGGCCGAAGGCCACTTGGGAGGCGACCGAATCATGGGCAACGTCGGACTTTTGTACGTCGGTGCGGTTCTATTCATCAACGGGCTCATGCTGATCGGGGTGATCCCCGGCAAGTCCGCCGCCATACTCAACTTCTTCGTAGGTGGCATGCAGGTGGTCTTCCCGACCATCATCCTGATACAGGCCGACAACGACCCGGGGATCATCCTTGGGGCCGCAGGCCTCTACCTCTTCGGGTTCACCTACCTCTATGTGGGCATTCTGCAGCTCACTGGTCTGAGCGGGGAGGGCCTCGGCTGGTTCTCGCTGTTCGTCTCGGTATGCGCAGTCGTGATCGGGTTCATCCAACTCACGCTCGATGACCCCGTGTTCGCGGTCATCTGGTGGATCTGGGCCGTCCTGTGGTTCCTCTTCTTCCTGCTGCTGGGACTGAACATGGACTCTCTGACCCTCACCACCGGCTGGTTCACGATTCTGATCAGCCACCTCACCGGCACGATCCCAGCGTTCGTCCTGCTGCTCGGCCGATACGAATCCAACACGACCCTCGCATTGACCCTTGCGGCCCTCGGAGTTCTGGCGCTTGCCATCGCGGTGACCATCGGACGCCGGAGCAGCGCCGCAGCAGAGTCCGAGGCATCGACCACCGCACCCATCGCCACCTGAGAGCTGATCATGCCGACTTACGAGTTCCGATGCCCAGAATGCACCGACTTCGACCTGGTCTTTGAGATGCGCTCGGTGCCGGACACCGCACGTTGCCCCACCTGCGGAGGTTCCTCCAGACGCCGAGTCAGCGCGCCCCGGCTCTCTCGGGGTGGTTCCGCCGCAGCTCGACTCATCGAAGCCACTCAGCGCAGTGCACATGAACCAGACGTCGTGGACTCTCCTGCTCCCGGCCGCCCCTCTGGGCCTGCACAGAAGTACACCGCGAACCCGCTGCACCAGAAGCTTCCCCGCCCCTAACTGCCCGATCCGACGTATCCGACGAAGGAGAACACCATGCCCGAGCTGCTATTTCCACTCGATTCTTCCAAGAAGTTCGAGGATCAGGAGAAAGTAGGACACAACCGCTGGCACCCGGAGATCCCGCCGGTCGCCTCGGTGAAGCCTGGTACGTCATTCCGGGTGGACTGCCGCGAATGGTTCGACGGCGCCATCGTCAACGATGACTCTGCTGAAGACATACTCAACGCGCCGCTGCTGACCGTCCACAAGCTCAGCGGTCCATTCGCCGTGGAAGGCGTTCAGCCAGGGGACCTCCTGGTGGTGGACATTCTTGACGTGGGACCCATCCCCATGGAGGATTCCGGCCCCCTCGCTGGGCAAGGCTGGGGCTACACCGGAATCTTCTCGCGCAATAATGGTGGCGGCTTCCTGACAGATCAGTTCCCCGACGCGTACAAGGCGATCTGGGATTTCACCGGTCAAACAGCCACTTCCCGCCATATCCCCCATGTGTCCTTCACCGGACTCATCCATCCGGGGCTGATGGGCACCGCGCCGTCGGCGAAACTCCTGGCCAAGTGGAACAAGCGAGAAGGCGATCTGATCGCAACCGACCCACACCGAGTACCTCCCCTGGCGCTGCCTCCAGAGGCAGAACACGCGGTTCTCGGGTCCCTGGCCGCGGAGGACTTCGACCGAGTGGCCCATGAGGCCGCCCGGACTGCGCCACCCCGCGAGAACGGCGGAAACCAAGACATCAAGAACCTCTCGAAGGGCACCCGGATCTTCTACCCGGTATTCGTCGACGGGGCCAACCTCTCCCTGGGTGATCTGCACTTCTCCCAGGGTGACGGTGAGATCACCTTCTGTGGCGCGATCGAGATGGGTGGCTTCATCGACCTGCATGTCGATGTGATCAAGGGCGGCATGGAGACCTACGGGGTCAGTGAGAACGCCATCTTCATGCCCGGCAACGTAGAACCTCAATTCAGCCAGTGGCTGGCGTTCTCCGGAACCTCGGTCACCCTCGACGGCGAACAGCGCTACCTGGATTCACACCTCTCGTACCAGCGAGCCTGCCTTCACGCCATCGACTACCTCGCCAAGTTCGGATACTCACCCGAACAGGCGTACCTGCTGCTCGGTGCGGCGCCGATCGAAGGCCGACTCTCGGGGGTGGTGGACATTCCGAATTCCTGCTCGACGGTATACATCCCCACCTCGATCTTCGATTTCGACGTGCAGCCATCCGCAGATGGCCCGTTCCAGATCACTCCCGGGATCGGTGCGCCGCGAGCCGCCAACCAGTGAACCGCGATGGTCGAAGACCCTCACCGCGCTTCGCGGTGAGGGTCATATCGCTGTGACGGCGGCCCTATCCGCTCGAAGCCGGACGTCACCCAGGGACCTGGACCCGACTTGTGAATCACAACGGCAGGAGCAGGGCCACTGAACATTGAGACGCGGTCTAGAAGGGATGCTCATGACTCGCTCCAATCCACCCGTGGAGGAAGCTGACGAGAACGATCTCGAAGTTGACAAGCCCAAGGACTGGGCGGCCGGAATGCCGGGGGTGTACCACTCGCTGCAGCCAGCGCTCAAGCACATGGGGGCCTCGCGAAGCGCTCGCACGCTGCTGACGATGAACCAGAAACAGGGATTCGACTGCATGAGCTGCGCGTGGCCGGACCCAAGTGGTCACCGCAGCAAGTTCGAGTACTGCGAGAACGGGGCGAAGACAGTCACCTGGGAAGCCACACCGGTGACGGTGGCCTCCGACTTCTGGGCCGAACACCCGATCAGCGAGCTGCGGGAACCCTGAGGATCTGGTGCAGCTGGGCTTCAGCGATGGTGACCTGGTGGATGTGCATGGGGAGTATGCCGACGGCAAGGACAGAGTGCTGCGCAAGTTCCGGGCGGTGGCCTGTCCCACAGCCCGCGGCTGCGCCGCTGTGTATTACCCGGAGGGCAACGTTCTGGTGCCGCTCGATGACACCGTGGTCGGCAGCAACACTCCGGTTTCGAAGGGCGTGATCATCAGATTAGAGCCGGCCGGGGATGGTCCCGCCGGGGGCAGCAGCGAGGAGAACAAGCAAGAGGACATGCCTGCGACCGTTTGATGCGTCACTCGCAGGGATCAGATCCGCGGGATCCGATCCCGCCTGGCCTGCCATGAGGCCCGGCCCCGAGTGGAGGGCTCAGCTCGGTGGATGGCTCGGCTCGATCGTCCGGCGGCACCGGTCCCGAGCGATAGCCTGGACCACGTGACCCCACCCTGGCCCCTGACCTGCCCCGCCTGCGCCGCACCGCTGGAGGCGACCCTGAAGCGCGAATCACCCGCCTCATCGACCAGTGCCGGGCTGCAGGAGCACGCCAGGACCACCGTGAATAACCGAGCGTCACAACGGATCGAGCTGCGGCGGCGAGAATCGTCACCCTCGGCGCTGCAGGCGCTCAGCTGCCCCGCCGGTCATCGTTTCGACGCGGCACGTCAGGGCTATGTCAACCTGCTATCGGGCCGCGGCACCCGCTTCACCGCCGATTCGGCGCAGATGATCATGGCCCGTGAAAGCGTTCAGGATGCCGGGATCTTCGCGGCTCTGAGCAAGGAACTGGCACGGATCCTCACCCAGCACCTGCCCCAGCAGGCAGCCGCCTCCCCCGCTGAACCTGCGCTGCTGCTGGACTGCGGCGCCGGCACCGGGCACTACCTGCACCAGCTGCTCGAGGTGGTCCCCCAGGCCCGTGGGATAGCCCTGGATCTCTCCACCGCTGGACTCAAACGCGCGGCCCGCCACCCGCGAACCCTGGCGCTGGCCTGGGACCTCTGGCAGCCACTCCCCCTGGCCTCGGATTCGGTGGACCTGTTGCTCGACATCTTCGCGCCCCGCAACGTGGGCGAGTACGCGCGCGTGCTCCGGCCGAACGGTCTTGCTGTGGTGGTCACCCCGGGGGACTCACACCTGATCGAGCTGCGCTCAGCCGGGATGCTCGAGGTGCCGGGCCAGAAGCTGCATCAGCTGCAGGAGCAGATGACACCGTCCTTCGGGGCCCTCGAGCAGACCACACAGGTCACCGCGGCGGTTCCCGTCGACGCCGGCCTCGCGGCTGACCTGGTGTTCATGGGTCCTGCCGGACATCACCATGACTATGACACGCTGCGCCAGAGCCTTCAGGCGCGGGAGGTGTCACAAGTCACCGTCCACCTCGACGTGAGCCTGTGGCGCGGATAGGCTGAACCCACGCGTATATGGGTTGATGAGGAGCTGAGATGATCGAATGGTTCGGCGATAACCTCTGGGCACCCTGGTTGGCACTGGCCCTGGGACTGCTGGTTTTGGAAGCCATCACGCTCGATCTGCTCTTCCTGATGCTCGCCGTCGGAGCCGGCGCGGCCACCACTGTCGCCCTCGCAGGGGGCGAGCCCTGGCTGCAGGTGTTGGTCGGCTGCGCCACCGCGCTGCTGATGCTCGGCGCGGTCCGGCCCATCGCGCTCAAACATCTCAAGAAGGGTCCGGCGAACCAGCTGACCAACATCGACCGGATGGCCGGCATGGAAGCACATGTCCTGGAAGCCATCACGGGAGACTCCGGACTCGCCGAGGTCGACGGCGACACCTGGACGGCCCGCACCCTCGACGACGTGCGCATCGAACCCGGCATGACCGCCGTCGTCGATTCGGTGGACGGCGCGACCGTTTACCTTAGGCCGGCGCGAGAGATCAAATGGGATGACGCGGGACCTGACACCCTCGGGCCCCACACTCCCCGACCGGAAGGCGCCTGAGCGATCATCAGGCGCTCCACTGAAAAGAACGGAACGTCATGGAAGTCACTGCACTTGTAGTTCTCCTGGTCCTTGTCGCCCTGGTGGTGATCGTGATCGCTCGCAGCGTGCGCATCGTGCCGCAGGCTCGCGCGGGACTGATCGAGCGTCTGGGCAAGTATCAGCGCACCCAGGGCCCGGGACTGACCCTGCTCGTCCCCTTCGTTGATCGGCTGCTGCCGATGCTGGACATGCGTGAGCAGGTCGTCTCCTTCCCGCCACAGCCCGTGATCACCGAAGACAACCTGGTGGTCTCCATCGACACTGTGGTGTACTTCCAGATCACCGATCCGAAGGCTGCGACCTACGAGATCCAGAACTACATCATCGCGGTGGAACAGCTCACCACGACCACCCTGCGCAACGTGGTCGGCGGACTGAATCTGGAAGAGGCGTTGACCTCGCGAGACCGGATCAACGGACAGCTCCGCGGAGAACTGGACAAGGTCACCGGACGCTGGGGCATCCGCGTGGCCCGAGTGGAGCTCAAGGCCATCGAGCCGCCGCACTCCATCCAGGACTCGATGGAGAAGCAGATGCGCGCCGAGCGTGAACGTCGCGCCGCGATCCTCACCGCGGAGGGCACCAAGCAGGCCGCGATCCTCACCGCAGAAGGTGAGCGCCAGGCCTCGATCCTCGCCGCCGAGGGTGATGCACAGGCACGAATCCTGGGCGCCAACGCTGAGGCGCAGGCTATCGAGACCGTGTTCAACGCGGTCCACGACTCCGAGCCCGGCCCAGAGCTGCTCTCCTACCAGTACCTGCAGATCCTCCCGGAGATCGCCAAGTCCGAGTCCAACACCATGTGGATGATCCCCGGAGAGTTCAGCGACGCGCTGAAGAACCTCTCCGGCGCGTTCGGCGGCCCGGAGTCAGCCCAGCAGTCCGGCATCAGCCTCGAGGACCGAGAGACCGAACGCGCGGCCCGCGCGGAGCGGCTGAGGCAGCGCCGTCAGGAGAAGGCCCAGGAGAACGCGCAGAACCAGGGCAAGCCCGCAATCTCCTCGGCCATCGCGGATCTGGCCGAATCGGCCCGCAGCACCTCGGTGACCGACGAGAACCCGCACTACACCAGTCGCCAGGAGGTTGAGCAGGAGGCCCGCAAGGCTCAGGTCGGCAACGCCGAGGCCGCGAAGTCACGCACCGAGGCTCCCAGCCAAGAAGGTGCCGAGCTCACCGAGCAGCCAGTCTTCCAGCAGCAGCCGGAGCCACTGGAGGACCCCCAGCGCTGACCAAGATGGGAATAACACCGCGGTGCTCTAGAGTTATAGCTAGGAATGACTCTCCCCATCACACTGGAGGATAATCGATGAGTGATCGCAGTCTGCGCGGAATGCGCCTCGGTGCGCAGTCCATGGAAACCGAGCAGGGCGTCGAGCCGGCGCCCCGCCAGGAGATCGAGTACCGCACTGAGGATGGCGAGCGGATGCGGGTGATGTTCTCCGCTGAGGCCGACGTCCCAGCCACCTGGGTCTCCCCCACCGGCAAGGAAGGTCTGCGCGTCGACGTGGACCGGCCCGAGGCCGAGCCGGTGAAGCCGGTCAGGTCCCACTGGGACATGCTGCTGGAACGCCGTTCCACGGAGGACCTCGAGGTGATCCTGCAGGACCGGCTGAAGCTGCTCAAGGAGCGTCGCGGCGAAGCCGCCTGACACTGCTGCAGCGGATACCCGGCTGAGCTGAGAAGCCTGCCGACCATAGAGCGACGGCGTCCTTCCCGAGAATTCGGGACGGACGCCGTCGCTCTATGCATCTGCTGCTCAGCAGTCCTTCTTCCGCCGTCACACCTCGCTGCAGATTCGGATCTTGCGGCTCGGTGCGCTCCCGGTGGAGGCGTTGCCGCCCAGCCCGTAGGGGCGGATCCTCAGCGTTGGCGCAGCTTCTGCCCCAGCTTCTGGGCCCGAGCGCGCAGTCCCCAGCGCGTGACGTTGACCATGGCCTCGACCACGATGTTCGAGCTCATCTTGGATTCGCCCTGGGTGCGCTCGACGAAGGTGATCGGCACCTCGGCGATGGTCTTGCCCATGCTCGCCACCCGGAAGGTCATATCGACCTGGAAGCCGTAGCCCACCGATTCGATGCTGCCCAGATCGATCTCCTCGAGCACCGAACGTCGGAACACCCGGAATCCGGCAGTGATGTCGCGGACCTTCAGGCCCAACAGGGTCCGGGAGTAGAGGCTGCCCGCCCGAGAGATCGCCACCCGGTGCAGCGGCCAGTTGACCACCGAACCTCCCGGCACCCAGCGCGACCCGATGACCAGGTCGGCCTCATCGATCTTGGCCAGCAGCTTCGGCAGTTGTTCGGGCTGGTGTGAACCATCGGCGTCGAGCTCCACAAGCACGTCGTAGCCACGTTCGAGTCCCCAGTGGAATCCCGCGATATAGGCGCCGCCAAGTCCATTCTTGGCCTTGCGGTGCAGCACGTTGATCTGCGCGTCCTGCTCGGCGAGCTCCTCGGCGAAGTCTCCCGTCCCGTCGGGACTGTTGTCATCGACGATGAGCACATCTGAGGTCGGCACTGCCGCCCGCAGACGTGCCACCGTGCCCGGCAGGGCGTCGATCTCGTCGTAGGTCGGGATGATCGTCAGGATCTTCACGAGTCGCTTCGCGTCCTTCTGGGGGTCGTGGGGCTGGGGGCGGAGGGTCGGGGTCAGTCTACGGTCACGTGCTGGCAGCTAGGCCTGGGAGGCTGTTCCGGAACCGGCGCCCGGTCCAGCGGTCACCGTCATACCGTCGATCACCGTGGCGATCAGCGTGGGCAGCGTCTCTCCGTCGAGGTAGGGCAGCAGCGGCGTGCGGGCCCGCACGTCGGTGCTCCACGCGGCCGTGCGCGAATCCGGCGTCTGGACTGCCAGGGAATCCACCTCCCAGAGCGCGTAGGTGGCCCGGGCGCCCGGATCCAGCTGCGCGGAGGTGGCCGGGGTACCGCTGGACTCGGGCAGCGAGCGGTAGGCGCCGCGGGTCTGGGCGTTGAAGGCCGCCCGCACCGAGACCGGATCGTCCTCATGATGGACGTGCGCGCTCACCGCCGCCCATGGATGGTGCCCGGCCTCCGCCACGGCGCTGACCGGTACACCGACGCTCAGCGCCGTGGCCAGGTGACCTCGACCGCGCAGCACCACCTGCACACCGGTGTTCAGCAGCAATTCCCAGTCCTCGCGGGAGGCGGAATCGAAGCCGTGGAGCATCGTGGGCAGCCCGCCGGGTGGACTCTGCCGCTTGGCGCGCATCTCGGCGGTGGACTCCACCAGGGCGGCGACCACGACGGCAGGGTCGCTGGGCTGCTCCACACGCAGGATGAGCTGACGCTGTGCAAGTGCGACCGCGATCCGGATGCTCAGCAGGTGTTCCAGCACATCCTCGGCGGGGAGCTGCAGGGCGGCCGGGCGGCCGATGATCGCGTCCACGGTGCGAAGCAGCTCCGCGGCGCCCCGAACCGCGTCGAGCCGGTCTGCCACGCCTGAGTCGCCGAGACCGGTCAGCGTGAGCACCGGATAGGCCCGCACCCGGTGATCGGCGGCGGCGCGGAACGAGGCGTTCAACGAGGCCTGTGCCGCCTCGGCGTCGCTCAGTGCGCTCACCGGCAGGTCGATGTTCAGCCGTGCCGCGCCGCATCCCTGCGCCGCGGTCTCGTCCAGCTCGGCGGTGATGCGGTCTTCCCAGGAGTCGGTCTCCACGGAGCTGGAGCTGGGCTCGGGCGTCCCGGAGCCCTCCTCAGCACCGGGGGCAGCCACATCCACCCAGCCCACGAAGGCGGGCGCCACGAGGGCGCGGTCCAGATCCTGGATCACCAGGTCGGGGTCGCTGCGCTCCGCGGCGGTCTCGTCCGAGCCGACCCAGGCGATGAGCCCGTCCTCGACCAGCATCGCGTCGGCGTAGGGCTCGGACGGGGAATGGATCGTGCCGTTGGTCAGCAGCCGCGGCGGGTGCGCGGCACCGGTGCTAGTCATCAGCGGGTTCCTCCAGGTTCTGATAGGCCACCGAGGAGTATGCCACCACTCCCCTGCCGATCAGCTGCACTGCCTCATGACAGCGCGCCGAAAGCTTGGCCGGGGTGTGGGGGATCTTGCTCAGCTGGTCCAAGGTGTCGATGCACTGCTTGGTCCACCGCACGAAGTCTCCTGCGGCGAGCGGCGAGTCGTCCAGCGCGCTGCGCAGGCTCTGGCCCCCCGCCCAGGCATACATGGGCAGCACCAGGCCCAGCTCCGGTGCCGCAGTGGGCTCCAGGTGGTGCCGCTTCTCCAGACCCTCGAGCTCCGCGTGAACCTCGATCCCGGTGCGCGTGGCCTGGGCCAGGCGCTTGGTCGGCATCACCGGCATGGCCCCCTCATCCTCACGTTTGGCCTGGTAGACCAGCACCGTGACGAACGCGGCGAGCTCCTGCGCCGTGAGCCCGGAGAGGACCCCACGTTCCATGAGCAGCCCGGTGAACAGGTCTCGTTCCCCGTAGATGCGGCGCAGCTGCTGTCCGCGATCGGTCACCGCGAATTCAGTGGCGAACCACTCCTCGGCGGTGAATCCCGGACGCTGCGGTGCCGGTTCAGCGGGGCTGAGCTGCTGCGGGTCGGCGGGTGGCACATGGGGCATCAGCTCCGGATCCACCGCTTCCAGGTGCCCGAGTTCGTGCAGCACCCCGCAGACCCGGTCGAAGATCTTCGCGATAGAGCCGGTGCGCCTGTCGATCTTGAGCTTGAGCTGGTCGATCTCCCGCTGCAGCTTCCAGGCGCGTTCGGCCCAGCGAGCGTGGTCCTCCCGCTCGCTGCAGCCGTGACAGGGGTGGCGCTGCAAGGCGGTCTGCAGCTGCTCCAGCGACTCCGACTCGGTCTCCTCCTCGCGGAATCCGAATCCGGCGGTCGGCGCCCCCGCTCGGGGAGGCACCCGCTCATGCATCGCGGCGCGCATCGAGGACGCGAGATCCCGGCGGACCTTGGGCACCTTGACCTGGGGCTTGCGCGGGAGCCTGATGCTGGCGATCACCTCCGGCGGCTGCACGAAGTCTTCGGCGGTGATATTGCGGAACTTGCCGTCGGCGGTGATCACTCCGGGACGCGGATCATGCTCCGGCGCACTGTGCACCACCAGGGACTCGCCCAAGCCACGCTTGCCACCGACCTCGATGACATCACCGGGCTGCAGCGCTGCCAGGACCCGGATGATCTCGCGGCGGCGCTGCCGGTGGCGCGCCTTGGCCTGGTCCTTCTCGGCCTCGTTGAGCCTCCGGCGCAGCGCCGCGTACTCACGGAAATCCCCGAGATGACAGGCCATCGCCTCTTCGTATCCGGCCATGGAGGATTCCCGCTTCGCCACATCCCGGGCGACGCCGACCACCGAACGGTCGGCCTGGAACTGCGCAAAGGAAGATTCCAGGATGGTGCGCGCGCGCCGTCGTCCGAACTGCGCCGTGAGGTTGACCGCCATGTTGTAGGAGGGCTTGAAGCTGGAGTTCAGCGGATACGTCCGCTTGGACGCCAGTCCCGCGACCTGGCGCGGGTCCATTCCGGGCTGCCAGACGACGACGGCGTGGCCCTCCACATCGATGCCGCGCCGGCCAGCCCGACCGGTGAGCTGGGTGTACTCCCCAGGCGTGATGTCCACGTGGGATTCGCCGTTGAACTTGTCCAGCTTCTCCAGCACCACGGTGCGCGCGGGCATGTTGATCCCCAGCGCGAGGGTCTCGGTGGCGAAGACCACCTTGAGCAGCCCCTCGGCGTAGAGCTGCTCGACGAGCTCCTTGAACGGCGGGAGCATGCCCGCGTGATGTGCGGCGACCCCGTTGATCAGAGCCTCGCGGAAGCTCTCGAAGCCCAGGATCGCAAGGTCCTCGGCAGGAAGGTCCCAACCCATCTGCTCCACCCGGGAGGTGATCTCAGCGGCCTCCTCGCGGGTGGTCAGCACGATGCCGGCTTGCAGGCACTGCTCCACTGCGGCCTCGCAGCCGACGCGGGAGAAGATGAAGCCGATGCAGGGCAGCAGCCCGTCCCGGTCCAGGGCGCGGATCATCTTGGGCCGATTCAGCCGTGGGCGTCCTGCCCCGGACCCGGAGATCCCAGAAGCACCGGAGGGTCCCGCTCCACTGCGGCCGCCCGCGCCGCCCCGGCTGGAGGAGGCGCTGCTGCGCAGCTCCTGGCGGGGGCCGCCGTGGCCCGGGCCACCCCTGCCGGGGCCACGGCCTCGACCGGGTCCTCGCCCGGGACCGCGGCCGTTGCCGCGAGATCGGTTTCCGCCGCTGCGCCGGGAACCGGGAGCCTCGCCCTGGTGCGCCAGACGCTGCAGCTCCGGGTTGACCAGGGTCGGAGCGTCATCGTCCTCCTCGTAGATGAAGAGGTCGTGCAGCTCGTTCTCGACGAACATGTGCTGCCACAGCGGCACGGGGCGGTGCTCGGAGACCACCACGGAGGTCTCCCCGCGCACCGTGTCCAGCCAGGCTCCGAATTCCTCAGCGTTGGAGACCGTCGCGGAGAGCGCGGCGACCTGGACATGCTCCGGGAGGTGGATGATCACTTCCTCCCAGACCGCGCCGCGGAAGCGGTCGGCCAGGTAGTGGACCTCGTCCATCACGACGTAGCCCAGGTCGCGCAGCGTCGCCGAGTCCTGGTAGAGCATGTTGCGCAGCACCTCGGTGGTCATCACCACGACCTGCGCTTCGGAGTTGATCGAGGTGTCCCCGGTGAGCAGTCCCACCTTGTCCGTGCCGTGGGCCTCCACCAGTTCCTGGTACTTCTGGTTCGACAGGGCCTTGATCGGGGTCGTGTAGAACGTCTTCGTCCCGAAGGCCAGGCCGAGATGGACGGCGAACTCACCGACGATGGTCTTGCCTGCCCCGGTGGGGGCCGCGACCAGAACGGCCCGTCCGGCCTCCAGATGCTGACAGGCCTCGACTTGGAAGTCGTCGAGGTCGAAGGCCTGAGCCTGGCGGAAGACCCCGAGCTGAGTCTTGGCCTCCGCAGCTCGTCGACGTGACTGTGCGTAGCGCTCGGCCGGTGAACTCATGCTTCCAGCCTATGACATCACCGCCGGGTGGACTTCACATGGCATATCCGTCCCCAGAGGGCTCCCCCGGCGATCCGTCGCATGCCTATGCCATGTCCCATCGCTATTTCCGTCCAAATCGATGGGACATGGCATAGGCATGCGACAGGTGAGCGGAACCGGGCCTGGGCGGGCGTGCCGACCTGGGATGAGACCTGGTTAGACTGCAGCCGTGACCACGGCTCCCTCCCCCCGACGACAGATCCTGCTCGGGGCCCTGCTGCCGGCGTTCATCTTCAGCCTCGGCGCCGGGGCCATGATCCCGATCCTGGCCCCCTTCGCCGTGGAGCGCGGCGCCACGCTGGCGGTGGCCGGAATCATCGCCGCGATGCTCCCGCTGGGTCAGATCCTCGCGGATCTGCCCGCCGGCGCCCTGGCGGCGCGTGTGGGTGACCGCCGGGCGATGCTGCTCGCCGCCGGGGCCGCCGCGCTCGGCTTCCTCGCTGCAGGGCTGGCGCCTTCGTTGATCACGCTGGGGGCCGCCGTCGCCCTGGTCGGCGCCGCGAATGCGGTCTTCCATCTGGCCCGGCACTCCTATCTGACCGAGGTGACCCCGGTGCATCAGCGTGCCCGAGTGCTCTCCACGCTGGGCGGGGTGCATCGGATCGGGCAGTTCATCGGACCATTCCTCGGCGCCGGAGTGATCGTCCTGGGAGACCTGCGCGCGGTGTTCCTGCTGGCGCTGCTCACTGCGATCGCCGCGGGTGTGACGGTGCTGCTGGCCCCGGAGATCGACACCCGCGCGGCGCGAGCACCGGGCATCGCCCAGGCCGGTTTTGCCCAGGTGATCGCCACCCACCGGAAGCTGCTGCTGACCTTGGGCGTGGCCTCGATGCTGGTGGGCACGATCCGCGGGGCACGTCAGCAGGTGCTCCCGCTCTGGGGCGAGCACATCGGGCTGGACCCCACCACCATCTCGCTGCTCTTCGGTCTCGCCGGTGGCATCGACATGCTGCTGTTCTATCCGGCCGGCAAGATCATGGACCGCTTCGGCCGGCTCTGGATCGGAGTGCCCTCAATGGTCTGCCTCGGATCAGTGATGGCGCTGGTGCCGCTGGCCCATTCGGTGCCCGTGCTCGCGGGAGTGGCGGTGCTGCTGGGAATCAGCAACGGTCTGGGCTCGGGGGTCATGATGACCATCGCCTCCGACATCGCCCCCGCCGAGGCGCGCCCGCAGTTCCTCGGAGCATGGCGGCTGATGCAGGATCTCGGGATCGCCGCGGGACCGCTGACCCTGGCCGCCGGTGCCGCTCTGGGCTCCTTGGCGGCAGGCATCTGGGTGGCCTCAGCCATGGGCCCGCTGGCCAGTGCCGGGCTGCTGCGCTGGCTCCCGCGCTACTCGGTCCACGCTAGCCGTCGGACCCGTAGGGCCGCCGGGCTGGAATGACCCGCAGGGCCGCAGGGCGGCAATGACCCGTAGGGCCGCCGGGCGGCAATGACCCGCAGCGCCGCCGGGCGGCAGGCACGCTGGCCAGGAGCGCCACCAGGCGCGAGGTGATCAGGCGGAGGGCTCCCGGGGAACCCGGGCGGTGCTGCGCCGGACCAGCAGGTCAAAGCTGCGGTCCAGGCTCTTCGGATACGTGTCTTCGGACTCGACGGTGGCGAGGATGAGCTTCGCCGCCGTCGCCCCTTGGTTCTGGGCGTGCTGGTCGACTGTGGTGAGCTCGAAGAGGGCGCCAAGCTCGTGACCGTCGACCCCGACCACCGAGAGGTCCTCCGGGACCCTGATCCCGAGCTCCCGCGCGGCGAGGATCGCGCCGATCGCCATCTCGTCCGAGGCTGCGACCAGTCCGGTCATCCCGGTTCCTGGAGTGCCCAGCAGCTGTCGCGCCGCATGGAAGCCTCCAGGAATGGTGAAGTCTGCCTCTCCGATCAGGGACGGGTCGGAAGAGATGTCGCGGGCGCGGAGCGCTCGGTCGAAGCCCGCTCGTCGCTGACTCGGCACCTTGTAGTCGGCGTCGAACTGTTCGGCGCCTCCGATGAAGCCCAGCACCTCATGGCCGAGCTCGAGCAGGTGCGCGGTGGCGAGCTCGGTGACGGCCGCATCATCGATGGAGACCCCGGGCAGGGTCCCGGAGCTGCCGCCGATGATGACCACCGGGATGCCGAGCCGCGCCAGCTCCCGCTCCTCCCAGTCGCTGAGCTCCAGCGCCACGACGATGACGGCGTCCACCCTGCGTCGTCGCAGGAAGGCGCCGAAGATCTCCTGCCGGACCTCGGGGTCTGCGGTGACGTTGTAGAGCGTCACGTCATACCCGGTGCGGGTCGCTTCGGCGGAGATCCCGGTGAGCACGGTGTTGAAGAACCATCGGTGCAGCTCAGGCATGATCACCCCGAGGTTGCGCATCCGACCAGACGCCAGGCTGGAGGCCGCGGAGGAGGCCACGTAGTCGAGCTCCGCGGCGACAGCCAGGATCTTGGCCCGGGTGGCCTTCGAGACGTTGCCTCGGCCGCTCAGGGCGCGGGAGACCGTGGCGGCGGACACGCCTGCGGCCTTGGCGACATCATCGAGGCTGGTCATCAGCCTGCGTGCCGCTGCAGCCATACGGTGCAGTCGGCGGGTACCTGGGATCCTGCCAGAGGCGCGGTGGCCAGGAGCACCTGGTGCCCCGCGGGCAACGCCACCGGCTTTGTGCCGGTGTTCGCGAGCACGGTCAGATCCTGGTTGCTGAACATCAGCACGGCATCCTCGGCTCCTGGGAGCCAGCGCACCTCTCCGAGGCCCAGGTCGTGTTCCGCGCGCAGGGCAAGCATCCGCCGGTAGAGGCTCAGCGTCGAGTCGGGATCGGCGCGCTGCACATCCCGGGAGAGGTCTTCCCAGCGTTCAGGCTGCGGCAGCCAGGGTGTGCCCCCGGAGCTGAATCCGAAGTTCTCAGCCTCGCCCGCCCAGGGAAGCGGCACCCGACATCCGTCGCGACCGAACCGCTCGCCGGCGGTGCGGAACCAGGTGGGGTCCTGACGGGCCGCATCGGGGAGGTCGTGGACCTCGTCCAGACCCAGCTCCTCGCCCTGGTAGATGTACGCGGAGCCGGGCAGCGCCAACATCAGGGCGGTCGCGGCGCGGGCACGTGCCAGCCCGGTCTCGCGGTCGGGCAGGCCCGGATGCGCGGGTCCTATCCCGGTCCCCTGCGGGTTCTCCCCGGTCAACGAGAGCCTGGTGGCGTGACGCACCACGTCGTGGTTGGACAGGACCCAGGTGCTCGGAGCGCCCACTGCATTGAAGGCGTACAGGGAATCGTCGATGACTCCGCGCAGCTGTTCCGCCTCCCAGGGGGTCTCGAGGTACTGGAAGTTGAAGGTCTGGTGCATCTCGTCCGGGCGCACCCAGAGCGCCGCCTTCGCCACGGAGGACACCCAGGCCTCACCGCACAGCGCCCGATCCCCCGGATACTCCTCCAGGACCAGCCGCCAGTCCCGGTAGATCTCATGGACCGCGGTCTGTTCGAAGTAGGGCGCCGGGGTCTCCTCCCCACCCATCGAGGCGGCGTCGACATCCGGGGTGTAGTCCGGGAAGTCCTGGTCCTTGACCAGACCATGGGCAACATCGACGCGGAAGCCGTCGACCCCGCGGTCGAGCCAGAAGCGCAGGATGCGTCGGAACTCTTCCTTGACCTCTTCCTGGGACCAGTCGAAATCCGGCTGGCTCGAGTCGAAGAGATGCAGGTACCACTGACCCGGCGTGCCGTCGGTCTCGGTGATGCGGGTCCAGGCGGGGCCGCCGAAGATCGACTGCCAGTTGTTCGGCGGCTGCTCTCCCTGCTCTCCCCGACCCTCGCGGAAGATGTACCGGGCGCGCTCTGGGCTGCCCGGGGCTGCGGCCAAGGCCTGCTGGAACCACAGGTGCTGGTCCGAGGAGTGGTTGGGCACCAGGTCCACGATGAGCCTGATGCCGAACCCATGGGCCCGCTCGAGGAGGGCGTCGAAGTCGGCCAGCGTGCCGAAGATCGGGTCCACGTCGCAGTAGTCCGCGACGTCGTAGCCGGCGTCCTTCTGCGGTGAGGTCATGAAGGGGCTCAACCAGATCGCGTCCACGCCGAGCTCCTGGAGCGCACCGAGTCGGGCCGTGATCCCCGGAAGGTCCCCGACGCCGTCGCCGGTGGAGTCATGGAAGGAGCGGGGGTAGATCTGGTAGATCACTGCACTGCGCCACCACTGGGCCGGCATCCCCGGCCCCGGGGGCGCCCCCGTTTCGCGAGGGACGACGTCGGCGGTGTCGGGGGAACTGCGCAGGTCCTGTTGAGCGGTCATGTCTCCAGCATATATGCAAGCGCTTCCACATGGAGCGTCACGCGGCACAACCGCTTTCACTGGAGCCAGCAAGCGTCTCTATGCTGGATAAGACCACACCGCGAGGCATAAATACTGGTCAACGGTCGGTAGGCAGTTCACAGCACCACCACGCTCCAAGAGTTGCGTGGATCACATTCTGTCCCCATACTGGAAGCGCTTGCACTCAGGATGGCGGGGCGATCGCCTCCGCTTCTTCACAGAGAGGGACACCGATGACGGTGAACACCGGAAGAATCACGACGATGACCGCGCTCCTGGGACTGGGAGCACTGGCGCTGACCTCCTGTGGCTCGGGAGACGGTTCCGGCGACGCTGGCGCCGCAGAGCCTGCCGACTCGGAGACCACCGAGTCCGAGGCTGCAGAGTCAGAGACCACGGACTCGGACACCACAGATTCGGACACCACAGAGACCGAGGGCGGCGAAGATGCCGCCTCCGGCAGCCTGACCATCTGGGCCGACGCCAACCGCGCCGAGGTGCTCACCGACGTGGCGGAAGACTTCGAGTCCGACACCGGCATCACGGTGGAGATCGTCCAGCAGGACTTCGAGGAGATCCGAGACCAGTTCGTCTCCCAGGTCCCCACGGGCGAAGGCCCGGACATCGCCGTCGGCGCCCATGACTGGCTCGGAGTCCTGGTGAACAACGGCGTGGTCGCACCGGTCGAGCTCGGGGACGCTGCGGCGGAGTTCGAGGAGATCGCCGTGGACGCCTGGACCTATGAGGGCCAGACCTACGGCCTGCCCTACTCGATCGAGAACATCGCGCTGCTGCGCAACACCGAACTGGCCCCCGAGGCTCCGGCCGACTTCGAGGAGATGATCCAGATGGGCGAGGAGGCCGGGACCGAGTATCCGTTCCTGGTCGGCCTGGACCCCAATGAGAGCGACCCCTACCACCTCTACCCCTTCCAGACCTCCTTCGGCGCCCCGGTCTTCGGCACCGCCGAGGACGGCAGCTACGACCCCTCGCAGCTGAGCATGGCGGAGGCCGGCGGGGAAGAGTTCGCAGGCTGGTTGGCGGAACAGGGCGAGGCCGGCGTGCTGAACCTCAACATCGACGGCGACCTGGCCCTGGAGAGCTTCAACGACGGCAATTCTCCGTTCTTCCTGACCGGTCCGTGGAACGTGACCGGCGCGCAGGACGCGGGGATCGACGTCGCCGTGGATCCGATCCCGGCCGCAGGAGATCAGGACGCCCAGCCCTTCGCCGGAGTCCAGGGCTTCTTCCTCTCCTCGCAGAGCGAGAACGTCCTGGCCGCCAGCAACTTCCTGATCAACTACGTCGGCACCGCTGAGGTCCAGACGGCGCTGTATGAGACCGGTGGGCGCGCCCCTGCGCTGACCGAGTCCTTCGAGCAGGCTCTGAGCGAGGACGAGATCGTCGCCGGATTCGGCGAGGTCGGGGCCGAGGCCGTGCCGATGCCCGCAATTCCGGAGATGGGCGCGGTCTGGGACGACTGGGGATCCAGCCAGGCCGCGATCATCAAGGGCGACGGCGATCCGGTGGAACTCTGGCAGAAGATGTCCCAGGACATCTCCTCGGCGATCGACTGATCAATGCGCCCACTGACCACCACCAGAACCGAAGACCGCACCGCCGACCGACGTCGCGCCCGGCGCACCGCCGAGACCGCCGGCATCGGGTGGAAGCTGCTGCTGCTGAAGATCACCGTGCTGGGGCTGCTCAACGCCGTCTGCGTGTATGCCGCCATGGTGCTCTTCTTCAACGAGCGGTGGCTCATCGGCACTCTGGTGGTGGTCAGCGGCGCCCTCCTGACCTGGATCTACTTCCAGCGCGGAGCACTGCCAGCGAAGTATCTGGCCCCGGGAGTGGTGTTCCTGCTGATCTTCCAGGTCTTCGTCATCTTCTACTCCGGCTACGTGGCGTTCACGAACTACGGGACCGGCCACAACAGCACCAAGGATCACGCGATCCACGCGATCATGCTCCAGACCCAGGACCGAGTGCCGGATTCACCGACGTATCAGCTCACGGTGATCGAACGCTCCGGGGAGCTGGGATTCGCGGTGACCACGGAGGACGGCGAGGTGCTTCTCGGATCCGCAGAGGCCCCTCTGGAGGCTGCGCCGGGCGCCGTCGTCCAGGACGGCCGCGTCATCGAGGTGCCCGATCATGAGGTGCTGAGCTTCGCGGAACTGGTGGATCGTCAGCAGGAGCTGACCAGCCTGTCGGTGCCGCTCTCGGAGGACCCCAATGCCGGGGCGCTGCGCACCCAGGACGGGCAGCGGGCCTATGTCTACACCTCGCGCTTCGTCTACGACGAGTCCGCCGACACCTTGACCAATACCGCGAGCGGGGAGATCTACACCGACGGCGGGGAGGGCGCGTTCGTCACCCCCGACGGCGCGGAGGTGATGCCCGGCTGGCGGGTCAACGTGGGGCTGGAGAACTTCGTGCGAGCCGTCACCGAGGAGTCCATCCGCGGCCCATTGCTCTACGTCACGGCCTGGACCTTCGGGTTCGCGTTCCTCTCGGTGGCAACCACCTTCGTCATGGGCCTGTTCCTGGCCGTGGTCTTCAACGATGCTCGGATGAAGTCCCGTAAGTACTACCGGCTGGTCATGATCCTGCCCTACGCCTTCCCGGGGTTCCTCTCCGCGCTGGTCTGGGCCGGGATGATGAACCAGGAGTTCGGGTTCATCAACAACGTGCTCTTCGGCGGGGCCTCGATCCCCTGGCTCAGCGACCCATGGCTGGCCAAGCTGAGCATCCTGATCGTGAATCTCTGGCTGGGCTTCCCCTACATGTTCCTGGTCTGCACCGGAGCGCTTCAGTCGATCCCCGAGGAGCTCACCGAAGCCGCTCAGATGGACGGGGCCAGACCCTTCCAGGCCTTCCGGCAGATCAAGTTCCCACTCCTGCTGGTCTCGATCGCTCCGCTGCTGATCTCCTCCTTCGCCTTCAACTTCAACAACTTCAACCTTGTGTACATGCTCACCGGGGGCGGTCCCCGAGACATCGAGGCCGGGATCAATGTGGGTTCCACCGACATCCTGATCTCCATGGTCTACAAGGTGGCGTTCGTGGGATCCCAGAGCGACTATGGCCTGGCCAGCGCGTTCTCAATCCTGATCTTCTTCATCGTCGGCACCATCTCGGTGATCGCCTTCCGGCGCACCCGAGCTCTAGAGGAGTTGAACTGAGATGGCCCAGTCACTGCGCACCGCGACGCACCGCACACCCCGCCCAGGCCCAGCCGAGCCCCCCTCGGTCTCCCGTCGCACGCCCACCCGTCGTCGGCCCTTCCGCCGCTGGTTCTCCCAGACCGGCTGGCGTCACCTGGTCGGCATCGCCGTGGTCATCTTCGCCGCCTTTCCGCTGGTCTACGTGTTCTCCGCCTCGCTGAACCCCGGTGGGACGCTGATCACGGCCAACACGCTGTTCGGGAATCTGAGCCTGCGCAGCTACGTGGACCTGTTCAACCTGCCGCGGCAGCCCTTCGCCGCCTGGTACGTCAACACGTTGTTCATCGGGTTCAGCGCCTCCGCCGGCAGCGTGATGCTGGGCGCGCTGGCCGCCTACGCGTTCTCCCGGATGCGGTTCACCGGACGCCGGTTCGGTCTGATCACCATCCTGCTGGTGCAGATGTTCCCGCAGCTGCTCGCCATGGTGGCCATCTTCCTGCTGATGCTCTCGATCGGGGAGATCTTCCCGGCGATCGGACTCAACAGCCAGATCGGCCTGATCATGGTCTACCTCGGAGGCGCCCTCGGGGTGAACACCTACCTGATGTACGGCTTCTTCAACACCATCCCGGTCTCCATCGATGAGGCGGCCAGGATCGACGGGGCCGGTCACGCCCGAATCTTCTTCACCATCATCCTGCCGCTGGTCTCCCCGATCCTCGCCGTGGTCGCGCTGCTGTCCCTGGTGGCCACGCTGAGCGAGTTCGTCATCGCCTCGGTGCTGCTGCGGGATCCGGAGAAGCAGACGCTGGCCGTCGGGCTCTACCAGTTCATCTCCCAGGAGACCTCACAGAACTGGTCGATCTTCGCCGCCGGCGCGGTCCTCGCCGCGATCATCCCGGTGGCCCTGTTCCTGGGGCTGCAGCGCTACATCGTCTCGGGACTGGTCGCTGGCAGCGTGAAGTGAGTGCCGCGGCGCAGGTGCCGCGCATCGCCGTCCACTAGGCTGGGCTCCGCCGTCCGGACCGGGCGCGTGAGTATCGAGGAGTCGACCATGAGCCCGAGCAGCCAGCGCATCGCCACGGTGTATGACCAGGTCATCGCGCGAAATCCTGGGGAACATGAGTTTCACCAGGCCGTCAAGGAGGTCTTCGACTCGCTGGGGCGGGTGCTCACGAAGTTCCCGGAATATGTGGAGGAATCGATCCTGGAACGGATCTGTGAGCCGGAGCGGCAGATCATCTTCCGGATCCCGTGGACCGATGACACTGGTCGGGTGCATATCAATCGCGGCTTCCGCGTGCAGTTCAACTCCGCTCTGGGCCCGTATAAGGGCGGACTGCGCTTCGATCCCACGGTCATGCTCGGCACGGTGAAGTTCCTCGGATTCGAACAGATCTTCAAGAACGCACTCACCGGGCTGCCCATCGGCGGCGGCAAGGGCGGCAGCGACTTCAATCCCAAGGGCCGCAGCGACGGCGAGATCATGCGCTTCTGTCAGTCCTTCATGACCGAGGCCTACCGGCATATCGGGTCCTCGGTGGACGTGCCGGCTGGAGACATCGGTGTGGGGCGCCGGGAGATCGGTTATCTCTTCGGTCAGTACAAGCGCATCGCGAACCGCTATGAGGCCGGGGTCATCACCGGGAAGGGGACCTCCTGGGGCGGGTCCCTGGTGCGCACCGAGGCCACCGGCTATGGGGCGGCGTTCTTCACCGAGCACATGCTCGGCGCCATCAACCGCAGCCTCGACGGTTCCCGGGTCCTGGTCTCTGGCTCCGGCAACGTCGCGTTCTACGCGATCGAGAAGATCCACGCGCTGGGCGGCCTCGTCGTCGGCGCCTCCGACTCCTCCGGCGCGGTGCATGACCGTGAAGGCATCGATCTGGAGCTGATGCGTGAGATCAAACAGGTCCAGCGCGGGCGGATCAGCGAGTACGCCGAGCAGCGCGGCTCCGCCGAGTTCATCGAGGGCCGCTCGGTCTGGGCCGTGGCGGAGAAGCACGACATCGACGTGGCCCTGCCCTGCGCGACCCAGAATGAGCTCGACGACGACGACGCGCGGATCCTGCTCAAGGCCGGGGTCAAGGCGGTGGTCGAGGGCGCGAACATGCCCACCACTCCGGCGGCCATCCATCGGCTCCGCGAAGCGGGGGCGCTCTTCGGACCCGGCAAGGCAGCCAACGCCGGGGGTGTGGCGACCTCGGCCCTGGAGATGCAGCAGAACTCGATCCGCGACTCCTGGAGCTTTGAATACACCGAGGCCCGGCTCGCGGAGATCATGGAGAACATCCACTCCCGCTGCGCCGGGACCGCCGAGGAGTACGGGGTCCCGGGGGACTACGTGGCTGGCGCGAACATCGCAGGGTTCACCCAGGTCGCGGACGCGATGATCGCCCAAGGTGTCATCTGAGTCAGCCCGGAACAAGACAGCTCGGGCTCGATCGGTGACCCCCGCCGCTGCGGCAGGTGGTCACCGATCGAGCCCGAGGCCCGGATCGCCGTTCAGCCGGTGGTCACCGGCGCCAGCGCCTTGGTCTCCTCGTCGGTGAACAGCCGGGAGCGGATGATGAACCGCTGACCGGTCGGACCCTCGATGCTGAAACCGGCTCCGCGGCCCGGCGCCACATCAATGGTGATGTGAGTATGGGACCAGTACTGGAACTGCGCCTGCGAGATCCAGACCGGCACCGGCTCCGGTGTCCCGGGCTCCAGCCGACCCAGCAGCACGTCGGACGGCCCGGTGATGAAGGTCCCCTGCGTGAAGCACATCGGCGCCGATCCGTCGCAGCAGCCTCCCGACTGGTGAAACATCAGCGGCTGCCCATGACTCTCTCGCAGCTGGACCAGAAGCGCTGCGGCCGCATCGGAGACCGCGATCCGTGAGATGCTCATACCTTGATCATGCTCCTCTCCGCCCGAGGCATCCAGCCTAGAAGAACCCGAGCTTGTCCTCGCTGTAGCTGACCAGCATGTTCTTGGTCTGCTGGTAGTGCGAGAGCATCATCAGGTGGTTCTCCCGGCCGATCCCGGAGTTCTTGTAGCCGCCGAACGCGGCGTGTGCCGGGTACTGGTGGTAACAGTTGGTCCAGACCCGTCCGGCTTGGATGTCCCGACCGGCGCGATAGGCGATGTTCGCCTCGCGGGACCAGACTCCGGCGCCCAGACCGTAGAGCGTGTCGTTGGCGATCGCGATGCCCTCGGCGTAGTCCTTGAACTCGGTGACCGAGACGACCGGACCGAAGATCTCCTCCTGGAAGATCCGCATCGAGTTCTGACCCTTGAAGATGGTCGGCTCCACGTAGTAGCCCTCCGCGAGATCTCCACCGAGGTCCACCCGGTTTCCACCGGTGAGCACCTCAGCGCCCTCCTGCTTGCCGATGTCGATGTAGCTCAGGATCTTCTCCAGCTGATCATTGCTGGCCTGGGCCCCGACCTGAGTATCGGTGTCCAGGGGGTTGCCCTGCTTGACCAGCTTGGTCCGAGCCACGGCCTTCTCGAGGAACTCGTCGTAGATGCTGGACTGGATCAGAGCACGTGAGGGACAGGTGCAGACCTCGCCCTGATTCAGCGCGAACATCGTGAAGCCCTCGAGGGCCTTGTCATAGAAGGCGTCGTCCTCCCGGGCGACATCTTCGAAGAAGAGGTTCGGGCTCTTTCCGCCGAGCTCCAGAGTCATCGGAATGAGGTTCTGCGAGGCGTACTGCATGATCAGCCGCCCGGTGGTGGTCTCCCCGGTGAAGGCGATCTTGCGGATCCGCGGACTGGAGGCCAGCGGGGCGCCGGCCTCAGCACCGAAGCCGTTGACCACGTTGAGCACCCCGGCCGGCAGCAGGTCTCCGATGACCTCCATCAGCACCAGGATCGAGGCAGGGGTCTGTTCAGCGGGCTTGAGCACCACGGCGTTGCCTGCCGAGATCGCCGGCGCGAGCTTCCACACCGCCATCAGGATCGGGAAGTTCCACGGGATGATCTGTCCCACCACGCCGAGCGGCTCGTTGAAGTGGTAGGCCACCGTGTCGCCGTCGATCTCGCTGATCCCGCCCTCCTGGGCCCGGATCGCTCCGGCGAAGTAGCGGAAATGATCCACCGCCAGGGGCAGGTCCGCGGCGAGGGTCTCCCGGACGGGCTTGCCGTTCTCCCAGGTCTCGGCCACGGCCAGCATCTCGAGGTTCTCCTCGATCCGGTCCGCGATCTTGTTCAGCACCACGGCGCGCTCGGCCACCGAGGTCTTGCCCCAGGCTGGCGCGGCGCGGTGGGCGGCGTCGAGTGCCAGTTCGATGTCAGCGGCCTTGGAACGGGGAATCTCGGTGAAGCTCTTACCGGTGACCGGCGAGGGATTCTCGAAGTACTCGCCGTCTACCGGCGCGACCCACTCCCCGCCGATGTAGTTCTCGTAGCGGGACTTGTAGCTCACCAGTGCGCCGTCGGTTCCCGGCTGGGCATAGATGGTCATATTGGGCTCCTTCTCTTGGCCTTGCGCCGGAGGATCCTCCCGGATTGCGAGAGTCCACGCCCGGCGCTGTGATCTGCCTCACATGCAACAAGCTTAGATCTCTTCAGGTTGCAGCACCGTTGCATGGTTAGACTGTGAGCAAGCACACACGCAGTTGTGGTGCGCTGCAGTCTTACGCAGCTCCCGGGCACCGCAAAGCGTCGAAGGAGTGTCATGGAGGCGTTCTCCACCGAGCCGAAGACCTGGGCCGCGCTGCCCCACGCGCTGCGCGAGTCCTGGCTGCGTTCCGCCGGGGGCGTGCGAGACCCGATCAGCGCGCTGCCGCCCATCGAGCTCGACGAGCTCCAGCTGCGGGAGTACCGGAGGAACCACCCGCTGCGGCTGGTGCTGCCCGTGCTGCAGCGCCTGCTGATCGAGCCGGCCGCCGAGGCTGGACTCATCGTGGCTATCGGTGATGCGGCGGGGCGGCTCCTCTGGGTGGAGGGCGCGCGCGAGACGCTGCGCCAGGCGGAGCGCTCGGCCTTCCAGCCGGGGGCGAACTGGTCTGAGCGGGCCATCGGCACCTCGGCCCCGGGCCTCGCCCTGGCCACAGGACGCGGCGCACAGGTGCACCGAGAGCAGCATTTCTCCTACACCGCACACCGCTTCTCCTGTTCGGCGGTGCCGGTGCGCGACCCTTCCACCGGAGCGCTGCTGGGCGTGGTGGATCTGACCGGAGATGCCCAGGCCGTGGCAGTCCATTCGCTGCCGCTGCTGCTCGCCGCGGTATCCGCGGCGGAGGCGGAGCTCAGGCTGCACCCTGCCGTTCCGGCGCAGGCCACACTGACCACACTCGGGGCCGGGCCGGCCGTGCTGGGCACCTTCGATGCGCATCAGCCGCTCGGTCTGCGGCACGCGGAGATCCTGTTCCTGCTGGGGTGGCACTCGGAGCCCGGATCGGAGCGAGGGCTCACCGCGGAGGAACTGGCCGTGCTGCTCTATGGCGAGGCCGACCATGAGGTGACGGTCCGCGCCGAGCTGGTCCGGCTGCGCCGCCTGCTGGCAGAGCACCACTCCCCCAGCATCGACCTGCTCTCGCGCCCCTACCGGCTCAGCGCCCCGTTGCGGGTGGACGCCCGAGACGCCCATACTGCTCTCACCGCGGGTGACCGGCAGGGTGCCCTGGACCTCTATCGCGGTCAGCTGCTGCCGGGCAGCGAGGCTCCGGGAGTCTTGAGGGTGCGCCGGGAACTCTCGGCGCTGCTGCGTGAGGCGGTCCTCTCAGACGGCTCCGCCGAGGATCTGTGGCGTTATCTGCAGCTCACCGAGGCCGCCGAAGACCAGGACGCCGTGCGCACCGCGCTGCGCGTGATGCCGGCATACTCGCCGCGCCGGGCGGTCCTGGTGGCACGCAGCACGCCGTAGGCTCCAGCCCACTCCGCGCCACCCCTGCCCCTGCCGGTGAGCCGGCGACTCGGCGAGCGGCATCGTAGACTGCTCAGTCATGTCCGCATTCTCTGCCGGTCCCACCGGGACAGATCTCCCGCAGCTCGCCCGGCCCTATACCGTCTTGAGCTCCGGCGCGGAGATCACCCATGAGATCGAGCGTCGACGCTCACGGTTCCGCACCCTCCTGCGCCGCGTCGAGCACGAAGCCGAGGCGCAGTCCTGGGTCGAGAAGCTGCGCCGGGCCCACCCCGACGCGCGGCACCACTGCAGCGCCTGGGTCATCGGGCCGGAGCGGCAGCTCCAGCGGTCCCACGACGACGGCGAGCCATCCGGCACCGCGGGAGCCCCGATCTTGGCGGCGCTGCAGAAGACCGAGATGCCCGGCGGAGCAGCCGACCTCAGTGATGTCGTGGCCGTGGTGCTGCGCTGGTTCGGTGGGACGCTGCTCGGTCCAGGTGGATTGGTGAGCGCCTACTCAGATTCGGTGACCGGCGCGCTGCACCGCGCCCGGGAACAGGGTCAGCTCCGGAGCCGGACCTCCATGCGGGTCTTCGACGTTGAGGCACCCATCGTTGAGGCAGGCCGCTGGGAGAATGAGCTCCGCGCCACCGGGGTGGAGGTGACCGCGACCGAGTACAGCAGCGACGGTGCGCAGGCCCAGATCCGACTCTCGGTGCCAGACACCGAGGTGCAGACCCAGGAGCTGCATCGCAGGATCGCCGCGCTCAGTGCCGGAACGGTGATTCCGACGCCAGCGGGTCAGCGCTGGGTGGACCGGTGACTCAGGTGTCGAAGACCGTCGAGGCGGACTGGCGTCCCACCTTGGCCACCAGCTCTTCGGCGAGCGTGCGCAGCTTGACGTTGCGGTGGCTCGAGGCCTTGCGCAGGATCGCGAAGGCCTCCTCCTGAGTACAGCGGTTCTGCGCCATGACCACGCCGATGGCGATGTCGATCGCGGTGCGTGACTCCATGGCGGCGCGAAGGTGCTCGACGTTCTCGGAGTAGGCCGCCAGTCGCAGTGCGATCACGCCGACCTTGGAGGCGAGCTCCGCGTAGCGGCGGGCCGCCTCGATCTCGGCCGGGCCGAAGGCCTCCGGCGTGCTGGTGTAGAGGTTCATCGCGGCGGCGGACTCGGACTGCAGGGTCAGCGGCAGCGCAAGCACGCTGCGCATGCCGAACTCCCGCACCGCGGCCATATACCCGGGCCAGCGTCGCTCAGAGCGCACATCGGACACGCTGATCACGGTGTTGGTGCGCTGGGCCTCCAGGCAGGGTCCCTCATCGAAGCCTGCCTGGACCTCATCCAGCCGTGCCGCCTCCGGACTGCTGGCGGCGACCACGACGTTGCGCTTGGATCGGTCGAGGATGATGCTGCACAGCACCGGCTGGGTTCCGCTGAACCGCTCGGCTGAGACCTGGGCCAGACCCTGCAGGAAGCTGGAGATGTCGGTGTCCTGTTCGAGCAGAACCTGCAGGTCCGCGGAGGCGTCGAGACCCGCGGCATCGGTGTCGATGGCATCCAGGACGGCGTCATCCACAGTCTGGGTGTCGGTCTCCAGGATGTGATCGCTCAGCTTTGACTCTGTGCTCATAGTTATCTCCGCTCGGAACGTATGCGCCGCCCTCAGCGACGCCACAAGTTTACTTGAATCCTTCAGCGTCGTCCGCTCTGTCCAGAGCTCTTTCTCCACGGGTTCCCGGCGGGGAGGTCAGTGGTTAGACTGGGAAACGAGTTCAGCAGTGGGCTCAGCTCATCACTCATAGGAGCAGATATGATCCGCCCACTGCTAGGCGCGCCGCAAGACTTCGCGGCTTCCGCATCGAACGCTCTCCACACGCCGGTCGCGTCGGGGTCAGACAGGGCACGCCACAACCCCGAGAGGACTGTGGGCATGACCGCCATCGAAGACATCATGGCACCCCTGGGTGCCACCATTCTCGGCACAAGGTCTCTGGCCGATGCGGCGCAGGTTCTCGAAGAGTCCGACCCGGTGGTGGTGTTGAACCTTTCGTACCGAGCCATCGGGCTCATCACCCGCGCGGACATCGAGTCCTTGCGGCAGCGGCAGCCAAAGGGCTGGTCCAAGCGCCGCTGCGCAGCTCTGGTCCGGACGAGCGATCAGGCACTGCAGCGCAGCACCCCGATCCGTGAGCTGCTGGTCAGCCCGGTATTGGACACCACCCGACCGTTGCTGGTCCTGGATCAGGACCAAGCCGCAGGCATCCTGCTGCCCGGGAGCATCAGCGCCTGGCGTCGGGACCAGGAGTCCTCCGGAGCTGCGAGCATCAGCCCATCAGGGGAGTCCCGATGAACGGATCGATCCAGAGCCCGATGAACAGCAGGGTGAGGTAGAGGATCGAGAGATGGAAGACCTTCATGGCCTTCTTGTCCGTGAGGGTGCCGTCCTCCGCCTGCCGGTGCAGCGCATGGGCCTCGTAGATGAACCATGCGCCCGAGGCCAGGGCGAACGCCGTGTAGGTGATGCCGGCCCATCCCATGGGGATCAACAGCAACGAGCACATCACGGTGGCCCAGGCGTAGAGCACCACCTGGACTGACACGGTGCGCGCCGTGGCGACGGCGCCGAGCATCGGCACGTGCGCCGTCTGGTAGTCGGTCCGGTACTTCATCGACAACGGCCAGTAGTGCGGCGGGGTCCATAGGAAGATGATCACGAACAGCACCACCGCGGGCCATTCCAGCGTCTCGCGCACCGCGGCCCAGGCGATCACCACCGGGAAGCACCCCGCGATGCCGCCCCAGATGATGTTCTGCTCGGTGCGGCGTTTGAGGATGATCGTGTAGACCACAACGTAGAAGAAGATGGCGGCCGCGCCGAGACCTGCGGCCAGCGGGTTGGTTCCGAACCAGAGGACCGCGATGGCGGCGGCACCCAGCACCGAGGCGAAGATCAGCGCCTCACGGGGACTGAGCTCCCCAGTGACCAGCGGACGCTTCTTGGTCCGGTTCATCAGCTTGTCCATATCGCGATCGATATAGCAGTTGAAGGCCCCCGCGGAACCAGCGGCCATGGCCCCACCGACCAGCGTGGCCAGTGCCAGCCAGAAGTCGGGCACACCCCGCTGCGCGAAGAACATGGTGGGCAACGTGGTGACCAGGAGCAGCTCGATGACGCGCGGCTTGGTCAGAGACCAGTATGCGGCCATCTTGCGTCGCCATCGAGGCGTCGCGGCCTCCACACCGGGGGCAGCGGAAGCTGCTCGGGATGCGGAATCGCCGGTCGGGGCGACAGAAGTCTGTTGGGTCACGTCTCAGCTCACAGGGGGTCGAGGTGCACTCGTCGTCGTCGTTCAGTGTACCGGTCGCGCATGGCCTCGGCAGAGCCGACCGGCCTGTGCGCCGAATTGTTTCTACAGCTCGTAGAAATGGCGCGGTGTCGATCGGCGCGCGCCTGGGTCGGCCGGTCTTGGTAGTCCCGCGTCGGCTCAGGCGTCGATCCGGTCGCGGTCCAGCGCCTGGGATCCCTCGATGATGAACTCCTTGCGGGGCGCGACCACCGAACCCATGAGGAGGTCGAAGACCCGTTCGGCGGCTTCGGCGTCCTGCACCCTGATCCGGCGCAGCGCCCGGTGCTGCGGGTCCATGGTCGTCTCGGAGAGCTGATCGGCATCCATCTCGCCCAGACCCTTGTATCGCTGTATCGGCTCCTTATAGTTCAACCCGTCCTGCTCCAGCTGGGCCAGGAGCTGATTCAGCTCCCCCTCGGAGTAGGTGTACTTGACCTCGTTCGCCCTGCGGCCCAGGTGGATGATCTCCACCCGGTGCAGCGGAGGCACGGCGGCGAAGACGCGGCCAGCCTCGATCAGTGGGCGCATGTAGCGGAAGAACAGGGTCAGCAGCAGGGTGCGGATGTGGGCGCCGTCGACGTCGGCATCGGTCATCAGCACCACCTTGCCGTAGCGGGCGGCGTCGAGGTCGAAGGATCGACCGGAGCCGGCACCGATGACCTGCAGCAGAGCGGCACACTCGGTGTTGGAGAGCATGTCCGCAACCGAGGCCTTCTGGACGTTGAGGATCTTTCCGCGGATCGGCAGCAGCGCCTGGAAGTCCGAAGAGCGGGCGAGCTTCGCGGTGCCCAGCGCGGAGTCGCCCTCGACGATGAACAACTCGGTCTCGGCCACGCCCTTCGAGCGGCACTCCACCAGCTTGGCCGGCATGGAGGAGGTCTCCAGCGCGTTCTTGCGCCGCTGGGTCTCCTTGTGCATCCGGGCGGAGATGCGTGACTTCATTTCTGCGACGACCTTCTCCAGCACCGCGGTCGCTTGCTGCTTGTCCCCCCGCTTGGTGGAGCTCAGCCGGGTCTCGAGCTCCTTGCTGACCACTTTGGAGACGATCTGGCGGGCCGCGGGTGTGCCCAGGATCTCCTTGGTCTGCCCCTCGAACTGGGGCTCGGCGATGCGCACGGTGACCACTGCGGTGAGTCCGGCCAGCACGTCATCCTTTTCAAGCTTGTCGCTTCCCGCCTTGAGCTTGCGCGCGTTGGACTCCACAGTCTTGCGCAGGGACTTCAGCAGGGCCTGTTCGAAGCCGGTCAGGTGGGTGCCGCCCTTGGGCGTGGCGATGATGTTCACGAAGCTGCGCACGGTGGTCTCGTAGCCGATCCCCCAGCGCAGCGCGATGTCCACCTCGCAGTCGCGCTCCACGTCCTCCATGTGGCTGCGTCCGTCTGCCGCGAGCACCGGGATGCGTTCGGTGAACTTCCCGTGGCCCTGGATGCGCCAGATATCGGTGACCGAGGTGTCCGCAGAAAGGTGCTCGGCGAACTCGCTGATGCCGCCGTCGTACTGGAAGACCTCCTCCAGGGGCTCCGGGCCGCGCTCGTCGCGCACGGTGATGCGCAGCCCCGGGACCAGGAACGCGGTCTGTCGGGCACGGTTGGCGATCTCGATGTCGTTGAAACCGGCGTCGGAGGTGAAGATCTGTCGATCAGACCAGTAGCGGATCGTCGTTCCGGTGACCCCCCGCTTCGCCTTGCCGATGATGTCGAGCGGCGAGCCGTCCAGGGCCGGAGTGAACGTCGCATCGGGGTCGGGCCGGGAGCCGGAGAAGACGCCGGGTTCGCCGCGGCGGAAGGAGAGCTGATGGACCTTCCCGCCCCGGGTGACCTGGGCGTCGAGTCGGGCCGAGAGCGCGTTGACCACTGAGGCGCCCACGCCGTGGAGCCCTCCCACGGCGTTATAGGAGCCGCCGCCGAACTTCCCGCCGGCGTGAAGCTTGGTGAAGACCACTTCCAGGCCGGAGAGTCCGGTGCGGGGCTCGATGTCCACCGGGATCCCGCGTCCGTCGTCGCTGACCTCTACGGAATCATCCCGGTGCAGGGTGATGGTGATGGTGGAGGCGTGGCCGGCCAGTGCCTCGTCCACGGAGTTGTCGATGATCTCCCAGAGGCAGTGCATGAGCCCGCGAGAGTCCGTGGAACCGATGTACATTCCGGGACGCTTGCGAACAGCTTCGAGACCTTCGAGCACCGACAGATGCCGGGCGTCATACTCCGAGCGCTTGGCCACGCAGTGTCCTCCTGTGGTGGTGGGGAATCATTGCCATCGTAGTGCGAGGCGGACCGTGGGCTCCGCAGAAGCGCCGCAGTCGGTACGCGCACAGCGAAAGCACGGCGGTTTATGGCTGCCGCTGCGAATGAAACGGCCGAGTCCGTGGTTCTATGGAACACCAAGAGATCCTGAGTCAGGCCTTCCCGGCTGCAGGACCTCTGGAGCATTGACCTGAGGAGGCGAAGAGCATGACCGGCACAACTGGCACCGTGGAAAACCAGCCCACTACCTTGACTGCCCTTGACCGTTGCGACCGCTGTGGAGCGCAGGCGTATGTGCGAGCAGCGCTCACATCCGGTGTTCTGCTCTTCTGCAATCACCACGGCCGGCAGGTCGAGAACTCGCTGCGCCCCAAGACCGTCGAGTGGATCGACGAGTCGGATCGCCTCGCGACCGCGAAGTAGCGCAGCACCAGACGAAGAAGGGTGCGGACCGGAGAAATCCGGTCCGCACCCTTCTTCTGTCTCCGCTGAGGTTCCGCGGGAACTCGCCGGGCTCAGCTCCAGTGGAGCTGAGCGCCAGCGGAGCTGATACTCAGTCGAGGTAGTCGCGCAGGACCTGCGAGCGGCTCGGGTGGCGCAGCTTTGACATGGTCTTGGACTCTATCTGCCGGATCCGCTCGCGCGTGACGCCGTAGACCTTGCCGATCTCATCGAGGGTCTTCGGCTGCCCGTCGGTGAGGCCGAAGCGCATCGCGACCACGCCGGCTTCGCGCTCGGCGAGCGTGTCCAGGACCGAGTGGAGCTGTTCCTGGAGCAGGGTGAAGCTCACTGCGTCGGAGGGCACCACGGCTTCGGAGTCTTCGATGAGGTCGCCGAACTCGGAGTCACCGTCCTCACCCAGCGGGGTATGCAGCGAGATCGGCTCGCGGCCGTACTTCTGGACTTCGACGACCTTCTCCGGGGTCATGTCGAGTTCCTGTGCCAGCTCCTCCGGAGTGGGCTCGCGGCCCAGATCCTGGAGCATCTGCCGCTGGACCCGGGCAAGCTTGTTGATGACCTCCACCATGTGCACCGGGATGCGGATGGTGCGTGCCTGGTCCGCCATGGCGCGGGTGATCGCCTGGCGGATCCACCAGGTGGCGTAGGTCGAGAACTTGAAGCCCTTGGTGTAGTCGAACTTCTCGACCGCGCGGATCAGTCCGAGGTTGCCTTCCTGGATCAGGTCCAGGAAGAGCATGCCGCGGCCGGTGTACCGCTTGGCCAACGAGACCACCAGACGGAGGTTCGCTTCCAGCAGGTGGTTCTTGGCGCGCTTGCCATCGGCGACCACGAGTTCGAGATCGCGCCGGAGCCGACGGTCGGTGATCTTCTGCTTGTTCAGCTTGTGCTCGGCGAAGAGTCCGGCCTCGATGCGCAGCGCGAGGTCCACCTCCTGCTCGGCGTTCAGGAGGGCGACCTTGCCGATCTGCTTGAGGTAGTCCTTGACCGGGTCTGCGGTGGCACCGGCGGAGACCACCTGAATCGCGGGGGCGTCGTCCTCATCGGCGTTGGAAATGACGAAGCCGCGACCCTTGGATTCCTCCTCCTCACCCTCCTTGGCCTTGACCGAGGCCTCGGTGATGGCTTCCGGGTCTTCCCCGTCGGCCACGGCCTTCGCGACGGCCTTCTCCAGGGCGGCGGTGGGCGCTGCCTTCTCTTCGGCGTCCGCCTCGGCCAGGACCTCGTCCACCGGATCTGCGGCACGCTTGCGGCCCCCGGTCTTCTTGGCGGGAGCCTTGGCCGGGGACGCGGCGGCGCTCTTCGTCTCCGCAGCGGACTTCGCGGCGCTGGTCTTGGCCGCGGTGGACTTCGCGGTGGTGGACTTGGCGGCGCTCGACTTCGCGGCCGGCGCCTTGGCGCTCGACTTCGCGGCTGAGGAGGCAGGGCTCTTTTTCGCCGCAGTGGACTTGGCGGCGGTGCTGCGAGCTGCAGTGCTCTTCTTGGCGGGCGTCTTCTTCTCAGCCTCTGCAGCGGCCGCGTTCTCTTCGGTGGACTTGGACGCAGTAGTGGGCACGGTGACCTTCCGACTTAGACATATGGTGCAGATGCGATGAACTTGTCGGTCAACACACCTATGACCCTGTCAAGGCCATAATAGGAACCGCACTCCTCTGAGGAGCTGTCAACAGCCCCTCGGGTGGGTGGGATCCTACGATGGTTGCAGGGTCTCAATGGTTGACAACATAGCGTGTTCCGCCCGCATTCCCAATCTGAGAGATTTTCCGGGCTAGTCGGGGCTCGGCCCGGTGGTCCTGCCGGTGGTCCTGGTCCAGGACCAGCTGTGCTGCTTGGTCCGGGCCCAGAGGCACACGCCTTTGAGCTGCATCAGCCGCTCGATGATCCGGCTGAGCTCGTTGTCCGGGAACTCGCTCAAGCAGCGGTCGATGAAGGATCCGGCGGCGGTGCCTCGGCCTCTGGCCCATTCGATCCACGCCATGAGGCAGAGAAGGTGCTCGCGTTCGACGCCTCGGGCGTAGGGCACCAGAGCGTTGAGCACGGCTTCAAGCCCGTCGACTCGTTGCCAGTCGGGCCGTGACCGGGTCTCGCCGAGGAACGACGCCGCATAGCGCTGCAGCATCGCCGCCTCCGCCCGTTCAGGTGGGGACACCAGGTGGCCCTCCCGGTGGCGCAGCCCGGCCATGGCGTGATCAAGCCCCAAGGTGGCCAGAGGAATCAGCAGATCCCGCTCGAACCCGGTGTGGAGCTGCTCCAGGAGCTTGATGAGGTTCTGAGCCTGAGCGAGGGGCTCCTCGGGAGTGGCTGTCTGATCCTCGCTGCGCGGGGCCTCGGCATCGATGCAGCGCCCCTGCTGCGGTGCGGCGGCAGCCCGAGCCAGCGCGAGGTCCCAGGCTTGGAGCCGATGTCGCAGCTGCCGCGGCTCGGGCAGCGGATGTGCGGCGTTGCCCGTGCGCAGGTCGGCGAGGAGCGCCTCGACCCTCGTGTCCGCGACCGGGGCTCGCTGAAGAAATGTGGCGGCTGCCTTCTCCAGCGGCGCAGGCTCGCGGCCGGGGAGCCCGTTCGGGAGGCCTCCCAGGGTGGGGATCCGGAGCTCGCCGATGCCACGGCCCGGCAGCCCGCAGCAGGCTGGGTCGGCGCAGAGCGGGTCGCGGACGTGGTCGGCGGCGAGGAACCAGGTCTGGACGATTCGCACGCAGTACTCGGCCTCGAGCACGATCCGCAGCGCCTCCAGGCAGCATCGCCAGGCCTCGTCCTGGGTCTGCGAAGGAGCCTCGTCACCGATCAGCATCAACATGGCCGCCTCGGGTGCCGGGGAGGACCCCTCCCCGGCCAGGCAGTCCGCGATCAGCCGGGCGCAGGTGAACGGCTCCTGCAGCGCCGGCTGCAGGTCGATCCGCATGTGACCGCCGGTGCAGCCGTCGAGCAGCCCTATGACGATGAGTGATTCCTGCGGCAGCCCCCCGAAGGTGTGCCGCACCAGGGCGAGGCAGTCTGCAGGGTTCGCGATGTCGAGCGGTCCTGGAGGAGGGTCCGAGGCATAGGTGCTCTGGGCTGGGCCGGGAAGCGGATGCCGTGCGTGCGGGTGTGCGTCCATGGAGCCAGCGTGCTTGAAGTCCCGGGTGCCCGGGCGCTGCCGGGGTTGACTGTGGACATCTCCGCGGGCGGGCTCCACAGCGGCGGTGCTGTGGAGAACCCCCGGCCCTGAGCAGCGCCGTGGGAGGGCTCCGGTGCGGCGCGGCGGCTACTGGGGGCGGTCGTGATTCTCCGGATCGACCGCGGGGCCCTGTGGGTCTTCCCGCGAAGCTGAGCCGGGATTCTCCGGTGCCACATGGTCGCCCTCCGGGCCGGGATCCACCGGGCCGGCACCTCCGGGGGATGGCGCCCCGAGCTCCGTGGACGCGTCGTCGAGCAGGCCCTCGATCGAGGCGGCACGGGCTGCTTCGGCGTCGGCGGCTGGATCGTGGTGGCGCAGATAGGCCTCCACCGCCGCGCCCAGCTCCTCGGCGTCGGGCACGGCGTCGTCGTCCTTGACCAGCAGCGACCGCTGCTGCGGGGTGGCGTACTCGTCGAAGTTGCGCTCGAGTCGGTCCACCATGCCCTGGATCTCGGTGTTCTGCGCCACCTGCCGGGAGATGTCCTGCTCCACCATCCGCGAGGACTCGCGCAGCTCATCGGTGGGCAGCATCAGCTCAAGCGCCGCACCGGCGTATTCCAGGGCGGACACCGCCACGTGCGGGAAGCGCCCACCTGCGAGGTAGTGCGGGACATGCAGCGTGTAGCCCACTACGTCCCGGTCCGCCTCGGCGACCCGCAGCTCCAGGAACTGACTCAGTCCGGCCTCGATCTGCGCGCTGGGCCCCCAGGTGGAGATGCCGTCGATGAGATCGGGACGGTTGCCGTGGGCCGTCACCCCGATCGGGCGGGTGTGCGGGGTCGGCAGACCCAGCGCGTCCACCAGCACGACGAGCTTCACATCGAGCCGCTCCACCAGCGCAAGCACGGCCTGGGACACTCGGTCCCACTGATAGTCGGGCTCGTCGCCGGTCAGGAAGAGGAAGGGCCGACCGAGGGCGTCGCGCACCTCGTAGAGCTCCAGCGAGGGCGCCTCGAAGTTGCTGAACCGGTTGCCGGTGAAGGTGATCTGTGGTCGCCGTGACCGGTAGTCGAAGAGTTCATCCACCTCGAAGCTGGCGAGCCGCCGGTGGGGCAGCGCGCCGAGCAGGGATTCCGAGAGCTGCTCGCTCAGGCTCCCGGCGTCGGTGTGGCCGGACCAGGAGACCAGCAGGCTCAGTCGATCGGCGGGCGGCGCAGCCTCGCGCAGCACCAGAGCACCGCCCTCGGCGCTCACGCTGGACTCATGCCCGTCCTGGGCGCCGAGGTTGATGGAGGAGTCCGACTCCTCTTCTCCATCGGCTGCGGGATGGACATGCAGCAGATCCAGGGGGTCCTTCACCTGAGGGGTCCTCTTTCCGGTATGGGGTTCGAGCGGGGCCCGGCCTATGAAACGCCGCCGGTCCGACTCCTAGGGTCGTCAGTACAACAGGATGCCAGCTGCGGGCATTCCCGCCTGGAAGTTGGTTAGGATCGAACACAGGAAGAACCACGACGACATAACCGATTCCAACACCCCAGGAATCAGACAGGACCACAGTGATCCACGATTTTCAGCCCAGCCTTTCCGCCGTCTCCACCTCCGTTGAGAAGACCGACACCGATGCTCTGGTGCTCGGCGTCGCCAAGGGGCCGCAGGGTCCGATCCTGCTCCCCAACCCGCTGGCCGACGACGCCGCCAAGGGCGTCGCAGACTCGCTGAAGGCCCTTGGTGCCACCGGAGCAGCGGATCAGCTGCTGCGTCTGCCCGGGATGGACGGCTTCGCCTCCGAGACGTTGGTGCTCATCGGTGTGGGACCGCTGACGGGTGAGGTCACCGGCGGAATCAGCCTGGAGGCGCTACGTCGTGCCGCCGGCTCCGCGGTGCGTCAGCTCGGCAGCATCGGGTCCGTGGCGCTGGCGCTGCCTGCGGCCTCGGTGGAACAGGTCGGAGCCATCGCAGAGGGGGCCGCGATCGGCGCCTACTCCTTCAACCACTTCCGCAGCTCCGAGGAGGCCCGCACCTCCAGCCCGGTCAGCAACATCCAGGTGCTGACCGCGCTCAAGGAGAAGCAGACCCGACCGGCGATCGACCGGGCTGCCGTCGTCGGATCCGCGGTGCGCGCCACCCGTGACCTGGTGAACACTCCCCCGAGCCACCTCTACCCCGAGAGCTTCGCCGAGGTGGTCTCCACGCTCGGTGAGCGCACCAAGGCGCCGGCCCAGCAGGGCGGCACCGCGCGGGCGGCCAAGCTCAAGATCAAGGTCTGGGGCGAGAAGGAACTGGCCCGCGACGGCTTCGGCGGCATCCTCGGCGTCGGTGCCGGATCCTCCCGCAAGCCCCGGCTGGTCCGCATGGAGCACTCCCCCGCCAAGCCGGTGGCGCACATCGCGCTGGTCGGCAAGGGCATCACGTTCGACTCCGGCGGGCTCTCGCTGAAGCCTGCCGCCGCGATGACCACTATGAAGCTGGACATGGGCGGCGCCGCTACGGTGGCCGCCGTCGTCCGGGCGGTTGCGGACCTCAACCTGCCGGTCAAGGTCACCGGCTGGCTGTGCCTGGCCGAGAACATGCCCTCCGACACCGCGCAGCGTCCCGAGGACGTCATCACCATCCACGGCGGCAAGACCGTGGAGGTGCTCAACACCGACGCCGAGGGTCGACTGGTCCTGGCCGACGGTCTCGTCGCGGCCTCCGCCGAGCAGCCCGACGCGATCATCGACGTGGCCACGCTCACCGGGGCGCAGATGATCGCCCTGGGTACGCGCACCTCCGGCGTGATGGGCAATGAGGAGCTGCGTGAAGCCCTGGTGATGGCCTCGAAGGCGGCTGGCGAGAGCCTCTGGCCGATGCCGATCCTCGAGGAGGGTCGCTCCGGGTTCGACTCGGAGGTCGCCGATCTCACGAACCTCGGCGACCGCTTCGGCGGCATGATGAACGCCGCGGCCTTCCTGCGCGAGTTCGTCGGAGACCGCACCGGCGCCGCGGCTGACCCGCTGGACCCCGAGACCTCCCGCATCCCGTGGGCGCACCTGGACATCGCCGGTCCGGCGTTCAACGAGAAGGGCGCCTACGGATACACCCCGAAATCGGGCACCGGCGTGATGGTCCGCACCTTGATCAGCTACCTCGAGGGCCTGAGCCGCTGATCCAGTGGCTGATGCCTGCGCACAAGCGATAGGCTGACCGCAGGAAACACCCTGGGAACGGCTCCCCGACGCGCCCCACGGCCCGCCGGGGAGCCGACTCAGACCGAATCATGATCTTCACGTCTCACCCAATGCAAGGGAGCAACGACCGTGGCCGACCAGCCTCAGGAATTCGACGTACTCGTCCTTGGAGGGGGCAGCGCCGGCTATGCCGCAGCGCTTCGCTCAGTCCAGCACGGACTCACCGTGGGCCTCATCGAGAAGGACAAGCTGGGCGGGACCTGCCTGCACTGGGGCTGCATCCCGACCAAGGCGTACCTGCACTCCGCCGAGCTCGCCGATGAGGCGCGGACGTCTGAGAAGTACGGCGTGAAGATGAACTTCGAAGGCGTGGACATGGCCAAGGTCCGCGAGTACAAGGACGGCATCGTCGCCGGCAAGTACAAGGGTCTGACCGGTCTGCTGAAGATGCGCAAGGTCACCGTGATCTCCGGCGAGGGCAAGCTGGTCTCGGAGAACGAGATCGAGGTCGACGGCACCCGCTACACCGGCAAGAACATCGTGCTGGCCACCGGCTCGACCTCGAAGACCTTCGGGCTGCCGCTGAGCAAGAAGATCATCACCTCCACCGAAGCCCTCGAGCTGGACTACACCCCGAAGTCGGCCATCGTGCTCGGCGGCGGCGTGATCGGCTGCGAGTTCGCTTCGGCATGGACCTCCTTCGGCACCGAGGTCAGCATCATCGAGGGTCTTCCCTCGCTGGTGCCCAACGAGGATCCTGCGATCATCAAGCAGCTTGAGCGCACCTTCAAGAAGCGCGGGATCACCTTCAACACCGGCACCTTCTTCAACGAGGTCAAGGAGACCGAAGACGGCGTCAAGGTCACCCTCGAAGACGGCAAGACCTTCGAGGCCGAGATCTGCCTGGTCGCCGTGGGCCGCGGACCCGTCACAGAAGGCTTCGGCTTCGAAGACGCCGGGATCACCCTGGACCGCGGCTTCGTGATCACCGACGAGCGGCTGCACACCGGAGTCGGCAACATCTTCGCGATCGGCGACATCGTCCCAGGTCTGCAGCTGGCCCACCGCGGCTACCAGCAGGGAATCTTCGTCGCCGAGGAGATCGCGGGCAACAATCCGGTCGTCGTCGAGGACATCAACATTCCCAAGGTCACCTACTGCGAGCCAGAGATCATGTCCGTGGGCTACACCCAGCCCGCCGCCGAGGAGAAGTACGGCAAGGACCAGATCGAGATCACCGAGTACAACCTCGCGGGCAACGGCAAGTCCTCCATCCTGGGCACCGGCGGCCTGATCAAGATGGTCGGCGTCAAGGGCGGCCCGATCGTCGGAGTCCACGGCATCGGCACCCGCATCGGCGAGCAGGTGGGCGAGGCCCAGCTGATCGTGAACTGGGAGGCCTACCCCGAGGACGTCGCGACCCTGCTCCACGCGCACCCCACGCAGAACGAAGCCATGGGCGAGGCCGCGATGGCGCTCTTCGGCCACCCGCTGCACGGCTGACCCGCATATCCCGGATTCCCGGGGCCACTTTCCAGAACCGCCCGTTGAGATAAATGTTCCAGCCGTGAGGCTGCGTCGAACTTTGAGAGTAGGAGTCGGACACCATGTCTGAAACCGTGAACCTTCCAGCCCTAGGTGAGTCAGTCACCGAAGGCACCGTGACCCGCTGGCTCGTCGAGGTCGGTGACACCGTCGAGGTCGACCAGCCGCTGCTGGAGGTCTCCACCGACAAGGTCGACACCGAGGTTCCCTCCCCGGCCGCCGGCACCATCGAGGAGCTCCTGGTCGCCGAGGACGAGACCATTGAAGTAGGGGCCCCGCTGGTGCGGATCGGCGACGGCTCCGGGGACTCCGACTCCTCGGGCGACTCCGGTGAGTCTGCCCCGGCCGAGCCGGAGGAGTCCAGCGACGAGGCCGAAGAGGTCGAGGATGCTGCCACCGAGGCTGCGCAGCCCGAGGCCACCGAGCAGGCTGCCGAGGAGAACACCTCCGAGGAGTCCGCTCCCGAGTCCTCCGACGAGTCCACCGACGCACCCTCCGAGGGCGGCGGCGAGACCCAGGAGGTCACCCTCCCGGCGCTGGGCGAATCCGTCACCGAGGGCACCGTGACCCGGTGGCTCGTCGAGGTCGGCGACACCGTCGAGGTCGACCAGCCGCTGCTGGAGGTCTCCACCGACAAGGTCGACACCGAGGTCCCCTCCCCCGTGGCCGGCACCATCCAGGAGATCAAGGTCTCCGAGGACGAGACCATCGAGGTCGGCGCGGTCCTGGCCCTCGTGGGATCCGGGTCCGGCGCAGCTTCAGGTTCGGGTGGGTCCTCCGACTCCGCCGACGCCGAGCAGGAGCAGGACGCCGAAGCCGAGGAGCAGGCGACCGAGCCGGCCACCGAGGAGTCCACACCGAAGCAGTCCGAGCCAGAACAGTCGGAGCCGGAGCAGGAGCCCGCCCCCCAGGAGCGGACCAAACAGGAGGCCCCGGCTCAGAGCGAACAGAAGTCCGAGTCCAAGGCCGAGCCCAAGAGCGAGTCCTCGGACTCCTCCGCCGAGGGTTACGTGACTCCGCTGGTGCGCCGTCTGGCCAAGAACGAGGGCGTGGACCTGGCCGAGGTCAAGGGCACCGGGGTCGGTGGACGCATCCGCAAGCAGGACGTGGTCGACGCCGCTGAGGCGAGCAAGTCCCAGGCCCAGCCCGAGGCCCCCGCCGAGGCTCCCGCAGCCGCGAAGTCCGCACCAAAGGTCGAGGTGGACAAGACCAAGCGCGGCTCCACCGAGAAGGCTCCACGGATCCGCCAGGTGATCGCCCAGCGGATGAACGAGTCGCTGGACATCTCCGCGCAGCTGACCCAGGTCCACGAGATCGACATGACCCGGATCGTGAACCTGCGCGCGAAGGCCAAGGCCTCCTTCAAGGAGCAGAACGGGGTGAACCTCACCTACCTGCCCTTCATCGGCACCGCCGTCACCGAGGCGCTGAAGCAGCACCCCAAGCTCAACGCCGAATACGACGAGGCCAACCAGCAGATCACCTACCATGACAGCGAGCACCTCGCGCTGGCCGTGGACACCGAAAAGGGCCTGCTGGTGCCGGTGATCAATGACGCCGGAGATCTCAGCATCGCCGGGCTCTCGAAGAAGATCGCCGATGTGGCCGAGCGGACCCGCCAGTCCAAGATCGGTCCGGGAGAGCTCTCCGGAGGCACCTTCACGATCACGAACTTCGGCTCGGTCGGGGCCCTGTTCGACACTCCGATCATCAACCAGCCGCAGGTCGCGATCCTGGGCACCGGAACCATCGTCAAGCGCCCGATGGTGGTGACCGACGGTGACGGCAACGACTCCATCGGCATCCGGCACATGATGTACCTCTCGCTGACCTACGATCACCGACTGGTCGACGGCGCCGACGCCGGTCGTTTCATGCAGACGCTGAAGGCTCGTCTGGAAGAGGGCAACTTCGAGGCGCAGCTGGGCCTCTAGACCCGGCAGGGCAGCCGGCGCGACTCACAGGCCTCAGCGGCATTCCAGCCGAGAGGCAGCGCTGGCCCGGCCCGATCGTCTCCAGCCTCGTCACGCAGAGCAGGGCTCGTCCGTTCATTCGGACGGGCCCTGCTCTGCGTCTGAGTCCGGCTCTGCGTCTGAGTCCGGCTCGACGGCGCCAGGCTCCCGCACGCTGTACAGCAGCCACTCCCCCTCGCGACGGTGCATCACCAGCACCACGTCCTGGGATTCAGCCGCTCCAGCGGCCAGCCCGCCGGCGATCACCGAGGCGCGCAGCTCAGCAATCGTGGGCGACCCGGCCCCGGGCTCCGCGGACTCTGTCCTCGCAGGGTCTGGCTCCCTGGCCGAGGGCACGTCCTGGGCCGGATCGGTGACTCGGATCCTGAGAGTCTCACCCTGGTAGCTCGTGCCACCATCGATGAGTCGCTGGATGAGCGCGGCATCTGCCACCCGGGCCGGGCTCTCGGGCACCGTATAGCGCCGGACCGTCTCCTGGGAGGCCTCGCGCAGCGCCTGCGTCCGCAGCTCTGCGAGCCCCTGCACCGCTCGCACCCGATCCCGATCTCGCAGCTGTTCCCCGGGGCTGGGTGTACTAGAACTGGGCACTCCGGGGCTGGGTGCCCCGGGGCTGGGCGCACTGGACGGGTCGGCGCCGGATCCGGTCGGCACCCCGCTGGGCTGCGCACCTCTGGGGTCCCGGCCCTGCTTCACCTCCGTCTGCTCCACCTCCGTCTGCTCCACCTCCGTCTGCTGCGCGACCGACCAAAGCGGCGTGGTCGGGCCGGGGGTCAGGATCTCGGAGGAGAACCAGAGCCCTGCGAGCACCACGGCAGCCAGGGCAGCGACGGCGAACGCCCCGAGGCGAGGGACCCAGCGTCGGGCACCCGTGCCGGGTCCGGTCAGGGCCGGCAGTTCCGGCACCACCTCCTCGTGGACATGAGGGGTCAGATCCAACGCCCTGGGAGCGGCGCAGCGAAAGAGCTCCACGGCGAAGTCCTGAGCGTCGGGCCGCAGTGTGGGATCGCTCTGCAGCGCCGATTCCAGCAGCCGTGTGATGGAGACCGGCAGCTCCGGGCGCAGACTCTGCAGCGGTGCCCGGTGGCGCTCCCGGGCTGGCATCGACCCGGTCAGTGCGAACCAGGCGACTGCCGCCAGGGAATAGACGTCAGCCTCCGGGGCCAGTCCCGCGCGGGCGGCTCTTCGGGTGGCCGAATCCGCACCGAAAGGAAGTCGCCCCTCCAACTCCCGTTCCGGGGCAGCGAACCCAGGGGTGCCGGTGTCTGAGCGCGGGGTCCCGAGGATCGGAGCGTCCGCGAGGTCTCCCAGGGCAGGTTTTCCGTCGGCGGCCAGCAAGATGTTGCCGGGCGAGACGTCCCCGTGGGCGACCCCGCCCTGATGCAGGGCTCCCAGCGCGGTGGCGATGGGAGTCAGCACGGTGACCACCTCACCCAGCTCGAGCCGGCCCACGCCGCGCAGCAGCTGGGCCAGAGATCCGGCGCTGTAGGGCTCCAGCATCAGCCCGATGCCCTGTGAGGTCTCCAGCGCCCCGTAGGCCCGGACCAGGTGCTCATGACGCAGCATGTCCAGCGCCTGAAGCTCCGCGATGACGTGCTGCAGCGGTGGGCGGCCCGCGGGGTGGGCGCGAGGAACCTTCAGCGCGAACGCCGCGGGCGGGCAGCCGTCGACGAGGTGCCAGTCCGGTTCCGCGGGGGAATCCCACCACACCAGCCAGACCAGTGCGCTGCTGCCACCGCCCAGCAGCCGCTCCACCGTGATGCCGGACGCCGCCGGGGGCTCGCAGCCCTGGTGACCCGCAGCGTCGAAGCTCCGCACGACCCGCTCCAGCGGCCTCGCCCGGTCCGTGCTGTCCACAGTCAGATCCCCCCGGATGGGTGCTGCCTGGCCTCCGGTGGCCCCTGCGGTGATGTCACCGTCCATGACCTCCATTCTGGTCGCTCGATGCCCGATCCAGGGGTTATCCACAGGTCATCATCTGGCCGCAGTTCTCTGCGCAGGACCAACTCGGTCTAGGCTGGTGTCATGGAGCTCACCTTCACGAAGCTGGGATTCGATCCGCAGCTTCTCGACTACTCCGAGACGCTCGAGGTCCAGCGCCGGCTGCACGCTGCGGTGCAGCAGGGTTCGGCGCCCTCCACCGTCCTGCTGCTCGAACATGCCGACGTCTATACCGCCGGGCGCCGGACCGAGCCCGCTGATCTCCCCCAGGACGGCACCCCCGTGGTGGAGGTGGATCGCGGCGGAAAGCTCACCTGGCACGGACGCGGTCAACTCGTGGGCTACCCGATCCTGCACCTGCGCGACCGGTCCCTGGTCAAGGACTACGTCTGCGTGCTGGAAAAGACCCTGATCCGGATCCTCGCCTCCGACTTCGGCATCACCGGCACCCAGGTGCCGGGGCGCTCCGGGGTCTGGATCACCGGGAACGGCCCCGACCGCAAGATCGCCGCCATCGGGCTGCGCGTGCACCGCTCGGTCACCATGCACGGGTTCGCCCTGAACTGCTCCAACGACCTCACACCCTTCGAGAACATCATCGCCTGCGGGATCACCGACGCGAAGACCACCAGCATCAGCGCCGAACTGGGCCGTGAAGTCACCCCCGAGCAGGTGGCCGACCGGGTCACCGAGGAGCTGCGCCAGGCACTGCCGCCGCTGCTGCACGACGACGACGCGCCCGTCCTGACCGGATCCCCCGGCCTCGGCGCAGACCAGGACACCTGTGTGATGTCCCGAACTACAGAAGGAGCACCACAGTGAATGTGGCACCTGAAGGCCGACGCATGCTGCGCGTCGAAGCACGCAACGCCTCGATCCCCGTGGAGCGCAAGCCCGAGTGGATGCGCACCAAGGTCAAGATCGGCACCGAGTTCACCGAGATGAAGAAGCGGGTCGGCGAGAAGGGCCTGCACACCGTCTGCGAAGAGGCAGGATGCCCGAACATCTTCGAATGCTGGGAGGACCGCGAGGCCACCTTCCTCATCGGCGGCTCCGCCTGCACCCGACGGTGTGACTTCTGCGAGATCGACACCGGCCGCCCCGGCGCGGTAGACGAGTCCGAGCCGCTGCAGGTCGCCCAGTCGGTCCAAGAGATGCAGCTGCGCTACGCGACCGTGACCGGTGTGGCCCGCGATGACCTCCCCGATGAGGGCGTGTGGCTCTACGCCGAGACCATCCGCAAGATCCATGAGCTCAACCCCGGCACCGGGGTCGAGATCCTGATCCCGGACTTCTCCGGGCGCGAGGAGAACATCGCCGGAATCTGCGAGGCCGCACCCGAGGTGTTCGCGCACAACGTCGAGACGGTCCCGCGGATCTTCCGCCGGATCCGCCCGGCGTTCCGCTACGAACGCTCCCTCGACGTGCTGACCCAGGGACGCAGCCACGGCATGATCACCAAGTCCAACCTGATCCTCGGGATGGGCGAGACCCGCGAGGAGGTCTCCGAGGCGCTGCGCGATCTCCACGACGCCGGCTGTGACCTGCTCACGATCACCCAGTACCTGCGGCCCACCCCGCGCCACCTTCCGGTGGACCGCTGGGTCAAGCCCCAGGAGTTCCTGGACATCTCCCAGGAGGCCGAGGAGATCGGATTCCTGGGCGTCATGTCCGGGCCCCTGGTCCGCTCCTCCTACCGGGCCGGGTCCCTGTGGGCCAAAGCGATGCAGAAGAAGGGCTGGGAGATCCCTGCCGCACTCGCACACATCGAACCCTCCGGCGCGACCAAGCAGGAGGCCTCCACGCTGGTCGCCGCGGGTTACTGAGCCTGCGGTAGACTGAGGTCACTATGGCACCAGCAGACTCCACTCCTCCCAAGGCTTCCTCCAAGGCAGAGGCAAAGGCCGCGCTCAAGAACCTCAAGGCCGAGCAGAAGGCCGAACAGCGGGACCGAAAGGCCCGCAAGAAGGCCAATAAGCAGGAAGGCTTCTTCTCGCGGATCAAGCAGGTCTTCACGATGACCCGCTCCTATGATCCCAACATCGGGTGGTGGATGGCGCTGGCCTTCTTCGCCACCCTCGGCGTGTTCTTCCTGCTCTTCACCCTGCTGATGAACTGGGTCACCGGCCTGCTGATCGGTCTGCCCTTCGGCCTGCTGGCCGCGATGATCGTGATGAACCGGCGGGCTGAGAAGGCCGCGTTCTCCAGGATCGAAGGACGCCCGGGGGCCGCCGCCGCGGCGTTGAGCACGCTCAAGCGCGGCTGGATCGTCACCGAGGAGCCGGTGGCCATGGACCCGAAGACCCAGGACGCGATCTTCCGGGTGCTCGGCAAGCCGGGCCTGGTGCTGGTCACCGAGGGACCCGCCGGCCGGGTGAACAAGCTGGTGGAGAAGACCCGCAAGCGGTTCAGTCCGATCCTGCGCGACACCGGAGTGCCGATCCACGTGATCCAGTCCGGCCGCGGGGATCAGCAGGTCCCGCTGCAGAAGCTGGCCAAGACCATCAAGAAGCTCGACAAGAAGCTCACCAAGCACGAGGTCAACGCGGTGGACCGCAGGCTCACGGCGCTGCCGATCTCCCGGCCGCCGATCCCCAAGGGCGTGGATCCCTATCGCACCCGCCCCGACCGCAAGGCGCTGCGCGGCTGATCCTGACACGCGGCCGAACCACCTGCCTGACAGAACCCCGATCATCCACGCGATGATTGGGGTTCTGTCATCCCCGGTGCTAGGCTGTTGTGCTGTCTGGCAGGCTTCGCATCTCTACCGAAGATCCCCTGCACCCAGGCGCCCCCCGGTCAACTCTGGTGGTGCGCCCGTGTGCCGGTGCGAAGTCGCAGTGCCGTGAGCCTTCGGCGGCTCACACTCTCCGAACCACGGATCTCGGAGGCCAGGTACCTGAACGTTTGTCGCGGTCAGGAATAAACATCATTCGCCGACAAGACAGGAAGGCATTCAATGCCCACATCACCATTGCGCAGTCGTCGTACTGTGAAGGCATCGCGAGCCCTCGGCATCGCGCTGACCCCCAAGGCCCAGAAGTACCTGGATCGCCGCCCCTACGGCCCCGGCCAGCACGGCCGGACCCGTCGTCGCACCGACTCGGACTACGCGGTGCGTCTGAAGGAGAAGCAGCGTCTCCGCGCCCAGTACGGCATCCGCGAAGCGCAGATGCTGCGCTACTACGAAGAGGCCAAGCGCATGCACGAGGGCCTGACCGGTGAGAACCTGGTCGAGCTGCTCGAGTCTCGGCTTGACGCCCTGGTTCTGCGTTCGGGCTTCGCCCGCACCATCGCCCAGGCCCGCCAGTTCGTGGTCCACCGCCACATCATGGTCAACGGCAAGCGCGTGGACCGCCCGTCCTTTCGCGTGAAGCCCGGTCAGATGATCCACGTGCACGAGCGCTCCGAGGTCTTCGAGCCCTTCCAGGTGGCCGCCGCAGGCACCCACCAGGATGCGCTTCCCACGGTCCCCGGCTACCTCACCGTCGAGATCGAGAAGCTTCAGGCGACTCTGTCCCGCAAGCCCAAGCGCGAAGAGGTCCCGGTCACCTGCGAAGAGCAGCTCGTGGTCGAGTTCTACGCACGCTGATCCCCAGAGGATCTCTCAGAACTTCGTTCTGAAACCCACAGAGCCCGCTGCCCTCCCCACCGGAGGCCGCAGCGGGCTCTGTGTTTCCACTAAGCTGGTCCCGGCGCAGATCCGGAGAGGTCGCAGATATGAGACCTCCCCGGCCGACTCGCAGCGACCATCAGCAGGAGGACCCGAAAGCCCATGAAGACCGAGGACATCGCCCGGACGTGGTACGACTACTTCGCCGCCAAGGGGCATGAGCGCGTCCCCTCAGCATCACTGATCTCGCCAGATCCCTCGGTGCTGTTCACCATCGCCGGCATGGTGCCGTTCATCCCTTACTTCATGGGCACCGAGAAGCCCCCCTACTCCCGTGCGGTCTCTGTGCAGAAGTGCATCCGCACCGCCGACATCGAAGAGGTCGGCAAGACCGCCCGCCACGGCACCTTCTTCCAGATGTGTGGAAACTTCTCCTTCGGCGACTACTTCAAGGAGACCGCCATCCCGATGGCCTGGGAGCTGCTGACCCACCCACGGGAGGCCGACCCGGTCACGGGTCTGCGCGGCTACGGGCTGGACCCGGAGCGGCTCTGGATCACCGTGTATCAGGACGACGACGAGGCGTACGCGATCTGGCGCGATCAGGTCGGAGTTCCCGAGGCCCGGATCCAGCGCTTCGGCCCCGAGGACAACTACTGGAACACCGGCCAGCCCGGCCCGGGCGGTCCCTGCTCCGAGATCTACTACGACCGCGGTCCCGCCTACGGCGTTGAGGGCGGACCGGCCGCCGACGAGACCCGCTACGTGGAGATCTGGAACCTGGTCTTCATGCAGTACCGGCTCTCTGCGGTACATTCCAAGACCGAGTTCGAGGTGGCGGGTCCGCTGCAGAACAAGAGCATCGACACCGGTCTGGGCCTCGAGCGCCTCGCCATGGTGCTCCAGGGCGTGGAGAACATGTACGAGACCGATCAGGTCCGCCCGGTGCTCGACCGCGCCGCCGAGCTCGCCGGCATCGAGTACACCTCCACCGAGGATCCCGCCGACTCGCACCATGCCAATGATGTGCGGCTGCGGATGATCGCCGATCACGTGCGCAGCTCGTTGATGCTGATCTCCGACGGTGTCCGCCCCTCCAATGAGGGCGGCGGCTTCGTGCTGCGACGCCTGATCCGCCGGGTGATCCTCGCGATGCGACTCATGGGTGTGGAGGAGCCGGTGTTCGGCGAACTCGTCAGCGTGTCCAAGGACGCGATGAAGGGCACCTACCCAGAGGTCGAGTCCGGCTTCGAGAAGATCCACCAGGTCGCGGTCAAGGAGGAGCAGGCCTTCCTGCGGACCATCTCCGCCGGCACCGCCAAGCTGCGCTCAGCAGTGAGCTCGGCACAGAGCGCGGGGGCTGCGGTCACCGGCGCCGACGCGTTCGCGCTGCACGACACCTACGGCTTCCCGATCGACCTGACCCTGGAGATGGCCGCCGAGGCCGGGGTCGGGGTCGACGAGACCCGGTTCCGGGCCCTGATGACCGAGCAGCGCGAACGCGCCCGGGCCGACGCCAAGGGCAAGAAGTCCGGCCACGCCGACACCCAGGTGTATCAGGAGCTGCGCGCCGACTCCCCCACCCATTTCACCGGCTACACCGAACACACCACCGAATCTCGGATCCGCGGGCTGCTGGTGGGCGGAGAGACCCGCAGCAGCGCCTCGGCCGGGGAGGACATCGAGCTGGTCCTCGACGCCACCCCGTTCTACGCCGAGGCCGGTGGTCAGGCTCCGGACACCGGCCGGATCAGCGGCGACGGCTTCGAACTCGAGGTCCTCGACGTGCAGTCACCGATCAAGGGCCTCTCGGTCCATCGCGCCCGGGTCCTCTCCGGCGAGGTGCCCGCCGGCGCCGAGGCGCTGGGCGCCATCGATGTGCGCCGCCGACTCGACGCCGAGAAGGCCCACACCGGCACGCACCTGATCCACGCCGCGCTGCACGACGTGCTGGGCCCGGAAGCCGTGCAGGCCGGCTCCTTCAACAAGGAGGGCTACCTGCGCTTCGACTTCACCTCCGAGGCCGCGATGAGCAGCGCCGCCCGGCAGGAGCTCGAGGCCGCCGTGAACCTGGCGATCCGGGACAACTACGAGGTCCAGACCCGGGTGACCTCGCTGGAAGAGGCGCAGGCGCAGGGCGCGATGATGCTCTTCGGTGAGAAGTACGGCAACGAGGTCCGCATGGTCGAGATCAACGGGGCCTGGTCCCGCGAACTCTGCGGCGGCACCCACGTGGACGCCACCGCCGAGATCGGCACCCTGGCCCTGATGTCTGAGGCCTCAGTGGGGTCAGGAAACCGGCGCGTCGAGGCCCTGGTCGGCCTCGACGCCTTCCACCACTTCGCCGCTGAGCGGACCCTGGTCAACCAGCTCACCGAGATGCTCAAGGTCCCCGCCGATCAGGTCCCAGACCGCATCGCTGCGACCCTGGCCAAGCTCAAGGAGGTCGAGCGTGAGCTGGAGAAGATGCGCAGCGCCCAGCTGCGCGCCAAGGCCGGTGAGCTGCTCTCGCAGGCGGTGGACGCCGGTGGCGTCGAGGTCCTGGCACACAACGCCGGAACCGTGGCCGGCGCCGATGATCTCCGGGCCCTCGCACTGGACCTGCGCGGACGCTTCGGCTCCCGTGCGGCAGCGGTCGCGGTTGCCGGTGAGTCCAAGGGCCGACCGGTGATCGTGGTGGCGACCACCGAGACGGCCCGGGAACAGGGAGTCTCAGCGGGAGACCTGGTCAAGCGCGCCTGCGCGGTGCTCGGCGGCGGAGGCGGCGGCAAGGCCGACCTCGCCCAGGGCGGCGGGCAGGATGCCTCGAAGATCCCCGCAGCCCTGCAGGAAGTCACCTCCGCAGTGGGCCAGCGTGGCTGATCACCCCGAGGAGCCCACTGCGGGTACAGCGGCCACCTCCGCCACCGGCGACGCCCCGGGCCCGAGCGTGCGGGCGGGTGTGCGCCTGGGCATCGACGTGGGTGAGGCCCGCGTCGGACTCGCCGCCTCAGATCCCGACGCGCTGATCGCCACCCCGGTGATGACCCTGCGCCGAGACCCCAATCGGTCCTCTGATCTGACCATGCTGATCACCATCATCCGGGATCGGCAGGCCCGCGCGGTCTATGTGGGTCTGCCGCTGTCGCTCTCGGGCCGCGAGACCCCCTCGACGCAGAAGGCCCGTGACTACGCGGGGCAGCTTGCCGGGATGATCAAGACCGCTGAACTGCAGACCGAGGTCTACCTCATCGATGAGCGGCTCTCCACAGTCTCGGCCGCTAGCAAGATGCGCGCCTCCGGGGTCGCATCGAAGGATCAGCGGACTCGCATCGATCAGGCTGCGGCCGTGGAGATCCTCACCCACGCCCTGGACCTGCGGCAGTCCTGGGGCCGGGAACCGGGAGCGCCAGTCTCCGCGGCCTGAGCACGGGCCGCGGGCACGACGGGGCTCTGAAGGTGGAGCGCGCAAAACTGGCGGCATGACGGCTTTCTCCACAGCTTCGCGCCGCTCAGGGTCCTGGACCAGGCTCCTCCACAGACGTGACCGAGGTCCTGGCGATGCGGTGATGATCGGGCAGGCTGGACGTATGCCACCCCATACCGCGCCGGATCTACCTCCGGGCCTCTACCGCTCCGGCTCGGGCTTCTCCGCGGCAGAACTCCAGGTCATGGTCCACGAGGGCGCCGTGCGTCCGCTCTTGGGCGATCTCTACGCCTGCAGCGCCCTGCCCGACGCCCCCTCCCTGCGCGCCCAGGCCTGCCGGGTGCTGCTCAGTGGCTCGCTGCACGCCCACGCGGTGCTCTGCGGGCAGTCCGCCGCGTGGGTGCACCTGGGCGTCGGGTCAGCCCCGGCGCGGATCACCGTGATCACCGCCGGGGTGTACCGGCGCCGGACCGCAGGTGCGATCCCCTGGCAGGTCCATCAGGTGCCGCTGGGAGCACACGAGCAGCTCCAGCTGCAAGGAGTCCCGGTCACCACTGCGCTGCGCACCGCGGCGGACCTCTTCCTGGGCATCGGCACGGTGCAGAGCCGCCGTGCCCTGGATGCACCGCCCACCGCACTCAGCGCGGAGCCGGCGGGTCAACCGGGATCAGCCCAGCGCACGGACTCGGCATGGGTCGCTGGCGCGCCCGCCGGTCCCGGATGCGCAGAACGGTGGGCGCTGATCCGCGGACTGCGCCGCGCCAACCCGGAACAGATCCAGCTGGCCACCCTGCTCCGGGCGATCGAGACCCGGCGCGGAGGCCGAGACACCGCGCAGCGCCGAGGCCAGGAGCGGCTCGAGGCGCTGCTCCTGGCCCGGGTCTTCGGCCGGTGAACGCTCTAGGCGCGGGCGTCGGCGCCAGGCTCAATGTTCCCGGCGTTTGCCCACCGTGCGGTAGACGTCGTAGACGCCGTCGATCCGGCGCACAGAATTCAGCACGTGGTTCAGGTAGCGGGGGTCGCCCATCTCGAAGGAGAACCGGGAGATCGCCACCCGGTCCCGAGAGGTCTGCACGCTCGCGGAGAGGATGTTGACCTGGGATTCGGCGAGGACCCGCGTCACGTCCGAGAGCAGCGACTTGCGGTCCAGCGCTTCAACCTGGATCTCGACCAGGAACACCGAGGACTTCGTGGGGGCCCACTCGACCTCCACCAGACGCCCGGGCTGCTCGCGCAGCTGCTGGACGTTGCGACAGTCTCCGCGGTGTACCGAGACCCCCTGGCCGCGCGTGACGAATCCTTCGATCTCATCCGGCGGCACCGGGGTGCAGCAGCGGGCCAGCTTCACCAGCACGTTCCCGGCGCCCTTGACGATCACTCCGGCGTCGGAGTACTGGTTGGCCGGAGTGCCTGGGGAGGTGATCGGGGTGGTGTCGTGTTCCTCGGACTCCTCCTCGGGCTCGAAGAGCGCGGTGAGGTGGTCGATGACGTTCTGGGTGGAGACGTGCTCCTCCCCCACCCCGGCGTAGAGCCCGGCGACCTCGGTGTAGTGCAGCTGCTTGGCGACGGTGTCGAGCACCTCGGGATTCATCACCTTCTGCAGCGGCAGCGCGGACTTCCGGATGGCCTTGGTGAGACTCTCCTTGCCGCGCTCGATGGACTCCTCGCGGCGTTCCTTGGAGAACCAGTGCCGGATCTTGTTCCGGGCCCGCGGGCTCTTGACAAACATCAGCCAGTCGTTGCTGGGCCCGGCGGTCTCGGACTTGGAGGTGAAGATCTCCACCCAGTCCCCGTGCTGAAGCTCGGAGTTCAGCGGCACCAGCTTCCCGTTGACCCGAGCCCCGATGGTCTTGTGTCCGACGTCGGTATGGATCGCATAGGCGAAGTCCACCGGGGTGGAGCCCGCCGGCAGCGCCATGACCTCACCCTTGGGGGTGTAGACGAAGACTTCCTTGGCGTTGATCTCGAAGCGCAGCGAATCCAGGAACTCGTCGGGGTCCTTGGTCTCGGACTGCCAGTCCACCAGGGAGCGCAGCCAGCCGATGTCCTCGGTGGCCTGAGACTGCTGGGTCGCGGTCCCGGCCAGGGATCCGCCGGAGGGCTGGTTCACCGCAGAGTGCGGCGCGGAGGCGGAGAAGTCCTGCTTGTACTTCCAGTGCGCGGCCACACCGTACTCGGCGCGTCGGTGCATCTCATGGGTGCGGATCTGGATCTCGACGGGCTTGCCGGCCGGGCCGAGCACCGTGGTGTGCAGCGACTGGTACATGTTGTACTTCGGCATCGCGATGTAGTCCTTGAACCGCCCGGGCAGCGGGTTCCAGCGGGCATGCAGCGCGCCGAGGACCGCGTAGCAGTCCCGGATGGTGTCCACCAGCACCCGGACGCCCATCAGGTCGTGGATGTCGTCGAACTCTTTGCCGCGCACGATCATCTTCTGATAGATCGAGTAGTAGTGCTTGGGCCGCCCCGTGATGGTCGCGGAGATGGCCGACTCGTTGAGGTCATCGGCGATGGTCTCGCGCACCTCGGAGAGGAACTTCTCGCGCTGCGGAGTGCGGTCCCCGACCAGCCGGACGATCTCCTCGTAGACCTTGGGGTAGAGGGCAGCGAAGGAGAGGTCCTCGAGCTCCCATTTGATCGTGTTCATCCCCAGCCGGTGGGCCAGCGGGGAGAAGATCTCCAGGGTCTCCTTGGCCTTGCGGGCACTGGACTCGGCGGCCACATAGCGCCAGGTGCGCGCGTTGTGCAGCCGGTCGGCGAGCTTGATCATCAGCACCCGGATGTCCTTGGCCATGGCCAGGACCATCTTGCGCACGGTCTCGGCCTGCGCGGCGTCGCCGAACTTGAGCTTGTCCAGCTTGGTTACCCCGTCTACCAGCAGCGCGATCTCAGCGCCGAACTCCTCGGTGAGCTGTTCCAGCGAGTAGCTCGTGTCCTCGACCGTGTCGTGCAGCAGCGCGGCGGCGAGGGTGGATCCGGTCAGGCCCAGCTCAGCCAGGATGGTGGCCACTGCCACCGGGTGGGTGATGTAGGGATCCCCACTCTTGCGCTTCTGGTCCCGGTGGTGATGGTTCGCCACCTCGAAGGCGCGCTGCACCAGGGGAAAGTCCTGCTGCGAATCGTTGGCCCGCATGGCGCGCAGCAGCGGCTCGAGCAGCGGCGAGGAGGCTGCCTCATCACTGACCACCCCGACGGCGCGAGCCCGTCGGACCACGGGCGGTGAGGCTGCGCTCGCTGCGGCGAGCTGCGTGGTGCCCTCGACTGCTGGGCGTTCCTCGTTCACCAGTGCGGACCTGCTTTCCCTAGGACTGAGCCGGGATGCTGAAGACGGCGTGTCGGCAATTCTAGCCCCATTTCAGCAGCTGCTGAGACTCAGTGCTCGTGCGGGGTCTGAATGATGACCTGGTACTCGTCTTCGGCTTCCAGCTCCTCCTCCGGCTCCGGCTCTGGAAGCGGCGGGAACTTCACCGGTCGTCCGGATTCATCCAGCGCAGTTCCGGAGTAGGTGACCGCGTGCACCCCACGGAGCTCTCGCAGCCGAAGGACCTCTTGGGTGTGAGCCTTGATCTCCCCGTCGTTGCGGCGCATCCGCGCGTAGAGCGGGGCCTGGATGAAGATCGTGGCCAGTGTGCCCACGATGATGCCCACGAAGAGCGAGAGCGAGATGTCGCGCAGCGTGCCGGCGCCGAGCAGCAGAGAGCCGATGAACAGGATCGAGCCCACCGGCAGAATGCCCACCACCGAGGTGTTCAGCGAACGGACCAGGGTCTGGTTCACCGCCAGGTTGACCCGTTCGGTGAACGTCTGGTCCTTCTGGTCCTTCAGCGGCTCCAGGTTCTCGCGGATCTTGTCGAAGACCACCATGGTGTCGTAGAGCGCATAGGAGAGGATCGTGAGGAATCCGATGATCGCACTGGGGGTCACCTCGAATCCGGTGAGCGAGTAGATGCCGACCGTGGTGATCACCACGAAGCCCAGCCCGAGCATCGCCGCAAGGGACATGGTCCAGGTGCGGAAGTAGAACGCCATATACAGCGCCACGAGCACCACGAAGATCACCAGGCCGAGCAGCATCTGTTGCGAGATCTGCTCGCCCCAGACCGGGCCGATGAAGGTGGAGCTGACCTGTTCCCCGGTCACGCCGTAGCCCTGCTGGAGCGCGTCGGCGACCTCCAGGGTCTCGGTGTCGCTGAGCTCTGCGGTCTGCACGCGCACCGTGTTGGGCGCGACGTTGGTGACCACGGCCTCCTGGCCGGAGATCTCGGACACGGCGTCTTCACCGACCGCGATGTCGGTGTTCTCGGTCTGCGAGACCGTGAACTCCGAGCCGCCGGTGAACTCGATCCCGAGGTTGAAGCCGCCGCGGAAGAACGGCAGGGCGATCGAGGCGAGCACCAGGATCCCGGCGATCAGGAACCAGAGGTTGGATCGCTGGATGAACGGGTAAGACCGTTCACCGGTGTAGAGCTGGTTGCCGGTCTTGGCGAATCCTGCAGCCATCAGCGGTCCTCCTCGGTCTCACTAGTTCTCAGGCGCTGTTCCGAGGCCACTGCGTCATGCGGTGCGTGCTCGGAGCTGCGCTGACGGGCCGCTGCGGCCCGCGTGCGGCGCCGTTCGGCGATCGTCATCTGGCTCCATTCGAGATCTGAGATCTCGGGGAGCTCCTGTATCCGGGCCTCCCGCGCGTCGTCGGGAGTTACCGCCGAGCGTGGCAGCGCACTGCTCGGCGGCCGAGAGGCCCCGCCCGGATCTGCGGTGGAATCGCTCGGCGTCATCGGCCCCGCCGGTCCTTCGGCGACCACAGTCCTGCGCGCGAACCGGCCGCGGCCGCGGTAGAGCACATCGACGCCGAGCTCCTTCTCGGAGAGCCCGGAGAAGGGCTTGCCGGCGGCGAAGAACTTCCGTCGGGCGATCAGCTGCATCAACGGGTGGGTGAAGAGGAACACCAGGATGATGTCGATGATGGCGGTCAGGCCCAGGGTGAACGCGAATCCGCGCACATTGCCCACGGCGACGAGGTAGAGCACCACAGAGGCGATGATGTTCACGGCCTTGGACGCGAGGATGGTCCGTCGGGCACGGGCCCAGCCGGCTTCGACTGCCCCGGGCAGGGATCTGCCCTCGCGCAGCTCGTCCTTGACGCGTTCGAAGTAGACGATGAAGGAGTCCGCGGTGAGACCGATCGAGACGATCAGTCCGGCGATGCCGGCGAGGGACAGCCGGTAGCCGTCGCTCCAGCCCAGGAGGGCGATGGCCCACCAGGTCATCACACCGGCGACCACCAGCGAGGCGATGGTGACCAGGCCCAGGGAGCGGTATTGGAACATCGCGTAGCCGGCGACCAGGACCAGGCCGATGATGCCGGCGATCAGTCCGAGCCGCAGCTGCTCCTCGCCCAGGGTGGCGGAGATCTGCTGCTCGGACTCGATCTCGAAGCTGATCGGCAGCGAGCCATAGCGCAGCTGCTCGGAGAGCCCGCGGGCCTCATCTTCTGTGAAGTCACCGGTGATCTGTGGGCGCCCGTCCACGATCGCTGCCTGCGTGGTCGGTGCCGAGATGACCTGGCCGTCGAGCATGATGGCGAACTGGTTGCGCGGGGCCTCCAGGTTGACCAGGCGGGTGGTGGTGTCGCGGAACGCCTCGGTGCCCTCGGCGTCGAAGTTGATGGTCACCGCCCAGCGTCCGGTGGACTGCCCACTGGGAGACTGCTCCATGCCGAAGCTGGAGTCTGCGATGTTGGTACCGGGGACCTCCACGGGTCCCAGCAGGTACTTGACCCCAGAGTTGGGGTCACATGCGCTCAGCGGCTCCTCGTCGGAGGCCTCGGCGCGCTCTTCAAGGCTGATCTCGGTGCTGCAGGTGAAGTTCGCAAAGTCCGCGGCCACCTCAGGGGTGATCCAGTTCGGGTCTGAGCCGTTCTCCGGCTCTGCCGTGGGCTCCTCGAAGTCCTCGGGCTGGGCCGCCGGGGCCTCGTCTTCGTCCTCCTCGGTGGCCGCGAGCTCCTCCTCGAGAGCCTCGGCCTCCTCCTCGGAGAGGTCCTCGTCCTCGAGCAGCGTCTGCTGCAGGAAGTCCAGGTCCTGCTCCACCTGGATGACCGGGCGGAACTCCATGTTCGCCGAGGCCTGGATCAGTTCTCGGGTCTCTTCATCGGGCACGCCGGGCATGCCCACGACGACATTCTCCGCACCCTGGGTGGCGATCTCCGATTCGGTGACGCCGGAGCCGTCGACGCGCTGGCGGATGATCTCCACCGCCTGGTCCAGCTGCTCGGCGTCGATCTGTGCGTCACCCTCGACCTGGGGCGAGAGGACCATCTGGGTGCCGCCTTCGAGGTCCAGGGCGAGCAGCGGCGCCCACTGGGCGCGGCCGTCCTGGACGGCGAACGCGAGAAGTCCGCCCATGCCGAGGAGCAGCACGAGCAGACCGATCAGGGCGCCGCGGGCACTCGCGACGGGGGTGCGTGGAGCCATAGGAGGCGGATCAGTCCTCGGTGGTGGCGGCGGGTTCAACCACCTGCTGGATGGCGCCGATCAGGAAGTCCACGCGGTCCCCGGAGCTGAACTCCAGGGTCAGCCGCTGGGCCTCCTCATCACGGGACACCACGGTGCCGACCATGCCGCCTGCGGTGACCACCTGGGCGCCGACCACGGCGCCGCCGCGGGCCTTGGTCTGCTCATCGCGCATCTTCTTGCCGCGGCGGAAGGTCAGCACCATGAAGATCACCAGGATCGCGATCATGATCAGCAGGAACGGGTCCAGCGCGGGACCGGTCCCACCGCCCTCAGTGGCTAGAAGCTGGGCGTGGTAGAGCGAAGCGTTCACAGATCGGGCCAATCTCTCGTCGCGGGATGTTCGGGGCCAGCGGGCGGATCTTCACCCCGTAGAAGCTGGCCGGGCATTCAACCCGACAGACTATCAGGGTGACGCTCCGGCGGAGTCAGCCCCAGGTGCCGCCAGGCCTGGTCAGTGGCGACGCGCCCGCGCGGGGTCCGGGCGAGCAGCCCCTCTCGGACCAGGTACGGCTCGGCGACCGTCTCCACGGTCTCGGTCTCCTCCCCCACCAGCACGGCCAGCGTGGAGAGTCCGACCGGGCCGCCGTTGAACTTCAGGCACAGGGCCTCGAGCACCGAGCGGTCCAGCCGGTCCAGGCCGCGCTCGTCGACCTCGTACATCTCCAGTGCCTCGGAGGCGGTCGCCCGGTCCACCTGCGGCACCCGATGGACCAGCGCCCAGTCCCGGACCCGGCGCAGCAGCCGGTTGGCGATCCGCGGGGTGCCCCGGGAGCGCGCGGCGATCTCCGCGAAGCCCTGGCCGGCGACGTCCATGTCCAGCATCGCCGAGGAGCGGCGCAGCACCAGCTCCAGCTCGTCGGTGCTGTAGAACTCCAGCTGAGCGGTGAAGCCGAACCGATCGCGCAGCGGCCCGGGCAGCAGGCCCGCGCGGGTGGTCGCCCCCACCAGGGTGAAGGGCGGCAGCTCCAGGGGGATCGACGTCGCACCGGCACCCTTGCCCACGATCACATCGACCCGGAAGTCCTCCATCGCCATGTAGAGCAGCTCCTCCGCGGGCCGGGACATCCGGTGGATCTCATCGACGAAGAGCACCTCGCCCTCGGTCAGCGAGGACAGGATCGCCGCGAGGTCCCCGGCATGCTGGATCGCAGGCCCGGAGCTGATCCGCAGCGGGGCGTTCATCTCGGCGGCGATGATCATCGCCAGCGTGGTCTTGCCCAGCCCGGGAGGCCCGGAGAGCAGCACATGGTCCGAGGCGGTGCCACGGATCCGGGAGGACTCCAGCACCAGGGAGAGCTGACGGCGGACCGTCTGCTGCCCGACGAAGTCGCGCAGCGCCTTCGGTCGCAGCGCCGCCTCCATGGCACGCTCCTCGGTCATCGAGTTCCCGCCCACCAGCTCGCGGGGAGCCTCTGCGTTCACCTGGCACCTCCGAGGCTGCGCAGCGCCTGGCGCAGCACGGTGGAGACATCGGCGGTGATCAGCTCCGGCTGGGCGGCCAGCAGCTTCTCCACGGCGGTGCGGGCGTCCTTCTCGGTCCAGCCCAGAGAGACCAGGGCCTCGCGGACCTGCACGGCGACCTCGGGCTCAGCCGGGGCGGCGGCGGTCGGCGCCGGCGGATCGATCACCAGTTTGCCGGCGAGTTCCAGCAGGATCCGTTGCGCGGTCTTCTTCCCGATGCCCGGGACCCGGGTGAACGCGTCGGTGTCGGACTCGGCGATGGCCTGATGGACCTCGTGCGGCGTGTGCACCGCGAGCACGGCCAGCGCCATCTTGGGCCCGATCCCGGAGATCGAGACCAGGGTGGTGAAGATGACCCGTTCGGAGAGCTCGGAGAAGCCGAAGAGCAGCGGCGCATCGTCCTGGCGCGGCACGAAGCTGGTGTGCAGCCGCGCCTCGCTGCCGCGGTGCAGATCCGCCAGGGTCTTCGGGGTGGCGGAGACGTGCAGCCCGAAGCCGGAGACCTCGACCACCGCGTGGTCGATGCCGACGTGGAGCACGTCGCCACGGATGGAAGAGATCATTTCTCACCTCACCGTCGCCGCTGGCGACTGGTCACGGACCAGGGATGCCCCGGAGCCATTAGAACATGTATTCGAACACTCTAGCGCGCCCGCTTGGCGGCTTCCATCCAGGCGCGCTGCGCGGGGGTCAGCCCGGCCCCGGAGGCCGCTCGTTTCGATCCACCGGGTGTGGAGCCTGCCGCCTGCTGAGCCCGCTGCAGCCCGGTCGTGGCGCCCTGGTGGGTCTGGGTGGATCCCGACATGTTGAACCGCGCACCGATCCCGGAGCGCCAGCCATGGCAGATCGCCACCGCGTAGGCATCCGTGGCGTCCACCGGAGTCGGCAGGCCGGGGAGCTTCAGGATCCGCTGCACCATCCGGGCCACGGCCTGCTTATCGGCGTTGCCGTCGTCGGTGACCGCGGCCTTGACCTCCGAGGGGGTGTGCCAGGCCACCGGGATGCCCCGGGCGGCCGCGGCCGCGATGATCACCCCTGAGGCCTGGGCGGTGGCCACCACCGTAGGCGCATTGTTCTGCGCGAAGACCCGTTCGATGGCCAGCACGTCCGGGGCGAATCGATCCAGCAGCGCCTCAGCGGCGCGCTGAATGCTAAGGATCCTCTCGGCCAGGTCCTGCGCCGCCTTGGTCCCGGTGACCTCCACGTGCAGGGACTCCCCCGTGCGATTGAGGTTCATCTCCACCACGGCGAAGCCGCAGCGGGTCAGCCCGGGATCGACTCCCAAGATCCGCTGTGCGGTCCGCGAGGTCCCGGCGGTGCCGGAGACGACTCCCGCCGGGCTCACTGCGGCACCGAGCTCATCGTGTGCTGCGGCATCGGGGCTGCGCCTGCCTCAGTCCTCGGCCTCGAGGGCTGCCAGCGTCTCGGCGCTGAGGTCGGCGTTGGTGTGCACGTTCTGCACGTCGTCGAGGTCCTCCAGGGCGTCGTGCAGCTTGAAGAACTTCTTGGCGGCGTCCACGTCGAGGTCCACGGTGACATCGGAGACGAACTCCACCTCGTCGCTGTCCCAGCTCAGGCCGGCTTCCTCCAGACCCTTGAGCACCGCGTGCAGGTCCTGCGGCTCGGCGCGGATCTCGAAGCTGGCATCGTGTTCGATGAGGTCCTCGACCCCGGCCTCCAGCACGGCGGCCAGCACATCGTCCTCACTCAGCTCGGCCTTGGGCAGCTGCACCACGGCCTTGCGCTGGAACATATAGGCCACCGAGCCGGGGTCCGCGACGGTGCCGCCGGATCGGGTCACCGCGATGCGGACCTCCGAGGCGGCGCGGTTGCGGTTATCGGTGAGGCACTCCACCAGAAGCGCCGAGCCCTGCGGGCCGCGCACCTCATAGGTGATCTCCTCATACTCCACGCTGTCGCCCGAGAGTCCGGCGCCTCGCTTGATCGCGCGGTCGATGTTGTCGTTGGGCACGGAGTTCTTCTTCGCCTTGGAGACGGCGAGCTCAAGCCCGGGGTTGCCGGCGAGGTCGGGGCCCCCGTTGCGCGCGGCCACCTCGATCTGTTTGATGTAGCGCCCGTTGAGCTTGGCGCGCTTGGCATCCACAGCAGCCTTGCGGTGCTTGGTGTTGGCCCATTTGGAATGGCCGGCCATGGTTCTCCTCGTGAATGACGTCCGGATGATCACAATCAACAGTTGCATCAAGCAACGGTCCTATAGTGTTGCCACCAGCCTATCGGAGAGGACCTTGAGTCTCATGGAGCACACCGAGCGCCCAGGCGCCACAGCGCGCCCGACGACGCACCAGCCGCCCACCTGGAATCCCCTGCTCGCAGACGGCACCCTGGACTATGGGCTGGTTGACCTCTCCCGCATCGAAGATCAGCACTGGCTCCCCGCGCTGCACGCCGGGATCACCGCGCAGCGCGAAGCGGTAGAGGCGATCGCCGCCGATGACTCCCCCGCGAGCGTCGCCACCGTGCTGCACCCGCTGGGACTCTCCCACCGACTGCTCTCCCGGGTGGAGCGGGCGTTCTCCTGCATGTCCTCGGTGCACGCCACTCCCGAGCGGCAGCAGGTCCAGCAGGAGCTGGCCCAAGAACTGGCCGGGCACCGGGATTGGCTCACCCTGCACCCAGGGCTCTTCCGCCGGCTCGCTGCGTTGGAGACCGCGCTGGCGCAGGGTCAGGCCAGCGCCACCCCGGAGCAGCTGCGGATGCTGCAGAAGACGCTGGACGCAGCCCGCGCCGCCGGGGCAGGACTCGTGGAGGCCACCCAGCAGCAGCTGCGCGCGATCAACCTCGAGCTCACCGCCGCCGAGACCGCCTATGAGCAGCTTCAGCGGCAGGAGGCGGCCGCCCACGCGGTCCACTTCACCGAACTCTCGGAGCTGGCCGGACTCGGCGAGCAGGAGCTGGCCGCTGCGGAGGCGGCGGCCCGGGAAGCCGGTCACGTCAGCGGAGCGCTGCTGCCCCTGAATCTGCCCGTCCAGCAGGGCCCGCTGGAGCGGATGACCCTTCGCGACTCCCGGCGTCGGCTGCACCAGGCCTCCACGGCGCGCGGCACCCTGACCGATGACGAGGGCAGGACCACCAGTGCCATCGGAGCGCAGATCGCTCTGCTGCGCGCCCGGCGCGCACGGATGCTGGGCTTCGAGCATCACCTGGACAGCGTGCTGCCTTCGCGCACAGCCGAGGACCGCACCAGCATCGAGACGATGCTGCGCACCATCGCCGACGGCGCCTCGGCCCGGCTCGAGGCCGAGATCCAGACCCTGCGCGAGACCGGGGTCCTCGCGGGAAGCGCGTCGGACCCCGCGCACTCGAGCAGCACCGCAGAGCTCGACCCCTGGGACATCAGCTTCGGCTTCGCGACCGTGGCGAAGCAGCGGTCCTCTGATGCGGCCTCCGGCTCGGAGCAGTCGGCAGGAGCGGAGCAGTCGGCAGGAGCGGACCAGTCGGCAGGAGCGGACCAGTCGGCAGCAGCGGCCAAGGGGCAGGACGTGCCCCTTGAGGAGGCCCTGAGGCAGGTCTTCGCCGCGGCGTCCCGGCTCTACGGGATCACGGTGGTCGAACGTGATGACCTGCCCGGTTTCGCTCCCGGAGCTCGCAGCTTCGAGGTCTTCGAGGCCTCCGCAGAACAGCGGCCCGGTGCGGGCATCGGCCTGTTCCTGCTCGACCTCTTCGCCCGGCCGAGCAAGTCCGGCGGGGCGTGGATGAACTCCTTCTCGGTGGCCTCCACGTTGACCGGATCCTCACCGGTGGTGATCAACGCGTTGAACATCACCGCCCCGGCCCCCGGAGAAGAGCCGGCGTTGACGCCCTCGGCGATGCGCACGCTCTTCCACGAGTTCGGTCATGCCCTGCATGGCCTGCTGGCCGAGGCCGAGTTCGAGGAGCTCTCCGGCACTGCGGTGCCTCGGGACAACGTCGAGTTCCCGTCCCAGGTCAACGAGATCTTCCAGGAGCTGTTCACCGGTGGCCTCGCCGAAGCAGGGCAGGCGCCGGCGGCGGAGGACCTCTGGGGCAAGGGATTCAGCACCTTCGAACACATCGCCGCCGTCGTCCTGGACCTGGCCTGGCACACCCTCTCCGTCGAGGAGGCCGAGGCCGCCGCGGAGGATCCCGACGCGTTCTCCGCCGCCGCGCTCACCGCCTGGGGCCTGGATCACCCGTTGGTGCCGCCGCGGTATGGAACCGGCTTCTTCAAGCACATCTTCGCCGGATCCGGGTACGCCGCCGGGTACTACTCCTACCTGTGGGCCCAGGTGCTCGCCGCCGACGCCTCGCAGTGGTACCGGGAGCAGCTGGGTGCACTCGATGACTCCGAGCAGCAGGACCGTGCCCTGGCCGCGGCGGGCTCCCAGGTGCGCCGCGAGCTGCTGGCCCGCGGGAACACCCGGGATCCCCTGGAGTCCTACCGGATCAGCTTCGGCCGGGAGCCGCACATGGAACCCCTGCTGCGCCAGCTGGGGCTCTAGGCGGGAGATCGCCCCTCGGAGTCCTGGCTGCTGAGGAGTCATGGCGGCCTCGTGGCCGACGGGGTGACACTCCCCTGGCGGCGCCATCCAGGATGACGGCGCACACCTGGGAGCGCGCCGTGAACCGAGGAGGCGTCACGACCAGACGCCGCTGCCGCCTGCATCAATACCCGTCTCTTCGCACCCAGGCATCAGCGTCGGCCGTCGGCCTCCAGCAGACACGACGGTGGCTCTTTCCAGACCCGGTGCACCGTCATGGGCCTCCAGAGGCAGACCATGACTCGGACCGACGTCGCGCGCGGCCCGAGTCATGGCCTCTTCCTGGTACCCCATTCGCTCTCGAGGCTCGCGTTCAGGATGCCGCGGCAGTTGGCAGCGCGACGATCACCTTCCCCGAGAGACGTGGATTCGAGGCCGTGTCGAACAAGGTCGCGGGGTCCTCTGGATCCAGCTCATGGGTGATGACCTTCTCGATCTCTGGACGTGACTCCAGGAGCCGGATCGCTGCATCAATCTCATCGATGAAGCGGAACGCACCGACGAGTCGTATCTCGCCCGAGATGACGCGGGAGAGTCCCACGGGCCGTGAGTCCGGCGAGACCATGCCTACTTGGACGTGGACGCCCCCGGGCCGCAGAGCCCGGGAGACCGAGGCGTCGATGGCGGCCTCCACACCAGAGCACTCGAAGACCACGTCGAAGCTGTTCTCAGGAACGCTGCGCTTGGACACATCGAGGCAGACGGCTGCGCCTTGCTCCGCCGCACGTTCCAACGCCTCTGGCACCACATCTGTCACGGTGATGTGCGCAGCGCCCGCGGCATGAAGCGCCGCAACGGTCAGCAGACCGATCGGGCCGACTCCAGAGACGAGGATCCGCGCAGATTCCACCACGGCGCCCACCGAGCGGGCCTGCTCGATGGCGTGAAGCGCCACGGCGAGTGGCTCCGCGAGCACCGCGCGACGGATGGGGAGCTCAGTGGGAAGGGCACGAACCATGGCGCGGTCCACGGCGATGAACTCAGCCAAGGCTCCCTGAGTATGCGGCCAGGTGGAGGCGCTGCCGAGGTAGGATCCACCGGGCCGCAGGTGAGGGGCCTTCTCCAAGCCCTCCGTCGGTCTGCCCCACCGCGCCGGGTGGACCGTCACGGGCGTACCCACGGCGAGTCCGCCCGAGGGGTCGAAGGCGACTGCCCCCGACATCTCGTGTCCCGGGATCAGGGGCTCGCGGATTCGGAAGTCCCCGTTGGCTCCATCGCGGTAGTAATGCAGGTCAGAGCCACAGATCCCGACGTAGTCGACGCGGATCAGTACCTGCTGCTCGTGAAGCTCAGGCATCGGGACCGTCTCCCAGCGGCAGCTCCTCGGACCTTGGATCACCAGTGCGTGATTCGAACTGTGCGCGATGCCGGGGTAGTCATTCAATGTCGTCATGCGTCACACCACCGAAGTCATGCCACCGTCGACGAACAGGTTCTGTCCGGAGACGAAGCTGGAAGCCGGGGAGCTGAAGAACAGGAGGGCACCGGCGAGCTCATCCAAGGAACCCCAGCGTCCGGCCGGTGTGCGTTGACACACCCAGGTGTTGAAGTCCTCATCTGCCACCAGAGCCCGATTCATGTCGGTGGCGAAGTAGCCCGGGGAAATGGTGTTGACCTGGATTCCGTGGCGAGCCATGTCGGCGGCCATACCCTTGGTCAGCTGGGCTACGGCACCTTTTGTGGCCGAATACGGCGCAATCGTCTCCCGGGCCAACATGGATTGGACGGAACCGATGTTGATGATCTTTCCGGAACCGCGCTGAATCATTCCAGGGACCAGCGCCCGCGACACATAGAAGACGCTGCTGAGGTTGGACGAGACGATGTCATCCCAGTCTTGTGTGGCGAACTCCTGGAAGGGCCCCCTGCGCTGCAGCCCTGCGTTGTTCACCAGAATGTCCGGGGTGCCGCGTTCCTCGACGAGCCGGTCCAAGGAGGCACGAACCTGATCCGAATCCGTCACATCGAAGCTGACGCTGTGAGCCGGCCGGCCGGAGACGGACTCCACCTCCGCACGAGCATCTTCCAGTGCCGTGGCGTCGCGACCGTGGAGCGTGACCTCCGCGCCTGCTCCCGCCAGGGCCAAGGCCAGCTGTCGGCCAAGTCCTCGTGAGGAGCCTGTGACGAGCGCGCTCTGACCGGTGATGTCGAAGAGCCCCTGCGCTGCGCTCTCGGTGCTTCTGTGTGTCACTGCGTAGTTCCTTTCAGAGGAGCGAGGCTGCGAGGTAGACGACGACGACCATGACGAAGCCCAGCACCGACTGCAGTGCCTGCTGGACCGTCCAGGTCTTCAGCGTCTCCTTGACGTTCATCCCCATGAGCCGTCCGACCAGCCAGAACCCGGAGTCGTTGACGTGACCGGCGAATACCGATCCAGCGGCGGTTGCCAGCACGATCGAGGCCACCTGGAAGGAGTTGAAGTCTCCCGCCAGCACGGCCGGGGCTGCCAGACCGGCGGCTGTGACCAGCGCGACGGTGGCGGAGCCCTGGGCGAGCCGGATCGCGACGGCGATCAGGTACGCCGCGACGATGACGGGCAGCCCGAGATCGCTGAGTGAGTCCGCAAGGGCGTCGCCGATGCCGGAGGCGCGCAGCACACCGCCGAACATGCCACCGGCGCCGGTGATGAGGATGACCGAGCAGACCGGGCCCAGAGCCGAGTCGAGGAGCTTCTCCACGGCTGTGCCGGATTCACCGCGACGGTACCCCAGCACGATGGTCGCCACGATCACCGTGATCAGCAGCGCCATCATGGTGGTCCCGAGGAACGACAGCGCCTGAACCCAGGTGCTGTCCCCATCGAAGACTCCGACCGAGGTCAGGCTGTTCAGACCCGTGTTGAAGAGTATGAGCGTCATCGGCAGCAGAAGCAGGAAGACGATGGTCCTGACGCGGGGCGGGTTGCTCGGCTGGTCCTCGTCGACCTCACCGAAGATCGCCGGGACGGGAATCATCAGGCGCTGACCAACGAACATGCCCCAGAGGTATCCGGCGAGGTACCAGAGGGGGTAGGCGATCACCAGGCCGACGAGCAGAACGATGCCGAGGTTGGCCTCGTAGAGTTCGGACGCGGCCACTGGCCCTGGGTGCGGCGGCAGGAAGACATGCATGACCGAGAACGCTGCAGCGGTGGGCAATCCGAAGAGCAGCACGCTCTTGCCTGTCACTCGACGTGCGACGGCAAAGACGATCGGCAGCATCATGACCAGGCCGGCGTCGAAGAACATCGGGAAGCCCAGGATCAGAGACGCTATGCCAAGGGCGAAGGGAGCTCGACGTTCCCCGAACCTCGAGATCAGTGCTTCCGCGAGAGCTTTGGCTCCCCCGGAGTGTTCCACCAGGCGCCCCAGCATCGCGCCCAGTGCGACGAGGATCGCGACACTGGCCAGCGTGGCGCCGAATCCGTCAGTCAACGTCTCGGAAAGCGCTGACAGCGGAACACCGGCGACGACGGCGGTGAGGGTCGAGACCACGATCAAGGTGATGAACGCGTGGACCTTGAATCGAATGATCAATATCAGAATCAGCGCGACGGCGCCGACCGCGATGGACAACAAGGGGCCTGTGCCCAGAGTCTGAGTCCAATCTTCCATGGGTATCTCCGTTGCAGAGTAAGAATATTTCGCAGGTGCGAGGGATGTTGTGAGGCGGCGTCGGAGCCTTGTGATGACTGCGAAGAGCCGCCCACCTGTGTTTCCTGTCACATGGTGGCAGACAGGTAGTACTTTTGGCAAGAAAAGGTAGTACCTGTGTGTTTCTGGGCTCCGAGTGCCCGCGGTGTCGGTCTCTCAGGCAAGGGCCTCGTCGTCGGTGAGTTGGTCCTCCTCGACCGTCGCGTCGCGGAATCCCGAGATGACCAGCGCCAGGACTGGCGGCTGGACGAACCGGGCGATCACCATGGTCAGGCCAGTCCCCCACCGTTGGCCGATCCAGACCGAGAGCACCGTGCCGATGACCGTGCCGATGACCGAGCCGATGCCAGCGACGGTGAGCACCAGGCCGAGTCCGAGCGCTCCGAGTCCCAGATCGTTGAGGACCAGAACCGGCAGGACGGCGCCCATCATCGCTGAGCCGATGAACCAGGCGTGGCTGGACCAGGCCAAGGGTTCGAACCGAGGGTGCCGGTAGATCCAGCGCAGACCTTCACGCACCTTCCGGCGAAGCGGTTCCGGAGTGTGCGCGAGCGGCGTCTCGGCGGCGACATGCTTGAGTGTGAGCAGGACCGTCGCGGAGATGAAGTGGGTGATCGCGCCGAGCAGCAGCGCGAAGGGGGCCGTGACCAGGGCGACCAGGCCGCCTGCCACGGCGCTTCCCGTGGTCTGGGCCACGGTGTCGCTCTGCTGCAGCCGGGCGTTGGGCGCATGTGAGCAGAGGCCGCGAGCCGAGCTGCGGCAGGAAGGACTGGGAGGTCGCGTCGCTCATCAAGGCCAGGGTCCCGAAGCAAAAGATCAACACCATCACGGTTGCCACGTCGAGGAGTCCCAGCACGCCAACAGTCATAGCAGCAGCTAGGGCGCCCAGCGTGCCGCGTTGACCAGCCCTTGATCGAACGCGGTGCCGCTCAGAGACACCAGGACCAGAACCGAGAGGGCCACCGTGGTGATGTACGTGCCGAAGTCCGAGACGGTGGAGGCAAACCAGAACCGCATGAAGGCTGAGTTACCTCGCAGCTTCATGTCTGAGCGGGACGCAGGTCTGCGAGCGAACAGGATGGCAGCACGATCCAGCCCTCGCGCTCGGCTCGCGCCTGGTGTTCGGCAGGCGGAGGGTCATACCGACCCAGTGCAGCGGCGCGCGCGGCAAGGGCCGCCACCACGGCGTCGAAGGCATCGGTGGACTCCACCATGAGCTGCGCGTGCGGGCCCAGAGCCAACCAGGGTGCGTCGCGCTGCATCCGCTGCACCAGTGCCCGGCGCACCTGCGGGTCCGCCCGGTATCCGCGAACCTCCCACTCCCAGGTTCTGAGCGTGGCCCCGGGGTAGACCTCTACGACGACGCCGGTCCGGCCGGACCGGTCGACGAGAAGCCCGCTGGCCGCGAGTCTGCCGAGAAGACCCGCGCAGCGCATCGCGGTCAGACCGATCCGGTCGGTCGAGACGCTCAACGGCCAGCGTCCGATCTTCTCGCGGATCCACCGATCGGTCTCCCGGTAGGCCAACGTCCGGCGCCATTGCATGCGCCCATCCGGGCGCTGCTGGGCTGCGAGGTTCGCATGATCGGCGATGAACGAGACGAACTCATCGGGCCAGCCGAAGGCGCAATCGATGCCGATCCTGGTGATCCCTGCAGCGGCCTCGGTGATCTCCGCGTCCTCGACGTCGAGACTCAGCTGGACCAGTCGGGCGCCTCCGGATCCCCACTCGATCGTGGCCAGGGCTGTCCCCTTGCTCTCGGCGGCCAGATCGACCCCGGCGGTGCGCATCGGGACATCAGTCATGACCCTGACGCTACCCAATTGGACCCGGCGGTGCGTGTGCCGAGCCCTCGGAAGCGCTCCCGCCACGGTTTATCGCATCCCTATGCCATGTCCCATGGCTATGGACGGAAATAACGATGGGACATGGCATAGGGATGCGACAGATGCGCGGAAGGAGCTGCGGAGCTGCGGGGAGCAGCGGGGAGGAGCGGGGCGGAGACGCCGCCGGGTCAGTCGGTGGCGGCGGCGGTCTGGGCGATCACGGTGCGGAAGCGCTGGGCGATGGTGACCACCGAGGCGACCCCGAGCAGGGTCAGCACCACCAGCAGCACCGAGGAGTGCAGGCCCAGGCCCGTGAAGCCGGTGAACACCAGGGTCAGCACCATCCGCTCGGAGCGTTCGGCGATCCCGACGTCGGCGGTGTAGCCCAGCGCCTCGGCCTTGGCCCGCACATAGGAGACCAGGTTGCCCGCCAGCAGGCAGAACGCCGAGGCGATCCCGAGCCAGACGTGGTCTCCCCCGGTGAAGAACCAGATCAGCAGGCCCAAGAACACCGCGCCGTCCTGGACCCGGTCCAGGCAGGAGTCCAGGAAGCCGCCCAGCACCGATCCCTGGCCGCTGATCCTGGCCATCAGCCCATCGACGAGATCCGAGAAGACGAAGACGGTGATGAACACCGTGCCCCAGAACAGCTCTCCCATCGGGTAGAAGACCAGCGCGCCCAGACAGACACCGATCGTGCCGATCACCGTGACCATGTTCGGGGTCATTCCGATACCCAGCAGCGCCTTGGCGATCGGGGTGAACAGCCCGCCGAAGAAGGCGCGCGCGTAGCGGTTGAGCATCTAGCGGTTCGCCTCCCAGGCCTCGGCCACCAGGGCGCGGGTCTCGCCCAGCGTCTGTGAGAGGTTCTTCGTCTGGGCGATGATCGGCATGAAGTTGGTGTCCCCGTTCCAGCGCGGGATCACGTGCTGGTGCAGGTGCGCCGCGATGCCTGCCCCGCCGACCTTGCCCTGGTTGACCCCCAGGTTGAACCCTCCCGGGTTCGCCGTGGCGCGCAGCACGCGCATGCACTGCTGGGTCAGCGTGATGAACTCCGAGGCTTCCTCGGCGTCGAGGTCGGTGAGGTCCGGGACGTGCCGGTAGGGGCAGACCATCAGGTGACCGGGGTTGTAGGGGTAGAGGTTCAACAGCACGAAGCAGCGTTCACCGCGGTGCACGATCAGCGACTCCTCGTCGCTGCGCTTCGGCCCCTGGCAGAACGGGCAGTCGCTTGACCCGCTGACCTGGTCCTGGCCGCGCTGCTGGTAGGCAGCGCGGTGTGGGGTCCAGAGGCGCTGGAAGGCGTCGGGCACGCCTGCCAGTTCGAACTCGTCGCCGGACCCCACCCGACTCAGCCTTCCTTGGATTCGATGGCCGCGAGGATCCGGGCCACGGCCGCGTCCACCGGCACCTGGTTGTCCTGGCTGCCGTCGCGGAACCGGAAGGAGACCGCACCGGCGTCGACGTCGTCGCCCCCGGCGATCAGCACGAACGGGATCTTGTCCTTCGAGGCCGTGCGGATCTTCTTCGGGAAGCGGTCGCTGCTGTCCTCGAGCTCGGCGCGCACCCCGGCGGCCTGCAGCTTCGCGACGACCTCGGTGAGGTAGTCGTTGAACGGCTCCGCCACCGGGATCGCGCGGACCTGGACCGGGGAGAGCCAGACCGGGAACGCACCTGCATAGTGTTCGGTGAGCACGCCGAGGAAGCGTTCGATCGAGCCGAACTTCGCGGCGTGGATCATCACGGGCTCCTGGCGGGTGCCGTCGGCGGCCTGGTATTCCAGGCCGAAGCGCTCGGGCTGGTTGAAGTCGTACTGCACGGTGGACATCTGCCAGGTGCGGCCGATGGCATCGCGGGCCTGCACGGAGATCTTCGGTCCGTAGTAGGCCGCGCCGCCGGGATCGGCGACCAGCTCCAGACCGGTCTCGGTGGCGACGTCTTCAAGCACCTTGGTGGCCTCCGCCCACTGCTCGGCGCTGCCGATGAACTTCTCTGAGTCCTCGTCCCGGGTGGAGAGCTCCAGGTAGAAGTCATCGAGTCCGAAGTCGCGCAGCAGCGAGAGCACGAAGCTAAGCAGGTGGCGGACCTCATCGGGGGCCTGCTCCTTGGTGACATAGGAGTGGGAGTCATCCTGGGCGAAGCCGCGCACGCGGGTCAGGCCGTGGATCACGCCGGACTTCTCATACCGGTAGACCGAGCCGAACTCGAAGAGTCGCATCGGCAGCTCGCGGTAGGAGCGTCCGCGGGAGCGGTAGATCAGGTTGTGCATCGGGCAGTTCATCGCCTTGAGCCGGTAGTCCTGGCCCTGCTTGGTGATGTTGCCCTCGGCGTCGCGCTCCTCATCCACGTGCAGCGGCGGGAACATGGTGTCGGCGTAGTAGGGCAGGTGTCCCGAGGTGTGGAACAGGCCGTCCTTGGAGATGTGCGGGGTGCCCACGTACTGGAAGCCGGCCTCGATGTGCCGGGTCCGGACGTAGTCCTCCATCTCGCGCTTGATGATGCCGCCCTTGGGGTGGAACAGCGGCAGTCCGGAGCCCAGCTCGTCGGGGAAGCTGAAGAGGTCCAGCTCGGAGCCCAGTCGACGGTGGTCGCGACGCTCGGCCTCGGCGAGCCGCTCCTTATAGGCCTTGAGGTCGTCCTTGGTCGGCCAGGCCGTGCCGTAGAGGCGCTGCAGCTGCGGGTTGGACTCTTTGCCGCGCCAGTAGGCGGCGGCGGAGCGCATCACGGCGTAGGCGTTGGCGATCAGCTTGGTGTTGGGCAGGTGCGGGCCGCGGCACAGATCAGACCAGATCCGCTCGCCGTGACGATCGACGTTGTGGTAAATCGTGATCTCCCCGCCGCCGACCTCGATGTTGGCGCCCTCGGCGGCCTCAGCGGCACCGCCTGCGCCGGCGGCAGCGCTGGCGACGCCGAGCAGCTCGAGCTTGTACGGCTCATCCGCCATCGCGGCCTTGGCCTGATCTTCGCTGACCACCTCGCGCTCGAACTGCTGGGTCTGGTTGATCAGCTTCTGCATGGCCTTCTCGATCTTCTTGAGATCCTCAGGCGTGAAGGGCTCGGCGACGTCGAAGTCGAAGTAGAACCCGTCGGTGATGTAGGGGCCGATGCCGAGCTTGGCCTCGGGGTAGAGCTGCTGGACCGCCTGGGCCATCACGTGGGCAGTGGAGTGGCGCAGGACGTTGAGCCCGTCGGGGCTGGCGATGTCCACGGCCTCCACGGCGGCGCCGGCCGGGATCTCCCGGGAGAGGTCCCAGAGCTCGCCGTCCACCCGCATGACCACGGTGGTCTTGTCCGCGGCGAAGAGCGTGGTGCCGGTGGTGCCGCGCTCGATGCTCGCCGTCTCGCCGTCGCGGGTGATGCTGATGGATTCAGCCGGCGCTGCGGCCTGGGACGGGGCTTCCGATGCTGCGTTTTCGGACACTTGGGATGTACTCCTCATGGATGTTCTGCGGACGCAGGTGATTCTACGGGAACGCCGGCGGAACTGAAGCGGGGCTCAGTCGCGCTGGCACCCCGGACACCAGTAGAGTCTTCGGCCCTGCAGCTCGGCCGCCTTGATGACCGTCCCGCAGCGTGGACAGGCGGTGCCCTGATGCTTATAGACCCAGTGCCGACGCGAGCCGCCGGTGCGCACGGTGCGGATCCGACCCTCGGCGACCCCGTCGCGCAGCTGCTCGGTGAGTCGGTCCCACAGTGGTGCCGCGCGCTCAGGATCCAGCTGGTTGCTGGGCGTATACGGGTCGAGCCCCTCGAGGAAAAGGGATTCTGCGCGGTAGATGTTGCCCACCCCGGCGATGACCGCCTGGTCCATCAGGGCGGCGGCGATGCTGATTCGACGTCGGCTGAGATTGTGCAGGAAGAGCTCGCGCAGCTGCGCATCGGCTCGGGCGTCCTGGCTGATCCCCTGGCGCAGCGGATCCGGCCCCAGCCGATCCACGACAGCCTGGTACTCGGTCAGGTCCAGCACCGCGCAGGTGGTGGGGCCGCGCAGGTCCGCCCACCCGTGCCGGGCGCTGACCCGGGCGCGCACCGCACCCTTGGGCGGTTCTGGGATGAGCCAGCCGTCCTCGGCGTAGCGCGGCTCGAGGGTCCCCACCGCGGCGCGCGGGGCACCGACCGTGGCCTCTGCCGCAAAGTCCGCATCGCCGCGGAAGCTGAACGCGCCGTAGAGCCCCAGGTGGACCTGCCACACCTCGGGACCGAGGTGCACGAACAGGTGCTTGCCCCAGGCCTCGGCATGCTGGGGCACCTGCCCGTCCAGACGCTGCGCGCCGGCGATGAAACGTCCCTGCGGAGAGCTGACCCGCCACGGATGACCGGCGAAGACCGTGTTGATCTGCGCGGCGAGCCGGTGGAGGGTGTGGCCTTCAGGCATGGATCAGTCGAGGATCTCGCCGGTGAGCTCATAGTGGGAGATCTTCCCGATCCGGCGGGCGTGGCGCTCATCTCCGCTGAACTCGGCACCCAGGAAGGCCTCCACGATCCCGGTGGCCTCCGCGAGGCTGTGCTGGCGCCCGCCGAGTGCGACGACGTTGGCGTCGTTGTGCTCCCGGGCGAGGACCGCGGTGTCGTGGTTCCAGGCCAGCGCGGCGCGGACCCCGGTGACCTTGTTCGCGGCGATCTGCTCGCCGTTGCCGGATCCGCCCAGCACGATCCCCAGCGCGTGCCTGCCCGCACCCTGGGCGGCCACCACCGCCGCGGCGGCGCGGATGCAGAACGCGGGGTAGTCATCCAGCGCGTCGTATTCCTGCGGTCCGTGGTCGATGAGGGTGTAGCCGAGGCCGCGCAGATGATCCACCAGGTGGGCGGAGAGCTCCATCCCCGCGTGATCGGTGGCGATGTGGACTTCGATGCTGTCTACCATGATCTCTTCTCAGACCTTTCGGGACGAGGGCGCGGGTGGCCCGAGGGCCGGGTCAATCCTACGTCGCGCGGCGAGGGGCCGGCGCTGGCCGCTGGGCAGCGCTGCCGACGGGAACATGGGCCGAGCGAGTATCGTTGCACCCTGCACCGCGCAAGAGGAGGAACATGTCCGAGCAAGAGTCCCAGCCCGCCCGCGAGCTTCCGAAGTTCTCGAACCGCCTGGGGGCACCGATAGCCACCGTGCGTCCAGTGGGCAAGCCTCCGTCCCAGGTCTCCGGCCTGCCCGGGCGCGCGGCGCCGCCGAGCTCAGGACCCTCCGACGCCGCCCTGGCCAACCCCGCACCGCCCGCCCCGGAACCCTCCGGCGCCGAGCAGCAGAGCTTCTACGATGCCGTCGGTGGGCGCAAGACCTTCGAGACCATCGTCGAGGTCTTCTACGCACATGTGGCCGAGGATGAGGACTTCCGGGCGATGTACCCCGAGACGGACTTGGAACCTGCCAAGGAGCGCCTGCTGATGTTCTTGGAACAGTACTGGGGCGGACCGCGCACCTACCAGGAGCAGCGCGGGCACCCCCGGCTCCGGATGCGGCACATGCCGTTCGCCGTGGACGCGCAGGCCCGGGACAAGTGGCTGAGGTTCATGCGCGCCGGAGTCGACGCCGCGGAGCTCTCCCCGCTGCACGAGCAGATCCTCTGGGACTACCTGGAGCGCGCCGCGCACTCGATGGTCAACAGCTGAGCCGGAGAGGCTCACACCTCTTCGGGGTGAGCGTCTTCAGCTCAGGCGCCTGAAGGCACTTAGCTCAGAGACTCGGCTCCCGGGTGCTGCGGCACAGGATGTAGCCGCCCTGCGAGCTGAGCCGGACCCAGCGGCCCCGACGGTGGATCGCGGTGGAGCCGCCAGCGCCCTCGGAGGCCAGGAAGTTCAGCGCGTGGGCGCCGAAGGCCGCGCCCGCCGGGATGGCGGCATCGCTGCGCTGCTGCGCCTGGGCCGCCTGCCCACCGTCTGCTGAGGCATCGGTCTCCAGGTCCCGGCCCCAGACCTGTTCCCGGACCTGCTCGACGACGGCGGCGCCCGCCGTGGTCGGCACGGCTTCGGTGATCTGGGCGATGCCTGATGCGGCCTGGGAGCGCAGCTGGTCATCGGCCACACTTCCCAGCGGCTCCCAGCCCGAGCGAGGTGGCGTCACGGCCGCCCAGGGCACGCTGAGCCGGCTCGGCGGCAGCGAGAGCTCGGTCTCCGCCGGGTTCATCCGGGCGATGCGCTCACTGATCGAGCTGAGCTCCGCGGTGACATCGGCCCGGGACTCCTCGGCCAGGGCGACGGTGCGCAGTCCCAGCACCGCCGGCAGCTGGCTGGTCAGCGATCCCGGGGTCATCACCGGCACCCAGGCGGCAAGCACCCGGCCCACGGCCTGGAGCCGGATGCCTTGTTCTTGGATCCGCCTGGCGCGCTTGATGTAGGTGGAGAGGTCCTGGAGCGAGACGGCTTCAGCGAATCGCAGCGAGTCAGTCATGGGGCTCATTCTTCCAGAGCAGAGCGCACCTCATCGACCAGCACCTCCATGTAGCGCCGCGCCTCGCGGGGGTCCTGGTCCGCGATCGCTCGGGCCACGCCGTCGTGGGCGTCCAGCGCCTCTGGCATCGGTCGGGTCGGCATCAGACCATGCTGGGTGCGCCCGGAGAGGACCTCGGCGACGACGTCGGCCAGGGCAGCGAACATCGAGTTCCCGCCTGCTTCGAGCATCAGCCGGTGAAAGGCGATGTCCGCCGTGATGAACTCCGTGAGCTGCTCGGACTCCCCCAGCCGGCGCATGGTGGCGGCCAGATCCAGCATCTGATGTGCCTGGACCTCGGTCCGTCGAGCCGCGGCCAGCGCGGCGGCCTCGGTCTCCACCGCGATGCGCAGCTGGGTCAGCTCGATGAACGCGCCGCGCGCGTCGGCTGAGGCCAGGCGCCAGGCGATCACCGAGGGCGACATCACGTCCCAGTGCTTCGCGGCGGTCACCACCAGGCCTATGCGTCGCTTGGAGTAGAGCAGACCATGGGACTCCAGGACCTTGACGCTGTCTCGGGCCACGGTGCGCGAGACCCCGAAACGCTGTTGCAGCGACTCCAGGGTCAGCACGGCCCCAGATCGATGCGCCCCATCGACGATCTCGCGTCCGAGGGTCTCGGAGATCGCGTCACGGCCCACCCGGGCCACGGCAGAGTTCGCCACGGAGTCTCCTTCATCGACGCAGAACCAAACATCACACCTTTAGAACTTAAAGGTGCTATCTTAGCTGGAACGTGGTCCCCGTCACAGGGGGCTCGAGAACCAGCCCTCAGCACAAAGGAATTCGATGTCGAATCCCCCAGCACAGCCTAGCCCGGGTGAACCCACACCCCCTCGTCACCTCGTGGTGATGGGCGTCTCCGGCTCTGGAAAATCCACTCTGGCAGCCGCCCTTGCGGCAGACCTTGGCCTGCCGATGGCTGAAGCAGATGAGTTCCACCCACCTGAGAACATCGCGAAGATGGCGGCCCAGACCCCGCTCACCGACGAGGATCGCTGGCCCTGGCTCGAGTCCCTGCGCGATTGGATGTCCACCCAGGCGGCGACCGGCAGCGTGATCACCTGCTCCGCGCTGCGGCGCAGCTACCGCGATGTGCTGCGCACCGCCGCAGGGCGGGTGGTGTTCCTCCACGTGGATGTGGAGATTCCGCGGCTGAACACCCGACTGGCCCACCGCAGCGGACATTTCATGCCCCCGGCGCTGTTGGAGTCTCAGCTGAGCACCCTGGAAGCCCTCGAGCCGGGAGAGGACGGCGTGGTGCTCGCCAATGACACCACGGTCGAGAACCTCCTGGAGTCGGCCCGAGCCTGGCTCCGCAGCAATGCCTCCGCCTCCGACTCCATCGATGAGCAGAATCCCTCGTGACACTCGACGCTTGATCCTGCTCCCCCGGAGCCGGGCTGAAGGGCCGTTAGAGTGGAGGCACCTGACCCTGTCCACGCCCGAAAGGACGTCGCATGCCTGATCGCCGTTATGAGGTGCCCGCCGCCGCCGAGTCGGTGCAGCAGCTCGTGGACATGCTCCAGCTGAAGCACCTGGATCCCAGCGATGCCGAGGCGGCCGCCGGACGCAGCGGCGAGGATCATTTCCTCGGGCCGGTGTTCAAGCAGGCCTATTGGCGGGTCTTCGGCGGGCAGGTGCTCGCCCAGGCGGCGACCGCGGCCATGACCACGGTGGATCCTGACCGGCTGATCCATTCGGTGCACGGCTACTTCCTTCGCCCCGGTGACGCGAGCAAGCCGATCCAGGTCTCGGTGGAGCGGCTGCGTGACGGCGGCTCCTTCTCTGCTCGCCGCAGCCAGGCCTATCAGGACGGGACCCCGATCCTGTCCATGATCGCGTCCTTCCAGCGGCCTTCGGCCGGAGTGGCACACCAGCGCACGATGCCTGAGGGGGTCCCGGATCCCGAGGATCTGGCACCTCCCCAGGAGCTTGTGGGACACGTGAAGCACCCGATCGTGCATGAGTGGGCGCATGGACGCCCGTTCGACATCCGCCATGTGGACCGTCCGATCTACCTCGAGGCCGACCAGAATCCGCATGCCACCAGCGCGGTGTGGCTCAAGACCAAGGCCGCGCTGCCCGATGATCCCAATCTCCACCGGGCCGCGATCCTCTACGCCTCGGACTACACGCTGCTGGAACCGGTGCTGCGCCGGCACGGTCTCTACTGGGCCAAGCCGGAGATGAAGGTCGCCTCACTCGACCACGCCATGTGGTGGCACCGCGAGGCCCGCGCCGACGAGTGGCTGCTCTATGTCCAGCAGAGCCCGAGCGCGCAGAACGCCCGCGGCCTGGCGCAGGGGTCCATCTACAGCCGCGACGGCGCGCTGGTCGCCTCGGTGGCCCAGGAGGGCATGGTGCGGCCCCCGGAAGGTCTGCGCCCGAAGCTCTCCGAGAAGATGCAACAGACCCTGGTGAACAGCTCCCGCGCCACTCGGGCGATCAACAAGAAGTACGCCCAGACCTGGTCCTCGCGCTACCTGGAGACCTGAGCCTGGCGGGCTGGAGGCCAGCCCGCCGCGACTCCGCCACCCGGGAAGAGGATCGGTTCCTGACGGGCGGGCTCAGCAACTGGTGATCAGCGCCACGCTGCGGTAGGCCTGCAGCGTAGCGGTCGCCGTCGCCTCCCAGGAGTAGGAGCGGGCAAGCGTGGCCGCGGTCGCGCTGTAGCGGCTCCAGGCCCGCCGGTGCAGCACCAGCCAGCGCAGCTGCTCGGCCCACAGCGCAGGGTCCAGGCTAGGGATCAGCCGGCCGCTGCGGCGGTGGGTGATCAGCGAGGAGAGGCCGCCGACGTCGTGGGCGATCACCGGGGTGCCGCAGGCCATGGCTTCGAGCGCGACCAGCCCGAAGGATTCGCTGAACGAGGGCACCAGGACGGCGTCGCTGCCTCGGAAGAGCTCTGCCAGCTCCTCATGCGGCAGCGGGGGCAGAGCCTGGACCGCATCGGCGACGCCGGCCCGGGCTGCCAGGGATTGGAGGTCCAGCACGTCGTCTCCGCTCTGGCTGCCGGCGACCACGAGCTGCACCGGCACCTCGGGCATCATCCGGCGCAGCGCGCCGAGGGCCTCCACGGCGACCTGCGGCCCCTTATGCGGCTGGAGCCGCCCGGCGAAGGCCAGGCGCAGCGCGCGCCCGGCCAACGGGCCGGAGCGCGGGTCCCTCCCCGCCGGCGGATGGAAGATCTCCAGGTCCACCCCCGGCCGGACCAGCGCGATGGAGGCGTCGGCGAGGCCGAAGAGCCGTTTCAGGTCGGCGATCTCGCGCTCGGTGTTGGCGGTCACCAGATCCGCGGCGCGGGCGATCTCCGCCTCCGCGAGGCTGCGCCGCGGGCTCGCTGAGGCCGTCGGGTCCAGCTCCTGCTTCACCGCAGCGATCGTGTGCATGGTGTGCACCAGCGGCGCCGAGAGCGCCCGGGCCAGCTGGATCCCGGCCAGCCCGGAGATCCAATAGTGCGAGTGCACCGTGGTGACCGGATTCATGTCGATCGATTCCAGGCTGCGCAGCGCCCGGGCGGCGAGCATGTCGACCCGTTCGGGCAGCAGTGACTTCTCGGCCCGCGCCTGCTCGCCCACAGCCAGGGTGTGGATCCGCCGGCCGTCATCGAGGACCGTGACGCTGTCCGCGCCGGCGGAGGTCTCGGCGTCGACGTCGCTGGTCACGATGTCCACGGTGAGACCCGACTGGGCGAGAGCCGCGCTGAGCGCGTTGACATAGACGTTGAGCCCTCCGGCGTCCCGATTTCCGGCCTGCGCCAAGGGTGAGGTGTGCAGGCTCACCATGACCACGCGGGCCGATTCCGGGTCGGTCTGCGAGGCTCGGCAGACCCCCGCAGGGACGCAGTCGGTGGACATGTGGCTCTCCATGACGCCGCGCGGCGGCGCGGCTGAGGGGTGTGGTGGTTCGGTCCTTATGCTACAGCGCGGTCATCGCCGCAGGTATTCCGCGCATTCGTTCGCGGCGTCGCCCTCGGGGGCGGAGGCACGCTCAAGCAGCCAGAGCCCCTCAGCATCCTCGATGACCGGTTCGAAGCCGAGCCGCTCGGCCCGCTCGAAGGCCTCCGCGGGGCTCAACGGGTTCGAGCCGCCCAGCTCCTGAACGGTGTCGTCGATGATGAGCCAGGTCAGCGCGTCCTCGTCGGTGGTGCCGTGCAGACCCACCGAGGTGCGGTCCACCAGGTGCGGCACCGCGGTGTCCGCGGCCTCCACGCAGACGTCGTCGGGCACGGCCTCGGTGACCTGCTGATGCGCCAGCGCCCGGTCCCCCATGGTCCAGTTGTCCGCGGTCACCGTGCGCTGCAGCGGAAAGACTCCGGGGAACGCCAAGGTGCCGACCAGACCGACCGCGATGACGGTGCCGGGCAGACCGACGGCAAGCGGTTTGAGCCGCGGCCAGCGCGCGATGAGCCGACGGGCGACGTCGAAGCCGGCGAGCAGGAAGATCGGGGTCAGGATCGCGTCGTACTGATAGATCACCGACCAGACGTTCGCTCGATCGTTGAACAGCCGCGAGAGCAGGATCGGGGCGCCGAGGAGCACATACGGGGAGGCGAAGGGCAGCAGCAGCAGCGGCAGGAAGTGCAGCGCCCAGAGTCCCACCTTGGTCGGGTGATCGAAGAGGATCACCACCGCGTTCCACGGCTGGGTGAGCAGGAAGACGATGGCGGCACCCGCGCTGGGTCCCAGTGCGGTGAACTCCCAGTAGCCGAACTCCCCGGCTGCGGAGAAGTGCGGGATCACCAGCTCCACGGCGAACCAGTAGCCGAAGACACCGAGGCCGGCGGTCACCAGCGCGGGCAGCCAGGCGCGCTTGATCGCGAGGACCAGGCTGAGCGCGATGAGGGTGACTCCCATGTCCTCACGCACCAGCAGCAGCGCCGCGCCGAGCCCCACGGCGAGCCACATCCGGCGACGCTCGATGGCCCAGATCACCCAGGCGATGAGCGGGACTCCGAAGGCGATCTCGTGGAAGTCCCAGTTCACCAGCGCCTGGAAGGGCCAGAAGAGCAGCAGCGCGACGGCGGCCAGCAGGGCCGGAAGGTGGCTGAACCAACCGCGCACCACCAGGTAGACCGGGATCGCTGTGGAGACCAGCAGAGCGATCATGCCGATGTTGAGCACCCGGGGATCGTCCCAGATCCAATACAGCGGGGCGAAGGCGGCGATGATCGGGTGGAAGTGATCCCCCAGCAGGTGGAAGTCCTCGCCCTTGATCGGCACGATCGGCGCCTTGAACAGCGAGTACTGGCGCACCGCCTGATCAAAGATGCCCAGATCGTAGCCCTTGGCCTCGAAGTTGCGGAACCGCAGCAGGGAGTGCGCGAGATACAGCAGAGCAGCCGCCGTCATGACGGCGGCCAGCTGGAGTCTATGCGAAATGGACAAGTGCCCCGGGGGGGATTCGAACCCCCGACCGGCGGATTAGAAGGCCGCTGCTCTATCCCCTGAGCTACCGAGGCGTGGACACGCAGAGTCTCAGCATCCTGAGCAGGTCCAGGCAGAGAGTCTACCTGCTCCTCACGGCCCCGGTTTTCCCCAGCGTCCCTCGCCACGCCGCCGAGGCGCCGGTCATCCACACCCACCGAAGATGACCCTGCCGGGCAGCCTGACCGCGAACACTGGTGGGACCCCGTCTCCGACTGCCACGGCCTGCGGCGGGGCCAGGCACACCGTGCCGTTCCTGAGCGGCCGTGACAGAGATGGAGGAGAGCAATGAGCGAAACGATCACCGTCCGCGGATTCCTGGGCGGCGAAGTGGAGGAGTTCACCACGCTCCAAGGGCTGCCGATCTCGAACTTCCGGCTCGGCTGCACGCCCCGGCGCTTCGACCGCAAGACCGAACAGTGGGTCAACGGGGAGACCAACTGGTACACCGTCTCGGCCTTCCGTCAGCTGGCCCAGAACGTCAAGAGCAGCCTGCACAAGGGCGACCCGGTGTTGGTCACCGGACGGCTGCGGGTGCGGCAGTGGGAGAACGAGAAGGGTCAGCGCGGGACCTCGGTAGAGATCGACGCCGAGGCCATCGGCTATGACCTGACCTTCGGCTCGGGCTCTTTCACCCGGCTCGGTGGCGCAGGCTCCGGGGAAGACAGCGGGCGCAACATGACGGAGTCGAACTCGGAGTCCTCCAACGGCTCTTCCAGCTCCGCCGCGGAGACTGCCTGGGGTACCGAGACCGCCGAGGCCCGGGAACCGGCCGAGGAGAAGGAGGCAGCCCCCTTCTGACCGGCACGACGCCGAGCGAAGGACCATGTCGAGCGAGGGACAATACGGGCACACGACTCGGCCCGCCCGCGGTCACCGAAGTGGTGTCGCGGGCGGGCCGAGTCAGCCTCGCAGGTTCCTCTGCGGGTTGATCGAGCAGATCAGTCGGTGACTGGGCTGCGGGATCAGTCGCGGGTGAGCCTGCGGTGAGTCACGCGGTGCGGACGGGCCGCATCGGCGCCGAGCCGTTCCACCTTGTTCTGCTCGTAGGACTCGAAGTTGCCCTCGAACCAATACCAGTCGGCAGGCTTCTCGTCGGTGCCCTCCCAGGCCAGGATGTGGGTGGCCACGCGGTCCAGGAACCAACGGTCGTGCGAGATGACCACGGCGCAGCCGGGGAAGTCCAGCAGAGCGTTCTCCAGGGAACCGAGGGTCTCCACGTCGAGGTCGTTGGTGGGCTCATCGAGCAGCAACAGGTTGCCGCCCTGCTTCAGTGTCAGGGCCAGGTTCAGCCGGTTGCGCTCACCGCCGGAGAGCACACCTGCCTTCTTCTGCTGGTCCGGACCCTTGAAGCCGAAGGCCGAGACGTAAGCGCGCGAGGACATCTCGACGGCACCCACGTGGATGAAGTCCAGCCCGTCGGAGACGACCTCCCAGAGGCTCTTCTCCGAATCGATGCCGGCGCGTGACTGGTCGACGTAGGAGAGCTTCACGGAGTCGCCCACAGCGAGCTTGCCGCCGTCGAGCTCTTCCATGCCCACGATGGTCTTGAACAGCGTGGACTTGCCGACGCCGTTGGGACCGATGACCCCGACGATGCCGTTGCGCGGCAGCGAGAAGGAGAGTCCTTCGATGAGCTGGCGGTCGCCGAAGCCCTTCTGAAGGTTCTCGGCCTCGATGACCTGGGTGCCCAGGCGTGGGCCTGGCGGGATCTGGATCTCGTCCATGTCGAGCTTCTTGGTGCGCTCGGCCTCGGCGGCCATCTCTTCGTAGCGGTTCAGGCGGGCCTTGGACTTGGTCTGGCGCCCCTTGGCGTTGGAGCGCACCCACTCCAGCTCGTCGGAGAGTCGCTTGGCCATCTTGACGTCTTTCTTGCCCTGAACCTTCAGGCGGGCCTGCTTCTTCTCCAGGTAGGTGGAGTAGTTGCCCTCGTAGGGGTAGAGCCGACCGCGGTCGACCTCACAGATCCACTGGGCGACGTGGTCGAGGAAGTAGCGATCGTGCGTCACGGCCAGCACGGCGCCCTCGTAGGCGGCCAGGTGCTGCTCGAGCCAGAGCACGGACTCGGCGTCGAGGTGGTTCGTGGGCTCATCGAGCAGCAGCAGGTCCGGCTTGGAGAGCAGCAGCTTGCACAGCGCCACGCGGCGGCGCTCACCGCCGGAAAGCACGCTGACGTCCGCCTCGGGTGGCGGGCAGCGCAGCGCGTCCATGGCCTGCTCCAGCTGGGAGTCGAGGTCCCAGGCGTTGGCGGCGTCGATGGCTTCCTGCAGGGTGCCCATCTCGGCCATCAGGGCGTCGAAGTCAGCGTCGGGGTTGGCCATCTCCTCGGAGATCTGGTTGAACCGCTGCAGCTGCTGGTAGATCTCGCCGACGCCCTCTTGGACGTTGCCGAGCACGGTCTTGTCCTCGTTGAGCGCGGGTTCCTGCATCAGGATGCCCACGGAGTATCCCGGGGAGAGACGTGCCTCGCCATTGGAGGGCTCATCGAGGCCCGCCATGATCTTGAGGATGGTGGACTTGCCCGAACCGTTGGGTCCGACTACGCCGATCTTGGCACCGGGGTAGAAGGACATGGTGACGTCATCGAGGATGACCTTGTCGCCCACTTTTTTGCGGGCGCTGATCATGGTGTAAATAAACTCTGCCATGGTCCCCAGGCTAGTCGGCGGGGCAGAGAATCTGCTAATGGCCCGCTGGGCCGTCCGGGCTGATCGGGCTTGCGCGGGTCAGTCGATCAGGTCCAGCTGATGCGGAGTCCTCGCGGTGGCCGGACGCAGCTCCACCCGCCATCGCTGGGAGGCCAGCTCGGCGACGTCCTCGACCGTTTCAGGCTCGGCACCCTCGGTGCGCAGCAGCATCCCCGCGAGGATTCCGCGGGCATGCTTGGCGAAGTGCGTGACGACCTTCCGCTGCCCGTCGCGCTCGGTGAAGCTGTTGACCATCAAGGTCTGTTCCGGCGCGGAGCGGTGGGCTTGGGCGTAGGAACTCGAGCGGCAGTCCACGACCAGCTGATCACCGATGTGTTCGGACAGCGGCTCGGCCAGGGCGGTCTTCCAGAAGCTGCCCAGTCGACCCGGTGCGGGACGTGCTGGAGCCGCACCGGGACCCTGCCCAGTGCCCGGGGCGCTGAGACTGACGCCCATGGAGAGGCGGTAGGCCGGGATCCGATCGGTGAGCGAAGTCACACCGAAGAGCCCGGAGAAGATCAGCACCTGCTTAGTAGCCCGGTTCAGCTGCTCGGGGGTCAGGGATGCGGAGTCCAGGGCCTCGAAGAGCACCCCGGTGTAGATCTCGTGCGCGGGTGCCGTGGGGGCGGTGCCGAGGTGGGCGTTGGCGCGCACCTCGGGCATCACGGTCTTGCCCACATTGAGGATCTGCTGCGCGTCCTCCTGCGCACTGACCTGGACCAGCGCGTCCATCACGGTGCTCCGAGCCTGGTCCAGCTCGGGCAGGATCAGGCTGCGCAGATCCACCGCGGATGCACTGGGATCGCTCGGGGGTGTCTTGCCCTCGGAGGGCGGCAGGAAGATCAGCACCGGGCAAGGCTAGCAAGCCGCCCGGGGAGGGACCGCCTCCGCGCGCCTGCGGCCTCAGGACCGGCCGTGTGCCCGGCCTCACCGTCGTGCCGGGGGCGGTGACTAGATCCCGTACCATGGTGAGCCGGGACGGGTCGGTCAGACCATCGCGGCTCGAGACTGAGGCCCGCCGGAGACGGCGGATAACTGCCTCGGGCCGAGGAAAGTCCGGGCTCCACAGGGCAGGATGGTGGGTAACGCCCACTCGGGGAGACCCGCAGGCCAGTGCCACAGAAAACAGACCGCCCGCGGCGCTCGTCGTCGCAGGTAAGGGTGAAACGGTGGTGTAAGAGACCACCAGCGCCCCAGGTGACTGGGGCGGCTAGGCAAACCCCATCCGGTGCAAGGTCGAACAGGATGTGTTTGAGGGCTGCCCGCCCGAGCATCCGGGTTGATCGCTTGAGGTCCGTGGCAACACGAGGCCCAGATGGATGATGGTCCGCCTCGGTGAGCAATCACCGCGGCGACAGAACCCGGCTTATCGACCGACCCGTCCCCCACCCGCTCCCCCGTGCCCTCCACGGCGCGCGTGAACGCGCTCCGCTCTCCGGCGCCGAGCCAGTCGGCTTCGGCTAGACTCGCCTACGGACACATCGCGGTGTTCGCTTGTGATTCGAACACCCGATGGGTCCACGTAGACAATGACGTCTAGACGAGTGAGGACACGTCCAATAATGACCACTGAAGCAGACGAACAACTGCGCAGCTGGATCGACCGAGAGTCCCAGGCCGAGGCCATGATCCCTCTGCTGGGCAAGCTCTACCGTGAGAACAATGTGGTCACCGGGATCTACGGTCGCCGACTGGTCAATCGGTCCGCCATCGAGATCCTCAAGGCGCACCGCTTCGCCCGCCAGGTCGACGAGACCGAGCTTCCGGTCTCCCAGACCCTGCCCTTGGTGCAGGCGCTGACCACGCTGGATCTGGGCGCCGCAAGCATCGACGTCGCCCGGCTGAACTCCCGCTACAGAGCTTCTGCCTACGCGGCCTCCGAGGACATGGACGGCTTCCTGCGTGAGGAGCTGGCCGAGGTCATCGGCCGCGGCGGCGAAGGCATGATCGAGCCCCGCGACGTGGTGCTCTACGGCTTCGGCCGCATCGGACGGCTGCTGGCCCGGATCATCGTTGGCAACGCCTCCTCGGCCTCGGGGCTGCGACTGCGCGCCATCGTGGTGCGCCAGGGTGCCGAGGACGACCTCGCCAAGCGCGCCTCGCTGCTGCGCCGCGACTCGGTCCATGGGCCCTTCGAAGGGTCCATCCGGGTGGACCAGGAGAACCAGGCGATCATCGCCAATGGCACGTTCATCAAGGTCATCTACGCCTCGAACCCGGCGGAAGTGGACTACACCGCCCACGGGATCAGCAATGCCGTGGTGGTGGACAACACCGGCCGCTGGCGCGACGAGGAGGGGCTCAGCCAGCACCTCAAGGCTAAGGGCGTCTCCCGGGTGCTGCTGACCGCTCCGGGCAAGGGCGACCTGAAGAACATCGTGTTCGGGGTCAACCACGAGGAGATCACCGACGAGGACACAATCATCTCCGCGGCGTCCTGCACCACCAACGCGATCACCCCGGTGGCCAAGCTCATGGACGAGGCCTACGGGATCGACCACGGGCATGTGGAGACGGTGCACTCCTACACCAATGACCAAAACCTGATCGACAACTTCCACCCCGGGGAACGCCGCGGCCGGTCCGCGGCGCTGAACATGGTGATCAGCGAGACCGGTGCGGCGAAGGCCGTGGCCAAGGCGCTCCCCCAGCTGGCCGGGAAGCTCTCCGGGAACGCCATCCGCGTCCCCACCCCGGACGTCTCGATGGCGATCCTGAACCTGGAGCTGGACCGCGAGACCACCAAGGAGGAGCTCAACAAGTTCCTGCGGCGTGAATCCTTGGAAGGCCCGTTGCACAAGCAGGTCGACTACATCGATTCCGCGGAGGTGGTCTCCACCGATTTCGTGGGCACCCGAGCTGCGGGAATTGTGGATGGGCTGGCGACCATCGTGAACGGCAAGCAGGCAATCCTCTACGTCTGGTACGACAACGAGTTCGGCTACTCCGCTCAGGTGGTCCGGGTGCTGGAGCACATGACCGGCAGCGCCCCGGTGAAGTACCCGAAGGTGCAGCCGCGCGAGGCTTCGGTGAACAGCGGCGCCCCCACGGCGGCTCGCTGATTATCGGACGCGGTTAGTACTGAACTGCAACACGACGACGGCGACCCTCAATTCCTGGGGCGGGTTGCCGTCGTCGCGCTGGCTTGAGGGGCACCCTGAACCTCCGGAACCTACCTGCCATGCAGTCTGAACGTGGGCTCGTGGAATCCCCGTCGCAAGCAAACTCTCAAGGCATTGTCCAGCTTGTTCGTACGCACTCGGCACCAGGGGGAGGCCACGCCTTCTCAGCGGCTCTCCCGGCAACCAAGTTCACGACCACCACTTCTGCTTAGAGGACTCGCGCCTCGTTTCGGTTGGGTCGATTGTTCTAGCTTCAGTGCGATGTCGGCACTCCGTGCGTTGGGAAAACCTCACGGGGATGAGCCTGTCAAAGCTAACGGGTTCGATTCACAGCATTTGGACGGGCTCCGGAAGCGGAGGAAGACCGGGAGCCTTAGCCAGCCCGCCCCACCGTCATCGATGAGTTCACGAAGGGTCCACGCGGCACAGAACATGGCGGCAGTACTCTTGTGTCGCTGCTCTGTGGCAAGCGAACTACCCTGAAAGGACCGTCTACCTGAGGCGCCAGCCATGTTATCGAGCGGATCGACCGCGAATACATGCAGTGCTACCTCCCCCTGCGTTTACACCGTTCCCATCTGAGGGTCAGAGGCCGCGCCAGGCCATCAACCGCGATACCGTTTGGGCAAGGAGTCCACAGCTCCAGGTCATGGTTGCGGCGGAGAGCTAGACTGCATGGCCCCATGCGCCCAGGGCACCGCCAGATTCCTGTCACATCCAATCGATCGAGCAGGACGGCAACACTCGTAAATAAGACTTCAGGACCACGCTAGGCCGAGTGGATGAACTCCAAGATCCTCTCGCCGCTTCGCGCGATTTCTCGATGGTCCGCTCTTTGTGCGGCGGCATAATCAGGTTGAGTCTCGTGATGGAACTGGCTGGCATAATCATTCATCTCTCGGAGATCCTCTACCCGAGAAGCCATAACAGCACACGGCGAATCCGTCCCAGCTGCTTCCTCTATCGCCGAGATTGCCTTTCCTAGCGTTATCCCGGTCGGGATCACCTCTGGATACTTGCGGTGCAGATACCCTTCGAGCAGCAGGCGGAGGGCGATTGCGCCAGATGTCACTCGTTCGGGTTCGTTTATGCCACCAGACACGACACCTGAAACAAGTTTATAGTTCCTCAAGTAGTCGGACTGACAAGGGTCTGCTGCACCGGTAGGTGACATCTACTCTGGCTTGCCTGCGGGCGGCCTGGAAGGATGTCACAGTGCCCAAGCCCTATCCCTCAGAGTTCCGCGACGATGTTGTCCGCGTGGCCAGGAAACGTGAGCCCGGAGTCACGATCGAACAGATCGCCAAAGACTTCGGAGTCCACTCCATGACGCTGCAGAAATGGCTGCGCCGGGCCGAGATCGATGACGGCGCCAAACCCGGCCAGACCCGCACCGAAGCCGCCGTGGTTGGGTCCCCGGGTAGGAGTCCAGTGACTGTGTGGGTTTCGCATCCGATAATGGGTGCAGGAGGAAATTCACTGACATGGCACGTAGACATA
>NZ_SOAN01000006.1 GCF_004364585.1 Nesterenkonia aurantiaca | reverse complement strand
AGACTCCGCGAAGTCCTCGGCGCAGGACGTGCGGGGCAGCTGACACGTGGTGCGCCAGGGCGGGCCTGCGGTATCGGCTGCGGACCCGCCCTGGTCATCGATGGCTCGTGAAGGTTGCTTCAGTCACCGTTGCCTATCACCGCACAACGACTGCATCGCATCCACGAGCCCCCTGCACACGAGCGTCATATGCTTCGGTGCCGCTGTCGGTCAGGGTCAGATTCCGCAGCGGTGCCGACGGGACCGGATGATCCACTCAGTTCCGGGTTCAGCACCGGAGTGCCCAGATCCGGGTCCACCGTGCGCATGGCGTGAGTAGAGATCTTCGTCCTCTGCGGTTCAAGGCCGCTCCTGTCGAACATCGCCACGCGATCACTCATCAACGAGAGCTCTCAGTAGTACACCGCGAGCGGCCCGCGCGGACCCTCGATCACGGTGACCTCAGTATCGAAGACTCGGGTCAGCACCGCATCCTGCATGATCTCCGCAGGGGTTCCGTGCTCGACCACTACGCCATCCTTCATCGCCAGGATCCTGTCCGAGTAGCGGGCGGCGAAGTTGATGTCGTGCAGCACGATCACCACGGTCCGGCCCAGCTCGTCGGCGGCGCGGCGCAGCTGCTGCATCATCTGCACCGCATGCTGCATGTCCAGGTTGTTCAGCGGCTCATCGAGCAGCACATAGTCGGTGTGCTGGGCCAGCACCATGGCCACGTAGGCCCGCTGCCGCTGACCACCCGAGAGCTGATCCAGGTAGCGGCCCTCCAGTGCGGTGAGGTCCAGGAAGTCGATGGCCTCGGAGATGTGCCGCTCGTCCTGAAGGGTGAGCCGGCCCCGGGAGTGTGGGAACCGGCCGAAGCCCACCAGCTGGCGCACCGTGAGCCGGGTGACGAAGTGGTTCTCCTGGCGCAGGATGGAGAGGATCTTGGCGATGGTCTTCGAGGGCGAGCTCACGACGTCGTGCCCGGCCACCTCGATCCGCCCGGCGTCCACATCGAGCAGCCGCCCGATCATGGTCAGGATGGTGGACTTTCCGGCACCGTTGGGGCCCACCAGGGCGGTGATGCCGCCGGCGGCGATGTCCACGCTGACCGGGCCGATGGCCACGGTGTCGCTGGCCCCTTCTGTGCCGTAGTTCTTGGCGACCTCGGTAAGGCTGATCACAGGCGACCCTTTCGCATCAGGACTATCAGGAAGACGACGCCGCCGATGAGCTCGATGATCAGGGTCACCGCGCCCTGGGCGTAGAAGATGTTGCGCATGATGAAGTACGCCCCGGTCAGGACGGCGTACCCGATGAGTATGGCCATCGGGAACAGCATCCGGTGGGAGTAGGTGTCGGCGAACTGGTATGCCAGGGTCGCAACCAGGAAGCCCAGGAACGTCATCGGGCCGACCAGGGAGGTGCTCATCGCCATCAGCACCGAGACCAGCGCCAGGATGATCAGCACTTCGCGCCTGTGGTGGACCCCGAGGTTGTCCGCTGTGTCACGTCCCAGCGCGACCACGTTGAGCCGTCGCGCCCGCCACCACAGCACCCCTGCGGCCGCCAGCGCGATCGGGATCGCGTAGGGCAGGTACTCCCCGCGGGCATTGCCGATATTGCCGAAGAGCCGCGCGGTGAGCACGTCGAACTCACTGGGGGTCAGCACCCGCTGCATGAAGGTCGACAGCGAGCCCAGTCCCCCGCCGATCACCACGCCCACCAGCAGCATGATGTGGATGTTGGAGAACTTCCCGCTGAGCAGCCAGGAGTAGAGGATCGTCGCGAAGAGCACCATCGCCCCGGCCTGCATCAGGAACTGCGGCAGCCCGGTGACCAGGGTGACCCCGGCGATGCCGAAGAAGAACACCGCACCGGTCTGGATCGCCACATACAGCGATTCGAATCCCATGATCGAGGGCGTGAGGATCCGGTTGTTGGTCGCGGTCTGGAAGGACACCGTGGCCATCGCCTGGCAGAAGACGACGACGCCGATGACCAGCACGGTCTCCGCGCGCATCTTTGCGATCAGCCAGTACCCGTCGGAGCCCACGGGCATCGGGTTCTCGTAGCTGAGGATCCCCGCGGTGAAGAGCACCGAGAGACCGGCGAGCAGCGCCATGATGCCCCAGTAGCGCAGGCCGTGGCGCCTGGTGGTAATCGCCCCGGAGCGCCGACCGTCCCGATGTGGCGACCTGACTCCCGGTGACCCGGCATCCCCGGCCGGGCCAGATGTGGCGCGGTGTTCGCGATCGAGCTGTGCGGTCATGCGGGAAGCCCTCCTTTCTTGCGCTGCCGCAGCAGCAGCCCGACGAACACCACCGCGCCGACCAGGCCCAGGACCAGCCCGACAGGAATCTCGAACGGTGCGCGGATGGTGCGACCGATCAGGTCACAGACGGTCACGGTCGCGATCCCGAGCAGCGCGACCCATGGCAGGTTGCTGCGCAGGTCATCGCCGCGGAAGAGCGAAACGATATTGGGCACCACGAGCCCCAGGAAGGGCAGTGTGCCGACCACCGTGGCGGTGACCCCGGTGGCCACCGCCACCATGGCGGTGCCTATGAAGAGCACGGCGGTGTAGTTCAGGCCCACGTTGGTGGCCATGTCCTTGCCGAGTCCGGCGACCGTGAACTGGTCGGCGGTGATGAACACCAGGATGGTCACCCCCAGCACCAGGAACATCAGCTCGTAGCGCCCCTCGACCACTCGGGTGAAGGAGCCCGCGAACCAGATGCCCAGGGTCTGCAGGTGGTCGGTCATCAGCGCGATGTAGGTCGTGAAGGAGCTGACCACGGCGCCCAGCATGATCCCGATGATCGGCACGATCAGGGAGGACTTCAGGGTGACCCGCTGCAGGAAGAGGAAGAAGATGACGGTGCCGATGAAGGCCATCGTCACGGCCCCGCCCATCCGAGCGAGCATCGAGGCTCCTGGGAAGAGCCAGAGCACCAGGATCAGCCCCAGTCCCGCCCACTCGGTGGTGCCGGTGGTGGTGGGCTCCACGAAGCGGTTCTGTGTGAGCAGCTGCATGATCAGTCCACACATGGCCATCGAAGCGCCGGCCAGCACCAGTGCGATGGTGCGCGGTACCCGGGTGATGCCGAACATCCAGAACCCGTCTGCGGAGAAGACGTCGTACGCTCCGGTGGTCAGCGAGAGCATCAGCAGCCCTGAGGTGATCAGCACGGCGATCAGCAGCGCGGGGGTGAGGAGTCGCTGCTTGCGAGTCTCTCGGGGGCCACGTGCGACCGGAGTCGCGAGGTCCTCGCGACTCCTCGCTGCAGAGGGGGTGTCAGGCATCGAAGGGGCTTTCCATGATGAGCTGGAGCTATGCAGTGGTCCGCATAGTCCGCCCGCTGTGGACCTGAATAGCTAATACAGGTATTTCGTGTTGGAGACGGTCCCGCGCAGGTTGTCCAGGCCTGCGCGGGACCGTCGGGCGACCATCATTCACCGACTGGCAAGAGAGTGAACTGCGGTCATTCCGCGGCTTCGAGTGCGTCTGCGAAGTCGCGGAAGAACTCGGTGTAGGCCTGGATGTCTTCGGTGAGGTAGAAGTTCTCCGGCAGGTACACGATCTGGTCGTTCTCCACGGCGGAGACGTTGGCCAGTGCGGCTGACTCCTCGACGATCTCGGCTGCGGGGCTGTACTCCTCGCCCTCGTCCAGGGAGAGGCGGGCCTCGCGGTCCAGCACGAGCAGCCAGTCTGGGTTCGCGGTGGCGATGGCCTCCACAGAGATGTCATCGCCGTGGGACTCGTTCTCCCCCTCCTGCTCCAGTGCGGGGGTGAGGTCGAAGGTGTCGAAGACCGGTCCGATAGACCGGCCCTCAGGCCCTGGCGCCACGTAGCTCATGTCACCGCCGGAGGTGAGCAGGCCCATCACCGTGGACTCGCCGTCGTAGGCGTCCTGGACCCGCGCCATCTCGGCCTCGAGCTCTTCGACGAGCTCGGTGGCGACACCCTCCTCACCGAATACCTCGCCGAGTGATTCAGTCTTCCGGATCAGCTCTTCGACCAGGTCGGCGTCCTCCTGCGGCTCGAATTCCAGAATGGTGGCCTCGGGCGCAAGACCTCCGAGGTCCTGGTAATACTGCTGGAAGCGCTGCCCGTTGATGATCAGATCAGGCTCCGCCGCAACCATGTTCTCCAGATCCGGCTCACGGTGATTGCCCAGATCCAGGATGGACTCATCCTCAGCCCAGTCATGGGTCTGGGCGTCCATCAGGCTGCGCGCGGCGGCAGTGGGCTCGACGCCGAAAGCCTCTAAAGTCCGGTAGGACCTGTTGTCGGTGACGACGACGCTCTGGGGATCGGTGGAGACCTCGTGGGTGCCGTGGTCATCCTCGATGGTGACCGTGGCAGCGTCTTCACCCTCAGCCTCACCCTCGGCGTCTTCCGTTTCAGCTGCTTCCGCTTCGGTGGCCTCGGGCTCTTCTGCCTCGGCCTGCGAGCCGCAGGCCCCCAGGGCGAAGATCGCGATGAGGCCCAGGGAGAGCGCACCCGCGGTCCGGGAGCGCGGCGTCGGCGCCGAGCTGCGCGCAATGGACTCAGGGCCTGCGGCCCCGAGCCGGGGGCGCTTGGGCGCAGTGCTCTCGGAGGCGGTGCCCTCGGGTGCGAAGTCTTCAGTGGGCATGGCCCTGCCTTTCACGGTGATTGCTCCGGGTACTCCCGGAAGAAGATTAAGACTTAGTGTCCCCTAAGCTAAATAGAAGCTACAGACTTATCTAATTGAGCGCAAATAGGGTGCCCTATATGTCGGGAAGGTGTGATTCGGTCATCAGTTCGTGATGTATTGTTCGTGGCGGGGTCTCCAGCATGCGGATTCGCCCGGATCGGCGGGCAGCTACCGGTACCGTAGGAGAAGTGTCCTCCCCCGCCGCTGATCCTCTCTCCCCAGTCCTCACCCCGGAGGGGTGGGAGCTGCTGAACTCGCTGCCGCCCTATGACGAGGAGGCGGCCTTCGGATTGAACCTTCGGCTGCGCGAGGCCGGCCACCCGCCGGATCGGGTGGCGGCGGCCCTGACGCAGTCCCGGCTTCGCGCGGCGGCGCGGAAGAAGTTCGGCGAGTTCGCCGGGCAGATGCTCTTCACCCACGAGGGCCTGCAGCAGTCGACCCGGCTGCCGGTGGCGGCGCGTCATGCCCAGCGCTTCCGCACCGCCGGTCTGGATCGGGTGATCGATCTCGGCTGCGGCCTGGGGGGAGATGCCATGGCGGCAGCCTCGCTGGGACTGGCCGTGACGGCGGTGGAGGCGGATGAGCGCATCGCCGCAGCGGCCACGATGAACCTGCACCCCTTCCCGGAGGCGGCGGTCCAGCACGGCACGGCCGAGGACTTCGCCGTGACCTTTGATCTGCTCGGCACCGGGGCTCCCCCAGGTTGGGGCCTGTGGCTGGATCCGGCACGCCGCGATCCGCATGCGGCCCAGGACTCCGCCTCGACCGGGCCTTCTCGGCTCTGGGACCCGGAGTCCTTCTCCCCTCCGCTGAGCTTCGTGACCGCCCTGGCGAGCACCGGCACCCCGATGGGGGTCAAGCTGGGTCCGGGGCTGCCGCATGAGCTGATCCCGGCCGACTGTGAGGCCGAATGGGTCTCTGTGGACGGAGATCTGGTGGAAGTGGTGCTCTGGTTCAATGCGCTGGCCCGCCCCGGGGTGCGCCGGGCCGCCACACTGCTGCCCAGCGACGGCGCCACGCCCGTGGAGCTGATCAGCGAGACCGACTTCGGATCCGGCGCGCAGCTGGAACCCGAGGGGCGAGCCGGGCTCTCCGGGGTGCTGCATGAGCCGGACCCGGCTGTGATCCGTTCCGGGCTCGTCGCCGAGCTCGCCGACTCGTTGGATGCTCACCTGCTCGATGAGCACATCGCCTATTTCTGCGCCGATGAGCCCGTGGGGGACCCCGCCTATCGGCTCTCCCGACAGTTCCGGGTGCTCCAGGTCAGGCCCTACAACGTCAAGTCGCTCAAGGCCTGGGTGGCCGATTCCGGGGTGACCAGTCTGGAGATCAAGAAGCGCGGGGTCGACGTCGTCCCGGAACAGCTCCGCCAGCAGGTCCTGCCGAAGAAGCGCACCAAGGGACCCCGGCACCGGGCCACCGTGGTGATCACCCGGCTGGGCGAGGAGCGGGTCTTCGCCGTGGTGGAGCCGCTGTAGCCGCTCAGCAGGCGGAGTGGCCGCGCGGCAGCTCGCCCACCTTCACCGGAAGCGCTCCAGGGGCCTGGGCTCCGGCGAGCACCGCGGCGAGCGCCTGGAAGGATTCCTGGGTGCGGCCGTAGAGCGCGATCTGGGTGGGGGCGTCGGCCTCGGCCAACACCTCGGGACGGTCCAGGGCCACGGCGACGTCACCACCGGCGGCGCTGGACTCCCCGACCAGGTTCACCACCGCGCCGGTTCCCACGGTGAGGCCGGCAGCCTCGGCGGCTGAGGTCAGCCGGGCGCGGTCCTGGTCGGTGCCGCCGAGGATGGTGATGCCGGCGTCGGCCAGGTCGGCCTCACACTCTCCAGCGACAAGAGTCACCGCGGATTCACTCAGCTCCGCCGCGGTCTCTTCTGCACTGCCGGACTCTGATTCCTGGTCGGCGTCTCCTTGCGCATCTTCGCCGCGCAGCTGCTCGGGCAGCTGGGCGCCGGGCCCCGCGGCGAGCTCTCCGTCGGCCAGCTCGGCCTGCCAGAGCTGAAGCGCGGCGACACGTTCGGCCGCCTCCTCGAGGCGAGAGCGGTCGAGCTCGCCCGACTCCACCGCCGTGACGATGCCGGTGTGGGCGCCGCGGAGGTCGGCGGGCATCAGCAGCAGGTCCGCGCCTGCGCTCAACGCGGTCACGGCGGCCTGGTCCCCGCCATAGCCCTGGACGATGGCGCCCATGTTCAGCGCGTCGGTGACCACCACGCCGTCGTGACCCAGCTCCCGCAGCTCGGTGTAGGCGGCGGCGGAGAGTGAAGAGGGGACGTCTGCTTCCAGCGAAGGCACCTCGATGTGGCCCATCATGATCATCGGGACACCGGCCTCGGCGGCCTCGGCGAAGGGTGCCCAGTCGCGGGCGCGCAGCTCCTCGAGGCTGGCGCCCTGGACCGGAAGTGTCTGGTGGGAATCCTCGGTCACGGAACCATGCCCGGGAAAGTGCTTGACCGAGCCCGCAAGTCCGCCCTCGGCGAGGCCGCGGATGCCCTCCATGGTCAGTTCCGCGACGGCCTCGGCGTCCGAGCCGAAGGACCGGGAGCCGATGGTCGGATCGGAGGCACCGACTGTGACGTCGCCGTTGGGCGCGAAACTGGTGGTGAACCCCAGGTCAGCCAGCTCAGCGGCGAGGAAGCGGTGTCCAGTCCGGGTGAGCGCGCCGTCGTCGTCCTGCGCGTCCACCTCCGGCTGTTCCTGTTCAGGATCGTCCTGCCCGGAATCAGCCTGCCCTGGGCCGGCCGCTCCGTAGGCCATCGGGGTGGGCCATTCGGTGAGCGGGGCGCCGACCCGGGTGACCAGGCCGCCTTCCTGGTCCACGCTGATCATCGGGGGCACCTCGCGCTCGCCGCCGGCCTCGCCCAGCGTGCTCAGCGCGGCGGCCAGCTCCTGGGTGTCGACACCTCCCTCGGCGACAGGGACGTTGGCGCCCATGATGATGGCACCGCCCAGGTGCAGCTCCTCGATCAGGGCAACCATGCCGGAGGCATCGGGGGTCGCGTACTCCCCCACCAGCACGGATCCGGCCAGCTCGCTGAGCGAGTACTCGGCCACGATCTCGGCGGCCCGCTCCTGGTGCTCCTCAGCGGGCCCGGCGAGCGCGGCCTCCTGGGCCTGCTCGGCCTCGGCGCGGCGCTGCTCCTCGGCCTCCGCCGCGGCATCCTCGGCGCTCTGCTCGCTCGGCTCCGACGGATCCCCGGAGGCATCCGGATCGGCGCCCCCGGCACAGGAGCTCAGCAGCAGGGAAGACAGCAGCACCGCCGCCACGAGGGGGCGAGGACGTGAGGAACCGGCGGAAGACATGTCAGCCAGGATATCCGCGCCGCCTGGACAGCTGGGCCGGACCTCGGACGCGAGTCCTGAGAGTCCCGACCTCCAGGGGAACTCCGGGCCGGGTATCGGGAATCGTCCAGCCGGGGCAGTATTCTGTGTGTTGATGCGGCCGCCGGCCCTGACACCCTGAGGAGCCAAGTTGGAACTACCCTTCGCGCAGTCACGACGTTCCACCCTGGGCCTCGAGTGGGAGCTGGCCCTGGTGGATCGGCAATCCGGAGATCTCCGGTCCGTGGCGGACCAGATCCTGCGGTCCTGTCACGAGGACCTGCCGGATCTGGGCCCGGAGGACGAGCACCCCTACGTGAAGCAGGAGCTGCTGACCAACACCGTGGAGCTGATCACCGATGTCTGCCCGGATGTGAACACCGGGGTGGATCAGCTGCGCGAGACCGCCAGCAACGTGATGCGCCACTGTGAGCCGCTCGACGTCGAGCTCTACTGCCAGGGCTCCCATCCCTTCGCCGCACCCACCGAGCAGGAGGTGACGGATAAAGAGCGCTACGCGGAGCTGATCCGGCGCACCCAGTGGTGGGGCCGGCAGATGGTGATCTACGGGGTACACGTGCACGTGGGCCTCGATGACGTGGCCCAGGCGATGCCGGCGGTCAACGCCCTGTGCAACTACAACGCCCATTTCCAGGCGCTGACCGCCTCCTCGCCCTACTGGTCGGGTGAGGACACCGGATACGCCTCGCAGCGGGCGCTGGTCTTCCAGCAGCTGCCCACCGCCGGTGCGTCCTTCCAGTTCGAGGAATGGTCCGGCTATGAGCGGGCCGTCAGCGACCTGGAGCACACCGGCGTGATCAAAGATGTCACCGAGGTGCGCTGGGACGTGCGTGCCGTGCCGCGGCTGGGCACCGTGGAGCTGCGGGTCTGTGACGGTCTCGCCACGCTCGAAGAGATCGCCGGGGTCGCGGCGCTCACCCAGTGCATCGTGCACTCCACGGTCAAGGACCTGGAGAACGGCGGCAAGGTGGTCTCGATGCCGCCATGGTTCGTGCAGGAGAACAAATGGCGCGCCGCGCGCTACGGCCTGGACGCCGAGATCATCCTCAACGCCGAAGGTGACGAGATGCTGGTCACCGATCACCTTCAGCAGGAGCTGAACCGGCTGGAACCGGTGGCCAAGGAGCTCGGCTGCGCCGATGAGCTCGCCCTGGTCGAGCAGATGATGCGCGAAGGCGCCGGCTATATCCGTCAGCGCCAGGTCGCGGAGACCCACCAGGGGGATCTGCGGCAGGTGGTGCTCGACGCGGCCGCCAGGACCCGGATGTCGATCAACGGTCCGCGGCGGGTCTGATCAGACGCTGATCTGCTGCACCGGCTGGGAGGAATCGGCCGGGATCTGCAGCGAGGAGGGCGTGACTCCGGCGGCGACGAGCTGCGCGCCCAGGGCAGCGACCATGGCACCGTTGTCGGTGCACAGGCTCACCGGCGGGATCCGAAGCTCGAGGCCGGCGGCGGCGCAACGCTGCGCCAGCAGCTCGCGCAGCCGCTGGTTCGCCGCGACTCCCCCGCCCAGCATCAGCGTGGTGATGCCGTGTTCCAGGCTGGCGCGCACCGCCTTGGCGGTGATCACATCCACCACCGCCTCCTGGAAGCTGGCGGCGATGTCTGCCACCGGGACCGGCCGGCCGGAGGCCTCGAACTGCTCCACAGCGCGCGCCACCGCGGTCTTGAGCCCGGAGAAGGACCAGTTGTGCCGATGCTTCCCCGGGTTCTGCGCGGAGCCTTCGAACTTCGGCATGGTCAGGCCGCGCGGGAAGCGGAAGGCGTGTGGGTCCCCGGCCACCGCGGCGGCGTCGATCGCTGGCCCGCCGGGGTAGCCCAGTCCCAGCAGCCGGGCGGTCTTGTCGAAGGCCTCACCGGCAGCGTCGTCGATCGTCGAGCCCAGCAGCTCCACGTCGCTGGTCAGCGAGCCGACTCGAAGGATTTCGGTGTGGCCGCCGGAGACCAGCAGCGCCCCGGTGTTCTCCGGCAGCCTGCGCATGCCTCGCGGCCCAGCCTCGGGCTCAGCGTCGGGCTCAGCGTCGGGCTCAGCGCCGGGGTTGCCGGCGCGGTGCCCGGAGGGCTCTTGGGCAGGGCCACCGGAGGGATTCTCGTGGGGGTCCAGCAGCCCGACGCCGACGTGGGCAACCAGGTGATTGACTCCGTAGAGCGGTTTGTCCGCCGCCAGGGCGAGCCCCTTCGCGGCGGAGAGCCCGACCATCAGCGCTCCGGCGAGCCCGGGGCCGGAGGTGACGGCGATCGCGTCCACCTCGTGCAGCTCGATCCCGGCGGTCTCCAGCGCCTCACGCAGCGTCGGGAGGAAGGCCTCGAGGTGGGCGCGGGCCGCGATCTCCGGGATCACGCCGCCGAAGCGGACGTGTTCCTCCATAGAGGAGGCGACGGTGTTCGCCAGCAGTTCGGTCCCGCGGACGATCCCGATCCCGGTCTCGTCGCAGGAGGTCTCGATGCCGAGCACCAGCGGGGCGCTGCGGGCTGAGAAGGTCTCGCTCATGTGAAGGGACTCCTGAGATCTGCTGCCGAGCTGGGTGCGGTGAGGTCGATCAGCGGCTTCGCCATGATCAACGCATCTTCGCCGTCCGGGTAGTACTGCGCCCGGGTATGGATGTGGCTGAAGCCCTCACGGCGATACAGCGCCTGCGCCCCCGGGTTGTCCGAACGGACCTCGAGCAGGATCTGCTCGGCGGACTGCTCTCGGGCCGAGCTGATCAGCAGGCCCAGCAGACGGGTGCCGAGTCCGTGACCCTGGGACTCGGGGGCCACTGCCAGGGTCTGCACATCGGCCAGCGGCAGCACGCACATCATGCCGGCGTAGCCGGCGAGCCGGCCCCCGGCGTCCCGGGCCACCCAGTATCGACGGGTGGGTTCGGCCCCCGGGCCGGAGGCGGTGTGTGCCAGTTCGTCGTAGAAGAAGCTCTCCGGCCAGGCGTCCTGCGGGAAGAGCCGGTGCTCCAGCGCGAGCACCTCGTCCACGTCGAGGGCCGTCATCGGAGTGAGGCCGAAAGCCTCGGCCGCGGGGGACGGCGTGGGCGGCGGGGTCTTGGGGTCCGGTGGGGACGGCGAGGTATTGGGGTCCGGTGGGGACGGCGAGGTATTGGGGTCCGGCGGCGGGGTCGTGCCGGTCATGACGCCTGCTTCGCGCGCATCTGGGCCGGGACCTTGGCGTCGGACTCGCGCAGGTACAGCGGAAGCGGCTCGCGCAGCCCCGTCCCGGCGGCAGCAGCCGTCGGTTCCCCGCTGCGCTGCGGCTCTGGGATCTGCCCCAGCTGACGCTGGGCGAGCTGGCCCAGCTCCACCGCATCGGGCAGCCAGTGTGATTCCGCCGCCCCACGAGCAGTGAGGTCTTGCGGATACAGACTGGCACCCACCCCGACCACCGGGAGCTCGGGCAGCTCGGTGGCGGCGCTGACCCGGGGGCCCTCGAGCAGCTCGGCGAACCCGTGGGCGTCGGCACGGTAGCGGGCCCAGTAGACCTCGCGGCGGCGGGCGTCGCTGGCGACCAGGAACTCTCCCGATGCCGAGGTTCCCGACTCAGCCGGCTGGTTCACGGCGCGCTGCGCCAAGGAGTCCAGGCTGCACACTCCATAGAGCGCGACGCCCCAGACCTCGGCGAGCGACTGCGCCAGCGCGAGACCGACCCGCAGTCCGGTGAACGGGCCCGGGCCCACTCCGACGACGACGCCGCGCAGCCCGGCACCGGTCGCCTCGGCGTCGCGCATCGTGAGCGCCACCGCCTCGGCGAGCACCTCGGCATGGGTCGTCGTCTCAGCGGTGCGCCATTGGGCGCGCACCCCACCGGCGTCGAGCACGGCCACGGAGGCGCCGGCAGAGGAGTCGATCGCAAGAATCACCCCTCCATGGTAGTTCCTCACAGCTGCGGGGGCTGAACCCAGGCAGGCCCGTAGCCGCGCAGCACGGCGCGCCGTCGGGACCCCAGCAGATCGGCCTCGGTCTCGGAGAAGTCGGTGATGATCCCGGCATTCCCGGGGGAATCCTGCGGGGTGGCCTCCGCCTGCGAATCCCTGATCAACTCGAGGTCCAGCCAGGATCCCGCCGTTCCGACCAGTGCCGCCTCGACCATTCCGCGGCCCCATTCCACCACGGTCACGGAATCGGCCATGGTGGAGCTCAGATCCAGAGATTCCAGGCCCTCCGGGTCGGTGCGGTAGGCGTCCACATGCACCAGGTCGGGCCCCAGGCCCTGCGCCCGGTGGATGCGGCTGAGGATGAAGGTCGGGGAACTGATCATCCCGCTGACTCCCAGTGCGCCGCCCAGGGACTGGGTGAAGGTGGTCTTGCCCGCCCCGAGACCTCCGGTGAGCACCAGCAGCGCACCCGGCCTGAGCAGTCCGGCGAGATCTGCGGCGAACCTGGCCGTGGCCTCCAGGTCTTCCAGGACCACTTCGATGCTCCACAGCTGCCCCTCCAGGGGTGCGGCCGGGCTCTGCAGGCCGCTCATGCGGAGCCCTGCTGCGGGGTGGCGGCGGAGGGGGCCTGCTCGGAGTCCAGGACCACGCGCGGCACGCGTTCCCCGATCCGGGTGATGATCTCGTAGTTGGTCGTTCCGGCCGCGCTGCCCCAGTCCGCGGCCTCGATCCCGGAGTCTCCCCCGAAGATCACCACCTCGTCTCCGACCTGGACCGGGGTGTCAAGCTCCTCGAGGTCGACCACGAACTGGTCCATCGCCACCCGGCCCACCGACTGGTAGCGCCGGCCGTTGATCCACACCGGGGCGTGGACCGCCACCCGGGGGATCCCGTCGGCGTAGCCCAGGGGAACCAGCGCCAGGCTGGTGGGCCGGTCCACCCGGTGGGTGAGTCCATAGCTGATCCCCTGGCCGGTCGGGACCTGCTTGACGTTGGCCACGGTGGTGCGCAGCTCCATCGCCGGACGCAGTCCCAGGTCTTCTGCGGTCCGGTCGGCGAAGGGGCTGTGCCCGTAGACCCCGACTCCGACACGCACCATGTCGAAATGTGCGTCCGGGCGAGAGAAGGCGGCCGGCGTGTTCGCCACATGGCGAAGGTCCGGCACGATCCGGTGCTCCTGCGCCACCTCGAGCGCGTGGCGGTACACCTCCAGCTGGTCATCGGTCTCCCGGCGGTCAGGCTCGTCGGCCACGGCGAGATGGGTGAAGATGCCCTCCACGCTGATCAGACCGCGCTCTTGGCACTGCGCGGCGAGGCTCAGCAGCTCGGGCCACTGCTCCACGGTGCAGCCGTTGCGGCCCAGTCCGGTGTCGATCTTCAGGTGCACGCGGGCCGGCTTCTGCAGGGCCTCTGCCGCGCGGGCCACGTGGTGGATCTCCCAGCCGGAGATGCCCAGATCGATGTGTTCGGTGATGGCCGCGGCGAAGTCGGTCCCGCGGGTATGGAGCCAGGCCAGGATCGGCGCCTCGATGCCGGCTGCGCGCAGCACCAGCGCCTCGCTGACATGGGCGGTGCCCAGCCAGTCTGCTCCCCCCTCGAGCGCGGCCCGGGCCGCGGTGACCGCTCCGTGCCCGTAGCCCTCGGCCTTCACAGCTACCAGCACCTTGGCCGGATGCACGTAGGAGGCGATGGTGCGCACGTTGTGCCGGATCGCGGCGGGGTCGATCACGGCCGCGCGCTCGACGGCCTCGGGAAGACGGGGGGTGGCGCGGGGGTCGCCGATGATGCTCATGGAACCACCCTATCGAGAGCCGCGGACACAGGTGCGGCGCGGTGGCTACTCGCGCAGCGCGCCGATGAGCGCGCTGGCTCCGAAGTGTCCCCGGCCGTGGGGATCCAGACGCTGAGCGGCGGCGGCGTGGAGCCGGGCGCCCTCGGCGGCGATCCGGGAAAAGTCCAGGTCCTGCACGCTCGACGCGGTGGCCAGCAGCGCCCCGATGATCCCGGTCAGAACGTCGCCGGTGCCGGCGGTGGCCAGACCGGGGGTCGCGGAGCGCACGATCAGCGGTGCCGCGCCGTCGGGTCCTGCCACCACGGTGCTGGGTCCTTTGAGCAGGACCGTGGCGCCGAGGGTCGCGGCCAGCGCGCGGGCGGACTCCAGGGTGTCAGGCTCCCCGGCGAGCAGCCGCTGCAGGGGCTGGTCCTCCAACGCCTCGGCAATCCGGCGGGCCTCGCCCAGGTGCGGGGTCAGGATCAGCTGAGCGCCGAGTCCGCCGGAGCTGAGCAGATCGCCGCGGAGCAGCTCCAGACCGGTGGCGTCGAGCACGCAGGGCATCTGGGCCTCCACGGTGGCGCGCAGCATGGTCTCGGCCTCCACCTGGCGGGAGCGGTCGCGTCCGAGGCCCGGCCCGATCGCGGCGGCGGTGGCGCCCTCGATGGCCTTCTCGGCCCGGCCCTGACTCATCACGGCCTCGGGCCAGGACTGCAGCACCGCGGAGGAGACGCTGGGCTCGGCCTTCAGCCGGACCATCCCGACCCCGGAGGTGATGGCCGCACCCACGGTCAGCTCCGCGGCTCCGGGGAACTGCGCGGAGCCGGCCACCACCTGAAGGATTCCGCGACTGTACTTGTGGTCCCCCGGTCGCGGTCGCGGAGCGCTGAGCTCGGGACCGGTCAGCTCCCAGGCGGCGGGGCCTGGCAGCTGGTCTTGGAGCCCGATGTCCACGGTGCGGATCTCCCCGCTGAGCAGGCCTCCCTCCCCCAGCAGCAGCCCCAGCTTCGCGGCACCGAAGCTGACGGTGTGCTGGGCGGGGATCGCGTCACCGGGGCAGCGGCCCGTGTCCGCCTCGACCCCGGAGGGGATGTCGCAGGCGACGACTGTGCTGGTGCTGGCCGCGGCGCTCAGCCCTGGGACCTCCGGGAGGCTGAGCCCGCCGCGGGCGCCGGTGCCCAGGATCGCGTCGATGAGCACCGTGGTATTCGGCGGGACATCCGCACGCAGTCGTCCCCCAGCACGGAGGAAGGCTTCCAGCGCCTGCGGGTGGGCGCGCTCGGCCACCAGCACCGCCTGTGCGTCGACGCCGCGGGAACGCAGCTCGGCCAGCGCGTAGAGTCCGTCGCCGCCGTTGTTTCCGGAGCCGATCAGGCCCACGACTCGGGCGCCGTAGATCCCGTCGGCGCGGCGCAAGAGATCCAGCACCTGGCTGGCCAGGCCGTAGGCGGCCCGCCGCATCAGGGCGGGACCCTGGCCGGCCTCGAGCAGGGGCAGCTCGGCGGAGCGAACCTGGGTGCCGGAGTAGAGCGGAAGCAAGGCTGCGGTCATGATCAGCCCTCTGCGACCACCATGGCGGTGGCCACGTCGCCGTCGTGGGAGAGCGAGAGGTGCCAGCGTTTGACACCCTTGGACTCGGCCACCTGCTCCACGGTCCCTGAGACCTTGACATGCGGTGCTCCGGAGGAGTCCATGACCACCTGGCAGTCCTGCCAGTTCATGCCCGCCGGGGCGCCCAGCGCCTTGGCCACCGCCTCCTTCGCCGCGAAGCGCGCGGCGAGCGAGCGGGTGTTGAGCTCACGCTCGGCCGGGACGAAGAGTCGCTGCCGCAGAGCCGGGGTTCGGCGCAGCTGATGTTCGAACCTGGTCACCAGGACCACGTCGACGCCGATTCCGACGATCATGTGCTGCTCCTTCTTCCGCGGGATCACGCTCAGCTGCAGGGGCACCCCCGCTGTGCGGCTCGCGCCGCGCAGCGGGTCACTTCAATATCGATGGTCACTCCACGGTGACCGACTTGGCCAGGTTGCGCGGCTGGTCGACGTCGTAGCCCTTCTCGGCGGCCAGAGCACAGGCAAAGATCTGCAGCGGGACGGTGGTCAGCAGCGGCATCAGCAGCGGCTGGGTCTCCGGGACGTAGAAGACCGTCTCGGAGTAGTCCACGACGTCAGCGTCGCCGGTCTCGGCCACGGTGATCGTCTTGGCGCCGCGGGCGCGGACCTCCTGGATGTTGGAGACCACCTTGGCGTGCAGCGAGTCGCGGCCGCGCGGAGAGGGGACCACCACGAAGACCGGCTGGCCCTCGTCGATCAGCGCGATCGGACCGTGCTTGAGCTCGCCGGCGGCGAAGCCCTCGGCGTGGATGTAGGCGATCTCCTTGAGCTTGAGCGCGCCCTCCATCGCCACCGGGTAGCCGACGTGGCGTCCGAGGAAGAGCACCGAGGGGGCCTGGGCCATCTCGCGAGCGAGCTCGCGGATCTGCTCGCCGCCGTCCAGGACTTCCTGGATCTTGGCGGGGATCTTGTGCAGATCAGCCAGGATGTCCTCGATCTCGCCCTGGAAGAGCTTCCCGCGCAGCTGCGCCATGTAGAGGCCCAGCAGGTAGGAGGCGGTGATCTGGGCGAGGAAGGCCTTGGTGGAGGCCACCGCGATCTCGGGTCCGGCGTGGGTGTAGAGCACCGCGTCGGATTCACGCGGGATGGTGGATCCGTTGGTGTTGCAGATCGCCAGGGTCCGGGCGCCCTGCTCCTTGGCGTAGCGGACCGCCATCAGGGTGTCCATGGTCTCTCCGGACTGGGAGAGCGAGACGATCAGTGTGGAGTCATCGATGATCGGGTCGCGGTAGCGGAACTCGTGGCTGAGCTCCACCTCCACGGGCACGCGCACCCAGTGCTCGATGGCGTACTTCGCGACCATGCCGGCGTAGGCGGAGGTGCCGCAGGCCAGCACGATGATCTTGGAGATGCCCTTGAGCTCTTCAGGGTCGATGCGCAGTTCGTCGAGCGCCAGGCGGCCGGAGGCGTCGGTGCGGCCCAGCAGGGTGTCCTCCACGGCCTTGGGCTGGTCGTGGATCTCCTTCTCCATGAAGGTGCCGTAGCCGCCCTTCTCGGCGGCGGCGGCGTCCCAGTTCACCGAGAAGCGCTTGCCCTCCGCGGGGGTGCCGTCGAAGTTGATGATCGCGACGTCCTCGGTGGTGATGGTCACGACCTGGTCCTGCTCGAGCTCCACGGCCTCACGGGTGAAGTCGATGAAGCCGGAGACGTCGGAGCCGAGGAAGTTCTCCCCCTCGCCCAGGCCCACCACCAGCGGTGAGTTCCGGCGCGAGGCGACCACGCGGTCAGGCTGGTCGGCGTGGACCGCGAGCAGCGTGAAGGCGCCTTCGAGCTCGCTGGCGGCCAGGCGCATCGCTTCGGTCAGGTCCCCCGCAGCCGAGCCGGTGAAGTACTGACCGATCAGCTTCGCGGCCACCTCGGTGTCGGTCTGGGAGCTGAACTCCTCGCCGGTGGCGACGAGCTTGGCCTTGAGCTGGGCGAAGTTCTCGATGATGCCGTTGTGGATCACTGCGAGCTTGCCGTCGTCGGCCAGGTGCGGGTGTGCGTTCGCGTCGTTGGGCGCGCCGTGGGTGGCCCAGCGGGTGTGACCGATGCCCACCGAAGCCTCGGGCATCGGGGCCTCGTCGATCTCCGCCAGGAGGTTGGCGAGCTTGCCGGACTTCTTCCGCGTCGAGACGCTCCCGGCCGTCACGGTCGCCACGCCCGCGGAGTCGTATCCGCGGTACTCCAGACGGCGGAGGCCCTCTAGGAGCACATCAAGTGCTGAGTGCTGACTGGTCTTCTCGGGCAGGCCTATATAGCCGACGATTCCACACATGAGGGATAGCGTATCGTGTCAACGTGTCTGAACGCCCATCCGAAGATCCTCATCCGCGCGCCTCCACGGGACCGCTGCCGGCCCTGGTGGCGGGCACCGCACCCTGGGCGGGCTCCCCGTACAAGCCGGATCAGCCGAACACCTCGCACTCGCCCTTCGCGGAGCTTGACCGCCAGGCCTGGGCCCGGTTGGCCGACACCATCGAACAGCCGCTGAACCAGGACGACGTGGACCGGCTGCGCGGCATCGGTGAGCACCTCTCGCTCAACGAGGTCGAGCAGATCTACCTGCCGCTGAGTCGGCTGCTCTCGATCTATGTGGAGTCTGCGGCGCAGCTGCGCTCTGCGGCGAACGAGTTCCTCGGCGAGCAGACCCTGCGCACCCCCTTTGTCATCGGGGTGGCCGGATCGGTGGCGGTGGGCAAGTCCACCACCGCCCGCGTGCTTCAGGAGATGCTGCGCCGCTGGCCCTCGACCCCCAGGGTGGAGCTGGTGACCACCGACGGCTTCCTGTATCCCAACGCCGAGCTGCAGCGCCGCGGCCTGATGGACCGCAAGGGCTTCCCGGAGGCCTACGACCGCAGGGCGCTGCTGCGCATGGTCTCCGAGGTGAAGTCCGGCAAGCCCGAGGTGCGCGCCCCGTGGTACTCCCACCTGGTCTACGACATCGTCCCGGACCGTGAAGTGGTGATTCGCCAGCCCGATGTGCTCATCGTCGAGGGCCTCAACGTGCTCCAGCCGGCACGGGTGCGCGAGGACGGCACCACCGGTCTGGCGCTGAGCGACTTCTTCGACTTCTCGATCTATGTCGATGCCAAGCCCAAGCACATCGAGCAGTGGTACGTGGACCGGTTCATGCGCTGGCGCGACGGCGCGTTCGCCGATCCGCAGAGCTACTTCCACCAGTACTCCTTCCTCGACGACCAGCAGGCGCAGGCGCGCGCCTCCGAGATCTGGAACCGGATCAACGGTCCGAACCTGCGCGCCAACATCGCCCCGACCCGCTCCCGAGCCCGGCTGGTGATGGCCAAGGGTGAGGATCACTCGGTCTCCCGCGTCCTGCTGCGCAAGGTCTGACGCCTCGAACATGGTTCTGCCCCGCTTCGTCTACACCTCCACCGCCGCCCGCATGCTGCCCAGTCCTTGCCGAGGGGGCGCCTGATGTCGAAAGCACGGCTGAGCCCGGACGGGCGTCGTCAATGGCAGCAGCAGCAGGCCCGCCGCGCCCGGATGTACCGGCGACGTCGCGTGTTGGTGGCTCTGCTGCTCCTCGGCGCGCTCGCGCTGACCGTCTTCCTGCTGCCCCGGGCCTGGGACGGGGTGCGTGCCGCGCTGGACGTGGACCAGACGCTCTCCGAGGTGCGCGGGGACCAGGTCCCGGATGCCCAGGACGCGTCTCCGGACTCCGAGCAGACCCCCGAGCCCGCTCCAGAGGCAAGCCCAGAGCCCTCTCCGGAGCCGTCCCCGGAGCGCGCCAGCGAGCCCTCCTGGGACCCGGACTCCATCCATGTCCTGGTGAACCCGCAGAATCCGCTGGAGCCCGAGGACTACGCCCCCACAGACCTGGAGGTTCCGGAGGTCCGCACGACCACCGAGAACCAGCTGATGCTGCGCGAACCCGCCGCCGAGGCGCTCGAGCAGCTCATCGCCGCCGCGGCGGAGGATGGCCAGGTCCTCGCCATGACCAGTGGCTACCGGTCCTATGACGCGCAGGTGAGCTTGTATGCGAACCGCCACGCGTCTGTGGGCACCGAAGCCACCGACGAGCTCGTGGCTCGGCCCGGCTACTCGGAGCACCAGACCGGGCTGGCGGCCGATGTGATCAGCATCGAGAACCCCGAATGCATCCAGGGGCACTGCTTCGCGGAGACCCCGGAGGGCCAGTGGGTGGCGGAGCACGCCGCAGACCATGGATTCGTGATCCGGTATCTGGAAGGGGCCGAACAGATCACCGGCTACGAGTTTGAGCCCTGGCATCTGCGCTATGTCGGTGAGGAGACCGCGCAGGAGGTCTCCGCCGAGGGACTCACCCTGGAGGAGTACTGGGACCAGCCGGCGGCTGCGGAGTACGACGACGCCGAGCCTGCCCTGCCCTGAGGCGCACCGTGAGCCCCTGCTGAGCACCCCGGGGGCGCCCGATGCCGACCCGGTCAGCGGGTTCTCGGTGTCCTAGACTTCTTCCATGCTCAAGGGATTCAGACTCTTCATCACGCGCGGAAGCGTCGTGGACCTGGCCACCGCGGTGGTCATCGGCACCGCGTTCACCGCAGTCGTCACCGCACTGGTGGAGAGCGTGCTGATGCCCCTGATCTCCGCGCTGGTGGGCACCCCCGACTTCGATGACTTCGCGGTGGTGATGCTCAACGACACTCCGATCCGTTTCGGGGTGCTGCTGACCGCCCTGGTGAACTTCCTGCTGATCGCCGGCGCCGTCTACTTCGTGATCATTGCGCCGATGACGCGCATGATCGAGGCCAGGGAGCGCCGCTCACAGGCTGCTCCGCCGGAGGCGGAGGATGAAAACATCTCGCTGCTGCGCGAGATCCGGGATCAGCTCAAGGCCCAGACCGAGGTCACCAATCCCGCGTTCCTCGCCTCCCTGGCCGAGGCCCAGCGGCAGGCGGCCGAGGACGCGGAGCAGCAGAGCACCCAGGGGCCCAGGCGCCATTCGGTGCTCGGCAAGGCCAAAGACGTGGTCTGGGGCAAGGACTGAACCCCACCCCACGTTGAGGGGCACCGCCCCTCGACGGAGAAGGGCACTGCCCCTCGCTGGGGCTATGGGGTCACAGCGCGAGTTCGGCCTTCACGATGTCGGCCAGCGCCTCGGACTCGGCGCGGGCGAGGTCTGCCGTCGGGGCTTCCACCATGACCCGGACCACCGGCTCCGTGCCCGAGGGACGCAGCAGCACCCGGCCGGTGGCGCCCAGTCGGGCCTCGACCTGCGCGACGGCCTCCTGCACCGACTGGTGCGTCTTGACCCGAGTCCGGTCCACGCCCTTGACGTTGATCAGCACCTGTGGAAGCCGAGTCATCGACTCTGCCACGAGGGTCCGGACCGACCTGCCGGTGGCCGCTACCCGGGCGGCGAGCTGCAGCCCGGTGAGCAGTCCGTCACCGGTGGTGGCGTAGTCCGCGAAGATCAGATGCCCCGACTGCTCGCCTCCGAGGTTGTAACCCGCTGCGCGCATCGCGGCGAGCACGTAGCGGTCCCCGACCGCGGTCTCCACCAGCTTGATCCCTGCGGCCTCCATGCCGAGCTTCAGGCCGAGGTTCGACATCACCGTGACGACCAGGGTGTCATCGACCAGGGTGCCGGCTTCCTGCTGCGCGATCGCCAAGACCCCCATGATCTGGTCACCGTCGATGATCTCTCCGGTGTGGTCCACGGCCAGGCAGCGGTCGGCGTCGCCGTCGTGGGCGATGCCCAGGTCGGCTCCATGCTCGCGCACCGCGTCCTGCAGCGGGCCCAGGTGGGTGGAGCCGTAGCCCTCGTTGATGTTCAGACCGTCGGGCTCGGCCCCGATGACGACCACCTCGGCCCCGGCATCGGTGAAGGCCTGGGGCGAGACCCCGGCGGCAGCACCGTGGGCGCAGTCGAGCACGATCTTGAGCCCCTTGAGGCTGACGCCGTTCAGCGAGCGAAGCAGGTGCACCAGGTATCGGTCCTCCGCGTCGGCGAACCGGCTGATCCGCCCGACGTCGGCTCCGGTGGGCCGCGGGGGCGTGCGCCCCATCTCGGTCTCGATGGCGTCCTCGGCGGCGTCGTCGAGCTTGTGGCCGCCCCGGGCCAGGAACTTGATGCCGTTGTCCGGGGCCGGGTTGTGCGAGGCGGAGATCATCACGCCGAAGTCCGCCCCGATGTCGGCGACCAGGAAGGCTGCTGCCGGGGTGGGCAGCACGCCGGCGTCGAAGACATCGACCCCGCTGCTGGCGATGCCGGCCTGCACCGCGGCGGAGATGAACTCCCCGGAGATGCGAGGGTCCCGCGCCACCACTGCGGTGGGCCGGGTGCCGGGGGGCACCTGCTGGTGACCGAGGACGGTTGCTGCTGACTGGGAGAGGGTGAGGGCGAGTTCAGCGGTGAGCAGCTCGTTGGCCACACCGCGCACGCCGTCAGTGCCGAAAAGTCGTGCCATGATGACGGTCAGTCTACTGGGCAGATCCCGCACAGACGCGAAGAACCCCGCCGGAGAGTCTCCGGCGGGGTTCTTCGAGCAGCTGGGGTCAGCACTGGAAACAGTGCTGGGTGATCAGCGCTTGGAGTACTGCGGTGCCTTGCGAGCCTTCTTCAGACCGGCCTTCTTGCGCTCCACCGCACGGGCGTCGCGAGTCAGGAATCCAGCCTTCTTCAGTGCCGCGCGGTTGTGGTCGCGGTCGATCTCGTTCAGCGCCCGGGAGATGCCGAGCCGCAGCGCGCCGGACTGGCCCGAGGGGCCGCCGCCGTCGATGCGGGCAATGACGTCGTAGGCGCCCTTGAGATCGAGCAGGGTGAAGGGATCGTTCACTTCCTGCTGGTGCAGCTTATTGGGGAAGTACTCCTCCAGGCTGCGACCGTTGAGGGTCCAGGTGCCGGTGCCCGGGGTGATGCGGACACGAGCACGTGCGCGCTTGCGTCGACCGATGGCGGCTCCGCCGACGGTCAACGGTGCACGCTCGGACTCGCCGGCGGTCTCCTCGGTGGGGGTTGATTCCGAGGTGTAGCTTGAAAGCTCCTCGGTTTCGGTGAGCTCTTCAGTGTTCTGAGCCACGATTCTCCTTGAAAATTCTAGTGTCGGGTGGCCAGGACTACTGAGTGACCTGGGAGATGTCGAACGGCTTCGGCTGCTGCGCGACGTGCGGGTGCTCTGCACCTGCATAGACGCGCAGCTTCTTCAGCTGAGCCGTTCCGAGCTTGTTATGCGGCAACATGCCCTTGACCGCCTGGTAGGCGGCGCGGGTGGGGTAGCGCTCGACCATCTCGTTGAAGGTCAGCGACTTGATGCCGCCGGGAAAGCCGGAGTGGCGCCAGTAGCGCTTCTTCTCGGCCTTGTCGCCAGTCATGGCGACCTTCTCGGCGTTGATGATGATGACGAAGTCGCCCATGTCCTGGTGTGGGACGAAGGTCGGCTTGTGCTTGCCGCGCAGCAGCGCGGCAGTCTGGGAAGCGAGCCGGCCCAGCACGACGTCAGTCGCGTCGATGACGTGCCACTGGGCGTCGGCGTCGCCAGGCTTCGGGGTGTACGTACGCACGTTGGTATGCCTTCGGTCGATGTTCTACGGTTCAGTGCACTGGACTCTCTGGTGTGTGAGAGGCACCGAGTGTCAGTGACTGTTTCTTCGCGAGTGCGACATCCGGATTCCCAGGTGAGGACTGGGAAAAGACCGGGCCCGTGAGTTCCCCTGCAGTCCGCGGAGGCTGACGACCATGCAACTGAGCCGCCTCGACACGAACCCACGCAAGGGTGGACACGCACAACAACCAACAACTATACAGAGCGCCCCCGCCTTTGAGCAAAGTCACCCTCCAGATCGACTGGCGGTGACCCTCGCTCCGGGCGGGGGCGGTGCTTCTCCGCGGGGCTTCAGCCCCCATCCTGGCGGGGCTTCAGCTCCGATCCTGGCAAGGCTTCAACCCTTATCCAGGCGAGGCTTCAGCCCCATCCGGGGCGGGACCCAGCGCTGGCTCAGCGGGCCTTTGTGGCCCGTGGAGCCTTCTCATAGGCGCCGTCTGACATGTCTTCCAGCTCGCGCCCATTGGTCTCGGGCACCCACTTGAGCACGAAGAACATCGAGAGCAGCGCCGAGGCGGCGTAGAAGCCGTAGGCGAAGACCAGCGAGAACGCCGCCATCTCGGGGAACAGCATCGAGATCAGGAAGTTCGCGGCCCAGTTTGCTGAGGCGGTGACGCCCAGTGCCACCGCACGGATCCGGTTGGGGAACATCTCCCCCAGCAGGACCCACATGAAGGGCCCCCAGGTGGCGCCGAAGAAGAGCACGAAGACGTTCGCGGAGACCAGCGCGATCATGCCCCAGGCGCCCGGCAGCGAGACCAGCTCCTCGCCGTCGGCCCCGATCGTGATGATGGCCTGGCTGAACGCCACCGCCATCATGCCCAGACCCAGGGCCATGCCGGCCGAGCCGACGGCCAGCGGGATCCGGCGGCCCACCTTGTCCACGATGATGATGCCGATGACGGTGGCCACGATGTTCACGCTCGTGGTGATGATCTGGACCAGGAAGGCCTGATCCTCCGCGATGCCCACGGCCTGCCAGAGGGTGTTGGAGTAGTAGAAGATGACGTTGATGCCGACGAACTGCTGGAAGACCGCCAGGCCCAGACCGACCCAGACCGACCCAGACGATGGGGGTCAGCTTGCCGCTGACGATGAGGTCACGGAACTTCTGCCGCGCCTCGAGGTTGATGGTCTCCCGGACCTCCTTGATCTTCTGCGCGATCGCCGTTTCCCCCCGAACGCCCACGATCTCTTCGAGCACCTTCGCGGCCTGCTTCTCCCGGCCACGGGAGATCAGGTAGCGCGGCGATTCGGGGATCGAGGAGGCCAGCAGGCCGTAGAGCAGCGCCGGTCCGGCCTCGAGCAGGAACATCCAGCGCCAGGCCTCCAGTCCGAACCAGAGCTCTTCCGCCGCGCCGTCGGCGACATTGGCGATGAAGGCATTGGAGGAGGCGGCCATGAAGATGCCGACCACGATGGCGAGCTGCCAGGTGGAGCCGAGGCGTCCACGCAGGTGGGTCGGGGCGACCTCGGCGATGTAGGCCGGGGCGATCACCGAGGCCATGCCGACGCCGATGCCGCCGAGCACGCGCCAGAGCACCAGGTCCACGGAGCCGAAGGCCAGCCCTGAACCGATCGCTGAGATGAAGAACAGCGCCGCGGCGACCATCATGGCCCGCTGGCGGCCGATCCGGTCCGAGAGGCTGCCACCGGCCCAGGCGCCGATCATGCAGCCCAGCAGTGCGGAGGAGACGGTGAAGCCCACCGCGATGTCAGAGAGGCCGAACTGGGCCTGGATGGGACCCACGGCCCCATTGATCACAGCGGTGTCGAAGCCGAAGAGGAAGCCGCCGAACGCGGCGACCAGGACGACCCACGCGACGCCGCCGATGCCGGAGTCCTGCGAACGAGAGGTGGTGCTCATCTGTGGTTGGTTCCTTTGCAGGTCAGGGATGAGGGCCTTCTTCGGTGAAGGCGAGCCCGAATGAGTATGGCCCTCAACCGTGTTCCACGCCACCCCGGGACTCTGCCGCAGGCTGCGAGGGTAGCCGTGAGACGGCTCCCCCGCCCAGCACTGACAGGGCATCCGGGGTGCAACGACCTGTCTGACACGATATCCTGCTGTGCTTGAGATCACATCAGGGCTGGGCTAATCGTCCTGTTCAGCGCGCTGCCGGCGCGCTCGGGTCTGCGCCGCACGGCGGCCCAGCTGCTCGTCTGGCGGATACGCGACGGACTCCAGGACCAGGCCACCTGGTGGGGCCAGTCGGACCCGCTGGTCCCAGATCGGCTCCTGGAGCCGGCGCATCAGCCAGCCGGGGGCCCGGCGCCCCTCCCCCACGTCCAGGCAGGCCCCCATCAGGGCGCGCACCATATGGTGGCAGAACGCATCGGCGGTGAGCTCGGCGATGATCACCCCGTCGACGTCGCGGCGGATGCTGAAGTCATGCAGCTCCCGGATCGTGGTGCTGCGCTCCCGAGGCCGGCAGAAGCTTCCGTAGTCCAGGAGCCCGGCCGCTGAGGCCGCCTCGAGCCGCATCAGCTCGGCGTCCAGCGGCACCCGGTGCCAGGCCGTGTCGACCCGGCGCAGCGGGTCCCGGCGGGCCGGAGCATCAGCGATCCGGTAGCGGTAGGTGCGGCTCAGCGCGGAGAATCTGGCGTCGAAGTCCTGCGGCACGACGGCGGCGGCGAAGACGACGACGGCTCCGCGCTCACCGTGCAGCACCCCGGTCAGCCGCCGCACCAGCGCTTCCTCCGGGGCGATCCAATGATCTCGACCCAGCTGGGCGTACTCGGCTTCGGTCAGGTCCAGGTGGACCACCTGGCCTCGAGCGTGGACGCCGGCGTCGGTGCGCCCGGCCACGATCAGCGGCACCTCGCGTCGAAGCAGGGTCGCCAGCCCCAAGCGCAGGGCACCTTCGACGGTGCGCAGCCCAGGCTGCATCGCCCACCCGTGGAAGGCGCTTCCGTCATAGGCCATGTCCAGGCGCACCCGCATGGTCGGGGCCTGGGGGTCTTCGCGCAGGCTCATGGGCTCCCCTCTGTCCATGCGAGATTCGCGGTTGAATGCGGTGTGGATCTGGACACAGACACGTCAGGCGCCCGCGATCGGTGAGATCGGGGGCGCCTGAGCGGTGCGTGCTGTGAGGTCTACTTCTGGCCCTCGGCCTCAGTGGCCTCAGCCTCAGTGGTCTCGGCCTCAGTGGCCCCAGCCTCTGTGGCCTCAGCCTCTGTGGCCTCAGCCTCTGTGGTCTCGGCCTCAGTGGCCTCGGCCGGCTTCTGGGCGGGGGTCGCGGTGGCCTGTTCGGCCTCCTTGACCACTGCCTGCTTCGGCGAGACCGGCTCCATGACGAGCTCGATGACAGCCATCGGGGCGTTGTCGCCCTTGCGGTTGCCGATCTTCACGATCCGGGTGTAGCCGCCTTCGCGCTCGGCCATGGCCGGGGCGATGACGGTGAACAGCTCGTGGACGATCGCCTGGTTGGTCGCGCTGTTGGCGCTGATCTTGCCGACCACGCGGCGACGGGCGGCGATGTCGCCCTGCTTCGCCATCGTGATCAGACGCTCCGCATAGGGGCGCAGGCGCTTGGCCTTGGTCAGCGTGGTGGTGATCGAGCGGTGCTCGAACAGGTTGGCGGAAAGGTTCGCCAACATCATCTTCTCGTGCGACGGGCTGCCGCCCAGGCGCGGACCCTTGGTGGGGGTAGGCATGGTCTGGTTCTCCTTGAGTGGTGCGCAGTCAGTTCAGTTGAACGTCAGCGCGAATAGTTGTCGTGGGCCGCAGTTCTTCAGAACCGCTGCTGCTCTTCTTCGACGTAGTCCTCGTCGCCAGCTTCCTGGAAGCGAGCCGCGGTCGGGTCGAAGCCTGCCGGGGAGTCCTTGAGGCTCAGGCCAAGCTCGACGAGCTTGTCCTTGACCTCGTCGATGGACTTGGCACCGAAGTTGCGGATGTCCATCAGATCGGCCTCGGAACGAGCCACGAGTTCACCCACGCTGTGGATGCCCTCGCGCTTGAGGCAGTTGTAGGACCGCACGGTCAGTTCCAGATCCTCGATGGGCAGAGCCATGTCGGCGGCCAGTGCGGCGTCGGTCGGCGAGGGGCCGATCTCGATGCCCTCGGCGGCCACGTTGAGCTCGCGAGCCAGCGAGAACAGCTCGACCAGGGTGGTGCCTGCCGATGCCAGGGCATCGCGGGGCTCCATGGACGGCTTGGTCTCGACGTCGACGGTGAGCTTGTCGAAGTCGGTGCGCTGCTCCACACGAGTCGCCTCGACCTTGAAGGAGACCTTCAGGACCGGGGAGTAGATGGAGTCGACCGGGATCCGGCCGATCTCGGCGTCAGCCATCTTGTTCTGTGCCGCCGAGACGTAGCCGCGGCCGCGTTCCACGGTCAGCTCCATGTCGAGCTTGCCGTGCTCGTTCAGCGTGGCGAGGTGCAGCTCCGGGTTGTGGAACTCCACGCCTGCTGGCGGAGTGATGTCGGCCGCGGTCACAGGACCGGGGCCCTCCTTGCGGAGGTAGGCGACCACGGGCTCGTCATGCTCGGAAGAGACCGAGAGCCGCTTCACGTTCAGGATGAGCTCGGTGACGTCTTCCTTGGTGCCGGCGATGGTGGTGAACTCGTGGAGCACACCGTCGATCCGGACGCTGGTGACGGCCGCACCGGGGATGGAGGAGAGCAGGGTGCGGCGCATGGAGTTGCCGAGGGTGTAGCCGAAGCCCGGCTCGAGGGGCTCGATGACGAAGCGGGAGCGATTGTCGGCGACAACTTCTTCGGTCAGCGTGGGGCGCTGTGCAATGAGCACTGATTGTTCCTTTCAGAGTGCGTCCGCTATATGACGCATTCTCACTGAGTAATGATGCTCGGCCTGCCCCCGGCGTTGCGGCCGGGGGCAGGCTCTAATGTCTTGTAAAGAAGTTCTCGCTCAGACGCGACGGCGCTTGGGCGGGCGGCAGCCGTTGTGCGCGCTCGGGGTGACGTCCGAGATGGAGCCGACCTCGAGGCCTGCGGCCTGCAGCGAGCGGATCGCGGTCTCGCGTCCCGAACCGGGTCCCTTGACGAAGACCTCGACCTTCTTCATCCCGTGCTCCTGTGCCCGCTTGGCGGCCTGCTCTGCGGCCAGCTGTGCGGCGAAGGGAGTGGACTTGCGTGAACCCTTGAATCCGACCTCACCTGAGGACGCCCAGGACACGACGGCGCCCTGGGGATCGGTGATGGAGACGATGGTGTTGTTGAAGGTCGACTTGATGTGAGCCTGACCCTGGGTGATGTTCTTGCTGACTTTGCGGCGCGGTTTGCGTGCCGCTGCGCGTGACTTTGGTGGCATTTCTTCTCCGTGACTAAGTTCTTCGGATCAACTGCTGACTCGCTGCGAGTCGGCGCTGCTGAACTACTTCTTCTTACCTGCGACGGTCTTCTTCGAGCCCTTGCGGGTACGAGCGTTGGTCTTGGTGCGCTGACCGCGGACCGGAAGGCCGCGACGGTGGCGGATACCTTCGTAGGAGCCGATCTCGACCTTGCGGCGGATGTCAGCAGCGACCTCACGACGAAGGTCACCCTCGACGGTGAGATTGCTCTCGATGTAGTCACGCAGAGAGATCAGCTGATCATCAGTCAGATCCTTCACGCGGGTACCTGCTTCGATACCGGTTGCTTCAACGGCTGCTTCGGCGCTGGTGCGCCCGACGCCGTAGATATAAGTGAGTGCGATCACCGTGCGCTTTTCGCGCGGGATGTCTACACCTGCCAGACGTGCCACAGTGGCAGTCCTCCTTGTTGTATTCCGAAGGTCTTCAGCAGTGCAATTCCCTCTGGGACCGGTGTGGTCCGACATCGGAGGTGATGTCATCAGCGGGTCCCCGGCCTTCGGAAACCGGGGGTGTGCCCGTCCAGCTCAGTGACGGGCTGCACTGCATATGATGTGAGCTGTCCAGCGCGGGTGCGCCCTCACTTACAGGTGTAAGTGAAGGACTCAGCCCTGGCGCTGCTTGTGGCGTGGGTTTGACTTGCAGATCACGCGGATCACGCCGCTGCGGCGGATGACTTTGCAGTCGGTGCAGATCTGCTTCACGCTCGGCTGAACCTTCATGGGTTCTCCTCTTATTCGGTCGCGTGCGACAGGTTTTTACGTTGACCGACGCGTTCGTCTGCTCACTTATAGCGGTAGACGATGCGCCCACGGTTGAGGTCATACGGGCTCATCTCCACCACTACGCGATCCTCGGGGAGGATGCGAATGTAGTGCTGGCGCATCTTGCCCGAAATGGTCGCGAGGACGACGTGCTCGTTCTCCAGACGTACGCGGAACATTGCATTCGGCAGAGCTTCAGAAACCCGGCCCTCTACTTCGATGACGCCTTCTTTTTTACCCATATGCTCCACATACCGTTCGCGACCCCCGAGGCCTCCGATGCCGACACTGCGGCGCAGTGCCATCTCGGGCGACCCAGGGGTCTGATTCGATTGCTGCGGCGTCTCAGACTTCCGCGTACAGGCACTGGATGCAGGCACGCAGAACGACAGAGACAACCAGCAGTAAAGCCTACAGGACGGGTTCGCCCTGGACAACTTCGGGATCCTGCCACACCGGACCTCGGACTGCGCCGAGGCTCCGGACCGGTTCAGGCCGCGGGCAGCGGCACGGGCGTCACGCCCAGGGGTCCCAGCGCAGCGGCCCCGCCGTCTGCGGCGGTCAACACCCAGATGCCCTCTTCGTGGCGGGCCACCGAGTGCTCCCATTGGCTGGCTCGGGAGCCGTCGCTGGTCACCACGGTCCAGTCATCGTCCAGGACCTTGGTCTCGATGCCACCACGGGTGAGCATCGGCTCGATGGCCAGCGCCATGCCGGCGCGGATCTTCGTGCCCTTGGTGCCGGTGGAGTAGTTGAACACATCCGGGGGCATGTGCATCTGCGAGCCGATGCCGTGGCCCACGTAGTCCTCCAGGATGCCGAGCTTCTTGCCGGGCTGGGCGGACACATAGTCCTCAATGGCCTCGCCGATCTCTCCGGTGGTCTTGGCGGTCGCGAAGGCCGCGATCCCACGCCACATCGCCGCCTCGGTGACCGCCGAGAGCCGTTCGTCCTCGGGATCTGCGGTGCCCTCCTGGGATGAGCCCAGGATGCGGGTGCGCGCCGAGTCCGAGTGCCAGCCCTCGATGATGCACCCGCCGTCGATCTTGAGCACATCCCCGGGTGCGAGGACCCGCTCCCCCGGAATGCCGTGGACGACCTCCTCGTTGACGGAGGCGCAGATATAGCCGGGGAACCCGTGGTAGTTCAAGAAGTTCGGCTTCGCGCCACGGGCGGTGATGATCTCGGCGAACACGTCATTGAGCGCGCCGGTGCTCACCCCCGGGGCGGCCGCGGCGAGCGTGGCCTCAAGAGCCTCGTTGAGGATCGCACCTGCGGCGGCCATATGGCGCAGCTGCTCCTCGGACTTCAGCTCGATGCGGGTGCGCGAGAACATCAGGGCTTCAGGGCTTCCATGATGCGTGCGTTGACCTCGTCCATCGGACCCAGCCCGTCGACTCGGCGCACGAGTCCGCGTGATTCGTACTCCGCGATCATCGGCGCGGTCTCGGACTCGAAGATCTCCAGTCGACGACGAATGGCGGCTTCGTCCGCATCGTCCTCTCGGCCTTCGATCTCCGCGCGCTTCTTGAGCCGAAGGATCAGCTCCTCGCGGTCCGCGGTGAGCTCCAGGACCACGTCGAGGCTCACGTCGAGACGTGAGAGCATCTCGTCCAGTGCGGCGACCTGCGTGCGGTTGCGCGGATACCCGTCGAGCAGGAAGCCGTTCTTGGCGTCCGCCCAGGTGAGGCGATCTTCGACCATTCGATTGGTGACGGAGTCCGGCACCAGGTCGCCGGCGTCCACGTAGCGCTGAGCCTCGCGTCCGAGCTCGGTCTGCTCCTTGATGTTCACTCGGAAGATGTCACCGGTGGAGATGGCGACGATCCCGAGGTCCTCGGAGATCCGCTTCGACTGGGTGCCCTTGCCTGAACCGGCGGGTCCAACTATCAACATGCGCGTCATCGCAGCAACCCTTCATAGTTCCGTTGTTCCATCTGTGCGTTGATCTGTTTCACCGTGGTGAGTCCCACGCCGACCATGATCAGGATCGAGGTGCCGCCAAATGGGAAGTTCTGGTTCGCACCGATCAGCACGAAGGCGATCAGCGGAATCAGCGCGATCAGGCCCAGGTAGAGCGCGCCGGGGAAGGTGATCCGGGAGATCACATAGGCCAGGTAGCTCTCGGTGGGTTTGCCCGCGCGGATGCCGGGGATGAACCCGCCGAACTTGCGCATGTTCTCGGCGACCTCGTTCGGGTTGAACGTGATCGTGACGTAGAAGTAGGTGAAGAAGATGGTCATCAGGAAGAACGCGGCCATGTACAGCGGATGGGTGCCGCCGACGAAGTACGTCTGGATGAACTGGATGAACGCCGAGGGCTCGTCGCCGGGTCCGGGCTGGTTGAACTGTGCCAGCACCGAGGGAAGCATCAGCACCGAGGAGGCGAAGATGACCGGGATGACGCCGGCCATGTTGACCTTGATCGGGATGTAGGTGGAGGTCCCGCCGACGGTGCGCCGGCCCACCTGGCGCTTGGCGTACTGCACCGGCACGCGGCGCTGGGACTGCTCGACGAAGACCACTGCGGCGATGGTGACCAGACCGATCAGCATAACCATGCCGAAGGTCCGCCATCCCTGGGTGGTCCAGATCTCGCCCATGGCGCCGGGGAAGCCCGCGGCGATGGAGACGAAGATCAGGATGGACATGCCGTTGCCGACGCCGCGTTCGGTGATCTGCTCACCGAGCCACATGATCAGCGCGACACCGGTGACCATCGCCAGGATCATCAGCAGCACGACCGGAAGCACGTCGTTGGTGATGATCGGGATGTCACAGCCCAGCAGGGCTCCGGTGCGGGCCATGGAGACCAGGGTGGTGGCATTGAGCAGCGCCAGCGCGATGGTGAGATAACGGGTGTACTGGGTGAGCTTGGACTGACCCTGTGCGCCCTCTCGCTGGAGGTTCTCGAAGCGCGGGATGACCACGCGCAGCAGCTGCACGATGATCGCCGCGGTGATGTAGGGCATGATCCCCAGCGCGAAGATGGACACCTGGAGCATGGCTCCGCCGGAGAACATGTTCACGAACGAATAGAGGCCACCCTCAGTGGTTCCCAATGCCAGGCACTGTTGCACTGCTGAGTAGTCCACCCCGGGTGCCGGGATGAATGCGCCGATGCGGTAGATCGCGATGATCGCGATTGTGAACCAGATCTTTCGACGCAGGTCGGGTGTCTTGAACACCCTTGCGATCGCGCTGAACAAGCGGCCTCCTGAAGCGTGAATTGCCGTTGCGCGGCCTTCGGCCGCACAGTCAGTCATACTAACGCGCGGTGCGCACGGGGAAAGAATCCTGGGACCGGGATCGGTCCGGATATGACAAGACCCCCGTGGGAACCACGGGGGTCTTGATCATGGAGAGCCGATCAGGCCTGCTTGGAGGCGGCCTTCAGCGGGAGCTGCTCGGTGGAACCACCGGCAGCCTTGATCTTCTCCTCGGCGCTGGCCGAAAAGGCGTGAGCCTTCACGGTCACGGCCACGGAGATCTCTCCGGAGCCGAGGACCTTCACCGGGCGGCCCTTGCGAGCAGCCCCCCTGGCGATCAGGTCATCGGCGTCGACGTTGCCGCCCTCGGGGAACATCTCGCCGAGCTTGGTCAGATTGACCGGCGAGTACTCCACGCGGAACGGGTTCTTGAAGCCGCGCAGCTTCGGAAGGCGCATGTGCAGCGGAAGCTGACCACCCTCGAAGCCGGCGCGGACCTGGTAACGGGCCTTCGTGCCCTTGGTACCACGGCCTGCGGTCTTGCCCTTGGAGGCTTCACCACGTCCCACACGGGTGCGGGACTTCTTGGCGCCGCGTGCTGGACGCAGATCGTGGACCTTGAGGACGTTGGAATCTTCAGCGGTGTTCTCTGGCATCCTTAGTTCGCCTCCTCAGCCTGCACTAGATGCTTCACACTGTTGAGCATGCCCACGGTCACGGCGTCGGCTTCACGGACCACGGTGTGGCCGATCCGCTTGAGACCAAGCGAGCGAACAGTCTCGCGGTGCTTGGGGTTGGCGCCGATCAGGGACTTCACCTGAGTGACGGCGAGCTTGTGATCGCCGACCTTCAGGTTGCGCGCGGTGTTGTAATTGACGGTACTGCGCAAAGTCATGCACCTGCCTTCTGTGCACGGGCTTCGCGGTCAGCCGCCATGGTGCGCAGCATCCGGGCCGGTGCGATCTCGTCGAGAGCCTTGCCGCGGCGGGCTGCCACGGATTCGGGCTCTTCGAGCTGCTTGAGAGCATCGATGGTGCCGTGAACGATGTTGATGGCGTTCACCGAGCCCATGGACTTGGTCAGCACGTCGTGGATGCCTGCGCACTCCAGGACTGCGCGGACCGGACCGCCGGCGATCACACCGGTACCGGGTGAGGCCGGACGAAGCAGGACGACGCCGGCAGCATCCTCACCCTTGACCAGGTGCGGGATGGTGGAGCCGACGCGCGGGACGCGGAAGAAGCTCTTCTTGGCCTCTTCCACACCCTTGGCGATGGCCGCCGGGACTTCCTTGGCCTTGCCGTAGCCGACACCGACCATGCCGTCGCCGTCTCCGACGATCACCAGGGCGGTGAAGCTGAAGCGTCGACCACCCTTGACGACCTTGGAGACGCGGTTGATGGTCACGACGCGCTCGAGGAACTTGTCCTTCTCCTCTTCGCGACCGCCGCGACCGCGACCGCGGCCGCCGCCTTCGCTGCGAGCACCACGACCGCCGCGGTTGTCACCGCGGCCGCCACGCTCACCGCCGGCAGCATTGCTCTTCTCGCCGGCGGCCTGAGTCTGCGATGCAGTCTCGGGAGCGGCGGTTTCCTTGGCCTCAGTCACAGACGAGTCCTTCTCAGGGTTGTTTGCGTTCTCACTCACAGCTTCAGACCACCTTCCCGGGCTCCGTCGGCGACGGCTGCCACGCGACCGTGGTACTTGTTGCCGCCGCGGTCGAAGACCACAGCGTCGATGCCGGCAGCCTTGGCGCGCTCGGCCACCATCTCGCCGATCTTCTTCGCCTTGGCGGTCTTATCGCCGTCGAAGCTGCGCAGGTCTGCCTCCATAGTGGTGGCGGAGACCAGGGTCGTGCCCTCGAGGTCGTTGACGACCTGAGCGACCATGTGACGAGCAGAGCGGTTGACCACCAGGCGCGGACGCTCGGCGGAGCCGTTGAGCTTCTTGCGCAGGCGCAGGTGGCGGCGGCCGCGGGCAGCGGACTTGGACTTGCCCTTGATACCAATAGCCATGGTTTACTTACCTGCCTTTCCAGCCTTGCGGCGAACCTGCTCGCCCTCGTAACGCACGCCCTTGCCCTTGTACGGGTCAGGCCTGCGCAGTTTGCGGATGTTGGCGGCGACCTCGCCGACCTGCTGCTTGTCGATTCCGCTGACAGACAGCTTGGTGGCGCTCGCAACCTCGAAGGTGATGCCCTGAGGGGCCTTCACCGGAACCGGGTGCGAGTAGCCGAGTGCGAACTCCAGGTCCGAGCCCTTCGCCAGCACGCGGTAACCGGTGCCGACGATCTCGAGCTTCTTGGAGTAGCCCTCGGTGACACCGATGATCATGTTGTTGATCAGGGTGCGGGTCAGGCCGTGGAGTGAGCGCGATTCGCGCTCATCGTTGGGACGGGACACCGTAAGGGTGCCGTCCTCTTCTGAGACGGTGATGCCTTCGGCAAGCGTGCGGGAGAGTTCGCCCTTGGGCCCCTTGACGGAGACCTGGCGACCTTCCAGCTTGACCTCGACGCCGGCAGGGATGGTGATCGGAAGACGACCGATGCGTGACATAGTGCTTCGACTCCTTCCGGTTACCAGACGTAGGCGAGGACTTCCCCACCTACACCCTTCTTGGCTGCCTGCCGGTCTGTGAGGAGACCGGAGGACGTGGACAGGATCGCGATGCCGAGGCCGCCCAAGACGTGCGGGAGGTTCGTGGACTTCGCGTAGACCCGGAGACCGGGCTTGGAGATGCGGCGCAGGCCGGCGATCGAACGCTCACGGTTCGGGCCGAACTTGAGGTCGATGGCCAGGGTCTTGCCGACCTCGGCCTCCTCTTCGCGCCATTCGGAGATGTAGCCTTCCGCCTTCAGGATGTCAGCCAAGCGAACCTTCAGCTTGGAGCTGGGCATTGAGACCTGATCGTGGAAAGCCGAGTTGGCATTGCGCAGACGGGTCAGCATGTCTGCGACGGGGTCAGTCATTGTCATGAGGGGCTTCTGCCCTTCCTCGCCGTGGTTTCAGATCTCCGAAGGAACTCGATCCTCCGAGATGAATCGGAAGGAGTCGGAACCTTTGGTGAAAGGACCTGCGGCGTAGTTGCTGTTATTCGGTCTTGAAGGGGAAGCCCAGCGCCTTGAGCAGCGCGCGGCCTTCCTCGTCAGTCTTTGCGGTGGTCACCACGGTGATGTCCATGCCGCGAGGCCGATCGATCTTGTCCTGATCGATCTCGTGGAACACCGACTGTTCGGTCAGACCGAAGGTGTAGTTGCCGTTGCCGTCGAACTGCTTGCCGCTGAGTCCGCGGAAGTCGCGGATACGGGGCAGCGCCAGGGTCACCAGGCGGTCCACGAACTCCCACATGCGATCGCCGCGCAGCGTGGTGTGCGTGCCGATCGGCTGTCCTTCGCGCAGCTTGAACTGGGCGATGGACTTCCGGGCGCGAGTCACCTTGGGCTTCTGACCGGTGATCTTGGTCAGATCCTCGATGGCGCCCTGGATGAGCTTGGAGTCACGAGCCGCCTCGCCGACGCCCATGTTGACCACGACCTTGACCAGGCCGGGGACCTCCATGACGTTGGAGTATCCGAACTCCTCCTGCAGCGTGGAGCGGATCTCTGCGCGGTACTTGCCCTTGAGCCGGGGGGTGGTCTTCTCAGTCTCGCTCTGAACCTCAGTCATCACAGGTCCTTTCCGGAAGCTTTGGCGAAGCGGATGCGCACGGTCTTGCTGACGCCATCCCGCTCCACGGTCTCCTGCCGGTAGCCGACGCGAGTGGGCTTGCCCGTCTCGGGGTCGACCACAGCGACGTTGGAGATGTGGATAGCAGCCTCAGACTCCACGATGCCGCCCTCGGTGCTGCCGAACTGGCCGGCACGGAGGTGGCGCTTGACGCGGTTGACGCCCTCGACGAGGACGCGCTCCTTGGCTGGCAGGACCTGCAGGACCTTGCCCTGCTTGCCCTTGTCTTTACCGGTGAGGATCTGGACGAGGTCGTCCTTCTTGATCTTGGCCATGAGTCAGAGCACCTCCGGAGCGAGCGAGACGATCTTCATGAACTTCTTCTCGCGCAGCTCGCGACCGACGGGCCCGAAGATACGGGTTCCGCGCGGCTCAGGAGTCTCACCCTTGAGGATCACAGCAGCGTTCTCGTCGAAGCTGATGTAGGACCCGTCGTTACGACGGATCTTCTTCTTGGTGCGCACGACAACAGCCTTGATGACGTCGCCCTTCTTGACGTTGCCGCCCGGAATTGCGTCCTTGACGGTGGCGACGAATGTGTCGCCGATACCTGCATAGCGGCGTCCCGATCCACCGAGCACCCGGATGACAAGGACTTCCTTGGCACCGGTGTTGTCGGCGATCTTGAGCCGCGATTCCTGTTGAATCACTTGTTTTCTCCTGTCGTCTCACTGGTTCTCGGACTCGTGCCGAGCCTTGTGGAACTTCTAGCCTGAGTCGGACACCCGCTGCGGCGATCAAACCGCTGCAGGCCTGTGGTCCGACTTACCTGACAAGTCCCCTGGCCGCTTACCCACACACTCTCCATCCCGTGAGGGACGGGCAGTTGAATGCATGGCCGAGGCGGCGTTTCCCGGGGCCTCGGGAGGCCCTTTCGGGGACGTGCGCTGTCCTCTGAGGTGGATAGCCTCATCTACAAGGGCGCACAGCCTCAATATCCTACACGAGAGACGCCAAGGGCCCAACTTCTGCACCGGGGGTGCAGGAGTCGGGCCCTTGACGGCACGCGTAGTGGTGCACGCCGAGCGGAGCGGCAGCAGCTGCTGCCGATCCGCTTCGGCGTGGGATCACTCGGCCTTTTCGACGATCTCGGCCAGCCGCCAGCGCTTGGCTGCGGACAGCGGACGGGTCTCGGCGATCACCACGGTGTCGCCGATGCCTGCCTGCTCGGTCTCGTCGTGAGCCATGAACTTCGTGTGCCGCTTCATGATCTTGCCGTAGAGACCATGCTTACGACGGTCCTCGACCTCGACGACGATGGTTTTATTCATCTTGTCGGAGACGACGACGCCGCGCAGGGTCTTGCGGTCATTGCGGGTCTCTGCAGTTGCTTCACTCATGCTCAGTCCTCAGTCTTCTTCTCGTTCTGCTCATCAGCCGAATCCGAGGAGTCCGAAGCGGCATCGACATTCTCACGAATGCCCAGCTCCCGCTCACGCACCACGGTGTAGATCCGGGCGATGTCGCGCTTGATGTCCTTCAACCGGCTGGAGCTCTCCAGCTGGCCGGTGGCGGACTGGAAGCGGAGGTTGAACAGCTCTTCCTTGGAAGAGCGCAGCGCCTCTGCAAGGCCTGCTGAGTCCATCTCTGCGAGCTTCTCAACGGTCAGCTCTTTGGTTCCAACTGCCATTGTCACTCACCACTCTCTCGGCTGATCACGCGTGCCCTCATGGGCAGCTTGTGGATTGCCAGGCGGAGCGCCTCTTTGGCGACTTCCTCCGTGACACCGGACAGCTCGAACATGATCCGTCCGGGCTTGACGTTGGCGATCCACCACTCAGGGGAACCCTTGCCGGAGCCCATGCGGACCTCGGCAGGCTTCTTTGTGAGCGGCTGGTCCGGGTAGATGTTGATCCAGACCTTGCCGCCACGCTTGATGTGGCGGGTCATGGCGATACGCGCAGATTCGATCTGGCGGTTCGTCACGTAGGCGGGATCAAGGGCCTGGATGCCGTACTCGCCGAAGGCGAGCTCGGTTCCACCCTTGGCCCGCCCGCGGCGCTTGGGCCGGTGCGGCTTGCGGTACTTGACTCGGCGGGGCATCAACATCAGTTCTGCCCTCCCTCAGCACCAGATCCGGCTTCGGCGGGTGCCTGGGCACCAGCTTCACGACCGCGGCCCGGGCCACGACGACGACGCTCTTCGCCGCCTCCGCGGGGTCCACCACGACCACCACGGGCTCCACCGCGACCTGAAGGCTGTGCAGCCTGCTGCGCGGCGAGCTCCTTGGCGGTGAGATCGCCCTTGTAGACCCAGACCTTCACGCCGATGCGGCCGAAGGTGGTCTTGGCCTCGTGCTTGCCGAAGTCGATGTTCGCGCGCAGGGTGTGCAGCGGAACGCGACCTTCGCGGTAGAACTCGGAGCGGGACATCTCTGCACCGCCGAGGCGTCCGGCGCACTGGATACGAATACCCTTTGCCCCTGAACGCATCGCCGAGGTGATGACCTTCTTCATCGCGCGGCGGAACGCCACACGAGCGGCGAGCTGCTCGGCAACACCCTGGGCGACCAGCTGAGCATCGGTCTCGGGGCTCTTGACCTCGAGGATGTTCAGCTGGATCTGCTTGGCGGTGAGCTTCTCCAGCTCGCTGCGGATCCGGTCCGCCTCGGCGCCGCGGCGACCGATGACGATGCCTGGCCGTGCCGTGTGGATATCCACCCGGACACGATCGCGGGTGCGCTCGATCTCAACCTTCGAGATGCCGGCGCGCTCCACGGACTTGGCCAGGAGTTCACGAATCTGGACATCCTCTTTCACGAAGTCCTTGTAACGCTGACCGGCCTTGGTCGAGTCGGCGTACCAGTGCGAAACGTGGTCAGTGGTGATGCCCAGACGGAAACCATTGGGGTTGATCTTCTGTCCCACTACTGATCCCCACCTTTCTCTTCGGCGCCGACCACGATGGTCACGTGGCTGGTGCGCTTGTTGATGCGGAACGCCCGGCCTTGAGCCCTGGGACGGAACCGCTTCATGGTCGGGCCTTCATCGACGCGTGCCTCGGTGATGAAGAAGGCGTCCTCGTTAAAGGCGACTCCTTCCTTGTCTGCGTGCTGGCGAGCATTCGCCAGCGCAGAAGCGACCACCTTGGCCACCGGCTCTGTAGCGCCCTGAGGGGCGAACTTCAGAATTGCCAGTGCTTCGTTGGCCTGCTTGCCGCGGACAAGGTCGACGACGCGCCGGGCCTTCATAGGCGTCACACGCAGGTAGCGCGCAATTGCCTTGGCTTCCATTGCTTTCCTTCTCTCGTCTTGTGACACGAAGTACAAGCTCGCAGATCGTTCCTCGGAGGAGGAAGCGATCAGCGGCGCTTGCCCTTCTTGTCGTCCTTCACATGGCCGCGGAATGTACGCGTCGGAGCGAACTCGCCGAGCTTGTGCCCGACCATCGACTCAGTGATGAACACGGGGATGTGCTTGCGTCCGTCGTGCACAGCCAGAGTGTGGCCGAGCATGTCGGGGATGATCATGGAACGGCGGGACCATGTCTTGATGACATTCTTGGTGCCCTTTTCGTTCTCAGCGACGACCTTGAGGTACAGGTGCTGATCTACGAAGGGGCCCTTCTTCAAGCTGCGTGGCATGTCTCCAGGCTCCTATCGCTTGTTCTTGGTACGACGGCGACGCACGATGAGCTTGTCGCTTTCCTTGTTCGGACGGCGGGTGCGCCCTTCCGGCTTGCCATTCGGGTTGACCGGATGACGACCGCCGGAGGTCTTGCCCTCGCCACCACCGTGCGGGTGGTCGACCGGGTTCATCACAACACCGCGGACGGTCGGACGAACGCCCTTCCAGCGCATGCGTCCAGCCTTGCCCCAGTTGATGTTGGACTGCTCGGCGTTGCCCACCTGACCGATGGTCGCGCGGCAGCGAACATCGACGTTGCGGACCTCGCCGGAGGGCAGACGCAGCTGGGCGAACTTGCCCTCGCGGGCCACCAGCTGGATGCCTGCGCCTGCGGAGCGGCCGAGCTTGGCGCCGCCTGCTGGACGCAGCTCCACTGCATGCACCACGGTGCCGAGTGGGATGTTGCGCAGCGGCAGGTTGTTGCCGGGCTTGATGTCGGCGTTGGGGCCGGACTCCACGGCTGCACCCTGCTCCAACTTGGCCGGGGCCAGGATGTAGCGCTTGGTGCCGTCGATGAAGTGCAGCAGCGCAATACGAGCGGTGCGGTTCGGGTCGTACTCGATATGAGCGACCTTCGCCGGCACTCCGTCCTTGTCTGCGCGACGGAAATCGATCACACGGTACTGGCGCTTGTGGCCACCACCCTTGTGACGTGTGGTGATCTTGCCCGAGCTGTTTCGGCCGCCGGTCTTGGACAGCGGACGCAGCAAGGACTTCTCCGGGGTGTCCCGGGTGATCTCTGCAAAGTCGGCCACAGACGAGCCGCGTTGGCCCGGTGTGTTCGGCTTGAGGTTACGGATAGCCATATTCTTCTTCCTCGATCAAGTGGTTCCGATCAGCCGATCAGGCTGCGGATCCTCCGAAGATGTCAATGTTGTGTCCCTCTTTGAGGGTGATGATCGCACGCTTGTTACCGGTGCGTGAGCCCCATCCGAACTTGGTGCGCTTGCGCTTGCCAGCTCGGTTGATGGTGTTGACCGAGGCGACGCGCACGGAGAAGATCTTCTCCACCGCGTACTTGATCTCGGACTTCGTGGCTCGGGGGTCCACCAGGAAGGTGAACTTGCCCTCATCGATCAGGCTGTAGGACTTCTCCGACACGACGGGTGCGATGACGACGTCGCGCGGGTCCTTGCTTGTCAGGACGCTCACTTGGTCTCCTCCTTCGCAGTGCCCTGTGCCAGGAAGGCGTCATAGCCGGCCTGCGTGAACACGATGTCATCAGAGACGATGACGTCGTAGGTGTTCAGCTGATCGGCATACAGGGTGTGGACGTGCGGCAGGTTGCGGGTCGACAGCGCGGCGATGTCATCGCTGCGGTCGATCACGACCAGCCAGTTGCGGTTAGCGCCGCCGAGTCCTGCCAGCGCCGCCTTGGCCGCCTTCGTCGAGGCCTGGTCGGTGACCAGTGAGTCCACGACGAGGATGCGGTCGTTGCGTGCCCGGTCCGAGAGGGCACCGCGCAGGGCGGCGGCCTTCATCTTCTTGGGCGTGCGCTGGGAGTAGTCGCGGGGCTGCGGTCCGTGGACCACGCCGCCGCCGACCATGTGGGGTCCGCGCAGCGAGCCCTGACGGGCACGACCGGTGCCCTTCTGCCGGAACGGCTTGGCGCCGGTGCCGGAGACCTCTGCACGAGTCTTGGTCTTGTGGGTACCCTGGCGAGCCGCAGCTCGCTGAGCGACGACCACCTGGTGGATCAGCGCGACGTTGGTCTTGGCGTCGAATACTTCGGCGGGGAAGTCGACAGAAACCTTGTTGGCCATGTGGATCATGCTCCCTTCACTGCAGTGCGGACCAGGACGACCTGGCCGCGAGCACCCGGAAGGGCACCCTTGATGAGCAGCAGGTTCTTCTCGGGGTCCACTGCGTGGACGGTCAGGTTATGGGTGGTCTGACGGACGCCGCCCATCCGACCTGCCATGCGCAGACCCTTGAAGACGCGGCCCGGGGTGGATGCGCCGCCGATGGAGCCTGGCTTGCGGTGGTTCTTGTGCGAACCGTGCGAGGCGCCCACACCGGCGAAGCCGTGACGCTTCATGACGCCGGCGAAGCCTTTGCCCTTGGTCTTGCCGATGACATCGACCTTCTGGCCGGTCTCGAAGGACTCGACGGTCAGGTCCTGTCCGAGCTCGTAGGAGCCGGAGTCACCGGTGCGGATCTCCACCACGTGGCGGCGTGGGGTCACGCCGGCCTTCTCAAAGTGACCTGCCAGCGGCTTGGTCACCTTGCGGGGATCGATGCGCCCGAAACCGATCTGGACGGAGTTGTATCCGTCGCTGTCGATGGTGCGGACCTGGGTCACGACATTGGAGTCGGCCTGGACAACAGTGACTGGGATGAGAACGTTGTTCTCGTCCCAGACCTGGGTCATGCCGAGCTTCGTGCCCAGCAGTCCCTTGACGTTCAGTTCAACGCGGGAAATATTGGTCATAGTGTTCTCAGCACCTCCCTGCTAGAGCTTGATCTCGATATTGACGTCTGCAGGCAGGTCGAGTCGCATCAGGGAATCGACGGCCTTGGGCGTCGGGTCCACGATGTCGATCAAGCGCTTGTGAGTGCGCATCTCGAAGTGCTCGCGAGAGTCTTTGTACTTGTGGGGCGACCGGATCACGGCATACACGTTCTTCTCGGTGGGCAGCGGCACTGGGCCGACAACCGTTGCACCAGCACGTGTGACCGTGTCGACGATCTTCCGGGCCGAGGTGTCGATGACTTCGTGGTCATACGACTTCAGCCGGATGCGGATTTTCTGTCCCGCCATGCGTTGAGCCTCTTTCTGGTGTTCTGACATTCGTCTTACGTCGCAGCCCAAGACTGTGACGGAGCCATGGGGGCTCCCAGAGAGGCATCAGCGCTGGCTCCCTCGCGGGGCAGGCGGTGCTGACCTTCTGCAGTTATGGGCTGCGCACCCGCACCAGCATCCGCTCGGTCTCCCGAGTCTGACGATGCGTGGAGAAGATGCACGACCCGAACAGTCCGAATCCGTCCGGGCGAACCCTGCGTGAAGCAGGCCTCGACGGGTTCCTCGGGCTGACGGGCATCCGACCCCCGCGGTCGGGCGTGTCGCTTATATGAGCAGGGATCCTGCACACAGCAAAACACTGAGCGGGTGTCGGCCTATAAGTTTTTGGTATTCGCTCCACACGGTGGACCCGAGGGCACACCGGGGCACAGGGCCCGTGAGCAACCTGTCTATTCTCACATAGATAGGGACCCATGACAAACACGAGACCCCGGTGGCTAATGCCACCGGGGTCTCGTGTTATTGCCTCATGTCAGCTGCCGGGTTCTTGCCCCAGCACCTGGGTCATGCGAGAGATCCGAATATTACTTCAGGATCTTCACGACGCGACCTGAACCAACGGTGCGTCCACCCTCGCGGATGGCGAAGCCGAGGCCCTCTTCCATGGCGATCTCCTGGATGAGCTCCACGGTCATCTCGGTGTTGTCACCGGGCATGACCATCTCGGTGCCCTCGGGCAGCGAGATGACGCCGGTGACGTCGGTGGTCCGGAAGTAGAACTGCGGACGGTAGTTGGTGTAGAAGGGGTTGTGGCGACCGCCCTCATCCTTGGAGAGGATGTAGACGTTGGCCTCGAACTGCGTGTGCGGGGTGATGGAGCCGGGAGCTGCCACGACCTGGCCGCGCTCGACGTCATCGCGCTTCAGACCGCGAAGCAGCAGGCCACAGTTCTCGCCGGCCCATGCCTCGTCGAGCTGCTTGTGGAACATCTCGATGCCGGTGACGGTGGTCTTCTGCTTCGGACGGATTCCGAGGATCTCGATCTCGGAGTTGATCTTCAGCGTGCCGCGCTCGGCGCGACCGGTGACCACGGTGCCGCGACCGGTGATGGTGAAGACGTCCTCGATGGGCATCAGGAACGGCTTGTCCTTGTCGCGCTCCGGCTCCGGGATGAAGGTATCCACGGCTTCCATGAGCTCTTCGACGGTCTTGACCCACTCGGCGTCGCCCTCGAGAGCCTTCAGGCCCGAGGTGCGGATGACCGGTGCGTTGTCGCCGTCGTAGCCCTGTGAATCGAGGAGCTCGCGCACCTCCATCTCGACGAGGTCCAGGAGCTCTTCGTCCTCGACCATGTCGGACTTGTTCAGTGCGACCAGCAGGGAGGGCACGCCCACCTGGCGGGCCAGCAGCACGTGCTCGCGAGTCTGCGCCATCGGGCCGTCAGTGGCGGCGACGACCAGGATCGCACCGTCCATCTGAGCGGCACCGGTGATCATGTTCTTCACGTAGTCAGCGTGACCGGGGGCATCCACGTGTGCATAGTGGCGCTTGTCGGTCTGGTACTCCACGTGGGAGACGTTGATCGTGATGCCGCGCTCGCGCTCCTCGGGAGCGTTGTCGATCGAGGCGAAGTCGCGGCCCTGGTTCAGGTCCGGGAACTTATCTGCCAGGACCTTCGAGATCGCGGCGGTCAGGGTGGTCTTTCCATGGTCAACGTGACCGATGGTGCCGATGTTCAGGTGCGGCTTGTTACGCTCAAACTTTGCCTTGGCCACAGGTTCCTCCTATAGAACTTGTTCAGGTAAGAAGACTTACTCCAGCCGCACTGTCAACGAGGCTGAAACTCATGCAAGTCTACTAATCGCTAGGTATTTGGTGAAATTTTCCGAATGGTGCTGCGTGAGGAGCGGTGGAGGTCATTCGGAGACCTCGCTTCCTCGAAGCATTGCCGAGCCGCCTGGCTCGATCCCGGTCCGCCGAGCGGACTCGGCGGACCGGGGAGCCGAGTGGTGGATCAGGCGCCGCGGTTCTTCTCGATGATCTCTTCGGCCACGGCCTTCGGAACCTCGGCGTACGAGTTGAAGGACATGGTGAAGACTGCACGGCCCTGAGTGCGCGAGCGCAGCTCACCGATGTAGCCGAACATCTCGGACAGCGGCACGAGTGCCTTGATGACCTTCACACCTGCTGCGTCATCCATTGACTGGATCTGACCGCGGCGGGAGTTCAGGTCACCGATGACCTCGCCCATGTACTCCTCGGGAGTACGGACTTCGACGGACATCATCGGTTCGAGCAGCACAGGGTTGGCCCGGCGTGCGCCTTCCTTGAACACCTGGGAGCCGGCGAGCTTGAACGCCATCTCCGAGGAGTCGACGTCGTGGTAGGCGCCGTCAGTCAGCTCGGCGCGCACTCCGACCATCGGGTAGCCGGCGAGGACGCCGAGACCCATGGCGTCCTGGATGCCTGCGTCCACGGAGGGGATGTACTCGCGCGGAATGCGTCCACCGGTCACCAGGTTGGCGAATTCGTACATCTCGCCGTCCGCGGTGTCGAGGGGCTCGAAGTTCATGAGCACCTTGGCGAACTGGCCCGAACCACCGGTCTGCTTCTTGTGGGTGTAGTCGACCTTCTCCACACGCTTCTTGATGGTCTCGCGGTAGGCCACCTGGGGCTTGCCCACGTTGGCCTCCACGTTGAACTCGCGACGCATGCGGTCCACCAGGATGTCCAGGTGGAGCTCGCCCATGCCGCCGATCTCGGTCTGACCGGTCTCGTCGTTCTGGGTGACGGTGAAGGTCGGGTCCTCGGCGGCCAGCTTCTGAATGGCCGTGGAGAGCTTCTCCTGGTCACTCTTGGACTTCGGCTCGATGGCCACGGAGATCACAGGCTCCGGGAAGGTCATCGACTCGAGCACGATCTGCTCGTTGGGATCGCACAGGGTGTCGCCGGTGGTGGTGTCCTTGAGCCCGATGACCGCGTAGATGTGGCCGGCCTGGATCTCGTCGACCGGCATCTCCTTATTGGCGTGCATCTGGAAGAGCTTGCCGATGCGCTCCTTCTTGCCCTTCGTGGAGTTCACGATCTGCGCACCGGCGTTGAGCTTGCCGGAGTAGACGCGGATGAACGTGAGCTGCCCGAAGAACGGGTGGGAGGCGATCTTGAACGCCAGAGCGGAGAACGGCTCGTCCTTGCTCGGGCGGCGGGTCAGGATCTGGTCCTCATGGTTGGGCTTGTGGCCCTCCATGGCCTCGACGTCTGCCGGGGTGGGCAGGTAGTCGATGACAGCGTCGAGCATCGGCTGGACGCCGCGGTTCTTGAATGCAGAGCCGCAGAAGACCGGGTAGGCGGCGGAAGCCACGGTGAGCTTGCGAACGCCTTCCTTGAGCTCGTCGTTGGAGATCTCTTCGCCTTCGAGGTACTTGTTCATCAGCACATCGTCAGCTTCGGCAACCTGCTCGATGAGCGTGTTGCGGTACTCCTCGGCCTGCTCCTTCATGTCCTCGGGGATCTCCTGGGTCTCATACTGAGCACCCATGGTCACATCGCCCTTGGAGTCACCGGGCCACACCAGGGCCTTCATCTGGAGCAGGTCGACGACGCCGACGAATTCGCTCTCAGAGCCGATCGGCAGCTGCATCACCAGAGGTGTTGCACCCAGCCGGGACTTGATGGTGTCCACGGTGTAGTAGAAGTCGGCGCCGAGCTTGTCCATCTTGTTGACGAAGCAGATGCGCGGGACGTTGTACTTATCGGCCTGGCGCCAGACAGTCTCAGACTGCGGCTCCACGCCTTCCTTGCCGTCGAACACGGCGACGGCGCCATCGAGGACGCGCAGCGCGCGCTCCACCTCGACGGTGAAGTCCACGTGCCCGGGGGTGTCGATGATGTTGATCTGGTTGTCGCCCCAGAAGCAGGTCACCGCGGCGGAGGTGATCGTGATGCCGCGCTCTTTCTCCTGCTCCATCCAGTCCGTCGTGGACGCACCGTCGTGAGTTTCACCGATCTTGTGGTTCATGCCGGTGTAGAACAGGATGCGTTCGGTTGCGGTGGTCTTACCGGCATCGATGTGAGCCATGATGCCGATGTTGCGGACCTTCTTGAGGTCAGTGAGCACGTCTTGTGCCACGGTGATTCCCCTTTTCTATTACCAGCGGTAGTGGGCGAAGGCCTTGTTGGACTCGGCCATCTTGTGAGTGTCCTCGCGGCGCTTCACAGCGGCACCAAGACCGTTGGAGGCGTCGAGGATCTCGTTCATCAGGCGATCCGTCATGCTCTTCTCGCGGCGGTCCTTGGAGTAGCCGACCAGCCAGCGCAGGGCCAGCGCGGTCGAGCGACCGGGCTTGACCTCCACGGGGACCTGGTAGGTCGCGCCGCCGACGCGGCGGGAGCGGACCTCCAGTGCCGGGCGGACGTTGTCCATGGCCTTCTTGAGCGTGGTCACCGGGTCATCGCCGGACTTCTTCGCGACACCTTCGAGCGCGCCGTAGACGATGCGCTCTGCGGTGGACTTCTTGCCGTCGACCAGGACCTTGTTGATCAGCTGCGTGACCAAGGGTGATCCGTGGACCGGATCCTGGACGAGAGGGCGCTTGGGTGCGGGTCCCTTACGTGGCATTACTTCTTCTCCTTCTTGGCCCCGTAGCGGGAGCGAGCCTGACCGCGACCCTTGACACCCTGGGTGTCGAGGGCGCCGCGGACGATCTTGTAACGGACACCGGGAAGGTCCTTCACACGACCACCGCGCACGAGCACGATCGAGTGCTCCTGCAGGTTGTGACCCTCGCCCGGGATGTAGGCGGTGACTTCGACGCCGCCGCCGAGGCGCACACGGGCCACCTTGCGCAGAGCCGAGTTCGGCTTCTTCGGGGTCGTGGTGTACACACGGGTGCACACGCCACGACGCATCGGGCTGCCCTGCAGTGCAGGGGTGTTGTTCTTGGTGCGCTTGGGATGACGCCCCTTGCGCACAAGCTGCTGAATAGTAGGCACTATGCGTTCTCCATACGTGTAGTGAGGGAAGCAGAGGTTTGAGGTCTGCCCGCGGTCGAGAGTTCTAGACACGGTCCGCGGGTACTGGTCCCCAGGCGTGCAAAAATGTGGCATGTGTTGCGCAACTTCCCCGCAACCCGGACCGAGTCCCTCTGCCACATCAGAAACAATCACGTTAACACTAACAGCTGTGCCCTCGGAGCGCGAACGGGCCCGAGGACGCTTCAGACGAGGCAAGGCCCGGGAGAGCATCGCTCCCCCGGGCCTTGCCTGCCGCTCCATCCTCAGCCCCCGATCTTCGGGGCCTCAGCGGAACGTCGTGTCAGCTCCGCTCAGCGGAAGTCGACGTCGGTGTTGTAGTCGTCGAGCGGGATGGCATGGAACTCGCCGTCGCCCTCGGCTCCTGCGTAGTCGAAGCTCGAGCCGTAGAGGCTCGGGCCGGTGAACAGGTTGGCCTTGGCCTCCTCGGTGGGCTCCACCGTGGACTGGGTGTACCGATCCAGACCGGTGCCGGCCGGGATCAGCTTGCCGATGATCACGTTCTCCTTCAGGCCCAGCAGCGGATCGGACTTGGACTCCATCGCCGCCTGGGTGAGCACCCGGGTGGTCTCCTGGAAGGAGGCCGCCGAGAGCCAGGAATCCGTGGCCAGTGAGGCCTTGGTGATGCCCATCAGCTCGTCACGTCCCGAGGCCGGCTGCGCGCCCTCTGCCACAGCCTTGCGGTTGGCGGCAGTGAAGCGGAACCGGTCCGCCAGCTCGCCCGGCAGCAGTTTGGTGCCGCCGGAGTCGATGACGGTGATCCGGCGCAGCATCTGCCGGACGATGACCTCCACGTGCTTGTCGTGGATGCCCACGCCCTGGGACTGGTAGACGTCCTGGACCTCGGAGACCAGGAACTTCTGTGCGGCGCGGGGGCCGAGCACTCGAAGCACCTGCTTGGGATCCACGGCGCCTGCCACCAGCTGCTGACCGACCTCGACGGCTTCACCGTCGGAGACGAGCAGACGCGCACGGCGCAGGATCGGGTAGGCGTGCTCCTCGGAACCGTCATCAGGAGTCAGCACCAGGCGCAGCTGCTTCTCTGAATCATCCAGGTGCACCCGTCCGGCGACCTCCGCGATGGGCGCCACACCCTTGGGGGTGCGGGCCTCGAAGAGCTCCTGGATACGGGGCAGACCCTGGGTGATGTCATCTGCCGAGGCGATGCCGCCGGTGTGGAAGGTACGCATGGTCAGCTGCGTGCCGGGCTCACCGATGGACTGCGCGGCGATGATGCCGACAGCCTCGCCGATGTCCACGGTCTGTCCGGTGGCCAGCGAGCGGCCGTAGCAGCGGGTACAGGTGCCCACGGCCGACTCACAGGTCAGCACCGAGCGGATCTTGATCTCGGAGACGCCTGCGGCGAAGAGCTTGTCGATCAGCACATCGCCGACGTCGGATCCGCCCTCTGCGAGCAGGTTGCCCTCGGCGTCATGCACATCCACGGCCAGCGTGCGGGCGTAGGCGGAGTTCTCCACCTCTTCATGCAGCTTCAGCTCGCCGTTGTCGTCGGCCACCGCGATCGTGACGGTCAGCCCGCGGGAGGTCCCGCAGTCTGCCTCACGCACGATGACGTCCTGCGAGACGTCCACCAGACGACGGGTCAGGTAGCCCGAGTTCGCCGTCTTCAGCGCCGTGTCCGCCAGGCCCTTGCGGGCACCGTGGGTGGCGATGAAGTACTCGAGGACCGAGAGGCCCTCGCGGTAGGAGGACTTGATCGGCCGCGGGATGATCTCACCCTTGGGGTTGGTCACCAGACCACGGATGCCCGCGATCTGCCGGACCTGAAGCCAGTTGCCTCGGGCGCCGGAGGTGACCATCCGGTTGATGTTGTTGTGCTCATCCATGCCGGCCTGCATCGCTGCGGCCACCTCGTCGGTGGCCTTGGTCCAGATCTCGACCAGCTCTGCGTGGCGCTCGTCGTCGCCGATCAGACCCATGTCGTACTGGGACTGGACCTTGGCGGCCTGATCCTCGTAGACGTCCATGATCTTCTTCTTGTCCATGTTCGAGGTCACGTCCGAGATTGCGACGGTGACGCCCGAGCGGGTGGACCAGTAGAAGCCGGCATCCTTGAGGTTGTCCAGGGTGCGCGCGGTGACGTTGTTCGGGTAGCGCTCGGCCAGATCATTGATCAGGCTCGAGAGCTGGCCCTTGTCCGCCACCGAGTCCTGCCAGGGGTAGCCCTCCGGCAGCAGCTGGTTGAAGAGCACCTTGCCCATGGTGGTGGTCAGCGTGGCCGGGGTTCCGGGCTCCCAGCCTTCGGGAGCAGGAACCGCCGCCGACGGCGTGTAGCCCTCGACGGTGATCTTCACCGGCGCGTTGATGTGCAGCTCGCGCAGGTCGAAGGCCATCTGAGCCTCACCGATGGAGGAGAAGGCGCGGCCTGCGCCGGTCTCCTCCTCACGCCTGGTGGTCAGGTGGTGCAGACCGATGATCATGTCCTGCGAGGGCAGCGCCACCGGGCGGCCGTCCGAGGGCTTCAGGATGTTGTTCGAGGAGAGCATCAGGATGCGCGCCTCGGCCTGAGCCTCGGGAGACAGCGGAAGGTGGACAGCCATCTGGTCACCGTCGAAGTCGGCGTTGAACGCCGAGCAGACCAGCGGGTGCAGCTGAAGGGCCTTGCCCTCCACCAGCTGCGGCTCGAAGGCCTGGATGCCCAGACGGTGCAGGGTGGGTGCGCGGTTCAGCAACACCGGGTGCTCGGTGATGATCTCTTCGAGAACATCCCAGACCTGGGGACGCTGACGTTCCACCATGCGCTTGGCCGACTTGATGTTCTGCGCGTGGTTCAGATCCACCAGGCGCTTCATCACGAAGGGCTTGAACAGCTCCAGCGCCATCTGCTTGGGCAGACCACACTGGTGCAGCTGAAGCTGCGGTCCGACCACGATGACCGAACGCCCGGAGTAGTCCACGCGCTTGCCGAGCAGGTTCTGCCGGAAGCGTCCCTGCTTGCCCTTGAGCATGTCAGAGAGCGACTTCAACGGACGGTTGCCCGGTCCGGTGACCGGACGACCGCGACGACCGTTGTCGAAGAGCGAGTCCACGGACTCCTGGAGCATCCGCTTCTCGTTGTTCACGATGATCTCGGGGGCACCGAGATCCAGCAGACGCTTCAGACGGTTGTTGCGGTTGATCACACGACGGTAGAGGTCGTTGAGGTCCGAGGTCGCGAAGCGACCGCCGTCGAGCTGAACCATCGGGCGGATCTCCGGAGGGATCACCGGGACGGCCTCGAGCACCATGCCGCGCGGGGTGGTGCCGTTGGCGAGGAACGCGTTGAGCACCTTCAGCCGCTTCAGGGCACGGGTCTTGCGCTGCCCCTTGCCGGTGGCGATGATCTCGCGCAGCCGCTCGGCCTCGGCCTCCATGTCATAGGTGGCCAGGCGACGCTGGATCGCCTCGGCGCCCATGGCACCTTCGAAGTACTGGCCGTAGCGAGTGCGCATCTCGCGGAAGAGCGCCTCATCACCTTCGAGGTCAGAGACCTTGAGGTTCTTGAAGCGATCCCAGACCCGCTCGAGCTGCTCGATCTCGGCGTCGGCGCGCTTGCGCACCTGCGACATCTGCTTATCGGAGGTGTCGCGTGCCTTCTTCTTCTCGGCAGCCTTGGCACCCTCGCCCTCCAGACGCTCGAGGTCACCCTCGAGGTCCTTGGAGATCGCGGCGATGTCGGAGTCACGCTGATCGGCCAGGTGCTTGAGCTCCTGGTCGATCTCGGCCTGCAGGTTCGGCAGGTCGTCGTGGCGACGGTCGGTGTCGACCTCGGTGATCATGTAGGCGGCGAAGTAGATGACCTTCTCGAGGTCCTTCGGCGCCAGGTCCAGCAGGTAGCCCAAGCGCGAGGGCACGCCCTTGAAGTACCAGATGTGAGTCACCGGGGCGGCGAGCTGGATGTGACCCATCCGCTCACGGCGCACCTTGGCGCGAGTGACCTCGACGCCGCAGCGCTCACAGATGATGCCCTTGAAGCGCACGCGCTTGTACTTGCCGCAGTAGCACTCCCAGTCCCGGGACGGGCCGAAGATCTTCTCGCAGAAGAGTCCGTCCTTCTCGGGCTTCAGGGTGCGGTAGTTGATGGTCTCAGGCTTCTTGACCTCACCATAGGACCAACCACGGATTTCGTCACCGGTGGCAAGCCCGATACGCATTGTGCCGAATGAGGATTCTTGGGACATAGTCCGGTATCTCTCTTTTCTCTAAAGATTCGTGACGGAGTGAAGGTGCATCGGTGAGGCCCTCAGACCTCTTCGACCGAGCTGGGCTCTGCGCGGGAGAGATCGATGCCGAGCTCCTCCGCAGCGCTGAACCCGGTTTCCTCCGAGTCACGCATCTCGACCTTGCTGCCGTCCGCGGAGAGGACCTCCACGTTGAGGCAGAGCGACTGCATCTCCTTGATGAGCACCTTGAACGACTCCGGAACACCAGGCTCCGGAATGTTCTCGCCCTTCACGATGGCCTCGTAGACCTTCACACGACCGTGGATGTCATCCGACTTGATCGTCAGCAGCTCCTGCAGGGTGTAGGCGGAGCCGTATGCCTCCAGGGCCCAGACCTCCATCTCACCGAAGCGCTGTCCACCGAACTGCGCCTTGCCGCCCAGCGGCTGCTGGGTGATCATCGAGTACGGTCCGGTGGAGCGTGCGTGGATCTTGTCATCGACCAGGTGGTGCAGCTTCAGGATGTACATGTAGCCGACCGCGACGCCCTCAGGGAACGGCTCGCCGGAGCGACCGTCGAAGAGCTGCGCCTTGCCGTTGGCACCCACGAGCTGCTCGCCGTCGCGAGACGGGTTCACAGACTCCAGGATGCCGGTCAGCTCGGCCGGCTCGGCGCCGTCGAACACCGGGGTGGAGACCTTGGTGGGTCCGGTCTCGCGGGGCAGGTTCGGGAGCTTCTTGATCCAGTCAGGCTCGCCCTCGATCTTCCAGCCCTGCTTGGCTGCCCACCCGAGGTGGACCTCCATGACCTGGCCGATATTCATACGACCGGGCACACCCAGCGGGTTCAGCACGATGTCCACCGCGGTGCCGTCGGGCAGGAAGGGCATGTCCTCCACAGGAAGGATCCTGGAGATGACGCCCTTGTTGCCGTGGCGGCCGGCGAGCTTGTCGCCGTCGGTGATCTTGCGCTTCTGAGCCACGTAGACGCGGACCAGCTGGTTCACGCCGGGGGGCAGATCGTCGCCCTCCTCCGCGTCGAAGATCCGGACGCCGATGACGGTGCCGGACTCGCCGTGGGGGACCTTCAGCGAGGTGTCACGCACTTCGCGGGACTTCTCACCGAAGATGGCGCGCAGCAGGCGCTCCTCCGGGGTCAGCTCGGTCTCGCCCTTGGGCGTGACGCGGCCGACCAGGATGTCGCCTGCAGAGACCTCGGCACCGATGTGGATGATGCCGCGCTCGTCGAGCTGGGCGAGCATCTCCTCGGAGACGTTGGGGATGTCACGAGTGACCTCTTCGGCACCGAGCTTGGTGTCGCGAGCATCGACCTCGTGCTCCTCGATGTGGATCGAGGTGAGCACATCGTCCTGGATCATCCGCTGGGAGAGGATGATCGCATCCTCGAAGTTGTGACCCTCCCAGGACATGAACGCGACCAGCAGGTTCTTGCCCAGGGCCAGCTCGCCGGCCTCGGTGGAGGGTCCGTCGGCGATGATCGACTGGCGCTCCAGGCGATCCCCCTCGGAGACCCGCACCCGCTGGTTGTAGGCGTTGCCCTGGTTCGAGCGCTGGAACTTCATGATCGGGTAATGGATCTGCGTGCCGTCGTCGTTGAGCACGGTGACCATGTCGGCGGCCACGCGGGTGACCACGCCGGGCTTCTCCGCGGTGACCGAGTCTCCGGCGTCGATCGCGGCGAACTTCTCCATGCCGGTGCCGACCAGTGGGGACTCCGACTCCAGCAGCGGCACAGCCTGGCGCTGCATGTTGGCGCCCATCAGTGCGCGGTTGGCGTCGTCGTGCTCCAGGAACGGGATCAGCGCCGTGGCGACCGAGACCATCTGGCGCGGTGAGACATCCATGTAGTCGATCGCGTCCGGAATGGTCAGCACGGGCTCGCCCTGCTCACCGGTTCCGTCTGCGCGGCCGCGGCAGAGCACGGTGGACTCAGCGAAGGTCCCGTCCTCGTTCAGCGGCGCGTTGGCCTGGGCGATCTGGGAGACCAGCTCGTCGTCGGCGGTGAGGTAGTCGATCTTCTCGGTGACCACGCCGTCGATGACCTTGCGGTACGGGGTCTCGATGAAGCCGAAGGCGTTGATCCGCCCGTAGGTGGCCAGCGAGCCGATCAGGCCGATGTTCGGGCCTTCCGGGGTCTCGATGGGGCACATGCGGCCGTAGTGCGACGGGTGGACGTCACGGACCTCCATGCCGGCGCGATCACGGGAGAGACCGCCCGGGCCCAGCGCGGAGAGGCGACGCTTATGCGTCAGTCCGGCCAGCGGGTTGTTCTGATCCATGAACTGCGAGAGCTGGGAGGTGCCGAAGAACTCCTTGATGGAGGCGACGACGGGGCGGATGTTGATCAGCGTCTGCGGCGTGATGGCCTCGACGTCCTGAGTCGTCATCCGCTCACGGACCACACGCTCCATGCGGGACAGGCCGGTGCGGACCTGGTTCTCGATGAGCTCGCCGACCGCACGGATGCGGCGGTTGCCGAAGTGGTCGATGTCATCGACGCTGACGTGCACGTCGATCTCTTCAGCGTCGCGGACGCCCTTGATGCTCTCCTTGCCGGCATGCAGCGCGGCGAGGTAGTGGATCATCGCGACGATGTCCGCCTCGTTGAGCACCGAGGCGTCGGCGTCGGTGAACGCCTTGTCCACGCCGAGCTTGCGGTTGAGCTTATAGCGGCCCACCTTGGCCAGGTCGTAGCGCTTCGGGGTGAAGTAGAGCCCGCGCAGCAGCGACTCGGCGGCCTCCACGGTCGGCGGCTCGCCCGGGCGCAGCTTGCGGTAGATGTCGATCAGCGCGTCGGCCTGGGTCTCGAAGGCGTCCTTCTCCATGGTGGCGCGGATCGAGTCGTACTCGCCGAACTCTTCCAGGATCCGGGACTCGCTCCAGCCCAGGGCCTTCAGCAGCGCGGTGACCGGCTGCTTGCGGCGCCGGTCCAGGCGCACGCCGACCTGATCGCGCTTGTCGATCTCGAGCTCGAACCAGGCACCGCGTGAGGGGATGACCTTGGCGGTGTAGATGTCCTTGTCGCTGGTCTTGTCCGGGGTGCGCTCGAAGTAGGCGCCCGGGGAACGGACCAGCTGGGAGACGACCACGCGCTCGGTGCCGTTGATGATGAACGTGCCGCGATCGGTCATGAGCGGGAAATCGCCCATGAACACGGTCTGCTGCTTGATCTCACCAGTGTTGTGGTTCATGAACTCGGCCTTGACGTACAGCGGAGCGGAATACGTGGTGTCCCGCTCCTTGCACTCAGCGACCGGCATCTTGGGGTCGGCGAACTCAGGATCCGAGAAGCTCAGGGACATGGTGCCCTGGAAGTCCTCGATCGGTGACATCTCTTCGAAGATGTCGGAGAGTCCGGAGGTTTCGGAAACGCCCTTGATGCCCTTCTGCCGGGCCTCCTCGACGCGAGCAGCCCAGCTGTCGTTGCCGATGAGGCGGTCGAAGGAGTCGATCTGCAGAGCCAGCAGCTCTGGGACATCGAGGGGTTCGTGGATCTTTGCGAATGAGAGTCGGCCTGCGTATTCAGCAGTGCGGGCCGAGGCAGCGGTTTGAGTCGTTGAGGTGCTCGAGGCGACCAAGTTGGATCCTTCCACAGACCTTCGTAGCTTCCGTAGGAATCACGCATAAATTCAACTGCCCACCGCTATTTGAAGGCACTGATGTAGAGAAGATGCGCAAAAGTACAGAATAGACCACGAAGACAGCCCAAGGCAAGATGAAGCCACTGGGGCATGAGACGCGAGGGCTGTGCCTGACGCCGAATGGGAAGGCCGGCGGAGAGTGTTAAAGGGGCTCCGGGCTTTCTGGGCAGTAACTGTACCAGCCTGCGTGCACAGGACGTGCGATGGGACACACCCCCGGCGCGCCGGGGATGAGGCGCCGGGTGTCGGGCGGCAGGCGCCGGGTGTCGGGCGTCAGGCGTCAGGCGTCAGGCCTCAGGCGTCAGGCCTCAGGCGTCAGGCGTCAGACGATTCGGCGCCGCTCCGCCCAGCGGGTGAGTTCGTGGCGCGAGGAGAGCTGCAGCTTGCGCAGCACCTTGGAGACATGGGTCTCCACGGTCTTGATCGAGATGAACAGCTCGCCGGCGATCTCCCGGTAGGTGTAGCCGCGCGCGATCAGCCGCATCACCTCCACCTCGCGGGCCGAGAGTCGGTCCAGCTCCTCGTCACGCACGTCCTCGACTCCCCCGGTGCCGAAGGCGTCGAGCACGAATCCTGCCAGGCGTGGCGAGAACACCGCGTCTCCGGTGGCGACGTCCTGCACGGCCTGGACCAGGTCGGCGGTGCTGATGGTCTTGGTGACGTAGCCTCGGGCCCCGGCGCGGATCACCGAGACCACGTCCTCGGCCTGGTCAGAGACGCTGATCGCGAGGAAGCGCACCTCGGGGAGGTCGCGGCAGGCCCGCACGACCTCGGCCCCTCCCCCGCCGGTCCCGCCGGGCAGGTGCACGTCGAGCAGCACCACCTCCGGGCGTCCGGCCCGGACCGCGGCGATCGCGGACTCGACGTCGTGGCCCTCGCCGATGACCTCGACCCGGCCCGAGAGCTCCGACTTCAGTCCGGCGCGGAAGATCCCGTGGTCATCGACGATGACCACCCGGCGCAGATCGCCGGTCGACTGCTCATCCATAGGTCTCCTCGCGCTGAGGCATCGTCTCGGTGGCCGATTCCGGGGCGGTCGTCGCGGTCACGGGCATGCGAATCTGGACCTCGGTGCCGGTCTCGCCCGAGCGGATCCTCGCCGACCCGCCGGCCCGGTTCATGCGTCCGATGATCGATTCGCGCACGCCCAGCCGGTCGGACTCGATGCCGCCGGGGTCGAATCCGGTCCCGCGGTCGCGGATGAACACCGCATCCTCGGCAGCAGTGGACTCCAGGTACACCGAGGCAGGACCGGCATGCTTGAGCGCATTGACGATGCCCTCCCGGGCCGCGGCCACCAGGACCCGGTGATCGCTGCGCTGCGATTCCCCGACGGCGACGACCTCCACGGGCACGCTGTGCAGCTCCTCGAGCTCGGCGGCGACGCTGGTCAGCTGCTCCTTCAGGGTTCCGGTCTCGGGGCTGTCCCGGCTGTAGAGCCAGCCGCGCAGCTGCCGCTCCTGTCGCCGGGCCAGCCGTTCCACGGATGCGGGGTCGTGGCGGTGCTTCTGGATCATGGCCAGGGTCTGGAGCACCGAGTCGTGCAGGTGGGCCGCGATGTCGGCGCGCTCGGCCTCTGCGGCGGCGCGGGCACGTTCGGTGTTGGAGGTGCGGTAGAGCCGGATCAGCCACGGCGCGGTGACCAGGGCGACGCCGGCCAGCAGCATCGCCGCCACCATCAGTCCCAGCAGGAGGTCCGCCGCGGGCAGGAAACCACCGGCCAGGAGCAGCAGTGCCAGGATCACCAGCAGCGCCCCGATGGCGAACTGCCACAGGATGGCCTGCCGGGACCGAGCCCCGGGGGCACGCTGGCCTGGTGTCTGGTCCGCGGTGCTGGGGCCGATGGCGTCCACCTGGGACCAGGCGAGCAGCACCCCGACCCCCAGGATCAGCGGAGGTCCGATGAGCCACCAGTTGATCTGTGCGCCCAGCAGCTGCAGCCCGATCAGCCCGGCCCCGCCCAGCAGCGCTCCGCCCAGCAGCACCTGCGGGGAGCTGGTCAGGGAATGGAGCAGCTCGCGTCCTCGGGTGCTCCAGTACTGCGCGGGTTCCGCCTTGGGATCGATGCCGCTGGCGGCACTCCCCTGCGTTCCGGTGCTCTCCTGACCCGTGGTGTCGCCGCCCTCGACTGCAGGGCCGCTGAGGCCCCGGGCTGCCGCATCGGGTCGCGGCTCGTCCTGGAGTGGGACGAAGATCCAGAGCCAGCAGTAGAGCAGCAGGCCAATACCGCCGGCGATGCTGAGTCCGATCATGACGGTGCGCACCGAGGTCACCGAGATCCCCAGGTGACGGGACAGGCCCAGGCAGACCCCTGCCAGCGGGGTCTGCGCGGCGCGCAGCAGCGGAGGCCGCTGCGGGCGCGCGCTGTTCTGCGCCGGGGGCGTCTGGCTGGCGCTGTCCATGTTCTCCATACTGCCACGCAGACCGGTGCACTTCGATGGTCTGAGCCCCATATCGGGGGCCCGGGGCCAGGATTCAGGGTTCAATCAGGGTGCCCCCCAATAGCGGAGAGAGGCGCGCCCGGCGGAGACTGGAGGCATGGACAATCAGAAGCCTGAGACAGGCCGCCGCTTCTTCGACTGGATGCGCACCACAGGACTCGTTCGCCCCGAAGAAGGCTGGCTCGGGGGAATCTTCGCCGGAATCTCACTCAAGGTGGGATGGGACGCCGCCCTGGTGCGGGGGCTCGGCGTCGTCGCCTTCATCATCTTCTTCTCCCCCGCGGCACTGCTCTACGGGCTGGCGTGGATGTTCATCCCAGATCGCGAGGGAAGGATCCATGCGCAGCAGGCGGTGCGTGGCGACTACACCTCGGGATTCATCGGCGGTGCCGTCCTCACGGTCATCGGCGCACTGAACATCTTCACCCCGGTCAGCATCGCTGGACCGCTCGCGGTGCTGTTGAACCTGGTCATCCTGGCAGCAGTGGGCTGGGCCATCTACGTGATGGTTCGCAATCATCGGCGGCGCTCGAGCACAGCAGGCACGCAAGGATCAGCCTCCGGCGCCGCGGGCCGGTCGACCCCGGGCCGCTTCGACGCCTCAGGTCAGGGCAGCGCGGGAAAAGCTGAGGCCGGGAACTCGAAGCCGCCGCGTGCGGACGGGAAACCGGCCTGGTATCCCAAGGAAGATTCAGCCACACCGAGCCCGGCCGCTCACGCCTCCCCTGCTGCTTCCGCTGCGGCCCCGGCGAGCTCCGTGTCCGCCAGGACCCGGGAGCCCCGCCCGCAGCCCTCGTTCCGAGAGCAGGCCGCCCGGCGTCGTCGCCGTCAGCTGAGCTGGGGTCTGGCGATGCTGGCCCTGCCGGTCATCGTGGGACTCGCCTGGTTCGGCGGAGGACTCGGGCTCTCCAGCACCACCGTGGCCATCGCGGCCACCGCCGGTCTGGTGCTGGTACTCGGGCTGACCCACTTCACGGCGGCGCTGCGCGGGCGCCCCGGCACTCCGGGGCTGCTCGCGCTGAGCACTGCGGTCATGCTGGTGCTCTTTGCCGGACAGAGCGCCTCCGGCTTCGGCGGCGGATCGAACCACGCTTTCGGCGACTACACCACCACGGAGACCCAGGTGCAGAGCGTCTTCGCCAACACCACGGTGGACCTGCGCGACCTTGAGGCGCTGAGCGGACCGGCTGATCCCGTCGTCTGGGACGCCCAGGTCAACCAGGCCTTCTCCAACACCACGGTGATCGTCCCCGACGAGACCCAGGTCCTCCTCAGCAACGGGCAGGCGCTGAGCAACCTGGAGATCGCCACGCAGGACGACGGCCTGGAGCGTTCGGGCATCTCCGGCGGGGACCTGGTCATAGGACCCGAGGACTCCGAGGATCAGATCCATCTGGAGCTCAACTCCGCCTTCGGCAACATCACGATCTATGACTCCACCACCTACGAGCAGGAAGGTGAGCAGCGATGACCGCAGAGCACCCCGAGCAGGACGCGCGCACCCACCCCACCCGGCCGCTTCCGCCCGAGCCGGCCGAAGTCGACGAGCTGCTGGCTGAGTCGCTGCGGGCGCAGAGCGAACGAGACTTCACCTGGAAGGAGCCCGAGCGCGGCCCCCGCTGGTTCGAGCGCGCCGAGGCGGAGGCGGCGCTCAGCGCCGGGACCGCTCCCCCGACCGGCACAGCGGCGGCCCCCGCTGCGAAGGGTCCGCTGGCGGCGACCTCCGGCCGAGCGGACTCCAGGTCGATCCAGGGACCCCGCATCTCCGGGGCCATCTATGCCGCGATCGCGGTGGCCCTGGCGCTGTGGGTCTTGGCGAGCACCGTGCTGGGGATCTACATCGACTGGCTCATCGTGGCTCTCGGAGTCTTCGCCCTGGCCGGGCTCGCCCTGGTCGCGACCGGGCTGATGCCCAAGCCTGGCAGCCGACTCTGATCAGACATCCAGCGTCTCGGGAACACGGAGTTTCTGGAACACGGAGTTTCAGCAATACAGAGATCCAGCAATACAGAGATCCCCCGGAAGGAAGCCTTCCGGGGGATCTCTGTATGCAGTCAAGACTGCCTGGATGCGGCTCTCGCCGCCCCGATCACTTGAGGGTGACGGTGGCGCCTGCGGCCTCCAGGGTCTCCTTCGCCTTCTCGGCGGTTGCCTTGTCGACACCCTCCAGGACGGCCTTGGGAGCGGAATCGACGACGTCCTTCGCCTCCTTGAGACCGAGGGAAGTCAGACCGCGCACCTCCTTGATGACACCGATCTTCTTCTCGCCTGCGGCCTCGAGGACCACGTCGAACTCGGTCTGCTCTTCTTCTTCCTCAGCGGCTGCTGCGGGAGCTGCTGCGGCTGCTGCGGGAGCAGCTGCAGTGACGTCGAAGGTCTCCTCGAAGACCTTGACGAACTCGGAGAGCTCGATCAGGGACATGTCCTTGAACTGTTCGATCAGTTCGTCGTTGCTCATCTTCGCCATGGGGGCGCTCCTTCTAAGTGTTTAGGGGGTGTTGCTTGCGGATCTGTGGTGAGCTCGAGCTCAGGCAGCTTCCTGCTTCTCGCGCAGCGCCTCGACCGTGCGAACGGCCTTCGACAGCGGCGCCTGGAACAGTGCAGCAGCCTTGGACTGGACGCCGATGAGGGCACCAGCCATCTTGCCGAGCAGAACCTCACGGGATTCAAGATCCGCGAGCTTCTTCATTCCTGCCTCATCGAGGGCTACGCCATCCATGTAGCCGCCCTTGACGATGAGCTCAGGGTTGCTCTTGGCGAAGTCACGCAGCGCCTTGGCCACGTCCACGGGGTCCCCGTGGACGAAGGCGATTGCGGAGGGTCCGGACATCTTGCCTTCAAAGGCGTCGATGCCGACTTCCCGGGCCGCAATCTCGGTGAGCGTGTTCTTCACCACAGCGTAGTGTGCGTTCTCTCGCACGGACCGGCGCAGAGTCTGCAGCTGGCCCACGGAGAGGCCGCGGTATTCCGTGAGCACTGCGGCAGTCGAGTTGTTGAAGAGTTCCTTCAACTCATCGACGGCGGCAGCCTTCTCAGGATTCGCCATGGCACTCCTTCCGATCATGTAAGCCGGTCACCACCCTCGAGCTGGGGCATAAAAAATGCCCCGCTGCGCAAGGCACGGGGCAAGGCTTCCGACGTGAGGCTGGCCGCGTTTCACCGCGAGCAACTTCATAGAAGAAGAGCTGATCGTGTCCTGCGCAGGTCGCCCGATTCGGGTCTTTACGTTGCATCGCCTCACAGACATGATGTCTGCTGACCACGCAGATCAGCCAATGATCTGCGCACGAGAACAACGACCGGCGGTCTTTGGTCAACACTCACGGTACACGCGGATCATCCTCCGCGCAAAACGGGGTGAACCGATGAGGCCCCCGTCCGTGTGGACGAGGGCCTCAAAGGGTGCTGCGTGAAGTGCGAGGTGTCAGTCCGTGAGCACCTTGGTCACGTTCGGGTCCACCGGGATGCCGGGGCCGAAGGTGGTGGTCACAGTGGCCTTGGCGATGTAGCGACCCTTCGAGGCCGAGGGCTTCAGGCGCAGGATCTCTTCCAGGGCTGCGGCGTAGTTCTCCGCCAGCGCCTTCGCGTCGAAGCTGGTCTTGCCCACGATGAAGTGCAGGTTCGAGTGCTTGTCCACGCGGAAGGTGATCTTGCCGCCCTTGAGCTCGTTGACGGCCTTGGCGACGTCCGGGGTCACCGTGCCGGTCTTCGGGTTCGGCATCAGGTTACGCGGACCCAGGACCTTGCCCAGGCGACCGACCTTGCCCATCATGTCGGGCGAGGCGACGGCGGCGTCGAAGTCGGTCCAGCCATCGGCGACCTTGGCGATGAGCTCATCGCCGCCGACGTAGTCAGCCCCGGCCTCTTCAGCCTTGGCGATGTTGTCACCCTGGGTGAAGACCACGACGCGGGAGGTCTTGCCGGTGCCGTTGGGCAGGATGACCGTGCCGCGGACCATCTGGTCGGCCTTGCGCGGGTCCACCGAGAGCCGCATGGCGACCTCGACGGTCGCGTCGGACTTCGACGGGTTGATCTCCTTGGCCAGGGCTAGCGCCTCGGCCGGGGAGTACAGGGCATCTTCGTTGACCTTCTGTGCCGCTGCTTCATAAGCTTTGCTGCGCTTTGCCATCTGCGTGTTCTCCTTAGCAGTCGTGGTACGCGGGTCGCGCTCGACCCTTCCCACCGTCCGACTCATGGGCCGGACTGTTTGTCAGTTGATGGTGGGCGTGAGCCCGGTTCAGCCTTCGACCGTGATGCCCATGGAGCGGGCAGTTCCGGCGACGATCTTGGAGGCCGAGGCGAGGTCGTTCGCGTTGAGGTCCTCCATCTTGGTCTGAGCGATCTCTTCGACCTGTGACTGGCTGAGCTTGCCGACCTTCTCGGTGTGCGGCACGCCCGAGCCCTTGGCCACGCCTGCTGCCTTCTTGATCAGCTCGGCGGCCGGCGGGGTCTTGGTGACGAAGGTGAAGGAGCGGTCCTCGTAGACCGTGATCTCCACAGGGATCACATTGCCGCGCTGAGCCTCAGTCGCGGCGTTGTAAGCCTTGCAGAACTCCATGATGTTGACACCGTGCTGACCGAGTGCGGGACCAATCGGCGGGGCCGGGTTAGCGGCACCTGCCTTGATCTGCAGCTTGATCAGGCCGGAGACTCTCTTCTTCGGGGCCATGTTTAAGCGTCCTTTGCTTGCGTGGTGGCCTCAAGCTCTCGCGCCGCCGAAAGCGGCGCGTGGGGCTTGAACCCTCACCTGGTGTCCCTGTGCCACAGGAGCGTGACGCAGGGGGGTGGCCATCATGGCGTGATGACCGGTTCGACGCCGCCGGCCAAAGCCACCTGCGGCATCGAAAGTCTTGAGTTTTCGCACGATCCGGACCCACGACGTCGTCGGCCCGGCCATGCTGGTGAACCTCAGTAGATCTTCTCGACCTGGTTGAAGTTCAGCGTCACCGGGGTCTCGCGCTCGAAGATCGAGACGAGGACCACGAGCTGGCGCGAGTCTGCGTGGATCTCCGAGATCGAGGCCGGCAGCGTGGCAAAGGGGCCATCGGTGACGGTGACCGATTCACCGATCTCGAAGTCCACCTTGACATCGGAGGCCGCCGGAGCGGCCGAGCCGTCCTCGCCGTGCTTGGGCGCATCGGGCTTGCCCAGGAGGTGATCCGAAAGCATGTCGAAGACCTCCTCGGAGCTCAGCGGGTGCGGGTCGTGGGCGTTGCCGACGAATCCGGTGACCCCCGGGGTGTGGCGCACGACGCCCCATGAGGCGTCGGTGAGCTCCATGCGCACGATCACATAGCCCGGGATGCGGACCCGGCTGACGACCTTGCGCTGAGTGCCCTTGATCTCCACGACCTCTTCCATGGGGACCTCGATCTCGAAGATGTGGTCCTCCATGTCCTGGGTCTGGATCCGGGTCTCCAGGTTGGACTTCACGCGCTTCTCGTAGCCCGCGTAGGTGTGCACCACGTACCAGTCGCCGAGCTGGCGGCGCAGCGTGGACTTCAGTGCGGCGGCGCGCTCCTCGTAGGACTTCTCCTCCTCGGGAACCTCGGCCTCGGCGGGAGCCTCAGCCTCGGCGTGAGCCTCAGAGTCGGCTTCGACGTCGGCATCGGTCTGCGCCTCGGTCTCCTCGGCGGCCACATCGGCGTCCGCGGACTCCTCGTCGGTCCCGGCTTCGGTCTGCTCGGCCGTCTCGACAGCGGCTGAGGTCTCCTCGGCCGCATCGGTGCCCGCTGCTGAATCGGCGGCGGCATCCTGGGCGGCGTCGACCTCTTCGGTCTGCTGCGAAAGATCCTGTTCAGACACTGTTCTCCTGCTTTCCGTGGTGCTCACCGACACACGGCGAGCTCTCGTTCACGTGGTGGATGCCTGGCTGCGGCATCTCGTCATGGTCATCTGGCAGGCCCGGCTCAGTCCTCGGCGCCGCCGTCGACTCCGGCGGGCGGCTCCACTGGCTGCTCGACGCCTCCGGTGGACCCGAAGAGCGCCTCGGCGCCTCGGCTGAAGATCGCGTCGAAACCGGTGACGATTCCGATCACGATGACCACGAAGACCAGCACCACCAGCGTGTAGTTGGTCAGCTCCCGGCGGGTCGGTACGACCACCTTGCGGAGCTCGTCGATGACCTGGCGAAGGAACAGCCACAGCTTCCCGAACGGGCCCTTCGGATCGCCGCCGGCAGGCGTGGAGCCCTGATCATGCGTCGAAGGCGACTGGGACACGAAGACTCCATCTGTTCACGGTTAAGGCGGGTGCCTAGCAGGGCAGACAGGACTCGAACCTGCAACCTACGGTTTTGGAGACCGTTGCGCTACCAATTGCGCCACTGCCCTAGGGGAAACTGACCCTCCGCCACATTACCGCATCGAGAACCGGAGCACCGGTTTCGGGGCACGATGGATCGGAGGTGCCTGAGACACCGAACGATCACTCTACGCCCTCGGCCCGGTGGGGGACAAACCGGTAGGCTTGGATCAGTCCATGAATCCCGAAAGGATCCCCCAGACATGACTGCTCCGAGCTCCCGCATCTCCGACCGTATCGGCTCCATCGCCGAGTCCGCCACCCTTGCCGTGGACGCGAAGGCCAAGGCGATGAAGGCCGCAGGTGAGGACGTCATCGGGTTCGGTGCAGGCGAGCCGGACTTCCCCACCCCGGGATACATCGTCGAGGCGGCGCGTGAGGCGGCGCTGAACCCCCGGTTCCACCGCTACTCCCCCGCCGCCGGGCTGCCGGAGCTGCGCACCGCGGTGGCACAGAAGACCACCCGGGACTCCGGCTACCGGATCAAGGGCGAGGCGCTGGAACCGGCGAACGTGCTGATCACCAACGGCGGCAAGCAGGCGGTGTACAACACCTTCGCCACGCTGCTGGATCCCGGGGACGAGGTGATCCTGCCGGCTCCGTTCTGGACCACCTACCCCGAGGCGATCAAGCTGGCCGGCGGCGTGCCGGTGGATGTCTTCGCCGGACCCGAGCAGGGCTACAAGGTCACCCTGGCGCAGCTGGAGCAGACGCTGAGCCCAGCGACGAAGGTGCTGGTCTTCGTCTCCCCCTCCAACCCCACCGGCGCGGTCTACTCCGCCGAAGAGGTCCGTGAGATCGGCCGCTGGGCCGCGGAGAAGGGCCTGTGGGTGGTCACCGATGAGATCTATGAGCACCTCACCTACGACGAGGCCGAGTTCACCTCGATCGCCGCCATCGAGGAGCTGGCCGATCAGGTGGTGATCCTCAACGGTGTCGCCAAGACCTATGCGATGACCGGGTGGCGTGTGGGCTGGATGGTGGGCCCGACCGACATCATCAAGGCGGCGGCGAACCTGCAGTCCCATGCCACCAGCAACGTCGCCAACGTCTCACAGATGGCCGCGCTGGCCGCCGTCGAAGGCCCGCTGGACGCGGTCGAGGAGATGAAGACCGCCTTCGACCGGCGCCGCCGCGCCATCGTGAGCGGACTCAATGAGATCACCGGGTTCTCCTGCCCCACACCCGAGGGCGCCTTCTACGCCTATGTCGATGTCCGCGAGGCGCTCGGTCGCGAGATCGCCGGTCGCACCCCGCAGACCACCGCAGAGCTGGCCGAGCTGATCCTGGAGGAGGCGAAGGTCGCCGTCGTCCCGGGCGAGGCCTTCGGACCCAGCGGATTTCTGCGGCTCTCCTACGCGCTGGGTGACGAGGACCTGGCCAAGGGGCTGCGCCGGCTGCAGGACCTGCTCGGCTGATCCCCCTCGCCGCAGAGACCCGGCTGGCCCGGGCCTCTGCGGATTCCGCTGCACCCCATAGACTGAGGCGAAGCAACCTGCCGAGGAAGTCAGGCCTGAGATTTTTCCTGAAATCCATGAAGGGACGAGCTGAATCACCATGCGCATCGGACTGCTCACCTCCGGCGGCGACTGCCCCGGCCTCAATGCCGTCATCCGCTCCGCCGTGCTGCACGGCATCAAGAGCTATGGCGATGAGTTCGTCGGCCTCAAGGGAGGCTGGCGAGGGCTCATCGAGGGCGACTACATCGACCTTCCCCGACAGTCCGTGCGTGGACTCTCCCGCGAGGGCGGCACCATCCTCGGCACCTCCCGCACCCACCCTTACAACCACCCGGGCGGCGGGCCGGAGAACATCGCCAAGCAGCTCAAGCGCCATGACATCGACGCTGTCATCGCCATCGGCGGCGAGGGCACCCTCGCCGGCGCCAAGCGGCTCGCCGACGACGGGATCCCTGTGGTGGGCGTGCCCAAGACGATCGACAATGATCTCAAGGCCACCGACTACACCTTCGGCTTCGACACCGCGATCTCCATCGCCACCGACGCGATGGACCGGCTGCGCACCACCGGCGAATCCCACCACCGCTGCATGGTCGCCGAGGTCATGGGCCGCAACGTCGGCTGGATCGCGCTGCACTCCGGCATGGCCGCCGGGGCCCACGCCATCCTGATCCCGGAGCACAAGGTCTCCATGGACCAGGTCTGCGAATGGGTCGAGCAGGTCCACTCGCGCGGACGCTCACCGCTGGTGGTCGTCGCCGAGGGCTTCATCCCCGAGGACGCCGAGTCCGCACTGGCGGGCAAGGGCGAGGAATCCGACGGACGCCCCCGGCTGGGTGGCATCGGGGAGTGGGTGACCCACCAGATCGAGGCCAAGACCGGCATCGAGTCCCGAAACACGACCCTGGGCCACATCCAGCGCGGCGGCAACCCCACCGGCTATGACAGGGTGCTCGCCACCCGATTCGGCATCCGCGCCCTGGACCTGGTGCACGAGCAGGCCTGGGGCCATATGGCCGCGCTGCGCGGCACCGAGATCGTCAAGGTCGATCTCGCCGAGGCGCTGGACGGGCTCAAGACCGTGCCGCAGGAGCGTTATGAAGAGGCCCAGATCCTCTTCGGCCGCTGAACCGGTGCCGCGGACCACGAACCCGACAGCTCCCCCAGGCCGGCCCCCAGAGAGGGGGCGCACCGGATGAGCCTGGCGGACCATACGCGCAGCATCATCGCGCTGTCCTGGTCTCGGATGCTCGGCCTCGAGGACGAAGCCCTGCTCGGCGAGGGATCCCATCATGAGGTCGTCACCTCCGACGGCTCCTCGGCGACGTTCCTGCAGCTCTTCGATCACACGGTGCTCAGCGCGCCCACCGAGGTGCTCCGCCAGGCTCGCAGGCTCGCGCCGGGCGAGCTGGCCGAGGAGCGTCGCCTCTTAGAGATCTGCCACCGGCATGCCGTGGGCACGCGCAGCCTGGGTGCCGCGAGGCTGCTCTACGCGGAGGAGCCGCCTGCCCTCGACGCTGCGCAGCGCGGGGCGGTCTCCTTCGATCCGAGGCATGTGGGCGCGGCGCTCGCGGCGTCACCGGCGGATGACGTGCTGGCCTCCGGCATCGCGGAGGCCCCTTGGACCGCCGCCCTGGTGGACGAGGACACCGGGACGGTGCTCGGCGCCGCCGGGCGTGAGCTCTGGGCCGGGATGCTGGGCCACCTCGGGGTGCTCACCGTGCCGCAGCAGCGCCGCGGCGGGGTCGGGCTGCACCTGGCCGCGGTCGCGGCGGAGGAGGCCTTCACCGAGGGGCTGATTCCGCAGTGGCGCGCCCGCACCGAGTCCCTCGGGTCCCTGCGCATCGCCGCAGCGCTGGGGTTCAGCCCCGCGGGGGCACAGATCACCGTGGTCTTCGACTGAGCCCTGTGTCTAGCGTCTGGCGTCTGGCGTCTAGACGAGCCTGCTCAGCCGCCGCGGATCAGCGGCGCTGGCCGCGCAGGAAGTCGCCCTGCGGGCGTCCTACGGCCTGGCCGGCGTCGGGCCGCACGATGACCTCCTGCGCCGCGGCATAGTAGGTCGCCGAGTCGGCGTCGCCGTCGCGCACCACCAGCTGCAGCGTGGGATCCACCTTGCGCTTGACCAGGGCCAGCGCGATCGGACCCATCTCGTGGTGGCGAGCCACCGAGGTCAGCTTCCCGACCGGACGCTCCTGGGCCAGCTCCTCCGGGGTCGCCGAGGGGTCGGCCGCCAGGATGTCGGCCCCGAGGGCCGGAAGCGTGTGTTCGCTGCCGTCCAGGTGCAGGAAGACCAGGCGGCGCGGCGGGTGGCCGAGGTTGTGCACCCGCGCCACGGTCTCCTGGCCCTTATAGCAGCCCTTGGACAGGTGCACGGCGGTGCGGATCAGGTCCAGCTCATGCGGGATGGTCTTCTGATCCACCTCGCGGGCCAGCCGGGGGCGCCAGGCGGCCACCCGAAGCGCCTCTGCGGCCATGGTGCCGGCCAGGTTCCAGCCGGCCTGCTCCAGTCCGGCGACCGTGGCTTCCAGCGCGGTCCGCGGGACCACGCTCAGCCGCCAGGACCAATCCACACCGGGGTGGTCTGCCTCGGCGACCTGGGCGTAGCTGGCCGCGCCAGGGCCGAGCTGCGGCCACGGGTCGTCCCAGCCGACGACGACCTCGGCGGCGGCTGGAGCAGGCAGAGCGGCGGTGGATCCGAGCACGGCGTAGTCGGCGGTGCGATCGGTGATCTCCACGCGAAGCATGAACTTCATCGAGTCCAGCCACTGGGCCAGCACCCCGCCGTGGGAGTTCTCAGTGATCAGCCAGACGGTCTCGCCGTCGTCGACCACCGCCGCGTCGTGCTCGATGCGTCCGGAGATGTCCAGCAGCAGCAGCTCGGTGGACTCCCCCGGCTTCAGCCCGGCGACCTCCTGGGAAGACAGGGTGGTCAGCCAGGTCAGCCGGTCGGGCCCGGAGACCGTGACCACGCTGCGGTGGGAGAGATCGACCACGGCGGCGCCGCGGGCCAGGGCTCGCTGCTCGCGGGTGGGGTCCCCGTAGTGGGCGGCGACGGCGGCATCATCTCCGCCGTCAGCCACTGCACCATTGCGGTCGAGCAGGGGCGACTTCGAGTTCTCATCCACGGGCGGACTCCTTCATCGGTGCGGCGCGTGCGCTGGGCGCACGGCGCGGGGGTCCTGCCGCGGGTCGGGCGAGCGGCAGGCTCAGGCGGTGCGCTTGGCGCTGACCTCTTCTGCGGAGGCCGTGCGGTCCAGGATTGCGGAGGCATGGGGAAGCATCTCCCCATCGGCGGCGCGAAGGTCCCAGCGCCAGAACAGCTGGCTGTTCACCAGTCCGAACATGCGGGAGGCCCCGGGATATTCCGCGGCATGCTCGCCGCGCATCACGGCGTCGGTGGCGAGCTGCAGCTGCGGGCCTTTGATCTTGCCGTAGTAGAGCTCGGAGATGCTGCCCGGGTGGGTGATGGTGGCGGTGATGGCGAAGGCGCCGTCCGGCTGCGCGAGCTGGTCGACGTCGGCGGCGCTACGGTACGCCGGGACCAGGTCTGCCGGCGCCAGTCCGGGACCGACGTCGGCGTCGGTCCGGGCACGGTCCAGTGACCAGAAGCCGGTCTCCACCGTGAGCGGTCGCAGCCGCGCCCCTGCCTCGTCGGCGAGCCAGGTCTCGGCGCGGTACTCCACGAACTCCAGTCCGGTGTCCCGGAAGGTGACGTCCTGGGTGAAGATCGGATCATCCTGCTCACCTGAGCCCAGGCGTCCCTGGCCGCGCCAGCTGCCGAGCAGCCAGTACAGCGGGGCCAGCTCCGGGGTCAGGTCGGTGGGAAGCTCGATCGGGGCCATGGGCTCAGCTCCTCAGCGCGCAGGTGACACCGGCGTGTGCCGTGGGACGGTCCGGGCGGATCAGCGCTGACCCTTGTACAACCGGGAGATGACGGTCCAGGAGATCCCGGCGATCATCAGCGTCACCAGGACCAGCAGCCCGATGAAGAAGATCTCCAGTGCGAGCAGCGAGACGTTCTGCAGTGCGAAGTTCATGGAGCAAAGTGTACAACTTCACACCAGCAGAAGGCGCTCCGTGAAGTAGGTCAGCGCGCCCATGGCCGCGATCGGGGCTGTGCCGACCGCGATCCCGGAGAGGATCCCCTGCGGCGGACCCTGGGCGAGCAGGAATCTGCGGAAGGAGGCCAGCAGCAGTCCGGCCACCAGCCCGAGCGTCCCGGCGAAGAGCAGGGTGAGCTCCCCCCAGGCCAAGGTCATGCCGATGGCGGCCCCGACGCTTCCCAGGACCACCAGGAGCATCGCCCATGCGTTGGGCAGCGGAATCGCGGCCAACAGCGTCGCGACGATCAGGGTGCCCGCGGCCAGCGTCACCACGGCAAGCTCCCCCGAGGCTCCGGTGACCGCCAGCAGCGTGGTGTCCTCCAACGGCAGCAGGCCGCGCACGGCCAGGAGTCCCCCGGGGACCCCGTTCCCGGTCGCGTCGGCGAGCTCCACGGGGTAGCGCAGTCCGGCCACCCAGCCGGCGCCGGTGGTGGCGATCAGCACCCCGGCGCAAGCCCCGATGGTGGACTCCAGCCGATGCGGCCGACCGGTGCCGCGCAGCACCTGGATCAGGAAGACCCCCATGACCCCGAAGGCCAGGGCCACGGAGGACCAGAAGAAGAGCTCATCGGCGGTCTCCACGATCCCGGCTCCGAGGGCCGCGATGACTCCGGCGCAGGCGATGACGGCGGAGAGCGAGCGCCGAGCCGCGACGCCCATCAGCTGGGGCCAGCCCAGCGCGATCAGGATCGAGAGCCCGCAGACCACCAGGGTCATCGCGATGGTCCCGGCCCAGGAGGCCAGGGCGAGCGCTGTGGCTGCGAGCAGGGCGGAGGCTGCCACTGGGATGTACTTCACAACAGGCCATCCTAGAGGTCCACGCTTCGGACGTCGCATATACTCATCTGCAGATCGCTGAATGGTGTTTCCGCATTGTGAAATCACCGGCGTCGAAGACTGTAATCACCGCTGATGACCCTGCCGCACCCGGTGAAGATCGTGACCCAAGGGGAAGGAGTCATGCATGGCTCAAGTTCTGCTGCTCTCAGACACCCCCGACGACGCACTGCCGTCCCTGGATCTGCTCACCCACCGCATCCGCAGCTTCCCCGCCGAGGCCTCCTCGATCGTGCGAGCCCCCAATGTCGATGTCACGCTGATCGACGCACGCACCAAGCTCGCCCACGCCCGTTCGCTGTGCCAGCTGGTGAAGACCTCGATGCTCTCCCCGGTGCTGGTGATCGTCACCGAGGCCGGACTGGCCACGTTGAACGAGTCCTGGCAGGCCGATGACTTCATCCTCGGCGAGGCCAGCCCGGGCGAGATCGACGCCCGCATCCGGCTCGCCGCGGTGGAGGCCGTGGAGGAGACCCCGGTCGGGGAGATCCGCGCCGGCGGGATCACCATCGACGAGACCACGTATATGGCCACCATCAATGGGCGCCTGCTGAACCTGACCTATAAGGAGTTCGAGCTGCTCAAGCACCTGGCTCTGCACCCGGGCCAGGTCTTCACCCGAGACCGGCTGCTCCACGACGTCTGGGGCTATGACTACTTCGGCGGCACCCGCACCGTGGACGTGCACATCCGCCGTCTGCGCGCCAAGCTCGGACCCGATCACGAGTCCCTGATCGGCACCGTGCGCAACGTGGGATACCGCCTGGTGATCAGCGGCATAGAGGCAGCAAGTCCCAGCGATGACGACCGGCGCGACGACGGAGCGGACGCCGCCTGAGCCGGTGACCTGAGGGTTCGGCTCGACTACAGTGAGCCTATGAAACCAGGCGATGTCACCCCCGAAGCTGTCGAGTCTGCCGTGGTCGAGCTCAGCGAGGGCGCACCCGATGCCGATCTGCACCACGCGCTGCTGGAGCTCGCCGCCGTCGCCACCGAGGCGGACGCGAATCCGCCGTTCTCGGAACAGACGCTCGTGGAGCTGCACCGCGCCGCCGAGCGAGTGACCACCGGCTCAGCCGCCACCGAGTCCGCGCGTCGGGCTCCGCTGCGCATCGCCTACGCCTGGACCGACGCGCGACCCGACTCGCGACTGCTCGCCGGGGCCGGCGTCGTCGTCGAGGGCCAGGACGACGCTCCTGACGTGCTCGAGATGGTGGTCCGGCCCGACTGCCGGCAGCGTGGGATCGGCACCGCCCTGACCGAGGCGCTCACCACGAACGCGCTCTCCCCCGAAGCCGGTCGCGTGCAGCGGGCCTGGGCCCATGGCGAGCACGACGCCGCCGCCCGGCTCGCCCGACGCTACGGCTGGACCCCGGTCCGGGAGCTCTGGCGGATGCGGCTCACCGACCTCGACGAGGCGCCCGCCCCCGAGCTGCCGGAGACCGTCACCCTGCGCGGCTTCCGCCCCGGCGTCGACGACCAGGCCTGGCTGGCCGCGAACGCGGCGGCCTTCGCCGATCACCCCGAGCAGGGCCGGCTCACCCTGGAGGACCTGCACGCCCGGATGGCCGAGGACTGGTTCGACCCGGAGGGATTCCTGCTGGCCTGGGAGGGCGAGGAGCTCCTCGGGTTCCACTGGACCAAGGTCCAGGGCGCCGAGCTCGGCGAGGTCTACGTGGTCGGCGTCGTGCCTGACGCCCGCGGGCGGGGCCTGGGCCGCAGCCTCACCCTGGCCGGGATCGAACATCTGCACCGGGCCGGGCTGGCCGCCATCATGCTCTATGTCGACGCGGACAACACCGCCGCGGTGGAGCTGTACAAGAAGCTCGGCTTCACCAAATGGGATGCTGACACGATGTACGCCCCGACCGTGGAGCCCGACGCCGAACCAGCCTGATATCTTGGTCTCTCGTGAGCTCCTCCGAGACCATGAGCAAGGTCCCCCGCCGCAGAACTGTCACGGTCTCCGATGACGGGCCGGATGCCGAGATACTCGCCGCAGGCGCCCTGTGCTGGCGCCTCCGCCGCGGGGAGCTCGAGGTCCTGCTGATCCACCGCCCCCGCTACGACGACTGGTCCTTCCCCAAGGGGAAGCTCGACGAGGGTGAGACCCTCCCGGAGTGCGCGGTCCGCGAGGTCCGCGAGGAGATCGGGCTCAAGGTCCGGCTCGGGATGCCGCTGCCGATCACGCGGTACTCCGTGGGCAAGGCGCGCGGGGCCAAGAACGGCAACGGCGGCAACGGCGGCAACGGCCGTAAAGATAAGGCCGTCTGGTACTGGGCCGCCCAGGTCGCTGAGGGCACCCCGATCCCCGACGGCGAGGAGGTCGACGAGACCGCCTGGGTCAGCGTGGACCGGGCTCGGGAGCTGCTGACCAATCGCGGCGACGTGCTGCCGCTGGACGAGCTGGCCCGCCTGAACGCAGACCGCCGGCTGCACACCCTGCCCTTCGTCGTGCTGCGCCATGCCAAGGCCAAACCGCGCTCCTCCTGGTCCCGAGCCGAATCCGAGCGTCCGCTGGCGGCCACCGGAAAGCGCCAGGCCCGATCTGTGGAGCGGCTGCTGATCTGCTGGCGGCCCCGCCACCTGGAGTCCAGCCCGTGGAGACGCTGCGCCGAGACCATCGCCCCCTACGTCAAGGCCCACCGGAGCCGAGCCACCTACCGGAAGTCCTTCACCGAGAAGCGCGCCGAGGCCCACCCCGAACGGACCCGGACCCGGGTCCGACGCTGCCTGGAGCTGCTGCTGCCGACGCTGATCTGCAGCCACCGCCCGGTGCTGCCGCTGATCCTGGACACCATGGGCGGCTGGCTGCAGGACCCCCAGCTGTTCCAAGCGATCCCGGACGAGGACCCCTACCTGCGCCCAGGTGCGGTGCTGGTGGCCCAGCAGGCCATGGACCGCGACGGAGAGATCGTCTCGATCGAGGTCTACGAGCCCTTCGAAGACTGAGCCGCGGCGGGACTCCTGACATCGGCAGGATGTGACGGTAGTCTCAATACATGAGTGCGCCCAAGAACGTCCACCCGACCGCCGAGCTGAACATCGACGAGGACCGGGGCCGGGCCGAGCTCTGGGACACCATCAACGGGAGGCGCACGTTCATCGGGTTCATCGGCTTCACCCCCGAAACCCTGCGCGGCCAGGAGGTCACCCTTCTGCAGCACACCATCGTGCACCCGCAGTACGGCAGGCAGGGCTACGCCCGCTGCCTGGTCACCCTGCTGCTGGACCAGCTCCAGACCGAGGGCCGGCTCTTCGCCTCCGAATGCACCTACGTGGACGCCTATCTGCACCGGTACCCCGAATACCGCTCCCTGCAGGCCACCTTCTCCTGAGCCCAGGGACCGACGGGCCCGCTGACGGGCCTCCTGACAGACCCTCGGCCGCCACCGGTATGCTGATGCCGTGAACTCGCCGATCCCCACCCCGTACGAGGACCTGCTCGCAGACGTGCTGAACACCGGCACCGCCAAGTCTGACCGCACCGGAACCGGCACCAGAAGTGTCTTCGGGCGTCAGATCCGGTTCGATCTCGCGGAGTCCTTCCCTCTGATCACCACCAAACGAGTGCACTTCAAGTCCGTGGCGCTGGAGCTGCTCTGGTTCCTGCGCGGGGACTCCAACGCCGGCTGGCTTCAGGAGCGCGGTGTGCGGATCTGGAACGAATGGGCTGGCGAGGACGGCGAGCTCGGCCCGATCTATGGGGTGCAGTGGCGCTCCTGGCCGACGCCGGACGGCGGACACATCGATCAGATCGAGCAGCTGATCAGCTCGCTGAGGACGGACCCCGACTCCCGGCGCCACGTGGTGAGCGCATGGAACCCGGCGCAGATCGATCAGATGGCGCTGCCCCCGTGCCACATCATGTTCCAGTTCTACGTGGCCGAGGGTCGACTCTCCTGCCAGCTCTACCAGCGCAGCGCCGACATGTTCCTCGGTGTGCCCTTCAACATCGCCTCCTATGCGCTGCTGACCCGGATGGTGGCCCAGCAGGTGGGGCTGACCCCGGGGGAGTTCATCTGGACCGGCGGGGACTGCCATATCTATGACAATCACGTGGAGCAGGTGCAGCAGCAGCTCTCGCGCACCCCCTACCCGGCGCCCACCCTGGCGATCACGCGCACCCCGGACTCGATCTTCGACTACGAGTTCGAAGACTTCGAGGTCCGCGACTACCAGCACCACCCCGCGATCAAAGCCTCCGTGGCCGTATGAGCGGCGGCTCGGCCACCACTGAGATCGGCATGATCTGGGCGCAGACCCACACCGGTGTCATCGGCGATGCCGGGGCCATGCCCTGGCACCTGCCCGAGGACCTGGCGCACTTCAAGACCACCACTCGCGGCGCTCCGGTGGTGATGGGACGACGGACCTGGGAATCCTTCCCGGAGAAGTACCGACCACTCCCTGGCCGCCAGAACATCGTGATCACCACTGATGCGCACGCCGCCGAGCAGATCCACGAGCGGGGCGGCCACCCCGTGGCAAGCCTGGACGAAGGGCTCGAGCTCGCCTCCGGCTTCGCGACGGAGCGTATCTGGGTCATCGGCGGCGGCCAGGTCTACTCCGAGACCGTGACCCGCGGGATCGCGGACCTCGCGGTGATCACCGTGATCCAGAGCCCAGCCTCCGGTGACACCTCGGCCCCGGCGCTCACCGCCGATTGGGAGCTGACCCGACGCGATCCCGCCGTGGGCACGCATCAGGGCGCCAACGGACTTCAGTACCACATCGAGACCCACCGACGGAAGCCTGAGATGACCGAGACCTCCCGCGCCACCGAGGCCCAGCCAGCCGCGCCGAACACCGCCCAGGCCGCGCCGAAGTCCGCGCCGCAGGCCATGCCGCAGAGCGCCTCTCAGGCCACCCCTCAGGGCGCGTCGCAGAGCCCGGACCAGGCCTCCCAGGCGACCTCCACGAATCTGATGATGCTGGGCCTCGGCGGATATCTGATCCTGCCGTTCCTGGCCCTGTTCACGGTGACCCTCGGCTTCGTCCTGGTGCTCAATGACCGGATCCTGCCCGGTCTGGCCTTCCTATTCGTCGCCCAGCTCTGGGTTGCCGGAGGGCTGTGGGCGCATCTGAAGCGCCGTCGGCTGCTCCAGGAGATCAAGGAGGCCAGAGGCTCCACGGAAAGCCCGGAGACTCCCGGCGCCAGGGGCTGACTCTGACGCGCTGAGCCGACTCCGCTACCCTGGAGGCATGACTTCTGCCGTGAATTCCTCCGTGTCCCCTGCCCTCTCCGCCGTGCCCGGTGAGACCCCCTCGGTGGGTCTGATCGGTTGGCGCGGCATGGTCGGCTCGGTGCTGATCAACCGGATGCTCGAGGAGGGGGACTTCGCGCACATCAACCCGGTGTTCTTCTCCACCTCCAACGCCGGGGGCCAGGCACCGAGCTTCGAGGGCGTCACGCCTGAGGAGACCATCCTGCAGGACGCCTTCGATCTGGACACGCTGATCAAGCTGCCGATCATCGTCACCGCCCAGGGTGGGGACTACACCTCTGAGGTCTACCCGAAGCTGCGTCAGGCCGGCTGGGACGGGATCTGGATCGATGCCGCCTCCACCCTGCGCATGGCCGAGACCTCGATCATCGCGCTGGACCCGATCAACCGCGAGGTCATCGACGCCGGTCTGGCCGCCGGGGTCAAGGAGTTCATCGGCGGCAACTGCACCGTCTCGAACATGCTGATGGGCCTGGGCGGGCTGTTCACCAATGACCTGGTCGAGTGGGGCACCGCCATGACCTATCAGGCGGCCTCCGGCGGCGGCGCGAAGCATATGCGGGAGCTGCTGAACCAGTTCGGCACGCTGCATTCCACGGTCGCCGAGGACCTCAGCGACCCCGCCGCGGCGATCCTGGACATCGACCGCGCGGTGCTCGACGCCCAGCGCAACGACCTCGACGCCACCCAGTTCGGCGTCCCGCTGGCCGGCTCGCTGATCCCCTGGATCGACGCGGATCTGGGCAATGGCGTGGCCAAGGAGGAATGGAAGGCCGGGGTCGAGACGAACAAGATCCTGGGCCGCGGTGAGAACCTCGCCCCCGGGGTGACCTCCCGCGGCGAGGCCGTGCCCTTCGACTCGCTCTGCGTGCGGGTGGGCGCGCTGCGCTCACACTCGCAGGCGCTGACGCTGAAGCTGCGCGAAGACCTGCCGCTGGCCGAGATCGAGCAGATCGTCGCCTCGGGCACCGAGTGGTCCAGCTTCGTCCCCAACGAGAAGGAAGCCACCGTGGCACGGCTGACCCCGGTGGCGGCCACCGGCTCGCTGGAGATCCCGGTGGGGCGGATCCGCAAGCTGGAGATGGGTCCGGAGTACATCTCCGCGTTCACCGTCGGAGACCAGCTGCTCTGGGGCGCCGCCGAGCCGCTGCGCCGGATGCTGCTGATCACGGTGGGCAAGCTCTGATCCCAGGGCTGTAGAGCTTCTGGACCGGCTCCGGGGCACCCCGGAGCCGGCCGGGCCGACCTGAGGTCTGGCTAGAGCGCGTGGCCGATCAGCACGGGTTCTTCATGCATCGTGATGCCGAAGGCCGTGCTGACCTGTTCCCGGGCAGCCCGGGCCACGGCGAGCAGGTCATCTGTGGTCGCTGAGCCTCGGTTGGTCACCGCCAGCGTGTGCTTGGTGGAGAGCGAGGCCCGGCCCTCGGCGATGCCGGTTCCCTGCGCCCCGCGCCCGGCCACCGGCCCGTCGGGCAGTCCGAAGCCCTTCCCGCAGCCCGCGTTGTCGATCAGCCAGGCCGCGGAGAGCTTGACCAGCGGGGCACCCGCCTCGTCGACCCCGGCGGAGAACCGCGGCGCCCCGGCAGGGAGCGCTGCGGCGACCTCGCGCGGGACGATCGGGTTGGTGAAGAAGGAACCGGTGGACCAGGTGTCATGGTCGCCTTCGCTCAGCACCATGCCTTTGCCCTCGCGCAGCCGCAGCACCGTGCTGCGGACCTCCTTCAGCGGGGCGCGGCGCTCGTGGTCCGCGCTCTCGGCGTCGAGTCCCAGGGTCCGGGCCAGCTCGCCGTAGCGCACCGGGGCGGAGAGCCCGTCGGGGCGGTTCTGCAGCAGGAAGCGGACCTGGGTGACCACGTAACGGGGTGAACCGTGCACGGTGGTCTGCTTGAGCACCGAGTCGCGGTAGCCGAATCCCAGCTCGGCGTTGCTGAAGCGCACCAGCTCGCCGTGCTCTCGGTCCCAGGCCTGGATGTCCTTGATCGTGTGGGCCACATCGGCGCCGTAGGCGCCCACATTCTGCACCGGGACCGCTCCAGTGGCGCCGGGGATCCCGGAGAGCGCCTCCAGTCCGGTGAGGCCGCGGGCCACGCTGAACCGGACCAGGTCGTCCCAGTTGTGCCCGGCGGCGACGGAGACCAGGACCTCACGGTCGCCGTGGAACTCGGTGCTGATCCCGTTGAACGCCAGCTGCAGCACGGTGCCGGGGAAGCCGTTCTCGGTGACCAGCAGGTTCGATCCGCCGCCCAGCACGATGAGCGTGTCCTCGCCGCGCTCACGTGCGGCGTGGTCTGGCAGCGGGTGCTCCCGAAGCACCTCCAGCGCCTGCTCGGGGGTCTCTGCGCGGACCCACCGGTCAGCGGGTCCGCCGACCCGGGCCGTGGTGTGATCGCTGAAGCGGCGCAGCGATACGCGGGGGGAGGTTTCAACACTGGTCACAGCCCAGAAGCCTACCCGGCGTCGCTGAAATGGTCATCTGCGCGCCGCGCAGGTGCTGACTACTCGCCCAGCGGGTGCAGCACTCGCCGCAGGAAGTCCTGGGTGCGCGGCTGCTGGGGGTCACCGATGACCGCAGCGGCGGGGCCCTCCTCGACCACGAGGCCCTGGTCCATGAAGACCACCCGGTCCGCCACCTCGCGGGCGAAGCCCATCTCATGGGTCACCACGAGCATGGTCATCCCGGCCTGGGCGAGCTTGCGCATGCTGGCGAGCACGTCGCCCACGGTCTCGGGGTCCAGCGCGGAGGTCGGCTCGTCGAAGAGCATCAGCTGAGGCTTCATGGTCAGCGCCCGGGCGATGGCCACCCGCTGCTGCTGTCCGCCCGAGAGCTGGTCGGGCCGGCGCTCGGAGAGGTGCTCGAGCCCGACCGCGTCGAGCTGGGCCAGCGCCTCGGTCTCCGCCTCGGCCTTGGACTGTCCCAGCACCCGGCGCGGGGTGATGGTGCAGTTCTCCAGCACGCTCAGATGCGGGAACAGGTTGAACTGCTGGAAGACCATGCCGATCTGCCGGCGCATGGCGTCGAGGTTGACGTCCGGGTGGGTGGCCTCGTGCTCGCCCACGGTGATCGTGCCCGCGTTGGGGGTCTCCAGCCGATTCACGCAGCGCAGCAGCGTGGACTTTCCGGAGCCGGAGGCGCCGATCAGGCAGACCACCTCGCCGGGCGCCACGCTCATATCGATGCCTTTGAGCACCTCGTTGTCCCCGAAGGACTTGTGCAGCCCGGTGATGGTCACCCCGGCCGCGGAGGTGCCGTGGCCGCCGGGCACACCGGTGCCCTTGGCCGCGGTGGTCTCAGGGCGCGGGGTCCTCGCTGCGTCGCTCTGGCTCTGGCTCTGGCTCTGGCTCATGTTCGCGTCCATCTCTACTTCTTCGCCGTGCGGGGGTTGCGGTGCTCCATGCGGCGGGCCAGCAGCGACAGCGGCACGGTCAGCAGCAGGTAGCAGAATCCGGCCACCACCAGCGGGGTCAGTCCCGCCTGGTAGATGTTGATGCCGTCGCGGCCCATCTTGGTCAGCTCGGCGGCACCGCCGGCCATGCCGACCACGAAGATCAGCGAGGAGTCCTTGGTCAGCAGGATCGCCTCATTGGTCAGCGGAGGCAGCACGATCCGGAAGGCCTGCGGGATCTGGATGGTGACCATGGCGCGCCAGGCGGGCATGCCCAGCGCGCGGGCCGCCTCGAGCTGTCCCTTGGGGACGGCCTGCAGGCCGGCGCGCAGGGTCTCGGCGATATATGCGCTGGCCACGATGGCCAGCGCCGAGCCGGCGATCTGCAAGGTGGAGAGGTTCCACCCGAAGGCCAGCGACGCACCGAAGCCGAGCGCGATGAACACCAGGATCGCAGGGATGCCTCGGAAGAACTCGATGTAGGCGGTGGCCACCCACCGGTACACCGGGAACGAGGACATGCGCATCAGCGCCAGCAGCGTTCCGCCGAGCAGACCGAAGACGAAGCCCACCACCGTGTACTGGACCGTGTTGAACAGTCCGACGGTGATGATCTCCGGGAACATCGGTCCCAGGTTCTCGAAGGCGAAGAAGCTGCCGCGGATCGCGGTCCAGTCGATCAGGATGGCCAGCACGATCACGACTGCAAGGAAGATCCCTGCCTGGATCCCGAGGCTCAGTCGCGCTCGGTCACGGGTTGTCATTGCCATGAGGGTTATTCGTCACCCTCGTCTTCGGTGGCGGCGTCCTCGGCGGGCTCCTCCTCAGAAGCCTCGTCGGAAGCCTCGTCCTCGGCACCTTCGCCCTCTTCGGGGGTGTCACCCTCGCGGAACCAGCGGTCCTCGAGCTCTTCCATGCCGCCGGAGGCGTCCAGCTCGGCAAGGACCTGGTTGACCGCGTCGATCAGCTGATCGTTGCCGGTCGCCACGGCGATCCCGAGCTGCTCGCCGGTGTCGATCTCCTCGATGAACTCCGCCGTGTCAGATTCGCCGGCCTGGTAGCCCAGGATGGAGATGTTGCCGATGGCAGCCTCCACCTGGCCGGATTCCAGGCCCTGGATCAGCAGGCCGGAATCGGAGTACTCGCGCACCTCATAGCCCTGCTCCTCGGCGAAGTCGGAGCCCGTGGTCTCGGTCTGCACCCCCACGGTGAGGCCCTCGAGGTCGTCGAGTGAGCTGACGTCGGCCTCGGTGACGGCGAGCAGGCCCAGGTTGTCATCGAGGTAGGGCTCGGAGAAGAGCATGTTGCCCGCGCGCGCCTCGGTGATGGACATGCCGGAGATCGCCAGGTCACAGGTGCCGGCGTCAAGCGCCACCCCGGATTGGATGCCTTCGAAGCCGGTCTGCACGACCTCCAGCTCCGCGTCCAGCGCGCCGGCGATGACCTCGGCGATGTCGATGTCGAAGCCGACGACGGCGCCGTCCTCGTCGTAGTACTCGAAGGGCGGGTAGGGAACGTCGGAGCAGACCTGCAGGGTGCCCTCGTTGTTCAGCTCGACCTCGCCGAGATCGAGATCCACGGTGATCTCGTTCTGCGGCTCGGCCTCGAGGCTTTCGCCACCTTCTTCACTGTCGCCGCAGGCGGTCAGCAGAAGTGCTGCCAGCGCGGAGGCGCCTACGGCCTTGGCCGCGGTCTTGTGCATGGGCATGTTGGGATCCTTAGGTTGATCAGCAGAAACCGACATCAGGCGGTTTCCGCGAGTATACGGTGAGGCTGTGTCCCCGCCCTATGTCAGCGGTGCGAGAGCTTGACGGCGTGTCCGCCCGGCAGACCCGCAGCTGCCTCAGCATTCCAGACGGCACGGGACAGCGCCAGGCCTGGAACGCGGCGAGGTCCTAGAGCTGCACCACGGCCTGGGACTTCGCGAGCACCTTGGTGCGGACCGGGTCTGGGTGCGCTCCCCTACCCGGTTCCTCCTCGGCGGCCGGTTCGGTCAGCAGCTCCACGCTCAGATCGATCCGGACCCGGCGCTGCTCGGCGTCCACCGCGCCGATCTTGCCGCTGAGCTGCAGCCGCGCGGTCGGGGTCTCCGGGGACCCCGAGGCCGCATCCGGGACCGGGACCGGCTTGGTGAACCGGGACTGATAGTCCACGATGGCACCCGGGTCGCCCGCCCACACGCTGACCAGGTCCACGGCTGATCCCATGGTGAGCATGCCGTGGGCGATGACCCCGTCGAGCCCGACCTCCCGGGCGAAGCGGTCGTTCCAGTGGATCGGGTTGTGGTCGCCGGAGGCGGCGGCGTAGCGGATCAGGTCCGCGCGGGAGAAGCTCAGCTCACGGGTCCCGATCTGCTGGCCCTTCTCGAGCTCTTCGAAGACCGGCGTGCTCATGTGTCATCTCCTGAGTTGCGGACCAGCAGGCTGGAGGTCACGGTGGTCCGCGCAGACCCGTCCTCGGCGCTGATCTGCACCACTGTGGTGACCATCGCGCCGGCACCCATGGTGCGGATCCGTTCCAGGGTGACCTGGGAGCTCAGCGTGTCTCCGGCCAGGATCGGGCTGTGGTGGGTGAAGCGCTCCTCGGCGTGGACCACGCGGGAGAAGTCGATGCCGGCCTCGGCGTCGTTCACCACGGCCGCCTCGGCGCGCTGTGCGATGACCACCGCGAAGCTCGGCGGTGCGACCAGATCGCGGTGACCCAGCTCCCGGGCGGCCTCGACGTCGTGGTGCGCCGGGTGCTCGGCCTGCACGGCGAGCGCGAACTCGCGGATCGCCTCGCGGCTGACCTGGAACGGCGCGGCGGGAGGGTACTGGTGGCCCTGGCGTTCTGGGTTGATCATTCAGTCGTCCTTCGCTCGGCGGGAGAGGATCTGGGCGGCCTGGCGTCGGCGCAGTCCGATGGCGATCAGGTGGCTCAGGATTCCGGCGCCCAGGAAGACCAGACCGGTGCGCTGCAGCGCGCCGGTCATCTCCTCGGCATCGAGCAGCGCCGCCAGCACCACCAGGATCACGCCCACGGCGGTGGAGGCCATGCCCAGGACCAGGGTGACCCGGTAGGCGCGCGTCCCGCTGCTCCACGGGTCAAAGGACTGAGTGCTCACGGCCGCCAGCTTACAGGGACCGAGGGGGCGAGCTCGAAAAACCTCACAGCGCCCGGCGCGGAGTATGAGCCTGGTTTATCGCAGCCGAAACTCCCCGCTCCACTGTCGGAAACACGGTCTTGTCAGAGTGGGAGCACCATCACCGGACCACCGGACCCCGAAGGGTCACCGTGCGGCCCAGCCCCGCGAGACGCCAGGAAGCAGGACATCGCGATGAACCCCCAGAGCTCCACCGCCACGGCTGAACACCACAGTCCGACCGCCGAGACCGCCGCGCCGACCGACCGGCTGGTCGTCGAAGAGGGTCGCTGGATCACCAACTGGCAGCCGGAGAACGCCGAATTCTGGGAGGGGCCTGGCCGCCCGACGGCACGGCGGAACCTGATCTGGAGCGTGTTCTGCGAATTCCTCGGGTTCGCCGTATGGCAGCTCTGGTCGGTCACGGTGGTCTTCCTGCCCCTGGTCGGCTTCGATCTGACCACCTCCGAGCAGTTCTGGCTGGTGTCGCTGCCACCGCTGGTGGGAGCAACGCTGCGGGTCCCCTACAGCTTCATGGTGGCGATGATCGGCGGACGCAACTGGACCATCATCTCCGCGCTGCTGCTGCTGATCCCCACCGTGGCGATGGCGCTGACCCTGGGGAACCCGGAGACCCCGAACTGGGCGCTGTTCGCCATCGCGGCGGCAGCCGGGTTCGGCGGCGGCAACTTCTCCTCCTCGATGGCCAACATCACCTACTTCTATCCGGCCAGGGAGAAGGGCGCGGCGCTGGGCGTCAACGCCGCCGGCGGCAACCTCGGGGTCGCCGTCGCCCAGTTCACCGTGCCGATCGTGGTCACCGCATTCGCCTTCGGCGCGCTGCAGCCGAACCTGCCCGCCGCCGGGCTGTTCTGGATCCCGTTCATCCTGCTCGCCGCCTGGGGTGCGCGGAAGTACATGCATAACCTCTCCCACGCCAAGAACGACCTCAAAGGCTCGCTCTCGGCGCTGAAGGAGAAGCATCTGTGGATCATCTCGCTGATCTACATCGGCACCTTCGGCTCCTTCATGGGCTTCGGCTCGGTGTTCCCGACCCTGATCAACATCCAGTTCCCCGAGTTCTCCAGCATCCAGGTCCTCGGCGCCGCGCTCTCGCTGGCCTTCCTCGGCCCACTGGTGGGCTCCCTGGCCCGACCTTATGGCGGCAAGCTCGCCGACCGGATCGGCGGCGCCCGGGTGACCATCACCAGCTTCCTGGCCATGGCGGGCGTCACCGCTGCCGTGGTGCTGACGCTCTCGATGGCGAACTTCTGGATCTACCTGCTGCTGTTCCTGGCGCTGTTCACGCTCACCGGCGTGGCCAACGGGTCCAGCTACCGGATGATCCCGGTGGTCTTCAAGCTCTCGGTCGACCCGGCCGACCGGGTGGGGCACGAGCGCAAGGCCTCCTCGGCGCTGGGTCTGATCGGCTCGATCGGGGCCTACGGCGGGTTCGCGATTCCACAGATCCTGCGGATCTCCAACGAGTCCACCGGATCCTTCGACATCGCCTTCTGGGTCTTCGCCGCCGGCTACATCGCCCTGGCCGGACTGACCTGGTTCGTCTACATGCGCCCCGGCACCGTCTTCGCTCGCGCCAACGTCTGATGCCGGCGCACAAGACCACCCGCGAGGTCGGGACCCACTGCCCCTACTGCGCACTGCAGTGCGCCATGACGCTGCAGATCACCGAGAGACCCAACGGCGCGGTGACGGTGGACGGCGCCGGGCCGGCCTCTCCAGAGATCACGGTCCAGGGCGCGGAGTTCCCGACCAACCGGGGGCGACTGTGCCGCAAGGGCAGCACCGCCGCGGAGCTGCTGAGCTCCCGCCACGACCGGCTCCGCTCCCCCTTGATCGCAGAGACCGACGACGAGGGTGAGCGCGGATTTCGCGAGGCCTCCTGGGAGGAGGCGCTGGATCACATCGCGGACCGGCTGCGCAGCATCCAGGCCGCCCACGGCCGGGACGCGGTCGGGGTGTTCGGCTCCGGCAGCCTGACCAATGAGAAGACCTATGCGCTGGGGAAGTTCGCCCGAGTCGCGCTGGGGACCGCCCAGATCGACTACAACGGCAGGTTCTGCATGTCTTCGGCGGCCAAGGCCTCCACCGAGGTCTTCGGACTCGACCGCGGACTGCCGTTTCCACTCACGGATCTCGACGCCGCCTGCACGGTCCTGCTGCTGGGCTCCAACGTGGCAGACACCATGCCGCCGTTCGTGCAGCACCTCGAAGGGGCCCGGTCCAAGGGCGGGCTGATCGTGGTGGACCCGCGGCGCAGCACCACCGCTGAGCTCACCGCCGAGGGTGCCGGCTTACATGTGGCCCCGGCGCCCGGCGGGGACCTGGTGCTGCTGCTCGCGCTGGCCAACGTGCTCTTCGAGGAGGGTTACACCGATCAGCGCTACCTCGCGCAGCGGGTCAGCGGCACCGAGGAGTTCCGCAGGTCCACCGCCGCGTGGTGGCCCGAGCGGGCTCAGGCCGCCACCGGCGTCGGCGCGGACCAGATCCGCTTCATCGCTCGCCGACTGGGCTCGGCCGCCGTGCGCGCCCGCCACGGCGGGGACCCGGTGTTCATCCTGACCGGGCGCGGAGTGGAGCAGCACCGCGACGGCACCGACACCGCCCGGGCGGCGATCAGCCTCGCGCTGATCCTGGGTCTGCCCGGCGGCCGTGGCGGCTACGGGACCCTGACCGGGCAGGGCAACGGGCAGGGCGGCCGTGAACTGGGACAGAAGTCTGATCAGCTCCCTGGCCTGCGCTCGATCACCTCGCCCACCGACCGGGCGCACATCGCCGAGGTCTGGGGCGTGGCCCCGGATTCGATCCCCGGCCCCGGGACCCCAGCCACCCAGCTGCTGCACACCATGGGGACTCGGACCGAGAAGGGGCCTGAAGGGATCCGCGCCCTGCTAGTGCATGGCTCGAACGTGGCGGTCTCCGCGCCGGACAGCTCCCGGGTGCTGCAGAACCTGCGCGCACTGGACCTTCTGGTAGTGGCCGACTTCTTCCTCTCCGAGACGGCCGCCGAGGCCGACGTCGTCCTGCCGGTCCTGCAGTGGGCCGAGGAAGAGGGCACCATGACCAGCCTCGAAGGCCGGCTGCTGCGCCGCCGTCGGGCGGTGGACCCGCCCCCGGGCTCTCGTTCCGAACTATGGATCTTCGCCGAGCTGGCCCGCCGACTCGGAACCCCCACCGGCTTCCCCACCGACCCGGCTGAGGTGTTCGAAGAGATCCGCCGGGCCACCGCAGGAGCGAGCGCCGACTACTCCGCCATGAGCTGGGAGCTGTTGGACACCGGCCACGCAGGCTACTGGCCGCACCCGACGACCGGTGAACCATCCGCAGACACCGGCAGGCCGGGTGGGCCCGAGCTCACCAGCACCGGGGAGCCGATCATCGGGACCCCTCGAATGTTCACCTCGCGCTTCGCGCACCCCGATGGCCGGGCGGCGCTGCGTGGAATCCGACCGCGCGGCCAGGCGGCGCCGGGCGCAGCGGAACTGACCTTCACCACGGGCCGGCTCATGGAGCACTATCAGTCGGGCAACCAGACCCGGCGGGTGCCGGCCCTGGACGCCGCGCACCCGCAGGTGACGGTTCAGGTCCACCCGGCCACCGCGCGCCAGTTCGGGCTGACCGAGCACGGCTTGGCCGTGGTGGAGAACGCCCAGGGAGCACTGACCGCGAAGGTCGTCCTCGATGCCGGGATCCGCGCGGACACAATCTTCTCACCCTTCCACTTCGGCGGCCGAGGTGCCGCCAACCTGCTCACCCGGGGCCTGACCGACCCGGATTCGAAGATGCCGGAGTTCAAGAACACCCCGGTGCGGATCCGCCCCGCCACAGCTCTGGAGGCCGCCGCATGAGCCAGAGAATTCCGCACCTGCTGGTGCTCGGCTTCGGCCCGGTCGCGGCCCGACTCATCGATGAGCTCCTCGGGGAGGTCACCGCAGGAAGGCTGCGCCTGACCGTGATCGGGGCCGAGACCGACCCGGCCTATCAGCGCATCCGCATCGGAGACGTCTCCGTGGGCCGGATCCGGCCGGCCGACCTCGCGCTGACCGACCTTGAGACCCTGCGTGCGGCCGGCGTCGAGGTGCGCACGGCGGTGTCCGCCACCGAAATCGACCGAGAGCACCGCCAGGTGACGCTCGAGGACGGCGGCACGCTCTCCTACGACCGGCTGGTGCTGGCCACCGGTGCGGAGCCGCTGACGCCCAGCTTCGAGGTGGAGTCCCGACGCGGGGGATCCATCGACGCGGAGGTCAGACCCAGCGGACTGCCGGAGGGGATCCTGGCGCTGCGCGAGATGGGTGATGCGCTGCGCCTGGCCGAGGTCGTGCGTCGCGGCGAGCCGGTGATCGTGCTCGGTGGAGGCGTGCTCGGCGTCGAAGCCGCGCTGGCCATCGCTGAGGTCGGCGCCCCGGTGACCCTGGTCCACCGCGGCAACGTGCCGATGAGTCGGCAGATGGACACCGATGCCGGGATGCTGCTGCGCCGCGAGCTGATCCACGCCGGGGTCCAGATGCGGGCGGCGGCAGACATCACCACAGTCATCGCCGAATCCGGCAGCCTGTGCGCCGTGCGAACCTCCCTGGGAGAGAAGCTGTCCGCCTCGCTGCTGGTCACCTGCATCGGAGTCCGCGCTCGGGACCGGCTCGCCGCGGCGGCCGGCCTCCTGACCCGTTGGGGGGTGCTCACCGATCGGGCATGCCGCAGCGTCACCGACCCGCGGATCTACGCGATCGGTGACTGCGCCACCGTGGACGGGAAGGTCTCCGCAGGACTGATCACCCCGGGCTGGGAGCACGCCGCGACCGCCGCCCGGGCCCTGCGCGAGGACCTCGAGCTGGAGCAGGCGCTCGAACGCGATGCCGCCGGCGCCCCGGTGCACCTGGAGGCCCGGACCGGGCTGGACGTGATCCTGCTGAAGTCCCACACGCTCAACGTCGCCTGCGCCGGAAGCACCGACGTGGACCCCTGGGACCCCGAGTCGCCCACCGTGTCCACCTGGTCAGACCCCAAGGGTGGCCAGTACCTGCGCATCGTCTCAGAGGCGGACCGGATGCTCGGGTTCGTCTCGGTGGGCATGCCGCGCTCGGCCGCCGAGCTGGCCATGCATGCCGGACGCGGCACACTCCCGGTGACCGACCGCACCGCACTGCTGGCCGCCGAGCACGCCACCCGTGAGGCCCAGCTGGGCCCGCAGGATGTGCTGTGTCGCTGCGCCGGGGCCACCCTGGCCCAGGTGCAGGATGCCGCCGCCTGCGCCGGCACCGTGGAGGAGGTCGGGGCAGCCTGCCGGGCCGGCACCGGCTGCGGCACCTGCCACGTGCGCATCGAGCAGGTGCTCGCCGCCGAGACCCCCGAACAGCTGCCCAAAGCGGTGCACGCCTGAGCACCGCGGGGCGGACCGGCAGGTCGGCCGCTCAGACCGCAAGCCGGTACCCGCGCTTGACCACGGTGCTCACCAGTCCGGTGACCGGCAGCGACTTGCGCAGCCGGGAGACCCACATCTCCAGGGCGTGCTCCGAATCGCACTGGCCCAGCACCTGCATCAGATGGTCGCGGGAGAGCACCGCCCCCTCGGCCTTGACCAGCGCTCGCATCAAGGACAGCGGGCCCGGCGGCAGACGCACCGCTTCGTCGGTGACCTGCGGCACCCGCACCTCGGAGCCGCGCAACTCCACCGGGCCGTGCCGGGTGGAGATCCGCAGCGTCTGGTGCTCCTCCAGGTGGTCGCAGACCAGCTTGATCATCGCGCCCAGACGCCAGCGGGAGGGGATGATCGGGCTGAGCCCGGCGTCGTAGAGCGGTCCAGCGGTCACGGCGCCCACCGCCACCGAGACCACGTCTCCGCGCAGCGCGGCCACCAGCGCCTCGAACCTGCCGTACTGCCGGGCCACCGAGAGGAACGCCTCCACGGCCGGGGCGGCGGTGAAGGTGACCAGATCGAGCTGGCGTTCGATCACGGCGTCGATCATGCGCAGCAGGTCTGAATCCTCATCGGGCTTGGTCCAGGTATAGGGCAGCACGGTGACCACCGTGGCGCCGGCCGCCTTCAGCCGGTGGATCTGGGAGTCATCACTGGCCCCGTGCTGCTGCAGCGCCACGGTCTTGTCCCGCACGTCCCGGGTCAGCAGCATCTCCACCACGGTGGCGGTGCGCTCGTCCTCGGCGGAGCCGTCGTCGTCGAGCCCTGCCGCCCGGACCGCGCCGCGCGCCTTGGGACCGCGGACCAGGATCGTGGCCTTCTCCAGGGTCTCGAAGAGCTCGGTGCTCAGCCCGTAGGTGTCGGCCGCCTCGGACCAGCGGCGCATCCCGTAGGCGGTGGTGATGATCGCGAAGTCCGGTGCGGCCTCGATCACCCTGCGGGTGTCCTGCTGCAGGGTCACGGATTCGGTCAGCGCGACGATCCGCAGCGCAGGGGCATGCATCACCTCGGCCCCGCGACGTCGGAAGGCGCAGATCAGGTCCTCGCTGCGTCGGTCCGAGGTGACCCCGATCCGGAAGCCCGCCAGGGTCTGCGGCACGGAGGCCGTGGCCTCCCCAGCGGGACCGGCGGGCATCGAGGCGCTGGAGGAGCTCACCGTGGTCATCAGAGCACCGCCCCGGCCATGGCGCGGATGACCTGTTCCCCAGCGACCGCCGGGGAGGAGTCGGTGTCGGTGCGCGCCTCACCGGAGCAGGGCTCGGTCGCGGCCAGCCGGACCACCTCCCCGATGACCAGCACCGCCGGCGAGCGCAGCCTGGCCTCGGCCGCGACGCCGAGGATTTCGCCCAGGGGTGCGATGAGCACCCGCTGGTCGGGGCTGAAGCCGCGCTCCACGATGCCCACCGGGGTATCCCGGGTGAGCCCGTGGCGCTGCAGCCCGGTCATGGTGTGTCCCAGCGTGCCCACGCCCATCAGGATCACCGCGGTGCCGCCCAGCGCGGCCAGCCCGGCGAGCTCCTGCTCCCCGAGCGGGTCGTGTCCGGAGATCACGGTGAAGGACTTCGAGACGTTGCGGGCGGTCACCGGGATGCCGGCCGCGGCGGGCACCGCGATCGCCGAGGTGATGCCCGGGACCACTGTCACCGGGATGCCGGCGTCGCGGCAGGCGGCGACCTCCTCGCAGCCGCGTCCGAAGACGAACGGGTCACCGCCCTTGAGCCGCACCACTCGGCGGCCCCGGCGCGCGGCGTCGGTCATCATCGACTGGATGTCCTCCTGGGTCACCCGATGATGGCCCGGACGCTTGCCCACGTCGAAGAGCTCCGCGGCCGGGGCCCATTCGCGCAGCCCCTCGGTGGGTGCGAGCCGGTCGTAGAAGACCACGTCAGCGATCGCCAGCGCGTCGCGGGCTCGCACGGTCATCAGGTCGGCGGCTCCAGGTCCGCCCCCGATCAGTGTGACCTCTCCCAGATCCATCATGAGCTTCCCTCCGCCGGTGCCATATTGACGGGGGCCGGAGCACCCTCCCGCGCCCGCACTGCCGCCTGATGCGCTGCGTCTTCTCGGGCCATCTCTTCGCGCACCGGAATCCGCGGCCCGGTCAGCAGCACCGGGCCGTCTCCGGAGGCGGCCTCGGCCTTCTCCTGCTCGGTGGCCGGGCGACGCTGGCCGCGTTCCAGCACGTAGGCCAGTCCGGTGTCGGGGGCGTCAGGGGCGTTGACGAAGCTGCGGAAACGACGCAGCCGCTCCGGGTCGCGCAGCGTGGCGGCCCATTCATCCTCGTAACCATCCACGTGCTGGGCCATGGCCGCTTCCAGGTCCTCTCCGATGCCCAGCGAGTCCTTGACCACCACGTCGTAGACATGCTCGACTCCCCCGGGCAGCTCCTCGATCCAGCGGGCGGTGCGCTGGAGCCGATCCGCGGTGCGCACGTAGTACATGACGTAGCGGTCGATGTAGCGCAGCAGCGCCTCGTCGTCGAGGTCCTTGGCCAGCAGCTGGCCGTGGGCCGGTGTGGCCCCGCCGTTGCCGCCCACGTACATGTTCCAGCCGTCGCTGGTGGCGATCACGCCGACGTCCTTGGCCCGGGCCTCTGCGCACTCGCGGGCGCAGCCGGAGACGCCGAACTTCATCTTGTGCGGCGAGCGCAGTCCGCGGTACCGGTTCTCCAGCCGGATGCCCATGGCCACCGAGTCCTGGACCCCGTAGCGGCACCAGCTCGAACCCACGCACGACTTCACGTTGCGCAGCGCCTTGCCGTAGGCCTGTCCGGATTCAAAGCCGGCGTCGACCAGTCTGCGCCAGATCTGCGGCAGCTGTTCCAGCCGGGCGCCGAACATGTCCACCCGCTGCGCGGCGGAGATCTTGGTGTAGAGATCGAAGTCGGCTGCGACCTCGGCGATGACCTTCAGCTTCTGCGGGGTGATCTCCCCGCCGGGGATCCGCGGCATCACCGAATAGCTGCCGTCCTTCTGCATGTTCGCCAGCGCCCGGTCGTTGGTGTCCTGCAGCGAGCCGCGGCCCGATTCCAGGATGTATTCGGCGCCGTGCTGGGCGGCCAGGATCGAGGCCACCACGGGCTTGCAGATGTCGCAGCCGAGGTTGCGCTGCGCGTCCGCCGGGCTGCCGAACCGCTCGACGATCTCGGTGAAGGTTCTCAGCTGTGTGGCGCGCACGGCTTCGAAGAGTTCGGCGCGGGAGTGCCCGAAATGCTCACACAGCGCCTTGGAGACCTCCAGCCCCAGGGAGAGCATCTGACGCTCCATGATCTTCTTCACCATCGGGATGCAGGAGCCGCACTGGGTGCCGACCTTGGTGCAGCTCTTCATGGCGGCCATATCGGTGCAGCCGGGTGTGGTGGCGTCCCCGGCGACGGCGGACCGGATCTGGCCCGCGCAGATGTCCTTGCAGGAGCAGACCTGGGCGTCGTCGGGCAGCTCCAGGTCCAGCTCTGCCCCGCCGGCGGCGGAGAGGAAGGCGCCGGGGGCGGCGGGGAGCTCCCGGCCCAGCAGCGGGCGCAGTGAGGAATACGGGCTGGCGTCGCCGACGAAGACCCCGCCGAGCAGGGTGGTGGCGTCGTCGGTGACCACGATCTTCTGGTAGATCCCGCCGACGGCGTCGGCGTAGACCACCTCGAGCGCCCCGGGGGTCTCGGCGAAGGCGTCGCCGAAGGAGGCTACGTCCATCCCGGCGAGCTTGAGCTTCGCGGCGGTGTCGAACCCGACGAAGGCGGCCTGGCCACCGCTGAGCCGGTCGGCGACGACCTCGGCCATGGCGTTGGCCGGGGCGACCAGGCCCATGGAGATGCCCTGGTAGCTCGCGACCTCACCGATCGCCCAGATGTTCGGCGCCGAGCTGGCGCAGGTCTCGTCGATGACGACTCCCCCGCTCTCGGCGCAGTCGAGTCCTGCCGCGGCGGCGAGCTCGTCACGAGCGGTGATGCCGATGGCGGCGACGACGAGGTCGGCCGGGAGGTCTTCGGTCTGCGCGAACTCCAGCGTGTAGCGGCTGCGATCGGGGCCTGCCTCCGGGTCCACGGCCATGCGGGTCGGCCGGTGGCCCAGTTGCAGCCGGTACCCCTCCTGCTGCAGAAGCCGGTTCAGGGTGCGACCGCCGTACTCGTCGACCTGGGCGTTCATCAGCCAAGGGCGGGAATGCACCACGGTGACCTCGGCGCCGAGGCCGCGCAGCCCTCCGGCGGCCTCCAGGCCGAGCAGACCACCGCCGATCACCGCGCAGCGGGCCGGGCGGCCCAGCTCGGCGCTGAGCTCGGCGGCCCGCAGGCGCAGCCAGTCCACGTCGTCCAGGGTGCGGTAGACCGCGATATGCTCGCTGCCCTCTATCGGGGGGCGCGGCGCGGAGGATCCGGTGGCCAGCACCAGCTCGTCGAAGCTGATCAGCTCACCAGCCGCCGTGCGCAGCGTCTTGGCCTTCGCATCCAGCTCGGTCACCGCGGTGCCGGTGTGCAGCTCCACCCGGGGGTCCTCCCAGAGCGCCGGGTCCCCCAGCAGCAGCTCATCGTCGAACTGCGCGAAGCGCCGGGACAGCGCCACCCGGTCGTACGGCGCCGACGTCTCCTCGGTGAACACGCTGATCCGCAGACCCGCCGGGTCTCGGGAGATCATCGCCTCGGTCAGCCGGTGCGCGGCGGGGCCGCCTCCGACGACGGCGATGTGCCGCTTGGTCCCGGCCGGGGCCGAGTGTGTGGATGCGTCCATGGGGGTTCACCTTCGCGGTAGACGATGAGTGCGATATGCCTTCACGTCGATCGGGCGGAGGTGCTCGGTGTTCGACAGGGTCCGCCAGACCGTCGAGGGTTCGCTTCAGCCTAGGAACACGCGGTTTCTACGCGGTGTCGCATTTGTAACACCAATGTGACGAAGTTCTCATCGTGATCTCAGGGCCCGTGAGATCAGTGTCATCAGGCCTTTACACACTGGCGTTTCGAGCGAAACCGGTCCGGCCTACGCTGGGAGGATGAGCCCTGGGACCACACCTTCAGCCACGCCCACCCACCGCGCCGAGCCCGACTGGCATCGAGTGTGCCGCGTGGCAGACCTGGAGCCGATGTGGGGAGAGGCCGCGCTGGTCGAGGGCACGCAGATCGCACTGGTCCGGCTGCAGGGTGAGACCGTGCACGCGGTGTCCCAGTGGGATCCCTACGCCCGCGCGAATGTGATGTCTCGGGGTATCGTCGGGTCCAAGGCTGGCAGGCCCACATTGGCCTCACCGATCCATAAGCAGCCCTACGACCTGGCCACCGGTCAGTGCCTCAGCGATGAGGCGCTGCAGCTGAAGTCCTATCCGGTGCGCGTCGAGGCCGGATTCGTCGAGGTGAAGGTCTGAGGTGTCCTGGATGACCCACGCCGCACCAACAACGGCCGCGCTGTTGGCGATCTCCCACGGCACGTCCAACCCCGAGGGTCAGCGCCTGGTCGCGCAGCTCGCGGACCGGGTCCGCGAGGTCGCCGCCGCGCGAGGGCAGGAGGATCTGGTCAGGCTCGGACACGTCGATGTGCAGCAGCCCGACGTCCCCACCAGCCTGGCGGCACTGCCCGAGGAGCTGGCCGCCGTCGTCGTGCCGCTGCTGCTCTCCGCCGGGTTCCACGTCAATGTGGACCTCAGGGAGGACACCGCCGACCTGGACCGTCCGGTGACCGTCGGCGGCGCGCTGGGCCCCGATGACCGGCTGGTGGATCTGCAGCTGCGTCGGATGCAGGAATCCGGGGTGGACCCCGTTCGAGACACTTTGATCTTCGCCGCCGCCGGCTCCTCGGACAGCTCGGCCGTGCGGGACTGCCAGGACATGGCGGCTCGGCTCCAGACGAGACTGGGCCACCCGGTCCAGGACGCCTACCTCTCCTTCGCGCAGCCCTCGGTGAAGACCGCGGTGGCGCAGGCCCGGGAGACCACGCAGGGACGGGTCGTGCTGATCAGCTATCTGCTGGCCCCGGGGTATTTCCAGAACCTCCTGCAGCGCGCAGGCGCCGATCTGGTCACCAGCTCCCTGCTGCCGCAGGGTTCGACCCAGGCGCCGGAGGAGCTGGTGGAGATCATCCTGGACCGGTTCGCCGCAGGGCTGAGCGCGCTGTCACCAGCCTCGCCGGCTGTGCGCTGACACCGCCGGACAGGGCCATTGGTCACTGGTGGTGGCCTCTGCACGGTCGTACGGTGATCGTGTACTGGCGAGGTCGTTCCGGACTCGTGGTGCAGAGATGAGGGTCTGCCATGGGTGACATGCGCGCCGGGGAAGGGCCGGGCCTTCAGCCTGCGCCCCGCGACAGCGCAGCCGCAGACCGGCTCGCACCACCAGCTCATGGTGCTCGGGACGACCGGCCCCTCACCGTTCGGTCGGTGTTCTTCGCCGTGCTTCTGGTGGCCGCAGCCGGGCTGTTGGCTGCCTGGGCCACTCCCCGCGGCCCGTTGAGCGCCGCGCAGGTGCTGTGGTCGATGCTCGGCGCTCTCGGGGTCGGCATGCTCGCCGGAGCCCTGCTGCGCAGCCGGTGGAGCATGCTGGTGACCCCCGTGACCTTCCTGATCGTGTTCGAGCTCGCCCGGCTCGGCACCACCGGGGCCACCGTCGAGGAGATCCGCCTGGACTCCATCATCGGCGCGCTCGGCTTCGTGTCCGGGCGCGGCGTCCACGGACTGCTGGTCCTGGTGCCCATGGTCCTGGGCTGCCGTCTCGGTGTCGAGGTCGCAGCGCGCCGCCGCTCCGAGAGTGCCGCCCGGATGACGAAATGGGGCTGGGCCGGGGTGCTGCTGGTGGGCGTGGCGGTCTTGGCACTTGCCGCGCTCATCGCCCGCCCCGCCTCGACGGCGCCGATCCTCGACACCGACGGCGACCCAGCCGCGGGGAGCATCGCGGAGCTGGTCACCATTTCGGTAGGTGGGTCGGAGCAGACCTTGATGATCCGCGGGGCAAGCGCTGAGAACCCACTCCTGTTACACCTTGCCGGCGGGCCGGGAGGCACCGACCTGGGGGCGATGCGGCTGGATCCGTCCCTGGAAGAGGACTTCCTGGTGGCCACCTGGGACCAGCCGGGCACCGGAAAGTCCTACTCCGCTATCGATCCGGTCCAGGACATGACGCTGCAGCGGGTCACGCAGGACACGCTCGAGGTGACCGAATACCTGCGCGATCGGTTCAACCAGGACCGCATCGTGCTCACCGGCCAGTCCTGGGGCACACTCCCGGGGGTGCTGGCGGTGCAGCAGCATCCGGAGCGCTATCGGGCCTTCGTCGGGACCGGGCAGATGGTCGACATCCGCGAGACCGACCAGATCTTCTACGACGAGAGCCTGGAGTGGGCGGGTGTGACAGGGGACCAGGAGCTTCAGTCGCAGCTGGAGGCGCAGGGCCCTCCGCCGTACTCGGACATGCTCGACTACACAGCGATCGTCGGCACCGAGCGAGCCATCTACGCCTACCCGGAGTTCGACGGCTCCACCGAGATGACCGCGACCATCTGGGTGCCGGAGAACACCTTCATGGACCGGGTGAACGCGATCCGCGGCCTGCTGGACACCTACTCACTGCTGTACCCGCAGCTGCAGGACCTGGATCTGCGCCAGGAGGCACCCCGGCTTGAGGTCCCGATCTACGTGGTCATGGGCGAACATGAGGCGCGCGGCCGGGTCGGACCGGCACGAGAATGGTTCGACCAGCTGGAGGCTCCCGAGAAGACATGGGTGGAGTTCCCCGCCTCGAGCCACCGGGCGTCCTTCGAGCGGCCAGAGGACTACGCTGCGCTTCTTCGACAGGTCCTGGCTGAGACTGACACAGAGGGCTGAAGCGCTTGCCCTACGCTCCACTCGTGAGCACGCTCCGCCCGACTGACCCTTCGGCCTGACCATGATGTCCACGAGACGATGGACCTGTTCGGGTGTGGTCAGCGTCATGAACGCCCGCCCGAGGGCTGAGATTCGCCCAGCACGCGGTACGCTGGCGGGGCCCTCCCGGCTGGGTACGTCCGACGCGTCGATCTCTTTGCGGATCCGCTGGACCAGCATGTGCGCCGGGACGTCTCTGCCGAGACTGCTCGGACGTCCCTCGCCCCGCCGCGGGTGCAGTGCGGGCACCGTCCCGCCGCTATGAATGATCCATCGCTCCGAGGAGGACTCCGTGGCTCGAGGAGCCCAGCGTCAGAACGGCGCACGCACGCGCACCCGCCGGCGACCCCGCCGGCACGACGACGGCGGCATCATCGCGCTGCTCGCCAAGCTCGTCCGCGAGGTCGAATCCGCGGTCCAGCGTGGCACCGACCTGCCCTCGACCCGGACCAAGTTCCAGGTCGCGGCGCTTCTCACCCGCGAGGAGCGCACCCGGCTCAAGGCGGTGGAGGCCAAGACGGGATCCCGGGGGGCCGAAGACCTGAAGCGCCTCGACGGCATCGCCACCATCCTGGCGACGACGGCCGCCCGCGACACCTCCCTGCTGGGGCTGCTCGCCGAGGACGCGGTCCTCTCCGACCGTGCACGCTCGCTGCGCCGCGAGCTCCTCGAGTCCGCTGGCCGCGAGGCGCCGGAGGAGCCTGCTGCAAAACCTGAGCCGGCCGCGCCCAAGCCGGACCTGCAGCGCCGCGTGGTGCCCGTGTCGGTGGAGTCCCGCCAGCTGGCGAATCCCTTCCTGGAGCCCGACTACTCCGCGGTCGCCAAGCGCACCGCGCAGCCCCGTCGCCTCGTGGGCTGGGAGCTCATCGAGCCGCTGATGAAATCCTTCGCCGACGGCGGCTCGCTGGCCTGCATGGACCTGCCGGAACCGGCCACCACTCGGGCGACCCGGGCGCTGGATCTCATGCCCCACCAGGGGAGGCTGGTCGCCGCCGCAGCGGGAGGGCACCGGACGTTCCTGCTCGCCGACGAACCCGGCCTGGGCAAGACGGCACAGGCGCTGCTCGCCGCCGAGGCGGCCAACGCCTACCCGCTGCTGGTCGTGGTGCCCAACGTCGTGAAGATGAACTGGGCGCGCGAGGCCGAACTGTGGACGCCCAACCACCCCGCGACCGTGGTCCACGGCGACGGCGAGCGGATCGACGGCTTCGCCGACATCATCATCGTCAACTACGAGGTGCTGGATCGGCACGCGGGCTGGCTGCAGGACCTGGGGCTGCGCGGGATGGTGGTCGATGAGGCGCACTACATCAAGAACCGGAAATCGCAGCGGTCGCAGAACGTGCTTCACCTCTCCGAGCGCATCCGTACCCGGATCGCCGACCCGCTGCTGATCGCCCTCACCGGCACGCCGCTGATCAACGACATCGAGGACTTCCGGGCGATCTGGCAGTTCCTCGGCTGGGTCGACGAGACCAAGCCGATCGGTGAGCTGATGGGCGCGCTGGAGAAGATCGGTCTGACCCCGGCTGACCGCGGCTTCTCCCCCGCTGCCCGTGCGGCCGTCATCGACCGCGGCATCGTGCGGCGGCGCAAGGTGGACGTGGCCGCCGACCTGCCCGCACGCCGCGTGGCCGACGTCCCGGTCGAGATCGACGATGAGGCCGGGCGCTCCATCCGGGCCGCCGAGCAGAGCCTCGCGCGTCGCCTCCTCACGCGCTATGACCGGGCGCTGGCGGCGCGGCCCGCCGGCGAGGGCATCGACCACGTCCTGGTGCGCCAGGTCGCCGCACAGGAGCGTGCCAGCAAGTCCACGAAGAAGTCGAGCGAGAACGTGTTCACCATGACGCGGCGCATCGGGCAGGCGAAGGCAGGCCTCGCGGCCGACTACGCCGCGCAGCTCGCCCGCAGCGCCGGCAAGGTCGTCTTCTTCGCCAAACACATCGATGTGATGGACACCGCCGAGGCGACCTTCGCCAAGCGGGGCATCCGGTACGCCTCGATCCGCGGCGACCAGAGCGCATCGGCGCGGCAGAAGCACATCGACGCATTCACCAATGACCCGGAGGTCGCCGTGGCGGTGTGCTCCTTGACGGCCGCCGGCGTCGGCCTCAACCTGCAGGTCGCCTCGAACATGGTGCTCGCGGAACTGTCCTGGACCGATGCCGAGCAGACCCAGGCCATCGACCGGATCCACCGCATCGGGCAGGAGGAGCCGGTGACCGCATGGCGGATCATCGCCGCGCAGACCCTCGACACGAGGATCGCCGAACTCATCGACGCCAAGGCGGGGCTGGCCGCCCGGGCGCTCGACGGGGACGACCAGGAGATCCCTGACTCCGCAGACGTGCAGCTCGAGGCGCTCGTCACGCTCCTCGAAGATGCGTTGGGCGAGCGGGCCGGCGGCCAGGAGGACTGAGGCCCGAGGCCTCCGCCCGCGCCAGAAGCGGGCGGAGGCCTCGGACCGGACCCGCTGCCAGAAACACTTCGGGCCCCCACGCTGTGAAGCGTGGGGGCCCGAAGTGTTTCTCTCGCCTGTGCGGCGTTCTCGGTAGCGGTGGGGGGGCTCGATCCCCCGACCTCACGATTATGAGTCGTGCGCTCTAACCAGCTGAGCTACACCGCCATCCCCGGTTCTCCACCCCGCTGCGCGGGAGGAAGATCGGTGTGAATGAGAAACACCCGCGCCGCGCATTTTGCTGCGCTGCGCGGGCTCTCAATCAGAGCCCCAAGCGGGAATCGATCCCGCGACCTCAGTCTTACCAAGACTGCGCTCTACCACTGAGCTATTGGGGCAACAGCACTGAACTCTACCATCAGTCCAGCGCCGTTCAAAAACCGGTCAGCGTGAGCTGCCTCTCCCTGACCGGAGGTCTCCGCCGCCTCGGATCGAGACCGTTGGCGGCGGAGACCGGACCCCCTTTCGGGGGACGAATCACTTCCAGCGGGGCTTGCGATCCTTGTTGCCGAATCGGCTGTCGCCGGAGCCTGCGCGGCCGCCTCGATCGCTCGAGCCGCCCTCGCGCTTGCCGGCGTAGCCGCCGCGGGACTCGCCGTAGCCGCCGCGGGACTCGGTGCCGCCGGAGGGAGCACCGGTGTCGCGCTCCATCTTCAGCAGCTCGCCACCGATGCGAGTCTTGGCCAGGGCGGCCCACTGCTCGGAGGAGAGCTTCTCGGGCAGCTCCACCAGGGAGTGCGTGGGCCGGATGTCGATGCCGCCGATCTCGCGGGCGCTGAGCCCGGCTTCATTGGCGATGGCCCCGACGATGTGCCCGGGGTTCACCCCGTTGCGACGGCCGACCGCGATCTTGTACATCGCGTTGCCCGGACCCGCGGTGCGCGGACCACGATCACGCTGCGGACGCTCGGGGCGATCTCCGCCGCGGTCCTCGCCGACCTCGCGCTTGGATTCGCGGACGAGCTCGTCGTCGCGCTTCTCATCGAGCAGCAGCGGGCGTCCGTCGTGGACCATGGCGACCAGGGCGGCGGCCACATCCTCGGCGGGGGTGTTGTGCTCATGGGTGTAGGAGGCCACCAGTCCGCGGTACTCCTCGAGCTCCTCCGAGGCCAGGGTCTGGGTGATCCGCTCCGAGAAGCGATCCAGCCGCGAGGAGTTCACGTCCGCGATGGTCGGCATGGACATCTGCTCGACCGGCTGGCGGGTGGCCTTCTCGATGGAGCGCAGCATCCGCTTCTCGCGAGGCGTCACGAACAGCACGGCGTCGCCGGAGCGGCCCGCACGGCCGGTGCGTCCGATGCGGTGCACGTAGGACTCGGTGTCCAGCGGGATGTCGTAGTTGAAGACGTGGGTGATGCGCTCGACGTCGAGTCCGCGGGCGGCGACGTCGGTGGCGACCAGGATGTCGATGCGTCCGGACTTGAGGTTCTCCACGGTCTTCTCGCGCAGGTTCTGCGGGATGTCACCGTTGATCGCCGCGGTGCGGAATCCGCGGGCCGCCAGCTTGTTGGAGACCTCCTCGGTGGCCGAGCGGGTGCGCACGAAGACGATCGCGGCGTCGTGCGGCTCGGTCTCGAGGATGCGGTTCAGCGCCTCGTTCTTCGCCGAGTGCTTGATCAGCACGAAGCGCTGGCGGGTGTTGGTGCCGGTGGAGGTCTTGGACTTGACCGAGACCTCGACCGGATCGTTGAGGTAGTCCGCGGAGATCCGGCGGATCGCCTTGGGCATCGTGGCGGAGAACAGGGCGACCTGCTTGGTCTTCGGGGTGCGGGCCAGGATCTGGTCCACCTCCTCGGCGAAGCCCATGCGCAGCATCTCGTCGGCCTCATCGAGCACCAGGTGCTTGATCGTGGAGAGGTTCAGCGATCCGCGGGTCATGTGGTCGATGACGCGGCCGGGGGTGCCGACGACGACGTGGGCGCCGCGACGCAGGCCCTCGAGCTGCGGGCCGTAGGGGGAGCCGCCGTAGATCGGCAGCACGGTGATGCCTGGAACGCCCTGGGCGTAGGTGGCGAACGCCTCGGCGACCTGGATGGCCAGCTCACGGGTGGGGGCGAGCACCAGGGTCGAGGGGGAGTTCCCCAGCTCTCCGGCGTCGTTGGCGCGAGCCATGTGGGACAGCGCCGGCAGCGCGAAGGCCGCGGTCTTGCCGGTGCCGGTCTGGGCGAGGCCGACGACGTCGCGACCCTGGCTCAGCAGCGGGATGGTCTGTGCCTGGATCGGGGAAGGGGTCTCGTAGCCGAGCTTGGTCACCGACTGCAGCACTCGGGCGTCCAGGCCCAGTTCGGAGAACTTCGGGCCGGTCGGCTCCTCCTCGGCCTTGGGCGCCTGCTCAGCGGCCTTCGGGGCCTGCTCTGCGGGAGCTGCGGGAGCCTCCTCGGCAGGGGCCTGCTCCGCGGGAGCTGCGGGAGCCTCCTCGGCAGGGGCCTGCTCCGCGGGAGCTGCGGGAGCCTCCTCGGCAGGGGCCTGCTCTGCGGGAGCTGCGGGAGCGACCGTGACCGGAGCCTCGGTCACGATCGGCGCAGCCTCGGCCTCGGCCGGGGCCGACTCAGAGGGGGTGGCAGTCTCCGGAGTCTGCGTCGCGCCAGACTCGGTGGTGGCTGCGGCCTGGGCTGCAGCGGCGGTCTCGGCCTCGGCCGGGTTCGGCTCTGCGGAGTTGTGGTCCTGGATCGTCATGTTGACTCCTCGTCACATGTCATGCGACCGAGAGGACCCGCTGAAGATCCAGTCCCAGAAGACCTGCGCAATCAACCACCGCTGCTCGAAGAGGCTGGGCATGCCGAAGGGCACTGCACGCAGCATCTGCATGGGCAGGGCAGGTTGCTTAAGGTTCTAGGACGGGACTGGATCAGTCACAGGGACTCGGCCGGCTTGTCGGCTCCGGAGTCGACCCGTGGATACACACAACCCTCAACGAGCTTCCGGCCCCATGTGGATGAGGCACGCTCGGAGTCAGCAAGAGAAAACGGGAATATCCGGAGAATGCCTGTTCAGTCTAGCCCAGGTGGGCCCTGACTGTCGCCTTTGGAGACGAAGCTCACTCCCGGGACGCTGAGCTGGACCTTCAGTCGTTCGGCCGAGCCCGTTCCGGGCCGTATCGCCACGCGGTCTCTCGAATGCTCGTACCGGGGGCCTCCGCGACGGCGATCACGGCGGCGCGGTCCCCCGCCTGCACCTTGCCGGGGGTGATGACCTTGAAGTAGGTGCCGGGCCGGCCCGCCGCGAGGAATCGCTTCACCCAGCCGGGCTGATCCAGCCAGCGCCCGAAGGTGGCACACGGAATCCGCGGAACCGTGGCCTCGAGCACCAGCTGATCTCCGATCTGCCAGCGCTCTCCGGGGTGGGCGCCGTCGAGATCGATCCCGGAGAGTCTCAGGTTCTCCCCGAAGCTGCCTGCCGGGAGCTCCCGGCCCAGCTCGGCCGCCCACCACTGGGCGTCCTCGGCGGCGTAGGCGTAGACCGCCTTCTCGGTCCCGCCGTGATGCTTCCGGTCGGCCTGCACGTCACCATGGAGCCCCAGGGGCCGCACCCGGACCGGGCCGGAGACCGGGCGCTTGTCGATCCCGCTGACCCCGACCGAGCCGGCGTGGTCGTCGATCAGCTGGTGCACCACGCAGACCGCATCCACCGTGCCGGTGAGTCCCAGCCGGTCCGCGGCGCCGGCCAGGCAGGTCGGCGAGGCTTCTGTCACCGGTCTAGAGCCCGGCGAGGGCGGTGTCGAGATCGTTGATCAGATCCGCCACATCCTCGATTCCCACCGAGAGGCGCAGCAGGTTCTCCGGGACGGCGAGCTCGGTGCCGCGCACCGAGGCGTGGGTCATCTCATGCGGGTAGTTCATCAGCGACTCGATCCCGCCCAGGGACTCCGCGAGGATGAACAGTCGGGTGCCCTCGGCGACCTTCCGGGCCGCAGCCTCGCCGCCGGCGAGCTGGATCGAGACCATGCCGCCGAAGCCGCTCATCTGCGCCTTCGCCAGCTCATGGCCCGGGTGGTCCGGGAGGCCCGGGTAGAGCACCCGTTCCACGGCGGGGTGGTCCAGCAGGTGCTCGGCGATCGCCTGGGCGTTGCTGCAGTGCCGGTCCATCCGCACCGCCAGCGTCTTGAGCCCGCGGGTGGTCAGGTAGGCATCCAGCGGGCCGGAGACCGCGCCCACGGCGAACTGCTGGAAGCCGATGGAGGCGGCCAGCTCGTCGTCGGAGGTGATCACGGCGCCGCCGACGACGTCGGAGTGCCCGCCGATGTACTTGGTGGTGGAGTGCACCACGATGTCCGCCCCCAGCGCCAGCGGCTGCTGGAGGTAGGGGCTGGCGAAGGTGTTGTCCACCAGCAGCAGCGCCTGGTTGGCGTGGGCGATCTTGGCCAGGGCCGCGATGTCGGTGATCGCCATCAGCGGGTTCGAGGGCGTCTCGACCCAGAGCAGCGTGGCGTCCGGCTTGGAGAGCTCGGCCTCGACCCGGTCGAGGTCGGTGAGATCCAGCGGGGTGTTCGCAATGCCCCAGTCGCCGTGGATCCGGCTGATCAGCCGGTAGGAGCCGCCGTAGGCGTCGTTGCCCATCACGATCCGCTGCCCGGGCCGGGTCACCGCGCGGATGATCGCATCCTCGGCGGCCAGCCCGGAGCCGAAGCTGAACGCATGGCGTCCGCCCTCCAGCGCGGCCAGCTGGGTCTGCAGCGATGTGCGGGTGGGGTTGCCGGCGCGGCCATAGTCGTAGCCGCGGCGCAGGTTGCCGATTCCGTCGGGGGCGTAGGTGGTGGAGAAGTGCAGCGGCGGCACCACTGCTCCGAAGACCTCATCGATCTCTTGTCCGGCGTGGATGGCGTCGGTGGCGAATCCGTGGCGGTTCTCGGTCATCGGGTCTCCTTCTCCTGGGCACCTGAGAGGTGAGCAAGCAGGTCATTGCGGGTGAGCACCCCGACGATGTCGCCGTTCTCGGCGACCAGCAGCGTCGGGTTGCTCCTGAGCTTCTTCAGTATCTGCGGGAGGGTCTCGGTGATCCCCACCAGCGGCAGATCGATGGAGAGGTGGTCGGCGACCAGCTCGTCGGGGGTGGCGTGCCCGACGATCAGGTCCTCGGAGAGGTGTGCGACATCGACGACTCCGTAGACCTCCCCGATCCGGGCCACCCGGCCGGGCTGGTCGATCACCGGGACGATGTCGATGCCGTAGCGGTTCATCACCGAGACCGCCTCGCGCAGCGTGGTGTGCCGCGAGATCGAGACCACCTCGGGCATCGCCGAGGAGAACAGCGAGCTCTTGGCCAGCAGCACGTCGGAGGCGGTGACGGGCGCGGCGGCGGCGCCCTGGGTCGTGGACCCGCCGGCATGATCAGCGGTCGGGTCGGCCCCGATCAGTCCAGTGTCCACCGCCTCGCTGAGCTCCTCGGAGCTCTTCACACTGATCTCGACACCGGTGGAGTTCGAGACCACTGCACCGAAGCCGTGGTCGATCATCCACTGGTCGTTGAAGATCTTGCCCAGGTAGCCGCGACCCGAGTCGGGCAGCACCGCGACCACCACGTCCTCGGGGCCCAGGTCCTTCGCGATCCGCAGCGCCGCGACCACGGCGGTGCCGGAGGAGCCGCCGACCAGCAGACCCTCCTCGGTGGCGAGGCGTCGCGCCATGGCGAAGGACTCGGCGTCGGAGATCGCATGGTGCTCGTCAGGGATGGACGCGTCGTAGTTCTTGACCCAGATGTCCTCCCCGACGCCTTCCACGAAGTACGGGCGACCTTCACCGCCGGAGTAGATGGAGCCGTCGGGGTCAGCGACCACCACGCGCACCGGCCCGCCCTCGCGATCGGCGGAGACCTCCTTGAGGTAGCGTCCGGAGCCGGTGACGGTGCCACCTGTGCCGGCACCGACCACCAGGTGGGTGACCTTGCCCTCGGTGTCCTCCCAGATCTCGGGGCCGGTGGTCTCGTAGTGCGAGTTCGGCGCGGCCGGGTTGGAGAACTGGTCCGGCTTATAGCCGCCCTCGATCTCGGCTGCCAGCTGGTCGGAGATCCCGTAGTAGGACAGCGGGGACTCGGCCGGCACCCCGGCGGGTCCCACGACGACGTCCGCGCCATAGGCGCGCAGCACATCGCGCTTCTCCTGGGCCACCTTGGGAACGGTCACGAAGACCGCCCGGTAGCCCTTCTGCTGCGCCACCAGGGCCAGACCGACGCCGGTGTTGCCTGAGGTCGGCTCGACCACCACTCCCCCGGGCTTGAGCAGACCGGCGGACTCGGCCTCCTCGATCATCTTCAGCGCGATGCGATCCTTGATGGATCCACCGGGGTTGAGGTATTCGAGCTTCACAAGGACAGTGGCAGAGACGCCCTCGGTGATCCGATTCAGCTTCACCAGGGGGGTGCGGCCGATCAGCTCGACGACGGACTGGGCATATTTCATGCCGCCAACTCTACCGATGCCCGAGCAGATCAGTCAGATTCCGTCTTCTGACGAAACTTCGCCCGGCTGATCTGCGCCCGGCTGCACCGTCCCTGGGCCTGTGCCACAGTGGATGCATGACCACGGGACCGAGCATCGGGGCGAGCACGGGGGCGCACCAGCAGGAGGTGCTGCTGGACTTCGGCGGCCCGGTGGACCTGCCCCGAACGCTGTCGGTGCTGCAGCGCGGGGCCGCTGACCCGAGCATCCGGGTGGACCCCGGCGCAAGGTCGATGACCGGGGGCCCTCGCGGAACTCCCGGAGCCGGGGCATGGATGTGCCAACGGATCCATGATCCGACCGGGACGGAGCTCGGCGCTGCGACTCTGCGCTTCGACCAGATCCGCGCCGCCACCGTGCGGGTGCGCGTGGCCACGGCTGGTCCGGGCATCACCGCCGAGGTGGTGGCCGATCTCGCCGCGCGGCGAGCAGCGCAGATCCTGGGGGTCCAGGACAGCTGGCTGGAGACCGAGCTTCTGCTCGATGCCCTCGGCGATCAGCTCTCCAACGCTCTGGTCAGGGTACGACGGCGGCATCCGGGAGTGCGCCTGCCGGCCACCGGAGGACTCTTCGACCAGCTGGTGACGGCCACCTTCGAGCAGAAGGTCACCCACGATCAGGCGCGCACGGGCTGGCGCCAGCTGCTGCGCCGCCATGGGCAGGCGCCCCCGGCTTCGGCCCTGGTACCGACTCCTGAGTGGATGCGGCTGCCGCTGACCGGGGCCCAGCTGCGCCGGATTCCCTCCTGGGAATGGCATCAGCTCTGGGTCCAGCCGGCCTTGTCCAAGACCATCCAGCGGCTGGCTGAACGCGCCCTCACGATCCATAGGCTCAGCGCGGACACCGGCGTGGACACGGAGTCGGTGGCCGAACTGGGTCTGCGACTGCGCTCGATTCCAGGGACCGGAGAGTGGACGGTGGCCGAGGCGCTGCAACGCTCGCACGGAGCGGCAGATCTGCCCTCCGTCGGGGATTATCACCTGAGCAACTTCGTCGGAGCCGCGATGACCGGTGCGCGCACCGACGACGCGGGCATGCTGCGTCTGCTGAGCCCCTATGCCCCGCACCGACAGCGCATCATCCGACTGCTGAAGCTCTCGGGCTTCCGAGATCAGAAGTACGGGCCGAAGCTGACCCCGGCCGATCACCGGGGCCGCTGAGCGGCTGGGACCGGGCGGGCCGGGGCTTATGAGCAGGCCCAGGGATCAGGCCCGGGCGGACTCAGCCCTGGGGCTTGGTGTCCTGCTCGGCCGCGTCCTCGGCGATCTGCTTATGCACCTCGGCCATGTCGAGGTCCTTCACCGCGGTGATGACCTCGGTGAGCTGCTCGGCGTTCAGCGCGCCGGGCTGGGAGAAGACCAGGACCTTCTCGCGGAAGGCCATCAGGGTCGGGATCGAGGTGATGTTCGCAGCGGCGGCGAGCTCACGCTCGGCCTCTGTGTCGACCTTGCCGAAGGTGACATCGGGGTGCTGCTCGGAGACCTGGGAGTACACCGGAGCGAACTGCTTGCAGGGGCCGCACCAGTCGGCCCAGAAGTCAACGAGCAGGATGTCGCTGTCCTCGAGGGTCTGCTGGAAGTCTGTTGTGGTCAGATCAGTGGTAGCCATGCCTCGCCACCCTACGCGAGGAGCGCCGCGTTGTCGGCCTCTCCCCCGATGGCCCGGGCCCACTTAAGCGCCCAGCGGAACCAGCCACGGACACACGAAAAAGGGCGGTCCGGATCTTTGAGATCCGAACCGCCCTAGAACGACGTGGTGGCAGATGAGGGATTCGAACCCCCGTAGGCGATGCCAGCTGATTTACAGTCAGCCCCCTTTGGCCGCTCGGGTAATCTGCCGTGCAACCACACGAATGCTCCCGGAGGAGTTTTCGGCGCCCCGTATGAGGCACCCCATTACCTTAGCGACAACACCGGAAATTTTCGAATCCGTTTGTTGAACAAGGAGTAAGGTTGGCCTCAACCACGCTTGCGTGTGGGACGGTCCCGTTCAGTTCCTCCGCACTGATGCATGCCCCTACCCAGCACCCACCCTCAAGGAGCACTGTGGCCGATATCGAGGCCGAGACACTGGCACGACACCTGAGCGAACGCAGCCCCAGCGGCCTCGCCGAGCAGGTGCGCGAGCTGATCAGCGCGGGCACGCTCAGCGGCGGTATGCGTCTGCCCACCGTCCGCGACCTCGCCACGGAGATAGGAGTCAGCGTCGGCACCATCGCCCAGGCCTGGAGCCTGCTGCGCGAGTCCAACCTGGTGGAGACTCGCCGCCGCGGCGGCACCCGCATCGTGGAGCCCGGCGACGTCGGCGGGCCCAACTTCCGCAGCTGGTCTGGCGTCGACCTGCTGCACTGCAGCCCAGACCCGCGGCTGCTGCCCTCCCTCGAGGAGGCCATGGTGCGCAGCCTCAAGCAGCCACAGCTGCACAGCTGGAGCCGGGAACATATCCTGCCCGAGCTGCAGCGCGCCGTGGAGAAGAAGCTCGGCCAGCAGGCCGAGAGCACCCAGACACGCAGCTTCGCCGCCATCTCCTCCGCCACCGAGGGGCTCTGGCTCGCGACCAAGTCCGTGACCAGCGGCGGGGACCTGATCGCAGTGGAGGAACCAGCCTCCCCCGGTTACCTCTCGGTGCCCAAGAGCCTCGGGCTGCGCACCATCGGGGTCCCGGTCGATGAGCACGGCCCGGTCCCCGAGGCGCTGCAGCGAGCCCTCGACGCCGGCGCCGTGGCGTTCGTGCACAGCCCCGGCGGAGCCTTCTCGCCGCGCCACCTGCTGAGCGCCGAGCGCACCCAGGAGCTCGCGCGGGTGCTGGAGTCCTCCCCCGAGACCGTCATCATCGAGGAGGACCCACTGGGCCCGCTCGCCGAGGTGGATCCCTTCGCGCACTCACTGGACGTCCTGCTGCCTGAACGCACCCTGCGCGTCATCGGCTTCGAACGCGCCTACGGCATGGACCTTCGCACCGCTGTGATGTCCGGACCCAAACAGCTCATCAACAGGGCGATCGCCGAGCGTTCCGGTGGGGTCAGCTCAAACAGCCGCATCCTGCAGAACACGCTGGCCTTCCTGCTGCGCGATCCAAGCGCCGGGCGCCGGCTCAACAGTGCCAGGACCCGCTACGCGAACCGGCGTCGGATGGCGCTGGAGGCCCTCGCCGAGGTCGGCCTCACCGCCCACGCGGGCCCGGCGAGCTGGGCGATCTGGGTCCAGGTGCCCGACGAGCGCACCGCGGCGCTCACGCTCAGCGCCCAGGGCGTCATCACCGACGTCGGCAGCAGCTCGCACATGACCGAACAGCCCACCGGTCTGCTGCGGATCTCCTGCGCCCAGCTGCCCGAGGACAAGGAGCTTCTCGACGGTCTGGCTCAGCTGATCCTCCGCGCCACCGAGGATGGGCTGAACTCCACCTTCGTCTGAGGAACTTCGCGTGATCCACGACTCCAGGGTCGGCCCATCCGGGTCGACCCTGGAGTCGTCTCCCATGGATTCAGATTGGGCGGCATGGGACCTCACCGGAGACGCCGCAGGGCCAGAACGCTCCCGCGGGCGGGCTCAGCGCGCCACTCGACAGGCCATGACGATTAGACTCGGCGGCACATATCCATGCCGATCAGGAGGTACTCATGGCTAAGGACTCGACGTTCGACGTCGTCTCGAAGGTGGACAAGCAGGAGGTCGCCAATGCGTTGAACCAGGCGCAGAAGGAGATCGCCCAGCGCTATGACTTCAAGGGCACCGGCGCGGAGATCGACTACTCCGGGGAGAAGCTCCTGATCAAGGCCAACTCCGAGGAGCGCGCCAAAGCAGTGGAAGATGTCTTCGGCTCCAAGCTGGTCAAGCGTGGCATCTCACTGAAGTCCTTCGACTCCGGAGAGCCCTACGCCTCGGGCAAGGAGTTCCGGATCGAGGGCGAGATCAAGGAGGGCATCGACCAGCCCACGGCGAAGAAGATCACCAAGCTGATCCGCGACGAGGGCCCGAAGACCGTGAAGGCCACGATTCAGGGTGACGAGCTGCGCGTGACCTCGAAGTCCCGCGACGACCTGCAGGAGGTCATCGCGATGTTGAAGAACTTCGAGGACGCCGACCTGCAGTTCGTCAACATGCGCTGACCCTCCCCCAGACACCAAAGACCCCGCCAGTTGAGTTCTCCGGTCGATACGTATCGACCAGAGAACTCGACTGGCGGGGTCTTTGTTCGTGGAGCGCGGGTCAGAAGATGATGCTCAGGCCGATCAGCGCCAGCGGGATCACGACGAACACGCCCAGGACCCAGGCGAAGGCGAAGGCCTTCTTCTCGGCGGCCAGGTCGGCGAGCCAGGTGGCTCCGCGCGGCGGGAGGTCCCGCAGCCAGGGGGTGCAGAAGATGAGCAGGGTGGCCAACACGTTGAAGAACAGGTGGGCCAGCGCCGCGGTCAGCGCGATCTCACCGGCGGGACCGTCGAAGGCGAAGGCCGCGATCAGGGCGGTGACCGTGGTGCCGATGTTGGCGCCCAGGGTGAAGGGGTAGAGCTGCTTGAGCGTGAAGGCACCTGAACCGGCCAGCGGCACGATCAGTGCGGTGGAGGTCGAGGAGGACTGCACCATCACGGTGACCGCCGCGCCGGAGCCGATGCCGGCGATCGGACCGCGCCCGATGGCCGCATGCAGCACCTGCTTGGCCTTGCCGACCAGCAGCACCTTGAGCAGCTTGCCGATGAAGTTGATCACCAGCAGGATCAGCACGATGGCGACGACGATCATCGCCACCCCGTGCCAGCTGCCCGGGATGAAGCTCAGCGTGTCCTCGATCAGGTTCGCCAGCGGCTTGGTGCCGGCCTTGATGGTGGAACCCACTCCCGCCAGCACATAGGCGACCGGGCCGCCGTCGGTCCCTACGGCAAGTCCGGCGAAGAACGTGGAGAGCCGCTCGAGCAGGCTGAACATCATCTCCAGCGGCAGGAAGATCACCACGGCGATGAGGTTGAAGAAGTCATGCACGGTCGCGGCGGCGAACCCGCGGCGGAAGGACTCCTGCTCGCGCACCATGCCCAGGCTGACCAGCGTATTGGTCAGGGTGGTGCCGATGTTGGCGCCGAGCATGATCGGGATCGCGACCCCCAGCGGCAGCCCGCCGGCGACCAGGCCCACGGTCACCGAGGTGGTGGTGGAGGAGGACTGGGTCAGCGCGGTGGCCGCGATGCCGATCATCAGCCCGATGATCGGGTTGGTCGCGAAGGCGAAGAGGCTCTCGGCCTGGTCCCCGGTGGCGATGCCGAAACCGGTGCCGATGACGTTGACCGCCGTGATCAGCACGTAGATGGCCAGAGCCACGGAGAGCCAGTTCACGGCGTCCAGGGTGCGACCGGAGAGTCCGAACCGTTCGAAGGGGCTGACGGGTCGCTTGGCGGGTGCTTCGTCTACGGTGCCGGCGACCCGCTGCGGGGCCTGGATCGACGGTGCGGACATGCAATCTCCTCTTGGAACACGAGCGTTGGTGAGCCTGCTGAAGTGGTGGCGCTGGCACTGCCTGGATCCGGTCCGCGCAGCTGGCGCGAGGTGCATCACAGGGGTGATTACCACTGCCGGATGAAGGGCCGTAGAACACTGTGCACCGCGTGCCTGACGAGCGTCACACGGGAAGGTGAACTGCAGGTGAACGATCCGTCGAAACCCGGCCAGAGTAGAATGTCCTTGGTCACAAGCGGGCCGGCTTCACCCCTGAACCCCTCTGAGGAGAGTCAATGCACCAGCACCACGGACGGCTGCGCACCGCAGGTCTGCTCGCGTTCCTCTTCGCGATGCTCCTGCTCGTCGGCGCCGTGATCGCCTACGCCACCCAGACCCCCGGACTGATCTTCGTCTTCGGGCTGATCGGCCTGGTCTCCGTGGCCTACTCCTACTGGAACTCGGACAAGATCGCGCTGAAGGCGATGAAGGCCTACCCGGTGACCCGGGAGCAGGCGCCCCAGCTTTACCAGATGGTCGAGGAGCTCGCGCAGCGCGCCCAGCAGCCCGCGCCGCGGATCTTCATCGCCCCGGCGCCCACGCCGAATGCCTTCGCCACCGGGCGCAACCCGGAGAACGGCGTGGTCTGCTTCACCGAGGGCATCCTGAACCTGCTCAACGAGCGTGAGCTGCGCGGGGTCACCGGCCACGAGCTGATGCACGTGTACAACCGCGACATCCTGATCTCCTCGGTGGCCGCGGCGGTGGCCGGGTTCCTCACCACGATCAGCCAGTTCTTCCTGCTCTTCGGCGGCGGCCGGGGCAACAACCAGGGCGGCAACCCGCTGGCGCTGGTCGGCGCGATCGTCGCGGTCTTCCTGATGCCCATCGCGGCCAGCCTGATCCAGATGGCGGTCAGCCGGACCCGGGAGTACGACGCCGACGCCGACGGCGCCGCACTCACCGGAGACCCGCTGGCGCTGGCCTCGGCGCTGGACAAGCTGGAGCGCGGCATCTCGCGCTACCCGCTCAAGGAGGACCCCAAGCACGACGCGCACGCCCATATGATGATCGCCAATCCCTTCGGGGCTCGGGCGAAGAAGCTCTTCAGCACCCATCCGCCGATGCCGGAGCGAATCGCCCGGCTCGAGGCGATGGCCGGGCACAGCCCCAGCTGAGGCGCTCGGACACAGCAATGCCCCCGCGCCAGACGGCTCGGGGGCATTGCTGTGTCAGGAGGGTTCCCTGCGGGACTCAGCCCTCCCGGGAGATCCGGATCATGTCCTCGCGCTCAACGACCTTGACCCGTTCCCTGGCGCCGCCGTCGGGCAGCGGACCGTAGGCCTCACCCAACGAGACCTCGTGGGCGTCGAGCTTCTGCCAGCCGTCCCAGGTGGTGTACTCCACCTCGCGGGATTCCAGCAGCTCGATCACCGCGTCCTCGGCGGGCTCCGGGGCCACCGGCAGGTGGTGCAGGTCCTCGAGCAGGCAGCCGATGGTCTCCAGGGCGTCACCCTTGGTGTGCCCGATCAGCCCGACCGGTCCGCGCTTGATCCATCCGGTGGCGTAGATGCCGTTCACGTGGGCGCCGTCCTGCTCGGTGACCCGTCCGGCCTCGTTGACCAGCACGCCGCGCCGCTCGTCGAAGGGCAGCCCGGGGATCGCGGAGCCGAGGTAGCCCACCGCGCGGTAGACGGCCTGGACGTCGAAGTCCTGGAACTCGCCGGTGCCGCGCACCTTGCCGGTGCCATCGAGCTCCATGCGCTCGAAGCGGATGCCCGCGACGGCGCCGGTGCCCTGACCGGAGGCATCGGTGCCTTCCAGGATCTTCACCGGCTGCAGCAGGAAGTGCAGGTGAAGCTTGCGGGAGGCCTCGGCCTCGCGCTCCTCCTGCTCCACCAGCCAGTTGCCCAGGGTGTTGACCATCGTCTTGACCTGGTTGTTGGTCTTGATCGCCTCATCGGAGCCGGCGTCGAAGTCGAAGTCCTCCTCGTAGAGCACGATGTCGACGTCGCGGCTGTGCGAGAGTTCGCGCAGCTCTAGCGGGGTGAACTTCACCTGGGCCGGGCCGCGCCGTCCGAAGACGTGGACATCGGTGACCGGTGAGGTCTTGAGCCCGTTGTAGACGTTCTCCGGGATCTCGGTGGTGAGCATGTCCTCGGCGTGCTTGGAGAGCACCCGGGCCACGTCCAGAGCGACGTTGCCGTTGCCGATCACTGCCACGCGTTCCGCGGTAAGCGGCCACTCGCGGGGATAGTCAGGGTGGCCGTCGTACCAGGAGACGAAGTCGGCGGCGCCGAAGCTGCCCTGCAGCTCGATGCCGGGGATGTCCAGCTCGGCGTCCTTGATCGCGCCGGTGGCGAAGATCACGGCGTCGTAGTGCCGACGCAGGTCCTCCAGAGTGAGGTCCTTGCCGATCTCGACGTTGCCGATCAGCCGGATGTCGCCGCGGTCCAACACCTTGTGCAGCGCCTTCACGATGCCCTTGATCCGCGGATGATCAGGGGCGACGCCGTAACGGATCAGCCCGAACGGCGCGGGATACCGGTCGTAGAGGTCGATGCTGAACTCAAAGTCGCTCTTCTTCTGCGCCTTGGCCAGGATGTCGGAGGCATAGACGCCTGCGGGGCCGGCGCCGATGACGGCGATTCGGATCGCCCGGTCTGCTGGCCGCTGCGAGGAATTCTGGGACACGGGTGGGTTCCTTCTGATTGATTAACTCAGCACAGTATGCCGTATTGGGGTGAACGTCGGCGGCGAATGACTCTGTTCCCGGTCTTCTAGACTGAGGCTATGCCTGATATGTTCCTCGACAAGTTCCGCTCCCTGGTGCCCGCCTATCTCGACGCCAAGTGGACCCCCGCCGAGGGGCTCACCGTCGAAGAGCTGCGCCAGATGATCGCCGATTCCGAGCTGCCGGACGACCTCAAGGCGCGACCACGGCTGCCCCAGGTGCTCGAGGAGTTCTACCTGGCGCTGGGCCGCTGCGAGGAGATCATGGAGGCCTACCACTTCTTCTTCGACCCCGATGAGCTCGTCGTCGAGGACGGACACCTGCTCTTCCTCGAAGATGAGGAGGAGCGCTGGGCCTGGGGCGTCGACGTGGACACCCTGGATGTCCCGGACCCGCTGATCGTGCGGCGCAGCAGCAACTCCGGCATGTGGAACGACGAGGGCGCGACGGTCAGCGAGTTCATCTTCGACCTGCTGGAGTTCTCCTTCGAGGAGGAGTCGCCGTGAGCGTCTCGGATCTGGCGGATCTGTGGAGCTCTCACGCCCCGCCGGGGTATAGCTGCCCTTTCTGCGGGCTGGCCCGCGGCGAGGTGGAGGACCCCGCGAACCGGTGCGAGCTCAGCGACCTGGTCTATCAGGATGATGACCTGATGGTCTTCATGGCCTGTGACGGGTTCGGTCCGCACGAGGGTCACGCGATGATCTCCCCGGTGCAGCACCGCGAGGCGCTCTACGACCTCGACGACGCGCTGCTGGGAAAGATCGCGATCATGTCCCGCGAGGTCTCCAAGGCGATGAAGCTGGCCTGGGACCCGGAGGGCACCTCGGTGCGGCAGCACAACGAGCCGGCCGGGAACCAGCACGTGTGGCACTACCACCTGCATGTGTTCCCGCGCTACGCCGATGACATGCTCTACCGGCAGGTCCGGCACCCGGTCGAGGTCGCGGTGCGCGCAGAGAAGGCGCTGGAGCTGCGCGCGGCACTGCAACAGGTGCTGGCCGGCGGCAGCTGAGGCTCGCGGGGAGATCGAGCGGCTGAACTCAGCCCTCGCGCTCGACCACCGCATCGGCGAAGGCGATCAGCGCCGACTTCACGGTGGACTCCGGGAGCTCGGCGATCGCCTGCTTGGCCCGCTCGGCCCAGCTGTGCGCCACCTGCCAGGACTGCTCGGTCACCGGATGGGCGACGACGGCGGCCACCGCCTGCGCCAGCGCCTCGTCGGAACTGAGGTCGGCGTCGATCATGCTCAGCAGCGCGGCCGCGGCCTGCTGGTCCTGCGGTGCGGAGGCGTCCTGGGCCTGCTGGCGCAGAAGCAGCAGCGGCAGCGTGGGCACGCCCTCGCGCAGATCGGTCCCCGGGGTCTTCCCGGAGGACTCGGCGTCTGCGGTGAGGTCGATGACGTCATCGGCGAGCTGGAAGGCCACCCCGACCGCTTCGCCGTACTCCTGGAGCATCCCGATGGTCTGCGCCGAGCAGCCCCCGAAGTGCGCGCCGAGCCGGGAGGCCGCCGCGACGAGCGAGCCGGTCTTGTCCCCGATCACGCGCAGGTAGTGGGCGTAGGCGTCCTCATCCTCCCGCGGGCCCACGGTCTCGTGCAGCTGCCCCATGACCAGGCGCTCGAAGGTCTGGGCCTGGATCTCCGAGGCCTCCACGCCGAGCTCCGACATCAGCCGTGAGGCCCGAGCGAGGATCAGGTCTCCGGTGAGGATCGCGACGGAGTTGCCCCACACCTGGTGGGCGGCGGGCGCCCCGCGGCGCACCGGCGCGGAGTCCATCACATCGTCGTGATACAGCGTGGCCAGGTGGGTCATCTCCATGACCGCGGCAGCCCGGCGCACCCGGTCATCGATTCCGTTGCCGAGCATCGAGGTCAGCACCGTGAGCAGCGGGCGGACCCGCTTGCCGCCGGCCTGGGCGAGGTAGCGTGCGGAGGCGTTGACCAGCTCGTCGGCGCTGGCCAGGGAGCCGAGGAGCTCCTCCTCCACCTGGGTCAGGGCCTCGGCGACCTCGGTGGCGAGCGCCACGTCGTCGGCCAGCACGTCGAACCCGGCCGGAAGCTTCGTGGTCAGGGGATCAGCTGCGGATTCAGTCATCGGTGTCTAGCCTATCCAGGGTCAGGAGGCGGGGAGGGCGCTGGGCTTGGTGGCGTGATGAATCGCGACGATTCCACCGCTGAGGTTCCGGTACCGCACCGAGTCGTATCCGGCCGCGGAGATCTCCGCGGCCAGGTGGTCCTGGTCGGGCCAGGCGCGGATGGACTCGGCCAGATACACGTAGGCCTCGGGGTTAGAAGACACCGCCCGGGCGGCCGGCGGCAGCGCGCGCATCAGGTACTCGTTGTAGACGGTGTTGAAGACCTTGTTCACCGGGTCGGAGAACTCCATCACGGCGAGCCGTCCACCGGGCGCGGTGACCCGGAGCATCTCGCGCAGCCCGGCCAGCGGGTCCACGATGTTACGCAGTCCGAAGGAGATCGTGACGGCCTCGAAGGTGTCGTCGGCGAAGGGCAGGTTCATCGCGTCCCCGGCGATGAACGTCATGTCCGGGCGGCGCCGCTTGCCCACCTGAAGCATGCCTGAGGAGAAGTCGCAGGCCACTGCCTCAGCACCGGCGTCGTGGAAGGGCTCGGTGGAGCTTCCGGTGCCCGCGGCGAGGTCCAGGACCCGCTCACCTGGGGCGACGTCGAGCGCGGTGACGAGCTGCTTGCGCCAGCGCCTGGTCTGGCCCAGCGAGAGCACGTCGTTGGTGAGGTCATAACGGTCGGCGACCTCGTCGAACATCGAGGCGACGTCCTCGGGCTTCTTCGCGAGGCTGGCGCGGCTTCCGGTGCTGGGGCGATTCACCTTGGCATTCTCCCACATGCGCGGATCACCCCCGCCGCCATGTCCTAGACTTGTCCAGCCATGACAGCGCTCCCCGGTTCCCTCGACGCCACCACGCTGGTGGTGGATCTTCCGGAGTCAACCACGCTGGCTGACCTGCTGCCGGACCTGGATCCCAGCGGCGTCTGGCTGCTGCGCGGCGAGGGACTGATCGGTCTGGGCACCGCCGCGCACGTCCGCACCCGGGGCGCTGAGCGCTTCGCCGAGCTGGCCGAGTGGCATGAGCAGCATCTGGCGCCGCTGGCCCGGGCCTCCCGGCTTCCCCAGGAGCTGCGCAGGATCCCCGGCGCCGGCCCGGTGGCGCTGACCTCGATCACCTACTCCTCGGCCTCGGCCGCGGACTCGCACCTGATCCTGCCCGAGCTGACCCTGGGTGCCTTCGAGGGCACCGCGTGGATCACCGCGGTGTTCCGGGCCTCGGCGCTGGATGAGACCTTCGAGGCTGACGACGACGACGCGACGCTGCGTCGGGTCCAGGGTCTCTTAGCGAAACATTCGCTGCAGCTTCAGGGCCGCCGACTGAGCCTGGTCCCCTCGCAGCGCGGGGCGGCAGCGGGTCGGTCCAGCGGCAGCGCGGCCACCTCGCTGATCCAGGGCACCCATTCGGAGCAGCACTATCTGCGCGCGGTCCGTGCCGGGGTCCACGCGATCGGGCACCGCCGGCTGGAGAAGCTGGTGCTGGCCCGCGACGTCGTCGTCGCCGCCGACGCCCCGCTGGCCCCTGGTCCGGTGCTGGCCGCGCTGGCCGCGGACTATGCCGACTGTTGGACCTACCTCGCCGGGGACGTGCTGGGGGCGACCCCGGAGATGCTGGTGAAGATCCGCGGCCGCCAGCTCTCCGCACGGGTGCTGGCCGGCACCGTGGACGGTCGAGCCGGATTGGAGCAGGCGCGGGAGATGCTGCTGGAGGACCCCAAGCAGCGCGACGAGCACCGGCTGGCGGCGCAGTCGCTGTTGGATCAGCTCGCCCCGGTGGCGCAGCATCTGCAGGCTCAGGACCCCCCGTCGGTGCTGCAGCTGCCCAACGTCTTCCACCTCTCCACCGATGTGACCGGCCAGCTCACCGCGCAGACCCCGGCGCTGCTGGTGGCTGAGCGAGCCCACCCCACCGCCGCGATCTGCGGCACCCCCACGGCCACTGCCGCCGAGCTGATCTCCACCCTGGAGGAGCTGGACCGCGGGGCGTTCTCGGGGCCGGTGGGCTGGATCGACGCGAACGGCGACGCCGACTTCGGCATCGCATTGCGCGGCGGGATCTTGGAGGAGCAGGGCACCGCGATCCGGCTCTTCGCGGGCTGCGGGATCGTGGCCGGGTCCGTTCCCGAGGAGGAGCTCGCCGAGACCTGGGCAAAGATGCGCCCGATGCTCGGCGCCCTCGGCGTTCGCCAGCCCTGAGCCGGCGTCGAGGCTGAGGGCTAGAGCTCAGCGGCGGCGGCGCGGAGTCTGGCGTGGAAGTCACGCAGCACGCTCCGATCGGTGCGCACCTCGATGATCCGGATGCCGACCCGGTCCTCGAGTCCGGAGAGCCCCTCCCCGAGCGAGTCGAGGTCCTCGGCGAAGTGGTAGTCGTGGCCATAGGCATCGGCGAGCGCCTCGATGTCCACGGTCTGTGGTGTGCCGAAGAACCGCTCCACCGCCTCGGCCTGGCCCTCCCGGCGACCGACCGCGCCGTGCTCGAGCTGGTCGAAGATCGCCCCGCCGGAGTCGTTGACCACCACAATGTCCAGGTCGGGCTCGCGCTCGGTGGACGGGATCAGCAGCGCGTTGATGTCATGCAGGAAGGTCAGGTCCCCCACCAGCGCGGTGACCCGGGTGCTGCGAGCCAGCGCGACCCCCGAGGCGGCCGAGAGGTTGCCGTCGATGCCGGCCAGGCCGCGCATCGCGTAGACCCGACGCGCGTCGTCGCGGGTGCCCAGGACGGTGCGGTTGAGCACTGCGGCGAGGTCCACGTCGCGGATCACCGAGGAGGAGCCCAGCAGCAGCGGGGTCTTGACCGTCTCCGCCACGTACTGCGCGACCCGCACCGAGGAGAGCTCGCCCTGGGCCAGGGCCTCCTGCTCGGTGAGCGCGGCATCGATGAGTCGCTGAGCCGCGAGCCCGCGCTCGGTCCAGGAGTCCTGCCAGCCCGGAGGCGCCATCGCGGCGAACTGCGCCAGGGCGAGGACATCGTGGATCTGCCGGCGGTCGAGTCGGTGGTCGAACCAGGCCTCTCCCCCGGGGGCGTACTGCACAGCCTCCACGTCCTGCCGGTGGATCAGCTGCTGGACCGGCCGGGTCAGCGTGGGCCGGCCGGCGACGACGACGCGCTCGACGCTGCCCGCCAGGACGCTGGCGGGGGAACCCTCCGGTGCCTGCAGGATCAGCCGGTATCCCTGGATGGTGCCCAGATCGCTCCAGCGCGCATCGCTGCTGGGCTCGGCGAGCAGCGGGTGCCCGAGCCGTCGAGCCAGCTCGCGGGCCTCGGCGGGGGCATCGGCGCCCATGACGAAGACGGTGCGTGCGGTGCCCAGCTCGGCCTCGAACCGTGCCGCCGCCTCTGCCGGAGACTCCGCCGCAGACTCCGCAGGGGATTCCGCCGAGGACTCCCCCGCCATCTTCGCCGAGGACTCGGTCGCAGCGCCCGATTCGGAGCTCGCCTCGGAATCGGCGGGAGAACCGGTGGGAGAACCGGCTGGGGACTCAGCGGGCGTCCCGGCGGAGGACCCCTGCGCGACAGAGGGGCCCTGCGCGGCGGGGCCGCCCAGGATCTCGCTGCCGATGATCTCGGCGCGCAGCTGCTCGGCGGAGTCGGTGACTCGGCGGCGCGGGACGAAGGGGGTGCGGGCCCAGCGCTGGGCGCCGGCTCGCTGCCCCTCCCCCGGGGCGGCGGGGACCAGGGGGTCGCGGAAGCCGATGTTCAGGTGCACCGGACCGGGGGCGGGCCCGGTCGCGACGCGCAGCAGCAGCCCCACCTGAGTCTCGGCGGCAAGCATGTCATCGCGCGACTCCGGCTCCAGCCGTGCCTCGCCCTGTTCCAGATGGATCTCATCGCGCACCCGACCGGCGAACATTCCCTGCTGCCAGGTGGTCTGGTTCGCCCCGGTGCCGTGCATCTCCTCGGGCCGGTCCGCGGTGATCGCCACCAACGGGATCCCGGAGAGGTCCGCCTCCATCATCGCCGGAAGCAGGTTCCCCGCCGCGGTGCCGGAGGTGGTCACGACCCCGGCCGGGGACTTCGTGGCCATCGCGATCCCGAGCGCGGTGAACGCCGCGGAGCGCTCATCGATGCGCACGTGCACGGTGATCGCGCCGAGCTCCTCGGCCTCACGCAGGGCATAGGCCATCGGTGCCGAGCGCGAGCCCGGGGCCAGCACGATATGCCGCATGGTCATGGTCAGCCCGCGGATCACTCGCCGGGCCAGCCGCAGGGACTCCACGTCATAGGCGTCGTCGAACTCGCGGAACGGGCGCCTGGGTGTGGTCATGCCCTCAATCCTAGAAGCTCTGCGGCGAGCACCTGGTGGGCGGCGCGCAGTCGGGCGATCCACCACTGCTCACGCTCGGGACTGACCCGGTGCCGCCGCAGCATCTCCGGCGAGGGCTCCACCGCACCGGGGACCGCCAACAGCCCGGCGGACGGGATCAACGGATCCTCCAGCACGTCGTGTTCGAATAATGCGGCGGTGCCGAGTCCGCAGGCGTAGGGCAGGTGCGGCAGCCGTGCGGCCAGCGCGAGCCCGGCGGCCAGGCCCACCGAGGTGTCCAGCGCCGAGGAGACCACCGCATCGAGGCCTGCCTGCTCCACGATCTGCAGCGCACGCTCCACCCCGCCGAGCGGGGGGACCTTGACCACGATCAGGTCTGCTGCGCCGAGCCTGGCCACCCGGAGCGGATCCTCGGCCTTACGCACCGCCTCATCTGCGGCGATCCGCAGCGGCGACCCCGAGGAGCTGACGCCGGCGTCGGCGAGCGCCTCCCGGAGCTGCGCCAGCGGCTCGACCCCGGCGACCGGCTGTTCGGCGTACTCGAAGTTCCCGCCGGCGACCTCGGCCAGGCGCTCCAGCGCAGGCACCGCTTCGGCGAGGCTCCAGCCGCCGTTGGCGTCGGCGCGCAGCCCGGCATGAGGAACCAGCCTGCGGACTTCGCGGAACCGGGCGACGTCGTCCTCAAGGGTCTGCCCGGGCTCGGCCACCTTGATCTTGACCGCGGGGATGGAGTCCACGGCGCCGAAACGGGTCAGCACGGATTCCACCTGCTCGGGGGGCACCGCCGGCATGGTGGCGTTGATCGGGATGTGCCGGCGCAGCGGCTCGCCCCAACCCTGCCAGCCGGCCTCGATCCCGGCGCGCAGCCACTGTGCGGACTCGCCCGCCTGGTACTCCGGGAACGGCGAGAACTCTCCCCAGCCGAGAGGCCCGCGGAACAGCATCGCCTCCCGCCGGGTCTGTCCGCGGAAGCGGGTCCGCAGCGGCAGCGAGACCACGTGCGCCTGAACCAGGATCTCCTCCACCTCGGGGAGCTGCCAGCTGAGGTTGCGGCCTGCGCGGCCCGCGGGGTGATCGTCCATGACGTTCAGTCTAGGCAGGGGTGAACCTGCGATACTGATGCACATGTCAGCTGCCCGCGCACTTCGTCCCCCGGCCCGGCGCACAGGCCTGTGGATCATCGGAATCCTGCTCTGCTGCGCGGTCTTCATCGCGGTCTATGAATACTTCGTCCGCTCCAACTCCGGGCAGTGGGTGGAGTACGCGATGCTCGACGCCGCGGCGGAGCGGGTGACCTCGCTCTCCGAACGGGGCTTCGACCTCTGGTGGCTGAGTCCGGTGATCATCGCGCTGCCCGCGGTGATCTTCCTGGTGATCGTGCTGGCCCGGCAGCGCTTCCTGGCCGCGCTGATCGCGGCAGGCACCGTGGTGGGAGCGAACCTCTCCACCCAGGTGCTCAAGACGCTCTGGCTCGAGCGCCCCGACCTCGACAACGGCGTCCCCTACTGGACCGGGAACTCGCTGCCCTCCGGACACACCACCCTGGCGGCCTCGATGGCCGTGGCGGTCTTCCTGGTCAGCTCCCCGCGGCAGCGTCCCTTCGTCGCCGTGCTGGCCGCCTTCTACGCCGGACTGGTCGGGGCCTATACCTTCACCGAGACCTGGCACCGCCCGGCCGACGTGATCGCGGCCTACCTGGTGGTGGCGGTCTGGGCCCTGATCGGCGGCTGGCTGGTCATGCGCACCGGCCCCGAGTGGAACACCGCGGTGGTGGACTACGAGCCTGAGACCGCGCCGCTGGCCGGCCTCGCCTGGTTCCTCGGGGTGACCCTGACCGTGGTGGCGGTCCTGTGCTTCCTCTTCTCCGGCGGCTGGAGCGGGATCGCGCTGGCCGGAGAGGAGCCCAGCCTCTGGCACTGGTTCGCCGGGCTGTTCTTCTCCATCGGCCCGGGCTTCCTGATGGCCGCCGCAGGGATCAACCTCTTCGGCGCCGAGACCGGCCGGCGCCAGCGCGGCGCACCGGTCCCCTCCCCCAAGGGTGAGACGGTGCGCTACCCGATCCCGCCGGAGTTCAGCGAGCTCTACCGGGTCTGAGTCGTCCCGACCCGCATCCGGGACGCCCACAGCTGCATCTGAGCCGCCCCCAGCTGCGGCGGCTCACCCGCGCAGCTCAGCGGCCGCGCAGCCGGGTGATCAGCTCGCGGGACTCCCCGGGGCCATAGGGCACGATCGGGATCGCCTTGGTGGCGTCATTGACCGACTCCCGGATGGCCTGGGAGGAGACGTTGTAGCCCTGCTGCATCCGCCGGCGCATCGAGGCGATGAAGTCGGCGTCGACCTCGTGGCCGTGGCCGGGGACGAAGCGGCTGTAGCTTCCGGCCATGGACCACAGCCGACCGAGCGCGCGGACCCATTCCTTGGGGTAGGAGTCGTGGAACTCCGGGTCATCACCCTCCCGGACCAGGTCACCGCAGAACATGACCCCGGTGGAGCCCTCGGCACGGACCCCGACCACCAGGTCGCCCTGGGTGTGGCCGCGACCGAGGTGCTCCAGGACCACCTCGACGCCGCCGCCCAGGGGCAGCGTCACCGGTTCGGCGGCGACCAGATCGGTCGCGGTCTCCACGCCGGCGTCTGCATGGGCGAGGATCCGATGCACGCCCTGACGGCGCAGAAAGTCATTGGCCCCGACGTGGTCGGGGTGGCCGTGGGTGTTGACCACGATCAGTTCCGCGGAGCTGAGCTCACGCACCGCGGCCAGCAGAGCCGTATGGTCGCCCCCGGCCGGTCCCGGGTCGATGAGGACGGCGGCGTCCTCCCCCAGGATCAGCCCGACGTTGAGCGGCGGGGGGCCGCCCCGTTCGGCGAGGAAGACGTGGTCCTCCAGGCGGCGGAAGTGCGCGGATTCGGGAGCGTGGTCCATCATGATCACCTTCTGTGAAACCGGAGTTTCCCCCATTCTGCCTCACCATCCGCACACAGCCTGGGAGGATCTTTGGGGCGTCGTGACCGGCAGCGTCAATCGCCGCGGATTCCGGAATCGCAATGGCGACTCTAGACTGTCACGATCTGACGCCATCTGCCGTCGACATCGCAGACAAATTCAGGTACCCCACGCGGTAGAGAATCGATGCGGGCCGTATTCAGATTGACAACTACCTGGAGACGTAGTCACGGAGGCTGATTCCTAATTCGGCCGGGCCAAAGTTGTCACTCTTTCAGTAGCTGAAGAGGTGACCCGAGGCGCAGGTCAGACCAGCCGCGATGCCAGCCTTGGGGCCGCCGAACACCGTGCCTATCCCTGTGGCGGAGTAGCACTGCAGCTGCTTCCGTGCCTGCTGCTCGTCGATTTCGCGCACTTCACAGTTCATCGGCGGATTCGAGATTGACTGGCAACCTACGGAAGATGCCGGCAGGGCCACGCTCGCCGATGCGGGCGCGGCGCCGAGGAGACCTCCCGCTGCTGCAACACCCATGACGCCGATAGAAGCAACTGTTCTCTTTAATATAGACTTTTTATTCATATCTAATTCGTAGCACGCTTCGTTCATAGGGATCAAGGTGTTCACCTCAGATTTCGCTGATTCTCGCTCACATAGCTAATTGGGCACGAAAGTAATCATTCACGACTGAATTCCGCGCGGGTTGAAATGATGCCGGCTAGGTCGTTGCTGTCGAAACACAACCGGAGTCCAAGCTCCCCGTCGCTGAAGCCGTGCGGCAGAATGGCCGCATGCCCCAACACCAGAGAAACCCGGCCTTCCACCTCGAGCGGTGGGTGGCCGGGTTTCTGCTGTGTGTGGTGCTCTTCGGGGTGCTCTACCTCGGCGCGGTCCGCACCGGGCCGGGCCAGCTGCTGGACCAGATGATGCAGCGCACCGCCGCAGGCACCTGGAACCCACTGCCTGAGCTGAATACGCACAGGACCTGGGCCACCGTGTGGATCCTGCTGCCCCCGGCGCTGGCATGCCTGGCGCTGGGTCATCAGCGCGGATCCCACCAGCGGTGGCTGGTCCTGCTCTGCGGGGCCGCGGTGGCGCTGGGGTCCAACATCACTACGCAGCTGATCAAGCTGGTCTGGTCCTCGCGTCCTGCGCTGGTGAGTCTGAGCCAGGAATGGCCGATGAACTCCCTGCCCAGCGGTCATACGACCATGGCCGCAGGTGCCGCAGCGGCGGTGTTCCTGATCTGCCGGCCCCGAGACCGCGCCTTCTGGGGCGTCCTGGCCGGAGTCTGGGCGGCCGGGTGGGGCGGCTATATCTACATCGAGGGCTGGCACCTGCCCAGCGACATGTTGGCGGCCTATCTGGTGGTGGCGGCCTGGACGCTGCTCGGCGGCGCCGTGGTGCACCACGTGGAGGCCAGCGACCCGCAGCTCGCGCCGCTGCCGGCCGAGCCTGGAATCCCGGGAGGCCGACAGGCGGGCCTTTGCCTGACGCTCGGAGTGATCGGCACGGCGATCGGGCTCGCCGCGCTGCTGGGACCGGTGGCGCGCCATGGCCTGGCAGAGGCCACAGCCTCACCCAGCCCGTGGCTGTTCATGGCGGGGGCCGCATTGTCCTCCGCCCCGGCGTTCCTGCTCAGCGCGGTCCTGATCCCGCTGTTCTCCAGCGAGACCCGACACCTGACCCGCACCTCCCGCGCGCGCTGACCTCCGCGCTGACCCGCACGTCCCGCGCGCAGAACCGCCCGGTCCACAAGAAGTGGACCGGGCGGGAGATCGCGGGGCGCAGCGCCCCGTGATCACGGGTTCGGCGTGACCCGGAGCGGGTCAGCGGGCGCGGTACTGGTTCATGATCGGGCAGTCCATCGGATCGGCGTAGCCCAGACCCACACGGTTCAGGTAGGTCACGACCATGCCGTAGGACGTGATCAGCCCGGTGGCGGTGTAGCTGATGCCCTTCTCGGCGCAGAACTCCTCGACGATCGGCTTCACCTTGTGCAGGTTGGGGCTGGGCATCCGCGGGAAGAGGTGGTGCTCGATCTGCAGGTTCAGTCCGCCCATGGCGACGTCCATGGCCCGGCCGCCCTTGATGTTGCGTGAGGTCAGCACCTGGCGGCGCAGGAAGTCCATGTCGGAGTCCTTGGGGATGATCGGCATGCCCTTGTGGTTCGGGGCGAAGCTGCCACCCATGTAGACGCCGAAGACCAGCAGCTGGATGGCCAGGAAGCCCAGCGCCAGGCCGGGGCTCATGGCCAGGAAGATCAGCACCGGGAAGCCGATCAGGCGCACGGCCAGCATGGCCAGCTCGGTCTTGCGGCGCTTGAGCTTCTTGGCGGTGAAGATGGTCTTGAGCGCGTTGTAGTGCAGTGCGATCGCGAAGAGGGTCAGCAGCGGGAAGAACATCCAGCCCTGCCGGCGGGCGAGCCAACCCATGAAGCCGGTGCGCTGCGCAGCGTCCTCGGCGACGAAGACCAGGGCGCCGGGGGCGATGTCGCCGTCCTTGCCGATGGTGTTGGGGTTGGCGTGGTGCTTGCCGTGCTTCTTGGTCCACCAGCCGTAGGACAGACCCACGATGAGGTTGCCGGTGACCCGGCCGAACCACTCGTTGCGCTTGCCGGTGCGGAACACCTGCTGGTGGGCGCCGTCGTGGGAGAGGAAGGCGACCTGGGTGAACAGGATCCCGAAGAGCGCGGCGAGGCCGAGCTGCCAGAGGCTGTCACCGAGGGTGAACATCGCCACGAAGGCGCCGGCGAAGGCCAGGGTCAGCACGATCACCCGGAGCACGTAGCTGGAGGCGCCGCGGTCCATCAGGCCCTCGTCCTTGACCCGCTGGGCGAGCTCGAAGAATTCGTTGACCTGTTTGTTACCGGCTGGGCGCACTCGCTCGGCGCGGCCCTGGGCGGCCTCCGACCGTGTCTCAGTGATTGTCATGGTTCCACGTTATCGAGCTGAGATCTGCGCCGCGTCACCCGGCGGAGCCAACCTGACCCCCTACCCGGGTAGGGGGTGGGCGGGGTTCACAGCGGGAAGGAGGCCCGGATGAAGTACCCGCCGTCCGGGGTCTCTCCGGTCTCCACGGTCCCCCCGACCGCGCTGACCCGCTCCCGGATGCCCTCCAGTCCCAGCCCGGCGCCCGGGGCGGGCACTGAGACCGGGTGCGGCGGAGCGGTGTTGCGCACCTGGATCAGCAGGTGCTCGGTGTCTGCTGAGCTCGAAGCCTCGGACCGTTCCCCGAGCAGCTCGGCGCTGACCTCGATCGTGGAGGAGGGCGCATGACGCAGCGCGTTGCTCAGTCCCTCCTGGACCATCCGGTAGGCGGCGAGGCCGACCGCGGAGGACGCCTCGACGACGTCAAGCCCGGTGACCCGGATCGGGGTGCCCGAAGCGCGGGTGGCTTCGACCAGGGAGTAGATCTCGGCGAGGCCCGGGGTCGGTCCGGTGGGGGGCTCCTCCTCGCTGCGCAGCGTGCCCAGCAGCATCCGCATCTCGCCCAGTGCTTGGCGGGAGGATCGGGCGATCTCTTCGAACTCCTGCTGCGCCTCGGGCGTGATGGAGCTGAGCCGGTAGCGGGCGGTCGCGGCCTGCACGCTGATCACCGACATCGAGTGGGCGACCACGTCGTGGAGCTCGCGGGCGATCCGGTTGCGCTCCTCCAGCTCCCGACGTCGTCGGCTCTGCTGCGCGCTGGTGCGTTCGGAGACCTCGAGCCGGTCGGCGTCGCGGATCCACTGCCGGGTCAGGCTTCCGAGCACTGCGACGCCGACCCCGACCGAGGAGAACACGATGCCGGTGCTCACCGCGCCGTCGGGCAGCTGCGGAGCCGCCATGACGATGGCCGCGAAGGTGAGCAGCGCACTGGCGGCCCAGCCGCTGGCCGCGCAGTACCAGGGCTCGCGCAGCGCCGCGACCAGGATGACCCCGCACTGGATGAGCATGGCGGTGACCGGCCAGGGCCAGATCCCGACCCCGGCCTCCGCGGTGGCGCCCATCAGCCCGGCTGAGACCAGCACCGAGGCGCCGATGCCGGCCCAGGGGAACTTCAGCGTGAGCACAAGGCTCAGGCAGTGCGCGAGGGTCAGCACCAGGCCCAGGGCCGGGTGGATCCCATAGACCGTGGTGGTCAGCGGCCAGGCCACCGCGAAGAGCACCACCGCGGCGAAGCAGATCCCGATCCAGGACCAGGCGGCGGAGCTGAAGGTGGCCGAGGAGTCCTCGACCTGGCCCCCCGGTCGTCCGCCGGCGACCCGAGAGAGCGTGCGCTCCAGCGGATGCGCCTGCGGGTGCTCCAGCGGGATCAGCCGACCCCGGCCGCCGGCGCCGAGCAGGCTCGTGGCCAGCAGCGCGTCCAGCGCGGCCAGACCGCGCATCACGGCAGGCAGGGTGACCAGGAAGACCACGCCGAGGAGGAAGAACACCCCGGAGTCCAGCACGTACTGCCAGAATCCGCTGGCCGGCACCAGCGCCGGCGCGATGAGCTCCAGGAGGCGGATCAGGCCACGTTCACCGGGGATGAATCGAGACCAGAAGAAGTAGGTGAGACCGACCGGGCCCATCAGGATCCACAGGGCCGCCACCACGAAGGTCACCAGCCGCACCGGCAGCGCGAGGATCATCTCAAAGATCAGGTCCAGCCAGCGGCGCGGGTCCGCCACCGGTCGGAGCCGACCGGCCAGACCTGGGTCCCGGGGACGGTAGCCGACCGGATCGAGCAGCGCGCCCCAGATTCGCAGCCGACGCCGGGAGAGCTCCGCGAACTCCGAGGCGGTGACCAGGGTCAGCGGCAGCACCAGGGCCCCCACCCACAGCGGCGCGGTCGCGATGGAGACCGCCAGCAGGCTCAGCAGCAGGCTGGCCCCGAAGAGCGCGATCGGCAGCCCTGGGAGCACGTAGGCGCTGTCGCGCACGAGCCGTCGGGTCAGGGATTCAGGGGCAGGGCTGTGCACGTGGAGGATCCTGGGCTGAAGGGCATGGTGACCTCATCACACCATAGGCATCGGCGAGCGCGGTACCGGGGTAGCGTTGAACCATGCCCGCCGCCGACTCCGCCGACCCCTCGGCCCCGCTCGCCCCTGCCTCGATCCGGGTGCTCATCGTCGATGACCAGTCGATGATCCGCGCCGGCTTCGCCGCCCTGCTCGACGCCCAGGTGGACATCACGGTGACCGGCACCGCCGCCGATGGAGAGGGCATCGAGGAGGTGGTGCGCAGCACCACCCCCGACGTCGTGCTGATGGACATCCGGATGCCCAAGGTCAACGGTCTGGAGGCCACCCGGCAGATCCTCGGCATGGACGGGACTCCGCCGCGGATCCTGATGCTGACCACCTTCGACGCCGACGAGTACGTCTTCGACGCGCTGCGCGCCGGGGCCAGCGGCTTCCTGCTCAAGGACGCCACCCCCGAGGAGCTGGTCCAGGCGGTCCGGGTCGTGGCCGAGGGTGACGCGCTGCTCTCGCCGAAGATCACCCGCACCCTGATCGCCGACTACGCGGCCCGTCCGACGGCGACCCCGGTGCCGTCGCGGCTGCTGGGGGAACTCACCGAGCGGGAGCAGGAGGTGATGACCGCCGTCGCCCGAGGACGATCGAACGCGGAGATCGCTGCCGACCTGTTCCTGGCCGAGCAGACCGTGAAGACCCACGTGTCACGGATCCTGACCAAGCTGGCACTGCGGGACCGGACCCAGATGGTGGTCTACGCCTATGAATGCGGGCTGGTGCGCGCCGGGGAGTGAGCCCGGGGCCCGCTGCGCGGCGTGAGCCGGGCACCGGCAGTCTGGTTGAATGGCCGCATGTCTGAATCCACCGCCCCGCAGGCCAAGAAGGTCCCCACCGAACGCACCCACCACGGGGACACCTTCGTGGATCACTACGAATGGCTGCGGGAGAAGGACTCCCCCGAGGTCCTGGCGCATCTGCACGCCGAGAACGCCTACGCCGAGGCGGTGACCGCGGCGCAGAAGCCGCTGCGCGAGAGCATCTTCAACGAGATCAAGCACCGCACCGTGGAGACCGACCTCTCGGTGCCCTCCCGCCGGGGCGACTGGTGGTACTTCACCCGCACCATCGAGGGTGAGCAGCACCCGGTGTACTGCCGGGTCCCCGCCGCCCCCGCAGCAGATTCAAGTGCGATCGCGACCGAAGCCGAGCAGCCCGACGGCGAGCCCGGGTCCTGGACCCCGCCGCAGGTCGAGGCCGGCGTCGCCCTGGAGGGCGAGCAGACCTTCTTCGACACCAACGCCGAGGCCGCGAAGCATCCGTTCTACCAGCTCGGCGGGATGTCGCTGAACGCCGAGGGGACCCTGCTTGCCTACTCCGAGGACACCTCCGGGGACGAGCACTACACCGTGCGCTTCCGCGACCTGAGGACCGGGGAGAACCATCCCGAGGAGATCAGCAACGTCCACGGCGGGCCCGTGCTGGAGCCCACCGGAACCCGGGCCTACTACATGGTGGCCGATGCGGCCTGGCGGCCCTACCGGCTCTACATGCACACCCTGGGCACCGCGGCCGAGCAGGACCGGCTGATCCTGGAGATCAGCGACGAGCAGCTCTGGACCGGCGTCGGGCTCTCCGCGGACAAGCGCGAACTGGTGATCATCTCCGGGAACTCCGAGTACGACGAGTCCCGGCTGCTGGATGTCACCGACCCGCAGGCCGAGCCGGTGCTCCTGATCGGCGCCGAGCGGAGGCTGCTGCACAGCATCGACCCGATCGAGGTCGACGGCGAGCGGCTGCTGCTGATCACGCACAACCAGTCCGGGCCGAACAACGCCCTGGCGGTGACCACCGCCGCGGCGCTGACCGCTCAGGACCCGCGCGGTGACCAGCCGCTGGACCTGGGCAAGCCGGTGCTGCCGCACGAGGAGACGGTCAAGCTTGAAGGCGTGAGCGTCACAGCCGCGCAGATCATCGTCGCCGCCCGCCGGGACACCATCGAGTCCATCCAGCTGCTTTCCCTGGATGCGCTGCGCGCGGCGCTCGCCGGGGCCGAACCGGTGCCCACCTCTACGCTGCCCGGCCCGGCCTTCGACGAGGAGCTCTACACCTGCGCGGTGATCGCCGCGGAGTATGAGGCGCCGCTGTTCCGGGTGGCGTATGAGTCCTGGCTGACCCCGACCCGGATCTATGACATCGAGCATCGCACCGCGGAGCCGGTGCTGCGCCGGGAGACCCCGGTCAACGACGTGGACCTCGACGCCTACCGCGCCACCCGGATCTGGGCTCCCAGCGGGGACACCCGCGCGGACGGCTCGGCCATCGAGATCCCGGTCACGGTGCTGCACCACCGGGACGTCTCCGCCGACGGCACGAACCCCGCACTGGTCTATGGCTACGGCTCCTATGAGATGAGCATGGATCCCAGCTTCGGGATCCCGCGGCTCTCGCTGCTGGATCGCGGGATCGTCTTCGCGATCGCGCATGTCCGCGGCGGCGGCGAGCTGGGCCGCGGCTGGTACGAGGACGGCAAGAAGCTGAAGAAGGCCAACACCTTCACCGACTTCATCGCCGCCACCGATCACCTGATCAGCACCGGATGGGCGGATCCGGCGCGGGTCGCGGCGCTCGGCGGCTCCGCGGGCGGGCTGCTGATGGGCGCGGTGGCCAACCTCGCCCCGGAGAAGTACGTCGCGATCCTGGCCCAGGTGCCCTTCGTGGACAACCTGACCACCATCCTGGACCCGGAGCTGCCGCTCTCGGCGCTGGAGTGGGAGGAGTGGGGCAACCCGATCACCGACCCCGAGGTCTACCGCTATATGAAGTCCTACGCGCCGTACGAGAATGTGCGAGAGGTGGCTTACCCGGCGATCGCGGCGGTGACCAGCCTCAACGACACCCGGGTGCTCTACGTGGAGCCCGCGAAATGGGTGCAGGTGCTGCGCGAGGCCCAGCGCGGCGAAGCCCCGGTGGTGATGAAGATCGAGATGGACGGCGGCCACGGCGGCGCCTCGGGTCGGTACGAGACCTGGAAGGAACGGGCCTGGGACTACGCGTTCATCGCGCATCACCTCGGTGCCGGTCAGGATCTCAGCGCCGGTCGGGGTCTCAGCGCCGGTCAGGATCTCAGCGCCAGCGAGCCGCGCCGGTGAGTGCTGCCGATGCGCCGATCTCCAGCGATTCGGACAGCCCGGACAGCCCGGTCGGTCCCGGCCAGCGCTCAGTCCCCGAGGTCGATCCGGCCTTCGCCTGGGTGAGCGACCCGGAGCTGGTGGCGATCTATGACGTGGAGAACTCCGGCGGCTGGGACCACGAGTTCTACCTCGAGCTGGCCGAGGAGCTCGGCGCCGAGCATGTGGCCGACATCGGCTGCGGCACCGGGGTCTTCGGGATCCTGCTGGCCGAGCACGGCATCGAGGTCACCGGGGTGGACCCTTCGGCGGCGATGATCGACGTCGCCCGCTCCCGGAGCGGCGCCGGTACCGCGGCGAGGCTGAACCCGCAGCCGCGCTGGATCCACGGCTTCGCCGATCAGCTGACCTCGCAGGCGGCGGACCTGGCCGTGATGGAGGGCCATGTGGCGCAGTACTTCCTGGCTCGCGCCGACTGGGAGGCCGTGCTGGGCCATGCCTTCCGGGCGCTGAAGCCCGGCGGCCACCTGGCCTTCGAGGTGCGCAATCCGGCGGCGCTGGAGCTCGACGCCTGGGATCCGGAGTCCACTCGGGAGACCCAGCCGCACCCCGACGGTGGCGAGTTCACCTCCTGGATGGAGATCGTGCGGGTCACCGAGGACCCCGCCGAGGGCGCGCTGATCACCGCCCGAGCGCATAATCTCCTGCCGGATTCCCGCGAGATCCTCGCCGAGGAGACGCTGCGCTACCGGCCGCTTCCGGTGCTGCGCGAGACGCTGAGCGCCGCCGGGTTCCGCGAGGTGCAGATCTGGGGCGACTGGGACCGCGAGGAGCTCACCGAGGACTCCCCCGAGATGATCTTCTTGGTCCAGAAGCCCAGCTGAGGTCCACGGCGAGACTCGTTGATCGACAGGACCTGTTCATCGGCTGGATCAGCTCAGCGGCAGGAGCTGATCAGCGTCGCAGCGCCCGGGCGGACTGCCCATGCGGGGCGGTGCGGGCGAGCGGCTCGCCGTCGAGGCTGAGCACGAAACCTGATTCGGTGTCGGTCTCGTCCGGGAGCTGCTCCGCGATCCCCTCCACCACCTGCAGGCCTTCGTTGCTGACCCATCGGGCGCCCGCGGCCTCCACCTGGCGGCGGAACCGCAGCCGGTCGGCCCGGCTCAGGTAGGCCAGCACCGCGGTGTGGAAGACCACCGGGGTCATCGAGGCCGGCACCTGGGCCAGGACCTCGGCGAGTCGCTCGTTGAGGTCACCGGTGTGCAGCGCCGGCGGGTCTGCGGCCACCAGAGCCGCGCCGGCGGCGAGCCTCGGGATCCGGTGTTCCATGCCGGGCCAGATCAGCACCTCCAGCCAGCGCAGATCTTCCTGCGCGGTGACGTCCAGGGGGTTCAGATCGATCCCCGCGCGATGACCCACCCGTGAAAGCACCTCCGGGGCTTTCAGCCCCCTGAGCTCACAGGTCAGCTCCACGGTGCTGCGCAGCTGGTCCTCCGCCGGGCTGAGCAGCACCTCGGTGGCGTCCTCGCTGCGGTAGCGCACGGGCCAGGCGTCGGGGTATAGGCAGAGCCCCGCGGAAGCGCCGACCTCGATCAGCGCCAGCGGGGCCTTCTCCTGCGCCTGGATCTGCGCGAAGGCCAGATTCAGCGTGGCGATCCGTCCGGGTTCATTGGTCTGTGTGGCGCGTTCACGGATGGTGGCCTCGATCTGTGACCAGCGCGCGCCGATAAGTGAGTTCGCCTCCGGCCACGCTGCGGCTTCGACGCCATGCAGCCGGGCCGCGGCGAAGAGCAGGTTGGCCTGCCGCTTGGCGGCTGGGAGCTGGGCCAGCCGCGAGAGCAGCTCCTCATCCTGCGCCACCCCGAGGGCCCAGTCGGCGTAACGGGGTGAGACCCCGGCCGCCTCCACCTGGGCGAAATGCCGGTAGTAGGTCGCAAGCTCCTCGATGGCCGCCTCGTCCTGGGCGTCGAGCCCGGGCAGTTCACGCATCTTCGGGCCCCTCGGTCAAGAACTCGGCACCTCGGCGACTCATCGGCTCGTCAATTCCCCGGCTCGGCCGCTCAGCCGACCGGCCAGCGTTCCTGCCGGTATGCCGAGTCCCAGAACATCCATTCGTACTGACTCGCCCGGCGGTAGGCGGCGTGCATCGCGGCTCGGGTCTGCTCGCTGGCCGTGGCGGCCAGCTCATCGACGACCCGTTTCGCCGTCTCGGTGAGCTCGTGGAACTCCGGGTCTCCGTAGGCGCTGATCCAGTCCGCGTAGGGGTGCTCCTCGAGGGATTCAACCCTGGCCTTGAGCCGGGTGCCGACGTCGTCGTAGATCCAGAAGCAGGGCAGCACCGAGGCCGCGAGCACCGGCAGCGAACCTGCCGAGATCAGGGCCAGCTCGTAGGAGGTGTAGGCCACGGTGGTCGGTGAGGGATCCACCGCGGAGAAGTCGACCACGTGGGTCGAGTGCAGCGCGCGCTCCTCCTCGATCGCTCCGGCCGCGGCCCGGGACCAGAACATGATGTGTTCCGGGTCGGTGGACTGCGTGGCACAGGCGGCGAGCGCCCGGGCGTACTCGGTGAGGTACAGCGCGTCCTGGCCCATGTAGTTATCGAAGATCTCCCGTGGCAGCGACCCGGCCTCGAGCTGTTCCAGGAACGGCAGGGTCTCGATCCGCGCACGGATCTCCTCCGTGCTCGCCCAGGCTTCCTCGGTGAATCGTCTCGCGCTCATGCTCTGCCTCTCCAGCACCGCCTGATCAGCGGCTTTGACGGTTATCCAGATCTGCTCTGTCCCAAAAACATCCTAGAGGGTCGTGAACCTGGTCGAACCGAAGCCCGACGACGACCCCGGCTCCTCGGTAGACTCGGGCCTGTGACCGGATCAGATACCCCCAGCAGCCCGACCGTCCCCAGCCTGCCCACGAAGGTCTCCGACATCTTCGACCCCTGGCAGTGGCGCACCGTGGAAGGGTTCGACTTCACCGACGTCACCTACCACCGGCGTGTGCAGCGCGACGAGGCCGGCACGATCACCGCTGATCTGCCGGCGGTGCGCATCGCCTTCGACCGCCCCGAGGTGCGCAACGCGTTCCGGCCCGGCACCGTGGATGAGCTCTACCGCGCGCTGGACCACGCCCGGATGACCCCCGATGTGGGCGCCGTGCTGCTCACCGGCAACGGCCCCTCCGCCAAGGACGGCGGGCACAGCTTCTGCTCCGGCGGGGATCAGCGGATCCGCGGCCGCGACGGGTACCGCTACGCCGAGGGCGACACCGCCGAGACCATCGACCCGGCGCGCGCCGGCCGGCTGCACATCCTGGAGGTGCAGCGGCTGATCCGCACCATGCCCAAGGTGGTGATCGCCGTGGTCAACGGCTGGGCGGCCGGCGGCGGGCACTCGCTGCACGTGGTGGCCGATCTGAGCATCGCCTCGCTGCAGCACGGAAAGTTCAAGCAGACCGACGCCACCGTGGGCTCCTTCGACGCCGGCTACGGCTCGGCCCTGCTGGCCCGCCAGGTGGGCCAGAAGAAGGCCCGGGAGATCTTCTTCCTGGCTCGGGAGCATTCCGCCGAAGAGATGGTCGCCGTGGGCGCGGTCAACGAGGCCGTGGACCACGAGCGTCTCGAAGAGGTCGCACTGGGCTACGCCACCGACATCGCCCGGCAGTCCCCGCAGGCCATCCGGATGCTGAAGTTCGCCTTCAACGCCCCCGACGACGGCCTCGCCGGCCAGCAGGTGTTCGCCGGGGAGGCCACTCGGATGGGCTACATGACCGATGAGGCGGTGGAGGGCCGCGACGCCTTCCTGGCCAAGCGCGAGCCCGACTGGTCCGAGTTCCCGTACTACTACTGATTCAGGTCATTTCTGCATACCGGTGCCTCCTGACGCTGCTGGGAGCACGCCGGGCGTCGAGGACCGGAGACGATCGAACCGGCAACGAATAGACTCCAGATCAGGCCTATGGACGAGGGAGTCATGGCCTTCAATGCGCTGCTGCGCGGACAGGAGACCGGCCTGAGATGAGCTCGAATCCCAGCCTCAACCCCGACGGAACAGATCCGCACCCGGGCTCGGTGCGGGTCGGAGCGGACCCCTCAGAGATGGCGACCCGGACGAGCGGCAGCGGCCAGCGTCACGAGGTCACCCTGCGATTCCTTGCCGCGCCCACGGACCGCGGCAAGGCCGGGACCGTCGACGCCGGTCGGGTCCTGGAATGGGTGGACAAGGCGGCCTTCGCTGCGGCCACCGGCTGGTCCGGCAGCTACTGCGTGACCGCCTACGTCGGCAACATCCACTTCCACGATCCGGTCCAGGTCGGCGAGATGGTGGAGGTCACCGGCACCGTGCGCTACACCGGCCGGACCTCGATGCATATCCAAACGACGGTCCGCTCGGGCGACCCCAAGACGGGCCACCTCGAGGAGCGCGCCCGTTGCCTCGTCATCTTCGTGGCGGTGGACGCGGACGGCTACGCCACGCCGGTGCCGGAACTCGTCCCCCACACCCCGGAGCAGAAGCGCGACCACGACTACGCCATGTCCAGGATCCCCATCCGCGACGCCATCACGGCGGCGTTGAAGAGCCAGCGCTACACGGACGCAGGCACCGCCGAACGCGTCACGCTGCGTTTCCTGGCAGAACCCACGGACGTGAACTGGGGCGGCAAGGTCCACGGAGGCGTGGTCATGGAGTGGATCGACACCGCCGCCTACCTCTGCTCCTCCCGCTATTGCGGCCGAGACACTGTGGCGGTGTTCTCCGGCGGGATCCGCTTCACACGTCCGGTGCACATCGGGGACCTCGTCGAGGTGGAGGCCCGACTGATCTACACCGGCAACAAGGGCATGCATATCGCCGTGGAGGTCCGCTCAGGAGACCCCAAGGGCGGGGAACTCACCCAGACCACGAATTGCATCACCATCATGGTCGCCCGCGACGAGAACGGGACCTCTGTCCCCGTTCCTCCGTGGGAGCCAGTCACGGAGGAGGACCGTGAGCTCTGGACGCATACCCGCACCCTGCTGGAGATCCGGAGCCGCGCCCCTGGCAGTCGTCTCCCTGACCACCTCCTGAACGATGCTCAATCGGAGAAGCCCGCGGGGCATCCCGACGACGCTCCGCGACCGTAGACGATGACCGGGCTGGAGACACCGGATAGGTCGATGGGGATGCACCACGCGGAAGGAGCCCCAGAAGTTCGACCCCCAGGCGAGGATGGAGCCGCCCAGAGTGGTTCACATGCCGGTCAGAGCTCGAGATCTCGCGCTGCCTGAGGTCTGCGCGTCCGGCGGGAGTGGACCCGGGTGCTAGCGTGTGATCTGCATTACCCGAGATCAAGGAGTCGATCAGCCATGACCACAGCAGCGCCCGCCCGCTCTCGTCCCGTACAGAGAGTCACGGCTCAACCCGGCTTCAGTCGCTGGCTCGTCCCGCCTGCGGCGCTGGCTATCCACATGTGCATCGGGCAGGTCTACGCCAGCAGCGTGTACCGCGACGCGATCCAGGTGCATTTCGACGCCAGCCACACCGCGATCGGCATCATCTTCTCGTTGGCGATCGTGATGCTCGGCCTTTCAGCGGCCTTGTTCGGCACGTGGGTGGACCGCAACGGCCCTCGCCGCGCCATCCTGGCCTCCACCGTCTTCTGGGTCTCCGGCTTCGTGATCGGCTCGGTGGGCATCTTCACATCTCAGCTGTGGGTGGTCTACCTCGGCTATGGCGTCATCGGCGGCATCGGGCTCGGCATCGGCTACATCGCTCCGGTCTCGACGTTGATCAAATGGTTCCCGGACCGCCCCGGCATGGGCACCGGTATGGCAATCATGGGATTCGGCGTCGGCGCGATGGTCGCCTCCCCGCTCTCGACGTTCTTCATGAACCTCTACAACGGCGGAGCTCCGGAGAGCGGCGAAGTGCACTCCGGACAGTCCGTGGGCTTTCTCTTCCTCACATTGGCTGGCCTGTATCTGGTGATGATGCTCTTCGCCGCCTGGATCGTCCGCGTTCCCGAAGCGGGCTGGGCTCCGAGTGGCTTCGAGCCCTCGAATTCCAAGAAGTCCTCGATGATCTCTCAACGCAACGTGACGGCAAATATGGCGATCAGGACCCCGCAGTTCTGGCTGCTGTGGATTGTCTTGTTCGTGAACGTCACCGCGGGAATCGGCATCCTTGAGCAGGCCAACGCCTTTGTCCGAGACTTCTTCCGCGGTGATGATGGCAGCACCGTGATCGCAGCGGCCGCTGCCGCCGGATTCGTCGCCTTCTTGTCCCTGACCAACACCTTGGGACGGTTCATCTGGGCGTCGACCTCGGACAAGATCGGGCGCAAACAGATCTACATGGTCTACCTGGGTCTCGGAGCCCTGCTGTACTTCTCCCTGGCCGCCTGGGGGAACGTCTCCATGGCGCTGTTCGTCGTCCTGGCAGGTGTGATCCTGTCCTTCTACGGAGGCGGCTTCGCCACGATTCCCGCCTACCTTCGTGACCTGTTCGGCACTCTGCAGGTCGGGGCCATCCACGGCCGCCTGCTTACCGCCTGGGCCTGCGCCGGTATCGCCGGACCGCTGATCGTCAACAGCTTCCTCGACGCCGCCGGCGGCGAGCCCGGCACGTTGACCGCCTCGGACTACCGCCCCGCGCTGTACACGATGGTCGGGCTGCTCGCGGTCGGCTTCATCGCCAACCTGCTGGTTCGCCCCGTCAAGGAAAAATTCTCCGTGGAACACTCACCCTCATCCGACAGCGTCGACACCCGGAAGCCGCAGGAGGATCCCAGTCGCGACACGACTGTGACACCTGCCGGACCGCCCCCGGTCCCCGTTGCTGTCGCCTGGGTCATCGTCGGAACCCCGATCGCCTATGGGTTCATCTACACGATCATCAACGGAGCTCAGCTGTTCACCAATTGAGTCCACACGCTTCCCGTCGCCTGGATCGGGCACACAAAGGCCGGGCTGCTCCTGCTGGAGCAGCCCGGCCTTTGTGATCCACGCCTTGTGGGGGACCTCTCACCCGAGTGGAGAGCCGACCTCAGGCTGCGAGGTCGACTCTCCAGGGATCAGACGGTGGCAGGCATGTTCTCCTGCTTGTTCTCCTCGCTGCTGCCCCCGGCGGGGCCGTCCCCGGCCGGCTCGAGTCGAATGATCACGCCCTTCGAGACCGGAGTATTGCTGCCGGCCACGGTGTCGTCGAGCGGCACCAGAACGTTGCCTTCCGGGTAGTACACAGCGGCGGAGCCCCGGGCGGTCGGATAGGCCACCGCCCGGAACTTGCGCAGCACGCGGTCTTTGCCGTCTGCGTATTCTCCATGCACGTCCACCAGGTCACCATCGCTGAAGCCCAGCTGCACCAGATCCTCAGGGTTCACGAAGAGCACATGTCGGCCCTTCTTGATCCCGCGGTACCGGTCGTTGTAGCCGTAGATAGTGGTGTTGAACTGGTCATGTGAACGCATCGTCTGCAGAATCAGACGATTCGGCGGGCAGTCGATGAGGTCCAGCTCGTTCACCGTCATCACGGCCTTGCCGCTCGGGGTGTCGAACCTGCGGAAGTCCCGCGGCCCGTTCGCCAACAGGAAACCGTCCTTCTCTCGGATGCGCTGGTTGTAGTTCTCACACCCCGGCACGACATGGGAGATGTGGTCGCGGATGAGATCGTAGTTGTCCTCGAACCCTTCCCAGTCGGCTGCAATCCGGCTGCCCAGGGTCGCGTGGGCGATACGGCTGACGATGGCGACCTCGGAGAGCAGGTTCGGCGCCACCGGGTCGACCCGGCCTTCGGAGGAGTGCACGGCGCTGACGGTGTCTTCGACCGAGACGAACTGCGGCCCGGAGGCCTGAACATCGATCTCGGTGCGGCCCATAGTCGGCAGGATGAGCGCTTCCTGACCGACCACGGTGTGGGACCGGTTCAGCTTGGTGGAGATCTGCACGTTCATCTCCAGATTCTGCATCGCCGCCTCGGTGGCTGCCGTGTCAGACATCGCGGCCACGAAGTTGCCTCCCAGTGAGAGGAAGAACTTGATCGCGCCGTCGCGCATGCCACGCACCGCGTCGACCGAGTCGACACCGTGCTCGCGCGGAGGCTCGAAGGAGAACTCACGCCCGAGCGCGTCCAGGAACGAGTCGGGCATCTGCTCCCAGATGCCCATCGTGCGGTCACCTTGGACGTTGGAGTGCCCGCGAATCGGCGAGGCGCCAGCTCCCGGCCGGCCGAAGTTTCCCCTCAGCAGGAGCAGATTGATGATCTCCTTGATCGTGCCGACACCGTTCTTCTGCTGCGTGACCCCCATCGCCCAGGTGATGATGACCGATTCAGCATTGATATACCGATCGGTGAGTTCGTCGATCTCCGCCGCACGCAGCCCGGTCGCCTCCAGCACGGTCTGCTCATCCAGGTGCGAGAGGTGTTCGCGCAGCGCGTCCAGCCCCTCGCAGTGCTCGGCGATGAATTCATGGTCGAGCACGCTGCCCGGGTTGTTGTCCTCGGCTTCAAGCACCCGCTTGGACACAGCTTGGAGCAGCGCCATGTCGCCTCCGGCGCGGATCTGCAGGAACTGATCGGCGAGCTCGGTGCCTCGGCCCACGACGCCCTTGGGCTTCTGTGGATTCTTGAACCGGCGCAGACCAGCCTCGGGCAGAGGATTGACCGCGACGATCTGGCCGCCGTTCTCCTTCTGCTGCTCCATCGCGCTGAGCATGCGCGGATGATTGGTTCCAGGATTCTGACCGATCACGATCATCAGGTCCGTGGTGAGGAAGTCGTCGTAGGCGACCGTGGCTTTGCCGACCCCGATGGTCTCGCTCATCGCCACACCGGAGGACTCGTGGCACATGTTTGAACAGTCGGGCATGTTGTTGGTTCCGAAGCCACGGATGAACAACTGATAGGCGAACGCCGCCTCGTTCGACGCGCGGCCGCTGGTGTAGAACGCAGCTTCATCGGGAGAGGAAAGACCCTTGAGCTTGTCAGAAACGATCTTGATGGCGGTGTCCCAGTCGACGGGCCGATAGTAGTCGTCACCGGCTGCCTTGTAGACGGGTTCGGTGAGTCGACCCTGCATCCCCAGCCAGTACTCGGAGCGCTCACGCAGCTCACTGATCGAATGTTCGGCCCAGAACTCGGAGGCCACCGTCACCGGTGTGGCCTCCCAGGTGACTGCCTTCGCCCCGTTCTCGCAGTACTCGAACTTGCTCCGGTGCCCGGATGGGTCCGGCCACGCGCAGCTCATGCAGTCGAATCCCTGTTTCTGGTTCATCGTCAGCAGCGTGCGAGCGGTCCGCTCGGCCCCCATGTGTTTGAGTGCTGGCTGCATCGAGTGGTAGACGCCCGGCATTCCGGCCGCCCAGTCTTTGGGCTTGTCGACTTCGAGATCGTTCTCGTCAGCTTCCTCCACGGGTGGATTGGAGCGAGTCATGAGCATCCCTTCTGAGCCTTGACTTGTCGTGCAGTGGTCCTACTTCCGCCATTGTGACTCACGATACAGATATGGGATACGTCATGCACTGCCCCCGGTGTGATTGCGTCTCTGGTCAGGCCGAGGTTTCAGGGGGTTCGGAGGTGCAACGTTACGGGTGGGGCCGCGGACTGCGCGTTGAACCACGAACCGTCACCACTGCGGAACGGGCATCCGACCCAGACGACGAATTGCATCACCGTCGTGGTCGCCCGGGACGAGAATGGGACCTCTGTCCCCGTTCGGAACCCCTCATGCCAGGCGAGGACCGCGGCCTCGCTCAGACTTCCGCCGCGCAGTGCGGGCACTGCCGAACAGCCTCATCGCCGACCACAGCGGAGGAGCTGTCCGCAGCACTGGCTGAGCCGGCCGCGTCCCTGATCTGATTCCGTCGATTCAACGTCAGGCGCAGGCTCAGGGCTGCGTAGTAGAGCATGTAGCCGCCGGACAAGACGATCAGCCACAGGCTCGGTGCGGGGTACTGCACAAGAATCAGCGCGTACAGGCCCAACCACAGCGTGGTCAGCGTCATGGTCAACCACCACGCGGTCTCGGTGCGGGAGGGGTAGACGTACTTGATCGGAACGAAGATGAGCACTGTCAGGGCAAGCAGCGTGGTGGTGGTCGCGGCAGTGCTCGCCCCGAGCACGATGAGGTAGAACGCCGCGATGTTCCAGTAGCTGGGGAATCCGACGAAGAAGTGGTCGTCCGTCTTCGCGTCGCTGCGGCAGAACTGATAGCAGGAGGCAAGCAGGGGGATGGAAGCCACCACGCCGCCGAGCCAGCCGCCCGGCAGATAGCCTGCGCTCCACAGGAGCACCATCGGCGCAAAGGCGTAGGTGATGTAGTCGATGATGTTGTCCAGCAGCGCACCGTCGAAGCCCGGCACCACCTCCTTGACGCGGAAGCGGCGTGCCAGAAAGCCGTCAGAGCCGTCGATGATCATTGCGGCGAGGAAGAGCCACAGCACGATCTCGACTTCACCGGCATAGGACATGTGCACCATCAGCAGCGCAAGGACCACACCCAGTGCGGTATAGGCATGGACCGACATCGCTCCCAGGCGATGCCAAGGACCGGATTGAGGCGCAGACATGGCCTCACCCTAGTCTGCTCGATGTGCTGGCGGCCAGATCGATCTGGCACACCATGTCACCCGAGGCTGCACCCATCGCGAGCGTCGAGATGGATCTGCCGAGCCCACAGAACTCTAGGTTCTACTCCTCTATGTGGATGGACGCCGAGGGGCAGAAGTCCGCAGCTTCTCGGACAAGGTCGTGTTCTGCTTCGGGAGGACTCTCATGGAGCAGCTCCACTTTGCCGTCGTCGGCACCCTGTGCGAACACGTTCGGTGCTGAGCGCACACATTGCCCGGCCGCAACACAGGTATCTTCGGTGGTCGCAATCTTCACGGCGACGGTCCCTTCTTCTCGGGGCGACAGAGTTCGTGACGGGCTTCAGGCAATGCCCCCCACAGTGGGTGGTCTCAAGCTGCCTGCAACGGAACTGGTCCGTGGATCGAATGCTACGCGAGGTGCCTGCCAGCATCTAGACCAAGGGTCACAGCACACCGATGGAACCACGATTCATGCCCCTGCCCAAGGCCGGACGGGGGCACGCCGAGGCGACGGTCCAGTTCGACTCCGCCCTCAGCGCGAACATCTGGGACGCGGCGTCAGGCCTCGGAAGGTGTCCACGGCACCGGACTCGATGCCATCGGGACCCTGCGTGAGGTGATGACGCAGACCTCAGGTGCGCAGGTTCAACAGCTCCGCCAGGTGCATCGCGGGGACATCGGCGAGGTCATCGAGCTGGATCCGGCAGGACATACCGTCCGCCAGCACCACGGTGTCCCCGCCACGCTTCCGCTGGTCCCGCACGGCTGGCATGAGATAGGTCTCGGCCACCGCGACGGAGGTCTCATAGTGACCCTTCTCCACGCCGAAGTTCCCGGCGAGCCCGCAGCATCCGGCGACCTTGGTGACCTCGGCGCCGGCCTTCTTCAGCAGCGCCTGGTCGGCCTCCCACCCGATGATGGCTGATTGGTGGCAGTGCGGCTGGGCCACGACGTCGACCCCGGTGAGGTCGGGCAGCCGCACCCGGCCCTCCTCCTCCAGACGGGTGAGCAGCTCAGCAAAGGTGAGCACTCCCGCGGCCACGATCCTGGCCTCTTCGCTGTCGGAGAGCTCAAGCGCGTCGCTGCGCAGCGTGGCCAGACAGCTGGGCTCCAGACCGATCACCGGCACGCCCGAGTTGATATAGGGCGCGAGCACCTCCACGGCCTGGGTGATCCTCCGCCGAGCCTGGTCAAGCTGACCCGTCGAGATCCACGGCAGCCCGCAGCAGCCCTCCTTCTGGATCAGCCGGACCTCGAGCCCCTGGGCCTGCAGGTATTCGATCGCGGCCAGACCGGACTGGGGGAAGAAGTGGTTGGTGAAGGAATCCGCCCAGACCCACACATCAGGCTGCCCGCTGTTCCCGGTGGCAGCTTCGACCGCGCTGGAGGAGCTGGCGGTGTTCAGCCTCCTCGCAGCTCGGCGCAGCGTCCGGGATGCGAACTTCGGCACCGACCGGCGCTGATCGATCCCGGCCACCCATTTCGCCGCCGCAGCGAGCGGGGTCAGGGTCATCATCAGGTTTGCCAGCGGCGCCACCGGGGCGGCGAGCTTCGCCCAGACCGGGAGCCGTCCCAGGACGTAGTGGCTGCGCGGACGGAGCCGGCGCCGTGGACGACCCTCGGAGTCCCGGTCGTACTTCTGGTGCAGCGCCTCCGCCTTATAGGCGGCCATGTCCACCCCGGCCGGGCAGTCGGAGGCGCAGCCCTTGCAGGACAGGCACAGGTCCAGGGCCTCGTGCACCGCGGGGTCACTGAGGCCGTGCACCAACGTCCCGTCCATGGCCTCCTGAAGCACCCGAGCCCTCCCCCGTGTGGAGTCCTTCTCCTGGGTGGTCGCCAGATAGGAGGGACACATGACCCCGGTGGTCTTGGGCGCCACACAACGCCCGACGCCGGAGCAGCGGTGCACCGCGGCACCATAGTCGCCGTCGTCGTGCGGCATCAGCAGCCCGGGCCAGGGCAGCGTCTGCTTCGGTCGGGTGGGGCGGATGTCCTCGGTGTTGACCTGCGCTCCGGTGCCTCCAGGGTGACCGGCTCGGGCTCCCTGGAGCTCCGGGCCGGTGATGATCCCAGGGTTCAGCAGGTTCTCGGGGTCACAGATCCGCTTGGCCTGGGCGAAGAGATCCAGGGAAGTCTCGTCGTACATGAAGGGCAGCAGCTCTGAGCGCACTCGGCCGTCGCCGTGCTCGCCGGAGAGCGATCCGCCGTAGACCGCGAGTCGTTCGGCGCCGGCCAGCATGAACTCCCGGAACACCCCGGTGCTGGAAGGATCTCCATGGTGAAACGGGAAGTCGATGCGGCAGTGGATACACCCGTCGCCGAAATGGCCATAGGGGTAGCCCTGCAGTCCGAATTCCTTCAGCAGCGCCTCGAAGTCGCGCATCCAGGCCCCGAGGTGCTTCGGCGGCACGGCAGAGTCCTCCCACCCCGAATGCGCCGGGGTGGACAGACTGATCCCGGCCAGTCCGGCGCCGTCCTCCCGGATCTTCCACAGCGCGGCCGCCTCGGCGGGACTTTCGATGAAACGGGTATCGAGCGCGGCGGAGGCGGACTTGACCGTCTCGATGACCGCATTCGCCGCATCTCCTGCGGCTTCGACAAAGAGCCAGCTCTGGCCTCGGGGAAGCTGCGGCACCGGCTTGCCTGCCGAGCGGACCAGCGCCACCAGCCGGGAGTCCATCCCTTCGCAGGCGATCAGGCTGTTCGGGCCGAACTCGCCGTGGACCGCGTCGAGGATGTGCGGGACCGCGTCGGCGGCCTCGCTGACCGTGCCATATCCGAGCACCAGCAGGAGCCGGTGCGGGTCGTCACGGACCAGCCGCACCTCAGCCTCGAGCACCGAGGCCAGGGTGCCCTCGCTGCCGACCAGGAACCGTTCGATCCGACCGCGGTTCTCCGGCAGCAGATGCTCGAGGCTGTAGCCGGAGACCTGGCGGCTGAACTGCCCGAATCGCGTGCGGACATGTCCGAGATTGCGCCCAGCGAGCCCGAGCAGGTGCTCCGCCGTCGCCCCCCGGGCCGATCCGCTGCGCGAATCGAAGCTGCCCAGCTCGCCGTTGCCGAAGAGCACGGTGGCCGCCTCGACGTTGTCCGCGGTGCGCCCGTACCCCAGCGCGCGTGACCCGCAGGCATTATTGCCGATCATTCCGCCGATGGTGCACCGGGAATGAGTCGAAGGGTCGGGGCCGAAGCGCAGACCATGCCTCGCCGCCGCTCGCTGCAGATCCGCGTGCACCACCCCCGGCTGGACCCTGGCGGTCCGGGCGTCCGGGTCGATGGAGATGATCCGTTTCAGGTCCCGGGTGTCGACGACGATCCCCTCGCCCACGGCGTTGCCGGCGATCGAGGTGCCGGCTCCGCGCATGGTGACCGGCACTCCCGCTGAGCGTGAGACCTCGTGGATGGCGTGGAGCTCCTCGACGTGCTGAGGCCGGACGACCACCTCCGGCACCACCCGGTACAGGCTCGCGTCGGAGGAGTACATGCTCCGGGCCAGCACGGAGGCGTCCACCTGCGAGACTCCCGCACGGGTCAGCTCATGGACCAGCTCGTGGGCGATGTCGGGCCTGCTCGTCAGCGTCACTGGGCCACTTCCTTGCCTCGCACCATCCGGCGCGTCCTAGAGCGTCTGGCGTCTCGATCGGGTACCTGCATTGTGTCCGACCAGCAGGCCCCCGTCACCCCCTGAGGAGTACTTCCTCTGAAATCTGCCGCACCCCGCGCGTCAGGATCCGCAGCTGACCCCCTCCGTACCGGACCCCCCTCCGTACCGGACCCCCTCCGCACGGATCCGTCGCATGCCCATGCCATGTCCCATCGCTATTTCTGTTCAAAGCCGTGGGACCTGGCATCGGCATGCGACAAATCGCTGCGCGACAAACAGCTGCGCGACAAACAGCTGCGCGCCGAACAGCTGCGTGGCACGCACCGAGGGGCCTGAGCAGACTTCCGGTGGTTTCCCCCGGCCGATCCGCCCCTCTCGTGGTTCGATACAGCATGACTACGACCAAGGGACGCGCCTACGCGGTGACGGGAATCCCGTTGACCCTCACCGGAATGATCGGTGGCTTCGTGGTGTTCCTCAAACCGTGGCGGTCGTGCCCAGAGATCGACGACAGCTCGGCAGGCTGCCCGGGGACATCGGGGGAGGCGACTCTGCTCGCACTCGCATTCTCTATCTTTGCCGCTGGAATAGTATTTCTGGTGACTTCACTGCTCACACAGACTACGCAATCCGGCGTCGCCAATGGACCCAATCGACCCAATAGAATCACTATGGGTAGCGGCAGTCTTTTGCAATCAATAGACTCCCCCGATGGGAGAGACCAGCAAGAAGTTCTGGACAGCCATCGTGCTCCTGCTCGGAATGAGCGGATTCACCCTGAGCGTGCTGGGCGCGGAGGACCAGACGGTGCGCGGCTTTGCCACGGTCGCCACCGTCCTCGGCGTGGTGGTCGCCCTGCGCAGTAAGTTCGACAAGCCCGCAGGTCAACCAGGAGGCGAGGAAGACCCGGCCCAGCACCAGGGGCACCGGAGCGAGGTCGCCGCCGGGGACCCGTACGGCCGCTGGTGGCGGCAGGCTCGGGGCTAGCTCCCGAGCCCCGTGCACGCCTGAGAGCTCCCAGCTCTGCCAAGCTGAGGAGCACAGTTGCTAATCTTGGCCCATGTTGCCTTGGTTCGCGTGGATCGCCATAATCGCCATCGTCGTCTTCGGCGTCACCCAGATCGTGAGCATGGCCACCGGACGACCCCTGCCCTGGGGTTCGGACGCGGAGGAAGAGATCGAGGCGCTGCGCAAAAGGCTGAAGAAGCTGGAGAAGGAGAACAAGGGCGAACTCGAGGCACCGAAGATCCCCACCAAGTCCGAGGACAATATGTCTGCAGAGGACCGCTGGCGCCTGGACATGCTCGAGGCTCGCCTGGAAGAGCTGGAGCAGCGCAGACGAGATGACCGAGACAAGCAGGACGACGGCGGCAGCGCAGGTGCCTGAGACCGCCCCGCCGAACGACTCCTGGGTCACTGCAGCACTGAGCGCGCTGGACGCCGCCCTGGGTTCGCCCGCGAACATCGGAACCAACCTGCACAAAGACGCACAGCCCGCCGACCTTTCCACCGGCGCTGAGCCCGCCGCTCCCCCGCTGGAGTTTCAACCCGCCGCCGCGACCGGCATTCCCAGCTGGACCTCACGTCACGATGTCCCGCCCGAGCTCGCAGCGGTGATTGTGCGCACCTCCGGATCCACCGGCACCCCGAAGCAGACGCTGCTTCCCGCTGCCGCCCTTCACGCCTCGGTCGCAGCCACCGCGGAGGCGCTCGGCGGGCATGGGCAGTGGCTGCTCACGCTGCAGCCCAGCTATGTGGCCGGGCTCGCCGTGCTCGCCCGCAGCCTCGCCGCCGGCACCGCTCCGGAGCCGCTGCTGCAGCACACCACCGACCCGTCGGCCTTCACCGGTGCCGCGAGTCGACTCACGGCAGAGCGCCGGTACGTCTCCCTGGTCCCCACCCAGCTGCAGCGCCTGCTGGACCACGCCCCTCAGGATGCGGCGCTCGCCGCGGCGTTGGTTCGCTTCGACGCCATCCTGCTGGGCGGCGGCGCCGCCGCCCCGGAGCTGCTCGAACGCGCCGCCACACACGGGTTGACCGTGGTGCGCACCTACGGGATGAGCGAGACCTGTGGCGGCTGCGTCTATGATGGCCGGCCGCTGCCCGGTGTCCGGCTTGAGACGCAGGGCTCGGCGGACCCAGGCGCAGGACGGGTGCAGATCTCCGGGCCCATGGTCGCCGCAGGCTACCTCGAGGACGCGGACCTGACCGCGGCGCACTTCGACATCAGCCCCGAGTCCGGGCAGCCTCGCTTCCTCACCGATGATCTCGGCGAGGTCCGCACCGATGCCTCGGGTCAGATGCTGCGCATCGCGGGCCGCGCCGATGACGTGATCAACACCGGTGGGATTAAGGTCTCCGCGGAACGCGTCCGCTCGGTCCTGCTGGAGCACCCGCAGGTCCGTGAGGCCTTCGTCGGCCCCGTCCCGGACCCCGACTGGGGACAGACGATCAGCGCTGCCGTCGTGCTCACGGGAAGGCCCGGTGCCGAGGTGATCCATCAAGAGCTGCAGCAGCTGGTCCGGGGCTCCCTGGGTCGGACGGCGACGCCCAAGCGAGTGCTGATCCTCCCTGAGCTGCCGCTGCTGGTCAGCGGCAAGCCGGACCGGCAGACGCTGCTGCGGCTGCTCGGTGCGCCGCCGTCCTGAGTCGATCTGCCGCGGCGTCCGCCGAAGACCGGGATGGCGCTCGAAGACCCGGGGGCGCCGTCGGGAGCCCGTGCAGCGGCCCGACACGGGACTACCGAGGATCAAATACCGACAGAACCGCGCTTCAACGCGTAAGAAGACAGCAACGAGAGGACACGATGTGGCAACTGTGAAGGAATGGGTCGCGGGAGCGCGGCCGCGGACCCTGCCGCTGGCGGTGGCTCCGGTGATCATCGGCTCCGCCGCCGCGCACGCCATCGAGAGCTTCGATCTGCTGATCGCCGCGCTCGCTCTGGTGGTGGCGCTGGCGCTGCAGGTCGGCGTCAACTACGCCAATGACTACTCCGACGGCATCCGCGGCACCGATGATGTGCGCGTGGGCCCGATGCGCCTGACCGGATCCAAGGCGGCCGAGCCCCGGCAGGTCAAGGACGCCGCCTTCCTCAGCTTCGGGCTGGCCACGCTCGCCGGGCTGATCATCGTGATCCTGAGCGCACAGTGGTGGATGCTCGCCGTGGGAGCCGCCTGCGTGCTGGCCGCCTGGTGGTACACCGGCGGATCTCGGCCCTACGGCTACCGCGGACTCGGCGAGATCATGGTCTTCGTCTTCTTCGGACTGGTCGCCACCCTGGGCACCACCTGGGCGATGGCGACCGAGCTGAGCGTGGGCGCCGGGATCGGCGCCGTCGGATCGGGACTGATCGCCGCGGCGCTGCTCATGGCCAACAACGTCCGGGACATCCCCACGGATCGGGAGGCCGGGAAGGTGACGCTGGCCGTCCGGCTCGGGGAACGCCGCGCCCGGTTCGGCTATGTCGCCATGGTGGGCGTCGCCCTGCTGCTGCCGCTGGCACTCCTGGTGCACAGCTGGTGGTTCCTGCTGGTGCTGCTGGCCTGGCCGCTGGCGCTGGGGCCGACGCGGATCATACTCTCACCCGAGAAGAAGGGGCCCGCGCTGATCAAGGTGCTGCAACTGACCAGCCTGATCGGCATGGCCTTCGCGCTGACCTACTCGGCGGCGCTCATCCTCAGCTGAGGTCGCCCCCACTGGCTTCAGGCCGGATGACCTTCCGGCGCAGCACTCCGGCGCAAGACCTCAGCCCTGAACTGCGGCTCTGAACCTCGGCTCTGAACCTCGGCCCTGAACCTCGGTGCAGCAGCTCAACGCAGCAGCTCGACTCTGGGCTTCAGCTCCGCGATGCCGGCCGAGGGCCGGCGTCGTCGCCGTCGTCATCTGAGGACTTCTTCCGGCTCTCACCGGTCTCCCCAGTCGTGGGGCGACCATTGCTGGGGCGACCGTTGCTCGAGTCGCCGTCCTGGGAGCCGGGCTTCGGCGTGGTCCCGGAGGAGCCCTCGCCGGCCGCGGCCGCATCGGCTGCGTCGCCGAGCTCCTTCTCCCGCTCGTCCTTGCTGCGGTCGTTGAGCTCTCGCTCCTTGCGGCGGGCTTCTGCCTCGCGCTGGCGCTGTTCCTCCGCGCGCTGGCGCTGGCGCCGCTGGATCTCCACCTGGCGCAGGAAATCGGGGTCGTCATCGGGTGAACGGGGCCGGCGCGGGGCCTGCCCGCCCCGCTTCGGGGAGCGCACACGTCCGAAGCCCAGCCAGAGGCTGGCGCCGATGATCGGCAGCAGCACGATCACCGCGATCCATGCCACCTTCGGCATGACCCGGATCCGATGCCGTGGGGTCTGCAGGCATTCGACCAGGCTGTAGATCAACAGCCCCAGCCCCACGATTCCCAAGCCGATAATTAACCTGATCATCTCTCCAGCGTAGTTGATCCGTGAGCTCGGATTCACCAGCGAGCAGACCTAGACTGGGGTCATGTCTGTGCTGAAATATTCCCTGCTCCGCCTAGGTGCCTTCTTCATCGTCTTCGCCGCCTGCCTGCTGCTGGATCTGGGCCAATATACGATCTTCTTCGCCCTGGTCATCGGGCTGGTCGTGTCCTGGGCGCTGGGCTACCTGTTCTTCAACCGGCTTCGTCTTGAGGCAGGCCAGGAGCTGGCGCGGCGCTTCGGCGGAGACCGGAAACTGGGCAGCACGGAGCTCGACGACAACCAGGCGGAAGACGCGCTGGCGGAGGACTTCCACCTCACCCAGGAGCAGCTCCGCGCGCAGCAGCGCAGCGCCGAGGACCCCGGCCCGGCCACCGAGTCTCCCCGGTAGTCAGACCGGGCGGGCTACTCCGGCAGACCGGCGTAGGAGTGCAGCCCGGGGAAGTAGATGTTGACCACGGCGTAGTTGAAGATGATGCAGCCGTAGCCGATGATCGAGAGCCAGGCGGCGCGGTTGCCGGTCCAGCCGCGGGTGGCGCGAGCGTGGAGGTAGCCGGCGTAGACCACCCAGATCACGAAGGTCCAGACCTCTTTGACGTCCCAGCCCCAGTACCGGCCCCAGGCCTCTTCGGCCCAGATCGCGCCGGTGATCAGCGGGCCCAGGGTCCAGAACACGAAGCCCACGGCGTTCATCCGGTAGGCCCAGTTCTCCAGCGAGGTCGCGGAGGGCACCAGCCGCAGGAACTGCCAGCCGCTGCCCCGGGTGGTCTCCCCGGCGGCCTGGGCCAGTTCGCGGCGGTGCTGGATCAGCTGCAGCACGTTCATCGCGAAGGTCAGGGTGAACAGCGAGATCGCCAGCACCGCGAGCGAGACATGGATCGCGATCCAGGGGCTCTGCAGTGCGGGCTGGACGTGGGCCACCGGGGTGGGGAACCCGATCGTGGCCGCGGCCATCATGGTGACCACCAGACCCAGCGCGAAGGTCCCCAGGAAGCGGACGTCCTTGCGGGTGAGCACCAGCAGGTACACCGCGGCGACCACCAGGCCGCCGGTGGCCAGGAACTCGTACATGTTCGCCCAGGGAACCCGGTTCGCCGCGATGCCGCGGGCGGCCACGGCGAAGGCGTGGGCGGCGACGCCCAACACGGTCAGGGCCACCGCGACATTGGCGAACGGTCGGGAGGTGCCCAGGTAGGCCATCTCCTCGTCGACCAGCTCATCGGCGGGGGCTGCCATCGGCTGGTCCGGGCCGGGCCCGGCTGCCGCGTCGGCGCCCTCGGCGGCGACCGCGCCGGAGGCAGACCCTGCCCCCACCAGCTCACGCTCGGCGGCGTTCTCCGCGGCGAGCTCGGCCTCCACCCGGCGGATGGTCGCGGAGCTGCGGATCATGTCGACGGCGAAGAGCATGAACGCGCCGGTGTAGATGAACGCGGCGATCAGCATGAACAGCTCGCTGTACTGAGCCAGTTCCATATTGATGGATTGCATCAGGATTCCTTCTCTGGGGCGCGCACCGGCCACTTCTTCTCGAACTGGGCACGTAGGGCAATGTTCTCATCTCGCAGCCGGAAGTCCTCACCGCGGGAGAGCAGGCCGTAGCGCACCAGGGTGCGTCCGGCCGGCGTGGTCTCCACGGTCACCCAGGCGCGACGACGGCGCAGGAACAGCGAGAGCACCAGACCGCCCAGGGCGGTCAGCGCGAAGATCAGCACTCCCTGCTGCGCTGGGTTGTAGTGGATGTCGATGGCGATGTAGTCCTGGACCCCGTCGAAGCTGATCGAGCCCATGTCTTCGGGGAGATCGTAGGTCTCGCCTGGGGAGAGCACGATGCCGCCGGCGTCGAGCTCTCGGGAGTTCAACGTCTCGAGGGACTCGGTGTCCAGCACGTAGACGTTCTGGGCGAGCCCGTCATCGAGACCGAGGTCGCCGTAGTAGGAGTTCAGCTGCAGCTCGGGGTTGCCCAGCTCGGGGTCCACCGAGACGGCCAGCCCGTCCCCGGCGTCCTGGGAGGTGGGCAGGAACAGCCCGACGAAGCCGAGCTGCTCGGGTGCGGCGTCGGGGGCCTTGATCACGGCCATGGAGGTGTAGACCTCGTCCTCCGGACGGGTGACCACGGGTCCGGAGAAGGCCACCTCGCCGTCGCCGTCGCGCACCGTGACCTCCGGGGCGTAGCCGTTGCCGACCAGGAAGACCCGGGCACCGTCCATGGTCAGCGGCTGGTTGACCTTGAGCTCCTCGGTCTGCGGCTCACCGTCGGCGCCGAGCCGGGTGGTGACGTCGGCGGTGAAGTCCAGCGCCTGACCGAAGTGCGTGGTCGACTCCCGATCGAAGACCCGCTCGAAGGCGTCGAGCCGAACCGAGAAGGGCTGCATCTGGTCTTCGCTGAAGTATGCCCCGGGGTAGAAGTTGTCATAGGCGACCAGGGCGTTGACGAAGCTCTCGTCCTCCACCAGGACCTTCTGCCCCCGGTAGCTGAACATCGAGCCCAGTGCCACGCAGATCAGCACGCCGACCAGCGCCACGTGGAAGAGCAGGTTGCCGGTCTCCTTGAGGTAGCCCTTCTCGGCGCCCACCGAGGTCTCGCGGACCTCGACCCGGTAGCGGCGGGATTTGAGGATCGCCGCGGCGTCCTGCAGGGCCGCCTCCGCGGCAGGACCGTCCTGGGCGTCCCCGGCGGCGGAGGACTGCAGCTCCAGCGCTCCGGATTCGGGGAGCCGCTCGAGCCGGCGTGGAGTCCGCGGCGGGGCGGAGGTGGCCTGTTGCCAGTGCTTCTTCGCGCGCGGCAGGATGCAGCCGATGAGCGAGATGAACAGCAGCAGGTAGATCGCGGAGAACCAGATGGAGGAGTAGACGTCGAAGAACTGCAGGAAGTCCAGCACCTCACCGACCCCGGGGTTGTCCTCGATCCAGGTGGCCACCGCGAAGGAGTCCTGTACCCGCTGCGGGAAGATCGAGCCGGGCACGGCGGCCACGGCGAGCAGCAGAAGCAGCATCAGGGCGGTGCGCATCGAGGTCAGCTGGGTCCATGCCCAACGGATCATGCCCTTGACCCCCAGCGCCGGGGGGCTCACCTGAGCCTTGTCGCCGCCAGGGCTGCGCGGGTCGTTCTCGGCGGCCTCGGGCGCGTCACGGTGCCCAGCCGGCATGTAGGTGTTCTCACGTTTTTCGGCCATCAGATGGGCAGCCTCACTTCATTGGCGAACCAGTCCTGCAGAGCAAAGACCCAGGTGTTCCAGATCCCGGAGAGCATCAGCAGCCCGACCAGGATCAGCACGGCGCCGCCGAAGCGCATCACGGCGACCTTATGCCTGGTGAAGAACGCCAGAGTGGTCATCCCGCGCTTGAGCCCCAGGCTGATCAGGATGAACGGGATGCCCAGTCCCAGACAGTAGATGAACATCAAGAAGACGCCGCGGCCGGGGTCTCCGCCCATCGGGGTGGCCAGGGCGAGCACGGCGGCCAGGGTCGGGCCGATGCACGGCGCCCAGCCGATGCCGAAGGTGGCACCGAGCAGCGGCGCTCCGAGCAGGCCGTCGGGCGGGCGACGTTCGATCTTGCGCTCGCGCTGGAAGAAGGTGAAGGCCCCCATGAAGACCAGCCCCATGATGACGACGACGCCGCCCAGCACCTGGGTCAGCCAGCCTCCCTCCACCCGGAGCCAGACCATGGCCTGGGTGAAGACCACGCCGATGAGCACGAAGACCACGGAGAAGCCCAGCACGAAGAGCGAGGCGCCGAGCACCATCCGGGAGCGACGCCGCTCATGCAGCTCCACTCCGGAGAGTCCGGTGACATAGCCCAGGTAGCCGGGCACCAGCGGCAGCACGCAGGGTGAGAGGAAGGAGACCAGCCCGGCGAGCAGCGCCACCGGGGCAGAGATCAGCAGCGAGCCGTCGAAGACGATCTCGGCGAAGCGGTTGTCGGCGGTGCCGGCCAGCGGCGCCGCGAGGGCCAGTGTGTCCGTCACCGTCGCGCTGGCTCCATGGTGGGAGCGTCGAGGCTGGCGGCCGCTGCGGAGGCCCGGGCGGCGTCGCCGGAGGCCGAGGCGTTGGAGTCCTCGGCGTTGGAGGCGGAGGCGGAGTCCTCGTCCAGGGCGGTGTCGATCAGGGCGCGCAGCGTGCCGGGCTCGGCGATCCCCAGGATCCGTGCGGAGACACGACCCTGCTTATCCAGGACCAGTGTGGTGGGCACGGCGGAGGGCGGGACGTAGTCGGTCATGGCGAGCATGACCTCGCCGGTGCGGTCCTCCATAGAGGGGTACTCGATGCCGAAGGTGCGCTCGAAGGCTTCAGCCGTGGGCTGCGTGTCTCGGGTGTTGACCCCGTAGAACTGCACACCTTCCTCGCTGAACTCCTCGTGCAGGTCGGCCAGATCGGGTGCTTCCACGCGGCAGGGGGCGCAGGCGGCATACCAGAAGTTGATCACGGTGACCTCCCCCTCCCAGCGCTCTGGACCCACGGCTGTGCCGTCGAAGAGCGTGGATTCGAACTGCACCGGCTCGCCGCGGTCTTGCGGGGCCAGCTCCTGGACCGATCCGTCACCGGCGACGTAGTTGGTCCCGTCATTCTGCGCTCGCTGACTCAGCTCGTCATTGGCGGAGCTGCATCCGGCCAGCGCCAGGGCAGAGGCCAGTCCCACCGCGGCGAGCGCGCGTCGGAGGGATGTCCGGGAGATTGGCTTGTCGTGGAGGGTCATGCGCTGCGGTGTCCAGATCTGAAGAGGGAGTCAGGGTCAGCCGAGCACCAATTCTACAGTCCGTAGAAGTACCCCCGGGCCAGAAGTCACACAACGGGATCGATGGACCGATCCGACGCCACGTCGGACTCCGGGACTACGCCGAGGTCCGGCGCTGAGCTCAGTCGCTGAGGTCGGCGGGCGTCATGCGCCGGGGAGGTTGGCGGCGTCTTTGAGGAGCTCATGGTTGGGCTCGGCATAGCTCACCGATTCCACACCGTCGGCTCCGATGTGCAGGGAGGTCACCGAGGTCAGCGAGCATTCCCGGTCACGCGGGTCGTGGAAGAGCGGGCGGCCTTCGGCCCAGAGCCGGGTCACCCAGATCGGCAGCTGGTGGGACACGACGACGACCTCGGCGCCCTCACCGTGGGTGGCGACGGCCTCCTCGGAGAGGTCCTTCACGGCGGCGAGCACCCGGGCGACCTGGGCCTTATACGGCTCACCCCAGGAGGGACGCAGCGGATTGACCAGCAGCGGCCACCAGCGCGGGTTCTTCAGCTGCTGCTTGACCTGGGCCAGGCCCTCGAAGGCATTCTCGGCCTCCAGCACCCGATCTTCCACTGTGACGCTCAGTCCCAGTCGTGCGGAGATCGGTGCCACCGTCTCCTGGGCCCGCTGCAGCGGTGAGGCGGCCAGCATATGGACCTCCCGGCCCGCCTCGGCACGCTCCTGGAAGTAGTCGGCGATCCCGTCCGCCATCTGCCGCCCCAGCTCAGAGAGTCCGAATCCGGGCAGCCGTCCATAGAGCACCTTGTCTGGATTGTGAACCTCACCGTGTCGGACCAGGTGCACCGTGGAGCCGATACGAGGTGCTGTGGACGAATCCGTCATATCCCGAGGTGTCATGGGGCACAGTCTTGCAGAGATCTGCGCGGAGGCCGCACTTCTGAGAGCTCCCAGGGTGGGGCGCGAACCCGGCCGCCGATACAGTAGTGCTGAGATCGGACCGTGGCAGCGTCGCGCGTCCTGCGGGCGCCGTGAGCGCGCTGCCCAGGACCGGACGCAGAGGAGGCACAGCATGAGCAGCACACCCGAAGAGAGTCGCCCGCCGGAGCAGCCCCGTTGGGGTCAGCGCCGACCCGAGGGCTCGGTCCCGAACCCGCAGCCAGACCCGGGGTCTTCTCCCGACCTGGGATCTCCCCCAGGCCAGGCGCCACATCAGGGCCAGGTTCCGTCCTCGGGCTACGGCCGGTCTGCCGGGTATGGCGAGTCTGCCGGGTATGGCCAGCCCCCGAGCTACGGCCAATCGGGCTCCGGCCAGCCTGGCGCGGGACCGTACGGCTATGGACAGCCGCAGAGCCAGCCTCAGCCCGGCTACGGCCAACCCGGCCCCGGGCGCCAGAGCGACCTCGGCCCGGCAGCCGCTCCCACCAGGAAGCCGAAGCGACCGCTGACGCTGATCCTGGCCATGGTGCTGATGCTTTTGGCCGGCGCCGCGGCACTCACCCTGAGCGTTCTGAGCTTCCTCGACTTCACCTCCATGGATCCCCAGGACGTGGATCCCTTCTGGTCCCAGGTGGTGGAAGAGTCTCAGACCCAGCAGGGGCCCGGCCCCGAAGAGCTCAGCGTCGAGGACCTGATGCTCGGGTTCGGGGTCATGGCGATCCTGGGCGGGATCATCCTGGCTGCGCTCTACACGGTCTTCGCCTTCGTGGGCACCATGACCGGCAACGTCGGACGGATCCTCGCGACGATCTTCCTGGCCGGCAGCGTGTTCCTGATCCTCTTCGGCGGCGGGTTCCTGATCGTGACCGGACTGAGCCTCGCCGCGCTGGTAGCACTCTGGCTGCCCCCCAGCAACACCTATGTGCGCGATCGCAAGGCCTTCAAGGACCACTCCCGACCGGGAAGCCCCTATGGAGGGCCCGGTCAGCCTGGGCCACCGAGTACTCAGGGCTGGGCGCAGCAGCAGTCGGGCCCCTATCAGGCCAACCCCTACCAGCAGGCTCCGCCTCAGCAGGGCCCGCCCCCGCAGAGCCCGCAGGACAACCCCTATGGCGGATCTACCCCACGGTGATCCTGCCGGAGGCGATCGCTCGCAGCGTGTCCACCAGCAGCCGTCGCTCCTCGGCCTTGATCCGTTCATGCAGCGAGTCCTGGTCATCGTCCTCCCGGACCCGCACGGCCTCCTGCGCCAGGATCGGCCCGGTGTCGACGCCGGCGTCGACCTGATGCACGGTGCAGCCGGTGATCCTGACCCCGTGGGCCAGGGCATCGCGCACCGCGTGTGCGCCGGGGAAGCTGGGCAGCAGCGCCGGATGGGTGTTGATGATCGCGGCCCCCACGCCGTCGAGGAACTCCCCACCCAGGATCCGCATGAAACCGCTGGAGACCACCAGATCTGGAGTGTGGGACCGGACGGCTTCGGCCAGGTCGATGTTCCACGCGGAGCGGTCTCCGCCCTTGACCAGCGGCACCGCGAAGGTCGGGATCTGCGCGGCCTGGGCGCGGACCAGCCCGCCGCAGTCTGGGACGTCGGAGCCCACGGCGGCGATCTCGAGGTCCAGCTCACCGCCCTGCACCGCATCGATGACAGCTTGGAGATTCGTCCCCGAACCGGAGACCAGGACCACTATTCGCATGACCGCCAGCCTACTGCGGGTTCTGCGGCTCAGCAGTCCCGCCCCGGGCGGGGACCCGGATAGGGTGGTGGACCATGAGCACCCCATCACCAGGCCGGAGCCGCGCCACTGACCTTGATGAGTCGACGTTCCGCTTCTACGGCCGGTTCACCGGATGGCTCGTGCTGGCGCTGCTGCTGAGTTATCTGGGTCTGCAGCTGCCGCTGCCGTGGAGACTGCTCGCCGTGGTCGCCGGCCTGGTCGGCTTCGCCGGCGGGATCATCCTGCTCGTCCAATGCTTCCGCAAGCGGCTGCCGCTGATGATGCACATCAGTGCGATCGCGGCGCTGCTGTGCTGTGGAGTCTTCACCTTCACCGCCGGCTCGCAGGCCATCTTCTGGCAGGCCACGGCGGAGTTCGACGACTGCCAGGCCAGCGCACTGACCGAACGCTCGATGGAGCGCTGCCTGCTCGAGTACGAGGATGGAATGATGAGCTCGATCCCGGGCTTCGGACGCTGAGATCCGCTCGACGCGAGTCCCGCTCAGCCGGTGAAGCGGCGGCGGAGCCGCTGCCCCAGCAGCGAGACGCTGTAGCCCAGGATCACCCCGAGCGCGACCCAGACTCCGAGCATCCCGGCGCTGAGCAGCGCATTGGGGCCGATATCGGTCATTCGTCCCACTCCCAGGGAGATGTGTGAGAGCCACAGCGGCCCCACGGCGAGCAGCGCGGTGACCAGCCCAGTGAGGATCCCGAGCGCGAGGGTGGAGAGGACCCCGGCCAGCGGGCGCCAGGAGATCCGCAGCGTGAACCAGTCGTCCAGGTGGTTCTCCCCCTCGCGCAGCAGCCACCAGCCGGCGACCACACCCGCGAGCACCGGCAGACCCAGCACGAAGATCCCGTAGGCGTGGGCCTCCACCGGCAGCGCGGCCAGCACCGGCACTGCTGGCACCGCGCCCAGATCGGTGCCCAGCGGGGAGACCACCGAGCCAGAGCCGAGCGCGAAGCCGGACCCGGTGGAGTAGGCCAGGGCCCACAGGATCAGGTTCGGCGCCAGGCCCAGGTGCAGAATGGTCAGCCCCAGCACCCCGACGATCCCCGGGTTCAGCTGTTCATAGACATTGGCGATCTGCATCCACTGCACGCCCAGCTGCCCGGCCAGCAGCAGCGCCGCCAGCCCGCAGGCGGCGACGAAGCCGACCAGTCCAGCCCGGGTCACAGCCCAGGCGTAGGAGCCGGCCCAGCGCAGCCGCTGCGAGAGCTCGTCGATCCGGGCCTCGAGGTCTGTGCCGATCATCCGTGCGGCGCTGCGCGCCTCGGCGTAGCATCCGGCGAGCGCCGCCAGACTCATCAGCACTGCCGCGCAGAGCGCTGCCAGCCAGGGCATCACCTGGAAGGCCTCCGCCTGCGCCACCCAGGCGATGCCGGCCGCCCCGGCCGCATAGCCCAGGACCAGCGGAAGCAGACCCTGCCAGAGCTGATCGGAGTAGGAGCCGCGGGCGATCCGTCCGCCGGCCCGCCATCCCAGCCAGAGCGGGATCAGGGTCAAGCCCAGCGGCACCAGGTGGAACCAGCCTCCGCCCGGGACGTCGAGGGCCCCGCCCAGGGCGCCGGGGTCGAGGGTGACCACCAGCTCGACCGGTGTCCCGTGCAGCACCAGCCAGAGCTGCGCCGCCAGGGAGACCACGAAGTCCAGGTTGAAACCGGAGAATCCGCCCGCGAGGCTCATCACCAGCACCGGCAGGCCCACCAGCAGGACCGTGATCAGTAGGATCTGCGCAGCTTCGACCAGCCCGATGAGCCACAGCGGAGGGGTGGGCAGGCTGAATCGGCGCCGGGCGCGCAACGGGGACTTCGCAGCGGGATTCGCGGCGGTGCTGGATTCGGTGTCGGTGGTGGCCATCGGTCCTATCGTGCCAGCAGGTCCTGGTCTTCGGCTGGAGCAACAGGCCTCAGCCGATCATCAGTCGCAGACCTGTGATCAGTGCCATGATCGAGCCGATGAACGCCAGGATCAGCACAAGCCGACGGACCAGCGCCTCGTCGATGCGGCGCTGCAGCCACTCCCCGATCACGATCCCCAGCACGATCGCCACCACCGATCCGGCCCAGGCCCACCAGGGCAGACCGGGCAGCGCGCCGTCGTCGAAGGACCACTTGATCCCGAAGGAGCCCAGCGAGAGCATGATCCAGATCGGCTGCAGCGTGGCGATCATCGACATGATCGGCCAGCGCGAGAGGACCGCGTAGATCGTCACCGCGGGGCCGCCGACCCCGGCGATGACGGTGCCGGCTCCGGATCCGATCCCCGCGATCACCCTGGTGGCGGCGCCGTCGGCCTCGAAGGTGATCCGGCTCAGCAGCATCGAGGTGATCAGACCGATGATCACCAGGGCCGCGACCACCACGTAGAGCGGACCGGCCGAGGAGTTCACCGAGATCCAGGCGGCGGCGGGCATCACCGCGAGCGCGGGCAGGCCCAGCCAGAGCACCTTGCGCCATTCGATGTCGCTCCAGATCCGCGGCAGCACCAGCATCGGCGCGAAGATGCTCAGGAAGTTCACCAGCATCACGCCCTCGTGGGCTCCGATGAGCACGACGAGGAAGGGGGCCATGACCATCCCGAAGCCGAGCCCCACCAGACGCTGGATGACGGCGGCGAGCAGGACCAGGCCGACGACGGCGAGCGGTATCAGGACTTCCACCTGGTCACCTTATCCGCTGGGCAGGAAAACGTTTGAGCAGCGTTCACGGTGCGGTCACGAGGACGACGACCCACGCTGGCCCGGCCTGCCTAGCCTGAGGGCGTGAGAGTTGTCGTGGTGACTGAATCATTCCTGCCCCACATGAACGGCGTGACGAACTCCGTGCTTCATGTACTCGCCCACCTACGTCGCCGCGGCGATGACGTCACCGTCATCGCCCCCTCCGACACCATGTTCGACGCAGTGGCTCGCACCGAGCCCGGCAGCCCGGTCAGGGAGCTCTGTGAAGGCTTCCCGGTGATCCGGGTGCCCTCGCTGCCGCTGCCGGACTACCCGAAGGTTCGGGTCGCGGCGGGCTTCGTGACCCGGATCCGCCATCTGCTCGAACAGATCCGTCCCGATGTGGTCCATGTGGCCTCGCCCTTCGTGCTGGGCTGGCGAGCGATCCAGGCGGCGGGCGCGCTGGGGGTGCCCACCGTGTCGATCTATCAGACCGAGGTCCCGACCTACGCGGCGCGCTATGGGCTTCCCTGGGCGGCGGAGCTGCTCTGGCAGCACGTGGATCGGATGCATTCGGCGTCCACGCTGACCCTGGTGCCGTCCTCCTTCTGCCGCGAGCAGCTCACCCGGCGCGGCATCAAGCGGCTGAAGACCTGGCGCCGGGGCGTGGACACCCGACGATTCTCCCCGGAACGGCGCAGTCAGGCGCTGCGGGCCCAGATCAGCGGCTGGGCGGCCGCGCCCGGCGGGAGCGGTTCAGCCCCCGACGAGAAGCTGATCGGATTCGTCGGGCGGCTGGCCTCGGAGAAGCAGGTGCAGGATCTGGCGGTGCTCGATGCGCTGCCGGGCACCCGCCTGGTGATCATCGGCTCGGGGCCGCAGGAGGACGCGCTGCGCCGGGCGCTGCCTCGCGCGCATTTCGCCGGCTTCCAGTCCGGCGAGGAGCTGGGCGCCCATGTGGCGAGCCTGGATGTCTTCGTCCACCCCGGGGAGGCCGAGACCTTCTGCCAGACCATCCAGGAGGCCATGGCCGCCGGGGTGCCGGTGGTCGCGGTAGGTCGGGGCGGTCCGCTGGACCTGGTCGACGTCGGACGCACCGGCTGGCTCTACCGGCCTGGTGACCTGACCGGTCTGCGCTCGGCGGTGGAACACCTGATCGGCGACGATGCGGCTCGCCGGGACTTCGGGCGGCGCGCACACGAGAGCGTGCAGGACCGCACCTGGGAGGCGCTGTCCAACGAGCTGATCGGGCATTATGCCCGCGCCGTGGAGGTCAACCGGCGGGTCCGCACGATGCACCCCCGGCCGCGACGCTTCGCGTCCTCGGCCGGGGCCGCTGCCGAAGCCAGCTCGACCAGCTGAGGCCCTGCAGCTGAGGCTCTGCAGTTGAATCTGCGAGGCGGCCGAGCAGGCTCACCTGTGGAACCGTCTCAACTGTGGAACCGCCTCAGCTGCGGAGCAGACCGTGCTGGGAGAGCTTCGCCGCGATGTCCTTGCCGTCGGGACCATAGATCCAGGGGATCCGCCGATCACCGGCGAGCTGGACCGCGTCGGCCGGTTCGGTCGGGTCGCCGTAGTTGAGCAGATCGTTGCCCACCGGGTCCTCGGCGCGGCCACCGGCCAGCATCGCCTCGGAGTAGGTCAGTTCACGGATGATCACCGCAGTGACATGTTCCGGGTGGCGGCGGACGAAGTCGGCGTAGATGCTGGGATCGTGCTGACCGTCGTCACCGATCAGCACCCAGGACATCTCGGGGAAGTCCTGGGCCAGCCGTTCCAGCTGCTCCGCCTTATGCTGCTGCCCGGAGCGGAACCAGCGGTCCGCCGTCGGGCCCCAGTCGGTGAGCAGCAGCGGCCCCCGCGGGTAGAGATTCCGGGTCAGGAACCGGGTCAGCGTCTGCGCCACGTTCCAGGCGCCGGTGGAGATGTAGATGACCGGGGAGCCGGGGAAGCTGCCCATCAGCCGCTCCATCATCACCGCCATGCCGGGGGTCGGGGTGCGGGCGTGCTCATCGAGCACGAAGGAGTTCCACGCCGCGAGCAGCGGTCGGGGCAGCGTGGTGACCACCACGGTGTCATCGATGTCGCAGACCACCCCGGTCACGGTGGAGTCATCAATGATGTGCACCTCGGCGGTGGTGGACTCGCTGCCCGGGGCGTGCAGCGTGACCTGCTGCCAGCCGGGCTCCAGGTCCACTTCGATCACCGCGTCCACGATCCCGCCGCGGTCAGCGACCACCTCGAACTCACGACCGGCGATCTCCACCGTGATCTCCGCGAAGGGCACCGGGGCCGAGACGAAGTTGCGCCAGCCACGGACCCCATCGGCGATGACCTTGGCCACACGGAGTCCGTTCTCGAAATCGGAGTCCGGGGCCATCACCACCCGGGAGAACACGCGGACCCAGCGTCGGCAGCCGTAGCCGGTCATCGCGAGCATCGTGACGTTGAGTCCACGCCTGCGTGCCAGGCCGAGACGGAACTGGTGCCAGCCGTCCTCGGCCTTCATCACCCGGTTCCGGGTGCGATCGCGATAGTGGGACCGCACGGCGGCATTGTCCTGAATAACCTCAGTGGGCTCTGAGTTCGTCATCGGCTCGATCATACCGGCTGGTGTGCTGGGCCACTGCCGCAGCCCACGGGTGGGTAGGGTGAACCCGTGCCGCACACCATCGCCTCCCACCCTGACCCGCGCCAGCTCCGCGGGATCGCCCTTCAGGCCGCACAGGCGGCCGGGGCGCCCCTGGTGCAGGCCTTCCGCGCCGACCCCCGGCAGCCGGGGATGGCGGTCACCACCAAGACCAGCACCCATGATCTGGTCACGGTCCATGACGGGGCCACCGAAGATGCCCTGGCCGCCGCGCTGACCGCAGCGGTCCCGGACTCTTGGATCACCGGCGAGGAATCCGGTGCCCGCGGGCGCGGCGCGCTGGAATGGATCGTCGACCCCATCGACGGGACCAGCAACTTCGCGCACGGCTTCGCGATGTTCTCGATCTCCATCGCCGCGGTGTTCGCCGGGGAGGTCATCGCCGGGGTGGTCCACGACCCGGTCAACCAGCTCAGCTTCTCCGCCGACGACGACGGCGCCTATCTCAGCTCGGCCCAGCGCCACGAGACCCGGCTGGGGTCCACCAGCGGCAGCGCCACACGTTCCGGCGCCCAGCTGAACCTGATGACCAGCTACCCCTCCGCGGAGGTCCTGGCCCGAGAGGGAGCCCCTGCGCTGGAGGCCTTCGGCGAGATGGTCACGGGTTTCTCCACGGTGCGCCGGGTGGTCTCCGGGGCGCTGGAGCTCTGCCATGCGGCCGCCGGATGGAACGATGTGGTGCTCGGCGTGGACACCAAGCCCTGGGACATCGCAGCCGGGATGCTCATCCTCCGCCGCGCCGGCGGCACCTATCTGGCCTTCGGCCGTGATGCTGAGCCCGCCGGGCGCACCCCCGACCATCTGGCACCGGACTATCTGGGGCTGGGCCCCGGAGTGGACTCCGCCCTCGCCCGTCGACTGATCGGTGAGGCCAGCGCGCGGCGTCGTCGGTTTAGCCATTCCTGAACTTCGTCACAGGCGGTCGCGAGGTCCGCGGCGACCGAAGATCGGGAAGACTGAGCTCAATGAGCTCCCCCGATCCCGCAGACCACTCGGCTGACCCGAGTGCGTCACACACGCAGAACCCCGCCCCGACCCCGCGGCAGATCCGCCGGTGGCGTAGATACCTCGCCGATGAGCAGGCCGAGGGGCGGCTCTATACCGCTCTCGCGGAGCGCAAGCGCGGTGAGGAGCGCCAGATCCTGCTTGGCCTGGCCGCTGCGGAGAAGCGCCATGAGCTGCATTGGCGGGAGCTCTTGGGACCCGACGCCGAACGGCTGCCCGCCCCCTCGGCCCACCGGGTGCTGCTGGGCTGGATGGCGCGGATCTTCGGGTCGGTGTTCATCCTGGCGCTGGCCCAGCGCGCCGAGGGCGGCTCACCCTATGACGACGACGACGACGCGACCGCCCGGATGGCCGCCGATGAGGCCATTCATGAGGAGGTCGTCCGGGCCCTGGCCACCCGCGGCCGGGAGAAGCTCTCCGGGGGGTTCCGCGCGGCGGTCTTCGGCGCCAACGACGGCCTGGTCTCGAACCTGGCCCTGATCGTGGGCATGGGCGGGACCGGCGTCGGGACCGGCGTCATCCTGCTCACCGGTATCGCGGGGCTGCTGGCCGGGGCGCTCTCGATGGCCGCCGGTGAGTACGTCTCGGTGCGCAGCCAGCGCGAGCTGCTCGACGCCACCCGACCCACTCAGGTCACCCTGCGCGCCGCTCCGGACCTCGATTTCGACCACAACGAGCTGATCCTGGTCTATCGGGCCCGCGGCATGAGCGAGGCCGACGCCGAGCACCGTGCGCTCGAGCGGCTCGACGTCTTCGCCTGTGACTGCAAGCCCGAGCTCTCCCACGATCCGGGGGAGCCCGCCGATGCCCACGCCGCCGTCGGTTCGGCCTGGCACGCCGCAGGGTCCAGCTTCGTCTTCTTCGCGGTCGGGGCGACCATTCCGGTGCTGCCGTATCTCCTGGGAGCCGAAGGGGCCTCCGCGATCATCATCGCCAGTGCGCTGGTCGGGGTCGCGCTGCTGGGCACCGGCGCCATCGTGGGGCTGCTCTCCGGGGCCTCACCGGTCAAGCGCGGGCTGCGCCAGCTGGGCATCGGCCTCGGGGCAGCCGCAGTGACGTATCTCCTGGGTTCGCTCCTCGGGGTCACCGTGGTCTGATCAATGGGCTCCTCAGCGCTGGATCCATGGCCTGATCCGGTCCCGGCCGACTCTGCTGCGCGCTGTGGACACGGTCTAGACTCGGTGGTGCACAGTGAGGTGCATCACCGGCTGGAAGGCGGCGACGATGTTTGAACACCCTGAGGGCGAACCGGTCCTGGTACTGAGCGAGGACCAGTGCTGGAGTCTGTTGGAACGCGTTGCGCATGGCCGCCTGGTGACCGTGGTGGGCGGGCGGGCCGATATCTTCCCGGTCAACTGCGCGGTCCAGGACCGCTCGATCGTGCTGCGCACCGCGCCGGGCTCGAAGCTCGCCGAGATGGCGGTCAATGAGAGCGTGGTCTTCGAGGCCGATGGGATCCTCTCCGATCAGGCCTGGTCCGTGGTGCTGCGCGGCACGGCCACCCGCCTGGAGACCTCCGCCGAACGGGAGGCGGCCGAGGAGCTGAACCTGAAGCCCTGGGTCCCGACCATCAAGGACTTCTTCGTGCGGATCCGTCCCGAGGAGATCAGCGGCCGGCATTTCCAGTTCGGCGAGCATCCCGAGCGGGAGCTGGGCGAGGGCTCCGAGGGCGGCTGAGGCCGGGGTCGACACCTGGCCCGCTCCGGCAGGGCGCACAGACGAGGACGGGGCCGCCCCTGATGATCAGGAACGGCCCCGCACTGCGGTGTGGATCAGGCCTCAGCCCTTGAAGACCTCGCGAAGCAGCGCAGCGGTCTCGGACGGCGTCTTGCCGACCTTCACCCCTGCGGCCTCCAGTGCCTCCTTCTTGCCTTCAGCCGTGCCCGAGCCGCCGGAGACGATGGCGCCGGCGTGGCCCATGGTCTTGCCCTCGGGTGCGGTGAAGCCAGCCACGTAGCCCACGACGGGTTTGGTGACATGAGCCTTGATGTAGTCGGCTGCGCGCTCTTCAGCGTCGCCGCCGATCTCGCCGATCATCACGATGGCCTTGGTCTCCGGATCGTTCTCAAAGGCCTCCAGCGCATCGATGTGGGTGGTGCCGATGACTGGGTCACCGCCGATGCCGATGGAGGTGGAGAAGCCGATGTCGCGAAGCTCGTACATCATCTGGTAGGTCAGCGTCCCGGACTTCGAGACCAGACCGATGGGCCCGGCTTCGGTGATGTTGGACGGGGTGATGCCTGCCAGCGCCTGACCCGGGGTGATGATGCCGGGGCAGTTCGGGCCGATGATCCGGGTGACGGGCTTGCCGTCGGCACCGGTCTTGGTCAGCGAGAGGTTGAAGAACTCCGCGGAGTCCTGCACCGGGATGCCCTCGGTGATGACCACGAGCAGGCCGATGCCGGCTTCGATGGCCTCCACGGCGGCGTCCTTGGCGAACTTCGGCGGCACGAAGGCCACCGAGACGTCGGCGCCGGTCTTCTCCATGGCCTCGGCCACGGAGGCGAACACGGGCAGCTCGACATCATTGCCGGCCTTGTCCTTGTGGGACACGGCGGTGCCGGCCTTGCGAGCATTCACTCCACCGACGATGTTGGTGCCTGCTTTGAGCATCAGGGCGGTGTGCTTGGTGCCCTCGCCGCCGGTGATGCCCTGGACGATGACCTTGGAGTCCTTGTTCAGGTAGATAGACATTGTGTGAGCAGGTCCTTACTTGTCAGTCCGCGCGGAGTGCGCAAGTTCGGCGGCCTTGTCGGCGCCGGCGTCCATGGTGTCAGCGGTGGTGACGAGCGGGTGGTTCGCCGCTTCGAGAATGCGGCGTCCCTCCTCCACGTTGTTGCCGTCGAGGCGGACCACGAGCGGCTTGGTGGCGGAGTCCCCGAGGATCTCCAGGGCCTTCACGATGCCGTTGGCCACAGCGTCGCAGGAGGTGATGCCGCCGAAGACGTTGACGAACACGGACTCGACCTGCTCGTCACCGAGGATGACGTCAAGGCCGTTGGCCATGACCTCGGCCGAGGCGCCGCCGCCGATGTCGAGGAAGTTCGCGGGCTTCACGCCGCCGTGGGCCTCGCCTGCGTAGGCCACGACGTCCAGGGTGGACATGACCAGACCGGCGCCGTTGCCGATGATGCCGACCTGACCGTCAAGCTTGACGTAGTTCAGATCGTTGGCCTTGGCCTTGGCCTCCAGCGGGTCCTCGGTCTGCTCGTCGACGAGCTCCGCGTGTGCCGGCTGACGGAACTCGGCGTTCTCGTCGATGGTGACCTTGCCGTCGAGCGCGATGATCTGCCCGTCGCCGGTCTTCACCAGCGGGTTCACCTCGACCAGGGTGGCGTCCTCCTTGGAGAAGACGTTCCACAGCTGGATGAACGCGTGGCTCAGCTGCTCGTGCTGGTCTTCAGGGAATCCGGCCTGCTCAGCGATCTCCTTGGCCTTGGCCGCATCGATGCCGGTGTTCGGATCGACGCTCACCCGGGCCAGCGCCTCGGGGCGCTCGACGGCGAGCTGCTCGATCTCCACGCCGCCCTCCTTGGAGCACATGACGAGGTAGTCGCGGTTGGCGCGGTCCAGCAGGATCGAGAAGTAGTACTCATCTGCAATGTCTGCACCCTGGGCGATCATCACGCGGTGCACGGTGTGCCCCTTGATGTCCATGCCCAGAATGGCTTCAGCATGCTGCTGCGCTTCATCGGCGCTCTTGGCAAGTTTGACGCCGCCGGCTTTGCCGCGGCCTCCGACCTTTACCTGAGCCTTGACGACGACGACGCCACCGATCTTCTCGGCGGCCGCCTTCGCTTCTTCCGGGGTCTGCGCCACGATTCCGGCCAGCACGGGAACACCGTGTGCCTCGAAGAGATCGCGCGCCTGGTACTCATACAGGTCCACGTGTGTGTCCTTCTACGTCGAAGTCATCTCTACATGTGAAGGCCGACGGCGCGGCGCGCTTCACGCGCAGCGCTCAGCTGACCTTCTCCAGTGGAGCATATCGCAGGAGGAGTCGCTTCTCGGACCCGGCGAAGCTCACCTTGGCCACGGTCTTGGCGCCGGTTCCTTCGACCGCGAGCACCTCACCGACCCCGAAGCGCTTGTGGCTGACCCGGTCTCCGGGGCTCAGACTGGGGATCTCACGATCCGGATCCACCTGGCTCGGCGCCGCGCCACGGGTGGCCCCGGGCAGCGAGGAGGAGGTCTTCGAGCTGTCGGCCGCGCCGTAGATGGTCGCGCCGGACCGCGGTGCACCGGCGCCGTAGGAATTCGACCCCGAGCCCCAGCCGCCGCTGAGGCTGCCCGCGCCACCCTGGATGGAACCGCCGAACCCTGGGGAGCCGAATCGGGGGCCGCGCGAGGAGGTGGAGGACCCGGCGCTGACCTCGATGAGCTCCTCGGGGATCTCTCCGAGGAACTGGCTCGGCGGGTTGAACTGGTGCTGGCCCCACAGGTGCCGGGACTCGGCTCGTGAGAGGTAGAGCCGCTGCCGGGCGCGGGTCAGACCCACGTAGGCCAGCCGGCGCTCCTCGGCGAGCTCCTCGGGATCTGACATCGACCGCGAATGCGGGAAGATCCCGTGTTCCATGCCGGTGAGGAAGACCACCGGGAACTCGAGGCCCTTCGCGGTGTGCAGGGTCATCAGGGTGACCTGTCCCTGCTCCACAGCTAGCCGCTGGGACTCCTCGTCACCGGCCGAGGGGATCGCGTCGGCGTCGGCGACCAGGGAGACCTGCTCCAGGAAGTTCGCCAGTGCACCGGGGCCCTCCTGCGGCTCTGCCCCGGCGAGACCTGCCTCGCCCTGCGCCGTGGACCCGGCCTCGGTCTCGAGGAAGTCATCACCTTGGACGACTCCCCCGGCGGTGTCCCCGGCGGTGTCCCCGGCGGTGTCTCTCGCCGAGTCAGCCGCGGCGGCCTCGGTCTCATACTCCTTGACCACCGCCACCAGCTCGCCGAGGTTGTCCGCCCGGGACTCGTCCTGGAGGTCCTTGGACTGGCGCAGCGCTTCGAGCATGCCGGACTGTTCCAACACGGCTTCGAGCACCACCGAGGGCCGGCCGTCCTGGTTGAGCTGGATCAGGTCATCGATCATCCGCACGAAGGAGGCGATCGCCTTCAGCGAGCGGGTCGCGATCCCGGGGGCCTCCTCGGCTCGGCGCAGCGCCTCCAGGAAGGTGGTGCGGTCCCGGGTGGCCAGCGTGGCCACGGCACCCTCGGCGCGCTCCCCGATCCCGCGTTTGGGCTCGTTGAGGATCCGGCGCAGGTTGACGTCGTCGTCGGGGTTGTTGACCACCCGCAGGTAGGCCAGCGCGTCCTTGATCTCTTTGCGGTCGTAGAACCGAGTGCCGCCGATGACCCGATACGGGATGCCGCGGTTGATCAGCCGTTCCTCCAGCGAGCGCGACTGCGCGTTGGTCCGGTAGAACACGGCGACGTCTGAGGGCCTGATCCCGTGCTCGTCACCGAGCGAGTCGATGGTGCGCGCGATCCACTCGGCCTCATCGTTCTCCGAGGGGGCCACGTGAAGCACCACCGGAGAGCCCTCGCCGAGCGCGGTCCAGAGCTTCTTCTCGGTCCGGTTCGGGTTCTGCGAGATCACCGCGTTCGCGGCGTTGAGGATGGTCTGCGTGGAGCGGTAGTTCTGCTCCAGCTTGATCGTGGTGGCGTCGGGGTAGTCACGCGCGAACTCCACGATGTTGCGGATATCGGCGCCGCGGAAGGCGTAGATGGACTGGTCCGAGTCACCCACCACGGTCAGCTCCGCCCCGGGCGTGGGCACCTGGGCCATGGCGTCCGCGGTGGTCTCGGTGGAGCCGGCAGGACTGGTGGGGCCGGTGAGCTGGCGGACCAGTCGGTACTGGGCGTGGTTGGTGTCCTGGTACTCATCGACCAGCACGTGGCGGAATCGCCGACGGTAGCTGTCCAGGATCCGCGGGAAGGCGTCGAACATGTAGACGGTCTCGGCGAGCAGGTCGTCGAAATCGTAGGCGTTGGCCGCGCGAAGCCGTTCGCTGTACTCCCGGTAGACGGTGGCGACCGCTTCGGAGAACGGCTCGTGGGCCGCGGTGGACTGGAACTGGTCGGCGTCGATGAGTTCGTTCTTCAGCGCGGAGATCTTGTTCTTCAGCGCCCGCGGGGCGAACCGCTTCGGGTCCAGGTCGTGGGACTTCGCGATGGTGGTGATCAGCCGCAGCGAATCGGCGCTGTCGTAGATCGTGAATGTGGTTCGGCGCCCCAGATGGGCGGCCTCCGCGCGCAGGATGCGCACACAGGAGGAGTGGAAGGTGGAGATCCACATGCGCTCAGCAGGCGGCCCGATCATCTCCGCGATACGGTCCTTCATCTCTCGGGCGGCCTTGTTGGTGAAGGTGATCGCCAGGATCTCGTGCGGGCGGGCGGACCCGCTGCGCAGCAGGTGCACCACCCGGCGGGTCAGCACCCGGGTCTTGCCGGAGCCGGCTCCGGCGACGATCAGCAGCGGGGAGCCCGAGTGCAGCACGGCCGCCTGCTGCTCCGGGTTCAACTCGGCCACCGCATCGGCGGGGGCCGGCGCGGCAGGCGCCTGGTCCTGCTGCAGCACAGCGGGGCCGCCGTCGTCCTGGGCGGCGGAGCTGGCTGCAGCGCTGGGGCCGGTGGGCCGGCGCGGACGATCGGCGGACGTGGCTTTCGGCGGGGTGAAGAGGAAATCCATGGTGGCCCCAGTCTAAGCGTCGGAGCTGACACCGACTCGGCGCGAGGGCGGGCGAACCTCTGCCAGACTGGAGGTGAAGCGGATCTATCCAGGAGGGTCATGTCCAAGCGGCGCAAGAAGGTGCGGGGCAACCCTGCACGTGAGGTCACGGAGCAGGAATCCTCAGGAGCCCCTGGAGCTCCGGGCGGGCTTCGGGCATTTCGTCAGGCACGCCGCGAGGGTCGAGACCTCTCCGTGACGCCGAAGCGTCGCGACGACGTCCAGGACGGGTACCTCAGTGCGGCCAGTCAGCGCGCCGGTGAGGGCACCGACTCCAACCCGCACCTGCTGCTCTACGCGCTCCTGGGGCTGACGGTCTTCCTCTTCGCCTATCTGCACCTCTATGCGCTGCCGCAGATGAACTATTTCGCCGGCGGCTTCTCGATGCCGGACAGCCGCCTGTTCGGCTATTCGGTGGATGACATCGAGCGGCTGCGCAACGTCATGGACTCCGACGCCACCGGTCAGCTCAGCTTCTTGCACCGCACCGCAGGCATCCTGTTCCCACTGTCCTTCCTGCTCTGCAGCTGGGCCGTGGTCGGGCTGGTCATGCGCCGCGGAGTCTTCCGCTGGTTCGTGCTCACCGGCGCGGCGCTCTTCGCGGCGCTGGACATCATCGAGAACTTCCTGATCGATCGGATCCTCACCATGCAGCCGCTGGATGAGGGCCTCGTGGCGGTCGCCTCGGGATTCACCATGGCCAGCTGGGCGCTGTTGATCATTCTGGGGGCCGTGGTGATCAGTGCCGTAGTGATGAGCCTGTTCCGCCGGGGCTTGGAACGACCCTAGGCCCAGGCCAGCCGCAGAGACCCGGCGCCGCAGGTAGGATGGTGCGGTGCCGCGCTGGACTCACGGCATCCGCCGGTGATCCTCACCGCGCAGCCCTCCGTAGCTCAGGGGATAGAGCACCGCTCTCCTAAAGCGGGTGTCGCAGGTTCGAATCCTGCCGGGGGGACCAGAAGAACCACTGGTCAGCGCCTTGTGTCACCGAGTTGACCGCTCTTCGCCTCTGATTCAGGTGGCCGACTCCACCCTGGACGTGAAAGACGACGGCACAGCTTGTCGGTCAAGGGTTCGCCTGGCCAGGATTCCTCACCGGTGGCACGCAGACCATCCGGAGACCTCCGAGCGGGTGCAGTGTCGCAGAACACATCTACAGTAGACCTAGCCGGCCCGCTCAGGACCGGGGCTACCTAGAGGAGAGCGACATGTCCGAGACCAATTTCCAGGATGAGGTCCTGCACAAGCTTCGGTCGCTGGAAGAGTCGATCCAGAGACTCGAAGGCGAACTACGTCTGGTCAAGAACTACCAGCAGGGCTTGGGAGACGAACACACGGACTACACGACTCGAGGCTGAGTCACGCAACAGCGTGGGTACTGGTGTATTGCTGTAGATCTGGTGAGAGGGCCGGCCCTGATGACCGGCCCTCTCGCATGTCCTGACGGCACCAGAGATGCACCTTTCCTCGAATCACGTGTGCACAGGGTCGATTCCTCCCGGGGCGTCCCAGATCAGAGGCCGAGATGGCGCTGCAGCGTCTCTGCCCGCTCGGCTCGCCCGATCAGCCGGTAGGCCGGGAGCATTCCTCCGGGCGTGCCATCTTCAGGCCCCTCCACGCATGGCCCGGTCTGGCCGGAATGGTCACGACGCGACCGTTCGGCTCCAGGGCAAAGCCGGTCAGCACGTCGATGCTGTGATCACCGGCCTCGATCCCGGCATCGCTCAGCGCTGCCTGCAGCCTGGTCACCGTCTGTTAGCGGCGGGATCGATAGGGCCGCCGGGGGCAGGGATCCATGGGCCCGGGATATCGCCGTCGAATGTGACCTTGCCCCGGATCAGGAATCGAAGCCCTCCGCTCGCGGTTGCTCTGGGAAGAACAGATCGGGCGGCTCTGGAACGAACCGCGCCGAGAACCTCGCAGACAAGGACCCGCTCCATGACTTCTTCCGCCCAGGCCAGCCAGGTGCAGGACCAGCTCTTCTCGCCGCTCTCCCTCGGTGCCATCGAGCTGCGCAACCGGCTTGTGATGGCTCCGCTGACCCGCATCCGCGCCGGCGAGGACGGGGTGCCCAACCAGATGATGGTCGAGTACTACACCCAGCGCGCGTCGCTCGGCCTGATCGTCACCGAGGGCACCTTCCCGGTGATGGAGGGCCGCACCTGGATCGGGCAGCCCGGCCTGGAGACCGCCGAGCAGGTCGCCGGCTGGCGCAAGGTCACCGAGTCGGTGCACGCCGCCGGGGGCAAGATCATCGCCCAGATCATGCATGGCGGGCGGATCGGTCATGAGCTGATCTCGGGCACCGGCCGCGTCGTTGCGCCCAGCGCTCTCGCCGCCCCTGGCGAGATCCGCACGCCTGAGGGCAAGGCGCCGCACCCGGTGCCGCATGCGCTGAGCGCCGAGGAGGTCGCACAGACCATCGCCGACTTCACCCAGGCCTCGCGCAACGCCATCGAGGCGGGCTTCGACGGGGTGCAGCTCCACGGTGCCAACGGCTACCTGCTCCACGAGTTCACCGCCCCGGGCTCCAACACCCGCACCGACGGCTACGGCGGATCCCCGGAGAACCGGGCCCGGCTCTCGGTGGAGGTCGCGGCCTCGGTGTCTGAGGCGATCGGCGCGGACCGCACCGGCATCCGGCTCTCCCCGCAGCACAACATCCAGGGCGCGATGGAAGAGGACCACCAGGACGCGCTGGCCACCTACCGTTCCATGGCCGAAGGCTTCGCCCCACTCGGGCTCAACCACATCGATGTGCTCAACGCGGACCCCGCGAGCGAGATCGTGCAGCTGATCCGCACGGTCTCCGGCGCCCCGCTGATCGCCAACTCCGGCTTCGGCGTGCAGACCACGCGGGACGAGGCCGTCCGGCTGGTGGAGCAGGATCTGGCCGAGGCGGTGGGCGTGGGCCGCTCCGCCATCGCCAACCCGGATCTGGCCCGGCGCTGGGAGCTGGGGCTGGAGGAGAACCAGCCCGATCCCACCACGTTCTACGTGGGCGGCGAGCGCGGCTACACCGATTACCCGGCGCTGGAAGACGCGACCCTGAAGAACTGACCCGCGCAGACCTGGGCGCAGGTGATTCAGGCGAGTGGCAGGCGCAGACCCAGGTGCGCCGCACCCGGCGCGTGGATCGTCAGCGGGGCGATGGCGCCGTCGAGTTCGACCTCGTAGTCGCCGAGGAACCCTTCGAACTGCAGGCGCCCTGCCTCATCCGTGCGCAGCGGCGTCTCGGGCATCCACCACTCCCCCTTGATCAGCTGGTGCAGCCTGTCATAGGCCGGTTTGGAGGTGCCGTCCCGGCGGAGCAGACCGCCGGGCGCATTGAGCCACATGTCCTTGTCCGGCAGACCCCAGTAGGTCAGTGACTCCACAGACGGATGCCCCAGCAGACGGCGGTAGTGGGCCTCGACCTCTTCGGCCTGGCGCGCCTCGCCCTCCTCGGTGGAGGGCCACGCTTCAGGCGAGACCTGCCAGTCGTTGAGGTCAGAGATGTCGGCGGGCACGGGGGTGCCGGAGAGGATCGTGGTCTCGGTGAAGTGGATCGGGATGTTGTAGCGGGAGAAGCGCTCCAGCACGCGCAGCGTCTGCTCCTCCCCCCAGGTGCCCTGGTGCATATGAGACTGCAGACCTAGCCGGTCGATCTGGATCCCTGCCTCCAGGGCCGCCTCGATGAGGCACTCGTAGGCGGTGGACATGTCGAAGTCATTGAGCAGCAGCGTGATGTTTGGGTTGGCCGCCCGCGCCTCCTCGAAGGCCAGCCGCATCATCGCCACTCGCCCCTTCTGGCGGGCCAGTGTGGTCACCCCGTTCGGCTCCACGGGGAACACCGGCATGATGACGACCTCGTTGATCGCGTCCCAGGTGTCGATCACCCCGGCGAAGTCCCGGACCTCGCGGCGGATCCGATCACGCAGCGCCTGGTCGATCTCCTCGACCTCCAGCTCCATCAGCCACGGCGGGCTCAGCGTGTGCCAGAGCAGCGGATGGCCCTTGACTCCGATGCCGCGGTCCTTGAACCATCGCGCGGCCGCCAGCAGCTCGGCGGTCTTCGGTTCGCCGCGGACCGCTTCGAACCGGCCCCCGTAGAAGGGCAGCGTGGCCCTGTTGAACAGCGCGAGCCAGCGCTGGGCGACCGCGGCGTCCGCGGCGGCATCCTGGGAGCGTCCATTGATCCAGTCGATCAGCTCGAACCCGATGCAGCCGAACCCGAAGGCGTGGTCACGCTGGCGCACCAACACGTCCCGGTCGGCGAGCGGGGCACCGGTGGCGTCGCTGAGGGTGAGCGTGGTCTGGGACCGGCGGTGCGCCAGACTCGGGTCATAGCTGCGGGAAGGTGCCGGGGCGGTGAACAGCGAGGTCATGGCTCAAGTCTGCCATGCCCCTGTGATCTAGTGCACAGAAGCGCATCGGAGACGCCGGCCTGCTCGCCGTCGACCGCGCAGACCCCGGGCATGCAAGAAGACCGGCCCCCTGATCTCGCTGATGCGAGTTCAGGGGGCCGGTCTCTGTGAGGTTCTGTTCATCGAACCCGAGATGCTCAGCTTCAGAAGGCTATGCAGCCATCCTCAGCGAACTTAGTGAAGCTCAGAGGGGGTTGACGTTCTCAGCCTGAAGACCCTTGGGGCCGCGGGCGGTCTCGAACTCAACCTTCTGGTTCTCCTCGAGGGAACGGAAGCCGGAAGTGGTGATCGCGCTGAAGTGCACGAAGACATCGTCTGAACCGTCTTCGGGGGCAATGAAACCATAGCCCTTTTCAGCGTTGAACCATTTAACTGTGCCTGTAGCCATGATGTTTCCTTAATATACTTGCTCTTGCTACGCATCGATCTCACGATGCATGTTCCGCAGTCAACCTGGCCGGTCGATTGCGGTGACCACTTGGGCGACCGCATAGGTGTAGAAGCCCTTGTAGTACTCCGTCAGCCTACGCTAATAATCGGCTGGGGTCACTACCGGTCTCGATGAGGGCTCGTGATCCGGCCTGCGCGCCGTGGTCATGGCTGCTCGTCCGGCATCTCGACGCGTTGGAAGTGGGCGTAGAGGTTGATGGACCCGCCGCGGGAGAACCCGGCCAAGGTCAGCCCGGAGCGGTCGGCGAGGTCCACCGCCAACGAGGACGGCGCCCCCACCGCGCTGAGCATCTCGATCCCGGCCAGGGCCGCCTTCTGCACGAGCTCGAAGGAAGCCCGCCCGGAGACCTGCAGCACGGTGCCGCTCAGCGGGAGCCGGCCCTGAGTCAGGGCCCATCCGACCACCTTATCCACGGCGTTGTGCCGCCCGACATCCTCCCGCAGGCACAGCAGCGTGCCCGCAGCGTCGAACAGCCCGGCGGCATGGACTCCCCCGGTCTTGCCGAACAGCGCCTGGCTCTCGCGCATCAGCTCTGGCAGCGCGAGCAGCGTCTCCTGGTTGAGCTGCAGCATCTCGGGCATGCGTGGCGGCAGGGTCTTCTCCACCGCGTCGATGGAGGTGGTTCCGCAGATCCCGCAGGCGGAGGTGGTCAGGACATTGCGGGTGCGCAGCAGCGAGGTCGGGGCCAGAGCGGGATCGAGCTCGGCGTCGATGACGTTATAGGTCTGATTCCCCTGCTCGTCGGTGCCGGCGCAGTAGCGCAGGCTGCGCAGGTGGTCCTGGGAGCTGATGATCCCCTCGGCGACCAGGAACCCGGCGACCAGTTCGAAGTCATGCCCGGGGGTGCGCATGGTCACGGTGAAGGACTCCCCGGCCAGGCGCAGCTCCAGCGGCTCTTCCACAGCGAGCAGGTCGACCTTGCTGCGGGTGCCGCCCGCACGCAGGGTGATCACGCGCCGGCGATCGGTCAGTCGTCCCATTCGAAATCTTCTCCTCGTTGTCCAGGCACCAAGAGGCAGTCCACCGGATCCCCGGGTGCCAGTCCGCCTTCGGGCACGATCGCCAGTGCCTCTGACTGGGCCAGGCCGCGCATCATGTGAGAGCGACTGTGGCCGGCGGGCAGCACGCCCTTGGGGCCGCGCCGCACGGGCAACAGCCGGACGCCGCGCCGCGCCGCCGGGAGCCGGGCTCCCGCGGTGAGGCCCACGGTGGGCGTGCGCTCCGCGGCGGGGATTCCGCGCAGTGCACGCAGCAGCGGCACTCCCAGCGCGGTCAGCGCGGAGAATCCGGCCAACGGGTTCCCGGGCAGACCGAGCAGGTACAGGGGCTCCTTGCGGCGGGACAGTCGAGCCAGAAGGACCGGGTGACCTGGACGCATATCCACGGAGTCCACGGTGAGCTCGGCGCCGAGGGCGTGCAGGGCCGGTCGCAGCGCATCCGCGCGGGAGTGCGCGGTGCCGCCGCTGGTGACGATCAGGTCGACGCTCCCGACCTCGGAGATCTGCCGGAGTGTGGCGGCAAGTGTCTCGGGATCGTCGCCGAGCCGCTGGGTTGTCACCGCGGCGGCTCCCATCTCGTGGAGCATCTGTGGCAGCGCCAGACCGAAGACGTCACGCACCTCACCGGGTGCCGGCATCCCGCTGGTGGTGACCTCCGCGCCGGTGAGCACCAGGTGCACGCGTGGGCGGCGGATGACCGTGACGTGGTCATGTCCGGCGACGGCGGCGACGGCGGCTCGCGCCGGGGTGAGCACCGCCCCAGCTGGCACCAACTGGTCTTCGGCGCGGCATTCCGCACCGGCGGGGCGGACATTACGCTGCGGGGCGGTGTCGGGGCTGGTGCTCAGGGCTCGGAGCCGAGGCCCGTCGGTGATCCCGTGCTCGGTGCGCAGCACCGCATGGGTCCCCGTTGGGACCACGGAGCCGGTGAGCACCTCGGTGGCTTCTCCTGGCAGCAGCGGGGCCGGTCGGTCTGCGGGGCTCTGTGCCTGCTCGGGGCGCAGCGCCCACTCGGGCCCCCCGGTCGAGCTTCGCAGCGGGTCTGCGGCCAGTGCCCATCCGTCCATGGCGGAGGTTGAGGCATGCGGGATGTCCTGCAGCGCCCGGACCGGGTCCAGCAGCACGCCGCCTATGGCCTCCTGGAGGCTCAGCCGGTCAGCGGCCAGCGGACCAGCGGCGGCCGCTCGCTCCCGAGCCTGCGTCAAAGTGATCATCGCGGTGCGGGGCTGTGTCAACCCACAGCTCCGGATCGGCGTTCGAGCAGCTGTGCCGCGACCCGGGAGGCGGCGCGGGAGGCGGTCTGGAAATCTGCCTGCCCGGTGGCCTCGGCCAACCCGGCGACGTAGCCGATGAGGTAGGTGGTCACCGGCGCCGCAGGGCGGACCACGGTGTGCGCCGCCTGGCCGGCCAGGGCCAGGACGGCGTCGATGTCGATCTCGATGCCGTCGACCTCGAGGTGATGCGCGAGCTCCTTGATCCAGAGCTCGATGGACTCATGCGATTGCGCTGCTTCTGCCGACATGGCGACTCCTTGATTGACACTGCTCCCAGAGTCTCACAACCGAGCACCTCAGGGCAGGCGCATTCCGAGCCGCTGGGCGTCATGAAGCGTGTCCACGTCCTCGCTGACTTCGGGCGGGGCCACCGGCCGGCGCAGCGTCGCGGCCTCCTCCAGGCCTTGCAGCAACCATCGGAGCGGACGGTCCTCGGCCTCGGAGGGTGAGAGCGCTGCGACCCGGCCGAGAAGCCAGTCGGTGGGCACGGCGCTGCTGAGGTATTGCTGCCGACCCGAAGCATCACGGGGCAGCACCGCGATGGGCGCGTCGACGTCGAGCTTCTCGGAATGGGTCTTCTCGACGTCGGGCTTCTCGAGCTCGCCGAGGAGCCAGTCCAGAAGAGCGGCAGGCTCGGTCAGGTCGACCGCCAGCAGCAGGGTCCATCGGGTAGGGACAGCGCCTGCACCTTCACTCTTGGCAGACCCGGCGCTGCCAACGGACTCCGGGTCTGGCCCGAGGCGTTGCAGCGCGGCGGCTCCGGCGAGGACTCCCGCGGCCGGCCCCGCGAAGCCGGGGGCCTCGCGCACCAGCGGGACCGAGCCAGGGATCAGCGGTTCCAGTGCCGGTGGGCCCACCACCACGGTGGCGATGTCTCGACCCTGGAGCTCCTGGATCCAACGTTCGATCTGAGTCTGAGCTCCGCGACGGAGCAGAGCCTTGTCCACCCCGCCCAGTCTGCTCCCGCGTCCTCCGGCGAGCAGGATCGCGGAGATCGCAGACCCCGCGGCCGCGGCTGCGCCGGGGCGAAGCTCAGTGCGAGGAGGCATGGCTCAGGAATGGCATCCAAGCGTCCCGGGGTGCGTCGAGCTCCACCGGCATCCAGACGTGATGAGGGGGTGCCTGGGGCGTGATGCCCAGGGTCCAGCCGAGCTCATCCAGGGTCTTGCTGCCCTTGCGCGCGTTGCAGGTCCCACAGCAGGCGACCAGGTTCTCCCAGCTGGAGTCTCCGCCGCGGGCCCGCGGAATCACATGGTCCACCGTGGCGGCGGGCCGGGCGCAGTAGGTGCACTGACGACCGTCGCGGCGCAGGATGCTTCTTCGTGACGGCGCCGCAGGTCGCCGGCGGGAGACTCTGACGTAATGGTGCAACAGGATCACCGCCGGACGTGGGACCAGCGAGGAGGGGGTGGTGATCGGAGCGTGGTCCTCGGCAAGCACGCTGGCCTTGCCGTGCATGACCAGCACGGCGGCGCGGCGTGAGGTGACCACGCTCAGCGGCTCGTAGCCTGCGTTGAGCACCAGTGTTCGCATATCGGGGCTCCCGTGCGTTCACCCCTGCTCGTCGTGCTGCCGGTCGGTGCGCCTCAGCGCGCTTCTCGGCGCGGTCCTCACAGGGTTCCACAGCGTTCTGCTCTGCCTGTACAGGCTCAATATAGACCGTGGCGAGCATGATGCCCACTTGATGACGTGGCGTCCGGGGACACGAACGCCGCAGGGCGCGATCCCGATGAGGATCGCGCCCTGCGGCCGAGGTGTGTTGCACCGCCTAGGCGGCAGAAGCGTCAGTTGGCGCTGAGGTACATCGTGTTGGACCAGTACGGGGAGTCCAGCGGGTACTGGATGGTGCCCACGCGAGGGTTGTTCGCGCCGATGAGCTGGCCGTTGCCGACGTAGATCGCAGCGTGGCTGCCGCCGTTCTGGATGACGATGTCGCCCGGGGAGGGCGAGGAGACCTGGCGCATGGAACCCATCATGGCGTAGGTGCTGCGGGGAACCGAGACGCCAGCCTGGTTGTAGGCCCAGTTGATGAAGCCGGAGCAGTCCCAACCCGAAGTAGGTGAGGTGCCACCGAAGGAGTAGGGGTTGCCGAGGCCGGCGTAGGCTGCGCCCACGATCGAGCCGTTGCCGCCGCTGGAGGATGCCGGGGCGTCGTTCTGTGCGGAAGACGTGGAGGCGACCTGGGTGTTGCCCTGGGACTGCTGACCGGTGTTGGACTGCGCCTGCTGGGTCTCGGGCTCGGGTGCCGGTGCAGGCTCAGGTGCCGGTGCGGGAGCCGGTGCAGGCTCAGGTGCAGGCTCGGGTGCCGGTGCCGGTGCAGGCTCAGGTGCCGGTGCGGGCTCAGGAGCCGGTGCAGGCTCAGGAGCCGGTGCCGGTGCCGGTGCCGGTGCCGGTGCAGGCTCAGGAGCCGGTGCCGGTGCCGGTGCAGGCTCAGGTGCCGGTGCGGGCTCAGGAGCCGGTGCAGGCTCAGGTGCCGGAGCGGGAGCCGGTGCAGGCTCAGGTGCCGGAGCGGGAGCCGGTGCAGGCTCAGGTGCCGGAGCGGGAGCCGGTGCAGGCTCAGGTGCCGGAGTGGAGGTCACGACGGGACGGTCGAAGGAAAGCTTGGCGTCCTGGGCTGCGAACACCGTGACGGCGGAGGTGGTGCTGGCGCGCTCCACGCTGAGGCCGGAGGCGTTCACGTCCAGGGTGGTGACCTCGGGGGTCTGGATGTCGGTGCCGGCGTTCGCGGCGACTCCCGAGGAGATCACCAGGCCGGATGCTGCGACGGCAGCTGCCGCGCCGCGCCCGAAGGTGCCGGCGTTGGATGCCACGGCCTTGGCCAGTGAAGGCTTGGCCTGGCGGCGCCGGTCACGGCGTGAGACGAAAGTCATGTCTGTCACTTTTCTGGAAACCTCTCCCTGTAGTTGCGGGGCCGCCTCAGTGAAGTGCAAGCCGGGAAGCTCACGTTCTTCAGGTCTCGATCGACCGCGATGCCCCGCACCCTGCCTTGCGGTAGTTTTCGTGCTCCGGTCAGCGGCAGGAGAAGATCTGACGGAGGCGCTGCGACTTCGGACATCGGCCGCGAACACGAGTACGACGTTATAACAGATCGATAAAATTGTCACGCTCAGGTCACGGTCGGTGCAGAAAACTACTGAGGACCCGGCATGAGACACAGGTCGCCACACCTGAGGGATGCCTCGAAATTCTTTATAATCCCTTGTCAGAGACGAATATCGGGATCCTCGACAGGACACGACGAGTCCAAGCGGCGTATGTCATTTCGTGACAATGTGCGTCATCTCACCGTGACATTGCCGTGTTGGAAGGCCCCGGGAGGGCGTTCAGGAGGTCGATGACACTTCCACGAACAGGTGCTGGGCGACTTCCAGCGGCAGCTCGACCTCCAGCTGCTCGTCGGGCGCGATCACGACCTCCAGCATGACGTAGGCCTGATTCACCCCTCGCAGCCGCAGGGCCCCGCCGGGGCGCAGTCCCGCCTCGAGCAGCTGCTCCAGGACCTCGGGCTCCATCTGGATCGACTCCGCCAGGCGCTTGACGATCCACAGCGAATCGTCTCGCCCTTCCGGATCTGCCTCGGCCGCGTGGCGCATAGTGATCTTCGTCGGCACCGGGGGCTGCTCCGAGAGCACCACCCCGAGCTGGTCGAGGCCAGGGATGGGATTGCCGTAGGGCGATTCCACCGGTGACTGCAGGATCTCCACCAGTCGACGTTCCACTCGCTCGCTCATCACGTGCTCCCAGCGGCAGGCCTCTTCGTGGATGTACTGCCATTCCAGTCCGATCACGTCGGAGAGCAGGCGTTCGGCCAGTCGATGCTTGCGCATCACCTGCACCGCGAGGTCTCGGCCGGACTCGGTGAACTGCAGTCGACGGTCCGTGGTGAGCACCAGCAGCCCGTCACGCTCCATGCGCGCCACCGTCTGGGACACCGTGGGCCCGGAGTGCTCGAGCCGCTCGGCGATCCGGGCACGCAGCGGCACGATCCCCTCTTCCTCGAGATCAAGGATCGTGCGCAGATACATCTCGGTGGTGTCGATCAGATCGGTCACGTGTGACTCACTCTCCTGCGCCGAGCCTTGATAACGTGAGCCTCGGCGCTGTTCGTCCTGGTGGAAGCAGCTGCTGTACAGCATAGTTCCGCACCGGAACCCCTCGGCAACGACGCTGACCGATGCGACCGCCCAGGCCAGCTCCTGGGCCCACCGCCGCTCACCGATCTAGGAGTCTCCCATGTCCCAGCGCGTCACCATTCCGCACGAGATGCTTCCGCAGGACGGCCGCTTCGGCGCCGGGCCCTCCAAGGTGCGTTCCGCGCAGGTCGAGGCGCTCTCAGCGGCCGGCCGGGAGCTGCTGGGCACCTCCCACCGGCAGGCCCCGGTCAAGAAGCTGGTCGGTGAGGTGCGTGAGGGGCTGCACACCTTCTTCGGCGCCCCGGCGGGCTATGAGCTGATCCTCGGCGTGGGCGGCTCCACAGCCTTCTGGGACATCGCATCCTTCTGCCTGGTGGAGAAGCGGGCTCAGCACCTGTCTTTCGGCGAGTTCGGCTCCAAGTTCGCCAAGGCCACGGACACCGCCCCCTTCCTCGACGCCTCCAGCATCCTCACCTCCGCGGCGGGGACCCTGCCCGCGCCGGTGGCGGAGCCGGGCGTGGATGCCTACGCCTGGCCGCATAATGAGACCTCCACCGGAGTCGCGGCCCCGGTCAAACGGGTCCAGGGGGCCGACGACGGCGCACTGGTGCTCATCGACGGGACCTCCGCCGCCGGCGGGCTGGCGGTAGACGTCACCGAGACCGATGCGTATTACTTCGGTCCGCAGAAGAACTTCGCCTCCGACGGCGGGCTGTGGCTGGCCATGATGTCTCCAGCGGCCCTGGAGCGCGCCGAGAAGCTTGCGGCCGCCCGCTGGGTTCCGGAATTCCTGCAGCTGAGCACGGCGATCGAGAACTCACGCAAGAACCAGACCTATAACACCCCGGCCCTGGCGACGCTGGTCACGCTCAATGAGCAGGTCCGCTGGCTCAACGAGCTCGGCGGAATGGACTTCGCCGCCGCCCGCACGGCAGATTCCGCGGGGCGGGTCTACGCCTGGGCCGAAGCCCATGAGCTGGCCCAGCCCTTCGTCGCAGATCCGGCGGAGCGCTCGAATGTGATCACCACGGTGGACTTCGCCGAAGAGGTGGATGCCGCCGAAGTGGCCAAGACGCTGCGCGCCCACGGGATCGTCGACGTCGAGCCGTACCGCAAGCTCGGTCGCAATCAGCTGCGCATCGCGACGTTCACCGCCATCGAGCCCGAGGACGTGACTCGGCTGCTTCACTGCATCGACCACGTGCTGGGTCACTGACCCGATTCATCGAAGCGGGGCAGGCTCAGGCCTCGTCGGCTTCGGCCTGCTCCGCCTTGTGAGCCTGCCGCTCCTCGTCGTTCATACGCTCCAGCCAGGGCACCCATTCGGGAGCGATGAGCGCGTCCTCGCCCGGAAGCAGACCGATCTCGCAGACGGTGACCAGCTTGGCACGGGGTGCGCGGGCCACGGTGACGAACCACTCCCAGCCTCGGTATCCAGATTTCTCCGCGGCGAAGCGGTGCGTGAGCAGCCGGTCCCCCTCGGCGGTGACCCCGAGGTGAGCTCCCACCTGCTCGGGGTCGGCGATCTCGTAGAGCGCGTCGTGGGCGAGGTCGACGGCCTCAGCCAGGAGCGCATCCAGCTTCGGCTTGCCGGGACGGCGCGTCCGGGCCGCCGGCTCGGGCCTGGTCTTCACCGCGCTGGACTGCTTGGCGGCGGTGTGATCTGCACTGGACTGCTCGGGACCGGACTGCTCGCCGGTGGCCGGCTCGGGGGTCTGTTCAGTCATGATCAGGCGTCAAACTCATCGGCCACGCGGCGCAGCATCGCAGCGATCTTCTTCGACTGCGCGGTCTGCGGGTAGTGCCCGTTGCGCAGCGCTCCAGTTGAGTTCTCCAAGACGTTGACCAGATCCTGGACCAGCTCGGCCATCTCGTCGGCAGGCTTGCGGGTGGCGCGGGCCACGGAGGGAGCCTCCTCGAGCAGCCGCACCGACAGCGCCTGCTTGCCGCGCCTGCCGTCGGCGATGCCGTACTCCATGCGTGCGCCCGCTTTGACGCTGGGCACTCCCGCCGGCAGGGCAGAAGAGTGCAGGAAGACCTCTTGGCCGTCATCTGAAGTCAGGAACCCGAAGCCCTTCTCGGCGTCGAACCACTTCACTTTCCCGGTTGGCACGGTGCGCTTACCTCATGAATCGCTGGAGACGGATACTGATGATCAAGGCCTCTAGAGTACCGCCGTCCGTGCTGGAGCCCGAACTTGGGCGCCGGACTCCCGGAGCTGCGCGGTAGAATCGCCGCATGTCCTCCACGACGAGCGCCGCTCATGGCGCGCACCGGCGCAGCGGCTCCCGTCCGGCCCAGGCGCTGCTCTGGTCCGGGGTGCTCATCACCGCACTGTCCGGGATCGCCCTGCTGGTCATCCTGAGCCTGTACTTCATGGAGACCGATCCGCACCCGGCGTTCTATGTCGCAGCTCTCTGGGGCTTTCCGCTGGGGTTCGCGCTGCTGATCGCGTTTCTGCTGCTCTCGGTGAACCGGCGCCGCCGCGGCACCGGCATCGGCTGAAGTGTCCCTGCTCAGCCTGGAAGCCCTGCTTGCGCGCCTTGAGACCTGGGACGAAGACCGCCTGGCGAGGCTGCTGCGGCTTCGCCCTGACCTGCTGGCGCCCAGCCCGCAGGATCTGACCACGCTGGCCGTGCGGGTGGGGTCTGAGGCCAGCATCCGCACCCATCTGCAGCGCCTGGATGCCGCGACGCTCGGCGCCGCCGTGACCCTCGCCCGCGCCGCGGCGCAGGCTCCAGACCTGGCGCAGGCAGACCCGGGGCAGGAACCAGACCCTGCCGCCGTGGAGGCTCTGCACGCCGCGGGACTCTTCTTCAGCGAGATCGGTTCGGCGCAGAGCCTGGCGACACCGGCTCGGCTTCCGCACATCATCGATTCGCTCACCGCGCATCTTCCGGAGCTCGCCGGCACCCTCGCGGCTGACTCCGCGCCGAGGCCCAGTCCGGCCAGCGCCTCGGCCGCCGTGATCGAGAACGCGTCGCTGGCCGCCATCACCGAGCTGCTCGACGACGTCGCGGAGCTGCTTGCGCTGCTCGCCGCCTCCCCCGCCACCACACTGCGCACCGGTGGGGTCGGCATGCGCGAACTGCGCCGAATCGCCGCAGCCTCCGCGCGCTGGGGACCTCCCGTCTCCTCGAGCTCCGCCCGAGGCCGCACAAGCGCGGGCACCCTCGGGGCTCTGACCGGCACCGATGCCAGCGTCGGAGAGATCGGTTGGCTCTTGGAGCTGACGGCCGCCTGCGGACTCATCGAGCTCGCCGACGGGCAGTCCTGGTCCCCGGGGCGGTTCGCGCAGCAATGGGGAGCCGCGGCGCGCCAGCATCAGCACCAGCTGCTGGTCTCCGGATGGCTGTTGGCACCCCGCGCGCCGATGCTCCTGCGCGGACCCCACCCCAGCAGTCGGATCGCCCCGACGCTGGGCCTGGACCGCCAGCGCGGGGACGCCGAGCAGCTGCGGCGCGCGCTGCTGGAGACCGCAAGAGGGCTCATCGAGGAGCCCTCCGGACCTGAGGGACAGCTCTACGCGCTGAACCTGCCCGAGGATGACCTGCCGGGCCCCGACGCGTTGACCGGCGCGCTGCCACGCCGACTCGCCGCGCGGCGGCCGCTGCTGAGCGCGCGCGTCATGCACCTTCTGCCCTGGCTGATGCGCGAGGCCGAACGGCTGGGCCTCTTCGCCGTGGGGACGCTGAGCACCGCAGGGGATGCGCTGCTCGAGGGTTCGCTGCCGCGGGAGGCTGTGCGCCAAGACCCCGCGCCGAGCGCCGGCGCGCGCTGGCGACCGGGTCTCAGCCGCCTCGCCGAGCGGCTGGCATCCACCATGCCTGCCCAGGTGGACACCATCCTGGTCCAGTCGGACCTGACCGCGATCGCCACCGGCGCGCTCTCCCCCGACAGCGCCGCGGCGCTGGCCGATTTCGCCCAGCGCGAGGGACACGGGGCCGTGCCGACCTTCCGGTTCAGCCCCGAATCGCTGCACCGCGGCCTCACCCGGGGATGGACCGGGGCAGGGATGCTGACCTGGCTCGAGTCGCACAGCCTCACCGAGGTGCCAGCCGCGCTGCGGACCCAGGTCGAAGATGCTGCGCGCACCTGGCGCGGCGTGCAGATCGGAGAGGCCGGCGCCTGGCTGCGGGTCACCGACGCGGACCAGCGTGCGGCGATGCTGGCACATCCGGTGCTCGACGGACTCGGACTGCAGGTCCTGGCCGAGGACATCCTGATCTGCCGAGCCCCCGTTAAGGCGATGGAACAGGCGCTGACCGAGGCCGGCTTCAACACCGCGCGCCACACCGAGGCGGAACCCGAGAGTCACCGCCGCGAGCCCGCGGGCACATCGGCCGAGCACACCGCGTCCTGGGCGCTGGAGACCTCCCCCTGGGAGCAGTCTCCGGTGCGGATCACCAGCGCGGAGCCGGGCGAGCAGGATGAGAACCTGCTGCGCGCCACTGCTGCCGCGCTGCGGCAGGCCGGGCGGGCTGCGCCGTCGTCGTCCTCGGACTCCGCCGCGACCCAGGACGTGATCGGCACGCTGCGCTCGGCACTGGCCGGCCGGCGCGAGCTGACGCTGATCCGGGTCTCCCCGCAGGGCAGCACGCACCGGCTCACCGGAGTGCCCACCGGGATGAACGCCGGGCGGGTCAGGATCCGGGTGCGAGACGATCAGGGCGATGCCACGGTGATGCTGCACCGCATCGCCGCCGTCGAGGAGACCACGTCGCAAGAGACCCCACCGCAAGGGGGCTCCATGCAGGCATCTGCAGAGCACCCAGGCAACCTAGAGGAGAGCAATGGCTGATGGACCGCTGATCGTGCAGTCGGACAAGACCGTGCTGCTGGAGGTCGATCACCCCGCGGCCGATGCCGCCCGGCGAGCCGTTGCGGCCTTCGCGGATCTCGAGCGCGCACCGGAGCACATCCACACCTACCGGATCACCCCGCTGGGGCTCTGGAATGCTCGCGCCGCCGGGTTCGACGCCGAATACGTGGTCGACACCCTGCTCAACCACTCCCGATTCCCAGTGCCGCACGCGCTGCTGGTGGACATCGCCGAGACGATGAGCCGCTACGGGCGGCTGCGCCTGGAGAAGGACCCGGTCCATGGACTGGTGCTGCGCAGCCAGGAACCCGGCATCCTGAGCGAGGTGCGCCACGCCAAGACGCTGACCTCGCTGCTCGGGCCCGAGATCGATGAGAACACCGTGGCGGTGCACGGACAGGCCCGCGGCGAGCTCAAGCAGCAGCTGCTGCGGCTCGGCTGGCCCGCCGAGGACCTGGCCGGGTTCGTCGACGGCACCGCCCACCCGATAGCGCTGCGCCAGGAGGGCTGGGCGCTGCGCGGATATCAGCAGGAGGCGGTGGACAACTTCTGGCAGGCCGGCTCCGGCGTCGTCGTGCTGCCCTGCGGTGCCGGCAAGACGCTGGTCGGGGCCGCCGCGATGGCCACCTCCGGAACGATCACGCTGATCCTGGTGAACTCCACCGTCTCCGCCCGGCAGTGGAAGGCGGAGCTGCTCAAGCGCACCTCGCTCACCGAGGAGGAGATCGGCGAATACTCTGGTGCCAAGAAAGAGGTCCGTCCGGTCACCATCGCCACCTACCAGGTGCTCGCGGCCCGGCGCAACGAGCTCTTCACCCACCTGGAGCTGCTCAACGGCCACGACTGGGGACTGATCATCTACGACGAGGTCCACCTGCTGCCGGCCCCGATCTTCCGGATGACCGCGGACCTCCAGGCCCGCCGCCGGCTCGGCCTGACAGCGACGCTGGTCCGCGAGGACGGCCGGGAGCGCGAGGTGTTCTCGCTGATCGGACCCAAACGCTATGACACGCCTTGGAAGCAGATGGAGGCCCAGGGCTGGATCGCCCCTGCGACCTGCATCGAGGTGCGCACCGACATGCCGCGCAGCCTGCGGATGGAATATGCCTCCGCCGCAGACAAGGAAAGGCACCGGCTGGCTGCCGGGGCCGAGGTCAAGGACGCCGTGGTCGCCCGGCTGGTGGCCCGCCACAGGTATCTGGGCGAGCAGGTCCTGGTGATCGGCCAGTTCGTGGAGCAGCTTCAACGCCTCGGCGAGCAGCTGGGGGCTCCGGTGCTCACCGGATCGGCCTCCGTGGCCGCCCGGCAGAAGCAGTTCGACGCCTTCCGCGCCGGCGAGCTGGAGGTCCTGGTGGTCTCGAAGATCGCGAACTTCTCCATCGACCTGCCCCAGGCCTCCGTGGCGATCCAGGTCTCCGGCACCTTCGGGTCCCGCCAGGAGGAGGCGCAGCGCCTTGGACGGCTGCTGCGTCCCGGCAATGCCGTCGAGGGCGAGGATCCCAAGCGGGCGCACTTCTACTCGGTGGTCACCCGCGACACCGTGGACATGGAGTATGCGGCCCGCCGCCAGCGGTTCCTCTCCGAGCAGGGTTACGGGTACTCGATCCTCGACGCCGAAGACATCGTCTGAACCCACCGAGCCCTCAGCCTGCGATACAGAACCGAAGCACCACTCAACAAACAGGAAGTGTCCAGCGATCTCCCAGATACCGGGAGCAGACTGACCAGGTGACTGATAAGACTCCTGAAGCCAAGCTCCTCGTCGTCGATGACGAGCCCAATATCCGAGAACTGCTGGCCACCTCGCTGCGGTTCGCCGGATTCGAGGTCGCCGCGGCCGGAAACGGTCGTGAGGCGCTGGAGACCGCAGAGACCTTCCAGCCCGACCTTGCGGTCCTGGACGTGATGCTGCCCGATATGGACGGCTTCACCGTCACCCGACGGCTGCGCGCCGCCGGCAAGCACTTCCCTGTGCTCTTCCTCACCGCACGCGATGACACCGATGACAAGATCACCGGCCTCACCGTGGGCGGCGACGACTACGTCACGAAACCCTTCTCGCTCGATGAGGTCGTCGCGAGGATCCGGGCCGTGCTGCGCCGCACCGCGCCGTTCGAGGACGAGGACGCCGTGATCGTGGTGGACAACCTCGAGCTCGACGACGACGCCCACGAGGTCCGCCGCGGAGGCGAGATGGTGGAGCTCTCCCCCACCGAGTTCAAGCTGCTGCGCTACCTGATGATGAACCCCAATCGAGTGCTCTCCAAGCAGCAGATCCTCGATCACGTCTGGGAGTACAACTTCAACGGCGACGCCTCCATCGTGGAGTCCTACATCTCCTACCTGCGCCGGAAGATCGAGTCCGGCTCCGAGGGCGCCCCGATGATCCAGACCAAGCGCGGGGTCGGCTATGTGCTCCAGACCTGGGAGCGCCGCCAGCGCTCGCAGGGCCTGTAACAGACTGAGTGACGCTGTGCGGGTGTCCACCCTGACCCCCTGCGGCACGTAAGGTCTGGGTATGCGCCCGTTCAGCTCCGTGACCCAGACCTGGCGCAAGGCTTCACTGCGGACCCAGCTGGTGCTGATCATGTCCGGACTGCTGGTGCTGACCCTGTTCGTGACCACCTTCGTCTCCGCCTCGCTGTTCCGCCAGGAGCTGCTGCGCAACCTCGACGAGGACATCTACTCCAACGCGAACAACGTCTCGATGTTCCTCACCCGGCGCAGCGCCCCCGAGATCGGTGAAACCCAGTCCATCCTGCGCTTCTACGGGATCCTGATGGACTCAGAGGGGGAGCTGCTGCAGGCCACCTCCACCCAACCGGCCGGCTCCGGCGGCGACATCCCACAGATCCCCAGCATGACCTTCGACGAGGTCTTCGAGCTCTGGCAGGACGGCGAGGTCCTCGATGTGGCCGGCACCCAGGAGGGTTCCCGCGGCTGGCGCGTGCACGTGATGCCGCTGGAGAACGGAGAGGACAGCCTGGCGGTCGCCCTGCCGCTGGAACAGGTGGAGACCTCGGTGGAACGTGCGACGTTCCTGGTGGCCACCATCGGGCTGATGGCCACCCTGGGCGCCTCCACCATCGCCTACGCACTGGTCACCCGGGCCTTCCGCTCACTCTTCCACGTGGAGAAGACCGCCGCAGAGATCGCCGCCGGCGACTTCTCCAAGCGCGTCGAGACCACCGCTCCACCGGAGACCGAGATCGGCCGGCTCTCGCGCTCGCTCAACGTCATGCTGGAGCAGATCGAGACCGCCTTCCAGGCCAAGAGCACCTCGGAGGAGAATATGCGTCGGTTCATCCAGGATGCCTCCCACGAGCTGCGCACCCCGCTGGTGACCATCCGTGGATTCTCCGAGCTCTACCGCCAGGGCGGGGTCAGCGACAACCCTGAGGCCGTGGGCATGGCCATGGGCCGGATCGAGTCCGAGGCCAAACGGATGGGCCAGCTGGTCGAGGACATGCTGACCCTTGCCCGCCTGGATGAGCAGCGGCCGCTGCAGAAGGCACCGCTGGACCTGAACCTGATCGCCCACGACTCGATCATGGATCTGGCCGTCAACGCCCCCGATCGCGAGACCCGGGTCGTCGGCCTCGACGGCGGCTCCCCGGCAGCGGCCCCTGCTGTGGGCGACGAGGGCAAGATCCGCCAGATCGTGATGAACCTGGTGACCAATGCGCTGCGCTACACGCCGCAGGGGACTCCGCTGGAGATCGCGGTGGGCACCCAGGAGGGTGCCGACGGTGAGACCGACGCCGTGTTGGAGGTCCGCGACCACGGCGAAGGGATCGCTGCCGAGGACGCCGCGAAGATCTTCGAGCGGTTCTACCGGGCGGACAACTCCCGGCAGCGCGAGACCGGTGGCACCGGCCTTGGACTGGCCATCTGCGCCGCCATCGCCGCGCAGCACCAGGGCACCGTGCGCCACAGCAGCACCGAGGGCGGCGGAGCCACCATGACGCTGCGGCTGCCCATGGTGGCCCTCGATGATCAGAGCGATCATGAGACCGACATCGACGAAGACGAGCTGGACCAGCTGCGCGCGGCGGCTCGGGAGCATCACACCCCCGAGTGAGCCTCGGAGCCGGCACCGAGAGCACCCCCGAGGTCTTCCCCAGTTCGGCCGGGCACCCGGGAAGGGCTCGGGCGTTCCACAGCTTCTCTCCGGCGGCGCTGCGCCGCCGCGGCCCTGGGTACGGTGGCTCGGACCAGGGCAGGGCACCGGGCCCCGCCCGCACCCGATCTGCACCGACGGTGCCGGTCACCCGAGGAGAGAACCATGGCGATACTTCAGATCGACACCGCGGAGCTGCTGGCCAAGAGCCAGACCGTGGAAGCCACATTGGGCCGCATCCAGACCGATGTCAGTTCGATGGAATCTCAGCTGCGCCAGCTCCAGGAGTCCTGGAAGGGCGCAGCCTCCACTGCGTTCCAGGATGTGCTGACCCAATGGCGGGGCACTCAGGCCCAGGTGGAGCAGTCGCTGGCCAGCGTGCGTCAGGCGATGGCGGCAGCCTCCACCCAGTATGAGGAGACCGAGTCGGCGAACACCCGGATGTTCGGGCACTGAGCCTGCGTCCACGGAGCCTGCGTCCACGACCTCGCCGTGCCCATCGCAAGCGTCCAGCGCGAGCGTCCATGATGGAGGCTCCGCTGAACAGAGAACCCCGCCGCAGACCAGGTCTGCGACGGGGTTCTCCCCTAGCGGCGGGGCGCGAGGAATCAGCGGGTCAGCTGATCACATCATGCCGCCCATGCCGCCCATCGGGTCCATGCCCTCGGCGCCGGCGCCGGCGGAGTGCTTCTCCGGCTTGTCGGCGACGACGGCCTCGGTGGTGAGGAACAGCGAGGCGATGGAGGCGGCGTTCTGCAGTGCAGAGCGGGTCACCTTCACCGGATCGTTGACGCCTGCTTCGAGCAGGTTCTCGTAGACACCGGTGGCGGCGTTGAGGCCATGGCCATCGGGGAGTCCGCGGACCTTCTCGGCCACCACTCCGGCCTCCATGCCGGCGTTGATGGCGATCTGCTTCAGCGGGGCCTCCACGGCGAACTTCACGATGTTCGCGCCGGTGGCCTCGTCTCCGCTGAGCTGCAGGGTCGCGAAGGCGCGGGCGCCGGCCTGGATCAGGGCCACGCCGCCGCCGGCGACGATTCCCTCATCCACAGCGGCCTTGGCGTTGCGCACGGCATCTTCGATGCGGTGCTTGCGCTCCTTGAGCTCGACCTCGGTGGCGGCGCCGGCCTTGATGACTGCCACGCCTCCGGCGAGCTTGGCCAGACGCTCCTGAAGCTTCTCGCGATCGTAGTCCGAGTCGGAGTTCTCGATCTCGGCCTTGATCTGGGACACGCGGCCGGCGATCTCGTCGGCCTCGCCGGCACCTTCGACGATGGTGGTCTCGTCCTTGGTCACCACGACCTTGCGGGCGGTGCCGAGCAGCTCCAGAGTGGTGTTCTCCAGCTTCAGGCCGACCTCTTCGGCGATGACCTGGCCACCGGTGAGGATGGCGATGTCGGCGAGCATGGCCTTGCGGCGGTCACCGAAGCCGGGGGCCTTGACGGCCACGGACTTGAAGGTGCCCTTGAGCTTGTTGACCACCAGTGCGGCCAGGGCCTCACCCTCGACGTCCTCTGCGATGACCAGCAGCGGCTTGCCCGACTGCATGACCTGCTCCAGGACGCCGATGACGTCCTTGACCGAGGAGATCTTGGAGTTCGCGATCAGGATGTAGGGATCTTCCAGGACTGCTTCCTGGCGCTCGGCGTCGGTGACGAAGTAGCCGGAGAGGTAGCCCTTGTCGAAGCGCATGCCCTCGGTGAGCTCGAGCTCCAGACCGAAGGTGTTGGACTCCTCGACGGTGATGACGCCTTCCTTGCCGACCTTGTCCAGCGCCTGAGCGATCAGTGCGCCGATCTGCGGGTCACCGGCGGAGATGGAGGCGGTGGCAGCGATCTGCTCCGTGGTCTCGATCTCCTTGGCGGACTTGAACAGCTCCGCGGTGACCGACTCCACGGCGATGTCGATGCCGCGCTTGAGCGCCATCGGATCGGCGCCGGCGGCGACGTTGCGCAGGCCTTCTTTGACCAGGGCCTGTGCGAGGACGGTGGCGGTGGTGGTGCCGTCGCCAGCGACGTCGTCGGTCTTCTTGGCGACCTCCTTGACCAGCTCAGCGCCGATCTTCTCGTAGGGGTCCTCAAGCGTGATCTCTTTGGCGATGGAGACGCCGTCGTTGGTGATCGTGGGGGCACCCCAGGACTTCTCCAGCACGACGTTGCGGCCGCGGGGACCCAAGGTGACCTTGACGGCATCGGCGAGGACGTTCAGTCCGCGCTCGAGGCCGCGGCGTGCCTCTTCATCGAATGCAATAGTCTTTGCCATAGTGGCGCGTGTCCTTCCTGGACTCGGCTGATCTCAAGCCGTGGTGTGTGACTTTCAGACGTGTTCGCGTCTGCTGGGTCGAACCATTCCAGGTGCCCGCGACGGACGGCCGTTCCCGCGTCACCGGGAACTTCTGTATGGCCTCACCTGCTCAGGTTCCTCTAGCAGTCTCGACACGAGAGTGCTAAACCAATTTTTAGCACTCTCCCCTACCGAGTGCAAACCTCTGCGCCGAGGGCAGATTGTGCCGCCGCCCTTGCGCAGCGGCGCCGCGTATGGGTGACGGAGCACAACCGGGCCTGAACCTGATCTCCCAGCGGCGCAGGAACCAGACGGTACCCTTGAGGCGTGATGGAGCATAGAGATTCAGGCGTCGCCGCCGTGTACCAGGTCCGCCCGATCAGCCCCGAGGAGCACACCCGCTTCCTCGCTGATCATCAGACCGCGTCGTTCCTGCAGAACCCGCGCTGGCCCGCGGTGAAGCAGGAGTGGCAGGCCCAGAGCCTCGGAGTCTTCGACGCCGACGCCGGGCCGGACTCCGCGCCGGTGGCCGCGACGCTGGTGCTCTTCCGTCGACTCCCGGTCCCCGCCGCTGTGCCGCTGCTCGGGAACAAGCGGCTCGCCTATCTCGCTGAGGGCCCGGTCATGGACCCGGTCGTCGTCGACCTTGAGCTGCTGCTCCCGCCGCTGATCGCCTACCTGAAGACCTCCGGAGCCTTCCTGATCCGCATGGGCCTGCCCTCGGTGCTGCGTCGCTGGGAGGCCAAGGAGGTCCGTCGCGCCCTGGCCGCCGGGGAGAACACCAGCATCGAGGAGCTTGACCCGCTCGAGATTGATCCGGCCGGTGCCGCTCAGGCCGAGAAGTGGCAGCGAGAGCTGCGCGCGCTGGGCTTCAAGGCACCCGCGCCGAGCACCGACTTCGAGGCCGGACAGCCGCAGTTCCAGGCCCGCATCCCGCTCACCGACGACGCCGGCGCCGTCTTGCCCATCGAGGACGTGCTGGCCCGGATGGATCAGTCCTCGCGCCGCCAGACCAAGAAGTCCACCCGCTCCGAGCTCGAGGTGAGCGTCGGCGGCGAGTCCGACCTCGCCGCCTGGCACGCGCTCTACTCCGAGACCGCCGACCGTGATGACTTCACCGGCCGGCCGCTCTCCTACTTCCAAGACATGTACCGCGAGCTCAACGCCTCACCGCTGAGCGAATGCACGCTCTACCTGGCGCATTTCCAGGATCAGCTCCTGGCTGCGGCCATCTATGTCCGGCAGGGCCAGTTCGCCTGGTACGTCTATGGCGCGTCATCCTCCGAGGAGCGCAAGCGCTATGCGCCCCGCGCGCTGCAGCTGCGCCAGATCGAAGACTCGCTCGCCGCAGGCTGCCGGTGGTATGACCTCGGCGGACTCAGCCCCTCATTGGACCCGGAGTACCCGCTGGCCGGGCTGACCCGGTTCAAGACGACCATGGGCGCCGATGTGGTCCAGACCCTCGGCGAATGGGACTACCCGGTCAATCCGCTGCTGGCCAAGGCGTTCAACCTGTACATGTCGCGGCGCTGAGCCGGTCCCGTCAGCTCATTCAGGCGCCGCTGCGCTCTTCCTCCAGAACCCGACGGCCGATGCTGAATGCGGTGTTCGCGGCGGGGACCGAGCAGTAGATCGCGCACTGCAGGAAGACCTCTTTGATCTGGTCCTCGGTGAGCCCGTTGCGCAGCGCCGCGCGGATGTGCATCTCCAGCTCTTCCCAGTAGCCGCCGGCGATCAGCGCGGTGAGCGTGATCACCGAGCGTGTGGGCCGGTCCAGACCGGGACGGGTCCAGATCGATCCCCAGGCGTAGTTGGTGATCAGTTCCTGGAAGTCCTCGGTGAAGCTGTCCTTCTTCGCCTCGGCGCGGTCCACATGGGCATCGGAGAGCACCTCACGGCGCACCTTCATGCCCTCCTGGTAGCTGGGATCAGTCATTGAGGAACTCCTTGAGCAGTCGTGCGGTGGCCTCAGGGGCTTCGGCCGGCGCCTGGTGAGCGACGCCGTCCAGCACTGCGGTCCTTGTATGTGGGGCGGCGGCGAGGTCCTGGACCGCCGAGGGTGGGCACACCGGGTCCTGCGCCCCGCTGATCACCAGAAGCGGTCGGACGACGCCGGCAAGCTCGGCAGTCAGGTCATAGCGCCCCAGTGCCCGGCAGGCCTGGGCATAGGAGTGTCGATCGGTGTGCTGCAGCGAGCGCAGCAGCCCGGTGACCACGGCAGGCTGACGGGCCATGAACCCCGGGGCGAACCAGCGCTGGGCCGATCCTTCGACCATGGTGGGCGTCCCCGCCTGGGCGACCAGTTCGGCGCGCTCGCTCCACATCTGCGGGTCACCGATCTTCGCGGCCGTGCACAGCGCGACCAGCCGGGTGAACCGGGTCTGCGGGCGCAGCGCCAGGGTCAGGCTGACGGTGCCCGCGATCGAGACCCCGGCGGCGTAGACCGGGAGATCCTCCGGCATCCCGTGGGTCTTCGTGAGCTGCGCGAGAAGCTCCTCCACCGCGTCGGCGAGGTCGGCGATCTCGAAGGGCGCGGTGTAGGGCGCGGCGGCCCCGTGCCCCGGCAGGTCCCAGCCGATGACGGTGAAGCTCTGCTGCAGATGCTCCAGGGCGCCCTCCCACAGGACCGCGACGCTGGTCCCCAGGGAGGGCCCCAGCACCAGGACCGGGCGGGTTCCGCTGCGCAGGTCCTCCACCGACCCGCAGAGCAGCTGCGGGACGAGCCTCAGGGCGGACCCGGGCTCGGTGGGCTCAGGCTCGGGGGGCTCAGGCAGGGTGGGCTCAGGCAGGGTGGGCTCAGGCATGATCGATGGGTCCTTCCGACGGCGCGGCGGTCCGGGTGGTGTCGGGGTGAGTGGTGTCGGGGTGAGCGGTGTCCGGGTGGGTGGTGTCGTGCTGAGTACCGTCGTGCCGATGGAAGTCGCTGACTGCGGCATCGATGAACTCCTGCGCCCGGCCCAGGTACTGGTGCGGGTCGAGCAGCTGATCGAGCTCCGCCGCGGTGATCGCGGTACCGAGGCTCTCCTGCAGCAGACCTCGCAGCGGCACAGCTTCGACGGCGCTGCGTCGCACCAGATCCTGCAGCGCCGGCCTGCCGCCGGGGAAGGAGCCGCCCAGCCGGGCCATCACACGCTCGCTGAGCACGGCGTCGCCGCTGAGCCGCAGATTCGCCGCCATAGCATCGGGGCGCACCACGAGACCTTCGAACAGCTCGGCGGCCCGGGCGGCGGCGCCGCCGCTGAGCCGGGTCAGCTCGATCAGGCTCGGCCATTCGGCGTGCCAGGACCCCGCTGGGCGTTCATCCTCCGCCGCCGCGGCCGCGAGGTAGAGCGTGCTCAGCTGGGCGGGACCGGCCAGGGAGGCGGAACGGATCAGGGTCGAGAGCACCGGGTTCTGCTTCTGCGGCATCGCAGAAGATCCTCCCCGGCCGGGCGCTGCCGGCTCCCGCAGCTCAGCGATCTCGGGGCGCTGCAGGGTGAGCACGTCTCCAGCAAGCTTCCCCAGCGCGGCGAGCAGGCCGGCGAGGGCCGAGCCGAGGTCAAGGATCACCTGGCGCTGGGTGTGCCAGGGGCGCGGCATCGGGCACAGCCCCAGGCGGGCGGCGAGATCGGTGCTCAGCGCGGCGGTCTGCTGTGCGCCGAGCGCGTCGCTCTGTGCGGCCTGTGTGCCGACGGCGCCGCCCCACTGCAGCGGCAGCGCCGCCGCCGCGAGCTCCAGTCGTCGAATCGAATGGGTCAGCCCGTCGAGCCAGCCGGCGCAGCGCAGCCCGAAGCTGGTCGGCAGCGCGTGCTGGGTCAGCGAGCGGGCCACGCAGAGCGTGCCGCGATGGTCCTGGCTGAGCCGGCTCAGCGCTGCGCCCGCCCGGCGCGCATCGGTCAGAAGCACCGCTGCGGCCTCCCGGCACAGCAGCATCAGGGCGGTGTCGAGGATGTCCTGGCTGGTGGCTCCCCGGTGCAGCGCGGCGTCGGAGTCACCGGTCGCTGCCAGCGCACCGCGCACGGCACCCAGCATCGGGATCACCGGGTTCCCGCCGCCGGGGCTCTGGGACGCGATGTCTTCGACGTTGATCCCGGCCCGCTCCGGGTCCTGGCTGATCGCCGCGATGGCGGCGGCGCTCTCCGCCTGCGCCTCACCAGCATCGGCGAGCGCCTGGGCCCAGGCGGCCTCCACGCGCAGCATGGCCCGCAGGATGGACTCCTCGGACATCAGCCGCGCCGTCGGGGTGCCGGCCCAGACCGGGCTGAGGATTCCATAGGGTCCAGTCATGGCGGGGGGTTCGCTCCTGTCGGTCAATCCACGGGGCCGGTGAATTGCGGGGTGTTGGGATAGGTCAGGAACACGGTCTCATCCTCGCCCTGGAAATGGATGTCGAAGCGCAGGCTGCCGTCGGGCTCGCGGGTGGCCAGCATCGTGTGCCGGCGCTCCGCGGGCACCGAGCTCAGCAGCGGGTCCCGCTCCAGCGTGGCCGGGTCGGCGGGCAGGTAGGCCCGGGTGAAGAGGCGGTCCATGAGTCCGCGGGCGAAGATGGTGACCAGGACGTAGGGCGCGACCTCGGAACCGGTGCTGCCGGGTTCCAGCGTGGTGAAGCTGTAGTGACCCACGCCGTCGACGGCGGCGCGGCCCCACCCGGTGAAGGTGTAGCCGTCGCGGTGCAGGGATCCTGGCTGCTGGGAGATTGCTCCGAGCTCATCCGGCTGCCAGATCTCCAGCAGCGCATCGGGCACGGGCCCGCCGTCGCCGTCGTAGACCGTGCCGTGCAGCCGCACGGCACCCGGGTGCGAGCGGTCCACCAGAGCCTCGCCGCCGGGGTAGGGCAGGGCGTAGCCGAAGAAGGGGCCCACGGTCTGGCCGGGGGTCGGGGTGAGTTTCATGATCAGTGCTCCTCCTCCTGCTCGGCCCAGGTGCGGTTGCTTCCGGAGAGGACGATGTCCCAACGGTAACCGGTGTTCCATTCATGCTGGGAGACCGAGTGGTCATAGGTCGCGACCAGGCGATCGCGGGCCGCCTGGTCGGTGATGGACTGGTAGATGGGGTCCAGAGCAAAGATCGGGTCCCCGGGGAAGTACATCTGGGTCACGATCCGCTGGGTGAAGTCGGTGCCGAAGAGCGAGAAGTGGATGTGCGCCGAGCGCCAGGCGTTGTTGTGGTTCTTCCACGGATAAGGTGCCGGTTTGATGGTGGTGAAGCTGTACTCGCCGTTGGGCCCGGTCAGGGTGCGTCCCACCCCGGTGAAGTTGGGATCCAGCGGAGCGGGGTGCTGGTCACGCTTGTGCATGTAGCGTCCTGCGGCGTTGGCCTGCCACATCTCCACGAGCTGGCCGGCGACGGCGCGGCCCTCGCCGTCGAGGACCCGGCCGGTCACGATGATCCGTTCCCCGATGGGCTCGCCGTTGTGCTGGATCGTCAGATCGGACTCCAGCGCGGAGACGTCGCGGTGGCCGAAGGCGGGGCTGTGCAGCTCGATGTCCTCGGGGTCCGCGTGGTGCAGGGACTTCGTGGGGTGCCGCAGCAGCGAGCTGCGGTAGGGGGCGAAGTTGAGCCGGGCATTGGTCTCCACCGGACCGCCGGCGTCGCGCTGAGCTCGATACTCCGCGTGGATGGCGGCGATCTCCGCGTCGATCTCCGCCTGAGACAGGACGGCGGCGTCCGGGTCGGTGTTCTTCTCGGCCATGGGGCTCTCGCTCCTCGAGGGGGATCCGCGGCGGACATCGCCGAGGTGTGACGTGGTTCTCGTTCAGTCTGCGGGCTGGACGACTCGACCCGCCACACGATTGCCATTCAATGGCTCAGCCCGTCCAGGGCGCGGCTGATTCCGCGCCCGGCGGTCTGCAGCGCCATCAGGAACTGCGGGATCTCGCGGGAGCCGCGCGGCACCACCACGGTCAGCGCGGCCACCGCGTGGCCATCGGCACCCAGCACCGGCACCGAGACCCCGGTGGTCTCGGCGTTGATCATCCCGCTCAGCTGGGCATGGCCACGGGTCCGCGCCTCGGCGAGCTCCCGGCGCAGCTGCGGACGGGACTCGGCGATCAGCTGCTGCCTCGGAGCCCACCAGTGATCCACCACATGGGCCGGAGAATGAGCGAGCAGCACGTGCCCCATCGAGGTCAGGTGGGCCGGCATGGTCGTGGCGACCTCCGCCGGGTTGACCACCGCCCCGTGGCGCGAGATCCGCTCCACGATCAGCACCCCGTGCTCATCGAGCACCGCGAGCTGGGTGGTCTGCCGGACCACCGCGTTGACGTCATGCATGAAGGGGAGCGCCGAGGTGCGCAGCGTCCGGCTGATCGGGGCGCGCTGCGCGATCTCCCAGAGCCGCTGGCCCAGGACCAGCTCCCCGGAGGCCGCGGTGGCGAGCAGTCCGTGGGCGCGCATGGTGCGCAGCAGTCGATATCCGGTGGTCCGGGGCAGCCCGGCCGCGTCGATGAGCTCCCCGGCAGGAAGGCTGGGCCGGGTCTCGAGTGCTGCGAGGATGCGCATCGCGCGATCCAGGACCGCATCACCGCTGGGCGAGTTTGCCATGGCCCAAGCCTAGCCGCGACCCGGAAGGGCAAGGCTGATCTCATTCAATGAGCCACCAGGGGCCAACTTCAGGCTGGGATTGTGCCCTGGGTCACGAGGGGCTGGCGTCCAACCCGACGAGGGCATCATGGGCGGGATCATGCTGATGATCGGCGGCACCATCGGCGCGGTCCTCTACGGCGTGTTCGCCTCCCGCTGGGACGTGCGTCGAGTCCAGGCGGTCTTCGCCGTGGGCTCCGGGGTGATGTTCATCGTCTTCATCAACGCCACCGCCTGGCTGCCGGCGGCGCTGGTCGCCGGGGTGCTGCTGGGCATGATCATCAATGGCTGCATCTCGGGCATCTACACGATCGCCCCGATGACCTACGCGCCGCGGCTGCGCTACACCGCTGCCGGGCTCATCGTCGCGCTGGCCGCCGTCGTCGTGCTGCGGATCTCGCTGCACCAGCGCACGGCGAGCGAGCTGCGCGCCGAGGCGCTCGCGGTCCGGGATTGAGCGGGACCGCACCGGGGTCGAGCCCGGACGTGGAAGCTAGCATGTGATCCATGGCGAACTCCCCCACCGGTGATTCGGTCCTGGCCCGGCTGGACCGGGTGCTTTCGACCTTCTCGGCGGCCGACAGCCTGCTCAGCGCTGCGGAGATCGCCCGGCGCACCGGCCTGCCGCCGGCGACCGCGCACCGGCTCTGCCGCGACATGGCCGAGCTGGGCTGGCTGGAGTCGCTGCCGGCCGGATACATGGTCGGCACCCGGCTCTGGGAGATGACCAACCGCTCGGCGCCGACCATGAAGCTCGCCGTGCGCGCTCGGCCCTATCTCTCCGATGTGCACACCGTGATGGGCCAGCATGTGCAGCTTGGTGTGATCGAAGGCCATGAGGTGCTCTTCGTGGATCGACTCTCGGCTCGGGAGGCCCCGCGCATCCACGGCGGGGTGGCTGGCCGGCTGCCGCTGCATGTCTCAGCCACCGGCCTGGTGCTGCTGGCCCATGCCTCGCCCGAGTTCCGCACCTTCTACCGCACCTTCTACCGCACCCACCATCAGGAGGCCGCGCCTTCGCAGATCATCTCCGAGGACCGGCTGGAGCAGGTGCGCCAGCAGGGCTACTGCGCGCAGACCGGGGTGATCGAGCGTGAGGTCACCGGAGTCGCGGTGCCGATCCGGCAGCGCGGCCGCTCGGTGGTGGCCGCCCTGGGCGTGGTCACCGATGACGACGACGTCGCCCGCCGCCCCGCACCCTGGGTGCAGATGCTGCAGATCGCCGCGCGGGGCATCCAGCGTGAGATCAGCGGCAGGACATGACCCAGGATCCCTTCACTCATCGCATTCAATGGGATTCCTGTGGCGCCGAGCACATCGGCTGAGCAGACTGGTCTGCATCGGGCCGAACCGTCGGGACCGGAAGACGCCTGGACCGCGGCGGCCCATCGAGAGGGAGACCCATGACCGAACATAGAACTCGAGTCGACGTCGGCATCGTGGGCGGCGGCCCGGCGGGGCTGATGACCGCGCTGCTGCTGAAGCGTCGGGGCATCTCGGCCGCGGTGATCGAGACCCGCACGAAGGACACGATCCACCACACCCAGCGTGCGGGGATCCTCGAGGCCGCCACGGTGAATATGCTGGTGGACGCCGAGGTCGGGTCCCGCGTGCTGACGGCGGGCCATGAGCATGAAGGCACGGTGCTCAGCTTCGACGGCGAAGCGCACCGCATCGACTTCCAGGCCCTGGTCGGACGCTCGGTCTGGCTCTACCCGCAGAACGAGGTCTTCTTCGACCTGGCCAACGCCTGGGAGCGCGAGGGCGGGGAGATCCACTGGGCCGTCACCGACACCCAGGTCCATGACGTGGAGACTGCGGCTCCGCGGATCAGCTTCACCGATGCGGCGGGCCAGGAGCGCGGCATCGAGGCCGATCTGATCGTCGGCACCGATGGGTCCCGCTCCATGTGTCGGAAGCTGATCCCCGAGCAGGTCCGCACCGATCACTTCATCTCCTACCCCTTTGCCTGGTTCGGGATCCTGTGCGAGGCCCCGCCGACCGCCCCGGAGCTGATCTACGCGAACTCCGAACTCGGCTTCGCGCTGATCTCCCAGCGCAATGAGACGGTCCAGCGGATGTACTTCCAGTGCGACCCGGACACCGATCCGCAGAGCTGGTCCGAGGACGCGATCTTCGACCACATCCAGGCGGTGCTGGGCCATGAGGGCGGGGTCCAGCTCAAGCGCGGACCGATCATCGAGAAGACCGTGCTGCCCTTCCGGTCCTATGTCTGTGACCCGCTCAGCCATGGTCGACTGGCGCTGGCCGGGGATGCCGGCCACACGGTGCCGCCGACCGGGGCGAAGGGACTGAATCTGGCCTTCGCTGATGTGCGGGCGCTGGTTCCGTGTGTGGAGGAGTTCATCGCCGAGCTGCGCGCCGGCCGGGCGGAGACCGGGTCCGGCGCGCCCGGGTCCGGCGCGCCCGGGTCCGGCGCGCCCGGGTCCGGCGCGCCCGGGTCCGGCGCGCCCGGGTCCGGCGCGCCCGGGTCCGGCGCGCCTGGGTCCGGCGAATCCGTCTCAGTCATCGAGACCCCGGCGGCGCTGCGCCGCTACTCGCGCACCGCGCTGGACCGGGTCTGGAAGGCGCAGAACTTCTCCTACTGGGCGACGAACCTGCTGCACCGCCACCCCGAGGAGAACCCTTTCACCCACCGACGACGCCGCGGCGAGTTCGACGCGATCACCGGCTCGGTGCACGGGCAGGCCTACTTCGCGGACTCCTACACCGGATGGAGCGACTGAGCCTCCGAAGGGCGGGCGCATTCGGGCGGCTCGAGGCCTGTCCGGACCGCGAGCGCCTGGGCTATCTCGGCTCCAGCCGGATCGCGCCGTCGAGCCGGATGGTCTCGCCGTTGAGCATCGGGTTGGCCACGATCTGCATGACCAGCCGGGCATAGTCCTCGGGCGCACCGAGTCGAGCCGGATGCAGCGTCTTGGCACGCAGCGACTCCTTGGCCTCCTCGGGAAGACCCGCCATCATCGGGGTCTCGAAGAGACCTGGCGCGATGGTCATCACCCGGATCGCGTGGCGGGAGAGCTCCCGGGCCGCGGGAAGCGTCAGCGAGGCCACGGCGCCCTTGGAGGCCGCGTAGGCGATCTGTCCGATCTGGCCCTCGAAGGCCGCCACCGAGGCGGTGTTGATCAGCACCCCGCGCTCACCGGCCGAGGGCTCGTTGTCCTGCATCGCGGCGGCCGCCTGGCTCATCAGGTTCACCGTGCCCCCGACGTTGATGGCCAGGACCCCCATGAACTGCGACTGAGACAGCGGGCCGTCCCGGCCGAGCAGCTTGCCCGGGGTGGCCACCCCGGCGCAGCTCACCGCGATCCGCAGCGGCCCCTGTTCCACCGCCGCCGCCACAGCCTGGCGGGAGGTGGTGGGATCGGTGATGTCTCCGGGCCAGAAGCTGGCGCGCTCGCCGAGCGAGGCCACCGCATCCGCACGCGCCGTGCTGGACCCGGCGTCGGGCAGGTCCACGACGACCACGTGTGCGCCGGCGGCGATCAGGGCCTGGGCGGTGGCATGGCCAAGGCCCGAGGCGCCTCCGCTGACGACTGCACTGGCTCCAGACAGCTCCATTCCCATCTCCCTCTTCCTCGAGTTGCTCCAGCCGCACCGGCCCAGATACCGGTCGCACGAGCGATAGTTGCACATCCAATAAGTTGAGCTTAGGCTAACACGGTGAGAGCTGAATCACATGCGCCACCAGGTCGATCAGCACCTGGGCAGGCAGCCCCGAGGCTGATCCCGACGCGAAGGAGCACCTCCATGACGGATCTGACCCACTTTATCCATGGCAGACACGTGGCCGGCACCTCGGGGCGCAGCCGCGAGGTCTTCAACCCGGTCCGCGGCGAGGTCACCTCCCACGTGCCCCTGGCAAGCGCCGCGGAGGTCTCCCAGGCCATCGACTCGGCCCAGGCCGCCTTCGGCGAGTGGTCGGCGATGAACCCCCAGCGGCGCGGCCGCATCCTGCTCAAATGGGTGGAGCTGATCAGCGCCCACCGTGATGAGCTTGCCGAGACGCTCTCGGACGAACACGGAAAGACCTTCGAGGACGCCAAGGGCGACATCCAGCGCGGCGTGGAGGTCGTGGAGTTCGGCGCCGGAGCACCCCATCTGCTCAAGGGCGAGTTCTCCCACGATGCGGGCACCGGCATGGACGTCCACAGTCTGCGTCAGCCCCTCGGGGTCGTCGCCGGGATCACCCCGTTCAACTTCCCCGCCATGATTCCGCTCTGGAAGGCCGGTACCGCTCTGGCGGCGGGCAACACCTTCGTGCTGAAGCCCTCAGAGCGCAACCCCTCGGTGCCGCTGCGCCTGGCTGAGCTGGCGTTGGAGGCCGGCATGCCGCCGGGCACGCTGAACGTGATCAACGGGGACAAGGAATCGGTGGACGCGCTCATCGAGGACCCCCGGGTGAAGGCGATCGGATTCGTCGGGTCCAGCCCGATCGCCCAGTCGATCTATACCGCGGCCGCCGCGCAGGGAAAGCGCGCCCAGTGCTTCGGCGGCGCGAAGAACCACATGGTGATCATGCCCGACGCCGACCTTGATCAGGCCGCCGACGCGTTGATCGGTGCCGGCTACGGCTCCGCCGGTGAGCGATGCATGGCCATCTCCGTCGCGGTACCTGTCGGGGAGGCCACGGCTGAGGCGCTGCGCGCCAAGCTCCTGGAGCGCATCGAGAAGCTCGTCGTCGGGCCCTCGCTGGACCCCTCCAGCGACTTCGGACCGGTCGTCGGCGCGGACGCGAAACAGCGGATCGAGAGCTATATCGGGCTCGGCGTCGAGCAGGGTGCCGAGCTGGTGGTGGACGGGCGCGGCGTCGTCGTCGAGGGCCACCCGGACGGGTACTGGATCGGCGCCACGCTCTTCGACCACGTTACGCCAGCGATGCGCATCTATCAGGAGGAGATCTTCGGTCCGGTGCTGTGCATCGCCCGGGCTCGCGACTACGAGGAGGCCCTCCGGCTGCCCACGGAGCACCAGTTCGGCAATGGGGTGGCGATCTTCACCCGCGACGGCGACACCGCCCGAGACTTCACCTCCCGGGTGGAGGTGGGGATGGTCGGGGTGAACGTGCCGATCCCGGTGCCCATCGCCTACTACACCTTCGGCGGCTGGAAGGCCTCCGGGTTCGGTGACCTGAATCAGCACGGCGAGGATGGGCTGAAGTTCTACACCAAGACCAAGACGGTCAGCACGCGGTGGCCCTCGGGCACCAAAGAGGGCGCCAGCTTCACCATGCCTGAGGGGAGCTGAGCCATGGCAATCGACCCAGGAGGCATTTCCATGGGCGGCACCACCAGCGGAACCCCAGCGCACCCCAGCGTGGCGTTCATCGGACTCGGGAACATGGGCGGCCCGATGGCGGCGAATCTGGTCCAGGCGGGCGTGGCGGTCTCCGGCTTCGACCTCAGCGCCGAAGCCGTGGCGATCGCCCGCTCCAAAGGCATCGAGACCGTCACCGACCCCCTCGAGGCCGTGGCGACCTCGGACGTGGTGCTCACGATGCTCCCCTCCGGGCAGCACGTGCTCTCGGCCTACCAGGACTCCCCTGGTCTGCTCTCCGCGGCCCGGCCGGGGACGATCTTCTTGGACTGCTCCACGATCAACATCTCCGAGGCGCAGCAGGCCGCGGAGCTGGCTGAGCGCGCCGGATTCCGGGCCGCCGACGCGCCGGTCTCCGGGGGTGTGGTGGGCGCGGAGGCCGGAAGCCTGGCCTTCATGGCCGGGGGCCGGCCGGAGGTCTTCGAAGAGATCCGCCCGCTGCTGGAGATCATGGGCGGTCGAGTGGTCCACTGCGGCGGCAGCGGCCTGGGCCAGGCGGCGAAGCTCTGCAACAACATGATCCTGGGCGTCAGCCAGATCGCCGTGGCGGAGGCCTTCGTCCTGGGCGAGCGGCTGGGGCTGGACCACCAGGCGCTCTACGATGTGGTCTCCAACGCATCGGGCCAGTGCTGGGCGCTGACCACCAACTGCCCGGTCCCCGGGCCGGTGCCGAGCTCCCCGGCGAACCGGGACTTCACGCCGGGCTTCGCCGGCGCCCTGATGGCCAAGGATCTCACCCTCGCGACCAACGCGCTTCAGGACCAAGGCGTCGACGCGCAGCTGGGACGACTCGCCGCGGCCATCTTCTCCGAGTTCGCCCAGGGCCCCGGGGCGCGGCAGGACTTCTCCGGCATCATCGAGACCATCCGAGACAACTCCCACCACCCAGGAGCCTGAGGCATGACCGAATATTCCACGATCCTGGTCTCCACCGACGCGCGGGTCGGCAAGATCACGCTGAACCGGCCGGAATCCCTGAACGCTCTGAACACCACGATGATGGAGGAGGTGGTCCGCGCCGCCACCGAGCTCGACGCCAGCCCCGAGATCGGAGCGATCCTGATCACCGGCTCGGACAAGGCGTTCGCGGCCGGCGCCGACATCACAGAGATGGCGGAGCAGGACCATCAGGGGATGTATGCGGCGGACTGGTTCCGCCGCTGGGACGACCTGACCCGGCTGCGCACCCCGATCGTGGCCGCGGTGAACGGCTACGCGCTGGGCGGGGGGTGTGAGCTGGCGATGATGGCCGATGTCATCGTGGCCGGGGAGGGCGCGAGATTCGGTCAGCCCGAGATCAACCTGGGGGTGATCCCCGGGATGGGCGCCTCACAGCGACTCACCCGATCGGTGGGCAAGGCCAAGGCGATGGATATGATTCTCACCGGCCGGCGCATCCATGCCGAGGAGGCCGAGCGCATCGGTCTGGTCTCCCGAGTCGTGGCCGATGAAGACACGCTCGCGCAGGCCACGAAGGTCGCGGAGCTGATCGCCTCGAAGTCCAAGCCTGCCGCGCAGATGGCGAAGGAGGCCGTGGGTGCAGCCTTCGACTCCACGCTGCATCAGGGCCTGACGCTCGAGCGGCGGATGTTCCATGCGATGTTCTCCCTGGAGGACCAGTCCGAAGGCATGCGCGCGTTCCGCGAGAAGCGGGAACCGCAGTGGCGGCATCGCTGACCCAGCGGCTCAGGAGGGGAAGTCGCCTGCTCGCTGGCGGAAGTTCGCCAGGATGGTGTTCAACTGATCGATCTCCTGCGCCTCGAACCCGGTGTGCTCGAAGAGCTGCTCATTGAGCGCCCTGGTCGCCTGCTCGGCCACCTGCTTGCCCTCCGGGGTGAGGACCAGGAGCATGGCGCGTCGGTCGGAGTCGTGCGGCTCCCGGCGCACCAGACCCGCGGACTCCAACCGGTCCACGGCATTGGTGATCGACGTCGGATGGACCTGCAGCAACTGGCTCGCCTTGTTCATCGGCAGCCGCTCCTCGCGGGAGAACCCCAGCAGTGCGAGCACCTCGTAGCGGGCGAAGGTCAGCTTGAACGGTTTCAGGATGTCCCGCGCTCGCCCCAGGAGGATCTGCTGGGTCCGCATGATGGCGGTCACCGCCGCCGCCGGAGCGGCCGCAGCCGTCCATCCCTGGAGCTCCCAGTTCTTCTGGATCTCGGCGATCGGGTCCTTCGCAAGCGGGGGGTGCATGAAGGGCGTCTCCTCTTTCGTGCTCGGTCCGAGCATTCTCTGGATGCACCGGAGTTTATCCGGGAATCACCAACGGTCGGACGTGCTACAAGCCTGCGGACCGCACCATGACCCCGGTGCCCCGCCCAGCAGGCCACCTCATGGACGCTTCAGTCCCAGATCGGCCTCGCGGTATTCCACCCCGAATCCCTCCCGTGCCGCCCCGGCCTCGGCGCGCTGCTCCTCGGTCTGGCGCAGCTGCACTCGCCGGATCTTGCCCGAGATCGTCTTGGGAAGTTCAGAGAACTCGATGCGTCGGATCCGCTGATAGGGCGCAAGTCTGGTCAGCGCGAACTGCAGGATCTCCGCCGCAGTGGCCTCGTTCGGCTCCCACCCGGAGGCCAGCGTCACATACGCCTTGGGCACCGCCAGCCTCAGCTCATCCGGTGCCGGCACGATCGCGGCCTCCACCACGGCCGGGTGTTCGATGAGCACCGACTCCAGCTCGAACGGTGAGACCTTATAGTCGCTGGACTTGAAGACGTCATCGGCGCGCCCCACGTAGGTGATCACCCCGTTGCTGTCCCGGGAGGCGATATCACCGGTGTGGTAGTACCCGCCTCGGAAGACCTCCGCGTTCTTCGCCTCGTCGCCGTAGTATCCCTTCATCAGACCGACCGGCCGTGGGTCCAGGGCGAGGCAGATCTCTCCCTCATCCGCTTCAGCTCCCGAGACCGGATCGATCAGGGCGACGTCGAATCCCGGCAGTGGGACGCCCATGGCGCCGAACTTCACCCGGCGACCCGGAGTGTTGGCGATCTGCAGCGAGGACTCGGTCTGGCCGAAGCCATCGCGGATCGTGCGCCCCCACGCCCGCTGCACCTGCTCGATGACCTCGGGGTTCAGCGGCTCTCCGGCTGAGACCGTGACCCGCGGTGGCCGACTCAGCTGCGCCAGATCCGCCTTGATCAGCATCCGCCAGACCGTGGGAGGCGCACAGAAGCTGGTCACGCCGGCGGACTCCATGGACCGCATCAGGGCGGCAGGATCGAACCTGCTGAAGTTGTACAGGAAGATGGTGGCCTCCGCGATCCACGGTGCGAAGAAGTTCGACCATGCGTGCTTGGCCCAGCCCGGTGAGGAGACGTTGAGATGGACGTCCCCGGGTTCCAGCCCGATCCAGTACAGCGTGGAGAGGTGCCCCACCGGGTAGGAGGTATGCGTGTGCTCGACCAGCTTCGGCCTGGACGTCGTGCCGGAGGTGAAGTACAGCAGCATCGTCTCATCGGCGGCGGTCGGCACGAGCTGCTCGAGCTCGGGTGAGGCCGCGTAGGCCTCCTGATAGGAATGCACGGTGCGCCCCGGAACCTCCGGCCGCTGCGCCTGCTGCCGATCGGCGTACACGCCGGGCACGTGCAGGAGCGCGTAGTCACCCTGGACCTCGGTGAACTTGCGCAGCGTCTCGGAGTCCCCTACGACCCAGCTCGCTTCGGCCCGGCTGACCCGGTCCTGCAGGTCATGCGGACCCATCTGGGTCGTGGTGGGGATCAGCACGGCGCCGAGCTTGATCGCGGCGAGCATCGTCTCCCACAGCTCGACCTGATTCCCCAGGATCAGCAGGATCCGGTCTCCTCGTCGCACCCCGATACCGGTCAGCCAGTTGGCCACCCGGTTGGAGTCCTCACTCAGCTGCGCGAAGCTGCGGGTGAGCCGTGATCCGTCTTCTTCCAAGATCACCAGCGCATCCTGCCCCGATCGCTCGGGGCTCCTTGCCACCTGATCGAACCAGTCGAAGCCGAAGTTGAAGTGGGTGAACCGGGGCCAGACGAAATCCCGTCGAGCGCGCTCCCAGTCCTGCTGAGCACCCACGAGCTGGTCCCGCGCCGCACGGAACTCTTCGGTGACTGTCATGGTGGTCCTCCTCGAGGTGTACGTGATGCCGGTCACTCTAGAATATACTTGGAAGTCATATAGTCGGTAAAGATGCAGTTGTACATGCAGTGAGATATGCCTCGGACCTCCCAGACCGGATCCGCCGCACGACAAGGAGACCTCGATGACCATGCAGGAAGCCAAGGGCGCCGCAGACCTCATCTCTGAAGACCCGGACCTGATGCAGCTGGCCCGCCACCTGAGCCCGGCAGAGCGGGACCGGCTGAGCGTGATCGACGAGTACGCGCAGCGCAACATTCGACGCCAGTCTCTCGAACCCTGGAACGAGGGTCGCCTTCCGCTCGAGATGCTTGCCGGACTGGGCAGCATCGGGCTGGGCGAACTGCACCTCGACGGCTCCTCGCCGCTGCTCCGAGGGCTTGCCCACGCCTCACTGGCCCGCGCCGACGTCTCGATCTCTGCGGTCATCGGCATCCACAATGAGCTCATCCTCGGCATGATCCACGCCCTGGGCTCGCAGCGTCAGCGCGAGGAATGGCTTCCGGCGCTGCGCGAGCTGCGGTCCTTCGGCGCCTTCTGCCTCACCGAGCCCGACCACGGCTCGGACGTGGCCGGCGGACTGGCCACCTCGGCGACCCTGCGCGGCGGGCAGTGGCGCATCCAGGGATCCAAGCGTTGGATCGGCATGGGCACGGCGGCCGACGTCGCTCTGGTCTGGGCTCGGGACACCGCGGACCGGCAGGTCAAGGGCTTCCTGGTGCCCACGTCGAGTGCGGGGTACCGGGCCCAGAAGATCGAACACAAGACCGGTCTGCGCATCATGCCCAACGCAGACATCGAACTCGATGTCATCGTGCCGCAGGATGCGCTGCTGCCGGGGGCGACCTCGTTCGCCGCTGCGAACAACGGGCTGCGCAACTCACGAGCCTGGGTGGGCTGGCAGGCGGTCGGGGCCCAGCAGGCCCTGCTGGACATCGCGCGGGACTATGCGCTGCAGCGCGACCAGTTCGGCGTGCCGCTGGCTTCGTTCCAGCTCATTCAGGCCGCCCTGGGTCAGGTGGCAGGAAACCTGGCGGTCTCGACCTCGTTCATGGCAGAGCTCACCCGGTTGCAGACCGACCGCGGGCTGAGCATGATGCATGCCTCGCTGGGCAAGGCCACGCTGACCCGGCTGGCACGAGAGTCTGCTTCCGCGGCGCGGGAGATCTTCGGCGGAAACGGGATCCTCAGTGACCACGAGGCGGCCAAGATCGCGGGCGACATCGAGGCGATCTACACCTATGAAGGCTCCCACAGCATCAACCTGCTGATCGCCGGACGTGAACTCACCGGGGTCTCCGCCTTCGCACCGCACCGCAGGACCTGAGACGGGGCACGCCCGTCTCAGCGATCCATCGCCTGCCGGACCGCCCCGGGGCGCTCAGCCCTCGTACTCGTCGCCGATGATCAGGGTGACGAAGCTGGCCTGGTCGTGGGATTCGACGTTCTCGACCCCGAAGCTCTCGGCGAGCTCCGCGGCGATCGCCTGCTCGGCCTCTCCGGAGTCCTCGGGGTAGACCACGGCGGGGGTCTCGGCGCGCTCCTCGAAGTTCCAGTCGCCGTTCCAGACCACGTTGTAGTCCAGCTCCTCGAGCTCCGCGCTCATCGACGCCTCGCCGCCCTCGACGCCCTGGTAGTTGGCCACCTGGACCGGGGTCTCGGTGTCGCTGGCCGGCTGCGGGGCTGCCGGCTCCTCCTCCGGGTCTGCGTCACCCTCGGCAGCATCCTCGCCCTCGGCCGCGCCCTCGGCCTGGTCTTCGGATTCGGTCACCGCGTCCTGGTCCTCGGCGGTGGTGTCCACATCCGGGTCTGAGAACCTCGGCACGATGAAGTAGGCGAAGGCCCCGACCAGAAGCACGAACACCGCCAGAAGTCCGATCCAGCGCAGACCGCTGCCACCGGTCCCGCCCGTTCCGGCTGCGCCTGGAGCCCGGTGCTTGCCGGCCTCCCCCGTCTGATACGGCGGGACGTCGTCGAACTCGTCGTGCGGGTGCTGGCTCATAGGTCCTGTCCTCAAGGTGCGGGAGCGATGCTCGGTGCTGCGATGCTCGACGGCGTTCAGCGGCGGGTCGCACGGGCGCGATGCCGGGCGTCGCGCTGCCGGCGCAGACGCTTGACCAGCATCGGGTCGTGGACCAGCGCCGCCTCCGTGTCGATCAGCCGATTCAGCGCCTGGTAGTAGGCCACGGCTGACATCTGGAGCGTCTCGGTGATGGCCTCGTCCTTCGCGCCGGCGTATTTCCACCACTGGCGCTCCAGGTCGAGCATCTTCTTCTCCTGTTCAGTGATCATCTCACCGTCATCCTACGGCTGGGCGGCGCGCATTGCCGGAATATCGACGCGCACGGACCCGACGGTGTCTTGAACCGGCTGAGCGCCCTATCGTGGAGGCGATGACATCTGAGACTGAACTGATCGCCCCCCTGGAAGCAGGGTGGCAGCGCGCCCTGGCTGGGCAGTCCGCGCACTTCGAGACCGTCCGCGAGGAGCTGACCCGCCGCCGCGAGGCCGGGGAGCAGGTGCTTCCGGCTCCGGAGCTGGTGCTGCGCGGGTTCCGGCAGCCCTTCGACGCGGTGAAGGTGCTGATCCTGGGCCAAGACCCCTACCCGACCCCGGGCCACGCCATCGGCATGTCCTTCGCGGTGGACCCCGAGGTCCGTCCGCTGCCCCGCAGCCTGGGCAACATCTTCACCGAGCTCGAGTCGGACCTGGGAATCCCACGCAGCCCCCATGGGGATCTCACGGCCTGGGCGCGGCAGGGGGTGCTGATGCTCAACCGGGTGCTCACGGTCAGCGCGGGCGCACCGGCCTCGCATCGCGGCATCGGCTGGGAGCCGATCACCGAGGCGGCGCTGGAGGCTCTGGTGGGGCGCGGCACCGCGCTGGTCTCGATCCTCTGGGGCGCCGACGCCCGCAAGCTGGCCCCGCTGCTGGATCGCGGGGCGCACACGGCGGTGATCACCAGCCCGCACCCCTCACCGCTCTCCGCCCGGCGAGGGTTCTTCGGCTCGCAACCGTTCTCGCAGGCCAACGAGGCGCTGCGCCGACTCGGCGCAGAACCGGTGGACTGGCGACTGGACCCGGCGGCCTGATCGGCTCCGCGCCGCGCAGGCCGCCGGGTGGCAGGGCCGCGCAGGCCGGGGTGTGCCGGGCAGCCGGGTGCACCGGGACGAGACCGGTCAGCGGCGTCGGGTCCGGGAACGCTCGTGAGACTGCAGACCGGCGGTGAACGGTCGCATCAGGACATCCCCGAGCACGATTCCGGCAGCGATCGCCATGACGATGATCATGGCGTTGAACAGCTCCGTGAGGCCGTCCATCATGCGAACCGTGGTGGACTCGATGGCGATCTGATACATCCCGCGGAAGACCATCAACCCGGGCAGCATGAACATCATCGCCGGCACGGCGACCACCAGCTGGGGCGATCCCATCCGCAGGGCGAGGACCCGGCCGAGCGCACCGACGACCACGGCGCCGAAGACCGGGGTGACCCGTTCGCCCAGCCCGATGATCTCTGCGGCGTAGTACGCGCAGAACCCCAGGGCTGAGACCGCACCGATGGGCAGCAGCATCCGCCAGCTCGCCTGTTCGACGACGGCCGCGGCCACCGCCGCGAGGAACACCAGCGCCACCAGGACCGCGGGATGATAGATCCGCGTCAGACCCACCGCCGGGTCGATCTCTGGGGCGCCGAGCATGTTGGCGATGGTCACGGCGGCCATGATCCCGGAGGTCATTCCTGCGAAGGCGATCATCGTGGACATCAGGCGACCGGCCGCAGTGATCGGGAAGCCGTTGATCCCGTCCTGGATCGCCGAGACGATCCGCGCGGAGGGCAGCAGGATCATCAGCCCGCCGGCCACCACCATGGAGGGGCGGATCGGCATCTCCATCGCGAAGGCCGCCATGGCGAAGGAGGTCGCGACGAATCCACCCGCGGCCAGGCAGAAGAACTCCGGGACTCGCCGGGTGGCGAGCAGCCGGACGGTCCACAGCACCAGGATCGTCGCGGCGAAGCCGAGCGAGGCGTCCAGGATCGGGGCCCCGAGGAATGCGGCGAAGAAGCTCGCGAAGATCGCTCCGCAGATCGTCACCATCCAGCGCGGATAGGGCTTGGGCTCCCGGATGATCTCGCGGAGCCGGGCCTCGGCGTCGCTGCGCGTGAGCCGTCCAGAGATGATGTCGGTGACCAGCTGATGCACCGAGGCGAGCGCCCGAAAGTTGTTCGACCAGGACCGCACCACGCGCACCCGGGAGTAGGGGATCTTCCCGTCAGGCGCCCAGTTCAGGCTGATCGACTGGTTGGTGATGTCGGCGTCGGTGTTCTTCATGCCGAAGGCCGCTGTGACCGCGATGATGGAGGTCTCGACCTCCAGTGCGCCGGCTCCGTAGCGGAACAGCGCCTCACCGAGGTCCAGCACGAAGGCGATCGTGGCCAGCTCGTCGGTCTCCACGTGCGCCTCGGCCTGATACGGGTTCTCGAACGGGGTGCCGGCGAGCCGATCGATGATCGGCACCGTCCCGGTCGCCGCACGCTCAGCCTGCATGATGCGGCGCAGCACCTGGGGCGAGCGTGGCCTGCGGTCGAAGACCGCCGGGTCGAAGTCGGGGTCACGTCGGCCCGAGCCGCCCAGCCGGGACTTCAGCCAGGAGGGGCGCAGCACGGCGTGGCGCCGCGGGGAGTGGCTCAGCGGGGACTGCCGCAGCGGCGCGCCCGGCGCGCTGTGCGGCAGGCTGATCAGTCCCGAGCTCTCCGGCTCCTGCCGCGCGCCGGTCCGCTGGGCATGCGAGGTCGTGGTCTCCTGCGGGCCGGTCGGGATCTGCGGACCCAGCGCATCGGTCTGGTGCCAGTCACCGGTGGTCGGGAAGGCGTAGTGGTCCGTGGGCTCGGTCGCGCTGTGCGGGGTGGTGTAGGACTGCTCGAAGCTGGGGTCGGCGACATACTCGTGCCGGGCCGCTTCGTTCTCGTCCTGCTCCGCCGCGCGCGCCACCGCCTCGGCGTCGTATTCCTCCCATTCCAGCGCCGCCTCGGCTTCGGCAGAGGCGTGCCAGGAGGAGGCGAAGGAGCTGCGCAGCGTCTGCACGAATCCGGTGGGGGTCTCGTCCAGGATCTCCTGGGTGGAGTGGACCACCGGGATATGAGTGACATCGGCATTGGGCTCTGAGCGCACCGGGTCGATCGCCTCGGCGACGTAGCCCCCCGTGGGGTGCCGTTCCGTGTGTTCGGATGCCACGAACCCTCCTCGCAGGCGACAGAACCACAAAAGGACCCTGGCAGATGCCGGGGCCTAGCGGGGTGTGTGAGTGATGTTGCCTGGAGTGCAGGCGAAGAAAGTGGATCTGAATGGACTCGAACCATCGACCTCTCGCGTGTGAGGCGAGCGCTCTAACCAACTGAGCTACAGATCCTGAGGCACCTGCACGCGGTATTCCGCGTTCACGTGCCTCAGAAGATTACCACCTGTTCAGACTCAGGACGAAACCGAAGCCAGAGCCTCCGGGATCGCGGTCTCGCCGTCGAGGAAGTTCACCGTGGCGCGCACGGCGGAGCCGCTGCGCAGGGTCTCGGTGATGACCTCTGCGACGTTCTCCCGGGAGGTGTCCTTGGAGGCGTCCTCGTTAGACATGACCTCGCCGGCGGTGGCCGGGTCGAGCACCGTGATCTTCTGGCTGGCCGGCTCCAGGGTCAGCGCGCCCGGACCCAGGATGGTGTAGTCCAGGCTGGTGCCGCGCAGGTGCCTGTCCGCCTGGTGCTTGGCCAGCGCGTAGGGGTAGAACGAGCTCGTCGGGTCCACGGTGTTGATGTCGGTCTCGCTGCGGGCATAGGAGACCATCACGTAGCGCGAGACTCCGGCCTCGAGCGCGGCATCCATGCTGCGGACCGCGGCCTCGTGGTCCACGGCCTTGGTCCGGGCGGGATCGCCGCCGCCGGCACCGGCGGAGAAGACGACGGCGTGCGCGCCGGTGAAGGCCTCGACCAGCTCTGCGGAGTCGGCGGACTCGATGTCGAGGACCCGTGGGGCAGCGCCGGCCTCGGTAACGTCCTGGGCCTGGTCCGGGCCCCGGATCAGGGACTCGACGCTGAAGCCGGCCGCGACCAGCTTCGGTGCTGCCAGCAGTGCGATCTTGCCGTGGCCGCCGATGATGACGACGCGCTGGGATTCAGCCATGGTGTTCTCCTTCGCGATCAGGGGTTGCCTGTTCAAATCGGGGTCCGCCGGATCTTGGTGCTTCCGGCGGCTCTCCTCTCACAACGTCTGCGCGACTGCACTATTCCTTAGACTGTGTGGCGTGCCCGCCCCGCCCCCGCCGATGATCCCTGCAGCGCCCGTGCCGCTGCGCCGCTCCCCTGCCCTGCGGACCGGGCTGTCCATCGCCACCGCGATCTCGCTCTACGGGGTGTCCTTCGGGGCACTCTCCACCGCGGCTGGCATGACCTTGTGGCAGACGGTGGCGCTCTCGGCGCTGCTCTTCAGCGGCGCCTCACAGTTCGCCTTCATCGGCATCCTGGCCTCGGGCGGCACCGGGGCGGCGGCACTGGGGGCGGCCACGCTGCTCAGCGGGCGCAACACCATCTACGCGGTGCAGATGAAGGCGCTGCTGAACCCGCGGGGGTTCAAGCGGCTCGCCGCCGCGCAGCTGACCATCGATGAGTCCGCGGCGGTGGCGATGTCGGCCCCAGATCCGCTGGAGCGGCGCCGGGGCTTCTGGGGCGCCGGCATCGCCTGTTACCTCTTCTGGAACCTCGCCACGGTGCTGGGCGCGCTGCTCGGTGATGTGATCGCCGAGCCCGAGGCGCTGGGGCTCGACGGCGCCGTCGTCGCCGCGTTCCTGGGGCTGCTGTGGCCGCGGCTGAAGTCGCTGGACGCCTGGGCGCTGGCGGTCCTGGCCGCGCTGGTCACCACGGTCACGATGCCGCTGCTGGCGCCCGGGATCCCGGTGCTGGCCGCCGCCGTCGTGGCCGTGGTGTGGGGACTCACGTCCAAGGGGGCCCGCTCATGAGCCTGTGGTTCTGGGTGCTGGCGGCCTGTGCCGCGGTCTACGCCACCAAGCTGCTGGGCTACCTGGTGCCGCAGAGCTGGTTGGTCCATCCCGCCGTGGGGCGGGTCTCGGCGATGCTCACCATCGGCCTGCTCGCCGCCCTGGTCGCGATGAACACCTTCTCCGCCGAAGCGTCGGTGACCATAGACGCCCGGCTCGGCGCACTGCTGGCAGCGGCGCTCGCGCTGCTGCTGCGCGCCCCGTTCATCGTGGTGGTGCTGGTCGGGGCCGGCGCCGCCGCCGGAATCCGCGCCCTGGGGTGACTCAGACGGGTCACCGGTGGAGCTGCATCAGGCGCCACCCTTGTGGAGCCAGACGCGGCGAGCCCCGGTGGACCTGCAGCTGCAGGCCGACCGGGGCTCGCCGGGGCTGAGGCGATCAGCGCCCAGTGCTCAGGACGGGGTGCTCGAACCCGCCTGCGCGCGGTCCTCGATATCGGTGTCCGCAGCCTCCGGGACGACGGCCTCGGAGCTGGCCTGCGCGCGGTCCTCGATATCGGTGTCTGCAACCGTCGGGGCGGCTCCGCGGGAGACCGAGGCAGTGACCTCGGGGTCGGCAGCGGGGGTGGCTCGCAGGGTCGTGGCCAGGATCAGCGTGCCGATGCTCAACGCCGCGGCCAGCCGGAACGCGACCCGGAAGCCTTCGACGGCGGCATCCTCGGGGTTCATCCCCGAGTTCACTGCGGCGGCGGTGCCCAGGCCGACGGCGGCGACCAGCGCGGCCGTGCCGATGGCCGCGGCGAGCTGCTGCAGGGTGTTCAGCGCGGCGGTGCCGTGGGAGTACAGCGCCTTGGGCAACGGGTTCAGCGCCGTGGTGAAGGCCGGGGTGAACAGCAGCGCAAGCCCGGAGGAGAGCAGCAGGTGCAGACTCAGCACCATCGCCACAGGGGTGGTCGGCGAGAGCAGGCTCATGCAGAACAGCGCGATGATCAGGATCGAGGCGCCCGGGATCACCAGCGGCTTCGGCCCCACCCGGTCGTAGAGGCGCCCCACGAAGGGAGCCATCAGTGCCATCAGCAGTCCGCCGGGAAGCATGATCAGGCCGGTCTGCAGCGTGTCCAGACCGCGGATGGTCTGCAGGAACAGCGGCAGCAGGATCAGGGCACCGAAGAGCGCGATCATCATCAGCAGCATCATCCCCAGTGCCCGGGTGTACATGGTGAAGGCGAAGGGCTTCAGATTCAGCAGCGCAGAGTCGGTCTTCTGCAGCTTCACCTGCAGCAGCCCGAAGCCGATCAGGCAGAACACACCGATGATCAGCACGGCGATGGCCACCGGGTCCACGCCGGGCGCTGCGTCTGCAGAGACCTCCTGGGTGCCGTGTCCGCCGCCGATCTGGCTGATGCCGTAGACCACGCCGCCGAATCCGGGAACCGCCAGCAGCAGCGAGGGGATGGAGAGCCGCTTGCCGACCGTGCCGGGATCCTTGTTCAACCGCGGCCGGCCCAGGAACAGGGCGATCACCGCGATGGGCAGGATCACCAGGAACAGCCAGCGCCAGTCGGCCAGATGCAGGATCAGCCCCGAGAGCGCCGGTCCGGTGGCCGGAGCCACCGAGATCACGATCGAGATGTTGCCCATGACCACACCACGGCGGTGCAGCGGCACCAGGGTGAGCACGGTGGTCATCATCAGCGGCAGCATGATCGCGGTGCCGCTGGCCTGGACCACCCGGCCGGCCAGCAGGACCTCGAAGCCCGGGGCGGCCGCGGCGAGCGCGGTGCCGAGGATGAAGAGGCCCATCGCGGCGGTGAAGACCGCGCGCAGGCTGTAGCGCTGCATCAGGAAGCCGGTGATCGGGATCACGGTGGCGAGGGTGAGCATGAAGGCCGTGGTGAGCCACTGGATGGTCGGCTCCGTGACCTGGAACTCGACCATCAGGGGCTGCAGCGCCACGTTCATCAGGGTCTCGTTGAGGATCATCACGAAGGTGGAGACCAGCAGCGCGCCGATGGTGAGCTTGTCGGCCGAAGGCAGCTTGCCGTCCTCGCGCGCCGGCCCGGCACTCTGGGCCTTCACCTGCGGTGAGACGGTATTGGGTGAAGCGGGCACGGATCCTCCATAGAACACTAAAGAACCCCAGAGCGGTTCACCACTGGGGTGATACCACTCTGGGGTTTTCAGAGCCCCCTGCCGGGTTCGAACCGACGACCTGCTGTTTACAAGACAGCTGCTCTACCAGCTGAGCTAAGGAGGCACGGCACCCCGCAGGGCGGGGCGCCAGTCACTGATGGTATCAGTTCCTCAACGTCAGCTCTCGGACTGGTATTCCTCGATGTGCTCCTCGACCAGTTCGCGGAACGGGCGCTCGGAGTCGGCCCAGGAGACCTCGTCCACGTAGACGCTCGGCGTCCCCTGGATGCCGGCGGCCTGAGCGTGCCGGGTGGTGTAGCTGGCGAAGGCGCGGTAGGTGCCGTCCTCGATGCACTCACCGAGGTCGGCGTCGAAGCTCTCGCTGGCCAGCTGGGTGAGCTGGTCGTTGGACATCTCGTCGTTGTTGACCCGGTTCGCGGTGACCTGCCCGACGTAGCCGCTGTAGCTCTCCGGGGACTCCTCGGCCATGCAGGCGAAGGCATTGGCCGCACGGGCCGGGTAGTTCGTGGAGGAGCTCAGGTAGGAGACCGAGCGGTATTCCACCGTGACCAGGCCCTCGTCGAGCCATTCGTTCATCTGCGCGGAGTGCTCGGCCTCGAAGTTCGCGCAGTGGATGCAGAAGGCGTCGGTGTAGATGATGATGTGCGGCACCTCACCTGTTTCACGCTCAGCGACGCCGGGGGGCAGCTCGGACTCGGGGTCCTCCACATTGGAGGCATCGATCTGGCCGAGCTCGTCGCCCTCCGCGAGCTCCGTGGAAGAGGTCAGCACGAACCCGCCCTGCTCATTGGCCGCAGCCGGGGCCGGGCCCTCGCTGGGCGCCGCGCCGGAGTCGTCGCGGTTGAGCACGAAGAGGGTCAGCCCCACGACGACGGCGAGAGCCACTACGACGACGCCCACGCGCAGCAGCACCGAGGTGAGCTTCTGCTTGCGCTCCTGCTCCTGCTGGATCTTGCGGGCCTGTTCGCGCGCGGTGGCGCTGCGGGTGGAATCTGAGCTGCGAGCCATGGTGTTCTCCGGTGACTGATCTGGATCACGCCTGGTGGGATTCGCAGACCGTGATCGCGGTGTGGCTGTGGTCGTGATGGTGCCGTGATCGAGAGCGGCAGTGCTCAAGATACAGGGTCAGGCTTGGGCGCGATGCCAGGGTATAGGCTCATGACGACGGCATCGCTGTCGCCAGGGGGTGTCTGCAGCTACGCATGAAAGGTGTGTCACGTGCCAGAGAATACCGAGAACGGCAACGGCTATGACTTTGTGGTGGTGGCCAACCGTCTGGCGGTCAACCACGTCACGAACGAGGACGGGACCACCGGCTGGGAACGCTCCCCCGGTGGCCTCGTCACAGCACTCGCCCCCCTGATGGAGAGCTCCGAGGGCGCCTGGGTCGGTTGGCACGGCGCCGCCGATGACGTCTTGGAGCCCTTCGACCACGGCGACATGCACCTGGTCCCGGTGCCGTTGAGCAGCGATGACATCGAGGATTATTACGAGGGGTTCTCCAACGGCACGCTCTGGCCGCTCTACCATGACGTGATCGCCCGTCCGGACTTCCACCGGCACTGGTTCGAGGCCTACCGGCGGGTCAACCAGCGCTTCGCCGAGCACACCGCAGAAGTCGCCGCCCATCAGGCCACCGTCTGGGTCCAGGACTACCAGCTGCAGCTGGTGCCTGCGATGCTGCGGGACCTGCGTCCAGATCTGACCATCGGGTTCTTCAACCACATCCCTTTCCCTCCTCCCGGCCTGTTCGCGCAGCTGCCCTGGCGCCATTCGGTGCTGCGCGGGCTGCTCGGCGCGGACCTGATCGGCTTCCAGCGCGCCTCCGACGCCTCGAACTTCCGCCGGGCGGTGCACAATCGGATGGGCTACTACGTGGAGGACGCGATGATCCACGTGCCGCTGCAGACCCAGGCCCCGGATCACGGCTCCCCGCTGGTCGGCTTCAACGCCGATGCCGACCGCGGCACCGCGGTGCGGGTCAAGAGCGCCCCGCCGAGCGGAGCCGCCCGCCTGGTGGAGGCCAAGGAGTTCCCGATCTCCATCGACACTGCCACGATCACCGCGCTGGCCAAGCGCGAGGACATCATCGCCCGTTCCCAGAAGATCCGGGAGGAGCTGGGCAACCCGGAGACCGTGCTGCTCGGAGTGGACCGGCTGGACTACACCAAGGGCATCCGGCACCGGATGAAGGCCTATGAGGAGCTGCTCCAGAACGGCTCGCTGACCGTGGGCCAGGTCTGCATGGTCCAGGTGGCGAGCCCCTCCCGCGAAGGCGTGGAGAGCTACCGGCTGCTCAAGGAGGAGATCGAACGCACCGTGGGCCGGATCAGCGGGGAGTTCGACACGCTCTCACACCCGGCCATCCGCTACCTCCACCACTCCTATCCGATCGAGGAGATGGTCGCGCTCTACATGGCGGCCGATGTGATGCTGGTGACCGCTCTGCGCGACGGCATGAACCTGGTGGCCAAGGAATACGTGGCGGCACGGCGCGGCGACGACGGCGTGCTGGTGCTCTCGGAGTTCACCGGCGCCGCCGATCAGCTGCGTCAGGCGCTGCTGATCAATCCGCATGACGTGGACGAGCTCAAGGCCGCCATCCTGCGCGCGACCACCATGGACAGTGACGACGCCAGCGCCCGGATGGAGAATCTGCGCCGTCAGGTGGTCCACCACGATGTCCGCCGTTGGGCCACCGACTTCCTGGACCGGCTGGGCGAGCTCACCGGCTCCCCGAGCGTGAAGGGCTGAGCATGGAGCCGTCACTGGACATGGATGAGGCCCTGCGTCGCGCACTGGAGCGCTTTGCCGATCACCGGCAAATTCTGATCGCCCTGGACTTCGACGGCTGTGTGGCCGAACTGGTCTCGAATGCCGCCGACGCGCGGCCGGTCCCGGAGAACGCCGCGGCCATCGCCGCCCTGGCAGGCCTCGACGGAGTCGACGTGGCCTACGTCTCCGGGCGCTCCCTGGAATCGCTGCGTGAGCTGGCGCAGCCGCCGCAGGGCGCGCTGCTCATCGGCTCCCACGGTGCGGAGAAGGACCTCGGCGAGGACGCCCCCGGCCTGGAGCTGAGCACCACCGAGACCATGTCTCGCGGACAGATCATCTCCACCCTGGAAGAGGTGGCCGCCGACGCCCCAGGCGCCTGGGTGGAGCACAAGCCCGCCGGCGCCGCGCTGCATGTGCGCAACGTCGAGGGAGATGAGCTGGGTGAACGGGTCCTCGAACATGGCCGGGCAGCGTTGTCGCTGATCGACGGCGCCTATCTGAAGAATGGCAAGAAGGTGCTGGAGTCCGTCGTCGTCCTGGCCACCAAGGGCGAGGGGATCACCGATCTGCGCGCGCACACCTCCCCGGATGCGGTGCTCTTCGCCGGTGATGACGTCACCGATGAACACGGCTTCGCGGTCCTTCACGGTGAAGATCTCGGGATCAAGGTGGGCGAGGGCGAGACCGCCGCCGGCCACCGGATCGCTGAGCCCAAGGATCTCGCCGGTGTGCTGCACCTCATCGCGCAGCAGCGCAGCGCCGCCCGCTCGGAAACCCGCCCGACCTCCTAAGGACTGCTCATGACGACGCTCCCCGGTCTCGGACTCACCGCCTCAGGAACCATCCCTCAGGAGCTCCTGGATCTGCCCTGGCACCTCCCGCTGGAGGAATGGCCCGAGGATGTCATCGCCGCCCTGCCGCGCGGCATCTCCCGGCACATCGTGCGGTTCGCCTACCTGGGCGGGTCTGTGATCGCGGTCAAGGAGACCTCCGAGCGGGCGGCCCGGCATGAGTACCGGATGCTGCGCCAGCTGGGCAAGCTCGGCGCCCCCTGCGTGAAGCCCGTGGCAGAGGTCACCGGGCGCACCACTCCGGAGGGCGAGGAGCTCTCCCCGGCCCTGGTCACCCGGCACCTGCGCTTCTCCCTGCCCTACCGTGCGGTGTTCAACCAGATGATGCGCAAGGAGACGCTGCTGCGGCTGATCCACGCCCAGGCGCTGCTCATGGTGGAGCTGCACCTGATCGGTTTCTACTGGGGCGACGTCTCGCTGTCCAACACGCTCTTCCGGCGTGACGCCGGCGCCTTCGCCGCCTACCTCGTGGACGCCGAGACCGGTGAGATCCACCCGAAGCTCTCCACCGGTCAGCGCGAGTACGACCTGGACGTGGCCCAGGTGAACATCGCCGGAGAGCTGATGGACCTCATGGAGGGCGGCATGGTGGATGAGGACGTGGACCCGATCGCGACCTCGCACCAGTTCATCGACGCCTACCGGGGGCTGTGGCAGGAGCTCACCGGGGACACCGCCTTCAACCCGGACCAGCAGTGGCTCATCGAGGAGCGGATCCGACGGCTCAACGAGCTCGGCTTCGACGTCGAGGAGTACGACATCCGCACCGTGCGTGAGGACTCCAAGCTGCTGCTGCGCCCCAAGGTGGTCGACCCCGGTCACCACCAGCGGCGTCTGATGAACCTCACCGGACTCGACGTGCAGGAGAACCAGGCGCGGCGGCTGCTCGGCGCGATCGACGCCTACCGAGCCCAGACCGATCCGCACGGGGACGAGGCGGTGGCGGCCCATATGTGGACCCAGCAGGTCTTTCAGCCGCTGATCTCCCAGATTCCCAAGGAGCTGCGCAATAAGCTCGAACCCGCGGAGATCATGCACCAGCTCATCGATCACCGCTGGCGGCTCTCCGAGCGGGAGCACCGCGACATCGGTCTGGAGCAGGCTCTTCCCTCCTTCATCGATGAGGAGCTCAAGGGCCTGCGCGATGAGGCGACGCTGATGATCGATCCCCCCGGGGACGTCATCGACCAGCTGGACCGGCTCAACCGCGGCGAGGGCTGAGCCGGCTCATCCGGCGCCCGATCTCCACCGCGGTGCGGCGCATCAGCGGCACCGCGTGCCGGACGAAGCCGTCATGCATCCGCCCCGTCGGCCCAGACACCGAGAGGCCCATGGGCGAGGGTCCGTGTGGGACGACGACCGCGAGACAGCGCACCCCCATCTCCTGCTCCTCGTCGTCGAGGGCGTAGCCCTGCGCGGCAATCCGTGGCAGCTGCTCCAGCAGCGCCTCCGGGCGGGTCAGGGTCTTCTCGGTCAGCGAGGGCATCCCTGTGGCGGTGAGGATCTCCCGAACCCGCGCCGGGTCCATTCCGGCCAGCAGCGCCTTGCCGACGCCGGTGGAGTGCAGGTGCGCCCGTCGCCCGACCTCGGTGAACATCCGCATCGTATGCGGCGAGGGGACCTGGCCGATGTAGACGATCATCTCCGACTCCATGGCCGCCAGGTTCACGCTCTCGCCCAGCTCGGCCACCAGCGCCTGCATCTGCGGCACGGCGGGTCCGCCCAGCTGTCGGGTGGCGGACTCCCCCAGCGGCACCAAGTTCGCCCCCAGGGCGTATCGCCGGTCGCTGAGCTGGTGCACCACCCCAAGGCCCGTGAGGGTGTGCAGCAGCCGGTGCACCGTAGGTCCGGCCAGGCCGGTCGCGGCCTTGAGCTCCCCGGCCGTGGCGCACCCGCCGAGGCCGGCCAGCACGTTGAGCAGGTTGAAGGCGCGTTCCACCACCTGCACCCGCTGAGAGTCCGCATCGCGGACAGTGGCTTCCATGATGCGAACTCTATGCCAAGAATGGTGTGAGCGAGAGCACCAAGGCATAGTCTTCAGCCTCACAGGGTTCTCCAGCGTCCACGTTCGTCATCCCTGCAAAGGAGCAGCGCATGAGCATCAGCATCCACGCCCCCTACGAGGTCCCGGGCACCGAGGCGATCCTCACCGAGGAGGCTCTGGCCTTCCTGGAAGAGCTCCACACCCGGTTCGCCGGCACCCGGAACGAGCTGCTGGAGGATCGGCGCACCGCCCAGGCGGCCGCCGCGAGTTCCGGCACCGTGGACTTCCCCGCCGAGACCGCGCAGGTGCGGGACTCCGACTGGTCGGTCGCGGAGCACCCCGCCGCGCTGCAGGATCGCCGGGTGGAGATCACCGGCCCGGCGGCCCCGGCCAAGATGGCCATCAACGCGTTGAACTCCGGCGCCAAGGTCTGGTTGGCCTGCCTGGAGGACGCGTTGGCCCCGAACTGGTTCAACGTGATCGATGCACAGCGCAACCTCGCCGGCGCCGCCTCGGGGACCCTGGAGTTCACCTCCCCCGAGGGCAAGCAGTATCGGCTGCGCGAGGATGTCGAGACCCCCACAGTGGTGGTGCGCCCACGCGGCTGGCACCTGCCGGAGAAGCATCTCCAGCTCGACGGAACTCCCACCATCGGCGCCCTGGTCGACTTCGGGCTGCACTTCTTCCACAACGCGAAGACGCTCACAGAACAGGGCCGCGGACCGTTCTACTACCTGCCCAAGCTGGAGCACTATAAGGAAGCTCGGCTCTGGGACGAGGTCTTCAGCTTCGCCGAGGAGAAGCTCGGGATCCCCCACGGCACGGTCCGCGCCACGGTCCTGATCGAGACGCTGCCCGCCGCATTCCACATGGAGGAGATCCTCTATGAGCTGCGCGACCACGCCTCCGGGCTCAACGCCGGACGCTGGGACTACCTGTTCTCGCTGATCAAGTATTTCCGGGCCTCGGGTGAGCAGTTCGTGCTGCCAGACCGCGCGCAGGTGTCCATGACCCAGCCCTTCATGCGCTCCTACACCGAGTTGCTGGTCAAGACCTGCCACAAGCGCGGCGCCTTCGCCATGGGCGGGATGGCGGCGTTCATCCCCAACCGCCGTGAACCCGAGGTCACCGCGCAGGCCATCGAGAAGGTCCGCGATGACAAGTCGAGAGAAGCTGCCGACGGGTTCGACGGATCATGGGTCGCCCACCCGGACCTGGTCGATCTCTGCCGTGAGGAGTTCGACGCGGTGCTCAAGGACAAGCCGAACCAGCTCGGCCGGCAGCGCGAGGACGTGGACGTCTCCTCCGCGGATCTGCTCGACGTCGCCGCCGCCGAGGGCGATGTGACCGAGGCGGGGGTGCGGATGAACCTCTACGTCGCGGTCTACTACACCGCCATCTGGCTCTCCGGCAATGGTGCCGTGGCGATCCATAACCTGATGGAGGATGCCGCGACCGCCGAGATCTCACGCTCTCAGGTCTGGCAGCAGATCCACAACGGCACCGTCACCGCCGATACCGGTGTCAAAGTGACAGCAGAGCTGGTCTCCCGGCTGCTCGATGAAGAGATCGAGCGGCTGCGCGGAGAGATCGAGGATGCCGAGACCTTCTCGAAGTTCTTCGAGCCTGCGGCCGGGATCGTGCGCGCGCTGGTCCTGGATGAGGAGTACATCGACTTCCTCACCCTGCCGGCCTATGAGCTCATGCCCTGATCAGCAGTTTCTGCAGGCCACGGCGGTAGATCTGTTCTGCCGCCGTGGCCTGCCGCGCGTCCGGCGCCTGAGTGGGCATCGCCGCCGGGCCTTGCAGCAGGGCCTGATTCTGCTCGGTCGCCACAGCACCCAGGGCGAAGCGCATCACCACCGCAGAGGTCTCCTCGGCCGAGCTCTGCGGCCAACCCTCAGCCATCAGACGCTCAGGCAGCAGTCGCGCCGGTGGGAGATTCTCGTCCAAGGCGTAGGCCAGCAGGAGCAGATCGCCCACATCGCGCAGCGGCAGCACCAGCTCTCGGAAGCGCAGCATCAGCTCCAGTGCATCACCGGGCTCGTGCTGCAGCGGCGAGAGGATCTCGTGGGCCACGCTGCGCAGCAGCTCCTGCTTGCTGGCCACGTGGTAGTACAGGGCCCCAGGGCCGACGTCGAGCTCCTTGGCCAACCGACGCATCGAGACGTCCTGGAGACCGTACTGGACCAGCAGCGACCGTGCAGTCGCGGTGATCAGCTCCAAGGAGAGTGCCAAGGGTGTCAGGTCCTCACGGGATCAGGGGAGAATCGGGGCGACGGTGCTGGGGCGTCTGGGACGGGGGGTCAGGGCTGGGAAGTCGCACGCGCCACGACCGGTGAGCCGGGCCGAGCCGAGGCTACAGGCCGTTGTCCCGGAAGAGCTTCTCATCCGGATCTGTCGTGGACTCCTCGATCAGCCACCGATTGGTCTGCAGCGCCTGCAGGTTCTTAGAGACCAGAGTGTCACGGGTCTTGGCAACCCCCTCGGCCAACAGGCCGATCTGGGCCTTGAACTCCGCCGCATGGCGTGGCTTCTCGCTGTCAGGCAGACCCAGGAACAGCTCCAGGGTGCGCGGGAGGTGCCGGTGGATGGTCCGGTTCACCGCATCCTGGTGTTCGGGATAGCGGGACAGGGAGTCCCAGTGGTCCACGATCTCTTCAAGTCCGACCACCATCATCCGCAGCTGCCCCTGGGTCGAGGGCGGCAGCTGTGCGGACCGGTTCCGCACAGTGGCACTGATCTCCGCCAGTTCTGTGTTCAGCCGCTCCCGATCGTCATCGAGACGCTCGGACAGACGCAGACGGCTCTGCGCACGCCCGACCACGGCCCCATAGGTGCCCGCGGCGGCGGCACCCCCGACCATCGTGCCGGCAAGAAGCGCCCAGAGGTTGGGCAACATGATGAGCAGCATCAGGCCGAACCCCAGCAGGAACGCGAGCAGGGGCAGTGCGAGGTGCATGCGGCGCTGGGCGTCGGTGCCCTGGTGCTCACCGCGTGAGAGTTCAGAGCCGATGACGACCTCCTGCTCATGCTGCTGGGTATCACTCAAGGATATATCGCGGGGATGGGCAGACTCTGGACGAGGGGTCAGGTAGGGGTTGAACGCACGGACGCCGAGTGGAGCCCGCATGCTCCGGGCAGAGACCGGGGAACCCCGCCGCCTGGAACACAAGACCCGGACTGCACTTGAGGGGAGACGACTCAGGGCCGCTGACCCTACATTTCTGTAGTGTCAACGGCCCTGATTTCTCTTTGGTCGGGGTGACAGGATTTGAACCTGCGACCTCGTCGTCCCGAACGACGCGCGCTACCAAGCTGCGCCACACCCCGTGGTCCTGCGTTGCGGAGGCCGTTGACCTCCACCGCGCAGAAGTTCATCCTATCCAGGAACTGCGCCCCCGACCAAAAGAGGCGAAATTGCTCTGGATACAGGTCAAGCCCGGTCCCCGAAGGGACCGGGCTTGAACCCTCTCTACCAAATAGTGTCCGGCGGCGACCTACTCTCCCACACACTCCAGTGT
>NZ_SOAN01000005.1 GCF_004364585.1 Nesterenkonia aurantiaca | reverse complement strand
AGCTGCGCGCTGATCTACGAGTCGTGGCCGGGAAGCATCCGGCGTGGGGCTGGCGCAAGGCGCGCTGGCACCTGCTGGAGCAACCGCAGTGGGAGTGGTTGGGGCCCCGGGTAGGAGTCCAGTGCTTGTGTGAGCTTCGCATCCGATAATGGGTGCAGGAGGAGATTCACGAATCATGGCACGCAGACATACCCCGGAGCAGGTCATCGCGAAGGTCCGGCAGGGCCAGAGAATGCTCAATGAAGGACATCCGATGATCGAGGTCATCAAGGAACTGCAGGTCACCGAGGCAACCTGGTACCGGTGGCTGAACCAGTACGGGTCCGAGAAAAACGCGGAGACCTCGAAGCGGACCAGGGAGCTGGAGAAGGAGAACGCGCGGCTGAAGAAGCTGCTGGCCGATCAGGTCCTCGCCAATGACATTCTGAGCGAGGTGGCGAAGGGAAAATTCTGAGCCCCGAACCCCGACGCCGTGCAGTTCGGATGGCGCAGGAGAAGTTCGGGGCGTCTGAAAGGTTCGCGTGCAGGGTGCTGGGACAGAACCGGTCCGCGCTGCGCATGGGGCCCCCGGAGACTAGCTTCGAGGAAGCCCAGTTGCGCACGGATTTGCGGGCGATCGCGGTGAAGCATCCGGCGTGGGGGTGGCGGAAAGCCCGCTGGCACCTGCTGGCCCAGCCACGCTGGGACGGGGCGGCGTTGAATACCAAACGAATCCGCCGGCTCTGGCGTCTCGAGGGGCTGACCTGCAAACCCAAGGCGAGGAAGAAACGTCGGACCGGACCCGGCGCCGGGGAACAGAAACGGTTGCGGGCCCAGTATCCGATGCATGTGCTCAGCTTCGATTTCCAGTCCGACGTGACCTCCTGCGGCCGGCATATCCGGTTCTTCAACGTGATCGATGAATACACGCGCACCGCGCTGGCGATCATCCCGCGCCGGTCCTTCACCGCCGCTGATGTCATCGCCGTATTGGAGGACATCATCGCCGAAACCGGTAGCACCCCGACCTACGTGCGTTCGGACAACGGTCCCGAATTCACGGCCGCTGCACTGACTGCTTGGTGCAACATGGCGGGCGTAGAGACCGCGTTCATCGACCCCGGCTCGCCCTGGCAGAACGGGTTCGTGGAGTCCTTCAACGCCCAATTCAGAAGGGAACAGCTCACCGGAGAAATTATCGACACCATGGCCGAAGCCAGCTACCTCGCCCAGGAATGGAAAGATATCTACAATCATGAACGACCCCACGGATCCCTCGACGGCATGACACCCTCGACATACTGGAAACGCTGGACCGCAGAGAACCAACTAGCTATCGCATAGCCACTGGACTGCTACCGGGGACCCAACCACCTCGTCCAACAGGAATCGGTGCCTGGAAATGAGTCTGACAGCACTTTGCAGGATCTGCAAGTATCTTTTTCCGCTAATTTTCATGTATCGCACATCTCTCAAACCGTAAAATTACTTCTCCGCACCCTTAAGTAATGCACCGATCGTTCTGCGACTGCGCTAGATTCTTGATCCGGCATGAGTAGGAACCTGAATCACAGAGAACCTGAGAGGGATACCTGCCGCACCCGTACTCTGACCGCGAAAGCATCAGTGCCCTAGACTTATCGCATGGACGCTGAACACGTAGGCCTGCGTGAGATCAAGAAACAGATGACTCGGGACGCAATCGCGACCGCGGCGTTGAAGCTGACGGAACAGAAGGGGCTGAACGAGGTCACAGTCGATGAAATCGCCCGAGAGGCCTTCGTCTCTCCGAGGACCGTCTCCAACTACTTCGCGTCCAAAGAAGAGGCCGTCCTGGCCGCCGGGGACCTTGGCATTGAAGAGGTCCTTGAGGAGTTCAACTCACGTCCATCAGAGGATCCGCCGCTCAAGGCGCTCTGTGAGCTTTTGAGTGACTACGCGCGGGAGCATCCTGAACACCTGCGTGGGGCTTCAAAGATGGCCCGCTTGGAACAGTTGAACCCCACCCTGCGACCGTTCCGCATTGCACGCGAGATCGAAATGGTGGAGGTCCTCAGCGCCCGCGTCGCCGCTCGCACAGGGACCAACGTCACGACCGACCTCTATCCTTCGATGGTGGCCTCGGCTGCGATGTCCGCGTTGATCACATCGCTAGCGATCTGGTCTTGCAAGGAGTTGCCTGACGAGAGCCTGCCTTCCCTCATCCAAGACGCCTTCAATATGATTACAGCTGGCTATCCCTTGGATCGCGAATCTCCCGACCCAGCCCGCACTCCCGTCTAGGCCGCCGCACCGCAGTTCGAATCACCAATGCGGCACATCATGTCAAGACTGCATGGCGGGTCAGCACGTGCAACTGAGCGCTCACCGCCTGCCTCTCCCGTGATGACTCTAAGAGTTCTGGCACCGGGGAAAGTTTCCCACTTGCAGGGAGCAACGTGCGCTCGTCTCGACATGTGCACTGAATGCGCCTCTCACGCCCTAGTTTGATTGTTTCCGACCTGTCGGAAACGGTATCCTCTCCGAGATAGCGGCTGGCCTGCGGTCACCAGTCGCAGGCCTCAGGCGGAACCGCGCGCCGACGTAGTAGGCGGTAGATCGCATGAAGCTCCTCAACTTTTTCGGACGCATAGTCATCCGATACCCGGCCTGACGAACACCTGATCAATGATCGCGTGTCAACCTCAAGCACGTACGAACATAAACGGGGACGCGAAGGTGACAAGCGGTCTGTCGACGCGCTCCTCGACCTGTCTGCATGGAGAATCAACTCAGAAATGCACCGAATGACCGCTGCCATACCGGCTTGACTGACTGCTCCGCATCACCTCGGCCACTGAAGGATCTGGTCCAGTTACACCGGCGCATCCTGAAGCTGCGACTCAAAGACGTCCACCACCTGGATTTTGGATTTGAGTCTCAAACTTGCAAGATCCGATATATTTCGTTTTAGGAGTATTGCTATAGAAGAAGAGAGTTGGTCCCATATGACACCGGAGGCATCTTCTCGGCGAGAGGAGCTGATCGCCGGCGCGCTCACGGATGATCTCAGCGATGCTGAGTGGGAAGAGCTCAACGATGCCCGGACAGCAGACCCCTCGATAGATGTCGAGATCGCGGAGCTTCGTGTCATCGCCAAACGCCTGGATGGACGGAGCCTGACCTGGCGTGAGGAGAATCCCTCTCGAGACCTCGAAGAACGCATACGCGCCGCCACTTCCCAGACCGAACCCTATAAGGACAACAAGTAAGAGCCGCTGGCCGGATTCCACGGCGATCGGGCCACCGGCGTAATCCATGCCTGTAAGCCCCTCACTCCCCCAGCCTCACGGGGAACCCATCGGCGACTGTGGATACTCCATGCCGGTGGAGCAACCTGATGCCCTGGTGGAGAAGCTGCAGGTTCATCTCGCCAGCTCGGTTCAGTTAGAGGACATTCCCAAGACCTGGATATCAGCTAGACGGTGGGAGAATCTCAAGAGCTCAGGCGATTCCGCTCTCGCAACTTTGGTTCTGAATGGACTCAAGCACACAGCAGTCACTGCGGTCCTGATCGGTCCCGAAACGGCCCATCGGGAATGGATGCAGTATGAGATCCGCTCCACCCTGAAGCGTGGCAACGGGTTGCTCGGCATCTACATCCACAACATCTCGGACCAAGACGGCAGAACAGCTCCCCAAAGGCCCAAACCCGTTGCCGCCCGGCACCCCACCTACGACCGGGTGTTCGACCACGGGAACCACAACCTGGGCAAGTGGGTCCAGGAAGTGCACTATTCACCCTGAGCTGCTGGAGTCCGGTTCGGTGTCGCGTTCTTGCTGTTCGGCCTTGGGCTGGCCGTCTACGGAATCTACGGCCGTTAGCCCCCTGAGATCGCCGGAAGGATGACCCAACGCCACCCGCCGGAGCACTCACCCCCGCTTGGCGCGGGCGAGCAGTCGATCCAGCGCATCTTCGATCGCCTCGGCGTGCTTCTCCGCCGTGTAGCGCTCCCGCACCACAGCGAGGCTGGCCTCCCCCAGCTGACGCAGCTGGGCCGGCGCGGCCAGGAGCTCGGCGAGTACCCGGCGCAGCGAGCCGGCGTCGCCGGTCTGGTAATACCGGCCGGTCACTCCCTCGATCACGGCCTCGATCTCGGGGCTGGAATCGGGGTTGCCGTCCTCGGCGAGCACCGGCACCCCGAAGCTCATCGCCTGGGTGACGTTCAGCCCGGCTCCGCCCACGGAGACCGCGAGGTCGGCCCGGGCGTAGAGCTCGCGCAGCTGCTCATAGTCATAGACGGCGCCGAGGAACTCCGCGTCCACCCCGTGTTCGGCGAACACCTGCTCGAGCCGGGGACGCTCGGCACCCTCCCCCACAATGAGCAGCTTCGGCCTCGCGGCGGCGGGCATGCCTCCCAGCGCTTCGGCGAGCAGGTCCAGACGGTGCCGGGTGGTGAGCCGGGAGCTGTAGATGATCGTCGGGTTTGCCCCGTCGTCGTCGGGGGCCTGCCCGGGGTGAGCGGCACTCTCCCGCGCCATGGTGGTCAGCGCCTCCGGGTAGATGCTGTTATAGATGACCTGGATCTTCTCCGCCGGGACCCCGTAGGAGCTGCCGAGCTCCTTGGCTCGGTCACCGTAGACCAGCAGTCCGTCGGTCAGTCGGTAGAAGGCGAGCCGGACCCGGCGTTTGAGCCCGTCCTCGGGCCGCTTCCAGCCGTGGCCCCACATGATCAGGGTGCGTCCGCGCAGCGCGGCGACCGCACAGGCGGCCCAGGCGGAGACAGAGTGAATCCTGCCCGAGATCACGAAAGCGTCGTGATCCCCATGCCAAATCTCACGAACCTGACCATGCTCCCACCAGTATCCGCGTATTTTCGAGAACGTCAGCGGCCTCACCTTCGCGAGGACCTCGTCGGCGGCAGAATGGATCTCGTCGACAGCAGTAGATTCCGAGTTCTTGAACCGTCCGACCAGGTCAAAGTCATAGCGGGTGGATTCCAGCAGCCGGCGCAGCAGCGGCTCGCGGTAGTGCGCCACGGTGGGCTGGACCACGAAGTAGATCCGGGGACGCGCCATGGGTTCCTCACTCTCGAGCCGACTCTGCGGCAGATACACAAAAAGCCCCTCCTGCTGTGACCGAGAGGACCCGATCACCGGGAGAGGCTTGGAAGTGACTGGAGGGGATGACGGGAATCGAACCCGCATCGTTGGTTTGGAAGACCAAAGCTTTACCACTAAGCTACATCCCCGCTGAAGCTTGACGATGGCCTTTTCAAGCCGATTCATCGCCGCAACGAGACTTCACTCTAGCAAGCCGGACTGCCTGCACCAAACCCAACACGGCTCGGGATAGTGTCGGGGGGTGAATCTCCCAGACGACCCCTCCGCACCCCTCGCAAGCAGCCCCGCCAGGGCCCCCGCAGCCACCTCTTCGGTCTCGAAGATCACGACGACGGCGGAGCAGGCAGCCCGGGCCCATGATCACGCCGCCCGGGAACTCTCCAGCTCAGCGCATCACGAGAAGCTCTGGGGGCCATTGGAGCGGGCGCACCGCGAGCGTGCGGCGGATCTGCGCGAGCGTGCGGCAGCGCCTTCGGCGACCCCCGACGCCCCAATGACGGCACCGCTCGCCGCGCCGTTGGCGGCTCGGTCCACCCAGGACGCGCTCGCTCTCTCCCGCACTGCGGCCGCACAGCTGCCCGCCACTGAGCCCGGCATCTCCCGGCCCAAGCTGGACCTCCGGATCGGGATCATCTGCGACCGGTTCCTTTTCGACACCTACTCCGGTGCGGCCACGCTGATCCCGATCACCCCGGAAAATTGGCAGAACCACCTCGATGACGTGGACCTGCTGCTGGTCGCCGCGACCTGGCGTGGGCACGACGGTCGCGCCTGGGACTACACTGCCGCGGAGGCTCCGGAGCGCCGTCGGCTGCTGATCGACACGATCATCCCGGCCTATCGCGCAGCCGGCGCCCCGCCGGTCTATTACGGCAAGGAGGACCCGCCCGACTACCGGCAGTTCCTCGACGTGGCCCGCGCGTGTGATCACATCTTCACCACCGCCGCGGAGGTCCTCTCGAAGTACCGGAGGGACTGCCCCGGCGCGCACAGCATCGAGGTCTTGCCCTTCGCGGTCAACCCGCTGCTGCACTCACCGATCGGCTCGCGCAGCGCCCCGGCGGAGGCGCGTGAGCTGATCTTCTTCGCAGGCTCCTGGATGGGGAAGAAGTATCAGCAGCGAGCCCGCTACGCCGAGTGGATCCTCGACGGCGTGCTCGACGCGGGCCGGCCGTTGGCGATCGTGGACCGGTGGTGGAACGAGATCACCGCCCAGCTGGACTCCGAGCAGCCGATCCTCAGCCCGAACCAGCTGGTCCCGGTCAAGTACTGGCCCTACCGGGTGCCCGCCATGGACCATCACGAGCTGATGGACATCCAGCGCGTGGTGGACATCGCGGTCAACCTGAACTCCGTGGTCGACTCGCAGACCATGTTCGCCAATCGAGCGCTCGAGCTGCAGGCCGCCGGCACCCTGGTCCTCTCCAGCTATAACCAGGGCCTGAACTCCTATCACCCGCAGGTGCGGATCGCGAACTCTGCGGCCGACGTCGAAGAGAGCCTGCGTGGGATGGACCTGGAGGGGCTCCGTCGGGCGCAGGGCGACGGCGTCCGTGAGGTCTTCATGCGCCACCACGTCTCGGACCTGCTCACCCGAGTGGCCCGGACCGCAGGCAAGCAGGTCAAGTCCAGACGGGAACTGGTGGTCGCCGTCGCGGAGAAGGTCACCGCGGAGCTCGCCCAGGACATGGCCGCGCAGAACCTCGCCGCCGCTGGGCACCCCCCGGTGGAGCTGCTGAGCTGGGAGCAGCTCGGCGCCCGGGCAGCGGATCCACTCGCGCAGCCCATCGACGTGCTGCTGCCGCTGAGCGACCAGCACCGATATGGTCCGCACTACGCTGCGGATCATGTGGCTGCTTTCCGCTACCAGTCCGCAACGATCACCACGAAACTCAACGGCACCGCCACCGAGACCGACCATCGGGCCCACGCCCATCAGCGCGGATTCGAGGACCTCGGTCTGACCGCCTGGTGGCGTCCCGAGGCCTCGGCGCTGGTGACTCCTGCTGTGCTGGCCGCGTCCGGACAGGACGCGCGGGTCTACGCCGTCGACCACCTGGGGCGCTTCGCCTCCGCCGCGATCCAGGTCTCCGGGCTGACCCCGGCCGCGCTCCCCCACACCGAGGATGACCTCTCCTCTGTAAAGGCTCAGGTGCGGCGCACCGCAGAGGCCGAGCGGCTCGAGCTCACCGTGATCGTGCCGATCTACAACAACGGGGATCATCTGCGGCACAAGGCGTTCGCCTCGTTGCGCCGTTCTCCGCATTTCCCACGCACCCAGGTGCTGCTGGTCGACGACGGCTCCACCGACCCGGTCACGGTGGCCACGGTCGAGGAACTGGCCCGGACCTATGCGAACGTCTCCGCGTTCCGGCACGGCACCGGCGGGTCCGGCTCGGCCTCGCGTCCGCGCAACACCGGCCTGGAGCTGACCGCCACCGAGTATGTCACCTACCTGGATCCCGATGACGAGGAGCTGGAAGCCGGCTACCACCTGCTGCAGCAGCGCCTGGCCGAGAAGCCCGAGGCTGACTTCGCCCTGGGCAACCAGGCCACCTGGACCAAGCGGCACCAGACCCTGCGCGTCCACGACTGGTATACCGGGATCGAGCTGCGTGACGGCCTGCGCTGGCCGACCCGTGACTCGCTGCGCGAGATCAAGTTCCGACCCGCGTCGATCGAGGGCATAGTAGCCCGCACCGCGTGGCTGCAGGGGCTGGGGCTGACCCAGCCGGTGGGCGCCACCGGGCAGGACACCTTCTTCTTCCAGCAGATGCTCTTCCACGCACGCGCCTATGTGCCGGTGGACCGGTCGGTCTACGTCTACTACGGAGCGGTGGACAACTCGATCGTCAACGTGGTCAGCCCGGCCTACTTCAGAAAGTACCTGATCCTGGAAGCGGCTCGCAGCTCCTGGCTGCACGAGGTCGGACTCCTGCAGGACTATCTGGACACCCGGTTCGAGCACTTCTTCGTCACCTGGTACCTGCGGAAGTTCTCCCGCGTGCCCTCCGCGGAGAAGGCTGAGGCAGCAGAGGTGCTCGCGGAGATCGCCGCCTTCTATGTGGAAGACCCGTATCACCACGCCTGGAAGACGCCTGAGGCGTTGCGGTTCTTCGGCGTGCACCAACTGCCCTCGACAGAGAAGCTGCGCCCGCTGGCGGGACGGATCAAGCGCCGAGCACTCGATACCGCAGGGCTGCAGCTGGCCCAGCTCAAGCGCACCCGCCTGGGCCGCCGGGTCGGCGCGACCTACCGCCGAAGGCTCAAACCCCAGTCCAAGACCATCGATCGGGTGACCGCGCTGCGCGAGGTCACCGCCGAGATTGAGCGGGTCCAGCGGCGCGAGGCCGGGCAGTGGGGCATCACTGCCGCGGAGGCGGCCTACGCGTTGGCAGTGAAGGATCGCAGCAAGGCCGAGAACCCCGGTTGAGTCAGCGGCCGTATTCCTCGTAGCGGCGGCCGGCGGCGGCCTGGAGCATGCCCAGGCCCTCACGGTGATAGACGCTGTCCACATACCGCACCGGCGCGCGCTTGAGCCGGCGGGCTGTGGTCCGAGCCGCCCCGTAGCCGATGCGGACCAACCCTTCGGCGCCGATCCGCAGCCGCAGCGTCGGGGTTGCCTGGTTCTGCTCGGCACGCCGGATGAGTTTGGTGGCGCGCACATGTCCGGCGCGAATCCCGCGCTGGCGCATCCAAGCCGGACTCAGCCGTTCGGCGGGCAGGTCCTCCTCGACCCGCGCCTCGGCGCACCACCAGGCCTGGGCGCCGGCGGCCTGCATCCGGCCGAAGAGGTCGGAGTCCTCACCACCGATGAAGCTGAACGCCTCATCGAAGCGATACCCGGCGCTGGTGAACCAGTGCGCGCGGACCAGCACGTTGTTCGTCGCGGCGCGGTGGTTCCAGGGTCCGGTGGGAAAGTCGATGCGCCGGATGAATCCGCTGGCCTGCAGCCAGGCCGGCGGGTTCTCCCCGAAATGGGTGATCACCGGACCCGAGACGGTGTCGGCCCCGGAAGAGTTGGCACAGTCGATCAGGGTGCGCAGCCAGTCCGGCGCCGCGCGCTCGTCGTCGTCGAGAAAGAGCACCGCTTCGGCATCCGCCGGCACAGCCTCCACCGCGGCGTTGCGCGCGGCGGCGATCCCGGGGCGCGGCTCGTGGAGGTACTGCGCACCCGGATACTGAGCGCGGACCTGGGCCTCGGCGTCGCCCTCGGGGCTGTTGTCCACCACGATCAGCTGCGGCAGCTCGCGCTCCCCCAGCGCGCGCTCCTCCAGTGCGCCCGATTCCCCCAGCGCGCCCGACTCCCCCACCGGACCCAGTTCCTGGGCGCGCAGCGAGCTCAGCAGCTGTGCCAGCGGGCCGGGCCGACGGTAGGTGCAGACGCAGATATAGGAGTTGGCGGCGGTGATCACCGGCCGACTCACCGGGCCCGCTCCTGCAGCAGCGTGCGCAGCAGGGCGGCGTAGCGGCGGCCCAGGCCCGGCAGGTCTGCGTATTCGGCGACCCAGTCGCGGCCGGTGGAATCCACCGGGGTGGAGTCCGGATCGGCGGCGAGCTCGGTGAGCCTGGCCGCGATCTCTTCCGAGTCTCCGGAGAGGAAGCTGGCGTTGCGTGCGTGGCCGAGCACCCAGGCCGCCTCTCCGGTGACCGCGGCGGTGATGTGCTTGCCCAGGCCCAGCAGCTCGAAGGTCTTCGAGGGCACGGTCCAGGCGAAGGAGGCCCAGTCGGTGCGCAGGCTGACCAAGGCGGTGTCGGCCCAGCGGTAGTGCTCCCAGATCTCCTCGCCGTGCACCGGATCGAAGAACTCCACCGCACCGCTGTCCAGGGCACCGGACTCCTCCGCGACCTGGCGCAGCTGGTCCTTCTGGGTGCCGGAGCCGACCAGCCGGAGCTGTACGTCGAGTCCCTCGGAACGGGTGTGGTCCCCGTCGACTGAATTCTCCCGGGTGCGCGGGATCAGCGCCACGGCCGTGATGATGCGTCCCAGGGCCTGGCTCTCACCGTGGTTGCCCAGGTAGGCGATGCGCAGCTCCCCGGGTTCGCGTGTCCGGTGCTCGAGCTGCGGCACCTGGTCCAGGGCGACGCCGTTGCTGATGGTCTCCACCCGGGAGACCCCGCGTTCGCGCAGCCGCTGACCAAAGCCCTCGGTGACGGTGACCACGAGCTCAGCCCGGCGCTGGACGCTGACCACGGCAGCTTCCATCAGCATCCCCAGCGGGCCGGCCTTCACCCCGGCCTCGCGGGCGAGCTCGGGCCAGGCGTCACGCATATCGACCACCAGCGGCACCCGGCGGCAGCGGCTGACCAGCCAGCCGGCGCAGATGGTGGGCAGGGCCGGCACCGTGGCGATGACCAGATCAGGCTTGCTCGCGCTGAGCGCCCGGGGCACCATCAGCACCGCGGAGGCCAGGTCTGAGGCGAAGCGCCCGGCGCGGGAATTCTTCAGCAGGATGTACGGGGTCCGGTGCAGCCGCTCCCCGGTGGGCCCCGGCGTGGGGCGCAGCCGGAATCTGCCCTGGCCTCGCACCTCCTCCGGGGTGTGGTGGGAGTTCACCGCGGGGGTGACGACGTCGACCGCCCAGCCGTCCTCGCGCAGCGAGCCCACGAGGCGTTCCCAGCGGCGCTGCGGGGCCGTGCGTTCCGGCCAATAACTGTGTGTCAGGAGCTGAACCCGAGGGGTCACTGCTGCCCGTCCTGGGATTCTTGCAGCTCGATGTAGTCGATGAAGCCCTCCATGTTGTCGTTCTTCAGGGACCGTTGCAGCAGCTCGAGCATCTCCTCGTCCTTGAGGATCACCTGGGCACCGCTGGCGGTGGTGGCCATCTCCCCGGTGGGGATGGTGAACATCTCGATGTCCCCGGAACGGAGGTCGCGCATCTCCAGCGCGTAGGCGGCGATGGTGTTGGCGTCGAGACCGTCATCCACGCTCAGGTAGGGGACGATGCCGTTGACCACGTCCATCACTCGCTGCGGATTGGTGAGGGTGTCGGAGGAGAGCAGCTGATCGACGATCCCGTTGATCACCAGCTGCTGGTTCTGCACCCGGCTGAAGTCTCCGTCGGGGAAGGACTTGCGCTCGCGGACGAACCGCAGTGCGTTGTCGCCTTCCAGGCGAATGGTGCCCTCGGGGTAGAACGCCGGGTTCTGCTGGCCGGCGGAGAAGGGCCGCGGGTTGTCCACGTAGACCCCGCCCAGGGCGCGGGTCAGGTCGGAGAATCCCTCGAAGTCAATGATCGCCACGTGGTCGATATGGGTGTTCAGCAGCTCCTCGACGGTGTCGACGACCAGCGGGTACCCGCCCACACCGAGCGCGGAGTTGACCCGGCCCTGGCCTTCACCGGGCACGTCCACCCAGAGGTCCCGCACGATGGACATCACGTAGACCCCGGACCGGTCGGCCGGGATGTGCACGAACATCATGGTGTCGGAGCGTTCGGAGGCGTTGTCGCCGATCTCGCCGCGGTACTCCATGTCATCCTCGCCGCGGCTGTCGGAGCCAAGCAGGAGCATGTTCACCGTGCCGTCCTCGGTGCGACCGGCGGTGTCGTCGCCTCCGAGGCCCAGATCCAGGACATTGCGCTGCTCGTCGAAGGTGGTGCGCAGCTGGTTGACGTAGAGCAGTCCGGCGCCCACCGCGACGACGAGCAGCACCGCCACGGCGATGAGACCGTTGCGGATCAGGCGGCGGCGTCGTGACGGGTCTTTGGGCGTGTCCTCCGCGGCGGCATCCTCGGCGCCGGAGACGGTGACGGTGGGTTCTTCGGTGTCATCGGGGTTGGTCGACTTCGAGGCTGCCGCCGGCCCGCCCGGGAGCCTTGCGGCCCTGCGGGCTCGGTGCGGCTGTGGCTCGGGCGAATTCTTGTCGGCCACACACCCTCCTCTACGCGTTCGACGATCCGATTCATGCTAGCCCACCGATCTGGGCACTCCCGCATCGACGCTGTTCAGGGAGCTCCCGGCTAGGTGGCGTCCCAGAGGCGTCGGTAGTAGTCGATCCGGTGCGCCTCGGGCTCGATCCCGTAGGCGTCCCAGAACACCGCCTCGTCGTAGCCGGAGAAGTTCCAGGCCAGGGACATCGACATCACGGCGAGATCGGCCCACCGATCCGCCACCCCGAGGCGAGCCAGATCCACGTGGGCGAGGAACGAACCGTCGGCAGCCAGCAGCGTATTCGGGGCGCAGGGATCGCCCTGGCACAGCACGAGGCGATCCAGGCTCGGCGCGTCCTCGGGCAGCTGCGCGGCAGGGCTCGACGTGCGACCCGACGTGCGCTCCGCCGCGCGCAGCCGATGCTCCACGCCCCAGTCGAAGGGGCAGTCCTGAGGTTCCAGATCGTGCAGCCGGCGCAGACCGTTGCCGAGGGCCCGCAGCGCGAGATCGGGATCAGCCTTCCACCGTGGGGAGACCGCCGACTCGCCGGGCAGCGCTCGGGTGAGCAGCACCTCCTCGGGGCCCTCCACGATCAGGTCCACCACGGCCGGTGCGGGGTGGCGTCCGTGGATCCAGCGCAGCCGCTCGGCCTCCTGCGTGAGCGATTCCCCGGCGCCGTCGGGGTTCCATTTGGCATAGAGCTCGATCGGAGCCGCGGCACCGCCGCTGGCGACGGAGAACGTCAGACCGCCGGCTCCGTTGCGCCAGACCGGGCGGAGCTGGGCTGCACCCAGCCCGAGCGCCTGCAACGATCGCTGTAGGAAGGCCGGAACCGGGGTCTCGGCCGAGGGCGTCCCGGCCAGAGCCGAGGGCAGGCTCATGGACGGCCCGAGGCGGGCGGCCGGGCGGCCCGCGGCCCGGGCTGGCACTTCGGGCAGAAGTGCGATCCGCGGTTCATGAACGTCTCGCGCCTGACCTCGGTGTCACACCGCGGGCACGGCCTGCCCTGCTGGCCGTAGACGTTGAGAGACCTCGAGAAGTACCCGGAGGCGCCGTTGACGTTGACGTAGAGCGCGTCGAAGCTGGTGCCGCCGGCTTCGAGTGCGGCCAGCAGCACGGTCTTGACCCCGCTGAGCAGCCGGGCGGACTCGGCGCGGGTGATGGTCTGGGTGGAGCGCAGGTAATGCAGCCGGGCGAGCCAGAGCGCCTCATCGGCGTAGATGTTACCGATCCCGGAGATCATTCCTTGATCCAGCAGCGCGCGTTTCAGACCGGTCTTGCGGCGGCGCAGGGTGCGGAAGAACGTCTCCTCGTCGAATCCGGGCTCCAGCGGGTCCGGTGCGATGTGCACCGCGGCGGCCGGCACGCTGCCGCTGGGGTGGGTGGAGGGAACCAGCTCGGAGATCTGCATGCCGCCGAAGATGCGCTGGTCGATGAAGCGCAGCTGCTTCGGAGCGGAGCCTTCCCCTCCCAGCTCCAGCGTGATCTTCAGGTGCTTCTGCGCCGGGGCGGAGGGCTCATCGATGAGCACCTGCCCGCTCATGCCCAGATGGATCAGCAGCGACTCCCCGACCGGTTCTGTCCCCGAGCCGGGCTGAGCAGCAGTTGCAGGCGCTGCTGCTCCCGCAGGCATCAAGCCCTGGCGCAACGGGATCCAGAGGAACTTGCCGCGGCGCTGCGGTGCCAGCAGCCTCTGGTGGGTCAGCGCGTCGGTGAAGGAGCCCAACCGGGCCGGTTCATCGAGTGCGGCGCCCAGCGCGTGACGGCGCAGGCTGCGCGGATCGTGGACGGTGACGGATTCTACGGTGCGTCCCGTGGCCCAGCGGCTGATGCCGCGGCGGACCACTTCGACCTCGGGCAGCTCGGGCATCAGCTGCTGGCGGGTGCGGTGTCCTCGAACCGGTCCAGGACCAGGGTGAGGATGTCGCCCTGTTCACCGCGGCCGGCGGTGAGGGTCTCCACGGTGACCCGAGCGGCTTCGCGCTCGGCCTCCTTCTTGGAGGGCCCGGAGCCGGAGCCGTGGGCGGTGCCGCCGATGACCAGGGTGGCGTTGAAGGACTTGTGGTGGTCCGGGCCGAAGTCGGTGATCTGGTAGCGGATCTCGCCCATGTCTTTGGCGGCCGCGATCTCCTGGATCGTGGTCTTCCAATCCTTGCCGGCGGTCATCGCGTCCTTGTCGCTGAGCAGCGGGACCACGAGGCGCAGCACCAGACGGCGGGCCGTCTCGGTGTCGGTGGAGAGGTAGGCGGCACCGATCAGCGCCTCCATCGTGTCGGCAAGGATCGAGTCCTTGTCCTGGCCGTTGGTGAGCCGCTCGCCGGCTCCCAGGCTGATGTAGGGCCCGACGCCGAGGCCGCGGGCCACCCGGGCCAGGGCGCGGGTGCTCACCAGTGCGGCGCGGAGCTTGGCGAGGTCACCCTCGGCCAGATCCGGGAAGGTCCGGAACAGGTAGTCGGTGACCGCCAGGCCGAGGATCGAATCCCCGAGGAACTCCAGCCGCTCATTGGTGGGCAGGTTGGAGTTCTCATAGGCATAGGAGCGATGGGTCAGGGCAAGACGAAGAGTCCCGGGGGCAATATGCACCCCGAGACTCTTCACAAGCTCTTCGTGATCGCTCACGTGCGATGTCGTCATGTTCGACGACTCAGGCGTCAGCGACCTTGCGACCCTTGTACTCATAGAACAGCGGCGAACCGGCGGAGTCGGTGACCAGCTTGGCCTGGTGAGGCTGGCTGTAGACGACGCGACCGTTCTCCACGGTCTTCACCAGCTTCGGCACAGAAGCCTTCCACTGCGAGCGGCGGTTGCGGGTGTTGGATCGGGACATCTTCCGCTTTGGAACAGCCACGGTGTCTCTTTTCTCTCTAGATGATGGACAGAGTCTTGGTCAATCAAGTTCTGCGATGGTCAAGTTCTGCGATGTTCAAGTTCTAGGTGCTGGAGTCGGACTTGGAGTCCGGCTCCGGCAGTCCCGCGGCCATGTCTTTCAACGCGGCCCAACGGGGGTCGAGCTGCTCGTGGTAGTGCTCGAGATCGTCCTCCATGCGGAATCCGCAGACGGAGCACAGACCCGGGCATTCCTCGCGGCAGACCGGCTGGAACGGCAGCGCGGAGACCATCAGGTCTCGCAGCACCGGCTCCAGGTCGATGGTGAGGTCATGGCCCATCGGGCGGGTGTCCTCATCCTCTTCCTCGGCCGAATCTTTCCGCGTCTTCTGGGGCCAGCTGAACAGCTGCATGATGTCTACGGTGAGCGGGTACTTCAGCTCATCGAGACACCGGCCGCACTGTCCAGTGACCTCGCCGACGGCGGTGCCGGTCATCAGCACACCTTCATGCACCGATTCCAGACGCAGATCCACCTGCAGCTCGCTGCCCTGCGGTATCCCGATCAGGACCGTTGCGAAGTCCTCCGGGGCAGGGACAGTTCTATGCATCTCGTGCTGGGTTCCGGGCTTGCCCCGGAGCTCCTGCACATCTACGCGTAGAGCAGTCATTGCTGAACCACTCCTCAATGATCTAGACCGACGTGCCACTCTACCAGTCACGACGGCTCGGGTGCGAACCCCCGATCAGATCTGGCCGACGAACTCTTTCAGCCACTCGCGCAGGTCTGGTCCGAGGTCCTCGCGGTCCACGGCCAGGGTGACCACGGCCTTGATGTAGCTGAGCTTGTCTCCGGTGTCGTAGCGACGTCCGCGGAAGATCACGGCGTGGACTCCGCCGCCCTCCTCGGCGGATTTGCCCGCCATGGCCTGCAGCGCGTCGGTCAGCTGGATCTCGTTGCCGCGCCCGGGCTTGGTCTGCTCCAGCTCAGCGAAGATCGCCGGGTGCAGCACGTAGCGACCGATGATCGCCAGGTTCGACGGCGCCTCATCCACGGGGGGCTTCTCCACCAGGGCGTGGACCGGCACGACGTCGGCGGGCTGGCCGTTCTCGGCGGCGACCTTGTCCTGGCCGTTGGCATCGATGACGCCGTAGGCGCTGATGTTCTCTTCGGGCACCTCCATCACGGCGATGACGGATCCGCCGAGCCGCTGCTGGGTCTCCAGCATGGTCGAGAGCAGCTCGTCGCGCTCATCGATCAGGTCGTCGCCGAGCAGGACCGCGAAGGCCTCGTTGCCCACGTGGCGCTTGGCGCAGAGCACGGCGTGACCGAGGCCCTTGGCCTCGCCCTGCCGGATGTAGTGCAGGTCGCCCAGCTCGGTGGCCTGCCGGACGGCCTCGAGCTTCTTGGTGTCGCCTTTGGCCTCAAGCGTGGCCTCGAGGTCGGGGACCCGGTCGAAGTGGTTCTCCAGGGACCGCTTATTGCGGCCGGTGATCATCAGAATGTCATCGAGCCCGGCCTTCGCGGCCTCGGCGACGACGTACTGGATCGCGGGCTCATCCACCACCGGGAGCATCTCTTTGGGCATGGCCTTGGTGGCCGGAAGGAATCGGGTTCCCAGACCCGCAGCCGGGATGACAGCTTTGCGAATAGACGTTGTTGAACTCATGTGCCCACCTTATCGTTTCCTGGATGCCTGTTCAGACGATTCTATGAAGTTTTCTGCGGTCGCGCTCAGCGGCGACGGTCCTGGAGCCGGCGCTGCACCGCACGCGGGATGAACTCCGCCACGTCTCCGCCGAGCTTGTGGACTTCCTTGACCAGCGTGGAGGACAGGTGAGTGTAGCGGCCGTCCGCGGCGAGGAACACGGTCTCCAGCCCGGAGAGGTGCCGGTTCATCGTGGCCATCGGGGACTCGTAGCCGAGATCCTTAGGATCGCGCAGGCCCTTGACCAGAGCGTTGGCTCCGACCTCGCGGCAGAAGTCGGTCAACAGCCCGCTGCCCAGCGGCTTCACGCTCACCCCGCGCACATAGGAGAAGGTCTCCTGCGCCATCGCGATGCGCTCCTCGACGGAGAACATCGGGTTCTTGTGCATATTGGGCGACACGGCGACGATCACCTCGTCGAAGAGGTTCGAGGCACGGGCGATGATCTCCACATGACCGTTGTGCAGAGGGTCAAATGATCCGGGGCACACTGCTAACTGCATGGTCTGACATTACTTCAGGTGGTCAAGAACCCGACGTCAGGCGCGCAGGACACGCTGCCGATCGGCTGGCTGTCTACGATGGAGTCCATGTCCTCTCATCGCTCCCCCAGCCCGGATCCGCTCGCCCTCGATCAGCCCTGGGCCCGGACCGCGGCCGGGGCCAACACCTTGGGCTTCGAAACCTCATCGAGCACCCCGCCGAGCACCCCTGCGGTGATGCCCACCATCTACGAGCGCACGACGGCGGCGGCCATCGCCCACGACGCGGTCAACCTGGGCCAGGGATTCCCCGACACCGAGGGCCCGGACTGGCTGCTGCAGCTGGCCGCGCGGGCGATCACCGAGCCCGAGACCGGCCCGCGCAACCAGTACGCCCCGGGGATGGGACTGCCCACCCTGCGCGAGGCGATCAGCGACGCCCAGGCCCGGCGTCAGGGCGTGGAGCTGGATCCCGCCACCCAGGTCATGGTGACCACCGGCGCCACCGAAGGGATCTCCGCGACGATCCTGGCCTTCGCCCGGCCCGGCAGCGAGGTGCTCACCTTCGAGCCGCACTATGACTCCTACGGGGCCTGCGCCGCGCTGGCCGGCGCCCGGCTGGTGGGCGTGGCACTGCGCGGTCCGGAGTTCCGCCCGGATCTGGACGCCTTCGAGGCCGCCATCACCGAGCGCACCTCGATGATCCTGCTCAACACCCCGCACAACCCCACCGGCACGGTCTTCAGCACCGAGGAGCTGACCCGGATCGTTGCGCTCGCGGTCAAGCATGACCTGCGGATCATGTGCGACGAGGTCTACGAACATCTGGTGCTCTCGGATGCGCGGCTGCCCCACCGCAGCATCCTGACCATCCCCGGCGCCGAGGAGGTGGCCGTGGCGGTGGGCTCCGCCGGGAAGTCCTTCTCGGTCACCGGGTGGAAGGTCGGCTGGGTCACCGGAAGCGCCGAACTGGTCAGCCAGGTCCGCGGGGTCAAGCAGTTCCTGAGCTTCTCCTCCGGCCCGGCCTTCCAGTGGGCGGTGGGCCACGGGCTCCAGGACGACCAGGGGTTCTTCGCGCAGAACACCGCCGAGCTGGAGGCCGGCAGGGATCTGCTGCGCGCCGGCCTCGAGGAACTCGGGTTGGCACCGAATCGCGCCGAGGCCGGGTACTTCGTGCTCGGCAACGTCTCTGGCATCACCTCGCTCTCGGCCGCGCAGTTCTGCCGGGTCCTCGCCGAGGAGGTGGGGGTGGCCGCGATCCCGGTCTCTGCCTTGACCATCCAGCACCGGGCCAACCCGAGCGACGAGCTGGAGCATCTGGTGCGCTTCGCCTTCTGCAAGGACCACGCCACCATCGAAGAGGGGCTGCGTCGGATGCGTGAGCATCTCCCCGCCGCGCTGGCCAGCCACCCGCCGGCCGACGCGCGGCCTGCCAACGCACGGCCTGCCACCGCGCGGCCGGCCAGCGCGGCGCCGGTCACCGCACCCGAGACGCTAGCGCCGGCCAGCACCGGAACCCCCTGATGCGCCAGCGCGACGCCTTGGGCCTGCCCCGAAGCCAGCGACTCTCCTTCTCCGGGCAGCTGGCCGAGCTCGTGAAGGACGACCTCACCGAGGACGGCGTGGTGCTGAGCATCGGCGGGGCCGAGCAGTCCCATGTGGAGCTCGGGGATCCCGACTATCTGCTCCACGACTACCTGTTCCGGATGGGTACCGTGCTGCAGACCTGCGCCCGCGAGCGCCTGGGAGGAGCCCCCGCCGCCGGCGCTTCGACTGCAGCAACCGGTGCGCCGCGCGTACTGCACCTGGGTGCCGGAGCGCTGACCCTGCCGCGCTTCATCGAGCACCATTGGCCCGCGGTGGAGCAGACCGTGGTGGACATCGAACCTGAGTTGGTGGAGTTTGTGCTGGAGCATCTGCCGATGCGCAGAAGCCCTCGCAATCTGGTCGCCGACGCCGCCGCGGTGCTGGGCCCCGGTGGAGCCCTGCAAGGGGTGAGCTTCGACGTCGTCGTGGTGGACCTTTTCAACAGTGCGGCCGCGCCAGAGCACCTGCGCAGCCCGGAGTTTCACCGGGCAGTCCTTGAGCAGGTGGTCCCGGGCGGGCTGCTGCTGGTGAATCTCGGGGATGAGCCGCCGATGGACTTCGTCCGGGCGCAGGTGGTCTCGCTGCTCGACGCGGCGGCCACGCTGATCCCCAACGCCTCAGCCGTCCCGGACGCCTCAGGCAACCCGGGCGCCTCCATCGCTCCGGGCACCGAGCAGGCGGCGCGCTGCGCGATGCTGAGCGCGCCCAGCGATGTGCTCGAGGCCCGGGCCGAGGGGAACCTGAGCTTCGCCGCGCGCCGCGGTGCGGCGCTGGAGCAGACCGAGCTCAACGCGCTCTGGGCCGCGGGCCCTCACCCCGGCGACGTGCTCAGTGCGGAAGAGCTGCTTCAGTGGGCTCGACCATGAAGATCTGCGTGCTGCCGTAGGACTTCTCGCTGAAGATCTCGAGTCCCTCCGGCAGTGAGGGCGCGCCGCTGCCGGCGTCGCGCTCGATCACCACGGTGGCCGCCTGATGCAGCTGCTCCCTCGCGGCGCTCAGCACCTTGAACAGCTCGGCGTCTCCGAGGCTGTAGGGCGGGTCCAGGAAGAGCAGCTCGATGGGTGGACCGCTGCGTGAGCCAAGGTACCTCAGCGCGTCGGCCTTGTGCACCGTGATCTCCCGGCGCAGCGCCGGCGGGGCCTCGGCGCCGAAGAACTCGGCGTTGCGGCGCAGCGTGCGCACCGCGGCCTCAGCCTTGTCCACGGCCTCCAGGCTGCGCGCACCGCGGCTCAGCGATTCGAAGCCCAGCGCGCCCGAGCCGGCATAGAGATCCACCACGACGGCGTCGCGGAGGGCGTCATAGCCCTCGAGCCGGGAGAACAGCGACTCCTTGACCCGGTCGCTGGTGGGTCGGGTGGCGTCGGTGGGGACGGCCACGAGGCGGCGTCCCTTATGCGTGCCGGCGATGATCCGTGCCATCTCACACTCCTGTCTCAGGGCCCTACGGTCGGACTGCTCAGCCGCGCTGGATGAACTCGTCGGCGCCCTCGTGGAGGTCGCGGTACTCCCCCACGGCGGTGCGCAGTCCAGGGTAGTCCGCCCAGCTGGGATCCTGTGCGCTGATCTCGCGCAGCAGCTCGGAGGCGCGGACGATGATCTTCTCGTCTCGGATCGTGCGCAGCAGCTTCAGCGTGGAAGCCCGGCCGGCCTGGGCCGCGCCGAGCACGTCGCCCTCACGCCGGCGCTGCAGATCCAGTCGGGCCAGGGTCATCCCGTCGGAGTGTTCCGCCACCTGCTCCAGCCGCTCCAGGGACGGGTGCCCGTCGGGCAGCCGGGTCACCAGCAGCGCGAGCCCGTGGGCGCCGCCACGGCCGATCCGTCCGCGCAGCTGGTGCAGGGTGGAGACTCCGAAGGCGTCGGCGTCGAGCACCGCCATCACTGTGGCGTTGTGCACGTCCACGCCCACCTCGATCACCGTGGTGCAGATCAGCACATCGATCTCCCCGCGCTCGAAGCCGGTCATCACCGACTCCTTGGCGGCGGCGTCCATTCTCCCGTGGACCACGGCGCGCCGGGTCCTGCTCAGCAGCGGGTGCTCGGCCAGGCGCGCAGCGATCAGCTCCACCGAGGCATCCTGGTCGGTCTGCACCCCGGTCTCCGGGTCCTCGCGCGCATCGGCCTCGCTGATCTTGGGACACACCACGTAGACCTGGTGCCCCGCGGCGACCTCTTCGGCGATCCGTTCCCAGACCCGGCCGATGAACCGCGGGCCCTGAACCGTGCGCACCACATGGGTGACGATCGGCTGCCGGCCGCTCGGCAGGCCCTCCAGCGTGGTCAGCTCCAGATCCCCGAAGACGGTCATCGCGACCGACCGTGGGATCGGGGTGGCCGACATGACCAGCATGTGCGGGGTGAGCTCATAGCGGGTGCGCAGGGCGTCGCGCTGCTCCACCCCGAACCGGTGCTGCTCATCGACCACGGCCAGGCCCAGGTCCACGAAGTGCACCTGCTCGCCGAGCACAGCATGCGTGCCGACCACCAGCTCGGCGGTGCCGGAGGCGATGTCGAGCAGGGCCCGACGGCGATCGGCGGTGCCCATCGAGCCGGTGAGCAGGGTGAGCCCGACCTCCTCGGCGAGGCCGCCGAGCATCCGGCGCAGCGAGCGCTCATGCTGGGCGGCGAGCACCTCGGTGGGCGCGATCAGCACGGCCTGTCCCCCGGTCTCGAGCACCTGCAGCATTGCGCGCAGCGCGACCAGGGTCTTGCCGGAGCCCACCTCGCCCTGGAGCAGCCGGTTCATCGGGTGCTCGCGGTCGAGCTCGGCGCCGATGAGCTCCCCGCAGCGGACCTGACCCTCGGTGAGCGTGAACGGCAGTCCGGCGTCGAACCGGGTGAGCAGTCCGGCCTCCTGCGCCGGCCGCGGCAGGGCCCGTCGGTGCTGTTCCTGGGCGCGACGCAGGTGCAGCAGCCCTTGGAGCAGGAACGCCTCGTGGTAGCGCATCCGGCGCATCCCGCGTTCCGGGTCCTCCATGGTCTCGGGCCGGTGGATCAGCCGGTAGGCCTCACCCAGCTCCGGCAGCTCCTCGGAGGCGCGGACCTGCTCCGGCAGCGGCTCGGGCCAGGCGGCGAAGTCGATGAGGTCCAGCAGGATCTCGATGCAGTCCAGGATCCGGAAGCTGCTGATCCCTGAGGTGGCCGGATACAGCGGGACCGGGGTCTTGCCCCGGTTCAGTGCGCGCGGCAGCGCAGCGGCGCCCAGCGGGTCCGACTCCGGGTCCACCTGGTCGGTGATGGTCTCCGGGTCGGCGTCGACCAACACGGTGAAGTCGGGGTTGTTCAGGGTGGGGCGGTCGCGGTAGCTGCCCACCTTGCCGTGGAAGATCGCCCGGGCTCCCTGGGTCAGCTGGCGGCCCACGCTCCAACCGTTGAAGAACGCCATCTTCAGCGAGTTGCCCTCGTCATCGGTGACCCAGACCTCGGCCAGGGAGCCGCGCCGGTTCGCCATCTTGCGCACCGAGACCCCGGTGACCTCGGCGATCAGGCTGACGTGTTCCCCGGCCTCGGGGAGGTCGCGGAAGGAGGAGAGCTGGCCGAACTCGATCCAGCGGCGCGGATAGTGCTGCAGCAGCTGCGCGGCGGTAGTGATGCCCAGCCCCTGCTCGAGCGTCTTCGCCGATTCCGCGCCGATGATCCGGCTCAGCTCGGTGGAGGGAAGCACGTCCACGCGGGGATCACTCCTGGTCTCGGGCCGGCGGGGCGTGGGTGGTCTCCGCCTGGGCGGCGGGCCTGCGGTCGGGACTGTTGTCGGGACTGTGGTGCAGCGCGGTGGCGGCGTAGGACTCCACGGGGCCCGCGGCGTGCACTGTGGTGCAGGTGCGCGGCTCCTCGAGGGTGTGCACGTGGATCCGCCAGCGGTAGGTGCCTTCTTCGTCGGGGTTCGCGTCGATCGGGGTCACGATCACCGAATCGCCGAGATCATCGAGCTGGTGGCGCAGCGAGGCGGCCCCGAGCGGATCCAGCCGCACGGTGCACATCACCTCGGATCCGTCCGGCGCTGGAGTCTCGGTGACCGGTTCAGCCGCCGGCGAGCCGGTCTCCGGCGTGCGCTGCTGGCCTCCGGGCTGCTGATCTCCGGGCTGCAGATCTGCGGCGCGGTGATCCGTGGGGCCCTGATCTGCGGCGTGCTGATCTGCAGCGTGGTGACCCGCGGGGGGCTGCTGCCAGCCGGGCAGGCTCTGCAGCGGCGCGAAGTCCATGGCGATCCCGGTGATGGTCGAGTGCAGCGCGATCAGCACCACCAGCAGTCCGGCTCCTCCGGAGTCCACCACGTTCGCGCGCTGCAGCACCGGCAGCTGTTCCCGGGTGGCCTGCACCGCGAGGAAGGCCCGGGAGACCACGTAGGGCATGGCGGCCTCCAATGCCGCCCGGCTCTCGGGCTCCTCCGCCCGGAGCGCGCGGTGGTGCACCTCGGAGTGCACCGCATCGAGGACCGAGAGCATGGTCCCGGCGACCGGGTCGGTCAGCGCGGACCAGGACCGGACCTTGGCCCGCTCCAGCGCACGAGAGAACCCGGAGATGGTCAGACGCTGCTGACCATGCAGCGGTTCGGCCAGCCCAGAGATCAGCACCGCGAGCAGGGTGCCGGAGTTCCCGTAGGCCTCGGACATCGCCCGGGAACCGGCCGCGGCGAAGAGCTCGCCCAGGTCCTCGGTGGAGGAGGCCTCCACGCTGGCGCGGCAGGCTCGGATCGTGGCCAGCATGTTCTCCCCGGTGTCCGAGTCAGGGATCGGGAAGACGTTGAGTCGGTTGAGCGGCTCGACGTTGCGCTCCAGGGCGGCTTCCGCGAGGAGGAACCAGCGGTGCACTGCGGCAGCACCCTTGACCTTGCCCCGAGCGGAGGACTGCGCTCGAGCGTGGCCTGGCAGTGGCCTCAGCGGAGGTCGCGAGCTCGGCTCATCGCGATGCTGCATAGTCGTCCAGCGTGCTGTCCGCGATCGCGTCGGCGATGTCCTCCATGGCCTGCTGGTCCTGGTAGAAGATCCACTGGCCGTCGTCGGAGTAGCTGCTCTCCCCGGTCGGGACGGTGAAGAACTCCACATTGTTCACCGCGCCGCGCAGGTTCCAGCCCAGCGAGGCCACGGTGCCGGAGCTCAGGGTGTCATCGACGATCAGGTGCGGGGAGAAGGTCTCCACCAGGTCCCGGACCCGGCCGGGGTTGCTCAGGTTCTCCGGGGTGACCGTCTGGTCGATCACGGCCTGGATGAACGCCTGCTGGTTGCGCACTCGCTGGAGGTCCCCGTCGGGGAAGCTCTGCCGGTGCCGGACGAAGGAGAGCGCCTCCTCGGAGTTCATCTCCTGCTCACCGGGCTGGAAGGTGAACCCCTCACCGGTGGTGAACGGCTGGTCGTAGCCCGAATTCACGGTGACCCCGCCGAGCGCGTCGACCAGGCCGGTGAAGCCGAGCATGTCCACCGCGGCCACATGATCGATCCGCACGTCGAAGAGCGATTCGAAGGTGTCGATGGTCGAGGGAAGCCCGCCCAGGCTCAGCGCGGCGTTGATCTTGTGCTCGCCGTGACCCGGGACCTCCACCCAGAGGTCACGCGGGACCGACATGATCTGCACGCTCTCGCGGTCGCTGGGGACGTGCATCAGCATCATGGTGTCCGAGCGGCCGCCCTGCGGCACCCGGGACAGCTCCTCGGTCTCCCCGGAGCCGCCGTTCTCATCGGATCCCAGCAGCAGGATGTTGATGGATTCGTCGTCCTCGGCCTTGACCGGGCGACCCTCATCCTCGGGGAAGCTCTGCTCGAAGGTCTGCGCATTATCTTCATAGGCGCTGCTCAATGAGTTCAGGTAGACCATGCCCGCCACCAGGGCCCCGACGACGACGACGGCCACCACGCTCACAATGATCAGCGCGGCACGACGCCCGCGCCGCTTCCGGCGGGGCTTGTCGTAGTCGACCTCATACGTCATCTGGTGCTCCTGGAATGGGCAAGTACTTAGGACTTCATACAGAATATGTCATGTGTCTATCAACTCCGGCGACCGCCGTGCTCGCGTCCGCAATGTCCTCCTCACAGTGCTGGGACTGGGGCTGATCAGCGGCTGCGCCTCCACGGCGACGGTGGAGGCGGCTCCGGACGCGGCGAATCCGGACTGCGCCGACGTGATGCTCGCGGTGCCCGAGGTGATCGGGGACCACGAGCTGCGGCCCACCACCTCCCAGGGCACCGCGGTGTGGGGCGACCCCAGCGAGGTGGTGATGCGCTGCGGCGTGGTCCCGCCGGGACCGAGCCCAGAGCACTGTGTGGGCGCCGACGGCGTGGACTGGCTCGCCCTGGAGGAGGATGAGCAGACCTGGCGGCTGGTCACCTATGGCCGGGATCCCGCCGTGGAGGTGCTGCTGAACCTGGATCAGGTCGCCTCCTCCACCGCGATGCTCGGCCTGGCGCCCGCCGTGCAGCAGGTGGAGCAGACTCGCGCCTGCACCACCACCGATCAGGACATCGAGCAGACCGAGGACGCGCAGGACGTCCAGGAGGGCGAGGCGATCGAGCCGCAGGGCTGAGCCGCTCAGCCCGGTGGAAGGCTCATCGCTGTTCTGGAAGGCTCAGCGCCGAGAAGGAGAGCCAAGTGCCGCCCGCTAGAAGGCTCAGCGCAGACCGGCGGGGCGCTGCAGGGCCAGCGAGATCAGCTCGGTGATCAGCTCGGTGTAGCCGATCCCGGTGGCCTTCCACATCTGCGGGTACATGCTGATCGGGGTGAAGCCGGGCATGGTGTTGACCTCATTGATGACCACGTCCCCGCCGGTGGTGTAGAAGAAGTCCGCCCGGGAGATCCCCTCGGCACCGAGAGCTTCGAACGCGAGCACGGCCTGGCGGCGGATCTCCGCGCTGACCTCCTCGGGCAGCTCGGCCGGGCAGGAGAGGTCCGCGGCTGCGGCGTCGGTGTATTTGGCGGTGAAGTCGTAGAACTGGTGCGCCTGGGAGCCGTCGTGGACCACGATCTCGCCCAGCAGCGAGGCCCGGGCGGAGGCACCGTTCTGGGATCCGAGCACGCCGCACTCGATCTCCCGACCGTCGATCCCCTGCTCCACGATCACCTTGGGATCGTGCTTGCGCGCTTCGGCGATGGCGTCCTCGAGCTGGGCGTGGTCCTCGACCCGGGTGATCCCCATGGAGGAGCCGGCCCGGGAGGGCTTCACGAACACCGGCAGGCTCAGCTCGCGGATCCGTTCCAGCGCCTCGGCCGGGTCCTGGGTCCACTGCCGGTCGGTCACGGTGACCCAGGGCCCGACGTGGAGTCCGGCGGCGGCGAAGGCGATCTTCATATAGTGCTTGTCCATGGCCAGCGCAGAGCTGAGCACCCCGGCGCCGACGTAGCTCAGACCGGCGAGCTCGAGCAGCCCCTGGATGGTGCCGTCCTCCCCGAACGGGCCGTGCAGCAGCGGGAACACCACGTCCACGTGGCCCAGGGCGGTGGAGCTGCCGTCGGCGTGGACCTCGAGGAGCTCGGCGCGGCGCTCGGAGGATCCCGCGGGGCCCGAGTGCAGCTGGACGGTGGACTCGGTGGGCAGCACCCGGGGCAGCTCGTCTCCGCCGAAGCCGTGGCTGCGCGGATCGGTGACCGGGCGGGTCCACTGACCGGTGGCGGTGATGCCGACGGGCACGACGTCGAACGCCTCGGTGTCGATGGCGCCCAGCACCCCGGCGGCGGTCACACAGCTCACCGAATGTTCCGAGGACTGTCCGCCGTAGAGCACGAGGACGCGAGGTTTCAGGGCAGGATCAAGCTCGACCATGGGTCATCTTCCTTCGGCTTTGAGGTCACGGGCCAGCAGCAGCGAGGAGAGCCGGTCCACCGGCAGCACGCCGTCCAGGACGGCCACCACGGCTTCACAGATCGGCATCTCCACCTGGTGCTGGCGGGCCAGCTCGACCACCGCGGAGCCGGACTTCATGCCCTCGGCGGTCTGGGAGAGCCTGGCGGTGGCTTCTTCGGCGGTGAACCCCTCGCCCAGGAGCCGGCCGGCGCTGCGGTTGCGCGAGAGCGGGGAGGCGCAGGTCGCGACGAGGTCCCCGAGCCCGGCGAGGCCGGAGAAGGTCTCCAGGCGTCCGCCCAGCTCGGTGGCCAGCCGGGTGGTCTCGGCGAGGCCGCGGGTGATCACCGAGGCCTTGGAGTTGTCGCCGAGCTGCTGCCCGTCGCAGATGCCCACGGCCAGAGCGATGACGTTCTTCACGATTCCGGCGATCTCCACCCCGATCACATCGGTGTTGGTGTAGGGCCGGAAGTAGGCGTTGTTGCACAGCGCCGCGACGCGCTCGGCGGTCTCGGTGCTGGTGCAGGCGACCACCGAGGCGGTGGGCTGCTCGCGGGCGATCTCCATCGCCAGGTTGGGTCCCGAGACCACCACGATCCGGTCCGGCGCCACGGTGAGCTCGGCGCCGATGACCTCGGACATCCGCAGGTCGGTGCCGCGCTCGAGACCCTTGATCAGTGAGACCAGGATCGCCGAGTCGTGCAGGTTCTCCCGGACCACCTGCAGCTGGGAGCGCAGCGACTGGGCCGGCACGGCGAGCACGACCACCTCTGCGTCGCGCACCGCCTCGGCCAGGTCGGTGGTGGCGGTGATCATCGCCGGCAGGCGGGTCTCCCCGAGGTAGGTGGTGTTGGTGTGGGACTCGGTGATCTCGGCGGCCACCTCGGGGCGGCGCGCCCAGAGCACGACGGCGGGCTCGGCGCCGCCGACCACGGCGGAATCGGCCATCACCTTCGCGAAGGTGGTGCCCCAGCTGCCGGCGCCCAGCACGGCGATCTTGGTCACGGCTGATCCTCCTGCGCCTCGTCGGGCTGGTTGGTCTTGGGCTGGATTGTCTTGGGCTGGTCGGTCTTGGGCTGGTCGGTCACGGGCTGTGGCGTCGCGGCACTCCCAGCGCGGGGTGCGCGGCGGGGCTGTCTGCGCGGCACCCGCTGGCGCAGGCTGCGATCCCAGATCTGCTCGGGGGGCTCCTGCCCGCGCAGCGAGGCCACACCTTCGGTCAGGGCGGTCTCGATGCGTTCGGTGGCCTCGGTGAGCACCGAGCGGGTCATCGGGCCCCCGCGCAGATCGCTCAGGTCGATCGGCTCCCCCACGGTGAGCTGGTAGCGCTTGCGCGGGAAGAACTTCGGGACCTTGGCGTAGGTGCCGAAGAGCTCCTGGACACCCCAGTGAGTGATCGGGATCAGCGGGGCTCCGGTGGTCAGCGCGAGCCGGGCGGCGCCGGTCTTCGCGCGCATCGGCCAGCCCTCGGGGTCCCGGGTGAGGGTGCCCTCGGGGTAGATCATGACTGCGCCGTCGGCAGCGAGGACCTCCTTGGCCGCATCGAGCGAGCGGCCGGCGTCGGTGCGGCTGTCCCGCGAGACCGGGATCTGCTTGAGCCCGCTGAACACCTTGCCCAGCACCGGGATGCTGACCAGCGAGTCCTTGATCAGGAAGTGGAAGGTGTGGCCGCTGCGGTAGACGGCATGGGCGACGACGAGCGGATCGACCTCGCTGACATGGTTCGCCACCACGATGAACCCGCCCTTCGGCAGCGTCTCCAGCCCGTGCCAGCGCCGGCCCAGCGCCAGGTTCAGCACCGGGACGCAGACCGCGGCGGCGGCGGAGAAGCCCAGCCGGGTGCCGCGACCCACGGTGTAGTCGGTGGTGTCCGGCCCCGCCGTCGCGGGGCGCTCAGACCGGCGGCGGCTCGAGCCGGATCTGCGGCGGCTCGAGCGGCCTCGGCCCTCGACGGGTGCTGGGTCGCTGCTGTGATCGGTCACAGGGATAGACCCTACCGGCCCGACTCAGCGTTCGGACATCACGACATCCGCACCCAGGTCGCCCAGCTTGTCCATGAAGTGCTCATAGCCGCGGTTGATGACCTCGATGCCGGTGACGGTGGAGGTGCCCTTCGCCGCCAGCGCGGCGATCAGGTGGGAGAAGCCGCCGCGCAGGTCCGGGACGTCGATCTCGGCGCCGTGGAGCTCGGCCGGTCCGGAGATCACCGCGGAGTGCAGGAAGTTGCGCTGCCCGAAGCGGCAGGGGCTTGAGCCCAGGCACTCGCGGTGCAGCTGGATCGAGGCACCCATGCGCTGCAGCGCCTCGGTGAAGCCGAACCGGTTCTCATAGACGGTCTCGTGCACGATCGAGACGCCGTGCGCCTGGGTCAGCGCGACCACCAGCGGCTGCTGCCAGTCGGTCATGAAGCCCGGATGCACGTCGGTCTCGAGCACCAGCGGCTTCAGGGCATGCCCGGCGTGCCAGAAGCGGATGCCGTCGTCGTCGACCGAGAACTCGCCGCCGATCTTGCGGTAGGTGTTCAGGAACGCGGTGAGATCCCGCTGCGCGGCGCCCTTGACGTAGATGTCGCCCTGGGTGACCAGCGCGGCCGAGGCCCAGGAGGCGGTCTCGTTGCGGTCGGTGATCGCCCGGTGGCGGTAGCCGGAGAGCCGGTCCACTCCCTCGATGCGGATGGTGCGGTCGGTGTAGACCGTGATGATCGCGCCCATCTGCTGCAGAATCGCGATCAGGTCGTGGATCTCCGGCTCCACCGCGGCGTTCTCCAGCTCGGTGATGCCCTCGGCGAGCACGGCGGTGAGCAGCACCTGCTCGGTGGCACCCACGGAGGGGTAGGGCAGGGTCAGCTTCGCGCCCTTGAGTCCGCGCGGCGCCGAGATGTGGATCCCGGTGGGTGATTTGTCCACCACGGCGCCGAAGTTGCGCAGCACCTCGAGGTGGTAGTCGATCGGGCGGTCACCGATCCGGCAGCCGCCGAGGTCGGGGATGAACGCCTCGCCGTGCTGGTGCATGAGCGGGCCGCAGAACAGGATCGGGATCCGGGAGTCCCCGGCATAGGCGTCGATCTCGGAGTGCGCCGCGCTGTAGGAGTCGCGCGGGTCCAGGGTCAGGTCATTGGTGATCGGGTCGGCCTCGACCTTGACACCGTGGATCTGGAGCAGATTAGTGACGATCTCGACGTCTTTGATCGCCGGGACGTTGCGCAGCTGGGAGGGCTCACTGCCCAGCAGGGCGGCCACCATGGCCTTCGGCACGAGGTTCTTTGCGCCACGGACGTGGACGGATCCCTCGAGTGGCTTTCCACCTTGGACGGTGAGCAGCTTGGCCATTGGACTGGCGGTCCCTTCTTCGACAAACGTGGAATGTAGCTTTGCCACTGTAACCACATCTGCTGGGATCCCTTCCCAGTTCCGCCGGCGGCGCAGGCAACAATTCGGTCAAGACCCCGCCGCCACCAGGTGGCATCGGGCGTGGTCAGACCTTTGCTGGCAAGGTTTTCGGCTTGAATCCGGGACGCTTCGCCTCGAACGCGTCGACGTGTGATTCCTCGCGCAGTGTGAGCGAGATATCGTCGAGCCCCTCCAGCAGCCGCCAGCGGGTGTAGTTGTCGATCTCGAAGCTGGTGTCCACCGAGCCGCAGCGCACGGTGCGGTGGATCAGGTCCACGGTGACCTCGGTGCCGGGGTTGTTCTCCAGCTCCTTGAAGATCAGCTCGACGTCGGGCTGGGCGACCTTCGCGGCCAGCAGACCCTGCTTGGCCGAGTTGCCGTAGAAGATGTCGGCGAAGCGCGAGGAGATCACGGCACGGAAGCCGTAGTCCTTCAGCGCCCAGACGGCGTGCTCCCGGGAGGACCCGGTGCCGAAGTCCGATCCTGCGACCAGCACCGAGCCGTGCTTATAGGCCGGTTGGTTCAGCACGAAGTCCTGGTTCTTGCGCCAGGAGGAGAACAGCGCATCTTCGAAGCCGGTCTTGGTGATCCGCTTCAGGTAGACCGCGGGGATGATCTGGTCGGTGTCCACATTGGACTGCCTCAGCGGGACGCCGACGCCGGTGTGCGTGGTGATGGGTTCCATGGTGACTTTCTGTCGCGGGCGGTGCGCTTGCGGTGCGCGTGCTCAGGCAGTGCGCGTGCTCAGGCGGTGCGCGAGCTCAGGCGGTGCGCGAGCTCAGGCGGTGCGCGAGCTCAGGCGGAGACGAGGAGGTCGGCAGGGGCGGAGAGGGTGCCGCGGATCGCGGTGGCGGCGGCCACCACCGGGGAGACCAGGTGGGTGCGGCCGCCCTTGCCCTGCCGGCCCTCGAAGTTGCGGTTCGAGGTGGAGGCGCAGCGCTCTCCGGGGGCCAGCTGGTCCGGGTTCATGCCCAGACACATCGAGCAGCCGGCGAAGCGCCATTCGGCGCCGAACTCCTTGAACACCTTGTCCAGCCCCTCGGCCTCGGCCTGCAGCCGGACCCTCGCCGAACCCGGGACCACGATCATCCGGATCTCCGGATCCTTCTCGCGGCCGACCAGGATCTCCGCGGCGGCGCGCAGATCCTCCATCCGGGAGTTGGTGCAGGAGCCCAGGAAGACGGTGTCCACCCGGATGTCCTTCATCCGGGTTCCAGGTTCCAGGTCCATGTAGGTCAGCGCGCGCTCGGCGGATTCGCGGGCGACGTCGTCGGTGAAGTCGGTGGGCGCCGGGACCGCGCCGTTGAGGCTCACGCCCTGGCCCGGGTTGGTGCCCCAGGTGACGAAGGGGTCCAGGGTGTCGGCGTCGAGGATCACCTCGGCGTCGAAGACCGCCCCATCATCGGTACGCAGCGAATCCCAGTACTGCACCGCGGCGTCCCAGTCCTCGCCCTGTGGGGCGTGCGGGCGGCCCTTGATGAACTCATAGGTGGTCGCGTCCGGGGCGATCATCCCGGCTCGGGCGCCGGCCTCGATGGACATGTTGCAGATGGTCATCCGCGCGTCCATGGAGAGCTCCTCGATGGCGCTGCCGCGGTATTCCAACACGTAGCCCTGACCGCCGCCGGTGCCGATCTCGGCGATCACCGCGAGGATGATGTCCTTGGAGCTGACTCCGGGGCGCAGCGAGCCGTTGACCGTGATCGCCATGGTCTTGAAAGGCTTCAGCGGCAGGGTCTGGGTGGCCAGGACGTGTTCGACCTCGGAGGTGCCGATGCCCATGGCCAGGGCGCCGAAGGCCCCGTGGGTGGAGGTGTGGGAGTCCCCGCAGACCACGGTCATGCCGGGCTGGGTGAGTCCGAGCTGTGGTCCCACCACGTGGACGATCCCCTGATCGGCGTCGCCCAGGGAGTGGATCCGCACGCCGAACTCCTTGGCGTTGGCGCGCAGCGTATCCACCTGCTTGCGCGAGATCGGGTCCGCGATCGGCTTGTCGATCTCCAGCGTCGGGGTGTTGTGGTCCTCGGTGGCGATGGTCAGGTCCGGGCGGCGGACCGGTCGCCCGGCCAGGCGCAGACCCTCGAAGGCCTGCGGGCTGGTCACCTCGTGGACCAGGTGAAGGTCGATGTAGAGCAGGTCCGGAGACCGCTGACCGTCAGACTCCTTGCCGGGGACGACGACGTGATCGCGCCAGACCTTCTCAGGCAGCGTGAGTGGCTTGTTCGCCATGGGATCCTCCTGGTGGGCTCACTCTCTACAGAAGCACCATTGGGCGGAGGCTTCTATACCGCCAGGCGCAGGTCTCATTATCTGAGATCGTGGGGGCGATTACCAGTATCATGGGCCCATGCCAGCTTCGCCCTATTCTCCCCGGCCCGGTGAACAGTACTCGCCGCAGACCGCACGTTCCGCCGCCGGTGCAGCCGGTGCTCCGCGACGAATGGTGGCGCAGAAGCTGCCCCCCGCCGATTCCGGGAGCAGATCAGGCCCCACGCTGCCCCCGGACCCGCCGCGACCGCTGCATTCGCCCTCCGGGATCGGGGTGGTGGACAAGTCGGTGATGATCATGGACGCCCTGGAGGCGGGGCCGGCCTCCCTGGCCCAGCTGGTGGAGTGCACCGGTCTGGCCCGGCCCACCGTGCACCGGCTGGCCAGCGCCCTGGTGCACCACCGGTTCCTCAGCCGCGATGTGCGCGGACGCTACGTGATCGGGTCTCGGCTGGCCGAGCTGGCCTCTGCCGCCGGCGATGACCGGCTGGTCACCGCGGCCGGACCGATCCTGCTGCGGCTGCGCGACGCCACCGGGGAGAGCTCGCAGCTCTACCGCCGGCAGGGCGACGCCCGGGTCTGTGTGGCCTCCGCCGAACGACCGATCGGTCTGCGCGACTCGATCCCGGTGGGCACCCAGCTCTCGATGAAGGCCGGCTCCGCCGCCCAGGTGCTGCTGGCCTGGGAGGACCACGAACGCCTGGTGGAGGGTCTGCAGGGCGCCCGGTTCACCCCCACGGTGCTGGCCGGGGTGCGACGCCGCGGCTGGGGCGAGTCCCTGGGTGAGCGTGAGGCCGGGGTCGCCTCGGTCTCAGCCCCGGTGCGCGGACCCTCGGGACGGGTGCTCGCGGCGGTCTCGATCTCCGGGCCGATCGAGCGGCTGACCCGTCAGCCGGGGCGCCAATACGCCGGCGTCGTGGTGCAGGCTGCGCATCAGCTCACCGAGCTGGTGCGCAAGAACCCCGACGCCGCGGAGCACGGTCTGGGCGAGCACTAGTCGAGGCACACCGACCTGGGCGCATTTCCCAGGAATCTCGATCCGACGCCTAGTATGAAGGGCGTGATTGAGAATATTAGTGTCATCGGAACTGGCTACCTCGGCGCCACCCATGCGGCATGCATGGCAGAGCTGGGCTATAACGTCCTGGGTGTGGACATCGACCCGGAGAAGATCGATTCGCTCTCCCGCGGCGAACTCCCCTTCCACGAACCCGGCCTGCCGGAGCTCATCCGCAAGCATGTGGATTCGGGCCGGCTGCGCTTCACCACCGACCTCGACGAGGTCGGCGCCTGGGGCGACGTGCACTTCATCGCCGTAGGCACCCCGCAGCAGGCCGGCGGCACCGGCGCGGACATGACCTTCGTCAACGCCGCCACGCGATCCCTGGCTCGGTCGATCAGCAAGGACGCCCTGATCGTGGGCAAGTCCACCGTCCCGGTGGGCACCGCACGGCGCCTGGCCGCCCTGGTGGAGGAAGAGTCCGCCGAAGGTGTGCGCGTGACCCTGGCCTGGAACCCGGAGTTCCTGCGCGAGGGCTTCGCCGTGGAAGACACGCTGCGCCCCGATCGACTGGTCGTGGGCACCTCCGACGCCGCCGACGAGGCCGTGCTGCGCGAGGTCTACTCCGAGGCGCTCTCCCGGGAGACCCCCTGGATCAGCACCGACTTCGAGACCGCCGAACTGGTCAAGGTCGCCGCGAACGCGTTCCTGGCCACCAAGATCTCCTTCATCAATGCCTTCGCCGAGGTCACCGAGGCTGTGGGCGGCAACATCACCACCCTGGCCGACGCGATCGGCCACGACACCCGGATCGGACGCAAGTTCCTCAACGCCGGGGTCGGCTTCGGCGGCGGCTGCCTGCCCAAGGACATCCGCGCCCTGCAGACCCGGGTGGGCGAGCTCGGCCTGGACCACACCATGCGGTTCCTCGACGAGATGGACCAGATCAACCTGCGCCGCCGCGAGAAGGTGGTCACCCTGGCCGAGCAGATCCTGGACAACGAGCTTGCCGGCAAGCGGATCGCCGTGCTCGGCGTGGCGTTCAAGCCGCTCTCCGACGACGTCCGGGACTCCCCCGGCCTCGACGTGGCGGTCCGGCTGTTCAGCTCCGGCGCCGACGTCGCGGTCTATGACCCCGAGGGCAACCGCAACGCGGCCAAGCGCTTCCCGCGTCTGGGCTATGTGGACTCGCTCACCGAGGCAGTCACCGGCGCGGACCTGGTGGTGCTGACCACCGAGTGGAACGAGTTCAAGGCGCTGACTCCGGGCGACCTCGAGTCCCTGGTGGCGCAGAAGCAGTTCATCGACGCGCGCAACGTGCTGCCTGCCGAAGAGTGGGAAGGCGCCGGTTGGCGCTTCGCCCAGCTGGGCCGGTTCTTCCACCAAGCCTGAGCCGGAGACCGCCCGCAGGGTCAGCCCTGCAGCGAATCCCATCCCTGATCATCGATGGCGCCCGTGAGGAGAACCTCGCGGGCGCCATCGGCGTCTGATCCCGCGTGTTCGGCGCACTCGAGGATCTCCCCCACCTTGATGAACCCCTCCGGCAGCCTCGCCTCGGCGCCGAAGCTGGCCAGCAGCTCGTAGTCCTCTCCCCCGGCGGCGACCCAGCGCAGCGCCTCGGCCTGCGCCTGCGCCTCCGGAAGCCCCAGGGCCGCGGCCGCCGGGAGCAGCGCGGCGGCCTGTTCGGTGAGCGCGGCCTGATCCAGACGGACCCGCACGGCCGAGGCGCGGGCGAGCCGTCCGGCGTCGCGCAGCAGCCCGTCGGAGAGGTCCAGCCCGGCGGTGGCCCCGCAGCGCAGCGCCTGGGCGCCGGTGCGCAGCCTAGGAGCCGGAGCGATCTGGGCGTCACGCAGCCTGGAAAGCTCCGGCCCGGGGCACGGATGACCGACCTCGAGCAGCGCCAGTCCGGCCGCGGCCGCGCCCAGCGGGCCCGAGACGGCGAGCTGATCTCCGGGCCGGGCACCGTTGCGGCGCAGCGGCGCATGCCCGGCCGGCAGCCGGCCGACGGCGGTCAGGGTCACCGAGATGCCGGGTCCGGAGCCGAGGTCCCCGCCTGCGATGTGGCAGTGCTCGGCACCCTCGCGACGCACCGCCTCGGCGAGCCCGCGGTAGAACCCGCGCACCCAGTCCAGCGAGGTGGTCGCGGGGAGCGTGAGGCTGACCAACAGCGCGATCGGGGTCGCGGCCATGGCGTTGAGGTCAGAGAGGTTCTGTGCGGCGGCCTTGAGCCCGACGGCGCGGCCCATCGGGGCGCCCTGCTGCTGCGGGGTCCACCATCCGGGCCGGAAGTCCTGGTCCTGGCTCAGCGTGTCGGTGCTCAGCAGGATGCGCGCCGGGGCGCCGTCCTCGGGCAGCTCCAGCACCGCCGCGTCGTCGCCGGCGGGCACAGTGAGCGCGGCCAGGTCGGTGCCGGCGCGGTGGAGCTCGCCGAGCTCCTCGACGATGACGGCGAGGACCGCCTCCTCACCGGACTCCCCCACGCTGCGCGGGGCTGGGTCAGTCGACATGCGGCTCAGTCGACTTCGGGTAGCGCCGCGGCCGTGATCGCCTGGCCGGCGTCGTCGCGGATCTCCAGGCGTTGCACGTCTTCACGCATCACCGCCCCGTTCATCCGGCAGTCCACGGGGACCTCGGAGCCCAGGAAGGAACCGGACTCGATCTCGTCACCGTCGGCGCCGACCAGGACCACGGTGAAGGCCTCTCCGGGGGCGAGTCCGTCGATCTCCAGGACCGTCTCGGTGCCCCAGGTGTGCGCGACCAGGGCCCCATCGACCTCGACACCGGCCCCTGGATCACTGAAGCTCACCGGTTCCTGCGCGCCGAGCTCGCCGGGCGGACCGAGCGGCTCCTCGGCCACGAGCCCGTCGGCGGGCTCGCCGGGGGCAGCCTCGTCAAGGGCGGCCTCGTCGGGGTCCAGGATCGCCTGCACACCCATGGTGCCGACCACGCCGATCGCCACGCAGGCGGCCAGCGCGAGGCTCTGGCGCAGCCGGGCCCGGCCGCTTGGGTTCGATGCTGGGGTGGGGGCGGAGCCGGGGGTAGAAGCAGGGTCGGAGGCGAGGGTGTGCCGGGCGGGGGGCTGCCGAGCGGGGTCCTCGGGCACCGGTGAGGAGGCGTGTGAACCTGCGTCCGCGGGTGACTGTCGGGAGGCGGGTGACTTTCGGGACGCGGGTGACTTTCGGGACGTTGCTGCCGGCCTGGACGCGGCTGCCGAGGCTCCCTCTGTTGACGCCTGCGGGGCATGGACCTTGGCGATCACCTGCTCGCGCAGGCTCGGAGGTGGAGTCATAGTGGTCCAGGAACCGAGGTTGCCGCGCAGCGCGCTGCTGAGCTCACGCAGTTCGCTCAGCTCTCGGGCAAGCTCGAGATCCTGGGCGCACATCGCGTCCAGCTCCTGGCTCTCGGCCGGGCTGAGGTCATGGGCGGATGCGGCGCCGAGCAGCTCGGCGCGACGATCGACTGCGGAGGCGGAAGCGGGTCCGGAGCCAGGACGTGGGTCGGCGTCGTCGTGGTGTGTGCTCATGACTCAGCCTCCATCTCTTCCATCGCGCGGCGCAGAGCGCGCAGTCCGTAGTAGTTCCGCGTGCGCAGGGTGGTCACCGGCACCTGCAGCGACTCGGAGAGTTCAGCGTAGGTGAACCCGAGCACGTGCACCGCGATGACCGACTGGCTGTGTTCGGGGCTGATCATTCCCAGCGCCTCGACCAGAAGCATAGTCTCGGTGGGATCCGTGGTGTTCAGATCTGAGGCCTCAGGCGCTGTGATCTCTGGCTCCATCGGGATCGGGATGCGCCGTCGGGCGCGGGACTCATCCCGCACCACGTTCCGAGCGATGGCGAAGAGCCAGTTGCGCAGACTTGAACGGGCCGGATCGAAGCGGTCCAAGGCCTGCCAGGCCCGCACGAAGGTCTCCTGGACGCATTCCTCGGCGGCCCCGTGGTCCTGCAGCGCGTTGGCCGCGAATCCGAACAGCGCCGCGCTGTGCTGATCGTAGGCAGACTCGATGCTCGGCACTGCGACGGTGGTGTGCCGTTCGGTCCGCATCCGCTCAGCCACCTCCATCAGTCCTTGTCGGAGCCCTCGAACGGTACGTCGAGGGCTGCAGAATTCGGTTCTACGATACACATCCCGGACCTGGCGGCATGCGTGAGACGTGTGAGATGTGTGAGACGAAAATAATTCGAGAAACGGTGAACGCCAAAGGCCTCTGCTACGTATTACTTAGTGGTGGGCCGAAATTCGGTAAACCAACGCTCTCGAAGGAGTCACCACGGATGATGACACAACGACGCAGAACCATCGGCGCCGGCGCAACTCTGGGTGCAGCGGTGTTGCTGCTCTCGCCGACGATGGCACAGGCCAGCACCGAAGCTGGCACCGAGGTCGAGTGGCCCGAGGAGTTCACCAGCGCCTACACGGTCATGGCGACTCCGGATGAGGTCATCAACTCCGACGGCGAGGTCTCACCGGGTGAAGAGGGCGCGACGGGCGACTTCATGTTCTGGATCAATTCAGAGGAAGAGGTCATCTGTTACGAGATCACACTCGAAGGCGTCACCGGCGGCTACGAGAGCCCGGCTCTGACCGCCACCCACATCCACGAGGCCGCCGCGGGCGAGCCCGGGCCTCCGCGCCTGGCCTTCCCGGACCCAGCCCCGATCGGTGACGAGCCGCGCACCTCCACCGGCTGCATGGCCGGACCGTTCATGACCGGCGTCGAGGGCGACGACGATGCCGACACCGGCGAGGGCTTCAGCCTGGCCGAGATCGAGGCCGACCCCGCCGGCTTCACCGCAGACTCCCACACCGAGGAGTTCGCCGACGGTGTGGTCCGCGGCCAGCTGATGCAGGTTCCGCTGGACGGCGTGGAGACCGGCGGCGGCGGCATGCAGCAGTCCTCCAGCCAGATCGGCGTCTTCGCCGGGGCCGGCGTGCTCGCTCTGGCCGGCGCCAGCGCCTTCATGCTGATTCGGCGCAACCAGAACGCATGATCCGAAGCCCTCACCGGCGGGTCGAGGTCAGGGTCCGGCGGCTGCCCCTCGGGGTGGCCGCCGCCCTGGCGCTCGGGCTGAGCCTGGGCGCCTGCGGCGCCGCGGGTGAGGCGGCGACGTCGTCCTCGGATTCAACCGAGTCGGCGCAGGCATCGACCCCCAGCGCCCCCTCCAGCTCGCCGCGGCCCAGCTCGAGCTCTCCGCAGCCCAGCTCCGCGGCACCGAGCGCCGCACCCTCGAGCATCCCACCCTCGAGCCCGACCGCGGCGCCGAACGGGGTCCGGCCGGCGGCGGTGAGCATCCCGTCCATCGACGTGGAGGAGTCGCTCATCGATCTCGGCATCGCGCAGGACGGGACCATGGAAGTCCCCGAGGACTACAGCGAGGTCGGCTGGTTCGAAGGCGGCGGCATGCCCGGCGGGCGCGGCCCCACCGTGCTGGCCGGGCATCTGGACTCCACCACCGGCCCCGCGGTGTTCCACCGTCTGGTGGAGATGGAATCCGGGGACGAGGTAGCCGTCACCGACGCCGAGGGCCAGGTCCATCACTACCGGGTCGAGCGCACCGAGGTCTTCGCCAAGGACGACTTCCCCACCCGGGAGGTCTTCGGCGCGCAGCCGGAGGACGAGCTGCGACTGATCACCTGCACAGGGCTCTTCGACGTCGAGGCAGGAAGCCACGAGGACAACCACATCGTGTTCGCGGTGCCGGTGGATGATCCCGGTGGACACTGATCCCTCGAGGTGACAGGGTCGCCCGATGGACATGACTCAATTCTGGGACGGGTGGGATCCCATCATCCACACCGTCATCACGCTCACCGCAGGCTACATCGCGCTGCTGATCATCCTCCGGCTCTCCGGGCCGCGGACCATGGCCTCGATGACGCCGCTGGACTTCATCGTCGCTGTCACGATCGGCTCAGCCTTCGGACGCACCCTGACCGCGGTGGATGTGCCGCTGAGCCAGGCGATCCTGACCGTTCTGCTGCTGGTGCTGCTGCAGTGGATCATGGCCTGGCTGCGCGGCCGTTCGCCGAAGATGCGCCGGCTGCTGGATGCACCCCCGGTGCTGATCTATTACGAGGGCAAGTTCCAGCGCAAGGCACTGCGTAAGCACCAGCTGGTGGAGGACGATATCCACACCGCGGTGCGCTCCTCCTCGCGCGGCTCGCTCAAGGAGGTCTCCGCGGTGATCCTGGAGCAGAACGGCGGCCTGGTGGTCATCGGCAACGCCGAGCTCGACGACTCCTCCTCGGTCCTGAAGTTCACCGGCGACGCCGAAGTCGACTGACCCACCCTCCCCTTCACGTTGAGGGGCGGATTCTCCGAGCACTTTGAGCCGAAAAGCCCATGAGATGCACGGAGAATCCGCCCCTCAACGGGGGGAAAGAAGAAGCGCCCGGTCCTTGGAGGACCGGGCGCTTCTTCTTCGTCACCTGTGGTGACCCCAGCGGGATTCGAACCCGCGTTACCGCCGTGAGAGGGCAGCGTACTAGGCCGCTATACGATGGGGCCTTATCGAGTTATGCCTCCCGATGAACGGGAGGGTCCTGCAGTGTGGAATATAGGTCCCCCGGGCTCCGAGGAGCTCGAGGGTCCTACGACCGTGACCCCAGCGGGATTCGAACCCGCGTTACCGCCGTGAGAGGGCAGCGTACTAGGCCGCTATACGATGGGGCCGGATTTCATAGCTTTGGCCCCCGTCGCCGAGGGCCGGTCGTGCTGTGTTAAAGACCACATGCGGGTCTTCGCTGGGCTACTAGGACTCGAACCTAGAACGACGGTACCAGAAACCGCTGTGTTGCCAATTACACCATAGCCCAATATTCGCTTGTCAACGCGGTCGCACCGGTAAGATTTTCACGCCGAGCAACGGGAGATAACTATACACACTGGTGGCGCCCAAGCACAAAATGAACCGGGCGCCACCGGGTGTGGCGGGGATCAGCCGCGAGCGGCGAAGAGTTCGCGGAACCGGCGCAGCCGGCTCAGCGAGGACTCGCGTCCCAGCAGCTCCATGGACTCGAACAGGGGCGGGGAGACCCGGCGTCCGGAGATCGCCGAGCGCACCGAGCCGAAGGCCTTCCGGGGCTTGAGCGCGAGCCCCTCCAGCAGCGCCTCGCGCAGCGCAGACTCGATCACCTCGGTGTTCCACCGGGGCTCCTCGATCTCGCTCAGCGCCGCGATGGAGGCGTCGAGGGTCTCGAAGACCTGATCACCGAGTCCGCTGAAGGCCTTGTCCTCGATGGCCAGCTCGGCGTCCTCGGTGAACAGGAACGCCATCATGTCAGCGCCCTCGTCGAGCAGCGCGATGCGCTCCTGGACCAGCGGGGCCGCGCCGTCGAGCACAGCGGCCTGTGCCGGCGTCAGCTGCTCGCCCAGCAGGCCCCTGGCCTGCAGGTAGGGCACCAGCCGGTCGCGGAAGTCGGTGGCCTCCAGGCGGCGGATATGGGTGCCGTTGATCGCCTCGGCCTTCTTCACGTCGAAGCGCGCCGGGTTCGCCAGCACGTTGGTGACGTCGAAGTGCTCGATGAGCTGCTCCACGGTGAAGATGTCCTCCTCGGCCGAGAGCGACCAGCCCAGCAGAGCCAGGTAGTTCAGCAGTCCCTCGGGGATGAAGCCGCGGTCCCGGTGGTGGAACAGGTTCGACTCCGGGTCCCGCTTCGAGAGCTTCTTATTGCCCTCCCCCATCACATAGGGCAGGTGGCCGAAGACCGGCATGTGCTTGGCCACGCCGATCGCGTGCAGCGCCCGGTAGAGCGCCACCTGGCGCGGGGTGGAGGAGAGCAGGTCCTCGCCGCGCAGCACGTGGGTGATCTCCATGGCGGCGTCGTCCACCGGGTTGACCAGGGTGTAGAGCGGCTGGCCGTTGGCGCGGGCCACCACGAAGTCCGGGGTGGAGCCGGCGCCGAAGGTGATCTCCCCGCGCACGACGTCGGTGAAGCTGATGTCCGCATCGGGCATCCGGAAGCGCAGCACCGGTTCGCGACCCTCGGCCCGGTAGGCGGCGATCTGTTCCTGGCTCAACGTCCGGTCGAAGCCGTCGTAGCCCAGCTTCGGGTCCCGGCCGGCGGAGACATGGCGGGCCTCGACCTCCTCGGGGGTGGAGAAGGCCTCGTAGATGAATCCGGCGTCCAGCAGCTTCGCCAGCACCTCGGCGTAGAACTCGCCGCGCTGGGACTGTCGGTAGGGCGCGTGCGGGCCGCCGGTCTCGGCGCCTTCGTCCCAGTCGATCCCGAGCCAGCGCAACGCCTCCAGCAGCTGCTGGTAGGACTCCTCGGAGTCCCGGGCGGTGTCGGTGTCTTCGATCCGGAAGACCATCTTGCCGCCGGTGTGCCGGGCGTAGGCCCAGTTGAACAAGGCGGTGCGGATCAGCCCGACGTGCGGGGTGCCGGTGGGTGAGGGGCAGAACCGGACCCGGACCGGGGTGGAAGGGTCCACGGCGGGGATCTCGGTGGACGGTGCAGCTGTGGCAGTCATAGGGGGAATCAGTTCCTGAAGTGGTTGACGAGTGTGCCGATGCCTTCGATGTCCGCCTCGAAGCGGTCTCCGGCGCGCAGCAGTCCGACGCCGGCCGGGGTGCCGGTGAGGATCACGTCGCCCGGGAGCAGGGTGAAGGCCTGGGAGATGTAGGCGATGAGCTCGGCCACGCCGAAGATCATCTCGGAGGTCGAGCCGTCCTGAACGGTCTCGCCGTTGAGCCGCCCGGAGATCCGGAGCCCTTCGGGCTCGAGGTCGGTCTCGATCCAGGGGCCCAGCGGGGTGGAGCCGTCGAAGCCCTTGGCCCGGGCCCACTGGCCGTCGGTGCGCTGGGCGTCGCGGGCGGTGAGGTCGTTGGCCACGGTGTAGCCGAAGATGACCTCCTCGACCCGATCCACCGGCACGTCCTTACAGATGCGCCCGATGACGACGGCGAGCTCAGTCTCGTAGCTGATCTCCTCGGAGAAGGAGGGCAGCGTGACCGGCTCGTTGGGTCCCACCACGGCGGTGTTGGGGATCAGGAACAGCAGCGGGGAGACCGGGGTCTCGCTGCCCATCTCCTTGACGTGGTCGGCGTAGTTGCGGCCCACTCCGATCACCTTCGAGCGCGGGATGATCGGGGCGACCAGCCGGACGTCTTCCAGGCGATGGGTGGTCTCGGTCTGCTGGATCCCCTGATAGAAGGGGTCTCCGTTGAGCTGGATGATGGTTTCTTCGCCCTCTCCCCCGGTGACAAGACCGTAGGAGGGTTCGGCGTCGGTGACAAAACGTGCAATGCGCATGGGCCAACTCTATCGCCCACGCGCATTGCACGTTCTTCAGCTGTTCAGTTGTCCTGCGGTTCAGCGCTGCGGATGCTGCGTGGCCGCTCAGGCCAGGCGGTGCATCCAGCCGTGACGATCCTCGACCGCGCCGGTCTGGATGCCCAGCAGCTCCTCGCGCAGCGCCAGGGTGGTCTCCCCGGTCCCGGCGGAGGCGATGCTGCGCTCGCCGTCGAGCAGCTCCCCGATCGGGGTGATCACGGCGGCGGTGCCGCAGGCGAAGGCTTCGGTGATGCTGCCGTCGGTGATCCCGGCGTCCCACTCCTCCAGGGTGACCTGACGCTCTTCGACCTCCATGCCACGGTCCTTGGCCAGCTGGATCACCGAGGCGCGGGTGATGCCCTCCAGGATCGTGCCGGTCAGCGCCGGGGTGATGAGCCGGTTGTCGGCGGTCACCAGGAAGACGTTCATGCCGCCGAGCTCCTCGATGGCGTTCTCGCGCAGCGGGTCCAGGAAGAGCACCTGGTCGCAGCCCTTGGCGGTGGCCTGCTGCTGGGCGGCCAGGGAGCCGGCGTAGTTGCCGCCGGTCTTCGCCGCGCCGGTCCCGCCGGGTGCGGCGCGGATGTAGTCCCGGGAGACCCAGATGCGCACCGGCTTGAGCTCGCCGCCGAAGTAGTTCCCGGCCGGGGAGGCGATCACCCGGTAGGACACGGCCTTGGCCGGCCGGACCCCGAGGAAGGCCTCGGAGGCGAACATGAAGGGCCGCAGGTAGAGCGCCTCGCCGTCGCCGTTGGGGACCCAGTCCTGATCGGTCGCGACCAGCGCCTCGAGGGATTCGATGAAGAGCTCCTCGGGGAGCTCGGGCAGCGCCATGCGCACGGCCGAGCGATTGAGCCGCCTGGCGTTCTCCAGCGGGCGGAAGCTGTAGATCCCGCCGTCGGAGTGGCGGTAGGCCTTCATGCCTTCGAAGATCTCCTGGGCGTAGTGCAGCACCGCGGCGGCGGGGTCCAGGGAGATCGGCCCGTAGGGCTCCACCCGGGCGTTGTCCCAACCGTCCTCTGAGGTCCAGTCGATCACCGAGGTGTGATCGGTGAAGTGGGTCCCGAATCCCGGGTTCGCCAGGATCTCCTTCAGCCGATCGGCTGTGGTGGGCGTCGGATGGGGGGTGTGATGGAACGTCATGGTGACCTTTCGGGTGTGCACGGGCAGATGCGCCCGGCGGATACGAGTCTCGTGCCCTACTCTACGAGACCGGCCCCCGGGCGCCCGGCAGGCGTCAGCGGTTGAGCCGCGCCACGAAGGCGTCGCCGCGCTGGCTGGTGCTCAGCCCGGAGGCGCCGTCCTGCGCCCACTGGTTCAGCTGGGCATGGACTGCGGTCTCCACGCGGGCCGCGGCATCGCCGAGACCCAGGTGATCGAGCATCAACACCGCAGAGAGCACGGCCGCGGTGGGATCGGCGATCGCCTTGCCGGCGATGTCCGGAGCGGAGCCGTGAACGGGTTCGAACATCGACGGGGCGGTGCCGGCGGTGTTGATCGAGGCCGAGGCCGCGAGGCCGATGCCGCCGGTGATGGCCGGGGCCAGGTCGGTGAGGATATCGCCGAAGAGGTTGTCGGTGACGATCACGTCGAAGCGCTGCGGGTTGCTGACCATGTGGATGGTGGCGGCGTCGACGTGCAGGTAGTCCCAGCGGACCTCGGGGAAGGACTCGGCCACGGCCGCCGTGGTCCGGGTCCAGAGGTCACCGGAATAGGTGAGCACGTTGTTCTTGTGCACCAGGGTCAGGTGCTTATCCCGGGCCTGGGCGCGGTGGAAGGCGTCCTCGACCACGCGGCGCACGCCATAGGCGGTGTTGACCGAGACCTCGGTCGCGATCTCCGCGTCGGTGCCGCGGCGCAGCAGTCCGCCGTTGCCGGCGTAGGGACCCTCGGTGCCCTCCCGGACCACGAGGAAGTCGATCGGGTTCGCCTCGTCCACCCCGCGCAGCGGGGAGACCACCCCGGGGTAGGAGCGGGTGGGGCGCAGGTTCACGCAGTGGTCGAGGTTGAACCGCAGGCCCAGCAGCAGTTCGCGCTCGATGATCCCCGAGGGCACCCGGGTGTCCAGCGGATCCGCGCCGACGGCGCCGAAGAGGATCGCGTCGTGCCCGCGCAGCGCCTGCAGGGTCTCTTCGGTGAGGGTCTCCCCGGTGGTGAGCCAGTGCTCAGCACCCAGGGAATACTCCGTGTAGGTGAACTCGGCGCTCTCGGAGGCCAGGGCGGCGTCGAGCACCTTCCGGGCCTCGGCGACCACCTCTGGTCCGATGCCGTCGCCGCCGATTACTGCGATGTCAAATGTGTTCTCAGCCATAGCGTCACTCTATGTGCTGGGCATCGCAGGGATGGGAACTGCGCCACGGCCTCTCAGCATCTGAGACCGCCCCGGCATGGCAGTCCAGGCCAGCCAGGCCGGGGATCAGCCCCGGCTCAGTCGGTCTTCTCCTCATGGCGGGGGAAGATCGGGGTGGGCTTGGCCAGCACGGTGCCTGGGACGAGCTCGGCGTGGAAGGCCTCGAAGCTGCGCGGGCCGGTCCCGGAGTCGTTGGTCCTCCCGGCGTCGCCTCCTGCCTCGACGTTCAGCGCGTCCAGCAGCTGCGTGGCCGACTCCGGCATCACCGGCTGGGCGAGCAGCGCGACCTTGCGCAGGACCTCCGCGGTCACGAAGAGCACCGTGTTCATCCTCGAGAGGTCGGTCTTCTTGAGCTTCCAGGGCTCCTGCTCGGCGAAGTACGCGTTGGCCTCGCCCAGGACGAACCAGGTCCGCTCCAGTGCGCGGTGGAAGTCCTGCTGGTCATAGGCCTCCCGGCTGATCTCCAGCAGCTCATCGGCCTGGGCCAGGATCCGGCGGTCGGCGGCGGTGCGCTCGCCGGGCTGCGGGACCTTCTCCTCGCAGTTCTTCGCGATCATCGAGAGCGAGCGCTGCGCGAGGTTGCCCAGGTTGTTCGCCAGGTCGGAGTTCTTCCGGCCGACCACGGCCTCATGGGTGTAGGAGCCGTCGGCGCCGAAGGGGAACTCTCGCAGCAGGAAGAACCGGACGGCGTCGAGCCCGTATTCGGCGACCCAGTCGGCGGGGGCCACCACGTTGCCCACGGACTTGGACATCTTCTCCCCGGCGTTGTTCAGGAAGCCGTGGATCATCACCCGCTTGGGCAGCTCGAGCTGCGCGCTCATCAGGAACGCCGGCCAGAAGATGCAGTGGAACCGGGAGATGTCCTTGCCGATGACATGAACGTCGGCGGGCCAGAACTTTGTGAAGCTCTCGGACTCGGTGTCGGGGAACCCGACGCCGGTGAGGTAGTTGGTCAGCGCGTCCACCCAGACGTACATCACGTGGTCCAGGCTGGTCTGATCCGCGGTGAGATCCTTGGGCACCGGGACGCCCCAGTCGAAGGTGGTCCGGGAGATCGCGAGATCCTCCAGCCCGCCCTCGACGAATCGGATGACCTCGTTGAACCGGCTTCGCGGCGCACCGAAGCTCGGGTTGTCGCGGAAGAAGTCGAGCAGCGGCTGCTGGTACTTCGAGAGCCGGAAGAAGTAGGACTCTTCTTCGGTCCAGGTCACCGGGGTCTGGGTCTCGGCGGCGAGGCGCTCCCCTGCCGCGTCGAGCTCGGTCTCGTCCTCGGAGTAGAACCGCTCGTCACGCACCGAGTACCACCCGGCGTACTTGTCCAGGTAGATGTCCCCGGCCTCGACCATGCGCCGCCAGATGGCGGTGGAGGCCGCGTAGTGATCCTCGTCCGTGGTGCGGATGAACCGGTCATAGGAGATCCCGGCGACCTCGTCGTCCATGGCCTGGAACACGGCCGCATTGCGATCGGCGAGCTCCCGGGTGGAGAGCCCGAGGCTCTGCGCGGTCTGCTGCATCTTCTGCCCGTGCTCATCGGTGCCGGTGAGGAAGTAGGTCTCGTGTCCGTCGAGGCGCTTGAAGCGCGCCATCACATCGGAGGCGATGACCTCGTAGGCGTGGCCGATATGCGGTTCTCCATTGGGGTAATGGATCGCCGTGGTGATGTAGAACGGGGGCTTGGAAGAAGTCACCCTAGGAATTTACCCCACGTGGGTGCCCGGTGCAGGTCTGGGCGGGTGCCCGGTGCAGGTCTGGGTGGGTGCCCGGTGCAGGTCTGGGCGGGTGCCCGGTGCAGGTCTGGGCGGGTGCCCGGTGCAGGTCTGGGCCGCAGACCTGCACCGGGTGAGAACCGCGCAGCTCAGTCCTCGAGGTCCACCTCGGCGGCCAGGTTGGCCTGGACCTCGGAGTTGATCGCGTCGAGCACCCCGGCGGGCAGCGCGGCGTCGATGGCGAGCACGGCCAGCGCGCGGCCTTCCTTGGTGTTCTGCGAGACCTGCATGCCGGCGATGTTGACCTGGTGCTCCCCCAGGATCCGGCCGAGGGCGCCGACCACGCCGGGGCGGTCGGCGTATTCGAGCACCACCAGATGCTCGGTGAGCGCGATCTCCAGGTCGTAGCCGTTGATCCCGACGATCTTCTGGATCTGCTTGGGCCCGGTGAGCGTGCCGCGGACCTCCAGGTTGGTCCCGGAGCTGGTGGCGCCGCGCACGGTGAGCGCGTTGCGGTAGTCCTCCACCTCGGTGGTGGTGGTCAGCCGGGTGGAGATTCCGCGCTGCTCGGCGAGCACCGGGGCGTTGACGTAGGACACCTGCTCCGAGACCACGTCGGTGAACAGGCCTTTGAGCGCTGCGAGCTGCAGCGCGGAGACGTCGAGCTCGGCGATCTCACCGGCGGCCTCGGTCTCGATATCGGTGAAGGCGTCGGTGGCCAGGGCGTTGAGGATCCGGCCGAGCTTCTCGATCAGCGGGATGCCTGGGCGGACCAGCTCGTCGATGGCGCCGCCGGCGACATTGACCGCGTCCGGGACCAGCTCGCCGGCCAGGGCCAGGCGCACCGACTTCGCCACGGAGACTCCGGCCTTCTCCTGGGCCTCGGCGGTGGAGGCGCCCAGGTGCGGGGTGACCACCACGTTCTCGCGGGTGAAGAAGGGCAGGTCGGTGGAGGGCTCGGTGGCGAAGACGTCCACTGCGGCGCCGCCGATGGTGCCCTCGGCCAGGGCCTGCTCCAGGTCGGCCTCGTCGATCAACCCGCCGCGGGCGACGTTGACCACGAAGGCGGTGTCCTTCATCTTCGCGAAGGCCGCGGTGTTGAGCATGCCTAAGGTCTCGGGGGTCTTGGGCATGTGGATGGTGATCACGTCGGACTTCGCGTAGAGCTCCTCCAAGGTGACCAGCTGAGCGCCGAGCTGGTGGGCCCGGGCGGAGGTGACGTAGGGGTCGTAGGCGATGATCTCCATGTCGAAGGCCTTCATCCGCTCGGCCACGAGACCGCCGATCCGGCCCAGACCGATCACGCCGAGGGTCTTCTCGGCGAGTTCCACGCCGGAGTACTTCGAGCGCTTCCAGGCGCCGTCGCGCAGCGCCTGGTGGGCCGGGGAGATGTGCCGGGCTAGGCCCAGGATGTGGGCGCAGGTGAGCTCCGCGGCGGAGGTGATGTTCGAGGTCGGGGCGTTGACGACCATCACGCCGGCCGCGGTGGCGGCCTTGATGTCGACGTTGTCCAGTCCCACCCCGGCCCGGGCCACGACCTTGAGCTTCTTGGCGTGGGAGAGCACCTCGGCGTCGACCTGGGTGGCCGAGCGCACCATGATGGCCTCGGCGTCGGCGAGGTCGGCGAAGAGCCGCTCGCGATCGGTTCCGTCGGACTGGCGGATCTCAAAGTCCGGTCCCAGTGCCTCGACAGTGGCGGGTGAGAGTTCTTCGGCAAGTACGACGACGGGGCGGTGAGTGCTCACAATGTCCTTCTTCTGCTGGCGCTTCGTGGTTCGGGTGGTCACGCGAAGACGGTGAGCGGGGCGGGCCGTGTCACGGCCCGCCCCGCTCACCGTGATCACTCATCGAGCGGTGGTGCCCTCGGTGTAGTCATCGTCCTGCGGGATCCAGGAGAAGAGCTTGCGCAGCTCGCGACCGGTGGACTCGATCGGGTGCGACTCGTTCTTCTTGCGCAGCTCGTTGAACTCACTGCCGCCGTCGCGCTGGTCATCCATGAAGCGCTTGGCGAAGGCTCCGGACTGGATGTCGGCGAGCACGGCCTTCATGTTCTCCTTGACCTCCGGGGAGATCACCCGGGGGCCGGAGACGTAGTCGCCGAACTCGGCGGTGTCGGAGATCGACCAGCGCTGCTTGGTCAGGCCGCCCTCGACCATCAGGTCCACGATCAGCTTCAGCTCGTGGAGCACCTCGAAGTAGGCGATCTCGGGCTTGTAGCCGGCCTCGGTGAGGGTCTCGAAGCCGTACTGCACCAGCTGGGAGGCGCCGCCGCAGAGAACAGCCTGCTCACCGAAGAGGTCGGTCTCGGTCTCTTCGGTGAAGGTGGTCTCGATGACGCCGGCGCGGGTGCCGCCGATGCCCTTGGCGTAGGCCAGCGCGATCGACTTGGCCTCGCCCGAGGGGTCCTGCTCCACGGCGATCAGGGCGGGCACGCCGCGGCCGGCCTCGTACTCGCGGCGGACCACGTGGCCCGGTCCCTTCGGGGCGACCATCGCGACGCCGACCTCGGTGGGCGCTTCGATGTAGCCGAAGCGGATGTTGAAGCCGTGGGAGAACAGCAGCACGTTGCCCGGCACCAGGTGCGGGGCGATCTCGGCGGAGTAGACCGCGGCCTGGTGCTGGTCCGGGACCAGGATCATGATGACGTCGGCCTCGGCGGAGGCCTCGGCCACGGTCTTCACGGTCAGGCCCTGCTCCTCGGCCTTGGCCTTGGAGCTGGAGTCTGCCTTCAGACCGACGACGACGTCGACGCCTGAGTCGCGCAGGGACAGCGCGTGGGCATGGCCCTGGGATCCGTAGCCGATGACAGCGACCTTCTTGCCGCTGAGCACGGACAGGTCGGCGTCGTCGTCGTAATAGAGATCAGTCACAGTGAGGGCTCCTCATGGTGGGGATTGATTGACAGGTCAGGGGTTCTCAGGTGGTCAGCGCAGCGCTCGGTCGGTCATGGACTTCGAGCCGCGGGAGATCGCGAGTCCGCCGGAGCGCACGATCTCGCGCACTCCGAAGGGCTCCAGGACCTCGAGCAGAGCATTGAGCTTGTCAGGTGCGCCGGTGGCCTCAACGGTGAGTGAGTCCACGGAGACGTCCACGATCTTGGCGCGGAAGAGCTCGACGGCCTGGGTGACCTGCAGACGGGTGGGCGAGTCAGCCTTCACCTTGATCAGCAGGTGTTCGCGCTGGACCGAGTTCTCCGGTGCCAGCTCGATGATCTTGATGACATTGATCAGCTTGTTCAGCTGTTTGGTGATCTGCTCCAGCAGCTTCGAGTCGGCGTCGACCACCACGGTGATCCGGCTCAGGCCGGGCAGCTCGGAGGGACCCACCGCCAGTGAGTGGATGTTGAATGCGCGGCGGGCGAAGAGCCCGGAGACCTTGGTCAGCACGCCGGGGACGTCCTCGACCAGGACCGAGAGCGTGCGGCGCTGCTCCGGCGCGATGATGTCATGTGTGCCCATGCTCTTAGTCCTCCTCGTCCCACTGCGGGGTCAGGTTTTGCGCGAACTGGATGTCGCTGTTGGAGACCCCTGCAGGGACCATCGGCCAGACCATCGAATCACGGGAGACCACGAAGTCCACCACCACCGGGCGGTCGTTGATCGCCATCGCCTCGGCGATCACGGCGTCGATGTCCTCGGGACGCTCGCAGCGCAGCCCCGCGCAGCCGTAGGCCTCGGCGAGCTTGAGGAAGTCGGGGATCCGCACGATCTCCCCGCCGGAGTCCGAGACCGAGGTGTTGAGATGGGTGTTGGAGTACCGGGACTCGTAGAACAGGGTCTGCCATTGGCGCACCATGCCCAGGGAGGAGTTGTTGATCACCGCGACCTTGATCGGGATCTTGTTGATCGCGCAGGTGGCGAGCTCCTGGTTGGTCATCTGGAAGCAGCCGTCGCCGTCGATCGCCCAGACCACCCGGTCCGGGTTGCCCACCTGGGCGCCCATGGCGGCAGGCACCGCGTAGCCCATGGTGCCGAGTCCGCCGGAGTTCAGCCACTGCCGGGGCCGCTCGTACTTCACGAACTGCGAGGACCACATCTGGTGCTGGCCCACGCCGGCGACGTAGACCGCCTCGGGTCCGGCGGCCTGGTTGATCTTCTCGATCACCTGCTGCGGGGCGATCTTGCCGTCCTCCGGGGTGGTGTAGCCCAGCGGGTAGGTCTCGCGGAAGCGGTTGAGCTGCTTCCACCAGCCGCTGATGTCGGTGCGGCCGTGCTTGGCCACCAGCGTGTCGAAGGCGACGGTCAGCTCGGGCACGATCTCCTTGAGCGAGCCGACGATCGGCACATCGGCCGTCCGGTTCTTCGAGATCTCCGCCGGGTCGATGTCGGCGTGGATGACCTTGGCGTCCGGGGCGAAGCTCTCGAGCTGCCCGGTGACCCGGTCATCGAAGCGCGCGCCGAGGGTGATCAGCAGATCCGAGCGCTGCAGCGCGGCGACGGCGGAGACCGTGCCGTGCATCCCGGGCATGCCCAGATTCTGCTCGTGTGAGTCCGGGAACGCGCCGCGGGCCATCAGCGTGTTGACCACCGGAGCCCCGACGGTCTCGGCCAGCCTGTAGAACTCCTCGGAGGCCTCGGCCTTGATCATGCCGCCGCCGATGTAGAACACCGGACGCGAGGCGCCCTGGATCAGCTTCGCGGCCTCGCGGATCTGCTTGGAATGCCCGCGGGTCACCGGGCGGTAGCCGTTGAGCTCGATCTTCGGCGGCCAGGCGAAGGTGGTCTGCGCGACCTGGGCGGACTTGGTGATGTCCACCAGCACCGGGCCGGGCCGGCCGGTGGAGGCCAGGTGGAAGGCCTCGGCCATCACCCGGGGGATCTGGTCGGCGTCGGTGACCAGGTAGGAGTGCTTGGTGATCGGGGTGGCGATCCCGACGATGTCGGCCTCCTGGAACGCGTCGGTGCCGATCACCGCGGCGTTGACCTGACCGGTGATCGCGACCATCGGCACGGAGTCCATATGGGCGTCGGCCATCGGGGTGACCAGGTTCGTCGCCCCGGGCCCGGAGGTGGCGAAGCAGACGCCCACCTCGCCGGTGACCATCGCGTAGCCCTGGGCGGCGTGGCCGCCGCCCTGCTCATGGCGCACCAGGATGTGGTTGATCTGCTCGGAGTCCATCAGCGGGTCATAGGTCGGCAGGATGGTGCCGCCGGGGATGCCGAAGACGTCGGTGACACCCAGCGACTCAAGGCTGCGGATGATCGATTCCGCGCCGGTGACCGCTACCGGTTCCACGGTGCGGCCCGGGCCGTAGATGCGGGGGTCCGGGGAGATCCCAGCGGCGCTGCTGGATGCTTTCGACGCCAGCATCGCTGGGGTCGTGGCTGTCAGATTGCTCATCTTTTCCTCAGTCTCTGGTTCCCGAATTGCTGATCCAAGAAGTCTCTGATCCGTGGTGGATCCACTCCGGTCAAGAGAAAACCCCGGCTGAGAAGCCTGTGGGGCCTTCTGCCGGGGTGAGCGGATGCGTCAGCTCCAGTTCAACCATTCGGCCGCCTCGTGTGAGGCGGACGAGCGGCCGACCTGGGGCCTGTGAATCACTTCACATGTCCCCCGGCGGCGGATACGGGTACGACCGCTAGTAGTTGACGCATGGCATCCATGCTTCCCTGGCCTGTGATCCGTGTCAACATCCCGGATACCCGTCTCACATGGTGGAAATCCGGTATGCCGACGCTGCTGGTGGGCGGCGCCGCCGGTGACCGGCGCCGATGCTCACCGGCTCAGCCGCAGTAGGCACCCTCGGCGGCGGAGCGGACCAGCTTGGCGTATTTCCCGAGCACCCCGGTGGTGATGAACGGCGGCAGCGGGGTCCAGTCCTGCTGGCGGGTGGCGAGTTCGGCGGCGTCCACCACGAGCTCGATGCTCCGCCCGGCGATGTCGACCCGGATGAGGTCCCCGTCGGCGACGAAGGCGATCGGCCCGCCGTCCACGGCCTCGGGGGCGATATGCCCGATGCACAGCCCGGTGGTGCCTCCGGAGAAGCGACCGTCGGTGATCAGCAGCACGTCCTTGCCCAGCCCGGCGCCCTTGATGGCTCCGGTGATGGCGAGCATCTCGCGCATGCCCGGTCCGCCCTTGGGGCCTTCATAGCGGATGACGACGACGTCGCCCGCCTGGATCCGGCCCTCCTCCAGGGCCTTGAGCGCCTGCTGCTCGCGCTCGAAGACCCGGGCGGTGCCCTCGAAGACCTCGGCGTCGAAGCCCGCGGACTTCACCACCGCGCCCTCGGGGGCCAGCGAGCCATGCAGCACCGCGATGCCGCCGTTGGGGTGCATCGGGTTGTTCAGGGCGCGGATGATCTTGCCGTCGATGTCCGGCGGGTTGATCGTCGCCAGGTTCTCCGCGACGGTCTTGCCGGTCACGGTGAGCGCGTCGCCGTGGATCAGGCCGGCGTCGAGCAGGGCGCGCATGACCACCGGCACTCCCCCGACCCGGTCGACGTCGGCCATCACGTACTGGCCGAAGGGCTTGAGGTCCCCGAGGTGCGGGACCTTGTCGCCGATCCGGTTGAAGTCCTCAAGCTCGAGCTCCACCCCGGCCTCGCGGGCGATGGCGAGCAGGTGCAGCACCGCGTTGGTGGAGCCGCCGAAGGCCATGGTCACCGCGATCGCGTTCTCAAAGGCCTTCTTGGTGAGGATGTCCGCGGTGGTGATGCCCTGGCGCAGCAGCTCCACCACGGCCTCGCCGGACTTGTGCGCGTAGTGGTCGCGGCGGCGGTCGGCCGAGGGCGGCGCGGCGGAGCCGGGGAGCGACATGCCCAGCGCCTCACCGATGCAGGCCATGGTGTTGGCGGTGTACATGCCGCCGCAGGCGCCTTCGCCGGGGCAGATGGCGCGTTCGATGACGTCGAGGTCGGCCTCGCTGATGGTGCCGCGGGCACAGGCGCCGACACCTTCGAAGGCGTCGATCAGGGTGACCTCCTTCTCGGTGCCGTCGGCGAAGCGGGCCACGCCGGGCATGATCGAGCCGGCGTAGAGGAACACGCTGGAGAGGTTCAGCCGGGCCGCGGCCATGAGCATGCCGGGCAGGGACTTGTCGCAGCCGGCGAGCAGCACCGAGCCATCGAGCCGCTCGGCCTGGATGACGGTCTCCACCGAGTCGGCGATGACCTCGCGGGAGACCAGCGAGTAGTGCATGCCTTCATGGCCCATGGAGATGCCGTCGGAGACCGAGATGGTGCCGAACTCCAGCGGGTAGCCGCCGCCGGCGTGGACACCCTCCTTGGAGGCCTTGGCCAGGCGGTCCAGCGAGAGGTTGCAGGGGGTGATCTCGTTCCAGGAGCTGGCGATCCCGATCTGGGCCTTGCCGAAGTCGTCGTCGCCCATGCCTACCGCGCGCAGCATCCCGCGCGCCGGGGCGCGGGTGTAGCCGTCGGTGACCTCCCAGCTGCGGGGCTTCTCCGGGATCGAGGGTCCGGTGACCGCCTTGGGCGGGGTGAAGGGCGCCGCGCCCTCGACGATGTCAGGAGTGTTCTCGGGGGTCTCTGCGGTGTGCTCAGCCATGCTCTGGATTCTATGCCTGCCGACGTGTCCCGGCGCACGCGCACCGCCGCCTGTCTCACGATGCAGAATTCCGCCACCCAACGTTGAGGGGCTGACCACCCAGCGTTGAGGGGCTGATTCTCCGACCAGTTTGGGCCAAAATCCGCATGAAATGCTCGGAGAATCCGCCCCTCAACGGTTTGGGGTGGGTTAGCCTCGGGGACATGGATGAGCCTGCGATCCGCGGGGCCGCGGTGGATGATCAGACGCGCTGCCGGCACTACGCCGGGCCGCGCGACGTCGTCGCGATCCGGTTCTTCTGCTGCGACCGCTGGTATCCCTGCCTGCGCTGCCACCAGGAGGCCGAGACGCATGAGATCAGCCGCTGGCCGCGGGCGCGCCGGGAGGAGCTCGCGCTGCTCTGCGGGGTCTGCCGCACCCGGTTCAGCATCGCGGAGTACCTCATCGCGGAGGCCTGCGCGCACTGCGGGACGGGATTCAATCCCGGCTGCGCGGCGCACCACGAGTTCTACTTCGAGCTCTGACCCGCTCATCGACAGCCCAGCGACAGCCCCGCGGCTGCTCAATGACAAGCCCAGTGACAGCCCAGTGACAGCCCAGCGACAGCCCAGCGACAGCCCCGCGGCGGCTCAATTCAGGCCGATCACATCGAGACGATGAGCAAGGTTGCGCCGAAGACGATGCCGGAGGCGATGAGCACGATCGTGGTGTAGCTGAGGATGTCGCGCATCTTCAGCCCAGCGATGGCCAGCAGCGGGAGCGCCCAGAACGGCTGAATCATGTTCGTCCACTGGTCGCCATAGGCCACGGCCATGATGGCGATGGCGGGGTCCACGCTGAGTGTCTCTGCCGCCTCGAGCAGGATCGGGGCCTGCACCGCGATCTGTCCGCCGCCGGAGGGCACGAAGAAGTTCACCAGTCCGGCGGAGAGGAACGCGAACAGCGCGAACGTCTGCGCAGTGGAGATCGCTACGAAAGCCTCTGAGATGACGGTCATCAGCCCAGTGCCGGCCATGATGCCCAGGATGCCCGCATACAGCGGGAACTGCAGCAGGATCTCGCCCACATTCGAGGCGGCCTGCTTGGTCAGCGCGATCAGCTCGAAGGGGCTGCGGACCAACAGCATGATCAGCCCGAGGAAGCTCCAGTTGACCACGTCCAAGGTCAGGGAGCCGCCGCCGCTGAAGTGGATGATCAGATAGGCCACCAGCATCAGCCCGATCAGCAGGGTGGGAATGCGGGAGGCGTCCACACGATCCGCGGGGGTCTCGACGGCGTCGTCGATCTCGACGTCGACCTCGCGTGCGTCCACTTTCAGCGGGACCACCGTGGCGCTGTCCCGAGGCGCCACCAGGTAGAGGGCCAAGGCGACCACCGCGATGGTGACGATGCAGGCAATGATGTTCCAGGTGGAGAAGATGGTCTCCCCCACGGAAAGCGGAGCGCCCAGCTGTTCTGCCACGAAGGAGTCGGGGGTGGCTGCGGTCAGCGGCCCCGAGGCGGAGTAGCCCATATGCCAGACCACGAATCCGGAGAACCCTGAGGCCACCAGCATGGGGAAGTGCACCGGGATCTGGCGTTCGCGGAAGACGTGAGCAACTTCGCGCGCCAGCAGGCCACCGACCACCAGTCCCAGGCCCCAGGTGATCAGGCTTGCCAGGGCGGCGATCAGGAACACGAACAGGTAGGCCTGGATCGCTGTTCTGGGGACTGTGGCCAGGCGGCGCAGCAGCTTTCGGGCTGGTCTCGTGTTGGCCAGGATGTAGCCCAGGAAGAGGATGAGGGCCATCTGGGTGATGAACTCCAGCAGCCCGGCAAGGCCGATGCCCCATTCCTCGACGACCTGGATCGGGCCGGCGTCGGTGAAGATCAGCGCCAGAGCACCCACGATGAAGGTCAGTGCGATCGCGAAGACCAGGGCCGAGGGGATCAGCTTCTCCACCAGGGAGTTCAGCGGTCGCATCACCCTGCCGAGAACGGCGCTGTTGCCTGCGGCGTCCTGCCGTGTAGCGGTCATGCGTCACGCCCCGCGGGAATGCGGGTGCGGCCGGACGCTCCGAGAACGAGGGTGATGCCCTCGAACAAGCGTTCATGCATCGCTTCAGTGGCAGAGGAATACCGGACAGCCATCAGCTGAGCTCCTTCAGGTCGATTACGCAGAACACGGGAGCCACACGGCCCCCGCCGCACCCCAATGTGACTCACATCACCACGCGATGCAAATCACCGGCAGACGATGCAGGCCAGGCCGGGTCGCGCTGGGCGCTGAGGCCAGAGGGACACGAGAGTGACGTGAAAGTGGCGCGAGAGTCACGCGGGGCAGCCGGTATGGTGAGCCACATGACAGCGGAGCAGCGTCCCGCCGAGGCCGCCTGGGACCAGCTGCTGGCCGCCCTCGAGGCGGACGGCGGCATCCTCGAGCAGACCATCCACACCATCCGCGCCACGGTGCCCGGCTACGAGGACGTCCCCACCGCCGCCCTGGAAGCCTCCGTGCGGCGCAACATCGCACTGAGCATCCGCACCATCCGGGCAGGCTTCGAACCCTGCCACGACGACGTCGCCGAAGCCGACGCCCTGGCCTCGGAGCGGCACGCCCAGGGCGTGCCCGTGGGCAGCGTGCTCGCCGGCTTCCGAGCCTGCATGTCGGTGATCCTGCACCGGATGCTGGACCACGCCCCGGACCACGGCATCCCGGCAGACCAGGTCCTAGCCTCCTCCACCCTGCTCTGGGAGCTGGGGGACGTGTTCTCCGCCCGGGCGGTGCTGCTCTACCAGGACCGGGACGTCTCGCGAGCTCTGGCGGACTCCACCCGGCGAGCGGCCTGGATCGGCGAGGCCGTGGCCACCCAGCTGGAGCCGACCGAGCTGGCCCGCGGCGCCGCCCTCTACGACGTCCCCACCGCCGCCCCGCTGTGCGCGCTGGCCGCAGAATCACGGCCCGAGGCAGACCTCGAACGCCAGCGGCGGCTCCAGGAATGGGCCGAACAGGCTGGACTGCGGGTGCTCACCGCGGTGCGCGCCGGCATGCTGGTGGGCATCCTCATCGGTGAGCCGCCGCTGAGTGCGGAGCCGGAGCGGCTGACCGTCGGGCTCGGCCCGGCGGTGAGCCTGGAGGAGCTGCCGCGATCCTTCGAGTCCGCCGCCACTGCGCTGCGCGCAGCTGCGGCCGTGGGGCAGACCGGGGTGGTGGACCTGGAGCGTCTCTCCTGGCGGGCGGGAGTCCATGCCAGCCCGGAGGTCACCGCGCTGCTGCAGGAACGCCACCTGCAGCCGCTGGTCGAGGCCGGCGTGTTCGGCGAGCATGTGCTCGAGGCCGTGGAGGCCTACCTGCATCACAGGATGAACATCCCGCGGGCAGCCCACAGCATCCCGGTGCACGTCAACACGCTGCGCTACCGGCTGCAGAGGTTCCAGGAGATCACCGGTGCGGACCTCGGAGACCTCGACACCCTCATCGAGCTGTCCTGGGTGCTCGCCGCCCGTCGGGGCGCCCTCCCCCGCGGAACTCATTCGTAGCCAGCTACTAAATAACCGCTGCACTGTTGAACGAAAGAATGTAGCGCAGGTCACATCGGGGCACGCATGCTGAACGTTGACGCCGAGACGGTCGTCACACGCTCACCACCCTCCTTGAGGAGACCTCCATGATCCTGGGCATCGTTGGCATCATCGTGTCCCTGCTGCTGCTCATCACCCTCGCCTATCGCGGCGTGCCGGTGATCCTCGCGGCTCCCATCTCCGCAGTCGTCTGTGTGCTGTTCTCCGGGGCCCCGATCATGGCCTCCTACACCGAGGTGTTCATGCCGGCGATGGCCGGCTTCGTGGGCAGCTGGTTCCCGATCTTCCTGACCGGTGCGATCTTCGGGGTGCTGATGACCGTGACCGGATACGCCGAGTCGATCGCGCGCACCGTGACCGGCTGGATCGGCAGCCGCAGGGCGATCGCCGCCACGGTGATCACCTCCGCACTGATGACCTACGGCGGGATCAGCCTCTTCGTGGTCGCGTTCGTGATGTATCCGCTGGCCCGCGAGCTGTTCCGCGTCGCTGACATCCCGCGCCGGCTGATTCCCGGCACCATCGCCCTGGGCATCTTCACCTTCACCATGACCGCCCTGCCCGGTTCCCCGCAGGTCCAGAACATCATTCCCGGGCAGTTCTTCGGCACCGGCGCATGGGCCGGACCGGGGGTGGGCGTCCTCGGCGGGACCCTGATCTTCGGCCTGGGCCTGCTGTGGCTGGAGCACCGCCGGCGCAGCTTGATCTCCAAGGGTGAGTCCTTCGAGTCCGCGGAGTCCAAGAAGGTCATCGGAGGATCCTCCGACGACGGCTCCTCGGTCACCACCACGATCGCCCCGCCCAACCGCCTGGTCCCCTTCCTGCCGCTGCTGACCGTCTTCGCGGTGAACTTCGCCTGCACCCTGCTGATCTTCCCGGCCCTGGACTGGTCCTATCTGCAGGAGGACACCTTCGGAGCCATCAGCTACGACACCCGCGCCGGCCTGTGGGCCGTGCTGGTGGGCATCGTGAGCGCCATCGCGCTGATCATCGCGATGAACTTCGGCCAGTGGAGCACCCTGAAGGTCGGATTCAACGACGGCGTCAAGCGTTCCATGCTGCCGATCTTCTCCACCGCCTCCGAGGTCGGCTACGGCGCCGTCGTCGCCTCGGTGGCCGCCTTCGCCGTGGTCCGCGACTCGGTCTTCGGCATGGGCGCCAACGCACTGGTGACCTCCGTGGTCACCACCTCGATCACCGCCGGGCTCACCGGCTCCTCCTCCGGCGGCATGACCATCGCGCTCAACGCCCTGGGCGCGGACCTGCGTGCCATGGCCGAGGCCGAGGGCATCAGCCTGGAGATGATGCACCGGCTGACCGCCATGGCTGCCGGCGGCCTGGACACGCTGCCCCACTCGGGCGCCGTGGTCACGCTGCTGATCGTCTGTGGCCTCACCCACCGTCAGTCCTATAAGGACATCGCCATGGTCACGCTGGTCATCCCGGTGCTGGTCGTCGTGGCACTGATCGCTCTGGTCTCGGCCGTGGGCGGGTTCTGATCCACGGGGTGAGCTGGCCCCCTCCGACGTCTCCCTGCAGCCTCTCTGCAGTCTTCCGGCTCACTCAGCTCACCCAGCCCACCCGGGACACCCCGTTTGAATCCTCACCCCTTGAAGAAGGAGCATCATGGACCCGCACTCCCCTCGCAGCTCGCCCATCCCGGCCGGCGCACTGACCGGCCGCCGCGCCGTCGTCACCGGCGGTGCCTCCGGCATCGGGGCGGCCTGCGTGCGGGCCTTCGCCGCCGCCGGTGCGCAGGTGACGGTGTGTGACCGCGACGGCGCAGCCGCCGAAGCCCTGGCAGCAGAGATCGGCGGCAGCTCATGGACGGTGGATCTCTCCGAGACCACGGCGCTTCAGGAGCTCAGCGCCGAGACCGGGATCCACGAGGCCGACATCCTGGTCAACAACGCCGGCATCCAGCGGGTCGCTCCGCTGCACGAGTTCGACCCCGAGGCATGGCGGCTCATGCACCGGCTGATGGTGGAGTCCCCGTTCCTGCTGATCCGCGCGGCACTTCCTGGCATGTACGCCCGCGGCTTCGGCCGGATCCTCAACATCTCCTCGGTCCATGGACTGCGGGCCAGCCCGTTCAAGTCCGCCTACGTGAGCGCCAAGCATGCCCTGGAAGGCCTCTCCAAGGTCACCGCCCTGGAGGGCGCCGAGCACGGGGTGACCTCCAACTGCCTCAACCCCGCCTATGTGCGCACCCCTCTGGTGGAGAAGCAGATCGCAGACCAGGCCCGCATCCACGGCATCGCCGAGGACCAGGTGGTCGAGCAGATCATGCTCACCGAATCCGCTGTGAAGCGGCTGGTGGAGCCCGAGGAGGTCGCCTCCCTCGCCCTCTGGCTGGCCTCCGACCCGGCCGGTATGGTGACCGGCACGTCCTACGCCATGGACGGCGGCTGGAGCGCGAGCTGATCAGCTGATCGCGCCGAGAGTTCCCAGCAGTTCCTGAGCCCGAGTCCACAGCAGTCCCTGAGTCCGTGAAACCCTGAGGAGGGCCCATGACCATCGACAAGACCGTGACCACCGCCGCCGAGGCCGTGGCCGACATCCCCGACGGCGCCTCGCTCGCCGTGGGAGGCTTCGGCCTCTCCGGCAATCCGATCCAGCTCATCGAGGCGCTGCTTGAGCAGGGCGCCTCCGGACTCTCCGTGGCGTCCAACAACTGCGGCGTGGACGGCTGGGGCCTGGGCGTGCTGCTGGCGGCACGCCGGATCGCGAAGATGACCTCGTCCTATGTCGGAGAGAACAAAGAGTTCGCCCGGCAGTACCTGGAGGGCGAGCTCGAGCTGGAGCTCGTCCCGCAGGGCACTCTGGCAGAGAAGATGCGTGCCGGCGGCGCCGGTATCCCGGCGTTCTACACCCGCTCCGGAGTGGGCACGCAGGTCGCCGAGGGCGGCATCCCGATGACCTACGACGGCTCCGGCGGCGTGGCGAAGCAGTCCGCGCCCAAGGAGGTCCGGCCCTTCACCGTCCATGACGGTCGAGCCCTCGAGTTCGTCCTGGAAGAGTCGATCGTCACCGACTACTCCCTCATCCACGCCCAGCGCGGTGACCGGCACGGCAACCTGGTGTTCAACAAGGCCGCCCGGCAGTTCAGCCCCGACGCCGCGATGGCGGGTCGGGTCTGCATCGCCCAGGTGGAGGAGCTCGTGGAGCCCGGCGAGATCGATCCCGACGCCGTGCACCTGCCCGGGGTCTTCGTGCACCGGATCGTGGAGGTCGGGCCTGAGATCGACAAGCCCATCGAGAAGCGCACCGTGCGCAGCGACGAGAAGGAGTGATCGCGTCATGACCACCGAGACCCACGCGGGCTGGACCCGCGAGCAGATGGCCGCCCGCGCCGCCGAGGAGCTCCCCGACGGCGCCTATGTGAACCTGGGCATCGGCATGCCCACCCTGATCCCGAACCACATCCCGGCCGAGCGCACCGTGGTGCTCCAGTCCGAGAACGGCATCCTCGGAGTGGGCCCCTACCCCACCGAAGACGCCGTGGACCCGGACCTGATCAACGCCGGCAAGGAGACCGTCACCCTGCTTCCCGGGGCGTCGTTCTTCGACTCCTCCACCAGCTTCGGGATGATCCGCGGCGGCAAGATCGACGTCGCCGTCCTGGGCGGCATGCAGGTCGCCGAGAACGGCGACCTCGCCAACTGGATGGTGCCCGGCAAGATGGTCAAGGGCATGGGCGGCGCCATGGACCTGGTCCACGGCGCGGAGCGGGTCATCTGCCTGATGGACCATGTGGCCAAGGACGGCTCGCCGAAGATCCTGCCGGCCTGCACCCTGCCGCTGACCGGGAAGTCCGTGGTGAACCGGATCATCACCGACCTGGCCGTCATCGACGTCGTGGGCACCGAGGCCGAACCGCGCATGCGGCTGGTGGAGACCGCACCGGGGGTGAGCGCGGAGCAGGTGCGCGAAGCCACCGGCGTCGAACTGCACTGAGGCACCGCACATCCACTGAGGCGCCGCACATGATATGTGTGGTCCAGAACACCCTTGACTCGTCTTGAACATGAAGGAGCACCTATGACACCCGGTTCCGTGATCCTCGGAGGCAGCCGCACCCCCATCGGCAAGCTGATGGGCGGGCTCTCCTCACTCACCGCAGCCCAGCTCGGCTCGGCCGCGATCAGCAGCGCGCTTGAAAAGACCGGGGTCCGCCCGGATCAGGTCGACTACGTGATCATGGGTCAGGTGATTCAGGCCGGAGCCGGACAGAACCCGGCCCGCACCGCCGCCTTGGGCGCCGAGATCCCGGGCCATGTGCCAGCGATCACCGTCAACAAGGTCTGCCTCTCCGGACTCAGCGCCATCGCCTATGCCGATCAGCTGATCCGCGCGGGCGAGTGTGAGCTGGTGGTGGCCGGCGGCATGGAATCGATGTCCAATGCGCCCCACCTGTTGCCGGGATCCCGTAAGGGCTTCAGCTTCGGGGATACCTCCCTGGTGGACTCGATGGCCTATGACGCGCTCTTCGACCAGGCCACCGCGCAGAACATGGGCGCCCTGACCGAGTCCTGCAACACCGCAGAGGTCGAGGTCTCCCGGCAGGAGCAGGATCAGCTTGCCGCGTTCTCCCATGAACGCGCCGCTCAGGCCTGGGAGAACGGAGTCTTCGACGACGAGGTCACCCCCGTTCAGGTGCCCCAGCGCAAGGGGGAGCCCACCACGGTCAGCCGCGACGAGGGCATCCGGGCCGGCACCACGGCCGAATCGCTGAGCACGCTGCGCCCCGCCTTCCACAAGCAGGGCACGATCACGGCTGCCTCAGCCTCGCAGATCTCAGATGGTGCCTGTGCGGTCATCGTGACCACCCCGGAGAAGGCCCGGGAACTCGGGCTCACTCCCCTGGCGGAGATCGGCGCCTACGGCATGGTGGCGGGCCCGGACTCCTCGCTGCAGCTGCAGCCGGCGAACGCCATCGCCGAGGCCTGCCGCAAGCAGGGCATCAGCCCGGAGTCGCTGGATCTGGTGGAGATCAATGAGGCCTTCGCGGCTGTGGGCGTCGCCTCGGCCAAACAGCTGGGCCTCGCCCAGGAGAAGCTCAACGTCAACGGCGGCGCCATCGCGCTGGGGCACCCGGTCGGGATGTCCGGGGCGCGCCTGGTGCTCCACCTCGCTCTGGAGCTGTCCCGCCGTGGCGGCGGCACCGGAGCCGCAGGCCTGTGTGGTGGCGGAGGCCAGGGCGACGCCCTGATCCTCACCGTGTGACCCACGCGTTTCCTCACCGTGTGACCCACGCGTTGAGGGGCTGATTCTCCGATCAGTTGGGGCCGAAAACAGCCTCAGATACTCGGAGAATCAGCCCCTCAACGGGAGGTGGGGAAGGGGTTACTTGAGGTAGGGCGGGGAGTCCGTCATCTGGTCGACCACGGTCTCGGCGACCTCGCGCATCGAGAGCCGACGGTCCATCGAGGTCTTCTGGATCCAGCGGAAGGCCTCCGGCTCGGTGAGTCCCATCTTGGTGGTGAGCAGGGACTTGGCCCGCTCCACCAGCTTGCGCGTCTCGAACTTGTCCGCCAGCGAGGTGACCTCGTCCTCCAGAGCGCGGATCTCGTCGAAGCGCGCCATGGCGACCTCGATCGCCGGGATCAGATCATTCTCGGTGAAGGGCTTGACCACATAGGCCATGGCCCCGGCCTCGCGGGCCGATTCGACCAGGTCGCGCTGGGAGAAGGCGGTCAGCATGACCACCGGGGCGATCCGCTCCTCCGCGATGAGCTGCGCCGCGGTGATCCCGTCCATGATGGGCATCTTCACGTCCATCACCACCAGGTCAGGCTCGGTCTCACGGGCCAGCTCCACGGCGCGTTCGCCGTTGTCGGCCTCGCCGACGACGTCGTAGCCGGCGCCGGTGAGGATCTCGACGATGTCGAGCCGGATGAGCGTCTCGTCCTCGGCGACCAGCACCCGGCGCGGCGCGGCGCCGCGTTCCGCCTCGTGGGCCGCCGCCTCAGGGACGGCGCGGGATTCTGCTGCCGCGGATGCGCTCTCGCCGGCGCCCGGAGTCTGTTCGCTCACCGTTCTCCTTCTGGTCCCTGACCGCCGTGCCGGGAGTCTCTCCCGGAGGGGACGCTCCCCATGCTGGGCTGGTCATCGTCTAGGTGCCCGAAGTGGGACTCGAACCCACACACCAGTGGTACCGCATTTTGAGTGCGGCGCGTCTACCGATTCCGCCATTCGGGCTGAACCGAGGAGGTCAGGGCCTCCCCGGCGCTCATGCCGTCCTCGGCGAGGGGTCTTCTCAGACTCCATGACGAGGACGGCACCAGCTTACCCGGGCTTGGGCCCGAGCATTGAATCTCTGCCGTGCCGCGCTGACCGGACGCTCCGACTAGGACGCGCTGGAGGCGCTGGCCGCGGGCCAGGGGCCGACCGGCTCTTTGTTCGCCGGGGCGATGTCGCCGCGGCGCAGGGTCTCGATGTCGCTGGCGTCGTGCAGGTCACCGATCCGGTGGACCTTGACCATGTTGGTGGTCCCGGCCTGTCCTGGAGGAGACCCGGCGGCGATGACCACGAGCTGGCCGAGCTCCGCGGCGTCCTCCTCCAGCAGCAGCTTGTCCACCTGGGCGGTCATGGTGTCGGTGTGCGTGGCGAACTCCACCCAGCGCGGCTGCACGCCCCAGGACAGGGTCAGGATGTTGTGCGTGTGCTCGACGTGGGTGAACGCGAAGATGTTCTGCTTGGGCCGCAGCCGGGAGAGCCGGCGGGCGGAGTCTCCGGAACGGGTGAAGGTGGTCAGGTGCTCGATGTCGAGCTGATCCGCGATCTCCTTGGCCGCGCGGGTGATCGCGCCGCCTCGGGTCTTGGGCTTGGTGCCGAGCTCGGGGATCCGGCTCAGACCCTTGGTCTCGGTGGTCTCGATGATCCGGGACATGGTCTCCACGGTCTCCACCGGGAACTGGCCCACGGAAGTCTCACCGGAGAGCATGACCGCATCCGCGCCGTCGAGCACCGCATTGGCGCAGTCGGAGGCCTCCGCGCGAGTGGGCCGGGGGCTGTCGATCATGGATTCCAACACCTGGGTGGCGACGATGACCGGCTTGGCCCACCGGCGGGCGAGCTCCACGGCGCGCTTCTGCACCAGCGGGACCTCTTCCAGGGGCAGCTCCACACCGAGGTCGCCGCGGGCGACCATGACGGCGTCGAAGGCGTCGACGATGTCCTGCAGCGCCTCCACCGCCTGGGGCTTCTCGACCTTGGCGATGACCGGGACGCGGCGTCCCTCCTCATCCATGATCCGGTGCACGGCTTCGATGTCTGCGGCGTCGCGGACGAAGGAGAGCGCGACCATGTCGAAGCCGGTGCGCAGGGCCCAGCGCAGGTCCTCCTCGTCCTTCTCCGACATCGCCGGCACGGAGACGGCCACGCCGGGCAGGTTGATGCCCTTGTTGTTGGAGACCTTGCCGGGCACGGTGACCTCGGTGACCACGTCGGTGGCGGTGACCTCCACGGCGCGCAGCGCGATCTTGCCGTCATCGATCAGCAGCGTGTCCCCGACGTTGACGTCTCCGGGCAGGCCCTTGAACGTGGTGGAGCAGCGGTCCTTGGTGCCTTCGATGTCATCGATGGTGATGGTGAAGCGGTCCCCGACGGCGAGCGGGTGCTCCCCCTCGATGAAACGACCGAGCCGGATCTTGGGTCCCTGCAGGTCGGCGAAGATGCCCACGGCCTGGCGCAGGTCCTTGGAGACCTCGCGGACGGTGTTGTAGGTCTCTTCGTGGACGCTGTAGTCGCCGTGGCTCATGTTGACCCGGGCGACGTCGACGCCGGCCTCCACGAGCTTGCGGGTCATCTCATAGCCGGCGGTGGCGGGGCCGAATGTGGCAACGATCTTGGCGTGTCTCATGTCTCACCTTGTCCTATCTCTAGTGCCGTTAAGCGAGTTGATGGACTGGCACGACACTGGACCAGGATTGTTCGTATCGAGCCTATAACAGTCAGCCTGTGAGTGAAATCGCACGATCCGAGGGTTTGACCGGGGCCGGGAGCCTGGTCGCGCCTTCGAGATATTCGTCCACCTTCGCGGCCGCCGCGCGGCCCTCGGCGATGGCCCAGACCACCAGGGAGGCCCCGCGGCCGGCATCGCCGACGGCGAAGACGCCCTCCACCGAGGTCTGGTAGTCCTCGGCCCGGTTGATGTTTCCGCGCCGGTCGAAGTCCATCGAGAGCTGCTCGGTGAGCGTGTCGGACTCCGCCCCGGTGAAGCCCAGCGCCAGCAGCACCAGGTCCGCCGGGATCTCGCGCTCGGAGCCGGGCTTCGGGGAGCGGGACCCGTCGGGGTTGTACTGGGTCTCGGCGACCTTCAGGGCGCGCACCCGGCCGGCGTCGTCGCTGAGGAACTCCACGGTGGAGGCCAGGTAGCTGCGCTCCCCGCCCTCCTCGTCGGCGCTGGTCAGCTCGAAGACCCGCGGGTCCATCGGCCAGGGCTCGTGGTCGGAGCGCTCCGAGGGCAGCTCCTTGCCGATGGCCAGGGTGGTCACCGAGGCGGCGCCGTGGCGGTGGGCGGTGCCGATGCAGTCGGCACCGGTGTCCCCGCCGCCCAGGACGACGACGTGCTTGCCGTCCGCGCGGATCTGGCCCTCGACCTGATCCCCTGAGGTGGCCTTATTGGACTGCACCAGGTACTCCATGGCGAAGTGGACCCCGTCGAGCTCGCGCCCATTGATGCCCAGATCGCGCGGGACCATGGCGCCGGTGGCGAGGATGACCGCGTCGTAGCTGGCCTCCAGGGCGTCCCAGGTGATGTCGGCGCCGATCTCGGTGGAGGTGTAGAACCGGGTGCCCTCGGCGCGCATCTGATCGATGCGGAACTCCACGTGGTGCTTCTCCATCTTGAAGTCCGGGATGCCGTAGCGCAGCAGCCCGCCGAGCCGGTCGTCACGCTCGTAGACGGCCACGGTGTGCCCGGCGCGGGTGAGCTGCTGGGCGGCGGCCATGCCGGCCGGTCCGGAGCCCACCACGGCCACGGTCTTGCCGGTGAGCCGCTGGGGCAGCACCGGTTCCACGTAGCCGCGGGCGATGGCCTCATCGGCGATCGAGACCTCGGACTGCTTGATCGTGACCGCGGGCTGGTTGATGCCCAGCACGCAGGAGGTCTCGCAGGGGGCCGGGCAGATCCGCCCGGTGAACTCGGGGAAGTTGTTCGTCATGTGCAGCCGGGAGGAGGCCTCCTCCCACTGGTCGCGCCAGATCAGGTCGTTCCACTCCGGGATCAGGTTCCCCAGCGGGCAGCCGGTGTGGCAGAACGCGATCCCGCAGTCCATGCAGCGGCTGGCCTGGGTCGCCACGATGCCGCGCTCATTGCGCTCATAGACCTCGTTGAAGTCCATGATCCGGACCGGGATGGGGCGAGAGGGCCGGTCCTGGCGCTCTCGGTGCTTCATGAATCCACGCGGATCAGCCACGGGTCGCCTCCAGAATCTTCTGCCATGCTGCGTCGCCATCGGGATCCAGACCCTCGTCGAGGGCGCTGGAGCGGGCGCGGAGCACGGCGTCGTAGTTGCGCGGGAGCACCTTGGTGATGCGCGAATAGGTCGTCTCGAGATCTTCAAGCAGGGCTTCGGCCACTGCGCTGCCGGTCTCCTCGTGATGCCGGCGCAGCAGGTCCCCGATGATCGCGCGGTCCTCCTCGTCGGGTTCCAGCAGCAGCAGGTCACCGTTGAGCCGGGCCTGCGAGTTGATCTTCTCCTCGTCGAAGTCCACCAGGAACGCGGTGCCTCCGGACATGCCTGCCCCGAAGTTGCGCCCGGTGGGTCCCAGGATCAACGCCTGGCCTCCGGTCATGTACTCGCAGCCGTGGTCACCGATGCCTTCGACCACGGCGGTGGCCCCGGAGTTGCGCACCAGGAAGCGTTCTCCGACCTGGCCGCGCAGGAACATCTCTCCGGCGGTCGCGCCGTAGCCGATCACGTTGCCGGCGATGACGTTGCGCTCTGCGACCAGCGGCGCGGCAGGGTCCGGGTGGGCGATGATCCGCCCGCCGGAGAGTCCCTTGCCCACATAGTCGTTGGCGTCCCCGGAGAGGTGCAGCGTGATCCCGTGCGGCAGGAAGGCCCCGAGGGACTGCCCGGCCTCACCGGTGAGCTGCACCACGATGGTGTTGTTCTCCAGCATTTTCAGGCCTTGCGCCTTGGTCACCTCGTGGCCGAGCATGGTGCCCACCGAGCGGTCGGTGTTGATCACCTTCTTCTCGATCATCACCTTCTCGCCGTGGGCGATGGCCTGGCCGGCGAGCTCGATCAGGCCCATGTCGAAGTGCTTCTCCAGCTCGTGGTCCTGTCCGCGGGTGCGGCGCAGCATCGAGGCGGTGACCGGGTCGTTGGGGTCGTAGCTGTCCAGCACGGCGCCCAGATCCAGCCCGGTGGTCTTCCAGTGCCGCTTGGCGTCGTCCATGTCGATCGCGTCGACATGCCCGATCGCCTCGTCCAGGGTGCGGAAGCCCAGCTCGGCCAGGTATTCACGCACCTCCTGGGCGACGAACTCGAAGAAGTTGACCACGTGGTCGGCCTGGCCGGTGTAGCGCTCGCGCAGCACCGGGTTCTGGGTGGCGACGCCGACCGGGCAGGTGTCCAGGTGGCAGACCCGCATCATGATGCAGCCCGAGACCACCAGCGGGGCGGTGGCGAAGCCGTATTCCTCGGCGCCGAGCAGCGCGGCGATGATCACGTCGCGCCCGGTCTTGAGCTGCCCGTCGACCTGCACGGTGACGCGTTCGCGCAGCCCGTTGAGCATCAGCGTCTGCTGCGCCTCGGCCAGCCCGAGCTCCCAGGGGGTGCCCGCGTGCTTGAGCGAGTTCAGCGGCGAGGCGCCGGTGCCGCCGTCGTGTCCGGAGATCAGCACGACGTCGGCCTTGGCCTTGGTCACGCCGGCCGCCACGGTGCCGACCCCATGCAGCGAGACCAGCTTCACGTGGACCCGGGCGCCGGTGTTGGCGCGCTTGAGGTCGAAGATCAGCTGGGCCAGGTCCTCGATGGAGTAGATGTCGTGGTGCGGCGGCGGGGAGACCAGGGAGACTCCGGGGGTGGCGTGCCGGGTCTCGGCCACCCAGGGGTAGACCTTCTTGCCCATGAGCTGGCCGCCCTCGCCGGGCTTGGCGCCCTGGGCCATCTTGATCTGCAGGTCATCGGCGTGGGTCAGGTACTGGCTGGTCACCCCGAAGCGTCCGGAGGCGATCTGCTTGACCGCCGAGCGCCGCTCGGGGTCTTCGAGCCGGGCCGGGTGCTCCCCGCCCTCACCGGTGTTGGAGCGTCCGCCGAGCCGGTTCATCGCGATCGCGAGGGTCTCGTGGGCCTCCTGGGAGATCGAGCCGTAGCTCATCGCCCCGGTGTTGAACCGCTTGACGATCCCGGCGACGGATTCGACCTCCTCGATCGGCACCGCGGTCCGCTCGGAGCTGAGCTTGAAGAGCCCGCGCAGGGTCAGCAGCGCCTCGGACTGGTCATCGACCGCCTTGGAGTACTGCTTGAAGATGTCATACCGGCGGGTCTTGGTGGAGTGCTGGAGCTTGAAGACGGTCTGCGGGTTGAACAGGTGCGGCGGGCCTTCGCGGCGCCACTGGTATTCCCCGCCGATCTCGAGCTCGTTGCCGCGCCCGAGGTCGTTGCCGTCGGCCGGGTAGGCCCGGGAGTGGCGTTCCAGGGTCTCGGTGGAGAGCGCATCGAGCCCGACCCCGCCCATGGGCGAGTGGGTGCCGGAGAAGTACTGGTCCACCACGTTCTGGGCCAGGCCCACGGCCTCGAAGGTCTGCGCACCGCAGTAGGAGGCAACGGTGGAGATGCCCATCTTGGACATGATCTTCAGCACGCCCTTGCCCAGCGCGGTGAGCAGGTTGTGCACCGCCTGTTCCTCGTCGACAGCGGTCAGGTCGCCGCGGCGGACCATGTCCTCGGCGGTCTCCATGGCCAGGTAGGGGTTCACTGCGGCCGCGCCGTAGCCGATCAGGCAGGCCACATGGTGGACCTCGCGGACGTCTCCGGCTTCGACCACCAGGGAGACCTTGGTGCGGTTGGCGGACTTCAGCAGGTGGTGGTGGATCGCGGAGAGCACCAGCAGCGAGGGGATCGGCGCCCACTGGGCGTTGGAGTCACGGTCGGAGATCACGATGTAGCTGACCCCGCGGTTGACCGCGGCGGAGACCTTCTCGCAGATCTCGCGGATCCGCTGGCGCAGCTCTTCCTCCCGGGATCCGGCGCGGTAGAGCGCGCGGACCTTCAGGGTGATCTTCGCGCCGTCGTCGTTGCGGATGTTCGCGATCTTGGCGAGCTCGTCGTTGTTGATCACCGGGAAGTCCAGGGCGACCTGGCGGGAGCGGACCTGTTCGTTGCTGAGCAGGTTGCCGCTGGGGCCGATGTGCAGTCCCAGGGAGGTGACCAGCTCCTCGCGGATCGCGTCCAGCGGCGGGTTGGTCACCTGGGCGAAGGTCTGCACGAAGTAGTCGAAGAGCAGCCGGGGGCGGTCGGCGAGCACCGCGATCGGGGTGTCGGTGCCCATGGCGCCCAGCGGCTCGGCACCGGCGGTGGCCATCGGGCCGATCAGCACGCGCAGCTCTTCGTGGGTGTAGCCGAAGGTCTGCTGGCGCAGCCGCACCGACTCCGAGGGGTGGCGCACGTGGAGGCGCTCCGGGAGATCGGCGAGCTTGACCAGGTTCTCCCGGACCCAGTCGGCCCAGGGCGCCGAGGAGGCCAGATCGGCCTTGATCTCGGCGTCTTCGATGATTCGGCCCTCGACGGTGTCCAGCAGCAGCATCATGCCCGGGGCGACGCGGCCCTTGCGCACGATCGAGGAGGGCTCCAGGTCCAGGACGCCGACCTCGGAGGACATCACGACCAGGCCGTCGTCGGTGACCCAGTAGCGGGCCGGGCGCAGTCCGTTGCGGTCCAGCATCGCCCCGACCTGCTGGCCGTCGGTGAACGCGATCGCGGCGGGGCCGTCCCAGGCCTCCATGAGCTGGGCGTGGTACTGGTAGAACGCCCGCAGATCGGGGTCCATGGTCTCGTGGTTCTCCCAGGCCTCAGGGATCATCATGCGCATGGACTGGGCCAGCGGACGTCCGGAGAGCATCAGCAGCTCGGCGGCCTCGTCGAAGCTGGTGGAGTCCGAGGCGCCGGGGGTGCAGATCGGGAACAGCGACTCCGGGTCCTCGCCGAGCAGCTCCGAGGCCATGACCGACTGCCGGGCGCGCATCCAGTTGCGGTTGCCCTTGACCGTGTTGATCTCTCCGTTGTGCGCGATGTTGCGCAGCGGCTGGGCCAGCGGCCAGGAGGGGAAGGTGTTGGTGGAGAAGCGCGAGTGCACGATGCCCAGGGTGGTCTTGTACCGCTCGTCCGAGAGGTCCGGGAAGAACGGCTCGAGCTGCGCGGTGGTGAGCATCCCCTTATAGGTGATGGTCTTCGAGGACAGCGAGGGGAAGTAGACCCCGAGCCGGTTCTGTCCGCGCTTGCGCAGGCGCCATCCGCGCTGGTCCAGCGTGCCCGAGGCGGACTCCTGGTAGGCGATGGAGTCCTCGGCGGCGAAGCCGAGGAAGACCTGCCGGAAGTACGGCATGGACTCCTTGGCGAGGCTGCCGATCATCGAGGCGTCCACCGGGACATCGCGCCAGCCCAGCACGATCAGGCCCTGTTCCTCGGCGAGCTCGCCGAAGCTGGCGCACATCGACTCGCGCTCGGCCGGTGACTGCGGCAGGAACGCGGTGCCGGCGAGGTACTCCCCCATCGGCGGGAGCTCGAACTCGGTGACCGCGCGGAAGAACTCGTCCGGGATCTGGGTGAGCAGTCCGGCGCCGTCGCCGGTGCCCACGTCGCCGCCCACGGCGCCGCGGTGCTCGAGGTTGCGCAGCGCCACCAGGGCGTGGTCCACGATGTCGTGGCCCGGCTCTCCGCGCAGCGTGGCCACGGCGGCCATGCCGCAGTTCTCGTGCTCATTGGCGGGGTCGTAGAGTCCAGCCTTCTCAGGGAAAGCGGCAAAGCGCTGATAGGGACTCATGGCCTGGGGCGAGTCTGCCGTGGCAGCTGCGCCGGTTCCCGGTGATCCGAGAGTAGACATGAAGCTCTTCCTTCCTCCGCATGCGGACGTTTCATGGGGAGGGGACATCATCGGCCCCTTCTATGGTGCACGGATCCTTTATGCGCGGATCTCTGATGCATGGAGTCTGAGCTTATTCTCCCAGCTCTTCGAGACTGTGTGCGTCCCGGTCTGCGAGGAAGTCCTCAGATCCGTCGGTCTTCAGTCCTGCATGACGCTGCCACCGGTGCGCTCTGCGGGGGTGTGTCCCTGCGCTTGACTGCCACGGCGCGATTTGGTCGGCGCGCCGCCGTCGTGGTCCTGGCTGACGCCAGGGGATGAGATCAATCTTGCAACCCTGACCTGCCGGTGGCAAGTCTGATCTCAGGATTTGGGACTGTTCGTCTCGTCCGGACCGGCGGACTCCTCGCCCGATTCGATGTTCTGACCGGCGGATCCAGCGCTGCCGCCGGTCTCCGATGCTGCGCTGTCACCGGCGGTGCCGGGGGCATCTCCGGCGTGGTCTCCGGCCTCGTCTCCGGCGTGGTCTCCGGCGTGGTTTCCGGCGGTGGGCGAGGCCGGCTCACCGGTCTGCGCGACGCCCTGGGAGGGGGTCTGCTGCGCCCCGGCCGGGACCAGCGCGGTGTCTCCGGACTCGGACCGGGCCGCCATTGCGGCGTGGTCCTCGGATCCGCGCGGGCCCTGCCCGGGGCGGTAGATCTCCAGCTCCTCGGCCAGCGCCGCGTCGGTGCGCGGGCGTCGGGTCCAGAGCCAGATCAGCATGCCAAGCGCGAGGACGAACAGGAACACCGACATCCACATGTTCAGGCGCCATTCGAGGCCGAAGATATTGATCCACTGGGTGGACTTGTTGATCTCATCGATGCGCAGCGATTCGATCCAGAACCGGCCCAGCGAGTAGTACGCCACGTAGGTCCAGGCGATCAGGCCCTGCTTCACGGCGAAGCGGCGGTAGAGCGCGATCAGCAGGAAGAACCCGATGAGGTTCCAGATGCTCTCGTAGAGGAAGGTCGGGTGGTACAGCGTGGACTCGCTGGCACCCAGCGGCGGCGCCTGGTGGCGCTGGGTGGTGTCGATCGCCAGGCCCCAGGGAAGGTTGGTGGGAGCGCCGTAGAGCTCCTGGTTGAAGTAGTTGCCCCAGCGTCCGATGGCCTGGGCCAGGATCACGCCGGGCACGATCACGTCGGCGAAGGCGCCGAACTTCATGCCGTAGCGCCGGCAGGCGAACCAGACGCCGACGGCGCCCAGCGCGACGGCGCCGACGATGCCCAGGCCGCCCAGCCAGACCTGCGGGATCAGCGAGAGGTCGCCGTCCTCCCCGAAGTAGGCGTCCGGGGAGGTGATCACGTGATAGAGCCGACCGCCCACGATGCCGAGCAGCACGGCCCAGATCAGCGCGTCGAAGACGTTCTCGGGGCTGCCGCCGCGGGACTTCCAGAGCCGGCTGGAGACGAAGTACGCCACCAGGATGCCCAGACCGATCGCCAGACCGTAGAACCCGATCCGCAGCGGGCCGACGAGATCGATCCCGTCCGTGGGCGGAGAGGGGAAGGCTGCGCTGATCTGCGCCGTGGCCGAGGCGGTGGCCTCAGCGGCGGCCTGCAGGGCGCCGACCGGAGTTGAAGTGTTGAACACGGGGTCCTCTCGCGGTGTGAGTCACCCTCCCCTGCTGAGCTGGGGGCGGGCTGAATTCGGGATCCGGTGCAGTCTATGGCCTGAGCCTGCCTCCGTGCGACCAGCGGTCGGGCCGTCCTCGGCAACGAGGTCAGGAGCCGTCCGGGTGTCGCCTCAGGTGGGCGACGGCGGCCGCGAGGCCGCCCCAGACCGTGGCCAGGGCCACGATCATCATGATCAGGGCATCGGTGTCCATCAGTCTCGGGCTCCCGTCCCGTGCTCGGATTTCTCTGGCTCGGTCTCTTCCTCGAGCGCCTCAGCGTGCAGGGCAGATGCGTCTCGCCAGGGCAGCGCGGTCATCACCACGGCGGCCACCGCCACGAAGGCGAGAGCTCCCCAGCCGAAGGTCATCACGACCCAGGTGTCGAACCCGCCGTAGCCATCAGTGACCTTCGCGCGGATGTCGATCACCAACAGCACCCCCAGGACGACCGGGATGACCACCCCGATCAGCGACTTCCAGATCCGTCCCAGCTGGATCGAACCGTAGGCGTTCATCCCGGCCGCGAGCACGTCGAGGCGCCGGAAGCCCCAGGTGACGGAGAGGACCGCGATGAACGCGGCGGCGACGATGCCGACATTGTTGGAGAACGCATCGATCACATCGAGCACCGTGAGCCCGGAGACCCCGCCGAGCAGGACCACGGAGATCAGTGCGCTGGACCCACCGACGACACCGACGGTGACCGGTCGGGACCATCCCGTCTTGTCCTTCACCGAGGAGATCGCCACCTCGAGCACCGAGATCTGCGAGGTGATGCCCGCCAGCGTCAGCGAGCCGAAGAAGAGCACGCCGAGCAGCGCGGAGGCCGGCGCCTCGCTGATGATGGTGGGGAAGGCCACGAAGGCCAGGCCGAGCCCTGAGGAGGCCACCTCGTCCACGGCGGTGTTCGCCGCGACGGCGATGAAGCCCAGCGCGGAGAACACGCCGATGGCGGCGAGAAGCTCGAAGGATGAGTTCGCGAACCCGACCACCAGCCCTGAGCCGGTGGCGTTGGACCTGCGCTTCAGATACGAGGCGTAGGTGACCATGATCCCGAAGCCCACCGAGAGGCTGAAGAAGATCTGCCCGTAGGCCTGGATCCAGACGCCTGCGTCGGTCAGGGCGTTCCAGTCGGGGGTGAACAGGGCGTTGAGCCCGGTCAGCGCTCCGTCGAGGCTGAGCGAGTAGCCCACCAGGATCAGGAACATCACGAACAGCACCGGGATCCCGTAGATCGAGACCCGCGCGATCCCCCGCCGGACGCCGAGTCCCAGAGCGAGGAGCAGCACCACCCAGACAGCGATCAGCGGCCATCCGACCTGCGCCACGAAGTCCATCGAGAGCCCCGCGCCCTCGGTGCCTGCCCCGTCGTACTGCAGATATTCGGTGAAGAAGAAGCTCTCGGCGTCCTCACCCCAGGCCTGGGTGAAGGAATACCAGGTGTACATCGCGGCCCAGGCGATGATGGCGGCGTAGTAGATGGAGATCAGGAAGCAGATTCCCACCTGGATCCAGCCGATCGGCTCGGCGTGCCGGTGCAGCCGTCTGAAGGCCAGGGGCGGGGACCCGCGGAACCGGTGCCCCAGGGCATAGTCGAAGAGCAGGATCGGCAGCCCGGCGGTGAGCAGCGCGATCAGATAGGGGATCAGGAACGCCCCGCCACCGTTCTCGTAGGTGACGTAGGGGAACCGCCAGATGTTCCCCAGGCCCACTGCGGACCCGACGGCCGCCAGGATGAACACGGTCCGGGAGTTGAAGCTCTCCCGGACCCGGGTCCGCACCGGCGGCCGCGAAGTCATCGACCGGTCTCGGCTCCGGTGAGCTCGGCGGTCAGCGCCGCCACGGCGGAGGGCCCGCCGTCGCGCAGCGCGGCGACCAGTGCGGTGCCCACGATGACGCCGTCGGCGTAGCGGCCGATCTCCTCCACATGGGCCCGGGTGGAGACCCCGAGTCCCACACAGACTCGTTCGGCGCCCGCGCTGCGGGCGGCGTTGACCACCCTTTCTGCGGCGTCGGAGACCTGGTCGCGGGCACCGGTCACGCCCATCACCGAGACGCCGTAGACGAAGCCGCGGGAGGCCGAGACGATCTGCGCCACCCGTTCCGGTGAGGAGGTCGGGGCGGTGAGGAACACCCGGTCCAGGCCGTGCTTCTCGGTGGCGGCGATCCATTCGCCGGCCTCATCGGGGATCAGGTCCGGGGTGATCGCGCCGGCCCCGCCGGCCTCGGCGAGACGCCGGGCGAACTCCTCGGCGCCCATACGGTCGATCAGGTTGTAATAGGTCATCACCAGCACCGCGGCGTCGGTGGCCTCGACCACGGCTGCCACGATCTCGAAGACCTCGGGGAGCCGGAACCCGCGGGCCAGCACCTCGGTGGTGGCCTGTTGGATGACCGGGCCGTCCATCACCGGATCGGAGTAGGGCACCCCGATCTCGATCACGTCGGCCCCGTTGCGTGCCAGCTCGATGGCGGCCGCGATGGAGGTCTCCTTGTCCGGGTAGCCGGCCGGGAGGTAGCCGATGAAGGCGGCGCGGCCCTGGGCGCGGGCGGCCTCGATGGCCTCGGCGGTCCTGGATGCGGTCTCCGGCGCCTGCGTGCTGGGCTCTGCCGGGGTGGCTTCGGTGCTCATGACTGGACTCCCGTCTCGGGTGCCGGGGACGGGCTCTCGTCCCCGGTCTTCTCGGCGGTCTCGGTCTCGGCCACCGGGTCGTTCTCCTGGCCCGGAAGCATCCGGAACCATTCTGCGGCGGTCTCCACGTCCTTGTCGCCGCGGCCCGAGAGGTTGATGATGATGATCTTGCCCTCGCCCTCGGCGCCCCACTTGCGGGAGAGCCGGGCGACGCCGGCCAGGGCGTGGGCCGATTCGATGGCGGGGATGATGCCCTCGGTGCGGCAGAGCATCTCGAAGGAGGCCATGCACTCGGCGTCGGTCACCGGTTCGTAGATGGCCCGTCCGGTCTCGGCGAGGTAGGCGTGCTCCGGGCCGACCGAGGGATAGTCCAGTCCGGCGGAGATCGAGTGGGAGTCCACGGTCTGGCCGTCCTCGTCCTGCATCAGGAAGGAGCGCGCGCCGTGCAGCACCCCGGAGCGGCCCAGCGTGATCGCCGAGGCGTGCCGGCCGGTCTCGACGCCGTCGCCACCTGCCTCGAAGCCGTAGAGCGCCACCTCGGGGTCATCCAGGAAGCCGTGGAAGAGGCCCATGGCGTTGGATCCCCCGCCCACGCATGCGGCCACGGCATCGGGCAGGCGTCCCTCCATGGTGAGGATCTGCTCGCGGGTTTCGTCGCCGATGACCTGGTGGAACCAGCGCACCATCTCCGGGAACGGGTGCGGTCCGGCCACGGTGCCCAGCAGGTAATGGGTGTGCTCCACCGAGGCCACCCAGTCGCGCAGCGCCTCGTTGATCGCGTCCTTCAGCGTCTTCGCGCCGTGGTCCACCGGGACCACCTCGGCCCCGAGCAGCCGCATCCGGGCGACGTTGAGCGCCTGCCGGCGGGTGTCCTCGGAGCCCATGTAGACCACGCAGTCCATGCCCATCAGGGCGGCGGCGGTGGCGGTGGCGACACCGTGCTGGCCGGCGCCGGTCTCGGCGATCAGTCGGGTCTTGCCCATGCGCTTGGCGAGCAGCGCCTGGCCGAGCACGTTGTTGATCTTGTGCGAGCCGGTGTGGTTGAGGTCCTCGCGCTTGAGGAAGATCCGGGCGGGCCCGGCCTCGGCGGCGAAACGCTTGACCTCGGTCAGCAGCGAGGGACGCCCGGTGTAGTCCCGGCCGAGACGGTAGACCTCGGCCAGGAACTCCGGGTCCTCCTTCGCCTCACGGAAGGTCTGCTCGACCTCATCGAGGGCGGCGACGAGCGATTCCGGCATCCAGCGTCCGCCGAAGCTCCCGAAATAGGGCCCTTCGTGGTCGCGGTACTTCTGTGTCTCCTCAGCAGGAGCGCTCATGATCTCTCCTCGATGTTCTGCGCCGCTCTGGTCATCCAGCGCGGCGCTTGTGGAATTCTGCGACGCCCGAGGTGGGCGAAGGCTTCGGTTCAACGACGCTCGGATCGCAGGACCGAGCTGCGACGGGCTCAGACCAGGCTGGCGGAGCGGAAGCTGCGCAGCGCGGTCTCCGGCTCTCCGTCCTTGACCAGCGCCTCTCCGACCAGCACGGCGTCGGCTCCCTGGGCGGCGTAGTCGGCGACCACCTGTGCTGAGGTGACGCCGGATTCCGCGATCCGCACCACATCGGCGGGCAGGTGCTGGGCCATCGTGGCATAGTGCGCGACGTCGACCTCCAGGGTCTTGAGGTTGCGCACGTTGACCCCGACGATCTTGGCGCCCAGTGCGACGGCGCGGGCGATCTCTTCCTCGGTGTGCGCCTCGACCAGGGCTTCCATGCCCAGTTCGTGGGTCAGGGCCAGGAAGTGGCGCAGCTTCTCGTCCTCGAGTGCCGCCACGATCAGCAGCACCAGGTCAGCGCCGTGGGCGCGGGCCTCGTAGAACTGGTACTCCTCGACCATGAAGTCCTTGCGCAGCACCGGGATCTCCACGGCGGCGCGCACCGCGTCGAGGTCGGCCAGGCTCCCGTTGAACCGGCGGCCCTCGGTGAGCACGCTGATCACCGCGGCTCCGCCGTCCTGGTAGGACCTCGCGAGTCTGGCCGGATCGGGGATCTCGGCCAGGGCACCCTTCGAGGGTGAGGAACGCTTGACCTCGGCGATGATCCGCACGCCGTGCGGATCCGCGCGCCCGGCCAGCAGCGCGGCGTGGGCGTCGAGCGCCGGGGCGGCAGCGGCCGCGGCGGCCACTATCTGCTCATGCGGGATCAGGGCCCGACGGGCCTGGAGGTCTTCGCGGACCCCGGTGATGATCGAGTCGAGGACGCTCACCATTCAGTGGGCGGCGGTCTTGGGCCGCCGCTTGTCCTTGCCGCTGCGGGAGTTGTCCGTGCTGGCCGGACCCTGGTGGTCGCGGGCGCTCTCACCGTTCTTGAGCACCGCGTTGGAGTCCATCTCCACACCGTAGCCCTTGGCCTTGAGCACCATGCCGAGGACGAGGGCCAGCGGGAGGAACAGGATCGAGATCCAGACCATCACCCAGACCTCGAGCACCATGCCGAGTCCGGCGATGATCGAGCCGAGGATGATCGTGAGGCTCAGCGCCCAGGCTGCCGGCGTGGAGCCGTGGCCGATGTGATCGTGATGGATGTACTCGTCATCGATCTTCTCGCCGGGGGCTGGCTCGGTGTCGCGCAGAGCAGTGGTGTTGGCCATTCTGGTCCTCTCTAGAACGTGCGGCAGTGCTCATTCGATTCTGCGCCCCATTCTGCCACGTATGGCTGCGCCGCGTCGTCGGTGACGTCGCCGCGCGAAACCTGCCCCGGCAGCACCGTCGCAGGTTTCAGCGCTGCGGGTCTGTGGGGTCCTGGCCCTCGGAGAGCCCGTCCCAGAGGTCGAACTCATCGGGACCGCTCTCTGGTCCGCTGGGCCGGTTCGCAGAACCAGGGCGGTTCCCCGCGCCGGGCTGGTTTCCTGCGCCGGTGCCGTGGGCACCGGGATTGCCCCCGGGCACCTGGGAGCCGTCTGCCGCGGCGTCCTCGGCGGAGGCGACCTGATATTTGCGCGACCTCCGGTCGGGCCAGCGGTGGGAGACCACCAGCAGCGCGATCGAGGCGATGAGCAGCAGCAGCGCCCCGGTAAAGCCGAGCCACACGGCCATGCTGAGCTCGTAGCGCTGGGCATCGGCGGTGGTGCCGGTGATCTCGCCCAGCGCGGCGGAGGCGGCGTTGGCCGGGTCCGCGAGCACCGAGCGGATGGCGAGCAGCGCGATGCCGGCCGCGCCGAAGAGCACCGCACCGATCACGATCCGGCCCAGCCGCTTCGCGATCGTGACCGCGATCCCGGCGGCGAGGCCGACCAGGCCCATGGCCGTGACGGTCTCGGCCAGGTCAGCGCCGGTGATGGCCACTTCCTGGACCGTGGAGGTCGAGCCCAGGCCGTAGGCCTGCACCCAGGTCATGGTGGAGGAGATCAGCAGCAGCGCGCCGCCCACCAGGGACATCAGCACCACCCCGCGGCGGGTCAGGATCCCGCGCAGACGCGAGGAGGCTGATCCGCGGCGCTGCTCGGGACCGGGGTTCTCCGGGGCCGGGGTGGTCTCGCTCATGTGTGCTCCAGACGGTCGGCTGCCAGGACCGCGCGCAGCGGGGCGGCGGCCTTGTTCACGGTTTCCTCACGTTCGGCGTCGTCGTCGGAGTCCGCCACGATGCCTCCGCCGGCCTGGACGTAGGCGCGGCCGTCCTTCAGCAGCGCGGAGCGGATCGCGATGGCGGCGTCCATGCGCCCGGAGAGGTCGAAGTAGCCGACCACTCCCCCATAGATCCCGCGCCGGGTGGGCTCCCAGGCGTCGAGCAGCTGCAGCGCACGCGGCTTCGGCGCCCCGGAGAGCGTGCCGGCGGGGAAGGTCGCCGAGAGCACGTCGTAGGCGCTGTGCTCCGGGGCCAGTTCACCCTGGACGTGGCTGGTCAAGTGCATCACATGGCTGAAGCGCTCCACCGCCATGAATCGGGTGACCTGGACCGAGCCGGGGACGCAGACCTTGGCCAGGTCGTTGCGCGCCAGATCCACCAGCATGATGTGTTCGGCGCGCTCCTTCTGATCCGCCAGCAGGTCCTCCGCGAGCTCCGCGTCCTGCTTCGGGGTCTCCCCGCGGGGCCGGGTGCCGGCGATCGGGTGGGTCACCACCGTGGTGTCCTCCACGGTGACCAGGGCCTCCGGGGAGGCTCCGACGAGCTGGTAGGGCTCTCCGGCGGGCGTCTCGAAGTGCATCAGGTACATATACGGGCTCGGGTTCAGCAGCCGAAGCATTCGGTAGACGGCGAGGGCATCGACCTCGGTCTCCACCTCGAACCGGCGGGAGACCACGATCTGGAAGACCTCGCCGTCGATGATGGCCTGCTTGGCCTTGCCCAGGGTGGCCAGGTACTCGTTCTGATCCCAGGCGTGGATCACCCGGTCGGTGAGGTCCTGCTTGACCGCGGCGCCCCAGTTCGGCTGGGCGGTGGAGATCACCGGCGCCACGGGCTCGGCGAGCTTGGCGCTCATCTGGTGCAGCCGGGCGACGGCGTCGGCGTAGGCGCGTTCGGCGCCGGTGTCCTGGCCGTCGAAGTTGATCGCGTTGGCCACCAGGGTGACGGTGCCGTCGCGGTTGTCGTGCACCGCCAGGTCCGAGACCAGGTTCATCGCCATCTCGGGGATGTGCAGATCGTCGGTCGGCGGGTGGGGCAGCTTCTCCCAGTGCCGGATGACGTCCCAGCCGGCGTAGCCGACCAGGCCAGAGGTCAGGTGCGGCAGCTCCTCGATGAAGGGCCGGCCCGGGACGCTGCGGTCCGGGCGCCCGGATGGTCCTGCGGCGTCTGCGTCGGCGGGGCTGGCGGCAGCGCCGCCGGCGGTGGCGGGGCTGGCCAGGAACTCCAGGGTGTCTCGCAGCACCGCGGCGGTGGTGCCCTCGCGCGGGGTCCCGACCGGCGGCTCGCCGATCCAGTGCGCGGCGCCGTCGCGTTCGCTGAGCGTGGCGGAGGTGCGCACGCCGATGAAGGAGTGTCGGGACCAGGCCGCGCCGGGGGCGGCGGACTCCATCAGGTAGGTGCCGGGGCGGGCGGCCCCTGCGGCGTCGGTGGCCAGCGCCCGGTAGATGCTCAGCGGGGTGTGGGAGTCGGCGAGCAGGGTCATGGTCACCGGGATCACCCGGTGGTCATGGGCCAGCTCGAGGAACTCCTCAGGTCCGGGAACCACGGTGCCGAGGTCATGCATCGGTGATCTCCCGTCCGGTGAAGCAGCTGGTGGTTCCGGTGTGGCAGGCGGGTCCGGACTGCTCCACGCGCATCAGCACGGTGTCGCCGTCGCAGTCCAGCGCCAGCGAGACCACCTGCTGCACGTTGCCGGAGGTGGCGCCCTTGCGCCAGAGCTCCTGGCGGGACCGGGAGAAGTACACCCCCTGGGCCGTGGCCAGGGTGATGCCCAGCGCCTCGGCGTTCATCCAGGCCAGCATCAGCACCTCGGAGGTCTCGGCGTCCTGGGTGATCACCGGCACCAGTCCATCGGCGTTGAAGCGCACGGCCTCGCGCACCGACTCTGGCAGGAGTGGCGTCTCGGTGTCTTCGCTGCTGCTCATGCGAACCTCATCTCACCGGGTGTCCGGCGGATCGTATGGCGTCTTTGACCTGGGCGATCATGTCATCGGGACCGAAGTGGAACATCGAGGCGGCCAGGACCGCGTCGGCGCCGGCGGCGATGGCGGGTGGGAAGTGAACCGGGACCCCGGCGCCGCCGGAGGCGATCAGCGGGACCCGGGTCACCGCGCGCACCGCGGCGATCATCTCGGTGTCGAACCCGTCCCGGGTGCCGTCGGCGTCGATGGAGTTCAGCAGGATCTCCCCCACTCCGCGTTCGGCGGCCTCGCGGCACCAGCTCAGCGCGTCGATCCCGGTGCCGGTGCGACCGCCGTGGGTGGTGACCTCGAAGCCGGAAGAGGTGGCGTCGCTGCGCCGAGCATCGAGGGAGAGCACCAGGACCTGGTTGCCGAAGCGGCCGACGATCTCGTTGATCACCTCGGGGCGGGAGACGGCGGCGGTGTTGATCGAGACCTTGTCGGCCCCGGTGCGCAGCAACCGGTCCACGTCCTGCGGCGAACGGATCCCGCCGCCCACGGTGAGCGGGATGAAGACCTCTTCAGCGGTGCGTGTGACCACGTCGTAGGTGGTCTCCCGGTCGGCTGAGGAGGCGGTGACGTCGAGGAAGGTCAGCTCGTCGGCGCCGGCCCGGTTGTAGCGGTGGGCCAGCTCCACCGGGTCTCCGGCATCGCGGAGGTTCTCGAAGTTGACCCCCTTGACCACGCGACCGGCGTCGACGTCGAGACAGGGGATGACTCGGACTGCAAGTGTCATCGGCGGCCCCGCGATCAGATCCGGCAGGCGTGGATGGAGGAGACCAGGATCGCGCGGGCGCCGATCTCGTAGAGCTCGTCCATCAGCTGGTTGGTCTTCTTGGCCGGCACCATCGAGCGCACCGCCACCCAGTTCTCATCCGCAAGCGGCGAGATGGTCGGTGATTCCAGCCCCGGGGTGATCGCGGAGGCCGCCGGGAGCAGGTCCCGGTGCACGTCGTAGTCCATCATCACGTACTGGGCCGCGACCAGGACGCCCTGCAGGCGCCGGATCAGCCGGTCCAGTCCCTCGGGGTGCTGCCCGCGCCCGGAGATCAGAATCGCCTCGGATTCCATGATCGGGTCCCCGAAGGTCTCCATCCCGGCGGCCTTAAGCGTGTTGCCGGTCTCGACCACATCGGCGATGGCGTCAGCCACGCCGAGCCGCACGGAGGTCTCCACCGCGCCGTCGAGGTGGACCACCTCGACATCGGGCACGCCCTGGTCCTGGAACCACTGGGCGAGCAGGCCGTCGTAGCTGGTGGCGACCCGGGTGCCGGCGAGGTCCGCAGCGCTGCTGAAGCGCCCGGCGGGCCCTGCCAGGCGGAAGGTGGACTTGCCGAATCCGAGGCCGAGCACCTCCTCGGCTCCGTGGTCGACGCGGGCGTCCTGGAAGAGGTCGCGTCCGGTGAGGCCGACGTCGAGCGTGCCGGCGCCGACGTAGACGGCGATGTCGCGGGGCCGCAGGTAGAAGAACTCCACCCCGTTCTCCTCATCGAGCATGACCAGTTCGCGCCGGTCGCGGCGCTGGACGTAGCCGGCCTCGGAGAGCATCTCCATGGCGGCCTCGGAGAGGGCGCCCTTGTTCGGAACAGCAATGCGCAGCATAGGGATCTCGTCTTTTCGTGTGCAGGTGATGGCGGTGTGGGTGAACTCGACCGGGAGGTTCTAGAGGTACTTGTAGACGTCCTCGGGGGCGATGCCCTTGGCGATCATCATGACCTGCAGATGGTAGAGCAGCTGGGAGATCTCCTCGGCGGTCTCCGCATCAGACTGGTACTCGGCGGCCATCCAGACCTCGGCGGCCTCTTCAACGATCTTCTTGCCGATCTGATGGACGCCTGCATCGAGTGCGGCGACGGTGCCGGAGCCCTGGGGACGGGTCTCGGCCTTCTGGGCAAGTTCGGCGTAGAGCTGGTCGAAGGTTTTCACCGTTTCAGGGTATCTCACCGGTTCAGCGCGGCGATCTCCACGGCGGCGGCCACGGCGGCATGGGCGGCCTCGAAGCCCTTGTCCTCCTTGGAGCCCTGAAGGCCGGCGCGATCCAGCGCCTGCGCCTCGTCGTCGCAGGTCAGCAGTCCGAAGCCGACCGGGGTGCCGGTGCTCAGCGCCACCTTGCCGAGTCCCTCGGTGGCGGCGGTGCAGACATAGTCGAAATGCGGGGTCCCGCCGCGGATCACCACGCCCAGGGCGACGACGACGTCGAAGTGCTTCGCGGCATGTGAAGCGATCACCGGCAGCTCGAAGGAGCCCGGCGCCCGGACCACGGTGAGGTCCTGGAGCCCGATCTCCGCGCAGAACCGGCGCGAGCCGGCGATCAGCCCGTCCATGACCACCTGGTGCCAGCGGGAGGCGACGACGGCGACGCTCAGGTTCTGCTCGGCCGCGGCGGCGCGCAGCGCCTCGAGCTCGGCGGCCTCGATCTTGGGTGTTCCGGTGCCGCTCATGCGGTCTCCTCTGCTGTGCTGGTGGGGGTGCCGGTGGGCGTTCTGGTCAGGGGGTCACTGTGGGGCAGATCTCACTGCTCGTGGAGCTGCAGGTGGTCCAGGGTGTGATTCATCCGGTCGCGCTTGGTCTGAAGGTACCGGCGGTTGGTCTCGTGGACCACTCCGGTGGAGGGCACGAGCTCGACGTCGAGCCCGGCGCTGCGCAGGCTCTGCACCTTCAGCGGGTTGTTCGTCATCAGGCTCAGCTGGCGGATCCCGGCGGCGTAGAGGATCGCTGCGGCGCCGGAGAAGTCGCGCAGCTCCGCTGCCAGGCCGAGCATCTCGTTGGCCTCCACCGTGTCTGCGCCCTGCTCCTGGAGCTTATAGGCGCGCATCTTGTTGGCCAGCCCGATGCCGCGGCCTTCGTGGCCGCGCAGGTACAGCAGGTGTCCGCCGTCGCGCTGGATGGACTCCAGAGCCGAGGCCAGCTGCGTGCCGCAGTCGCAGCGCCGTGAGCTCAGCACGTCTCCGGTGACACATTCTGAGTGCATCCGGATCAGCGGCCGTCCTGTGGAGATCTTGCCCTCACCGGGGGCCTCCGAGCGTGCGGAGATGAGCATGTGTTCGTGTCCGGTGCGGTGCTCGGTCCAGACCTGGGCGGCAAAGACGCCGTGATCGGTGGGCAGGGTGACCACCGGGCCCGGTGTCACCAGTTTGGACACCTCGTCCCCGGGGGCCTCCCAGCTGGCGGCGACCGAATCCATCGCGGTGCCCGGCTTCGGGGTCCCACCGCGGTAGACGATCAGATCGGCGATGGAGATCAGCGCGTACTGGTGCTCGTCGGCGAACTCGCGCAGCGCGGGCAGGCGCATCATCCGGCCGTCGTCGTGGGTCAGCTCGGCGATGACGCCGACCTCGGAGAGCCCGGCGAGCCGACACAAGTCCACCGCGGCCTCGGTGTGGCCGTCGCGCCCGAGGACGCCCTGCGGGTCGGCGACCAGCGGGAAGATGTGCCCGGGTCGGCTGAGGTCTGCCGCGGTGCTCGCCGAGTCCGCCAGGACCTTCGCGGTCAGCGCCCGGTCCGCGGCGCTGATTCCGGTGCTGACCCCGGTGGTCGCGTCACAGCTGATCGTGTAGGCGGTGCCCTTGGGGTCCTGGTTCTGCACCACCATCGGGGGCAGTCCCAGGTGCTCGGCGCGTTCGACTGTCATCGGGGTGCAGATCACCCCGGAGGTGTGGCGGATGGTCAGCGCCATCAGCTCGGGGGTGGCCATCGCCGCGGGGAAGATGATGTCACCCTCGTTCTCCCGATCGGCATCGTCGACGACGATCACCGGACGTCCTGCGGCGAGCTCGTTGAGCGCGACATCGATCCGGTCCAGCACCGGGGCCGGAGTCTCCGGCTGCGCGATGGCGGGCACCGACTCAGGCTGCTGCTCGGTCAAGGCCGGCTCGGCGGGAGGCTCGGCGGCGAGGTGCCGGTCGAACTGGAGCATCCGACGGGCGTATTTCGCCAGCACGTCGACTTCGATGTTGACCTGCGCCCCGATTCCGGTGCTGCCCAGGGTGGTCTCAGCCAGCGTGGTGGGGATCAGCCCGACCTCGAACCAAGGCTCGGCGAAGCCCGGGGCTGAGACTGCGGTGACGGTCAGCGAGACGCCGTTGATCGCGATCGAACCCTTCTCCGCGATGTAGGGCGCCAGCTCCGGGCTGATCAGGAAGCGGTGCCGACCGTCGGAGGGGTCAGCGTGGATCAGCTGCGCGAGCCCGTCGACGTGGCCCTGCACCACGTGCCCGTCCAACCGGGCCCCGGAGGGCAGGCAACGTTCAAGGTTCAGCGGATCCCCCAGCTTCAGCGCTCCCAGCGTGGTGCGCGAGAGGGTCTCCTGGATCAGCTCCACGCTGACCTGTTCACCTTCGATGGCGACGGCAGAGACACAGACCCCGTTGACCGCGATGGAGCCACCCAGAGCGAGCCCCTCGGTGTGTCCCGGCGCGGCGAAGCTCAGCCGCTCCACGCCCTTGGCCGGATCGAACCGTCGCTGCAGGACCTCTCCCAAACCCGTCACGATTCCGGTGAACATGTGTCTCCTTTCGGCTGCAGGTGCACACAGACATCGGAGTCCATGATCTGCACCGGCCCGCTCTCCGCGGGGTCAAGAGCGAAGCGGGGCGCCTCGCTCAGCGTTCTCACACCTATGTCACCGATGCTGTCGCGTCCCGTGCCCAGCAGCAGCGGCGCATGGTAGGCGAAGACCTCATCGACGAGGTCGGCGGCGAAGAAGGCCGAGAGCACGCTCTGGCCGCCCTCGACCAGGACATGCTTGATCGGATAGCCGCCGTGGGTGGTCTGGGCGAGCTCCTGCAGGGCCTCGAGCGGATCCCGGGTGGGCAGCTGGAGCCAGCCGTCGCCCTCGGGGCGGCCCTGGGTCAGCTTCGTGCCCGGGCGCACCGGAGTCATCCCCATCACCACACGCAGCGGCTGACGCAGGGTGAGCTCACCGGTGGGGGTGCGTGCGGTGAGCCGGGGATCATCGACCTCGACGGTGTTGGTGCCGACCAGGATCGCGTCGGCGCGGCTGCGCACCATATGGGTGTGGTCTCGTGCGGCCTTGGAGGTGATCCACTGGCTGGTGCCGTCTGCTGCGGCGATCCGGCCGTCCAGGCTCTGCGCGAGGTGTGCGGTGACGAAGGGCCGGGCCTGTCTGGCCGCCGCGACCCAGCGATGGTTCAGCGTCTCGCACTGCTGTGCCAGCACCCCTGAGACCACGTCGATGCCGGCACGGCGCATGATCTTTGCTCCCCCGCCGTTGCTCGAGGGGTCGGAGGCGCCATGGACCACACGGCCCACTCCGGCGTCGAGGATCAGCTGCGTGCAGGCGGGCTGGCGGCCCTGATGCCGGCAGGGTTCCAGTGTGGAGTACAGGGTGGCGCCGCTGAGGTCAGCCGCTGCGGGATGTCCCCGGGCGAAGGAGTCCAGGGCGTCGCGCTCGGCGTGGAAGGTGCCGGCGCCGCGGTGGTGGCCGGTGCTGAGCACCTCGCCCTCGGCGGAGACCAGAATGGCGCCGACCAGCGGGTTGGCTCCGCGAACGCCGAGCAGTGCGGCCCTGAGGGCCTGCTGCATCACAGCTTCGTCTGGCACCGCATCGTCCTTCCCAGCGTGTCGACGCACTCCGGGGAGGCCGACGCCGCGGTGGCGTCGGTCGAGAACGAATGGCAGGCTCGCGGGGTCGCGGGGACAGCCACACGGACTCTCGTGCTTCTCCCATCCAGACTGTGACTGTCGGTGCCGGAATTCCACCGGTTCAACCAAGTCATGCACAGCGGGCTGCGCATGATTCGGGTCGCGGACTATGACCGCCGGTTCGGACTTTCACCGATCCCGGAGCACGAAATGTGTAGCACTAAGTGTGCCACATGCGTGCTGCGCACGGGATGGATGCCGCTGAGGGTGAAATGTCGGTTCATCTGAGGCGCCACCGCAGACCGGGGCCCTCGGCGGTTTGAGGATCGCTGTTGGAAGATCGCGGCTGGGAGATCGCTGCGGCGGGTGCGGCGGGAAACGCCGCCGGTGCCGCGACATCTGCGGCCGGCCCGAGGACAACCTCAGCGGGCACAACGAGAAAGCGGGCCCGAGACCTGGTGGTCTCGAGCCCGCTTCATCTGCCGCCTGCCGGGCGACCGTTCTGAGCGGATGACGAGATTCGAACTCGCGACCCCCACCATGGCAAGGTGGTGCTCTAGCCAGCTGAGCTACATCCGCATGAGTCCAGAAGCCTTGGCCCTCCGGGAAGGACGACCGTTTCTGCTGGACTCAGTGCGCGATACTGGGATCGAACCAGTGACCTCTTCCGTGTCAGGGAAGCGCGCTACCGCTGCGCTAATCGCGCCGATGAGGTGGTGTCTCCACCACCGTGGCGTGTCGTGCTATTTGCTTGTTCTGCTGTACTCGTCGTTCTGCTGTCTCAGGGCCACTCTGTCACAGGTGACACTGAATCTCTGCTTCCGGCGAACCGGATGCACCTGCGAGGTGGGGACGGGAATCGAACCCGCGTTAACGGCTTTGCAGGCCGCTGCCTCGCCACTCGGCCACCCCACCGCAGTCGATCTCCGGCCTGTAATGACCTTCGCTCGACATTCAGTGGTAAGGCCTGATCAGGCCCTCACATCATGAGAGGAGTTCGTCATGAATCCTCTCATACACACGTACTTGGTCCTACGAGCGGATGACGAGATTCGAACTCGCGACCCTCACCATGGCAAGGTGATGCTCTAGCCAGCTGAGCTACATCCGCAGTGCCGTCCCGACCGCGGTTTTCTGCGGCGTTTCAACGACTTGAAACGATAGCGCAGGTCTCGCCCGCTCGTCCAATCGGGCTGTCGAACCCCGTCCTCAGCCACCCGGCCGGGCCCGTTCCCGGGGGTCCGCCGTCGGCCCACCAGCGGTCCGCCATCGCTCCGCCGCCGGGCCCCGCCTCGAGCCGTGTCCGTGCGCAGTGGCAGACTGGAGCCGATGACACAGCCCAGCCTCGCGCACGCCACAGATCATGGCCGCATGTATTCACGTTCCATCGGCGGCACCCCCGAGGTGCCCTCCATCACCACGGTGATCGGCCAGGAGCACAAGGACCTGACCGGCTGGGCCGGGCATATGGCCAGCGCGGAGCTCGCCGGGGACGCCCGGCTGGCCAGCGCCGTGGGCTCCCCCGCCGAGCTCTTGCGGCTGGCGCGGCAGGCCTCCTCGGCCGCCGAGCGCTTCCGGGATGCCGCTGCCGCCCGAGGGGATCGAGTCCACCACTACGCCGAGCAGGTCGCGCTGGAGTCCCTGGGGCTGCGCCACGGCGTCGGTGAGGCCCGCGCGGCGCTGGCCGAGCACCGTGAGTCCGGCTTCGCTGATCGCTTCGACGAATGGTGGCAGCTCTACGGCGTCACCCCGCTCGCGGCGGAGGTGACCGTCTGGAACCACACCCTGGGTTACGCCGGCACGCTGGATCTCGTCGCAGACATCGGCGGGCGCACCTGCATCATCGACTTCAAGACCAAGGGACTGACCCGTGACGGGCGGTCCAAGCCGCTGAGCGACTCGGTGGTGATGCAGCTGGTGGCCGGAATGCAGGCCGAGGAGATGCTCCTCGACGCCCGGTCCGGGGAGTGGAAGCCCTGGCCCTACGGCACCGACCCGGTCCTGCTGGCGGTGGCGGTCTCCGAGGCGGAGGTGGTGCCGAATCAGGCCAGTCCGGCGGTGTTGAAAGCTCACTGGCACAAGTTCTGGGCGCTGCGCCAGGTCTGGGAGCACAGCCGGGCCACCGAGTCCGCGGGGACCGCGCTGCGTCCGATCGCCCCGCCGCCGCTGCCCGCACCCGCCGGGGCGGACGCTGAACAATGACAGAATGTCTCCCATGACTGTCCTGAGCATCCGCATGATCGGCGATCCCGTGCTGCGCACCCCGGCGGCACCCGTGCCGGACCTGGACCGCCGCACCCAGGAGCTGATCGCCGACATGTTCGAGACCATGGACGCGGTCTCCGGCATCGGGCTGGCGGCTCCGCAGATCGGGGTGAGCCGCAGAATCTTCACCTTTGATGTGGCGGGAGATCGGGGTGCCGTGATCAACCCCGAGCTGACCCTGCGCGGCGAGCGCGCCCTCACCGCGCGCGAGCCTGAAAGCGGTGCGGCAGAGGGTGAGAACCTGCTCCGCGAGGGATGCCTCTCGGTGGCGGAGATCTACGCCCCGGTGCTGCGCTCCCAAGAGGTGCTGCTTACGGGCATCGGAGCCGATGGTGCGCCGCTCCAGCTTCAGGCCACCGGTCTGTTGGCGGCGTGCTTCCAGCATGAGGTGGACCATCTCGACGGCCGGCTCTTCGTGGACCGCCTCACCGGCGAGGACAAGGTCGCGGCGGCACGCGCGCTGCGCTCCCGAGACTACGGCCAGGCCATCGATCAGACCCTTGGCTCCCGCAAGACCAGCCACAGCAGCTTCTTCGCCTCCTGAAAGGCCGACCCAGACCATGCAGCAGTTCACCGAAGACACACTGGCCGCGGCGCGCGCCGAGACCCGCGGCACCAGTCCGGGCCCGGGACGGATCATCTTCGCCGGCACCCCGGAGATCGCCGCCACCGCACTGCGGACGCTGCTGCGCTCCGGAGCCGAAGTGGCCGCAGTGCTCACCCGGCCCGACGCACCGGTGGGACGACGGCGCAAGCTGACCCCCTCCCCGGTGGCGCAGGTCGCCGAGGAGGCCGGCATCCCGGTGATCAAGGCCGACCGGGTCGACGCCGAGGTCACCGCCGAGCTCACCGCTCTGGAAGCCACACTCGGCGTCGTCGTCGCCTACGGCGCACTTCTGCCGACGCCCGCACTTGAAGCCCCCGCCCGCGGCTGGGTGAACCTGCACTACTCGCGGCTGCCGCTGCACCGCGGCGCCGCACCGGTGCCGCACACGATGCTCGCCGGACAGACCGAGACCGCCGCCACGGTGTTCCAGCTCGAGCGCGGGATGGACACCGGACCGATCCACGGCACCTGCAGCCACCAGATCGCCGAGGCCAGCTCAGCCGGCACGGTCCTGGAGGAGCTCACAGCGCTGGGTGCATCCCTGCTCATGGTGCTGCTGCCGGACCTGCTCGCCGGTCGCTCCACCCCGCAGGAGCAGGTCGGGGACCCCAGCTACGCGCCCAAGCTCACCTCCGAGGACGCCTTCATCGATCCCCGCCGTCCGGCCGCGGAACTGGTCCACCGGATCAACGCGACCATCCCGGAGCCCGGCGCCTGGACGCTGAGCGGGGACCAGCGGATCAAGCTCGGCGTCGCGCGGCTCTACCGTCCCGAGCCGTCGGCCGGTGCGGCCCCGGACCAGCTTCAGGCCACCGATCCAGCCGTCCCCGAGACGCGCGTCGAGGTCGGGCAGGTGTGCCAGCTCGACCCCGAGCATCCCGGTGCCGGGACGCTGATCGGGTTCCGCGCCGGCGACGGTGCCGATGTGGTGCTCACCAGCGTGCAGCCGTCCGGCAAACAGATGCTCAACGCCGCCGACTGGTACCGCGGCCTGCAGGAGACGGTGCTCCTGGGCGGCCCGGAACAGGAACGACCTGAGCAGGTTCTTCCCGACGGGACCCATCCCGACGAGGCCCATCCCGAACCGACCGAGGCCACCGCGCCCGCCACCGCGCCCGCCACCGCGCCCGCCGCCGCGACCGGGCAGGCCCCCAGCACCCCGAGCACTCCCCCGACCCCCATGGAAGAGCGCACCCGATGAGCCCCAGCGCCCGAGACGCCAGCCAGCCGCCCAGTCGCCGCAACGAGAAGGGCCGGGAACGCAACCGGGGCGGAAAGGGCGCCGCGGGCCCGGGCCAGACGGGTCAGGGGAAGTCGGGCAGAACTGCGCCGACGCGCGGCTTCAGCGCCGCAGCTCCGGCGCAGCGCAAACGTCGCGCCGACCCGGCACGGCTCACCGCGTTCACCGTGCTGCGCGCAGTCAGCCGCGACGACGCCTACGCCAACCTGACCCTGCCTGCCGAGATCAGCCGGAAACGGCTGGACAAGCGCGACGCCGGCTTCGCCACCGAGCTCACATATGGCACCCTGCGCGGCACCGGCACCTATGACGCCATCCTCTCCGCCTGCGTGGACCGTCCGCTGAGCGAGCTCGACGCACCGGTCCTCGACGCGCTGCGCCTGGGAGCACACCAGCTGCTGAACATGCGGGTGGAGACCCACGCCGCGGTGGACGAGACCGTGGCCCTGGTGCGCGCCGAGATCGGGGCCGGGCCCAGCGGACTGGTCAATGCCGTGCTGCGCAAGGTCAGCGCCAAGACCCTGGCGGAGTGGACCGAGCAGCTCGCCCACGATCGGAAGCTCAGCGCGGACGACGCGCTCGCGCTGACCCATGCCCACCCGGCCTGGGTGGTGCGCGCGCTGCGCCAGTCGCTGCGCCTGCATGGCCGCGGCGACGAGCTGGAGGCGCTGCTGCGCGCCGACAATGCCGCCCCCGAGGTCCATCTGGTGGAGCTTCCCGGGACCAGCCCGGTCGAGGGTGCCCGACTGCGCAGCGCCCAGGAGGCCGGCGCCGTGGCCTCCAGCGCGCTGGCCGGGGCGGCGATCTTCCGCGGCGGCGACATCGCCCGACTGCCCGGCATCCGCGAGGGTCAGCTGCGGGTCCAGGACATCGGCTCCCAGTGGGTCACCCGGGCCCTGGCCGCCGCGGAGCTCCCCGATCAGGGTGAGGCCGCAGAGCGCTGGCTCGACCTGTGTGCGGGCCCGGGCGGCAAAGCCGCGCTGCTGGCCGCGCTGGCCGCCCAGCGCGGTGCCACGGTGCTCGCCAACGAGCCTGCCGCGCACCGTGCCAAGCTGGTGACCCAGGCGTTGGACGCGGTGGAGCACCAGGCCTGGACCGTGCGCACCGGCGATGGCCGCACCATCGCCGAGGAGCCGGCCGGCACCGGCTTCCAGCGGATCCTGGTCGACGCCCCATGCACCGGTCTCGGCGCGCTGCGGCGCCGGCCCGAGGCCCGTTGGCGGCGCACCCCCGGAGACCTCTCCGGTCTCACCGCACTCCAGCAGGAGCTTCTCGACGCCGCCGTCGGGGCGCTGGCCCCAGGAGGGCTGCTGGCCTATGTCACCTGCTCCCCACACATGGCCGAGACCGTGATCCAGGTCGATGACCTGCTGCGCCGCCACCCAGAGCTGGAACTGCGTGACGCCCACGAACCGATGCGCGCCGCCGCCCGGGACGCGGGCGTGGAGCTGCTGCGCGAGGCGTCGGGAAGTGCCGGCAGCGAGACCGCCGCGCGCTGCGTACAGCTCTGGCCGCATGTCCACGGCACCGATGCGATGTTCTTCGCCCTGCTCCAGCGCCCGGTGGGCGCGAAGCATGAGTCAGCCTCGGCCGAGTCCGACGCCGTCGCGGAACACCCCGCGGGTAGGATCGGCCTGTGATCAGCCCGCGCATCCACCCCAGCATCCTCAACGCCGACTTCGCGAACCTTGCCAGCGAACTGTCCCGGATCGACTCCGCCGATGCGGTCCACGTGGATGTCATGGACAACCATTTCGTGCCGAACCTGACCATCGGTCTGCCGGTGGTGAAATCGCTGCGCGCCGCTACCGGGCTGCCCATGGACATCCACCTGATGATCGAGGACCCCGACACCTGGGCGCCGCAGTACGCCGAGCTCGGCTGCGAGTCGGTGACCTTCCACGCCGAGGCGGCGCAGGCACCGATCCGGCTCGCTCGCGAGCTGCGCTCCCAAGGCACCCGTTCGGCGATGGCACTGAAGCCGGCCACCGGGATCGAACCGTATCTGGACATGCTCGGGGAGCTCGACATGCTGCTGCTGATGACTGTGGAGCCCGGTTTCGGCGGCCAGAGCTTCCTGGACCTGATCCTGCCGAAGATCCGGCGCGCCCGCCAGGCCGTGGATGACCTGGGTGGGACCGTGGCGCTGCAGGTCGACGGCGGCATCAGCACCGAGACGATCCAGCGGGCCGCGGAGGCGGGTGCGGACACCTTCGTCGCCGGTTCAGCGGTCTACTCCGCCGAGGATGCCGCCGCCGCGATCGCGCAGCTGCGCCGACTCGCCAGCTGACCCGGCCGGTCACGGCCCACGAGCTCAGCGGCCGATGATTCCTCGGAGATCGCGCCGTGAGTGGATCTCCAGCTTCGTCATCGCATTGGCGACGTGGTATTCGACCGTGCGCACCGAGAGCACCAGCTGCCCCGCGATCTCACGGTTCGTCATGCCTTCAGAGACCAACAGCGAGACCTGCCGCTCGCGTCGGGAGAGACCGCGCAGCGCCTGTTCGGCGCGCAGGCTCAGCGCCGGCTCCGAGGGCGCCACCGGATCTGTGGGGGCCCGGGCGACTCGCCGAGCCTCGGCGCGCCGTGGCCTGACCGGGGGTGTTGCGCCGGTCGCTCCCCCGCCCGAGGCGGCCGTGGCAGGCCACGTCGCGGGCGCCGCTGACCCTGCGATGTCGGACCTGGCGCCGGCAGGATCTTTCGCCGGTGGCTCCTCAGACCCGGCGGGCCCGAAGGCGACCGCGGCTGTTCCTGGGCCACCGGCTGCGGGAGCGCCGAAGCTGCGCGGCGGCTTGTCGAGGAGCCGCGGGCGCAGCGCCTCCATCAGCTGATTGACCCGTTCCAGCTGCGCGTCCGCGCCGCAGGACTGCAGCACCGAGGCCGCCCACACGGCCAGTTCAAGGGCCGTGGCCCGATGCCGGGTCAGCTCCTGCGGGTAGGCCGTGACCAGGGTCGCGATGTCGATGCTGAGCATGGCCCGGAAGATCCTGAAACCGCCGCCCTCCCCCGGAGGCTGCGTGGGTCGGATGGCCTCCGCAGCGTCATAGCCGCGCAGAACCTCCAAGAAGCTGTTCATCGCCTCCACCGGGGCGCCGGCGCCCCAGCGTACAAAGGCCCGCAGGAACGGGGTGGTCAGATGGTGCTGAAAGTCCGCGACGCCGGACTCACCCTCGGCGCTGCGCAGCAGGGCGGGCAGCATCGCGGACCACCCGCTCGCGTGCAGTGCCCGGGCGAGCATGCTCACCGCCTGGGGCTCCATCGCCCACCATGCGGTGCCGTCGTTGCGCATGCTCAACAGGTTCCGTGCCACTCCGCGGAAGTCGCCCTGCGAGGCCGCCAGGGAGGCCTCCACCCAGTCGATGGTGCCGGTGGCCAGCGGCCCCTTCGCGAAGTGGCTCTCGTGCAGCACGTTCAGCCGCTGACGGACCTTCTGAATCTCCCCGCGCGCGGCGGGGACCACGGCCGAGACGGCGCAGGCCACATGGGAGACGGCATTCTCGCCGCGCGCCAGGCCCTCCCCGGCGGCGCGGTCGGCCATCTGCTGCGCCTCCTCCCAGTACGCCGAGCTGAATAGCAGCAGCGCCAGCTGGGATCGGGCATACATCACGTAGCTGCTGGTGCCGTCCTGCGCGGCGGCGACGCTGAGGTCCCGATACGCGCGGTCCATCTGTCCGACCTGCCGGTGCAGACCGCCGCGCACCGCGTGCATCGCCCCTTCGAACCGCTCGACGCCGGCTCGGCCGCGCAGCTGCCCCAACGCCGCCGAGACGTGGTCGATCATGGCGACGGCATCTCCGGGGTCCTCCGCCGAGAGCTCCACCCAGAGCTGGTTCAGCGCCTCCAGGCCCTGCAGCTGACCGAGGTCCCAGACGTCCCCGACCAGTTCCAGGCCATCCGCTCGGCTCAGGATCTCGCCGAGCGTCGCGGAGACCCGTGTCGCCAGCGCAGCGACCCGGCGGCGGCGCGAGACCGCATAGAGCCGGGCATTGACCTCGATGACGGCCTCGGCGTAGACGGGCAGTCCCCGGTCCGGAGACGCGGTGACCGATTCCAGCTCCTGAAGCGCGGCGTCGACATCCGAATGTTCCAACATGATCAGCGCCAGGATCCCGGAGCGGCCGGTCGACTCGGGCATTGCGCGCATCGCGGGTTCCAGCGCCAGCAGGGCGGAGACCCGGTTGGTCCGCACGGCCAGTCCGGCGAGCAGGCCCAGAGACTCCACGTCCTCGAGGGCCATCGAGACGGCGGCCATGACGTGGTCGAAGGCCTCATGGAAGTCCTGACGCCTGGCGGCCTGACGTGCGTAGCCGTGCAGCGCCGCGATCACCTCCTCCCGGCCCCCCAGCGACGGGTCCCGTCGCAGAGCCTCGGCCAGATGGCGCACCGACTCCTCCCCCTCCAGCACTCCCGCCAGCGTCAGCAGCAGCTGGGCCTGCTCGACCTCCGTGGTGCCGCTGAGTACGGCTCGGCTCAGCGAACGGCGCGGCACCGCGTAGCGGCCCGTGAGCTCCTCCCAGCTGAGCAGCGCAGTGCCCAGCAGTGCGGCAGGGTCCACGGCGGCCCCAAGCGCTGATTCGAGCTGGGGACGGCTCAGCGCGGTATCGGCTGCGGCCAGCAGCGCGACGGCGCGGCGGTCGTGCTCGTTGAGCCCGCTCATCTGGGTCATCACGTCTCGGTGCATCCCGCTGTAGTCCGAGGACCGCACGGTGGCGGCCAGCGCCTGATCGATGCTGCGGGTGCCGGCGGGGACCCGCCGGAGCCAGCGCCCCACCTGTTCCACCAGGCCTGGGTAGCCGTCGGTCTCACGCAGCACCTGGGCCGCCACGGAGGTGGCGATCGGCAGCTCGGCGTAGGCCTCGAGCAGCTCACCGACCTCTCGCAGCGGCAGCGGCTGCAGGCCGATGTAGGTCCCGCGCGGGCTGGCCTGCGCGAGCCGGATCAGCCTCTGCACCTCGGGTCGCACCGAACCCTGGGTGCTCAGCACCACCAGCACCGGGCCGTTCTGTAAGATGCTCAGCCCGTGCCAGAGCGCCTCGGCGGAGACCTCGTCGACCAGGTGAAGATTCTTCACGCTCATCAGGTAGGGCCGCTGCAAGTTCTGCGCGGCGTCGAAGCCGCTGGACAGGAGGTCCTCCAGCTCGGTGGGCCCGGTGAACCCCGTGCCCAGGAGGTGCCGGATCCCGGACCTCGCGCGGCGGCTGAACGATTCATCCAACAGGATCGTGCGTTCGTTCCACTCCGAGTAGGGCTCCATCGCCTGGTGCACCAGGCGGGTCTTCCCGGAACCGGTGAAGCCCTCGATGACCACGAACTGCGCCTTGCCCATCTGCGCGCGATCAGCCGCCCGGCGGATCAGCTCGATCTCCTCGCGTCTTCCCACGAAAGGATCACTGGGGTGCACCGTGAGCTCCTTAGCTGATGGACCAGATTCTCGGAACTCTCCCGGCCCGTATGTTCTACTGGGTTTCTCAGGTCAGACTACGTGGTTTTGGGACATCTGCGCGGTGCGGTCTCGCAGGGAGCGTGTAATGGGAGTGCCTCCTCGGAGGCGCAGGTGGTCCGGAGAGAAAGTTCAGGGGGTTCTCTCCGGACCATCAGTGCGTCCGGGGGTCGTTGCCTGAGCTCCCCCCTGAGGGGAGCCCGTCCGTCTCGGCCGTGCGTCTTGCACCGCACGGCCGGGGCTGAGCCGACGCGGGCAGAACCAGCGCGGAACGGCCCCGGCACGACGCAGGACCGGCGCGGGCAGAACCAGCCCTACAGACGAAAAGACCGGTGGCGCTCTCAACCTTCCCCAGAAGAGAGCACCACCGGTACAGCCATGAGTCTAGCGGAATCCGAATCTGGGCTGCACCACGGTTGCACCTGAACTTGAAGGTCCGTGGAGCTCCTCCCGGCGCAGCTCCGCGATCGCGTTCTCGAAGTCCTGCAGCGAGTCGAACCCGCGATACACCGAGGCGAAGCGCATATAGGCGACCACATCCAGGCGACGCAGCGGCCCGAGGATGGCAAGCCCGACGTCGTTGGCGTCGACCTCGGCATTGCCGGCTGCGCGGATGTTCTCCTCCACCTCCTGGGCCAGAACGGCGAGGTCGTCGTTGGAGACCGGCCTTCCCTGACAGGCCTTGCGGACCCCGTTGATCACCTTGGACCGGTCGAAGGGCTCAGCGGCGCCGGAGCGTTTGATCACGTTCAGACTCGTGGTCTCCATCGTGGTGAACCGCTTGGAGCACTGTGGACACTGCCGACGTCGGCGAATCCCGGAGCCGTCGTCGAGCATGCGGGAGTCGACGACCCGCGAGGAGTCATGGCGGCAATAGGGGCAGTACATACTCCAAGTCTACCCACCACATATAGTGTGCTTCAAATCTCGAACCACAAGATGTTGTGACTCCCGGGCCTTCGGTGTGGGGTGTGGAGCAGGTGCAACTCGCGGCTCAGAGCTCCAGGCAGCCGGGACCGAGCAACACCTTGAGATCCCCGAAGAGCGCCGGCGAGGGGCTGACCTGGTACTCGTGGCCCAGCCGCAGGAGCTCGATCTTGTCCCCGGAGAGCAGCCGCACATGCACGTCGGAGTTCCCCCGATGCGCCCGCAGGGCCCGTCCCAGCTCCAGCACCAGGTGTTCCGAGGCCCGCTGGGCGGAGACCGAGACCACCACGGGTCCGGCGTTGCCGTCCTCGTTGATCTCCGGGACGGTCACGTCCATGGCCTTGAGCGTGACGCTGCCGTCCTCGCGCCGATCGATCTGGCCCTTCACCGAGACCACCAGGTCCTCGGCCAGGATCATCGAGACCGCCTGATAGGTCTTGCCGAAGAACATCACCTCGATGGTGCCGGCCATATCTTCGATCTCGGCCCGCGCGTAGGGGTTCCCGGAGGACTTCGCGACTCGGCGCTGCAGCGAGGTGATCATCCCGGCGATGGTGATCCCGGCGCCGTCGGCCGGGCCGTCCTCGCCCATCACCGAGGAGATCGAGCGATCCGCGTGGTGGGCCAGGACCCGCTCCAGACCTTGGAGCGGGTGGTCGGAGACGTAGAGGCCGAGCATCTCGCGCTCGAAGGAGAGCTTGTCCATCTTCTCCCACTCCGGCAGGTCCGGGACGCTGACCGAGAGCGAGTCCCCGAGCTCCATGTCGGCGCTGCCGAAGAGGTCGGTCTCGTAGGCCTGAGAGCCCTTCTTCTCCGAGATCGCCTGGTCGATGGCCTGCTCATGGATCGTCACCAGCGCCCGCCGGGTGTGCCCGAGCTCGTCGAACCCGCCGGCCTTGATCAGCGATTCGATGGTGCGCTTATTGCAGACCTGCATCGGGACCTTCTTGAGGAAGTCCGCGAAGGTCTCATAGCGGCCCTTCTCCTCTCGAGCCGAGACCATGCCGGCGACCACGTTGGAGCCCACGTTGCGCACCGCGCCCATGCCGAAGCGGATCGTCTCGTCTCCGACCGGGGTGAAGGTCAGCGCGGACTCGTTGATGCTCGGGGAGGTCACCGTGACCCCCATGCGGCGGCACTCGGAGAGGTAGAGCGCGAGCTTGTCCCGGTTCTCCCCCACCGAGGTGAGCAGGGCGGCCAGGTATTCGGCCTGATAGTTCGCCTTGAGGTAGGCGGTCCAATACGCGATCAGCCCGTAGGCGGCGGTATGCGCCTTGTTGAAGGCGTAGTCGGAGAACGGCAGCAGGACATCCCACAGCGCCTTGATCGCCGCGGCGGAGTAGCCGTGAGCCTCCATGCCACCGGAGAAGTTCACGTACTGCTTGTCCAGTTCCGACTTCTTCTTCTTGCCCATGGCGCGGCGCAGGATGTCGGCCTGGCCCAGGGAGTAGCCGGCGACCTTCTGCGCGATGGCCATGACCTGCTCCTGGTAGACGATCAGCCCGTGGGTGGTGCCCAGGATCTCGAGCAGCGGCTCCTCGAGCTCCGGGTGGATCGGGCTGACCTCCTGATGCCCGTTCTTGCGCAGCGCATAGTTGGTGTGCGAGTTCGCCCCCATCGGACCGGGCCGGTAGAGCGCCAGGGCGGCGGAGATGTCTTCGAAGTTGTCCGGACGCATCAGCCGCAGCAGCGAGCGCATGCCGCCGCCGTCGAGCTGGAAGACGCCCAGGGTGTCTCCACGGGCCAGAAGGTCATAGGCCGCCCGGTCGGTGAGCTCGAGGTTCTCCAGGTCGATCTCGATGCCCTTGTTCAGCGCGATGTTCTCCAGGCAGTCGGAGATGATCGTGAGGTTGCGCAGACCCAGGAAGTCCATCTTGATCAGGCCGAGGTTCTCGCAGATCGGGTAGTCGAACTGCGTGATGATCGCGCCATCCTGCTCGCGCTTCATGATCGGGATGATGTCGATCAGCGGGTCGCTGGACATGATCACGCCCGCCGCGTGCACGCCCCACTGCCGCTTGAGCCCCTCCAGGCCGGAAGCCAGGTTGAAGATCTCGGTCATCCGCGGGTCCGCGTCGACATATTCGCGCATCTCGGCGGCCTCGGAGTACCGGGCCGATTTGGGGTCATAGATGTCACCCAGCGGCATCGGCTTGCCCATGGCGTCGGGGGGCATCTTCTTGCTCAGCTGGTCACCGGTGGCGAACGGCTCGCCCATGACGCGGGCGGAGTCCTTCAGCGCCTGCTTGGACTTGATCGTGCCGTAGGTGACGATCATGGCCACCCGCTCGTCGCCGTACTTGTTGACCACGTACTGGATGACCTCGGAGCGTCGCCGATCATCGAAGTCGACGTCGAAGTCGGGCATGGAGACGCGGTCGGGGTTCAGGAAGCGCTCGAAGATCAGCCCGTGCTGGAGCGGGTTGAGGTCGGTGATGCGCATCGCGAACGCGACCATCGAGCCGGGGCCGGAGCCGCGGCCCGGGCCCACTCGGATCCCCTGTTCCTTGGCCCAGGTGATGAAGTCCGCCACGACCAGGAAGTACCCCGGGAAGCCCATCTGGGTGATGACGCCGATCTCGTACTCAGCCTGCTTGCGGACCTCGTCCGGGATGCCGTTGGGGAACCGGTAGTGCAGCCCCTTCTCGACCTCCTGGATGAACCAGGACTCCTCGGACTCGCCCTCGGGCACCGGGAACCGGGGCATATAGGAGGCGGACTCGTTGAACTCGACCTGGCAGCGCTCGGCGATGGCCAGGGTGTTGTCGCAGGCGTCGGGGAAGTCGCGGAACAGGTCGCGCATCTCCGCGGCGGACTTGAGGTAGAACTCCTCGGAGCCGAACTTGAACCGGTTGGGGTCATCGAGGGTGGAGTTGGACTGCACGCACAGCAGCGCCCCGTGGGCCTTGTGGTCGTGCTGGTGGGTGTAGTGCAGGTCATTGGTGGCGACCATCGGCATGTTCAGCTCGCGGGCGAGCTTGATCAGGTCCTGCTTCACCTTGCGCTCGATGTCGAGGCCGTGGTCCATCAGCTCGCAGTAGAAGTTCTCCTTCCCGAAGAGGTCCTGGTACTCCCCTGCCGCCTTCTTCGCCTCCTCGTACTGTCCCAGGTGCAGCCGGGTCTGGATCTCGCCGGAGGGGCAGCCGGTGGTGGCGATGATGCCCTTGCCGTAGGTCTGCAGCAGCTCCCGGTCCATGCGCGGCTTGTAGAAGTAGCCCTCCAGGGAGGCCAGCGAGCCCATCCGGAACAGGTTGTGCATCCCGGTGGTGTTCTCCGCCCACATGGTCATATGCGTGTAGGCACCGCCGCCGGAGACGTCCTTCTCGCCGATGACCCCGTCGCCCCACTTCACCCGGGTGCGGTCGGAGCGGTGCGTGCCGGGCGAGAGGTAGGCCTCGAGCCCGATGATCGGCTTCACGTCGTAGTTCTGGGCGGTCTTCCAGAACTCGTAGGCGCCGAAGAGGAACCCGTGGTCGGTGGTGGCCACGGCGGGCATGCCCAGCTTCTGGGTCTGCTCGAAGAGCTCACCGATCTTCGCGGCGCCGTCGAGCATCGAGTACTCGGTGTGGTTGTGCAGGTGGACGAAATCACCGGTGGTTGCCATGCTCAGCCGTTCTCCAGGATCTCGAGGGCCTGGGCCAGGTCCGCGGGGTAGTCGGTGCGGTAGCTCACCCAGTCACCGCTGCCGGGATGGTGGAAGCCCAGCTCCACCGCGTGCAGCCATTGCCGGGTGAGGCCGAGGTCGGCGGCCAGCTGTGGATCGGCGCCATAGGTGAGATCTCCGGCGCAGGGGTGACCCAGTGCGGAGAAGTGGACTCGGATCTGGTGGGTCCGTCCGGTCTCCAGCGTGACGTCCATCAGACTGGCCCGCCCATAGGCCTGCTTCAGCCGGTAGTGGGTGCGTGAGTCGCGGCCGCCGTCGAGCACCGCGAAGCGCCAGTCATGTCCGGGGTGCCGGCCGATCGGGGCGTCGATGGTGCCGTCCACCGGATCGGGCAGCCCCTGGATCAGGGCGTGATAGCTCTTATGCGTGGTGCGCTCCCGGAACGCGTCCTTGAGCACCGAGTAGGCATGTTCTGTCTTGGCCACCACCATCACTCCGGAGGTGCCCACGTCGAGGCGGTGCACGATCCCGCGGCGCTCCTGGGCCCCGGAGGTGGAGATCTCCACCCCGGCCGCAAGCAGTCCCCCGATCACGGTGGGTCCGGTCCAGCCGGGAGAGGGATGCGCGGCGACGCCCACCGGCTTGTCCACCACCACGATCTCGGTGTCCTGGTGCAGCAGGGTCAGGTCTTCCACGGCTTCGATCCTCACCTCAAGGGGGTCCAGCTTCTCGGGCACGACGACGGCGAGCTCGGTCCCGGCGGCAAGCCGGTCAGACTTCTTCACCTTCCGCCCGGCGGAGCGGCCCTGGGTGCGGTCCTGCGCCCAGGTGACCAGCCCGTCCTTGAGCCACTGGACGCTCTCCACGCGGGAGACCTCGAAGAGGGTGGCCAGCACGGCGTCGGCCCGTCCGCCGTCGAGCTCGGTGGGCACCGCGATCTGATGAGGGCTCATACTTCGGTCTCCGCAGCGTCGGTGGTGGAGGTGGCAGATCGCTTCGGGGCGGGCTGCTCGGCGTCGGGCTTCTCGTTGCCGGGCTGCTCGGCGTCAGGCTGCTCGGCGTCGTGCTCCCGGGTGCCGTCGAGGTTGAGTCCGAAGATCATCATGGTGCAGATGGCGATGATCGAGCACACGATGAAGGAGTCCGCGATGTTGAAGATCGCGAAGTTCGGCACGGCGATGAAGTCCACCACGTGGCCCTGTCCGAAGCTGTTGAAGCCCTCCTCGGTCAGCGACGGGGCACGGAAGATCCTGTCGGTGAGGTTCCCGGCGACACCGCCGGCGAGGCCGCCCAGTCCCAGGGTCCAGAGCCAGGAGCCCCCGAGCTCACGGCTCTTGAACGCCACATAGCCGAGCACCCCGATCATGATCAGGGTGAAGACCCAGGTGTAGTCCGTGCCCATCGAGAACGCGGCGCCGGGGTTCAGGTGGTATCGCCAGTAGAGCACCGGCGGAAGCACCTCGGTCTGCTCCCCCAGGGTCATGGTGGATTCGACCCAGATCTTCGTCAACTGATCAGCGGCCCAGGCGAACACCGCCAGGGCCGCTGCCACGATGAGCGCAGTTCGGCGGGACGGGGTTCGCATGGACCGCTGAGGGTCTGCTGGAAGCTGTTTCGACACCGTTGGATTCTACAGGCCAGGTGTCATCCCGACGCCTCGGCGTCGGCCAGCGGGATCAGCTGACGGTGGCTTCCTTCTCGATCGAGCCGCGGCTGTTGAGCTCGCCGAGCTGACCTTCGATGTAGTCCCGGAGCCGGGCCCGGTAGTCCCGCTCGAAGCTGGTCAGCTCGCCGACCTTGGACTCCAGGTCGGCCTTCTTGTGCTCCAGCGCGTTCAGCGTGCGGGTGGAGGTCAGCTCCGCCTCTTCGATCATGTTCTCGGACCGGGTCTCGGCCTCGGTGACGATCTCGTTGCGGCGACGCTCGGCCTCGGCCAAGAGCTGGGCGTGGGTGGCCTCTGCGGTGCTGACCAGCTCGTCGCGGCGGGTCTCCCCCTCCAGGACGTAGGCGTTGCGGGTGCCTTCACCCTCAGAGATGTAGGCGTCCCGGGTCTGCTCGCCCTCGGCGATGTACTCGGTGCGCTTGGCCTCGCCCTCGGCGATGTAGGCCGCGCGAGTCTGCTCACCCTCGGAGACGTACTGGTCATGCAGCTTCTGCGCCATCGCGAGCACACCGGTGGCCGAGGTGGCCTGGTCGCTTGCAGCAGCGCCTTCGGCGGCGGGACGCTCCTGGGCAGGACGGGTGCCCAACGCGTACTCGGGATGGGCGGTGACCGAGGCGTCGGAGCCGAGCTCGTGGTCCTCCGAGGTCGGGGCCAGCGAGCCGGTCATCGTCGAGGTGGTCCCGGCGTACCCGGAGAGGCCCGCATCCTTGAGCTCATCGGGCTCCAGGTTCGCGGGGTTCTCCTCAAGCTGCTCCTCGAGGGCCGCGACCTTGGCGGTCAGGTCCTCGTTCTCCTGGGCCAGGCGCCGCCATTCGACGACCACCTCGTCAAGGAAGTCATCGACCTCGTCCTTGTCGTAACCGGGACGGAACTTGGTCTCGGGGAATTCCTTGTTCAGGAGATCATCGGGGGTCAGGGCCATGCGGTGTCACCTCATCGAGTGGCTGGGAAAGCTCAGAAGCTAATCTTCGGATCAACGTCCAGGATACCCGTGGCGATTCGCTGCCCTCGACTTCAACCTTCAAGTGCTGGTTTTACGCAGCCAGAGGGCAGACGAGGGTCCCCCCAGCGGCGCAGTGCTGGGCCCTCGGGCACCATGGGTCAGGCGAATCCGCGCAGGACCATCTTGGCGATCACCACGACCAGGAACACCAGCAGGAAGCCCATGTCCAGGGACACGCCGCCCAGGTTCAGCGGCGGGACCTTGCGTTGGATCCACCGGATCGGCGGGTCGGTGATGGTGTAGACCCCGACGGCGATCATGAGCGGCAGGCCCTTGGGACGCCAGCTCCGGGCGTACTGCTGGGTCAGGTCGAAGACGATGCGGACCACCAGGGCGAACTGGTAGACGGTCAGCAGCAGGTACAGGGGTGCGGTTAAGAGATCCACAGCTGCAAAGCGTACTTGGTTCAGCTCTGGTTGAAGAACTGGGCCGAGGACGGGGTCTCCGCCGCGGCGCGCTCTTCAGCCAGCACCTCGATGTTCTTCGGGGTCAGCAGGAACACCTTGTTGGTGACCCGCTCGATGGAACCGCCCATGCCGAAGACCAGCCCGGCGGAGAAGTCCACCAGTCGCTTGGCCTCAGCCTCGCCCATGTCGGTGACGTTCATGATCACCGGGATGTTGTCTCGGAAGGACTCGCCGATGACCTTTGCGTCGTTGTAGGAGCGCGGGTGCACGGTGGTGATTTTTCGCATCGGTGAACTTTCATCCCGGGATGAGGGAGCTCGCTTGATCGGGGTGACCGGAGCACGATAGTCCGGGGCCACTGCCAAGTTGGAGCTGTTGTACTGGCCTGTGTGTGAGGAGTCCTCGGCGTGATCGATCCCGAGGGAGACGACCTCGCTGCTGCGAGCGGAGGAGGTGGCGCTGGTCGGCGCCGGAGTCTCGCGGACCGAACCGGTCATCGAGGAGCTGCGGCTCACCGAGCTGGGCTCGGAGATCGAGCCCTGGGTGTTGCGGGTCGTGGCGGAGGGCTCCTTGGAGAAGCTGTCCTCGCTGTAGTCGTCTCCGTCGGCGAGGCCGAGGTAGATCATGGTCTTCTTGAAGGCACCGGCCATGAGGGTTCTCCTGGGGAAGTTTGAATTGTCACTGCGCTGTCTCGAGACTATCGCTGAAGCGGACGCTCACCCAGGACATCTCGACCGACTCGCAGGTGTGTCGCACCGTGGGCCACGGCTTCCTCCAGGTCACCGCTCATTCCGGCGGAGATCATCCGGGCCTGGGGGTGGGCGAGACGCAGCTGCGCGGAGAGTTCCGCGAGTCGGCGGAAGGCCGGGGCGGGGGGCTCCTGGAGCGGAGCCACAGCCATGAGGCCGCCGAGCTGGAGCCCGGGGGCCTCCGCGATGCGCTGCGCCAGCTCGGGGATCTGCGCAGGGTCGGCCCCTCCCCTGCCGTCGGTGGGCACCGGGTCACGCAGATCCACCTGGATCAGACAGGTCAGCGGCAGCCCGTCCCTGGCCGGCGCGGACTTGGCCAGCGCCTTGAGCAGGGACGCCCGGTCCACGGAGTGCAGGTGATCGGCGTAGTCGATGACGGAGCGGGCCTTATTGGACTGCAGCTGGCCGATGAAGTGCCAGTGCAGCCCGTCCTGGGCAGGAGCCGAGGCCTGGCCTGTGGCCGCCACAGAGTCCCCTGCGACAGAGTTCCCGGCGGTGGAGCCCCCGGCGGTGGATGCGCCGGCCTCGCCACGAAGCAGCTGCTCGACCTCCGCAGCCTTGGCGGCAGCCTCCTGGTCCCGGTTCTCCCCCACGTCACGCACGCCGAGCCGATACAGCCTGAGCACGTCGGCGGCGGGAAAGAATTTGGTGACCACGATCAGCTCAGGTCGGTCCTGGCGTCCGACGGCGGCCATGGCCCGGTCGATCCGGGCGTGGACCGCGGCGAGGTTCGCGGCGAGCTCCTGGCTGCGCGAGTCCCGGGCGGCTGGCTCTGGGCCGGCTGATTCTGGGCCGGCTGGTTCTGAGCCGGCTGGTTCTGGACTGGCTGATTCTGGGCTGGTCTGCACAGGGACAGCCTATCGAGCCGCAGGCGCGGTCGGGAGCTCGGCCGGGGGCGCCGCTGCGGAGGCACTCTGAGGCATCCAGATCACCCCGGCGAAGCGTCCTCGATCAGGGTCTCGGCGGTGGGAGAACAATGAGTCGTCCTCGATGGTGCAGCCAGCGAGCTCCTCGACGGTGACTCCCCGCTGGGCGAGCACGGCCTGGGCCTCGGCGCGCAGGTTCAGCGCGCTGGTGCCCCAGCTCGTGGTCGAGGCGATGGCGGGCCGGCCCGGCGAGATCTCGGCGACCATCTGGTCCGGAATCTCGTAGCAGGACCCGCAGGCGCCGGGACCGATCCAGGCGGTGATCCGTGCGGCTCCGCGGTCCTGCATCGCGGCCACGGTGTTCTCCAGGATCCCCGCCAGCAGCCCTGGGCGCCCGGCGTGGGCGGCCGCAGTCACCGGGACCCGATGCTGGGGGTCCTCGGCGGCGCGCTGCCCGTAGAAGAGCACCGGCAGGCAGTCGGCGACCATGATGGCCAGCGACACCGACCCATCGGCGCAGACCCAGGCGTCCCCGGTGGGCACCGCCCTCGAGTCGAGTCCGGCCTGCCCGGCGGACTGCCCAGGGTCGTGCTGAGCGGCATTCTCGGCGTCGAGCACCTCGGCCGAGTGAACCTGGTTCAGGAAGCGCAGGGATCCCTCCGGCACGCCCATGGCGGCCTCGAGACGTCCACGATCCTGGAGCACCTGAGACTGGGGGCCCGCATGGCCCGCCAGATTGCCGGCGTCCACGGAGGTGAAGCCCAGCTCTATGCAGTCCCCGGCCCGGCCCCGCCACCAGAACGGTGACGGGGACCCGGCCGTGCCGGCCCCCATGCTGGTGGGGGCCGAGGTCACTTCAGGAAGTCAGGCACATCGAGGTCGTCGTTGCGGCCTCCGGTGTAGTCCGACTCGACGATGTCCGGGATGTCCTGCTGCTCGTCATTCTCGTGACGGCGCCGCGACGGAGCGAACCGCTGCTGCGGCGCCGTGTCCTGGGATCCGGCGTTGCGTGCCGCGCCTGCGCCCATCGGAATCGTGCCGGGCACGGTTCCTGGCACCGGCGGAGCGGTGCGTGCGGCCGGGGATGCGGATCCGACGCTGCGCGCGGGCGCCTGGTTCTGCAGCGGCTGCGCGGGCCGGGAGGTGGCGTCGACCTGGTCGAAGCCGGCGGCGATCACGGTGACCCGTGCCTCATCACCGAGGGCATCGTCGATGACGGCGCCGAAGATGATGTTGGCCTCCGGGTGGGCGACCTCCTGGACCAGCCGAGCGGCCTCGTTGATCTCGAAGAGTCCGAGATCCGAGCCACCCTGGATGGACAGGAGCACGCCGTGCGCGCCGTCGATGGAGGCTTCCAGCAGCGGCGAGGCGATGGCCAGCTCGGCGGCCTTGACCGCCCGGTCCTCGCCGTTGGCCGAACCGATGCCCATCAGGGCCGAACCGGCACCCTGCATGACCGACTTCACGTCGGCGAAGTCGAGGTTGATCAGGCCCGGTGTGGTGATCAGGTCGGTGATGCCCTGCACGCCGGAGAGCAGCACCTGGTCCGCGGAGCGGAAGGCGTCCAGGACCGAGACGTTCTTGTCCGAGATCGAGAGCAGCCGGTCGTTGGGGATCACGATGAGCGTGTCGACCTCGTCGCGGAGCTGTTCGATGCCCTCTTCGGCCGAGCCGGCGCGCCGGCGGCCTTCGAAGGTGAACGGGCGGGTGACCACGCCGATGGTCAGCGCGCCGAGCGATCGGGCGATCCGGGCGACCACGGGGGCGCCGCCGGTTCCGGTGCCGCCGCCTTCGCCTGCGGTCACGAACACCATGTCCGCGCCGCGGATGACCTCTTCGATCTCCTCGGAGTGGTCCTCGGCGGCCTGGCGGCCGACCTCGGGGTTGGCGCCGGCGCCCAGTCCACGGGTCAGCTCACGGCCGACGTCGAGCTTGACGTCGGCGTCGCTCATCAGCAGCGCCTGGGCGTCGGTGTTGATGGCGATGAATTCCACGCCACGGAGACCGACGTCGATCATGCGGTTGACGGCGTTGACGCCGCCGCCACCGATGCCGACGACCTTGATCACGGCCAGGTAGTTGTTCGGTGATGCCACGTTGTGTGTCCCTTGCTCGTCTCTGGTCTCAAATGCACGGAGACCCCCGTCGCTTCCGAAGCCGCAGCGCGACTCCTCACTGTCTTCACCCGTCTCGGGCCACCTGATCGTGCCGATGTCATTCGCGGGTACATCGGTTCGATCATGGGCGGCAGCCCGTGACGTCGCAGCGGCTCTTCAGCGGACGGGAGCCTCCATACCTGAGACATTCTTCTGTTGCCTGCGAACCAACAGCAAGGTTCAAGCTTTACTTGAACCTGAGAGGATCCTCAAGAGGCGTCCCCTATCTGATGTTCTTTTCGGTCATAAGCCTACGCGCCACAGAGGCTTACCGCGTCACCGGCGCGCTCGGAGTCGAGATGTCGAGCACCTCGACGCCATCGAACTCCTCCGCCGGGGAGCCCAGGATCGCCTCCAGGACCGCGGCCTTCTCGTCTCCGCGCTCATCATTGCCCCAGACCACGGTGCGCCCGTCCTGCAGCTCGAGCTGCACCGAGTCTCTGGACTCCGCCGTGGCGGAGTCCAAGGACTCGCGGGCGCCCTCGGGCAGCTGGCCCAGGACCGAGACGATGGTCTTGAAGACCGATTCATTCTCCAGTGCGGCCTCCGCAGAGATCACCGGAGTGGCGTAGCCCTGCGCATCCTCGCGCTGGTCCTCGTCGAAGGTCCTGATCAGCTCGCCCTCCTGGCTGTAGAAGAGGATCTCCTCCTCCACGTGGACCTCGGCCACCGGGGGATGCTCGATCACCAGGATATCCAGGCCCTCGGGCAGCCGGGCGGCGACGATCACCTCATCCACCGCGCGTTCCTCCTCGAGCAGCCCCTCCACGTCACGCTGGCTGATCTGGGCCAGGGGTGTGCCGTGCAGCGGAGCGAGCAGCTCCTGGGCGCGCTGATCGGTGAGCAGATCGTTGTCCTGCAGCGCGATGGCGCGCACCACCAGCAGCGGGGAGAAATAGAGCGTGGCCACCACGCCGAGCAGCACCGCCAGTGCGATCAGCGCGGTGAGGATCCGACGACGACGGCGACGTCTGCCCGTGACCGCGGCCGGCTCCGGAAAGTCCAGCAGCGACTCCTCCGCAGACCGGTCGGACTCCGCTTCCGAAAGCGTGCCGCCGTCTGTTGCGCGGTCTGTGTCTCCGTTTGTTGCGCGGTCGCTGGCGCGGCGGGGATGCCGCAGCCTCATCGGCGGGCCGTGAGCGCGTCGAGGATGTCTGCACCCAGGGCGGTGACGTCACCGGCCCCGAGGGTCATGATCAGGTCCCCAGGACGGGCGGCAGAGGCCACCTCTGCCACGGCCTCGGCGGTGCCCCGCACCGGGTGTCCCAGCAGGGCGGCGGTGACGCCCTCGATGGGCTCCTCTCGGGCCGGGTAGATCTCCAGGACCGCCACCGTGTCGGCGGCGGTCAGTGCGGTGCCGAAGTCCGCGGCGAAGGCCGCGGTGCGGCTGAACAGATGCGGCTGGAAGATCACGTGGACCTGACCCTGATCGCCGCCCAGCGAGGCACGGGCAGCCTGGAGCACCGCCGCAACCTCAGTGGGGTGGTGGGCGTAGTCGTCATAGACGCGCACCCCGGAGACCTCGCCGCGCAGCTCGAAGCGGCGGGAGGTGCCCTGGAAGTGCGAGATCGCCTCGACGCTGGTGGCCAGCGAGAGACCGGCCTGACGGCCCACAGCGATGGCGGCCAGCGCGTTGAGCTGGTTGTGCACCCCGGGCACGGCGAGCCGCAGCCGGGCCTCCTCAGCGCCTTCACGCACCGTACCGCCCTCGCGGGTGATGCTGCTCAGCTGCAGGTCCGCGTCCTCCCCGGTGCCGTAGCTGGTGATGCTGACCCCGCGGGAGGCCAGCGGCTCGGCGACCTTCGCCAGCAGCGCACGGGCTCCGGCGTCGTCGGTGCAGATGATCAGCGCCCCGCCGTCGGTGATGCGTTCGGTGAAGTCCACGAAGACCTGTTCCACCGCCTCGGCGGTGCCGTAATGATCCAGATGGTCGGCTTCGACGTTGGTGACCACCCCGACCTCGGGGGCGTAGTTCAGCAGCGAACCGTCGGACTCATCGGCTTCGGCGATGAACCACTCCCCGGTGCCGGTGGCGGCGTTGACGCCGAGCCCGGCGACATTGGCGCCCACGGCGAAGGTCGGCGAGAGCCCGGCCTGTTCCAGCAGCACCGTCGCCATGGACGAGGTGGTGGTCTTGCCGTGGGTGCCCGCCACCGCGACCGCCCGGCGGGTGCGCATCAGCGCGGCCAGGCCCTGTGAGCGGTGCAGCACCGGCAGTCCGCGGCGCACGGCCTCGTCATACTCGGGGTTTCCCTCGGCGGCGATGGAGGAGGCGATCACCGCGGTGATCGGGTGACCCAGCTGCGCCTCGGCGGCGGCCAGGTTCTGTGCCCGGTAGCCCACGTGCACGGCGGCTCCGCCGCGGCGGAACTCTTCGAGCACCGGAAGCTCCTTGGCGTCGGTCCCGGAGATCGGCACGCCGTCGGCGGCCATCAGGCGCGCCACGGCGGAGACGCCGACGCCGGCCAGTCCGAGGAAGTGGACATGCCCGAGCCCGGCGTCGGAAGCCGGCGCAGCGCTGGCAGGAGCATCGGTGACATCAGGGGTCCCGGTGGTGGCGTGGTTCATGGCGGGAACGCTCACTTCTCGGTCTCGGAGGTGCTGATCGGGTGACCGGCGGCGGCGAGGGTGGCGCGGGCCATCCGGTCGTCGGCGTCGGTGATCCCGCGGGCGGCGGACTGCTGCTCCATGGTGGCCAGCAGCCCCGGGTCCTCGAGCAGCGGCACGATGTTGCGCCGGATCCAGGACCGGTTGAAGTGCTCATCCTTGACCAGCAGCGCGCCACCGGCGGCGACCAGCTCCCGGGCGTTGAGCTCCTGCTCGCCGTTGCCCACCGGCAGCGGGACGAAGATGGCGGGCAGTCCCACGGCGGCGATCTCGCTGACCGTGGCCGCGCCGGCGCGGGCGATGATCAGGTCCGCTGCGGCATAGGCGAGCTCCATGCCGTCGAGGTATTCCCGCTGGTGGTAGCCGGGGTGTTCCAGCAGTCCGCCGTGCTCACCGGTGAGCGCCTTGTCCCGGCCGGTCAGGTGCAGCACCTGGGCTCCGGTGCCGAGCAGCTCGGTCAGCGCCGCCTTGATCGAGAGGTTCAGCGAGAGCGCCCCGGAGGACCCGCCGGTGACGACCAGGGTGACCTTCTCCGGGTCCAGGCCCAAGGCCTCGAGGGCCGGTCCTCGCTGCTTCGCGCGGTCGAGCTGAGAGATCTCGCGGGACATCGGCATGCCCACCCATTCCGAGCCCTTCAAAGGGGTGTTCTCGAAGGCGACGCCGGTGAAGGCGGCGAATCGGTGTCCCAGCTTGTTCGCCAGGCCGGGCCGCGCGTTGGCCTCATGGATGACCACGGGGATGCCCAGCCGCCGGGCCGCGACGAACACCGGGGTGCACACGTATCCGCCGACCCCCATCACGACGTCGGCCTGCTCGGCGCGCAGGATCCCGGCGGCATCGCGCACGGCCTGCCCGAACCGGGAGGGAAAGCGCAGCATGTTGCGGGAGGGTCGGCGCGGCATGGGGACCTTCTCGATGGTCTCCAACCGGTAGCCGGCCTCGGGCACCAGTCGGGTCTCGAGTCCTGCGGCGGTGCCGATCACGGTCTGGCGGACCTCGGGGGCGAGCCGGTCGAGGGCGCGGGCGACGGCCAGCATCGGGCTGACGTGGCCGGCGGTGCCGCCGCCTGCGAGAACAATGGAGAGCTCATTCATGGGTTTTCCTTCGGCAGCCATCAGACGGATATCGGTTTGCGGTGGGCGGTCGCGGCGGCCTTCGAGGGCGCGGTTCGCCCGCGGCGGGACGGACCCTGCTGGCGCTGGCGCCGGGCGAAGTTCAGCACCACCCCGACGGCGATCAGGGTCACGGTCAGCGCCGAGCCGCCGTAGGAGATGAACGGCAGCGGCACGCCCACCACCGGGAGCAGCCCGGTGACCATCCCGATGTTGATGAAGGCCTGACCGTTGATCCAGGCGATGACTCCGAGGCAGACCAGCCGGGTGAACTGATCCTCGGTGTTGTAGGCCACGCGGAACATGCCCACGGCGAGCACCGCGAAGAGGCCCAGCACGGTGAAGGTGCCCAGCAGGCCCAGCTCCTCGCCGATGATGGTGAAGATGAAGTCGTTGTGGACCTCGGGGATGTAGTCCCATTTCTGCCGCGACTGACCCAGGCCGACGCCCCAGAAGCCGCCCGAGGCCAGGGCGTAGTAGCCCTGCTGCATCTGGTGGCAGGGGTCGGTGGGGTGGTCGCAGTTGACCCCGAGCCAGGCCCAGACGCGCATCATGCGGTAGGGGGTCACCAGCATCAGCAGTGCGACCATCACCGCGGCGAGGCTGGCCGCGATCACGAAGTAGCGCATGGCGACCCCGGCGGCGAAGAGCAGCGTGCCGACGATCAGGATGATGATCAGGCTGGTGCCCAGATCACCGCCGGCCAGCACCAGGACGAGCACGGAGAGCGCGCCGGGGGCCACGAACGGGGTGACCCAGTGCACGAACTGAGAGAGCAGCCTGCCCTTCTTGGCCAGCACAGCCGCGCCCCACATCACCAGGCCCAGCTTGGCGACCTCAGAGGGCTGTCCCTGGACCGGTCCGATCCGGAGCCAGTTCGTGGAACCGCCGCCGGTATAGCCCAGCGGGGTGAACGCCACCAGGGCGAGCAGGACCGCTGAAAGCAGCATCAGGAACCAGCCGACGGCGCGCAGCCATCGGGTGGGCAGGATCATCATGACGAACATGCCGGCGAGCCCGATGGCCGCCCAGGTGGCCTGCCGGGAGACTGTGGTGAAGGCTCCCCCGGTGGGGTCCACCGAGGTCGAGGACAGCACGAAGGTCAGCCCGATGACCGAGAGCGCGAGCGTGGAGCCGAGCACCAGCCAGAAGGTGGTGTAGGGGTTCCCGATCTCCAGGAAGCTCCAGAAGCGCTGGACCCGGTTCTGCCGGGAGCTGGTCCGCTCCGCCTTCCAGCGCCGACCTGCGGCGCCGTCGGAGTCCTCGGCCTCCCGGGGCTGTGCCTCGCGGGCCTCCGGCTCCCGGGCCGGACGATCCTGGGAGGCACGGTCCTGAGAGGCGCGCCGCTGGGCGGGCCGCTCCTGTGCGGAGTCGGTCGGATCCTCCACGGCACGCAGCTGAGACCTGCGCTGTTCGGGGGAGGCTGGGACTCGAGGTCTCCGCTTGTCCATCAAGTCCTCCTCCTGGTGGGGTCCCTGCCGGGCTCCACCTCTGCGATCAATCGGTCATCAGCTCGGTGACTGCTTCGATGAATGCTTCCCCGCGGGCTGCGTAGGAGGCGAACTGATCCATCGAGGCGGCGGCGGGAGCCATCAGCACCGTGTGGTGCGGGGCGAGCGCCTTGGCGGCTTCGGCCACGGCGGCCCGCATGGCGCGCGCCCCGTCCTCGTCCGCCAGCGACGCGTCCACCGCGCTGCGGCTCTCATCCTCCCGCAGGCGTCCACCGATCACCGGGACTCCCGGCGCGTGTCGCTCGAGGCTGGACCTCAGCTGGGAGGAGTCTGTGCCGATGAGGATCACCCGACGCAGCCGGGGCGCCACCTCGGCGATGAGCTCGTCGTAGAGCACCCCCTTGGGCAGTCCCCCGGCGATCCAGATGACATCGGTGAAGCTGCGCAGCGAGGCGGCCGCGGCATGCGGGTTGGTGGCCTTGGAGTCGTTGATCCAGAGCACGTCGTCGGCCTTGGCCACCGGCTGGATCCGGTGGTCCCCGGCCTCATAGCCCTGCACCGCGGCACGGATCGCCTCCGGCGCGGCCCCGGCGGCGCGGGCCAGGGCGGCGGCGGCCAGCGTATTGGCGATCAGGTGCTGCGGGGCGAGCGGCCCGAAGTCCTCGAGCCCCGCGAGCTCCAGCGCCTGGTGCGCCCGGTCTTCGAGGAACGCGCGGTCCACCAGCAGGTCCTCGACCACCCCGAGCATCGAGAGCCCGGGCGAGCCGGTGGTGAAGCCGATCGCGCGGCAGCCCTCCTGGACGTCGGCCTCGGCGACCATGTCCTCGGTGATCTGCTGGTCGGCGTTGTAGACGCAGGCCAGTTCGGTGTTCTCATAGATCTTCGCCTTGGCCGCACGGTAGGCCTCGAAGCTGCCGTGCCAGTCCACGTGGTCCTCGGCGATGTTGAGCACTGCCGAAGCCACCGGAGAGAGCAGCTCGGTGTATTCGAGCTGGAAGCTGGAGAGCTCCACGGCCAGGGAGTCATAGCCCTGCGGGTCACGGATCGCATCGAGCACCGGCACGCCGATGTTGCCGCAGGCGATGGCACGCTGCCCATCGGCGATCAGCATGGATTCCAGCAGGGTCACAGTGGTGGTCTTGCCGTTGGTGCCGGTGACCACGAGCCACTTGGGCGCCCGGGCGCCCGGGCGGGCGCCCAGCCGCCAGGCCAGCTCCACCTCGGAGAGGACCGGGATCTGCGCGGCGCGGGCAGCACGGATCAGCGCGGAGTCGGGCCGCCACCCCGGGGAGGTGACCAGGATCTCGGGCAGCTCACCGTCGACCAGCGGCAGCCCGGAGAGGTGCTCGGGACCGAGCAGGACCTGCTGCACACCGACCAGCCGCAGCGTCTCGGCGTCGCGCCGGGTCTTGGCTGTGTCGGTGCCGTCGACGACGACGACGCGCGCGCCCAGCTCCGCCAGGGTGTCGGCGGCGGCGAATCCGGAGACGCCCAGCCCGGTGACCAGCGCACGCAGTCCGGTCCAGGGACCGTCCCAGCCGCGAAGCTCGGGACGGGTCTGCGGCTGCCGAGAGGCCTGGGGCCGGGCAGGGTCTTGGGGCTGGGCAGCATCCTGGGCGGTCACTGGGTGATCACCCATTCCCCGTAGAAGAGCGCCAGACCGATGCCCACGGCGAGGGCGCCGATGATCCAGAATCTCACCACCACGGTGACCTCGGCCCAGCCCTTGAGCTCGAAGTGGTGCTGCAGCGGGGCCATCAGGAACACCCGCTTGCCGCCGGAGAGCTTGAAGTAGCCGACCTGGATGATCACGGAGAGGGTGATCAGCACGAAGAGGCCGCCGAGGATCACGAAGAGCAGCTGGGTATGGGTCAGGATCGCGAAACCGGCCAGAGCGCCGCCCAGCGCGAGGGATCCGGTGTCGCCCATGAAGATCTTCGCCGGTGAGGTGTTCCACCAGAGGAAGCCGATCAGCGCGCCGGTGATGATCGCGGCGATCATGGCCATGTCCATCGGGTCACGCACCTGGTAGCAGACGCTCTCCACGGCGCCGTCGCTGCCGCAGGCCTGGTTGACCTGCCAGATGGAGATGATCGTGTAGGCGGCGGTGACCATCGCGGTGGCCGCGGTGGCGAGCCCGTCCAGGCCGTCGGTGAGGTTCACTCCGTTGGTGGTCGCCGTGACGATCAGGTTCGCCCAGATGACGAAGAGGATCATGCCGATGACCGGTCCGGCGAAGGCCAGATCCAGCACGGTCTCGCGGACGAAGGAGATGTTCGTGGAGGCAGGCGTCAGTCCGTCGGCATCGGGGAAGTTCAGCGCCAGCACGGCGAAGAGCACTCCGACGGTGACCAGCCCGGCGATCTTGCGCCAGGGAGTCAGGCCCAGCGACTGCTTCTTGCTGATCTTCGCGAAGTCGTCGGCGAAGCCGACCAGTCCCATACCGATCATCAGCAGCAGCAGGAGCAGTCCGGAGGCCGTGGGGCCGCCGCCGTCGCCGGTGATCAGCATCAGCCCATGGGCCAGCAGATAGGCGGCGACCACGGCGATCATGATCACCGCGCCGCCCATCGTGGGGGTGCCGCGCTTCACATGGTGGGTGGTGGGGCCGTCGTCTCGGATGAACTGGCCGTATCCGCGCTTCACCAGGAAGCGGATGAACAACGGCGTCCCGACGAGGGTGAGTCCCAGGCCGAAGACGGCACCGATGACTACAGCAATCACTGGGCCCCTTCCTTTGCGGCGATCTTGTCACCCAGGAGTCTAAGCCCTGCGCTGTTGGAGGATTTGAACAGCACGATGTCCCCGGGAGCGAGCTCCTGATCCAGGTAGGCCTCGGCCTCCTCGACCGTGGCGACCCAGTGCACCTCAGACCCCCAGCTGCCCTCGGCGATGGCCCCGCGGTAGAGCGGGTAGGCCAGATCGCCGACGACCAGCGTCTTGTCGATGTTCAGCCGCACCACGGTCTCGCCCAGCTGGGTGTGCTTGGGGATGGAGACGTCGCCGAGCTCGAGCATCGCGCCGAGCACAGCCACCGAGCGGCGTGACGGGCTGCCCTGGCCGGGCCGGGTGAGCATCGCCAGGGTGCGCAGCGCCTCGCGCATGGACTCGGGATTGGCGTTATAGGCGTCGTTGATCACGGTGACGCCGTCGGCGCGCTCGGTGCGCTCCATTCGCCAGCGGCTCGCCGGGCCGAGCCCATCCAGCCGCCGCGCGATGGCCGCCGGAGCGACGCCGGCGCGCAGCGCGCAGGCCGCCGCGGCAAGCAGGTTGGAGACATGGTGGGCCCCGGTGAGTCCAGAGACCACCGGGAACTCCTCGCCAGACTCGGTGAATCGCAGCTGGAACCGCGGGTGCCCGGCCTCGTCGAGGCTCAGGTTCACCGCGCGCACCTGATCCGGGACGGCCTGGTCGAGGCCGACTCCCGGGGCGGTCTCGTTCTCCGGGGACTGACCGGTGGCTTCGCTGAACCAGGTGATCGGAGCCGTGGCGGACTGTGCCATGGAGGCGACCTGGGAGTCGTCGCGGTTGAGCACCACGGCGCCGTCGGCGCCGATCTCCTCGACCAGCTCAGCCTTGACGGCGGCGATCTTGTCCGCGCCGCCGAACTTGCCGGCATGGGCGGAACCGACCATCAGCACCGCCCCGATGTCAGGGCGGACCATCTGCGCGAGATCCCGGATGTTGCCGGGCGCGTCGGCGCCCATCTCCACGACGAGGTACCGGGTCTGAAGCTCGGCGGTGAAGATGGTCAGCGGCACGCCGACCTCACCGTTATAGGAGCCCTGCGGCGCGACGGTGGGGCCCTCGGGCTCGAGGATCGACTTCAGCAGGTCCTTGGTGGTGGTCTTGCCGGCGGATCCGGTGATGCCGATGACGGTGGTCTCCGAGTGGGCGCGCACCCGGTCCAGGATCGCCGCGGCGATCTGGCCCATGGCGCTGACCACGTCGGGCACGACCACGCTGGGGTGCGCCGCACCATCCGGGGCCTGGGTCGCGCGCTGGGCCAGCACGAGCGTGGCCCCGGCGGCGAGGGCCGCATCGATGAAGTGGTGACCGTCGGTGGTCTCCCCCGGCTTGGCGATGAACATCGAGTCCGCGGCCATGCTGCGGGAGTCGGTGTCTGCGTGTCGCACGCGCCGGGTCGAGGGGTCCGGGACCCCGTACAGGGTCCCTGCGGTGATCTCGGCGATCTCTGCGGCTGAAAGCTCGATCATGCCTGGTCGCCTCCTTCTGCGGTGGAAGTTCTGTGGGTCTGCCTGGCGTCCGGATCGGGGTCCGTCTGCGGAGCGTCCTCTGCGGTGGGGAATCCCCGTCGGCGCAGCGCCCGGGCCAGTTCCACCCGGTCATCGATCGGGTGTTTCGTCCCGGCGAAGTCCTGGTGGACCTCGTGTCCGCGGCCCGCCAGGATGATCGTGTCCTCGGGCTCTGCGACCTCGACGGCGCGGACGATCGCGTCGAGGCGTGGCGAGATCTCCTCCAGCGTGGTGTCCAGGTCCTCTGTGGCCAGGGCCTCGCGGGCGCCCTCCAGGAGCCCGGCGCGGATCTGGGCGGGGTCCTCGCCGTGGGGGTCGTCGTCGCTGATGATCACGTGATCCGCCATGCGCACGGCGATCGCGCCCATCAAGGGGCGTTTGGCGCTGTCGCGCTCCCCCGCGGCGCCGATCACCAGGATGGTCTTGCCCTCTGAGGTGCTCGCGGCGGCCTGAAGGGTGCGGATCATGGCGTCGGGGTTGTGCGCGAAGTCCACGATGGCGGCGGGTGCGGTGCCGATCACCTGCATCCGGCCAGGGACGCTGATCGTGAAGGGATCGGCCTGTTCCAGCGCTGCGATGATCTCCTCCCGGCTGACGCCCAGCGCGGTGCTCTCGTCAGCGGTGAGCACCATCACGGCGGCCAGGGCCGCGTTGGCCACGTTGAACCGGCCCGGCAGACCGGTGCGGGAGCGGATGCTCTCCCCGGTGTGCCGGTTGTGCAGCGTGAAGGCGCTGCCGAGCAGGTGCGGGGTGACCTCGGTGACGCTCCAGTCCGCGGCCGGGTCGGGGGTCTCATCGGTGGCCAGCGTCACGACGTGGCCGGTTGCGGTCTGGGCCATCCGCCAGCCCCAGGGGTCATCCACGATGACCACGCTGCTGCGCGTGCGGCGGCGGGCGAACAGCGCCGCCTTCGCGGCGAAGTACTCCTCCATCGAGCCGTGCAGATCCAGGTGGTCCTGGGTCAGGTTGGTGAAACCGGCCACGGCGTAGAAGAGTCCCGAGACGCGCTCGTAGGAGATCGCGTGGGAGGACACCTCCATCGCCGCGGCGGCCACGTCGGCTTCGCGGAAGAGCGCCATCAGGCTGTGCAGCTGCACGGCCTCCGGGGTGGTCATCTTCGAGGGGATCCTCGCCTCGCCGGAGGCGATCTCGATGGTCCCGATCAGGCCGGTGGCGCGCTGGTGCGGCGCCAGCAGAGTATCCAGCAACGAGCGCAGGAAGTAGGTGGTGGTGGTCTTGCCGTTGGTGCCGGTGACCCCGAACAGCGCCGGTCCCGAGGTAGCGGTGTTGCCGTAGATCAGCGCCGCCGAGGGGCCCGCGGCTTCGCGCACGCGGCGCACCTCGATGACCGGGATGCGATATCCCACGCGCTCACGGACCTTCTCGGCCCCGGCGACGTCGGTGAGGATCGCTGCCGCGCCGCACTCGAGCGCGGTCATCACGTAGTCCGCCCCGTGGGCGCGCGAGCCGGAGACGGCGACGAAGAGGTCACCGGGCCCCACGGCCTTGGGGTCCATGGCGGCACCGGTGAGCCGGACCTCGCTCGCGGCCCGACCCACGGGAGTCACGAGCGGGTCATAGCCGGTGCTGGCGAGCTCGGCGACAAGCTGCTCCACACTGGTTCCGAGCACCGTGTGCGGCCGGAACACTCGGTCCTGGGCCGCAACGCTGAGTCCTGTTGCTGCCGCGCTCACCAGGGCTGATCCTGGTTCTCGCCTTCGAAGCCGTCATAGGCATCGCTCTTCGCCCCGCTGGGCGCCTGGTCATAACTGCTAAGCACGTAGGACATGATCTCACGGAACGTGTCGGTGACCTCCCAGTCTCGCCAGTAGCCCTCCGGGCGGTGCACGGTCACGGAGACCAGGTACTGCGGGTCGTCCAAGGGAGCCATGCCGATGAAGGACTGGGTGTGACCGTCGAATCCTCCGCCTGCGCCGGCAGCCTCCGCGATGCCGGACTTGCCGCCCACGCGGTACCCCGAGACGGCGGCCTCGGTGCCGGTGCCGTAGTCCACCACGCCTTCGAACATCCGGAGCATCTCCTCGGAGGTCTCCTCGGAGAACACCCGCTCGCCCGGTTCGGTCTGGACCGGGTGCTCGGTGCCGTCGGCATCGACATAGGCGTCGATCAGGCGCAGCGGGACGTCGACTCCGCCGTTGGTCATGGTCTGGAAGGCCTGCAGATTATGCAGCACCGAGGTGGTGTAGCCCTGGCCGAACTGGGTGGTCAGGTGCTGGCGGGCATCCCACTCCTCGGGCGGACGCAGGACCGAGTTCGCCTCGGTGCCGAGCCCGATGTCGAGGGGTTCGCCGAGGCCGACCCGGCGCATGTAGTCATAGCGGGTCTCCTCCGGGATCTCGCCGCCGATCATCACCGTGCCGGTGTTGTAGGAGCGGGCGAAGATGCCCGCGGCCGTCATGTCCAAGGTGGGGTGGCGAGTGGCGTCGCTGATGGTCTGACCGTCGACCTCGTAGCGGTTGTCCACGGTGAAGCCGTCGGTGGGGTTCAGCGTGCCCTCCTCCAGCGCCATCGCGAAGGTGATGGCCTTGCCGGTGGAGCCGGGCTCGAAGTCCTGGGTCAGCGCGAGCGGCCGGCGGAAGAGCTCGTCGGTCTCCCCCGGCTCGGCCGGGTCGACCGTCTCGGAATCGGCCATGGCCAGGATCTCCCCGGTGGTGAGGTCCAGGACAGTGGCGTTGCCCCAGGCGGCGTTGTACTGGTTGGCCTTCTTCGCGATCGATTCTTGGGCGAACCACTGCAGGTCCTGATCGACGGTCAGGCGCACGTCCTGTCCGTCCTCGGCCGGCAGCTCCTCATAGGTGGCCACCGGGATCCGCACGCCGTCGCCGCCGACCTCGTAGATCCGTTCCCCGTCGATCCCGCTGAGCGCCTCATCCTGGGCGGCTTCGATCCCTTCCAGCGGCCCGTCGGCGCCCATGAAGCCGATGATCGAGCCCGCCACCGCTCCCGAGGGGTAGCTGCGCTCGGACACCGGCTCGGCGTAGAGGCCGGGGAGCCCGATCTCCAGGGCCTGCTCGCTCTGCTCGGGCGTCAGGGACCGAGCCACCACCGAGTAGCGGCTCTCGCCCACGATGCGCTCGGTGAGCTCTTCGGTGCTGCGATCCAGCACCTCGCCGAGCTCGGCGATGCCGGTGCGCACCGTGACCTCCTCGCGCAGCCCGGTGGCCTCGTCGCTGCGCTCGAAGTCCTCCACCACCGCCTGGTCCACGACCAGGTCATAGCGGTTCACCGAGGTGGCGAGCACCCGGCCTTCGGAGTCGAGGATGTCCCCACGGTGAGCGGGCAGCGGAACGCTGCGCAGCCGTTCGGAGACGGCCGCCTCGGCGTTTCCTGCCGGATCGAGGCCCTGCACGTGGAACAGACGTCCTCCGAGCAGGAGCAGCATCACCAGGATCAGGGTGAGTCCGATGCGCATCCGGAACGAGAGGACCCGTTCTGCGCGTTTCTTCTGAGCGGCTGCCATGGCGTCAGCGTTCTCCCAACAGGTCGATCAGTCGAATGAGGGCGCCGGTATGGTCCCGCCGTTGAGCTCAGTGGGGCTGAACTGGTCTTGCGTCCCTGCGGATGTCTCCTGCCCATTCTGCCCGCTGGGGGTCTCGATGAGCGTGTTCAACGCGCCTGCGCCGAGAATGCCTGAGGGCGCGCCGGTCACCGACTCGGAGACGTTCAGGGGCGCGGCGGCGTCGGCTCCGGGCACTGCGGGGGCGGCCACGAAGCTGGAGGGGCGGTCGCCGCTGTCGGCCGCCTCGGCCGTGCCGATGACCTCCCCGTCGCTGAGCTCGAGCGCGGCCGCCTCGGCGGGCATGACCATGCCCAGTCCGACCGCGGTGTTGGAGAGCGCCTGCGGGGACTGCAGGTGCTGGACCTCTTCGGTCAGCGCCTGGTTCGACTGGACCAGGGCGAGATGCTGGTTCTGCAGCTCCACGACGGTGTACTGCGAGTTGGCCATATGGATGTTCACCGCGAGCACGATCGTCAGGGCCAGCGCCAGCAGGGCGATGATCCCGCCGATGAGACCCTTCTGCCGCTGCCGGAGCTTGGGTAGGGCGCGCAGCATCGGAGAAGTACGTGCCGAGGCGGCGTCCTCGGCGCCTCCGGGGATGGAGCGACTGCGGGCCAGGGGTCCCCGAGGTGCGGGGGCGAGGGGCTGGGCTTCTGCGCTCATACGGCGGTTCTCCTGGAGTCGGTCAGCTTCTCGACTGCACGCAGCTTCGCTGACGCGGCACGGGGGTTCTCGGCGATCTCTGACTCATCGGGCAGCTCGGCCCCCCGGGTGAGGGATCTGAAGGTCGGCTTATGCTCTTCGAGCTCCACCGGCAGGCCCGCAGGCGCCGAGGACTTGGTGCGTCGGGCGAAGGCCTGCTTGACGATGCGGTCCTCCAACGAGTGGTAGCTCATCGCCACGATCCGGCCGCCCGGCGCCACGGCGTCCAGGGCATTGGGGATCGTGCGCTGCAGGACCTCGAGCTCGGCGTTGACCGCGATGCGCAGGGCCTGGAAGGTCCGTTTGGCGGGGTGTCCCCCGGTGCGCTTCGATGCTGCCGGGACCGCTTTGTCCACCACGGAGGCGAGGTCCGCCGTCGTGGTGAAGGGCCGGTCCTCGCGGCGGGCGACGATGGAGCTGGCGATGCGCCCGGCGAAGCGCTCTTCGCCGTATTCGCGCAGGATCCGCTTCAGCTCGCCGACCTCGATCCGGGCGAGCAGCTCCGCCACCGATTCATCGGGGGAATCCTCCGAGGCGTCCATGCGCATGTCCAGCGGGGCATCGTAGGAGTAGGCGAAGCCGCGGGAGGCCTCGTCCAGCTGCAGCGAGGACACACCGAGGTCCAGCAGGACGCCGGCCACTCGCTGATCCTCGGCCAGCTCCTCGGCGGCGACCTCGTCCACCCGGTCATAGACCGTGTGGATGCCGCGAAAGCGGTCGCCGTAGGAGCGCAGACGCTGAGCCGCCAGGGCGTGCGCCTCGGGGTCCCGGTCAAGGCCCAGCACGAGGACCTCGGCGTCGGCCGCGAGCATGGCTTCGGCGTGGCCGCCCATGCCCAAGGTGGCGTCGATGACCACGGGCCGGTGGCCCGCGGCTCGGATGTTGTCCACTCCGAGGGACAGCAGCCTGATGCAGCGATCTCGCATCACCGGCACGTGCCGGTCTGCTGTCTCTCGTTGCGCCATACTGCCTCCGTCATGGGAAAGGATCCTTGGACCAGCTCCTCCTCCGCTCCGACCTGCTGCCTGACATCGGGGAAGATAAGTCAGGAATGCGGCGGGGCGGCGGAAGAACTCACCCAAGGATCCCCTTGAAGTGTTCGAACCGTCTTCACTTGTCGTACTTTTTCGTTCGGCGTGTCGTGTCGAACGGCTTCGGTGCTCAGAAGAGGCCGGGAATGGCTTCCCCATCGGTGGATGAGAACTCCGACTCCTTCGCCTCCAGGTATTCGTTCCAGGCCGTGGTGTCCCAGATCTCGGCGCGGTCTCCCGCTCCGATGACCGTGACATCGCGGTCCAACCCGGCGTACTCCCGAAGCGCGGCGGGGACCGTGATCCTGCCCTGCTTGTCCGGAATCTCGTCAGAGGCTCCGGAGAGGAATACGCGGATGTAGTCGCGTGCCTGGCGTGAGGTCAGAGGAGCCTGCCGCATCTGGTGGTGCACGTTCTTGAACTCTTCCGTGCTGAACACATAGATGCAGCGTTCCTGCCCGCGAGTGAGGACCAGGCCGTTGGCCAGTTCCTCGCGGTACTTCGCGGGAAGGATCAGGCGAGCCTTCTCATCCATGCGAGGCGTGTATGTGCCCAGGAACAAAGGACACTCACCACCTCACTTGTTGAGGAGAATCATTCCTTCTCCCTCTACCGAGCTCCACTTTACCCCACTTCCCCCCACTTGCAACCAGAATTTGCCGCGCCGCGACCGAAAACTGTTGCGTGGCGCCGTTACTGACCTTCTGACCTGGAGAAATGATGCTGAGCTGCAGGTGGAGGGCGGTGGAGGGGCTCGACGAGACCGGCCGCTGCCGGGTGGATCCAGCGGGAGCTCGAGACCTGGGCAGGATGCTCCGATCGGGACCGAGAAGCCCGGAATTCCGGGGCTGCAGCGGCGGTGGTCTTCGGGCGTCATGACCGACTGCGCTCCCCGTGGAGGAGTGTGGGGCGCCCAGGTGGTGGGAAGTGGGGCCTGGGCTGGAGGGTGGTGGCGACCCTGCGCTGGTAGGAGCCGGGGCGGTGGCCGGGCATGAAAAAGGCCCCTCCGAAGAGGGGCCTTTCGAAGCTCTAGTGGTGCCTGGCGGGTCAGTCCTGCCGGCGTCGTTCTTCCCAGCGCTGCTCGAGTCCGGTCATGAAGTTCCCGGACGGGCTCGGAGTGGAGCTGCGGGGTCCGCCGCCGCCTCCCCCTCCACCGTTGCCGCCATTGCCGCCGGAACCGTTGCCGCGGGAGTTCCCGGAGGTGCCTCCGGTGGTGGCGTAGTAGACGCCTGCGCCCATGATCAGGAAGCCGATCACACCCACAGGTATCCACTGGTTGTAGATGCTCAGCAGAAGCACGACGATGCCGAGGACCGCGACCAGAGCGCCAAGCACGATGTTGCGCACGTTGAGCGTTCCGCTCGGCGAGTCCTGCATGGAGCTGGCGAAGCTCGGATCCTCCGACTGCAGCTGTTCTTCGAGCTGCTTGAGCATGCGCTGTTCACGCTCCGACAGTGGCATCGTGAAGCTCCTCGCGGTCGTCGTGTGGCGTGATGGAAGATGCGGATACGCCTGGGTGTATAGTCTACCGGTTTCGGCACCCCAGACCTAGCCCGATGTCAGGACTGCGGTGATCTCAGGGCTGACACTCAGGAACTCTCCAGTCCTGGATCCTCGCGGCGGGGTCGCAGCAGCGCGGCCGGAGCCGTCTGGACCTGTGGAAACTTCTTCGCGATGGCGTCGAGCGCGGTCTCGGCGTCGAGCCAGTTCGTCTCGGTGCGGTCGAAGCTCAGCTGCAGCGAGCCGCCCTCATCCACCAGTCTCTCGGCCCGGATCCCCACCAGCCGCACCGACTGGGCCCGCTGCCCCAGCCGCTCCAGCAGCCCGAGCACCCGGGAGTAGATGGCCAGCGCCGAATGCGTCGGGTGGGAGAGCGTGGAGGACCGGGTCAGCGTCTCGAAGTCGCTGTAGCGAAGCTTCAGGCTGATGCCCTCCGCGGAGACTCCCGACTCGCGCAGGCGTGCGGCGACCCGATGGCTGAGCCGCAGCAGCTCGGCTCGCAGCGTCGCCTCATCCTCCACGTCCACCGCGAAGGTCTCCTCGGCGCCGATGGACTTCTCGATCCGGTGCGGTTGGACCTCGCGGGCGTCCTCTCCCCAGGCCAGTCGGTGCAGCGCCGTGCCGGTGACCCCGAATCGCCGGCGCAGTGCGGGCTCCGGGGTCTGCGCGAGCTGCAGCACCGTGGTGATCCCGAAGGCCTTCAGGGACTCGGCGGTCTTTGCCCCGACACCCCACATCGCGGTGACCGGCAGACCGTGCAGGAACTCCAGCCGGCGATGTGGCGGGACCAGCAGCAGTCCGTCCGGCTTCGCGCGGGTGGAGGCGATCTTGGCGATGAACTTGCGGTCAGCGATCCCCACCGTGGCCGGCAGGGCGAACTCCTCGCGGATCTCGCGGCGGATCTTCGCTCCGATCTGCTCGGGTCCGCCGAGCCGGCGGCGAGACCCGGTGAGATCCAGGAAGGCTTCGTCCACGCTGAGCTGCTCCACCGAGTCGGTGATCGTGTCGAAGTAGGCCATGATGCGCCGGGAGAACTCGCGGTAGAGCTCCATGCTGGGCGGGATCACGACGGCGTCGGGGCTGGCCTGCCGCGCCCGGGCCAGCGGCATCGCGGAACGCACCCCGTCTGCCCGCGCCTCATAGGAGGCCGAGAGCACCACGGAGCGTCCCGAGTCCTGCGCCACGATGATCTTGCGTCCGCGCAGCTCGGGCCTGGTGAGCAGCTCGACCTCCACGTAATAGGCATCCATGTCCACATGCGCAAGGACGCGTGAATCAGCCGGTCGAGACGGTGCCATACCGATAGGCTATCCGCCATGAAGCGCGAAGAATTCATCAGCGAGGTCAACACCAGGTGCGCCGGCTTCCTCCAGGCCCGTCACGCAGAGGTCCACGCAGTCTCCGAGCACGCGGTGCCCCTGGTGACCGCGCTGATGACACTGACCCGGGGCGGCAAGAAGATGCGCCCCGCGCTGGCCAGGCTGGGCTGGCAGGCAGCCGGCGGGCGCGGCGAGGCCGTCGTCGAGCTGGGTGTGGCGCTGGAGCTCTTCCAGGCGGCCGCGCTGGTCCACGACGACGTCATCGACCGATCTGCCACGCGGCGCGGACGGCCCAGCGCGCACATCGGGTTCGAACAGCTGCATCGGGAGTCCGGCTTCGCCGGAGACTGCGGCCACTTCGGCACCACCGGCGCGATCCTCTCCGGGGACCTCTCGCTGGCCTGGGCCTCGGAGGCGTTCTTCCTCGCCCAGAGCACCGCAGCCCAGGACGGGCTGGTGAGCAATACGTTGGCCGCGCGGAGCTTCCACCGGATGCACACCGAGGTCATCACCGGGCAGTACCTCGATGTGCTCGAAGAGGTGCGCACTCCGGCTGAGACCGAGGCCGAGGCGGTCGCCCGCGCCCGCGGGGTGCTGCGCTATAAGGCGGCCAAGTACTCCACCGAGTACCCGGTGGTCCTCGGCGCGGCGCTGGCCGGCGGCTCGGACCAGCTGTGCCGCGCCTTCGCCGCGGCGGCGCTGCCGGTCGGCGAGGCCTTCCAGCTGCGCGATGATCTGCTCGGGGTCTTCGGGGATCCGGAGACCACCGGCAAGCCGGTCGGCGATGACCTGCGCGAGGGCAAGCGCACCGAGCTCATCGCCTACGGGCTGTTCCGCTCCGGCGGGGCCGGGGCCCAGGAGCTGAACCAGATGCTGGGAGACCCGGCGCTCAGTGAGGCACAGGTGGACCGGGCGCGCGCCATCCTGCTGGAGTCCGGAGCAGTGGAGGAGGTGGAGCGCAGCATCGAGGAGCTCACCGGTGACAGCGTCGCCCGTACCCAGGACCTGGTCGAGCTCGGCGTCTCTGCGGAGGTCCTCGAGGAGTTCGACCAGCTTCGCGGGAACCTGGTGCTGCGAACGGTCTAGGTCCCACCCCCGCTCGACCCGGACCGACACGCGCCGCAGCGACCCGGAGTTGGGCGGGTTCGATACCCTGGGGCTGTGAGCTCTGAACAGACTGACCCGTGGATTGGTTCCAGGATCGATGACCGCTATGTGATCGATGAGCGCATCGCGCGTGGCGGCATGTCCACGGTCTACCGCGCGCAGGATCAGCGGCTCGGCCGCGAGGTCGCGCTGAAGGTGCTGTTCCCGCATATGGCCGAGGATCGCAAGGTCGTGGACCGCTTCGAGCAGGAGGCCCGGAACTCTGCGCTGATCGCGCATCCCAATGTGGTCCAGGTCCTGGATCAGGGCCAGGCCCGGGAGACCGCCTATCTGGTGATGGAGTACGTCCCCGGCGCGACGCTGCGCACGCTGCTCAAGCACGGCGCGATGACCCCTCGGCTGGCGCTGACCTACATGGATTCGATTCTGCAGGGCCTGGCTGCGGCGCACCGCGCCGGCCTGGTCCACCGCGACATCAAGCCGGAAAACGTGCTGGTCTCCCATGACGGGCGGATCAAGCTCGCTGACCTGGGACTGGCCCGCGCGGCGACCCATCACTCCGGAACCTCCACCCTGATGGGCACCGTGGCCTATATCTCTCCGGAGCTGCTCTCCGGGGAGGGCGCCGACGAGCGCGCTGACATCTACGCCATCGGCATCCTGCTCTACGAGATGCTCACCGGCGTGCAGCCCTTCACCGGGGACTCCCCCGTGCGAGTGGCCTACCAGCACGTGAACTCCACCGTGCCGGTGCCTTCCGCGCAGGTCAGCGGCCTCGCGCGCGAGCTCGACGACCTGGTCAGCATCGCTACCCGTCCCGAGGTGGCGCTGCGGCCCAAGAACGCTGACGAGCTGCTGAAGATGCTGCGTGAGACCCGCGGCCTGCTCGGCGACGCCGAGCTCGACTTCGACGGCGCGCTCACCGCGACCCGGGCGATCCCTGCCATGGGCGCCTCCGGGCGGGAATCGCCCCGCGAGTCCGCGACGCCGGGCCAGCGGTCCACCACCATGCTTCCCGGTGACTCCAGCGAGACCTTCCTGGAGACCGAGGCTGCGCCGGCATCGGCCCACGGTTCCGGAGCGGAGCAGCACGAGGGCCAGGACGTGGACCACGAACCCTGGGACGAGGACATCGACGCGGCGCTGGGCAATGCGCGGACCACACATCTTCAGGCCGAGCATCGCCATGCCGCGCACGGGCGTCCCTCGAGCCTGGCCGAGGAGGATCGCCAGCTGGTCACCGAGGTGCCCACCAGCGGTCTGCAGCTGCGACCGCCCCGGCTCAGCGTCGCGGAGCCGGTGACCGGGATCCAGCCCGCCGTCGGTTCCCGCCGACCGGTGGAGCGGGTTCGCACGGAGAAGCGCGAGCGTCAGCGACCCACGGTGGAACTCGCCGGCGCCAGCGCCACCCGGATCTGGCTGATGATCGCCGCGATCATGATCGGTGGCGCGCTGCTGGTGCTGCTGGCCGGGTGGATCGGGGTCAGCAGTGCGCTGATCCCCAGCCTCGGGGGCTGAGGACCAGCACCGCCGCCGGTCAGGAAGCTGTGCGGCTGAGCGGTTCCAGCCTCAGGCCACCAGACCGGGCGCGCAGCGTCATCTCACCTGGGTGAGGGATTCTGCGACCAGGAACGCCAGCTCCAGGGACTGCTTATGGTTCAGCCGCGGGTCCACCAGGGACTCGTAGCGCTGATCGAAGGCCGATTCGTCGACCACGTCGGAGCCGCCGAGACATTCAGCGACGTCGTCACCGGTCATCTCCACGTGCAGCCCACCGGGGTAGGTGCCCAAGGAACGGTGGACCTCGAAGAAGCCGCGGACCTCGTCGAGGATATCGTCGAAGCGCCGAGTCTTGTAGCCGTTGTCGGCGGTGATCGTGTTGCCGTGCATTGGGTCGGTCACCCAGACCACCTTGGCGCCGGAATCGCGCACCGCCGTGACCAGCGCCGGGAGCTTCTCCCGGACGTTGGAGGCGCCCATCCGCACGATGAAGGTCAGCCGTCCTGGCTCCCGCTCGGGATCCAGCTTCTCGATGATCTGCAGCACGGTCTCCGGGGTGGTGCTGGGGCCCAGCTTGACCCCCACCGGGTTCTGCACCCGTGAGAGGTAGTCCATGTGTGCGCCCTCGAGCTCACGGGTCCGCTCACCGATCCACACGAAGTGGCCACTGGTCACGTAGGGCTTGCCGGTGCGGGAGTCGATGCGGGTCAGCGCGCGCTCGTAGTCCAGCAGCAGCGCCTCGTGGGCGGCGTAGAACTCGGTGCGCTTGAGCCCTTCGAAGTCAGCGCCGCAGGCCTCCATGAAACGGACCGCGCGGTCGATCTCTCCGGCGAGCTGCTCGTAGCGAGCGTGCGCGGGGTTCTGCATGAACCCCTTGTTCCACTGCTGGACCGCGCGCAGGTCGGCGAAGCCGCCCTCGGTGAAGGCCCGGACCAGGTTCAGGGTGGCGGCGGACTTGTGGTAGGCCGCGACCATCCGCTTCGGGTCAGGAACCCGGGATTCCTCGGTGAACTCGAAACCGTTGACGATCTCGCCGCGGAAGGTCGGAAGCGTGACGCCGTCGCGGGTCTCCACGTCGGAGGACCGCGGCTTGGCGTACTGCCCGGCCATGCGTCCCATCTTCACCACCGGCAGCGAGGCGCCGTAGGTGAGCACCACCGCCATCTGCAGGATGGTCTTGATCTTGGCGCTGATCCGATCGGCGGTGACGCCGTCGAAGGTCTCGGCGCAGTCCCCACCCTGGAGGAGGAAGGCCTCACCGTTGGCAACCTTGGCCAGGCGTCGCTTGAGCTTGTCGACCTCTCCGGCGAAGACCAGCGGCGGGTGCGCGGAGAGCTCCGCGTAGGCGGAGTCGAAGTCTTCGTGGCCCCGCCAGTCCGGCTGCTGGCTCAGCGGCAGCGAACGCCACTCGTCCAGGCCCGGATAGTCTGCGGCCCCTACATGAAGGATCTCTCCGGGGGCGGTCAGCGGGGCGTCGGATCTGGGCTCTGGCGTCGTGGTCACCCTCTCAGGGTAGTCCGCCGCGCCCGGGCGCGCCTAATGCCGAAGCGGCAGTCCATTATGCGGACGGACGGAGCCCGGGGGCGCTGTGCGCCCCCGGGCTCCCCGGTCGTTCTTCCTCGCGCGAGGTGTGCGGATCTGCGCCGTGGCGAGATCCACCCCCGAGCTGCGGCTCAGCCCTTCTTGGCGGCCGCCTCGGTGTAGAGCGCCTCGACCTCCTGGGCGAAGTCCTTCATCACCACCGGACGCTTGATCTTCATGGACGGGGTGAGGTGGCCGGACTCGATGGTGAAATCGGTGTTCAGCAGCCGGAACTCCCGGATCGATTCGGCACGAGAGACCGACTCGTTGGCCCGGTCCACCACTGCCTGCACGTGGGTGATGATCGTCTCGTGCTGAGCGAGCTCGGCGATCGGGGTCTTGGGGTCAAGTCCCTTGCGCTCGAGCCACTGCGGCAGGGTCTCCTCATCGAGGGTGATCAGCGCCGCGACGAAGGGCCGGTTGTCGCCGACCACCACGGCCTGGGAGACGATCGCGTCTGAGCGCATCAGGTCCTCCAGCTGGGCCGGCGAGACGTTCTTCCCGGCCGCGGTGACCAGGATCTCCTTCTTGCGACCGGTGATGGTGAGGCAGCCGTCGGAGTCCAGGGTGCCGACGTCGCCGGTGCGGAACCAGCCGGTCTCGGTGAAGATCTCCTGGTTCAGCTCGGGCCGGTTGTGGTAGCCGCGGAAGACGCAGATGCCGCGGCCGAGGATCTCGCCGTCCTCGGCGATCTTCACCGCACACCCGGGAAGCGGCGCGCCGACGGTGCCGATCTTGCTCAGCTCCGGGGTGTTCACGGTCAGCGGCGCCGTGGTCTCGGTGAGGCCGTAGCCCTCCAGGATCTGCACGCCCACGCCGTAGAAGAAGTGGCCCAGCCGCTCTCCCAGCGGGGAGCCGCCGGAGACCGCGTGGGCGACCTGTCCCCCCATCCTGGCGCGCAGCTTGGAGTAGACCAGCTTGTCGAAGACGGTGTGCTTGAGCCCCAAGGTGAAGGGGACCTTGCCCTCCTGCTTGGCGCGGGACCATGCGATGGCGGTGTTGGCCGCCTTCTCGAAGATGGCTCCCTTGCCGTCGCCCTCGGCCTTGAGCATGGCAGCGTTGTAGATCTTCTCGAATACCCGCGGCACGGCCAGCAGGAAGGTCGGGCGGAAGGTGCCGAGGTCGTCCACCAGCTCCTTGATGTCGGAGGTATGCCCCACCCGGGAGCCGGCGGCGACGGCGAGCACCGAGATGAAGCGGGCGAAGACGTGGGCCAGCGGGATGAACATCACCGTGGAGGCGTCCTTGTGGACCACGGAGCCCAGCGAGCCGCCCAGCGCCTGGAGCGAGAGCTCGGTGAAGTTCGAGTGGGTCAGCTCGCACCCCTTGGGCCGCCCGGTGGTCCCGGAGGTGTAGATGATCGTGGCCAGGTCGGCGCCCACGGCGGCGTTGCGCCGTGACTCGACCTGCTCCTGGGTCACCTCGGCGCCCTTGGCGCGGAGCTCATCCAGCCCGGAGCCTTCGATGGTGTGGACGCCGACCAGCCCGGTCAGGCTCTCTTGGGCGACGGCGCGCTCGACGATCTTCTGGTGCGCCGGAGTCTCGGCGACGAGCAGCTTCACGCCGGCGTCCTCGATGATCCAGGCGACCTGGGAGGGCGAGGAGGTCTCGTAGACCGGCACGGTCACGGCTCCGGCGTAGAAGATCGCGAAGTCGAGCAGGGTCCACTCGTACCGCGTGGGGGCCATGATCGCGACCCGGTCACCCACCTCGACGCCGGAGGCGATGATGCCCTTGGCCAGCGCGATCACCTGGTCCCGGAACTCGGCGGTGCTGACGTCGATCCACTGGCCGGGGCTGAGCTGTCGGCCGAAGAGTATGTTCTGCGGGTCCGCGGTGAACTGACGTTCCAGCAGGTCAGTGATGTTCAGCTCGGCGGGGACCTCGACTGCGGACGGTGTTGCGATTTCCTTCACGGGGGCTCCTCCATCGTGTGTGCTATCTCACATCATGATGTCACAGCCCGTTACTGAACGGTAGCTGAATGATTCGTGTCCCTGCGGAGAACCTGCTCAGACCTGTGCGCCGTCGCCGGATCCGGAACGGTTGCGCGGCATCTGCAGGAAGAGGATCACCAGCCCGGCCAGCACCACGCCGATCAGGGCGGGCACGGTCCAGCTCGGAGCATTCAGCGGCAGGAACGGCACGACGATCAGCGCCAGGATCGCACCGATGCTCAGCACCGCCCCGAGCACCACGGCGGGCTTGGCCCCGGCGAGCGGGTTCTTCGGGTTCGGCGGCTCGAAGTCGTCGATCTCATCCCAGGCGGCGTCATCCGCCCGGTAGTCGCGAGGACCCCCGCCTGGCACTCCCTGTCCTGGAGCCCCGTGGCCCTGAGCCGGGCCACCCTGGCCGGGACCGCCCTGGCCTGGCATCGGCCGGGAGCGGCCGCCTCGACCGAAGACTCTGCTGGGTTCGTCGTCGCGATAGGAGCTCATGGCGCCATCCTCTCTGGGGGCCCGGCGACCTGGTGCCGCCGGTGAAGAAAATCAATCAGCTGCTCGTGGATGGTCTCCGCCTCGTGATCGAGCGTGGCCACATGCTGGCTGCGGGTGAGCTCCACGACCTCGAGCTGCTCCGCCGAGAGCGTCCTGCCCAGCGTAGCGGCCGAGGACGGGGGCAGGACGTTGTCCACGCCCGAGCGGAAGAGCAGCACCGGGGTCTGTCGCCGAGCGAGCTCCGGGAGTTCGCGGCGGACCTGGGCGAAGAGCCGGTCCAGCTGGACGACGGCGCGCAGCGGGGTCTGCGCGTAGGCCTCCTCCACCACATCGGGCTTGGCGATGTCTCCGGCGATGCTGGCCACCGAGGGTCGGATCCTGCCCAGCACCCAGGCCTTGGGCCCAGTCAGCGGGGCCAGCCGGAGCCCGGGATTGATCACCGAGACCGCCTCGACCTGACGGTGCGCGGCCACATGCAGCGCGAGCGAGCCCCCCATGGAGAGGCCCACGGTGGCGACCCGGGAGCAGCGGACGGCGAGCCGGTCATAGCTGGCCAGCGCGGCGCGCATGATCTGCGAGCGCGGGGTGCTGGCCAGGTCCTCCCAGCTCGTGCCGTGACCGGGCAGCAGCGGAAGGTCCACGGTGAAGCCGGCCTGCTGCAGGGCGTCGGCGAGCGGGCGCATCGAGGCGGGGGTGGAGGTGAATCCGTGGAAGACGGAAACTCCGAAGCCGGACATGTCCATTCCGTCACTCTATTGCCTTTACAGTGGTCTCGAAGCTCAGCCGCCTGAAAGGACCCCCCATCACCGTGTCGTTCTATAGCGTCGCCAAGAACTTTGTCGTGGCCCCGGTGGTCAACACGGTATTCCGTCCCTGGGTCCGCGGCCTGCACAACATACCCAGCGAAGGTCCGGCGATCCTAGCGTCGAACCACCTGTCTTTCTCCGATTCGGTGTTCATGCCGGTGAAGGTGCCCCGGCAGGTGCACTTCATGGCGAAGGACGACTATTGGGGCAAGCAGGGCGCCTATGGGTGGGGCATGCGGAAGTTCTTCGATCTCTCGGGTCAGATCCCGATGGACCGCTCCGGCGGCAAGGCCAGCCAGGATTCGCTCAACGCCGGGGAGCAGGCGCTGCGCGACGGCGAGGTGGTGGGACTCTACCCCGAGGGCACCCGCAGCCCGGACGGGCGGCTCTACCGCGGCAAGCTCGGGATCGCCCGGCTGGCGCTGAACACCCAGGCTCCGGTGATCCCGATCGCCCTGATCGGCACCGATAAGGTCCAGCCGATCGGGAAGAACATCCCCCGGCTGGGCCGGGTGGGGATGATCGTGGGCGAACCGATGACCTTCGAGTCCTATTACGGCAACGCCGAGGATCGCTTCGCCCAGCGCGCGGTGGCCGACGCGATCATGTACCAGATCATGCGCCTCTCGGGTCAGGAATACGTCGACGTCTACGCCTCGGACGTGAAGCGTCAGCTGGAGGCGGAGAAGGCCGAGGCCAAGGCCGCGCGCAAGACGCTGCGCCACCACAGCGGGCGCCGCATCGAGGACTCCTCGGCCGACTGAGGGCGGGCTCCCCCACCGGGACGCCCCCACCACCCGGTGGACCCGCCACTCCACCGGAGACCGCGCGGAGGTTCAGAACACTCCTGGGGCGGCCCTGCGGTGCAGACCGAAGCGAAACCCCAGGCCGGCCGAGACCACGATGGCCGCACCGAAGACCCAGCCGGAGAGCGCGAGCGCCTGCGTCCCGGAGAGCAGGACCCCGATGGTGCAGCCGAGTCCGATCATGGCGCCCCAGCCCAGCAGCACCCCGCCGCCCAGGGCGGTGAGCGAGTTGAACGCGGTGGTCTTCTCGAGCCGCACGCGGCGCCCCGGCAGTGCCACGGCCAGCGAGGCCAGTACGATCCCGAGGATCAGCCAGCCGTTGGTGGTGATGGTGTGCACCACCACCGCCACGCATCCGGCCAGGCGCTCATCGAGCCCGGGCATGAAGCTGCCGATCCAGCCGGCCTCGGTCATCGAAGTCCGGGTCATCGAAGAGATCTGCTGGGTGACCCCCAGCGGCTGGTCCTTTTAATAGGCCAGAATCGCCAAGAGCCCCACGCCGACCCCGGTGATCAGCGCCGGCCAGCGCTTGAAGAACACGGAGCGTCGGACCTCGGTGGCGTCCACCGTGCGGTCGCCGCGCCCTTGGACCGGCGGGTTGAAGCGCAGCAGCCAGACTCCCAGGCCGATGAGGACCCCGAGCTGGAACAGCACCGCGAGCGCGTATCCGTTGCCTGCCGCCAGCCAGGTGGCCGGGGCGCCGAGGATGAACCGGGAGTACATCGTGTCCCAGCTCAGGAAGCCCAGGCCGAAGCCCAGCAGGACTCCGAGCAGCGCCGGAATGGACCGCAGATGTCCCTCCGGGAGGCGGTACAGGTGCCCGGCGATACATCCCCCGGAGATCACCATGCCCAGCCCGAAGGCCAGCCCGGCGATCACCAGTGCGAGCGAGACCGGGGCGATATGCGCGTCGCTCGGCACGTTCTCGGTGGTGGGTGTGGGGATCCGGGTGGAGAAGATCATCGCATAGCCGATCATCCCGACCGCGATGGAGACCAGGATCGCGTACATCCCCCGACTGTCCCGCTTCTCGAAGAGGTCCCGGAACACGCAGAAGAAGCAGTACCGGCCGCGTTCGAACAGGATGCCCAGTCCGGCTCCGATGAGCAGCATCAGGGCGGCGTTGGAACCGCCCAACCCCTCCCCGTCGGTGGCGGCGAGGTACCAGGCCAGGCCCAGCAGCACCGCCGCGACGGCCACGGAGATCGTGGTTCGGACGGTGTCCGCCGTGGTCCAGCCCAGCTCGCGGTCTGTTCTGAGGTCGATCGTCATGAGGTTGCCTTCCTGCATGCTCAGTCTCCGGACTGGCCCCAGAGCCCGGCGCGCTCTCCGGAGTTGTTCGCCACCGGAACTCCGACGCTGTTGCCCCATGCCGACCAGGAGCCGTCATAGACCTTGACCTCTTCGCCGAGGATCTGGCTCAGCGCGAACCAGGTGTGGGAGGCGCGCTCCCCGATCCGGCAGTAGGCGATGATCGGGTTCTCGAAGTCCACCCCGGCTGCTTCATAGATGCTGCGGATCTCCTCGGCGGGGAGGAACTCGCCGGTCTGCTCGTCCACGATCTGGGTCCAGGTGACATTCACGGAGCCGGGGATGTGTCCCCACACCGCAGCACCCTCGCCCTGGAAGATGTCGGGATCGACGCCGACCTCGCCGTCGTGCTCCTGGGCAGATCGGATGTCCACCAGGTTCACCGCGGCCACGGCGTCACCGCCGGCCTCGGCGTTGCGCTCGGCGATCTCCAGCACCTCGGGCTGGAAGGCCCGGATGTCGTGGTTCTGCGGCTTGGCCGCGAAGTTCCCGGGAGGAACCGCGGGAACCTCTTCGACGAGCTCACGCTCGTCGTGGAGCTCCCATTTATGCAGCCCACCGTCGAGCAGCACCACGTCCTCGACGCCGTAGAGGTTGAACACCCAGGAGGCGTAGGCGGCGAACCAGTTGTTGTTGTCCCCGTAGAGGACCACCGTGGAGTCCTCGTTGATGCCCAGCGACTGGCCCAGCTCGGTGAACTCTTCCGCGGAGATGAACTCACGGGTGTTGGGTGCGGTGAACTCCTCGGACCACTCCAGGTACTGGGCCTGCGGGATGTGCGCCTCGGCGTAGGGGGTGAGCTCCGAGCTCGGCAGGTTTTCCGAGACGTCGAGCAGGACGATGCCCTGCTCGTGGAGGCCTCCCTCCTCGAGGCGCTCGGCCAGCCACTCGGTGGTGGCCAGCGGCTGCTCGGTGTGGACGTCGTCGAATCCGCGGGTCTCTCCCGGGATGTCTGCGGCGGCGACCGTGGTGGCAGCCTCCCCCTCGCCGGACTCGTCGGTCTCGGTCGCGGTGCTGCCGGAGTCGGTGACGGAGCCCTGGTCCGCATCGCCGCCCGTGGAGTTCGCCACCACGAAGCCGGCCGTGCCCGCCAGGGACGCCGCGGCGACCACCGCGATCACGGTCTTGCCGGTGGAGCTCTTCGACGCCGGGGCCCCGGCCCGGGCGTGAACAGATCGTGGACGCGGACCGCACCCCCCTGCACCACCGTCCAGAGACACAGAAAGGCCCCGCTTCAGATGATCGTGATCATCCGAAGCGGGGCCTGCTGTGCTTCTCAAATTACTGTGCGCGAGGGGGGACTTGAACCCCCACGCCCGTGAAGGCACTGGCACCTGAAGCCAGCGCGTCTACCTATTCCGCCACTCGCGCATACCTGCTGTTCAGGCCCTTTCGGGCCTGTCTCGCAACCGGCGATCGCTCCCCGGCAGCGAGAATAATAGTACCCATATCCCGGACGGTATGCCTAATCGTCGAAGCCGTTCAGTCGCCCTGAGCGTCTCACCGGGAGGTGCCCTTCCAGCGGTGCGCCCAGCGCGGCGCATCAACCCTAGTATTGGAGGGTTATGTCTGAGCCCAGAACAGCCCGCCGTGAGACCTGGTCCGCCGAAGACCTCGCCTATCCCCCCGCACTGCCGGTCAGCGGTGAGCGCGAACAGATCCTGAGGGCGCTCACGGACCATCAGGTGATCGTCGTGGCGGGAGAGACCGGTTCCGGCAAGACCACCCAGCTGCCCAAGATGGTGCTGGAGCTCGGGCTGCACCACCAGGGCATGATCGGGCATACGCAGCCGCGGCGTCTGGCGGCTCGCACCGTGGCCGAGCGCCTGGCCGAGGAGCTGGGCACCTCGGTGGGTCGCGACATCGGCTATCAGGTCCGGTTCAACGCCGAGGTCTCCGGGTCCACCGCGGTCAAGCTGATGACCGACGGCATCCTGCTCGCCGAGATCCAGCGCGACCCGAACCTGGAGCGCTACTCGGCCATCATCATTGATGAGGCTCACGAGCGAAGCCTCAACATCGACGTGATCCTGGGCTACCTGCGTCGGCTCCTGCCCTCCCGGCCTGACCTGAAGGTCATCGTCACCTCCGCCACGATCGACCCGGAGCGCTTCGCCCGGCACTTCAGCCCGGACCCGGAGAACTGGACCCGGGAGACCTCCGAGGTGCCGATCATCGAGGTCTCCGGACGCACCTATCCAGTGGAGATCCGTTACCGCCCGGTGAACCCCGAGGCCGAGCTCGAGGACTTCGATGAGTCCGAGCATTTCGGGGAGACCGAGGATGGCGGCTCGCGCAGCCCTCAGGGCGGCGCTCAGCGGAGCCCGAGCTCCGGTGCCCCGACCGGCACCAGGGTCGGTTCCAAGGCTCCGGCGGCCGCCGAGGAGGAGCGGGACCTGCTCGACGCGGTCAGTGACGCCGTGCTGGAGCTCGCCGCGGAACCCGACGGCGACGTGCTGATCTTCTTCCCCGGGGAGCGCGAGATCCGCGATGCCGCCGAGGCGCTCACCGAGACCGTCGCAGCGGACCGACGGCTGCGCGGCTCAGAGATCCTGCCGCTCTTCGGTCGGCTCTCCATGGCCGAGCAGAAGCGGGTCTTCTCCCCCGGCGGCCGGCGTCGGATCGTGCTGGCCACCAATGTGGCCGAGACCTCGCTGACCGTGCCCGGCATCAAGTACGTGATCGACACCGGCACCGCCCGGATCTCGCGCTACTCCACACGCACGAAGGTGCAGCGGCTGCCCATCGAGGCGATCTCCCAGGCCAGCGCGAATCAGCGCTCCGGCCGCTCCGGACGCACCAGCGACGGGATCGCGATCCGGCTGTACTCCCAGGAAGACTTCGACTCCCGACCGGCGTTCACCGACCCCGAGATCCTGCGCACCTCGCTGGCCTCGGTGCTGCTGCAGATGTCCTCCATGGGCATCACCCGCTCCCCCGAGGATCTGCTGGACTTCCCCTTCGTGCAGAAGCCCGACTCCAAGGCGGTCAACGACGCCGTCCGGCTGCTCACCGAGCTCGGTGCGCTGAGCCTGAACCCAGAATCCGGGCCCCGAGCCGGTGGCCGGAAACCTCAGCAGACCGGAAAGCGATCGGGCACCAGCGCGGTGACCCCGGTGGGCCGGATGCTCGCCCAGCTGCCGGTGGACCCACGGATGGCCCGGATGATGGTCGAGGCGGCCCGGCGCGACTGCCTGCCCGAGGTCACGGTGCTCACCGCCGCCCTCTCCATCCAGGATCCCCGAGAACGTCCGGCGGAGAAGCGGGCTCAGGCTGATGAGCTGCACTCCCGGTTCAAGGATGAGAACTCGGACTTCTCGGCGCTGCTGAACCTCTGGCGCTACCTGCAGGAGAAGCAGACCGAGCTCTCCGGCAACCAGTTCCGCAAGCTCTGCCACCGTGAGCACCTGAACTACCTGCGCGTGCGGGAGTGGCAGGAGCTGGTCGGCCAGCTCACCGAGATCGCCGACCAGATCCAGTTCAGCGGCAAGGGCTCCGGGGGGCGCCGCGGCTCCTCCGGACGCCGCGGCAAGAAGCTGCCCACGGTGGACCCCGCGGCCAAGCACGATGCGATCCACCAGTCGCTGCTCTCCGGCCTGCTCAGCCATGTGGGCCTCTACAACCCCCGCACCCGGGACTATCAGGGCGCCCGCGGGACCCGCTTCGCCGTGTTCCCCGGCTCGCACCTGTTCAAGAAGAACCACGACTGGGTGATGGCCAGCGAACTCGTGGAGACCTCCCGGCTCTGGGCCCGCTCGGTGGCGAAGATCGATCCGGCGTGGGTGGAGGAGCTCGCCCCGCACCTGGTGAAGACCAGCCATTCGGAGCCGCGCTGGTCCTCCCGCCAGGGCGCGGTGGTGGCCACCGAGAAGGTCACCCTCTTCGGGGTGCCGGTGATCGCGGACCGGCAGGTGCTCTATTCCAAGGTCGATCCGGAATACAGCCGCGAGCTGTTCATCCAGCGCGCGCTGGTCGACGGCGACTGGTCCACCCGACACCACTTCGACCGGCGCAACCGGGCGCGCTTCGCGGAGCTCGACGAGCTCGAGACCCGCACCCGCCGCAAGGACCTGCGCGCCTCCGACGAGGAGCTCTTCAGCTTCTTCGCGGCCCGGATCCCGGAGAACATCGTCTCGCAGCGGCACTTCGACTCCTGGTGGAAGAACCAGCGCCTGGCCACCCCGGAGCTGCTGGACCTCACCGACGTCGAGCTGATGGCCCAGGCCGCAGAAGAGCTCGACATCGATGCCTACCCGGAGCACTTCGACCATGACGGGCTGGCCCTTGAGCTGCAGTATGAGTTCAACCCCACCCGTTACACCGCCGAGTCCGGCACGTCTCCCACCGCGGCGGCCGACGGCGTCACGGTCCGGGTACCGGTGGTGTTTTTGAACCAGCTGCAGCCCGAGCGCTTCGACTGGCTGATCCCCGGGCTGCGCACCGAGCTGATCACCGCCCTGATCCGCAATATGCCCAAACCGGTCCGGAAGAACTTCGTCCCGGCCCCCGACGTCGCGGCGAAGGCCCGCACCGCGCTGGAGCAGGACTTCACCCCGGGCGTGGACTCGCTGACCGGCTCGCTGGCCGCGGTGCTGCGGCAGCTGAAGGGACATGTCCTGGACCCGGAGGTCTTCGACACCAGCGCGCTGCCGGAGCACCTGCGGTTCACCTTCGCGGTGATCAGTGAGCGCGGTCGGGTCCTGGACAGCGGCTTCGATCTGCGCGAGCTGCAGGTCCGGTTCTCCGGGGAGAACCGTGAGGCGATCGGGCGCAGCCTCGCCGCCGAGGGCGACACCGATGCGCCACGGCAGACGCCGCAGCCGGGACGCCCCGGGAGTGCCGCGCGCGCCCAGCCCCCAGCGGCCCAGTCCGCCGCCGGGGCCGATGCGAGGTCCCAGACGAGCCGCGGCAAGCAGCAGCAGGCCTCCGCCTCCTCGGCCGCCGCAGGCAAGCAGCAGCAGACCTCCTGGACCTTCGGGGATCTTCCTCGGGAGATCACCACCGTGGTCTCCGGGCGCCAGATCACCGGTTATCCGGCGCTGGCACCGGCCAGCAGCGGCGTCTCCTACACGATCCAGGACTCGGCCGCCGAGCAGTCCCGGGTGCACCGCGCCGGCGTCGTCGCACTGCTGCGCGAGGTGCTGCCCTCCCCGCAGCGCTATGTGCTGGATCACCTGAGTAACCGGGAGCGGCTGGCATTCAGCCAGTCCCCGCACGGCACCGTGGAGTCGTTGGTCAGCGATGCGACCACGGCGGCTCTGGCTCATCTGGTGCCCGCGCAGCTGCCCTTCGGCGAGGCGGAGTTCGAGGTGATCGCCCGGAGCTGCCGGGCCGAGCTGATCGAGACCGTGCTGCGGCTCACCGACGTGCTGGCCCAGGTGCTGAGCCTCTCCACGGAGCTCGGCTCACGCCTGGAGCGGGTCAGCTCCGCGGCGCTGAAGGCCGCGCGCAGCGATCTGACCGCCCAGCTGCAGCAGCTGGTCTACCCCGGCTTCGTCACAGCCACCGGGCAGGCGCAGCTGCAGCACATGCCGCGCTACCTGCAGGCGGTCAGGACCCGACTCGATCGACTGGAATCCGGACAGAACCTGACCCGGGACGCCCAGGACATGGCCACGGTCCAGGAGCTCGAGGATGAGTACGACGCCGCACTGGAGGCGGTGCCCGCGCAGCTGCCGGTGCCCGCCGAGCTTGCTGCGGTGAAATGGATGATCGAGGAGTTCCGGGTGAACCTCTTCGCCCAGCAGCTGGGCACCGCGCAGACCGTCTCGGTCAAGCGGATCCGCCGGGCGATCAAGACCTCGAGTCGCTGAGCTCGCAGATTCCGAGGGCTCAGTCCTGCTCGGCGGGCACGTGCTCGGCATCGCCCATCAGGCGCAGCGCCACGCGCAGCTTCTCGGCAGACTCCTCCATCCGGGACTGGTCCGGGTCGTCCTCGGCCTGGGCGAAGCTGTGGTCGGCCATGGAGTTCGAGGGCCAGACATGCAGGTGCAGGTGGGGGACCTCGAAGCCGGCGATGCTCAGTCCGGCCCGCTCGGAGCCGAAGGCCTGGACCTGGGCCTTGCCGATGCGGTGGGCGACCTGGAACAGATGCGCCATGAGCTGACCCTCCGCCTCGGTCCACTTGTCCACCTCCTGCCGCGGCACCACCAGGGTGTGGCCGTAGGCCAGCGGCGCGATGGAGAGGAACCCGACGCAGGTCTCGTCCTGCCACACGAAGCGACCTGGGATCTCACCGGCGATGATCTTGCTGAAGACTGTGCTCATGCATCCACTCTAAGCCTGACTGCTAGTCTGGAGCGAGCATGAACGAGAACACATCCACCCCTCCGGCACGCGGCCGATCCACGCGTCAGAAGCGCGCCGTCTGGGCCGCGCTGCACTCCCTGGATGACTTCGTCAGCGCCCAGGATCTGCATAGGATCCTCGACGGGCGCGGCGAGAAGGTCTCCCTGGCCACGGTGTACCGGGTGCTGCAGACGCATCAGGAGGAAGGACTCGTCGATGTGCTGCGCCCCGATGACGGTGAGGCGATCTTCCGGCTCTGTGAGCGCGAGGAGCACCACCACCACCTGGTGTGCCGCTCCTGCGGCCTGACGGTGGAGTTCGAGGCCCCCGCCATCGAGGACTGGGCGACCGCACTCGCGCAGGAGCATGCCTTCACCGAGGTCCGGCACACCCTGGAGATCTTCGGACTCTGCGCCAGCTGTGCCGCCATCGCGCGCAGCTGATTCTCTCGGGTGCAGCTGAGCCCTTGAGCGCAGCTGAACTTCTCGCGTGCCGGTCAACCTCGAGGCGTCGCGGATTCTGCGAGCCCGGTGGAGACCCGCCTCAGGCGGTCAGCGCGGCAGCGGCTTCGCGGCGGCGGGTGCGTCCGCCGCGGCCGATGAGCACACAGACCACGTAGATCAGAAACGAGATCGTGGTGATGTAGGGGCTGATCGGCACGGTGCCGGTGATCGCGAGCATGATCCCGCCCACCGAGGAGATCAGCGCGAAGAGCATCGAGAGCAGCACGGCGAGATAGGGCCGCACCGTGACCTTCAGCGCCGCCGCCGCCGGCACCACCAGCAGCGCGAGCACCAGCAGCGCGCCGACCACCTGGACCGACATCGCGACCGCGACGCCCAGCAGCACCATGAAGACCATGGAGAGCAGGTTGACCCGGACCCCGCGGGCCCGGGCCAGCTGCGGGTCCACCGAGGCGAACATCAGCGGGCGCCAGATCAGCAGCAGCGCGATGCTGATCACGACGGCGCCGGTCACCAGGGTCTGGGTCTGGATATCGTCCACCCCGACGATCTGTCCGGTGAGCAGCCCGAACTTGTTCGCGCTGCGCCCCTGGTAGAGCGAGAGGAAGAGGATGCCAAGGCCGAGCCCGAAGGGCATCAGCACTCCGGTCACCGCGGAGGTGTCGCGGTCCTTGAGGCTGAGCACCCCGATCAGCAGCGAGGCCGCCACGGCGCCCATGGCGGAGCCGGCGACCACGTCTACCCCGATCAGCAGTGCCAGCGCCGCTCCGGCGAAGGAGATCTCGGCGATGCCGTGGACCACCAGGGCGGTTCGGCGCAGCATGATGAACACCCCGATCAGGCCACCCATCAGGCCCAGCACACCGGCGGTGATCACCGAGTTCCGGACCAGCGAGAACAGCTCCCAGTAGCCCTCGGTGGTGAACGAGCTGGTCAGCGTCTCCATCATGGCAGCGCCAGCTCCTCGGGGTGATAGTGGCAGCTCTCGTCGAGGGTGGACATGACCAGCAGCCGGCCCTTGTGTTCGATGACGTCCACGGAGGAGCCGTAGAGCTCGGAGAGCACCTCGGAGCGCATCACCTCGGCGGTGGTCCCGATCCGGTACTGGCCGCGGGCGAAGTAGAGCACCCGGTCCACGTGCTCGATCACCGGGTTGATCTCGTGGGTCACGAAGACCACCGCGGAACCGCGCTCCACGGCCTGGCGGCGGATGAGCTCGGTGACCGCCTGCTGATGGTTCAGGTCCAGCGAGTGCAGCGGCTCGTCGCAGAGCAGCACGGCGGGGTTCGAGGCCAGCGCCTGAGCGGCCCGCAGGCGCTGCTGCTCGCCACCGGAGAGCAGACCCACCGGCATGTCCGCATAGGCGGTGGCGCCCACTGCCTCGAGAAGCTCATCGACCCTGCGGCGCAGCCGGCGGGGATGCAGCCGGATGCCGAATCGGTGCCCGTCCAGACCCAGTGCGACCATGTCTCGGGCGCGCAGCGGGGTCTCCTCGGGCATGGTCTGCTGCTGCGGGATGTAGCCGACCCGGCTGCTGCCGCGGCGCACCGGGGCACCGGCGATCTCGGCCGTTCCCGAGGTGAGTCGGTTCAGTCCCAGCAGCACCTTCAGGAACGTGGATTTGCCGGCGCCGTTGGGCCCCAGCACGGCCAGGAACTCCCCCGGCGCGAGGTCGAGGTCGAGTCCTTCCCAGAGGGTGCGACCGCTGAATCCCACACTCGCGTCGCGAAGCCGCACCAGCGGCCCGGTTGCGAAGGGCTCGGTCCTGGAAGGCCCGGTCTTGGGGCTCTCGGGGTTGGAAAGCTCAGCCATGGGCGCCTCAGCCACGCGACTCCTCGACCACGGTCTCAACCGCGTCGATGTTGGCCTCCATCCACTCCAGGTAGGAGCCGTGCTCGTCCGGGATGGTCTCGTTGAAGTCCAGGACGGCGACGTCGGCGCCTTCGGCGGCCTCTCGGATCTGCGCGGACTGGTTGGTCTCGGTCTGCGGGTTGTAGGAGAGCAGGTCGATCTCCTGGTCCGCCGCGGCGTTGAGCGCCTGCTGGTAGAGCCGGGCCGAGACGTCGTCGCCGTGTTCCACAGCGGCGAGGAACTGCTGATCGGTGGCGTCCTCGAAGCCGGCGTCGGTGAGCAGGAACTGCGAGACGGCCTCGGTGGCGAGGAAGCTCATCCCCTCGGCCTCGATGGCGCGGTTGCGTTCGTCCAGGGCGTCGATCTCTTCAGCCAGGGCTGCGGCGTTGTCCGCATAGAGCTCGGCATTCTCCGGGGAGACCTCTGCCATGTGCGCGCTGAAGTCCTGGGCGAAGTCGCTCATCGCGGCGAGGTCGTACCAGATGTGCTCGTTGACGAATCCGCCGGACTCTTCCTCACCAGCGTGGTCATGGCCCTCGTGGACGTCTTCCTCAGCGTGCTCATCCTTGGCGTGTTCGTCCTCGGCGTGCTCATCCTCGGCGTGTTCGTCCTCGGCGTCTTCCGCCGGGGCTTCCTCGGAGGAATCCTCCTGGGGATCCTCAGCCTCCACGTGGGCGTTATCGCCCTCGATAAGCTGGTACACCGCATCTTCCTTCCCGGAGGTGGCGGCGAGTCGGGTGAGGAAGGGATCGTATCCGCCACCGTTGGCGACGATGACATCGGCGCCGTCCACGGTGAGTCGATCCTGCGGGGTGGCCTCGTAGGAGTGCGGGTCGGCTGCCGGGTTGTCCACCAGTGCGGTGACCTCGGCGGTCTCGCCGAGGATCTCCTGGACAAGGTCGGCGTAGACGTCGGTGGAGGTGATCACGCTCAGCGTCCCACTCGGATCTGCCGAGGCGTCCTCGTCCTCGGTCGATCCCGCAGAGCCGGCGCAGGCGCTGAGCAGCAGGGTCGCGACGCCCAGGACGGCGGCGGAGGGAAGCAGACGGGAGGCAGGCATGGGTCGTACCTTCTTCATGGGGAGACGCTGCAGAACCAGCAGATGAGAACAGCGTACGTCCAGACTTTGTTGAGAACAAATCTCAACTAGGCCGGTGGTGCGCCGTCCGTCCGGAAGGCTCAGCTCTCCTCGGCGGTCACGGTATGCCGCCTGCGGGAGTCCCAGGACTGGGTGGCGTCATGGATCTCTCCCACCAGCACCTCCAGCACGTCTTCGAGGAACAGGATGCCCCGGGTGGTGCCCTCGGCGTCGATCACGCGCGCCAGGTGCGACCCGGTGCGCTGCATCTGGGCCAGGCAGTCCTCGATCTCGTCGGTCAGTCCCATATTGCCCAGGGAACGCACCACGGTCACCGGGATCGGCTCCGCAGAGGCGGCCGCGGGCAGGCTCATCACGTCCTTGAGGTGCACGTAGCCGGTGTAGACGTCCTGGTCGTCGGCGGTGACGAAGCGAGAGAACCCGGTGCGCCCCACCGCCTTCTCCACCTTTCGTGGCGTGACGTCCGCTGGCACGGTGATCACCTCATCCACCGGGATCATCACCTCGGCCGCGGTGTAGTCGCTGAACTGCATGGCGCCGGCGATGATCCCGGCGTCGTCGCGCACCGTGCCGCCGCGCTTGGACTCGGCCACGATCGATTCCATCTCCTCCAAGGTGAAGGTGGAGACCACCTCGTCGCGCGGGGTGATCCCGAAGGCGCGCAGGACCAGGTTCGCGGTGAGGTTCAACACCCAGATCAGCGGCATCAGGATCCGATAGAGGAAGACCAGCGGCGGGGCCAGCAGCAGCACCGCCCGGTCCGCGACAGAGACCGCGGCGTTCTTGGGCACCATCTCGCCAATGGTCACGTGCAGGAAGGAGACCAGCGCCAGGGCGATGACGAAGGCGATCACGCTCGCGGCGGTGTAGCTCAGCCCCAAAGAGGTCAGCGGGTCGGTGAGCAGGTGGTGGATCGCCGGCTCGGAGACCATGAGGATCAGCAGCGAGCACACCGTGATGCCCAGCTGCGCTATGGCGAGCATCTGTGAGACGTGTTCCATCGCGTAGAGCGCGGTCTTGGCCCGGGCGGACCCAGCCTCGGCCTTGGGCTCGATCTGGCTGCGCCGGGCGCTCATCACCGCGAACTCGCCGCCGACGAAGAAGGCATTGGCGCCGAGCAGGACCACCAGCCAGAGGATGCCCATCAGGTCGGGGTTCATCGTCGTTCACCCCTTTCGCGGGCGTGGCGGACATGGTCCGCGCGGTCCTCGGCCAGCTTCTCGGCCCGGGCGGCCGCCTGCTGCAGCGCGGCGTCGCGGGCCTGCGGGTCCGGGCTGAAGCAGAGCCGGTCGATCCGGCGGCCGTCGACCCCGACCACGACCAGCCTGCCGCCGTCGACCTCCACGGCGTCTCCCGGCCCGGCCACCCGACCCAGGGTCAGTAGCATGAACCCGGCGACGGTCTCATAGGCCGGATGTTCGGGGATCGAGAGCTCCAGGATCTGGGCGTTGATCTCATCGGGGCGCAGCAGCCCGGGGAAGAACCAGTCGCCGGAGGCGCTCTGCAGCACCCCGGGGGCGATCCGGTCATGTTCGTCGGCGACCTCGCCGACGATCTCCTCGATCAGGTCCTCCAGGGTCACCACCCCGGAGGTGCCGCCGTATTCGTCTTCCACGATGGCCACCTGCAGCGAGGCCTCGCGCAGCACCGGGAGCAGCGCATCGAGGTGAATGGTCTCCGGGACCCGGGTGATCTCGGACATCACGGTGGCCGCGACCAGACCCTGGCGCTTCTCCCGGGGCACGGCCACGGCCTTCTTCACGTGGGTCACCCCGCGGACGTCGTCGACGCTCTCACCCAGGACCGGGAAGCGGGAGAACCCGGTCTGCCGGGCCAGATCGATCAGCGTCTCCAGGGAGGCGTCGGCGTCGACGCTGGCCATGCGGGGGCGCGGGGTCATCACGTCGGCGGCGGTCTGGTCGGAGAAGCGCAGGGTGCGGTCCAGGAAGGTGGCGGTGCCCTCCTCGAGGGTGCCCAGCATGGCCGAGCGGCGCACCATCGAGGACAGCTCCTCGGGCGTGCGAGCCCCGGAGAGCTCCTCCTTGACCTCCAGTCCGAAGCGATGCAGGACCTTGTTGGAGAAGCCGTTGAGCACGGTGATCAGCGGCCGGAAGACCGCGGTGAACGCCAGCTGCGGGCGGGCCAGCACCCGGGCCACGCGGTAGGCCTCGGCGATCGCGAGGTTCTTCGGGACCAGCTCGCCGATGATCATGGTCACCATGGTCGCGATGATCAGGGCCAGGGTCAGCGAGACCGCGGAGAGCGCCTGCTCGGGCACACCGAGCGCGTCGAGCGGGCCTGCCAGCAGCGCACCCAGCGCCGGTTCGGCCACGTAGCCGGTGAGCAGCGTGGTCAGGGTGATCCCCAGCTGACAGGAGGACAGCTGCGTGGAAAGCGACTTCAGGCAGCGCATCACCGCCGGGGCGGACTTGTCACCGCGATCCATCGCATGCGCCACGGTGGGCTGGTCCAGGGCGACCAGCGAGAATTCGACGGCGACGAAGAACCCGGTGCCCAGGATCAGCAGGAATCCGAGGCCCAGAAGCAACAGGTCCACTTAGCGCAGCCACCTCCGGCCGAGGGGCGGCAGCGAGGGCAGGGGCCGCAGGCGGATCAGGTGACGGGCGTGGGTCGGGCGCGGGCCGCGGCCAGGTTGTCGATGCTCCATGAGATGTCAGAGCTTACAGTCTGGGTCACCAGGAACCGGAAAGCGGCTTGCCCTCCTCGTATCCGGCCGCCGACTGCACCCCGGCGACGGCGCGCTGGCGGAACTCATGCAGCGAGTCGGCTCCCGCGTAGGTCATCGCGGAGCGCACCCCGGCGGTGATCGAGTCCAACAGGTCCTCGACGCCGGGCTTCGCCGGGTCCAGGTACATCTGGGAGGTGGAGATGCCCTCCTCGAAGATCGACTTCCGGGCGCGCGCGAAGGCGCTCTCGGCGGCGGAGCGGTTCTGCACGGCCCGCGAGGAGGCCATCCCGAAGCTCTCCTTGTAGCGGCGTCCGTCGACTCCGGTGAGCATGTCCCCGGGGGACTCGTAGGTCCCGGCGAACCAGGATCCGACCATCACCTGGGAAGCCCCGGCAGCCAGTGCCAGGGCGATGTCGCGCGGGTAGCGCACTCCCCCGTCGGCCCAGACATGCTTGCCCAGCTCGCGGGCGGCCGCGGCGCATTCGAGCACCGCGGAGAACTGCGGGCGTCCCACCGCGGTCATCATCCGGGTGGTGCACATCGCTCCAGGCCCGACGCCGACCTTCGCGATGTCGGCGCCGCCTTCGATGAGCTCACGCACCCCGTCTGCGGTGACCACGTTGCCTGCCACTATCGGGACGCGCAGGCCGGAGGCATCCACAGCAGCGCGCACCGTGCCCAGCGCCTCGAACATCTTCTGCTGGTGCCCGTGGGCGGTGTCGACCACCAACACGTCGACCCCGGCGCCGAGCAGCGCCTCGGCCTTGCCGGCGACGTCGCCGTTGATGCCCACCGCTGCGGCGACCTTCAGCCGGGAGTCCGCGTCGAGGTTGGGCCGGTAGAGCGTGGAGCGCAGCGCTCCCCGCGGGGTCAGCACCCCGACCAGCGTGCCGTCGGAGGTGGTCACCGGGGCGTAGCCGGCCCCGGCCGCGTCCATCGCGGTGAAGGCCTGCTCCAGACCGGCGTCGGTGAGCACCTCCTCGGCGGCCACGCGCAGCGGGGGCATCCGCATCACCGAGGCCACGGAGGCGAACCGGTCCACCCCGAGTCCGTCCTGGGCGGTGACCACCCCAGCCAGGCGCAGATCGTCGTCGACCACGCAGACCGCGTCGTGGTTGCGCTTGTCCAAGAGGTGCAGCACGTCGAGCATCGTGTCGTTGGGCTGGACCTTCAGGGCGGTCTCCAGCACCGGGTGACAGGACTTGACCCAGTCGGTGACCTGTCGGATGACCTCGAGCGGGACGTCCTGGGGCAGCACGCCGAGTCCGCCGCGGCGCGCCATGGTCTCGACCATGCGGCGCCCGGTGACGGCGGTCATGTTCGCGGCCACCACCGGGATGGTGGAGCCGGTGGGATCCTCGGCGGAGAGGTCCACGCTCATCCGGGACTGGGTGTGGGAGCGCGAAGGGACCAGGAAGACGTCCGAGTAGGTCAGATCGGTGATCGGTTCGTTCAGGAATCTCACGGGGATCCGCGCCCTTCGTAGTGCTGGTGAGGATGCTCACGGTCGGTCCGGCGGAGCTGCCGCGCCGCGGCGGGGCGCTGAGCCAGCGGCCCCTGACACGATACCGTGGCCGGTGGCGACACGGTGCACAAAGTCACTATGCTTGGACGAGGTGAAGATCCACGTGCACGGAGCTGTGCCGGATAACTACACAACACAATGGAAGAGGCGTATCCACAGTGCCAGAGCTAACGTCCAGCCGTCTTGCCGAGGAATTCCCGGGAAACGAATGGCTGGTCGCCGACATATACGACAAGTTCAAGGACGATCCGGATTCGGTGGATCGGAAGTGGGCTGAGATCTTCCGCGAGCTCGAGGGCGACGGTGATTCCCGTGCGTCCGGCACCTCTTCCGCCCCCGCGCCGACGGCGGCCACCCCCGCCGAGCCGAAGGCCGGTTCAGACTCCGGCGCGGCCGACGGGTCCGCCAGCAACGGTGCGGCGAAGTCCACCGGCGCCTCCTCCGAGAAGTCCGCCGAGCAGTCCACCGGCAAGTCGGCCGCGAAGCCGGCGGCTGATTCGAAGCCTGACGCTGCGAATCAGCGTGATTCCACCGCGCAGACCACCCCGGCCACCGCGAAGCCCGCCGAGCCGGAGGCCTCACAGAAGCCTGCCAGCGAGAAGGGCGCCTCCGGCAGCAAGCCAGTGGCGCCGCGGACTCCGACGACGAAGAAGTCCCAGGGATCCTCCAGCACTCCGATTCCCTCCGAGCCCTCCGCGGCGAAGGCCGAGTCGGCCAGGGAGGAGAAGCAGGACCAGGTGATGCCGCTGAAGGGCATCTCCAAGGCGATCGCGGCGAACATGGATGCCTCGCTGACCGTGCCCACCGCCACCACGGTGCGCGCAATCCCGGCCAAGCTGCTCATCGACAACCGCACCGTGATCAACAATCACCTCAAGCGGACCCGCGGCGGCAAGGTCTCCTTCACCCACGTGATCGGCTACGCGCTGCTGAAGGCACTGCGCCAGCACCCGTCGATGAATGTCACCTACGACGTGCAGGACAACAAGCCGGTGGCCGTGCACCCGGCCCATGTGAACTTCGGCCTGGCCATCGACATGCCCCGTCCCGACGGCACCCGCGCGCTGGTGGTGCCGAACATGAAGGCCGCGGAGGAGATGAGCTTCACCGAGTTCTGGGCCGCCTACGACGACGTGGTCAAGCGCGCTCGGGACAATAAGCTCACCCCCGGGGACTACGCCGGGACCACCGTCTCACTGACCAACCCCGGCGGGATCGGTACCGTGCACTCGGTGCCTCGGCTCTCCAAAGGCCAGGCCGTGATCGTGGGCGTGGGTGCGCTGGAGTACCCCGCCGAGTTCCAGGGCGCCTCGGAGAAGACGCTGAACAACCTCGCGGTCTCCAAGGTCATCACGCTGACCTCCACCTATGACCACCGCGTCATCCAGGGCGCCGGGTCCGGGGAGTTCCTCAAGACCATCCACGAGTACCTGCTGGGCAAGCACGGGTTCTACGAGGAGATCTTCGAAGCGCTCCGGATCCCCTATGAGCCGATCCACTGGTCCGCCGACATCCAGGTCAACCCTGAGGACCAGATCAACAAGGTCGCCAGGATCCAGCAGCTGATCCACTCCTACCGGGTGCGCGGTCACCTGATGGCCTCGGTGGACCCGCTGGAGTACCAGATGCGCAGCCACCCGGACCTCGACATCGAGACCCACGGCCTGACCCTCTGGGACCTGGACCGGGAATGGCCCACCGGCGGCTTCGGCGGCAATTCGATGCTTCCGCTGCGCAACATCCTGGGCGTGCTGCGCGACACCTACTGCCGCAGCACCGGTGTGGAGTACATGCACATCCAGTCCCCGGAGGAACGCCAGTGGTTCCAGGACGAGATCGAGCACCCCTACGAGAAGCCCACCCGGGACGAGCAGTTCCGAATCCTGGGCCGGCTCAACGCCGCCGAGGCGTTCGAGACCTTCCTGCAGACCAAGTTCGTCGGCCAGAAGCGCTTCTCGCTCGAAGGCGGCGAATCGCTGATCCCGCTGCTGGACACGATCCTCTCCGAGGCAGCCGATGAGGGCCTCGACGAGGTCGCAATCGGCATGGCCCACCGCGGACGCATCAATGTGCTCACCAACATCGCCGGCAAGACCCACGCCCAGGTCTTCCGCGAGTTCGAGGGCCGCGAGGCCGGCACCGGCTCCGGCGATGTGAAATACCACCTGGGCACCCGCGGCTCCTTCACCTCGGACCGCGGCAACTCCACCAGCGTCTACCTGGCCGCGAACCCCTCACACCTGGAGGCCGTCAACCCGGTCCTCGAAGGTGTGGTGCGCGCCAAGCAGGACCGGATCAACCAGGGCGCAGATGCGCTGGACTCCTTCTCCGTGATGCCGCTGCTGGTCCACGGCGACGCGGCGTTCGCAGGTCAGGGCGTGGTCGCGGAGACGCTGAACATGTCCCAGCTGCGCGGCTACCGCACCGGAGGCACCGTGCACGTGGTGGTGAACAACCAGGTCGGCTTCACCACCGCACCCTCGGCCGCCCGATCCATGACCTACTCCACGGACATGGCCAAGGCCATCCAGGCGCCGATCTTCCACGTCAACGCCGATGACCCGGAGTCCGTGGCCCGCGTGGCCCAGCTGTCCTTCCGGTACCGCCAGCGGTTCAACAAGGACGTCGTGATCGACCTGGTCTGCTACCGCCGACGCGGGCACAACGAGGGTGACGATCCCTCGATGACCCAGCCCAAGATGTACAACCTGGTGGAGGCCAAGCGCACCACGCGCCGGCTCTACACCGAGGCGCTGGTCGGACGTGGCGACATCACCCAGGAAGAGGCCGACCAGGCGCTGCGCGACTTCCGGCAGCGGCTGGAGCGGGTCTTCACCGAGACCCACGCCGCCCAGACCCAGCCGATCTCCACGGCCGACCCCGATGCCTCCGGCACCCGGGGCATGGCACCGACCGCCTCGGAGGACGAGACCAGCACCCCCGACCGTGCAGGTGACGACACCAAGATCAGCGAGGACGCCCTCGCCCACATCGGTGAGGTCCACACCAACATCCCGGAGAGCTTCACCCCGCACCCGAAGCTGAAGTCGCTGCTGGAGAAGCGGGCCAAGATGGCCCGCGAAGGCGGCATCGACTGGGGCTTCGCAGAGGTCGCGGCCTTCGGCTCGCTGCTCATGGAGGGCACCGAGGTGCGCCTGGCCGGTCAGGACTCGCGCCGCGGCACCTTCGTGCAGCGCCACGCGGTCTTCCACGACCGGGTCAACGGCGACGAGTGGTACCCGCTGAAGAACCTCACCGAGGATCAGGCCCGGTTCTTCATCTATGACTCGCTGCTCTCCGAATACGGCGCGCTGGGCTTCGAATACGGCTACTCCGTGGAGAACCCGAATGCGCTGGTGCTCTGGGAGGCTCAGTTCGGCGACTTCGTCAACGGCGCCCAGATCATCATCGATGAGTTCATCGCCACGGCCCAGCAGAAGTGGGGCCAGAACTCCTCGGTGGTCATGCTGTTGCCGCACGGCTATGAGGGCCAGGGACCGGACCATTCATCAGGTCGGCCCGAGCGCTTCCTGCAGCTCTGCGCGGAGGACAACATGACGGTGGTGCTGCCCTCATCGGGGGCGAACTACTTCCACCTGCTCCGGCGGCAGGCTGTGGCGCGTCCACGTCGCCCCCTGATCGTCTTCTCCCCTAAGCAGCTGCTCCGGCTCAAGGCCGCGGCGAACTCGGTGGAGGACTTCACCACGGGCACCTTCCAGGAGGTGATCCCGGACCGGGACGTGGACGCCTCGAAGGTCAAGCGCGTCCTGATCGTCTCGGGCCGGCTCTACTACGATCTGGTCGCCACCCGGAACAAGCACAAGGACGAGGCCACCGCGATCGTCCGGCTCGAACAGCTCTACCCCATGCCCGTGGAAGAGCTGCAGGCCGAGTTGGACCGCTACTCCTCGGCCGAGGAGGTCGTCTACGCCCAGGACGAGCCGGTCAACCAGGGTCCATGGCCGTTCCTCGGCATGAACCTGCGTCCGCTGTTGAAGCAGGACCTCAAGCTGGTCTCGCGCGCTGAGTCTGCCGCCACCTCGGTGGGGCAGGCGAAGCGTCACGCCAAGGAGCTGGAGGGCCTGCTCAGCAAGGCCTTCCCGCACCTGGACCTGTGAACCGGATGGAACATTCCACTCAGGATCTCAGAGCCGCAGCCTCCGGTCACCGGCGCCATGTGCGCATCGTCGCCCTGGGCGACGAGCTGCTCAGCGGCGTCGGCGACCCCCGCGCGCTGGGGTGGTTCGGTCGGGTCATCTCGAAGACCCCGATCGACGGACTCACCCTGGAGCACTACGCCCTGGCCATGCCCGGTGAGGGCACCGAAGCGCTCTCCGAACGGTGGCAGGACGAGACCGTCGCCCGGTTCTCCGGTGCCACGCTCGACGGCGGCACCCCGGAGCGCCATCTGGTGATTGCGCTCAACGACACGGATCTCTACAGCGCGACCTCCTCGGCTCGGTCCCGGCTGAATCTGGCCAACATCTTGGACCGGGCCTCCCAGGAAGGCATCCGATGCCTGGTGCTTGGGCCGGTCCCGACCCTGGATGCCGAGCGCAACCAGAGGATCTCCGAGCTCAACGCCGCCTACCGGGATGTGGCCTCACGTCGGTCACATGTCTACGTGGACGCCTACACTCCCCTGGTCGGCCACGAACAGTGGCGCAGCGACCTCGCCGGCAACGGCGGTCTGCCCGGCCAGGCCGGATACGGCCTGATCGCCTGGCTGGTGCTGCACCGCGGGTGGTATCCGTGGTTAGGGCTCCAGGAGCCCGTGGCCTAGAATTACCTCCAGCCGACGAAAGGAGTTCATCATGAGCAAGCGTGGACGCAAGCGCAGCGCTCGTCGCAAGAAGAACGCCAACCACGGCAAGCGCCCCAACTCCTGATCTCAGTGGTCCGAGGCTCTTGCTGCGGCTGACGCGATAACAGCGGCGGCGCAGAACACACAGAACCCCTGCAGAGCTTCTCTGCAGGGGTTCTGTCGTGCTCAGGGCCGGATGCCGGGCCCAGGTCTGCCGCTGGTTCTGAGTCAGGGCCGTTTCAGAGTCAGGGCCGTTCAGAGTCAGGGCCGTTTCAGAGTCAGGGCCGTTCGTCGTCCTGCTGGTGCCCGGCCTGGAGGCGGATCTGGCTGATCCGCTCCAGGATCGTGACCTTCAGGGTCTCTGGTGCGCGCTCGGCGCAGGAACGGCGGACCACGGTGCGGATGATGCACTCCAGGTCGTAGTCGTTGGCGCATTCCGGGCAGGCATGCAGGTGGGCCTCGACCTCACCGATGTCCTCTCGGCTCAGCGCACCGTCGGCGTACTCATAGATGCGCTCCATGCGGATCTGCTTCTCGCTGCAGTCACCGTCTTTGCAGTTCTCATCCAGCCATCTGCCGGGGCTGACCTCGGTGGCCTGGTTACGATCTTCGTCGTTCATCATTTGGCCTCCTGCTTCTTGAAGCCACGTTCGCGGGCATAGTCACTGAGTAGTTCGCGCAGCAGCTTCCGGCCGCGATGCAGCCGCGACATCACCGTACCGATCGGGATGTTCATGATCTCGGCGACCTCTTTATAGGCGAAGCCCTCGACGTCGGAGAAGTAGACCGCCAGGCGGAACTCCTCGGGGATCTGCTGCAGCGCGTCCTTGACGTCGGAATCCGGCAGATGGTCCAGCGCCTCCGCCTCGGCCGAGCGCAGACCCGAGGAGGTGTGCTCCGCGGCCTGGGCCATCTGCCAGTCCTCCACGGTGTCCGTGTTGGCCTGAAGCGGCTGACGCTGCTTCTTGCGGTAGATGTTGATATAGGTGTTGGTCAGGATCCGGTAGAGCCAGGCCTTGAGATTGGTGCCGGGCTTGTACTGGTGGAATGCGGAGTAGGCCTTGGTATAGGCCTCCTGCACAAGGTCCTCAGCATCCTGCGGATTGCGCGTCATCCGCATGGCGGCGGAGTAGAGCTGGTCCACGTACTGGAGAGCCTCGCTCTCAAAACGCACGCGACGCTGCTGTTCGGTCTCTTCGGCGACGTCGACGCTGCTTGAATCAGCGTCGGGGCCGGTGGCTGCGGGCTTTTCCATCACTGACGAGTCTACTCGCACAGCGCCCACCGGCCGTCGGACCTCACGCGTGGGAGCGCGGGGGCGCATCGGGCTGAGTGTCGGCGTGGTCATACCGGGCACAACGACGACGCCACGCTGTGCATTCCTGCCCGGCGTCGGCTTCCTCCTGTCTCCGCTGCGCACACCGCTCATCAGGCCTGCTGATTCCCGAGACAGCCCTGATTGGGTAGATTGGACCTTGAACGATGCTTCAGCGCCACACTCCTACAGGAGGACACTATGTCTCTGCTTCGTAAATTCGCCCGCCCACTGCTGGGCGCGAGCTTCATCGCCAGCGGTGTTGACCGCCTGCGCAACACCGATGATGCCTCGGCGCGAATCGGGTCCACCCTCGAGGAGATCGGCTCATTCTTCCCCCAGGCCGAGCCGCTGGTCTCCAACCCCAAGCTCACCACCCAGGTTCTGGGCGGTGTCGAGGTCGTCGCCGGCACCGCACTGGCACTGGGCCGGTTTCCGCGCGCCTCGGCCCTGATGCTGACCGGCGTGCACAAGTTCAACAGCTACGCCGAGTACCGCAACGCTGAGATCGAGAATCACTCTGATGTCACCGCCCAGCGCAAGACGCTGCTGAAGAACGCCTCCGTCCTGGGCGGCCTGACCCTGGCCATGGTCGACCTCGACGGCAAGCCCTCGCTGGGCTGGCGCGCCGAGCACCTGGCCAAGACCACCCGCAAGAAGGGCGCCAAGTTCGGCGACAAGACCTTCAAGTGGGCCGACGACCTCGGCAGCGACGCCACCAAGAAGGTGCGCGACTTCGAGAAGAACGCCAAGAAGAACTTCCAGCGAGCCGAGAAGGACGCTCTGAAGGCGATCAACAACGCCGCCAAGGGCGCCAACAAGGGTGCCAAGTCTGCCAAGAAGAAGGTCGGAGCTTAGAACCTAGCGACGTGAGCACTACATCTACACCCGCTGCATCGGTGCCCCCGCAGCCGTGGCCTGCGCCACGGGCGGGGGCACCTCTGCGCGCAGAGGTCACCGTTCCCGGGTCCAAGTCCCTGACCAATCGCTATCTGCTCCTGGCCGCCCTGGCCGACGGCCCGAGTCTGGTGATCAATCCGCTGCACTCCCGGGATTCCCGACTCATGCTCGACGCGCTGGCCGCGCTGGGCTGCACGGTGGAGCACTTCCCGGACTGGGAGAACTCCGGGGTCCCCGCCGTGCGGATCTCCCCGCTTCCGGCAGGCTCCGGCCGCCTGGACTCGCCCCACTCTCGCCGCGCGGACTCCCCCGGCTTCGCTGTGGGAGACGGTGTGGAGGGCACTGAGGAGGGCACCGGGGAGGGCACCGGGGAGCTGCGCATCGACTGCGGACTGGCCGGGACCGTGATGCGGTTCATGCCGGCAGTTGCGGCACTGAGCGGGGCGCGCGTCCACTTCGACGGAGATCCCGAGGCCCGCGTGCGCCCGATGGGCGCGGTCCAGCACGGTCTGCGCGATCTCGGCGTCGAGATCACCGGTCCGGGCGCGCCGGCACCGGGCCAGGAGGGTCACCTCCCGTTCACTGTGCAGGCCCCGCAGGGCATCACCGGCGACCAGATCACCATCGACGCCTCGGCCTCCTCGCAGTTCGTCTCCGGACTGCTGTTGGCCGCGGCACGGATGCCGCACGGGCTCACGCTGCGCCACGTCGGTGAATCGGTCCCCTCGCTGGAGCATGTCGAGATGACGCTTCAGGTCCTCACCGAGGTCGGCGTGCAGGTCAGCTCGCCCGCGAAGCACACCTGGCGGGTGGAGCCCGGCGAGATCCCTGCCTTCAGCGTGCGCGTGGAGCCGGACCTCTCCAATGCCGGTCCGTTCCTCTGTGCCGCCGCCGTCACCGGCGGAGAGGTCTCCATGCGAGGCTGGCCGATCACCTCCACCCAGATCGGACGCCGCTGGACCGAGCTGCTGCCCGCCTTCGGCGCCGAGGTCATCACCGAGCCTGAGACGGCGACCACCGTGACGCTGCGGGTCCGCGGCGCGCAGCTGCGCACCCCGGGCACCGTGGACGGCACCGCCGAGCTGACCCCCACCGTGGCGGCGCTCGCTGCGCTGTGTCACGAACCCACCCGGTTCACCTCGGTGGGTCACCTGCGCGGCCATGAGACGGATCGGATCGCCGCCCTGGTCGCCGAGATCCGTCGGCTCGGCGGCTCCGCGGAGGAGACCGAGGACGGGTTCAAGGTCACCGCTCCGGTCACCCACGGGGGCCTGGTGCGCAGCTATGCCGATCATCGGATGGCGACCTTCGGCGCGGTCCTGGGACTGGTGCTCGAGGGCGTCGAGGTCGAAGACATCTCCTGCACCGCGAAGACCATGCCTGATTTCCCGCAGCTCTGGGCGGGGCTGCTGGCCCCGGTACCGGAGGCGCGCCCATGAGCCGCTGGGCCGACTGGGATGAGTCCCGCGTCCGGGTGCGCCCGAACAAGAAGGGCACCCGTCCCCGGACCAAGGAGTCCCCGGACTACTCCGACGCCGAGCTGGGCCGGGTGGTCACCGTGGACCGTGGCCGCTACACGGTGCGCCTGGAGGACTCCGATGGCGGGGAGCGGATCATCTCCGCAGTGCGCGCTCGCGCCATGCGCCGGACCCCGGTGGTCCCCGGTGACATCGTGGGCCTGGTCGGTGACACCACCGGCGATGCCGGCTCCCTGGCCCGGCTGATCAGGATCCAGGAGCGCACCACGCTGCTGCGCCGCAGCGCCGAGGACACCGACGACGCCGAACGGGTGATCGTCGCCAACGCCGATCAACTGTTGATCGTGGTGGCCGCGGCCGATCCCGCCCCGCGCACCGGGTTCATCGACCGAGCCCTGGTCGCCGCCTACGACGCCGGGATCACCCCGATCCTGCTGGTCACCAAGGCCGACCTGGTCGAAGACCCTGAGGATCCGGCCGGTCTGATCAGCCACTACGCCGAGCTGGAGCTGCAGATCGTGGTCTCCCGGCAGGCCAGCGGCACCGCCTCGGGAGACCCGGCCCTGGATCCCGCAGCCGTGGTCGCGCTGCGCGGCTCACTGACCCAGCGGGTCACCGCGATGATCGGGCACTCCGGGGTGGGCAAGTCCACCATGGTCAACGCGCTGACCGGTGCGGATCGGGCCACCAGCGGGGTCAACGCGGTCACGGGTCGCGGCCGGCACACCTCCTCCTCCGCCGTCGCGCTGAACCTGGAGCCCGCCGAGTCCCTCGATCTCGCCGCGGCGCGAAACTCCTGGATCATCGACACCCCCGGAGTGCGCACCTTCGGCCTGGCCCACGTGGCGCCCGACGATGTGCTCGGCGCCTTCTCCGACCTGGTCGAGGGCTCCGCGGCCTGTGAGCCCGGCTGCGCCCACGTCTCCCCCGAGGGCGGCTGCGCCCTGGACGCCTGGGTGGCCGATGGTCATGGCGGCGATCACGGTGCCGCCCGGCTGGCCTCGCTGCGCGGACTGATCCGATCCATGGCCGGGACCGAGGACGGACCGGAGGAGAAGCGGCTCGGCGCGTAACCGCCTGAATGCGGGTCCCGCCGCTCGCTGATTGCTAGCGTGGCGCTATGAGCCACAGCACCAGCGCCTACACCGATGATCTGCGCCTGGCGCATATGATCGCCGATTCCGTGGACGCCAAGACGATGTCCTACTTCTCCTCCATGGACTTCGAGGTGGAGACCAAACCCGATCTCACCCCGGTCACCGAGGCCGACCGTGCGGCCGAGGAGCTGATCCGCGGCCAGCTCAGCCGGGCGCGGGGCCGAGACGCCATCCTCGGCGAGGAGTTCGGCTCGACCGGGTCCGGTCCGCGCCAGTGGGTCATCGACCCGATCGACGGGACCAAGAACTTCATCCGCGGCGTGCCCGCCTGGGCCACACTGATCGCCCTGGTCGACGAGGGCGAACCGGTGGTCGGGCTGGTCAGCGCCCCGGCACTGGGCCGGCGCTGGTGGGCGGCCAAGAACGGCGGCGCCTATACCGGCAAGTCCCTGGCCTCCGCCAAACGGCTGCAGGTCTCGAAGGTGCCCAAGCTCGAGGACGCATTCTTCTCCTACTCCTCGCTTGCCGGGTGGCGGAAGATCGGTCGCAGCCAGAACTTCTTGGAGCTCACCGAGACCGTCTGGCGCACCCGCGCCTTCGGAGACTTCTGGTCCTACTGCATGGTCGCCGAGGGTCAGGTGGACATGGCCGCCGAGCCGGAGCTGAGCCTGCACGACATGGCGGCGCTGGTGCCGATCATCCGCGAAGCCGGCGGCATGTTCACCTCCCTGGACGGCGAGCCCGGATGCACCGGCAGCAACGGCCTGGCCACCAACGGCCTGCTCCACGACGCCGCGCTGGGCGCGCTCGCCGCAGACCGCCCCGCACCCTTCTGAGCTCAACCCCGCGGCCGGGCTCAGGGCGCGGACTCTGCGGCTGGGCTCAGCGCCCGGGCACCGGATCTGGGCTCAGCGCCCGGCCCCTGCCCGACCCACTTGCAGTTTTAGGTGTGCCTAAATCATACTGTGGGCATGCGCAACACCCGAGTCCTCACCGCAACCACCGGAGCGCTGTGCGTCCTCGGCTTGAGCAGCTGTTCTGCGGCGGGCTCCGAGACGCAGGACTCCTCCGCTGAGAGCGAGCGTCCCGTGGTGCTGACCAGCTTCTCGGTGCTGGCGGACATGACCGAGGCCGTGGGTGGAGACCTCGTGGACACCCGCTCCATCACCCCGCCCGGCGCGGAGGTCCACGAATACTCCCCCACCCCCGGGGACCTGCGCGATGCCGCCGCGGCGGATCTGATCTTCTTCAACGGGCTGGGACTCGAAGCCTGGTACGAACAGTTCCTGAGCCACTCCTCGGCGGAGGTGCTGATCCTGACGGAGTCCGTCGAGACGCTGCCGGTCACCCGGCTGCCCGGAGCCTCCGCCGCCGAGACTGCCGAGCTGCCGGTCAACCCGCACGCCTGGATGTCTCCGGCCCAGGCCATGGTCTATGTGGAGAACATCGAGGCGGCACTGATCGAGCTCGCTCCGGCTGACGCCGCCGAACTCGCCGAGAACGCGAAGACCTACCGCGAGGAGATCCAGGCAGTCTGGGACCGGGCGGAGGAGCGGCTGGCCGGGCTGCAGGACGAGGGTGAGGTCCACCTGGTGACCTGCGAAGGTGCGTTCAGCTATCTGGCGGAGGACCTGAATCTGGGTGAACACTATCTGTGGCCGCTCAACGCCGAGGATGAGGGAAGCCCGCAGCAGGTCGAGGCGCAGATCCGCTACGTCCAGGAGCACCAGGTGCCCACCATCTTCTGCGAGTCCACCGTCAACGACTCCGCCCAGCAGCAGGTCGCCGAGACCACCGGCGCCACCCTGAGCGAGCCGCTGCACGTGGACTCGATCACCGAGCCCGACGGTCCGGCCCCGAGCTACCTGGAACTGCTGGAACACGATCTGGACCTGATCCTCGAAGGAGCCCAGCGATGAGCACGGACGCACGCCCTGACCCGGCCCGGGCACACACCGAACCTGCCGCCGTCGTCGTCGACCGGCTCAGCGCCGGCTATCCCGGCGTCCGCGCGTTGGACGAGGTGAGCATCACCGTCGGCTCCGGCAGCATCTGCGCTCTGCTGGGCGCCAACGGGTCCGGGAAGTCGACCCTGTTCAAGGCGCTGCTGGGACTGCACCGGCCCACGGCGGGGACGGTGCGGCTCTTCGGCCACGAACCGAGCACGGCCCGACGGCGCAACCAGGTCAGCTACGTGCCGCAGCACGATCAGGTCGACACCAGCTTCCCGGTCAGCGTGGAGCAGGTGGTCATGATGGGCCGCTACGGGCATATGGGCTTCACCCGACGCGCCCGCCCCGCCGATCAGCAGGCCTGTGACCAGGCCCTGGAGGAGGTGGGCCTGAGCGAGCTGCGCCGACGCGGGATCGGTGAGCTCTCCGGGGGACAGCGCAAGCGCGCCTTCCTGGCGCGCGCGATCGCTCAGCAGGCACCCCTGATGCTGCTCGATGAGCCGTTCGCCGGAGTGGACCGCGGCTCCGAGGAGCTCATCAGCACGGTGCTCAAGACGCTGCGTGACTCCACCGGCACCACCGTGCTGATCTCCACCCATCACCTGGCCGGCGTGGAGGACCTCGCCGATGAGGTCGTGCTGCTGCACCAGCGGGTGCTCGCCGCCGGGCTTCCGGCGGAGGTGCTCACCGAGGAGCAGATCGGACGCAGCTTCGGCGCCGTGCTGCGTGAGACCGGCTGAGATGCCAGACCAACTGATCTGCGGGGCCGAGCGATGACGGAGACACACTGATGTGGGAGCTGCTGGTTCAACCGATGGAGTTTCCCTTCATGCAGCACGCCCTGGCGGCGGCGATCATCTCCTCGGTGGTCTGCGCGCTGCTCTCCTGCTGGCTGGTGCTGATGGGCTGGTCGCTGATGGGCGAGGCGGTGGCGCACTCGATCCTGCCCGGGATCGTGCTGGCGCATATCTTCGGGCTGCCGATGGCGCTGGGCGCGTTCGTCTTCGGGATGCTCGCGGTGCTGCTGATCGGCGGAATCAGCGGAGGATCGACGTTGAAGCATGACACCTCCATCGGGGTGGTGTTCACCTCGCTCTTCGCATTGGGCCTGGTGCTGATCTCCAGGACCCCCAGCGAGACGCACCTGACCCATATCCTCTTCGGCAACGTGCTGGGCATCTCCCAGCAGGACCTGCTGCAGACCGCCGGTCTGGGCCTGGCCACCGTGGCGGTGCTGCTGGCGCTGCGGCGCAGCTTCGTGCTGCTGGCCTTCGACAAGGTCCACGCACATACTATCGGGATCTCGTCCGGGGCGCTGTCGATCCTGCTGCTGGCGCTGCTCGCGCTGACCACAGTGACCTCGCTGCAGACCCTGGGGATCCTGCTGGTGGTCGCTATGCTGGTGGTGCCAGGTGCCACCGCGCTGCTGCTGTGCCGCCGGTTCGGGCAGATGCTCGCCGTCGCCGCGACCAGCGCGGCGGTCTCCGCGCTGATCGGGGTCTACGCCAGCTACTGGCTGGACATCTCCACCGGCGGCTCGATCGTGCTGGCGCAGTCGGGCCAGTTCGCGCTGGCCTACCTCTTCGCCCCCGTGAAGGGGATGATCCCGCGGCTGCGACAGCGGCGGCAGCGGCCGGCTTCGGACCGGGTGAGCCCGACCCGCCCGATCGATACGTTCCTCGATGTGAAGGATCCCGCCTAGATGACTCCCCGCACCTCAGCACAGGGCCGTTCCACCGCGATCGATACCGCCACCACCTCCGTGGAGGACTATGCCAAGACCATCTACGGCCTCGCCGAATGGGACGGCGCCTCAGTGACCGCCTCCGCGCTGGCCAAGACCCTGGGCGTCTCGAACCCCTCGGTCTCGCTCATGATGCGCAAAATGTCCGAACTGGGTCTGGTGGAGCACAGGCCCTATGCACCGCTCGCGCTGACCGACGCCGGACGTCAGCTGGCCCTGGCCATGGTGCGCCGACACCGCCTGATCGAGACCTGGTTGGTGCGCGAGCTGGGCTATGGCTGGGAGGAGGTCCATGAGGAGGCCGAACGGCTCGAGCACGCCGTCTCGGAGACCTTCGTGAACCGCCTCGATGTGCGCCTGGGCCACCCGCGCGTGGACCCGCATGGGGATCCGATCCCCGGACCGGATCTTCAGCTGGACTATCCGGAGACCCAGCTGCTCTGCCGGGTGCCGGCCTCGGTCCAGGTGCGCCTGGAGCAGGTCGACGACGCCGTCCCGGACGCGCTCTCGACCCTGGACGCCCACGGGGTGCCCATCGGCGCCCAGGTCACGGTGGCGGCGACGGCGGACGGCGCCGTCGTGCTGACCACGGGCGGCACGGTGGAGAAGACCAGCTCGGAGGCCTCCGCTGCGGAGGCCGGCCACAGCCCGGCGTCGGCGAGCATCCGGCTGCCCCATGAGGTGGCCCACGCCATGCGCGTGAGCGTGGTCCACTGAGGCCGCCCGGCGCGCACGTATCCTGTACTGGTGTCTTCCTCCGAATCGAGTGCCGCCGGTCAAGGGTCACGTCCGGGACGCCCGGCGACCCCGCTGCCGGTGCTGATCCTGCTGGTAGGCGTGGCCGGCGCCTGCGGAGCACTGATTCGACTGCTGATCGGAGAGCTGATCCCCGAGCAGGGCATGAAGTTCCCCTGGACCACCCTGGCGATCAACCTCAGCGGCTCCGGAATGCTGGGGCTGCTCATCGGTGCCGCGATGTCGCGGCCGCGCACCCCGGACTGGGTGGTGCCCACCTTCGGCACCGGGATGCTGGCCTCCTATACGACCTTCTCCGCGGTGATCCTCGCCGTGATGCCCTCGATCCCCGGATCCGCCTACGACGGACTGGCGGCGGTGACCTACGTCAGCCCGGGCGCGATGGAGATGCTCACCTACCTCCTCATCAGCATCCTGGGCTGTACGGCGGCTGCGGCAGCGGGACTGACCATCAGCCGGGCGCTGTTCGGGCAGCTCGGCGCCGAATCTGCCGACCTCGGTGTGCGCAGCGAGGGTCGCCATGATTCCTGAGTTCAGCCTCGCCATTGCACTCGGCGTCGCCCTGGGTGGATCGGTAGGCGCCCTGGGGCGCTTCCTGCTCGACCGGTATCTGCGCGTGGGCCTGCTGCTGGCGAACACACTGGGCTGCTGCGTGCTGGGGTACCTGCTCGGCGAGCTCACCTGGCTCAGCGAGAACGGCGTGGACGAGCCCGGGGGCCTGTTCTCCGGCCAGGTCTCCACGGTGCTGATCTTCGGACTCCTCGGCGCGCTCAGCACCTTCGCCACCGTCTCGGTGCGGGTGGCCCAGGCCTGGATGGCGGGCCGGCACCTGCGAGCTGTGGGCATCTGGGGCGCCCACGTGGGCTTCGGCTTCGCGGCGGCCGCGCTGGGCATTGCGCTGTCTCGAATGTCGGGTCTATACTGAAAAGTCACCTCGCGAGCATCTGGCGAGGGGCAGGGGCCCAAGCGGCCTCGTTGACAACACAATATGGGGACGATCGGTTTCGACGATCTGAGTTGATCATGGTGAAGCGGGTCGAGGATGCAGAGTGACCTCGTAAATACTTCTCTGCAAAACAATAAGTGCCGAAACTAAGCGCACTGACTTCGCCCTCGCTGCCTAAGCAGCGACGCGAGTCTGTCAGCCTGGGTCTGCTATCGACCCAGATCCTGGCATCAGCTAGATAGCCACTGGTTCCAACTCCTCGTCGTGGGGAGTTGGGTCGACAATTCACACGACTGGGCCCGTCAGCCGCCTGTCTGCGTGACGGCTGGGGCCGAGAAAATCTATCAGCAGACTGCACCCGGAGAAGCCCATGTGAATCCAGATCGGACGCGGGTTCGATTCCCGCCGTCTCCACAGTCAAGGCCCAGGCACCTAGTGTCTGGGCCTTTTTTGTGCCCTTTTCCCGCGCCATCACTGGGATGTGGTCTACTAGCTACAGATTCAGGCTGTACACAGATGTAGACACGAGGTGACCGCCGTGGACTCTTCTTAGTGCACGTAGAGCGCACGAGAGGCACACATGGCGAGGCGTCGAGACTTCGGAACCGTCCGCAAACTGCCTAGCGGGAAATTTCAGGCAACGTACGTCGGCCCCGATGGTGAGCGCCACAAGGGACACACCACATTCGAAACCAAGGGTGCCGCTACCTCATACCTTGGACGAGTCAAGGCAGACATAGACCGTGAGACTTGGGTCAGCCCAGAAGAGAAGTCACGCCGGGAGACCGAGGCCCAAGAAGCCGCGACAGCGCAGGCACAGTTAGAGGGCGAGGCGCTAGAACGGGATATGACGCTGAGTGCGTTCACTCAGTTGTGGCTCACCGCGAAGGCAGACGGCAAGACCGTGTCCGGTAGAGGTGCACGCGAAGTGAAGGCTTCAACGATCAGCACCTACCGGAGCCGACTCGAACACGATGTGTTGCCAGTGCTCGGCCACTTACGCATGAGCGAACTCAGCGACAAGAACGTCGGCAAGCTCATAGATGACCTTGGAAAGCAGCCCTCCAAGGTGAACCCGAAAGGCCGGGGCAATGGCGTTGCCCTCCCCGTCGGCAGGACGCTCAAAGCGCTTCTAAGCGACGCGGAGCGAGAGGGTTACATATCGACACTCCCCCACATATACCTACCCGCTAACAAGCCCGTGAGGGCCAGGCGTGAGGACTCCGACGTAGCGACACAGGAACAGGTCAGGGCACTCTACGAAGCAATCATGAACACCGGCGTCGCTCTCGCGGCGTGACCATAACTGTCACCTATTCGTGCGGCAGACCCCTTCTATAAGCGCGTGAAGTCGCTAGGTGTGGAGCTAAGGGGTTAGAGGCTAACGGCGGTGGAGCTGATCCCTGCGCGCCTTGAGTGCATCACTTTTCTGGACCAAGAGTGTTTGGTACTTATCGACTCGCTGTAGAGCTTCCTCGAACTGGACATACACCTTGTTCCACTGGGACTTTTCTTCGGTGGTCATGTCCGGATGATGCCTCTCGCGAAGCTCCACTTCGTCGTTCTTCCAGTACTCGACGTTCTCGACGCACCTCAGCCAGTGAACATGCAGGGCTTCGTGCTGGTCCAACACGTCATAGATCGATTCCAGGCTGGACGGCGACAGGTCTTGAAGTTCGACTAGGGCGTTTTCTAGATCAAGCTCCCTCTTCCTGGACTGCTTTTTTGCGATACGCAGCTCCTCGTAACTTTTTGAATCGTCGAACCAGTCGGGCTGATCGTCGTTGTCCTGTGTCATTGCATCTGTATATCCCGCTTAGGGGATACGCACAAGGAAATCCGACCTGCCGTCTACGCGGAAGATAGCTGTAACACAAAGGTTATACCCGGCTTCTATAGGGCAAATGGTCAGGTTCGGGTAGCTTAGTAACATGACAAACAAAGCCCTTGCACCCATTGGTATTGCCCTCGTTGCACTGTTCGGACTCACCGCGTGTGAGGACACTACATCCGGTGAGGTCACTTCAAACGACGACGACTCGACCGAAGAAGTCGAGGAAACTGAGGAAACTCAGGAAGCTGAAGAAGTCGAAGAAGAGAACGAACAGCTTGCAGAAGAAGATGAGGAAGCAGAAGAAGAGGCTGAAGAGGTAGAAGAAGAGGTCGAGACTTCTTCTGAACGCCCGACATTCGGCGACACCTACACCTACAGTGACGGCCTGGCTGTGACCATCAGCGAACCCGAAGCATTCACCCCCGGCGAGTACGCCTTCGGCGGCGAAGAGTTCGAGCAGCACGTCATGTTCGATGTGACCATCGAGAACAACTCGGGCGAAGACTATGACCCAAGCATGGCGTACGTCACAGCTAGCTCCGGAGGGGCGGAGGGCGACAGTGTTTTCGACTCTGACTCAGGACTCGGAGGCACCAGCACGACCACCGTCACTGATGGCCAGTCCACAACTTGGCAAGAAGGGTTCGGAGTGAACGACCCGGCAGACATCAACGTCGAGTTCACCGACCTAGATTTCGAGCTGATGCGCGAGTCCGTGCTGTTCGTCAGTGAGTGAGTGAGGCTTAATGCACGTAGAGTGCATGAGCTAGCAAGAATCACTTGCATTCACGTATTACCGCATGTCAGACACGGTTAGGGCCACATTCCCGCCGTCTCCACAGATTGCCCGAGCAGGCTCAGCCTGCTCGGGCATTTTTGTGCCCTTGCGCGGATCCGGCTCGGGCGATGCTCACCACGTGCTCGTGGCTTGAACCGCACGCCTGCCCAGCAGTGCCGGCCAGGGTGGCCGACGCGCCGCGCCAGATCAGGATCGGCCATCGCGTCAGGATCGCCCCAGCTCCAGGGACTCCGCGAGAGTGCCTTGCTCGGCCTGCCCTCGGGAAGTCGGAGTAGTATCCGGCAGGTCCGTCTTTCTGCGAAGGAGCCCGATGAGCACCCCCTTCTACCGCCCCCTCTCCCCCACCTGCGGCCTCCGAGTCTCCCCGCTCGCGCTGGGCACCCTGCCCTTCGGTGGGGACAACGGCATGAGCCATATGGGAAACCTCGGCCCCGACGAGGCCGCTGTACTGCTGGATCGCTCCCTCGAGGCGGGGATCAACCTGCTGGACACCGCGAACCTCTACTCGGGCGGCGTCTCTGAGGAGGTGCTGGGTGAAACCCTGGCGCGCAGCGGCCGCTACGACGATTTCCTGATCACCACCAAGGCCCGGATGGTGATCGGAGACGGCCCCAACGACGGCGGCGCCTCGCGCTGGCACCTGCTCAACGAGCTGGAGAAGTCGCTGCAACGACTGGGCCGTGATCACGTCGACCTGTTCTATCTCCACCACTGGGACGGGGAGACTCCGCTGGAAGAGACGCTGCAGACCATGGACGGACTGGTCCGCGCTGGCAAGATCCGGTACTACGGGGTCTCGAACTACACCGCCTGGCAGCTGATGAAGGCCTTGAAGGTCTGTGAGGTCAACGGCTTCATCAAGCCGGTGGTCCAGCAGATCCACTACTCGCCGTACTCCCGAGAGGCCGAATACGAGATGATCCCCGCTGGGATCGATCAGGGCATCGGCACCCAGGTGTGGAGCCCGATGGGGATGGGCCTGCTCAGCGGCAAGTATCGCCGGGATCAGCGCCCCGAGTCGGGGGCCCGGATGGTCGACGGCGATGGCTCCGAGATGCGCGTCGCGGACTGGGAGAAGCTCTACCACGTGGTCGACGTCCTTGAAGGGGTGGCTCAGCGCAAGAACGCCACGATCCCCCAGGTCCTGCTCGCCTGGCTGCTGCAGCGCCCCGGAGTGACCAACCTGGCCGTGGGTGCGCGCAGCCTCGAGCAGTGGAACGACCTGCTCGGCACCTTTGAGGTCGCCCTGGACACGGAGGATGCCCAGGCCATCGACGACGCCGGCCGGCCAGCCCTGGCCTACCCGTTCTGGCACCAGGCAGATATGGCCAGCGAACGCATGAGCGCCGCCGACCGGTCGATCATGGCGACCACCAAGCGGGAGATCGCCGCGCGGATCGGCGAGTAGTCAGCTGACGTCCAGCTCACACGGACAGGACCTAATGGTCTTCTGACTATGGTGGAGACAGAACACTACGAAAGATTGAGGTTTCAGATGACGACCGAACAGAACCGGCCCGGCGAGGCAAAGCAGCCCAACGAAGGTGCCCACACCGAGGTCAACGGCGGCCAGCCGCTGGACACTCCGCCGCACCAGCGCGACGGCGGGAACCAGAGCACCCACGGTGAGCATCACCGCGATGAGGTTGCCCGCAACCCAGGGTTGGATCCCGAACCGAACGAGACGCCCGGCCTGGAGTCTGGCGGCGGCGTACAGCCTGGCGATACGCCCCCTGATTCGAACTCCGCCACGGCTTCGCCCAAGCAGGCGTCCCCGACGAAGCCGCCGAAGTCCAACCTGGTGATGACCGGGGCGATCATCGCGATCGTCGTGGTGGTGCTGCTGATCTTCGTGGGGTACATCGCCGGGCTGCTCGACTGAGCAGCAGAATAGCGCGGCAGCGACTCAGCACACCGAGGATTCGGTGGCGATGAGGATCAGGACGACCGCAGGTTCCGGTAGCGCATGGCGCGCTGGGCCTCGCGGTTGTCCTGCTTCTCTTTCAGGGTGTGCCGCTTGTCGAACTCCCGCTTGCCGCGGGCGACGCCGATCTCGACCTTGGCCTTGCCGTCCTTGAAGTAGAGCGAGAGCGGGACGATGGTCAGGCCCGGGTCCTCGATCTGGCGGGAGATCTTCACCAGTTCCTTCTGGTGCAGCAGCAGCTTGCGCTTGCGGCGCGCTGAGTGATTGGTCCAAGTGCCGTTGAGGTACTCGGGAATGGTGACCTGCTCGAGCCAGAGCTCCCCACCGCTGGAGAAGCCGCCGAAGCCGTCGGTCAGGTTCGCGGTGCCCTCGCGCAGCGACTTCACCTCGGTGCCGGTGAGCACCATTCCGGCCTCGTACTTGTCGAGGATCTGGTAGTCGTGCCGGGCACGGCGGTTCGTGGCCACGACGCTGTTGTTGGGATCGCGCTGTTTCTTCGCGCCCTTCTTCTTCGCCACCGTGTCACCTCCGCGCTGGGTCGCTGATCTCGGCGGTCTTCTGCAGTGGCCAGAAGAGCCGACCTTCGATCATACACGCAGGTATCGGCGCACCGTGACCCAGGAGGCGATGATCGCCAGGACCACAGCGATCGCCAAGAGCCCCGGCATGATGATCCAGGCCTCGGCAGAGTCGATGAAATGGATGCTTGGGACCTGACGGGCCATCCACTGTCCCATGACGAACTCCGCGACCACCCAGGTGGCCGCGCAAGCGAGCACACCACCGATCAGGGCAGCGATCACGCCTTCGAAGACGAACGGCATCCGGATCATCGATTTGGAGGCGCCGACCAGCCGCATGATTCCAGTCTCACGACGCCGGCTGAAGGCGGAGAGCCGGATCGTGGTGGCCACCAGCAGCAGCGCGCAGACGATCATCACCCCGGCGATGATCAGCGCGACCATGGTGAGTCCGTTGAGGATGCCGAAGATCTGATCGAGCACCTCTTGCTGATCTGCCACGGTCTCCACCCCGGGGGCGGAGCCGAACAGCTCGGTGACCACCGGGAACTCCTCGGGCTCGTGGAGCAGCACCCGGTAGGACTCCGGCATGTCGGTAGCGGTCAGCGACGCGGTGCGTGAGTTCTCCCCGCGGGTGTCCAGGAAGTCATCCAGGGCCTCTTGCTGGGTCTCGTGGCGGTAACTGGCCACATACTGGCTGGCCGCGCCGTCGGAGAGGGTGTGCTCCAGAGAATCGCGCTGATCTGCGCTCACCGCTCCGGTGGGACAGGAGGACTGCGGGGAGTTCTCGGTGCACAGGAACACCGAGAGCTCCAGGCGATCGTAGAAGTCGTCGGTCATCTGGTTGACCTGGGTCTGCATCAGCGCGGCGGATCCCACGAAGGTCAACGAGATGAAGGTGACCAGGATGACGGAGGCGACCATGGCGACGTTGCGACGCAGCGAGCTGAAGGTCTCGCCGAGCATGTAGAGGAGGCGGTTCATCGGTCTCTCCTCAGGCGGCGCATGATCGATCGGCGTGAGCGAGCCAGACCCAGATGTTCGGCGGTCCGGCGCGCATCGGTGTAGGTGGACTGTGATGCCGAGGACTTCGGCTGGGGCACCGGGCGGGGTTCCTCAGGCTCGGACGGGAGCTGCGGTTCAGTTTCGACCTCGGGCCCAGGCTCGATCTCTGACTCGGGAGCTGACTCAGGAGCTGGCTCGGGCTGTGGCTCTGCAATTTCCTCGAGCTCGGGCCCTGGTGTGAGGGCCTCCTCGGGCAATGTCACGTGCTCCGGGCGAGACGTCTGCTGCGTGAAGGGCTCCGGCGTCGGGGGGTCGAGCGTGAAGGCCGGCCGGGCGGGCTGCTGTGCGGCAGCTTGCGGCCCGGCGTCCTCGTCGGCATGCGCAAGCCAGGACAGCCGTGGGCGGGCCGGCTGAGCGGGCCCGGGGGCCACCGGGGCCGGTGCATCGCCGTCGAACCTCGGAGTCGCCGGCGTCTGCGGTGCCGACTGCGACTCATCCGGTGCGGTGAACGGAGTGGCGCTCGGCTCGGTCGCGGCGGGGAACTCCCCGGTCGGCAGTTCCTCGGTCAGCGGCTCCATCGGCCCGTGGTCGGCGTCCTCGGGCTCGGGCTCGGGCTCGGGCTCGGGCTCGGGCTCGGGCTCGGGCTCGGGCTCGGGCTCGGGCTCGATGTGATGATAGCTCGGGGTCTCGTCCGCCATTTCATGCTCGGTCTCATACGCGGGTTCAGCCGCGAGTTCGTACTCGGGCACGCCCCCTGGTCCGTCCTCGATCTCGGCATAGCCGTCCTGTTCAAGGTCGGGCATCTCGGTGCCGTTGAAGTCTCCGTGGAGCTCGGGGACGTCGTGGACGTGAGCGTCGTCGCGCAGGTGCTGCGGCCAGGTGACCTGAAGACCGGCCTCTTCGGCAGGTGCGGGGTCCTCGTCGGCGAAGTCGTGCTCGTGCTCGTGCTCGTGCTCGGAGGGATGCTCCCCGACCGGCTCCTCGTGGTGAACCTCCTCGTCGAGATCCAGCGCGGCGAGCTCCTCGGTGGGATCCACCGGGGCGGTCTCCCGGAGCACCGGGTCCTCGTCGTAGGCCAGGACCGATGGGTCTTCACCGGGGGCCATCACCTGGTCCTGAGGGTGATCACCGACGTGATCGATCGCGTCATCACGGGACTCCACGAACTCGTGGTCCTCGGTGTCGGGCTCCCAGGTGTGGTGCTCCGGAGCCTGGTGCTCCTGAGTCTGGTCCTCCGACGTCTGGTGTGCGTCGTTGCTGCCCGTGACGGGGAGCATCCCGGTCTTGGCCGGGGCCGGATCATGGGCGCGCAGTCCCGATTCGCCCTCTTCCCGGGCCAGCACGTCCCAGGCCTCGGAGCCCTCGGGGGCGTCATAGGAGCCGTGGGGCTCGTCGCGGACCACGCGGCCATGGTGCAGCTGCACCACCCGGCTCTCGGCCTGATCCACGATCGCTCGGTCGTGTGTGGCCATGATGACGGTGGTGCCGGAGGCGTTGATCCAGCGCAGCACCTTCATGACCTCGGCGGAGGCGCGCGGATCGAGGTTGCCCGTGGGCTCGTCGGCCAGCAGGATCGCCGGGTCGTTGACGATGGCGCGGGCGATGGCGGCGCGCTGCTGCTCACCGCCGGAGATCTCGTGCGGATACCGCTTGGCCAGATGGGCAAGGTCGACCTTCTCGAGGACCTTGGTGACCCGTTTGCGGATCACGCTGCGCTTGGCGCCCAGGACTCGCATCGCGAAGGCGACATTGTCGAACACGGTCTTGTCCGGCAGCAGCCGGAAGTCCTGGAAGACCATGCCGATGCTGCGCCGGAAATCCGGGACCCGGCGGTCCAGCATCAGCCCGAGGTTCTGTCCGGCCACGGTGACCTTGCCGCGCTGGGGCAGGCCTTCGCGCAGGATCATCCGCAGCAGGGTGGATTTGCCGGAGCCGGAGGCGCCGATCAGGAAGGCGAAGTCTTCGCGGTAGAACTCCACGGTGACGTCATCGAGCGCGGGCCGCCCGCCTGCCTCGTAGCGACGGGTGACCTGTTCGAATCGGATCATGTATCAGTCGTCCTCGGCCGCGGTCTCGTTGCGCCAGCGGATGCCGGTGTCGATGAAGCCGTCGATGTCGCCGTCGAGCACCGCCTGGGTGTTTCCGACCTCGTGCTCGGTGCGCAGGTCCTTGACCATCTGGTACGGGTGCAACACGTAGGAGCGGATCTGGTCGCCCCAGGAGGCCTTGATGTCTCCGGCGAGCGCCTTCTTCTCAGCGGATTCCTCGGCCTTCTTCAGCACCAGCAGACGGGACTGCAGCACCCGCATCGCGGCGGCGCGGTTCTGGATCTGGGACTTCTCGTTCTGCATCGAGACCACGGTGCCGGTGGGCAGGTGGGTGATGCGCACGGCCGAGTCGGTGGTGTTCACCGACTGACCACCCGGCCCTGAGGAGCGGAAGACGTCGATCTTCAGGTCGTTCTCGTCGATGTCGATGCTCTCGGTGCCTTCAAGCAGCGGGATGATCTCGACCGCGGCGAAGGAGGTCTGCCGGCGGCCCTGGTTGTCGAAGGGGCTGATCCGCACCAGTCGGTGCGTGCCAGCCTCGACGGAAAGCGTGCCGAAGGCGTAGGGAGCGTTGATCTCGATGGTCGCGGACTTCAGCCCGGCCTCTTCGGCGTAGGAGGTGTCGAGCACCTTGACGTTCCAGCCGCGGCGTTCGGCCCAGCGGGTGTACATCCGCAGCAGCATCTCGGCGAAGTCCGCGGCGTCCACGCCGCCGGCGCCGGAGCGGATGGTCATCACGGCGTCGTACTCGTCGTACTCCCCGGAGAGCAGGGTGGTGATCTCCAGGGACTCCAGCGCCTTGTGGATCGAGGCGACCTCGCGGACGGCTTCGTCGAGGACCTCGTCGTCGCCCTCCTCCTTGGCCATCTCGACCATCATCTCGACGTCGTCGATCCGGGTCTCGAGCCGCTCCAGGCGCTCCAGCTCGGTCTGCCGGTGACTGAGCTGGGAGGTGACCTTCTGCGCGTTGGCCTGGTCGTCCCAGAGGTCAGGCGCGACGGCCATATCACTGAGCTCGACGACCTGCGCCTTGAGCTTTTCAACGTCGGTGACCTCCGTGATGCGGCGCAGTGTATTGCGCAGGTCACGAAGTGCGGTGGGGAAATCAGTCTCAGCCATAACAGCACTACAGTACCGCCGTCTTGGGCTTCACCGGTCGAGACTCACCCGGGCAGGGGGCACGACGCGGATCGCTGGCTCCCGGCCGGTGCGCACGCGGGCTGGATGTTCACCCGGGGTCGCGCCGAGACTTAAGCCATCCCTCCAGAATCGACCACCCCCAGAGTCCGACCACCGCGAACCCGAGCAGGATCCCCAGGATGCGCAGCGTCTCGGCCTCGAGCACCCCGGACTCGAGGAACTCCGCACTCACCAGAGCGTCGCGGGCCAGCAGCGTCAGGATCAGACTCACGAACACCAGCGCGAGCACCGTGTTGATGACCGCCAGTCGGGTGTCCCACCGGCCCCGCCGGTACAGGGCCAGGGAAAATACCGCGTGCAGACCGAGCAGTGCCAGCAGCCACGGCCAGAGGCCGGTGTTCAGGATCGGCACTGGCTCGCCGTCGACCTGGGCGAAGCCGCGGAGCCGGTCCCACAGCACAGCGCCGCCGGCCAGCCCGAGGACCACCAGGCTTCCGATCAGCTCGGATCTCGAGCCCTCTGCTCCCACGGCGGGAAGCTCCTCGGGGTTCCAGCCGGCGTCGATCTCGACTCCGGCGCGTTCCAGGATGAAGAACACCAGGGTCACCCAGAAACAGAGGTGCAGGACCACGGAGAATCCCACGGAGATCGAGGAACCGAGGATCTCCCCGACCGCGGCGCCCTCGATGGTCTGTCCCAGCGCGACGCCGCCGGCCGCGAGGATCGGCACGAAGCTGAGCAGCGTGCTGAGCAGGCGCCGCCAGGTGAGGTAGTAGCGCGGCCCGATCAGGTGCAGGGTCGTGCGCGCGTAGCCGGCGGCCAGCACGGCCGGGTCACCGAGATCGATCAGCGCGGCACGCTCTGCCGCGGCGGGGTCCTCGCCTCGTGAGATTCGGGTCGCGACCGAGCCGGCGATTGAGGTCTCCAGCTTCTCGCGGGCATCCGCCCGCTCCTTAGTTGGGACGTGCCGGGTGGCGGCGCTGACATACCGCTCGGTCAAGGTGGCGCTCATGGCAACGGTCCTTGCTCGGAGTGAACTCCTCAGGGAAGTTCATCCTCGCCCGTCGGCGACCGTGCGGGAAGGCCACGTCGCTCAGCGGTCGAGACTCACCGGTTCAGGCTCACCCGGGCATGGGACTCCACGCTGATCGGCACTCGAGCGGGCAGGATCGCCGAGACCACCGGCAGGTCGACGACGGCGACCAGCTCCACGTGCGCGGTCTCCCCCGCATCCGTGACCCAGGCCTGCGAGACGGCGAGGTCACTGAAGCGACCGTGGGCCCCGGAGACGGTGAGGTAGTTCTGCGCCTGGGCGCGCACCTGATCGCTGCTGACCTGCGGCGATGGGCTCGAGGCGCCTTGTTCCGCCGACTGCGCAGCCGCCGAGGCGGCACCGTCGGCGGCGGAGAGCAGCTTGCGCGCCTCCAGGTTCACCGCGGTGGCACCGGCCATCACCGCAACGAGCAGCAGCACCACCAGCAGCATCCCCAGGATCAGGATGCTGGACTGTCCCGAGTCTTCGGTCCGCATCTGGCGCATCTGCGCGGCGACCACCCGTCTCTTCGACGACGCAGCTCCACCGTCCCGGGGTCTTCGGCGCATCTCAGCCCGCCTGCACCTGGGCCGAGGTGGAGGTGACCGTGACCAGGGTGGACCGCCAGCTGCCCAGCTCCGGGATCAGCGGCACCGGGACGCGCACCTCAACGGTGAACGCGACGACGTCGCCGTCATCATCGCATCCGCCGTTGGGGCAGGACATGGTGATCTCCGCCTGATCCGCGCTGAGCCCGAAATCCGCGAGCGCCGCGGAGGCCGCGGCCTGGCTGCGCGCGCTGCGCTCACCCGCTGCCACGTCCTCGCCGCCGAGGACGTACATCCGGGCGGCCTGGTCCGAAGCTCCCAGACTGGCGTAGGCGGCGGCCTGGACCGCTGCGACCCCCAGGATGAAGTAGACCACCGGGATGAGCACCAGCACTGCGAGCATGATGAATTCCACCAGCGCAGAACCTGACTCCTCCTGGCCCTGCCTCCAGCGCCGGGTCAGCCGCTCACGAGAAGTCATAGGCGCTGCCCGTCACCTCGAGGCTGCCGACCCCGGGGAGGAGACCGAGCACCGGGACCTGGGCCCGGACGGTGATCCTCAGGGTCTGCCCCTCCGCCTGGGCCAGATACTCATAGTCCACCGCCTCGGCGTAGCGCGCGGAGATCGAGGACTCGATCAGGGCACGAGTGCGCTGCGCCCCGTCGCTGGCGGTGCGGTCCTCGAGCACACCAAAACGAGCTCCGGTGGACGCGGCGTCGATCAGGGTGTTGCGCACATGGACCATAAGCGTCAGCTGGAGGATCGCGAAGCTCAGCAGCACGAGGAGGGCAGAGACCATCGCGAACTCTGCGGTGGCGGCACCCCGGTCCTCCCCCGCCCGTCGGATTCGCGCAGATCCGCAGACCCCGCAGCGTTTAGCGCGAGACCTGGTTGATCGCATCGTTGAACAGTCCCTGCAGGGCTGGCTGCGCGATTGCGAGCAGTCCGGCCACCAGGACCGCGCTCATCAGCGTGATCATCACCCAGCCGGGCACGTCGCCACGATCCTCCTCGTGGAGACTGACCGCGGCGCAGGCCGCCTGGTGAATCGGCTTCTCCGTGTGCAACATGTTCTTCCCCTTCTCCGTTGGTGCAGTGGTGTGGTGCAGGTCTGAGGTTCAGCGGTGGGCGATGGATCAGATGCCGATCTCCAGCAGCGACAGGCCCGGGTAGATAGCGAAGAGCACCGTCAGCGGCAGCACGCCGAAGACCAGCGGCACCAGCATGCCGATCTCCTTCTTGCCGGCAGTCTCCATGAGCTCGCGCCGAGCCAGTTCTCGGACGTCCTGGGCCTGGGCGTGCATGACCTCGGCCAAAGGGGTACCGCGTTCCATCGCCACGATGATCCCCTCGAGGAACCGGGAGATCGGCGCCGAGCCCACCCGCGTGGACATCTGCTTCAATGCTGTCGAGAAGCTGGTGCCGGACTGGGTCTGATGCAGGACTCTGGTCAGCTCGAGGGCGAGCTCTCCGTGGGCAAGGCGGCCCACTCGGGAGAACGCTCCGGGAGCACCCTCCCCGGCGCTGACCGCCAGCGCGATCATCTCTGCGATGGTCGGAAACTCCGTCAGCATGCGCGCCTGCCGGCGCCGGATCTGACCGGTGAGCAGGTTGTCGCGCAGCGCCACGCCCAGTGCTGCGAGGCCGAGCACGATGACCACCGCGATGAGACCATTGACGCGTCCGGCCCAGACGCCCACAAGACTCAGCACGCTTCCCAGCAGGGCACCGAGCACCCCGAGGCCGAGCTGCTGAAGACGATAGTCGTTGGCTGCGAGCCTCGAGTTCGCCTGCCCGAGCCGGTGACTCAGCTCCTGGGTGTCGAGGCTGAACCGATCAAGCTGTCGCACCGCCTGGCGAACCACCGGGGCGAGGATCCTCGCCATCACACCCAGGGTCGGGATGGGCTCCGAACCAGGGTCCGAGAGTGCGAACCGTGAGTCGGTGGACCGCAGGTATGGCGCCACCCGGGCCTCGAAGCCGGGCCGGTTGTACACGGGCAGGGCTCGCAGGACCGCGACCAGGCCAACCCCCAGGAAGAGGCCGCAGATGAGCGTCCAGCCCATGATCGCCTCATTCACGCGAGCACCCGGACTTCCCGTGGCAGAGCGCCGATCCGCAGCATGAGCCGATAACAGACCAGGGAGACGATGAGACCGGCCCCGAGGACGAACATCCCGGTGGCACCGCGATAGGCCTCGGCGGCCTCCCGCTGCAGGGAAAGCAGCAGCACCACGATCCAGGGGGCGGCGACAGCAAGCTTGGCGGCGTTGACCGTCCACGACTGCCGAGCCTCCAGCTCGCCGCGCGTCCTGGCGTTCTCTCTGAGAAACTCCGCCAAGGTGCTGAGCAGTCGCCCCAGATCGGAGCCGCCCACTTCGCGAGTGATCAGCAGGGCCGCCACGATTCGGTCACCCACCGGATCGGCGAGGCGCAGCTTCAGCCGCTCGAGCGCGGCGTCCAAGGTCTGCCCCGCTCGGTAGTCCTTGGCGAACTCCACGAACGGCTCCCGAAGCGGCTCCGGTCCGGAGATGCCGAGTTGGATCAGCCCCTCCGGCAGCGACATCCCCGACCTGACAGCCGAGCGCAGGTGATCCACGGCATCCGGCCAGTTGTTGCGCAGCAGCGCTCGACGCTTCTCTGCCTGCCAGCGCAGCGCCAGCACCGGCACCATGCCAGCGAAGAGGGCGAAGCACAGCCCCACCGGAATCGCCGCCGTGAGCACCAGGACCACCAGGAACGCGGCGACGGCGCAGACCAGCACGGCGGTGAGCAGCCCCGTGACAGGAATCTTGGGATGACCGGCCTCATCGAGGAGTTTGCGCAACCTCCGCGGGCGTGGGCGTCGGCCGCCAGACCCCCGTGCCGGTCGAGACCAGAACGAGGCATAGATCAGCAACAGCCCGAATCCCAGTCCCAGACCGAGCAGCAGGCTCATGCCCGCATCACCGTCCTGGCGAATCGAGCCTGGTGCTGGGGCGAGAGCTTGGGCAGGTCGAAGACCGCGGAGTCTGTGACGGCGAGCTCGCCGTCCACGGCGTCGAAGAGCATGGTCGTCTCGATGGTGTCCGCCTCGACCCGGCTCCCCACGGCAAGGATCTGCCCGACATGGCGGCCGCCATCCCGGTCCCGGACGCAGTGGACCACGAGGTCGAGACAGGAGGCGACGGTGGGGAGTATGAAGCTGCGTGAGATGTTTTCGCCTGCCAGCAGCGGCAGGGTGCAGATCTTGGTGACCGCGTCTTGAGCGCTGTTGGCATGCACCGTGGCCATTCCGGGCAAGCCAGAGTTCAGAGCGATCAGCATGTCGAGGCTTTCGGCCTCGCGGACCTCGCCGACGATGAGCCGGTCCGGGCGCATGCGCAGCGCCTCTTTGACCAGCCGGCGCAGAGGGATGGCCCCCTCGCCTTCGAGGTTGGACTGTCGACACTGCAGGCCCACCACATCACGCAGCGGCAGCTGAAGCTCGAAGATCTCCTCGACCGTGATGACACGCTCTCTCGGGCCGATTCCCGACGAGAGACAGTTCAGCAGAGTCGTCTTGCCGGACTGGGTCGCGCCCGACACGAGGATGTTCAATCCGCTGTCTACGCACCCGCCCAGAAACTCCCCAGCCTACACACTCAGAGACCCCCTGCGGACCAGGTCCTCGAGCGTGTGCGCTCGTGCGATGAACTTGCGGATATTGACCGCCCAATGGCGCCGGGTGATGTCAGGGATCACGACGTGCAGGCGGGACCCGTCCGGCAGGGTCGCGTCGACAAACGGTGAGGACAGATCGAGCCGTCGACCCGAACTCTTGAGCATCCGTTCCACGAGGTCGCGAATGCGCGACTCACTCAAAGTCAACGAGGTGAGTTCGGACCGGCCCGCTCGAGCCACGAACACTGAGCTTGGGCCGTTGATCCAGATCTCCTCCACCGAGGGGTCCTCGAGAAGCGGCTGGAGCTCACCGAAGCCGGCGAGGGCATCCACGAGGTGTTTGACCGCGTGTTGAACCGGGCCGATGAGTGGCAGCGCGGTCACCATCGACCGACGGTCATACTCGACGACGGCGGCCTCGACCAGCTCCCGAACGCCCGTGGGATTTTCCGCAGGATCGAGCCCGCGGTGCCGGATCTGTTCCCGCACCTCGTCTTCAACGATCGTCAAAGCATCCACAGGCTCGGCCTCATCCCTGATTCCAGTGTGGTGAGCTCACGATAGCCAGCTCCTCAGCGAGTGACCAGTGATTGTCCACATCCTGTGGAAAATAGGTCGTGATCACAGGTCTTCCACAGCTGGCAGGCGCTCACCGGACGCTGATTCGTCCTGGCATAGCCTCGATGCACCACACCCCAGGGCGGGGGCGTCTCGCGCGCACCCTGCAGACGCTGCTCAGACCCCTGCGCACCCTAAGGACCAGGAGGAGACCGCATGAGCCTGGCACCAACGATGACTCTGGCCTGCACGGTCGTGCACGCTCCGGGCTCAGTTCCTGAGTCCCTGTGGAACCTGTTGCGCCTTGCCGCGGCCGGCGCGCACGCCCATGAACTGCGGATCCTCCTCGAAGGAGCCACCGCTCCCTGCGGGGCGCAGATCGATGACGCGCTGCATTCCTGGGTCCGCAGCATCAGGACTGCTGGTTTCCCCGGGACAACGGACTCCGACGTTGCAGTCGACCGCTCCTGGGTCGCAGTCCTGGACCACCGACCGTTGGAGGACCATGCCGCAGACTCCGCTTCGATACATCAGGGCATGGTCGTGGTGCTGCACGCTCAATTCCGGCCGACGCGGCGAACCGGCCCCGCATCACCGCCGCTGCGGCTGTGTATCAGCAACGGGCCGGACTCCGGGCGGATGGTGAGCATCCCGCGGGGAGTCCACATGCTTGGCCGAGGGACGCAGCACCGCGGCACGGCAGACATCCGGATCAACGACCCGCGTCTGGAGCCCTGCCATGCTTCAATCAAGGTCAGCGCAGATCAGGTGATGCTGGCCCGCCCAGGGACAGTCCCGCAGCTACTCCGGACCGATGTGCCGGTCAGCGTCGGCGGGTCGCGCGTGGAACTCGTCCAGGACGTGCCGCCCGCGGCGCCTCCGGGGATCTGGCCCCTGCCTCCCGTGCATGTCTGCCAAGAGGCCCCCTCCGCACGTCACCGCACGATGCTGCTGATGTCCCTGGCGCCGCTGATCGTGGGAATCGTGCTGGTACTGGTCACCGGCATGTGGATCTTCCTGCTGTTCAGCGCCGCCTCCGCCCTCATCGCCGTGGTCACACTCCTGGTGGCGCACCGGCACCGCCGCCGGTTCCGCCGTGCCGTCCGGGCGGGCTCCTCCGAATGGGGCCGCCAGCGCCGAGATCTTCTGGCCCCTCCTGGAGCCGCCATCAGGGCACTGCGAGCGCGGTCCCACCCACGGAATTCGCTCACCTGCGCTGAGGACGGCGGCGTCGTGGTGACCGTGGGCGAAGCGAGGATCGATGCTGAACTGCAGGGCCCGGGTGATGCCGACGCGTTGGTCGATCTGCCCGAGCTCTCGGTCTCCACAGCAACGGCCCTGACGCTTCGCGGGTCGGAATGCACTGCGCTCTTGGGCCCCTCCCGAGAGCAGCTCAGCGTCCTGCGATGGATTCTGGCCCAGCTGACCCACCACTTCGGCACCGCGCCCCAGGTGGTGCTCGCAACAGGTCCCGACGAGATCGACGGAGCCCAGTCGGCGGACCTCCTCTGTGTCGCTGAGCTGCGCGACTACACCCACGTGAGCGTGGTGCCGCGGAACAGCCTTCACACCACGCTGACCAGGCGACAGCTCAGGCCCGCTGCGGAGTCCGCACCGGTGCTGATCAGTCCGACGCAGCTTGACCCGGTACATACCCGGGCCGCACTCGACGCCGGGTGGCACGTGATCTCCCCGGCCCTGCCCGCGCGGGCCCATGAACCCACGAGTCGACCCTCGGAACAGCAGGCGCCCGCACCAACGACTGCCGACGGCTGGCAGGTGGACCTAGAGTCGGGGCAGATCCACCGGGTCGAGGCAGGCGCTGCACGGAGGGTCGCGACCGGGCTGGTGCCTGATGGGTTGTCCCGACGGACGCTCCATGACCACCTCAGACTGGGGCTGCCCAGGATCGCGGGGGCAGCTGCGGAGACCGAAGTCCCCACACAGTGCACCGCCGCGTTGCCTGAACCGTTGATGGCCGGCAGCGCGCACCTGCGGCTGGAGACGCTGTTGGGCCGCGGGGCCGCGGGCGAGGAGTTGTTGGACCTGGTGGAAGACGGCCCGCATATCCTGCTCGCCGGAACGACGGGGGCCGGCAAGTCCGAACTGCTGAAGTCGATGTTGCTCGGCTGGGCGTCAAGGTACGACCCCAGCGAGCTGAACTTCCTGCTCTTCGACTTCAAGGGCGGGTCCAGCTTCCAGCACCTGGCGCGACTGGAACACACCTTGAGTCTGGTCACAGACCTCACCCAGGCTCAGGCCGATCGCGCACTGGAAGGCGTCCGTTCGGAACTCACCCGGCGGGAACGGATGTTCCTCGAGTCCGGCGCCACAGACTACGCAGATTTTCGCCGCTTCCGGCCTGACCGACCCTTGGCTCGCATTCTGGTGGTCTTCGACGAGTTCCGCATCTTCACGCAGGAACTTCCAGCGGCGATGGACGAGCTCCTGCGCCTGGCTACCCTTGGTCGCTCCCTGGGCCTGCATCTGATCCTCACCACCCAACGCCCACAGGGAGTGGTCACGGCAGACATCCGTGCCAACATCGGGACCATCATCTGTCTGCGGCTGCGCAGCGACGACGAGGCGCGCGAACTGGTGGGAACCACTGAGCCGGCACGCATCCCCCGGCGGCTGCCAGGGCGCGGCGTCATCCAACGCCCCGGAGAGTCACCGGTGCCGTTTCACGCCGTGCAGCTGCGCGAGCGCTCCGCGAAGCTCACCGCGCGACCTGAGCGGGCGCCCCGGCCGGCAGGGGCAGGTTGGCGGGAGACCACCCGGCAGCTGGTGGAGGCGCTGGACGCGCATATCCGTCGGAGGCAGGTCCGGCGACCGCACACTCCGCTGCTCCCACCCCTGCCCGAGCTCCTGCGAGCGCCGCTTCCGGCCCAGGAGATCCTCTTGGGTCTCCTCGACGACCCGGCTCAGCAGACACAACGCCTGCTCCACCTCGATCTGAATGCCGGTGAGGGCACAGCGCTGCTCGGCGAGGCAGGTTCTGGCGGCACCGCATGCGTGGAGTCACTGGTCCGCCAGCTCCTGGCGCGCCCAGAGCCGGTCCACATCTACCTCCTGGATGGCGACCATTCGCTTCAAGGGTTCCGGTCACACTCACGAGTAGGTTCCTGGGTCACTACGGATCACCCGCAGGAGGCGGGCCATCTCGTGAGCGAACTGCACCGGCTCGTGGTGGGACGGCGAGTCGACCCCTCGCGGGAACGCTTCCCGCTGGTCCTCGTCCTGACTGGGCACTCGCGGTGGCACGGGTCGGCCCAGACAGCGGGTGGCGGGGATCTTGACTACGATCTGGGCGCGCTCATCAGCGAGGGCATGGGCTACGGCCTCAGCGTCGTGATTGCGGGCGGTCGCGAACTCGCACTGGGCAGGCTGGGTTCGCGACTCCCCCGCAGGATCTACCTGCCCTACGGCGCTTCTGAGGATGTCCGGCATCTCTGGCCGAAGCTGCGGGTGACCGATCGACTGTCCGGCCGCGGAGTTCTGATCACCGCTGACGTGCCAGCCCCGGGGCTGACCCTCCAGCTGGTGACCGGCACGCTGGAACAGCCACCTGGGAGCTCAGCGACCGAGGTGATCCCACCGGTGAGCAGATCCTTGCTCAGGGTGCATCCTTTGCCGGAATCGGTGGATCTCCCGGCGCTGGAACCGGACTCGGGGGCGCTGGTGCTGGGTCTGAGCCAGTTCACCCACTTGCACGCCCGGTTGGAGGACCACTCCTGGCAGGTCGGACTGTTGCTCGGCACGTCGCGGAGCGGAGAGACCAACGCGTTGCACGTGGTGGCGGCCCAGCGCCGGTGTCTAACGATCGCAGAGCTCTCTCCGTCCGGCGATCAGGATGACGTCGACGCCGAGGCCGCTGATCTGCTCCTGGTCGACGACGCCGATCAGTGCACTCCCGAGCAGCATCGGAACATCGAGGCGTGGCTCGAATCGGGAGGGAGGGTTCTGGCCACGGCGCAGCCCAGCATGAATGTCTTCCGCCAGCTTCCGTGGGGCTACCGGGCCCGAACCGGCTCCGCGAACTTCGTGCTCAGCCCGCTGAGCCGCTCACAGGGCGACGCGTTCGGGATCTCGATCCCGATCCTGACCCGACTCACGCCAGGTCGGGCAGTCTGGATCGGTTCCGAGAAGCCCCGGATCATTCAGTGGTGGCGGCACCGGGGGCTGCCTTGAAGTCCGCCCCAACCGGGCGAATCTGCCTGGCGCGTAGGCGAGCCGGATTCGCAGACTCACCGCGGATGACCGGCGCGGGGCAGATGTGCCACGCCCTTCCGCAGCGCCACGACCGCTCCGGCATGGGCCAACTCCTTGGGGCAAAGCGGGACAGCCGGTAGGGACGGATCGTAGAATCCGCCGAAGGATCCGACGCCGGGCCCGCCCACGGCTCGACTCCGGCGTCGAGCAGGCTCCGAGGTAGGCGCCATTTTCAGCGTTTGCGCAGGTAGTGCGGCTATCACTGGGTGGTCAAGACTTTCCAGGCCCCAAACGAAGGACACCGCGATGATCTCCCGTTGGAACAACTCCTCCGCACTGCTCTCCGTGGCCGCCGTCTCGGCCCTGGCCCTGACCTCCTGCGCCAGCGACGAGCTGAATCCCGAGGACGACGACGCGCAGCCCACCGCGACGGTCACCGAAACGGTCGAGGCCGAGGCCGAGGCCACCGAGGAAACCACCGACGAAGCCTCCGAGGACGCGACCCCAGACGGCGAACCTACCGAGGACGCCACCGGATCCCCGGAAGCCGAGGCCACCGAGACCGATGATCCCCAGGCTGATGATTCCGACGCCGAGGGTGATGACCCGTTGTACCAGGCAGTGGATGCCGTGGAGCAGGAGTACCCCGAGGCCGTCGTGCTGGATTTCGACACCGAGTCCAGCTACTACGAGTTCACGATCCTCGACGGGGGCTCCGAGTGGGAGCTTGATGTTGACCGGGAGAGCTTCGAGATCAGCAACACCCAGGAGGACGACGTCGACTCCGATGATCAGCGCAATGCAGACGCGGTCGAGATCGAGTTCGCCGATGCCCTGCGCACCGCCGCGGAAGAAGGTGGCGGGACCCCGGAACAGGCCGATCTCGATGACGAGAACGGCGCGGTGACCTGGGAGGTCGAGCTCGACAACGGCACCGAGGTCTACGTGGACGTGGCTACCGGCGAGGTCGCGAACGGTGACGACTGACATAGGATGAGCTGATTGCAGTAACAGCTGACGAGGGCAGGGAAGAGGTGGCGTCGTGACGGCAGGCCACAGTGACACCACCGGTGACGCCGGGGACGCGTCCGGGCTGCGCGCACCCGAGGAGGCGACCGCCGAGGCCGTCGAGAGCACCGCAGGTACCGAGGATCCGCGGAGCCGGCAAGACCTCACCGGGTTCTCTCCCAAGGCCCGCGCCTGGCGGTCCTTCTTCGAGACCTCCGCGATCATCAGCGACCGCATGGAGAAGCGGCTGCACACCAGCACCGGGCTGCGGCTCAGCGACTACAACCTGATGCTGCTCCTGGCCGAGGCGGAGGACCACCAGCTCCGTATGGGGGAACTCGCCGAAGGCATGGTCTTCTCGCCCTCTCGGCTCTCCTACCAGGTCAAGTCGCTGCAGAAGCGCGGCTTGATCGACCGGTTCGCCGACGCCGAGGATCGGCGCGGCATGACCGCCCAGCTCACAGCAGAGGGCCACCGCGTCTTCGAACAGGCCTCCCGGCTGCATGCGACGCATATCAAGCAGCTCTTCCACCCGGCCCTGGACGACGCCGAGGCGGATACGCTGCGGCAGATCTGCGAGCAGATCAAGGACACCGTCGCGGCGGCAGACCGGGCCTGAGCTCAGGGGGCATGACGGGGGCTGCGCCGAACCCCGGAGTCCAACGGACTCGGGTCAGCGGACCAGCTTAAGCTGGACCGAGTCGGCACGTTCGCGCAGCATCTGGACATCCTCCAGGGCGGCCTGCACGCTGGCCAGGGCCAGCCGGGCATCGACCTCATCGGCCCCGGGCGCCAGCACGACGCCGATGCTCAGCTCCGGTCCGCTGCCGCCTCCTGTCACCGGATCCCCGGTCGCGGTGCGGGTCCCCACTCCATCCCCGGGCTGCAGCTGAAGCTGGGTGACTCCGGGGCACAGGTCCAAGACTCCCGTCAGGGCTTCGGCCAGCTCGGGGTCCTGATACGAGGGCAGCCAACGGGCTCCCTGCGCCAGGGCTTCCACCGCGGGGCGGCGGAGCACGAAGGTGAGCTCCGCACCGGGGTCCAGGACCGCAAGCTCAGCACCCTCGGCAAGGGTTGCGAGCATGATCCGCTCGGTCTCAGCCGCCACGGGCCGAGCCTTGTCGTGCCACGCCGTGAGCGCCTGCACCGAGGTGAACACCGGCATGGTGGCGCGGCCATCGCGGCTGGTGAGGCTGATCAAGGTGATGTCCGCCTGCTTGTCCCCCACCGGAACGTTCTCATCGCCGGTCCGGCTGGCGGGGACCGGTTCGGCCTCCTCGGCCAGCTCGGCGAGGACCGGGACGAAGAGCCGCTGCCCGACCAGGGCGTTGACGAATCCCGCCTCGTCGAGCTCCCCGGCGAGCAGCCGCTCTCGGGCGGAGCGGACCGCGGGCGTGGCCAGGCCGTCGTCGCCGTCGAAGGTGTGCAGCGGGTTGCCCTCTGCTGAGAGATCGCGATCCGCCCAGGGAATCCCGGCGGAGTCCGCGGGGCGACCTTGGGCGTCCCGAGATGCACGCTGCAGCAGGGCGGCGATATGTCCGGGCAGATCCTTGCTGGCGGCATCCTGGCTCATGCGGAGGCTGCGGCCACCTTCAGCGCCTCGGGGAACTCGAACTTCCCGGCGTAGAGCGCCTTGCCCATGATGGCACCCTCGACGCCGAGGGAGACCATCTTGGCCAGCGCCGCGACGTCCTCGAGCGAGGAGATGCCGCCGGAGGCGACCACAGGCTTGCGCGTCTTGGCGCAGACCTGGGCGAGCAGTTCGGTGTTGGGGCCGCGCAGGGTGCCGTCCTTGGTGACGTCGGTGACCACGTAGCGGGGGCAGCCGGCGTCCTCGAGGCGCTGCAGCACCTCCCAGATGTTGCCGCCCTCGCGGGTCCAGCCGCGGGCGGCGAGGGTCTCGCCGCGCACATCCAGGCCCACGGCGATCGCGTCGCCGTGGCGTTCGATGGCGCGGGCAGTCCACTCCGGGTCCTCCAGCGCGGCGGTGCCGAGGTTGACCCGGGTGGCGCCGAGTTCCAGGGCGCGGTCCAGGGATTCGTCGTCGCGGATGCCGCCGGAGAGTTCGATCTTCACGCCCAGCTCTTTGACCACCCGGGCCATGATGTCCCGGTTGTCGCCGCGGCCGAAAGCAGCGTCGAGGTCCACCAGGTGGATCCATTCGGCGCCCTGCTGCTGCCAGTTCAGTGCCGCTTCCAGCGGGTCGCCGTAGCCGGTCTCGGAGCCGGCCTCTCCCTGGACCAGTCGCACGGCCTGACCGTCAGCCACATCGACGGCGGGCAGCAGCTCCAGGGCGGGAACGGGGGCGGTGGTCGCGGAGGGCTCAGTCATGGATCAACTTTCGGCTGGTGGTGGGACTGGTCGGAAGGTGTGTCTGGGTGGATCAGATGCGCCGGCGACGGGCCCGCAGGCCACGTCCCCAGGGCTCCGGTCAGAGGCTCAGGATCCAGTTGCGCAGCAGCTGCATCCCGGCGTCGCCGGACTTCTCGGGGTGAAACTGGGTGGCGGAGAGCGGCCCGTTCTCCACCGCAGCGATGAAGTCGGCGCCGTGGTGGCTCCAGGTGACCTTCGGCGGGTGCATGGACTCCACGGACTGATCGAAGTCCCAGGACTGCACGGCGTAGGAGTGCACGAAGTAGAACCGCTCGTCCCTGAGCCCCTCGAAGAGCACGCTGTTCTCCGGAGGGCGCACGGTGTTCCATCCCATGTGTGGGACGACCGCGTCCTCAGGCAGTGCGGTGACCTCACCAGGCCACTCCCCCAGGCCCTCTGCGGGAATTCCGTGCTCGACTCCGCGGTCGAACATCACCTGGTGGCCCACACAGATGCCGAGCACCGGACGGGACCCGGCGATCCGGCGTCCGATCCAGCGGGGTCCGTCGATCTCTCGCAGCGCAGACATCACCGCGGCGAAGGCGCCCACACCGGGCACCACGAGTCCGGAGGCGTTGAGCACCGCGTCGGTGTCCTTGGTCAGGGTGACCTCCGCGCCGGCGCGCTCCAGGGCCCGGACCGCGGAGTGGATGTTGCCTGAACCGTAGTCCAGGACGACGACGTCGGGCCTGCCGCTCACAGGGCGCCCTTGGTGGAGGGGATCTCGTCGGTGCGGGGGTCAGACTCCACGGCTTCACGCAGGGCCCGGGCGAAGGCCTTGAACTGGGCCTCCACGATGTGGTGCGGGTCGCGTCCGCCGAGCAGTGTCATGTGCAGGCAGATCCCGGAGTGGTAGGTGATCGCCTCGAAGACATGGCGGGTCATGGAACCGGTGAAGTGCCCGCCGATGAGGTGATACTGCTGACCTTCAGGCTCCCCGGAGTGCACCAGGTAGGGCCGGCCGGAGACATCGACCACGGCCTGCGCGATCGCCTCGTCCAGCGGGATGGTGGCATTGCCGAACCGGCGGATGCCCCGCTTGTCCCCGAGCGCCACACGCAGCACCTCACCGAGCACGATGGCGGTGTCCTCCACGGTGTGGTGCACATCGATGTGGATGTCGCCCGACGCTTCGACGTCTAGGTCGATGAGCGAATGCCGGGACAGTGCCGTGAGCATGTGGTCGTAGAACGGCACGCCGGTGCTGATGTTCGAGGTCCCGGTGCCATCGAGGTCCATCCGGACCTTGACGCTGGACTCGCTGGTGACACGTTCCATCCGGGCGATGCGCCCAGAGATCAATTCTGCTCCCATAACTCCTGCTTGGTGGTGGGGTACGCCAACATCTAAGTCTACGCGGTGGCGCTGGTGATGAAGCGCTGCAGTGAGGCCAGGAAGTCGGAGGTCTCCGCCTCGGTTCCGGCGGTCACTCGCAGATGCCCGGGGATCCCGACATCGCGGACCAGGATCCCGTCCTCGAGGAGGTGCTGCCAGGCAGCCTTCTCATCGGTGAGTCCGCCGAAGAAGACGAAGTTCGCGTCCGAGGGTGCCGGACGCAGCCCCATCTGTTCCAAGGTGCGGACGATCCGGTCGCGCTGGTCCTTGATGCGTTCCACGTTGGCCATCAAGGTCGCCGAGTGGTCCAGGGCGGCGATCGCTGTCGCCTGGGTCACCGCGGAGAGGTGATAGGGCAGCCGGACCAGCCGCATGGCGTCGGTGACCTCGGGGGCTGCGGCCAGGTAGCCGAGCCTGCCACCGGCCAGCGCGAACGCCTTGCTCATGGTCCGGGAGACGATCAACCGCTCTCGTCCGGGCAGCAGGGCCAGCGCCGATCCGGTGCCGGACTGGCGAAACTCCCCGTAGGCCTCATCCACCACCACCATGGTGTCCGATTCCTCGGCCGCGGCGTAGGCGGCCTCCACGGTCTCCAGGGACAGCGCGGTGCCGGTGGGGTTGTTCGGCGAGCACAGGATCACGACGTTCGGGCGGTGCTCACGGATCTGCGCGGCGACATCTGCGGGGCTCTGAGTGAAGTCCGCGGCGCGGGTGCCGGCGATGTACTCGCTGTAGGTGCCGCGGGCGTAGAGCGGATACATCGAGTAGGTCGGCGGGAAGGAGAGCACGGAGCGGCCCGGACCCGCGAAGGCCTGCAGGATGTGCTGCATGATCTCGTTGGAGCCGTTGGCGGCCCAGATGTTTTCGGCCGTGAGTGTGGCCGGCTCGCTCTCCGAGACGAGGTCTCGGTTCAGATATTCGGCGAGCTTCTCCCGCAGCACCGAGAATTCACGGTCTGGGTAGCGGTTGAGCTGGACGGCTGCCAGGCGGACCTCTTTGCCGATGGCGTCGACCACATCGGCGGGGACGTCGTAGGTGGTCTCATTGACGTTGAGCATCGCCTTCACGCTCAGCTGGGGGGCTCCGTAAGGCTCTTGGCCCTGGAGCTCCTCGCGCAGCGGCAGTCTGGACAGATTCCTGGAGCGGGATGAAGTCACCGGGTCATTCTAGCCGGGTGACGTGCACCGACCCGAGCGCCTTGCGGGCCGACTCAGTCCTGCGGGACGAACAGCTCCTGGCCCGGAGTGAGTTCCGAGTCGTCGAGGCCGTTGAGCTCAGCGATCTGGCCGATCAAGACCTGAGTGTGCTCCTTGGATTCCACGGAGGCTGCCACGCTCCAGAGCGTGTCCCCCGCGCCGACGGTGACGACCTGGGCGTCCACACCGGGGACCCCGCCGGAGGACGCCTGTGCCTGGTTGAGCAGTGAGGTGGCGAGCAGGAGCGCCCCCAAGAGTGCGACTGCCAGGACTGCCAGCGCGGGCAGACCCAGCAGGAGGAAACGACCGCGGCGAGTGAGGTGCACCGCCGAGGCGGGTGCGGAGTGGACAGGTGCAAGTGCAAGCTGCGCTGTACTCATGGGAAAGAACCTCTCATTCGAACGTGTGTACTATTTCTAGCACATAGTTTCGAAACTTGACCAGACTCGCCGCAGAATCAATGGAATCTCTCTACGATTTCGAGTAACCTGAGCGCCAAGTTCGAAGTGATCTTCGAAGCGAATCTCACAGGAAACAGTCCATCAGCAGGCTCTGACATGGATGCCGACATGGGTCATATGCGGCCCAGCTCCAGCCCGGTTCAGCCAGACCCGACCGGGCCCGGCGCGGCTCCAGTTCCACCGGGGCCGCAGGACATCAGCGTGGGACGCAGAACGCTCGGCACAATAATGGAGGCAGCAATGGCGCAGAACACCAGGGACTCATCGGCAGCGCCGCGACTCACCGATCGGCAGCGTCAGATCGTCGACGTCATCCAGGAATCGTTGGCTCAGCGCAGCTATCCGCCCTCCATGCGTGAGATCGGTGACTCCTGCGGGCTGGCCTCGCTCTCCTCGGTGACCCACCAGCTGGCGCGACTCCAGGAGCTGGGGTACCTCCGACGGGTGCCCGGACGGCCGCGCGCCATGGAGGTGCTGCGAGACTCAGCCGGGACTCCGGTGCTCAGCGACCAGGCCCAGGAGGCCGCAGCCCGCGACTCGGTGGTAGATCTGCAGGGCTACCGCACCCAGTCCGACAGCCGGATCTCTGAGATCCCTGTGGTGGGCCAGATCGCGGCCGGCGGACCGATTCTTGCCGATCAGCAGGTCGAAGACATCATGCCGCTGCCGCGCCAGCTCACCGGCGAGGGCGAACTGTTCATGCTTCAGGTCCGTGGCGACTCGATGATCGAGGCCGGGATCTTCGAGGGCGACTGGGTGGTGGTGCGTCGGCAGAGCACGGCGGAGAACGGGGACATCGTTGCCGCCCTGCTCGAGGACGAGGCCACGGTGAAGACCCTCAAGCGCCGCGACGGCCACGTCTGGCTGCTTCCACAGAACCGACAGTACGAGCCGATCCTCGGTGACGAGTCCACCATCATGGGCAAGGTCGTCACGGTGCTGCGCAGCCTCTGAGTCGGCCGCGCTCCCGGCGCCTCGGCTCTGCGCTTACCCGGGGTCCTGTCTCTGCACTGCCCCTAGTGACTTCGTGGCACCACCGTGGGTTCGTCCCCCGAGGGCGCCGGTGGATCCTCACGAAGCTGCTGCTCGGTCATGACGTCAAGCATCCGTGACCAACGGTCCTCGACCCTCGCCGGGCTCAGTTCGACGCCCGATGGAGTCTTCCCCTGCGTGAGGTCGAGCAGCGGCCAGATTCCCCGGTGCGGCTCCTCATCGGTGGGGCCTCGGTCCACCGTGACGGGCAGCCAATCAAGGGCGCTGACCCGCGCAGCTTCCTCGCTGACCTCTACCGTGGCGTAGACCACGGTCCCGCTGGCGGTCTCCGGAATGCAGCAGGCCTCGTCCTGATTGGACAGGAAGTTCCCCATCGACCACACCACCCACATGCCCTCATCCGTAGGGCCGCCCTCGAGACGCTCGACTGGTTGAGGCGTATGTGAATGGCTGCCGAACACCACGTCGACCTCACCACCGGCTGCCAGCTGCTCCCCGTAGGCCCGCTGTTCCTGGGCCGGATGATGGGCATACTCCTCGCCCCAGTGCACGGAGGCGACCACGACGTCGGCGCCGTCCGCCCGCGCCTGGGCTGCCTGGTCGGTGAGCTCCTCGGCCGAGACATCCGCGACCCGCCACCTCTCGTCCTCCGGCGGCGGGGCGGACTGATTGTGCAACATGGTGGTGGCCAGGTGCGCCACGGTCACCTCGCGTCCGCCGCGCTCCAGGGTGTAGAGCTGAGGCTGGTCCGCCTCGGCCTCGGTGCGTGCCGTTCCCGCATGGCCCAGGCCCGCGTCATCAAAGACGTCAAGCGTGCGCTCCTGCCCGGCGCGGCCCTGGTCGAAGGAGTGGTTGTTCGCCGTGGAGCAGCCGTGGAAGCCGACCTCGCCGAGGTCCGCGGCGATCTCCGGCGGTGCGGCGAACACCGGGTATCCGGCCGGCTCCACGCCTTCGGGAGCGATCGGGCTCTCCAGTCCACACAACGCGAGGTCCGCGCCCCCGATGAGGCCTTCAACACCTCGCATCAGCGGCGCGAAGGAATACTCCGCGTCATCGGCGAGGACAGCCGCCTGATCGAGCACCGGGCCGTGGAGGAGCACGTCCCCGGTACCGGCGATGGTGAACTCCTCCGTGGACGGCTCGGCAGTCTCCGCGGGAGTTCCGTCAGCCTCCCTCGGGTCGGTTTCCTCGTTCTCGGTGCCAGGTCGCTGGGGGTTCGAAATCTTAGCCGAGGCTGAGCCGGCGTCGTCGTCATCAACGCCCACACCGCAGCCGGCCAGGATGAACGCTGCCGCAAACAGCCCGAAGGCGACCGCGGTGCGGGGGCACCTCGGGCCTCTCGGGCCCGCTGGGCACCTTAGGCCTGCTGGGCCTCTTGTGCCTGTGGAATCTGTCATCGTCTACCAGCCTCCCGTGGCCAACCATCGTGCTGGATCGATCCGAATTCCGCGGTCCCATCAAGCAGGCGCTGTGCCATCGGCGGCACCCGCCTCGGCGCCCCGGTCCGGCTAGCTGTCCAGCTCGGCGAGCCGGGCCAACGCCCCGCGGGCCAGGTCCCCGTTGACGGTGGGCCAGAAATCTGGCATCGACTGTTTCAGGAAGCCGCCGTAGCGCGCGTTGGCCAGGCGTGAGTCAAGGATCGCCAGCACCCCCTTGTCCTGGGAGGTGCGGATCAGTCGTCCGGCGCCCTGGGCCAGTCGGGTGGCGGCATGGGTGGCGGCGACCTGCATGAACCCGTTGCCGCCATGCCGAGTGACCTCCTGGCTGCGCGCGCTGACCAGCGGGTCGTCCGGGCGCGGGAACGGGATCCGGTCGATGGCCACCAGCCGGCAGGAGCGTCCGGGCACATCCACGCCCTGCCACAGGCTCATGGTGCCGAATAAGCAGGTCTCCTCATCCTCGGCGAAGGCGCGCACCAGTGAGGACATGGTGGAATCCCCCTGGCAGAGGATCGGGAGGTCCAGACGCTGGCGCAGGTCCTCGGCCGCCTCCTCCGCTGCACGTCGGGAGGAGAACAGCGCCAGGGTCGCACCCTTCGAGGCTTCGATGAGGCCGGCCAGCTCGTCCCGCTGGGCCTGTGCGGTCTTCATCGACGGCGGCGGGAGGTGCTTGGCGACGTAGAGCACGCCTTGCTTGGGATAGTCGAAGGGGCTTCCTACGTCCACGGCGTCCCAGGCCGGAGCCTTCTCCCCCGCCAGCCCCAGTGACCCGGCCACGGGATCGAAGCTGTCGCCGATGGTCAGCGTGGCGGAGGTCAGCACCACGGTGCGATCCCCGAAGAGGCCTTCGCGCAGCCGTCCAGCCACCGAGGTGGGTGCGACGTAGATGAGCGGGGATTCCTCGAGATCAGCCTCCTGGTAGCCCCGTCCCGGCACGAAGGCGCCGGGCCGGTTGAGCCAGACCACATCGGGGGTGTCCGGGGAGTCGAGGATCCGGTTGGCGGTCTCGAGCACGGCCTGCATCCGGGACCTGGCGGTGCTGCGACCCGGATCGGCCTCGGCGTCGCCGGTGGGCTTGGAGTCGGAGAGCGCGGTGCGCGCGGCGTTGCGGGCCAGCTCGACGGCCTCGCGCTGCTGTGGATTCAGCCCCCGCGCGAGCAGACCTGAGTCGACTCGGTGGAAGGCCGCCTCCACGGCGACCGCGGAGCTCTGCAGCGCCTCGACGTTGATCGCGGTGTGCCGACGCGCGGAGGAGGCTGCGGCCTTGATCATCTGCGCCGAGAGCTGGGCGGTGACTGCTGAGGTCACCCGGTCGGCCAGTTCGTGGGCCTCGTCGACGATGACGGCGTCATGGTCTGGCAGCACGTCGAGGCCTTCGAAGGCGTCGATGGCGAGCATGGCGTGGTTGGTGATAACCAGGTCGGCGTCCTTGGCCTTCTCCCGAGCGCGCTCAGAGAAGCACTCGGCGGCCATCGGGCATTTCCGCGGTCCGATGCAGTCCACGGCGTTGACCGAGATCTGGCGCCAGGCCCGGTCGGTCACCCCATGGGGCAGGTCATCCCGATCGCCGGTCTCGGTGACCTCGGCCCACTCGCGCAGCGCCACGATCTCCTTACCCAGCTGGGAGCCGGGCTCGAAGGCGGTGACCCCGCCGGTGGGTTCATCGGCGAACGCGAAGAGCGCCTGCTCGTCGTCGTCCTCGGGAAAGCCGCCGTCCATCTTGTGCTTGCATGCGTAGTTCGCCCGGCCCTTCACCAGGGCGACCTCCACCGGACGTTCCACGTGTTCCGCGATGTTCTCCAGCAGCCGCGGCAGGTCTCGGCCCATGATCTGGGCCTGCAGCGCGAGGGTGGCGGTGGAGATCAGCACCGGCTTCTCCGCGTCCAGGGCGTGAACCACCGCCGGCACCAGGTAGGCAAGGGACTTGCCTGTACCGGTGCCGGCCTGGACCAGCAGGTGACGGCGCTTGCGCAGCGCCATGGCCACGTGTTCGGCCATGGTCACCTGTCCTTCGCGCTTGACTCCGCCCATGGCGGTGACGGCGCGCTCGAGCAGGTCCGTGGTCTCCCGGTATCCCGTGGACCGGCTGGTGCTCACGCTCAAGGCGTCGGCTCTGCCTTGACCTGGAATTCGGCGAGATCTCCCACCAGTTCTCGGCGGACCAGCACCTTCAGCAGGGTGCCCTCCTCCTGGTACTCGGTGGAGAGGATCTCGGCGTCCTCGGCGTGGAGCCGGGAGACGATGTCGCCCTGGGCGTAGGGCACCATCAGCTCCAGTGGGACGCTGGGCCGCGGGATGGAGCTGCTGATCAGTTCACGCAGCTCCTCGATCCCCTCCCCGGAGTGGGCCGAGACCACGATGGTGTGCGGTTCACGACGACGAATTCGTTCCACCACGTCCCAGTCGGCGACGTCGGCCTTGTTCAGCACGATGACCTCATCGACCTCATGGGCGTCCACTTCGGCGAGCACGGTGCGGACCGCGCTGATCTGGCTCTCGGGCTCGGGATGGGACGCATCGACCACGTGCAGGATGAGGTCGGCATCAGCGACCTCCTCCAAGGTCGAGCGGAAGGCTTCGATCAGCTGCGTGGGCAGCTGCCGGACGAAGCCGACGGTGTCTGAGAGCGTGTAGCCGATCCCATCGGGGGTGACCGCTTTGCGGGTGGTGGGGTCCAGGGTGGCGAACAGGGCGTTCTCCACCAGGACCCCGGCGTCGGTGAGCCGGTTCAACAGCGAGGACTTGCCCGCGTTGGTGTACCCGGCGATCGCGACGGAGGGCACGGCGTTGCGCTTGCGGTTGGCCCGCTTGGCATCGCGGGCCGGCTTCATGGCCGCGATGTCCTTGCGCAGCTTCGCCATGCGCGCGTTGATCCGGCGCCGATCGAGCTCGATCTTGGTCTCACCTGGACCGCGGGACCCGATGCCGGCGCTCGCGCCGCCGACCTGGCCGCCGGCCTGCCGGGAGAGCGATTCGCCCCAGCCGCGCAGCCGAGGAAGCATGTACTCCATCTGAGCCAGCTCCACCTGGGCCTTGCCCTCACGAGACTTCGCGTGCTGGGCGAAGATGTCCAGGATCAGCCCGGTGCGGTCAATGACCTTGACCTTGACGATGTCCTCCAGGCCACGGCGCTGGGAGGGGGCGAGCTCGGAGTCCACCACGACGGTGTCGGCACCGAGATCAGCCACGGCCACGCGGATCTCTTCGGCCTTGCCGGAGCCGAAGAAGGTGCCTGGATCGGGCTTGGCTCGGCGCTGCAGGAAGCCGTCGAGCACCGTGGAGCCCGCGGTCTCAGCAAGGGCGGAGAGCTCGCGCAGCGAATACTCTGCCTCGGCGACGGTGCCCTCGCCCCAGAGCCCGGCGAGCACCACGCGCTCCAGGCGCAGCTGCCGGTATTCGACTTCGGAGACGTCCTCGAGCTCGGTGGAGAGCCCATCGACTCGGCGCAGCGAGCGACGTTCCATGAGCTCGAACTGCTCGCCGTCGGACTCGGAGTGCGCGGTCTCACCGGCGATTTCGCGGGCCTGTTCACCCAGGATGCCGCGACGTTTGAAGCTCGAGTCAGCCTCGAATCGGGTGGTCCGTTTCGGCGCGTCTTCGCGTGCGCGATCAGCCGCGAGGATCCGTTCGATGGTCGCATCGACGGAGGACTGTTCGGCGGTCGGCGTCGTGGCGTCCTCGGGGGTCTCCCCTGAGGGTGCGGGCGTGTGCTTCTGCTTGGTCATGATCTCCTTAGGACCAGTTTTCGGGCTGGCCCTGCCCGTCGTGGATCTCCATCCTACGTTCGACCCTGGACACGGTTAAGTGTGTGGGGCGGCTGTGGAGATCGGGCGGGGCTTGTTCAGGGGTGTGGATGGTGTCCGTTCGGCCAGTACCCGGATCCGCAGGAGGGATCCGAGATGGCGCAGTCCGGCGGACGCGCGGCGTCGGCGTGGAACGGCACTGCCGACTCAGCGAGCCGGCCAGATGGCGAAGGGGTGACTCAACCGCGCGGGCGGGAGTACGTCAGGTGAATCCACATGACGAGGAGTCTACTACGATTCACCCTGTGAACTCCCAGCATTATTTCTCCGCCTCCCCCGAGGGTCCCTTCACCCGCCGGTCCATGAGCGTCACCCTGGGCGGCAGCGAGGTCTCCGTGTCCACCGCCGGGGGGATCTTCTCCCCCGATGGTGTGGACAAGGGCACGGCCGTGCTGCTCAAGCACGCTCCAGATCCGGCCACCCAGGGCCACCTGCTCGACATCGGGTGTGGCTGGGGTCCGTTGGCGCTGACTCTTGCGATGCGCTCACCAGAAGCCACGGTCTGGGCGGTGGACGTCAATGAACGTTCCCGCATCCTGTGTGCGGAGAACGCGGCGGCGCTGGGCCTGAGCAACCTGCGCGTGCTGGCACCCGAGGAGGTGCCTCAGGACATCGAATTCGACACCATCTGGTCCAATCCTCCGATCCGTGTGGGCAAGGAGGTGCTTCACGGGATCTTGGAGCACTGGCTGCCGCGGCTGAGCCCCGGGGGCGAGGCCTGGCTGGTGGTCCAGAAGAACCTCGGCGCTGACTCTCTGCTGTCCTGGATCACCACGATGCTCGCCGGCGTCGCCGGAGAGTTCCGGAGCGGGCGTGCCGAGACTGCAAAGGGCTTCCGGCTGCTGCGGATCACCCGCAGCTGAGCGCAGGGCCTGCCGGCTCATCGTCCTTGCGGGGGCGGCAGTTCACAGATCTGGTGAGCGGGAGGCGCGGCTGTTCAGGCGAGGGTCCCGGTGAGCACCAGCTGAGCTGGTCCTGACAGCTCCACATCCTCGGCCCCGTCCTCACGGGCGGTGAATCGGACCGTCACCTGTCCGCCGGGGACGTCGACCCTCCAGAGGTTGACCGTGTCATCTGCGGCCCAGACCCGTACCGCAGCGGCCGCGGCGCAGGCGCCGGTCCCACAGGACATGGTCTCCCCGACCCCGCGTTCGTGCACGCGCATACGCACCCGACCCACGGCCTGACCGTCCGCATCCTGCGTGACCAGCGGTTCGGCGGGGACCACGAACTCCACGTTGGTCCCCGCGGGTGGAAGCGGATCCACCTTGGGCGCCTCGTGGAGGTTCAGGTCCTTCAGCGTCGTCTCGTCACCAAGGGCGACGACGGTGTGCGGATTGCCCATCGAGATGCTCAGGGCCGGCCGGGGCTCCTCGAGCCCGGCGGCGATCACCAGGGCGTCAGAGGCATTGGTGGCGGCCTGCTCGGGGTCAAGGAAGGACCACACGCCCATGCCGATCGCGTAGCCTTCGGGCACCTTGCGCACGCTGCGCAGCCCGGCCCGGGTCAGGACCGGCAGCTGCTGACCCTCGAGGAGCTGCACCAGGTCTTGATGGATCAGGAAGTGTGCGAAGGCGCGCACGCCGTTGCCGCACATCTCGGACACCGAGCCGTCGGAGTTCCGGTAGTCCATGAACCACAACGGCGCCTCGTCGGTGCTGCTCAGCTCGGGGGCCTCGGCGAGCAGCCGGGAGACCACGGCGTCGCCGGCGACCCGATGCGCGGGCACTGCCCGGATGAGCCCGTCGCCGCCGATGCCGAGGTGCCGGTCGCAGAGCGCGGCGACCTGGTGTGCTTCCAGCGTCTGCTCCCCCGCGGGGTCCGCGATCATGACGAAGTCATTGCCGGTGGCGTGGGCCTTGGTGACTGCGGTGCCGCGCAGGGCCTCCAGGCCGGTGAGGTGATGGGCCACGCGGTTCTCCTTCGTTGCTGCGTCGGTGCGCTGCTGCTGGGATTCTGTGCTGCTTGGACGGGTGCTTGCTGCTGAGGTGTTCAACGCTGGGCGCGCCGTATCGCTTCCAGGGCCTGCCCGCAGAGGTCTTCGGAGGGCGCGGGCAGCCAGGTCACGCGGGGGTCGGCGCGGAACCAGGTCTCTTGCCGGCGGGCGAACTTGCGCGTGGCGGTCGTGGTGGATTCGATGGCCTCGGCCAGGCTGAGCTCGTCGTCGAGGACCTGAAGGAACTGCTGGTATCCGATGGCCCGAGGTGCGGTGCGTCCGCGGCGCAGCCCGGCGTCGTCGAGCCGGCGCACCTCCTCGAGCAGGCCTTGTTCTTCCATGCGTTGCACCCGGTGGGCGATGCGCTGGTGCAGCAGGGACCGGTCCACGTCGAGTCCGAGCTGCACCACCGGTTCCAGGCTGGGCTCGTGGATTCGCTGCGGCATGAAGGAGGAGAAGGTGCGCCCGGTGAGCAGCACGACCTCCAGGGCGCGGATCAGGCGACGGTCATCCTTGATGACAGCGGCGGATTCAGGGTCCAGCTCGCGCAGCTCCAGGCGCAGAGGCGCAGCACCCTGCTCCTCGAGTCGCCGGGTCAGGCGGCTGCGCAGCTCTGGGTCGGTGGGCGGGAATTCGATGACGTCGATCACGGCGCGCACGTAGAGCCCCGAGCCTCCGACCATGATCGGGGTCTTGCCGCGGGCCCTGATCTCACCGATGACCCGGCGCGCCTGCTCTTGGAAGTCCGCGACCGAAGCCTCCCGAGTCACGTCGAGGACATCGAACAGGTGGTGCGGCACGGCCCCAGCCTCGTCCGGCGTGACCTTGGCGGTGCCGATGTCCATCCCCTGGTAGAGCTGCATGGAATCCGCGTTGATGATCTCTCCGTCGAGGCGCTCTGCCAGCTCGATGCCTAGGGCGGATTTTCCGGAGGCGGTGGGGCCGACCAGGACGATCAGCGGGGCCGTGGGCGCTGCGGCTACAGGGGCCTCCGTGGTGGTGCTCAGCGGCGAGAGCTCATCAGCACGCATCAGGAGGCGGGACGCAAGGTCGGCATGCCGAGGGAGACTGCCGGGGTGGGTCCGCCCACCTGCGTGGTGCCCACTCCGCAGGAGTCCGCCTGCCAGCGGTCCCAGGCCTCGCCGGCGGGTGAGCGGCGAAGTCGGTAGTCTCCCGGCCCTGCCGGATCCGCGAGCAGGTGGAACCCGGCGGCCTCGGTGATGGTGACCGTGACGAAGTCCCCGGGACGCGGGGAGCTGGCCCCGGCGGGCACGGTGAAATGCACCAGCCGGTTGTCCCGCGACCGCCCGCTGAGCCGTCCGGTCTCGCGGGATCTCGTCCCGGCGTCGGCAGTGACCAGCAGCTCCTGGGAGCTGCCGACGAGCTTGGCGTTCTCTTCGGCCCCGATGCGGTCCTGCAGGGCGCACAGGCGTTCGAAGCGTTCCTGCACGACCGCCTTGGGGATCTGATCCTCCATGGTGGCTGCCGGAGTGCCGGGGCGGGGTGAGTACTGGAAGGTGTAGGCCGAGGCGAAACGGGACGCCTCCACCACCCGCATGGTGTCAGCGAAGTCAGCCTCGGTCTCCCCCGGGAACCCGACGATGATGTCGGTGGTCACCGCGGCCTCCGGCATGGACTCGCGCACCTTCTCCAGGATCCCGAGGAACTTCTTGGATCGGTAGGAGCGGCGCATGTCCTTGAGGACCTTGTCCGAACCGGACTGCAGCGGCATGTGCAGCTGGGGCATGACGTTGGGGGTTTCGGCCATGGCGTGGATGACGTCATCGGTGAACGACGCCGGGTGGGGGCTGGTGAACCGGACACGTTCGAGTCCTTCGATCTCTCCGCAGGCGCGCAGCAGCTTCGCGAAGGCACCGCGGTCGCCGAATTCTACGCCGTAGGTGTTCACGTTCTGGCCCAGCAGCGTGACCTCCACGGCACCGTCGGCGACGAGCGCGCGGACCTCTGCCAGGATCTCTCCGGGGCGACGGTCGCGTTCCTTCCCGCGCAGCGCCGGCACGATGCAGAACGTGCAGGTGTTGTTGCAACCCACGGAGATGGACACCCAGCCGGAGTGCACGGACTCGCGTTTGGTCGGCAGGGTCGAGGGGAAGGTCTCAAGGGCTTCAAGGATCTCGATCTCGGCCTCGGCGTTGTGACGGGAGCGTTCCAGCAGCGTGGGCAGCGAACCGATGTTGTGGGTGCCGAAGACGACATCGACCCAGGGAGCCTTCTTCTGGACGGTCTCCTGGTCCTTCTGTGCCAGACAGCCGCCGACGGCGATCTGCATGCCCTCGTGCTCGGCCTTGGTCTGGCGGAGCATCCCGAGATGTCCGTAGAGCTTGTTGTCCGCGTTCTCGCGCACTGCGCAGGTGTTGAAAACCACCAGGTCCGCAGTGGCGCCCGGTTGCGCGGGGCCGTAGCCGGCATCCTCGAGAAGCCCGGACATCCGCTCGGAGTCATGCACGTTCATCTGACACCCGAAGGTGCGCACCTCGTAGGTGCGTCGGCGCGTCGTCGCCGGATGCGCGTCTGCGGCAGAGGCCTCGACTCGGTCGGGATCTGCTGCGGTGGTCTCGGCGCGGTCCATCAGTGCATCACTCATTGCAGTGGATTCTACTCGCCCGAATGCTCCTGGATCATCTCTCGGACGATCTGGAACGCCGCCCCTGGGGAGTGACCTCGGCGGGCCAGCATCGAGACCAATCTCCGGGTGACCTTGTCCCGTTCAGCGCGCTCCTCCGGGCTGGGGCCGGTGGGCACGGGTTTGCCCTGGAGCTTGCGTCGGACGAGTTCCCGTGCCGCAGCACCCTCATCCTCGGCGCTGATCTGCTCCAGCGCATCCTGGGCCACCAGCTCGCTGATGCCCTTCTCGCGCAGTTCCCGCCGCAGCGCAGACTTGCCGAGATTCTTCAGCTCATGACGACCCCTGACCCAGGTCCGGGCGAAATCGGTGTCATTGACCAGATGGACCTCTTCCATCCGATCCAGCACCCGACTGATCACATCTGGGCTGAACTCCTTCTCCTTCAGCGCCACGGCGAGCTGGTGCCGTGACTTAGGGGAGCCCGTGAGTCGGCGCAGCACGACCGCGCGGGCCTTCTCGTACTGCTCCTCGGGTCGAAGTGCGGCCATCCCGTCCGCGGGCGACTCAGGCTCCGCCTCTGCGGGGGGCTCCGTCTCCGCGTCAGCCTCGACGGGGGGCTCCGCCTCCGCCTCCGCGTCAGCCTCGGGCCCAGTCTCAGCCTCAGGCCCAACCCCGGTCCCCGTCCGAGGCTCGGCCTGGAGCTCGGTTGTGACGGACTCTCCCGCCGAGAACGAGACGGGGTCCTCCGAGAGCTTCTCCGGCTCTATGAGAGGACGTGCCTCGGCGGAGGCCACGAACTCGAGGTCACCTGATTCAAGATCGAGGAACTCCTCGTCGGTGGATTCATCCTCATCAGATTCAGTCTCACCAGATTCACCGACGACCCCAGAGGCGGCAGGATCGGAGTCAGCGCCTGCAGCGGCTCCCGAGCCCGACTGATCCGAGCTGGCTCCGGTGGGCTGGGCCTGAGCAGGTTTGACCTCGACCGGCGCGACGGACACCGAGGTGTCCACCACCAGGAAGTCGGGAACCGGGGCGTCCGGGTCCCGCTCCTGGATGCTCGTCATGGCAGCCCGCAGCGCTTCGATCCTCTGCTGCTGATCACCCATAGTCGCCTCCTATCAGGCGTCGACGGCCTTTAGCGCGGGTCCACCCTCTTCTTCCAGTGGGGCGAGCAGACCGAGCTTCTCTCGAATGCGACGCTCGATCTCATCAGCAAGATCGGGGTTGTCCTTGAGGAAGGTGCGCGCCTTCTCCTTGCCCTGGCCCAGCTGGTCCCCGTCATAGGTGAACCATGCGCCGGACTTCTTCACCAGGCCGTTCTCCACGCCCACGTCGATCAGGCCACCCTCGCGGGAGATGCCTTCGCCGTAGATGATGTCGAACTCGGCCTGCTTGAACGGCGGGGCCATCTTGTTCTTCACGATCTTGGCGCGGGTCCGGTTGCCCACCGCGTTGGTCCCCTCCTTGAGGGTCTCGATGCGGCGCACGTCCACGCGGACCGAGGCATAGAACTTCAGCGCCTTGCCGCCGGAGGTGGTCTCCGGGGAACCGAAGAAGACTCCGATCTTCTCGCGCAGCTGGTTGATGAAGATCGCGGTGGTCTTGGTCTGCGAGAGCCGGCCGGCGATCTTGCGCAGCGCCTGCGACATCAGGCGAGCCTGGAGACCCACGTGGGAGTCGCCCATCTCACCCTCGATCTCGGCGCGCGGCACCAGCGCGGCGACGGAGTCGATCACGACGATGTCGATCGAGCCGGAGGAGACCAGCATGTCCATGATCTCCAGCGCCTGCTCGCCGGTGTCCGGCTGGGAGACCAGAAGCGCGTCGGTGTCCACGCCCAGCTTCTGGGCGTACACCGGGTCCAGGGCGTGCTCGGCGTCGATGAAGGCCGCGATTCCGCCCATCTTCTGGGCGTTGGCCACTGCGTGCAGGGCCACGGTCGTCTTGCCGGAGGACTCGGGGCCATAGATCTCTACGACACGGCCGCGGGGGAAGCCGCCGATGCCGAGGGCGGCGTCCATGGCGATCGAGGAGGTCGGGATGGTCTCGATGGGCGCTCGAGTCTCATCACCCAGACGCATGACCGAACCCTTGCCGTACTGCTTGTCGATCTGTGCCAGCGCTGCTTCAAGCGCCTTCTCACGATCTTTGCTGACTGCCATGATTCACCTCGATGACTCGTTGTATGTATGTGGTGCCAGATTAGGCGGACCCTCTGACATGCCCTCGTGCACGGGCAGACGATGTGCATCCAACCGGATCGACTCCGCAGCATGGGCCCTCTGGGGAAAACTCTAGCGCATCGAATCGAACATATCTTCGACTACCGCCCGGCGTGTCCGACCGGGTCCTCGCTGCGCCCGCCCCGCCTCCGGGGTCCGGCTCAGCTCTTGGGCACGATGTCTCGTCCGAGCCGCCGATCAGCGGGGACATCCTGTTGGTCACACACGGCGTCCCAGACGTCGCGAGGGCTCACTCCGGCCTGCAGAGCGGACTTCACCGTCAGCTGATACTGGCTCAGCACCAGCGAGTCGGCGAGCACGTGGGCGTAGTTCGGTCCGAACTCGCCCTCCATGAGGAACCAGAATCGACTTTCTCTCACGAAACCCTCTTGTCTGTGCTGTCCTGGGCCCCATGGGGCGCGGCTGAACCGTCCGAGGACCGGTCGAGCCCGGCCAGGCTCACGGCTGCCGGGATCTCCGAGCCCTGGGCGAGCGCGGGGTCCTGCTCGGCGTCGAATTCGGTGTAGGCCTGGTTCAGCTTGGCCAGCAGCTTTGAGAGCGTCTGGATCTCCAGCTCCTGCCAGGGGGTGAGCATCTGCAGGTACCGCTCGGCTCGGTCTGCCTGCGCAGACTCCAGGCGGGCGCGGCCCTCCTCGGTGAGCGAGACCATCTGGGCCCGCCCGTCTGCGGGGTCGGTGGCCTTCTCGACGAAGCCGCGGTTCTCCAACGTGCTGAGCTGCCGCGAGAGCGTGGGCTTGCCGATCCCCAGGTGCCGGGCGATCGCGGTCATCCGCTGCGGCCCCATCTGCTGGAGCGTGGCGAGCACGGAATAGGATGCCGGCTCGATCTCCGAGTCGATCTGCCGCGCCAGCTGCAGGGCGTTGAATCGTCGCCGGACGAAGAGTCGGTTGAACTCCTGCTCCAGCTCGTGGACCTTCGCGCGTCGATCAAAACTTTCCATGAGCAACAGTCTAAGACAGCAGAGGAGGGCCGCCCTATAGGGCAGCCCCCCGATGCTGAATCCCGGCCTGCTCGCTCACCGCTTCGCGTCAGACGCTTCGCTGCTCGCTCATGCCGGGCGGATCCGCGCGGCTCCGTCGGTGGAGTCTTCAGGACCCGCTGCGGGCGAGTTCTTCTCGGGTCAGTGCGTCCGGCACACGGTCCGGGACGACGCCGCCGCCGAACTCGCGCTGGAACTCGGTAGGTACGGTGTCGGGGACGTGGAGACCCTCGGCGGTGGCGATGCGCTCTGCGACCTGGGAGAGCATCGTGGACAGGGGCACCTCGAGCGCCGAGCAGATCGAGGCCAGCAGCTCCGAAGAGGCTTCCTTCTGCCCGCGCTCCACCTCGGAGAGGTATCCCAGGGACACCCGCGCATCGTGGGAGACATCGCGCAGGGTGCGGCCCTCGGCCTGACGAATGCTGCGCAGGACGTCACCGATCTCTTGACGCAGGACCACGCCCTTGGATTCTCGCGGCTGGGTCGTGGCGACGCCGTCGACGTCCATATCTTTCCAACGGGTCACGCCGTTGACGGTGACTGGTTGTCTCACCATGGACTCACTCCTCTTTCGGTATGTTCCACCTGTCATCAACGGTCTTCGCAGGTGTTTTCTTCCCGGGACGGCTGAAGGTGCCTGCTTTCCTACTCTAGTCCCGATCCCCGATGCCGTGCGGTTCGGTCAGCAAGAAGTCTTCGACGAGCTTCAATGCCCCCTCTACCGAGGCGGCTCGGATCTCCCCGCGGTCACCGTGGAGATCCAGCAGCAGGGAGCCGGAGAGCCAGGTCTGGGCCGCTTCGGGGCTCAGCCCTGCCGCGGCGGGTTCAGCGCCGGCGGGCAGACTCAGTCCAAGCCGCTGGGCAGAGGTCTTTCTGCAGGCCAGACCCAGGTACACGGTTCCGACGTCCTTGCCCTCATGCGCCTCGGGGCCGGCCACACCGGTCGTGGCGATGCCGATATCGGCGCCGGTCACGGACGCGACGCCGCGCGCCATGGCGGCCGCGACGTCCGGGTCCACGGCTCCGCGGTCCTGGAGAAGCTGCGCGTCGACGTCGAGAACATTACGCTTTACGGCGCTGGAATAGGCGACCACGCCGCCCAGCAGCGCCACCGAGGTGCCGGGCACCTCGGCGATCCGGGAAGACAGGCCACCGGCGGTCAGCGACTCGGCGGTGGCCAGCGTGAGGTCGCGGTGACCCAGGCTCTGGATGACGGTGCGCGGCTCGGTCCGGCGCTCGGCGGCGCGCGCCACCTCCCCGGCGTGGCCGGACACCTTGCCAGACGCCGCCTCAGACACCGAGTCAGACGCCGAGCCAGACACCGCGCCAGACACCGCGCCGGGCTCTTGGGAGAAATCAGTCATGATCGCGGTCCAGGAGTGGATCGGCCGATGGCGGGGCGGCACGCTCAGCCCGCACTCGGCGGCGCATCCTGATCGCGGAGATCAGATAGTCCACTCCGGTGACCACGGTGACGACCAGGGCAAGGATCATGATCCAGAAGGCGACGTCGGCGAGCCAAGTGGCGATGATCACCAGCGGCAGCAGCATCAGCAGCAGGCCTGCGGACTGCAGCACGGTCTTGAGCTTGCCGCCGCGGGAGGCCGGCATCACGCCATAGCGGATCACGACCATGCGCAGCACGGTGACACCGAGCTCGCGAGCCAGGATCACCAGGGTCACCCACCAGGGCAGCTCCCCGAGCAGCGAAAGCATGACCAGGCCCGCACCGATCAGCAGCTTGTCGGCGATCGGATCGGCGATCTTGCCGAAGTCGGTGACCAGATTCCGAGACCGCGCGAGATCGCCGTCGATCTTGTCAGTGAGCACCGCAAGGGCGAAGACCCCGGCAGCGGCCCAGCGCCAGCCGCCGTTGGTGGCCTCCCCGGAGCCGCCGAACACCTCTCCCTGAGCGTCGAGCACCAGGAGCCAGATGAAGACCGGGACCAGCGCGATGCGGACCATGGTCAGGATGTTGGCGATGTTGAGCAGCGGCGGTTCAGCCGGTGGCCCGGTCTGTGCGGCTGGTTCACGCGGTGTGTCAGTCATGAGTCTCTCAGCGTCCGGTCAGTTCCCACATGTCCTCGCCGGACGTGGAGTCGTGCCCGTCATGATAGTCCCTCGCCTCGGGCAGGGCTGCGGTGCGTTCGGCGAGATCGCGGGCGATCAGATCGGCGCTGGAGAGCGAGGCCCGGCTGACCTGGCGCTGACCGACGGCCTGGGTGGGTGCGGTCTGCGTGGGCTCCGCGCCGCGCCGCGAGGTGTAGTCCTCGACCTCGCGCGGCTGGACCTGCTGAACCTGGGTGGGCTGGGTGGCGGGGTGGTCCACCGGGTCCGGTGCTGAGTCCGCCGACAGCGCCGAGACCGGCGAGACCGGCGAATAGCCAGAAGGGGCAGAGGGACCCGAGACCGCAGAGCCCGATGAGACCGCCGTGTAGCCGGGAGCCGCAGAGCCGGGCCCTGCGGCCGGCGCGGGACTCGGGGCGGTGGGAGCACCTTGAGCTGCGCCGCCGATGATGCCGCTCGGCGCGGTCTGCACCGACTGGCCCGGCTCGTATTCGATGCCGGTGTTGTCATAGGCCTCTGGGGCGTCCTCGCTGGGTGCCGCCGCACGCGGCTCCTCGCCGCGCATCATGGCCAGCAGGCCGGGAAGCTCCTCCGGGGCGACCAGCACGTCACGGGCCTTGGAGCCCTCGGACGCGCTGACCACGCCGCGGGATTCCATGAGGTCCATCAGGCGACCGGCCTTGGCGAAGCCGACGCGCAGCTTGCGCTGGAGCATCGAGGTGGAGCCAAACTGCGTGGTGACCACGAGTTCGGTGGCCTGCAGGAGCACATCGAGATCGTCGCCGATGTCCTCGTCGATCTTCTTGGCGACCTTCTCGGGCACCACGTCTTCGCGGTACTGAGCCTTGAGCTGAGACTTCACGTGCTCGACCACGGCGTGAACCTCGGAGTCGTTGACCCAGGCCCCCTGCACGCGCATCGGGTTGGGCCGGCCGGCGGGCAGGAACAGGGCGTCGCCCTGTCCGAGCAGCTTCTCGGCACCCACCGAGTCCAGCACCACGCGAGAGTCGGTGGAGGAGGAGGTAGCGAACGCCATCCGGGAAGGGATGTTCGCCTTGATCAGGCCGGTGACCACATTGACCGAGGGACGCTGGGTGGCCAGCACCAGGTGGATGCCGGCGGCTCGGGCGAGCTGGGTGATGCGCACGATCGAGTCTTCGACGTCGCGCGGGGCCACCATCATCAGGTCGGCGAGCTCGTCGACGATCACCAGCAGGTAGGGATAGGGGCGCAGGTCGCGCTTGGAGTCCGGGGGCAGCTGGATCGCGCCGTTGCGCACGGCCTTGTTGAAGTCATCGACATGCTTATAGCCGAAGTGGGCGAGGTCGTCGTAGCGGTTGTCCATCTCCTTGACCACCCACTGCAGCGCCTCGGCGGCCTTCTTGGCGTCGGTGATGATCGGGGTGACCAGGTGCGGGACACCTTCGTAGGCGGTGAGCTCCACCCGCTTGGGGTCCACCATGACCAGGCGCACCTCATCGGGGGTGGCACGCATCAGGATCGAGGTGACCATGGAGTTCACGAACGCGGACTTGCCCGCACCGGTGGCGCCTGCGACGAGCAGGTGCGGCATCTTCGCCAGGTTGGCGACGACGAACCCGCCCTCCACATCCTTGCCGACACCCATGACCATCGGGTGCTCGGTCTTGCGGGCCGCGTTGGAGCGCAGCACGTCGCCCAGGGCGACGACTTCCTTGTCCTTGTTCGGGATCTCGATGCCGATGGCTGATTTGCCGGGGATCGGGGAAAGGATCCGGACCTCATTGGAGGCCACGGCCAGGGAGATGTTCTTCTCCAGACCGGTGACCTTCTCCACCTTGGTGCCCGGGACCAGCTCCACCTCGTAGCGGGTGACGGTGGGACCGCGGGAGAACCCGGTGACCTGCGCCTCGACCTTGAACTGCTGGAAGGTCTGGTTCAGCGCATGGACGATCTCATCATTGGCGGCGGTGTGTTCCTTCGCCGGCGGGCCCGAGGGCAGCAGTCCCTGTTCGGGCAGGGTGTAGGTGACGTCGCCACCGAGGGTGAGCTGCTCGGAGCGCACCGGCATGGCGGCGGCCGGGGCTGGTGCCTCGGGGTCGGGGTTGCGCTTGAGAGCGGCGGAGGACGGAACGCTCGACGGCGGCACGGCAGGAGCCGCGGCAGCTGCAGCGGCGGGGGCGGCCTTCTCGCGGGCACGCTGGATGGCGCGCTCCTGGGCGGTGGGGCGACGCACCCCGGCCGGCACGGCCGGGGAGCTGGAGGTCTCGGACTCCTCGAGCACCGGGTCCTCGTAGGCTCCCTCGGTGGCGCGCCTCGCCTCGGGGTCCTCGTGGCCGAAGGACTCGGTGTCGGAGTCCTCGGTGTCCTGCTTGGAACCCATGATCTTCGAGAGCAGAGACTTCTTGGTGTGGCCCTCGGCGGAGCCGTCCTCGGCGTGGCGCGCGGCGCGGCGCGGGCGTGCCGCGGCGTCGTCCTCGGAGTTGGACGGTGCGGCGGGCGATGAGACGGCCGCAGACCTCGACCCGGCCTTCGAGCCGGTCTTCTGCGCCGGTGCGGGCTGCTGGGCAGCACCGCCGCTGGGCAGGTTCGGATCTTCCAGCGGCTCGCGGCGCTCACCGACGAGGAAGCTCTTGGCGACGGCGACCCGGTCGGGCACCCGGCGCAGCGGGGTGTCGGTGAGGACCAGCAGGCCGGAGAGCAGTGCGAGGATCAGCAGCGCCCAGACCGGGTAGACGGTCACCAGAGAGGCCAGCGGGACGCTGACCAGGTAGCCGATGACTCCCCCGGAGTTCAGAAGCGCGGTGAAGCTGCCGTCCTCGCCGACGGTGAAGGCCTCATTGATGCTGGGCAGGCCGTTGGCCAGGTGCACCACGCCGGCGGAGGCGACCAGGATGATGGCGCTCCCAGCGGCGATTCGGGCGTTGCTGGAATGGTCCTGGGGTGCGCGGAAGTAGCGCACCGCGGCGATGAACAGGATCAGCGGAAGGATCACCGAGGCCCAGCCGAAGGTCCCTGCCGTGGAGGTGTGCACCAGGTTCAGTGCCCAGTGATCCAGGGCTCGAGCCCCCCACCAGTCGACCACCGCGGTGAGCAGCGCGAGCAGGAAGAACACCAGCCCGGCGCCGTCGCGGCGATCATCGGGATGAACCTTCACCTGCCGCCCGATCCCGCGCACGGCGGAGGCCACAGGCGTGGCCAGGGCCAGCCAGAAGCCGCGCGCGGCGGAGGCCAGCAGGTTCCCGCGAGGGGCCTCTGCTGGTGGGTTGGAGGAATTCTTCGACGTCGTCGCGCGGCCGGATGCACTCTTGGAGGTCTTGCTTCCTTTGGTGCTGGCGGCTCGAGCGGGGGAAGTACGTGTCGCCATGGAAGCTAACCTACCCTCGATGCCGGGTCCGGTCACCGATCGGCACACCTTTCACCCGGGTCAGGCCCTGGCCTAGGAGAGGCTGCGGGGCCCGGATACGCCGCTGGGCCCCGCGCAATGCGAGGCCCAGCGGCGTGATGAGGCGGGTGGACCGGATCCGCGTGGGATCAGGTCTCGACGACCACCGGGACGATCATCGGCTTGCGGCGCAGCTTGCGCGCCACCCAGGAGCCCATGGTGCGACGCACGATCTGCTGCAGCTGATGCGTGGTGTGCTCCTTGTTGTCCTGGATCGCCTCGGTGAGCGCGCGGGAGATCTTGGGCTTGATGTCCTTGAAGACCTGATCCTCCTCGGCCACGCCGCGGGCGTGGATGTCGGGCCCGGAGATGATCTTGCCGGTCTGCCGGTTGACCACCACGACCACGGAGATGAAGCCCTCTTCGCCCAGGACTCGACGGTCCTTGAGGTCGTTGTCGGTGATCTCACCGATGGAGGAGCCGTCCACGTAGACGTAGCCGCACTCGACCTGACCCACGATCTGCGCCACACCCTGGTGCAGGTCCACCACGGTGCCGTCGTCGGCGAGGATCACCCGGTCGCTGGGGACCCCGGTGTCCTCGGCGAGCTTGCCGTTGGCGATCAGGTGGCGGGTCTCGCCGTGGACCGGCATCACGTTCTTGGGCTTGACGATGTTGTAGCAGTAGAGCAGCTCGCCGGCGGAGGCGTGCCCGGAGACGTGGACCTTCGCGGTGCCCTTGTGGATCACGTCGGTGCCGAGCTTGAGCAGCCCGTTGATCACGCGGAACACCGCGTTCTCGTTGCCGGGGATCAGCGAGGAGGCCAGGATCACGGTGTCGCCCTGACCCACCTGGATCGGGTGGTCGCCGTTGGCCATCCGCGAGAGCGCCGCCATCGGCTCGCCCTGCGAACCGGTGGACATCAGCACCACCTCGGAGTCGGGGTAGTTGTCCACCTTCTTCATGTCCACCAGGATGCCCTCGGGCACGTCCAGGAAGCCCAGCTTCGAGGCGATGCCCATATTGCGCACCATCGAGCGGCCCACGAAGGCCACCTTGCGGTTGTGCGCATGGGCGGCGTTGAGCACCTGTTGCACGCGGTGCACGTGGGAGGAGAAGGAGGCGACGATGATCCGCCGGTTGGAGGTGCCGAAGAGCTGGTCCAGGGTCGGACCGATCTCCTTCTCCGGAGTGGTGAAGCCGGGAACGTCGGCGTTGGTGGAGTCGGTGAGGAACAGGTCCACGCCCTCTTCGCCGAGCTTCGCGAAGTGGCGCAGGTCGGTGATCCGCCCGTCCAGGGGAAGCTGGTCCATCTTGAAGTCACCGGTGTGCAGCACCGAACCGGCCTCGGTGCGGATGAACACCGCCAGCGCGTCCGGGATGGAGTGGTTGACCGCGACGAACTCACACTGGAAGGGACCGAAGTCCTCGACGTCGCCCTCCTTCACCTCGAGGGTGTAGGGCTTGATCCGGTGCTCGGTGAGCTTGGCCTCGATGAAGGCCAGGGTCAATGTGGAACCGATCAGCGGGATGTCGGGCTTCTTGCGCAACAGGTACGGGACGGCGCCGATGTGGTCCTCGTGGCCGTGGGTGAGCACCAGGCCGACGACGTCGTCGAGACGGTTCTCGATATAGCTGAAGTCAGGAAGGATCAGGTCCACGCCGGGCTGTTCCTCTTCGGGGAACAGCACGCCGCAGTCGACGATCAGCAGCTTGCCGCCGATCTCGAAGACCGTCATGTTGCGCCCGACCTCCCCCAGGCCGCCCAGGGCGACCGTGCGCAGGGTGCCGCGGCGTAGTTTCGGTGGAGTGATGAGGCGCTGTGCTGCCAAGGTGAGATTCCTCCTCGAGAGATCCCGGTGGGGACCTCAATTGTGTAGTGGTGGTGTGCTGTGCTCCTGCTGCCCGCCCATGCTTCGGACGGGTCGCTCAGAGCTGCCAGCCTGCCTCGCGCAGGTCGGCGATGATCAGTTGCTTCTCGAGTTCATTGGCCTGCACCAGGGGCAGGCGGACGCCGGGGTGCATGCCGGTGCCGAGCCAGTTGAGCACCTGCTTGCAGGAGACCGCGCCCTGGACGCGGGTCATCATCGCGCGGATGACCGGGCCGAGCTCGCCGTGCGCGATGCGGGCCTCGCGCAGCTCATAGTTCAGCACCGCGTCGATCATCCGGCGGAAGGTCGGGGAGGCCACGTGGGCGGTGACCGAGACGACGCCGGCGGCGCCCATGGCCATCCAGGCGAGCACGTTCTGGTCATCGCCGGAGTAGACCTCGAGGTCGGTCTTGGTCAGCACCTCGGTGGTGGCGGTGATGTCGTTCTTGGCGTCCTTGAGCGACATGATGTGCGGGTGCTCGGAGAGCTTGAGGATCGTCTCGGTGGCGATCGGGATGCCCGTGCGTCCGGGGATGTCGTAGATCATCAGCGGCAGGTCCGCTGCGTTGGCCACCGCGGTGAAGTGCGCGAAGACGCCGTCCTGGCTGGGCTTGTTGTAATACGGGGTGACCACCAGCTGGCCGTCGGCGCCGGCGCGCTCGGCACGCTTGGCCATCAGCAGGTCGTGATCGGTGTGGTTGGTGGCGGTGCCGGCGATGACCTTGGCGCGGTCCCCGACGGCGGACTTCGCGGCGCGGACCAGGGACTCCTTCTCGTGGTCCTCCAGCGTGGAGGTCTCCCCCGTGGTGCCGGAGACCACCAGGGAGTCGTTGCCCTCATCCACGAGTCGCACGGCGAGCGCCTCGAAGGCGTCGAAATCGATCTTGTCATCCGGGGTGAACGGCGTGACCATCGCCGTGATCAGGTGCCCGAAGAACGGGTCGGTCTGATCCGGGTGCTGGACCTGCCCCTCGGTGAGGTGCGGATCGAATTCGTGTGTGGGCTCGTTGTCGCTTGCCATGGGCAACAGCCTACCGCCTGGGTCCCGCCCGGGGGCCAGCGACGGGCGGGAACCTGGACGCGGGGTCAGCTGTCTGGATCCTCCATGGGCCCGGCGCCCAGGGTGGTGCCGCTGTGGGTGGGGTCGCCGTCGAAGTGTTCGTGCGAGACGTCGACCACGGGATACTGACTCAGGTCGATGCCAGCCGGGACGGTGAAGGTGGTGGCCCCGGCGGTGGCGGAGCCCAGCGAGATCAGCTGGGTCCCCTCCGCGTCGCGCAGCCAGACCTCGAAGTATCCGGCCTCGGGGTCCGGGGCGGCTGAGATCTCCACGGTGAGCTCCAGGTCCCCGGCCTCGGTCTCGACCATTTCGGCGCGGCCGGTGAAGTCCTCTGCGGCCACCGGTTCCAGGGTGGCGTCGCCGACCACGGTGGTCACGGCCACGGGGGCCTGGACCTCCGCGGCGTCGTTCTGGGCCAGCAGCGCTGCCACGGCCGCACCGCCGAGCACGGCGCCCGCGGCGGCTGCCGCCAGCGGAATCCAGAGCCGGCGAGGAGGGCGCTCCTCGGTGCCGGCCCGCCGGCGCTGCCGGGGACCCAGCTCGGTGACCGAGGCCATCGGGCGGTCTCGCGCCGGGTGGTCGTCCATCGGCCGGTCTCGGTCCGAGGCGCTCTGGCCAGGGACGCGGGTCTCTTCCGAGATCGCGGCGATCCCGGCGGCGATCCGGTCCCAGAGCTCGGCGGGGGGATCGTGCAGCGCGGCGGGATCACGCAGCGCCTCCAGGGCACGTTCGGTGGCCTCGAACGCCGCGCGGCAGGGTCCACAGAGTGTGAGGTGCTCACGCTGCGCGAAGGGCGGTGGCTGGTGCGCCTGCTCGGCGGTCGTCTCGGTGCGGCCGAGTCGGGGGTCGGCCAGGATCGCCAGGTGCTCGTCTGTGAGGTGCCCATCGGAGCTGGAAACGTTCCGCGGTGGGATCTGCTCAGTCACTATGCACCTCCAGACTCTCTCTCATACGCGCCAGGCCCCGGTGGACGTGGGATTTCACGGTGCCGAGCGGCATCTCCAGGCGTTCCGCGATGGTTCTGAGCGGAAGGTCCTCGGAATAGGCCAGGCGAATTATCTCATCCTGCGGCGGACCCAGCTGCCGCAGGCTCTGCTGGACCACGACTCGATCGACCACAGCGTCGGTCGGCTGTGTCGGGCCGTTGCGTGCCATCACATCGGCCCCGGCCTCGGCGGTCTGCAGATCTCGCTCCCGCCGCGCGAACACGTCAGCGATCACCCGGCGGGTGATCCCGGTGAGCCAGGCACCGGTCGGCTGGGTGGGGTCATAGCTCTCCCGCGAGCGCCAGGCGCGGGTGAACACCTGCTGGGTCGCATCCTCTGCGTCCTGACGATGCCGCAGCGCCGCCATGCACAGCGAGAACACGAAGCTCGCGTGCTGCCGATAGAGGTCATGCATGGCTGCGGGTTCCCCGGCCGCGAAGCGCATCGCAAGAGGCTGCTGATCCAGGGCTTCTCCTTCGTCGGAGGGCAGGGGCGAGGTCCGTGCAGCCGGGGCGCTCGCCTGCTCAGTCGAGGGGTTCAGCGACCACAATGATGTTGTCTGCATAGCTGCCGCGCTCGTCGATCCACTGACCCCCACAGGTGATCAGCACTAGACGGTGCTTCCCGGTCCGCTCGAAGTACGGAGCGAAGTCCAGTCCGTCCTTGCCGAGCTGCTCCACCTGTGTGACTTCATAGTGATGCGCCACGCCGGCTTCGTCAAGGACCGTGACCTCCTCGCCTGGCCGGGAGTCCTTCAGTGCGTAGAGCGGCCCGACGGGGGTCTCCTGGGAACCGGCGTGGGCGGAGATGACGGTGGTCCCGACCTGATCGGCCGGGGCCTTGCCGTATTCATACCAGGCAGCCTGGGCGGCGTCGTCGGGGATGTCCATCTGACCATCCTCGGCGACGCCGCGCGGCTCCACCGGGATATCCGCATCGATGCCCGGGTAGAGCAGCTGCGCGGGCTCAGGGGTGGGCTCCTGTTGCCCCTGATCGGCAGGCTGGACCGGGATGGATCCGGGACTCGGAACCGATGGGGTGGCCTCCGGAGACCCAGGGGCCTCCGGCGAAGGGGAAGACGCCGAAGGCTCCTGGGATTCTCCGGAGGCCGAGACCGTCGCCGCCTGACTCTCGGGGCGCTCCGCAGCTGAGGTGGCGCACCCTGTTGCGACCAGAGCAGCGCTGAGCACGAGGGCCAGGCCGGCGGAGTGACCCGCCCGCAGGCGACGACGGTGGTTGTTCATCTCAGACGCGGCTCTTGGCGCGAGCGCCCATCGCCACGGTGCCGACGCCGATCAGAGCCAGCACGCCGATGCCGGCGACCCAGCCGGCGGTGGACTGGCCGGCGACGACCTCGAAGTTGCCGGTGGGCACGCCGTCTGGTGAGGAGTGCGTGGCGTCCACGGTCTGGGTGGCGAGCGCCAGGTTGCCGTCCGCGGCAGAGCCCCAGGCGTAGACGATCGTGTTCACGCCTTCGGCGACGTCGACGTCGGCCGGGCCGATGACCGGGTCAGACTCGCCGGCCAGGGTCACGGCGGCCTCGAGCGTGCCGGCAGGCAGGTCGAGTGAGGCCTCATCCGGGTTCGACAGCGACTCGACGGCCACCTCGCCGTTGGCCAAGACGTCGACGGCCGGGGCGGCGGCCACGTGGCGCACCGTGAGTCGGCCCTCACCGGCTGCGAGCTCGGAGGTGTCGTTGCCGAAGGCGGTCACGGTCGGGTTGCCGTCGGCATCGAGGTGGGCGGCAGCGGTGTAGTTTCCGCCGCTCTCCAGAGAGACGTCCACGGGGCCGAGGACCGGATCCGAGGCATCGGCGGCGTCGGCGGCGGTGATCGCGATCTCATAGTCGCCGCCCGGCAGTTCCAGCGGCCCGGCGAGATCACCGGGGTTGAAGTCATCTAGGGTCAGTTCGCCGTTGACGTAGACGTCCACGGGGAGATCTGGCACGGCATGCAGCACCGAGAGCTGGGCTGAGGCTGCGCCCTCCTCGGCGGCGTAGGCGGGGACTGCGGTGGCCGCGATGGCCATTCCGACGAGCGCGGTGGTGGCGAGTGGAAGTGACTTGCGCATGGCGATGTCCTTTCAGGGTGCCTGAAGGCAGTGATGGTGATCACTTTTTGTGCTCACATCAGTACTACCGCCGGGGCCGGGAAAAGGTTGCGCCGGATGCGAAGATTTTTTCAAGTGCTCCCGGGAGGTGCCCGCTGAGCTGCCCGAGAAATGCCCGGTGAGCTGCTCCCGACGAGTCTCGACTTCGGTTGGGTGGGCGAGGCAGTAACGTACATACGGTGATCAAAGCCGGCCCCACCTCCTCACGTCTGCGGCGCATCTCGGGAGTCGATGCCGCCCGCGGCCTCGCGCTGCTGGGCATGATGACCGTCCACGTGCTGCCCACCATCTCCGAGCCCGGACACGACGCCAGCTGGGCCGGCCTGCTCTTCACCGGGCGTCCCTCGGCGCTGTTCGCGATGCTGGCCGGCGTGGGACTCTCGCTGCTCAGCGGCGGCGCCGGCCGGGCTCACTCCGGGGCACAGCTCGCCGGTGACCGCAAGGCCATCGCAGTGCGTGCGCTGATCGTGGTGGTGATCGGACTGATGGTGGCCGCGCTGAACTCCGGGGTGGCCATCATCCTGGTGCACTACGGCCTGCTCTTCCTGCTCGCGCTGCCGTTCCTGCGCCTGGGCGCGGTGCCGCTGTTCGCCCTGGCCGGCGCCTGGGTGGCGGCGGCACCGGTGGCGTTCTGGTGGCTGCACAATGATCTGCGCAGCTCCTGGGAGGGATTCCCCGACATGTGGCGGCTGTGGCACTCCCCCGGGTTCGCCGACCTGGCGAATCCCGCCGTGCTGGGCATGGACCTGGCGCTGACCGGGTACTACCCGTTGCTGCTCTGGCCGGCCTACCTCTTCACCGGCATGGCGATCGGTCGGCTGCAGCTGCAGCGGGCCCCCGTCGCGCTGAAGCTGGCCGGAATCGGGCTGGGGCTGGCAGTGCTCAGCTATGCGGTGCACCTGTGGATGCTCTGGCAGTCCACGCTGATCCCCGAGCTCGCCGCGCGCTACGGCTGGTCCAGCGCCGAGATGCGCGCCGAGCTTCTGGTGGGCACCTATCAGATCCCCCTGGTCAATGAGGATCTGTGGTTCCTGCTCGCGATTCCGCATCAGGGCTCCACGATGGATCTGATCCACACCATCGGCACCTCGATGCTGGTGCTGGGCGTATGCCTGCTCGCCGCAGAGAAGCTGCGCTGGCTGCTGGCTCCGCTGATCGGGGCAGGCGCGATGCCGCTGACCCTCTACGTGGCCCACCTGGTGGTGCTCCACTTCTGGCGCGGCACTCAGGTGCCGGACTTCCTGACCTTCCTCACCGAGTATTCCCCGGCTCAGATGCTGATGCTGCTGGTCATCGGCGCCCTGGGTGCGGGTCTGCTGCGCTTCGTCCTGCGCCGCCGCGGCCCGCTCGAGGCCCTGGCCCACGCGGCGGGCAACGCCGCCGCCGGCCGCTAGGGCCTCGGCGCTGCCCTGCCGGGGTGCGGGGCTGGGGCGCTGCCCTGACGTGGTGCTGGGCTGGGAGGACGCTCAGGCGAGGCGTCGGGCTCCGGGGCAGGCGCGGGCGAGGAAGCCGGTGGGCTCGGTGAAGCCGCGACGGCGGGCGTTCTCCTGCACCGCGGCGAGCAGCCCGTCGAAGGAGTCCGCGTGGATCAGCGCGATCACGCAGCCGCCGAAGCCGCCGCCCACCTGCCGGGCGCCCAGCGCGGGCGCCACGTCGCCCGAGGCCGGCAGCCTGAGCAGCGTCTCCACCATCGTGTCGGTCTCCTCCACGGTGATCTCGAAATCGTCCCGCGCGGAGGCGTGGGCGGCGGAGAGGATCTCGCCGAGCTGGGCGTAGGCCCCGGTGCGCAGCGCCTCCCGGGCCGCGAGCACCCGCGCGTTCTCGGTGAGCACGTGCCGGACCCGACGCAGGGTGACCTCATCGGTGAGCCGTGCCGGCAGATCCTCGGGCGCGACGTCGTCGTCGGTGAGCTCGCGCAGACTCGTGACCCCCAGCATTCTTGAGCCGGCCTCGCACTGGGCTCGGCGGGCGGCGTACTCCCCGTCCACCAGTCGGTGCTCGGCGCGGGAGTCCAGGACCAGCAGCGCCAGATCGTCCTGGGCCAGGGTGAACGGGACCTGTTCCGTGCTCATGCTCCGGGTGTCCAGCAGCAGCGCATGCTCGGCCTCGGCCGCGACCGCCGTCATCTGGTCCATGATCCCGCAGGGCATGCCCACGAAGTCGTTCTCCGCGTGCTGAGCCAGCCGGGCCAGCTCTGCGGCGGGCAGCACGACGCCGGCGATCTCGGTGGCGGCCAGCGCCACCGAGCATTCCAGGGCGGCGGAGGAGGAGAGTCCGGCGCCCACGGGGACGTTGGAGTCGACGAGCAGATCCATGCCGGGAAGCCGGTGCCCGGCCTGCTCCAGGGACCAGAGCACCCCGGCGGCATAGCTGGCCCAGCCTTCGACGACGCCCGGAGCCAGTCCGTCCAGGCTGAACTCTGCGGTCTCACCGTTGAGCAGCGAGCGCACATGGACCATGCGGTCCTCACGGGCCGCGGCGGCCACCTCGCTGACCTGGGGCAGCGCGAAGGGCAGCACGTAGCCACCGTTGTAGTCGGTGTGCTCCCCGATCAGGTTGACTCGGCCGGGGGCAGCCCAGATCCCGGCGGCGGGCCTGCCATAGACGGCGTGGAAACGCTCGGCGAGCCCTTCGAGCGCATCGCGCCCCTCGCGCCCATCGCGCCCGGGGCTCATGCCGGGTCTCCTGAGGCCTGGGGACGGGTACTCGGGTTCGGGGTCCTGACCTCGTGTCCCAGTGCGGCCCAGGCGTCGGCGACCATATCGCGGACATCTCTGGTGGGGCTCCAGCCCAGACGTTTCAGCGCGCGGGCGCCGGAGGCGACCAGCACCGCCGGGTCTCCGGCGCGGCGGGGCTCCTCCACCGCAGGGACCTCCGCGCCGGTGACCTCGCGGACGGCGTCGATCACCTGGCGCACCGAGGTGCCGGTGCCGGTGCCGAGGTTGTAGATCTCATGGGCCCCCGGCTCTGCGGCCGCCAACGCCCGCAGGTGCGCCTCGGCGAGGTCGAGCACGTGGATGTAGTCACGCACCGCGGTGCCGTCCTCGGTGGGATAGTCGGTGCCGAAGATGCTGGCCGACTCCTTCTCCCCGGCGGCGACCTTGAGCAGGTTCGGGATCAGGTGGGTCTCCGGGTCGTGGCGCTCGCGCAGGTCTCCCGAGGCCCCGGCCACGTTGAAGTAGCGCAGGCTGATCGCGGCCAGGCCGTGGGCACGGGCCTCGGCGGTGAGCATGTGATCGATGGCCAGCTTCGAGGCGCCGTAGGGGTTGGTCGGCATCGTCGGATCGGATTCGGCGATGCTGGCCCCTGCCGGCTCGCCGTAGACCGCGGCGGTGGAGGAGAACACCAGTCGGCGGACCCCTGCGGAGCGCATCGCGTCGAGCAGCGCCAGGGTGGCCACGATGTTGCCGTGCCAGTAGCGCTCCGGGTGGCTCACCGACTCCCCCACCAGGGAACGCGCGGCCAGGTGGACCACGCCGTCGAAGCTGGCGTCCAGGATCTGACCGACCTCGAGCAGCTCGGCCTGGTGCCAGCGCGCCCCGTCCAGGACCGAGTCGGCGTGGCCCGTGCTGAGGTTGTCCAGGACCTCCACGGTGTGGCCCTCGGCGAGCAGCCGCTGGACCACCACGGATCCGATATACCCGGCACCGCCGGTGACCAGCAGCTTCATCGTGTCTCCTCTGTGTCTGTGGGTGTTGCCGACCCTGATTCTGCCGTCTGCGGCCCGATCGCCACCAGTCGGCGTGCCGTCTCTTCCGGGGCGATGTCATTGATGAACACGCCCATGCCGGATTCGGAGCCTGCCAGGTACTTCAACTTGTTCTGCGCCCGGCGGATCGAGAACAGCTGCAGGTGCAGCCGCATCAGTCCTGGTTCGGCCGAGGCCGGAGCCTGCTGCCAGCCGGAGATATAGGGCAGGGGCCCGTCGAAGAGTGCATCGCCGCGGCGCAGCAGGTCCAGGTAGAGCGCGGCGAAATCGTCGCGTTCGGCGTCGGTGAGCTCGGGCAGCCGCTGGACCGCGCGGTGCGGGTAGATGTGAAGCTCCACCGGCCAGCGCGCCCAGGCTGGGACGAACGCGGTCCAGTGTTCGGTGCGCGCCACGATCCGGCGACCGTCGGCGACCTCGCCGGCCAGGATCTCGGTGAAGAGATCGGCGCCCCGGCGAGCGCGGAAGTCCGCGGCGGAGTCCAGCAGGGTGCGGGTGCGCGGGGTGATGAAGGGGTAGCCGTAGATCTGCCCGTGCGGGTGGTTCAGCGTCACCCCGATCTCCTCGCCGCGGTTCTCGAAGCAGTAGACCTGTTCGACGCCGGGCTCGGCGAGCATCGCGGCGGTGCGGTCCGCCCAGGCGTCCAGCACCGTGCGCATCCGCCTGAGGCTGACCTGTGCCAGCGCGGAGCTGTGCTGATCGGTGAAGCAGACCACCTCGCACCGGCCGGAGCCGGGCTGGCGCAGCCCGGCGGTCTCCTGCGCCGCCGTCGTCGTGCTCAGCAGGTCCTCCGGGATCGGGATGTCGCCGCGGAAGGAGGGGAACCGGTTCTCGAAGACCACGACGTCGTACTGGTCCTGTGGGACCTCGGTGGCGCGCTCCGGGGTGGAGGGGCACAGCGGACATTCCTCGGTGGCGGGCAGGTGGGTGCGGTGCTGCCGGGCGGCGGCGATGGCCACCCATTCACGCAGCAGCGGGTCATAGCGCATCTCGTTTCCGCCCACCGGACGGGAGATCTCGCGACGGTCCTGGACGGTGCGTCGGCGGGGCGCATCGTCGAAGAAGAAGATCTCCCGGCCGTCGGCGAGCTGGGCGCGGGTGCGCTGCGCCGCCGGCATGCCGGGGGCGGCAGCCGGCACCTCGCAGGAGGGTCGCTGCGCTGCGCTGTCGGTGGTGGTCATCGGGGACTCCTGGTCTCGGTGGGCTCAGCGAGGATCAGCGACTCGAGCCGCTCGCGCAGCGCCTCGGCCGCGGCATCCTCGAGCCCGGTATCGGTGATCAGCGTGGGGATCTGCTCCAGCTCGGCGAAGGTGCCCAGCGCGGTGGTGTTCCATTTGCTGTGATCGGCCAGCGCGACGGCGCGCGGTGCGGTCCCCAGCCAGGTGCGGTTGGTCTCAGCCTCCTCCAGATTCGGCGTGGTGTATCCGGCATCCAGCGCGAAGCCGTGGGCGCCGAGGAAGACCAGGTCCAGGTGCAGGGATCGCAGCGCCTGGTTCGCGATCGGGCCGACCAGAGCATCCGAGGGCGTGCGCACGCCCCCGGTGAGGATGACCGTCTGGTCTGTGGCCGCCCCGTCGACCAGCGCCTGATCGGCGCGGCGGTGGAAGATCTCCGCGATGCGCGGGGAGTTGGTGACCACGGTGAGCTCGGCGATCCCGCGCAGCTGGTGGGCAAGCGCCCAGGTGGTCGTGCCGGCGGAGAGGCCGATGGACATCCCCGGCTGCACCAGAAGCGCGGCGGCCGCGGCGATGGCCTGCTTCTCGGCCCGGGACTGGGCGGACTTCGCTTGAAAACCCGGCTCTTCGGTGCGTCGCGCGGAGAAGCCGGTGGAGGACCCGTCCGGGGTCACGGCCCCGCCGTGGACCTTGGCGATCAGTCCGTGGGCGGCAAGGTGGTCCAGGTCCCGGCGGATGGTCATGTCCGAGACCTCGAAGCGTGCGGCGAGTTCACTGACGCTCACCGCCCCCGAGGCGTCGAGCAGTGAGACGATCCCGGTGCGGCGCTGGGCTGCCAGCATGGACTTCCCCCTGTCGCGTCGACCTGTCACTCATATTCAAACACAAGTACACACTTTCCAACACTCCCGGACCCGCCTCGGAGCAGGACACCGGGTCCGGCGGGGTGAGCGATAGGCTGGGCAGATGAGCACAGCAGAGATTCGAGTCGCCGTCCTCGGCGCAGGCGGACGCATGGGCACCGAGGCCGTTCAGGCCGTGCAGAACGCGCCGGACATGGAGCTGGTCGCCGCGCTGGGCCGTGAGGCCGAGCTGCCAGAGCTGCTCTCCGCAGGCGCCACCCATGTGGTGGACCTGACCGTTCCGGAGTCCACCGAGGCCAATGTGCGCTTCGCCGTGGAGCATGGCCTCCACGCCGTGGTCGGCACCACCGGGTGGGACGCCGCGAAGCTGCAGTCGCTGGAGCAGCTGCTGGCCCAGCACACCTCCGTCGGGGTGTTGATCGCCCCGAACTTCGCACTGGGCTCGGTGCTGGCCACCGCCTTCGCCGCCAAGGCCGCGCAGTACTTCGACTCCGCAGAGATCATCGAGCTGCACCACCCGAAGAAGGTCGACGCCCCCTCCGGCACCGCGGTGCGCACCGCGGAGCTGATGGGCCAGGCGCGGGAGGCCGCCGACGTCGGCCCCTCCCCCGATGCCACCGAGACCGCTCTGGACGGTGCCCGCGGCGCAGAGGTCGCCGGGATCCACGTGCATTCGGTGCGGCTGCGCGGGCTCGTCGCGCACCAGGAGGTGCTGCTGGGCTCCACCGGTGAGCAGCTGAGCATCCGCCACGACTCCTTCGACCGGGCCTCCTTCATGCCCGGCGTGCTGCTGGGACTGCGCACCGTGGGCTCACGCCCCGGGCTGACCCACGGGCTCGACGGCTACCTGGATCTGGGGCTGTAAACCGGATGAAGACGAAGTTCTGGACCGGACTGGTCATCGTCCTGCTCAGCATCATGTTGGTCGGCGCTGGGGCCTCCGCCTGGCGGTTCCTGCGGGTCGATGACCTCGCCGCGCAGCTCATCGGCGGCGGCGCGATGCTGATCGTGATCCTCGGGGTCTGGGTGCTGGCCCGCGAGCTGCTCTTCGGCATCGGCACCGAGCGGCTGGGCCGGAAGCTGGAGACCGAGGGTGGACTGCCCGAGGACACCGTGGAGCGCTCCGCCGGAGGCCGGGCGAACCGCGCCCAGGCCGATGAGCAGTTCAAGATCTACGCCGCCGAGGCCGAGGCCGCCCCGGAAGACTGGCGCTCCTGGTTCCGGCTCTCCATCGCCTATGACATCGCCGGGGATCGCACCCGGGCCCGGAAGAACATGCGCAAGGCCATCGCGATGGAGAAGTCCGACCGCGCAGGCCGGTAGGTGCCGACTCGGCTCCTCCACGGCGAGGGCGCGGCCGGTGACTCTGTGCCCCGGGCCGCGCCTCGGATCCGCTACACCGGCACCGGCTCCTTGGCCTCGGTGGAGATCTTCCTGCCCCGGTGCGCCTTATAGAGGCTGAACCCGATCGATCCCACCGCGAGGATCAGGAACGTAAGCGAGATCGGCCGGGTGACGAAGGTGCTCAGCGAGTCGCTGAGCTGCAGAGCGCGCAACAGCTCTTCTTCCAGGGTCGCCCCGAGGATCAGTCCCAGGATCATCGGACCCAGCGGCACGCTCAGCTTCACCAGCAGGAATCCGATGATCCCGAAGCCGACGACGACCCAGATGTCGAAGATCCGGTTGTTCATCGCGAAGGACCCGACCGCGGTGAGCACCAGGATGCAGGGCACCAGGATCGCCTTGGGCACCAGAGTGACCCGGGCGAGGAACGGCAGCAGCAGGGTCTGCACCACCAGCACGCACAGCGCTGCGATCACGATCGAGAGGTAGATCGAGTTCACCAGCACCGGTTGGCGCTCGAAGAGCCCCGGACCGGGCGCGATGCCGTGCAGGATCAGGGCTCCCATCATCACGGCCTGCGCCACGTCCCCGGGGATGCCCAGGGTGATGGTCGGGATGAACGCACCGCCGGCCACTGCGTTGTTCGAGGACTCCGAGGCGACGATCCCGCCCGGGTGTCCCTTGCCGTAGTTCTCCGGGTCGCGCTTCTCTGCCTTCTTGGCGCGGTCGTAGCTGATGAAGTTCGCCGACTCCGCTCCGGCGGCCGGGAGGGTGCCGATGAACGTGCCCACCATGGAGGACCGCACCACGTTGCGCTTCTCCCGCCACATATCTCCGATGACCTGGGCGTAGGGAACCCGGATCTTCGGCGCCCCGGTGCCCGCGGCGGGACGGGTGTCCAACCGGGACTCCTCGACGTTGACCAGCAGCTGGGAGACCGCGAAGAGACCGATCAGCACCGGGATCGCGCTGAGTCCCCCGGAGAGCTGGGGATTGTCGAAGTTGAACCGCATCTGTCCGGCAGGGGCAACGCCGATCGTGCTGATCAGCAGGCCCAGGCAGGCCGCTATCAGGCCCTTGACCAGGTGTTTGCCGCTGAGACCGGCCACCAGCGTCAGCGCGAAGAGCACCAGCGAGAAGACCTCCCAGGGCCCGAAGTTCAACGTGAAGCGCCCGATGATCGGTCCCACCAGGAACAGCACGGCGGCGCCGATCAGCGTGCCGATCACCGAGGAGGCGATGCCGATCCCCAGCGCCCGAGCTGGCTCCCCCGCCTTGGCCATGGGGTACCCGTCATAGATGGTCACCACCGAGGACGGGGTTCCGGGGATGCCGAGCAGGATGCCGGCGATCAGACCTCCGGAGAGCCCACCGATGTAGATGCCGATCATCAGGGCAAGGCCCTGGACCGGTCCCATGGCGAAGGTGAACGGGAACGCCAGCACCAGAGCCATGGTGAAGGTGAAGCCGGGGATCGCTCCGGCGATGATCCCGACGAAGACGCCGATCAGGATCGTGAGCAGGGTCAGCGGCGCGGCGACCTCGCCGGCGGCGGCGAGCAGACCTAGTTCCATCATGTGAGTGAGTCCTGTTCCCCTACGGCAGCACAGTGCGCAGGACGTTTTCGAACACCCAGTTGAGGGTGAAGGGCAACAGCGTGGCCAGCGCCAGGCTGGCGATGAGGACCGGTTTGGAGTACTCCCGGATCAGCAGGGCGAACCCGCCGAGCAGAAAGATCGTCGAGCTGAGCACGAAGCCGGTGAGCCCCAGCAGTCCCACGTAACCGGCGAGCATCGCCACCATGGCGGGGACCCGCCAGTGCACCTTGAGGAAGCGTCCGAAGCCCGCGAAGCTCACGGCCTGTTCCGCGGCCACGAAGCTGCGGACCAGCAGGATTGCGGTGAGTCCGAAGATCAGTCCGAGGATCACCCGCGGGAAGAAGGCCGGGCCGAGGGCTGCGCCGCCGGTGGGGCCGGGCAGCTCCGTGGTCTGGGACCAGAAGGCGCCGACGAGCACCACCAGGGCCAGGCAGAAGAGACGGTCAGCCATGCGAGCTCCTCTGCAGAGCGCGAGGCCTCATGCTCAGAATTCCTGCATCTGATCGGCCAGCTGTTCCATCGAGGAGTCCAGCTCGTCGATGTGGGACTGGTAGTCCTCAGAGTCCATGAAGTTCGGGTAGGACCCGAGCTCCTCGACACGCTCCTGGAACTCCTCCTCCGCGAAGGCCGCCTCGAAGGCGTCCTGCAGGACCTCGATGTGCTCGGCAGGCGTGCCCTCCGGGGCGAGGAAGCCGCGGTCCACGGTGAGGGTGAAGTCGATGCCCTGCTCCGAGACGGTGGGCACATCCGGCAGCTGCGGGTCTCGGTCCTCGTTGACCACGCCCAGCGGGATCAGCGATCCGTCTTCGATGTAGCCCTCGCCGGAGGCGTAGTCTCCGGTCATGCCATCGACCTCGCCGGCGATCAGCGCCGCGTACTGCGGGCCGGTGCCGTTGTAGTTCACGTAGTTCAGCGAGGTGGGGTCGATCCCCGCGGCGTCGAGGATAGCGGCGACCGTGTAGTGGTCTTCTGAGCCAGTGGTGAAGGCCCAGGTCACCTCGCCCGGGTTCGCTTCGACGTGGTCGAGGAAGCCCTGGAGGTCCTCGATGCCGTGCTCCTGCGCGAAGTCGGCGCTCACCGAGGGCAGGTGCGGGGTCGCGGTGCCCAGGGCGATCGGCTCGAAGGCGTCGAAGCCGTAGTCCACGATGTTGGTGTGGAACGCGGCGGCGGTCACCTGGTGGGTGCCCAGGATCGTGTAGCCGTCGGCGGTGGAGTCTTTGACCTGGCGTGAGCCCACGGTGGCCGAGGCGCCCTCGACGTTGATCGGGACGATGTTCTCTCCCAGGTGCTCCTCGGCGTATTCGGCCATGAGCCGGAAGAGCACGTCGGAGCCGCCGCCGGGCGGGTAGGGAATGACCATCTCGACCGGGGCGCTGGGGAACCCCTCTTCGGCGGCGCCCGCCTCGGCGGTGTCGCCGCAGGAGCTCAGCGCCAGGGTGCCGATGGCCAGAGTGCCGATGATCAGGTGCGGGTTCTTCTTCACGGGGTTCTCCTCAGGTGGGTGGTGGGGTGCGAGTCAGCAGGTCCGTGCAGGTGGTGCGGCGGAGCGGGGGATCTCAGCGGTGCAGGTCGGTGAGCGTGGTCAACGGTCAGGCCCAGTGGGCGACGGTGTCGGTGGGGGCGGTTCCAGCGAATCCGTGGGCGGGCTTCTTGTGCAGGGCACGGGCCAGAGCCGCGTGACGGGAGCTGGTGATGTGCTCAGTCATGGCGGTCTCTGCGTCGTGATATTTCTGCAGTTTGAGCAGATCGAGGATCTGTAGGTGCTGCTCCGCGGCGAGGGCCAGGCGGTCGGAGGCCATGTAGCCGTACATGCGCAGGGCGCGGATGCGGTCGTTGACGTGGACCAGGACCGAGACGAGCGCCGGTTCTCCGGCGGCCTCGAGCACGCTGCAGTGGAACGCCTCGTCCAGGGCGACCATCTGGGGTGCAGGCTCGGGCAGGTCGGCGCGCAGCTGCTGCCATTGGGTCGAGAGCGCGGCGAGCAGGTCGGTGTCGTATTCCGCCGGGCCGTGGGCGACTCGTCGGATGCCCTGCAGCTCCAGGGCGAGGCGAGCCTCGTAGAGGCCTCCGAGGGCATCGGGGGTCGGCAGCACGAGCCCGAAGCCGTTGCTGTGCCGCTGCAGCAGCCCCTCGGCCACGAGCCGGGCGATGCTCTCGCGCACGGGGGTTCGGGAGACGGCGAATTCCGAGGCCACGGATTTCTCGGTCAGTCGGTCCCAGGGTGAGACCTGACCGGCTCGGATCGCCGTGCGCAGCGCCGCGTAGACCCGGTCCGCCGCGGGCAGCGCGTTGGCCTCCGTATTCGGGTCTGTCGACACGTCTGTATACATGCTGACAACGCTAGGAGGGTCGTGTTTCCCTCGGGTTGCCCGGGGTTACGCGACGATTACTGCGGTGATGCGTTTGGATGACCGTCTCCGCACAGCGCTAGAGACCGACCCATTCCTTGCTGCCGTCGGCGAAGAACTGCTCTTTCCAGATCGGGACCTGCTGCTTGGTCGCTTCGACCAGCTCCGCGCAGGCCTGGAACGCCTCGGCGCGGTGGGCGGAGGCCACAGCGGCGACCAGTGCATGGTCCCCGATGCCCAGCTCACCGACCCGGTGCGCCACCCAGACCCGCACGGTGGGGAACCGGGCGGCGACATCCACCGCGACCTGGGCGATCGCCTCGGCGGCGGAGGGGTGCGCGGTGTAGCTGAGCCGGTGCACCGGCTGGCCCTGGTCGTGGTTGCGCACGATCCCGGAGAAGCCGACGACGGCGCCGGCCCGCTCCGCCCAGACCTCTGCCTCCGCCTCGGCGGGACTCAGCGGCTCATCGCTGAGCCGGGCCAGGATCACCCGCTCCTGGGGAAACTCGAAGGGCTCCTCGGCGGCGAAGCCTGCCTGGTTGAGCTCCTGGGGTGTCTCGGAACTCATTCCTCGCCGCCCCAGGCCTCGTGGTCGCGGATGTCGGCGACCTGGTCGCACAGGTGGGGCAGCAGCTCGATGAGCACCTCCATGCCTTCTCGCACGGCTTTTGGAGAGCCGGGCAGATTCACGATGACAGTCTTGCCGGTGACCCCGGCGACGCCGCGGCTGAGCGAGGCCCGCGGGTTCTTGGTCCGGCCGTGGGCGCGCACGGCCTCCATCACGCCGGGAATCTCTTTGTCCAGCAGCGGCTTGGTGAACTCGGGGGTCATGTCATCGGGGGTGAGCCCGGTGCCTCCAGAGGTGATGATCACTGCGGGCTCGATCTGCACCAGCAGCTCGGAGAGTGCCGCGAGGACCCCCTCCCCGTCGGGGATCAGCACCGGGGGGCGGGCGAAGAAGCCGATCTTGCGCGCGAACTCCGCGATCACTGGCGCGGAGCGGTCCTCGGTGACCCCGGTGGCCGCCCGGGTGGAGACGATCACCGGAGCAATCATGCGGGCGGTCTCGGCGTCGGAGTAGTCGGTCTCGCCGAGGTCTGGCAGCTCAGCGCCGGAGGCGTCCTCGGTGTGGCTCTGCTCGGGCGGGGTGGCGTGCGGGGTGTCGGTCATCGAGTCTCCGTCTCAGTCCTGGACCATGCTCCGCTGGCGCCGCCGGTCTTGAACAGCACCATCTGATCTGTGATCACGGCGCCTTTGTCCACGGCTTTGATCATGTCGTACAGAGTCAACGCCGCCACGGTGGCCGCCGTCAATGCTTCGATCTCCACGCCGGTGCGTGAGGTGGTCTTGACCTCAGTGGTGATCCGCACCGAACCAGGGGCCGGGGAATCGACATCGAGGTCCACGGTGACCTTCGCGACCGGCAGCGGGTGGCACAGCGGGATCAGCTCAGGCGTCTTCTTCGCGGCCATGATTCCGGCGATCCGTGCGGTGGCCAGCGCGTCACCCTTGGGCAGCCCGTCCCTGGCCAGCAGCGCGGTGACTTCGGCGGTGGTGTTGACCACGGCTTGCGCCCGGGCCACCCGCTGGGTGACCTCCTTGCCGGAGACGTCGACCATATGCGCGCTGCCGTCGCCGCGGACGTGGGTCAGTCGGCGCCCCGCGCTCTGGCCGGGCTGCTCCGTGTCCCGCGTGGGCTGATCGCTCATCGGGTCCCGACCCCGCGACCGGTGATCAGCACAGCCTGCCGCTCGGAGCCGGCCGGGATCTCGACATCGTCCTCCGGCAGCTCCAGCAGTGCATCGGCCCGTGCCAGGTGGCCCAGCAGGTGTGAACCGGGACCGCCCTCGAGCGCCACGGTGGGCACCGCGCCGGCCTCGGCGGCGGCGTCCTCGAGGATCCGCACCCGGCGGAACTGCCGGACGCCCGGCGGAGAGCTGATGTCTTCGGTGGTGCGCACGGTGATCCGACGCGGCGGAGCACAGTTGGGGTCCACCGCGGCCAGCGCCGGGCGGACCAGGGTCTCCATGCTCACGGCGGAGGAGACCGGGTTGCCCGGCAGCGCGATGACCGCGATCGGTGCCCGGGCGTCGTCGCTCTGGGCGCGCCAGTGCAGCAGCCCACGGCCTTCGAGGTCCCCTTCCAGCCGGCCCCAGCCCTGCGGACCACCTGGCTGCTGCGCGACGACGCCGAAGGAGATCCCGCGTCGCCCGAGACCTTGGCGGACCACCTCGTAGGCGCCCTTGCTGATGCCCCCGGCGGTGATGATCAGGTGCGGGTGATGCACGGCGACCAGCGCATCCAGCGCCTCGAGGAACCAGGCCGGATCATCGGTGCCGATCCGGGAGGTCTCCACCCGATGCCCGAAGGTCTCCAGCACCGCGCCGAGCAGCGGAGTGTCGGCGTCGTAGAGCTGGCCGGGGCGCAGCTCGGAGCCGGGGCGGCGGATCTCATCACCGGTGGAGACCACCAGGGTGCGGATCGGCTCCAGCACGCTGATCTCGGAGAAGCCGCAGGCTGCGAGCACCGCGAGCTGGGCGGGGCTGATCACGTCACCGGGTTCGGCCAGGAGGGCGCCGGCTTCGATGTCGGAGCCCACCGCCCGGATGTAGCGGCCGCGGACCACGTCAGCCTCGGTGAGCCCGGTGAACCGAACCTCTTTGGCACCGAAGCCCTGGGTGAACTCGACAGGGATGATCAGATCGGCCCCTGCCGGGACCGGGGCTCCGGTCATCACCTCGAAGGCGGCGCCCAGGGGCAGCAGTCCGGGCTCCTGGCCGGCGGCGGTGGTGCCGGCCACCGGCAGGGTGGCTGCGCCGTCGCGCACGGTGAGGTCGGCGGCGCGCAGCGCGAAGCCGTCCATCTGGGAGTTGTCGAAACCGGGCAGGGGAACCTCGGAGACGAGTCGCTCCGCGACGATCCGGCCGGCGACTCCCCCGGAAGAGACCTCTACGGTCTCGGCGGCACGGGCGCCCAGCGCGGCGCCGAGCACCTCTTTGAGTCGGCTGATGTGCTCTTCGACGGGTACGCGGGGGGTGGTCTCTGACATGGCTCCCAGTCTACGCAGTGGCTCTGACATCTCCTTATGACAGGCCGCGGGGCTACGATGGCCAGATGCAGCAGTTTTCAGCTGACCACTCCCCCGCACGAGGTGACTCGAGCAGCGACCCGCTGCGCGCGGGTGCCTCCACCCCGGTCTCGCTGGGCATGCCCGGCCTGCCTTCGCAGCAGAAAACCTCCGGTCTGCGCGCTCCGGGTCCTGACGGCTCGCCCGGAGGGGCTTCCGCGGACACCAGCGGCGCCGATCCGGCCCGCGGGCTGATGGACTCCTTCGGCCGACGCGCCACGGACCTGCGAATCTCGTTGATCGACAAGTGCAATCTGCGCTGCACCTACTGCATGCCCGCCGAGGGGCTCCCCTGGCTGAGCAAGGATCAGCTCCTCTCGGCCGAGGAGATCCGCCGGCTGGTGCACATCGGGGTCAACACCCTCGGTGTCCGCGAACTCCGGCTCACCGGCGGCGAGCCACTGGTCCGGGCCGATCTGGTCGACATCATCGCGGCGCTGCGCGCGGACCATCCGGAGCTGCCCATCGCGATGACCACCAACGCCATCGGGCTCGAGCGCAAGGCCGCGGCCCTGGCAGAGGCCGGGCTGACCCGGGTGAACATCTCACTGGATTCGGTGCACCGGGAGACCTTCGCCCAGCTGACCCGCCGAGACTCCCTGGACAAGGTGCTGATCGGGGTCGAGGCCGCCGCCGCGGCCGGACTGACCCCGCTGAAGATCAATGCCGTGCTGATGCGCGGGATCAACGACGTCCACGCCGCAGACCTGCTGGCCTGGTCGATCGAGCGCGGCTTCGAGCTGCGCTTCATCGAACAGATGCCGTTGGACGGGGACCAGCAGTGGAACAAGGAAGGCACCATCTCCGCTGCAGAGACCCGGGAGCTGCTCTCGGCGCGGTTCGTGCTGACCCCCACACCGGAGAACCGCGACGGGGCACCGGCGGAACGCTTCGACGTCTACCCGCTGGGCACCAGCGCGGAGGCGATCCTGGGCGGGCTGGCCGGCGAGCCGCTGGGCCGGGTCGGCGTGATCGCCTCGGTGACCGAGCCGTTCTGCGCGGACTGCCGACGCACCCGACTCACCGCCGAGGGCCGGGTGATGAGCTGCCTGTTCTCCAACGAGGAGTTCGACCTGATGCACCTGCTGCGGAACCCGGCCACCACTGACTCCGAGATCGCCCAGGCCTGGGCCGAAGCGATGTGGCTCAAGCCCGCGGCCCACGGCACCGACCGGCCCGGCTTCGATCTGGCCAGCTTCCACCGCCCTGACCGCTCCATGTCCGCCATCGGAGGCTGAACCAGATGCCCGAGATCTCCGCCGCGCCGACCCCTGCGCCGATCCATGTCCGGTTCTTCGCCGCCGCCGCCGAAGCGGCCGGGGCGCAGGAGCTGAGGCTGCCGGTCCCGGCAGAAGGAATAGCCGTCATGGAGCTGCTGGCGGACCTGCCGCGGATGGTCCGGGAGCAGGGCTCAAGCCCCGGCCCTGCTGCCGACTCCGCCGCCGGTGACGCCGATCGCAACCCTGACGAGCGCCCCGAGCGCCACTCCGACCACAACTCCGACGACGGCGCGGCGACGCTCAGCCTGGAGCGGGTCTGCGCGCGCAGCTCGGTCCTGATCAATGGGGTCAGGGCCCGGACGGAGACCTCCCGAGTGCGTCCCGGAGATCAGCTCGACGTGCTTCCGCCCTTCGCCGGCGGCTGACCGAAGCATCTGGGGCCGCGAGCCGCTGACATGCCACAGGACCGTCGAGTAGATTCCGGGGCATGATCAGGACGCCGATGGAGACGGTTCTGGCGCAGTTCGCGGCCTACCGAGTCGGAGACCGACGGGCAGCCCGAATGCTGCTCAGCGATGACATGACCTTCACCTCGCCGCAGGATGACCACGTGGACAAGTCCACCTTCCTCGACACCTGCTTCCCCACCGCAGAGCGGTTCCTGCGTCAGGAGATCACGACGGTGCTGGAGATCGAACCCGGCACGGTGATGCTGCGCTACATCGCGCAGCTGCGGAACCAGCAGCCCTTCAGCAACGTGGAGATCATGAAGGTGGTCGACGGACAGATCACTGAGATCGAGGTCTACTTCGGCGGGCTCGAAGCAATTGGGGCTGCGCAGAGCCGGATCTGGTCCGGGCCGCACTGAACGCGCGGACCACAGGGGATCAGGCGCGGGCCAGCGGGTCAGCGGGTCAGCGGGTCAGCGCACGAGCAGGTCAGCGGGTCAGCTCGACCTCGGTCAGCGGCACGACCTCACGCTCGCCCAGCGGCTCGTCGAGCTCGATGACCAGTGCGACGTAGCGGGCCTCCTGGGTGCAGGCGGAGTCGATCGCATCGGGCAGCGTGCCTGAGATGGTGGCCACCCGAACCTGGGTATCGGTCTCTTCCACCACCGAGCGCACGCCATAGCAGGCGGGGTTGCCGCTGTAGAAGGCCACCTGCAGCTCAGCCTCTGAGGCGCTGCTATATTCCTGCCAGCTGGAGAGGTGCTCGGACACCAGCTCCGAGGTCTCATGCACCGGAGTGGGGTTCATCTCGGGGCCGTCACCGCCATCGCCGTCGAGACCTTCCTCCGGGGAGGTCGCCGCAGGACCGCTGGTGGACCGATCACCAGGACTCTCGGACCCGATAGGACCTGAGTCTCCGGCGCAGGCCGTCAGGAGCACCAGGCCGAGCATCACGACCACGGCGCCGGCGCGTCGGGCCTCACCGTGGCTATGCCTGCCGTGCATGAGGCCCCCTCGGTCTGGACTGCAGCATCACCCTCCGGTTCAGGCGGGCCCGACCACCGTGACAGCTCGCGGTGAGTCGGCCAGCCTGGCGGCGACCTTGCGCACGTCCTCGGCGGTGATCGCGTCGATCTGGTGCAGCGTGTCCGAGATGTCGACGAACTCCCCGCGCACCAGCTCCGCGCGGCCCAGCCGAGACATCCGCGAGGAGGTCTCCTCCATGCCCAGCACGGTGCCGCCGCGCAGCTGACCCTTGGCGCGGGTCAGCTCCTCGGCACTGACATGGTCGGTGGCGATCCGGTCGAGCTCAGCGGCCATGACCTCGGTGACCTTGGCGACCTTGTTCGGCAGGCAGCCGGCGTAGAGCCCGAAATAGCCGGCGTCGGTCATCGCCGAGGAGAAGGAGTATGTGGAATAGGCCAGCCCGCGGCGCTCCCGGACCTCTTGGAAGAGCCGGGAGGACATGCCGCCGCCGAGCACCGCGTGCATCACCGAGAGCGCGAAGCGGTCCTCGTCCGAGGCGGCCATGCCGCGTCCGCCGAGGATCACCTGGGACTGCTCCACCGGTTTGATGATGGTCTCGGTGCCGGCACGGACCGGGATCTCGGTCTCTTGTCCGACCCTGCGCTGCGCCGGCGAGCCGGGGACGCTCATGTCCCAGGAGGACTTCTCCAGCGCCTCGGCGATGAGGGAGACCACGTGGTCGTGGTCGAGGCCACCGGCGGCGGTAATGACCAGCTCATCGGGGCGGTACCAGCGCTGGTAGTGGTTGAAGACATCCTCGCGGCTGGCGGCGTTGATCTCTGCGGGGGTGCCGCCAATGGGGCGGCCCAGCGGGTGGCCGTCGAGGACCTGGGAGCCGAACCGCTCGTGGACCACATCCTCGGGATCATCCTCGGCCATGGCGAGCTCTTCGAGGATCACCCCGCGCTCGATCTCCATCTCGGCCGGGTCCAGCAACGCGGAGGTGACGATGTCGGTGAGCACATCAACGGCCATGGGCAGATCGGTGTCCAGCACCCGGGCGTAGTAGCAGGTGTGCTCCTTGCCGGTCAGCGCGTTGGACTCACCGCCCACGCTGTCGAAGGCCGAGGCGATCTCCAGCGAGGAACGGGTCTTGGTGCCCTTGAAAAGCAGGTGCTCCAGGAAGTGGGTGGAACCGTGCTGATGGGCGGCCTCGTCGCGGGAGCCCACCCCGATCCAGAACCCCAGGGTGACCGAGCGCTGGCCCGGCATCTCCTCGGTGAGCACCCGCACCCCGGCGGGGAGCACGGAGCGGCGGACGGTGGAGCCAGCGTCGTTGTTCAGGACGCCTTCGGTGTGAGGATCAATGGTGACGCGCATAGGCCCCCCAGGTTACCCGGCGAGTTGAAGAATCCGGCACCTACGTAGCCGCCGGATAACTCAACTGCCCGGGAGGGACGGCGGGAGCACAACGACGGCGGCGCCAGTTCGGCTCCGCGCGCGGCGACCGCACGATCCCCGCGCCGGCTCCGGCTCTCAGCGGACCACCGAGCTCAGAAGCAGGCTGGTCTCGCTGTTGACCACGCCTTTGATCCCGCGCACCCGGCGCAGCACCTCGTCGAAGTCGCGCAGATTCTCGCAGGAGATCTCCGCAACCAGGTCCCAGCCGCCGTTGGTGGTGTGCAGCGCCATGATCTCGGGGAAACCGCGCAGCTCGGCGATCACGTGATCGGTGGTGCGTCCGACCACTTCGATGAAGGAGATCGCGCGGACCTCGCCGGTCTCGTTGTGATCGTGGACCCGCACGCTGAAGCCCACGATGACCCCTTGCGCCTTGAGCTTCTCGATCCGACTGGTGACCGTGGCGCGGGCGACCCCGAGCTGTTCGGCGAGCGCCGCAACCGGGGCGCGGCCGTCCTTGCGCAGCGCGGAGATCAGGCGGCGGTCGAGATCGGTGAGTCGCGGCATGTACATCATGCTAACTGCACCCTGACAAACTGCCACCTGATCGCCCCGAATTTCAACACAAATGCTCTTACATGTGCACATCGAGATCTCTAGTCTGAGACTCATCAACCTGGCACGATTCACGCACCACCCCTGAAGGAGCTTCTGATGACGCAGTTCGTCGACGTCGGCAACATGGCCCGCTGGATCCAGCGCGAGGGTGTCGAGCACCTGATGACCGAGATGATCGCTTACCTCGAGGATGACTTCCGCCGCTGGGAGAGCTTCGACAAGATCCCGCGCATAGCCAGCCACACCCCGTTCGGCGTGATCGAGCTGATGCCGACCTCGGACCTGGAGACCTACGCCTTCAAGTACGTCAACGGACATCCCCTGAACCCGTCTCGCGGCTTCCAGACCGTGACCGCCTTCGGCATGCTCGCCGACGTGGACAACGGCTACCCCACGTTCCTCGCCGAGATGACGCTGCTGACCGCGCTGCGCACCGCCGCGACCTCGGCGATGACCGCGAAGGCCCTGGCCCGCCCGGACTCGCAGCGGATGGCGCTGATCGGCGCGGGCTCCCAGGCGGAGTTCCAGGCGCTGGCGATCCGTTCCGCGCTGGGCATCGAGGACCTGCAGGTCTTCGACGTGGATCCGGCCGCGATGGAGAAGCTGCGTCGAAACCTGGAGCCGCTCGGCTTCCGGGTCACCCTGGCATCATCCACCAGCGAGGCCGTCGCGGGCGCCGACATCATCACCACCTGCACCGCGGACAAGGCACAGAACACCATCCTGAGCTCGGCGCAGATCTCCCCCGGCGTGCACATCAACGCCGTGGGCGGAGACTGCCCGGGCAAGACCGAGCTCGATGCCGAGATCCTGCGCCGCGGCCGGGTGTTCGTGGAGTACCCGGAGCAGACCCGGATCGAGGGTGAGATCCAGCAGATGGAGCCTGATTTCCCAGTGGTCGAGTTCTGGCAGGTGCTCACCGGGGCCGAGACCGGGCGGCAGTCCGCCGAGCAGATCACGATCTTCGACTCGGTGGGTTTCGCGATTGCTGACCTCTCGGCGCTGCGCTTCGTCCGTGATGCCACTGCCGGCACCGATCTGCAGACCTCGCTGGACCTGGTCGCCGATCCCGAGGACCCGAAGGACCTGTTCTCCCTGGTCAGCTCGATGAAGCCGGTGGGGTGATCCTCTATGACTGAAGTGCTTGAGGCCCCCGCGGGGCGACTCAACATGCGACCGCGCAGGGAGGCGGGTGCTTCGGCCACCGGTTCAGTGACCGAGCAGGCCCCCTCTCGGGTGGTGTTGGTCCGACCGCACCACTTCACACCGAATCCTGAGACGGCGGCGGACAACAGCTTCCAGCAGCGCATCCTCCACGCGCTGTTGCCCTCAGCCGCCCGGGATGCCTCCCGTGCAGTAGCTGCCGCGGCCTATGCCGAGGTCACCGAGCTCGGGCGCACCCTGGGAAGTCTGGGCATCGGAGTGGACCTCTTCGATGACTCCTCCGCAGAGACGCCGGACAGCGTGTTCCCGAACAACTGGTTCAGCACCCATCCCGATGGCACGGTCACGCTGTACCCGATGTATGCGGAGAACCGCCGGGCCGAGCGGCGCGAGGACATTCTTGCGCACCTACAGGAGACCCACCGAGTCCGCCGGGTGGTGGACTACTCCTCGGCCGAACGCTTCGGGGAGTACCTCGAGGGCACCGGTTCGATGGTGCTGGATCACCGCGAGCGCCTGGCCTACGCCTGCCGCTCCCGGCGGCTCTCCGGTGGACTCTTCGCTGAGTTCTGCCGGGACTTCGGCTATACCCCGGTGCTCTTCGACGCCACCGACGGCGACGGGGTGCCGGTGTACCACACCAACGTCATGATGTCCGTGGGCACCGACCTCGCCCTGATCAGCAGCGCGATGATCCGCGACGTCTCCCAGCGCGAGCACGTGCTCGAGGTGCTGCGTGATTCCGGCCGCACCGTGGTGGGGCTCAGCGAATCCCAGGTCAACCGTTTCGCCGGAAACTGCCTGGAACTTGCCGGGCCCGGCGGACGCTACCTGGTGCTCTCCACCACGGCCGAGGCGAGCCTGACGGAGGAGCAGCGGGAGACGATCTCGGCACACTGCACATTGGTGCCGGTGGAGGTCTCCACCCTGGAGGCCGCAGGCGGGTCGGTGCGATGCATGATCGCCGGCAACCACCTCCCCCTCCGCTGACGCCGAGGACCTACGACGACGCGGCGGCGCCTTCTGCGTCGATGCCGCCGCGGCGCCTGGACTCAGTCCCCCAGCCAGTTGCCGTTGGCGTCGTACTGGTCGGCGAAGATCTTCGGTGGAGTGTCACCGGGTTCAAGGGTGACTGGGCCATTGCAGCCCCAGTCGACGGCATTGCGGCAGGAGCCGGAGACGTTGCGTGCGGCGACTCGCCAGATATCCGCCTGCCCCGGTGAGGCCTGGACATCTACCGAGCCCGGGATCACGATCCAGGGTCCGCCGCCAACTCGATACTCCCCGACGAACGTCGTGGCCAGGCCGACCGGGAAACGCCCGGTCTCGGTGTAGACGTGACTCGTGAGGGTTTCCTGGTTGGTCTTGACCACGGTCTCGCCCTGCCAGCTCTCGGGCATTGGTTCTCCGGGCTCGTAGGTGGCGCGACTGGCGCCATCGCCGTAGTTCCATTGGAAGCTCTGCGGATTCACGCGGATCTCCACGGGGATGCCGAGAAGCGTCTGGTTCAAGGTCTGCGTCTCGACGTCCGCGAACATATGCGTGTGCCGGTTCCGGTAACCGAAACCGAGGAGATCAGGTTCAAATTCGACGGAGCCCCCGGCGATGGGGAGGGTTGCGAAGGCTTCTTCTACGGCGCCGGGTAAGAGAGCCATGATGTCGACGGCCTCTTCTTCGACTTCAACTTCTTCGAGGTCAGCTACCTCAGCGGTGGGCGCACAGACGAAGCCAGAGAACTCCCCGGTATCGACTGGATTGATTAAATCCAGGCCGCGAGACGCACACTCGTCTAGCAATACGACTCGACACCCGGCTGGGGCTGCTCCGTCTTCGGCACTGCAGTAGGTCGGCTGGGCCTCCGGGGCAGGACTTGACCAGCCAGACTCCCTCTCACCAGTGACATATTCTTCGCCTTCACTCTGTGGCACCCGCCGTGATCGGTCCACCGATTCGAATTGGGGACGCTCACACTTCGCCGCGCCCCGGGCCGCTCTTCCTTCCCAAGTGACCACGTGGTCACAGGTCCCCGACATCTGTGGACTGATCGACTCAGCATCGAAGGGCACCGCGAGAAATTGCGCCGTGACGCTACCTAACAACATCAGAGCGCCCCCGATACGCCGCGGTCTCATTCGCCGACCGCGCTCGCTACCTCGAGCTCCGAAACCCACCACTGATTGCCATCGAAGTAGAGAAATGCCTCAGCGTTGTACGTTTGACTCTCGACAACCCCCACGGATTCAGCCTCTTCGTCATAGGCGGTGTGAGCCGCCCCCTCTGTTAGGTCCACACGTTGTGGGAGTCGTCGTTCTCCGTTTGGTAGGTGCATTGCCGAGCGTACTCGGCGGGCGTGAGGTAG
>NZ_SOAN01000004.1 GCF_004364585.1 Nesterenkonia aurantiaca | reverse complement strand
TCACGACACCCGTGTGGGCACATCCTCTTGTGGGGTGTGTGTGCGGGGTGTGTGGGTCAGAGACAGAACCCTGCCCCCGGTGTTTGTGGGGGTGGGGTGATAATTGAAGAGTGTTGTTGTGAGTTTAGGTTTACGACACTGGTCGAGTACCCCTCCACAAGTCCCAGAGTGTTCTGGGGTGTGTGGTGGTGTGGGAAAGGGTGCTGGTGTTGTTCTAGAGTTACGGCGGTCATAGCGTGGGGGAAACGCCCGGTCCCATCCCGAACCCGGAAGCTAAGGCCCACTGCGCCGATGGTACTGCACACTGGAGTGTGTGGGAGAGTAGGTCGCCGCCGGACACTATTTGGTAGAGAGGGTTCAAGCCCGGTCCCTTCGGGGACCGGGCTTGACCTGTATTCAGAGCAATTTTGGTCGCGCCGAGGGCTGCGTCATCGTTCTGAGGCGATCGGCCTAGTGCTGCTCAACAATGCGAGCGTTCCTCAGCAACAATGCGTCGCAGTGGTCCATTCATTCGGCCGCCCGGAGAGCTCTTCGGTGCGGCCTTTTTTGTGTTTCAGGGCGCATTCAATTCCGTGTCTGATCGTGCCCGATCCGTGCTTCGCACCCATAACTGCCGCCAGGCCGCCGGTGCCGCTGAAGGCGGTATCCTGGGATGGCCCTGCGCACGTAATCCAAGGAGAACCAAGAACCTATGCATGACGAGTCCTACGGCGACCGCCCAAGGCCCCCGCGCAACCCGCGCGACCTCCGCCGGTCCAACAGCGAGGATCGCACGCGTTCTCCCGAGATCGACGAGGATGTCACCGGCAAAGAGCTGGACCGGGCGGCCCTGTTGCAGCTGCGCACCCTGGACGACACGAACCGTCCCTGGGTGGCCAAGCACCTGGTGATGGCCGGCCGTCTGGTCGACATCGCCCCCGAGGTCGCGTTCCAGCACGCACTCGCCGCCTCCCGCCGCGGCGGACGCCTCGGCATCGTCCGCGAAGCCGTAGGTCTGACTGCCTATGCCGCCGGGGACTTCGCCGAGGCGCTGCGCGAGCTGCGCACCTACCGCCGGATCAGCGGCGACCAGACCCACCTGCCGGTCCTGGCCGACTGCGAACGCGGACTCGGCCGTCCCGAGAAGGCCATCGAGCTCTCCCAGTCCGAGGAGGTGGCCGCGCTGACCGGCCCGGTGCGCGCCGAGATGGCCATGGTCGTCTCCGGGGCGTACACCGATCTGGGGGACCACGCCTCAGCCGTGACCGCGCTGGAGGTCCCAGAGCTCGACATCAACCGGGCCTTCAGCTTCTCGCCCCGGCTCTTCACCGCCTACGCCGCGGTCCTTGAGACCGTGGGTCGGGAGGAGGAGGCCCAGCGCTGGCGCGAGCAGGCCTTCGCCGCAGAACGAGCCCTGGGCTCCGGGGCATTCGAAGATCCCGAGATCCTCGACTTCGACGATGAGCCTGCCGATCTGCCCAAGGTCAAGGACGTCCTGGGCCGTTCCAAGGGTCGCGATCAGGGCAGGGACCAGGACCGCCGGCGCGGAGGGCGTGCATGACCCCGAGTCTCCTCGACTCCTATGACGGAGTGCTCTTCGATCTCGACGGAGTTCTCTACGCCGGACCTCACGCGATCCCCGGGGCTGCACACGCCGTGGAACAGCTGGTGAGCCGGGGCGTGCCTCGCGGATACGTCACCAACAACGCCTCCCGCTCCGCCGAACAGGTCGCCACCCATCTCAACGAGCTGGGCATCCCTGCGCTGACCCATGAGGTCTTCGGGTCTGCCCCCGCAGGGATCGCCCTGCTCAGTGCGGCCCTGGATCCAGGCGCGAGTGTGCTGGTCACCGGCAGCCGGTACCTGCGCACTCTGGTTCAGGACGCTGGGTTCAGCATCGCCGAATCTGCGGCGGATCATCCTGCGGCAGTCATCCAGGGTTTTGACCCCACTCTTGGCTGGGCAGACCTCGCGGAGGCCGCCTATGCAGTGAACAACGGAGCCCAGTGGTTCGCCACCAACCTGGATCTCAGCATTCCCCGCGAGCGGGGGATCGCCCCAGGCAACGGCGCTCTGGTCGAGGCCGTGGGACGCGCCACCGGAAAGACTCCCACCGCGGCCGGCAAACCGGAACCGGTGATGTTCACCCAGGCGGCCGACTCGCTGAAGATGCAGCGACCCCTGGTGATCGGAGACCGGCTCGACACCGACGTGCTCGGCGGGAACAGGGCCGGCTTCGACACCGCGCTGGTCCTGACCGGGATCGACACTGCGGCCGCGGCCGAGCAGGCCCAGGACTCCATGCGGCCCGACTGGATCCTGGCTGAGCTCCGGCAGCTCTTCGACGGGTCCCACCGGGCGCTGCAGGAACCCGCCGGGACATGACCGAGCCGCACCAGCAGCCGCCGCACCACCAGCCGGAGCAGGACCAGCAGCGTTCCGAGGAGCCCACGCTGAGCCTCGACGAGCTCGAGACCGAGATTGCCCAGGCGGAGACCCTGATCCAGGACCTGAACCAGCGGCTCAAGCAGACCGCGGAGGACCGCTGATGAGCGATGCACTCCGGCTGGACAAGGCCATGGTCGCCCGAGGACTTGTCCCCAGCCGCACTCGCGCCGGAGCACTGATCGCCCAGGGACAGGTCACTGTGGACGGAGCCGTCATCCACAAGGCCTCCACCCCCGTGAGGGCCCACCAGCCCATCGCGGTCGCGCACCAAGACCCCTGGGTCAGCCGCTCCGCGCATAAGCTCGACGGCGTCCTCACCGCCTCCCCGGAGATCGACGTTCAGGACCGCCGGTGTCTCGACGCCGGGGCCTCCACCGGCGGCTTCACCCAGGTGCTGCTCGAGCGCGGAGCCCGCGAGGTGGTCGCCGTCGACGTCGGGCACGACCAGCTGCACCCTCAGCTTGTTGCAGACCCCCGGGTGCAGAACCACGAAGGCCTGAACCTGCGCCGGCTCAAACCGGCGGACCTGGGGGAGCCCTTCGAGCTGATCGTCGCGGACCTCTCCTTCATCTCGCTGCGCCTGGTGATTCCCGCCCTGGCCGGACAGGCCGCCGAGGGTGCGGACCTGCTGCTCATGGTGAAGCCGCAGTTCGAGATCGGCCGCGAGCGGCTGGGCCGCACCGGGGTGGTCTCGAGCCCGCTGCTGCGCCGTGAGGCCGTCGAAGGGGTGCTCGCCGCGGCCCAGGCCCAACAGCTGCAGCTGATCGAGATCCACCGCTCCGGCCTGCCGGGACAGGACGGAAACGTCGAGTTCTTCGTGCACCTGCGCCGGGTCGAACATGCGGGGCCCGCCCCCGCCGAGGCGCAGCGGCTCAGGAGCGATAGGCTGGGCTCGGTCGAGTTCGACTGAAGGAGGCTCCATGACCAGAGAGATCCTGCTGCTTGCTCACACGGGTCGGCGCGATGCCGTGGAGGCGGCGGTCACCGTCGCCGAGCGGTTGCACAGCGCCGGACTGCGCCCCGTGATGATGGAGCGGGACATCGCCTCCTTGAACCATGTCATCGGCGACCGGCTGCGCGAAGTGTCGCTTGCAGTGGCCGAACGCGAGGTGGCCCTGGCGGACTGCGAGGTCGGCATGGTGCTCGGCGGTGACGGGTCCATCCTGCGCGCCGCAGACCTGGTCCGCGGAGCCGGACTGCCGCTGATGGGCGTCAACCTCGGCCACGTCGGCTTCCTCGCTGAATCCGAACGCACCGAACTCGACGCCTCCGTGCAGTGGGTGGTGGACCAGAACTACACCGTGGAGCGCCGGATGGCGCTGGACGTGCAGGTCTGGCACGCCGGACGCCACGTGGGCAGCAGCTGGGCGCTGAACGAGGCCAGCATCGAGAAGCAGTCCCGTGAACGCATGATCGACCTGATCATCGAGATCGACGGCAGGCCCGTCTCCGCATTCGGCTGCGACGGGGTGGTCATGGCCACCCCCACCGGCTCCACCGCCTACGCCTTCTCCGCCGGAGGACCGGTGGTCTGGCCCGAGGTCCAGGCCCTGGTGATGGTGCCGATCTCCGCCCACGCGCTGTTCTCCCGCCCGCTGGTGACCGATCCCGATTCGATCATGGCCGTTGAGGTCCTGCAGCGCGAGGACGAACAAGGCGTGCTCTGGTGCGACGGCCGCCGCTTCATGGAGCTGCCCCCGGGCTCCCGGGTGGAGGTCACCCGCTCCGCCGAACCGGTGCTGCTGGCCAGGGTGCACCAGACGCCCTTCTCCGAACGGCTCGTCGACAAGTTCAACCTGCCCACCAGCGGCTGGCGCGGACCCGTGGACCCGGCCAACCAGGTCGAGACCCCCGACGCGTTCCACCGCGGAGAGGTGGCGAAGCGGTGATCGACTACGTCACCATCCGCGACCTCGGCGTGATCGAACACGCCGAGCTCCCACTCAACGCCGGGCTCAACGTGGTCACCGGTGAGACAGGCGCCGGCAAGACCATGGTGGTCACCGCGCTGGGACTGCTGCTCGGTGCTCGCGCCGAGGCCGCCGCCATCCGATCCGGCGCCCCCCAGGCCGTGGTGGACGCCGGGCTCACCGTGCCGGCCAGACACCGCTGCGTGGGACTCGCCCGCGAGGCCGGCGCCTGGCTGCAGACCCCCGAAGACACGGCACAGGCCGACCAGACAGCCGACGGCGCAGGTGCAGCCGAGGCCGCAGGCACAGCCGGCAACACAGATCCTGCAGACGCGGAGGATCCGGCCTCCGCAGACCAACCAGACGCGGCCGATCCAGCCTCCGCAGACCAACCAGACGCGGCCGATCCAGCCTCCGCAGACCAGCCGGGGGAGGTCGAGATCCTGCTCGGGCGCACGCTCAGCGCCAAGGGCCGCAGCCGCGCCAGCGTGAGCGGACGCAACGTGCCCATCGCGCTGCTCGGAGAGATCGGCAGCTCCCTGGTCACCGTGCACGGGCAGAGCGACCAGCTGCGGCTGCGCTCCACCACCGCCCAGCGCCGCGCCCTGGACCGGTACGCCGGGGTCGAGTTCGCCGCCGCGCTCGCGCAGTACAAGCAGAAGTTCACCGGCTACCAGGTCAAGGTCGCTGAGCTCGAGGAGATCACCACCAACGAGCGTGAACGACGCCGGGAGGCCGAGCAGCTCCAGCTCGCCCTGGAACAGATCGACGCCGTGGAGCCGCTGCCCGGGGAGGATCACGAGCTGAAGACCGAGTCGCTGAAGCTGGAGAACGTCGAGGGCCTGCGCGAGGCCGCCCGCTCCGCCCAGCTGGCCCTCTCCGGACCCGATGCCGCCGAGGCGCTGGATGACGTCCCCCACGCGGTGGCACTGGTCGAATCCGCCGCCACGGCCCTGGCCGCAGTGCGGGACCAGGACCAGGAGCTCGGCGAGATCGCCGAGCAGATCTCCTCGGTCTCCAGCCTGCTCAACGACGCCGCCTCCGAACTGGGCATCTATGCCGCGCATCTGGATGAATCCGGACCGGAGCGCCTCGCCGCGGTCCACCAGCGCAGAGCCGACCTTGAACGACTGATCCGGCTCTACGGACCCGACATCGACGCCGTGCTGGTCTGGGCGCAGGAAGCCCGCGCCCGGCTGCACAATCTGCAGTCCGACTCCGACCGGATCGAAGAGCTCAGCGCCGAGCTCGAGGAGCTGCAGGCGCGGCTGTGGACCGAGGCCGAAGAGCTGCGTCGTCGTCGGACCGAGGCCGGAGCGCAGCTCGGAGCCGCCGTCGGTGACGAGCTGGCGGCACTGGCCATGCCGCGGGCGCGGATGGTCCTGGAGGTCACCGAGACCGCCGAGCTGGGACCAGAGGGCGCCGACACCGTCGCGATGCTCCTGGCCCCGCACCCGGGTGCCGATCCGCTGCCGCTGGGCAAGGGCGCCTCCGGAGGTGAGCTCTCCCGGGTGATGTTGGCCCTGGAGGTGGTCCTCGCCGAGGGCTCCGAGACCGAGACCTTCATCTTCGACGAGGTCGACGCCGGGGTGGGCGGCAAGGCGGCCGTGCAGATCGGACGCCGGCTCGCGATGCTCGCCAAGCACCGCCAGGTCATCGTGGTCACCCACCTGCCCCAGGTCGCGGCCTACGCGCAGAACCACATCCGGGTGTTCAAAGCCTCGGTGCGCGATGATTCAGCCTCCGGCGGCTTCACCGCCTCCGACGTCACCGCCCTGGACGAGGAGCAGCGGGTCAGCGAACTGGCCCGGATGCTGGCCGGACAGGAAGACTCCGAATCGGCCCGCGCCCACGCCCGGGAGCTGATCAGCGCAGCCGCTGCGCCCTAGCTCACGTCCGTGGCACTACATCCAGCTCCCGTTCACTGTTAGGATCGAACTCCGTGGTGCAGAGAAACAGTTCCAGGAACCAGACCAGCCTCCCTACTAGTCGACAGATCTTTGTCACAGGAGGTGTGGTCTCCTCCCTCGGCAAGGGTCTGACCGCCTCCTCCCTGGGGCATCTGCTCCGGGCCCGTGGCCTCTCCGTGGTCATGCAGAAGCTCGATCCCTATCTCAATGTGGATCCCGGCACGATGAACCCGTTCCAGCACGGCGAGGTCTTCGTCACCGAAGACGGCGCCGAGACGGACCTGGACATCGGACACTACGAGCGTTTCCTCGATGAGAATCTCGACGGGCTCAACAACGTGACCACCGGTCAGATCTACTCCACGGTCATCGAGAAGGAACGCCGCGGCGACTATCTCGGCGACACCGTGCAGGTCATCCCGCACATCACCGACGAGATCAAGCGCCGGATGCGGCTGCCCGCCGAGGGCAAGGACGCCCCGGATGTGATCATCACCGAGATCGGCGGCACCGTCGGGGACATCGAGTCCCAGCCGTTCCTCGAAGCCGCCCGCCAGGTCCGCCAAGACATCGGCCGGCAGAACGTCTTCTTCCTCCATGTCTCCCTGGTGCCCTACATCGGCCCCAGCCAGGAGCTCAAGACCAAGCCCACCCAGCACTCGGTGGCCGCGCTGCGCTCGATCGGCATCCAGCCCGACGGGATCGTGCTGCGCAGCGACCGCGAGCTGCCCGCAGAGATCCGCGGCAAGATCTCGCGGATGTGCGACGTGGCAGAGGACGCGGTCATCAACTGCGCCGACGCCCCGAGCATCTACGACATCCCGCGGATCCTGCACCGCCAGGCGATGGACGCCTACGTGGTCCAGGCGCTGGACCTGAAGTTCAAGGACGTGGACTGGTCCAAGTGGTCCAAGCTGCTTAACGTGGTGCACAACCCGGACCACGAGATCGAGGTGGCGCTGGTCGGCAAGTACATCGACCTGCCCGATGCCTACCTCTCGGTCACCGAGGCGCTGCGCGCCGGCGGCTTCGCGCACAGCACCAAGACCAAGATCCGCTGGGTCGCCTCTGACCTGTGCGCCTCCGAGGAGGGCGCGGCCAAGGCGCTGGAGGGCGTGGACGCGATCTGCGTGCCCGGCGGCTTCGGCGTGCGCGGACTCGACGGCAAGATCGGCGCGCTGCGCCATGCCCGAGTCCACGGCATCCCGGCGCTGGGCCTGTGCCTGGGTCTGCAGACCATGGTCATCGAATACGCCCGCAATGTGCTGGGCCTGAGCGAGGCGAGCTCCACCGAGTTCGATCCGCAGACGGCCTACCCGGTGATCGCCACCATGGCCGAGCAGGAGGCCATCGTCGAGGGCGCCGGGGACCTGGGCGGCACCATGCGCCTGGGCTCCTACGAGGCGAAGCTCACCGAGGGCTCCGTGGTCGCCGAGACCTACGGCAGCACCGAGATCACCGAGCGGCACCGGCACCGCTACGAGGTCAACAACACCTACCGCGAGCAGCTCGCCGAGGCGGGGCTGGTCTTCTCCGGCACCTCCCCGGACGGCACGCTCGTGGAGTTCGTGGAGCTGCCCAAGGAGACGCACCCGTACTACGTCTCCACCCAGGCGCACCCCGAGCTGAAGTCCCGCCCGACCAACGCCCACCCGCTCTTCGCCGGCCTGATCCGCGCGGGACTGGACCGGCAGCTCGCCCAGGGCGGACGCGGCTAACACCATGGCCGACCAGGACGGTTCCGCCGCTCCTGATCATGCACGGGAACGGCACCTCCAGCGACGCGCGGAGGTGCCGTCCTCGTCTGTGGGGGCCGAGATCGAGGACTACCTCACCCACCTCAGGATCGAGCGCGGCTCCGCGGCGAACACGCTGAGCTCCTACCGCAACGACCTGCTGCGCTACGGGGCGTTCCTTCTCGAGCGCGAGATCACCGCGCTGCGCGCCATCGACGAGACGCTGATCGCGGACTTCCTGCAGCGGCTGAGCACCGGCGACGACGGCGGCTCGGCCCTGTCCCAGCGCTCGATGGCCCGGGTACTGGCCTCGGTGCGCGGAGCACACCGGTATTGGGCCGGGGAGGGCCGGACCACCCACGACCCGGCCAAACATGTCGCCGCACCCAAGCCGCGCCAGTCCCTGCCCAAGGCGCTCAGCGTGGACGAGGTCACCCGACTGCTCGACGCGCCCAGCCGGGACACCGAGCTGGGCCGCCGCGATCGGGCGCTGCTGGAGTTCCTCTACGCCACCGGCGCGCGGATCACCGAGGCGGTGAGCCTGGACGTCGATGACATCCACGAGATCCGCGCCGCTCCGGTCGGTGCTGGCGGCGCCCCGACGACGCCGGGCTCTTCAGCCGAGCCGGGCTCGTCAGCAGGGCCGGGCTCGTCAGCAGAGCCGGGCGGGACGGACGGGCTGGTGATCGTGCGGGTGACCGGCAAGGGCGATAAGCAGCGGATGGTGCCGGTGGGGCGCTATGCCCAGCAGGCGATCAACGACTATCTCACCGCTGGCCGGCCGGGCCTGGCCGCGCGGATCGGACGCCGCGCGCCGTCGCCCGGGCTGTTCCTGAACAAGCTCGGCGGCAGACTCTCCCGGCAGTCGGCCTGGACCGTGCTGCAGAACCACGCCGCCGCCGCAGAGATCACCCAGGAGGTCTCCCCGCACACGCTGCGCCACTCCTGCGCGACCCACCTGCTCGAAGGCGGCGCCGGGATCCGACTGGTCCAGGAGATGCTGGGCCACGCCTCGGTGACCACCACGCAGATCTACACGAAGGTCACCGCCGAGGCGCTGCAGGAGAGCTACGCCACCGCCCACCCGCGCGCCCGCTAGACGCGCGCCCACCGAGGCGCATTCCCGGGCCCACCCGCGTTTATGAGCCAACCCGCGTCTATGGGTCGCTAACGGGTGGAATGACGCCTGCTGCGTGCGCCATTCCACCCGTTATCGCCCCAGGATGGTGGTTCCTCGAGGTGATGCCTCAGAGGTGGCGCTCGTCCGGCCCGTTATAGGCGCTCAGCGGGCGGATCAGCGCGTTGTTCGCGCGCTGCTCCGCGATATGCGCCGTCCAACCGGTGATCCGCGCAGCGATGAACAGCGGGGTGAACATCTCGGTGTCGAATCCCATCAGGTGATAGGTCGGCCCGGTGGGGTAGTCCAGGTTGGGCAGGATGTTCTTGGCCTCGCCCATCGCGGCTTCGAGCCCGTCGTAGAGGCCCATCAGCTCGCCGCGGCCGTAGTACTCCACCATCGCGTCCAGCGCCTGCTTCATGGTCGGCACCCGGGAGTCCCCGGACTTGTAGACCCGGTGGCCGAAGCCCATCACCTTGCGCTTCTCGGTCAGGGCCTGCTCCATCCAGGCTTTGGCCCGGGCCGCAGCATCCTCGCGGGTCTCGGCCGGGTCGATGCCGATCTCCTCGAAGGTATGCATCACCGCCTCGTTGGCACCGCCGTGCAGCGGGCCCTTGAGCGCACCGATCGCCGCGGTGACCGCCGAGTGCAGATCCGCCAGGGTGGAGGTCACCACCCGTGCGGTGAAGGTCGAGGCATTGAAGGAGTGCTCGGCGTAGAGCACCATCGAGACGCGGAAGGCGTCGACCACCTCCTCGGGGGCCTCCTCGCCGAAGGTCATCCAGAGGAAGTTCTGCGAATAGTCCAGATCCTGGCGCGGCTCGACCAGCTCCAGACCCCGACGGCGGCGCTGGTCATAGGCGACCACGGCGGGGAACGCGGCGAAGAGCTCCTTGGCCTTGGTCAGCTCTGCCTCGGGTGAGGAGTCCTCCGAGAGCGGGTGGTTCGCGCCGAGCACCGAGACCGCCGTGCGCCCGACATCCATCGGGTGGCAGTCCAGGGGCAGCAGGTCGATCGCGGAGCGGACCCGGGGGTCCAGCGCGCGGTGGGAGCGCTCGAAGTCGCGGAACTCCTGCTTCTCGGCCGCGCTGGGCAGCTCGCCGTTCCAGAGCAGCAGCGCCACCTCTTCGAAGGAGAGCGCTGCGGCCAGCTCCTGCACCGGGTAGCCCCGGTAGAGCAGCGAGTTCGATTCGGGGTTCACCTTTGAGACGGCGGTGTGATCTGCGACCACACCAGCCAGTCCCTTATAGATCTGCTCGGTCATGCGTGACCTCCTTGGGTCATTGCGGGGTCTCTAGGTGTTCAGCTCGTGCACGTCAGGGACGTCGAAATTGAAGATCCCGGTATCGAAGGCGTTGTATCCCTCGTAGTCGACCAGATCGTAGAGCCGTGCTCGGGTCATCATCTGATCCACTGCGGCCTCCTGGGAACCTTCAGCGGCCAGGGTGTCCAGCGTGCGTTCGATCGCGCCCATCGCCGAGCGCAGCGAGGTCACCGGATAGATCACCATGGCGACCCCGGTCTCGGCGAGCTGATCGCGGGTGAACAGCGGGGACTTCCCGAACTCGGTCATGTTCGCGAGCACCGGGACGTCCACCGCAGCGCAGACCGCGGCGAACTCGCTGAGGTCCTTCATCGCCTCCGGGAAGATCGCGTCCGCCCCGGCGTCGACCAGGGCCTTGGCCCGCTCGATCGCGGCGTCGAGACCTTCGACGGCGCGCAGGTCGGTGCGCGCCATGATCAGGAAGTTCTCATCACGCCGTCCGCGGGCGGCCGCAGCCACCCGCTTCGTGGCGGTCTGCAGGTCCACCAGGTTCTTCCCGTCCAGGTGTCCGCAGCGCTTGGGGTTGAACTGGTCCTCGATATGACAGCCCGCGAGTCCGGCGTCCTCGAGCTCCTGGACCGAGCGTGCCACGTTCATCGGTTCCCCGAATCCGGTGTCGGCGTCGACCAGGGCCGGCAGATTGGTGGCCCGGGCGATCTGCCCGGCCCGCTGGGCGACCTCGCTCAGCGTGGTCAGCCCGATATCGGGCAGGCCCAGCTCGTTGGCCAGGACCGCGCCGGAGATGTAGATCCCGTCGAAGCCCTTCTGCTCGATCAGCGGGGCCGAGAGCGGGGTGAAGGTGCCCGGGAACTGACGCGCCGCGCCGGGGGTGAGCATGGCGCGCAGATCAAGCCGCTTCTGCGCGGGGGTGATGGTGGAATACAGCATGGCCTAGAACAGTCCCTTCGGTGAGGCGGAGGGGTCGATGACCCCGGTGGCCGCGAAGATGTTGAGCTGATCGAGCTGACCGGCCGGGATCGTCTCCAGACCCTCGGCCGCGCCGAGGAAGCGCTCGATCTCCGCCTCGGCGATCACACCCTCCGCCAGGCTGCGGAACTTCGCGATGTACTGCTCCCGAGCGAAGGGCCTCGCGCCCAGCGGGTGGGCGTCGGCCACGGCGATCTCATCGGTGATCACCTCGCCGGTGTGCAGTCGGATCTCCACGGACCCGCCGAAGGCCTTCTCTGCGATATCGGTGGAGTGGTACCGCCGGGTCCATTCCGGGTCCTCCTCGGTGGTGACCTTGTGCCAGAGCGCGACGGTGTCCTCGCGCTGCGCGCGCTCTGGGGTGTAGGAGTCCACGTGATGCCAGGCGCCGTCCTGCAGCGCCACGGTGAAGATATACGGGATGGAGTGATCCAGCGTCTCGCGGGAGGCGGTGGGATCGTACTTCTGCGGGTCGTTCGCCCCGGAGCCGATCACGTAGTGGGTGTGATGGCTGGTGCGGATCAGCACCGAGTCCACCTGCGCAGGGTCGGTGACCTGCGGGTGGGCGTGATGCAGCCGGCGAGCCAGATCGATCCAGGCCTGCGCCTGGTACTCCGCGGAGTGCTCCTTGGTATAGGTGTCCAGGATCGCCCGCTTGGACTCCCCGCGCTCTGGCAGCGGCACCTCGTAGGAGGCGTCCGGCCCGTCGAGCAGCCAGGCGATGACCCCGTCCTCGCCCTCATAGATCGGCACCGGGGAGGTCTGCCCGCGCATCGCGCGATCCACGGATTCCACGGCCATCTTCGCGGCGAAGGCCGGGGCGTGGGCCTTCCAGGTGGAGATCTCGCCCTTGCGGGACTGCCGGGTCGCGGTGGTGGTGTGCAGCGCCTGGCCCACAGCCTGGAAGATCGTCTCGGCGTCGAGATCGAGCAGGGTGCCGATGCCGGCCGCGGCGGAGGGTCCGAGGTGCGCCACGTGGTCGATCTTGTGCTTGTGCAGCGAGATCGCCTTGACCAGGTCCACCTGGATCTCGTAACCGGTGGCGATGCCACGGATCAGCTCCGGTCCGGAGGCTCCGGTGTGCTGGGCCGCGGCCAGCAAGGCCGGAATGTTGTCCCCTGGGTGGGAGTACTCGGCGGCCAGGAAGGTGTCGTGATAATCCAGCTCGCGCACGGCGACACCATTGGCCCAGGCGGCCCACTCGGGGCTGGTCTTCGTCTCGATGCCGAAGATCGAGGCGCCGGAACCGTTGGCGGAGACCGAATGGTCCAGCGCCTGAGCGCGCGCGGCGACGATCGGGGCCCGATTCAGCGAGGCCACCGCCACCGACGCGTTGTCGATGATCCGGTTGATCACCATCTCGGTGACCTCCGCATCCACCTCCACCGGGTCGACGGCGACCTGGGCGATCTTCCAGGCGAGCTGGTCCTGCCGGGGAAGGTTCTCGTCACTGCGGTAGACCCGTACGTTATGCGTGATCATGCTGGTGGTTCCTCTCGATTCGGAGTCAGGCGTCGTTGCTGCTGTGTTGTGCCGTGGCGTGCTGGGCGGTCTCGGGTTGAATTCTCTCGGGCTGGATTCTCTTGTGCTGGGCCGTGATGTAGGCGAGGCTGCGGCGCAGATGGATCAGCATCGCGGCGCCCGCGGTGTCGGGGTCTCCGGAGGCGATGGCGGTGCACACCTCGCGGTGCTCCCGGGCCGAGGCCGCCAGTCGTTCGGGCGCGTGCTGAGAGAGCCGTCGGGCCCGGACCAGGTGGGCGCGCATGCTGCGCAGAGCCAGACTCAGATAGGGATTGGCCACCGCCTCGGAGACCGCCTCGTCGAGCTCCTCGGTGAGCGCGTAGTAGTGCTCGTCGGCCTGGGCCGGATCCCGCTCGCGCTGACGCGCGCGAAGCGTCTGCTCCGCCGCGGTGAAGCGCTCCGCGAGCGCAGTGAACCGAACCGGGTCTCCACGTTCTGCCGCGAGCCGCGCCGACTGGACCTCCAGCGGAAGCCGGAGCTCGAAGAGCAGATCCACGTCTGCCGCCGAGATCGAGCTGACCACCGTGCCCCGCCCTCGGGTCTGGCCGGCGAGGCCGTCGGCGATCAGCCGGGACAACGCCTCACGCAGCGGGGTGCGGGAGAGGCCGAGCCGCTCCGCCTGCTCGACCTCGCCGAGCAGGGTCCCCGGGGTCAGCACCCCGTCGAGGATCTCCTGCCGCAAGGTGTCGTAGGCACGGTCGCTGGCACGCATGACTTGATTGTATACATCGACACGGACTCCAGACAGTGTTCCGGGTGAAAATTCGATGAACACCGGAGATTTGTATACATGGGCCTTTACCTTCTGTGAGGCAGGTCATACCCTGGAAGGTGTCACGCCTCCCCGTCGATGAGCAGGAGCATTCCCATGACCGGTCCGTCCTATCGCGAGCTGCACGCCCGATCGTTGGCCGAGCGCGAGGAGTTCTGGCTCGACGCCGCCGCCCAGATCGACTGGGACCGCGCCCCGGAGCGCGCCCTGGATGACTCTGCGGCACCGATCTATCGCTGGTTCCCCGACGCGAGGCTGAATCTGAGCTACAACTGCCTGGACCGCCACGTCGAGGCCGGACGCGGAGACCAGGCCGCGCTGATCTATGACTCCGCCGTGACCGGGACCGTGCACAGCTACAGCTATGCCGAGCTCACCGCGGAGGTGGCGCAGTGCGCCGGGATGCTCACCGAGCTCGGCGTGGGCGCCGGGGACCGGGTCATCATCTATCTGCCGATGATCCCGCAGGCCCCCATCGCGATGCTCGCCTGCGCGCGGATCGGCGCGGTGCACTCGGTGGTCTTCGGCGGGTTCGCCGCCAAGGAGCTCGCCTCCCGCATCGACGACGCCTCGCCGGACGTCCTGCTCACGGCCACCGGAGGCATCGAGCCCACCCGGAAGGTCGAATACCTGCCCACCGTGGCCGAGGCGCTGCGCCTGGCCACGCACCAGGTCCGCCACGTGGTGGTCCAGGAGCGCGAGGGCTTCGTCCACGGCCTGCAGGAGTTCACCGCAGATTCCGCAGATTCCGCTTCAGACCAGGGGAGCGCGGCGAGCGCGGACCGTGCCGCGGCATGGCACGACTGGGCCGCGCGCTCCGCCCAGGCGCAGCCCGCCGCCCCCGTCACGGTGCGCGCCACCGACCCGCTCTACGTCCTCTACACCTCCGGGACCACCGGTCGACCCAAGGGCGTGGTCCGGGACCAGGGTGGCACCGCCGTCGCGCTGAGCTGGTCGATGCAGGCGATCTACGACGTCGGCCCGGGGGAGACCATGTTCACCGCCTCCGACGTCGGCTGGGTGGTCGGGCATTCCTTCATCGTCTACGGACCGCTGCTGGTCGGGGCGACCACGGTGCTCTACGAGGGCAAACCCGTGGGCACCCCGGACGCCGGCGCGTTCTGGCGGATGATTCAGCAGCACCGAATCACCGCGCTGTTCACCGCGCCCACGGCGCTGCGCGCGATCCGCAAGATCGACCCGGAAGCGGCGCTGGTCGCCGACTACGACATCTCCTCGCTGCGGCACCTCTACGCCGCCGGAGAACGGCTGGACCCGGTCACCCAGCGCTGGATCACCGAGGCCCTGAGGGTCCCGGTGATCGACAACTGGTGGCAGACCGAGACCGGCTGGCCGATCGCGGCCAACCCGGTGGGGATCGAGGCGCTCGCGGTCAAGGAGGGCTCGGCCACCCTGCCGATGGCCGGCTACGACGTGGTGATCCTCGACGCCACCGGGGAGGAGCTGCCGCCGGGGGAGGAGGGCAACATCGCGCTGCGACTGCCGATGCCCCCGGGCACCCTGCCCACGCTCTGGGGTGATGACCAGCGCTACATCGACTCCTACCTCGCGGCGTTCCCCGGGTTCTACGCCACCGGGGACTCCGGCTACCTGGATCCTGACGGCTACCTCTTCGTGATGGGGCGCACCGATGACGTGATCAACGTGGCCGGCCACCGGCTCTCAGCCGGATCAATAGAAGCCGTGGTCGCCTCCCACCCGGCGGTCGCCGAATGCGCGGTGATCGGGCTGCAGGACGAGCTCAAGGGCCAGCGCGCCTCAGGCTTCGTAGTGCTCAAGTCCGGACGCACCGACGATCCGAAGATGCTGCAGGCCGAGCTGACCGCCCTGGTGCGCCGGGACATCGGTCCGGTGGCCGATTTCAAGACGGTCGCGGTGGTCGCCGCGCTGCCGAAGACCCGCTCAGGCAAGATCCTGCGCAAGACCATGCGACAGATCGCCGACGGCGAGCAGGCCCGGGTGCCCTCCACCATCGAGGACGCCTCGGTGCTCGATGATCTGATCCCGGTGCTGCGGCCCCGACGGTAGGCTTGTCGGCGGCGCGTGACCGCGCGCCGGGAGAGTCTCCGCAGCCTGGGCGCCGTGGAGGTGTCACGCGCAGCTGCTCACCGGCTGACGCAGAGGGAGAGCGATGGACCTGGCGCTGTTGGCGGTGGAGCTGCTGGGCACCTTCGCCTTCGCGGTCTCCGGGGCGCTGCTCGCCGCCCGCAAGGGCTTCGACGTCGTGGGTTCGCTGCTGCTGGCCTCCATGGCCGGACTCGGCGGCGGGGTCACACGAGACATCATCATCGGCCAGGGACCCCCGGCCGCCTTCCTGCAGCCGATCTACCTGGCCCCGGTGCTCCTCGCGGTGATCCTGGTGCTCACCGGGCTGCTCCATGAGACCCGGCTGCGCCGGACGCTGCTGGTCTTCGACGCCGTCGGCCTCTCGCTGTTCTGCCTCACCGGCACGGTCATCGCGTTCAACGCCGGGCTCAACGAGATCGCCTGCGTGCTGCTGGGGGTGACCACCGCAGTCGGCGGCGGGGCGATGCGTGACGTGGTGGCCAATGAGACCCCGCAGATCTTCAACCCGCGCGGGGTCTACGCGGTGCCGGCCATGTTCGGGGCCGGGCTGATGGTGATCGTGCTCAGCTACGAGCTGCCGCTGATCTGGGCCGGACTGGTGGTCTCCAGCCTGGTCTTCACGCTGCGGATGATCTCGCTCAAGCGGGGCTGGCGGGTGCCGCTGGCCGGACGCGGCTCCAGCGGCGGCGCGGCCTGAGCGCCTCCGCCGACGCCTGAACCGGCACCTGATCCGACGCCTGAACCGGCGCCTGAACCGGCCGTGCGGTGAACCTTCGAGTGCTACTTCGCCCGCGCATCTTGCCTGGCTCAGGACACGGGGTAACCTGGATAAGTTGTTGTCCGCAGGAGGAAGATGAGGGATCACGTGAGCGAGCCGGGTGCCCGGATGGGCGAAACGCCTGACCGGGAGGTCAACGCGTCGCAGGCCGACCAGCCGACCGAACTCTTCACCATCTACGGCGACGCGATCATGGGCCCCACCGGCCGGCCGAAGCATGACTTCGCCGAGCCCGCCCCGCTGAGCAGCCACGGGCCCGCGCGCGTCATCGCGATGGTCAACCAGAAGGGCGGAGTCGGCAAGACCACCTCCGCGATCAACCTGGGAGCGGCGCTGGCCGAATACGGCCGCCGCGTGCTGATGGTGGACTTCGACCCGCAGGGCGCGCTCTCCGCCGGCTTCGGCACCAGCCCGCATGAGCTCGAGACCACGGTCTACAACGTGCTCATGGAGCGCGAGGTCAAGACCCGCGACGCGATCGTGTCCACCCACGTGGAGAACATCGACCTGCTCCCGGCCAACATCGACCTCTCCGCCGCCGAGGTGCAGCTGGTCAACGAGGTGGCCCGCGAACAGGTCCTGGATCGTGCGCTGCGCCAGGTCCGCAACGACTACGACGTCATCATCATCGACTGCCAGCCCTCGCTGGGTCTGCTCACCGTCAACGCGCTGACCGCCGCCCACGGCGTCGTCATCCCGCTGGAGGCCGAGTACTTCGCGCTGCGCGCTGTGGCGCTGCTGGTGGACACCATCGAGAAGGTCCAGGACCGGTTGAACCCGGACCTGGAGATCGACGGCGTGGTGGTCACCATGGTGGATCTGCGCACCCTGCATGCCCGGGAGGTCATCGCCAGGATCGTCGAGGCCTTCGGCGAGAAGGTCTTCGAGACCGTCATCAAACGCTCGGTGAAGTTCCCCGACGCCACCGTGGCCGCGGAGCCGATCACCGCCTACGCGCATAAGCATGAGGGTGCCAAGGCCTACCGGCAGCTGGCCCGAGAGCTGATCCTTCGAGGTGGATCGCCCTAGTGGCGCAGCCGGCAGCGGGCGCCGCGGCGCGTCCAGATGCCGACGCAGCCGGGGGCCTCGAGCAGCTCGGGACCGACTCCCGGCGCGATTCCACCGGATTCACCGTCTCGCTGACGAACTTCGACGGCCCCTTCGACCTGCTGCTGGGCCTGATCGCCAAGCGCGAGATGGACGTCACCGCGGTGGCGCTCGCCGCGGTGACCGACGAGTTCATCGGCTATGTGCGCGGACTCTCACACCATCAGGCGCTGGATGAGTCCTCGAACTTCATCCTGATCGCCGCCACGCTGCTGGACCTCAAGGCGGCGCAGCTGCTGCCCGGCGGAGAGGTCGAGTCCCAGGAGGATGTCGCCGCCCTGGAGGCCCGCGACCTGCTCTTCGCCCGCCTGCTGCAATACCGGGCGTTCAAACACATCGCCGGACACATCGCCGAGCAGATCCAGGCGCACTCGGACCGCCTCCCGCGCCAGCCCGGGACCCACCCCGAGCTGGCCCAGCTGCTCCCGGAACTGGTCTTCAAGACCACCCCGGAGGACCTGAAGACCATCGCCGAGCGCGCCTTCGCCCGTCCGGCCATGGAGCCGGACCATATCCGGTTCGAGCATCTGCACTCCCACACGGTGGACATCCGGGCCGAGATGGCGGTGATGACTGCGCTGCTGCGTGAGGCCGGCGCGGCCAGCTTCACCGAGCTGATCCGCGAGTCCGAGAGCCGGCTCGTCGTCGTCGTGCGGTTCCTGGGGCTGCTGGAGCTCTACCGGGACCGCGACGTCGAGTTCGAACAGGACGCGCCGCTGGGCGAGCTGCGCGTCCTGTGGTCCGGGCCCGCCAGCGGTGAGATCGCGGCGCTGGACCGGGCGGCCGCGGAATGGGCGGAGCCGGAGTCCGGGCAGTCCCCGAGACCAGCCCCTGAGACGGAGGATGCCGATCATGGCTGAGCCGATCAGCGAGGACCTGCTCGCCGCCGCGGAGGCGGTGCTGATGATCACCGAGGAGCCGGTCACCGCCGTGGAGCTGGCCCAGGTGCTCGAGATCCCCGAACACCAGGTCGTCGCGGTGCTCGATGCGCTGCGCCTGGACCTCGACGGGATCAGCGAGGGCTCCCGGCGCCGCGGCTATGAGCTGCGCGAGATCGCCGGGGGATACCGCTACTACTCCCGCGCCGAGCACGCCGAGCAGGTCTCCGCCTTCGTCCTCGGCGGAGCCACCACCCGGCTCTCCCAGGCCGCACTCGAGACCCTGGCCGTGATCGCCTACCGGCAGCCGGTGGCCCGCTCCCAGGTCGCAGCGATCCGCGGGGTCAACGTCGACGGGGTGGTGCGCACCCTGGTCACCCGCGGCCTGGTGGACACCGCCGGGACCGATCCGCTCACCGGAGCCACCCTGTATGTCACCACCGCGGACCTGCTGGAACGGCTCGGGATCAACTCCGTGCAGGAGCTTCCCCAGCTCTCCCCACACCTGCCCGGCATCGAAGCCGCCGAGGAGCTGGGCCCGCAAGGCTGAGTGGCCGAACCGATTGGACACTCCCCATAGAATGGAGACCATGAATTCTTCGGGCCCAGACCGCCGCGCGCGCGAGGCGCAGCGGCGGGAGCCACGCGCTGCCACGGCAGCCCGCACCCCGAAGGCCGGTCAGTCCGGGGGACCGTTCTCCTCCGAGGACCCGCAGCGGATGATCTCCACCGGTCCCAGCCGGGCCAAGCCCCGCCGAGACGAGGCCGAGGAGAACTTCACCGCGGTCCATGACCCCGAAGGCGTCCGGCTGCAGAAGGTCCTGGCCCAGGCCGGCGTCGCCTCCCGGCGGGTCTGCGAGGCCTTGATCTCCGAGGGCCGGGTCGCGGTGGACGGCAAGGTCATCATCGAACCCGGCATCCGCGTGCGGCCCGAGAACGTGACCATCCATGTTGACGGCGTGCGGATCCAGCTCAGCGTGGAACACCAGTACGTGATGTTCAACAAGCCCACCGGCGTGGTCACCACCATGTCCGACCCGCACGGTCGCCCCTGCATCAATGACTACCTCACCGAGGAGATGCAGGCCGCCCGGCTCTTCCACGTCGGCCGCCTCGACGCCGAGACCGAGGGCCTGCTGCTGCTGACCAACGACGGCGAGCTGGCCAATAAGCTCACCCACCCCTCCTACGAGGTGCCCAAGACCTACGTGGTCGAGGTCGCCGGACCGGTGTACAAAGAGGTCGGCAAGAAGCTGCGCGCCGGGATCGAGCTGGAGGACGGGCCCATTGCGGTGGACGACTACCGGCAGCTGGGCAGCGACGGCCGCCGCACCATGATCCAGGTGACCCTGCACTCTGGACGCAACCGGATCGTGCGCCGGATCTTCGATCACGTCGGACACCCGGTGCTGCGCCTGGTGCGCACCGCGCTGGGCGAGATCACCATCGGCAACCAGCAGCAGGGCACCGTGCGCCCGCTGGGCCGGCTCGAGCTCGGCCACCTGCTCGAGCTGACCAGCCGCGACGCCACCGGCAGTGACGCCAGCGGCAGCGGCGCAGACACTAGCGGCAGCGACTCCAGCAGCAGCGACTCATCCGGCAGCCAGGCCGGCGAAAGCGGCGGCAGCGACGCAGACACACCCGACACCGGGGACGGCCCGCGATGAACCTGCTCACCGCCACACCGGACAGCGTGCGTCAGACCCCGACCGTGCTGATCCGCGGCACCGGGCTGCTCGGCACCAGCATCGGGCTCGGCCTGCGCGCCGACGGGCACCAGGTGCTGCTCTCGGACCCCTCTGCCACCGCACAGGCCATCGCCGCCGACATCGGCGCCGGCATCATCCTGGAGCAGGCCCCTGAGGGGAGCGACCCGGAGATCGTCATCGTCGCCGCACCCCCGGAGGCCACCGCTGCGGAGGTCGCGGCCGCGCTGATCCGGTTCCCCGACGCCGTCGTGCTCGACATCGCCTCCACCAAGTCCGAGATCCTCAGCCTGCTGCTGCACCGCACGCAGGACGAAGCCTCCGCGCTGACCCGGGCTGATCTGGGTCGCTATGTGGGCACCCACCCGATGGCGGGCCGGGAGAAGTCCGGGCCTGTAGCCGCGCGCGGTGAGCTCTTCACCTCGATGCCCTGGGTGATCTGCCCCGCGGTGGACCCGGTCACCGGAGACCAGCTCTCTGCCCCCGAGGCCGTGAAATGGGCCGGCGAGGTGGGACGCCGGCTCGGCGCCACGGTGCACCAGATGGACCCTGCCCGGCACGACGAATCCGTGGCGCTGATCTCACACCTGCCGCAGATCGCTGCCTCCCTGGTGGCCTCCCGGCTGCAGGACGCACCGGTCTCGGCGCTCGCGCTGGCCGGCAACGGGCTGCGCGACGTCACCCGGATCGCGGCCTCCGACCCAGGGCTGTGGGTGCAGATCCTCTCCTCCAACGCCCGTCCGGTGGTGGAGATCCTCTACGGACTCCGCGCCGACATGGAACGACTGATCAGCACCCTGGAGGCCCCGCGCGCTCCGGGCGGGCAGGCCGACATCGCCCAGCTGATCGCCGAGGGCAACTCCGGAGTCACCCGGGTGCCCGGCAAGCACGGCGCCCCACCGCAGTCCTTCACGGTGCTCACCGTGATCGTGGACGACAAGCCCGGACAGATCGCCGCGGTGCTCAATGACGTGGCCACCGTCGGGGTCAACGTCGAAGACCTCCGCATGGAGCACTCCGCCGGCCACCAGGTCGGCATGGTGGAGCTCTCCGTGCTGCCTGGACGGCGTGATGAGCTCGCCGAAGCCATGACGGAATTTGGATGGAAGGTAGTGCTCTCGTGAGTCAAAGACAGCGCCTGATCATTGCAGTGGACGGACCCTCGGGGTCCGGGAAGTCCAGCGTCTGCCGTGCGGTGGCCGGCCGGCTCGGCGCGGCCTACCTGGACACCGGAGCGATGTACCGCGCCGCCACCTGGTACTGCCTGGCCCAAGGGATAGACCTGGCCGACGAGCGGGCGGTGGCTGTGGCCGTGGGGGAGCTGCCGCTGACCATCTCCACCGACCCCGATCACCAGACCATCACCGTCGGGCAGAGCGATGTCACCGCGGCGATCCGCGAGACCCGGATCTCCGAGCGGGTCTCTGAGATCGCGACCAACCGCCCGGCCCGTGCGCTGCTGATCGCCGCTCAGCGCCGGATCATCGACGACTCCGGCTTCATCGTGGCCGAGGGTCGCGACATCACCACTGTGGTGGCCCCTGACGCGCAGGTGCGCGTGCTGCTCACCGCCTCCGCGGAGGCCCGGCTGCGCCGCCGTGGCCTGCAGCTGGGCGGCACTGAGACCGCCGAGGCGCTGCACCGCCAGGTGATCGCCCGCGACGCCCGCGACTCCACCGCGTCGAACTTCACCGAGGCAGCCGACGGCGTCGCCGTGCTGGACTCCTCGGACCTGACCTTTCAGGAGACCATCGACGCGCTGATCCAGCGCGTGGAACAGGCCTCCGACGAACCACTCTCGATCCCATCTGCAGGAGCATCCCGTGGCGAATCACGCTGAGAACAACCCCTCCGAGTCCCCGGAATACATTCCGGCCGTCGAGGACGACCGGTTGGCCGAACGACTGGCCTCCATCACCGAGGAGGAGGCCGAGGCGCGCGCCGCCGCGCTGCGCGCCGGACTCTCCGACTATGAGCTGGCCGAGGAAGACGCCGCCCTCCTGGACTATGACGAGGACGACGAGGACTACGAGCCCTATGTCGCGGCCCCGCCGGCCCTGGCCGTGATCGGGCGCCCCAACGTGGGCAAGTCCACGCTGGTCAACCGGATCACCCGCTCCAAGGAGGCCGTGGTCGAAGACGTGCCCGGCGTGACCCGCGACCGGGTCTCCTATGACGCGGAGTGGAACGGCAAGGACTTCACCCTGGTCGACACCGGCGGCTGGGAGCAGGACGCCCGCGGGATGCACAAGCGAGTCGCAGAACAGGCCGAGATGGCCGTGGACGAGGCCGACGCCGTGATCTTCGTGGTCGACGGACTCGTCGGGGCTACCGCCGTGGACGAAGCCGTGGTGCGGATGCTGCGGCGCAAGAAGAAGCCGGTGCTGCTGGTGGCCAACAAGGTCGACGCGCCCTCGCACATGAGCGAGGTCTACGCGCTCTGGAACCTCGGACTCGGCGAGCCCTATCCGGTCTCGGCGCTGCACGGCACCGGCACCGGTGACCTGCTCGACGCCGCCGTGAAGGCGCTCCCGGAGTTCGCCGAGCATGGCGGGATGATCCCCACCGGCGGTCCGCGCCGCGTGGCGCTGGTGGGGCGGCCCAATGTGGGCAAGTCCTCGCTGTTGAACAAGCTGGCAGGCTCCGAGCGCGTGGTCGTGGACTCCGTGGCCGGCACCACCATGGACCCGGTGGATGAGTTCATCGAGCTCGGCGGAGAGACCTGGCGCTTCGTGGACACCGCCGGCATCCGGCGTCGTCAGCACATGGCCTCAGGCTCCGAGTACTACGCGATGCTGCGCACCCAGCGCGCCCTGGACAAGGCCGAGGTCGCCGTGGTGCTGCTCTCGGTGGAGGAGCCGGTCTCCGAGCAGGATGTGCGGATCATCCAGATGGCCGTGGACTCCGGTCGCGCCCTGGTGGTGGCCTACAACAAATGGGACCTGATGGACGAGGAGCGCCGCTACTACCTCGAACGTGAAGTCACCCGAGACCTGGCGCACATCGCCTGGGCCCCGCGGGTCAACGTGTCCGCACTGACCGGCTGGCACAAGGACAAGCTCGCACCGGCGCTGGACACCGCGCTGACCAGCTGGGGCCGACGCATCTCCACCGGACGGCTCAACGCCTTCCTCGGCGAACTGGTCGCGGCCCATCCGCACCCGGTCCGCGGCGGCAAGCAGCCCCGGATCCTCTTCGCCACCCAGCCCTCCACAAAGCCCCCGCGCTTCGTGCTCTTCACCACCGGCTTCCTGGACCCGGGATACCGGCGCTACATCACCCGCCGGCTGCGTGAGACCTTCGACTTCACCGGCTCACCGATCGAGGTCTCCATGCGCGTGCGCGAGAAGCGCAAGCGCAAGTAGGCCGCGGCGTCCCGCAGGCCTAGCCTGCGGGGAGCACCGGACTTTGGACGAGGTCGCCCGATACTGGATCGCTCAGTACAGGGCGGCCTCGACGTCGCTGGTGATGCTGCTGATCGCGGTCCAGTCCGATCCCTCGGACATGATGGAGAGCACGTAGCTGCCCTGTGGGTGCCGCACGATCGCGGTGTCGTTGAGGTAGCCGTCGATGAAGCCCACCTTGTTCAGCACCGTTCCGGCGCTTCCGGCGCCGATGCCCTCGCGGAAGATGTTGGACTCCAGCGCGCCCAGCAGGCGTGATCGGCTTGCTTCGCTGATCTCCAGCGCACCGGACTCCAACCGGGTCATGAACGCGGTGAGGTCGTTGGCGGAGGTGCGCGCATAGGCCGGGATGAAGTCCGTGGCCGGGCCGCCGGTCTCCGCGGCGATGTCACGCAGTCCTTCCCAGCCGAGCTCCTCGCGGAAGTCATCGGCGCAGGGGTTGTCGCTGACCGAGAGCATATCGGCGAAGCAGGTGGCGCGATCGCGACCGCCGTCGATCGGGTCCGCCCAGTCCAGCTCCCCGGATTCGACTCGATCAAGGATCCCGTACGCGACGAAGACCTTGTAGGTGCTGGCGCTGACCCGGGATTCTCCGCCTGCGGTGGAACCGGTGCGGCCCTGGCCGCCCAGCTCTGCCACGCTGATCGAGATGTCGCCAGGGTAGTGGGCGGCGAGCTCCTCCAGGTAGTCGTCGAGATCACCGGTGAAGCTGGGGGCATCGGCCGGAGCCTCGGGTCTGACCGGCTCGGACTCATCAGGGGATGGTTCTTCGGGGGAGGGAGCGCTCGGAGCGGGATCCTCTTCAATCCCATCCTCTTCAAGGATGTCCTCTGCCCCGGCGTCTTCTGCACCAGCATCTTCCTCGCCGGCGCCTTCTTCGGCAGAGCCCTCCGGAGCGGGCTCGGCGGGGGTGTCCTGTTCCGTCGGCGCCTCAGCCTCGGCGTCGTCCTCACGCTCTTCGGTCCAGCCGTCCTGATCCCGAGCCGCCTCCTGTGCCGCCTGATCCTCCAGGCGCTGCCGCTCGATCTCCGCCTCGGCCTCGGCTTGTTCCGCCGCAAGCCGCGCCTCTTCGGCGGCAAGCTCCTCCTGGTGCTGCTGGTGCGCCGCCTCCAGGGCAGACGCGCCCTCGGCCGCCGCTGTCCGCTGGGACTCCCTGGCGCTCTTCACCTCCGCGGCGAGCGCCGGCAGCGGCGCCGCGTCCTCCCCGTCCTGCTCGGCCTGCTCGGTCGGTTCAGCCTGTTCGGCCTGCTCGGCGAGCGCCGGCTCGGCGGCTGCCTCCTGCGCCGGGGCGGGGTGGAAGACGGCAGGGCTGCAGGCGGTCATCAGGAGCGTGGCAGTGACAAGCCCCAGGGCTCGGTGCCCGAGGCGGCGCCGAGTGGGCCTGCCTCCCTGTCCACGATGGGGAAGGTGTTCGCGGGGAAGCATGGGGCTGATCGTATCCACGCATCATCGTCTGATCTGGGATTTCCGTGGTAGTCCTCGGGTCACGGTTCGGCAACCGGCGCAGCAGGCCCGGGACGCGACAAAGGCCGGGCGCTGGCTCAGGTCGCGCGGAACGGCGATGCTGCGCGGTGCGCCGAGGCCTGTTCCCGCTGCTGAGCCGTCAGTCGCAGCAGCGTCTTTGTGCCGGTGTCGAAGAAGGCCAGTTGGGTCTCGGCGATCACGCACCGGCTGCCGTCCACCCCGTCGCGGATCTCATAGGCCAGGGTCAGCCCCGCACCCTTGAGCTGGGTCACCCAGACATCGATCCGCGCGGGGACATCTCGATACTCCAGGCTGGCCAGGTAGCGCACCCGGTGTTCGACGACGAGCGCCTGAGCCTCGCGGGGGAGCTCGTTGAACAGCGGCGCCAATGGTTCCCCAACGGGGCTGCCGGTATGCGCCGGTGCTCCGAAAGCTCGGATGCGCGCCTCTTCGAGGAGCCGCAGCACCTCGACATTGTTGATGTGGCCATAGGCGTCCATATCGCCCCAGCGCAGCGGCACCTGGGTGCGCAGCCGCGGGCCGGTGTCATCTAGAGCAGGCGCGATCATGCCCGCCAGCCTAACCTGAGCGTGTCACCGGAGGAGCGGCGTGCGCCTCATCCGCGCGAGACTCGGCCGCGCAGCGCCCCGAAGGCCAGCGTGAAGCTCACCGAGCCCACAATGAGGATCGCCAGCAGCCCTGGCCACAGGTCCGCCCAGACCCAGCCCTCGGAGATCAGCGAACGCAGCGTTGCCAGCAGATAGGTGATCGGGTTGTAGTCCGCGATGGCCGCGAGCCAGCCGGTCAGTGCCTCCTGGGGCAGGAAGGAGGTGGTCAGGAAGGCGAAGGGAAAGAACAGCAGGAAGGAGGAGTTCACCGCGGCCGGGCTTCCGGTGCGCAGCGCGATGGCATAGGGGAACCCGGTGAACGCCAGGCCCCAGAGCCCTCCGATGAGCACGAAGGCGAGGACGCCGGAGACTCCCGTGGCGAACTCCACCCCGACGAAGAAGCCCAGGATCAGCACCGGCACACACAGGGCCATCACCAGCACCAGATCCGCGACCATCAGGCCCAGCAGCAGGGCGGTGCGGCTCATCGGTGTCAGCAGCAACCGGTCGAAGTAGCCGCTGCTGATATCGGTCACCAGGTCGCTCGCCCGGGAGACGCCGGTGACGGCGAAGACGATGGCCACCGGAAGCTGGAACGCTCGGAAGTCGGCCACGCCGATGCCTTCTGCCACGGGTTCCAGGGCGCCGATGTTCACCACGAAGAAGAACAGCGGGATGATCAGCGCAGGGATCACCGCGGCGGGATCTCGGGGGATGGCGCGCAGCGCCCTGTAGGAGACGGAGCTGAGGTCGCGCAGAAACCCGGCGCTCTTGGGTTCGATCCGGGTGGCTGGGGGCGTGATCGTGCTGGTGGACGAGTTCACTGGGGCTCCTGGAGATTCTGTGCCGCCGAGGCGCTGGCCATGAACGCGCTGGGGTCGGTGATGTGCTCCCCGGTCACGGAGAGGAAGACATCATCGAGCGAGGGTCGACGCAGGGACAGCTCCATGACCTGCGTGTCAGGGACCTGGGCCAGCGCGACGGCGATCGGGCTGATCGCCGAGGGGCCGTCGATGACGCTCAGGGTCAGCGTCGGCCCGTTGACCTCGACGCGTTCCACAAGCTCCAGCGACTCCAGGGCCCGCCCGGCGTCGGTCGCGTCCCCGGTGACGGTGACGATCACGACATCGGTGCCGATGGTGCGTTTGAGCTGGGCCGGGGTTCCTTCGGCGACCAGCTTGCCCTTGTTGATGATCCCCACCCGGTCCGCCAGCTCGTCGGCCTCTTCCAGGTACTGGGTGGTGAGGAAGACGGTCATTCCCAGCTCCTGGTTGAGTCTGCGCACCTCCTGCCACACCTTCGCCCGGCTCACCGGGTCCAGGCCGGTGGTGGGTTCGTCCAGGAACAGGACCTGCGGGTCATGGACCAGGGCGAGCGCGAGATCCAGCCGCCGCTTCATGCCCCCGGAGTAGGTGCCGATCCGGCGATCGAGTGCGGAGCCGATGTCGACGAGTTTGGTGAGCTGATCCACCCGAGCCTTGGTGGCCTTGGCCGTGAGCCCATAGAACCGGCCCTGCAGCGCGAGCATCTCCGCGCCGGTCTGCTTATCGTCCAGCGCAGCCTCCTGCAGGGCCACCCCGGCGCGGAGCCGCACCTCGCCGGGCTGGGACGCGACGTCGTAGCCGGCCACGGTGGCTCGACCGGCCGAGGGGGTGAGCAGGGTGCACAAGATCCGGGTCAGCGTGGACTTCCCCGCCCCGTTCGGCCCCAGGAACCCGTAGATCTCACTGGCCTTGACCTCGAGGCTGACGCCGTCTACCGCGCGCAGGTCCCCGAACCGGCGCTCCACGCCCTCCGCGCTGATAGCGATCTGACTCTGCGACATGGCGGCTCCCTATGAGGGTGTGAAGCAAAACGTGCCAGCGGTGGCTCACACCTGCGCCAGGCGCCCAGATCTCCGGGTGGACTCAGAATAGGAGCGCGAGCAGGGCACGGCAAGGCCCGTGGATCTGGAGATCTGGCCGGCTCGAGGAACCGGCGAGAATCGCCGGTGTGAGGATGGTCCTTGAAATAGTTGCATGGTGTGACCCTATACTGAGTGTGATCTGTATCACCAAGATACAAAATCAGATGAGCTGTATGAGGGAAAAGGCGTGCAGACTATGACAGCTAAAAATCGAAACCGCAGGTCCCGGACCGGTGTGGTGGGGCTCATTGCGGCCGGCTCGCTGCTGGCCACCAGCTGTGGCGGGGGCGACGCCGCCGGTGACGCGGGCGTAGATGCCGGCGAGCGTGACCTGGCGGCCATGGCTGACTTCGGGGCTGGGGACAGCTTCGTGGCCACCGAGCCCCTGGAGCTCTCGGTGCTCTACCGCAACAACCCCGACCATGGGTTGGACGACGAGTGGATGTTCTTCGAACACCTCGAGGAGAACCACAATGTATCGCTCTCGATCGTGGATGCGCCGCTGAGCGACTTCGAACAGCGGAGATCCCTGGTGATCGGTGCCGGAGACATGCCCGATTTCGTCCCGGTGACCTATCCCGGTCAGGAGGTGCCCTACATCTCTGGCGGGGCGCTGCTGCCGGTGAGCGATTATCTGGATCACATGCCCAACTTCACCGAGAAGCTCGACGCCTGGGATCTTCGTGAGGACTATGAGGCGCTCTACCAGGAGGACGGAAACGCCTACATCCTGCCTGGTCTGCTGGAGGATCCCTTCCAGCACTTCTCGCTGGTGGTCCGAGGTGACATCTGGGATGAGATGGGATTCGAGGAGCCCGAGACCTGGGAAGAGTTCGCGGACCAGCTGCGCGAGGTCAAGGAGGAGTACCCGGATTCGGTCCCGTACTCGGATCGCTGGGAGCTGCAGAGCACGCTGAACTTCGCCTCGGCGAACTTCAACACCGTGGCCGGCTGGGGCTACGGCGATGGCATCTACTTCGACCATGAGGCCGAAGAGTTCATCTACGCCGGAGCCTCCGATGAGTACCGCGAGCTCCTGGAGTTCTTCGCCGGCCTCCTCGAGGAGGGCCTGATGGACTCAGAGACCCTGACGCAGGATGATCGCATGGCCGAGCAGAAGTTCTCCTCCGGGAGCTCGCTGGCCATCGCGGGCAATGACGAGTCCACCCAGATCTACACCCGCGGATTCGATGAGCTCGGCACCGAGGGTGCCGAGGCGCGGCTCATCCCGATCCCCGGCGGCGAGGACGGGGACTTCGTTCACAGCGGAGCACGCTTCGACAGCGGGCTCGCCATCTCCTCCTCCATCGCGGAGGACGATGACTTCCTTGCCAAGCTGCAGTTCATCGACTGGCTGTACTACTCGGACGAGGGCCTGGAGTACGCCACCTGGGGCGTGGAGGGCGAGACCTACACGCTCAACGCCGATGGTGAACGCGAGCTGGACTCGAACATCGACCTCAACAGCCTGAACCCCGAGGCCGAGGAGCACCTGGTGCGGGACTACGGCTTCTCCAACCAGCCGTTCCTCCACGCGGTGGGTTCCACCACCGAGCTGGTGCACTCGACCTTCCGCCCGCATGTGGTCGAGTGGCAGGAGAAGATGCATGACAAGGAGGAGCTCCCGGTGACCCCGCCCTATCCGTTCACCGATCTCGAGCTGGAGCAGGCTGGCCTGCTGCAGACCACGCTGACGGACCATGTGCAGACCGCCTCCTCCCAGTTCATCCTGGGTCAGCGGTCCTTCGAGGACTGGGACGCCTATCTCGCCGAGCTGGAGAACCTGAACATGCAGCAGCTCGTGGACCTGGCGAATGAGGCCTATGAGCGGGCGCAGTGACCCTGAACGGTCGCGGCGTTAGCCTCCCGTAGCTGGGAGGGCGTGAAAAAGGGAAAGCCTCAAACCATCTGATGGTTTGAGGCTTTCCCTTTATGTGGTCGGGCTAGCGGGATTTGAACCCACGACCTTCCGTCCCCCAGACGGACGCGCTACCAAGCTGCGCTATAGCCCGAAATTCTTCCTGCAAACTCGCCGGAAGCACCAGGAAAGTCTACCGCATGATCCGGCTCAAGCGCGCATCGGGCTCAGCGCCCGGTGCTGCATCGAGTCCGAGAACAGGTGCGTGACCTGCAACGGCAGAGTCTGGCGGGTGGGACGCGGACGCATCTGCACCCCACCCACCAGACTCGTGCCTGCGGATCGATCAGCCCTTCGTGCTCTTCCGAGCCGAGCCCCAGATGTCGATGCCGCCGTCGACGGCGTGCTCATCGATCGCCTTCAGCTCTTCGGTGCTGAACGAGCGCTTCTCCAACGCGGCCAGGTTGGACTTGAGCTGCTCGGGCCGGCTGGCGCCGATCACCAGGGAGCTCACGCGGTCATCGCGCAGCGCCCAGGCCAGCGCCATCTGCGCCAGGCTCTGGCCGCGGTTCGAAGCGATCTCGTTGAGCGAGCGGATGTGTCCGAGGTTCTCTTCGGTCAGGAAGTCATCGCGGAACGAGCCCTTGGTCGCTGCGCGGGAGTCCGAGGGCACCCCGTCGAGATACTTATCGGTCAGCATGCCCTGGGCCAGTGCACTGAAGCCGATGACCCCGGCCCCGACCTCTTCGACGGCGTCGAGCAGGCCTTCGGTCTCGATCCAGCGGTTGAGCATCGAGTAGGAGGGCTGGTGGATCAGCAGCGGGGTTCCGAGGTCCTTCAAGATCGCGGCCGCCTTGATGGTGTCTTCCGCCGAGTAGGAGGAGATCCCGGCGTAGAGCGCCTTGCCGGAACGGACCGCCGCGTCCAGGGCGGACATGGTCTCCTCGAGGGGAGTGTCGGCGTCGGGGCGGTGGGAGTAGAAGATGTCCACGTAATCCAGTCCCATGCGGCTCAGTGACTGGTCCAGGCTGGTCAGCAGGTGCTTGCGGCTGCCGGAGGGGCCACCATAGGGGCCGGGCCACATGGTCCAGCCGGCCTTGGTGGAGATGACCAGCTCATCGCGCAGCCCGGCGAAGTCCTCGCGCAGGATCCGTCCGAAGTTGATCTCCGCCGAGCCTGGGGGAGGCCCGTAGTTGTTGGCCAGATCGAAGTGGGTGATCCCATGGTCGAAGGCCAGGTGGATGATCTCGCGCTGGTTCTCCAGGGCGAAGTCGTCACCGAAGTTGTGCCAGAGCCCCAGAGAGAGAGGCGGCAGCACCAGCCCGGAGCGGCCCACGCGGCGGTACTCCGCGTTCTCGTAACGGTCTTCTGCGGGAACGTACATGGTGACTCCTGGAGATCAAAGTGTCAGTGGTGGAAACATCTGGCAGGCCCGCCGGTGGAGACAGCAGGTCGGCCCTTGATCACCTTACGCCTGCGTGGGGGGCTCTTCAGCCCGGCAGCGCCGCTGCGGCGCGGGCCAGGTCCTCGGCGGTCACGGAGTCCCCGAAGCTGAACCGCACGGCCGTCTGGGCGATCTCCTCCGAGTACCCCATGGCCTTCAAAGCGGGGCTCGGCTCACTGGAGCCCGCGGCGCAGGCCGAGCCGGAGGAGCAGAAGATTCCCTGCCGCTCCAGGTCGAGCAGCACCGACTCTCCGCTGCGCCCGGGCAGCACGAAGGACGCGTGTCCGGCCAGCCGCCGGGTGCGATGCCCGGTCAGCTGCGCGCCGGGCACCCGGGCGAGGACCTCGTCGATGAACCCATCGCGACGTCGCGCGATCTCCGCCACGTCAGTCTCTGCGGCCAGTCGCAGCGCCGTCGCCATCCCAACCGCTCCGGCCACGTTCTCGGTGCCCGAACGCAGGTCCCGCTGCTGACCGCCGCCGTGGATCAGCGGTTCGAACGGCGTCCGACGGCGCAGGTAGAGCACGCCGGTGCCCTTAGGTGTGCCGAGCTTGTGCCCGGCCAGGCTCATCGCACTGACCCCGAGAGCTTGCACGTCCAGGGACAGGGTCCCGGCGGCCTGGACCGCATCGGTGTGGAAGGGAACTCGGTGTTCGGCGCAGAGGGCCGACAGTGCGGCGACGTCTTGGACTGTGCCGACCTCGTTGTTCGCGTAATGAACCGAGACCAGCGTCGTCTCGGGGCGCAGCCTCGCGGCCAGCGCGGCGGGGCTGACCACGCCGTCGGCGTCCACCGGAACTGTCTCCACCTCATAGCCCAACCGGCCCAGCCAGGCGGCAGACTCGCTGACGGCCGGATGCTCCAGCGCGGAGACCAGCACATGGCGTCCCCGGGGGTCGGCGAGCGCGATGCCCTTGATAGCCGCATTGTCGGATTCGGTACCGCCGGAGGTGAAGATGATCTCGGCCGGTCGCGCGTTCAGGTGCCCGGCGACCTCGGCGCGCGCGGCCTCCAGCGCTCGGGACGCGGCGGCCCCTGGTTCGTGGACGCTGGAGGGGTTTGCATAACCGGTCAGGTGCGGCCACATGGCCTCCAGCACCTCGCGTTTGACCGGCGAGGCGGCGGACTCGTCGAGGTAGAGCATCAGCCCGAGGTTCCCGGCCCGCCTACGATCAGACCGTCCATGTCCAGCCCGAGGTCCAGGGCACGGGCGCCCTGGGTGAGCGCCCCTACGCTGATCAGGTCCACTCCGGTGCCGGCGATCGCAGCGATGCTCTCCAGCGTCACCCCGCCGGAGGCCTCCACCAGAGCGGCGCCGTTGATCTGCGCCACTCCGCGGTGCAGGTCTGCAAGGGTGAAGTTGTCCAACATGATGGTGTCGGCCCCGCCGGCGAGCACCGGGGCGATCTGTTCGATCCGATCCACCTCGACTTCGATGTGGGTGGTGTGCGGCAGGCGCTCGCGGGCGGTGAGGATCGCTTCGGTCAGCGCCTCGGGGGAGTCGCCCAGCACGGCCAGGTGGTTGTCCTTGGCCATCACCGCGTCGGAGAGTGAGAATCGGTGGTTGTGCCCGCCCCCGCAGCGCACCGCGTGGCGCTCCAGCGCGCGCAGCCCCGGCGTGGTCTTGCGGGTATCGGTGACCCGCACACCGGTGCCGGCGACGGCCGCCACATACTGACTCGTCAGCGTGGCCACCCCGGAGAGACGCTGGATCAGGTTCAACGCGACCCGCTCGGCGCCGAAGATCGCCCGTGCCGGGCCCTGCACGGTGGCCAGGACATCCCCAGGGCCGAACCGTGCGCCGTCGTCGTTCTGAAGACGCACGAGGACGGCGGGATCCAGCGCGGCGAAGGTGCGGGCGAAGACCTCGCCGCCCGCCAGGATGCCGGGCTCCCGCGCCACCAGTTCGGCGCGCGCGGTGGCGTCGGCGGGGACGAATGCGGTGCTGGTGAGGTCCCCGAACGGAAGGTCTTCGGCCAGGGCCAGGGTGATGACCGCGTCGATCTCGCGGGTGGAGAGCTGGGTGTCCACTGGGTCCTTTCAGGCTTTCGGCTTCGCGGCGAGCATCCGGTCCAGCGCGATCTTCGCGGGCACGGAGACCTCGGGCTCGACGCTGATCTGATTGTTCACCCGTCCGGCGACCAGTTCCTCCAGCACCCAGGCCAGGTAGCCGGGGTGGATCCGGTACATGGTGGAGCAGGGGCAGATCACCGGGTCCAGGCAGAAGATGGTCCGGTCCGGGAACTGTGCGGCGAGCCGGTTGACCATGTTGATCTCGGTGCCGATCCCGATGGTGTCCCCGGGAGCGGAGGCGGCGATGAACTTCTGGATCGCGTCGGTGGAGCCTGCCGCGTCGGCGGCGTCGACCACCTCCATCGGGCACTCAGGGTGCACGATGATCTTCACCTTCGGGTCCGCGGCGCGGGCCGCGGTGATCTGGTCCACGGTGAACCGCCGGTGCACCGAGCAGAAGCCGTGCCAGAGCAGCACCTTGGCCTCGCGCAGCTGCTCCGCGGTGTTCCCGCCGAGGGCCTTGCGCGGGTTCCACAGCGGCATCTGCTCCAGCGGCACCCCCATGGCCTTGGCGGTGTTGCGGCCCAGGTGCTGGTCCGGGAAGAACAGCACTCGGTGTGCGCGCTCGAAGGCCCATTCCAGGACGGTCGCGGCGTTGGAGGAGGTGCAGACGATCCCGCCGTGGCGGCCGCAGAAGGCCTTCAGCGCGGCGGAGGAGTTCATATAGGTCACCGGGATGATCGGGACCTTGCCGGCGGCGTCGGGTGTGGTGTTCTCCGGGTCCACACCATAGGTCTCGCAGATCTCCTCCCAGGCGGTCTCCACCGAGGACTCATCGGCCATGTCGGCCATCGAGCAGCCGGCGGCGAGGTTGGGCAGGATCACCGTCTGCTCAGGGGCGGAGAGGATGTCGGCGGTCTCCGCCATGAAGTGGACCCCGCAGAAGACGATGGTCTTGGCCTCGGGCTTGCTGAGCGCGGCATTGGCCAGCTGGAAGGAGTCCCCGACGAAATCGGCGTGCTGGACCACCTCGTCGCGCTGGTAGAAGTGGCCCAGGATGACCAGCTCCTCACCCAGCGTCGCCTTCGCGGCGAGGATCCGCTCATGCAGCTCGGGCTCCGGCATCAGCTGGTAGCGCTCGGGCAGCTGCCCGGGACGCGAGACCGGGTCCGGGAGCCGGTCGGCCTGTGAGGAGCCGGGCCCATAGCCCGGCACGTTGTCGAAGTCCCAGGGCCCGGCGGCCAGCTTGGTGTTGCAGCTGTCCTTCGGGGTCAGGCTGATCAGGTCATGGACCGAGGCGGTCATGGTGTCTCCTGGATGGTGAGGGTGTAGCGGGTGCGGTGGGGGTTGGAACGGTAGAGCCGCGGCGGGCGGTGCGCGGTGCCGGTCATGCGCTCGCCGGTGTCTTCCACGGTGTCCTGCGCGAGGATCTGGCGGCGGAAGTTTGACGGATCCAGCGCCCGGTTCAGGATCGCCTCATAGACCCGGCGCAGCTCGGCGAGCGGGAACTTCTCGGGCAGGAAGGCGTGGGCGATGGGGGAGTAGGCGACCTTCGCGCGCAGCCGGTCCAGCGCGTAGGCCAGGATCACGCCGTGGTCGAAGGCCAGCACCCCGGCCTCCTCGGCGATGTCATCGGCGGGGAACCATTCCAGGTTCTCGCCCTCCACGGCGTCGGTGTCCTCGTCCTGGCGCACCAGGGCCCAGTAGACGTTGGAGACCACCCGGGTGCTGGCGGGGGAGCGGTCGACATTGCCAAAGGCGTAGAGCTGTTCCAGGTGCCGTGGGGCCAGCCCGGTGGTCTCCAGCAGGGTGGCCCGGGCCGAGCTGACCAGGTCCTGCTCGGGTTCCAGGGGGCCGCCGGGGAGCGCCCACTGGCCGAGGAAAGGTTCACGAATACGGCGCACCAACGGCAGCCAGAGCGTGAGCTCCCCGGTCTCCGGGTGCGGGCGCAGCGCGAAGACCACAGTGCTCACGGCGAGCTCGGTCTGCAGGTTCGACGGCGCGGCCATGGTGCGGCCTCCTTAAGGTGACAGTGACACTATGGTGCAGCTCATATGGTCACGTCAACCTGAAGGGGCCTCGTTGTCTGCTGACAGGTTCGTCTCGGCTCTCGACAGCGCCGCCAGGGGCTGGAACGATTGCGCTCATGCGTCAATACGTGGTGGTCGCCTGCAGCGCGGCCGTGGCCCTTGCGGTGAATATCGCGATGGATCTCTCCACCGATGTGCCGATGCTTCTCCGCTGGGCGGTAGTCATCGGGATCGCGATGGTCGTGACGGTGCTGCTCTCGCGCTGGACGGCGGAGCGCACACAGCGAGCCTCAGCCGCGCCTGGAGAGTCTCCAGAGCCGCTCAGCTAGGTCCGCCCTGCGCACTGATCCTTCAGTCAGCCAGTCCCGCTTCAACCTCTTCGAGGAACCCCGGGGTCTCAGTGAGCTGGCGCGCGAACTTGGTCGCGCCCTGAGGTGCGAGATGTATGGCGTCCCGGCTGTCGCCGTCCCCCCACCAGTCGCCGAACTCATCCACGGGGATCAGCTGAACGTCGTGCGGGGCGGTCAGGGCCTGGGCAGCATCCTGCCGGCGGGCGTCATAGTCTCGTCCTGCCTCCTCCAGATTCGCCTGGTGGACCGGGGTGTACGGAATCTCGAAGGCGAGGACCGTCACGCCATGACTGCGCAGCAGCTCCGTGGCGCGTCCGAAGTCGGCGACCGCTTCATCATGCACCGTTGGGAACCCAGGGAAACCTCTCTCCATCCGGGTATCGCTGATCTCCTGGGCCTCTGCGGCGCTGACGCCAGGGTGGATCATGAAGCCGTCGGATCGAAGCCGGCTTCCCTCTTTGATCCGCAGGCTGGTCTGCGCGGACTCACCGTCCTGGGCCCGCGCGATCTGGTCCCCGCCGGCGCGGAACCGGAACAACGGGTCAGCGTGATCGCGCTCGCACCTCGCGACGTCGGCGTCGCCCCAGGAGTCGCTGTGGGGCCGGTCGCATCCCTCCACCATCGATGAGAACGGCGACTTCGCGCCCTCTGTGGTGTAGAAATCGTCCCGCTCGGCCGCCCGGGTCGAGATGCCCATCAGCGCCACCGAGGGGGGATCCTCGAGACTGACCACGTATTGAGCGAGCAGCAGGTTCATGCCCCAACGAGCCCGGCTGCTCGCACCGTTGAACACGGAGACCTCGTCGCCGGTCGCGTCAGAGAGCAGATGTCCCAGTTCGGTGGGATCGAGGCCCTGCTGAGTCATGGAGTCGCCGAAGATGACCACATCCGGCGCCGGATCGGCGGCACGCAGGGCGTTGGTCATCGTCTCGAAGGCGCCGCCATGGGCCGGCGCCACGGGCAGCTGGTCCTGCACCGTCCATTCCTCCAGCTGCGCCGCCGTGACATCGGCGGTCAAGGACTCGTTGAACTTGAGGGTGGGGAAGTTGTCTTCCTCCGGTGCCCCGGTGGCACAGGCCGTGAGCGAGAACAACAGGGCAGCGCCCACGAGGGCAGAACGAGGACTTGGCATGAGCTCAGACTAGCAAGCACCTGACTTGGCCAGCGCTGCCCCGACGCGCTCGGGGAGGACATCCGCGCCGCTCTCGGCTACCCGTTCATAGATGCATGCTGTACACGGCGCGCACAGGAATGGGCCCGGCGAGGTCGTCCGCCACCCGGTGCATGCCGAGCTTCTGGGCGACTCGCTCCGAGGCGCGATTCTCCGGGTGCAGGATCGCCACCAGGTCGGTCTCCTCGGTGTGCTCGCGGGCGAACTCCAGGCAGGCGATCGCGGCCTCGGTAGCGTAGCCACGGTTCTGCCGCTGCTCCCGCACCCGGAAACCGACCTCGAGCTTGGGCGTCCCGTTCACGGACTGCCAGGTCAGCCCACAATCGCCGAGGAACTCACCGTCGAGCGTCTCGATGATCCAGAGGCCGTAACCGTGCTCCGCGCAGCGGCGCTTGTTCCGCTCGATCCACTGTGCAGCCTCCGCCCGTGATTTCGGCGCGGCGTAGTAGTGCATCACCACGGGGTCGCCGAGCAGCGCGGCCATACCATCGAGGTCAGCGTCGGTCATGACCCGGAACCTGAGCCGGGCGGTGTGCGGAGGGACGGGCATAAGGGCAAGAATAGGCGGAGACCTGTCAAAGGAGAGACTGCACATGGTGTTACCAGGATGGCTCGCCGACGGCGTGGCCAAGTTGCTGCAGCGAGCTCCCCGCGGTTCACGGCTGCCACCAGAGGTCGCCTTCGCCGATCTCCCCGCCACCACCGAGGAGATCGCCGTCCCCACCAGGCATGGGACGCTGCGCGCGATCCAATACTCCCCACCGTCCGGCGCAGCCGGGCGCGGGGTCTACCTGAACCTGCACGGCGGCGGCTTCGTGATTCGCCACCCCGAGCAGGATGACGCCCTGTGCCGTTTCATGGCCTTCCACGCAGGCGTCACGGTGATCAACCTCGACTACATCCCCGCGCCACAGTCGCGGTTCCCCGGCCCGGTGGAACAGGTGTACGACGTCGCCACCTGGGTGGCCTCACCGGAACGGCCCTGGGACGGAAGCAAGCTCGCCCTCGGAGGTCAGTCTGCGGGCGGCGCCCTGGCCGCGGCGGCGGCCCGGCTGGCCTTCGAAGAGGGAGGACGCCCGGAGGTCTTGTTGCAGGTCTTGATGTACCCGGCTCTGGACCTCAGCATCCCGGCAGCGCGGAAATGGTCACCGGGCCAAGAGAAGTTTCTGGTGCGGATGGGACCGGTGTTCAACTCCGCCTACTGCCCCGATGTCAGGCTGCGAGCCGATCGGCTCGCGTCCCCGGCCGGGGTCAAGGACACCGCGCCACTGGCGGGCATTGCACCGGCACTCGTGATCTCAGCAGAGCACGACGTCCTTCGCGACGAGGCCGCCAGATACGCGCAGCGGCTGCGCGCGGAGGACGCCTTGATCGACCATCTCGATCTCCACGGGGTGGGCCACGCGTTCAACATGGGCGGTGCCGGGCGCGAGGTCGTGGAGCCGGTGTACGAAAAGATCGCGGAATCGGTCAAGGCGGCGTTCGCCTAGCAGTCCCAGTTCCGGTCAGCTGCTTCGTTCCATCTCGATGACCGCGCTCCAGCCATGCGCTCGGATCGGCTCGCCAGCCTCGATCTGTCGCATCGCTATGCCATGTCCCACCGCTATTTCCGTCCATAGCGATGGGACATGGCATAGCGATGCGACAAATTGCCGCCGGGCTGTGACGGTGCACTCACGGCCTGCCCGGAATTCAACTCTCTACCCGCGGAAGCGTAGAGTCAGAGGCGTGAAGGAAGCAGATACCAAGCAGATCCTGGAGGAGGCCTTGTCTCGCCGCACCATCGCGGTGATCTCGCATCCCGATGCGGGCAAGTCCACATTGAGTGAGGCCCTGCTGCTTCACTCCAATGCCATCACCGAGGCGGGCGCGATCCATGGCAAAGCCGGTCGCCGCGGCACCGTCTCGGACTGGATGGAGATGGAGAAGGCCCGGGGTATCTCGGTGAGCTCCGCGGTGCTGCAGTTCACCGTCGGGGACGCGATCGTGAACCTGGTGGACACCCCCGGGCACGCCGACTTCTCCGAGGACACCTTCCGCGTGCTGGCGGCCGTGGACGCGGTGATCATGCTCATCGACGCGGCCAAGGGCATGGAAGCCCAGACCATGAAGCTCTTCGAGGTCTGCAAGGCTCGCGGTCTGCCGGTGATCACCGTGATCAACAAATGGGACCGCCCGGGCCAGGACGCCCTGGAGCTGGTCGATGAGATCCTCACCCGCACCGGGATGCGCTCGATGCCGCGCAACTGGCCCGTGGGCGACTCCGGGCACATGCTCGGGCTGCTGCACCCCGATGAGATGACCATGAACCGCTACACCCGCGCCCCCGGCGGTGCGAAGAAGGTCCTCGCCGAGAAGCTCTCCGCCGAGATCGCCGAGGCCGAGTACCCGGTCGAGTTCCAGACCGCGGTGGAGGAGTCCTCGCTGCTGGAGCTCGACGACGCGTTCTACGACCGCGAGGCCTTCCTCGCCCAGGAGGCCACCCCGCTGTTCTTCGCCTCCGCCGTGCAGAACATCGGCGTCGAAGAGCTGCTGCAGTTCATCATGGAGCAGGGACCACCGCCGCAGGCCCGCCCGGACGCCGAAGGTGCCCCCCACGAGCTGACCTCTGACTTCAGCGGCTATGTCTTCAAGGTGCAGACCGGCATGGACAAGGCTCACCGCGACCGGATCGCGTTCATGCGCATCTGCTCCGGGGTCTTCGAACGCGGCATGGTCGCCACCCACGCCCAGTCCGGGAAGCCCTTCCCGACCAAGTACTCCCAGCAGGTCTTCGGCCGCGACCGCACCACCGTGGACACCGCCTGGCCCGGCGACGTCGTCGGCCTGGTCAACGCCTCCACGCTGCGTCCCGGGGACACGCTCTTCGCCGGTCAGTCCGTGATGTTCCCGCCGTTCAAGCCCTTCGCCCCGGAGCACTTCCGGGTGGGCAAGACCGGGGACGCTTCCAAGCACAAGCAGTTCCGCAAGGGCGTCGAGCAGCTGGACCGCGAGGGCGTCATCCAGGTGTTCTACTCCGAGCGCCGCGGCCAGCAGCGCCCGGTGCTGGGCGCCGTGGGCCCGATGCAGTTCGAGGTCGTCTCGGCCCGGATGGAATCCGACTTCGGCGCCTCGGTGTCCTTCGACGCGCTGGACTATTCGGTCGCCCGCGACATCGACGCCGCGGCCGCCGAGATCCTCAACGGTCGCCAGGACTGCGAAGTCCTCTACCGCAGCGACGGCACTCCTGTGGCGTTGTTCAGAGACCCGTGGAGGTTGCGCACCGTTCAGCGCGACCATCCAAACCTGCTCCCGGATCCTCCGGGAAGCATCAACGCATCGGTCTCCGCACGGATGTGACCGATCGCCGAGGGCTGCGGGCACCCCATGCAGAACCCTCTTGGAAGGAACACCATGCACGCTGTCACCCGAGTAGAAGTCGTCGAAGCTGTCAAGACCGCATTCACGCTCACTGCTCAACCCACCGTCCCCAGGGATCTCGTCCAAGCCGCCACCGCGTCGGGAGCGCGGCCTGCGGTGGTCACCGTGCTTGCAGGCCTCGATGAAGACCTGCAGTTCCGCAGACTCCGCGAGCTCTGGGAGTACTTCCCTCATATGCCGGTCAACGCGATCGACGCCGGCTGAGGCCTGAGGTCGAGGCGCCTGAGCCGCCGGGGGAGGTTCCACGGCGGCCAGGGGCTGGCAGGCCCGCACCAGCGGCGTAGGCTCGATTCCATGGTCAGGAGTCACAGCACCGCAGCCATCGAACGCACCACCCGACGCGCTTGGGCGCAGTGGGTCACCGCCCTCGACGACGCCGGAGCTGCGGCCCTGCCGCACCGCGAGATCGCCGGGATCGTCTATGACCATATGCCCGAGGACGTGGAGAATCGTGGCTGGTGGGCCCAGAGCGTGGCGGTCGCCTACGAACAGCACCATGCGCTGCGCCGGCCGGGGGAGTCCCGGGCCGGTGAGTTCCAGGCCTCGGTCTCCAAGACCTATCCAGGAGACATGGATGCCGCGCTGCAGGCCTGGATCGGCCTGGTCCACGGACGTGACTCCTTCGGCGGCGTCACGGTCCAGGGCGAACCCGGCACCTCAGCGACGGAGCGCTGGCGATACTGGCGCGCCGGGCTGGTCGACGGCTCCCGGGTCGCGGTGACGATCTCGCAGAAGTCTCTGACGAAGTCCTCGGTGGGGGTCGGTCACACCAAGCTGGGCTCTCCCGAGGAGGTCGAACGCTGGAAGGCGGTCTGGCGGGAGCTGCTGGCTCAGCTCTGACCCGGCCAGCCTCGACTGGGCCGGCTCTGAGCAGAACCGAGCCCGCTCAGAACAGAACCCGGCCAGCTCAGAACAGGTGTGGCATCGCCTCGCGGAGCTTCGCCTCCAGCAACGGCGCCATGGATTCCACGTAGTGGTTCGAAAGGTGACTCTGGTCGTAGTACACCGCGATATTGCCGATCACCGCCGGGCAGATCTGCTCGAAACACAGGTGCTCGGTCATGTCCACGGTGAACAAGCCCTCGGGCAGGTCGGGTGTGGTGAGCGGGTTGGTGTCCCGGTAGCTGATCGGGTCCATCCCGCAGGCCTCGGCGTCCCCGTCCTGGGCGAGACAGTCAGCCACCGAGTCCTCGCGCCGCGGGGTCCCGCGCATCAGCAGCACCTCGGAGCCGCGGTCCATGATCTGCTGCCACTTCTGCGGGGCCCCTGGCTGGATGTTCTCCGGGCTGCCGTCGTTGGGCACCCGGGTGCCGGCGGTGAACACCAGGTCCGGTTCGCGCTCGGAGACCACGTCGAGCAGGTTGAGGTTCCATTCGTGGCACTGGTTATTCTCGGGGTCCGAGGCCTCCGTGAAGATGCAGGCCGACTTATCGGCGATCAGCAGCTCCCAGTTGTTCTGCGCCGCCAGCATCCTCCAGGCGTGGTGCCACTGCCCCGCGTGTGAGCCTCCGGTGATCATCACGGTCAGGTCCGGGTCAGCGGGTCTGTCCGGGTCTACGCACACCAGAACCTCGCCGCGGCCCGGCCCGTCACCGATCTCCTGTCGGCATCCCCAGTCGTAGTAGTCCGGCCGGCTCTGCGCCAGGGTCTGCAGATCGGGGACGAAGTCCACGTTCTTCGGGGCATCGGTGTCGGCCAGCGTGGCCAGTGCCCCCGGATAGTCCTGATGATCAAGCTCCGCCAGGGACGGGGCCCCGCTGCGCTGGAGATCGATCTGGTGGATGGCGTAGCTGCTCGCGGAGCCGCCGATCAGCAGCACCGTCGCCGCCATCGCCAGGGGCACTCGCAGGGAGATGCGGGCGGAGACGCGGGTCACCGGGCGCTCCACCCACCGGTGGGTCAGCACCGCCAGCACCAGAGACGCGGCCAGGACGATCATCGCACCACCGACCCCCAGTCCAGGGCGCTCCCTGATCTCGAGGTAGAAGATCAACAGCGGCCAATGCCAGAGGTAGAGGGCGTAGGCGCGATCGCCGACCCAGGTGAAGAGGTGCGCCGAGAGCACTCGGGTCGCCGTCGCGACGGGGTCCTTCGCACCACCCCCGGGACCGGCGGCGGCCAGGACAAGTGCCATGCCCAGCAGTGGCCACAACGCCCACGGGCCGGGGAACAGCGCCGCACCGTCGAGCAGGAATCCGGTGGTGATGATGAGGGCGACGCCGGCCCAGCCGGCCGGTCGGCGCCAGCGGCGCGGCAGCGTCAGTGTGGAGCCCAGCAGCGCCAGCAGCCCACCGAAGCCGAGTTCCCAGAAGCGGGTCCGCGTCATCAGATACGCCTCGTCCTGACTGACCCCGCCCATGTAGACGGCGTAGCCGAACGAGACCACGACGATGAGGCCGGTCATCACCCCCATGACCAGGATCGGGCTGCGTCCAGCCCGTTTGGCCAGGAGCACTGCTGTCAGCGCCACCAGGGGCCAGAGAAGGTAGAACTGGCCCTGCACGGAGAGCGACCAGAAGTGCTGGAAAGGGCTCGTCTCTGGACCGGCGGCCCCGTAGCTCAGCTGCGAGCGGATCAGCTCGAGGTTCTCGAAGTAGAGCAGGGAGGCCCGGGCCTCGGATAGAAGCTGAGCATGCCGGGTCTCTGGGAACAGGAGCAGCCCGGCCAGTGTGGTGACCAGGATGACCAGCGCCGCCGCCGGAAGCAGCCGTCTCGCGAGCCGTGCCAGGTACCTGCCCACGCGGATCGTGCCGCCGCTCTCGACTGCTTCGCGCAACAGCATGGCGGTGAAGAGGAACCCGGAGATCGCCAAGAAGATGTCGATGCCGCCGGAGACTCTGCCCGCGCCGAAGAGGTGGAAGAGCACGACTCCGAGGATCGCGAAGCCGCGCAGACCGTGGATCTCGGGTCGATAACGGCGTTCCGGGGCCGCCCAGGAGGCGTGGCGGTCAAGGGGTGGAGCGTGACCGCTCGCGGGTGGGGGTTGGCGCAAATGGTCCTGCCTAGATCGATCCTGACGGTGCTGAGGCGTTGGCCGAAAGGTTCTGCAGGCCAAAGAGCTGTGACTCAGTGCACCTCAAGTGGTTCGATTGCGCAACTTCAGGCCGAGGGTCGCATGACGCGCTGAGCAGGGATGAGTGACTCGTCCTCAGCTCTCAGTCAGGCCAGGGAGCTGACCTGTCCGGCAGGGTGCCAAGTCTGACTCGGGGTCCGCCGGCCTACGGCGTGGCCCCGGCCTGATAGCGCCCCAGGGTGGCATCGCAGAACTCGTAGAACCGGCCCTGTTCGATGCTGGCCCGGATGTCGTCGACCATCTTGATGGTGTAGTGCTCGTTGTGGATCGTGCACAGCGTGTTGTAGAGCATCTCCTTGGCCTTGAACAGGTGATGCAGGTAGGCCCGGGTGTAGTTCGCGCAGGTGTAGCAGCTGCACTCGGCATCGATGGGGGAGAAGTCCCGTTTGAAGCGGGCCTGCGGAATGTTGTAGCGACCGTCGGGATGATACACCCGACCGGTGCGCGCCACTCGGGAGGGCGAGACGCAGTCGAAGGTATCTGCGCCGTTCTCGATCGCGGTGAAGAAGTCCTCGGGCTCAGAGATGCCCAGCAGGTGGCGTGGCTTGTTCTCCGGGAGCTCCTCGGCCATCCAGCCCACGATGGTCCCGAGGTTCTCCTTGTCCAGGGCCCCGCCGATCCCGAAGCCGTCGAAGCTCTGCCCCTCGATCTCCATGGCGCCGAGATCCTTCGCGGCCTTGCGGCGCAGATCCTCATACTGGGCCCCCTGCAGCACCCCGAAGAGCGCCTGGTAGGGACGGTGGCTGCGTTCGGCGGTGAGGCGGCCGTGCGCCGAGAGGCAGCGCTCGGCCCACAACCGGGTGCGCTCCAGGGAAGTCTCCTGGTACTCGCGGGTGTTGAACAGCGTGGTCAGCTCGTCGAAGGCGAAGATGATGTCCGCCCCGATCTCGTGCTGCAGCCGCATCGAGATCTCAGGGGTGAATCGGTGGGTGGAGCCGTCGATATGGGACTTGAACGTGACGCCGTCGTCGTCCACCAGTGCCAGGCGGACCTTCTTTGGGGCGACGGCCGCGTCGTCGGGGACCACCGAGGAGTCCATGGTGATGACCTTCTTGAATCCCGCGCCCAGGCTCATCACCTGGAACCCGCCGGAGTCGGTGAAGGTGGGCAGCGGCCAGTTCATGAACTTGCCCAGTCCGCCGGCAGCGTCGATCACGTCGGTGCCGGGCTGCAGGTTCAGGTGATACGCATTGGCCAGGGCCGCCTGGGCGCCTATCTCGAGCATCTCCTCGGGCCGGACGGTCTTGATCGTGGCCTTGGTGGCCACCGGGATGAACGCCGGGGTCTTGATGTCCCCGTGGGGAGTGCGGATGGTACCGGTGCGGCCCAGCGCCCCCTCGATCCGAGACTCGACCTCGAAGCTGAAGGACTCGCGGTTCGCCTGCGGGTGGGCGGCCTCCTGTTGTGGGGCCTTTTCCTGCGGAGCTTTCTCCTGCGGAGCGGCGGAGGGGGTCTCGGTGTTCAGCTGATTCGGCACCCGCCCAGTCTAGGCCAGGGTCCTATGCTTATCCGGTGCCTCCCCTCTCCGCCCTGACCACCGCCCTGACCTCGAGGCTCGCGCGTGTCTGGCGCGAGACCGCGCTGATCCTTCCCGGGATCGCGCTGGCGCTGATCATCGCGATCGCCGCACATCGGCTGATCGCCGAGCTGATCCCGGTGGTCTCCGGACTGCTGATCGCCGTGCTGGCCGGGATCGCGCTGCGCAGCCTGGGCTGGGTACCGGCCTGGGCGGAGCGAGGCCTCGGCTGGGCGGCCAAGACGCTGCTCCGCGCGGGCATCGTGCTGCTCGGACTCCAGCTTGCCCTGGGAGACCTGCTCGGCCTGGGCTGGCAGGTGCTCGCCGTCGTGGTACTCGCCGTCGGGGTGACCTTCTTCGGCATGCTCGGTCTGGGGCGGCTGCTGGGTGCCCCGCGGGGAATGACCACACTGCTGGCCACCGGAACGGCGATCTGCGGCGCCTCGGCGGTTGCCGCTGCCGCAGCGGCGATCGACCGCGGTGACGGCAAGGACGACGACGGCGCCCCGGTGCAGTCCGCGGCCGCGGCCGCGGTTGCCGTGGTCACCCTCTACGGCACCCTGGCGCTGCTCGCCCTGCCCGCGCTGGGAGCTCTGCTGGGCCTCGGTGAGGAACAGCTCGGTGTCTGGATCGGCGCCAGCATCCACGAGGTGGGGCAGGTGGTCGCCGCCGGGGGAGTGGTCGGTGCCGCGGCGCTGGCCACCGCGACCCTGGTGAAGCTGGCCCGGGTGGTGCTGCTGGCGCCGGTGGTGGCCGGGATCAGCCTGGCCGGGCGTCGTCGTCGCATCACCGCCGACCATCAGGGCGGGGGGCGGCGGCCGCCGCTGATCCCGCTCTTCGTGCTCGGCTTCCTCGCGATGATGCTGCTGCGCTCGGTGACCGACCTGCCCGCACCCACCCTTGACTTCGCGGCGGACGTGACCACGATGCTTCTGACCACCGCAATGGTCGGCGTCGGGGCCTCGGTGGACCTGCGACGACTGCTGCGTGAGGGTGGCCCGGCGCTGCTTCTCGGCGCCGGCGGCACCGTGCTGGCGGTGGGGACCGGGCTGGTTTCGGTGCTGCTGCTGGTGAGCTGATCTCGACACCCATTCGAAACTATGTTCGAATAGCTTCATGAGGTGGCAGGGACAGGCAGTGCAGGAGAGTGAGGGCACGGCTCTCATCCCGCTCAAGGGGCTCATGCGCTCGGTGCGCACCCCGGAGTTCGAAGGAGTGACCTTTCACGAGGTGGCGGCGAAGACCGCGCTCAACAAGGTCCCGGGCCAATCGAACATGCCATTCTCCTGGACCGTGAACCCCACCCGGGGGTGTCTCCACCAGTGCGTCTACTGCCTGAGCCCGGAGACTCTGATCCTCATGGCGGACGGTCGTCAGAAGCCGCTGCGCGACGTCCTGGTGGGCGACACCGTCGTCGGCACCAAGTTCGACGGCAAGTACCGCCGATTCGTCCGCTCGGACGTGTCTGCGAAATGGGGGACGGAGAAGCCTGCTTTCCGCGTCACGCTCCGTGATGGGACGGAGATCGTGGCCAGCGGGGATCATCGGTTCCTGACAGAGCGTGGGTGGAAGTACGTGGCTCGGCCGGAGGGTGGCTCGCAACGCCCCTCTCTGACGGTGAACAACCGACTCATGGGGTTCGGCCTTGGCATGTCTCCCGAGCTGTATACAGAGCCGGAGGCGACTGCGGTCGAGGCGACGCTGTTGGGAAGTCTGGTGGAAACCCGCGACGCTCTGAGCATCACCCACATCGAAGCGCTGGGCCGAACTGAGGCTCTGATCGACATCACGACCAGCACCGGTGACTTCATCGCCAACGGGGTGATCAGTCACAACTGCTTCGCGCGCAAGACCCACGAGTACCTCGACCTTGACGCTGGCCGTGACTTCGACACCCAGATCATCGTGAAGACCAACGTCGCCGAGGTGCTCCGCGCCGAGGTGAATCGGCCCTCGTGGAAGCGCGAGCACGTGGCGCTGGGGACGAATACCGATCCGTATCAGCGCGCCGAGGGCCGCTACCAGCTGATGCCCGGAATCATCCGGGCGCTCGCCGATTCCGGGACGCCGTTCTCCATCCTGACCAAGGGGCCGCTGCTCAAGCGAGACCTCCCGCTGCTCCAGGAGGCGGCCAAGCAGGTGTCGGTCTCTGTCGCAGTCTCCCTGGCGGTCATGGACCCGGAGCTGCAGCAGAAGGTGGAGCCGGGAACGCCTGACCCGCGGGCGCGATTGAACCTGATCCGCTCCATCACCGACGCCGGGCTGGACTGCTCCGTGCTCGCCATGCCCATCCTGCCCTGGCTCACCGACGGCGAAGAGCGCATCGACACCCTGCATGCCGCACTTGCCGAGGCCGGCGCCAGCTATGTGACCACCGGTGCGCTGCACCTTCGCCCCGGCGCCCGCGAGTGGTTCATGGCGTGGCTGGCCCGCGAGTATCCCGCCCTGGTGGCGAAGTATCGCCGGATCTACGGCGGCGGCTCCTACGCGTCGAAGGAATACCGGCACTGGCTGGCCGACTCCGCGCGCACCGCCCGGCGTCGCCATGGCTTCGACAAGCCCGCAGACCTGATGTGGCGGGAGCGGAAGGACCCGGACTCCCCGGTGCCCGGCGAGACGGCGTCCAACCAGATGGTGCCCAACCAGGGGGCGCTGACCACCGCCGCCGCGGCGCCGAGTCAGCCGGCGCTCTTCTGAGTGCGCCCATCCCGTAGTCTGGTTTGCATAAGCAACTAAAGCGACGGATGGATGTCTGCTCGATCCTCGCACCGACGCCTCAGGAGTGCCCATGACGTTCACCCACGCCGAGACCTTCACCACCCGGCCCACGCTGGAGGGCCACTTCGGAATGACCGCCTCCACGCACTGGCTCGCCACCGCCTCCTCGCAGGCGGTGTTGGAACGGGGCGGCAACGCCTTCGACGCGGCGGTGGCCGGTGCCTTCGTGCTGCACGTGGTGGAGCCGCACCTCAACGGTCCAGGCGGTGACATGGTCGGGATCTTCGCCACCGCCGGGGCCCCTTCGAACCCGCAGGTGCTCATGGGCCAGGGTCCGGCGCCCGCCGGAGCCCTGATCCAGCACTACCGGGCGCTCGGACTCGAGAACGTCCCCGGCGCCGGTGCGCTCGCGGCCGCCGTCCCGGCCGCCGTCGACGCCTGGCTGGTGCTGCTGCGCGATCACGGGACCTGGGATCTCGCCGAGGTGCTCGACTTCGCCATCGGCTACGCGGAGCACGGCCATCCGATCCTGCCCGGCGCGGTGCGGGCGATCCGCGCCGTCGCCGAGCTCTTCCAGGAGCACTGGCCGACCTCGGCCGCCCTGTGGATGCCCGAGGGAAAGGTCCCCGAGCCGGGACAGATCATCCGCAACCCCGAATACGCGCTGGTTCTGCGCGAACTCATCGCCGCCGGTGAGGGCGCCTCGGGACGTGTCGCGCAGATCGAGGCGGCACGGGGGGAGTGGAAGACCGGACGGGTCGCCCAGGCGGCGGCGGAGTTCGTCAAGACCCCGCACCGGCACTCCGACGGCGGCGATTACGCCGGGGTGATCACCGCCGAGGACTTCGCCTCGCACAGCGCTGGCTACGAAGACCCGGTGTCCATCGAATTCCGCGGATACACCATCGCGAAGTCCGGCCCCTGGGGCCAGGGTCCCGCGCTGCTTCAGGCGCTGAAGATCCTCGAGGGCTACCCGGACGAGCAGCTGGATCCCGGCACCGAGACCGGCGCCCACCTGATCCTGGAGGCGCAGAAGCTGGCCCTGGCCGACCGTGACACCTACTACGGAGATGTCCCGGTGAACCTGAAGCATCTGCTCTCAAATGCCTACGCGGCCCAGCGCCGCGAATTGATCAGCGAGCACGCCTCTGCTGAGTTCCGCCCGGGAGAGGTTCCCGGGCAGGAGCAGGTGCTGCCGGCGCTGGTGCACGTGTCCGATGCGGCCACGGGCGCCGGAGCCGGCGAGCCGACGGTGTCCAAGTCCGGGGAGACCAAGGGTGATACCTGCCATCTGGACGTGGTGGACCGCTGGGGCAACATCGTCTCGGCGACCCCCTCCGGGGGATGGCTCCAGTCCTCGCCGGTGATCGAGGGGCTCGGCTTCTGCCTGGGCACCCGGCTGCAGATGACCTGGCTCGATGAACGCTCCGCCTCACGGCTGGAACCGGGCAGGCGTCCGCGCACCACGCTCACGCCCACGCTCGTGCTCAAGGGCGGCGCCCCGCTGATCGCCCTGGGCACCCCCGGTGGGGACCAGCAGGATCAGTGGCAGCTGCCGATGCTGCTGCGCATGCTCATCGGCGGACACACCGCCCAGCAGGCCATCGACGCACCCACCCTGCATACGACGTCGATGCCCGGCTCCTTCTGGCCGCGCGCCTGGGAGCCCGGCGGGGCCGTGGTGGAGGACCGGCTCGGTGCCGAGCTCATCGAGGGGCTGCGCCGACGGGGACACCAGGTGACCACGGCCGGAGACTGGGCGCTGGGCCGGCTCTCCTGCGTCACGCGGGACCCTGAGACCGGGCGGCTGCGCGCCGCCGCCAATGCGCGCGGCGCCCAGGGTTACGCGGCGGGACGATGACGCGGGCCCCTGGTGCGGATGCCGCGGACTTTGGCAGGATGACCCCATGAGCATCATCAAGATCAACGCCATCACCGTCCCTGCCGACTCCGGCGACGAGCTCGGCAAGCGGTTCGCCGCGCGCCGCGACTCCATGGAAGGCACCGAAGGCTTCGAAGGGTTTGAGCTGCTCAAGCCCACCGATGACCGCCACACCTGGCTGGTCATCACCCGGTGGGCCAGCGAGGAGGCCTTCGAGAACTGGCGCACCTCCCAGGACTTCCAGAGGTCGCACAGCGGTGGCGAGGCGCCCGCCGGTGAGGCGCCGAAGAAGCCCGTGGGCATGTCCGCAGAGCTCTGGAGCTACACCACCTCGGTGACCGGCTAGGTGGAACCGGTGGGATGCTGGTAATCTAAATCGGTCAGTTGCTCGAGGAACTCAGGTCTTCGAATTGCACAGCTGGCGGGCCTCCGTAGCTCAGGGGATAGAGCGTTGGTTTCCGGTACCAAAAGTCGTGGGTTCGATTCCCGCCGGGGGCACAGAGAGAAATCAGGTCCGCATTCTTGTCACAACAAGGATGCGGACCTTTTTCGTGCCTGCGGATCGGTGCTGCCGTCACCTCGGCCATGCGGCCGGCATGTCAGAGGGTCATGAGAGTCTCAGGACGGTCAGGAGGAAAGCGGGCGGGACGCCGCTGCTGCCACCCGCCGATCCTGCTCTGAACCCCAGTCTCCCAACAGATCGGACACCGATTGCTATGAGCATTGAGAACTCCTCTGCACCGGGACCAGCGGAAGACGCCGCCGCAGACCTGATCGCCCAGCTAGCCCACCGCGGTCAGGTGGACAAGGCAGGCAATCCCTACATCGACCATCCTCGGCGCGTGGCCGGGATCGTGCGCGCCAATGGCTATGGACCCCCGTACAGCACCGTCGCGCTGCTGCATGATGTCGTCGAGGACACCGAGGTGACGCTGACCGACCTGCGGGCCGCCTTCGGTCCCACCGTCAGCGAGCCCGTGGACCACCTGACCCGACGAGAAGCGGAGGCCCCCGAGGACTACTACGCCCGGGTCCTGCTCAGCGAGGTGTCACTGGTGGTCAAGCATGCCGACATCCAGGACAACACCTCTGCGGAGCGTCTCGCCGCACTGGACTCGGCGACCCAGGAGCGGCTGACCGCGAAGTACGCCAACGCCGTGGCGCACCTCGGCGGACCGAAGCTTCCCTCGCGAGATTCAGAACCCCTCTAGTCTGGAACGATGACTTCCGCATCCCCTCCCGCCGAAGAAGACGAGCGCGGACCTAGATCCAAGCGGCGGCGTACCTCGGCCGCAGCCGGCGAGCTTGCCGAGACCGCCAGCGGCAGAGCATCCGAGGAACGAGCCCGCGAGCTGGAGGAGCGGTGGGAAGACCGGCTGGCCTGGCCGGTGCTCATCGCCGCCGTGATCTCGGTGCCCGCTGTCTTCCTGACGCTGCTGGACGAGCCTTTCGAGATGATCGGGCACGTGGGGCTCTGGGTCACCAGCGTGGTCCTGATCTTCGAGACCATCGTGCTGTTCCTGGTCTCGCCCAAGAAGATCGACTGGCTGCTCCGCAACTGGTGGCTCGTGGGCCTGAGCGTGCTCGTCATCGTCGGTGTGGTCTTCAGCATCGGCCCGATGCAGCTGCTTCGGCTGCTGCGCAGCGTCGGTGCGCTGCGGGTGCTGCGCGCCAAACAGGTGGCCAAGGCGGGTCACTCGCTGCAGAACGTCGGAGCGTCGCGGTGGTGGCGGCGCCTGGGCACGATCCTGGCTACATTCGTGGTGACCGCGTTCGTCGTGGTGGCACTCGTGGACCCCGAGTCCCCGGCACGGTCGTTCTTGGATGACCTGGTCGGCGAGGAGTGGGCCATCCCCACCGCCATCGGCGCCGGGCTCCTGCTCTTCGGTGCGACCTACCTGCTGGTGCGTCAGCCCCGCGGCGAGGCGGAGGACGACGGCGCAGCAGGCGACGAGGGTGATAGTGACGGCGCAGAATACGCGGACCTGGAGGGCGCAGACCGCGATGGCGCGTCGTCAGATCCTGAGCAGACCCTGGGTCGATAGGCCGAGGAGCAGGCCGGTCGTGCCAGAACATGGGTGTCGGCGTTGGTCTTGGTCTGGTGATCGGTATCGCCATCGCGGCCGGCTTCCGTGAGGATGAAGAGAAGAGGGACCCTGACGATAGGCAGCGGGGTGCGGACTGATCTCCGAGCTCAGCCCACGTAGAGCTGCCAGGCGTGACCATCCGGGTCCGCCACGATCGATTCGAAGCCCCAGGGCTGCTGGGTGGGCGCGGTCAGCAGCGTGCCCCCGGCTGCCAGGAGGCGGTCGGTCATCGCGCTGACCTGCTCGGCGTCGGTGAGCGCCATTCCCAGCAGGCATTCGCTGAGCCCGGCGGGGGAGAGCTCGCGGTCACCGAGGACCCAGCCGAGTCCCTCCGTGGGGACCAGGCAGAGGTAGGCCTCCCCGAACAGCCGAAACTGCAGCGGTTCGGGCAGGCCGTCCTGTGCCACCTGCCCCACAGGGTCGAGACCTAGACCCTCCCGGTAGAACCGGTGAGAGCGGCCTCGGTCGGCGATCGGCAGGGTGATGGTGAACGGTGACGGCATGGATCGGGGGGCCTTCCTTCTCGGGGATGCTCTGTGTGGACTGCGGGTCAGGCCCGAGCGGAGGCCCGAAGCACCTCCTCCAGGCGTGCATAGCTGGTCTCCATCCCGTCGGTCATGCCGGTCCCGAGCACCATGTCCCGGACCTCCACGCTGGGATAGGTGACGATCAGAGTGAGCAGCGTGCCGCCCTCGATCGGCGTCAGCGTCTGTTCATTGACGTTGGGTTCCCCGGGGACGCCCTCCATGGATTCGGTGGTGACCTCGCGGTAGGGCTCATCCAGCTCGAGGAGCTCACCGTAGAGCGCGAATCCGTCGGAGCCGTCCTCCTCCTTCTCCCAGGCGAAACGGTATCTGTCTCCCACCTTGGTCGCGACCTGGCAGTCCGACATCCGCCAGCCGTCGGGTCCGAGCAGCCAGCGGCGCAGCAGATCGGGATCGCGGTGTGCCTGCCGGACCTGCGCCGGGGTGCCGCGGATGACCCGGCTGATGCGCACCTTGGTGTCGGTGAGCACCTGGGTATGGACGCCGCTGCCGGCGGCGTAGGAGGTCAGGTCCTGAAGGACCGCGTCCATCTGCCCCATGGCCGAGGTCAGGCCCTCCTCCATGCCCATCTCGAGCAGCTGCTGATAATCCGCAGCGGAGTTGAACCAGGTCTTCGAGGTGAGCCTGGAGCCCTGGGGGGTCTCCTCGAAGACCAGTCTCAGGCGCATCACCGGCATCTCAGGATCCGGGGTGCCGAACTCATCGGCGAAGCCGTCGGTGACCTCGAAGGAGCGCCCGGGATCCATTGCGAGGTACTCCCAGCAGCCGGCGGCCCGGGTGCCGTCGGGCCCGGTCATCCAGTAGTGCGAACGCCCCCCGGCGTGGAAGTCGTGGCGGGTGAAGGTGGCCGGCCACTCGGCAGGTCCCCAGAACCTCTCGAGCTGGCGGGGGTCGGCGTGCGCGTCCCAGAGTCGCTGGACCGGCACGGGGAAGTCTGCGACCACGGTCATGGTCAACGCATCGGTGTCCTTGGTGATCGAGGTGATAGGCATGACGAGCCTTTCTGCTGTCAGTGCTTCTTGCTGCTGTCTTCGGTGGGTGTCTCCGCCAGCACGGCGTCGAGGCGGGAGATCCGGCCCTGCCAGATGAGCGCATAGTCATCGAGCAGTGCCTGGGCTTCACGGATGGTGTGGGGGTTGCCGCGGACCAGGCGTTCGCGCCCCTGCTGGCGCTTGGTCACCAGATCTGCGCTTTCCAGGACGCTGATGTGCTTCTGCACGGCAGCGAAGGACATCTCGTAGAGCGCGGCCAGCGCGGAGACGGATGCCTCCTCGCCGAGGGTGCGACGGACGATGTCCCTGCGAGTGGCGTCTGCCAGGGCCCGGAAGATCCGGTCCACCTGGGCGTCGCCGGGGGGCGTTGAAGACTCAGAACGCATAACCATTTGGTTGTAGATTAGGACTGGCCGATGCTCAGGTCAAGGGTCCTGCGCCGAGTGATTTCTCCGATTCCTCGCGCAGCACCTGCAGCGCTGCGGCGACCAGCTCCTCACCTGCGCGGTCCTGTCTCACGTGAGCCACGATCCGGCGCTGCACAGTGGGATTGCGCAGTGCCCGCACCACGGTTCCGCGCGGAAGATCGCGCAGCGCGAGATGGGGGAGCACAGTGATCCCCAGTCCGGCGGCCACGAGGGAGAGGGCGGCATTGTGGTCATCCAGCCTGGCGGCGAACTGGGGCACGAACCCTGCAGCCTGAGCGGCGGTGCGGATCATCCGCCCGTTGGGGCTGTCCTTGATGTCATGGTCCACCCACATCTGATCACTGAGCTCGTGGACCTCCACGGTCTCCGAGTCCGCCAGCGGGTGGCCCGCAGGCAGGACGACGGCGAAGTCCTCGTGCCGCAACAGGTGACGCAGGTAGCCCTTGAAGTGCTCTTCGGGCTCCAGCGGGGATTCATTGCGGATGTCGATGTCCACCGGGTGCCCGGTCTTCTCCGCGTAGGGCTCGTTGAGACTGATCTGCACGGTCAGCTCCGGGTCCCTGGCGCGCAGGGTGGCCACCACCTGAGGGAGCCATTCCTTCGCGGCGGAGGTGAAGCTGGCCAGTGTCAGGTGGCTGGACCGCCCCCGGCGCAGACCCTCCACCAGGCGGTCCAGCTCATCGAACGCCTGCAGCACGGCGGTGCTCCCCTGCGCCAGGGCCAGGGCTGAGGAGGTCGGCATCAGTCCTCTACCGCTGCGCTCGAAGAGCTTCAGCCCGGTCTCCTGCGCGAGGATGCTCATATGTTGACTCACCGTGGCGGGGGAGTAGTGCAGGCTGCGCGCGGCGCCCTGGATCGAGCCGGTGGCGATCACCGATTGCAGCACGCGCAGCCTGTGTGGATTCAACATGGCACCAGTATCTAACGATTCGTCGATGCCGAACAGTCCTATGCTTTTATCTGCTTGTTCTGATCGATGCGGTGTTCCAGGATGGTGTTGTGACACTTTCCAGCTACCTCGGTCTGCTCGCCGTCTCCGCCGTCCTGGCCATCACCCCGGGACAGGACACGATGCTGTCTCTGCGCAATGCGCTGCTCTCGCGCCGGGCCGGCCTCGGCGCCGCGACGGGCTCCTCCGTGGCGGCGCTGATCTGGGCGGCACTGGCCGCCACCGGCCTGGCGGCCCTGTTCCAAGCCTCACCGGTGGCATATGAGCTGCTCAGCCTGATCGGCGGGCTCTACGTGATCTTCCTCGGCGCCCGCGCGGTGCGCAGCGCGCGGATCACCTTGAGGGCCCACCGGCTGACCCGCGCCGAGGTTGGGGTTCCCGCGCTGGTCGGTGGTCCCTATGATCCCCAGCCGCCTGCTGCGGCCGCGGCTCCGGCAGGTGCGCACGGAGCTGATCCGGCGCAGGGCGAGGGCGCTCGCGGATCGGGGGCCGATCCACAACGGTCCGCGGGGCGGCGGCCGCGCCGCACCATCACCAGTTTCCGCGGCACCTTCCTGATCGGGCTGGCCAGCTGCATGACCAACCCGAAGGTCGGCCTGTTCTTCCTGGCACTGTTCCCGCAGTTCACGCCGGTCGGCGCATCCCCGGCCTTCGCGATCGGCGTGCTCGGCGGCACGGTGGCCGCCAGCATGTGGCTCTACCTGATCGGCGTCGTCCTGCTCGTCGACGCGGCGAACACCTGGCTCTCCAACCCGGTCGTCACCGGTCGGCTTGAGATGGGCAGCGGCCTGACCCTTGCCGGACTCGGCGTCTATCTCAGCGTCACCGGCGTGCTCGGACTGCTGGGCTGATCCGGCCCAGCGATCGGCCTCAAGGCGCATCCAAGTCGAGACCCGGCTCCCGGGGCGAACCCCGTAGACTGTTCCGGTGACTCCCGAAGAACTCTCCACCGTTGTCAAGAGCGCGCTCGCCGAAGCTGTCGAAGCCGGTGAGCTCACCGTCGATCTCCCCGAGAACGTCGTCATCGAGCGCCCCAAGAATCGCGAGCACGGCGACTGGGCCACCACCATCGCCCTGCAGCTGGCCAAGAAGGCCGGGATGCCCCCGCGTGCCTTCGCCGAGGTTCTCGGCGCCCGGCTTCAGCAGGCCCCCGGCGTGGAGCGCATCGAGATCGCCGGCCCAGGGTTCATCAACATCACCGTGGACTCCGCCGCGGCCGGCGAGCTGGCCCGCACCATCGTCGAAGCCGGAGACACCTTCGGGCACAACACCGCGCTTGCTGGGCGCAGCGTCAACGTCGAGTTCGTCTCCGCGAATCCGACCGGGCCGCTGCACATCGGACACACCCGGTGGGCCGCCCTCGGTGACGCGATCGGCAGGCTGCTGCGCGCCTCCGGCGCCACGGTCGCCAACGAGTACTACGTCAACGACGCCGGCAACCAGATGAACGTCTTCGGCCATTCGGTGCTCTCCCGGATCCACGGCGAAGACGTCCCCGAGGGCGGTTACCCCGGCGACTACGTCATCGAGCTGGCCGAGGAGATCCTGGCCGCCCGCCCGGACGTCAAGGACATGCCCCGCGAGGAGGCGCTGCCGATCGTGCGCGAACTGGGCTACCAGGCGCAGATGGGCCAGATCAAGGACACGCTGACCGCTTTCGGCGTGCACTTCGACGTGTTCTACTCCGAGCAGGCGCTGCACGCCGAGGGCAAGGTTGCCGCCGCCGTGGAGACCCTGCGCGAGCAGGGCCACATCGAGGACCGCGACGGCGCCGTCTGGCTGCGCACCACCGACTTCGGCGACGACAAGGACCGGGTGCTGTTCAAGGCCGACGGCGAGCCCACCTACTTCGCCGCCGACGCCGCCTACTACCTCTCCAAGCGCGAGCGCGGCTTCACCGAGAAGATCTACCTGCTCGGCGCGGACCACCACGGCTACGTCTCCCGGCTCAAGGCCATCGCCGCCTGCGCCGGGGACGATCCGCAGCGCAACATCGAGGTGCTCATCGGGCAGCTGATGTCCATCCGCGGAGCGAAGCTCTCCAAGCGGGCCGGCAACATCATCGCGCTCACCGACCTCATCGAATGGCTCGGCACCGATGCGCTGCGCTATACCCTGGCCCGGTTCCCTGCCAATTCACCGATCGACGTGGACCCGGAGCTGCTGCAGTCGCGGACCAATGACAACCCGGTCTTCTACGTCCAGTACGCCCACGCCCGGTCCCGCAACGCCGCCCGCAACGCCGAGGCCGCCGGGGTCGACCGCGAGGGCTTCGACGCAAGCCTGCTGACCCATGAGACCGAGGAGGAGCTGCTCTCCCAGCTGGGGCGCTTCACCTCCGTGGTCTCCTCGGCCGCCGAGCTGCGCGAACCTCACCGGGTGGCGCGCTACCTGGAATCCCTGGCCAGCGCCTACCACGGCTGGTACGCCGTCTGTCGGATGGCGCCCAGCGTCAGCCCCGACGGCGTCCAGGACCCGGTCACCGACCTCAACCGCACCCGGCTCTGGCTCAACGACGCCACCGCCCAGGTGTTGCGCAACGGACTGGCGCTGCTCGGCGTCACCGCACCCGAAAGGATGTGAACCCTCATCACGACTCCCGGCTCACCCACGTCCCGCCCCTCCTCGGAGAACTCCACCGCGGAGAGCCCCACCCTGGAGGCCTCCGTGCAGGACGGGTCTGCGCAGCATGGCTCCGCCCCGCGCGCGCACCCGCTGGCTCCGTCGTGGCTGACCGCCCGCCGGGACACCGATGACCTCGAGGCCGCGCTGCTTCCGGCCGACGCGCACCGCGACGCCGAGGGCCGCCTGGTCATCGGCGGAGTCGACGTGGAGACCCTCGCCGCCCAGCACGGCACTCCGCTCTATGTGCTCTCCGAGGCGGACTTCCGCGCCCGAGCCCGCAGCTTCCGCGAGGCTTTCAGTGCCGCCTTCGCCCCAGAGGCTGAGGTGGATGTGTTCTACGCCGGCAAGGCCTTCCTGAGCACCCATGTGGCTGGCTGGGCCGTGCAGGAGGGCCTCTGCGTGGACACTGCCTCCGGCGGCGAGCTCGCCCTCGCCCTGGCCGGCGGGGTCCCGCCGGAGAAGATAGGCCTGCACGGGAACAACAAGTCCGACGCCGAGATCCAGCGCGCCCTGGACGCCGGGATCGGGCGGATCATCGCCGATTCCCTGGATGAGCTGGAACGGATCTCCAGGCTCGCCGTGGCAGCCGGCACCCGCGCCCCGGTCATGCTGCGGCTGACTCCCGGCGTGCACGCCTCCACCCACGAATACATCGCCACCGCGCACGAGGATCAGAAGTTCGGCCTCTCGCTGACCCCGAGCGCCGGTGCGCCCAGCACGGACGCAGACGGCACCCCCTCGACACCAGCCAACCCCTACCTCGGGTCACCGGCCTGGACCGCGGCCTCGCGCGCCCTCCAGCTCCCCGGCGTCGAGCTGCGCGGCCTGCACGCCCATATCGGCTCGCAGATCTTCGAACCCGCCGGTTTCGAGCTGGCGGCGCAGAAGCTCATCACCTTCCTGGCCAGTCTGCATTCGGCCTACGGCGTGGAGCTGCCAGAGCTCGACCTCGGCGGCGGCCACGGGATCGCCTACACCGAGGCCGACACCCCGCGGCACCCCGAATCCATCGCGGCCGCGCTGGCCGCCACGGTCAAGCAGGCCTGCGCGGAGCACGCGCTGCGCGTGCCGCGGATCTCGATCGAGCCCGGCCGAGCGATCGTCGGACCTGCCGGGGTCACGCTGTACCGGGTCGGCGTGCAGAAGGACGTCCAGGTCGACGCGCCCGACGGCAGCACCACCTCCAGGCGCTACGTGGCCGTGGACGGCGGCATGAGCGACAACGCCCGCGGCGTCCTCTACGACGCGGACTATTCTGCGGTGCTGGCCTCACGCCGGGTGACCGGAGACCATGCGCTGTCTCGCATCGTGGGCAAACACTGCGAGTCCGGCGACATCGTCGTGCGAAACGTATACTTGCCGACGGCGACGGCCCGGGATGATCTCCTTGCCGTTCCCGCCACCGGCGCGTACTGCCACTCGCTGTCGAGCAACTACAACTACCTGACTCGACCCGCGGTGGTCGCCGTCGCAGACGGCGCCTCCCAGGTGCTCATCCGCCGAGAGACCGAGCAGGAGATGCTCGGGCGCGACACCGGCTTTGCCGCAGGCTGACACACAGCGCGCGCGCAGCGCCGGAAACCGAACAGGCACAAGGGATTGAGGTCATGATGTCCGCAGCAAAGAGCACCGCCGAGCCGCTGAAGATCGGCCTGCTCGGCGCCGGCAACGTCGGCGCCCAGGTCGCACGCACTCTGGTCGAGGGCCGGGCGCTGATCTCTTCGCGCGTGGGGGCCCCGGTCAAGCTGATCGGCGTCGCCGTGCGCGACGTCGAGGCCCCGCGTGACTGGAAGATCCCCGGCGAGCTGCTGACCACCGACGCCGAGGCGCTGGTGGACGAGGCCGACCTGATCATCGAACTGATGGGCGGGATCGAGCCCGCCGGCACCCTGGTGGAGCGCGCCCTGCGCGCCGGCACCGCCGTGGTGACCGGGAACAAGGCGCTGCTCGCGGTCCAGGGCGGCAAGCTCAGCCAGGCCGCCGCCGAGTCCGGGGCGCTGCTGCGCTTCGAAGCCGCGGTCGGCGGTGCCATCCCGATCCTGCGCCCGATCCAGGAGTCGCTCTCCGGTGACCGGATCACCAAGGTGATGGGCATCGTCAACGGCACCACCAACTACATCCTGGACCAGATGGACTCCACCGGCGCCGCGTTCTACGACGCGCTGCTCGAGGCTCAGCGGCTCGGGTATGCCGAGGCCGACCCGACCGCCGACGTCGAGGGCCACGACGCCGCCGCCAAGGCAGCGATCCTCGGTGCGCTGGCGTTCCACGCGCCCTTCGACATCCATGACGTCTACTGCGAGGGCATCTCCTCGGTCACTGCCGAGGACATCGAGGCCGCGGCAGCCTCCGGGTACGTGATCAAGCTGCTGGCGATCGTGGAGAAGAACGATGACGGCGCCATCCTGCGCGTCCACCCCACCCTGCTGCCCCGCACCCACCCGCTGGCCAGTGTCCGCGGCGCCTTCAACGCGGTCTTCGTGGTCGCCGAGAATGCTGGAGAGCTCATGTTCTACGGCCAGGGCGCCGGCGGGCTGCCGACCTCCTCGGCCATCATGGGCGATGTGGTCTCCGTGGCGCGCCGGCTGCACAGCGGCCCGGAGCACCCCGGGACCACCGACACCAGCAGCGACTCCCAGTCCGTCCGCGCGCTCCCGGTGGATGAGGCCCACACCCAGTACTACATTGATATGGAAGTCGCTGATCGTGAGGGTGTCATCGCCGAGGTCGCCCGCGTGCTGGCCGATCATCACGTCTCCATCGAGTCGATGCGACAGCCCGGCAGCGTCTCCAGCGACGGCGAGGTGGACACCGAGGCGGCCCGGGAGCGCGGCGCCGTCGTGCAGATCGTGACCCACCTGGCCAAGGAGAAGGACCTCTCCGACACCGTGTCCACACTGCGGGCCCTGGACGTGGTCAAGTCAGTGAACTCGGTGCTGCGCGTTGAGGTCGAGCAGTAGCCCTGGGCCCATCCCCGCCCGAGCAGATCCCACCCGCTTGACGATGAAGGAGCACCCACCGTGGCGCACCAATGGCGCGGAGTCATCCGTGAATACGCAGACCGACTCCCCGTGGAGCAGACCACCGAGGTCATCACCCTGGGAGAGGGCGGCACCCCGCTGGTCTACGCCCCGGCGCTCTCCGAGCTGGTCTCCGGCACGGTCTACCTGAAGGTCGAGGGGATGAACCCCACCGGATCCTTCAAAGACCGCGGCATGACGATGGCGATCACCGCCGCGGTGGCCGAAGGCGCCAAGGCCGTGGTCTGCGCCTCCACCGGCAACACCTCCGCCTCCGCCGCGGCCTACGCGACCCAGGCCGGACTGACCTGTGCGGTGTTGGTGCCGGCGGGGAAGATCGCGATGGGCAAGCTCTCCCAGGCGGTCGCCCACGGGGCCGAGCTGATTCAGGTGGACGGCAACTTCGACGGCTGCCTCGACATCGCTCGCAAGCTCTCCGAGAACTACCCGGTGTTCCTGGTGAACTCGGTGAATCCGGCACGCATCGAAGGCCAGAAGACCGGCGCCTTCGAGGTCGTGGACGCACTCGGCGACGCGCCGGACTACCACCTGCTCCCGGTGGGCAACGCCGGGAACATCACCGCGTACTGGAAGGGTTACCAGGAGTATTCCCGGCCCTGGACCAACCCCTACGAGGGTGCCGACGGCGCGGAGCTCGCCCCGGTGTCCAGCCACACCCCGATCATGTGGGGCTTCCAGGCAGAGGGCGCAGCGCCCATCGTCATGGGTCACCCGGTGACCGAGCCGGAGACGGTCGCGACGGCCATCCGGATCGGCAATCCGGCCTCCTGGGAGAAGGCGGAGGCTGCTCGCGACCAGTCCGCGGGAGTCATCGAGTCGGTGACCGATCAGGAGATCCTCACCGCGCACCGCTGGCTTTCCGCGAAGGAGGGCGTCTTCGTGGAACCCGCCTCGGCCGCCGGCGTCGCCGGACTGATCAAGAAGCACTCTGCCGGCGAGGTCCCTGCGGATAAGACGATCGTCATCACGGTGACCGGTCACGGTCTGAAGGACCCCGACTGGGCGCTGAAGAACGCCGACGGCTCCGACGTCACCCCGACCATGGTCCCGCAGGACGTCGAGACCGTGGCCCGGCAGCTGGGGCTCTGATCCTCGTGAGCGGGCAGTCCAGCATGCATAAACTCGGTCAGGGCCTCGCCCCGGAGGAGGCCCTGGCCCCTTCGGCGGCCACTCCGCCGTCGGCGGGGAACGCGGCTGGGAATCACGAGTCGCCTCAGCTGCGCGAGCCGCTGAGCGCGCCGATGTCCTTCCACCTCAGGGTGCCCGCCACGTCGGCGAATCTCGGCCCGGGCTACGACAGCATGGGCCTGGCCCTGGGACTCTTCGATGAGATCACCGTCCATGCCGCCCCGCGGCGCGGTGCGCAGGCCCAGGTGCAGATCACCGTGGAGGGCGAGGGCTCCGAGACGCTGCCCCGTGACGCCTCCCATCTGGTGGTCACCCTGGTCGAGAAGATCCTCAACGCCAAAGGCTTCAGCCTCCCGGACCTTGAGGTCCGCGCGGTCAACAACATTCCGCACAGCCGCGGACTCGGCTCCTCAGCCGCCGCGGTCGCCTCCGCGGTGATGACCGCGGACACGTTGCTGCCAGAGGGCTTGAGCGAGGACGAGAAGCTGCAGATCGGTTCCCGGATCGAGGGCCACCCGGACAACTACGTACCGGCGCTGCGCGGGGGAGTGGCGATCTCCTGGCAGGACGCCCCGAACGCGCTGTCCTCCGGGTCAGAGGTGCGCAGATCCACCCTCGACACCGGCGACGGGGCGTTCCGCACCGCACCGCTGCTTCCGCACCCGCGGCTGCGCACCGTCGTGGCCGTGCCGAACTTCGAGCAGTCCACCCAGGTGGCGCGCGATCTGCTCCCGGCGCAGATCGATCACTCCGCCGCCGCGCAGAACTCTGCGCGTGCCGCGCTGCTGGTCCACGCCCTGACCAGCGCACCGGAGCTGCTGCTCGACGCCACCGAAGACGCGTTGCACCAGCAGCAGCGCCGTCCCGCCTTCCCCGGATCCATGGCCCTGGTGGACGGGCTCCGGGCCGCCGGGTTCGCCGCCGTGATCTCCGGCGCAGGACCCTCAGTGCTGGTGCTTGCCGATTCCGACGCCCAGGCCAGCGCCGCGGCGCAGCGTATCTCCGCGCTCGGCGGTCCCGACGCGCAGGGTCACGTGTTCACCCCCTCAATCCTGCCGATCGCCGGCTCTGGTGTTACAGTGGAGGCACATCAGCGTTGACGGCGTGCTGCGCACGCTCGCTCTGCCGGGCCGGTCGAATCGGCCTCTAAGAGATCACCATGATGTTCCTTCGCGCAAGCCGCGCTTTTTTCCTGAGCGCTGGACGGTGCCGATTCCTCGACAGAGCGATCCGGCAGCGACCTGCGATGATCCCACTCCCCGCCGGGGACGCGGACCGTGCAAGAAATCTCCCTGATGCTGGATGCGCGAAGAAACAGTAATAAGCCAACGGACTTCTGACGCTCCGTTGAAGACACCGCAGGACGGCGCATCCGCCGGGCCTGCCTGACGAGGGGGAAGGAACCTTCGTGACAGAAACCACCGCTGAGACCACTGCGACTCAGAGCCCTGAGAAGGCCGAGTCCGCTGCACCTGAGCCCAAGAGCTCCGGGCTGGCCGGTCTGAAGCTCGCTCAGCTGCAGGCGCTTGCCTCCCAGCTGGGCATCACCGGAAGCTCGCGGATGCGCAAATCTGCCCTGGTGGAGGCCATCTCCTCGCACCAGCGTGGTGGCGCCGTCGCCGAGCGGGACAAGCAGCAGGACAAGGCGGCCGCCGAAGGTCGCCAGAACGACGCCGCCAAGGGCGGCAGCGACCAGCAGGGCGCCGGCTCCGAGGAGCCCGCCGCGAAGCGCCCGAACCGCCGCCGGTCCAAGGCCGAGCCCAAAGCCGAGCCCAAGGCGAGCGAGTCCGTCGCAGAGCAGAACGGCTCCAGCACCGAGGTCGCCGAGAACGCCCAGAGCAGCGGCACCTCGCGCGGGGAGAATTCACGCGAGAACGCGCCCACCGAAGGCGGCGGCAACGATCGCCGCAGTGGACAGCAGAACCGTGATCAGCAGAACAGTGATCAGCAGAACAACGATCAGCAGGCTGGCGAGAGCAGCAGCGCCGAGGACGGCGATTCCCAGCCCCGCGGACGCAACCGCAACCGGCGCAACCGCAATCGCGAGGACAACGGCGGCCAGCAGCAGAACACCGCGCAGGCCGAGGCCCAGCAGGCGGATGCGCAGCCGTCGAACTCCCAGTCAGGCTCCAACGAGCAGACTCAGGACCAGAGCCAGGAGAACGGCCAGCGCAACGACGGCGAAGGCCGCGGAAGGCGCAATCGAGACAACAGCGGCCGTGACGGTGGCCGCGGAGGCCGCGAGAGCAACCGCAACGAGAACAGCCGCAACGACGGCGGGCGCGACAGCAGCCGCAACGACGGCGGCCGCGAGAGCAGCCGCAACGACCGCAACGACGGTGGGCGCGACAGCAGCCGCAACGACCGAAACGACGGTGGGCGCGACAGCAGTCGCAACGATCGCAACGACGGTGGGCGCGACAGCAGCCGCAACGAGAACAGCCGCAACGATCGCAACGACGGCGGGCGCGAGAGCAACCGCAACGAGGGTGGACGCGACGAGGAGCGCCGCAACCGGCGCAGCCGCAATCGCAACGACCGCAATGACCGGGGCGATCGCACTGACCGCAATGACCGGGGTGATCGCAACAACCGCCGTCGCGGCCGCGATCCCGAGGTCGATGACACCGAGGTCACCGAGGACGACGTCCTGGTGCCGGTGGCAGGCATCCTGGACGTGCTCGACAACTACGCCTTCGTGCGGACCTCGGGCTACCTCTCCGGACCCAACGACGTCTACGTGTCCCTGGCCCAGGTCAAGCGGCACAACCTGCGCAAGGGCGACGCCGTTCACGGCCACATCCGCGCTCCTCGCGAAGGTGAGAACCCGCAGAAGCGGGCGAAGTTCAACGCGCTGGTGAAGCTCGACGCCGTCAACGGCCGGCCCTCCGAGGCCAACACCGACCGGGTGGAGTTCAGCAAGCTGGTCCCGCTGTACCCGCAGGATCGTCTGCGCCTGGAGGGTGACGCCAAGGACATCGCACCTCGCGTGATCGACCTGATCGCCCCGATCGGCAAGGGTCAGCGCGGCCTGATCGTCTCCCCGCCCAAGGCCGGCAAGACGATCATCCTGCAGGCCCTGGCGAAGGCGATCAAGATCAACAACCCTGAGGTTCACCTCATGATGGTCCTGGTCGACGAGCGCCCCGAGGAAGTCACCGACATGCAGCGCACGGTCGACGGCGAGGTCATCGCCTCGACCTTCGACCGCCCGGCCGAGGACCACACCACCGTGGCCGAGCTGGCCATCGAACGCGCGAAGCGTCTCGTGGAGCTGGGCAAGGACGTCGTCGTGCTGCTGGACTCCATGACCCGACTGGGCCGTGCCTACAACACCGCGGCCCCGGCTTCAGGCCGGATCCTCTCCGGCGGCGTCGATGCCAATGCGCTCTACCCGCCGAAGCGCTTCTTCGGCGCGGCGCGCAACATCGAGAACGGTGGTTCGCTGACCATCCTCGCCACCGCGCTGGTGGAGACCGGCTCCAAGATGGACGAGGTCATCTTCGAGGAGTTCAAGGGCACCGGCAACATGGAGCTGCGCCTGTCCCGCCGACTGGCGGACAAGCGGATCTTCCCCGCCGTGAACGTGAACGAGTCCTCCACCCGTCGTGAGGAGAACCTCCTCTCGACGGAGGAGGTCAAGATCATGTGGAAGCTGCGTCGCGTGCTCTCCGGACTCGAGCAGGAGCAGGGTCTCGAGCTGCTGATCAACAAGCTCAAGGCGACCCAGTCCAACGCCGAGTTCCTGATGCTTGCATCGAAGACCACGCTCGGAGACAAAGGCAACTAGCCGCAGCAACAGCTGAAGCCCGGGGAGAGCGCCGCTCTCCCCGGGCTTCGCCTGTAACAGCCCGGTGCGCCCGCGCTGCGTTCGCGCGCCAGCCCAGGAAACGAGAGAGAATCCAGTCATGGACGAAGAGATCAACGCCCGGATGTTCGACTCCGTATCGACGCTGCTCGCCGAGCACGCGGAGCTCCAGGAGCAGCTCGCCGATCCACAGGTCCACGCCGATCAGTCCCTGGCGCGTCGGCTGGGGCGCCGCTACGCGCAGCTCAACGGTGTGGCCGAGGCGCACAAGACGTGGAAACAGCTCAGCGAGGACCTGGTGACCACGCAGGAGCTCGCCGAAGAGGACTCCGAGTTCGCCGCCGAGATCCCCGCGCTCACGGCTGCGCGCGAGGAGGCCGCCGCGAAGCTGCTGCGCATGCTCATCCCACGCGATGAGAACGATGTGCGCAACGTGATCATCGAGATCAAGGGTGGTGCCGGCGGCGATGAGGCGGCGCTCTTCGCCGGGGACCTGCTGCGCATGTACACCCGCTACTCCGAGGCTCGGGGCTGGAAGACCGAGATCATCTCCTCGACCCCCTCAGATCTGGGGGGCTATAAGGATGTACAGATGGCGATCAAGTCCTCCACCAATGACCCTGCCCAGGGCGTCTACGCCCACCTGAAGTTCGAAGGCGGGGTGCACCGGGTCCAGCGGGTGCCCGAAACCGAGTCCCAGGGCCGGATCCACACCTCGGCGGCCGGAGTGCTGGTCCTGCCCGAGGTCGATGAGCCCGAGGAGCTGGAGCTGAGCCAGAACGACCTCAAGATCGACGTCTACCGCTCCTCCGGGCCCGGCGGGCAGAGCGTGAACACCACCGACTCCGCGGTACGCATCACCCACCTGCCCACCGGGATCGTGGTGGCGATGCAGAACGAGAAGTCCCAGCTGCAGAACAAGGAGGCCGCGATGCGGGTGCTGCGCTCCCGGATCCTGGCCCACCAGCAGGAACAGATCGACGCCGACAACGCCCAGGTGCGCAAGTCCCAGGTCCGCACCATGGACCGCTCCGAGCGCATCCGCACCTACAACTACCCGGAGAACCGGATCGTGGATCACCGCAGCGGGTACAAGGCCTACAACCTCGACACCGTGATCAACGGAGACCTGGAGGCCGTGATCCAGTCCTGCGTCGAGCTCGACGAGCAGGAGCGCCTCGCGGCGCTCAACGACAACCAGGCCTGAGCCCGATGCCCGCACACCATCCCGCCCCAGCCGAGCCTGCACACCAGGCAGCTGAGCCCTCGGCGAATCAGGCAGCTGAGCAGCCGGCGAATCAGCCGGCCAATCAGCCAGCGGACCAGCTGCTGGACCAGGCCGCAGCCCGGCTCGGCGCCGCAGGCGTGCCCAGCCCTCGGGTCGATGCTGAGATCCTTGCGGCCCACGTGCTCGGCGTCCCGCGCGGTCGTCTCGCCGCCATGGCCGTGGCGGGCAGCGCGGTCACCGCCGAGCAGGCCGAGAAGCTCACCGACCTGGTCGCCGAGCGCGCCGATCGGGTGCCGCTGCAGCACCTCACCGGACTGGCCCCGTTCCGGCACCTCGAGCTGCGCGTGGGCCCCGGAGTCTTCATCCCGCGCCCCGAGACCGAACAGGTCGCCCAGGTGGCCTTGGATCAGCTCGCACTCATGGCCGCCCAGCGTCCCGCCTCCTGGCGGCCCCGGGTGATCGACCTCGGCACCGGATCCGGTGCCCTGGCCGCCGCCATCGCCGCCGAGCATCCCTCCGCCGAGGTCCACGCCGTGGAACTCTCGGCCCAGGCGGTGGCCTGGGCCGAGCTGAACCTCGTCCCGCTCGGCGTGGCCCTGCACCAGCGGGACCTGCGCGAGGTGCCCGAAGAGTGGGAGTCCAGCTTCGACCTCGTCGTCTCCAACCCGCCCTATATCCCGGCCGGGATGGTGCCGCGCGAGGAGGAGGTGCGGGTCCATGATCCGGAGCTGGCGCTCTACGGCGGGGGAGCCGACGGACTCACCATGCCCCATGCGGTGATCGCCGCCGCCAAACGGCTGCTGGTGCCGGGCGGCTGGTTCATCCTGGAACACGCCGAGTCCCAGGCTTCGGTGCTCGCCGAGCACTGCCGCGCCGACGAGTCACTGACACAGGTCAGCACCCACCAAGACCTCACCGGACGAGACCGCGCCACCAGCGCGGTCACCGGCGCTGCCGCTGACGCAGGCCCCGTGGCTGAGCAAGATCCAGCTCTCGGCGTGGAAGAATGGCGCGCGTGAGCCAGACAGTCGACTGCACCGACCCCGCCTCCCGCGCCGAGGGCATCTCTGCGGCGCAGGACGCGCTCTCCCGCGGCGAAACGGTGGTCCTGCCCACCGACACGGTCTACGGGATCGGCGCCGACGCGTTTTCGCCGCAGGCCGTCGCGGTGCTGCTGGCCGCCAAGGGACGCAGCCGCGCCATGCCGCCGCCGGTGCTGATCGGGCGCCCCGAGATCATGGACGCCCTGGCCATCGATGTTCCCGAGGAGGCCCGGGCCCTGGCGCAGGCCTTCTGGCCGGGTCCGATGACGCTGATCCTGCATGCCCAGCCCTCGCTGCGCTGGGACCTGGGGGAGACCCGCGGCACCGTGGCGCTGCGCATGCCCGCCGATGATCTCGCCCTGGACCTGCTCGGCGCGACCGGACCGCTGGCCGTCTCCTCGGCCAACCGCACCGGCATGCCCGCCGCGACCACCGTCGCGCAGGCCCAGCAGATGCTCGCGGAATCCGTCTCGGTCTACCTCGACGACGGCGACCGCGGCTCCTCCGAGGCCTCGACCATCATCGACGCCACCGTGACCCCGCTGCGCGTGGTGCGCCCCGGGGCGCTGCCGCTCGCCGAGCTGCAGGCCGTGGTCGCCAGCCTGGCGCCCGAAGCCCCGTCTGAGGCAGAGGCCTCCGAAGCTCCGGCTGAGGCAGAGGCCTCTGAAGCCCCGCCTGAGGCAGAGGCGCCCGACACGCACTCATGATCTATTTCCTGGCAGTCCTCGCCGTCTCGATGGTGGTGACCTATCTGCTCACCCCCGCGGTGCGAAGCATCGCGCTGAAGCTGGGCATCTACACCCCCATCCGGGAACGCGATGTGCACAGCCAGATCAAGCCGCGCTGGGGCGGGGTGGCGATGTTCCTCGGGATGGTCGTCGGCCTCGCCGCGGCCTCCACGATTCCCTACCTCAGCGGGATCTTCGCCGATCTGACCCCGGTGCGCGGCGTGTTCGCGGCGATGGTGGTGATCCTGCTGGTCGGCATGGCCGACGACACCTGGGACATCCCGTGGATGCTCAAGCTCGGCGGACAGGTCGGGGCTGCCGTCATCCTGGTGCTCCATGGGATCCAGCTCGAGGTCATGCCGGTGGGCTGGCTCGGGGTGGGTGGTCCGCTGGTCCAGTCGCTGCTGACCGTCTTCGTGGTGGTGCTCACCATCAACGCCTTCAACTTCATCGACGGCCTCGACGGGTTGGCCGCCGGGGTCGCCGCGCTCGGCGGCGCCGCCTTCTTCATCTACAGCTACCTGTTGACGCTCTCCATCAACGCCTTCGACGCCTCGAACCTGGTGACCCTGCTGATGGCGGTGCTGGTGGGCTCCTGCCTGGGGTTCCTGCCGCACAACTTCTACCCCTCCAAGATCATCATGGGCGACACCGGGGCGATGCTGCTGGGACTGGTCATGGCTGCCGGGGCCCTCGCGGTGACCGCCGACGTCGGCCAGCTCGCCGAGGGCTTCAGATTCCGTAACATCCCGGCGTACATGCCGATCCTGCTGCCGCTGGCGGTGACCCTGCTTCCCCTGCTGGACCTGGCGATGGCGGTGGTCCGGCGCACCGCGCGCGGGTCCTCGCCGTTCACCCCGGATCGCGGGCACCTGCACCACAAGCTGGTCGACGGCGGCTACTCCCACCCGCAGGCGGTGCTGCTGCTCTACCTCTGGTCGGCGCTGTTCGCCTTCGGGGCTGTGTCCTTCAACTTCCTGCCCTGGTGGCTGGTCACCTCGGGCATGCTGCTGAGCCTGGGCGCCGCGGTGGTGCTCACGCTGGGGCCCTGGCTTCGGCGTCGTGCGCTGCGAGTCAACCGTGCCGCCGCCCAACGGGCACTGCGGCACCGGCTGGGCGGCTGAGCCAGCCCCTGGACCTGGCCGTGAGTGGGGTGGGACTGCCCCGCGCCAGTGTTGCCCGGCAGTGCCGGGGGTCGTTGTTCTGGTAAGCTTTCGGTGACTTCCCACACTAGTTCCGTGTGTTCTCACACCTGCGTGGGGGAGTTGCCCGTGGACCGTCTTCGGAAGTCTTTCTCGTAGACCGGCGGACCACATACAAGGCGAGACGGAGTTGATCCGGCTTCCGATGCCCGGGGTAGTAACCCACTGACGGACACCGCAGAGAGGACCAGCGTTGCATTCGCTTGCGCCCATGGCCACCAATGAAGGTGGATTCCAGCCGCCCACGATTTCTGAGACGCACCTTCCGGAGATCTTTCCCTGGATGGCGGAGTGGGGGACTGGCTTCGGCAAGAACATGCTGATGGTCATCCTCTCGGTCATCGTCATCTCCTGGTTCTTCATGTGGGCGATCCGGAAGCAGTCCCTGGTTCCATCCCGCACCCAGTTCATCGCGGAGTCCGGCTATGGATTCGTCCGGCACACCCTGGGGCGCGACATCCTCGGTGAGAAGCACTTCCGGCAGTGGATCCCGCTGCTCTTCGCGGTGTTCTTCTTCGTGCTGGTCAACAACATCTTCGGCGCCATCCCGGGCCTGCAGCTGCCGACCTTCTCCCACGCCGGCCCCGCCTACGCGCTGGCCGGAATCATCTGGATCGCCTGGATCGTGCTGGGCTTCAGGACCCACGGGCCGAAATTCATCAAGCTCATGACGGTGCCCTCGGGCGTGCCGAAGTGGCTGCTGCCGCTGCTGGTGGTCCTGGAGTTCCTCTCGAACTTCATCATCCGTCCGCTCACGCACTCGCTGCGTCTGATGGCCGTGATGCTCGCCGGTCACATCATCGTGATGCTCGCCGGCTCCGGCGTCGAGTTCCTCGTCGCCCAGCAGGGCGGTCTGGACGGCTACGGCCTCGGCGCGCTGATCCTGGTGGGCTCCATCCCGCTGTACTTCCTGGAGCTCATCATGATGGTCCTGCAGGCCTTCGTCTTCGCCCTGCTGACAGCGATCTACATCCAGGGCTCCATCGAGGCTGACGCCCACTGATTTTCCTCTATGCGGTTCGGATGACCTGAGACGGACACCGAGTCGCAGCGGCGGACCGGCAGACGCCGGTGAGCCTGACATTGAACCGTCCGCGTGGTACGCACGCCGGACTCGTACAGAAAGTGAGCAACACATATGGACGGCACTCTGAACATGGTCGGTATGGGTCTCGCAGGCTTCGGCGCTGCACTGGCCATCGGCATGATCTTCTCGGCCTACCTCAACGGTGTGGCCCGCCAGCCCGAGGCGCAGCGCGTGCTGCAGCCCATCGCCATCCTCGGCTTCGCGCTGGCGGAGGCGGTCTTCATCCTTGCCATCGTCTTCGCCTTCGTGCTCTGACGCTGGTTCGATTCTTCTGGGACGGGCACCGGAGCTCCGGGCCCTCTGAGATCGTCAGACTACTGAAAAAAGGGTGAACACATGATCAGTGCATCTCTGATCCAGGCGGCAGAAGGTGACGCCAACCCATTGCTTCCCAACCCCTGGGAAGCGCTGGTCGTAATACTCGGCTTCCTGGTGCTGCTCTATGTCGTCAAGAAATGGATCGCGCCGGCATTCGAGAAGGCCTATCAGACCCGCATCGAGGCCATCGAAGGTGGACTCAACGAGGCGGAGAAGGCCAAGTCTGAAGCCGAGGCCATGAAGGCTGAGTACGAGAAGAACCTCGGGGATGCCCGCGCTGAGGCGAGCCGGATGCGCGAGGAAGCTCGCGCCGAGGGTGCGCAGATCGTCGCCGAGCACAAGGAGAAGGCCGCCGTGGAGGCAGCCCGCATCACCGAACAGGCCCAGCAGCAGATCGCCGCAGAACGGGCATCGGCCGCACATTCGCTCAAGGCTGAGGTCGGGTCGCTGGCCACACAGCTTGCGAGCCGGATCGTCGGCGAGGCGCTCGAGGACGACACCCGCTCCCAGCGAGTGGTGGATCGCTTCCTCGCCGACCTCGACGCTGATCAGTCAGCTCAGGCTGGCCAGACAGGAGCAGCACAGTAATGGCAGCGGTGACCACCGAATCCCTGGCAGCCGTGCAGCAGGAGCTCGCGCCGTCATTGGCGCAGGCCGACCTCGAGGTCGCCCGCGAGCTCTTCGCTGTACTGGATGTCCTCGATTCCTCGGCAGGGCTGCGCCGCAGCCTCACCGACCCCTCCCGTGATCCGCAGGATCGGGTGGCGATGGCGCGCAGCCTCTTCGGCGCGAAGGTCAAGGCCACGACGACGGAAGTCCTCGATGCCCTGGTCTCACGACGCTGGAGCAAGGAGCGCGATCTCGGCGATGCCGTCGAGGTCCTCGCCGTCGTAGTGGTGGTGGTGCAGGCCGAGCGTGAGGGCCTGGCAGGACTCGAGAAGCTGGAGACCGCGCTGCTGGACTTCCGGCGGACCGTGGCCTCCTCGCACCAGGTGCAGCGTGCGCTGACCGACGCCCAGGCAACCGGCGAAGCCAAGCAGAAGCTCGGTGCGCAGCTCTCACCGGGAGCCAGCGCCGAGGCGCGGCTGCTCATCGATCGCGCCGTGACGGCGCCGCGCGGGCTTCGTCCCTCGCAGCTCGTCGAGCGCTTCACCGAGCAGATCGCAGCACGCCAGCAGCGCTGGATCGCACTGGTCACCGTCGCCAAGGAGCTGGACCCCAGCTATATGCAGCGGCTCGGGGCAAGCCTGGACCGTTACTTCGGTCGAGAGCTCAAGCTCGACGTCGTGCTCGACCCGGCCGTGGTCGGCGGCATCCGTGTCCAGGTCGGAGATGAGGTGGTCGACTCAACGGTGGCCACCAAGCTCAATGACCTGAACCGGAGACTGGCCAGCTAGTCTTCTTCAGACTGGCTCAACACATACGTGAATCTTTGAACCACCCGGCCGCAGACTGCGGCCATGACTGAGGAGAGCAGGGACTGCAGATGGCCGACTTGACCATCAACGCCGACGACGTCCGCAACGCCTTGAACGATTTCGCCGCATCCTACGATCCCGGCAGCGCAGAGCGCGTCGAGGTCGGACGCGTGATCTCCGCGGCTGACGGCATCGCTCGTGTCGAGGGACTTCCCTCGACCATGGCAAACGAACTTCTTCGCTTCGAAGACGGCACTCTGGGCCTGGCCCAGAACCTCGACACCCGAGAGATCGGCGTCGTGATCCTCGGCGAGTTCTCCGGCATCGAGGAGGGCCAGGAGGTCACCCGCACCGGCGAGGTCCTCTCGGTCCCGGTCGGTGACGAGTTCCTGGGTCGCGTGGTCGACCCGCTGGGCACGCCCATCGACGACAAGGGCGACATCACCCCGGAGGGTCGCCGTCCGATGGAGCTTCAGGCTCCCTCGGTGGTGCAGCGCAAATCCGTGCACGAGCCGCTGCAGACCGGCATCAAGGCCATCGACGCCATGATCCCGATCGGCCGCGGCCAGCGTCAGCTGATCATCGGTGACCGCCAGACCGGCAAGACCGCGATCGCCATCGACGCCATCCTGAACCAGAAGGCGAACTGGGAATCCGGCGATGTCGCCAAGCAGGTCCGCTGTGTCTACGTCGCTGTGGGCCAGAAGGCCTCCACCATCGCTGCCGTGCGGCAGACCCTGGAGGAGCGCGGCGCGCTGGAGTACACCACCATCGTGGCGTCCCCGGCCTCAGACCCCGCCGGTTATAAGTACCTGGCGCCGTTCGCCGGCTCGGCCATCGGCCAGCACTGGATGTACGGCGGCAAGCACGTGCTGATCGTCTTTGATGACCTCTCCAAGCAGGCTGAGGCCTACCGCGCGGTCTCGTTGCTGCTGCGTCGCCCACCGGGCCGCGAAGCCTACCCCGGCGACGTGTTCTACCTGCACTCCCGTCTGCTCGAGCGTTGTGCCAAGCTCTCCGACGAGCTCGGCGCCGGTTCGATGACCGGACTGCCGCTGGTGGAGACCAAGGCCAACGACGTCTCGGCCTACATCCCGACCAACGTCATCTCGATCACCGACGGTCAGATCTTCCTGCAGTCGGACCTGTTCAACGCCAACCAGCGTCCGGCAGTCGACGTGGGCATCTCGGTGTCCCGCGTCGGTGGTGCCGCGCAGCTCAAGGCCATGAAGAAGGTCTCGGGCACGCTGAAGCTGGACCTGGCGCAGTACCGCGACATGCAGGCCTTCGCGATGTTCGCCTCGGACCTGGACCCCGCCACCCGCCAGCAGCTGGTGCGCGGCGAGCGACAGACCGAGCTGCTCAAGCAGGCGCAGTACACGCCGTACCCGATCGAGGACCAGGTCGCATCGATCTGGACCGGCGCCCAGGGTCACCTGGACGATGTCGAGACCGCTGACATCAAGCGCTTCGAGACGGACTGGCTGGACTACCTGCGTCGCAAGACCAACGTGCTGACCAACATCGCCGCCTCCGGCAAGCTGGAGGACGACACCGTCAGCGCGCTCAAGGACGCCATGGTCGCGTTCAAGAAGGAATTCCACGCCGAGGGTGCTTCGTCCATCGTGGGCAACGAGCAGACCGACGCGATGTCCGCCGACGAGATCAGCCAGGAAGAGATTCCCGCCCGCAGCTGAGGTTTTCACCCCCGCTGAGCAGAATCACTTGCTGGACGACATCAGGGAAGGACAAGCATGGGAGCCCAGATTCGCGTCTACCGCCAGAAGATCGCATCGACCTCGTCGATGAAGAAGATCTTCAAGGCGATGGAGCTGATCGCGACGTCTCGCATCGGCAAAGCACGCAGCCGTGCGCGGGCAGCCTCGCCATACGCAGATGCCATCACACGTGCGGTCTCCGCCGTGGCCTCGCAGAACGACATCGATCATGTGCTGACCACAAAGGTGGAGAACCCCACCCGCGCGGCAGTGCTGATCCTCACCAGCGACCGCGGACTCGCCGGCGCCTACTCCACGAATGTGCTCAAGCGGGGCGAAGCCCTGACCAAGCGCCTTCGGGAGGACGGCAAGGAGATCCGCCCCTACCTCTATGGACGCAAGGCGCAGGCGTTCTACGACTTCCGTGAGCGGGAGTATGACCAGGTATGGACCGGAAACACCGACGCCCCCGAGGTGGACCGTGCTCAGGAGATCGGCCGCACACTGGTCGATCGCTTCCTGCAGCCCACCGAGGAGGGTGGCGTGGACGAGCTGTACCTCGTCTACACCGAGTTCCAGTCCATGGTGAAGCAGGAGCCGGTGGTGCGACGTCTGTTGCCGCTGGCCTTCGTGGAGCAGGATGCGGACGCCAAGCACGAGCCCACCCCGCTGTACGACTTCGAGCCCGCCGCCGAAGAGGTCCTCGATGCGCTGCTCCCGCGGTACATCGAGTCCAAGATCTTCGCGGCGATGCTGGAGGCCTCGGCATCGGAGCTCGCAGCTCGCCAGCGGGCGATGAAGTCCGCTGCCGACAATGCGGACGACCTCATCAAGAAGTACACCCTGTTGCGCAACAACGCTCGCCAGGCCGAGATCACCCAGGAGCTCAGCGAGCTCATCGCGGGTGCCGACGCTCTGGCCGCGAGCTAGCCCACGGGTACTCCCGCAGGCCAACAACAGACGTTTTGACATCATCCAAGATCAAGTGAAGTGAGAGAGATGACTGCCACCACTGCAGAGCAGAGCTCCGGAGGAGCCGGTCAGCCGGGTGCGACTGGTCGCATCGCCCGGGTGATCGGTCCGGTCGTGGACATTGAGTTCCCCGCCGACTCCATCCCATCGATGTACAACGCGCTCAACTCCGAGGTCACCCTCGGCGGCGTGACCCGCAAGATCACCTTCGAGGTCGCCGCGCACCTGGGTGACAACCTCATTCGCGCGATCTCGCTGCAGGCCACCGACGGCCTGGTGCGCGGCACCCCCGTGCACGACACCGGATCCGCGATCTCGGTGCCAGTGGGTGAGTCCGTGAAGGGACACATCTTCAACGTCCTGGGCGAGACCCTGGACATGCCGATCTCGGAGCTCGAGGTGACCGATCGCTGGCCGATCCACCGCCCGGCCCCGAACTTCGCCGCGCTCGAGGGTTCCACCGAGATGCTGGAGACCGGCATCAAGGTGATCGACCTGCTGACTCCCTACATCCAGGGTGGCAAGATCGGTCTCTTCGGTGGTGCCGGTGTCGGCAAGACCGTGCTGATCCAGGAGATGATCACCCGTGTGGCCCGCAACTTCGGCGGCACCTCGGTGTTCGCCGGTGTCGGTGAGCGCACCCGTGAGGGCAACGACCTCTGGGTGGAGATGGAAGAGGCCAACGTGCTGAAGGACACCGCACTGGTGTTCGGTCAGATGGATGAGCCGCCAGGCACGCGTCTGCGTGTGGCACTGAGCGCCCTGACCATGGCGGAGTACTTCCGCGATGTGCAGAACCAGGATGTGCTGCTCTTCATCGACAACATCTTCCGCTTCTCCCAGGCCGGCTCCGAGGTCTCCACGCTGCTCGGGCGCATGCCCTCGGCAGTGGGCTACCAGCCGAACCTCGCGGACGAGATGGGTGTGCTCCAGGAGCGCATCACCTCGACCCGCGGCCACTCGATCACCTCGATGCAGGCCGTCTACGTACCCGCCGATGACTACACCGACCCGGCGCCGGCGAACGTGTTCGCCCACCTGGATGCGACCACGGAGCTCTCCCGTGCGATCGCCTCGCGTGGTCTGTACCCGGCTGTGGACCCGCTGAGCTCGACCTCGCGCATCCTGGACCCGCAGTACGTGGGTCAGGAGCACTATGACACCGCGACTCGGGTGAAGCAGATCCTGCAGAAGAACAAGGAGCTGCAGGACATCATCGCGATCCTGGGCATCGACGAGCTCGGCGAAGAGGACAAGATCGTCGTCTCCCGTGCCCGCCGCATCGAGCAGTTCCTGTCGCAGAACACCTACACCGCCAAGCAGTTCACCGGTGTGGACGGCTCCACTGTTGCGATCAAGGACACCATCGAGGGCTTCAACGCCATCGCCAACGGCGATCTCGACCACATCCCGGAGCAGGCGTTCTACAACGTCGGCGGCCTCGATGATGTCGAGCGTCTCTACGCCGAGATCAAGAAGCGGGGCTGAGCATGGCCGAACTCGACGTCCAGGTGGTCGCCAGCGACCACGCCGTCTGGTCCGGTGCCGCGAAGTCGGTGCGCGGGCGCACCGTGGAGGGTGACATCGGCATCCTGCCGGGTCACACCCCGGTGCTCTCGCTGCTGGCCGAAGGTGACCTGGTCATCAACCCCGTCGAGGGCGCTCCGGTGCGGGCTCGGGTCAGTGGAGGATTCTTCTCCGTGGACTCCGATCAGGTGACCATCGTGGCGGACAAGGCCGAGCTCGACGAGAGCTGAGTCTTCCCACCGACTGATCCAACCGCATCACCAGGCGGGCCCCCGGACTCCTCACGGAGACCGGGGGCCCGCCTGTCTGTGGGCCGCGGGTCCAGCGTCCACGCCGGGCCTGAGCCGATCGGGCTGCGATAGATTGGCCCGAACCACCCCTGTCACACCGCCTAGAACGTCCGCAGCCTCGGGAGCATGTCATGCGTGAGCTCGTCTACTACATCGCCACCAGCATCGACGGCTTCATCGCGGACCCGGCGGGGGACTTCTCCAGCTTCCCGCTGGATCCACAAACCTTGGAGGCGCTCTTCGAGCTCTATCCCGAGACCTGCCCGGTGCACGCACGGGAGGCTCTGGGTGTCACGGCGGAGCCTCGCCGCTTCGACACGGTCCTGATGGGCCGACGCACCTATCAGCCCGCGGTGGATGCCGGGCTGGTCGGTGGTGCGTATCCGCACCTTCGTCAGATCCTGGCAGCGCATCGCGCGCCGGCGCAGGCGCCGGGCGTCGAGGTGATCCACGGGGATCTGGCCTCCCAGGTGCGCGAGCTCAAGGCCGAACCCGGCAGGGACATCTGGCTCTGCGGGGGAGCTGAGCTCGCGGGGCAGCTCCTCGGCGAGATCGACGAGGTTCAGCTGAAGATCAACCCGCTGGTGCTCGGCGCCGGCATCCCGCTGTTCAGAGCAGAGGCCATGGCACACACCTTCCACCCCGCAGGTCTCGAGTCGCTGCCCGGAGGGGTCACGCTCGCGACGTTTCGCGCCGCAGGCGTCGCCGGAAGCCCGCTCGAGAGCGGCAGCGGAAGCGGCACCGAAAGCGGCACCGAGAGCGGCACCGAAAGCGGCGACGGAAAACGCGCCGGTTAGCGGCTAGAAGAGTCGCGAATCGGCGTCGTCGACCCCGCGCATCGCGTCGTAGTCCAGCACCAGGCAGCGGATGCCGCGATCCTCGGCCAGTGTGCGAGCCTGCGGCTTGATCTGCTGGGCGGCGAAGACCCCCTGCACCGGAGCCAGCAGCGGATCGCGGTTGAGCAGCTCCAGGTAGCGGGTGAGCTGCTCGACGCCGTCGATGTCACCGCGACGCTTGAGCTCCACGGCCACACTGCCCTGCGGCCCGCGGGCGAGCAGGTCCACCGGGCCGATCGGCGTCGGATGCTCCCGGCGGATCAGTCGGTGCCCGGCGCCCAGGAGCTCGATCTGCTCGGCGAGCAGCCTCTGCAGGTCGGACTCCACGCCGTCCTTGACCAGACCTGGGTCCACGCCGAGGTCGTGGGAGACGTCCTCGTGGACCTCGCTGATCAGGATGCGCAGCGTGTCATCGCTCTTGGTCGCCGAGACCGTCCAGACCTCGGTGATCCCGGCTTCGCGCTGCTGCGCGTCGGGCTCGGTGACCCGCATCGTGGCCGGCGGGGACATCCAGTTCAGCGGCTTATAGGAGCCGCCGTCGGAATGGATGAGCACGCCGCCGTCGGCCTTGACCATGAGCAGGCGCGTGGCCTGGGCCAGGTGGGCGTTGAGCCGTCCGGAATATGACACTGAGCAGGTCGCAATTACCAATCGCACGGTGCCTGATCCTACCCGGTCATCGCACTCCGGCCGCACGTGCAGCGCAAGGAGCGGTCGCGGTGGTGCGGGAGGAGTCCCGATCACCTGGAACAATGGGACCCATGGCCAAGTCTGCGAAGGGACCCGGAAGGCGCGCGTCGAAATGGCAGCGCGAGCACCGGCCGCTGTCCACCGGGGTCTTCGGTCACGGAGCATTCTCCACGGGGACGGTGCGCCGCCGGGACGGGGAGTACCACGTGCGCCATATCTCCGCCTCCGCTGCGCAGAAGAGCTACACCTGCCCGGGATGCCAGCTCCCGGTGCCCGCCGGCACCGCCCACGTAGTGGCCTGGCGTGCGGATTCGATCTTCGGCGATGAACACGCCGCCGCCGAGCGGCGCCACTGGCACAGTCACTGCTGGCGGATCGGCTGACGCCAGGCCTGCCAGGAAGCCCGACGCGGGCTAGCGCGCGTCCTGCCGGCGGATGAGCACCTCTCGGGTCAGCAGCATCACGGCGGCCGCGGTCGGGATGGCCATCAGGGCGCCGAGCACGCCGAGCAGCGTGCCGCCGGCGATCACCGAGATCACGACGACGGCGGCGGGGATCCGCACGGCACGCGCCATGATGCGCGGGGAGACGAAGTACGCCTCCACCTGCAGGTACACGAAATAGATGCCGGCGAACGTCGCCGCGGTCTGCCAGTCCACCGTGAGCGCGACCAGTGTGACCAGGGTGCCGCCGGTGACCGGGCCGACCAGGGGGATGAAGGCCAGCACCCCGGCGACCACCGCGAAGAGCACGCCGAACGGCACACCGGCGATGCTGATCGCGATGAACGCGACGATCCCGTTGAGCAGCGCCACCCCGGCCTGGCCGATCACGTAGTGGCCGACCCCGTCCAGGATCCGGTCCCCGAGGTGCTGGACCCGGTCGCGCTTGGACCGCGGCGCCAACCGATAGGCCCAGGCGGTCATCACCGGCAAGGAGGCCAGGAAATAGATCGCAAGGACGAACACCACCAGTGTGCCCAGACCGGTGGTCAGGATCGCGGTCCCGACGCCGAACAGCCCGCCGAGAGCATTGGTGATGTTCATCGGGTCAGAGATGAACCGGTTGACCTCGGTGTCGATGATCTGCTGGATCTGGAACTCATCTTCGATGCTCTGGAACCACTGCGAGCTGGAGATGTTCTCGACCAGCACCGGCAGTGAACGCACGAAGGTGGCGGTCTGCTCGGTGACCATCGGGGCCAGGGCCGCGATGAAGGTGGCGACGACGGCGAGGAACCCGGTGATCGTGACCGCCACGCCCGCGGGCCGCGGCAGACAGGCCCGTTCCAGGCTGCGCACCACCGGATCAAGGCCAATGGCGATGAACAGCGAGGCGGTGATCCACACCAGCAGCTGCGTATTGGCCTGAGCCACGAAGAACACCATCAGCGCCAGGCCGACGCCGAGGGCGAGCATGAATCCGGTGTAGATCGGGCGTGAGGTGGAGGTTGCGGCCGTCTGCGGGTCCCCGGCGGAGACCGGAGGCAGACCGTACTCATCGAATTCGGGCGGGGTTCCCGAGGACCTGGCCGCGCGGGCCGAACGCATCGTCCGGACGCTGTTCTGCACGGCCCGCAGACCTCGTCCAGCGGGGACGCGGGCGAAGCGTCGACGGCGCGGAGCAGCGGGGCCAGTCTGCTCGTCGCTGCCCGGCGGGACCTGGGACTCCCGCTGATGAGGATTCGGCTCGGACTCTGTCACGGGGTCAGCTTAGCCACGCCCCCGTCGCCGGACACCATCCCTCGGCGGGAAACCTTCCAGCCGACGCTCAGACTGTGATCTTATTGTTACGTTCGGTATCCTAGGGGGTTGAACCCTCGTCTCCCTCGATCAAGGACCTCTCACCCGTGCGTTTCCCCGCTTCCATCATCGCTTTCATCCTGGGTCTGCTCATGGCAGGCATCGGGGTGGGGCTGCTCACCGTCTGGGCCTCCGATGAGGTCCCCACCGCGCAGAGCGAGGAGGTTCAGGACGCCCCGCTGACCGTGATCAGCGACGACCTGATCGACCCGGAGGCCGAGCGCGAAGAGTTCACCATCAATGCCGAGGGCGAGTACACCATCGCCCTGGCGCGCACCCAGGACATCGAAGCCTGGGTGGGTGACGCGGCCCATGTGACCATCGGCGCGGTGCGTCAGGGTGAAGAGGACGCTCCTGCCACCATCGAGACGGAGTTCACCGAGGGTGAGACCACGGTGCCGGATCCGAGCGGCTCTGATCTCTGGGCCGCCACGGAGACCACCCAGGGTGATCTGCGCTACCGCTGGAGCGCCCCCGATGACACCGGCGAGTGGAGCCTGCTGATCTTCCGCGACGGCGAGGAGCCCGCGCCCAGCGCGGTCACGGTCGAGCTTCCGGAGGAGGAGGAGGAGAGCCTGCTCGGCACGACGCTGATCGTGCTCGGCGCACTGGTGATCCTGGTGGGCATCTTCCTGCTCTATCGAGCACTGGCCGCCCGACGCCGCGATTCCACCACCCCCGTCGGCGCGCCCGGTGCCTCTGCCACCCCCGTCGGCGCGCCCGGTGCCTCTGCCACCCCCGTCGGCGCGCCCGGTGCCTCCGCCACCGCCGTGAGTGCCACGGAGACCTCCGCCGCCGGCGCGAGTGCTACGGACACCGCCGTCGTCACCGCCACCACCGAGGACGAGATGAATCAGACCGAAGGACACCCCAAGCGCCCCGATCGTGACGATCCGCAGCATGTCGATCCTGCCGAGGAAGAGCTGACCGGAACCCTTGGCTCGATCTCCGCCACCGAGAGCACCTACGATCCCGACGCGCTCCGCGAGGAAGACCCGACTGCGGCCGGAGCGGACGCTCGGGAGGCCGGAACCCCAGAGGATCCCGAGGCCACCGGCATCATCGCCCCGGTGGACGCCGAGACGGCTGAGGCCGAGGAGCCCGAGAACGGGACCGAGAACAGCACCGAGGACGGCACTGAAGAGGGCCGCACCTGGCGCAGCCGCTCGGTGGCGACCGCCGCGGCGTTCGCGCTGGCCCTGAGCCCGGCAGTGCTGGTGGCCGACGCGGAGAACCCCGCAGAGGACCCCGCCGAGGACGACTCTGCGCAGACCGAAGAGGTCGAAGCCGAAGAGGTGGAGGCCGAGGACGGCGAGGACGCCGGATACTCGGTGCTCCTGGAGTCCCAGCTGCAGGGGATCGTGGAGGACATCGCGGAGCAGGCGGCCGCCGCGGACGCCGAGTTCGACGCCGAGATGCTCGCCCCCCGCGTGTCCGGGAACGCCGCACAGGTCCGGGAGCTGACCTACCGCAACCATGAGATGGACGAGCAGGTCACCCCCGACGCGATCGGCACCGAGATCCTCAGCGCCGCCGTGACCTCCAGCACCGAGTTTCCCCGCCAGGCCGTGGTCATCACCCAGGAGGCCGAGGCTGAGATCCCACAGGTGCTTGTCATCGAACAGGAATCGCCCCGAGAGAACTATGCGCTCACCCAGGCAGTGCTGATGGTCCCGGGCACAGCGTTCCCGGCCATCTCCGCCGAAGACGGCGGCGTGGAGCCGGTGGACCCCGATGACGAGGTGGCCCGGTTCGCCGCGAACCATGCCATGGAGCGCGTCGCCGTGTTCATGAACAACCGCGAGTACTACTTCGGCATGAGCGTGGAGGAGAACGCCTATATCGAGGACCTGCAGGCGTACCAGGAAGAGCTCAACGAGAGCGCCGAGGACCTCAGCATCTCCTACACCCGGCCTTTCATCGGCGAGGGAAGCACCGCGCTGCGGCTGCCGGATGGTTCGGTCATCGCCGTGGGAAGCTTCGACTCCACCACGCAGCTGCGCCCGGAGGAAGATGCCTCGATCAATCTCAGCGGAGTCACCGCCGAGCTGGCGGGGACCGACTCCACCACCGAGGACGTGGACATCGTCAACCGTGAGTCGATGATCCTGCACATCCCGGCCGAGGAGGGCGAGCGGGTCGACGTGCTCGGAGTCCACGATATTGTGAACGAGGTCAACGTACTGGACTGATCTCCGCATCTGGAGATCGGTCCGCCGGACCAGCCTGATCGACGCCGACGTGCAAGGAGCGCTGCAGTGACAGATTCCGCCCAGGAGCCCCAGTCCCGACGGGTCGACGCCAGGGGAGCGGTGGACCTCTCCGGTCTCGCCTCCCAGGGCGCACCCGCTGCGCCCACACCCGCTGGACCAGCGGGCCAGAGTCCGACCGCTCAGGCCCAGGCCACGGCAGGCCCGTCAGCAGCGCCCAACAGCTGGGCGATCCAGGTGCAGCCGCAGCAGCTTCAGCAAGTGGTGGAGCTCTCCGGGCAGGCCCCGGTGATCGTGCTCATCCACGGTGCCGACGCTGCATCAGCGACGATGAAGACCACCCTGGAGGATCTCGTCGACGCCCAGCAGGGTCGCCTCCTGCTGGCGGAGATCGACTCCGCGGCGCACCCAGAGCTGGCCCAGAGCGCCGATCAGGTCCCGGTGGCCACCGCCTTCATCGGCGGACGTCCGGTCGGGGAGTTCGACGCCTCGGTGCCCGCCGATCAGCTCGCCCAGCTCGTGACGCAGATGGTGCAGATGGCGACGCAGAACGGGATGACGCAGAAGCTGCCGGCACAGTCCACCCGAGTCGTGGAGGGCCAGGAGCCTCCCGCTGAGCCTGAGCTGCCGCCCTTGCACCAGGCGGCGCTCGACGCCCTGGAGAACAGCGACTACGCCGCGGCCGCGACGGCCTACCAGCAGGCCATCAAGGAGAAGCCCGACGACGAGGACGCCAAGATCGGCCTGGCCCAGGTGAAGCTGCTGCAGCGCACCACCGGAGCCGATCTCGCCGCAGCCCGGCAGGCAGCGGCGGAGAACCCCGACGACATCGACGCACAGATCGCCGTCGCCGACCTCGACGTGCTGGGCGGCCATGTGGAGGACGGCTTCTCACGACTGGTCCGATTCATCCAGACCCACTTCGGTGACGATCGGGAGACCGCGCGCGCCCACCTGGTCGAGCTGTACTCCATCACGGGCGACACCGATCCCCGGGTCTCCGCCTCGCGCAAGCAGCTGGCGCGAGCGCTCTTCTAGAGCCCTGCATCCGGCGCAGCCCGGATGCCTCACGCCATGTCCTTCTCAGGGCTGAGGTGGAGCTGACCTGGGGTCGGTAGGCTCGAGGCATGCAACCAGCCAGTGAGAGCCCTGCTGCCCTGACTCCTCCTGCCCCGACCCCGCCTGACCTGAGGGTCCCGGCGCTGCGGCTGCGCGGTCTGGCCAAGAGATTCGGGCAGACCCCCGCGGTGGACCACCTCGACCTCGATGTGCCGCGCGGCTCCTTCTATGGCTTCGTCGGACCCAACGGGGCGGGCAAGACCACCACGCTGTCCATGGCCACCGGTCTGATGCGTCCCGACGCCGGCACCGCCGAAGTCGGAGGCATTGATGTCTGGGCCCAGCCCCGCGAGGCCAAACAGACCATGGGCGTGCTCGCCGACGGCGTCATGCTCTTCAACAAGCTCACCGGAGCACAGCTGGTGACCTACGCGGGTCTGCTGCGCGGCATGGACCGCGACACCGTGGCCTCCCGGACCGAGGACCTGCTTCGGGTGCTCGGTCTCGAAGATGCCCGGGGGAAGCTGGTCCAGGACTACTCCGCCGGGATGACCAAGAAGATCGCGCTGGCCTCCGCAATGGTCCACGCCCCGGAGCTTCTGGTGCTCGATGAGCCTTTCGAAGCCGTGGACCCGGTGTCCGCGCGCACCATCCGTGGCCTGCTGGAGTCCTACGTCGCCTCCGGCGGCACGGTGATCCTCTCCAGCCATGTGATGGATCTGGTCCAGCGAATGTGCTCCCACGTCGGGATCATCGCCGAGGGCCGGCTGCTGGCCTCCGGCACTTTGGACGAGGTCCGCGGCGGATCGGATCTGGAGTCACGCTTCGTGGATCTGGTCGGACTTGAAGCTGGCGATCAGGAGCTCGCATGGTTGCAACTCTGATCCGGCTCAAGAAGGACCTGACCTTCAACGCCTTCAACCAGTCAGGCTGGCACATCCTCGGCACGGTCTTCGCCGGACTCTATGGTCTGGGCATCGTGGGGATGGTGTTCTCAGCGCAGGTCATGGCGGGCGGCGCCGAGGTCATCGATTCCCAGTTCATCCGCACCTCCAGCGTGCTGATGGGTTCGGCGGTCTTCCTGCTCTGGCTGATCATTCCGGTGTTCATCTCGGGGGCGGACGCGGCGATGAACCCGCGGCAGTTCATCACCTACGGCATCCCCCGCCGCGGCCTGATCCTGGGTCTCGCGCTGACCGGGTTGGTCTCTATCGGGGCGGTGCTCACGCTGGTCTGGCTGATCGGGCAGGTGCTGCACTGGCGCTGGGATCCTGCGGCCACGGCGACGGCGCTGCTCACGCTGCCGTTGCTGCTGATCACCTTCAGCCTGGTCTCTCAGGCGGTGACCACCTCGATCAGCGCCTGGCTCAGCGGTCGACGCTCCCGAGACTTCCTGGCGATCCTCGCCCTGAGCCTGATGGTGATGATCTACCCGATCATGGTCGGGCTGCAGAGCGCGTTCAGCTCGCTCAGCGACGCGGTGCCGAGCGTGGTGGACTTCCTCACACTGACCCCACTGGGGGCAGGAGCAGCCCTGCCTGCCGACGCGGCGGCAGGTCACTGGGGCGCCTTCGCGCTGCGAGTGGGGATCCTGGCTGCCACGGTGGGCCTCGCGGTCCTCGTCATCCGGGCCGCGCTGTTGAAGATCACCGAACGTCCGGCCGTGCACGGCTCGGCGGGGCCCAAGGACGCGAAGGGACTCGGGCTCTTCGCCCGTTTCCCCGCCACGCCCTGGGGTGCGGTGGCGGCACGCGCCAGCACCTACTGGCTCAAGGACAGTCGCTACGGCGGCACCCTGGTGGTGATTCCGGCCTTCGTGGTGCTGGCCATCGTCATGTACTCCCAGCTCGGCCAGCCGTGGATCCTGCTCGCACTGGGTCCGGTCGTGGGCTGGATGCTCGGTTTCGCGATCTCCGCCGACATCTCCTATGACCATTCGGCGTTCGCGCTGCACATCACCAGCGGCGTCTCCGGCACGGCGGACCGGGCGGGTCGGCTGATCGGGCTGCTGAGCTTCGGGCTGCCGGCCACGGTGCTCGCCTCCCTGATTCCGGCCCTGATGTTCACCGAACCGGTCACCACGCTCGCGCTGGTGGGCGTGAGCCTGGGCCTGCTGCTGAGCACCGCCGGATTCTCCTGTCTGGTCTCCGCACGCTTCACCTATCCCGTCCCCAGGCCCGGGGACGGGCCGCTGAGCCAGCCCTCCGGCTCCACCGGACGCCTGATGATCGTCCAACTTGGCATGCTGGTCGCGACCCTGATCCTGATGCTGCCCGAGGTGATCTTGGTCATCGTCTGGCTTCTCAGCGACGCCTCCCTGTGGGGGTGGCTGCTGGGGATCGGCGCGGTGCTCAAGGGGCTGGCGCTGGTCTGGATCGGGGTGCGTCTCGGCGCGCGGGTCTATGAGCGCAGCCAGCCGGAGCTGTTCCAAGCGGTGAGCCAGTACTGAGCGGGGCCTACTGGCGTCGCGCGGGGATGATGTGTCGGCCCAGGCTCGCTAGACTAGGCTCCATGATGGTCAACGACAACGGACTCCAGCCCGCCTCCGCCCGGTTCGGCATGCATACTGCTGATCCGGCCGCCGCACCGGCCCCAGGCGGAGCCGCCACCATCGAACGCGTTCACCAGGAGCAGCTCTCCGAGCCCGGTGATCACGAGCGTTTCGCCCACTACGTGAACAAGAACCGCATCATGGAGTCCGCCCTGGAAGGCGGCGCCGTCGTGGCGCTGTGCGGCAAGGTCTGGATCCCCTCGCGCGATCCCAAGAAGTTCCCCGTATGCCCCGAGTGCAAAGAGATCTACGAAGAGATGATGGGCGGCGGCGACGGGGACGGCGAGTCCGGCGGGGACTCCGGCGGCAAGCGCGGCTTCTTCGGCTTCGGCCGCAGCTGAACCTGCGCTGAGCCAAGCACACAGTGGAGCAGTCTGAGACCCTTTTCGACGTCGGCACCGATGTCGGCAAATCCCTGCCGCCGGTCTATCCGCACCGCGCCGCGCACGGCACCGCGGGAACGCTGCGCCAATGGCAGCAGGAGGCCCTGGACCTCTACATCCAGAAGCGGCCCAAGGACTTCCTCGCCGTCGCCACCCCGGGCGCCGGCAAGACCACCTTCGCGCTGCGCGTGGCGAAGCTGCTGGTGGAATCCGGTGAGGTCAATCGGATCTACGTGGTCGCGCCCACAGAGCACCTGAAGCGGCAGTGGGCCGACGCCGCCGGGCGCGTGGGCCTGGCCCTGGATCCGAACTTCAAGAACTCCGACGGTCGCCACGGTCGCCAGTACATGGGCGTCGTCGTGACCTACTCGCAGGTCGCGAACAAGCCGGCGCTGCATCGGAACAAGACCGAGGCCGGACGCACACTGGTGATCTTCGACGAGATCCACCATGCCGGTGACGCCCTGTCCTGGGGCGACGGCGTGCGTGAGGCCTTCGACCCGGCGGTGCGGCGCCTGGCGCTGACCGGGACTCCGTTCCGCTCCGACACCTCCCCGATCCCCTTCGTGGAGTACGTGGAGGACGGCGCCGGGGTGCGCCGCTCCAAGGCGGACTACGCCTATAACTACGGTCCGGCGCTGAAGGACCGAGTGGTGCGCCCGGTGGTCTTCATGGCCTATTCCGGGAACATGCGCTGGCGGACCTCGGCCGGGGAGGAGATGGAGGCCCAGCTCGGGGCCGCCGCGACCAAGGACATCACCAACCATGCCTGGCGCACCGCCCTGAACCCCGAGGGCGAGTGGATCCCCTCGGTGCTGCGGGCTGCGCATCAGCGTCTGCTCAAGGTCCGCGACAAGATCGACGACGCCGGGGGCCTGGTCATCGCGACCGACCACGAGACCGCGCGCGCCTATGCCGCGCAGCTCGATGAGCTCACCGGGCAGAAGACCACGGTGGTGCTCTCCGATGACAAGGGTGCCTCGAACCAGATCGAGAAGTTCTCTTCAGACCCCTCGAAGATGTGGATGGTCGCGGTCAGGATGGTCTCGGAGGGGGTCGACGTGCCGCGGCTCTGCGTGGGCGTCTACGCGACTTCCACCTCGACCCCGCTGTTCTTCGCCCAGGCGGTCGGGCGCTTCGTGCGGCTGCGCAAGAAGGCCGAGGTGGCCTCGGTCTTCCTGCCCTCGGTGCCGGTGCTCACCACGCTGGCCAATGAGATGGAGCAGGAGCGCGACCACGCCCTGGAGGTTCCGCGGACCGCGGCCGAGGACTCCGAGGAGGGCCTCGATGATGAGCTGCTCGATGCCGCCAATAAGGAGGAGCGTGGCTCGGACCAGCTGGAGCGTGGCGAGTTCGCGGCGCTGCATTCCAACGCGTCCTTCGACAAGGTGCTCTTCGACGGCGCGGAGTTCGGCCTCGGCGGCGCGATGGGATCCGAGGAGGAGCTCGACTTCCTGGGCATCCCCGGCCTGTTGGAGCCCGAGCAGGTCTCCACGCTGCTGCGTCAGCATCAGGCGGACCAGCTGCGCCGCAAGCCGGCGACTGCAACGCCGGCGGAGCCGGTGGTGGACCACCGGCAGCTCAAGACCCTGCGGGCCACGCTGAACAAATCGGTCTCGGCCTATGCCGCGAAGACCGGGATGCATCAGGGCAGCATCCATACCAAGCTCCGCGATGCCTGCGGCGGGCCTGCGGTGGGTCAGGCCACCCAGACTCAGCTTGAGGAGCGGCTGAAGAAGATCCAGATGTGGTTCGTCGGGCGCAGGTGACGCCGCGGCCGGTGGACTCAGAGCTCCCGGCTCAGAGGTCCGGCTCAGTGGTCCCGGCTCAGAGGTCCTCTAGGCTGACGATCTCGACTTCGGCGGCGTCGAACTCTGCGTAGGCCTCATCGACCGACTCCTCGCCCACGCCCACCGTGAGCTCACGGATCACCCGGACCTGGTAGTCGTTCTCCACCGCGTCCAGCACGGTGGCCCGCACGCAGTGATCGGTGGCGATCCCGACGATGGTCACGGAGTCGATGTCTTGGGCGCGGAGCCAGGTGTGGAGGTCCGCGGCGCCCTCGGTGATGGCCGCGGCGGGCCCGACCTTGGTGCCGTTCTCTCCCTCCAGGGTGCCGACCTTCTCGGGATCGCCCTCGAGGCCCTCGAACCCGGAGTAGCCGTCGGAGTAGAGGCCCTTGAGGAACCGGGCGTCCACGTGTTCGGTGTCGAGATTCTGATGCAGCTCCGCACCCGGGGTGCCGGCGACGCAGTGCTCGGGCCAGCTCTGCTGGAAGTCCGGGGTGGCGGAGAAATGCGGGCCTGGATCGATGTGCCAGTCCTGGGTGGTGAGGATCGCGTCGAACTCGGCGTAGCTGTCCTCGAGGAACTCACTGATCTCACTGGCGACCTGCGCGCCGCCGGCCACCGCCAGCGCCCCACCTTCGCAGAAGTCCTGCTGCACATCGACAATGATCAGCGCCTGGGCCACTACGTCCTCCTGGTCGGAACTCTCCTGGTACGGGTGTGCGGCGCGAGGATCCCGCGACCGCACACCCACCACGTTACTGGTTCCGCCCGGCCTCGGCGAGGTCGAACTCCTCGGCGACCAGCGCCCCGTTGGCCGCCGCGCCGGCGAAGCTTCCCATCCCCATGGACAGCGGGACCGTCGCCATGGGTGAGGCGAGGTTTCCGGCCGCCCAGATCCGGTCATGAGAGGTCTGCCCCATCGCGTCGATCTTCAAGAAGCTGCCCACCATGGTGTCCTCGCGTTCCAGCCCAAGCCCACGCAGGTAGGCGTCGCGCGGGATGAGGCTGCCTCCGGTGAAGATCGCGTCCACCTCCAGTGTCCGGGAGTCCTCCAGGACGACGCCGGTCACGCGTGTGCCATCGCCGAGGACCTCCTTGACCGGGGCCGGTTCGAGGACGACGCCGCGTGAGCGCAGCCGCGCAGCCGTCTCGGCAGTCAGCTCGCCGGCGCCGGCATGGAAGTAGGTCAGCCGATCGCTCCACTGGCGCAGCAGCTGCGCCTGGTGCAGCTGCATCGGACTGGTGGCCAGCACCGCCAGACGCTGTCCGCGGACCTCCCAGCCATGGCAGTAGGGACAGTGCAGCACGCTCTTGCCCCAGCGCTCGGCCAGTCCCGGGATGGGCGGCAGCTCGTCGGTCAGCCCCGAGGCGGCGATGACCGTGCGGGTGAAGAGCTGCACCCCGGAGTCCAGGGTCACGACAAGCTCGCGGGGTCCGGTCTTCTCGGTGGAGTCGGTGCGGGTGGACTCGCTGACCCGGTGCACCCCCGCAGTCAGGTGCTCGACCCCGTAGCGCTGCGCCTCCTTTCTGCCAGCGGCGACCAGCTGGTCGGGGGAGGCGCCGTCGTGTCCCAGGATGTTGTGCATCTGGTCGGCGAAGCGGTTGCGGGGTTCGCCGGCGTCCAGGATCAGGGTCCTGCGCAGCGCCCGGCCCAGCGACTGGGCGGCGCTGAGTCCCGCGGCGCCGCCGCCGATGATGATGGCGTCGAAGAGTTCTGCTTCTGCTGTGCTGTTCATGGCTCCAGCATGCGCCGCTCGGGCGAGGCGTGAAAGAGATCTTGCTGAAATGGCAAGAAGTGGTGAGAATGCTCGATATGGAGGAACTTGCCCAGCTGGGCCTGCGACTGAGATCAGCGCGCACCACCCGCGGATGGACCTTGGACCGACTGGCCCGCAGCGCCGGCATCTCACCCAGCACGCTGTCGCGGTTGGAATCCGGCAAGCGCCAGGCCAGCCTGGAGCTGCTGCTGCCGATCACGCGCTGCCTGGGCATCACAGTGGACGAGCTGCTCGTCTCCTCGAGTCCGGACCCGCGCGTGCAGCGCGACGCCTGGGAGCGCAACGGGATGCTCGTGCAGCCGCTGTCCCCGGAGAGCTCGCCGGTGCACACCTACAAGATCCGCTACGTGCCGCGCCCGCCGATCACCGCGCTGCGCAGCCACGACGGATATGAGTGGCTCTATGTGCTCTCCGGCAGGCTCCGGCTGCAGCTGGGCGAGCAGGAGATCCTGCTGCAGGCGGGGGAGGCCGCGGAGTTCGACACGCTGCGCCCCCACGGACTCAGCGCGGTCGGCCCGGAGGACGCCGAGGTGATCTGCATCCTCAACGACGCCGCCGTGAACAGCCATACCGAGGACCACATAGACCACCAGGTCGCTGATGAGAACGCTGAGCACACCGCTGACCAGGCGGGTGCTGAGCCGACCGAGCTCAGCGAGAAGCTCAGCTGAAGATCGTGGGCAGCACCGGGTCGCCGTCCTGCAGCCGCTTCGCCGCCGGAGGCAGCTCGGCGAGCGACGCCGCATGGCGGCGCCGTGCTTGGGCCACGCCCGACTCGCCGGTGTGCTCCGCAGCGATCTCACCGCGTCGGACCAGCGGCACCATCAGCTCACGGGTGCGCTGGCCGTGGGTCTGTGGCGCGGCGCCGACCCCGATCAGCTCCGCAGTCGCCCGACCGGACTCGTCCAGGCTGCGCAGCGGATGCTTGACCCCACCGAGGCTGGACTTGCCCGGGGCGTTCTTCGCCACGGGGATGCTCTGGCCGTCGTCGTCGGTGCGCGCCACCAGCTTGTAGACCATCGCGGCGGTGGGGGAGCCGCTGCCGGTGACCAGCTTCGTACCCACCCCGTAGGAGTCCACCGGGGCCGACTGCAGCCGGGCGATGGCGTGCTCGTCGAGGTCCGAGGAGACGATGATCCTGGTGCCGGTGTTGCCCAGCGAATCCAGCAGCGCCCGGACCTCGCCGGCCTGCTCCACCAGGTCCCCGGAGTCCAGCCGGACCGCGCCCAGCTCGGGCCCGGCGATCGCTGCCGCGCGGCGCACCGCAGTCTCCACGTCATACGTGTCCACCAACAGGGTGGTGCCCGGGCCGAAGGCCGCGACCTGAGCCTCGAAGGCCTCCTCCTCGGAGTCGTGGAGCAGAGTGAAGGCATGGGCGGCGGTGCCCAGGGTAGGCAGGCCCCAGCGGCGCCCCGCTTCGAGGTTCGAGGTGGCAGTGAAGCCGGCGACGGCGGCCGCCCGGGCCGCGGCCACGGCGCTGAATTCCTGGGTGCGTCGTGACCCCATCTCCACACACGGCCGGTCCCCGGCGGCCACGGTCATCCGCGAGGCGGCGGAGGCGATGGCCGAGTCGTGGTTGAGCACCGAGAGCACGTAGGTCTCCAGCAGGCAGGCCTCGGCGAAGCTGGCCTCGACGCGCAGCACCGGGGAGTCGGGCAGGAAGACCTCTCCCTCGGCGTAGCCGTGGATGTCTCCGGAGAATCGGTAGTCCGCGAGGAACTCCAGCGTCGGCTCATCCACGATGCCCCGGCCGCGCAGCCAGTCGATCTCGGCCCCGCCGAAGCGGAACGCGGCGAGGCCCTCGAGCATCCGTCCGGTGCCAGCCACCACCCCGTAGCGTCGACCTGCGGGAAGATGCCGGGTGAAGACCTCGAAGACGCAGCGCCGTCCGGCGGCCCCGGAGGCCAGGGCGGCCTGGACCATGGTCAGCTCATACTGATCGGTGAGCAGCGCGGTGACCGGGACGGCAGGCGCGGGAACGGCGGAGGCGGACTCGGTGGCGCGCGCAGCGTGGGGCTGGGCGGAGGCAGATTGAGGTGTCACAGCCCCAGCGTAGAATACCGAGCATGAGTTCAGCCGAAGGATCCACGCTCAGCCGTGAGGAGACTGACCTCGATTCCGAGTTCTCCCAGCTCCTCTCGGCCGCGCGCCCCTACCAGGTGGTCGTCTGGAATGACCCGGTCAACCTGATGACCTATGTCAGCTGGGTCTTCCGCAGCTACTTCGGTCACTCCAAGGCACGCGCGGAGAAACTGATGATGCAGGTGCACCAGGAAGGCCGCGCCGTGGTCTCCCACGGCCCGCGGGAGAAGGCCGAGCGCGACGTCACCGCCATGCACCAGTACGGCCTGCAGGCGACCCTGGAAGAGGCGGAGTAACCCGTGGCGACAGCTTTCCGCGCCACCACCACGGGATACCGCGCCGACCTGGAACAGCACGAACGGCGCCTGCTCAGTTCGCTGTGCGCCGATGTCATCGCGCTCCTGGAGAGCCGCGAGGACCTGCAGCAGGACGACCCGACCCCGTCCGGCGCCGAGGACCCCGCCTTCGCCCATTTCCGGGCCGAGCTCGCAGGGCTGGGCGGCGAGGAGCCCCTGGCACCGCCGGAGGACGAGGTGCTGCGCCGGCTGCTGCCGGATGCCTCCAGCGATCCGGAGCAGGCTGGACAGTTCCGTCGGCTCAGCGAGAATTCGCTGCGCAGCGCCAAGATCGCGGATCTGCGCACCGCGCGGATGCTGCTCGAGTCCACGCCGGTCACTATGGACGAGGACGTCGCGCCGATCTTCGGACGAGCGCTCAACGATCTGCGGCTGACCCTGGCCAGCCGACTGCGGCTGCACAGCGCCGAGGACGCCGAGCGGGTGCACAACCTCGCCGTCGGCCCCAGCGCCAAGGACACCGATTCCTTCATGGCGGAGATCTACACCTTCATCACCTGGCTCCAGGAGACCCTGTTCAGCGCGATGACCGAGTTCCTCCCGGAGCAAGGAACGGCCGACGACGCGGCGGATGCCGGTGATCCAGAACCCAGCGGTCCAGCGGCCGGGGATCCAGCGCCCGGTGACCCAGAAGCCGGTGACCCAGAAGCTGGCGACCCAGAAACCGGCGACCCAGAAACCGGCGACCCAGAAACCGGTGATTCAGACCCGGGTGCGAGCGGCGGTGCGGGAACATCGTCTCGATGAACGCCTCGGCTCCGGTGGGCATCTTCGACTCCGGGGTCGGTGGACTGACCGTGGCCCGGGCCGTGCTGGACCAGCTGCCCGGGGAGCTGATCACCTACCTCGGTGACACCGCCCACGGTCCCTACGGCCCGCTGCCGATCGCGCGGGTCCGAGCCCACGCGCTGGGGGTCATGGACGAGCTCGTCGACTCCGGGGTCAAGGCCCTGGTCATCGCGTGCAACTCCGCCTCGGCCGCAGTGCTGCGCGATGCCCGGGAACGCTATACCGATCGTCACGGGATCCCGGTGATCGAAGTCATCCAGCCCGCGGTGCGGCGCGCAGTCTCGGCCACTCGCAATGGGCGCATCGGGGTCATCGGCACCGCCGCTACCGTAGGCTCCGGAGCCTACGAGGACACCTTCGCCGCCGCCCCGGCGCTGCAGATCACCAGCGCGGCCGCCCCGCGCTTCGTGGAGTTCGTCGAACGCGGCGTCACCACCGGAGAGGAGCTGCTCGATGCCGCACGGGAGTACCTGGCGCCGCTGCAGGCCGCCGGGGTCGACACACTGGTGCTGGGCTGCACGCACTACCCGCTGCTGACCGGCGTGATCTCCTTCGTCATGGGGGAGCAGGTCACCCTGGTGTCCTCCGCCGAGGAGACCGCCAAGGACCTCTACCGTGCGCTCACCCGAGGGGACCTCCAGCGCCCGCCGGTCGCCTCTGCCCGGGGAGTCTTCGAGCCAGCGGGCCACACCTTCCTCTCCACCGGCGACGCCGAGGCGTTCGCGCTGCTGGCGCGGCGCTTCCTCGGCCCCGAGGTGCTCACGGTGCGTCAGGTGGCTCATGTGCGTGAGACCTATCCCACCGGCGTGATCCGACGCATCTCTCCCGCTATGCTGTCCGGAGCGCAGGATGACTGAAGGGGAGCCCGGCACCATATGAAACTCACCATCATCGGGTGCAGCGGATCCTTCCCCGGCCCGGAGTCCCCGGCCTCGTGCTATCTGCTGACCGCCCGGTATCAGGGCCGGACCTGGCGCGTCGTGGTGGATCTGGGCAATGGCGCGCTGGGGAAGCTGCAGCAGCACCTGGCGCTGGAGGACATCGACGCGGTCTGCCTCTCCCACCTGCACCCGGACCACTACATGGACCTGTGCGGACTCCATGTGGCCATCCGCTGGCGTCCCGGGGGCTGGCCGGGCAAGCACGTGCCCGTCTACGGTCCCTCCACGACCGACCAGCGGATCGCCAGCGCCTACGGGATGGACCCCAACCCGGGGATGCACCCGGACTTCGACTTCAGGACCTGGCAGCCCCGGCAGGCCGAGACCATCGGGCCCTTCACCATCACCCCGGTCCCGGTGCGTCACCCGATCGAGGAGGCCTACGCGCTGCGGATCGACATCGCCGCCGAAGCCTCGGCCGATGCCCGCGCGCACACGCTGACCTACTCCGGAGACACCGACGCCTGCGAGGGACTCGTCGAAGCCGCCCAAGGTGCCGACGTCTTCCTCTGCGAGGCCGCCTTCGAGGACGGCCGCGATGACCATATCGACGGGGTGCACCTGAACGGTCACCGCGCCGGAGCCACGGCCCGAGCCGCGGGGGTGGGGCGGCTGCTGCTGACCCACATCCCGGTCTGGACCTCCCAGAGGGTGCTGCTGGCCAAGGCACGAGAACAATACGGCGGCGACCTCGCGGTCGCCGTCGCCGGCGTCACCTACGAGATCGGTGCCGCCACGACCCACCACCACGGAGAGAGCGAGCAGTGACTATCACCACCCTGCGGACCGACGGACGCGCAGCCGATGAGCTGCGCCCGGTCACCATCACCCGGAACTGGAACGCCCACGCCGAAGGCTCGGCGCTGATCGAGTTCGGCGGCACCCGAGTGCTGTGCACCGCCTCCTTCGAGTCCAACGTGCCGCGCTGGCTCAAGGGCCGGGGCGAAGGCTGGGTCACCGCCGAATACGCGATGCTGCCCCGCGCCACCAACACCCGCTCCGGACGTGAATCCGTGAAGGGAAAGATCGGCGGGCGCACCCACGAGATCTCCCGGCTGATCGGCCGATCACTGCGCGCGGTCGTGGACACCAAGGCGCTGGGCGAGAACATGATCACCCTGGACTGCGACGTGCTGCAGGCCGACGGCGGCACCCGCACCGCCGCGATCACCGGGGCCTACGTGGCGCTGGCCGACGCGGTGGAATGGGCGCGCGAACAGGGCCACGTGTCCAAGCGCGCGGCCGTGCTCAAGGACTCCGTGGCAGCGATCTCGGTCGGGGTGCTCCCCGGAGGCCAGGCCGTGCTCGACCTGCCCTACACGGAGGACTCCACCGCGGGCACCGATATGAACGTCGTGGTCACCGGTTCCGGGGAATTCGTGGAGATCCAGGGCACCGCCGAGGGAACCCCGTTCAACCGCACAGAGCTGGACCGGCTGCTCGACCTCGCCCTGGGAGGGACCGACCGGCTGGCCCAGCTGCAGCGGGAGGCGCTGGCCCCGTGACGCCCAGGATCGTGCTGGCCACCAGAAATCCGGGAAAGCTCCGCGAATTCCGCGCCCTGCTCGGATCAAGTCCTCAGCTGAGCGAGCTCGATCTGGAGACCGCGGTCATCGATGCGGCCACCGCCGGCTGCGCCGAGGTCCCGGAGACTGGTCTGACCTTCGAGGAGAACTCACTGCTGAAGGCGCGCGCAGTGGCAGCCGAGACCGGGCTGCCCGCCGTGGCCGATGATTCCGGGCTCGCTGTGGACGTCCTCGGCGGAGCCCCCGGAATCTTCTCTGCCCGCTGGGCCGGCGCCCAAGCCTCCGACGAGGCGAATCTGGCGCTGCTGCTGGAACAGCTCGCAGACATCGCTCCGGCCCACCGCGGCGCGGCCTTCGTCTGCGTGGCCTCCCTGGTGATCCCCGACGCTCAGGGCGCACCGGCGAGCGAGTTCACCACCACCGGGCGCCTCCAGGGCAGGCTGCTGCGCGAGCCGCAGGGCCGGGGCGGCTTCGGCTATGACCCGATCCTGCAGCCCGTGGGGGAGACCCGCAGCACTGCCGAGCTCTCCATGGCAGAGAAGAATGCGATCTCACACCGGGGCAAGGCCTTCGCCTCGCTGCGCGGTCACATCGTGGAGGCGCTGACCCGGTGAAGGGCCTGAACTTCACGGCCGTGGACTTCGAGACCGCCAACGGATTCCGCGGGTCTCCCTGCGCCATCGGACTGGTGAGGGTCCGCGATGGAGCGGAGGTCGAGAGCTACTACTCCGCGATGCGTCCCCCGGAGGGCTTCGACCGATTCGACCCGCATAACGTCGCGATCCACGGGATCACCGCAGACGCGGTGGCCCAGTCGCCGCGCTTCGGAGAACTCTTCGGCGAGATCCAGGGCTTCATCGGAGAGGACGTGCTGGTCGCGCACAACGCCGGCTTCGACATCGAGGTCTTCGAAGCCGCACTGGAGGTCAGCGGGCTCGATTCCCCAGGCCTGAGCTGTCTGTGCTCAGTGCGGCTCTCCCGTGCGAACTACCAGCTCGCCTCCCATGCGCTGCCGAAGGCGGCCGCCGAGGCCGGCTACCAGCTCACCCAGCACCACTACGCGCTCGACGACGCACGGGCCTCGGCGGCGGTGGTCTGCGACATCGCGGCCCGGCGCAACGTCGGGACCACCCACCGGCTCTTCCAGGAGAGCGGGATCGCGGCGCGCACCATGGAATCCTGGCAGGGCCCCAGGGCGCGGGAGTCCCGGGCGACCCGACAGGTGCGCGGCATGGCGCACCTCTTCGACGCTCGCCTGCCCGCCCCGCAGCCACGGCATATGCCGGATCTGATGCGCTGGCAGGACGAGGGCAAGAACCTGCCGCCGTCCTCGGTGGCAGACCCGGCCCACCCGCTGTTCGCCCAGCAGCTGACCTTCACCGGCAACCTCGCGATCCCGCGTGCCGAGGCCAAGGAGCTGGTGGCCGCGCTGGGCGCGGCCACCGCCTCCCGGGTCACCGCCGGCACCACGCTGCTGGTGGTCGGCGACGGCTTCGAAGCCTGGGAGCTCCGCGAGCCGGAGCAGTCCTTTCCGCTGCGCAGCAGCAAGGCGCGCGAGGCGCTGCGCCGGCAGCGAGACGGTCAGCGGCTGCGGCTGATCGCCGAGGAGGAGTTCCGCGCGATGCTCGGCTCGCACTGGCCGCTCAGCGCTGCGGCCGAGGCCGTGGCGGATCCCAAGCCCGAGGCCGGCACCGATCCCGAGGCGCAGGAGCCGACTCTGCGGCTCAACGCGCCCGGGTGACCTCTTCCCAATTCTGGGCCAGCTCCTCGATCACGTCATAGATCGTGCGCAGCTCCCCGGTCGACTCCGAGCCGCCGAGCCGGGCACCGGAGTTCGGGGTGTCACCGGAGGATGACGCGCTGAACTGGGCTGAGGCTGTTGCGCGGGTGGTTGCCGGAGCGGCGGCTGCTGCCGAAGCGGAGGCTGCCGCGGGTCCCGCTCCGGCCGCGGCGCGGAGCTGGCGGTCCAAGATGGCGGCGACGTCGTCGTCCAGGCCTGCGGTGAGCGCCGCCTGCTGCTGCGCCGCGGCTTCGGGGAGCACCTTTGCGGGGGGACCGCCGGCCAGACGGTGCACGAGATCAGCGAGCTCCTCGGCCCTCTGTGTCAGCTCGGGATGCCCGTGCGTGAGCGCGATGGCCTGGCGCACCCAGCTCCGTCGCATCGGCGCATCGATATAGGGCACCAGGCCGATCGGCACCGCGCGCAGCAGCACGGCGGAATCGGTGGACTCCGGTTGCGCCGGAGCGCTCGGATAGGCCATCTGTCCCTGGCTGAGTCCGCGCAGGCTCGTCATGCCGGAGCCGGTCCGCGCCGTGAACCCGCCCTGCCGGCTCAGCTGCGTCAGCGCCTGATCCAGCGGGCGCGCCGGCGGCTGCGGCGCATGCTCCGGGTAGGACCCGGTGATGAGCCGGTACCAGCGCAGCGACCCGAGCCACATGCAGGCGAGCGGATCCGCGCCGAGTCCCTGGCGAGACCAGTCCAGCAGCTCCATCAGGCCATCGGCGGTGCACATCTGGTGCAGCACCTCGGCGTGCAGCACGATCGGCTCACCAGGTGGCTGCGGAGCCTGGGGCTCCACGGCGGCGGCCAGCACCGGGCGCAAGCGGCTGATCAGTCTCTCGGCAGTCTCCACCCGTTCAGAATAGTCTCCTGCGGGGTGGTGCGGGGCCATGTCCGTGCCAGCCGATACCGTGGGGGCATGCGCTGGCTCCACACATCGGACTTCCACCTCGGTCGAGGCTTCCATGGACACTCCCTGCGCACCGAACAGGAGCAGATGCTCGAGACGGTCTGCGCCGCGGTGACCGAGCACCAGGTCGATGTGGTGCTGATCGCCGGAGACGTCTATGACCGCGCGCTTCCCCCCGAATGGGCCGTCGCCGCCCTGGAAGAGACGCTGCAGCGGCTGACCGAGAGCGGGACCCAGGTGATCATCACGCCGGGCAACCACGATTCCGCCCAGCGGCTGGGATTCGGACGCGCCCTGATGCGCGGTTCAGGCGTGCACATCCGCAGCTCCCTGAGCGACTCATGGTCCCCGGTGGAGGTCCGCGAGCCCGATGGCGGCAGGACGCTGGTCTATGGCATCCCCTACCTGGAGCCGCAGCTCTTCGCGCCCAGCCTAGGGCTGGACCGCGGACACCATACCGGGGTCACCGCAGAGGTGATCGAGCGCATCTGGGCGGACGTGGCTCGGCGTCGGCAGGCCGCCGGCGAGCCGACAGCGTCTGAGGTCTCGGAGCACACCACAGAGAAGCCCGGGGTGAGTCCCGGCGCGGAGCTGAAGGTGGTGCTCATGGCGCACCTCTTCGCCGCCGCTGGGGCAGCCTCGGACTCCGAGCGCAATATCGGCGTGGACGCCGCGGCCGGAGATCAGCCCACGCACCACCAGGACAGCATCGGCGGGCTGTCCGTGGTGCCCCTTGAGCTCTTCAACGGCTTCGACTACGTCGCGCTGGGCCACCTGCATGGGCGTCAGCGGCTCTCCGAGACCGTACGCTACAGCGGATCCCCGCTGCGGCTCTCCTTCTCTGAGACCCGACAGGCCAAGGGAGCCTGGCTCTGGGACTCGAGTTCGGGAGAGCAGGCCCAGCCGCTGGACTGGAACATCGGGCGGCCCCTGGCGCAGCTGGAGGCGACGCTCGAGGAGCTGCTGAGCCCGGACACGGTGGCGGCGCACGAGGAGTCCTATGTGCAGGTCAGACTTACCGATCCGGTCCGCCCGGCACGCGCCTTCCAGCAGCTCCAGGAGGTCTACCCGTACATGTCCTCGTTCTCGCACACCGGACGCCAGGACGCCCCACACCGGACCTACTCGGCGAAGGTGGAGCAGGCACGCACCGACACCGAGGTCATCGACGGATTCTTGGAACACGTGCGCGGCGGACGCGGACCCAGCCTTGAGGAGTCTCACCTGATCTCGGGGACTCTGCAGGCGGTGCGGCCATGAAGCTGCACCAGCTCACCCTGCACGCCTTCGGCCCCTTTCCCGGCACCGAGATCATCGATTTCGACCGGCTCGGCGCCGACGGGCTGTTCCTGCTGCGCGGACGCACCGGTGCCGGCAAGACCTCGATACTTGACGCGGTGACCTTCGCGCTCTACGGAGACGTCCCGGGTCAGCGAGACAAGACCCAGCTCAAGAGCACCCACGCGCCCGCCGAGAGCGAGCCCCATGTGCAGCTGGAATTCACCCAGGGCGGGCGGCGCTGCCGCGTCTGGCGCTCACCGCACCACGGCCGCCCCCAGAAGCGCGACCCGAGCCGCCAGCGCGAGGTCGGGCAGCGCGTCGTCGTCGAATTTCTCCAGGACGGAGCCTGGCAGCCCTACACCTCCGGCATCCAGGCGGCCAATGATGAGATGCAGCGCATGCTCGGACTGGACCTGCACCAGTTCACCAAGGTGATCCTGCTGCCCCAGGGGGCCTTTGCGCACTTCCTGCACGCCAGCAGCAAGGATAAGCAGGACCTCCTCGAGCGTCTCTTCGACACGGATCGGTTCACCCTGGTGGAGAAACACCTGCGTGAACTGGCCCGGGAGGCCGAGCAGCAGCTCCAAGCCAGCGACACCAGGATCGCGATGCACCGGGAGAACCTGATCCAGGCCGCGGTGGCGATGCTCCCAGCCCCCGCGGACGCCGAACCGGGCGGCCCTGCGCCGGAGGCTCTCGCAACGGGCGGACCTGCGCCGGAAGCTCCCGAAACGGGCGACCCTGCGCCGGAAGCTCCCGAAACGGGCGACCCTGCGCCGGATGCTCTCGCAATGGACGGCACTGCGCCGGAAGTCGCTCCGCCGTCGACACCCGAGGCGCCAGTGGCCGTCCCGGAGCAGCCAGGGCTCCGGGAGGCAGAGCTTGCAGAGCTCAGCCCGGCGGAGCTGAGTCCCCGCGTGGCTCGGGCCATCGAGACCCGGCACGCCCAGCTGCAGCGCAGCGCAGCGGCGGCCGACGCGGCGGCTCAGCAGGCTTCCACCGCGTTGGAGGAGCTGCGAGCCCGCGAAGAGACCCTGAGTCGGTTCGCCGACCATGCCGAACGGCGTGCGGCCCACGAGGCGCAGCGCGAGCACATCTCGATGCTGCGCGCACAGCTGGATCGGCACGAGTCGGCTGCGCAGATCCAGACCTGGTTCGATGCCGCCGAGGAGGCCGCACAGGAGCACCGGACCGCGGGCGCGACCGCCTCGACGACGACCCAGGAGGCCGAATCGAGCCTGGGCGGGTTCGCAGCCCTGCAACCCGAGGAGGTCACGCCCCGCGCCCTGTTCGCTGAAGACCAGGAACCAGCGGCCGCGGTGGTCCTTGCGGCCATCGAGGAGCTGATCGCGCTGCGCGCCAGGCTCTCCGGGGCCGACGCCGAGAAGCTCGAGACCCGACTCACCCAGCTGCGTGAGGCTCAGACACAGACCCTGCAGCAGCAGGAGCAGGCAGAGGCCGAGGCCGAGGCCCTGTCCGGGGAGCAGGAGCGCCTCCGCGCCGCGCACCAGGCTCTGCAGACTGCGCTCGAGGATCCAGAGGAGTTAGAGGCCGCCAGGGATGTGGCCCGCGCTCACGCCGACCTGCTCGCGATCCGCGCGCAGACCCAGCGCACCCGGGATGCGCTTCAAGACCGCTGCGCGTCCTGGCGGGAACGCCAGGCCGAGCGCGAACGCGCTCATGACCAGGTGCAGGACCAGCATCGAGCGCGGCTGCAGAGCTACCTGCGCAGCATCGCCCTGCAGCTTGCCGGCGAGCTCGAGGACGGGGCACCCTGCTTGGTATGCGGCTCCACCGAACATCCCGACCCTGCCGGTGACCAGGACCCGTCCATCACCCGGGAAGAGGTGGAACACACCCAGCTTCAGCTGCAGAACGCCCGGGATGAGCTCCGCGAAGCCCAGATCGAGCTCCGCAGCCTCAACGCACAGCGCGACGCGGTGCTGGTGGAGCTCGCGGACTCCGCTGAGATCCCGATCGAGCGCACCGAGGAGGAGCTGGCACAGGCTCGCGAGGCGCTCACCCTCGCGGAGCAGCGCAGATCGGAGCAGCGCAAGCTGCGAGAACGCCTGGACGCCAGCGTCGCCGAACGGCGGCGCGGCGACGCCCGGCACACGGAGGCGCAGCACCAGGCGCAGCAGGCCCAGGCGACGCTGAAGCACCAGCGGACCCAGATCGCTGAACTCGAGGCGGCGCTGGCCGGACTCCGCGGACGCTACGATTCGCTGCGTCTGCGCCGCGAGGCGCTCGAGCGGGTGTTGGAGGAGCTGCGAACCTCGCAGCGGCAGATCGAAGCGGCCGACGTTCTGCGGTCCCACCGGGATCGTGCCCAGCGCAGCGCCGCCGCCGAACTGGAGGCCTCGGTGTTCACTGACCGGGCCCATCTGCAGGGCGCCCAGCTGGCCCAGGAGGTCCGGGACAGTCAGCACCAGAGCCTCCAGCGCTGGGACGAGCTGCAGCGGCAGCTCGACTACGAGTCCGAGCAGGAGGTCATCCGGGCTGGCAGGCGTCGGCGTGACGAGGGTCAGACCCGGCCGGAAGCTGCGGAGCTCGACACCGCAGCCGAGGACAGCCTCGCCGCAGCGCAGGCCGCAGCGGACGCGGCGGCGGCGGTGCTGCGCTTCGACACGCAGCGTGAAGCTGTGGAGGACATGAGCGCCAAGCTTCTGGGCGCGCTGCGGCATCGTGACGCGGCACTGGGAGAACAGCGCATGAGAAGCGAGCTGGCCGCAACCATCAATGGTGCAGGTCCCGAGAACTCCTTGAAGATGACGCTCACCACCTACGTCCTGGCAGCGCGCCTCGAACGCGTCGCCGAGGCGGCCTCCCGACACCTGGCCACGATGTCTGAAGACCGGTACCAGCTGCAGCACAGCGACGAGGCGGGCGGTCGTGGGCTGCGCGGACTGGAGCTGAAGGTCCACGACGACCACAGCGACGTCGAACGGCCCACCTCCTCGCTCTCGGGCGGCGAGACCTTCATGGCCTCGCTCTCGATGGCGCTGGGCCTCGCCGAGGTGGTCCAGGCCGAGTCAGGCGGAATCGGTATGGAGTCCCTGTTCATCGATGAGGGGTTCGGCTCGCTGGATGAGGACACGCTGGAACATGTGATGGCCGCCCTGCACCGGCTCCAGGGCGAGGGCCGCAGGGTGGGGCTGGTCAGCCATGTCACCGAGATGCACCGAGCAATCCCGACCCAGCTGCGCATCCACCGCCACCGCGCCGGGTCCACCACCGAGATGGTCATCCCGTGAGCGGCCGGTCCGGGCTGAGCACGACGGTCTCTCTGGCTGCCCGGATGCCCGGGCCGTTGCTGCCGGTGGGCGTCATGATCGCCGCCGCCGCCAGCACCGGGTCGATGTTCACCACTGCTACGCTCACCGCCTCAGCGCTGGTCGGCCTCTCGATCTCCGCGCCCGCCGCCGTGGCGAGCGCCGAGCGATTCGGTGTGCGCAACGTTCTGCTGAGCAGCGCCATCGCCCATGTGCTGATGCTGGTGCTCATGATCAGCAGCGTGGAGCGACTCACCCAGGCAGATACGCTCACCTCCGACGCGACCATCTACACGTTGCTGCTGGTCTGCGCGCTCCTGGCTGGTCTGAGCACGCCAGCCGTGGCCAGCTTCAGCCGCGCCGGCAGCTCGGTTCGGCCTGCGGGACCTCTGGTGGGGGCCCTGCTGCGCAGGGAGGCCAGGCTCGACGACGCGGCCCTGATCACCGCGCCAGTGATGCTGGTCCTGCTCAGCTTCAGCTTCGGGCCCACCGTGGGCCTGCTCAGCTCAGCGGTTCTCACCGCGATCGCGGTGCCGATCTATGCCGTGGACCGGGAGCATCCGCTCGAGTCGCCCAGCGACTCCGCACGGCTGCCCCTGGGAGGAGCGGAACATGCCCAGCAACAGCTTCTGGAACACCACGGACTGGGCGCCGAGCAGCCCAGGAACGTCATCTCCTGGGCCACAGGGATCAGCGCGGCGATCCTTCTGGCGGCGGCGGTGGGCCTTGTCCTGGGTGCGCTCTGGATCACGGCGTTGGATGCCGCGCAGACCCTCCAGCGCTCCAGCTGGTTCGCGGTGACACTTGGGCTCATGGCGACCGCCGGAGTTCTCTGCGCCCGATGGAACCCCTCGAGCTTCACCGCGCCGCTGACCCTGCGCAGACGGCGGCTGCATGTCATCGTGCTGCTGGCCTCCAGCCTGATCCTGCTGCTGTTGGCGATGGGGCTTCCCCAGGGCCTGGCCTCGCTGGTGGTGCTCAGCGTGATCGTCGTGTTCCAGGCGGCCGTGCTGGGGCGGCTGGTACTGGGACTCTATGCCGGTCTGGCCGTCGGAGTGCCGGCTGTTCGGTTGCCCACCGCGCTCACCGCCGTCGCCGGGGGAGTGCTGCTGGGGGCAGCGTTGGGCCTCACCCTGGCAGGGATCGCCTCCGATGAGATCGGCGGAGGCGCTTCGGGCGCGGTCGCCGTGGCGGGAAGCGCACTGGCCGTCGGCGTGGTGTTCTCCGACCGGCTCTGGGGCAGCCCCGGTTCCAGCGCCGGATCCCGCTCCAGCCCCCGGCCGGGCGTCGGGATCAGACCCAGATCCCAGGCGGATCAGCCGGACACACAGGGTCCGCGAGAGTGAAGCCTGGGCTCAGCCGGTCTGCAGGAAGCTGACCACGGCCGCCTTATAGTCGCGTGAGGTCACCGCATTGATGTGGTCACGCTCGGGGATCTGTACGAACGCCGCAACTGCGCCTCGGGCGGTCACCAGCGGGACCAGGGAGGCGGCCTCGGCGGCGATCTCATCCTGCGAGCCGGCCACCACCAGAGTGGGAACCGGGGGCACCGAGGAGGCAGGGTCGTAGGGGTCCGCCGAGAGGCTGAGCAGCAGCTCCACGGTGTGCGGCACATTGGCACCGGGCAGGGCTCCCGCCAGGGTCACCAGGTTGCGCGTCAGGTCATCCACCGGTCGCACGCCCTCCTGCACCCAGAGCCGGGCCTGTTTGGCCTTCAGCGCGCCGAGGCGATCATCGGTGGGGGAGCCACCCATGACCAGGTGCGTGACCATCTCCGGGTGGGCCGCGCTGAACTCCCAGGCCAGCCGAGAGCCCAGCGAGTACCCGTGCACGGCGACCGTCTCGTGCCCCTGCTGGAGCAGGTGCGAGCTGAGATCAGCGAGGATGTCCCGGACCCGGACCTCCACCGGGTTGAGGTCCTGGGAAGCACCGTGCCCGGGCAGGTCCACGGCGATGATGCTGCGCCCGGTCCTCGCCAGCGGGTCGAGCCAACCAGTCTTCACCCAGTTGAACAGCGTGCTGCTGGCAAAGCCGTGGATCAGCAGCACCGGTGGCCCGGTGGGGTCCTGATGGGTCCAGGTGTGCAGCGTCAACCCTGCTGGGGTCCGCACAGACTCCGGGGCCGGAAACTCAAGACGCGCCACGGATCAGGGCTGCAGCTGCAAGGTCGCGACGGTCTCTGCAGTGATCTCGGAGAGCAGTCCCGGCTCCTCGTTGAGCGCCCGCCCGAAGGAGGGGACCATCTGTTCCAGCTTCGGCCGCCACCGGTCCATCTGCGCACCGAAGCACCGCTCGAGCAGGGAGAACATGATCGACGGCGCCGTGGAGGCACCGGGGGAGGCCCCGAGCAGCCCGGCGATGGAGCCGTCCCGGGCGGAGATCAGCTCGGTGCCGAACTGCAGCACGCCCTTGCCCTTCTCGTTCTTCTTCATCACCTGCACCCGCTGACCGGCGGTGATCATCTCCCAGGCCTCCGAGCCGGCGCTGGGGAAGAAGGCATGCAGCTCTTCGAACTTCGAGCTCGAGGACTTGGTGACCTCCTTGACCAGATAGGTCACCAGATCGGTGTTGTCCTTGCCCACCTGCAACATGGGCAGCAGGTTGTGTGGGCGGACCGAGAGCGGCAGGTCCATGAAGGAGCCGCTCTTGAGGAAGTTGGTGGAGAACCCTGCGTAGGGCCCGAACATCAGCGTGCGTCGGCCTTCGACAAAGCGGGTGTCCAGGTGCGGCACCGACATCGGCGGCGCACCGACCGAGGCCAGGCCGTAGACCTTGGCGTGGTGCTGTGCGGCGACGGCGGGGTCGGTGCTGCGCAGGAACTTGCCCGAGACCGGGAAGCCTCCGAAGCCTTTGATCTCGTCGATGCCTGCCCCCTGGAGCAGTCCCAGCGCTCCACCGCCGGCGCCGACGAAGACGAAGCGGGCACTGGCCACGCTGCGGTCTCCGGTGGCCTTGTCCTTGACCTTGATGTCCCACCGGCCGTCCACCCCGCGCTTGACCGACTGGACCTCATGGCCGTAGCGCAGATCCGCGCCGCTGCTGTCCAGATGGGTCGCCAGCTGGCGGGTGAGCGAACCGAAGTCCACATCGGTGCCTGTGTCGAACTTCGACGCGGCGATCCGCTGAGCAGGATCGCGTCCCTCGATCAGCAGCGGGGCCCATTCGGCGATCTCCGCGTGGTCCTCGGTGTGCACGATGTCGGAGAAGAGCGGCTGGGCCTTCATCGCCTCATAGCGGTCCTTGAGGTACTGCGCGTTCTTATCGCCCCAGACGAAGCTGATGTGCGGCAGGCCGTTGATGAAGGTGCGCGGCGAGCCGATCGTTCCCTCTTTGACCCAGTGCGAGTACAGCTGCTTGGAGACGGTGAACTGCTCGTTGATGCCTTGGGCCTTCGCGGTGGAGACCTTGCCGTCGGCTCCGCGGGGGGTGTAGTTGAGCTCGCACAGCGCGGCGTGGCCGGTGCCGGCGTTGTTCCAGGGATCGGAGGACTCCTGGCCCGCCTGGTCCAGGGCTTCGAACAGTCCGATGGACCAGTTCGGCTCCAGCTCCTTGAGCATGGCACCGAGAGTGGTGGACATGATCCCGGCGCCGATGAGCACGACGTCGAACTTCTGCCCTTCGCTGGACTGCTGAGCGCTGGTCGACGATGACTTGGCCACAGAATTCTCCTTAAGTGTTCCCCCTGATGAGACCCGGGGGTGGTACGCGTTGTCCTTGAATCGACTCTACCCGCGCGCGCGCGAGCCCGGGAAATCCAGCACGGCCCGGGGAAGGGACCTAGTCGCTCGGCGTGATGTCCTTGAAGAGCTCGTGCAGCACCGGGGAGATCGGATAGTCAGCCACGCCCCGGCCCAGCGCCACTCCGGAGATCGGATGTACCAGCGGAAGCGCGGGAAGGTCCTCGGCGACCAGGTCTGCAATCTCCCGGTATATGTCATTGCGTGACTGCTCATCATCCTCGCTGCGCGCGTCCCGGATCAGTCCACGGACCTCTGCGGAGTCGTAGTTGAACTCAGGCGTGCGGTGCGAGAACAGCGGTCCGAAGAACGAGTGCGGCGACCGGTACCCGCCGTTGCGGCCCAACAGGTGCATCGCCCGATCATCGTCGCCGAGCAGCGCATCCACGTACCCGTCGTCCCAGGACACCGGTCGGGGCGTGATGTTGAACCCGACCGCCGTGAGGTCCCGCGCGATCGAGGCGAACACCGCCTCCGGGCGCGGGAAGTAACTGCGGGTGGCGTTCATCGGATAGTAGAGGCGCAGCGGTTCACCGTCGTAGCCGGTCTCAGCCAGCAGCTCGCGCGCCTCCTCGACGTTGTAGCCGTACCGGGTGGCCTGTTCCGAGTGCACGCCCAGCGCCGCGGGGGTGAACTGGTAGGCCGGCCGACTGCCTTCCAGGAAATACGACTCGACCAGGGTGCTGAGACTGATGGCGCGCGCCGCAGCCTCACGCACGTCCAGATCTCCCATCACCGGGTGGTCCAGGTTGAAGCCGAGATAGAGGACTGAGAAGGGATCACGCTGCAGGATCAGCCGGCCGGACTGCACCAGCGAACGCAGATTGTCCGCGGTGATGTAGTCATAGACATCGATCTCGCCGCGCTGCAGCTCCCGCAGCCGATCGAAGGAACGGGGGAGCGTCCGCACGGTCACTCGCTCTGCCGGGGGTTCCCCGTCCCAATAGTCTTGGAACGCCACGAGCACCGCCTCGTCCTGGCCCACGCTGAGCACCCGGTAGGCGCCGGTGCCTCGGGGTCGCCGGGAGAGGAGCTCGGGGTCGTTTCCGGATAACACCTCCGCGGAGGCGATCCCGAAGGCGGGCATCGCCAGCGCCTGCGGCAGGAAGACCAGCGGCTCGGAGAGCACGAGCTCCACGGTGAACTCGTCGGCGGCTTCCACCGATTCCAATAAGCAGTCGTCGTCGTCGAAGAATCCGCCGAAGACCGACTCGAAGGCCAGCGTGGTCCGAGCCGGAGCGCCGGAGCCCAGCAGCTCGTTCATCCGGCCCCAGCGCTGAAAGTTCGCGACCACCACCTCGGCGGTCAAGTCGCTGCCGTCATGGAAGAGCACGTCTTCGCGCAGCGTGAAGGTATAGGTCAGCCCGTCACGGCTGACATCCCAGTCCGTGGCCAGCAGCGGGGCGGTGGCACCGGTCTCGCCGTCGATCCCGACCAGGGTCTCGAAGACCTGCCGGCAGACCCGCTCGGTCTCGGTGTCCACCGACAGCGCCGGGTCCATCGACATCACAGAAGAGACCGCAGAGAGCACGACGCTGCCCGATCGTGCCTGATCGGGGCTCTCGGTGGCCCGGGCGGGCACGGGGGAGCCGGGTGTGGATCCGGAAGCGGGCCATTGCAGCGCGCCGGCGGAGCCCGCCAGTCCCAGCGCACCGAGAAAGCGACGGCGCTGCATGGGTGATGGCATCTCGCGTCCTTTCGATCGGCGCAGGACCTGCGGGCTGCTCCTTGGTCGCCGTTCAGACTACCCGAGCCCCTTCCGTGTAGCCCATCTGTGCGCCATGATCGAGCTATGCCAAGGATCCTGGTGATCGGCTCTTCCGGCGCGCTGGGTCAGCAGATCTGCACCGCGCTGCTGACTCAGCGCGAGGTGACGCTGATCAGGGGAGTGCGGTCCCAGGGCGAACCGGGCTCGCGACGAGTCGATGTCCGCGAGGAGATGAGCATCCGTGCTTCGGCCGCAGCGGCGGACCTGGTGGTGGTGGCGGTGCCGCAGGATCAGCCTCGAGTCCAGCGGGTCTGTGCCGCGTTGGGGATTCCCTGCATCGATGTCTCCCACGAAGGCGCGCTGCTGCGCGCCACCCAGCGGGAGCTTGGTGGATCTCCGGTGCCGCTGGTCATGATGTGTGGGGTCTATCCCGGGCTCAGCGGCATTCTGGCGGCCGACCTTGTTTCGACCTTCGATGAGGTCTCTGAGATCCATCTGGGACTGCTCCAGAGCACCAATGCGCTGGTCGGGCCGGTCGGGGTGCGCGACATGCTCAGCAAGATCTCGCAGCCGGTCCCGACCAGGAAGGGCCTGACTCCGGGGTTCAGGCTTCGGCGCAGGATGAGATTCGGTGAGCGGCCGGTCCCGGTGCGGCTGATGCGCTGCGATGAGCGGGAGGTCCTGCTGCAGCGGTTCCGGGCTGGCGAGGTCCGCTACTACACGGGGTGGTCGGACCTCCGGTTCACCTCGATGATCGCCGCGCTGCGCAGGTCGGGTCTGCTGCGGCTGATCACGAGGAGCGGGGTGAGAATCACCCCACGGCATGATCCCTCTGTCCCGGAGACGATCTGGCTCAGCGTGGAGGCGAGCGGACGGCGCGGCGGGGAGCCGGTGACCCGGAGCGTGGGGATACAGGCCTTCAGTGACTATGGAAGCACGGCGCTGCTCGTGGCCGCAGTGGCGAAGAAGCTGCGCAGTGCGCCCGGTCCGCAAGGCGTGCTGGTGCCGCTGGACTTCTTCACCGCCGAGGACCTGCAACGCGTGATCGACGAGGCGGGTCAGACCCAGCATGGGCCCAGGCTCGCGTGGTGCGGGCGGGGGGACTTGAACCCCCACGTCTAAGACACTGGAACCTAAATCCAGCGCGTCTACCAATTCCGCCACGCCCGCAGCTGCCGCTGGCGAAGTACCTGGACTCCTCGCCGCGACGCCTCAGTCTACAGGAGCCTCAGCCCTGAGCCCGGGCCGGCGAGGCCGCGGGGAAAGGGCCAGTGCCCGGGACCGGCGACGAATCAGCTCAGATTCCGGACTGAGGACTCACGGCCTGATTCAGGCGGCGAGCTTCTCGCGCAGACGCGCGACATGGCCGGTGGCCTTCACGTTGTACTGGGCCAGCGCAACCTTGCCGTCCTCGTCGAGCACGATGGTGGAACGGATCAGTCCCTCGACGACGCGGCCGTAGTTCTTCTTCTCGCCCCAGGCGCCGTAGGACTCCGCCACGGAGTGATCCTCGTCTGAGAGCAGCGGGAAGCTCAGGGACTGCTCCTGCGTGAACTTCGCCAGAGCAGACACCGGATCCGGTGAGATGCCGAGGACCGTGTAGCCCGAGGCGGCCAGAGAGTCCAGCGAGTCGCGGAAGTCACAGGCCTGAGTGGTGCACCCTGGTGTCGAGGCCTTGGGGTAGAAGTAAAGGATGACCCGCTGCCCGCGCAGCTGGTCCAGACTCACCGAATCCCCGCCGGCGGCCGGCAGGTTGAAGTCGGGAGCGGTGTCGCCGGTCTCAAGTCGAATGCTCATCGAAGGTCCTTTCAACGGTATGGCTGATGCGCCAGAACCAGCCTATCCGTAGAATAGATCGACCCAGCCCCCGCGAGAGTCGAGGCACCCATGGTCATCCTCACCGAGCGCAGCCAGCCGGAGCAGCTGCTGGTCGATGCCCTGCGTGCAAGCTTCGACGCCTCGGTGATGAACTTCGGGTCCTACAACATCCTCTGCACGGTGGACCGGCTGGGGGCCCCGGCCGACACCGGCGCCGCCCGCGCCTGGGGCGGGTCGCTGCTGCTCGTGGGCTACCGCCGAGAACCCATCGAGATCGTGCTCTGCCCGGTGGATCTCGATGACGCGCTCAGCCGGGTCGAGACCCTGCGCAGGGGGGAAGAACCGGGCCCTGCCGCGGCGGCGATTCCCACACTGGTGAACCTCACGAACCTTGCCGGGATGGCGTCACAGGACAACGTCGTCGAGGTGACCCTCTCTACCGGCAGACGGACGAAGCTGGACCTCCATTCGCAGGTGCGCTTCGACCAGTTCCCCGAGACCGCGCTGCACCAGGGCCGGGACGTGGCGGACTTCTACGAATTCATCGACTACTTCATGGACGTGGTCGAGCGGATGAACGCCGCCTGAGCAACGCTTCCCGCGGGCGACCTGCGGGAGGCGGACAGGCTCCGGAGGGGTGCTCCCGTCGCTGCGGCACCGCATGAACCCGCGGCAGCACGCCACGAGCCCGCGGCGGCGGGCCACAATGAGACCGGGCGAGGGCACGAAAAAGGCCGCCGGTGCACGATGAATTCGTGATCCGGCGGCCTGATTCTGGCCACAGCGCCTGCCCTCTAAAAGTGGGCCCCTCGGGACTTGAACCCGAAACCTGCAGATTAAGAGTCTGATGCTCTACCAATTGAGCTAGAGGCCCTTAATGACAAGCGCTGTACTGCCTTTCGCTGCTCTGCATCTCAGCAGGGCAACGACATAGAACTCTAGCACCAGGTCTGCGGGTGCGCCAATTGAGAATGGGTGACCGTGCTCTCACCGGACCGGATCGCCTCTGTCCGGCGTGAGTGCCCTATTCGAGGGCTCACCTGGGCACATGGCGCAGGATTCGTCGCCTCGGGGGAGGACACGGTACTGTGGACCGGTCCGCCTGAAGTCCTCACGGAGGCCCGCCGATCCAATGCGGCGCGGCCGCACGGCAGGGCGGACAGTCAATCGGGGTGTAGCTCAGCTTGGTAGAGCGCGCGCTTTGGGAGCGTGAGGCCGCAGGTTCAAATCCTGTCACCCCGACAGCAGACGATTCACCAGTCATCGATCAGGAGCCCCACACGTGGTCAAGAGCACCGTAGAGAATCTGAACCCGACCCGCGTCAAGCTCACCGTCGAGGTGACTTCCGAGGAGCTGGCGCCAAAGATCAAGGCGGCGTACAAGAGCATCGCCGAGCAGGTCCAGGTCCCCGGCTTCCGCAAGGGCAAGGTGCCGGCTCCGATCATCGATCAGCGCGTCGGACGCGAGTACGTGATGCAGCAGGCCATCAATGATGGTCTCAACGACTTCTACCAGCAGGGCCTGGCCGAGGCCGAGCTCGCCCCGCTGTCCCGTCCTGAGGTGGAGATCGAAGAGATCCCCGACGTCAAGACCAACGAAGGCGTGCTCAAGTTCACCGGTGAGCTGGACATCAAGCCTGTCATCGAGCTGCCGGAGTACTCCGGCCTCGAGATCGAGGTTGAGTCCCGCTCGGCAGACGAAGCAGCAGTCCAAGAGCAGCTGGATGAGCTCCGCGCCCGCTTCGGCACGCTCAAAGACGTCGAGCGCCCCGCCGCCAACGACGACTTCGTGACCATCGACCTGATCGCCACCGTCGGGGAGGAAGAGGTCGACACCGCTTCGGGCCTCTCCTACCAGGTCGGCGCAGGCACCATGCTCGAGGGCATCGACGAGGCCCTCGAGGGCCTTTCGGCCGGCGAGGACGCCACCTTCGAGACCACTCTGGCCGGCGGCGATCACTCCGGTGAGACCGCCTCGGTCAAGGTCACCCTGCAATCCGTGAAGGAGCGCGAGCTGCCCGAGGCCGACGACGAGTTCGCTCAGCTCGCCTCGGAGTTCGACACCATCGAGGAGCTTCGCGCCGACCTGACGTCCAAGGCCGAGGAGAACCTCGTCGTGGAGCAGGGCGTGGAAGCACGCGACAAGGTGCTCGAGAAGCTGATGGAGCTCATCGATGTCCCCGTGCCCGAGTCCGTGGTAACCGAGCAGGTCGAGCAGCACTTCGCCTCGCAGGGCCACGAGGTCGGTGACGATCACGACACCAAGGAGCACCGCGAGGAGCTTTCCAAGCAGACCGCCGAGGCCTTCCGCAACGAGCTCGTCCTCGACGAGATCGCGCAGAAGGAAGAGATCGGCGTCGAGCAGAGCGAAGTCATCGAATACATCGTCTCCACCGCCTCGCAGTACGGCATGGAGCCGAACCAGTTCGCGCAGATGCTTGACCAGGCCGGCCAGGTCCCCATGATCATGGGCGAGGTTCGCCGTCGCAAGGCCCTGGCCAAGGTGCTCGAGCTCGCCGTCGTCAAGGACACCGAGGGCAACCTCGTGGACCTGACCGACTTCGTCACCCCCGCCGGAGATGAGGACGAGGCTGAGGCTGTTGAGGCTGAGGCCACTGAGTCTGAGACCACTGAAGCTGAGGCTTCCGAGGAGACCAAGCAGGGCTGATTCAGCCTGCAGCAACAGAAGGGCCCCACTTCACACGTGAAGTGGGGCCCTTCTGTGCATCCAGGCGTTCTCTGCTGGTAGAAACCGTGTGCCAACAGCGAACAGTCCCGGGTCAGGGGCTCACCTGGAGCAGGGGAACCAGTAATGTTCTTGCCGAGGGCACTGCAAGTGCCGACCCCAGATTTACCCACCAGTGGAGGATGAGTCCATGACCCAGAGCCTGCCGAGCATGTCCAGCGTGGACCCCGCGTCCCGCGACGACTACATCTACAACCGTCTGCTCAAAGAACGGATCATCTGGCTCGGTTCAGAGGTCCGCGACGACAACGCCAACGCCATCTGCTCACAGCTGCTCCTGCTCTCGGCTGAAGACACCGAGAAGGACATCTACCTCTACATCAACTCCCCGGGCGGATCCGTCACCGCGGGCATGGCGATCTACGACACGATGAAGTTCATCCCGAACGACATCGTCACCGTCGCCACCGGCCTCGCCGCCTCGATGGGACAGTTCCTGCTCTCTTCGGGCACCCCGGGCAAGCGCTTCGCCACCCCGCATGCGCGCATCCTGATGCACCAGCCCTCGGGCGGCATCGGAGGCACCGAGTCTGACGTCCGGATCCAGGCGCAGCTGATCCAGCACATGAAGCAGGTCATGGCGGAGCTCACCGCCGAGCAGACCGGCCAGAGCCTCGAGACGATCCTGCGGGACAACGCCCGTGACAAGTGGTTCACCGCTGAGGACGGCCTCGAGTATGGCTTCTTCGACAAGATCGCTCAGCGGTCTTCCACCGTCTCCGGAGGCGGGGGAGTCTGATCCCTGACGGGACCAGATCGCCTTCAGCCCACGATTCGCACCAGGACCACAGGAGCACATCTGACATGAACCCACTTGATCCTTCGGCACAGGGCCTCCCCTCGGCTCAGCCCAGCGGCCCCGGCATGCCGGATTCGCGCTACATCCTTCCCTCCTTCGAGGAGCGGACGCCCTATGGCTTCAAGCGCCAGGACCCGTATGCGAAGCTCTTCGAGGATCGCATCGTCTTCCTGGGCAGCCAGGTCGACGACGCCTCGGCCGATGACATCATGGCGCAGCTGCTCGTGCTCGAGTCGATGGACTCCGAGCGCGACATCACGCTCTACATCAACTCCCCGGGCGGCTCGTTCACCGCGATGACCGCCATCTACGACACGATGCAGTTCGTCCGGCCGCACATCCAGACGGTCTGCCTGGGTCAGGCAGCCTCCGCCGCAGCGGTGCTTCTGGCCGCAGGCACGCCCGGCAAGCGCCTGGCGCTGCCGAACGCACGCGTGCTGATCCACCAGCCTGCCGTGGGGGGCACCCGCGGCACCGCCACGGATCTGCAGATCCAGGCCGATGAGGTGCGCCGCATCCGCACGTGGATGGAAGACGTGCTGGGAGATCTCACCAAGAAGTCCCCGGACGAGATCGCCGAGGACATCGACCGTGACAAGTTCCTCTCCGCCGCCGGAGCCAAGGACTATGGCCTGGTGGACGAGGTGCTGGCCTCACGCAAGCTTCCGCTCTGAGGCACATGAGCTGAAGATCTCGACCCGTTCGGGGACGTTCCTTCGGGACGTCCCCGAACGTGTCAGTGCCCTGGAGTACGCTAGAGCCGAAAAGCACAACAGTTCTTAAGGGGATTCAACGTCCATGGCACGCATCGGTGAGAGTGCAGATCTGCTCAAGTGCTCGTTCTGCGGCAAGAGCCAGAAGCAGGTCCGCTATAAGCTGATCGCCGGGCCCGGCGTATACATCTGCGACGAGTGCATCGAACTCTGCAACGAGATCATCGAGGAGTACCTCAATGAGGTGCAGGAGCCCGATGACTTCGAGCTGCCCAAACCCCGCGAGATCTACGATTTCCTCGACGAGTATGTGATCGGGCAGGACAAGGCCAAGCGCACGCTCTCTGTCGCGGTGCACAACCACTACAAGCGCATCCAGGCCACCGGTTCGGCGAAGAAGACCACCTCCTTGGAGAAGGGTCCGCTGGACGACGTCGAGATCGGCAAGTCCAACATTATGATGGTGGGCCCGACCGGCTCCGGCAAGACCTACCTCGCGCAGTCCCTGGCTCGGAAGCTCCAGGTTCCCTTCATCGTGGCCGACGCGACCAGCCTCACCGAGGCCGGCTACGTCGGTGAAGACGTGGAGAACATCCTGCTGAAGCTGATCCAGGCCGCCGACGGGGACGTCAAGAAGGCCGAGCAGGGCATCATCTACATCGACGAGATCGATAAGATCTCGCGCAAGTCGGAGAACCCCTCGATCACGCGCGACGTCTCCGGCGAGGGAGTTCAGCAGGCGCTGCTGAAGATCCTCGAAGGGACCGTGGCCTCGGTGGCTCCGCAGGGCGGGCGCAAGCACCCCCAGCAGGAGTTCATCCAGATCGACACCTCCAACATCCTGTTCATCGTCGCAGGGGCCTTCGCCGGGCTCGAGGAGCTCATCGAGTCCCGTGCCGGGCGCAAGGGCATCGGCTTCGGCGCCCCGCTGTCCACGATCACCAAGACCGAGGCCAGCTACGCCGACGTCGAACCGGAGGACCTGCACAAATTCGGACTGATCCCTGAACTGATCGGCCGGCTCCCGGTGATCGCCACCGTCGAACAGCTCGACGCCGCCGCGCTCACCGACATCCTCACCAAGCCCCGCAACGCGCTCGTGAAGCAGTACCAGAAGATCTTCTCCATCGACGGGATCGAGCTCGAGTTCACTCCCGAGGCACTCGGCGCCGTGGTGGAGCAGGCGGAGCTGCGCGGCACCGGTGCCCGCGGTCTGCGCTCCATCCTGGAGAACGTGCTGGGGCCGGTGATGTTTGAGCTGCCCTCCCGCGATGACGTCGCCACGGTGACCATCACCGCGGCGGTCGTCCGTGAGGGTGCCGAGGCGGAACTGGTCACCCTGTCCGAAGCCAAGAAGTTCCGCAAGAAGTCCGCCTGACCTGCCTTTTTCACCCTTTTCGGAGCCTGTCTATTTGCTGGACAGGAGCTGGGGTGTAGGCTCGATCACACGTCGTGGCCTAGGCCACATCAAGTGATCGGGCCACCGCGCCGGGTGACGAGAGGTGGAAGATTCATGGGTCAATCCCAAGGTTCCCCGCGCAGGGGACGGACGGTTCGAGCAGCCGGCACCGCACTCGCGGCAGCCATCCTGCTGAGCGGCTGCTCCGACAGTGAGGACGTCCCCGTCCTCACCTGGTACATCAACCCGGACGACGGCGGACAGGCCACGCTGGCGCAGCTCTGCACCGAGGAGGCTGAGGGCGCCTACACGATCCAGACTTCGCTGTTGCCCGCCGACGCACCCTCCCAGCGCGAGCAGCTGGCCCGGCGTCTTGCGGCCAACGACTCCTCGCTGGACATCATGTCCCTGGACCCGCCGTTCATCCCGGAGCTCGCTGAGCCCGGGTTCCTGGCCCCGGTCCCGGAGGACGTCGCAGAACGCACCACCGAAGACACCCTCGAGGGTGCCCTCGCCGGGGCGATGTGGAACGACGAACTGGTCACCGTCCCGTTCTGGGCCAACACCCAGCTGCTCTGGTACCGCGAATCCGTGGTGGAGGAAGCCGGACTCGACATGGACGAGCCGGTCACCTGGGACCAGGTCATCGAGACCGCGCTCGAGCAGGACAAGCTGCTCGGCGTCCAGGGGATCCGAGCCGAGTCCATGACCGTCTGGCTCAACGCGCTCGTAGAGTCCCAGGGCGAGTCGATCCTGGCCAACCCCGAGGCGCCTGCCGCAGACCTGCAGACCAACCTCGACACCGAACCCGGGTCGCGGGCCGCCGAGATCATCGGCATGATCGGCTCCGAGGGCTTGGCTGGCCCCGGTGTTGCGTCCATGGACGAGAACCAGTCGATGCTGCTGTTCCAGCGAGATCAGGGGTCCTTCATGGTCAACTGGCCCTTCGTCTGGGCCGCGACCAACGCCGCCGCCGAGGAGGGCGCCGTCGAGTCCGAGCTCGTCGATGACATCGGCTGGGCGCAGTACCCCCGGGTCGACGAGGACACCGCCTCGGCACCCCCGCTGGGCGGCATCAACCTCGCCGTGGGCGCCGACTCCGAGAACCAGGAGCTCGCCTTCGAGGCCATCGAGTGCATCGTGGCCCCGGAGAACCAGACCGAGTACTTCATCACCAACGGCAACCCTCCCTCCTCGGAGGCCGCCTACGAGGATCCGGCCCTCGAGGACGACTTCCCGATGGCCGATGCCATCCGAGAGGCGCTGGAGAACGCAGCACCGAGGCCTCAGACTCCCTTCTACAACGAGATCTCCACCGCGATCCAGCAGGAGTTCACACCCATCTCGGGGGTCAATGCAGAACAGACTCCCACACAGACCGATGCCTTCATCGTCGAAGTGCTCAGAGGGGAGCGTCTCCTGTGACAACCGCACCTGAAACCTCGCGGCGGCAGAAGCGCGAAGCCGCCGCGTCTCATGGCAGGACTGCCGACCGTAAGAACGGCAGCGGGAAGAAGCGGACCAACCGCGCGAAGTCTGAGGCCCGCCTGGGCTGGCTGATCGCCGGTCCTGCCTTCTTCATCATGCTCGCGGTCACCGCGTACCCGATCGCCCAGGCGATCTACGACTCGCTGTTCTCCTTCCGGCTCACCTCGCCGGATGACCGCTCCTTCGTGTTCCTGCAGAACTACATGACGATCCTCTCCGACACCGGAGTCTTCTGGTCTGCCCTGGGAGTCACGGTGCTGGTCACCGTGGTCACCGTGGCTGTGGAGCTGGTCCTCGGGTTCGGACTGGCGCTGGTGATGCATAAGGCTCTGTTGCGGATCCGTGGGGCGCTGCGCACCGCGATCCTGGTGCCCTACGGCATCATCACCGTGGTCTCCGCCTTCGCCTGGTACTACATGTTCGACATCAACTCCGGCTTCGTGAACAGCTGGTTCGGCTGGGTGCCCGGGATCGACAGCGACCTCGACTGGTTCGCGAACTTCGGCACCGCGATCACGGTGATCATGGCTTCGGAGATCTGGAAGACCACACCGTTCATCGCCCTGCTGCTCCTTGCCGGCCTCGCGCAGGTCCCCGATGAGCTGGTCGAGGCCTCCAAGGTCGACGGTGCCAGCTGGCGGCAGCAGATGACCCGGGTCATCCTTCCCAACATGAAGGCCGCCATCATGGTCGCGGTGCTCTTCCGCGCACTCGACGCCTTCCGAATATTCGACAACGTCTTCATCATGACCAACGGCGCAGCCGGCACCGAGGTGCTCTCGCTGCTGGCCTATCGGACCTCGATCGGGCGGCTCGAGATCGGACTCGGCTCCGCCGTCTCGGTGATCTTGTTCGCCTGCGTCCTGCTGATCTGCGTCATCGCGATCAAGTTCTTCAAGGTCGATCTCGCCAGCGGGACCGATGCAAAGGGAGGTAAGTAGAGATGGCCTCCAACGGCAAGCTCACCGGCAAGCAGAGGCTCGGATGGACGGCGCTCACCATCGTCGTCATGGGATACGCGCTCTTCCCCGTGGCCGCGATCCTGGCCACCAGCTTCAAGACCCAGGCCGACCTCGGCAATGCCAGCTTCCTGCCAAGCAGCCTGACCTGGGAAAACTACGAGATGATCCTCTTCGGGGATGCCCAGGGTCTGTTCCTCACCGCCTTCCGCAACTCGATCGGCATCACGCTGATCGCCACGTTCATCGCGGTGGTGCTGGCCACGCTGTGCGCCTACGCCATCGCGCGGCTGAACTTCCCGGGCAAGAAGATCATCCTGGGCACCGCCTTGGCGGTGTCGATCTTCCCGGTGATCTCCGTGGTGACCCCGCTGTTCAACCTGTGGCGCAACATCGGGCTCTACGACACCTGGCTCGGTCTGATCATCCCGTATCTGTCACTGACCCTGCCGATCTCGATCTGGACCCTGGCGGCGTTCTTCCGGCAGATCCCCTGGGACCTCGAGCAGGCCGCGCAGGTGGACGGCGCCACCCAATGGCAGGCCTTCCGCCGGGCCATCGTGCCGCTGGCCATGCCGGGCGTGTTCACCACCGCGATCATCGCTTTCTTCATCGCCTGGAACGACTTCGTCTACGGGATATCCCTGACCTCCACCGAGGCCGCCAGACCGGTGCCCGCGGCGCTGGCCTTCTTCACCGGTTCCTCGCAGTTCGAGGAACCCACCGGCGCGATCTCCGCGGCCGCCATCATCGTGACCATCCCCGTCGTCGTTCTGGTGCTGCTGTTCCAGCGCCAGATCGTCTCCGGACTGACCCAGGGCGCCGTCAAGGGCTGAGTAGATAAGGACTCCACTGCAATGTCATCCATCACGCTTCAGAATCTCGTCAAGAAATACGACGACGGCTTCCCCGCCGTCAATGACATCTCCATCGACATCGAGGACGGCGAGTTCATCATCCTGGTGGGACCCTCCGGCTGCGGAAAGTCCACGCTGCTGCGCATGATCGTGGGCCTGGAAGACATCACCGAGGGTGACCTGCTCATCGGCGGGGAGCGCGTGAACGAGAAGGCCCCGCGCGAACGTAACCTCGCCATGGTGTTCCAGAGCTACGCGCTCTACCCGCACCTGACCGTCTACGAGAACATCGCGTTCCCGATGCGGCTGACCAAGGGGAAGTTCACCAAGGAAGAGATCGATGAGAAGGTCCGCCACGCGGCGACCATGCTCGAGCTCACCGAACACCTGGAGCGCAAGCCGGCGAACCTCTCCGGCGGTCAGCGGCAGCGCGTGGCCATGGGCCGCGCCATCGTCCGCGAGGCAGACGCTTTCCTCTTCGATGAGCCGCTCTCGAACCTCGACGCCAAGCTGCGCGGTCAGATGCGCGCCGAGATCGCCAGGCTCCAGCGCGAGCTCAACACCACCAGCGTCTACGTCACCCACGATCAGACCGAGGCGATGACCCTGGGGGACCGGGTAGCAGTGCTGAAGAAGGGCCTGCTCCAGCAGATCGCCTCTCCGCGAGAGCTCTATGAGCAGCCCGCGAACCTCTTCGTCGCCGGATTCATCGGCTCACCGTCGATGAACTTCCTGCCCGGCACCGTGGAGGGCAACATCTTCTCCACGCCGCTGGGCAAGATCGAGATCCCGGACCGCGCGGCCAAGGCCGGCGCAGGCCGTGACATCGTGCTGGCGGGGATCCGTCCAGAGTTCTTCGACGACGCCTCTCAGCTCAGCGAGGCGCAGCTCTCCAAGGGCACGACCTTCACCGCGGAGATCAGCCACAGCGAGTGGATGGGCAACGAGCAGTACGCCTATGTCTCCTACGAGACCGACGAGCGGGTCCAGGAGACGCTGCGCAACCTCGCCGAGGAGATGGACGCCGATGAGCTGCGCACCCAGCTCGTGGTCGAGGTCGATGCCACCTCGCGCTTCCGCAGCGGGGACACCGCCGAGCTCTGGCTCGACACCCGCAGAATGCACCTCTTCGACCCGGGCACCGGTGAGAACCTCACCCGGGATGAGGAAGCTGGCGCGGAGCTCACCCGTGAGGCCCGCGAGGACCGCAAGCGCGATGCCGAGCGGTTCGTCGCCAAGCAGTCCTGACCGGGGCGGGTTCGTTCGCCGCTGACCTGCACGGTCACACCCCCCGGCGAGCCCGGGATGCTAAGTTATTTACAAGACAGACCTGACGCTCAGCAGGGCAGGCCGCCGCGGGGCGACCGTCTGGCTGAGCAGTCAACACCAGGCCGAAGAGTTGGAGCGCCACCATGAGCACCGTCCCCGAAGAGTTCAAGTACAGTGCCGAGCACGAGTGGATCGGGACCACCGAGGATTCACTCGTGGTGCGCGTGGGCATCACCGACTTCGCCCAGGACGCCCTCGGCGAGGTCGTCTACGTGGAGCATCCTGAGGTCGGTGCGACGGTTGCAGCCGGCGACGTGGTGGGCGAGGTGGAATCCACCAAGTCGGTCTCTGACATCTTCGCCCCGGTCGCGGGGGAGATCGTGTCCGTCAACACGGACCTCGACGAGAATCCCGGAGCGGTGAACTCCGCCCCCTATGCGGCGGGCTGGCTGTTCGAGATCAAGCTCGCAGAATCCGCAGCGGCAGACACTCTGCTCAGTGCCGCGGACTACAAAAACCAAGTAGGCTGAAGGCCGCCAGCAGGCAGCCCGGCGAGAGGAGGCGACGTGGAGAGCACGCGAAATCGTGACAACGGTCAAAGTGCGGCGGAGACGACGAGCATCTCGTTGCCGCCGGCAGAGGCGCACGCAGGGGAGCCTCATCTCTCGGAAGATGACAGGCAGGCCATCGCGGCGCTGCCCAGGAACTCGGCGCTTCTGATCGCCCACAGCGGTGCAAACCAGGGGGCGCGCTTCCTGTTGGACCAAGATCTGACCACCGTCGGCAGGCACCCTGAGGCAGGGATCTTCCTCGATGACGTCACCGTGTCCCGGCGCCACGTCGAACTGACCCGGCAGGGACTGGGCTTCCAGATTCGAGATCTCGGCAGCCTCAACGGCACGTATGTGAATCACGACCGCGTAGACGAGTACGCGTTGAAGCCCGGCGATGAGGTGCAGATCGGCAAGTTCCGGCTGACCTTCTATGCCGGATCCAAGGAATCCGACTGACCGGTGATCCACAATGCCAGGGCGGACCGGAGGGAAACGTTATCCTGAGGATGATTTCGTCTCGCCCCCAAAGCCCGAAAGAGGACATGCAGTGAGTGCTTCAGCAGCGTCGAAGCCGAAACCGGCCGCGACTCCCACCGAGCGCGCCGCCACGCATGTCTTCACCATCTCCGAGGTTCTGCGCGAGCTGCAGAACGAGTTCCCCGACCTCACCGCATCGAAGCTGCGCTTCCTCGAAGAGCGCGATCTCGTGGAACCCGCCCGCACCGCATCGGGCTACCGGAAGTACTGCGCGGCCGACGTCGAGCGACTCCGCTTCATCCTGGCGCTGCAGCGCGACCGGTACATGCCGCTGGATGTCATCAAACAGACCATGGACGCCATCGACTCCGGGGATACCCCGGAGGCGCTGCCGCAGGCGGCCCCAGTGGGTCCCCGCGAAGTCACCGATGAGATGGCCGCCCAGATCACCGGACGAATTCGCCCGATGTCGCGCAAGGAGCTGCGCGCCCACTCCGGCGCCACCCGCGGGATGCTCGACACGCTGGAGAAGTTCCGGATCATCGCGGCCGACGCGGAGGGCAACTACAGCCACCACGATCTCAAGGCCGTCAAAGCGGTCCGGGTCCTGGCGCGCTATGGGCTCGAACCGAAGCATCTGGTCAACATCCGCCGCTCCGCGGACAACGAGCTGGATCTGATCTCACGCGCCATGGCCCCGCATGCTGCCCGCAGGGACACTGCCGCCCGGGCGCGAGTCGCGGAGTCCTCCAAGGAGATGCTCCAGTGCCTCAAAGATCTGCGCGGCTCAATCATGGACACCTCAGTGGAGCAGTTGGACAAGAACTGACCTAGACTTGAACCATGGAGAGCCAGCTTGTGCCGCTGGATGTCGTGGGTGTTCGGATCGAGCTCCCATCGAAACAGCCTGTTGTGGTGCTCCGCGGCGCAGAACCCGGCCTGGACAATCTTCATGTGGCCGTCTTGGTGGGACCAGCTGAGGCCAACGCCATCGCGATGGCCATGGAGAAGAAGATCCCACCCCGCCCGATGACCCACGATCTGCTCGCCGAGGTCATGACTCGGCTCGGCTCGGGAGTGCGCTCGGTGGAGATCGGCATGTTGGACTCATCGACCTACCGAGGGACCATCACCCTGGTCAGCGGCCGCAGCTTCGACGCCCGCGCCTCCGATGCGATCGCCGTGGCGGTGCGGGTGCAGTGTCTGGTCACCATGGAGCGCGAGATGCTCACCCGGGTGGGCATCACACCGCGCACCGCAGCCACGGGACAGCGTCCGATCTCCGAGGACGAGATCAAGGAATTTCGCCGGTTCCTCGACGATGCCGAGCCGGGTGACTTCGAGTGAACCAGGGCCGATGCGAGCTCGTCACTGGTGGAACTTCGCGACACGCCGTAGAGTAAAACTCAAATGTCTTTGACCCTGCGCGGCTGCGGCAATACCGTCAAGGGACAAGGCCTTCGCAGGCGCCTTCCTCGCCGCTCTCGCGGCGCCGGGTAGGGGCTTTCCCAGCGGAGTCCGGCACTTCAGGAGGCTACCAGGTGGGTCCAGAATCGCACGCGGGCACCGAGCGTGTACGGCCAGGGCAGGCAGCTGCCCAGCAGCCCCTGTTCAGCGACGGTCGGCCTGAGCTGGACGAGGAGCTCGGCTACCGCGGGCCCGTGGCCTGCGCCGCCGCAGGGATCACCTATCGTCAGCTGGACTACTGGGCGCGCACCAAGCTGGTGCAACCCTCTATGCGCAACGCCGCCGGCTCTGGTTCGGCCCGACTGTATTCCTTCCGCGACGTACTGGTGCTCAAGGTGGTCAAGCGTCTGCTGGACACCGGTGTCTCGCTGCAGCAGATCCGCAGCGCGATCGAACACCTGCGCGAACGCGGCGTCGATGACCTCGCCCAGATCACCCTGATGTCGGACGGCGCCTCGGTCTACGAATGCACCTCCGCCGACGAGGTCATCGACCTTGTGCAGGGCGGACAGGGAGTCTTCGGCATCGCCGTGGGCCGGGTGTGGCGCGAGGTCGAAGCCAGCCTGGTGGAGCTTCCACGGGAGCGCACCGAGCCCGAGGCCATTCCCGAGCTTGAGGCCTTCGGCTCAGCCGGAGATGAACTCGCCCAGCTCAGAGCGCGTCGCTCCCAAGCCTCCTAACCCTCAGACTTCGCCCCGCGGGGCACACGCAAAAGGACCGCCCCTCGATGAGGAGCGGTCCTTATCTGCTGTGTCAGACCAGCTGCTGTGTCAGACCAGCTGCTGTGTCAGACCAGCTGCTTGAGCAGCTGGTCGAAGGATTTCGCCAGGTCCTTGACCTGTTCGCCGGGCCACTGGTGCACCGGGTACGCCGCGCCCTGGATCTGCTGCCAGAACGGGTTCTCCTCCAGCACCGGGAGCATCAGCTTGTCCTTGTAGAGCCGCTCCATCTCCAGCAGGCGGTATTCGTGCTCGGCGGAGTCGGCACGGGCACGGTTGACCACCACGCCGGCGGACTTCAGCTGCGGTGCGTACTCGTTGGAGAACATCCGGATCGCACGCATCGTGCGCTCGGTGCCGGCCACGGAGAACAGGCTCGGCTCAGCCACAAGGAGCACGCCGTCCGATGCCGACCAGCCGATTCGGGTCAGACCTGCCAACGAGGGCGGGCAGTCGATGAGCACCAGGTCATAGCCGCTGACCCGATCGAGGATCATGCGGAGTCGACGCATATCGCGAGGCCGGATATCGGGACGATCGAAGGCCGCCGAGAGCGCGGAGCCGACGACGACGTCCAGTGTCGCCTCGGAGCGCTGCTCTGCGGGGAGCAGGTCCAGCCAGCCGGAGCGGACCACGTGGTCACTCAGGGTGGTGCGCTTGGCATCGCGCAGCAGCTGCCCGGCCTCAGTGCCGGTGCCGCGGGTGACGGCCAGCCCGGTGGTGGAATCCGCGTGCGGGTCCAGGTCGACGACGAGAGTCCGCACCCCCTGGTGGAGGGCGGCCGAGGCAAGGCCCATAGTGACCGAGGTCTTACCGACCCCGCCTTTCAGACTGGAAACACTCAAGATCTGCACGCTCCCCATCATAGGGATGATCTGCTGTGATCCTTGCCCCGGCGCTCCGCGCAGGAAGGGATGGATCAGCTGATCTTCATCTCACCCATCTCTTCCCAGCCCTCACCCTCGATCTGGCGCGAGATGATCTTCGGGGTGGAGACCAGCGCCTGCGCCATGGCTCCGTCTGAGCTGACCGCCTGCTGGAAGTGCGCCGATTCCACGTGCGGGCCAGCGGCGTCGTCGTCGAAGGCTTCGATGAGCACATATTCGTTGGGGTCCTGAAGGCTGCGGGACCAGTCGAACCACTTGTTGCCGGGCTCGGCCCGGGTGGCCTCGGTGAAATCAGCGGTGATGGCGGGCCACTGGTCTGCCAGCTCGGGCTTGACCTGGAATTTCACGACGATGAGGATCATGGGCTGCTCCTTGGTGTGGGTCGGGTTGAGGCATCCGCGGCGACAGGCCGCAGACGCGGGTGAGTCTTCCACGACAACCGAGCCGGGCGCCCAGGGATTCCCGAAACGGCCCCGAGCCCGGGCTGGGAAGAATCACCCGACGGTCGCGTCTAGGATTGCCACATGGCCCACTACGACCTCTCCATCATCGGTTCCGGCTCCGGGAACTCCCTGATCACACCCTTCTGGGATGACAAGCGCGTGGTCCTGGCGGACAAGGGCTCCGGCAGCACGGCGGCCTTCGGCGGCACCTGCCTGAACGTGGGGTGCATTCCGACCAAGATGTTCGTCCGCCCGGCGGCGCTGGCCCGGGGGCCGGTGGAAGCGGCCCGGCTCAACGTCACCCAGGAGACCACCGAGGTGGACTGGTCCGCGATGCGTGACCGGGTCTTCGGCCGGATCGACGCGATCTCTGCCGGCGGCCGGCAGTACCGCGAGGTCGAGCTGGACCACGTTGACCTGGTGACGGAGCAGGTCACGCTCACCGGGGACTTCAGCCAGCCACCCTTCGCCTTCGTCTCTGAGTCCGGTGTCCGCGCGGAGGCCGACCAGCTGGTCATCGCCGCCGGCTCCCGGCCGGTGCTTCCGCAGGTCCCCGGAATCGACCTGCCTGGGGTGCACACCTCTGACAGCATCATGCGCATCGAGCAGCGGCCCGAGAAGCTGCTGATCATCGGCGGCGGCTACATCGCCTGCGAGTTCGCCGGGGTGTTCTCCGCCTTCGGCACCGAGGTCATTCAGGTCAATCGCAGCCAGGGGCTGATGACCGCCATGGACGCCGACATCTCCGCCGCCTTCTCGGCCGAGGCCGAGAAGAACTGGACGGTGCACTACCAGCGCACCGCGACCCGGATCGCCGAGCACGGTGAGGGGCTGCGCGTCGAGCTGGTCACCTCCGACGGCCGTGTCGAGCACCAGGATGTGGACGCGGTCCTGGTGGCCATCGGTCGCATGCCGAACACCGACCTGATCGGTGCTCGAGAGGTCGGTCTCGACGTGCACTCCGACGGGCGCCTCACGGTGGATGAATACCAGCGAGTGCTCAGCCAGGGCGAACCCGTTGCGGGTCTCTACGCACTGGGCGACGTCAGCTCCGAGGCGATGCTCAAGCATGTCGCGAACCAGGAGGCCCGGGTGGTCGCCCACAACCTGGAGCACCCGGACCGGATCCGCGCGTCGCGGCACGAGGCCATCCCCTCTGCGATCTTCTCCTTCCCAGAGATGGCCCAGGTCGGAATCACCGAGGTCCAGGCCGCAGAGACCGTAGGTGCGGAGAACCTCACCACCAAGATCCAGCGATACGGCGACACCGCCTACGGCTGGGCGATGGAGGACGGCGAGGGGATCTTCAAGGTGATCGCGGACCGCCGCAGCGGGCAGATCCTCGGCGCTCACGTCATGGGCTACCAGGCCTCGAACCTGATCCAGCCGATCATCCAGGCGATGAGCTTCGGCCAGGATGCCTACACGGCCGCTCGGGGACAGTACTGGATCCATCCCGCCCTGATGGAGGTCACCGAGAATGCGCTGCTGGGCCTCGAGGTCCCGATCCCGGAGGACGCCCCGCTCTGAGCCTGGCGGAGCTTCAGCGCTCACCGCAGGTGCCTCGCCGTGCTGCCCTGCCGGAGCCGCGGCGCCAGGAATGGATTTCGCGGCGCTCCGGTTGTCAGGAGAAGAAGCACCAGCCGCACGCTCCACTGAGCAGCGCTGCGGCTGGCCCGAACACCACTGAACCGTGCGCGGAGACCGATCGTCCCGCGCCGAGAGGAGCTTTCCATGGCAGAACGCGTTGATTTCTGGTTCGACCCACTGTGCCCCTTCGCCTGGGTGACATCACGCTGGATCCTGGAGGCCGAGAAGGTCCGTGACATCGAGGTGCACTGGAACGTGATGAGCCTCGGTGTGCTCAACGAGGCCAAGAACCCCGCACCGGCCGAGGACCCCGAGCAGCTCGCCCGCTGGATCCCGGCCCGCACCGCCACCGCCGTGGCGCTGAAGCACGGCGAGGACAAGGTCGGAGAGTTCTACACCGCCGCCGGCACCGAGATCCACAACAACGGCAACAAGGACTTCGAGGCGGCCACGCGCAACGCACTGCGCGCCGTCGGCCTGGAGGAGGACCTGCTCGCCGAGGCCAAGACGGAGAAGAACGACACCGAGATGCGCGCCTCACACGAGAAGGGCATCTCCCTGGTCGGTCAGGACGTCGGCACCCCGGTCGTCGCATTCCAGGGCACCGCGTTCTTCGGCCCCGTCCTGACCCGGATCCCGCGCGGCGAGGACGCCGGCAAGGTCTTCGACGGCGCCGTCGCACTGGCTCAGTTCCCGTACTTCTTCGAACTCAAGCGCTCCCGCACGGAGTCCCCAGCCTTCGATTGATCGAGGCTCCCACCCAGAGGGCCCTCATAAGAGGGCACCACACGACGACGCCGGCACGGGCTTGAAGCCCGCGCCGGCGTCGTCGTTTCCGGTGTTCTCAGGCCGGGGGAGTGCTCAGTCCTCGCGGATCACCTTGTGCTGGGCCGCCTGGGCGACCGGGCGGACCACGACCTGATCCAGGTTCACATGGTGGGGGAGCGTGACGGCGCCCGCGATCACCTCGGCGATGTCCTCGGCGACCAGGGGTCGCTTGACCCCGCGGTAGACCGCCTCGGCGGCGGCCACGTCTCCACGGAGACGCTTCGCGGTGAACTCCTCGGTGGCGACCATGCCCGGCAGCACCTCGATGACCCGGATGTTGTGCTCGGCCTCTTCCAGTCGCAGCGCCCCGGTGAGTGCATGTTCTCCGAACTTCGCCGCGTTATAGCCGGCGCCACCCTCGTAAGCCGTGATGCCAGCGGTGGAGGTGACGGTGAGGATCGTTCCCTCGCCGTGGGCGCGCAGCATCGGGATGAAGGCCTGGATCACATTCAGCGCGCCGAGCACGTTGACCTCATACATCCAGCGCCAGTCCTCGGGCCGGCCCTCGGCCACCAGGTCCATGCCCAGCGCCCCGCCGGCGTTGTTGATCAGGGTGTCGATCCCTCCGGCGGCGGTGACCTCTTCCAGAGCGGCGGCCACCTGCTCCGGATCGGTGACGTCGCAGATGATCGGGATGATCCCCTCCTGCTCGGCGAGGCTCTCGAGCTTCTCGGTGCGCCTCGCGACGGCGAAGACCCGCCAGCCTTCGGTGGTGAGTCGGTGCGCGGTGGCAGCGCCGATCCCGGAGGAGGCGCCGGTGACCATGGCGCTGCGGGTGGAGGCATCAGTGTCGATCATGGAGACAGCCTAGTGAGCAGCGTGCGCTGAGAGAACCGGTGGTTCAGTATGTGACACTTGCGTCGTGAGAGAATGGCCAGCATGGCTGATCAGACTCCGGGCACAGACGCGCCCGCCACCGCGACCCTTTCCGCAGACACCTCCCAGGGCGCCGCCGCGCACAAGACCCCCGTGGTCCCGGACCGCCCGGCGCTGGAGGGCCTTGAGGAGAAGCTCCATGCCGCCTGGCAGGCCGAGGAGATCTACCACTTCAACGAGGACACCGAGCGCGCCGAGGTCTACTCCATCGATACTCCGCCGCCCACCGCCTCCGGCTCGCTGCACGTGGGGCATATGTTCTCCTACACGCAGACCGACGTGATGGCGCGCTTCATGCGGATGACTGGGAAGAACGTCTTCTACCCGCTGGGCTGGGACGACAACGGACTGCCCACCGAGCGTCGGGTGCAGAACTACTACGGGGTGCGCTGCGATCCGGCGCAGCCCTACGACCCGGACTACACCCCGCCGGAGAAGCCGGCGAAGAACCAGCGCGACTGGGACGCGATCAGCCGCGCGAACTTCATCGAGCTGTGCGAGACCCTCACCGTGGAGGACGAGAAGATCTTCGAGGATCTCTTCTCCCGGCTGGGCCTCTCGGTGGACTGGCGCCAGACCTACCGCACCATCGACGATGACTCCCGCGCCGCCTCTCAGCGGGCTTTCCTGCGCGATATCCACGCCGGCAACGCCTACACCGCCCAGGCGCCGACGCTGTGGGACATCACCTTCCGTACGGCCGTGGCCCAGGCCGAGCTCGAGTTCAAGGACCACCCCGGTGCCTATCATCGCTACCCCTTCACCGTGAAGGACACCGGCGAACAGGTCTTCATCGAGACCACACGGCCCGAGCTGCTGCCCTCCTGCGTGGCGCTGGTCGCGCACCCCGATGATGAGCGCTACCAGCACCTCTTCGGCAAGACCGCGATCTCCCCGCTCTTCGGCGTGGAGGTCGAGGTCAAGGCGCACGGACTCGCGCAGCCGGACAAGGGCTCCGGCGCGGCCATGATCTGCACCTTCGGCGATATGACCGACGTGACCTGGTGGCGCGAGCTGCAGCTGCCGACCCGAGCGCTGATCGGCCGCGACGGCCGATTCTCCCGCGAGGCCCCGGAGTGGATCAGCTCCACGGAGGGCCAGGCGAACTACGAACAGCTCGCCGGCAAGACCGTGCATTCGGCCAAGGAGGCCGTGGTGGAGCTGCTCAAGTCCGCCGAGCTGCTCGAGGGGGAGCCCAAGAAGATCACTCACGCGGTGCACTTCTATGAGAAGGGCGACAAGCCGCTGGAGGTCGTCACCTCCCGGCAGTGGTACATCCGCAACGGCGGCCGCGACGCCGCCCGGCGCGAGAAGATGGTCGCCCGCGGCAAGGAGATCTCCTGGCACCCGACCTTCATGCGCTCTCGCTACGAGAACTGGGTGGAGGGGCTCAACGGCGACTGGCTGGTCTCCCGGCAGCGCTTCTTCGGCGTGCCGATCCCGGTCTGGTACCCGCTGAACGCCGACGCCGAACCCGACTACGACCACCCGCTGCTGCCCGAGGAGGCCCTGCTGCCGGTGGACCCGGCCTCGCAGGTCCCCGCCGGATACCAGGAGTCCCAGCGCGGCGTCGCCGGCGGCTTCATCGGTGAGGCCGACGTCCTGGACACCTGGGCAACCTCGGCGATCACCCCGCACATCGCAGGCCGCTGGGAGAAGGACAACGACTTCTTCAACAAGGTGTTCCCCTTCGATCTGCGCCCACAGGGCCACGACATCATCCGCACCTGGCTCTTCGCCTCGGCGGTCCGCGCGAACTCGCTCAACGACTCCGTGCCGTGGACCAACACCGCGATCTCCGGCTGGATCCTGGACCCGGATCGCAAGAAGATGTCCAAGTCCAAGGGCAACGTGGTCGTGCCCACCGAGCCGCTGGAGCAGTTCGGCTCCGACGCGGTGCGCTACTGGGCCTCCTCGGCCAAGCTCGGCGCGGACACCGCCTACGAGGTGGCGCAGATGAAGATCGGGCGCCGCCTGGCGATCAAGCTGCTCAACGCCTCGAAGTTCGCGCTGAACCTCGGTGTCACCGAAGCCCACATCATCCGCGACGACGCCGGAGCTCAGGTCCTCACCGAGGCTCTGGATCGCGCCCTGATCGCCGAGCTGCGCACCGTGGTGGACCAGGCGACCAAGCACTTCGCAGACTACGACTACGCCCGCGCGCTGCAGCTGGTGGAGTCCTTCTTCTGGTCCTTCACCGACGACTACGTGGAGCTGGTCAAGGACCGCGCCTACGGCTCACGCGGTGAGTCGGCCCAGGATTCGGTGCTGGCAGCCCTGGCGACCACACTGGATTCGCTGCTGCGGCTCTTCGCCCCTGTGCTGCCCTTCGTCACCGACGAGGTCTGGCGCTGGTGGCGCCACGGCTCGGTGCACTCCACCCAGTGGCCGACCACCTCCGGGCTGGAGTCCGTGCAGGGCTCGGCCGGGATGCTGGACTCCGTGGCGCAGGTGCTCTCCGGTCTGCGCAAGGTCAAGTCCGAGGCCAAAGTGAAGCAGCGCACCGAGGTGATCACCGCCAAGGTCTCCGCACCCGAGCGGACGCTGGCCCATATCGACGCCGCCATCGCCGACGTCCAGGCGGCCACCCGGTCCCGCTCCCTGGAGCTGAGCGCGCAGACCGACGGCACGCAGGCCGTGGTGGTCACCGAGGTGGAGCTCGCCGAAGAGGAACAGCCCGCCCAGGTCTGACCTCTCAGCGCGTCAAGGAATCGTAGAGCTGCAGCCGATCGTCGGGCTGCAGCTCTACGATTCTTGCGAAGCTCTCCGATTTTCTGACCAGGGCGGGCTGCCGCCTCAGTCGTTCTCCTCCGTGACGGTCCGGATCTCCAAGACGCCCTCGAGCTCCTGGAGCGCCTCGAAGAGCTGCTCGCGGCCCACACGCTGGGTGCGGGTGAAGGTCATGGTGGCGTCGACAGCGAACCCATCGGAGACTGCGAGTCTCCGGGTGCGCACCAGCCGGGTCTCGTAGCCCAATTGCGAGGCGGCCCCGAGGATCTCGCGCAGGATCCCACGCCCGTCGGTGTAGCGCACGATGTAATGCTCGGAGCGATCATGGCGTGGGAGCCGGCGGACCAGGTTCGTCACCAGGGTGACCGAGAGCAGGTAGAAGACCACCGTGAGTCCCGCGATCACCGGCATCCCGGCGCCGCAGGCCATGCCGACGGCGGCCGTCACCCAGATCGAAGCCGCGGTGGTCAGCCCCGAGACCACGTTCTGCCGGACGAAGATCACCCCGGCACCGATGAAGCCGATCCCACTCACGATCTGCGCGGCGATCCGGGAGGGGTCCAGGACCACGTCCCCGCCGATCAGATGCGAGAAGCCGTAGGCGGAGACCAGGGTGAACAGGGCTGAGCCCATGCCGACCAGGATGTGGGTGCGTGCACCGGCGGACTTCTGCCGGATGTCACGCTCGATCCCGATCGCCGCCGACATCAGGAAGGCCAGGGTCAGGAGCAGAATCTGGGTCGGTGCCGTCTCCGGCCAGACATCGATGCTCATCGCCCCTCCTCTGAAGATCCCACATCAGCCTATAACCCCACCGACACCCGGGACAGCCCTACCGACACCCGGGACAGCCCGCCGAGATTCAGCCCGCCGAGATTCAGCTCTCGCTGAGAGCGGCCACCGCGGGGCGGCTCGGACGCAGACCTAGATGATGTCCTGCCCGGTCTCGCGGGCCTTCTTCCAATCGGCGAAGAAGGCGTAGCCGATCACGGCCATCACCGCCAGGACGATCAAGGGCCACATCAGGGTGTAAAGGGTCATCGCAAGGGTGCTCATCGGGGGTCTCCCACTGTTGTCGATTCATGGCTGGCCGAACCGGGGGCGGCTCCGGCCGTGCTGGAGGAAGCTGCGGGGCTGGCTGCCGCGTCGTCGTCGAAGTCGCCGGTCCGCTGCGCGATCAGCGCGAAGTCGAACTCGGCGCTGCCGCGCACGGACATCGCCCAGCAGACGATGGTGCTCACGGCATAGGCGAGAAGCGAGGCGCTGAGCGTGGCGTAGTCATGCAGGAAGCCGATGACGAAGGGTGCCGAGACGACCGCGGCGATCACCGCCACCACCTTGGCCACCTTGACCCCGAAGAAGCCGAAGCACATCAGGCCCAGAATCACGGCGATGCCGACCACCGAGAACAGGTCCACGATGATCCCGACCACGCCGGTGAGCGGGAACCACTCGAATCGGACCGGCACGAAGCAGGCCAGCGCCGCGAGCACCGAGACGGTGAACGCCTTGTTCGTGACCTTCTTCCAGTAGAAGCTCGCCAGCACCGGGAACACCAGCGCGCCCCAGAGGGCACCCACGAACACCAGCAGGTCCAGGATGCTCAGCTGCAGGCTGGCGAAGCTCACCGCCGCGGCGGTAGCCAGCAGCATGGTCACCCGACCCACGAGCAGCATGGTCCGCGGATTGGCCTTGGCCTTTCCGGCGACGTTCTGGCCGTAGACGTCGGCCATCATGATCGAGGACATCGCCGAGAGATCGGAATCCGCGGTGGAGGAGAGTGCTCCGATGATCATCACGAAGAAGACCGCCAGCAGCACCGCAGGCAGATAGCTCGCCGCCAGCTCCGGGATGATGTTGTTGACATCGCCGCCGGTGGGCTCGAAGCCCAGGTAGAGGGCCATCACACCGAACATGCCCACACCGATGACCATCGCGCCATAGCCGATGGTCGCGGTGATGAAGGTCGGCTTGATCAGATCCTCGCGCACCGCGAAGAGTCGCTGCGCGATGGTCTGGTTGCCGATCGCGTAGGCGAGCACCGCCGCGATGTAGGGCGCGCCTTGATTGAGGAACGCCTCGCTGGAGAAGAAGCTCTGCTGCTCGGAGGTGAGGTTCTGCGCGCCGGTCTCGAAGGCGGCGGGAAAGTCCGCGGCGAAGAAGATGAACGGGATGATCACCGCCACCGCCCCGAACATGGCCATGACCTGGATGAAATCGGTGAGCACCGAGGCGCGGAAACCTGACCACAGCGTGTAGAGCAGCACTCCGGCGGCCACGGTGAGCACACCCTGGATGAACGTGAACGGTGAGAGCATCGCGATCAGCACGCCACCGGCGATGAAGTTCGACATCAGCGAGATCAAGCTGCCCACCACGTTGGAACCGGCGAGCATCAGCTGGCTGGAACGGCCGTGCCGAGCATGCATCACCTCCGCGATGCTGTGCGCCTTCGGGGCCACTGCGCGGATCCGCTTGCCGAAGGGGTAGATGAACAGGATCATCAGCGCCCCCCAGAGTCCATAGTGGATGGGCCCGGAGATTCCGTAGGTGTACCCGGCCTCGGCGGAGGCATACATGGAAGACGCCCAGATCCAGGTGGCGGTCATCGATGCCGCCGAGATGCCGAAGCCGATCTTGTTGCCGGCGGTCATGTACTGGTCAGCGTTCTCCTTCTTCTTCCTGATCCGGTGTGAGACCAGGTAAGTCCCCCCGTAGAAGGCCACCAGAAGCAGCACCACCGTGATGGCGCCGAACTGGACTGCGCTTGATTCGTTCACGTTGTATGTTCCCCTCGTTGAGTATCAGTCGTCTCGCATCTTCAGATGCCGCGGCACCGTTGTGTATAGGCATTTTTGGGCGCAGTCGTGCAGGCGTCTGTCAGACGCTGCTTCTTGCTGCTGCGGATCCGTGGCCGGGCTCTCGGCTCATGACGCGGGCTGGTTCTCAGCCTCGGCGGAGCTCGGGCAGGCGGCGCGCGACGGTGTTCCCCTCATGCCGGGCCGAGCCCACCCTCACTCATCAAAGGGGGTGAACCAGGCCACAAGCAGTAGACCGTAACACATCGCTTTTCTCGCCTGACCGGCAGCCTCGGGCGGGACAGCCCGCCCGACAGGGCCTCGTATGGCCCCGCACGCACGGACCCAGTAGACTGAACCCCAGCAGCTTTGACCCGGCCATCACCGGTGAGCTTCCGGGAGAACCGGCCCGCGGCACCACCGCCGCAGCGCCTCAGTAGAGCCGGACGGGTAAGCCCGTCACAGCAGTCATGGAGTGGCCCGACGGCGGCGCGCCCCAGCTCCTCCAAGGGGCAGGAGCGTCAGGCGTGGGGCAAGCAAGGTGGTACCGCGCCCGGCAGGCGTCCTTGTGAGTGCGTCAGACCATCGCTCAGCACCACAGCAGGACGGACCTCCATGACCGAGAACAACTCTCCCGTGTATCCCCGCGCATCAGCCGCCGACTCCGGTGCGCGCCGGATCCCCGCCTCTCCGCGCTTCCCGAGGATCGAAGAGCGCGTGTTGGCGCAGTGGGAGAAGGACGGCACCTTCCAGGCCTCCATCGAGAACCGGCCCACCGAGGACGCCTCGGGTGAGGCCAACGAATTCGTCTTCTACGATGGTCCGCCCTTCGCCAACGGTCTGCCACACTATGGTCACCTGCTCACCGGCTACGTCAAGGATCTCGTGGCGCGATACCAGACCCAGCGCGGGTCCCGGGTGGAGCGGCGCTTCGGCTGGGACACCCACGGGCTGCCTGCCGAGCTGACCGCCATGAAGGAACTCGGCATGACGGACAAGGCCGAGATCGAGGCCTTCGGGGTGGACAAGTTCAACGACGCCTGCCGCGCCTCGGTGCTGAGGTACACCGGCGAATGGGAGTCCTATGTGCACCGCCAGGCCCGCTGGGTGGACTTCGAGAACGACTACAAGACGCTCAACGTCGACTATATGGAGTCGGTCATCTGGGCCTTCAAGCAGCTGCACGAGAAGGGCCTGACCTACCAGGGCTTCCGCGTGCTTCCCTACTGCTGGAAGGACGAGACCCCGCTGTCCAACCATGAGCTGCGGATGGATGACGACGTCTACAAGGATCGTCAGGACCCCTCGGTCACCGTGGCCTTCCCGATCACCGGCGGCGGCGCCCACGGTGACGCCCTGGCCGGGGTCAATCTGCTCGCCTGGACCACCACTCCCTGGACACTGCCGACGAACTTCTCCGTGGCCGTCGGGCCCGAGGTGGAATACGTGGTCGTCCAGGCGCCCGCCGATTCGCCGCTTCCCGGCCGGCATCTGATCGCCGCCGAGCTGCTCGGCGCCTACGCCACGGACCTGGGCTTCACCGACGCTGAGGTCACCGACGCCGAGGTGACCACCGCCGCTGAGGCCGCAGCCGCCGCCGTCGTCGCCCGCTACCAGGGCACCGAGCTGGCTGGCATCGAGTACGCGCCGCTGTGGGACTACTACACAGATACCGAGACCTGGGGTACGCAGCACGCCTTCCGGGTGCTGGTGGAGGACTACGTCACCACCACCGATGGCACCGGGCTGGTCCACCAGGCCTCGGCCTACGGTGAAGAGGATCAGCGCTCCTCCGAGCAGGCGGGGATCCCGGTGATCCTCTCGGTGGACGAGGGCGCCCGGTTCCTGCCGATGTTCGCCCAGCCCACGCCGACTGGTGAGACCCCGCTGGCCGAGATCGCCGGCCTCCAGGTCTTCGAGGCCAACCGCACCATCATCAACGAGCTCAAGGCCTCCGGCCGGCTGGTCCGTGAGGCGTCTTATGTGCACTCCTACCCGCACTGCTGGCGCTGCCGCACCCCCCTGATCTACAAGGCGGTGACCTCCTGGTACGTGGCGGTCACCCAGGTCAAGGAGCGGATGCTCGAACTCAACGAACAGATCAACTGGATCCCGGGCAACGTCAAGCACGGCCAGTTCGGCAAATGGCTCGAGAACGCCCGTGACTGGTCGATCTCGCGCAACCGCTACTGGGGAAGCCCACTGCCGGTCTGGGTCTCCGATGACCCCGAGCACCCGCGCACCGAGGTCTACGGCTCGCTGGAGGAGCTCAAAGAGGCCTTCGGTGACTACCCGCGCAACGCCGAGGGCGAGCCGGACCTGCACCGGCCCTGGATCGACGCGCTGACCCGGCCGAACCCCGATGACCCCACGGGGAAGTCCACCATGCGCCGGGTCGAGGACGTCCTGGACGTCTGGTTCGACTCCGGGTCGATGCAGTTCGCCCAGGTCCACTACCCCTTCGAGAACGCACAGTGGTTCGCCGATCACCACCCGGCCGACTTCATCGTGGAGTACATCGGGCAGACCCGCGGCTGGTTCTACACCATGCACGTGCTGGCCACCGCGCTCTTCGACCGCCCGGCCTTCACCAACGTGATCAGCCACGGGATCGTGCTGGGCTCAGACGGGCAGAAGATGTCCAAGTCGCTGCAGAACTACCCGGATGTCTCCGAGGTCCTGGACCGAGACGGCTCCGACGCGATGCGCTGGTTCCTGATGTCCTCGCCGATCCTGCGCGGCGGCAACCTGGTGGTCACCGAGGAGGGGATCCGCGAGAGCGTCCGCCAGGTGCTGCTGCCGATGTGGAACGCCTGGCATTTCTTCGGGCTCTACGCCAACACCGCCAACCAGGGCGCCGGCTATCAGGCGAAGTCCGTGGGCGCGGAGGACGTGGCCAGCCCGCTGGACCGCTACATCCTCGCCGCCACCGGTGATCTGGTCCGTGAGGTCACCGCCTCGCTGGACGCCTACGACGTCTCCGACGCGTGCGAGTCGCTGCGCCGGTTCTCCGACACGCTCACCAACTGGTACATCCGACGTTCTCGAGCCCGGTTCTACGCCGAGGATTTTGCCGCCTACGATGTGCTCTACACGGTGCTCGAGACCTTCGCCCGGGTGGCTGCCCCGCTGCTGCCCATGATCAGCGAGGAGATCTGGCGCGGCCTGACCGGGGGCCGCTCGGTGCACCTGGCCGACTGGCCGGACCCGGAGGACTACCTGAGCGACGAGCGCGCCGTGGAGCTGATGGAGCTCACCCGTCTGGTCAGCTCGGCCGGGTCCTCGCTGCGCAAGCAGGCGAACCTGCGGGTGCGCCAGCCGCTGGCCACGCTCACTGTGGCCGTGCCGCAGGCCCCGGCGCTGGAAGGCACCTACCAACAGATCATCGCCGATGAGCTGAACCTCAAAGAGGTCCAGCTGCTCGACGCCGCGCAGACCGATGCCGCGGATTGGGGGATCGGGCAGCAGCTGGTGGTCAACGCCCGCGCCGTCGGCCCCCGGCTGGGCAAACAGGTCCAGCAGGCGATCAAGGGTGCGAAGTCCGGTGACTGGTCGGTGGCCGATGGTGTGGTCACCGCCGGAGGCCTCGAGCTCTTCGAGGGCGAGTACACGCTGAGCACCACGGTGTCGGAACAGCTGAGCGAGAAGGCGGTCACGGTCCTGGACGGCACCGGAGGGTTCCTGGTGCTCGACACCGAGCTCAGCGAGGAGCTGATCAAGGAGGGCACCGCCCGGGATCTGATCCGCAGCATCCAGCAGGCCCGCAAGGACGCCGATCTCCAGGTCTCGGACCGGATCGAGACCACGGTCACCGCCTCACCGGCCATCGTGGAAGCGCTTCAGGCCCACAGGCAGCTTGTCTGCGAGGAGACCCTCACGGTGGATCTGCACCCGGTTCCCTGCGAGACTGCACCCGAACCGAGCATCCATGTGTCCGTCGTCGAAGGAGCTCGAGCATGAGCGAGGAACTGGATCAGTTCTCAGTGGCCAGCGTCTACGCGGAGCTGCTCTCGCGCGCCCCGGAGAACAAGATGGAACCGCGGATGCAGCCCATGATCGAAGCCATGGATCTGCTGGGGGAGCCGAACAGGACCGCGCCGGTCATCCACATCACCGGCACCAACGGCAAGACCTCCACGGCACGGATGATCGAGGCCGGGCTGCTGGCCCACGATCTGCGGGTCGGGCGCTACACCTCTCCGCACCTGAACTCGGTGACCGAACGGATCTGCCTCGACGGGCAGCCGGTGGAGGACGGCACCTTCGTGCGGATCTGGGACGAGGTGCGCCCGTTCATCAGCCTGGTCGATGCCAAGCTCGCCGAGCGCGGCGAGGTGCCGCTGACCTACTTCGAATGCGTCACCATCCTGGCCTTCGCGGTCTTCGCCGACGCCCCGGTAGACGTCATGGTCCTGGAGGTCGGCCTCGGCGGCATCACCGACGCCACGAATGTGGCCGACGGTTCGGTCAGCGTGATCACTCCGATCAGCCTGGACCACACCGACCTGCTCGGCGATGATGAGCGTGACATCGCCCTGGAGAAGGCCGGCATCATCAAGACCGACGGGTTCCTGATCTCCGCCGCCCAGGTGCCGGCCGCCGCCGATGTGCTGCTCGCCGAGGCGCGGGAGAAGAACGTGCCCTACCGCTTCGAAGGTGTGGAGTTCGGCGTCGAATCCCGGGTCCCCGGAGTGGGCGGCCAGCAGCTGAGCGTCACCGGGCTCGCGGGACGCTACCCGGACATCCTGCTGCCCCTGCATGGGGCGCATCAGGCGCAGAACTTCGCCGTGGCGGTGGCCGCGCTGGAGGCCTTCATCGGCGGGGGAGACCAGGAGCTCAACATCGAGAACCTGCGCCTGGCCGCGGAGAACATCAGCGCCCCGGGTCGACTGGAGACGCTGCGCACCGGTCCCAGCATCATCGTCGACGCCGCGCACAACCCTGCGGGGGTCACTGCCAGCGCACAGGCGCTGAAGGAGAGCTTCGGGCTCTCCCGTCTGGTGCTGGTGGTCGGGATCCTGCAGGACAAGGACGCCCGCGAGATGCTCACTGCGCTGTACAAGGAGTATGAGGGACTGGTCGAGGACATCTGCTTCACCCAGTCCACCTCGCCGCGGGCCATCCCCGCCGGGCAGCTCGGAAGCCTCGCGCTCGACATCGGCTACGCCGAGCAGGACATCTACGTCACCGAACGCCTCGACGACGCGATCGACTGGGCGGTCGGACGCGCCGATGAGGCCGACCCCGGCCTGATCGGCGGGGTGCTGATCACCGGCTCGATCACCCTGGTGGGGGAGGCCCGGACACTGCTGGGCGCCCCCGAAGGCATATGAGACAGGAGCAGAGGATGCCCAAGCAGACCCGCGCACAGCGCGAATGGCGCCCCGGACAGGTCAAGGCACCACGGTCGGTGAAGACGCTGTTCGCCTCCACCGTGCTGTGCCTGGAAGCGGTGCTGATGTTCTTCTTCAGCCTCATGGCCTGGGGACTGAACCAGAACGAGTCCTACGCCTGGTGGCTGTTCGGCGGCTCGATCGCCCTGGCGGTCGTTCTGGTCCTCACCTGCGCCATCCTGCAGCGCCCCGGCGGCTACGTCTTCGGCTGGATTCTGCAGTTCGTGATGCTCTTCGGCTTCATCGGCGTGGCCCTGGTGACCAGCGAAGGCCTGATCGTGCCGCTGGCCGCGATCCCCGGGGTGGCCTTCATGGCCTGCTGGTGGTACGCGCTGAACAAGGGCGAACAGCTCGACGACGAAAAGCTCGACCGATTCCGGGCCGAACAGGCCCTGGCAGAGAACCCGACAAGTGAGGAGCACAAGAATGACTGAACGTACCCTGATCCTGGTCAAGCCCGACGGTGTTGAACGAGGCCTGACCGGCGAGATCCTGCGCCGTGTTGAGGCCAAGGGCTACCGGATCACCGCGCTGCAGCAGATCAGCGCGAGCACCGAGCAGCTGGCGCAGCACTACGCAGAACACGAGGGCAAGCCGTTCTACCAGCCGCTGGTGGACTTCATGCTCTCCGGCCCGGTGGTCGCCGCCGTGGTCGAGGGTGAGCGCGTCATCGAAGGCTTCCGCTCCCTGGCCGGCACCACCGAGCCCACCACGGCAGCGCCGGGCACCATCCGTGGCGACCTCGGTCGGGACTGGGGCGAGAAGGTCCAGAAGAACCTGGTCCACGGCTCCGACTCGGTGGAGTCCGCCGAGCGTGAGATCGGCATCTGGTTCAGCTGAACCAGGACCGGCCCTCAGCACGGCTCAGAGCCTGAACACGACGAAGGCCCCGGGGAATCATCTCCCGGGGCCTTCGTCATGCAGGCTCAGCGAATACGGCTGCTGCCGGCCTTCTTCGGCCGGGAGCCGGAGGTGAAGTCGACCTTGATCGGGTCCAGCCGCAGCCGGGTGCGTTCGTAGACCACCTTGGCCGCGCGGGTGCGCCCGTTGGACTTGTGCGAGGTGTACTCCTCGTACTGCTCGCAGACCCACTGCGGGTCGCCGTCGGCGAGCATCTCGCCCTGTTCGATCCAGATCACCCGGGTGCACATCTGTTTGATGGTGCCCAGCGAGTGCGAGACCAGGAAGACGGCACCGGCATTGGCGCGCACCTCGTCGAGGCGCTCCTTGGTGCGGGCCCGGAACTGCGCGTCACCGGTGTTCAGCGCCTCATCGATCAACAGGATGTCCGGGTCCACGGAGGTCGCGATGGCGAACTGCAGACGCGAGGACATGCCCGAGGAATAGGTCTTCAGCGGCATCTCCAGGGCATCGCTGAGCCCTGAGATCTCGACGATCTGTTCGTATTTCGCCGCCGTCTGCTCGGGGGAGAGCCCCATGGCCAGGCAGCCGAGCCGGATGTTCTCCCGGCCGGAGATCTCTTTGACCAGGGCGGCGTTGACGCCGAGCATCACCGGCGTCGAGGTGGCGTAGACCTCGCCGCTGGTGGGGCGGACCTTGCCGGTGAGCAGCTTCATCAAGGTGGACTTGCCGGACCCGTTGGTGCCGATCACGCCGACGGATTCGCCGCGATTGACGATGAAGCTCAGGTTCGACAGGGCGTGGACCTCGGCCCAGCCGGCGCCGGTGATCCGCTTGAGGCCGCGAGAGATTCGCCCCCCGGAATCGTTGTTGCCCGTGGAGGAGCGCACCCGGTAGGTCATGGAGGCGTCGTCGACGACCATGCACACGTTCTCAGGATCCACGGTCTGGATCACCGGAGTCTGCTGGGTGAAGGGATGCTCATCCCAGGCCTCAGCCCGTCCGGCGGCGTCGTCGAGCTCGATGGCGAGGTCCTGGGCGATCAGATCAGCCTCAGAGTCAGTGTGCCGACGTGGGACATAGGGCGTTGAGGTGCTCATCGTTCTTTACCGTAGCTCTCTTCACCGTGCCAGAAGATCAGGAAGCCGATGAGCATGGAGCCCGCCGCCCAGGAGCCCAGGACGATCCAGCGGGCGGGGTCGGCGAAACCGTCGTAGAGCCACGCGTGCCGGAGGATGTCCAGGACGCAGAACAGCGGATTGAGGCCCATCACGGTGTCCAGCCAGTCCACTCCGAGGTCGGAGTAGCGATCTGCGGAGAAGAAGACCGCCGAGGTGTAGAACAGGATCCGGGTGCTGAAGCTGATCAGATGTTTCACGTCGTTGTGCGCGTTGACCGCGCGGGCCAGGGCCAGAGACCAGCCGAGCATCACCATCAGGGCCAAGGCGATGCAGGGGAAGAAGAGCAGCCAGTGCCAGGTCAGGGTGATCGGGATCGACTCCGCCCCGCCGAGCCGCATGTCGCCGATGCTCAGCACCAGCAGCGCCATCACGAAGAACATCGGAATGCTCGAGAAGAGCTCGCGGACCGTGGTGGAGATGACCAGGCAGGCTCGGGGGAAATTGAAGGCCTGGACGACCTTCTGGTTGCCCGCGATGGCGTTGGCACCGCCTGAGACGGCTGCCGTGAAGAAGCGGAAGGTGAACACGCCGATGATCAGGTAACCGATGAAGTTGTCGATGCCGCGGCCGGTGTTCAACAGCAGGCCGAAGACGAAGAAATAAGCCGTTCCGAACAGGACCGGATTCAGGATCATCCAGATCCGGCCCAGTGAGTCGTAGCTGTTGGCGGAGGAGACGCGGGAGTGCGAGTCGTAATACAGGAAGTGGCGGAAGGACCAGATCTCCCGGATGTAGCGGAAGAGCCCGGGGCGGGCGCCGACCCGGATGAGGTTGCTGCCATCAAGTTGAGCGACCCTGCGAGCGTCGCCCGGCTCCGTGGGTCCACCGGCGCGCTCTAGAGCAGGTGCGGCCATGGTCGTTTCCTTCCTGATGCCTCGATCCGGCAGGGATGCCGTCTCGTTCTCGCTGTCATCTTGCCTCGTTCTGCGAAACGCGCGGACTCGAGGTGCAGGACCGGTTGAGCGCCTGCGAGTCTATCAGCGTCCCCACCCAACACCGGGTCAGCTGGCCGGGGCAGAGAAGAGCCCCGGGACGGACTCCCGGAGCTCACGCTCCAGATGCGGCACCATGGTCTCGACATATTCGTTGGTCAGGTGGTGGCTGTCTCGATAGACCAGGACATTGCCGATCACGGCCGAGCATTGACGGTCGGGGCAGAAGTGCTCGGTGAGATCCAGGCTGTAGGTGTTCTCTGGCAGGTCCAGATCTTCCAGCGGGTTGACCTCCGCGTACTTGCCGTAGTCCGGGGCGCAGTCCAGCTCGTCTCCGCCCTCGGCCAGGCAGTCGGGGACATTATGCTCCTGCCGAGGTGTTCCACGGAGCAGCAGCAGTTCCGACCCGGCGTCTGTGATCGCCTGCCACTGCTCTTCGGCGCCCTCATGGATGCTCTCAGTGCCAGTGTCCTGGGGGATTGTGGTGCCCGGAGTCACCACCAGGTCAGGCTGGTGTTCGGTGAGAACCTCGGGAAAGCCGGCGAGCCATTCGTCGCAGGTGTTGGGATCCTCGGTGTCGAGACCGCGGAACACGCATCCGCCCTTGGTGGCGACCAGCACCTCCCAGTCGTGCTTCTCGGCCAGGATGATCCACGCGTTGTGCCAGTGGCCCGCGTGGGAGCCGCCGGCGAGCATGATGGTCTTGGCGGGGTTCTCCGGCTGGGCGGGATCCTCGCAGACCAGCACCTCTCCGGATCCTGGCTGATCCCCGGTGGGCTGGTGGCAGTCGGTGCGCGCGTATTCGGGCACGCGCCGGGAGATGCCGCCGAGTTCCGGGTAGAACTCGACGTCGTGCGCGGCGTTCTCCGCCTGGATGATGTCCGCACCGGGATAGAGCTTGCGATCCACCCCCGCCATGGCGAGGCCGTCCTGCTGAGGGTCGGTGGTCACCTGGACGTAGGCAGTAGCTCCGAGGCCGCCGACCACAAGCGTGCTTGCGGCCAGGGCCAGGGTCATGGCTCTCCTCGGCCTTGCTGGGTTCTCGGCGCTGGAGCTGCGGGCCAGGGGCTGCTCGATGAAACGGTGGGTCGCCCAGCCCAGCAGCAGGGAGAGAGCGAGCACGATCACTGCGTCGGTGGGTCTGAGCCCGGAGTCGCCGCGGAACTCGAGGGTGAAGATGAGCAGCGGCCAGTGCCACAGGAAGAGCCCGTAGGCGATGTCACCGAGCCGGGTGAACGGCGTGGTGGACAGCAGCGCCGCGGCGCTGACCGGCCTGCGCTGCTCATCCGAGCCGGACGGAGCCGTCGAGACCAGGATCAGCGCCATGCCCATCAGGGGCCACAGCGCCCAGGGTCCGGGGAAGAGCGCCGCCCCGTCCAGGACGAAGCCACAGCTGATCACGAGTCCCAGGCCCAGCCAGCCCGCAGCGGTGCGCGCGGCGCGTGGAATCACGAGCCTGGCACCGAACAGGGCCAACAGCCCGCCGAAGCCCAGCTCCCAGATCCGCGTCTGGGTGAGCAGATACGCCTCTGCCTGATTCTGCTGCTGGACGAGAAGCGCGGCTGCGAAGGAGGCGATCATCAGCAGCATGATCAGCGTCGCCATAGTGGCGGTGAGGGAGAACCGGGACCGCCGGGCCCACCAGACGGCGAGCAGAGCCACCGCGGGCCAGATCAGATAGAACTGCCCCTGGACGGAGAGGGACCAGAAATGCTGAAAAGGGCTGGTCTCCGCGCCTGCCGCCTCGTAGGACAGCTGAGATCGGATCAGTTCAAAGTTCTCGAAGTAGAGCAGCGAGGCGCGCGCCTCGGTGACGAGCTGCGCGTGTCGGGTGAGCGGGAGCAGGATCAGGCCTGCAGTCGTGGTGACCGCGATGACCAGTGCCGCAGGCGCCAGGATCCGCTTCGCAAGGCGCACGAAGTAGCGCAGGAGGTCGATCTTCCCCGTCGAACCCGCCTCCCGCAGCAGCATGGCGGTGAACAGGAAGCCCGAGATGGCCAGGAAGATGTCGATGCCCCCGGAGACCCTGCCCGCACCGAAGAGGTGGAACAGCACGACGCCGGCGATGGCAAGTCCGCGCAGACCGTGCAGCTCGGGCCGGTGGCGACGCTCAGGGAGGGACCCGGTGCCGGACTCAAAGGGTCCGGTGGCGCGGGCATCTAGGGCGGGGACTGGTCGAGGCATTGAAACGAGGGTAACCGAGAGGTGCGCCGGATTCGTGGAAGCCCGCCCGAGATCAGAAGAGGTGGGGCATCTCTTGTCGGAGCTCAGCGTCGAGGATCGGCGCCAGGGATTCCACGTAGTGGTTGGAGAGATGGCTGTGATCGTAGTAGACGGCGATGTTCCCGATCACTGCGGGGCAGACCTCCGCCTCGCAGAGATGCTCGGTCAGGTCAACGGAGTAGATCCCCGCAGGCAGTTCGGGGTCGGCAAGCGGATTCTGCTGCTGGTAGCTGACCGGATCCATTCCGCAGCTCGTCCCGTCACCACCTTCGGCCAGACAATCAGCCACAGAATCTTCTCCGCGCGGGGTCCCGCGCATCAGCAGCAGGTCGGCTCCGCGGTCCATGATGGCCTGCCACTGGGCGGGCGCGCCATCAGGGATGTTCTCCTCCGAGTCATCATTGGGCACCCGGGTGCCGGCAGAGAACACCAGGTCCGGCCCTCGAGTCTCGATGAGGTCCAGCAGGCCCTGGTTCCATTCGTGGCACTCGCTCTCCTGCGGATCTGTGGGTTCGGCGAGCACGCAGCCGGACATGTCGGCGATCAGGAGCTCCCAGTTGTTCTCCGCCGCGATGATCCGCCAGGCATGGTGCCACTGTCCCGCATGAGAGCCACCGGTGATGAGGACGGTCAGCTCTGGATCGGTGGGCTGACCAGGGTCCTCGCAGATCAAGACCTCCCCGCCTGCTCCGTCGTTGTTCTCCCGACGGCAGTCCCACCCGTAGTAGTCCGGACGAGTCTGGCTCAAGGTCTGCGGATCCGGGACGAATTCCACGTCATCGGGAACGTCGATGCCACCCAGAGTGCTCAGCGCCCCCGGGTGGTCGTCCCGGTCGAGGTCGGCGAGCGAGGGAGACCCCGTGCTTTCCAAGTCGATCTGATGCAGCCCGTAGCTGGTGAGCGAGCCGCCTAGCAGAAGCGTCACGGCGGCAATGCGCAGCGGGTCCCGGGAGCCTGTCCTGGGGCGCGCGTTGATCGGCTTTTCCACCAAGGAATGTGTCGCGACCGCGAGCACCAGGGACGCGCCCAGGACGACTACGGCGCCGGATGCGTCCAGGACGCTCTCGTCGTTGAGCTGGAGGAAGAAGACCAGCAGCGGCCAGTGCCAGAGATAGAGCGCGTAGGCGTGGTCTCCGACCCAGGTGAAGGGCTGTCGGGACAGCACTCGGGTGGCGCTGTTGGCAGTATCGGCTGCGCCTCCACTCGGTCCTGCCGACGCCAGCACCAGGGCGAGTCCCAGGAGCGGCCACAGCGCCCAGGGGCCGGGGAACACCTCGGCACCGTTGAACACGAATCCGGTGGAGACAATCAGCGCCACCCCAGCCCAGCCCAGCGGTGCGCGCCACGGCTGCCGCACACTGAGCCGGGCGCCGCACAGCGCCAGCAACCCTCCGAAGCAGAGTTCCCACACCCTGGTGCGGGTCATCAGATATGCGGCGTCCTGATTGGCCTCCCCCATGTATACCGCGTAGCCGAAGGACGCGGCCATGATCACACCGACCAGGACGCCCATGACCAGGATCGGACCGCGGTGCAGGCGCCTGGCCAGGAGGACGGCGAGCAGCGCCACCGCGGGCCAGACCAGATAGAACTGGCCCTGCACCGACAGCGACCAGAAGTGCTGGAACGGACTGGAGTCGGGTCCCGCAGCGTCATACCCGAGCTGGGAGGTGGTGAGCTCTACATTCTCGAAGTACAGCAAGGACGCTCGAGCCTCGGCGAGGAGCTGTCCGTGGCGGGTCTCGGGCATCAGCCAGAGCCCGGCCAGCGTCGTTGCCGCGATGACCAGGGCGGCAGCAGGCAGCAGGCGTCGGGCCAACCGTGCGACGTATTGCCCGATCCGAATCGTGCCTCGGTTCTCGACTGCCTCCCTGAGGAGCATCGAAGTGAACAGAAACCCTGAGATTGCCAGGAAGATGTCGATGCCGCCGGAGATCCGGCCGGCGCCGAAGAGGTGGAACAGGACGACCCCGAGGATCGCCAGGCCGCGCAGTCCGTGCAGCTCTGGTCGGTAGCGCCGTTCCGGAGCGCTCCAGGGGGCGGGGGCAGGTGGGGAGTCTTCAGTCGAGCGGAGCAAGCCGGTCCCCATCACGCAGCGGAGTCCGCCAGCATCCGACTGATGACAGCGGGCGCTGGAGAGCGCCAGGTGCCGAACGTGGGGTATCGATGCAGAGACATGTCCGCACTGTCGGTGACATCGGTGACGACCGCCTCGGCGGTTTCGCTCAGGTCACTCACCCGAAGATCAACCCCTCCCGCAGGCAGTCCGGGAACCGCCCACAGGGCATCGACCGCCAGCCGACGCAGCGGGGCGCTGAGCATCGCCGTGACGTCGAGGGTGACGCCTCCCGCCTTGGGATTCGACGTCCCACTGATATCACGCACTTCCCCGACTGGAAGAGTCACCAGGGGATCGAGCCCCAGGTCAGCCAGCGCGTCGGCGCTGATGTCCGGTGGAGACTCGGCTAGAAAGGCGTTTCGACCGCGGGCCGCAACTGCATCTCGGGCGAGAGTCGCCACGGTTGAGCGTCCGTCGCCGACGATGAAGAGCGGAAGCCGTGCCAGTGCGCCGACCACCGCCTCACCGACGACATAGACCCGAAGATCGGCTCCCGGGACGAACTGCTCGACGAGGAGGTTCTTGGCGCGCCACAGTGGAGACTTCTCCTGCGGCTGGGCTGACTCCCAGGCATGCGCCAGTTCCTGGTGGCTCGAAACATCTGTGGAGATCCCGTCGCCGTGTCTGCCGGCTTGGGGTTTGACCGTGACGGAGCCACCGAGTCCGGCCATGTAGTCTCGGGCTCCCTGCAGGTCTCGCACACTGAACCCACGCCCGACCGGGGTGGGAACGCTCGCCGATTCAAGGCAGTCCTTGACCAGCGCGCGTGATCGCATGACCGTCTTCGCCAGATCGCTCGTCAGCGAGGTGGTGAGCTGGTGGAACCCGCCGATGACCCGGCCGTTCCGGGTGAACGTGCGGTAGCCTTTATGGACCTCAAGGATGCCAGCCTTGCCCTTCTTGGCCGCATCGAGCAAGAGGATGTTGTTGGACTTGAAGGTTGAGTACTCTTCCGGCGCGCTCCAGTCAATCGAGTCGAAGCGGGCGATGAGGCGGCGGCTGGGATCGCTCGGGTCGCGGAATCTCTCGGCTCGTCGTCGCCGCTCGGAGCGCCTAGCCTGATCCGCCGACGAGGTCGAGTCCGTTGCACTTGCCATCGCTATGAATCTCCTCGTCGGTCCAGATTGGTAGTGGTGCTGATCCAGTCTAGGCCGCGTCGGGACGGGGGAGTCTCCCTCTGCTTCGCCCGTCCTGCGGATAGGCTGTTTTCGTCGGTGTGGAGCGGGCACGTCCCCGCTGCACGCCACCAGCCGCAGAATTCGTCACACCTGGCGACACCAGCGAAAGAGGAATCCACGCTATGAAGCGAATCATGCCCATCTACGGGACACGTCCCGAGGCCATCAAGATGGCACCGATCGTCAAGGCGCTGCAGGCCAGCGAGCTCTTCGAGTGCGAGGTCACCGTGACCGGCCAGCACCGCGAGATGCTGGACCAGGTCAACGAGCTCTTCGGCATCGTGCCGGACCATGACCTGAACATCATCCAGCCCCGGCAGACGCTCAACGGGGTGCTGACCCGCACAGTCACCGGACTGGACGCGATCTTCGCGCGGAACAAGCCCGACGCCGTCGTCGTCCAGGGTGACACGACCACCACCACCGCCGGCGCGATGGCCGCGTTCTACTCCGGGATCCCGGTGATCCACGCCGAGGCCGGGCTGCGCTCGTTCAACCTCTACTCACCGTTCCCCGAAGAGGCGAACCGCAAGATGACCAGCCAGATCACCGCGCTGCACCTGGCTCCCACCGGGCAGTCCCGGGACAACCTGCTGCGCGAGGCGCTGCCGGCGCAGGACATAGTGGTCACCGGCAACACCGTGATCGACGCGCTGCTCGAGGTCGCGAGCAAGCATGTGCCGTTCGCCGATGCCCAGCTTGAAGACGCGGCGGCCTCCGGCCGGGACGTCCTGCTGGTCACCACCCACCGACGCGAGAACCAGGGCTCCGCCATGGAGGGCGTGGGCCGCGCGCTGGCCCGCCTGGCCAACCGGTACCCCGAGAAGCTGATCGTGCTTCCGGCGCACCGCAACCCGGTGGTCCGCGAAGCGATCCTTCCCGCCCTGGCTGGGCACGAGAACGTGATCGTCACCGAGCCGCTGCCCTACGGCGAGTTCACCCGGCTGATGAATCTCTCCACCGTGGTGCTCACCGACTCCGGCGGCGTGCAGGAGGAGGCCCCCTCCCTGGGCAAGCCGGTGCTGGTGATGCGGGACAACACCGAACGCCCCGAGGCCGTGGACGCCGGCACCGTCCGGCTCATCGGCACCGCCGAGGAACGAGTGGTCGAAGAGGTCGCCGCGCTCTTCGACGACCCGGACGCCTATTCCGCGATGGCCAATGCGGTGAACCCCTACGGCGACGGCCACGCCGCGCAGCGCACCGTGGCGGCGATCGCTGCGATGTTCGGGCTCGGGGAACGGATGGAAGACTTCCAGCCCAGCCCCGCCGAGTCCGGCGGAGTGTGAGTCCACCCCCGTGCACCTGAAGACCCTGACGGTCCGCGGATTCAAGTCCTTCGCCTCGGCCACGACCTTCGAGTTCGAACCCGGGGTCACCGCCGTGGTGGGTCCCAACGGGTCGGGCAAGTCCAACGTGGTCGACGCCCTGGCCTGGGTCATGGGCGAGCAGGGCGCGAAGTCACTGCGCGGCGGCACCATGGAGGACGTCATCTTCGCCGGCACCACCGAGCGCCAGCCGCTGGGCCGAGCCTCGGTGTCGCTGACCATCGACAACTCCGACGGTGCGCTGCCGATCGAATACTCCGAGGTCACGATCTCCCGGACGATGTTCCGCACCGGGGGCAGCGACTACACGATCAACGGTGCCAAGTGTCGGCTGCTCGACATCCAGGAGCTGCTCTCGGACTCCGGGCTGGGCCGGGAGATGCATGTGATCGTCGGTCAGGGGCAGCTGGATCAGATCCTCCAGGCCACCCCGGAGCAGCGGCGCGGCTTCGTCGAAGAGGCAGCCGGAGTTCTGAAGCACCGGCGCCGCCGGGAACGCAGCGTGCGCAAGCTCGAATCGATGCAGACCAACCTCTCCCGCCTCGAGGACCTGATCGGTGAGATCTCCCGGCAGCTCGCGCCGCTGGGCCGCCAGGCCCGAGTAGCCCGCCGCGCCCAGCGCATCCAGCATGATTTGCGCGATTCGCTCTCCCGGATCATCGCCGATGATTTGGTCCGCGCGGCCACCGCTCTGCACGAATCCAGCCAGGGCGAACAGCAGGACCGGGACGCCGCCGAGCAGCTCCGAGCCTCGCTCGCGGCGCAGGACGCGGAGATCGCGCAGCTGGAGAAGCAGGCCGCAGATCAGCGCGCCCACGTCGAGAAGCTGCTGGCGGGACACCACCGGCTCGAGCGGGTCCAGGAGCGACTGCGCTCGGTGGCCTCCCTGGCTCAAGAACGAGCTCGCAGCCTTCGGGCCTCCGCCGTGGTGCAGCAGTCCGGCCGCGACCCGGAGGCGCTGCGCGCTCAGGCCCAGTCCGTGGCCGAGGCCGCCGCCGAGCTCGACGCCGAGGTCACCGCGAACCGGGAACGGCTGGAACGCTGCTCTGCCGCGCGGGCGCAGGCCGAGGAGGCCTTGAAGGTGGAGGAGACCCGGCTGACCGAGCAGCTGCGCGCCGTCGCAGACCGTCGCGCCGGGCTGGCCACGCTGCGCGGCCGGGTGGACACCGCCCAGGGCCGGATCGACGCGGCGCAGGCGCGTCGTCGCCGTGCGCGGGAGCAGGGCGACGCCGCCCGGGCGGCCCAGAAGCGTGCCCGCAGCGAGTTCGCCGAGCTCGAGCAGCGCCTCGCCGGCGTCGAGACCGGCGAAGCTGATCTCGACGCCGACTATGAGGCTGCGCATCAGCGACTTGAGACGCTGCGCACCGGCTACGACGAACAGCTCGCCGCGCAGCAGCGGCTGCGCACGCAGATCAATGAACACCGCGCCCGGCTCTCGGGGCTCTCCGCGGCCCGCACCCCTCGCGACGGCGCCGCGGCGCTGCTGCGAGACCGGGCCGAGGACATCGAGGCGCCGCTGGCGCACCGGCTGCGCATCACCCGTGGCTGGGAGACCGCGATCGCCGCCTGCCTGGGCAGTCTGGACGCGGCACTCATCGTGAAGGACGCCGAGACTGCCGCGGAGGCGCTGGGCTGGCTCGCCGCGGAGGACGCCGGCCGGGCACACCTGATCCACCCGGTGCTCACCGGGACCGATACCCGTTCCGAGCAGGTCTCCGCCGGGCTGCCAGACGCTGAGCTTCCCGCGCTTCCCGAGGGCGCGGCCTGGGCCCACCAGGTGGTCAGCGTCGCCGAGGACCAGCAGATCCCGGTGCACGCTGCCCTTGCCGGGGTCGTGCTCTGCGCCGACCAGCCGCAGGCCGCCGGGCTGCTCCAGCGGTCTGAGGTGCGCGCCGCGGTGACCAGTGAAGGGATCATCCTGCGCGCCGGTGAGCGGATCGGTGGCACGGTGCTGGAGAACTCCGATGTGGCGATCACCGCCGAGATCGCCGAGCTCACCGAGGCCGTGGAGCAGCGGGAGCTCGAGCTCGAGGCGCTCGCCGCCGCCTCCGCATCGGATGAATCGGAGGTCAATGCCGCGGAGCTGCGTGTGGAGGCGACCCTGCAGGCTCTGCACGCCAACGACGCCGAGCTGCATGCCATGACCGAACAGCTCGCGCGGCTCCACGCGGAGATGGCGCGCTCCGCCGAGCGGATCGAGACCTCTGACCAGGAGGCCCATGCAGCGCAGTCCTCGGCCGCCGAGGCGCAGCAGCAGTGCCAGGAGGCTCAGTCACGGCTGGAGGCCGCGCAGAGCGAAGACATCGAGGAGGAGCCCTCCAGCGCCGAGCGGGATCGTCTCTCGGCAGCCGCCGCGGCGCGGCGCCGTGAAGAGGTCGACGCCCGCCTGGAGCTGCGCGCCGCCGAGGAGCAGCATAAACAGATGCTTGAGCGGGCCGCCGCGCTGAGGCGCAGCGCCTCCGCTGAAGAGACCCGCAGGGAACAAGCCCAGAAGGTCGCGGAGGCTCGCAGCTCCCGCGCCCAGGCGGCCGAGACCATTCAGGGCGAGGCCGAAACCGCCTTCCAGGCACTGAACGAGGTCCTGCGCCGCTCGGAGACGACGCGCACCGTCGCCGAAACTGCCGGGGCGGCCACCCAGGAGCGCACCACCACGCTGCGCGCCGCACGCCGGAACGACGCCGCCGAGCTGGAGACGCTCACCGCAGCGCTGCACCGGGCCGAGCTGACCCGCACCGAGCTGCGCCTGAGCCTGGAGGCCGCGGAGGCCCGCGGACTCGAGGAGCTCAGTCTCACCGCGGAGTATCTCATCGAGCACTACGGGCCGGACCAGCTGGTGCCACACGCCGAGACGCCGGAGACCGACGAGCGCACCGGTGCGTCCCCGGAGCTCGAGCGCGGAGTGCCCTTCGATCGCTCGGAGCAGGAGAAGCGGCTCACCCGCGCGCGCCGTGATCTGAAGGCACTCGGCAAGGTCAACCCGCTGGCGCTGGAGGAACATTCTGCCCTCGAGGAGCGCCATACCTACCTGCAGGAGCAGCTGGCCGACCTCAAGAGGTCTCGGCAGGATCTGCTCGAGATCATCGCGGATGTCGATGCCACCGTGGAGAAGGTGTTCACCGAGGCCTGGCTCGACACCAAGATGCAGTTCGAACGGGTCTTCGCCCGGCTCTTCCCCGGCGGCGAGGGCCGATTGGAGCTGACCAACCCCGAAGACATGCTCAACACCGGAATCGAGGTGCAGGCGAGGCCTCCCGGCAAACGGATCCGCCGGCTCTCGCTGCTCTCCGGGGGAGAACGGTCACTGACCGCCGTCGCGCTGCTGGTCGCGATCTTCAAGGCTCGGCCAAGCCCGTTCTATGTGATGGACGAGGTGGAGGCCGCGCTCGACGATACGAACCTTTCACGGCTGCTGGTGATCTTCGAGGAGCTCCGCGAGTCCTCCCAGCTGATCATCATCACCCACCAGAAGCGCACCATGGAGATCGCCGACGCGCTCTACGGGGTGTCGATGCGGCAGGACGGCTCCACCCGGGTGGTCTCGCAGCGCCTCGGCGCGGCGCAGGAGATCAGTGGCGCAGAGCTCACCACGCCGTGACTCTGCGGTAGGAGCCGGCGATGATCTCCTCAAGCACCGCGAGATCCACCTGATCCAAGCGTGGGATGTAGAGACATCCGACGCCGGTGCTGTGCGGACCGAGCCGGTCCAGCGCCTCGGCGTGCGCCTCGACCCCGTCGGGCAGATAGATCGTGGTGGCCTGCCAGCGGGCGGCGAAGCCCGCCGCCGGGGCGTCGCCCTCGCGGCCCGAGGCATAGCGGTAGTGGTAGGCCCCGAAGCCGATGATGCTGCCCCAGAGCTGCGGCTCCTCGGCCGTGACCCGCCGCATCAGCTCCACCATGGTCCGAGCGTCACGCTGCCGAACCTTCGGCGTGATCGCGCTCAAGAAGACGTCCAGGCTGCCGGCAGTGGGTTCCATCGAAACGCCTCTCGTGATGAAGTGCCCCTATCCTGCCATGAGATCGCGAAGCCGGGGGAGGGAATGGTCCCGGGGTTCGTTGCGTTGAGCAACGAGGATGACCGATGGCAGAACAAACAGGAGTGGCTCCATGACACGTGACACGAAGATCGGGATCCCTCCTGAGCTGAAGGTGATGATCGTCTCGGCCTTCGTGATCGCCATCGGGTTCGGCATCGTGGCCCCGATCCTGCCGCAGTACGCCTCAGACTTCGGCGTCTCGGCCATGGCGGTCTCCGCCGTGGTCTCGGCGTTCGGCCTCTTCCGGCTGCTCTTCGCCCCGGCATCGGGAAAGCTCACCCAGTGGCTGGGGGAGACCCCGGTCTACGTGATCGGTCTGCTGATCGTGGCGGTGTCCATGATCGCCACCGCCTACGCCCCCAGCTATGAGCTGCTGCTGCTCTTCCGGGCCCTCGGCGGGATCGGCTCGACCTTCTTCACCGTCTCGGCGATGACGTTCCTGGCCCGGAAATCGCCGCCAACGATCCGCGGCCGGGTCTCCGGCGCCTACGCCTCGGCGTTTCTGATCGGCAGCGTCGCCGGTCCGCTGGTGGGTTCGGGACTGTTGGTCTTCGGCCCGCGGGTGCCCTTCCTGGTCTACGGAGCGGCGCTGGTGGTGGCGGCCGCGATCGTGTTCGTGATGCTTCGGCAGTCTCGCCTGGAGGACCGGGGACGCAAGGAAGAACGCGAGACCGCCACCCTGGCCGAGGCCTGGCAGCACCGCGGGTACCGGGCCGCGCTCACGGCCGGCTTCGCGAACGGATGGGCGACCTTCGGGCTGCGCAATTCCGTGGTGCCGCTCTTCGCCGCCACGGCCTTCGTCGGCTCCGGCTGGATGCTGGACTCCAGCCAGCTCGCCGGGGTCGCGCTGGCCACCTTCGCCGCAGGCAACGTGGCGGCGGTGCTGCTGTTCTCACGGCGGTCGGATCGGTTCGGACGACGACGCCCGATCATCCTCGGTCTCCTCGTCTCGGCGCTGGCCACAGGCCTGCTCGGTCTCGCGCCGAGCCCGCTGGTGCTGCTGCTGCTCAGCGTGATCGCCGGGGTGGGCACCGGCCTGATGAATCCCGCGCAGCAGGCGGCGATCGCGGACATCGTCGGTTCGGGACGCAACGGGGGATCGGTGGTCTCCACCTTCCAGATGACCCAGGACCTCGGGGCGATCATCGGGCCGCTGCTGGCAGGGTTCCTGGTGGATCAGCTCGGCTACGCCTGGGCCTTCGGTGTGACCGGAGTGATTCTGATGTTCGGCGCTCTGGCCTGGACCCAGGCTCCGGACACCTTGGAGGCCGAAGCGGAGACCGCCGACACGGCGCGGCCCTGAGCCGCCGCCGCTGATCCCGCACAAAGAGCCTGGGTCCGGTCCACCGAGCGAGATGCTCGATGAAGCGGACCCAGGCTCTTGATGCGTTGCGGGGACCTAGACGGGGGTCACTCGCGGGGTGCGCCGACGGTGGTCTTGTGCTCACCGTTGATGGTCTCGAAGATGTAGGCATCCTCGTCGTGCTCGGAGCGGTCGATGCCGAGGGTCTCGACGTCGGAGGTGACGCGGAAGCCGATGGTGGCGTGGATGGCGTAGGCGATGATCGCGGTCATCACCACGGTGAAGACCAGGGTCACCAGCACGGCCACGACCTGTGAGCCCATCAGGCCCAGACCGCCGCCGTAGAACAGACCGGCGCGTTCGCCGTCGATCAGTTCGGCGCGGCCCAGCAGGCCGATCGCGACGGTGCCCCAGAGGCCGGCGACGAAGTGCAGGCCGACCACGTCGAGCGTGTCATCGAAGCCGAGCTTGTACTTCAGGCCGACTGCCAGGTAGCAGACGAAGCCGGAGATGGCGCCGATGATGATGGCACCGACTGGGTCCACGTGTGCACAGGCCGGGGTGATGGCCACGAGTCCGGCCACGATGCCCGAGGCGGCGCCGAGGGCGGTCGGCTTCTCGCCGCGGATGCGCTGGGTGATGAGCCAGACGACCAGAGCCGACGCGGGGGCCAGCAGGGTGTTGACCCAGATGAGTCCAGCTTCGCCGGCTTCGGCAGCTGCGCCGCCGTTGAAGCCGAACCAGCCGAACCAGAGGAGTGAGGCGCCCAGCAGCACGAACGGGGTGTTGTGCGGGCGGTGTGAGGCGCGTTCGGTGAAGTTGCGACGCTTGCCCAGGATCAGTGCAAGAACCAGAGCAGCGAGACCGGCACACATGTGGACCACGAGGCCGCCGGCGTAGTCGACTGCCTCACCGACAGCGTCGCCCACGGCGCCGCCCTCAACGAGGAGTCCACCATCGCCCCAGACCATGAAGGCCAGCGGGCAGTAGACCAGGGTGACCCAGATGGGCACGAAGACCATCCAGGCGGAGAACTTGGCGCGGTCCGCGATCGCGCCGGAGATCAGTGCCGTGGTGATGATGGCGAAGGTGGCACCGAAGCCGATGCCGATCAGGTCCTCGGGTGCCTCGGCCAGGGTGTTGTAGAGGCCGAGATCGGTGCCGGGGTTGCCGAACAGGCCACCGACGGACTCGCCGCCTGCGATGGCGGAGCCCCAGAGGGCCCAGACCACGGCGACCAGCCCCATGGCCGCGAAGCTCATCATCATCATGTTGATGGCGGACTTGGCCTGAGACAGACCACCGTAGAAGAAGGCCAGTCCGGGTGTCATGAGCAGCACGAGGCCGCTTGCCACAAGCACCCAGACGTCTAGTGATCCAAGTTCCATGTGTCCCTCCAGGAAACATCAATTCATCGGTGAACTTCACCGAGACGAGCTGATCTCCATGGTGACCGCCTCGTGTTTCACCGGGCGCGCCGTGATGTTTCAGGAAGGTTAAACCTTTCCCCGCGGTGCGGGGTCCGCCATGCACCGGGGCCCTTCGCCGCCTCGGGGCTCAGAACGGGGTGACGTAGGCACCCGAGATGCCGCCGTCGACCAGGAAGGTGGAGGCGGTCATGAAGGAGGAGTCGTCGCTGGCGAGGAAGGCCACCGCGGCGGCGAGCTCCTCGGGCTCCGCGAAGCGGCCCAGCGGCACGTGGACCAGGCGGCGGGCGGCCTTCTCCAGGTCCTTGGCGAAGAGCTCCTTCAACAGCGGCGTGTTCACCGGCCCCGGGCACAGCGCGTTGACCCGGATGCCCTGCCGGGCGAACTCCACGCCCAGCTCCCGGCTCATCGAGAGCACGCCCCCCTTGGAGGCGCTGTAGGAGATCTGGGAGGTCGCGGCGCCCATCACCGCCACGAAGGAGGCCGTGTTGATGATCGATCCCTTGCCCTGCTGCTGCATGTACGGGATGGCGTGCTTGCAGCAGAGGTAGACCGAGGTGAGGTTGACGTCCTGGACCCGGCGCCAGGCGTCGATATCGGTGTCCAGGATGGAGGCGTCATCGGGCGGGGCGATGCCGGCGTTGTTGAACGCGATGTCCACGCTGCCGTAGGCCTCCTGGGTCTGCGCGTACAGGTCCTTGACCTGCTCCGGGTCGGTGACGTCGACCTTGACGAAGAGCCCGCCCAGTTCGGCGGCGACCTGCTCGCCGGCGACCGCGTCGACGTCGGCGATGACCACCCGTGCTCCTTCGGCGGCCATCCGGCGGGCACTGGCGAGACCGATGCCGCTGGCGCCTCCGGTGATGACGGCGCTTCGGTCGACGAGACGGCGGGCGTTGATCTGCATGGGGCTCCTTGATCGATGGACAGGGGGGGTGGGATGTTCTGTGCAGCCCTTCAGCTGCTGGAGATGAAGACGTTCTTGGTCTCGGTGAAGGCCTCGGCCGCGTCGGGGCCCAGCTCCCGGCCGAAGCCGGATTCCTTGAACCCGCCGAAGGGGGTCCAGTAGCGCACCGAGGCATGGGTGTTGACCGAGAGGTTTCCGGCCTCGACCCCGCGCGAGACCCGCAGCGCGCGTCCCACGTCCCGGGTCCAGATAGAGCCCGAGAGGCCATAGTCGGTGTCATTGGCCAGGCGGATCGCCTCGGCCTCATCCTCGAAGGGGACCACGGCCAGGACCGGTCCGAAGATCTCTTCGTTGAACACCCGGGAGTCGGGGGACGGGGTGAGCACGGTCGGCGGGAACCAGAATCCGGGCCCGGTGGGTACGGACCCCTGGAAGGCGATCGAGGCGTCGTCCTCGAGGTAGGCGGCCACCGAGTCGCGATGGGCGGCGGAGACCAGGGGGCCCATATCGGTCTGCTCCTGCCGGGGATCCCCACAGCGGAAGCCGCGCACGGCAGGTTCCAGCAGCTCCAGGTACCGGTCCAGGACCTTGCGCTGCACCAGGACCCGGGACCGGGCGCAGCAGTCCTGTCCGGCGTTGTCGAAGGCGCCGCCCGGTGTGGCGGCGGCGGCCTGCTCCAGGTCGGCGTCGGCGAAGATGATGTTGGAGTTCTTCCCGCCCAGCTCCAGGGTGAGTCGCTTGACCTGGTCCGCGCAGCCGGCCATGATCCGCTTGCCCACAGCCGTGGAGCCGGTGAAGACCACCTTGCGCACCCCCGGGTGGGTCACGAAGCGCTCGCCGACCACCGAGCCCTTGCCGGGCAGCACGGTGAAGACCCCCTCGGGCAGCCCGGCCTGCAGCGCCAGCTCGCCCAGCCGGATGGCGGTCAGTGGGGTGATCTCCGCCGGCTTGAGCACCACGGTGTTTCCCGCCGCCAGGGCGGGCGCGAAGCCCCATCCGGCGATCGGCATCGGGAAGTTCCAGGGCACGATCACCCCGATCACGCCCAGCGGCTCATGGAACGTCAGGTTCACGCCTCCGGGCGCCGGGATCTGCCGACCGGAGAGTCGCTCCGGCGTGCCGGAGTAGTAGTCCAGCACGTCGCGGACGTTGCCGGCCTCCCAGCGGGCATTTCCGATGGTGTGCCCGGCGTTGCGCACCTCCAGGGCCGCGAGATGTTCCAGATCCGCGTCCACCGCCTGGGCGAAGCGACGCAGCAGACGCGCCCGGTCCGCCGGGTCCACCGCGCGCCAGGAGGTGAAGGCGCGCTGGGCGCCGGCGATGGCGGCGTCGGTCTCCTGCAGCGAGGTCAGCTCGATGGTCTCGATGACCTCTTCGGTGGTCGGGTCGATGATCTCGGTCGCGGTCATGGGTGCAGTGCGTCCTCTCGGTCGTGGTCAACCAGCGCCCCAGATCCTCGGGGCGGGCTCTGGTGGCGGTCGGTCTCTGCTGCGGCGTCCCGCTGCTGGGCGAAGCGCCGGGCGACGTCGATGAAGCCCTCGAAGAGCCGGGCATCCTTGCGGTTCTCCTCGGGGTGGAACTGGACGCCCAGGGTCCAGGGCTCTGTGGTGGTCTCCACGGCCTCGATCGTGCCGTCAGCGGCGCGGGCGGTCACGACGAGCCCTTCAGCCACCGCGTCCAGCGCCTGGTGGTGGTAGCAGGGTGACTCCGCGCTCTCCCCGAGCAGCTGCGCGCATCGGCTGCCCGGTTCCGTGGTGAACCGGACCTTGCCGTAGCGCCCGGGTGCGGGCTGGTACTGCGCGGCGTCGGGATTCACGTCGGGCAGATGCTGGATCAGGGTTCCGCCCAGCGCGACGTTGAGGATCTGGGCGCCGCGGCAGATCGCAAACAGCGGCAGGCCCCGATCCAGGGCCGCCCGGGTCAGCGCGATGTCGTGCTCATCCCGGCTCGGCTGGGAGGAGGTGCGTTCGTGCCGGTCGGCGCCGTAGAACCGGGGATCCACGTCGACCCCGCCGATCACGATCAGCCCGTCCATCAGCTCCAGAACCGAGGGGTCGGTGCCCACCGGAGGCAGCAGCACCGGAGTTCCACCGGCGGCCGCAACGCCTTCCACATAGGTCCCGGGCACGATCGCCGCGATCGACCTCCAGTCGCCCCAGGATCCCTCCTGGTAGTACGTGGTCAGCGCGATCCGGGGCGGACGTCCCGGCGCGGTCGAGGTGTCGTCAGAGCCTCTCGAAACCACGGTGCAGCTCCCAGTCGGTGACGGCGGCCTCGAACGCCTCCAGCTCCACATCGGCGTAGTGGACGTAGTGCTCGATCACGTCCTCGCCGAAGACCTCGCGGGCCAGTGCTGAGCCCTCGAGGAGGTCGCGGGCCTCGCGCATCGCCGAGGGCACGACCTGCGCGTCGGACTCATACGCGTTGCCCTCCATCATGGGCTCCAGCTCCAGCTGATGCTCGATGCCGTAGAGACCTGAGGCCAGCATGGCGGAGAGTGCCAGGTAGGGATTGACGTCGCCGCCGGGAAGTCGGTTCTCCATCCGCGCGGAGCCGCCGTGACCGACCAGCCGCACCGCGCAGGACCGGTTGTCGATGCCCCAGGCCACCGAGGTGGGAGCGAAGCTTCCCTTGGCGAATCGCTTATAGGAGTTGATGTTCGGCGCGTAGAAGATGGAGAGTTCCCGCATCCCCTTGAGCACCCCGGCGATGAAGTGGTCGTAGGTGGCGCTGCGGGCGTTGGTCTCCTCGTCCCAGAAGCTCAGTTCGCCGTCGAGTCCGCGCAGGGACATGTGGATGTGGCAGGAGCTGCCCTCACGCTCGTTGGGCTTGGCCATGAAGGTGATGGACTTCCCCTGCTGCTGGGCGATCTGCTTCGAGGCGAGCTTGTAGACCACGTGGTTGTCCGCCGTGACCAGACCCTCATCGAAGCGGAAGGCGATCTCGTGCTGGCCGAAGTTGCATTCTCCCTTCGCGCTCTCCACGGTCATCCCAGCGGTATACATCGCATTGCGGATCTCGCGCAGCAGCGGCTCCACCCGTTGGGAGCCGAGGATGTTGTAGTCGACGTTGTATCGGTTCGCCGGGACCAGGCTGTGATAGTTGGAGTCCCAGGCGTCCTCGTAGCTGGTGTTGTAGACGCAGAACTCGAGCTCCGTGCCGGTGAGCATCTGATAGCCCATCTCCCGAGCGCGATCGAGCTGACGGGTCAGCATCGCCCGAGGCGACATCGGGATCAGCTGGCCGTCGTGAGCGGTGAGATCACACTGGATCATCACCTGCCCCGGGTTGTGCGGCATCACCCGGATCGTGTCCAAGTCCATGGCGAAGCTCATATCGCCGTAGCCGGCCTCCCAGCTGCTGATCGCGTAGCCGCCCGGGGTGTTCATCTCGGTGTCCACGGCCAGCAGATAGTTGCAGCCCTCGGCGCCCTCCTCGAGCATCGAATCCAGGAAGAACTGCGCGTGGCACAGCTTGCCCTGCAGCCGACCCTGCATATCGGTGAACGCGAGGACCACGGTGTCGATGCGCCCCTCGGTGATCTCCTGGCGCAGCGCAGGGACGGTGAGCATTCGATCGTTGCGGGGGTGCTTGGGCGATGTCGTCACGGGATCTGTTCCTTGGGGTGGAGGGGCAGGGACGGGGTCCAGGCTGGGGTGGTGATGCCCGGGCGGGTTCGGTTCGAGGTGGGCCTGGTTCAGGGTCGGCTCAGTTCAGGGTGGAGTCTGCGTCCTTGACCCGGGCGAACTCCTCCTCTGGTGCGTTGGCGACCACACGGTGGCGGCTGAAGAACCAGAAGTAGCCGAGGAAGGCCAGGAACACTGCGGCGGTGATCGAGGCGGCGAACACATCGACCAGGAAGGTCGCGATCACCGCCACCACCGCCAGGACGAGTGCGATGCCGGTGGTGACCACTCCGCCGGGTGTGCGGTAGGCGCGCGGGAGGTCGGGTTCGCGCAGTCGCAGCACGATGTGAGAGAGGTTGAGCAGCACATAGGACACGGTGGCGCCGAAGACCGCGATGTTGATCAGCAGGCCACCGTCCCGGGTCGCCGCCGCCAGCACGAAGCCGATGGTGCCGGGCACGATCAGGGCCACCCAGGGGGTCTGGCGGCTACCGGTCAACGAGAGCCAGCGCGGCAGGTAGCCGGCGCGGGAGAGCGCGAAGAGCTGCCGGGAGTAGGCGTAGATGATCGAGAAGAAGCTGGCGATCAGGCCCGCGAGCCCGGCGTAGTTGACGATGCTGGCCATCACGCTGTCGGGGCCGCCGACGGCGCGGATCGCCTCGGGCAGCGGGTTGTCGGAGGTGCTCATCGATTCCGCGCCCGCAGCGCCGGGGACCAGGACCAGCATCAGCGCCCCGGTGACCAGCAGGATGAGCATCGCCACGATGATCCCGCGCGGCATGTCGCGCTGGGGATCGGTGGTCTCCTCGGCGGCCAGCGGCACGCCCTCGATCGCCAGGAAGAACCAGATGCCGTAGACCAGCGCGGCCATCGCCCCGGCGTAGCCCATCGGCAGGAAGGCGCTGGCGCCCACGGCGTCGTTCGGGACGATGTCGAAGAGGTTCGCGGCGTCGAAGTGCGGGACCAGCGCGATGACCGTGACCACCAGGGCGAGCACGGCGATCGCGGTGATGCCGAACATCAGCCGCAGCGCCTCACCCACGCCGTAGAGATGGATGCCCACGAAGATCACATAGGCCGCCAGGTAGACCGGCCAGGAGTTGGTCATGCCGAACAGCCCCAGCGCCTCGATGTAGCCGCCGATGAACGTGGCGATCGCGGCCGGCGCGACCGCGTATTCGATGAGCACCGCGACGCCGGTCGCGTAGCCGCCCAGCGGTCCCAGTGCCCGGCGGGCGAAGCCGTAGCCGGCACCCGCGGTGGGCAGCGAGGAGGACATCTCTGCGAGGCCGAAGACCATGCAGGTGTACATCACACCCATGAGCACGAAGGCGATCAGCAGCCCGCCCCAGCCGCCCTCGGCCAGGCCGAGGTTCCACCCCGCGAAGTCCCCGGAGATGACGTAGGAGACCCCCAGTCCGGCGAGCAGGATCCATCCCGCGGCGCCGGTCTTGAGCCGACGGTGGGCCATATAGCTGGAATCAGCGACGAATGGGCCGGTCTTGTCATGCGGCATGGCTGTCCACCTCTTGTGGATTCGAACCGATCGGAACACCCTCAAAGGACTGATTTCAGTCCATGGTGTTGTGCGGAAGCCTGCCAGCTCTGATCTGAGGCGTCAATAGGCGGACGCCCGTTCCGTCCGCGCAGGGAACACGTAGGCTGTGGCCAGAGCCAGAGCGGAGGATCAGATGACTGCGGCAGACTTCGGGGACCCCTATTCGGTGCTGCGTCCGGTGCGTTCCGGCAACACCTTCGAGGAGACGATCGAGCATCTGCTGCAGGCGATCCGGGTCGGGCTCTTCCCACCGGGGCAGAAGCTGCCCCCGGAGCGGGACCTGGCGGAGCACCTGGGGGTATCGCGTGCGACCCTGCGTGAGGCCCTGGCCGAGCTGCAGACGGCGGGGTTCCTCGAGATCCGCCGGGGACGCTACGGCGGGACCTACATCCTGGAAGCTCCCAACGCCGCCCCTCAGGGGGTGCAGCATATGGATCCGCTCCAGCGGCGCGACGTGCTGGTGTTCAGGGCGGTGCTTGAGCCCGCCGCCGCGGAGCTCGCCGCCCAGGCAGACCTCTCCGCCTCGGCCCGAGAGCACCTGCAGGGCTGCCTCTCAGATCTGGAGGGCGCGGATCGGGCCAGCTATCGTGCCCGGGATGCGCGGTTCCATATCGCGATCGCGGAGCTGAGCGGGTCGCCGTCGCTGATCACCGCGGTGACCGACACCCGGGCACGGGTCAGCGCGCTGCTGGATGAGATTCCGCTGCTGCCGGCGAACCTGGAGCATTCCAACGCCCAGCACCTGGCGATCACCACCGCGATCCTGCACGGGGATGGAGCGCGGGCGAAGTCCTTGATGATCGATCACCTGGAGGGCACTGCTTCGCTGCTGCGCGGCTTCCTCACCTAGGCCGCCGGGCTGCCTCCCCGGGGCGGAGCGAGGCTGTGGTCGTCCGGATGCGGCGGCCGCTCAGAGCTGTGGCGGCCCATAGTCAGTGGCCGTTCAGACTCAGCGACCGTTCAGGCTCAGTGGTCCTCGAGCAGCGCGGCGACGAACTCGGCGGCGTCGAAGGGTGCGAGGTCATCGGGCCCCTCGCCGAGCCCGATGAGCTTGACCGGGACGCCCAGCTGGCGCTGGATCGCGACCACGATGCCTCCGCGAGCGGTGCCGTCGAGCTTGGTCAGCACGATGCCGGTGACATTGACGACCTCGGAGAAGACCTTGGCCTGGTTCAGGCCGTTCTGACCGGTGGTCGCGTCGAGGACCAGCAGGACCTCGTCGACGGCGGACTTCTTCTCCACCACGCGCTTGACCTTGCCGAGCTCGTCCATCAGGTTGGACTTGTTCTGCAGCCGGCCCGCGGTGTCGATCATGACGACGTCGGCTTCGAGCTCGATGCCCTTGTCCACGGCCTCGTAGGCCACAGAGGCCGGGTCAGCGCCTTCGACGTCGGACTTCACCGTGGGCACGCCCACGCGGTGACCCCAGGTGCTCAGCTGCTCCGCGGCGGCGGCACGGAAGGTGTCGGCCGCACCGAGGAGGACGTCCTTGTCCTCGGCGACCAGCATCCGGGCCAGCTTGCCCACCGTGGTGGTCTTGCCGACGCCGTTGACGCCGACGACCATGATGACTGCGGGGCGGCCCTCGGCCGTCACCGTGAGCCGGCGATCCAGGGTCGGGTCGACCAGATCGGTCAGCTCCTGGGTCAGCATCGACTTGACCGTCGCGGGATCCCGGGTGCCTTCGACCTTGACCCGCTCGCGGAGCCGGTCCACGAGCTCCATGGTGGGATCGGTGCCGAGGTCCGCCATGAGCAGGACCTCTTCGATCTCCTCCCAGACGTCCTCGTCGATCTCGTCTCGGGAGAGCAGGGCCAGCAGCGACTTGCCGAAGATGTTGTTGGACTTGACCAGCCGGGCGCGAAGCCGCGCCAGGCGCCCCGCCACCGGCTCCGGGGTCTCGACGGTCGGTTCAAGGACCGTCGGCTCCTCGAGAAGGTCGACGCCGTCCCCGAGGCTCGGCTCGGCGGTCTCCGGGCGGTCCTCGGTGGGAGCCGGGAGAGTGTCCACGCCGCCGGAGGGCAGATCGTCGGGGTCCCGCTGGGTCAGGTATTGCTCACGCTTGGCCTTGGGCAGCAACTTCCCGCCCTGCACCAGGAAGAATCCCAGGGTGCTGAGCAGGATCACAGCAAGAACGATGAACAGAATCAGTACGTCAAAATCCACCCGTTCAGTCTGTCACAGACCTGCGCGGTGGGCGGCCAGGGTAACGAGGATCGCGTCTTGACGCGAAGCTCCAGGGCGTTGGAGTATCGTGCAGTTTCGGAATCGTCGGCGTTTCATGAGTGGGCGACTGACATTGCATGAGCTTGAATAGACCGGCGCATCCGCGTGCAACGTAGGACAAGGTGAGAGATTCAGTGCCCGAATGACTTCGATACCCTCGACAACGGCCACCCCATCGGGGCGCCCGCTGCCCGCGCAGGTCAAGACCCCGGCGCACTTCCAGCCTGAGATCCAGGGGCTCCGAGCCTTGGCGGTTCTGGTCGTGCTGCTCTACCACTTCTGGCCCGACCGGCTCACCGGCGGCTACGTGGGCGTGGATGTGTTCTTCGTGATCTCCGGGTACCTGATCACCGCGCATCTGTTCAAGGAGGCGGTGAAGACCGGGGGAGTCCGGCTCGGTCAGTTCTGGGCGCGCAGGATCCGTCGGCTGCTGCCGCTGAGCCTGCTCGTGCTGCTGCTGACCGCAATCTCGGCCGTGCTGATCCTGCCCAGCACCGCCTGGCAGGCCACGCTGCGCCAGATCATCGCGTCCACGCTCTACGTGCAGAACTGGGTCCTCGCGGCAGACGCGGTGGAGTACTCGAAGGCCGACGAACGGGCGACCGCAGTCCAGCATTTCTGGACGCTGTCGGTGGAGGAGCAGTTCTACGTCCTGTGGCCCGTCCTGTTGGCGCTCACACTGATGTTCCTGGCATTCCGGCAACGACGGTCGGGGGCCCCGGCGTTGGGGCATGCTCAGATCCGGGTAGCGTTCCTCTGGGTGGTAGGACTGCTCGGCGCCTTCTCGCTGATCTTCTCCATCTACTACACCGCCGCCGCGCCTGCGCAGGCGTACTTCGTGACCCCCACTCGGATCTGGGAGTTCACCCTGGGAGCGATCGCGGCGCTCGTCCTCGGCTCTCGGCAGTTCACCGGCAAGTGGGGAAATGTGCTGGGCTGGGTCGGGTTCCTGATGATCTTGGGCTCGGCGATCATGTATACCGATGCCACCCCGTTCCCCGGCTGGACGGCACTGGTGCCGACCCTCGGCACGGTGCTGGTGCTGTCCTGCGGCGGACGCGAACCTGTGACCGGCATCCACTGGTGGCTCTCGCTGCGCCCCGCGACTGCCATCGGTGACTGGTCCTACGCCATCTACCTCTGGCACTGGCCAGTGGTGATCTTCTCTCCTTACATCAGCGAGGCCGCAAGGTTCTGGTATGTGAAGGTCCTGCTGATCCTGGGGATCATCGCGCTCTCTGCGCTGAGCACCCGCTTCTTCGAGACCCCGATCCGCCGGGCCAAGATCCTGCTGCCCACCTGGCGGACGATGGTCGCGGCCGGTGCTGGCATGGCGCTGGTCATCGTCTCCGGCATCGCGGCAGTCTCGACCATGCAGACCAGCTCCGAAGACTCCACCATCACGGCGGACCACCCCTGCTACGGCTACCGGGCGTTAGCCAACATCGGGGAATGCGGCGACGCCTTTGCAGGTGAGCTTGGTCTGTGGCCCTCGCCTGCGGTGGTGGCGGAGCAGTACCAGGAGGGGGCATTCCCGGGATGCCAGGCCGACAACGAAGACCCTGCTGTCCAGGAGTGCTGGCTCGGTGCCGAGGAGTCCGACGCCGACGGCACGATTGCGGTCTTCGGGGACTCCCACGCCACCATGTGGCTCCCGGCTCTCGATGAGATCGCCCAAGAGCAGGACAAGCAGCTCCTGGTGCTCACCAGATCTGCCTGCACGCCGCGTGGCGGCGAGGTCGGCGACGACTCCAGCGAGTGTCTGCAGGCCAATGCAGAGATCATGGAGCAGGTCTCCGAGGACGAGAGCGTCCACACGGTGGTGGTGGCCGCCAGCCAGATGCACGGCGAATTCGGCGGACCGAGCCGCGACCTTGGTCTGGACGAGAGTGACTACGATCTCGATGATTCCGCGCTGGCGATGTACGAGCCGATCGTGACCTGGCTCGAGGCCGAGAAGGAAGTGGTGGTCTTCGGCGAGTCCCCCCGCATGAGCAACGATGAGGACTCGGAAGAGACCCTGCCGGAATGTGTTGCCCTGAACGAGGATGATCCCTCCGCGTGCAATGAGACCCGAGAGGACACCCAGGTGGGGGATCGTTGGCTGACACGATCAGCCGAGGTCTTCGAGGATGCGGAGAACTACCACTTCGTGCCCACAGAGGACCTGGTCTGCCTGGAGGACACCTGCTACGCAACGATCGGCGGTGCCATCACGTACTCAGACAACAGCCACCTGGCAGAGGACTTCGTGCGGTCCATGATCCCTGAGATCAGCGACCGGATGGAACCGGCGCTCTCGGCGCAGGGCTGAGGGTCGCCCCACCTCCCCTCGCAGTACTGGGGTCAGTCCTGCTCGCCCTGCCGAGACGGGGGCGGAGTGAACCAGCGCCGGGCGTCGGCACGCCGGCGCGGCCACGCCGAGGGGTGCGACTCCAGGGGTGATTCTGGGTACCACCAGGTGTAGGGCTGCGCTCCGAAGATCGTGCCCGGAGGGCGTCCCCGCGCGATGTCGCGGTGTAGACGCACCTCCGCGTTGTTCCACGCGGCGCCGAGCTGGGCATCGTGGTCCAGGGAATATGTCTGCTTCCCCCCAGGAGCCGGAGTGAGTTCGCCCAGCACCGGACCCCGTGAGGTCGCATAGAGGTCGACCCTCACAAAGGGTATGCCTGCGGCGATGGACATCTTCTCTGCCGCTTCGAGCAGCCCGTTCCAGCCCACCGGCACAGGGATGTCTGGTCCGTAGTTTGCCCCGGGCAGAATGGGACCGAGATCACCACCGTCCGGGCCGAAGTACTTCCGCTTGAAGGTCTTTCGATTCATCACCTGCACGCCCTCGGTGCTCATCACGAGCACATGAAGCACCTGACCGTACGCGGTGTAGACCTTGATGTCTTCGGGGATCGTGGCATTGCTCGCGCTCTCGAGGAACTCTTCAGCGAAATAGGGTCCTCCTCCTTGCTCGAGGCGGGTCAGCATCCGTGCTGAGGGGCGGCTTTCGGTGAGCTGCTCCTTCCCGGTGAGTGTCTGCCAACCGGTCCCGGTGCGCGTCAGAGGAATGACTGCCATACCGCTGTGCCCCCGGTCAGCTTTGAGGACGAAGCGCTGAACGGTGAGGTCGCTGAAATCGATGTCTTCCAGGGAGTGCCACACCCTGTAGATCTCAGGTGTAGCTATGCCGAGGCTGTCTGCGAGGGCGTAGCTGCGCAGCTTGTAGCTCACCTGAGCAAGCGGACCGGATGCGTGCCACTTGTTGTCACTGGTGATGTCGGCGGCATCTCGGTAATTCACGAGCTTTGCCTTGAAGGACGGCAGGGTGAATCGCTGGTGCTCAGCGACTGCGGCCTCATACTTGGCCTGCAGAATCTCGATCTCCGATTTCAGGCCGTCGTTCTCCTCCGTGAGGGCGGCACGCTCTGCGTCGTGTGCCGCCTCGAGGGTGTCCCGTTCCGCCTTGTGCGCGGCATGGGCTGCGGCACGCTCGGAGGTGTAGGCGGCATCGGCTGCGGCACGCTCGGAGGTGTAGGCGGCATCGGCCGCCGCACGCTCCGATATGTGGGCCGCATCGGCTGCGGCGTGTGCAGCACGCTCCTGATCCAAGGCGGTCTTCAGCTTCCGAACCTTCATGGTCAGCGAGTGCTGGGCACGGTCGAGCTGATTCGTTCGCGTCTGAAGGAAGGCGATCTTCCGATCGCGCCACCCTATGCCAGGAATGCGGTCGTGCAGTGCCTTCGGGATCTGCGGCATGCGATTCCTTCCGTGCCAGCACCCAGGGAGCGCCACGGAGGTAGGCCTACGGTCTTGACCTCAAGGACATCCAAGCACTGGTGGACGGCCTATCGAGAGCATTCATCCGCAGGACTGCACACGTGGTGATCTGGCGGCGTTGAGATCTTTCCAGAATGAGATAGCTGTGGGTTGTGTCCATTCATACTCCCCATAGCAATCTAGCAGTTCGGCGAGATTCTCCGCCGCCTCTTGCCATTCTTCGGGCTTCACGCGCCTCAACTTTGGCAATAACCAGGAGACCAGGAACGGCTCAAGACGATCGGTTTTATAAGCGTCCAGAAGACCGACTTCATCCAGCCATTTCGCGCGCGCCCGGTCCAGCGGCAGGTACTTCCTGAAGTAGTGCGGATTCAAGGTGTTGACCGTCGAGTTGCTCACGGCCATGTAATACGTGTGCACGCCGACGTCGATCGCCCTGATCGATTTTGCGTAGTGCAGCATCTGTTGGAAGAAATACGAATCTTGGCCGACGGCCCCGACCGGCTGGGTGAGGTTCAGCGACTGCAACCATTCGGTGCGCGCCACCACCGTCTGGATGCCCATGGGCCGGAAGCGCAGAGCCTCGAGCGCCCGCGGAGGGACCGTGATGTTTCCTGCCCCGTCGATATCATCGGCGAACACGGTCTGAAGCACCTCGGCGTAGGGCTGCATGGACCTGCGCTTAGCCCACTGGGACATGTTGCCCAGCGCGAAGTCCACGTCTTGATGCTCCTGGATTGCTGCGTAGAGCTCTGCGTACCCGTCTTCTATGGCCTCGTTGTCAGGATCGAGATAGGTCACGAACTCCGTCTGGGCGAGATCGAGCCCCGTGTTGCGGGGACGCGATGCCGAACCAGAGCCGCCTCGAGCGTGATGGAAGGCAGAGACGTTGGGATGGTCCTCGGTGAGGTCCTGGATCGTGTCTAGCGTCAACGGGTCCGTGGAACCGTCGCTGACCAGCAGCACATGCATGTCAGAAAACGCGCTCGACCTCAGCAGCGAGGCGAAGGCCTTATGTCGCAGGTGGGGTCCATTGTTGTAGATCGGCACGACGACCGAGAGCCTGAGGTCGGCGTCGCGTGACGTCTGCGCCACCTGGCGAGAAACCTCATCGAAGTCATCTCCCTGGGCGAGCTCCATGGACGTGCGGCGCGGCGAGTCGGCTCGTCGAGTGCGATGGCTTGATTCCTCGGCGATGTAGACGCGAGCTTCGGCGAGGCTTCCAGCCAACTTCTCGGCACTCATCTCTTCGCCGAGGTCGGGACGCCACCAAGCCGTCAGAGCGAGATCGCCAAGGGACCCCTCGACGTGCCGGTGGCCCTGATCCTCGGCACCCGAGTCCAACTTGGCAACCACCTGAGCAGACTGGTAGGCCATCGCGGCGAGATGGTCAGCAACGTACGTCGATGCGTAGTGATGCGCAGAGGAGACCGGGAGCAGAACGTCGTAACCCGCAGAGCGCATGGAGGCTTCGCGCCAGGTGACGACGTCGACACCGCCCACAGTCTGGACCGAGAGCTCTGCTCTGAGCACGTCATCCTCGTCATCCGTGACGGCAAGAACCCGCGGCGCGGAAGCTGGATCAGACAGTCCCACGGAATGGAGGATCTGACGCAGAACATCTGTCGCGTGGTTCTCGCTGAAGACCTGCCGAACCCCGTCGTTCTGGGCTCGACGCAGGTCAGTCCGCTGCAACGCTTCCAGCATCGAGGCAACGTCGAGCGTGGAGTTCGCCACGTGCACCTGCGGATAGTAGGAGTTGACGCCCTGGTTATATGTTGAGAGCACGAAGGACCCGGAAGCCTGCAGCTCGATCACTCGAGGGGAGAACGCCGTCTGGGAGCCGCTGATCGTGTGTGCCACCACTCCGATGTCCGTGAGTCGGTCGAGCTCGGACCTGCGGTTCGACACCCAATCCTGGACGTGCGGCCAATACTGGGTGGTCAGCGCCGCCTCGACACGCGCTTCGGGGCTGATCAGCAGATCAGCGCCGGCCGCCAAGACTCCATCGAGGGTCCATTTTAGACTTTCGCCGACCTCGGTCGGAAGCTGGGTGCCGAGATCACCCAGATAGGTGACCAGAGGAGGAATGACCTGGCGGGAGCCCAGTGGGGACCGATGGAGGGGGTTGACCGGGCATGCAACGACTTCTACGGGGATGAGCTGCGGCGAGGAGATCCGGGCATCGTCGTCTGCCGAGGTCGGGGGAACAGATCGCGCGTTCTGGAAGACCCCCGCATTCTCCTCCGAGACGGCGAAGATTCGATCACAGCGGGCCGCGAGCCTCAGCTGCTCTGCAGTCGGTGCGGCGGTGCCGAGGTCTACGTAGATCAACGGCAGGGAGTGTTCACGGGCATACTCTATGACCCTGCCGCGGCCCCGGCGTGACCGGGTGCTCTGGGGGCCGAGCAAGATGATCTGGGAATCCCGGACCCCTGCTTCCCAGTCGAGCGGGTCGATGGACCTCATGAGGGCGCTGTTCTCGAAGGCATGCAGCAGCGTGTCATCGCCGAATACACCCACCGTCGCGGGAACGGCCGGTTTGGCAATACCGCTCTCCAGCGCCGGCAGAGCATCCATGGCTCCGGAGAGCGCAGGCTGGGTGTCGGGGTGCATCACTCCACCGCGGAACGGCGAAGAAGCCGCCACGCCCAGAGCCGCGAGCAGGCTGGGGTCTCGCAGCGCGCTCAGCGGATCACTCGTGCTGAGCAGACGCTCTACGCGGGCCCGGCCGACGGCGAGCTGGGAATGCCTGTCGAACGGCTGTCGGTGTCGGGGGCGGTTCACTTCGTGAGGCCCTCTTGTGCGGCAGGGGCCTCGTTCCTCCTCCGCAGACGGCGCTCTGCTGCTCGGACGGCCCGGCGCGGGTGCCGAAGCGTGAAATCCAGGCGCTTGCGGGTATCCGTCAGGAACGACGGTGGGGCGGGGCTGAGGTCCCGCTCGGGAGCGCTTCGTCCCTTCAGCTTCTTGGCCACCCGGTACTCCAGTGAGGAGACGCGGGACCTGAGGGCGGCGATCTCCGACTCCTGGGACCGTTCGAGCTGCTCGTACGCCCAGCTCAGCTCGGCGAGGAGGGTCTCCTGCTGACGCAACAAGGCGACCACGACGTCCTCGGGGGACAGCTGGTCTCCGCTGACAGCGCCCTCAGGCGCATCTTCGGTGACGCCAGAACGTCTTGTGGCTGAGTCGGTGGTCATCAGGCTCCTCGTTGGCTCAATAGAGTTCTGCTGCTTCGGGGTTAGCCCAAGGGATCATTGGGCACAGTGTAACTGCGGTCGGTTTGGGACCGCCCCTGTGGACGCCTCAGCGCCAGATGCCGCGAGTGTCGATGACCGCCGCGGAGCCCAGCCGGGACTTCGGCAAGGACTTGAACACGTCGTGGTCGACCAGCAGCACCAGCACATCTGCGCGCTCCAGGGCCTCGTCCAGTTCGGTCAGCGCGACGTTGCCAAACTGTTCCAAGGGAGCGGGCAGCTTCTGGATGTGCGGCTCCACCGCGAGGATCTTCGCATCGGGGGCCCGCTGCGCCAGCTTCTCCGCGATGTGCAGCGATGGCGATTCTCTCAGGTCATCGATATTCGCCTTGAACGCCAGGCCCAGCAGCGCCACAGTGGGCGCCTCACCGGAGGCTTCGAGCGCCTGTTCGATGCGGCCCAGGACCCACTCAGGTTTCGCGTCGTTGGTCTCGCGGGCGGTCCGGATCAGATTGGCCTGCTCCGGGGCGGCGTCGACGATGAACCACGGGTCCACCGCGATGCAGTGCCCGCCCACGCCGGGTCCTGGCTGAAGGATGTTGACCCGCGGGTGGTGGTTAGCGAGCTCGATGAGCTCCCACACGTCGATACCGAGTTTGTGGCTGATCACCGAGAGCTCATTGGCGAATGCGATGTTGACGTCACGGAAGCTGTTCTCCGTGAGCTTCGCCATCTCTGCGGTGCGCGCATCGGTGAGCAGGAACTCGCCTTTGCAGAAGGCTGAGTAGAGGTCCTTCGCCGCCTCCGCGGCGGCGGGTGTCAGACCACCGATGATCCGGTCATTGGAGATCATCTCCTCCATGATCTTGCCCGGCAGCACACGCTCGGGGCAGTGCGCGACCATGATGTCCGCCGGGCCCAGGTCGGGGCGTGCGGCAAGGATCCGTGCGGCCATGTGTTCGGTGGCCCCCGGAGGGGACGTCGATTCCAGGATGATCAGTTCGCCGCCGGAGAGCTTGGCGGCAATTCCATCCGCGGCAGCTTCGATGTAGCTCAGGTCAGCCGAGTGGGTATCGGTGAAGGGAGTGGGCACGGCGACGATGTAGGCGTCCGCCACGGGTGTCTGCGTGCTCGCGGTCAGTGCGCCGCTGCTGACTGCCCGTTCCAGGACTTCGCGCAGCCCTGGTTCCACGAACGGCACCTCGCCGTTGTTGACAGCGGTGACGTTGCGCTCGGAGACGTCCATCCCGATGGTGGTGACACCGTGATCGGCGAGGATGGCTGCGGTGGGTAGACCGATGTAGCCAAGTCCGATCACACCGACGGTGGAGGATTTGCTGATCAAGGCGATTCACTTTCTTCGGCGGTCCTAGGTGTCTAACAGCTGGCGAGTCTATCCCAGCAGCTAGATATGAGCGTGACCCGCATCCCGCGCGCCGCGAACGGTGAACGTGGATTTGATCAATCCGGAGTAGCGGCACCGAGCTGCCGCGGCCCAGAACCAGTTCACGCGAACTCGGTTTGAGGCCCGCCCCGCCCACCCGGGTCGGAGCGGGCGATGCCAGCCCGAGATCCCGGGCCTGCGCTCCCCGGGCTGGCTGTGTGGCCTCGCGCCTCCAGCTTGGGGAGAGCGCCTAGTACCTTCTGAAGAAGGCTCGCGCCCTAGAGTCGTTCCAGTGGTAAGGGCCATAGGCGCGTGCGATCTCTCGGAGCACGCCCGCGGCCTCCTCGCGATCCTCAGGGCGGACCTTCGCGAACTTCGCGAGATACCAGGAGACGAAGAAGTTCTCGAAGCGTTGTTCCATGTAGTCCTCGAGGAGGCCCACCTCACGCAGCCACTGGGCCCGGTCGAGTTCCAGGATCAGGTACTTCCGGAAGTATTTCGGAGAGACCACGTTCACGATCGAGGTATCCACGGCGCCGTAGTAGGTGTAGACCGGTCGGTGCACCGGGACGTAGGCCCGGACGTGGTACATCAGCTGCTGGAAAAAGTACGAGTCCTGCCCGACCGCGCCCACCGGCTGGACGAGTCCCAACCCTTTGAGCCAATCCGTGCGAGCGACCAGGGCCTCGATGGAGGCTGGTCTGAAGTTCAGCGTGCGCAGGGTGTCGCGGTGAGGCCACACGAGCCCGTCTCGATGCTCGACCCCGTCGGCGAACCATGCGTGGTAGTCATGGACACTGTAGCGATGCGTCCAGACAGCCATCGTGCCCAGCGAGAAATCGGCCTCGGGCCTACTGCGGAGCTCGTCGAGGAGCACCAGGTAGCCGTCGTCGAGCTCTTCGTCGTCGGGGTCCAGATACGTCACGAACTCGGTGAAGCTGAGCGCCAGGCCGGTGTTGCGCGGTCTCGATGCTGAACCAGACCCGCCGGAAGCGTGATGGAATGCGGAGACGTTCGGATAAGAATGCGCCAGCTCCTCGATGGTGTCGAACGTGGACGCATCCGTGGAACCGTCGTTGATCAGCAGAACGTGCATCCGGTCGAACATCTCGGAGCGGCGCAGCGAGGCGAAGGCCTTGTGCCGCAGGTGGTCGCCGTTGTTATAGATCGGGACGACGACGGCGAGCTCAAGCCCTTCAGCCTCAGCCGTGGTCTTGAACTCCCGTGCCGTGCGCTCGAAGTCCGACCCCACAGCGGGGTCGACCACGCGCCGGGTGGCGGGGGAACGATGCCCGAAATGGTCGATGGCGTAGACCGGCAGGCCAGATCTGGACGCCTCCAGCTCCTGCGGTGAGCCCAGGGCGGCCGCAGACGGCCGCCACCAGGCGGTGAGCGAGAGCTTCCTGACCTCGGAGGTCCGCGAATGGGCGAGGTGATCCGTCTCTTCGGCAGTTCCCTGGAGCTTGGTGGTGATCGGTGCCGACTGATACCGGAACGCGGCCACATGATCGGCCGTGTAGATCGGGGAGTATCGACGCGAGGCGCTCACCGGCAGGAGTATGTCGAAGTCCCCGGCATCAGTGTCGCTGCCGACCTGCCATTCTCCGATCTCTGCCCAGGTGACCAGAGCGACGGCGGGGTGGGTCTGGCGTGCGATGTCTTCGCGAAGCTCATCCGTGACCTCCTCGGTGACGGCGAGGACCCGGTCGGTGGGAGCGGCCACGTGCAGACCGACCGTCCGTGCGATCGTGCCGAGCACATCCGTCCCGTGATGGGCCGTGAAGACCTGGCGGATGCCATCGCTCTGGACACGGCGAAGCTCCTCGAGGTCCATGTACTGGAGGGTCTTCGCCACGTCCTCCGCCGCATTGGCGACATACACGTTCGGATGATAGGAGTTGACGCCTTGGTTGTAGGTGGCGAGCACCATGGTCCCGCACGCCTGCAGCTGCAAGATCTGGCTGTCGAGCAACGTCTGCGAGTTGGCCACCGAGTTCACGGCGAGGCCGATGTCCATGCTGCGCTGCAGCATCGCGGTCTCGGTGAGGCCCTCCAGGGCCGGAACCTCGCGCCGGGACAGCGTCCAGGGAGCGTACTCCGCTGGCACAGCCCACTGAGAAGCTCGCAGTCCGTCCTCCTCGGCGGGCCGAAACAGCGCCACAGCGCGGCCGGACGCAAGGGCGCCGTCGAACAAGGGGGAGACCGACTGGGCGGCGTGGATCTTGGCCGGTGTCGACGATGGGTCCAACCCCATGAACGCGAGCAGATCCGTGCCCGCAGGTCGGGTCCCGAGGGGAGTGTGCAGCAGGGGGCTCACGGGGAGTTGAACCATGGTCACGCTCAGACCCGACCGGCCCAGTTCCCGGTATGTCTCCGCGACTTCGTGGTCCACCGCGAACACCGCGTCGCAGCTCTCTACGATGCCGGTGGCTTCCTCGGCCTCGTCCTTGCCGACGGCGGAGAAGAACGCAGTGGGCACGGAACGTTCCTTGTAGTGCGGAATGATCGAGTCGATGAGCAGTTCATGGGATACAGAGGTGTCCGAGCCGATGAGCAGCAGGTCGAGGTCTCCGTGAAGGTCCATCCAGTTCTCAGCGTCTATGTGGATGATCTGCGCCAGCCCAAACAGTCCTGCGCCCAGTCGCGGACCCGCGATCAGTCCTACACGCAAGGACAGCCGAGGACGAGACGCGCCGGGCTCCGGGACGGGGAGCGTCACCGCCGCCTCAAGCGCGTCCTCCACTGCGTGAACGGGAGATCGGAGGAACTCCTGTCCCAATTCAGCGGGCGCTGAGATCTCGGCGACGCTGCTGGCGGTCGGAACGGCACCGCCTCGCGGCGCTGCCGCGGCGCGGTGCTCCAAGATCTGGATCAACTCGTCGTAGGACCGGGTCCGCCGCATATGCGCGGCACTTGCCTGGTTGAGCAGCGTCAAGGCCGGCGACGACTCGGCAGCCGACGACGAGGCGGTCGTCATCCAGGCACGGGCGGCGGCCAGGTGCGCCCGTCCGGCGGCCCCCAGTGCAGAACGATGCATCGCGAGTGCGGCGTCCACCATCTCGGTGCCGACAGAGTCTGCAGTTGCGTCGGGTTCGCCGAGGTCGGACGGGTTGGCACTGGGGTGAAGGTCTATCCATCGCACATTGATACTCTAGAGCCTCGGTACATCCACTGCGCGGTGGACGCCCTCGGCGTCGCGCTGCGCAGCCCTCACCCACGACCCAAGGGACATCCCAGACGTGTTCAACTCCCTCTCCGATCGCCTGAGCGCCACCTTCAAGAACCTCCGCGGCAAGGGGAGGCTCTCCGAGGCAGACATCGACGGCACCGCTCGGGAGATCCGCCGGGCGCTGCTCGACGCCGACGTCGCGGTGCCGGTGGTCCGTGAGTTCATCGCCAAGGTCAAGGCGCGCGCCATGGGCTCCGAGGTCGCGCAGGCGTTGAACCCGGGTCAGCAGGTCGTGAAGATCGTCAACGAGGAGCTCGTCGGGATCCTCGGCGGGCAGACCCGCGAGCTCGCGTTCGCCAAGAACCCGCCCACGGTGATCATGCTCGCCGGCCTCCAGGGCGCGGGCAAGACCACGCTCGCCGGGAAGCTCGCGCACCACCTGAAGAATCAGGGCCACACCCCGATGCTGGTCGCCTGTGACCTGCAGCGGCCCAACGCGGTCACCCAGCTGCAGGTCGGCGGTCGGCGGGCCGGCGTGCCCGTCTACGCCCCGCACCCCGGGGTGTCCTCTGAGTTCGAGTCCGCCACCGGGGACCCGGTCAAGGTGGCCACCGACGGCCTGGCCGAGGCGCGCAACAAGCTTCACGACGTGATCATCATCGACACGGCCGGCCGCCTCGGCGTCGACGCCGAGCTGATGCGCCAGGCCGCCGACATCAAGGCCGCGGTGGGCGCGCACGAGACGCTCTTCGTGATCGACGCGATGATCGGACAGGACGCGGTCACCACCGCGCAGGCGTTCAACGAGGGCGTGAACTTCACCGGCGTGGTGCTCACCAAGCTCGACGGCGACGCCCGCGGCGGCGCCGCGCTCTCGGTCGCCTCGGTCACCGGCAAGCCGGTCATGTACGCCTCCACCGGTGAGGGGCTGAAGGACTTCGAGGTCTTCCACCCGGACCGGATGGCCCGCCGGATCTTGGACATGGGCGACATCCTCTCCCTGGTCGAGCAGGCCGAAGCCAACTGGGATCGTGGCGAGGCCGAGAAGATGGCGCAGAAGTTCGCCGACCAGGAGGACTTCACCCTGGAGGACTTCCTGGGTCAGATGCAGCAGCTCAAGAAGATGGGCTCGATGAAGAAGCTGCTGGGCATGATGCCCGGCGCGCAGGGGATGCGTCAGCAGCTGGAGCAGTTCGACGAGTCCTCCATCGGCCGGGTCGAGGCCATCATCTATTCCATGACCCCCTATGAGCGCAACGTCCCCAAGGTGATCAACGGCTCCCGCCGTGCACGCATCGCCAAGGGCTCCGGGGTGCACGTCTCCGAGGTCAACCAGCTCCTGGAACGCTTCACCCAGGCGCAGAAGATGATGAAGAAGATGGCCGGCGGCGGGGGAATGCCCTCGATGCCCGGTGGCGGCGGAGGGATGCCCGGTATGGGTGGCATGCCTGGAATGGGCGCCGGCGGCGGCGCCTCGAAGAAGCGCAAGCCCCAGCCGAAGCCGAAGAAGAAGTCCGGGAACCCGGCCAAGGCCGCCCAGGAGGCCCGAGAGGCCGAACTCAAGCGGACCCAGGGCGCGGCCAAGCGGATGGATGGCTCCAGCTTCGGGGCGGGTACCAAGGACCTCAAGCCCGAGGACCTGAACCTGCCCAAGGGGTTCGAGAAGTACCTGCGCTGAGCAGGACCGACGCGGTCTCAGATCGCGTGTTCGGCCGATCTCTGGCACAATAGGCAGGTACTTTGTTCGACGGGGGCACCCTCTAAACCCGCCGTAGGGACAATGTTCTGAAGTGGTCGCATCGATTGTGCAGCTCGTCCCCACGCAATCCGGTGCCTGACCGCGCCCCTGAAACAAGAAACGGGAGTGGACCACTCAAGTGGCAGTTAAAATTCGTCTGAAGCGCATGGGCAAGATCCGTGCACCGTTCTACCGCGTTGTCGTCGCCGACTCCCGCACCAAGCGGGATGGCGCCGCCATCGAGCAGATCGGCAAGTATGACCCGACGCAGGAGCCCTCGCTGATCGAGATCGATTCCGAGCGCGCTCAGTACTGGCTCTCCGTGGGCGCTCAGCCCACCGAGCAGGTCAATGCACTGCTGAAGGTCACCGGTGACTGGCAGAAGTTCAAGGGCCTCGAAGGCTCCGAGGGCACTCTGCGGACCAAGGCCCCGAAGGAAGCGTTCGTCGCTCCCAACAAGGGTTCAGTCATTCAGGAGCAGAAGTCCAAGGCTCCGGCTCCTGCCGAGGATGCAGCTGAGTCTGCCTCGCAGGAGAATGCATAGTAATCATGGGAGCTGATGCAGTGCTGAGTGACGCGCTCGAACACCTGGTCCGCGGAATCGTGGATGCACCTGATGACGTCGATGTCCGCCGTAAGGGCGGGCGTCGCTACGACGTGCTTCAGGTGCGAGTTCATCCGGATGACCTCGGTCGAGTGATCGGCCGGGCCGGGCGCACCGCCAAGGCACTGCGCACCGTGGTCTCAGCCCTCCCCGGTGGGGGCGATGTCCGCGTGGACGTGGTCGACACCGACCGCAGCCGCTGACGGACCGAGGGACTGCACCATGACTGCTGGCATCAATGGCCAGGAAGCACATGAGATCGACCCGCAGGCACTGCCGGAAACGGCAGAGCGCCTGCGGGTCGCTCGCATCGGCAAACCCCACGGCATCCGTGGCGAGGTCACTGCCCAACTCTTCACCGATGAGCCGGAGCAGCGGCTCGCCCCCGGTTCGGTGGTCATCCGCATCGCCGGGGAGAACACCGCCGACCGGATCACCACGCTGCTCACCGTGACCCGACAGCGCTGGAACAAGAGCATCGCTCTGCTGAGCTTCCGAGAGGTCACCGACCGCGACGGCGCCGAGGCCCTGCGTGGGTCGACGCTCTACGTCGAGGTGGCGACGGAGCAGGAGTCCGACTCCGACGGCTGGTACAGCCACGAACTCGCCGGATTCGCCTGCGTGGACGCCGCGGGCGAGCCCCTGGGCACGCTCAAGGAGCTGCTCACCGGAACGGCGCAGGACCTGCTCGTGGTCACCGCGGTCAACGGCGAGGACGTGATGGTCCCCTTCGTCGAAGAGCTCGTGCCCGAGGTGGACGTGGAGAATCAGCGCATCGTGCTGACCCCGCCGCCCGGCCTCTTCTGAGCGAGCGCCCCGCCATGCGGATCGACCTCATCTCCATCTTCCCCGAGTTCTTCGACGTCCTGGACCTCTCCCTGATCGGGAAGGCCCAGCGCGAGGGACTGCTCAGCCTGCACCGGCACCAGCTGCGCGACTTCAGCTTCGACAAGCACCGCAGCGTGGATGACACCCCCACCGGTGGAGGCGCCGGGATGGTGATGAAGCCCGAGCCCTGGGCGTTGGCGCTGGAACACGTGCTGACCCAGCCTGAGGCTGCCGCGGCAGAGCAGCCGCCGATCCTGATCATCCCCACCCCGGCCGGCGAGGTGCTCACCCAGCGCGCCGCCCAGGAGCTCGCCCAGGCAGAGCACCTGGTCTTCGCGCCCGGCCGGTTCGAGGGCATCGACCAGCGGCTGCTGGACTGGGCGCCGGAGCACTTCCAGGTGCGCCCCATGTCCATCGGGGACTACGTGCTCAACGGCGGGGAGTCCGCCGTCGTCGTGATGGTCGAGGCGATCACCCGGCTGATCCCTGGGGTGCTGGGCAACCCGGAATCGCTCGCCGAGGAGTCTCACGCCGACGGGCTCCTGGAATACCCGGTCTACACCAAGCCTGCGCGCTGGCGCGGCCTCGAGGTGCCCGAGATCCTGCTCTCCGGGGACCACGCGAAGATCGGCGCGTGGCGGGCACAGCAGCAGGAGATCCGGACTCGAAAGCTGCGCTCCGATCTGTGGGCCAAACACGTGGTCGCACGGGAGCAGAATCTGACATAGAATTGACCACCGTGCCTGCTGGGCGGCCCATCTGCCATAGGGGATGGCCGTCAACAGCCAGGCCGCCGGTGCGGGAACTCATCCCGATCCGGTTGCTCACGCTTTGACCTGCGCCGTGATTCGGCGTGGTCGGCGCCTTGTGCGCCGGCACGGAGAGGTCGCAACCCGGGCGAGTGACCTGTGGCAGTCGTCCAAGGAGAAGCATATGCATAAGCTTGATTTCGTTGATTCCGCCAGCCTGCGCACCGACATCCCGGAGTTCGGCCCCGGCGACACGGTCAACGTGCACGTCAACATCATCGAGGGCAAGAACACCCGTGTTCAGGTCTTCAAGGGCTACGTCCTGGGCCGCCAGGGCCACGGCATCGGCGAGACCTTCACGGTCCGCAAGGTGTCCTTCGGCGTCGGCGTGGAGCGCACCTTCCCGGTGCACTCCCCAGTGACCGAGAAGATCGAGGTCCTCGCCCGCGGTGACGTCCGCCGCGCGAAGCTCTACTACATGCGCGATCGCCACGGCAAGGCTGCACGCATCAAAGAGAAGCGTGAGTCCACCATTGCTCGCCAGCAGGGCGAGAAGGTCGAAGAGGTCACCGAGGCCTGATCCGCGGATCGGCTTCGGCCCAGCGCTGAGAGCCTGTACGTCTTATGAAGAATCCCGAGAACCCTGAGCCCTCCGAGTCTGACTCGGAGACTCAGGGTTCTCGGCGTCTGAAGCGCCCTCACCGCGTTCGGCTCTGGGCCGCGGTGCTCGTCACCGCGGTCCTCGCCGTGCTGGTCGCCACCGGTCTGCGCCTGTTCGTGGTCGACGTCTACACCGTCTCCCAGGTCTCCATGGCACCGACCCTGGCCGATTCCGAGCGGATCCTGGTCGAGAAGAGCTACCCCGAGGACCAGGGGGTGCAGCGTGGGGATGTGATCGTCTTCGACGGGGAGGGCTCCTTCACTCCATACGAGGGCAGAGGCTCCACCCTGGAGCAGCTCGGCGCCCGGGTGGGCCACTGGTTCGGGCTCGCCACTCCTCCCGCGACCTACGTCAAGCGGGTCCTCGGCACCGGGGGCGACACCGTGACCTGCTGCGAGGACACCGGAGAGCTCAGCGTCAACGGTGAACCCCTCGCGGAGCCCTACCTGGGCCGTCCCATCACCTCCGAGAACCCCGCCTCAGCGCTGGGCTTCGAGGCGGAGGTGCCTCCCGGCCGGCTCTGGGTCATGGGGGACAACCGGGAACAGTCCCTGGATTCGCGGGCACTGCTGGGCGCCCCCGGCGGGGGTATGATCAGCCAGGACCGCATCCTGGGCCGCGTCACTGGCGTCTTCTGGCCCTGGGATGAACGACGAGAGCTCCCGGAGGCCGATCATCAGCAGCAGTGACGGGCCTTCGACACCACCGTCCGAGAGCCGACGCGAACGCCGCCGTCAGGCCCGGTCGGCCCGGCACCCGGCGGTGAGTTTCCTGATCGAGATCGCGACGATTCTGGTCTTCGCGCTCGTGATCTCCTTCGTGGTCAAGACCTTCTTCTTCCGGGCCTTCTACATCCCTTCGGAGTCCATGGAGCCGACCCTGGAGGTCGATGACCGGATCATCGTGAACCTGCTCGCCCCGGAGGTCATGGAGGTCCAGCGCGGCGACGTCGTCGTGTTCGAGGACACCCGAGCGTGGTGGGGCGCCGGAAGCGGAGTGCCCACCAACGCCTTCCAAGACGCGATGATCTTCGTCGGTCTGATGCCCGACACCTCGTCCCACTTCGTGGTCAAACGCGTGGTGGGCCTGGGCGGTGACGAGGTGGAGTGCTGTGACGATTCCGGACGGATCCTGGTCAACGGCGAACCCATCGACGAGCCCTATATCTTCCCCGGAAACGTCCCCAGCGAGGGTGAGTTCTCCGTGACCGTCCCCGAGGACAGCGTCTGGCTGCTCGGAGATCACCGCGGCAACTCCGCCGACTCGCGCTCCCATGTGGACGAACCCGATATGGGTGCGGTGCCCCTGGAAGACGTCATCGGACGCTCCTCGGCGGTGATCTGGCCGTTCGAGAACTTCGGCGGCGGCGGCACCGAGCGGGATCCCTTCGAGGCGGTCCCGGCGCCGTGAGCACCCGATCCACTGGCGCCGGATCCGCGGGCGCCAGCGCAGGATTTGCGGACGGCGCGCGCTGATGCCCGAGAACGCCACGCTGCTGCCTGAGCTGGCCATCGCCGCGCAGCGCAATGTCCGTTTCATCGCGGGGATCGACGAGGTCGGCCGGGGCGCCCTGGCTGGACCGGTCAGCATCGGGGTGGTCGTGTTCGACCTCAACGCCCCGGTCTTCGCCGAGACGCCGACGGCGAGCGGGATCTGCTCCCAGCTCGACGGCGTGCGCGACTCCAAGCTGCTCAGCGCCAAAGCCCGGCAGCGCTGGCACCCGCACATCTGCGAACACGCCGCCGCCTACAGCGTCCAACACCGCGCGCCTCGAGAGATCGACGCGCTGGGCATCAACGGGGCGCTGCGCGCCGCCGGTCTCGCCGGGCTCAACGCGGTAGAGGTCCAGCTCGGGAGGCCGCTGGATGCCGTGATCCTGGACGGCTCCTACGACTGGCTCACCCACGGCGCCTCACCGCGGGTGCAGACCATGGTCAAGGCCGATATCAGGGCGCTTTCGGTGGCCTGCGCCTCGGTGCTGGCGAAGCTGGAACGGGACCGGCTGATGGAGGAGCTCGCGGCAGCCCACCCCGGCTATGGCTGGGATTCCAACCGCGGGTACGGCTCCCAGGGACACCGGAGCGCACTGCTGGAGCTCGGCGTCACCGCGCAGCATCGGCTCAGCTGGAACCTCGGGGTCTGAGCTCACGGCCTGACCTGCGACTGGATCCTCTCTGAGGTCTCCGGCGTCCCGCATCTTCCCCAGGCCCGTTCAGCCTGTGCGCTCGGCTCGGTCCCTCCACAGCGCCCCGATCTTGCGGCCGGGGTCTCGGGAGGTGCCGGATGCTGGTGCCTGCGAGGAAGGAGCGCAGATGCGAGCCAAGGACGTCACCGGCATCATCGGAGAAGAGATCGCGGCCGACTATCTGAGTCGGCAGGGTCACCAGATCTTGGAGCGCCGCTGGCGCGGGGTGCGTGGAGAGCTGGACCTGATCACCAGGGATGGGGCACAACTGGTGGCGGTGGAGGTCAAGACCCGGCGGGGTGAGGGATACGGCCATCCCTTCGAGGCGATCGGCACAGCCAAGCTGGCCCGGCTGCACCGGCTGCTGCTGGACTACTGTGTCGCCCGGCATTGGCTCCATATGCAGCGCCGGGTGGACGTCATCGCGGTGCTCCTGAGCGGAGCCGCCGAGGCGCATGCCGAGGAGCACCTGGTGCAGCGGCTGGAACATCTCAGGGACGTGAGCTGATGAGCATGGGTCGGGCCCGTGGCGTGGTCCTCTTCGGCATGGACGGACACCTGATCGAGGTCGAGGCCGATATCGGCCGGGCTCTTCCGGCGTTCATCCTGCTGGGCCTGCCCGATGCCTCGCTGCGGGAGAGCCAGGACCGGATCCGATCCGCGGCGAAGAACACCGGTTGCGATCTTCCGACCCGGCGGCTCACCGTGAACCTGCTCCCGGCCTCGCTGCCGAAATCGGGTTCCGTCCTGGACCTCGCCATTCTGATGAGCGCCTGGGCGGCCGACGGCAGGGTCCAGGGCACGGCAGAGATCGTCTTCCTGGCGGAGCTGGGTCTGGACGGGAGGCTGCGCCCGGTCCGCGGTGTGCTTCCCGCAGTGGCGGCCGCGCAGGCCGCCGGGGCCCAGACGGTGGTCGTGGCGATGGAGAACGCCCAGGAAGCGGCCCTGGTGCCCGGGATGGAGGTCCTCGCGGCCGCCCATGTGTCACAGGTGGCGGCCTCCTTCGCCACCGCCGAGCTCGAACCGCTGGTGCGTGAGGCGTCCGGGGTCCATCGGTGGTCGGCTGGCCACGGTGTCGCAGCCTCGATGGTGGGCGAAGATGCCGCCGGCTCCGAGAACTCCGGCGCTCCCGCGGTCGATCTCGCGGAGGTGCGGGGCCAGCAGGAAGCGAGGTTCGCGCTGGAGCTGGCGGCCGCCGGTGGCCACCACCTGCTGCTCATCGGTGCCCCGGGTGCCGGCAAGACGATGCTGGCTGAACGAATGTCGGGGATCCTCCCGCCGCTGGATGATCAGGCGGCGATGGAGGCCACGGCGATCGAATCCCTCTCGGCGGACCCACGGACCGTGATTCGGCTGCGCCGCACCCCGCCGTTCCAGGCCCCGCACCACAGCGCTTCGATGGCGGCCATCGTGGGCGGCGGCGCGCGGATCGCGCGGCCCGGCGCCGTGACCCGGGCACACCAGGGAGTGCTCTTCCTCGATGAGGCCCCGGAGTTTCCACGCCCCGCGTTGGACGCACTGCGTCAACCCATGGAGACCGGCAGGATCTCGCTGCACCGCTCGGCCGGGAGCGTGACGTACCCGGCGCGCTTCCAACTGGTGCTCGGCGCGAATCCCTGTCCCTGCGGACTCAACGTGGGCACCGGCGCAGGCTGCAGATGCTCGGTGGCCCAGCGGCGGCACTACATGTCACGCCTCTCCGGTCCACTGCTGGATCGCATCGACCTGCAGATCCAGGTCGAGCGTCCTCGATCGGCGGCCGCCGCCCTGGGACCGCCGGGGGAGAGCTCCGCGGCCGTCCGGTCCAGGGTGCTTGACGCGCGCACGGTGCAGAGCGAACGTCTTCACCGGTGGGGCCTGCGCACCAACGCTCAGGCTCCGATGCAGCTCTTGACCGGAGAGCTGCGCCTGCCCGCCGGCTCCACCCGTCACATCGACGCCGCACTGGATCGAGCCGCGATCTCGCTGCGCGGTTATCTGCGGGTTCTGCGCCTGGCCTGGACCATCGCGGATCTGGCGCAGCGGGACCAGCCAGGGGCCGACGAGGTCGATGCTGCCTTGCAGCTGCGGCAGCGGGCCCAGACGAACTGAATCGAGGAGCAGCTATGAGACATGACCCCGGTCCCGCCGCCCCTGGGGTGGACCTCGAGCAGGAAAGGGTCCTTCGTGCCGAGCTGTCCCGGCTGATCGAACCTGGAGACCTGCTCGCCGGACTCGCTCTGGAGACCTTCGGAGCTCAGAGCCTCCACGCACTGATCACCTCGGCGCGGGCACCCTCCGCCGCAGAGCGTGACCGAATGGCGCAGGTCGCTGACTCGGCGGGGCTCGGAGCCCGGCAGCAGGACCTGCGCACCGGGCTTGCCCGTTGGCGCACCCGGTGCGGGCAGCTGCATGGCGCCTCGGACCTCGCCACGATCCGCCGGCTCGGCGGGGGTCTGTTGATCCCGCAGGACCCCGGCTGGCCCGCACAGCTGGGAGATCTCGGTCCGCTGGCCCCGGTGGCGATCTGGTTCCGTGGCAGCCGGGAGGAGTCCGCCTCCCAGGCACTGGGCCGACTTCCCGGCCCGGCCCGGACGGTGGCGATCGTCGGGTCCCGGGAGGTGACGGACTATGGCATCCGGATCACCGCCCAGCTCACCGAGGATCTGGTCCATGCCGGTCTCTGTGTGGTCTCCGGCGGCGCCTACGGGGTCGATGCCGCCGCCCATCGGGCCGCGCTGCGCGCGTGCTCGGATCAGGACTCAGGTTCGCGCCGCGCGGAGGACTCCGGGGACAGAGACGCCTCCAGGTTCAGCGATGCAGACCGCTCCGCGCCGACGCTGGCAGTCTTGGCCGGCGGACTGGATCGGTTCTACCCGGCTGGGAACGAACGTCTGCTCCGCGAAGTTGCAGAACAGGGTCTGCTGCTCAGCGAGATGGCCCCCGGTTCGGCGCCGACCAGGCACCGGTTCCTGCAGCGGAACCGCCTGATCGCGGCACTGGGTATGGTCACCGTGATCACCGAGGCGCGCTGGCGCAGCGGAGCCCAGTCCACCGCCCACCATGCGCTGAACCTCGGCCGGGAGGTGGGGGTGATCCCCGGAAGCGTCTTCTCCGCCGCCTCGGCAGGATGTCACCGTCTGTTGCGCGAGACACCCGCGCAGCTGGTCCGGGACGCGACCGACATCCTGAACCTTGTCGCTGAAGGCGCAGGCCCAGAAACCGCGCATCCGCCGGGCCCCAGCCAGGAGTCGCTGGCCATCGGCTCCTGGGCCGGGCGCAGGGAATCAGCCTCCCGACCGGCTGTCCAACCCGAGCTTCCCCTGGGCCGGGAGCACCCGCAGGATGGACTCGATGAGGCCCAGCGGCTGCTCTTCGACGCGCTGCCCAGACGTGGTCTGAGCGCGCCGGGCAAGCTCTCCCAAGTCGCGGGGCTCCCGCTGCCCACTGTGCTCGCCGAGCTGACCCGGCTTCAGCGTTCGGGCCGCGCCCGCATGGTCAACGGTCATTGGGGTCGGGCATGATCGGCGCGGAGCACCTAAGCCCGATGTGCGCGGTCGTAGACTTCCCTCATGGCCTCCGCGCAGGATCGATCCACAGACCCGGCTGCACCTCCGGGCCCCGACGCTGCGGTCGAACCCGAGCTGGTCACAGCGTTCATCGACCATCTCAGGCACGAACGGGGGCTCTCGGTGCAGACGCTCCGCGCCTATCGCGGCGATCTGCGCCAGCTCGCTCTGCAGCGTGGTCCGCTGGAGGAGCTCGGCCTCGCGGAGATTCGCAGCTGGCTGAGCGAGCTGCACGAAGCGGGACTCTCGCGGAACACCCTGAACCGCAAGACCGCCTCGGTGCGGGCCTTCACCGCCTGGGCGCACCGCCGGGGGCACCTGCCCGAGGATCCTTCCGTGCGGCTGCGCACCGCCCGAAAGAGCAGCCACCTGCCCGATGTGCTGCAGCACCAGCACGTCGAACAGCTCACCTCCCAGCTGGCAGGTGCGGCCCAGCAGGCCGGACAGGCGGATGAGGCAGATCCGATCGCGCATGCGCTGAGCCTGCGTGACGCAGCGATGGTGGAGCTGCTCTACGCCACCGGTATGCGCGTCTCCGAGCTCAGCGGTCTGAACCTGGCCTCCTTCGAGACCGGTCGGCGGATGGTCCGGCTGCTCGGCAAGGGCAACAAGGAACGGATCGTCCCCTACGGGGTGCCGGCAGAGACCGCTCTGCGCAGCTGGTTGTACCACGGCCGATCCCGACTCGTCACGAGCACCTCGGCCGAGGCGTGTTTCCTGGGTCGTCGAGGAGGCCGCATCGATGTGCGCACGGTGCGCCGCGTCGTCGACGATTCCCTCGCCCGGCTTGGGACCACGGCAGCCCGAGGCCCGCACGCGCTGCGTCACACCGCCGCCACGCACCTGTTGGAAGGAGGTGCTGATCTGCGGACCGTCCAGGAGCTGCTCGGGCACGCCTCGCTGAGCACCACGCAGCTCTACACCCACGTCACCATCGACAGGCTGCGCGACGCCTACGGACAGGCTCATCCCCGCGCCTGAGAGACCGATCTGATCTGGATCTGTTAACATCAGTAGTAGTGCTCGCCGCGCAAGGTGTTAACCTTTGGTGGAGCATCAAAACCATCAGCCACCTGGCTGCTGTCTGGTCGTAGGGGAAGACGTACCAACAGCACAGTGGAGGATGGATATGTCCCAAAATACGGCCCGAGGTGTGCTTCACATCCATTCGGCGCCCGCCGCGCTCTGCCCACACGTTGAATGGGCGGTGTCCTCGGCGGTTGACGCGCGCGTGGACTTCACATGGCACCCTCAGCCTGCCGCGCCCGGCGACTTCCGTGCAGAGCTCTCCTGGGAGGGCTCAGCCGGTCTGGGCGCCACCCTGGCCTCAGCGCTGCGCGCGGTGAGCCATCTCCGGTTCGAGGTGACCGAGGACCCCTCTCCCGGCTGCGACGGCGGCCGCTGGTCCCACACGCCTGAACTGGGCATCTTCCATGCCACCACCGATGTGCACGGCAACATCGTGGTCTCCGAGGACCGGATCCGTTACGCCTACGAGATGGGCGCCGGTGACCCCTCCGTGGTCTATCAGGAGCTCTCACTGGCGCTGGGCGAGGCCTGGGACGAGGAGCTGGAGTCCTTCCGCCATGCCGCAGAGGGCGCCCCTGTGCACTGGCTGCACCAGGTGGTCAGCTGAGCCCAGGCGGACCGCGCGGCGTCCTCCACCGCCGCCCATCCGCTCAGCCGGTGCTGACCACCAGCAGCCGTGATCGACCGGCACCACCACAGTCCTGCCGCACAGAGCCCGCTGAAGCGGGCCGTCGCTTCCCAGCGCGGCAGCTTCTACATGAAGCAGCAAAGACCCCCGGCGGGGATCCCTGAGGATCCCGACCGGGGGTCTTCTTCTGCGCGGATGCCGCCGGATGAGCCCCGGCGGAGTTGCTCAGTAGGTGCGGAACGCCGCCACGGCGTTGTGCCCGCCGAAGCCGAAGGAGTTGCACAGCGCCACCTGCTGCTGGTCCCCGAGCTCGCGAGGCGAGCCGGTGACCACGTCGAGCGGCATCTCCGGGTCCTGATGATCGAGGTTGATCGTGACCGGCGCGCGACGCTCATGCAGGGCCTTCACGGTCAGCACCGACTCCACGGCACCGGCGGCGCCGAGCAGATGACCGGTCTGGGACTTCGTGGCGGAGATGCAGACGTTCTCGAGGTGATCTCCGAACACCGACTTCAGCGCCGCATACTCAGGCTTGTCGCCCACCGGGGTGGAGGTGGCGTGGGCGTTGATGTGGGTGACCTCGCTCAGCTGCGCGCCGGCGGACTCCAGCGCCCGGCGCAGCGCGCGGGAAGCACCCAGCGCCTTGGGGTCCGGGGCGGTGATGTGGTGCGCGTCCGAGGTGATCGCGGAACCCGCGAGCTCGGCATAGATGGTGGCGCCGCGGGCCTTGGCGTGCTCTTCGGTCTCGACGACCAGAGCGCCGGCGCCCTCACCCATGACGAATCCATCGCGGTCTCGGTCATAGGGCCGCGAGGCGGCAGCGGGGTCGTCGTTGCGCTTGGAGAGCGCCTGCAGCGAGCTGAACGCGGCCATGGGCAGCGGATGGATCGCAGCCTCGGTGCCGCCGGCCAGGACGACGTCGGCGTCGCCCTTGCGCAGCATCTCCAGCGCGACGTCCAGCGCCTCGACACCGGAGGCGCAGGCGGAGACCGCCGTGCGGGCCCCGCCCTGAGCGCCGAGGTCCAGGCTGATCGCTCCGGCCGCGCCGTTGGGCATCAGCATCGGCACGGTCATCGGCATCACCCGGCGCGGGCCACGCTCGCGCAGGGTGTCCCAGCTGTCGATCAGCGTCCAGACCCCGCCGATGCCGGTGGCGAAGGACACCGCGACCCGCTCGGGATCCAGGTCGTAGCCCTCATCGCCGGGGCGGCTGAGACCGGCGTCGTCCCAGGCCTGCCGGGCGGCGACCATGCCTAGCTGGGTGGAGCGATCCATCCGGCGGAGCTCCGGACGGGCCAGCACCTCGGAGGGCTCGATGGAGACCTCGGCGGCGAAGGTGACCGGCAGCTGGTACTTCTCGACCCAGTCGTGCTCGAGGGTCTTGGCACCGGGAGTGCCGGCCAGGGCGTTGGTCCAGAGCGTCTTCACGTCGCCGCCGATGGGAGTGGTGGCGCCGAGACCGGTGATGACAAGACGACGGGTCATGGATCTACCTCAATGAAAGTGGGACAGCGGGTGGGGGGAGAGGAGGGGAGGGCTCGGCGGTGCGCCGGAGCCCTCCCGTCCGATGCGGGGCTGGATCAGCCCTGTGCGTTGGCGATGAAGTCCACGGCGTCGCCGACGGTGGCCAGGTTCTTGACCTCTTCATCGGGGATCTTCACGTCGAACTTCTCTTCGGCGTTGACCACGATGGTCATCATCGAGATCGAGTCGATGTCGAGGTCCTCGGTGAAGGACTTCTCCGACTGGACCTCTTCGACCTCCAGGCCGGTCTCCTCGTTCACAATCTCGGCCAGGCCTGCGAGGATCTCGTTCTTGTCAGCCATATCGGCGACTCCTTTTCTTTGGGTGGTTCCAGTTCGTTGGGTGGTTCCAGGGATACGTGGTGAATCTGTCCCGCGGCCGCGTGGCGGCCCCGGTCCCGGGGCTACGGCAGCCGGATGACCTGCGCGCCGTAGACCAGTCCGGCTCCGAAACCGATCTGCAGAGCAAGACCGCCGGAGAGTTCTGGGTTCTCCTTGAGCAGGCGGTGCATGGCCAGCGGGATCGAGGCTGCGGAGGTGTTGCCCGCGTCCACGATGTCGCGTCCCACCATCACGTGCTCAGGAAGCTTCAATTGTTTGACCATCTCGTCGATGATCCGCATGTTCGCCTGATGTGGGACGAACGCCACGAGGTCCTCGGCGGTGATCCCAGCGGCATCGAGTGCCTGCTGGGCGACCTTGGCCATCTCCCAGACGGCCCAGCGGAACACCGTGGGACCGTCCTGGCGCAGCGTGGGCCAGTAGCGGTTCTCGGCGTCGAGCAGCTCGGTGGCGTCCTGGGTCTCGCGGGCTCGGGCGAGCGCGTCGCGGAAGTTCAGCAGCGTGCTGTCCATCGCCACGGCCTCCCACTTCTCGCCGTTGGAGCCCAGGATCGAGGGCGAGATCCCGGGAGCTTCGGCGGGACCGATGATCGCGGCCCCGGCGCCGTCGCCGAGCAGGAAGGAGATGGTGCGCTCGTGGTTGTCGATGAAGTCCGAGAGCTTCTCCACCCCGACGACCAGCACATAGGAGGACAGCCCGGAGCGCACCATGGCGTCGGCCTGGCCGATTCCGTAGCAGTAGCCGGCGCAGGCGGCGGAGATGTCGAAGGCCGCCGCTGGGGTGGCGCCCAGCCGGTGAGCCAGGTCCGCCGCGGCCGAGGGGGTCGCGTAGGGGTGGGTCACGGTCGCGAGGATGACTCCGCCGAGCTGATCTCCAGAGATCCCGGCGTGCTCCAGCGCCTCGCGGGCGGCGCCTTCGGCCATGTCCACCACGGAGACGTCTCTGGGCGCACGGCGCCGGGTCTTGATACCGGTGCGCTTCTGGATCCACTCGTCTGAGGAGTCGATCCACTGGCAGATCTGCTCGTTGTCAATCACGAGCTCGGGTCGGTAGGCACCCAGGCCCATGACACGGGTGCCCGCCACGGCGGTGGGCTGGTTCAATGCGACAGTCACGTCAGGAACGTCCTTCGTGGATCATTGGGGGGAGCTGCGCGGCGGTGCCGCCTGCGCAGAGTTTGTCGACGGCCATGGACCTAGGCCCGCTCAGCTCAACCCGCATGCTCGGCGATGAATTCCTGGGCGAGGGGGATGTCGGCGGGAGTCTTGATGGCCAGCGACTTCACGCCCTTGAGTCCGCGCTTGGCCAGGCCGGTCAGCGTGCCACCGGGCAGCAGCTCGAGCACGCCGGTGACCTCGGCCTGCGCCATGGTCTCCATGCAGAGATCCCAGCGGACCGGACGAGTCACCTGATCCACGAGGCGCTCCAGCACCTCGGCACCGGTGGAGACGTAGCCGCCGTCCCGGTTGGAGATCAGCTTCTGGCGGGGGTCGTTCACCGTGAGGCCGGCAGCCGCGGCCGCCAGGGTCTGCCGGGCCGAGTCCATGAAGTCCGTGTGGAAGGCACCCGCCACGGTCAGCGGTATCACTCGGGCCCGAGCCGGAGGACTGGCCTCCAGCGCCGCAAGCTTCTCCAGCTCCCCGGCGGCCACGATCTGGCCGGGCCCGTTGGCGTTGGCCGGAGTCAGCCCGGCGTCAGCGATCGCCTGCCGGACCTCCGCCTCCACACCTCCGACGACGGCGGCCATGGAGGTGGGCGTCGCGGCGGCGGCTGCGGCCATGGAGGTGGCGCGGACCTTGATGAACTCCAAGGCCTGCTCGGGCGTGAGCACCCCGGCGAGCACGGCGGCAGGGATCTCGCCCACCGAGTGGCCGGCGTAGAGCACCCGGTCAGGATCCAGCGCTGCGAGATCCAGGGTGGACGCGCTGAGCAGGGAGGCGGCCACGATCAGCGGCTGTGCGACCGCGGTGTCCCGGATCGTCTCGGCATCGGAGACCGTCCCGTGGGCGCGCAGATCGGTGCCGGAATGCTCGGAATAGGCCTCGAGCGCCGCGCGGGTGGCCTCGTCGCTGATCCATTCCGAGAGGAATCCTGGGGTCTGGGAGCCCTGTCCGGGGCAAACTATGGCAAGCACAAGACCAACCTCCCATAGTGCGGCTGGTTTTCGCGGGTCATGGGCTCACCAAGCTCCACCGTGGCCTTTGTAGGTACCCTACAACGGCTGGTCAGAGACGCCCCACGGCCAGCGCGGTCTGCAGCACATAGGCGTCGCGCGGGGTCACGGGGTCCCATCCGGTGACGTCGGTGACCCGGCGCAGGCGGTAGCGCACGGTATTGGTATGGACGAAGAGTTCACGTGCGGTCGCCTCCAGCGAGTGACCGGCCTCCAGATAAGCGGTGACCGTTTCGAGCAGCCCGTTGCCGGCGGCGCTGAGCACCTCGAAGATGCGCTCGCGCAGCACGGTCTTCGCGGTCTCGTCTCCACAGAGCGCGCGTTCCGGAAGCAGGTCCTCGGCGGCCACCGGACGGGGTGCCGAGGTCCAGGCCCCGACAGCGGTGAACCCGGTGAAGGCCGACTGTGCACTGCCGTGCGCCTGGCTGATCGAACCCTCGAAGCTGGAGAAGACCACCTGTCCGGGGCCGAAGCGGGGCAGGATCCGCTCCAGTCCCTCGGCGAGGTCGGTGACCCGGCCCAGGAGCAGGATCAGCCGGTCACCATGAACCCCCACCACCGCATCGGCGGAGAAGCGGATGCATTGGCGTCTCAGCTGCGACATGAACACCGCGTCGGCCTGGTCCGGGGCGTCGCCGACGACGACGACCACTCCTTCGTGGCTGCGCCACCCGACGGCCGCGGCGCGGGAGGCGATCTGCTCGGCGGGCTCGCCGCGCAGCACCGCGTCCACCAGCAGCGCCTCCAGGCGAGAATCCCACGCGCCGCGGGACTCCGCGGCCCGGGCATAGACGTCGGCGATCGCGAAGGCCACCTCCCGGGAGTAACGCAGCACGGCTTCGAGCATCAGCTGCTGGTCCTGCGGAGCCACCAGACCGGGCAGTCGCTGCTCCACCGCTTCGACGATGCTGCGGATGAGCTGCAGCGCGCGCTGCAGGGAGATGGTGCGCATCAGATCGGTGGGGGCGTTGCCCAACAGCTCGTTGACCAGCGGCAGGGACCTCGAGGACGGGTTCTCCAGCCAGCTGATCAGACCGCCGATGCCACGCTGCGCGATCAGGCGCAGCGAAGCCCGCTCATCGGTGCTCAGGTGGCGGTACCAGGTGAGGGTCTCCTCCAGGTAGCAGTTGACCTCGTGGGTGAGGTTTCCGGCGTCGGAGCGGAGCACCTCGAGGGCCTCCCAGGAGACCGGGACGGGCCCTGGCGTCGTCGGAGCAGATGCAGTCATGTTCAGGAGCCTAGAGCCTGCGGAGTTCGCCCGCCAGTTGTGTGATCCCTACAAACCGCATCGAATGGCCATTGCCTCCGCCTGGACTGCCGCCCAAGCTGCCTGACCAGCGGGGAACCAGCGGGGCACCGGCGGCCGGACCAGCGGTGAGTCGCACTGCGATCTCCACGTCCGGTCCCGGTGGAGGGGCATACATGCCGCCGATACACGCAGCGGGGGCCCGGAGCTGATGCTCCGGGCCCCCGCTGGGTGCTCATCGTGCTGGCCCCTCAGGAGGGGGCAGAATCAGGCGTCGCCGCCCGCCTCGCCCGAGGTGCCGGCACGGACGTTGCTGAGATCGTACTTCTTGAACGCATCGACCGGAGCCGAGGCGTCCACCGCGCCGTCGTCGGCGAGCATCTGCAGGGCGCGCACCACCATCGAGTGGGCGTCGATCCTGAAGTGCCGCCGTGCCGCGGCTCGCGTGTCGGAGAAGCCGAAGTCGTCGGCTCCCAGGGTCGCGAAGCGGTTCGGCAGGAACTGGCGGATCTGATCCGGGACCTGGGTGGCGAAGTCGGTGGTCGCGATGATCGGCCCCTCGGCGCCTTCCATCTGCTGGGTCACGAAGGGAACCTCGGGCTCGCGCTCCGGGTCCAGCAGGGCCGACTGCTCCACGTGCAGCGCCTGACGGCGCAGCTCGTTCCAGGAGGTCACCGACCAGACGTCGGCCGAGACGCCCCAGTCCTCGGCGAGGATCTCTGCGGCCTCCTTGGCCCAGGGCACCCCGACGCCGGAGGCCAGCAGCTGCACCTTGGGGCCGTCCTGCTCGGAGCTGGAGAGCTTGTAGATGCCGCGCTTGACGCCTTCGACGTCGAGGCCCTCGGGCTCTGGAAGGTGCTGCACCGGCTCGTTGTACACCGTGAGGTAATACATCACGTTGTGGTCGCCGTCGTGGTCGCCGTACATCTCGAAGAGGCCGTTCTCCATGATGTGAGCGATCTCGTAGCCGAAGGCCGGATCGAAGTGCTTCACCGCGGGATTGGTCGCGGCGAGCAGCGGGGAGTGTCCGTCGAGGTGCTGCAGACCCTCACCGGCCAGCGTGGTGCGCCCGGCGGTGGCTCCGATGATGAAGCCGCGCGCCAGCTGGTCGGCGGCCGCCCAGAAGGAGTCGCCGGTGCGCTGGAACCCGAACATCGAGTAGAAGATGTAGAACGGGATCATCGTCTCGCCGTGGGTGGCGTAGGAGGTGCCGGCTGCGGTGAACGCCGCGGTGGCGCCGGCCTCGTTGATGCCGGGGTGGATCATCTGGCCCTGCGGGGACTCCTTGTACGCGAGCATCAGCTCACGGTCCACGGAGATGTAGTTCTGCCCCTTGGGGTTGTAGATCTTCGCGGTGGGGAAGAACGAGTCCATCCCGAAGGTGCGCGCCTCATCCGGGATGATCGGCACGATCCGGTGACCGATGTTCTTGTCCCGCATCAGGTCCTTGAGCAGCCGGACCAGCGCCATCGTGGTGGCGGCCTTCTGCTTGCCGGAGCCCTTCTTGGCCTGGGCGTAGGTCTTGGACTCAGGCAGGATCAGCCCCTCGCCGACGGTCCGACGCTCGGGCACGGGCCCGCCCAGACGTTCGCGACGCTCGAGGGTGTACTTGACCTCGTCAGAGTCCTTGCCCGGGTGGTAGTACGGGACGTTATAGGTGTCTTCCTCGATCTGCTCATCGCTGATCGGGATCCGCAGCGTGTCGCGGAAGCGCTTGAGGTCATCCACGGTGAGCTTCTTCATCTGGTGGGTCGCGTTGCGACCCTCGAAGCTGGGTCCCAGACCGTAGCCCTTGACCGTCTGGGCCAGGATCACGGTGGGCTTGCCGGTGGACTCGCTGGCGGCCTTATAGGCGGAGTAGACCTTCTTATAGTCGTGTCCGCCGCGCTTGAGGTTCCAGATGTCGTCGTCGGACATGTCCGCGACGAGCTCCTTGGTCTTGGCGGAACGACCGAAGAAGTGCTCGCGGACGAAGGCCCCAGATTCTGCCTTATAGGTCTGGTAATCACCGTCGAGGGTCTCGTTCATGACCCGGACGAGCTCGCCGTCGTCGTCCTGATCCAGCAGCTCGTCCCACTCGCGGCCCCAGAGGACCTTGATGACGTTCCAGCCGGCGCCGCGGAAGAAGGCCTCCAGCTCCTGGACGATCTTGCCGTTGCCGCGCACCGGGCCGTCGAGGCGCTGCAGGTTGCAGTTGACCACGAAGTTCAGGTTGTCGAGCTTCTCGTTGGCCGCGAGCTGAAGCAGGCCGCGGGACTCGGGCTCATCCATCTCGCCGTCGCCCAGGAACGCCCAGACCTGCTGCTCCGAGGTGTCCTTGATGCCGCGGTTGTGCAGGTAGCGGTTGAACTGCGCCTGGTAGATGGCGTTCATCGGACCGATGCCCATGGACACGGTCGGGAACTGCCAGAACTCCGGCATCAGCCGCGGGTGCGGGTAGGAGCTCAGGCCGTCGGGGGCCTTGGAGTGCTCCTGGCGGAAACCGTTGAGCTGGGTCTCGGTGAGGCGGCCTTCGAGGTAGGCCCGGGCATAGTTGCCGGGGGAGGAGTGGCCCTGGAAGAAGATCTGGTCGCCGCCGCCGGGGTGGTCGGCGCCGCGGAAGAAGTGGTTCAGACCCACCTCGTAGAGCGTGGCCACGCCGGCGTAGGAAGAGATGTGTCCGCCCACGGAGATGTCACTGCGCTGGGCGCGGTGCACCATGACCGCGGCGTTCCAGCGCAGGATGCGGCGCACCCGGCGCTCCATCTCCTCGTCGCCGGGGAAGTCAGGCTCCTGATCCACCGGGATCGTGTTCACGTAGTCGGTGGTGGTGACCATCGGGACTTCGATGGACTTCGCGCCGGCTCGCTGCAGCAGCGAGCGGATGATGTATTCCGCGCGCTCGGTGCCGTGGAACTCCACGAGCTGGTCAAAAGACTCCAGCCATTCCTGGGTCTCCTCCGGATCCAGATCCGGAAGTTGGTTCGTCAGTCCGCTGCGGATATGGGAGTTCTCTTCACCAGCGCTCACGGGTCACCTCTCAAGGGGTAAGGGTCTGGGTCATGCGGTCCATGGACAGGGATGTTCCACGGGCGGGACCCACGAGGGCATCGGCCACCGGTTGTTCGACGGCCGAATTTCAGCTCAACTCTACCCGCTTGGGTGGTGTCGCACTTCCCCAACCGACAGGGATCCGCGTAACGTTGCTGGTGGCAGCCCCATCCTCGGGTGGGAGCTGCGCTTCAGACGCTAATGAATGGGAAGGGAACCTCAGGTGAGTCAGGCTTCTGCAGCCGAGGATCCGTCGGGCACCTCGACGGACCACAAGAACGACGCCGGAACCAATGTCGTCTCGCTCGGCGACCTGCTCCAGGAGCTCGGGCTCAAGCCCGATTCCCTGGTCCAGGAGATCGGTGTAGATGAGGATGTCGATGACGACTTCCGCGACCGTCTGGAGGACCTGCTCGACGAGGACCTGCTCGACGAAGACGTCCAGGAGGTCGTCGACGCCGTGCTGGTCTGGTTCAGAGACGGCGATGACGATCTCACGGACGCGCTCGTGGACGCGCTGGCCACCCTCGACGAGGGCGGCGTGCTGTGGCTGCTGACTCCGCGTTCGGGCCGGGACGGCTATGTGGCACCGGTGGAGATCCAGGACGCGGCGCCCAACGCGGGTCTGCATGTGACCTCCTCGGCGGGTGTGAGCACCCATTGGGCCGCGACCCGCCTGATGGGGCGCAAGAAGCAGTGACCACCTCGCCGCTCCCCGTGCTCGGGGAGCAGGCGCCCGGCTTCTCCGGGCGCAGCCACCATGGCGAGGTGCTTGAACTGGATCGACTCGCCGGCTCTCCGGTGCTGCTCATGTTCTACCCCTTTGCCTTCAGCCGGGTCTGCGACTCCGAGCTGCAGGCCCTGGTGGCGCGCCGAGAACGGGTTCGCTCCACAGGGGCGAGAGTGCTCGCGATCAGCTGTGACCCGGTGCATAGTCTGCGTGCCTACGCGCAGACGCTCACCGCTGACTTCTCAGAGGCCGAGTCCAGTGAGCTGCCTTTTGACCTGGTCAGCGATTTCTGGCCGCACGGCGAGATTGCGCGGCGTTACGGGTCCTTCGATCAGGTCAAGGGCGCAGCCCAGCGCAGCAGCTTCCTGCTGGATTCCTCCCTGCGGCTGGCTCATGTGCAATCCGTGCCAGCCGGAACGGCGCGCGACCTTGATGAGGCGCTGCGTCTGCTGGGGCGTCTGCGCTGAGCCGCTCGCTCAGGAGGCCGGCGCCGTCGCGCTCTGCGATGCGGGCGCCACAGCCGCGGGGTCGCCGAGCCCGCGGGTGACATACCGGGCGCGGTAGCTGTCGAAGACCGCGGTGGCCATGACGACCAGCAGCGCCGAGCCGAGCATGTGCAGCCCGACCAGGATGATCGGCAGTCCGGTGAAGTGCTGGACGTAGCCGATGACCCCCTGGGCGATGATCACGATCATCAGCCACCAGGCCGAGCGTCGCTGATTCGGTGCCGTGCTGATCCGGTACTGGCGCACCAGCAGCGCGATCGCCGCGAAGCACAGGACATAGACCGGCACCACGTGCATCCGGGTCACCAGATCCGGGTCGAAGAGGTGTCGCGGTGATCCGGGATCCCCCGCATGCGGGCCGGTGCCGGTCACCACGGTGCCCAGGAACACCGAGACCCAGGTCGAGGCGAGGATGACCGGGGCCATCGCGGAGGTCACCGCATCGGAGGCGCCGTGGCTCATCCGGACCCCGGCCACGCCCTGAAGCTGTGCACCAGGCGCCGCGGGGGAGTCCTGCCCCGAGCCCTGGCCGGCCTCGCGGGCACTCCGCAGCTCAAGTCGGATCCGGTTCAGCAGCATCGTGGCGACCATGACCAGTGCCGCGGAGAGCAGGAAGTGCAGCGCCACGATCCAGGGGTTCAGGTTGGTCCACACGGTGATCCCGCCGATGACCGCCTGCAGCGGGATCCCGGCGAGGATGATCAGGCTCATCCGGAACAGCGGCCGATGGCTGCGCCGCAGCCGCAGCAGCGCGAAGAACATCAGCGCGCAGATCAGCACGAGCACGTAGGTGAGCAGCCGGTTGCCGAACTCGATGGCCCCGTGCAGTCCCATCTCCTGGGTGGCGACCCAGGAATCCGGCGTGCAGCGCGGCCACTCCGGGCAGCCGAGTCCCGAGGCGGTCAGTCGGACCGCCCCGCCGGTGAGGATGATGCCGATATTGCTGACCAGCGTCGCCCAGGCGAGCACCTTGGTGACCCGGGTGATCCGGGTGGGCAGGTTGGTGCGAAAGACTTCGAGCACATTCATCGGAAATTTCATCGCCAGTTGAACCACCTTCGTGCGGCCAGGACGGCCAGCGCGGCCCACCCGGCGAGAATCAGAGCTTCCAGGATCGGGAACGATCCCTCCAGGGAGGCGGTGCGCAGACCTTCACCCAGGGCGGCGGAGGGCAGCAGCAGCAGCAGCGCCCCGGCCCCCTCGTGGTCGAGCGGGAACACCGAGCCGCCGGCGGCACCGAGCAGCACCCAGATGACGTTGGTCAGCGCAAGGGTCGCCTCGGCGCGGACCGTGCCGGCCAGCAGCAGCCCGAGCGCGGTGAACGCGGTGGCGCCCAGGACGACGACGACGCCCAGCCACACCAGGCCCACCGGGTCCGGGCTCCAGCCCAGGACCATCCCGGCGGTGCCGATCACCACCACCTGCACGATGACGACTGCCAGCACGGCGATGGCCTTGCCCAAGATCAGGCCGGTGGCCCCCAGCGGCGTGGTGGCCAGATATGCCAGCACCCCGTACTGGCGCTCGAAGCCGGTCGCGATGCCCTGACCCGTGAAGGCCGAAGCCATCACGGCCAGCGCGAGGACGCCCGGGGTGATCACGTCGATGCTCGGCGTGGCGGCGGAGGTGATCAGCTCCAGACGGTGAGCGCCGAAGAGCACCAGCAGCGGCAGGATCAGCGAGACCAGCAGCTGCTCGCCGTTGCGCAGCACGTTGCGGGTCTCATAGAGCCCGTGCGAGAGGATCCGGCGAGCCGCGGGACGCGGCGCGGGCGCCAGCGGCGCGTGGGGTGTGGTCATGAGACGGAGACCTCCCAGAAGACGTCTTCCAGCGTGCGGGCTTCCATGCGGACCTCTACCGGCATCATGTCGATCAGCTCCCACCAGGCCGCCAGCTCGCGCAGCTGGGTCGGTCCGGTGAGGCTGGGAGTCATCCAGGCCGCACCGGGGGCGTTGTCGGTGCCGCCGTCGAGCTCGATGCTCACCGGAGCGCTGATGATCTCGCGGTGGGTCAGCGTCCTGGACGCGGTGAACAGCATCCGACGGGCGGCGCCGGGGGAGGCCCCGGACCCTGCGTCGTTGGCCCCGGTCAGTTCCGCGACGGATCCGTGGCGGACCACCTCACCGTCCTTGAGGATGAACACCGAATCGGCGAGCTTCTGGGCCTCCTCCAGCAGATGCGTGGTGAGGATGATCCCCATGCCCATCTCGCGCAGCTCGCCGATGAGCTCGAAGACGGTCTGCCGGGACTGCGGGTCCAGCCCGGCGGTGGGCTCGTCGAGGAAGACCACCTCGGGGCGTCCGAGCAGGCTCGCCGCCAGTGCGACCCGCTGCTTCTGTCCGCCGGAGAGCCGACGGATCGAGGTGCGGAGGAAATCACCCATGTCCAGGCGAGCGACCAGGTCATCCACCGGCCAGGGACTCTGGTGCAGCGAGGCCACGTGGTTCAGCAGTGCGCGGGGCTGGACCGACTGGGGCATGCCGCCGTCCTGAAGCATCACCCCGACCCGTGCCCGAAGCTCGGCACCGGCGCGAAACGGGTTCTCACCCAGCAGCGTGACGCTTCCCTGAGAGGGGCGCAGCAGTCCCTGGGCGCAGCTGAGCGTGGTCGTCTTGCCGGCGCCATTGGGGCCGAGCAGGACCGTGACCTCGCCGGATCGCGCGGTGAGGTCCACGCTCCGGAGGATCTCCTTGAAGCCCTGAGGACTGCGAGCTGAGCCGACGGCGTAGCGCACATGGCGCAGGGTCAGACAGGGTGGATGCTGGGGCACTGCACCAGTCTACATTTCTACGCCCCGTAGAAGAGCGCCAAGTCAGCTGGAGGCGCAGTTCGAGCTCAGGCAGCGGGCAGTTGGCGCAGCGCCGTGGGGCAGGTCTCCGGGAACTTAGGTGCACCTTGCTGGCGGGTTTGTTCTGAATAGGTCAGAATAGGATCATGTATTCCATCGCTTCCGAGTCTGCTGCCGCCGGTGCGCAGTCACGCGACGTGGACACCCCGGCGGCCGACGTCGTCGATTCCGCGGCTGCAGGTGAGACGATCCGCGAGGCAGAGAGCACGACCCGTCAGCGGGTCCTGCAGCTGGTGGTCGAAGAGGGCCCGATCAGCGCGGCCGCGCTGGGCAGCGAGCTGCAGCTGACCACCGCCGCCGTGCGCCGCCACCTCGACGCGATGACCGAACAAGGCATCCTCGAGGTCAAGAACGTCACCACGCGCCGTCGCGGCGCAGGCCGGCCCTCCCGGCGCTACGTCGTGTCCCAGCGCGGGCAGCGCACCATGGGCGATGACTACCTCGGCCTGGTCAAGACCGCCCTCTCGCTGCTCCAGGACGACCGCGACTCATCCCTCGAGGCAGACGTCGCAGCCCAGCCGGACTCCAGCCAGCCGGAGACCACCCAGGTGGCCGCCGCCGCCCTGGCGCGCGGGTACTTCGCCGGCTTCGAGCAGCGCTGGGAGACGGAGCTCTCCGGGATCGAGGACCTCGATGCGCGCACCGACCGGCTCTCCCAGCTCTTCAACGAGGAGGGATTCGCCGGCTTCACCCGCCTGGTGGGCCGGGACAACCCACTTCTGGCCATGCAGTCCACCCAGCTGTGCCAGGGTCACTGCCCGATCCGGGAAATAGCTGCGGCCCATCCGGTGTTCTGTGAGGAGGAGACCGATATGATCTCCCGCCTGCTCGACGTCGATGTCAGGCGGCTCTCCACCCAGGCGGCCGGTGCCCATGTCTGCACCACTCACGTGCCGGTGGGTCGCGAGAGGCTCGCCGCTGAGCAGCGGGAACGCGCCGCAGCAAGCGCAGAGGCAGAACTACAGATCAGCGCCGCAGCCGGCGCGACACATTCGTCGCGCAGGGTCAGTGGCGGACGAAAACGAATCGTCATCTCCCCCCGTCAACAAGAGAGGTTGTCATGACCGAGCAGATCCAGCGCGAAAAGGACCAGGGGGTCACCTCCGATATTCTGGAGCGCAACCCCGAGCTCCACGGCATCGGTTCCTACGAATACGGCTGGTCGGATTCCGACTCCGCCGGAGCCAACGCCAAGCGTGGCATCGATGAGGCGGTCGTGGAGGACATCTCCTCGAAGAAGAGCGAACCCGAGTGGATGCTCAAGCTGCGCAAGAAGGGCCTGAAGTACTTCCAGCGCAAGCCCATGCCCATGTGGGGAGCAGACCTCTCCGGCATCCACTTCGACAACATCAAGTACTTCGTGCGCTCCACCGAGAAGCAGGCGAAGACCTGGGAAGACCTCCCCGAGGACATCCGCAACACCTACGAGCGGCTCGGCATCCCCGAGGCCGAGCGCGAGCGCCTGGTCTCCGGCGTCGCCGCACAGTACGAGTCCGAGGTGGTCTACCACCAGATCCGCGAGGACCTGGAGGAGCAGGGTGTCATCTTCATGGACACCGACACCGCGCTGAAGGAGCACCCCGAGTTCTTCGAGGAGTACTTCGGCTCGGTCATCCCGGTGGGCGACAACAAGTTCGCGGCGCTGAACACCTCGGTCTGGTCCGGCGGTTCCTTCGTCTACGTCCCCAAGGGCGTCCACGTGGAGATCCCGCTGCAGGCCTACTTCCGGATCAACACCGAGAACATGGGCCAGTTCGAGCGCACGCTGATCATCGCCGACGAGGACTCCTACGTCCACTACATCGAAGGCTGCACCGCGCCGATCTATGACTCCGACTCGCTGCACTCCGCCGTGGTGGAGATCGTGGTGAAGAAGAACGCCCGTGTGCGGTACACCACCATCCAGAACTGGTCCACCAACGTCTACAACCTGGTCACCAAGCGGGCCGTGGTCGACGCCGGCGGCACCATGGAGTGGATCGACGGCAACATCGGTTCCAAGGTCACCATGAAGTACCCGGCCGTCTACCTCACCGGTGAGCACGCCAAGGGCGAGACGCTCTCGGTCGCCTTCGCCGGCGAGGGCCAGCACCAGGACACCGGGTCCAAGATGGTCCACATGGCGCCGAACACCTCCTCGACCATCGTGTCGAAGTCTGTGGCCCGCAACGGCGGCCGTGCCGCCTATCGCGGCCTGGTGCAGATCAACGAGGGCGCGAAGAACTCCGCGAACTCGGTGGTCTGTGATGCCCTGCTGGTGGACACGATCTCCCGCTCGGACACCTACCCCTACATCGACATCCGCGAGGACGATGTGACGCTGGGCCACGAGGCCACGGTCTCGAAGGTCTCTGAGGATCAGCTCTTCTACCTCATGGCCCGCGGACTCGCCGAAGACGAGGCCATGGCCATGATCGTGCGCGGCTTCATCGAGCCGATCGCCCGCGAGCTGCCCATGGAATACGCCCTGGAGCTCAACCGTCTGATCGAGCTGCAGATGGAAGGCTCGGTCGGCTGACCCAGCCAGATCGTCGCAGGACACCCAGTCGCCCGGGGTCACAACCACTCCGGGCGACTGGGGCCTGCCGCCCACCGCGCAGCCTCGGCTGCCCCGCGCATCAGCACCGTGCGCAGAAGAAATACGCGCATCAGAACCAAGGGAAGAGAAACACATGACGAATTCCGCGTCCGCCGATCAGGCGGAACAGGTCGCAGGAGTCGAGGTCGGCGAAGCCCGCATCACGATTCCAGGCATGAGCGAAGAGGGCGAGAACCTCGCCACCGCGCATGAGGAGACCGAACACAGCCACGGCGGTCTCGGTGAGTCCACCGTGAAGGCCAAGTCCGGCGGCTCCCGAGCCGACCGCACCACCAGCCTGAACGTGGCTGACTTCGCCGTACCCACCGGGCGCGAAGAAGAGTGGCGCTTCTCGCCGCTGAAGAAGCTCGGCCGCGTCCTCTCCGACGCCGCCACCCAGACCCCGGTCACGCTGAAGGTGCGCAACACCGCCACCGGCGTCACCCACGGTGAGCTGGCGCTGGCCCAGTCACCGCGCGGCACCGTCTTCCTCGCCGCCGACCGCGCCGCCGTCGTCGGCTACAGCCAGACCCAGACGGCCGATCACATCAAGGTCGCGGCGAACACTGAGCTCAGCGAGCCGATCTTCCTCGACATCACCGGTGAAGCCGCCGGGCACCGCGCCAACGGGCACATCGTGCTGGAGGCGGGAAACCACTCCAAGGCGGTCTTCGTCATGGAGCACCGGGGCTCCGCCGATGCCAACCTCAACGTGGAGGTCATCGTGCGCGACGGCGCCGACGTCACCGTGGTCTCGCTGCAGCGCTGGGACGAGGACGCCGTCCACGTGGGCCAGCAGGACGCCGAGGTCGGCCGCGACGCGAAGTACAAGCACGTCTCGATCACCCTGGGCGGCGAGGTCGTCCGGCTGAACTCCAACGTCCGCTACTCCGCCGAGGGCGGAGAGGCCTCGATGTACGGGCTCTACTTCGCCGACGCGGGCCAGCACCTGGAGCACCGCAGCTTCGTGGACCACAACTCCCCACGGAACAGCTCCAACGTGCTCTACAAGGGGGCGCTGCAGGGTCAGGACGCTCGTACCGTCTGGGTCGGCGACGTGCTGATCCGCAAGGCGGCCGAAGGCACCGACTCCTATGAGAAGAACCAGAACCTGATCCTCACCGACGGCGCCCGCGCCGATTCGATCCCGAACCTGGAGATCGAGACCGGACTGATCGAGGGTGCCGGACACGCCTCCTCCACCGGGCGCTTCGATGAGAACCACCTGTTCTACCTGATGGCGCGCGGCATCCCGGAGAAGGAGGCCCGCCAGCTCGTGGTCCGCGGCTTCCTCAACGAGATCGTCCAGGCCATCGGCGTGGAGTCGATCGAGGACACGGTCCAGCAGGACCTGGAGAACGAACTGAAGATCGCCGGCTTCTAGGGGCCCCGGTCCTCCAGAAGCACCGCCGGCAGGAAGTCCTGCCGGGCGCCGCGGCTCGTTCGCTCCATCACCAGCACTTCTACGAATCAAGCAAAGGACACGCAAAGAATGTCTACTCTCGCGATCAAGGACCTGCACGTCTCCATCGAGACCGAGCAGGGTTCCAAAGAGATCCTCAAAGGGGTCACCCTGACCATCAAGTCCGGTGAGATCCACGCCATCATGGGCCCCAACGGCTCCGGCAAGTCCACACTGGCCTCCACCATCGCCGGGCACCCCCGTTACAAGGTCACCTCGGGCACCATCACGCTCGACGACCTCGACGTGCTGGAGATGTCCGTGGATGAGCGGGCCCGCGCCGGCCTGTTCCTGGCCATGCAGTACCCCGTGGAGGTTCCCGGCGTCACCATGACGAACTTCCTGCGCACCGCCAAGACCGCCATCGACGGCGAAGCTCCGAAGCTGCGCACCTGGGCCAAGGATGTCCGCGGCGCCATGGAGAAGCTGAAGATCGATGCCGACTTCGCCAACCGCAACGTCAACGAAGGCTTCTCCGGTGGTGAGAAGAAGCGCGTAGAGATCCTGCAGATGGAGCTGTTCAGGCCCAAGTTCGCGGTCCTCGACGAGACCGACTCCGGCCTGGACATCGACGCGCTGCGCGTGGTCTCCGACGGCGTGAACCGTGCCCACTCCGAGAACGACATGGGCACCCTGCTGATCACCCACTACACGCGGATCCTGAACTACATCACCCCGCAGTTCGTCCACGTGTTCGTCGACGGCCGGGTCGCCGAGCAGGGTGGCCCAGAACTGGCCGACGAGCTCGAGGCCAACGGCTACGATCGCTTCCTCGCGCCCGCCCAGGCCTGAGCGCCCCATGCTGAATCCAGACACCGTCAGGGCTGACTTCCCGCTGCTGGGCCGCACGGTCCGCGGCGGGAAGCCGCTGGTGTACCTGGACTCCGGGGCCACCGCGCAGAAGCCGCAGCAGGTCATCGACGCGGAGCTGACGTTCTACGCCCAGACCAACGCGGCGGTGCACCGCGGTGCCCACCAGATCGCCGAGGAGGCCACCGAGGCCTACGAGACCTCGCGCGATGTCGTCGCAGAGTTCGTCGGCGCCGACTCCGAGGAGATCGTCTGGACCAAGAACGCCACCGAGGCGCTGAACCTCGTGGCCTACGGGTTCCTCAACGCCAGCCTCGCCGCCGCGGCAGCCCCAGGCAGCGCCGCGGCAGCCGCGGTGACGCCCGAGGCCGTCCAGCGCTATGCGCTGGTCCCCGGTGACGAGATCGTGGTCAGCGAGGCCGAACACCACGCAAACCTGGTGCCCTGGCAGCAGCTTGCGCAGAAGACCGGCGCGACCCTGCGCTGGATCTCGGTCACGGCGGAGGGCCGCCTGGATCCCGAGACCTTCTCCGTGATCGGGGAGCGGACCAGGATTCTGGCCATCACCCACGCCTCCAACGTCTCCGGTGCGATCACCGACGTGGAGGCGCTGGTGGCGCGTGCCCGGAGGGTGGGCGCCTACGTGGTGCTCGACGCCTGCCAGACCGCGGCCCACATGCCGGTGGACCTGCACGCCCTCGACGTCGACTTCGCCGCGTTCTCCGCGCACAAGATGGTCGGACCCACGGGCGTGGGCGCGCTCTACGGCAAGCGTGCGCTGCTCGAGGATCTGCCGCCCTTCCTCACCGGGGGCTCCATGGTCGAAGTCGTCACGATGGAGGCCACAAGCTTCATGCCGCCGCCGCAGCGCTTCGAGGCCGGCACGCAGATGGTCGCCCAGGTCGTCGGCTTCGCGGCCGCGGTGAAGTACCTGAGCGAGCTGGGCATGGACCAGGTGGCCGCCCACGAGTCGCAGCTGACCCAGCGGCTGCTCGACGGCATCACCTCGGTGCCCGGAGTCCGGGTGCTGGGACCCCAGGACGCCACCGATCGGCTCGCCGTCGTCGCCTTCGAGGTGGACGGGGTGCACCCGCACGACGTCGGCCAGGTGCTCGACGACGCAGGGGTGGCCGTGCGGGTGGGCCACCACTGCGCCCAGCCGATCCACCGGCGGCTCGGTGTCCATGCCTCGGCACGCGCCTCGGCAGGGGTCTACACCACCGCCGCAGACGTCGATGCGTTCATCGCCGGGCTCCACGAGGTGCGCCGGTTCTTCGCGGCGCCCTCGGATACAGGAGGCCACTGATGGCCGATGCGATGGAACAGCTCTACCAGCAGGTGATCCTTGATCACGCCCGGGTACGGCAGGGCGAGGGCGAGCTCACCGAATACGGCGGAGAGTCCTTCCAGATCAATCCCACCTGCGGAGATCAGGTCACGCTCCGGGTCCGGCTGGACCCGGAGGGGGAGCGGATCCAGGCGCTCGGCTGGACCGGCCAGGGCTGCTCGATCTCTCAGGCCTCGCTCTCGGTCATGCACGAGCTCGTCCTCGACCAGCCGGTCGCCCGCGCCGAGGAGCTCGGGGCGTACTTCCGAGAGCTCATGGCGGCACGAGGCAAGGAACTGGACTCCTCACGCCTGGAGGCGCTCGAGGACGCCTCGGCCTTCACCGGTGTGGCACGCTATCCCGCACGGATCAAATGTGCTCTGCTGGGTTGGATGGCGCTGCGCGACGCACTGGTCCAGGCGCGCGGCCGGGCATAGACCCTTGACTTGAAACGTTGGACCCTGCAGATGATCAGATACAGACCACAGCACGTACATACAGAACGTCGAAGGAGAGGAGAGCGCCATGAGTGACGCTGTCACCGCGGCTCAGACGCCGCTTGAAGATGTCGAGGAAGCACTCAAGGACGTCATCGACCCCGAACTCGGGATCAACATCGTGGACCTCGGTCTGCTCTACGGCCTGCACTACGCCGAGGACGGCGCGCTGCTCATCGACATGACGCTGACCACCGCGGCCTGCCCGCTCACCGATGTGCTCGAAGAGCAGGTCGGACAGCACGTGGGCAGCCTGGTCGACGAGTGGCGGCTGAACTGGGTCTGGATGCCGCCGTGGGGCCCGGAGAAGATCACCGACGACGGCCGCGAGCAGATGCGCGCCCTGGGCTTCAACATCTAATAAATTTGAACAATTACCTGCCGGGTCTATTGCTGGGAAGAACCTTGGCATAGGCTGTCTCGGAGCAGGTGGCATCCATGTCCGTACCCTGAAGCAGGCAGGATGCCGCCTGTGCCAGGGAGCTCACATGTCACGATTGCACAGGTTTCTGGGCCGAGAATCAGAGCTGGAACTCATTGCGGCGGCGGCGGAGTCCGTTCACTCCTCCTCCGACCCGAGGTTCATCCTGATCGACGGCCCTCCGGGCGTAGGCAAGACGTCCCTGCTCAATGAGGCCGTGGCCCGACTGACGGGCTGGTCCCGTGCAAATGTCTACCTCGATGTCGCCGACCGGGCGACGCCGGGCTACGCGGCCGCGCATCTGCTGCGCAAGCCGCAGCGCTACCACGCGCCCACAGATCCGCAGGAGCTTGCCGCGCTGGTCCAGGAGCAGGTCGACGGCATCACGGAACCCGTGGTGCTGGTCATCGAGGACCTGCAGTGGATGGATCCGCTCTCGGCCGCCGTGGTCTATCAGACCATCCGCGAGGTCGAGGACGTCCCGCTGCTCTCGCTGGTGACAAGCCGCCCCACCACGCGACCGGAGCTGCAGCGCCTGGCGCGATACACAGCGACCGCCGGCGAGGCGCTGCGCATCGTGTTGGAGCCGTTCAGCCGAGCCGAGGTCCGCGCGCTGCTCCAGGAGCAGACCGGGCTGCCGATCAGCAGCAATGTGGCGGCGCGGATCCACGACGCCACCGGCGGGTTCCCGGCTTTCCTGGACCACGTCATCGAGAAGCTCACCGCACGCGACGAGGCGATCACCGCCGCGGCGCTGGACGACGCGCTGGAGCAGCTGGACCGGGGCGAAGGTCCGGCCGAGTCTCAGCGGCAGCGCATCCGGGAGGTCTTCGAGGAGACTCCTGTGCAGCTGCAGGAGGTCCTTGCGCTGCTCGCCCTCTCCAGCTACCCGCTGGCGATCCACGAGATCCGTGACCTGCTCGGCGTCGAGGCCGTGGACGCCGCGGCGCTGCGAGACTCCGGCCTGGTCCAGGAATCGGTCAAATCCGGCCGGTTCTTCCTGACCCACCACATCTTTCGGCAGGGCCTCGTGGCCGATCTCCCGCGCGAGCAGCGGGCGGATCTGCACCTGCGCCTGGCACGCCTGGATGCGGGTCCCTCCTCGGCGCGTCACCGTGCGGAAGCGGCGCTGCTGGACCCCTCGGTGGGAGACCGCCCGGCGATCGTTGCAGCGCTCACGGACGCAGCGCGCACCGCGAGCCGGACCAGCGATCATGCCGAGACCCTCGAGCTGAGCCGGCTCGCCTTCGAGGTGGACCGATCAGGGGACACCCTGGAGGCCCTGACCTTTGCCGCGATGCGCGCCGGCACCCGGTTCGCCATCGACTCGACGACCAGCTGGGCGCAGAGCCACGAGAACGTGCATCCGGTGCTGCGCCGCGGAATCCTGGCCCGCGAGAGTCTGATGCGCGGAGATCTGCAGAGCACACTGGGCTTTCTGGCCGGCGGCGCCGGTCTGGAGGAGGCCTCGCCGAAGGCACTGTTGTGCTATGCCGACACGGTCTTGAGCGCTTCGCGCACCACAGGTCTCCGCGGATCCTACTGGCAGCTCTTCAAGATCGCTGAACGAACCGTCGAGGTGCTGCAGCTGCTCGAAGAACGCCTCCAAGCCGGGGATCCGACCCTGCGCATCCGGATGGCTACGCCCGAGCAGCTGCTGGCGGAGACACGTGGACTGCGGGTCAGCCTGCAGCTCTGGCGACTGCTGGAGGGCATGGATGCCGCTGAGCCCGAGCTGTTCTCCCAGGAGGTCGAGGTGCTCCTCGACGAGGTTCGCCAGATTCCCGGCACGGAGTCTGCGCAGCTGGTGCTGCTGGTTGCGCGCGGCGCACTGCTGCGTACCACCGGTCACCTCTCCGAGGCCTACTCGGACCTGATCTCCGCCGTCGAGAACTGGCCCGGACGAAATCGTCGCGCACTGGCGCACGCCGAGATCCATCTCACCTACCTGCTCTTCGAGGCCGGGATGTGGAGCGAGGCCCAGGGGTTCGCCGAGTCGGCCGCCGCGGAGGTGCTGGACATCAGCGAAGACAACCTGGCACCGGTGGCGTTCAACGCTGCCCACCTGGTGCCCGCGGCGCGCGGGGAGCGGGAGGGGCAGAACTGGCCCTTCGACCTGCGCGCACACATCCATCGCATGACCGACACCAGTCTCGGGCGCGCGGGCCGAGGATTCGTCGAGGCCTGGGGGGCCACGTGCGCCCAGGACCATGAGCGCGTGATCAGCAGCGTCCTCGGGCTGCAGGCCGAGCTCAACATCTGGTCCCGCGCGATCACCCCTGCAGTGCTGCTCGGCCGCTCGCTGTTCCACAGCGGCCGGGCCCAGGCGCTGCCGGCACTGATCACCAAGGTTCGTGCTGATGAGCACTCCTCCGCCGCACAGCGCGACTACGTGCTGCGTCACCTGCGCGGACTGGCCGCCATGGGGGCCGGAAAACACGTCACAGCCTATGAACACCTCAGCGCGGCGATGACCACGGTCTCCGGGATCCCGGCGCTGAAATCCAGCCAGGTCTCCGGTGACGGCGGAGCGCTGAGCATCTACCGCGGACTCCTCGCACTGGACCTGGCGCAGTGCGTGGTGCTCGGCATGGACTCACTGCAGGAGAAGGTCGAGCAGAGCTCTGAATGGGTGCTCTGGGCCGGGTCCATGTTCCAGGGGTGCGGGGCGGAGGGGCTCTTCCATCAGGCCGATGAGGTCTTCCGGACGCTGCGCAAGGGGGGCGCACTCCCAGGTGCCGTGGGACGCGTGAGGATGATCGACCTGCCCGCAGGACTCAGCTCCAAGGCGCGCTTCGCGCTGGCCGCGCTCACCGCCCGCGAGCGGGAGATCGCGCTGATGGTCGGGCACGGTCTGTCCAATAAGGACGTGGCCGAGGAGCTCGTCCTCTCGGTGCGCACCGTGGAGTACCACGTGGCGAACGCGCTGGGAAAGCTCGCGCTGGACTCGCGTCATGCGCTGCGTCGGATGCTCCAGGACGAGGCCGAGGACGGTCTGCGCAGCGCCTGAGCTGGCTCCGCGACAGCGCCTGGGCTGGCTCCGCCGCAGCGGCCGGGCTGGCTCCGCGACAGCGCCTGGGCTGGCTCCGCCGCAGCGGCCGGGCTGGCTCCGCGACAGCGCCTGGGCTGGCTCCGCCGCAGCGCTGGATTGCTGTGCCGTGCCCTGGCTGACCTGGACGCGAATCCCACCACGGGGAATCACGGGGGTTCCCACGTAGTCCCTGCGGGGGTTCGCCCACCACTGTGATGCGGGACCCACCTCCCGGCCTAGCGTGAGCAGTGCACCGTGACAGGCGCCCCTCCGTTCCAGGGGCGTCTGCCCGGTGACCACTGACCTTGCACCGGGAAGTTGTCCCTCATGACCATGCATGACTCTGTGCGGATCGCCCGCCGTCGATGGGCTTCCATCCTGCTCACGCTGCTCCTCGCCGCCGCCGTGGCGGTCGGCGTCTACGCCTGGCAGCCGACCGTCTACGAGGCCACCACCACGATCTATGTCTCGGCCGCCACGGGGGAGAATTCGCAGGAGCTTCCCCAGGGCAGCGCCCTTGCTGCACAGCGGACCCAGACCTATGCGGACCTGGTCACAACACCGGCCGTGCTGGGCCCTGTCATCGAGGCACTGCGGCTGCCAACCTCCAGTGCCGAGCTCGCCGAGGACATCGAGGCCACGGTTCCCAGCGGCACCTCGCTGGTGAGGATCACCGCATCTGCCGGGGAGGCCCAGGCGGCCGCGGACCTCGCCGGCGCGACGGTCACCAGTCTTCGAGCCCTGGTCACCGAGATCGAGAGTCCAGGCGATGGCCCAGCCTCCGAGGGCGAGGCCCGCGTCGAACTGGCAGTGGTTCAGGAAGCCGAAGCACCGGTGCGTCCGCAGAGCCCGCGGCCGGAGATCACGCTGGGCACGGGCCTGGCACTCGGTCTTCTCCTGGGCCTTGCCCTGGCATTCCTGCGGGAAGCCCGCGACACCTCCGTCAGGACTCCGCAGGATCTCAAGGACCTCACCGCAGCGCCGCTGATCGGTGTCATCCGGCGCGCACCTGCGGGGCGCTGGGAGAAGCGGCGCCGGGATCCCAGGTCCGTTGACGCCACGGGACCCTTCCGGGAGATGCGCCGACGCCTGATGTTCGGCAAGCCACCAGGCACCCCGAGCTCCTATGTGATCACCAGCGCCGTGGAGCAGGAGGGTCGCACCAGCGTGGCCGTGAATCTGGCTCGAGCCCTGGTGGACGCGGATCGCCGCACCCTGCTGATCGGGGCGGACTTCACGAACCCGGACCTGGTGTCCTGGTTTCGGGCCACGACCCCGGGGGCAGGCCAGCTGACCGATCTGACCCCGGCAGGGTTGAGCGAAGTACTTGCTGGACGGGCGTACCTCGAAGATGTGGTCATCACCGAGGCCGAACCGGGTCTCGACATCCTCCCGGGTGGACGGGGGACGGTCCAGGGCCTGGAACCCGCCAACCTCGACGCCATGGCGGCACTGCTCGAGGGCTGCGCCGAGACCTACGACGTCACCGTGATCGACACGCCAGCGCTGCTGAACGAATCCGATGCGGCGCTGCTGGCTCAGATCACGACCGGTGTGATCTTGGTGGCGCGCTACGGCGAGGTCACGCGGGCACAGTTGGGCACCGGACTTGAGCTGCTGACCCGCGCCCGCGCTCGACTCGTCGGGGTGGTCTTCACCGGGGTTCCGCTGCGCGGACCTGACAGCCTGAGAGACCCTCGGTCTTCGCGCTCACGCCGGCGACGTCGTGATGCCGGACCCGGACCCGATGCAGGTCCCCACGAGCCCGGGCGGAACTTGAGCGCCCGCGCCTCCGGACTCTCCTGGGCGCGACGACGTCGGCTCCCTGACGGCACCCTGGCGCTCTCCGAGGCTGCCCCGCGCAGCGCGCACATCTTCTCGCTGCCTCAGGACAGGACGTGATCTGTCTTCATGGCTGCTCCGACTCCGGGCCCCGCCGCTGCCTTCGAAGGCGGCCGATCCCGACTGCTGCACCCCCGGTCAGGTGATCCAGCACGGCTCCACCGGCCTCGCCCCCTGCACCATCGATCCATTCCTGAGGAGACCTGAGATGACTGTCATCCCGTCCTTGAACGTTCCGCTGCTCAACGTCGACGTCACTCCGTTGCGCAGGGAGGAGCTGCTGGCCCATATCCGCGACGCCGCCCGCGAGCACCGTCGGATGCTCGTCGCCGGGCACAACCTGCACTCCGTCTACCTCTGGCACAACCTGCCGGAGTTCCGCGACTTCTACGACCGGGCCGGCGCCGTCGTCGTCGACGGCATGCCGCTGCTGGCCCTGATGCGGATCGGGCTCCGGGTGCCGCTGCGCACCGAGCACCGGATCGGCTCCACCGACTGGGTGGAGGGCCTGGCGGAGCTTGAGGGGATCCAACGCGTCTCTCTGCTCGGGGGAACGCCGGCCGCGAGCGCAGCGGTGCGCAAGCATCTGCGCTCCCTGGACGGCGCGGTCGACTGGCAGGCCATCCCCGGTGACCCCTGGCGCGCGGAGAACCTCGAAGAGGTCGCGGCCAGCATCCGGGAGCACGACCCGCAGGTGCTGCTGATCGGCATGGGCATGCCGTTGCAGGAGCGGATCGCCGACGAGCTCGCCTCACGCGTGGACGTCCCGGTGATCGCCACGGTGGGCGGCGCGCTGGACCAGCTGGGCGGCACGCAGTCCCTCGCCCCTCGCCGGCTCGGCGCGATGGGGCTGGAGTGGGCGTGGCGCCTGGCCACAGACCCGCGGAGGCTCGCCGGACGCTATCTGTTGGAGCCCATGAAGCTCGCCGCGCTGCTGATGTGGAGGGCCTGATGAGCATCGACACCCCCTCCAGGGTTCAGGCCGGGAAGGTCGCGAGCTTCGACGCCGAGCTGGCAGCAGGCCCGGCCCCTGCGCACGCCCCGTCCCTGACCGCCGTCATTCCCACCGTGGGACGACGTTCCCTCAAGCGCGCCGTCGCCTCGGTGCTGCGTCAGTCCTTCGACACCACGGCTCTGGTGGTCCTGGACCGGCCCGAGGACGCCGGGCGCGTCGAGACGCTGCTCAAGGGCCTGCCGCACATCCTGGTCCCCACCCCAGGAGGGCTCGGGGCCGCCGGTGCGCGCAACCTCGGGGTGCGCAGCGCCGGCACCACGCATGTGGCCTTCCTCGACGACGACGATGAGTGGGTCTCCGAGAAGGCAGCCCTGCAGATGGCGATGGTCGACGAGAACACCGTGGTCACCTCCCGTGCGCTGCTCGTCGGGACCTCGAGCCGGGTGGTCCCGGAGCGGCTCTATCAGGGCCAGGGACAGGACGCGGAGGCAGTGGTGGACTACATCCTCGACCGCTCCACGCTGCGACTCCGCCGCACCTTCATGCAGACCTCCTCGCTGCTGTGCAGCCGGGCGACCGCACTGCAGATCCCCTGGGACGAGGAGCTGAGCAGGCACCAGGACTGGGACTGGCTGGCTCGGCTGGACGCAGCCGGCAAGTCCCTGACGATGCTGCCCGAAGTCCTGGTCCGGGTGCATCAGGGCAGCGTGGGCTCGATCTCGCGCAGCGCCGACTGGAAGGCCAGCTCGCGCTGGATCGACTCGATCGGCACCACCGTCTCCGAACGCTCCGGTGCGGACTTCCGAGCCTCGGTGGTCGCGCGGGACGCGTTCGCCTCCGGGGCCTGGAACCAAGGAGTGCGTCAGCTGGTGAAATGCCTGCGCGCTCGCCCACACGCGGCCGCCGTCGTGGTCGCCATGTCCGGGATGCTGCAGGTCCGCGGACATGGCTGAAGACAGGGCTGCCCGAGCATCCCGGGGTTCAGCGGTGCCGCACCCGGGGCCGCAGCGGAGCTGGACCGCGATGTTCGTGCGCACCGCCGGTCTGCGCGTCGCGGTGCTGCCGATCAGCGCACTCTGCGCCCTGACCACGGCGGGTCTCACCGTGCACTATGCGGGGGTGCTCGCCTTCGGGTTCATCACCCTGGTCGCGCAGCTCCAGCTCGCGCTCCCGTTCGCAGACCTCGGCATGGGCGCGGCCGTCGCCCGCGCGGCGGCCCGGGCCGATGGTTCGACCCGGGCGCTGCAGGGACTTCGAGCCCTGATTCGGCGCACCGCCCTGGTGCTGCTCGCAGTGGGACTCCTCGGTGCCACGGTCGCGGCGCTGAGTGGGATCTATGGGTTCTGGTCCAGAGTCTTCGACGTCCCCGAGGCGCTGGCCCCCGACGTGGATCTGGTCATGAGCCTGGTGCTCGGCGTGTTCTTCCTGAGCCTCCCGCTGGGCCTCGCCGAGCGGGTGCTGGTGGGCCGGGACCGCTCGGATGTGCTCGTGCTGCTGGGCCTGCTGCCCTCGGTGGGAAACCTGTTGGCGGTCTTCACGCTCGGCCAGCTGGGGGTGCCCGTGGCCTGGCTGGCGCTTGGTCTGCCGCTGAGCACGCTGAGCTTCCTCGGTCTCTGCGGCTATCTGGCCTTCCTGCACCCTCGCATCGGGATCCGCGGGATCCCTGCCCCCGCCCACCAGCCGGAGAACCCCACACCCTCCGAGCTCCATGAGCGCTCCGAGCCGGAGGAGTCTCGTCGGCGCCGCAGAGAGCTCACCGAGAGCACCTCCATCAGACTCATCCTCTTCGGCGGGCTCCCGGTGCTGCTGGCCACGGCCGGCATGGTGCTCTCCGAGCAGCACGGCCGACTCGTCCTCGCCGCCGCCGGGTCCCCGCTGGAGCTGAGTCAGTATGCCATCGCTCTGCAGCTGTACATGCCGATCTACTCGGTCTTCTATATGGCCGCCACGGTGCTGTGGCCACGGTTCGCGGTCGATCCCGGACCGGAGCTGTGGCTCCGAGCCAACCTGATGCTCACCGGGCTGGGCGTGGGGGCAGCCGTGGGCTACATCGTCTTCGCCCGCCCCGTGGCAGGTCTCGTGACCGGCGGCAGTCTGGTGCCCTCCTGGGGCGTGGTGCTCGGACTCGGAGCAGCGCTGGCGGCACAGGCCGCACACCTGACCCAGGTGAATCTGTTCACCGACCGCAGCGGATTCTGGCGGCAGGCCGCGATGTCGCTGTGCCTGCTCGCGTTCGTGGTGCCAGGAACCCTGCTGGGCATCCGGCTGGGACTCGGAGCAGCCGCCCCGGGCCTCTCGATGGCCGTGGGCGTGGTGATCGCCCAGGTGATTCCCGGCCTGGTCATGGCCTCCCGCATCCTCCGCGAGCCCGGCACCCCATCGAGCTCGCCGCCCCCCTCCGGACACGGCGCAGCCCCCTCCGGACACGGCGCAGCCGCCTCCGGACCTGATTCCGACTCCTTCGACCTCATCTCAGCACCTGCAGGTGCTCAGCAGCCTGTCACCCTTGAAAGGTAATCACGATGCGCCCATCACTTCGCCGCCTGCTGATCCCCCTGCCGGACACCTTCCTGCGGCAGATCATGTACCTGCGGTGCTACCGGCGCCGGGGTGACTTCAAGGACCCCACCCGGTTCAGCGAATTCCTGACCCAGCGGATGCTCCAAGACCGCAGTCCAGAGATCGCGTGGACCTGCGACAAGCGCGCCATGAAGGAATACGCCGCTGCGCACACCCCCTGGATCAAGGTACCGGAGACCCTCTGGCGGGGCACTGACCTGAGCCAGCTCGACCTCTCGAGCCTGCCGGAGAGTTGGGTCATCAAGCCGAATCACGGCAGCAATGCCGTGCACTTCGGCGACCCCAGCACCACCTTGGGGGAGCTGCGAGAGGTCACGCGAGGGTGGCTGCGTCCGTTCGACCGGATAGCCGTAGGGGAGTGGGCCTACACCGCCGCCAGACGAGAACTGATCGTAGAACCTCGTATCGGTTCCGGGCGGCCGCTGGCTGACTTCAAGATGTTTGTCTTCCATGGAGAGCTGAAGCTCGTGCTCACCTATCAGGGGCGATTCACCGATGGTCTCCGCGCGGTCTTCTACAACCGGGAGTGGGAGCCGCTCGATATCAGGAATGGGGCGCCCCGGGGGACGGTCTCGCCGAGACCCCAGAACTTCGAGGAGATGGTCCGCGCGGCTGAGACGCTCGGGGCGGGCTATGCCTCCATGCGAGTCGACTTCTATAACCTCGACGGCGACCTCTGGTTCAGTGAACTGACCCCTTATCACGGCGGCGGACTGGACCCGTTCACGCCTGAGTCGGTGGACCACCAGTTGGGCGCCTGGTGGGCCGGGGTCGGGGCCATCGAGGAACTCCCGGAGGGTCTTCCGCGACTGCTCCTCGCAGACCCCGAGGAGTCGGATCGACGGCCCGTCCTCGGCCACGAAGGGTCACAGAAGTGACCGCCCCGATCGCAGCAGCCGCGTCTGAGGCGGCTCCTGGCTCGACCCCGGACTCGCCGGAGGTGCCGACTTCTTGCTCTGACGTTGACCCCTCAGATCTTGCACCCGCACCGACGCCTGCTCCACAGGCCGTTCCCCTTGAAAGGTGACCACCATGCACCCGTCATTCCGTCGACTGCTGACTCCGATACCCGATCCGCTGCTGCGCCATGTCATGTATCGGCGTCGTTTCGGACGCTGGGGCGACTTCAGGAAGCCGGCCCGCTTCACCGAGTTCCTGACCCAAAGGATGCTGCAGGACCGCAGCCCGGAAATCGCCTGGACCTGTGACAAGCGGGCGATGAAGGACTACGCCGCGGAGCACGCACCATGGATCCAGGTGCCGGAGACGCTGTGGCACGGCACCGATCTGGACCAGCTGGACCTTGCAAGCCTGCCGGACCACTGGATCATCAAGCCGAACCACCGCAGCAAAGCGGTCCACTTCGGGGACCGCGGCACGACCTTGGACGAGCTGCGCAGCGTGACCAAGGGCTGGCTTCGTCCCTATGACCGGATCGCCGTGGGGGAGTGGGCCTACACGCAGGCCCGGCGCGAGCTCATCATCGAGGCCCGGATCGGCTCCGGGGTCCCGTTGACCGACTTCAAGATCTTCGTCTTCCACGGCCGGGCCCATATCCTGCACACCGACCTCGGTCGCTTCACCGACGACTTCCAGGAGGTGTTCTACGACCGTGACTGGGAGCCGCTGAACATCACGAATGAGGTGCCCCAAGGGGTTGCCGCTCCGCGACCGGAGAACTTCCAGGATATGGTCCGCGCCGCGGGAACGCTGGGAGCCGGCTATGACTTCATGCGGGTGGATCTGTACAACCTCCACGGTGAGCTGTGGTTCGGCGAGCTGACCCCCTATCCCTCCGGCGGGATGGAGCCCTTCACCCCCGATGCGGTGGACCTCCAGCTGGGGGCCTGGTGGGCGGGGTTCGACACCGTGAAGGACTACCCGGTCGGACTGCCCCGGGTGATCTCAGCTGAGCAGTCCCTCGATGCCGAATCCGCCGCGGATCAGGATCGCAGTCCGGTCCGCACCCAGCGCGAACGGGCTCTGCCATGAGCACCCAAGCCAGCCCGGTGGGCGTCACCAGTGCCCAGCGGCAGCTCGACTGGATGAGCACCCCGGCGGGCCCGGCCTCGGCCCGACGCTGGCAGACCGGCTATGCCAGGCGGCTGGTCGTCACGGACCTCGCCGTCATCGTCGGCTCGCTGGCCTTGGGTCATCAGCTGGGCCTGCCAGGAATGGACGCGGTGAGCACCGGGCTGTTGGCTGCGCTGTGGATCACGACGCTGGGGGTGACCAGGTCTCGGGATTGGCGGCACATCGGTGCCGGGGTCACCGAGTACCGAAGGGTGCTGGTCGCCACCGCTGCGAGCTTCGGACTGTTCTTCGCGGTGCTGGTGGCCCTGGAGATCGCCATTGCGCGAGAGCACCTGATCTGGTCACTGCCGGTCGGGGCCCTAGGGCTGATGCTGGGTCGACTCCTCTGGCGCCGCCGACTGCATGCCCAGTGGCGTCGGGGCCTCTGGACCCACCGCGCCGTGGTGGTGGGGCACCCGGGGAAGGTGCGTCACGTGGTCTCCGCGGTGCAGGGATCCAAGACCGTGACCGGCACGATCGTGACCGCCACCCACCTGGTGGCAGGCGAGCGCACCGGCGACGACGCAGAGACCCGCGAGCGCGCGGTCGTCCAGATCCTGGACGTCGTCACGCGCAGCGCGGCTGACCTGGTGCTGCTCACCGAGACGGATTCACTCTCGGCGCAGGGAGTGCGGGAGCTGGGCTGGGCGCTGGATGCGCTGGATGTGAACCTGGTGGTGGTGCCCTCGCTCACCGAGACCTCCGGGTCGCGGATCAGCTCGCATATGATCGCCGGAGTGCCGCTGCTGCACGTGGCCTACCCCCGGCTCACCGGGATCGCCCGGCTGACCAAGCGCACCTTCGACCTCGTCTTCTCCGCCCTGGCGCTGCTGATGCTGGGGCCGCTGCTGATCAGCATCGCCCTCTGGGTGCGTCTGGACAGCCCCGGGCCGGTGCTGTTTCGCCAAGAGCGCGTGGGGATTCATCACTCGCGCTTCTCGATGCTGAAGTTTCGGTCCATGGTGGTCAACGCGGAGGAGTATCTCTCGCTGCTCCAAGCCCGGTCCGAGGGCAACGGCGTGTTGTTCAAGATGCACCAGGACCCGCGGGTGACCCGGATCGGGGCGGTGCTGCGCCGGCTGAGCCTGGATGAGCTCCCGCAGTTCTACAACGTGCTGCGCGGCGAGATGTCCGTGGTGGGGCCGCGTCCGCCGCTGCCCGTGGAAGTGGAGACCTATGACGAGCACGCTCATCGGCGGCTGCTCGTGAAGCCCGGGATCACCGGGCTGTGGCAGGTGACCGGGCGTTCTGACCTCTCCTGGGAGGAGAGCGTCCGGCTGGACCTCTACTACGTGGAGAACTGGACGCTGTTGGGCGACATCCAGATCGTGCTGCGCACCGCGCGGGCGGTCTTCGGCGGGGCCGGGGCCTACTGACCTGACCTGACCTGACCTGACCTGACCTGGTCCGACTCTGCTGTCGGTCGCCTCGGGACCTCGGTCAGGCTGCGCCGGCGATCTCGCGGTAGCAGGCGATCGCCGGGCCCGGAGCGTCGTCGGCGATGAGCCGACCCTGCTCGAACACCAGCACCCGCTCGGCGCGCGCGGCGAGCTGAAGGTCATGGGTGGCCACGATCATCGGGGCCTGAAGCCCCATCAGCAGCTCGGTGAACTCCACGGTGCTGCGCAGATCCAGCAGCGTGGTGGGCTCGTCGGCCAGGACCAGACCCGGCTCCGCGGCCAGGACCCCGGCGAGCGCGACCTTCTGCCGCTCCCCGGAGGACAGCTCGTAGATGCTCGAGTCCTCACGGTCCCCGAGACCCATGGTGTCCAAGATCTCACGACTGCGCTCCCGCCGCCCGGCGGCCGAGCCGATGCTGCGACGCAGCGAGAATGCGATGTCCTCACCGACCACCGGCATGATCAGCTGAGCCTGTGGATTCGCGAAGATGAATCCGGGCCGCACACCCGCGGGACTGAGCTGGAGTGATCCCTCTGAGGGAGCCACCAGGCCCGCGATCAGGCGCAGCAGCGTGGACTTTCCCGAGCCGTTGGCGCCGATCACCGCGATCCGGTGCTGGTCCAGGGTCAGGGTCAGCGGGTGCAGGATTCGGCGCCTGCCGCCTTGAGCGGTGTCGACGTCGAATGCGACGGCATCGAGCGTCGTCGTTACACTAGAGAGGTTGTCCACCAAACCCACCCATCTGAAATTGTCAGGCCGGCGAACCGTGTTCGGCCCGAAGGGAAGCTGCACCGTTGATCAGCGTATCCAATCTTGAACTCCGCGCCGGCGCGCGCCTGCTGATGGACGAGGTCAACTTCCGGATCGACTCCGGCGACAAGGTCGGGCTCGTCGGTCGCAACGGTGCGGGCAAGACGACGATGACCAAGGTGCTGGCCGGGCTGACCCAGCCTGCCGCCGGTCATGTGGAGCGCCGCGGCAGCATCGGCTATCTGCCGCAGGACCCCAAGATCGACGATATGGAGCAGCTTTCCCGCGACCGGATTCTCTCCGCCCGTGAGCTCGACGTGATCACCGCGAAGCTGCGCCAGGCCGAGCAGGACATGATGAGCACCGACGACGCCGTCCGGGACCAGGCCATGGCCCAGTACGGGAAGGTCCAGACCCGGTTCGACGCCGCCGGAGGCTACTCCGCAGAGGCCGAGGCCGCGATGATCTGCAACAACCTGGACCTGCCGGAACGGATCCTCACCCAGCCGCTGAAGACCCTCTCCGGTGGACAGCGCCGCCGCGTGGAGCTGGCCCGGATCCTGTTCTCCGACGCCGATTCGCTGCTGCTCGACGAGCCCACCAACCACCTCGACGCCGACTCCATCGTGTGGCTGCGCGATCACCTGCAGAGCTACGCCGGGGGAGTCCTGATGATCTCCCACGACGTGGAGCTCATCGAGTCCACCGTGAACAAGGTGTTCTACCTCGACGGCAACCGCACCACCCTCGACGTCTACAACATGGGCTGGAAGAAGTACCTGGTCCAGCGTGATCAGGACGCCGCGCGCCGCAAGCGTGAGTACGCCAACGCGGAGAAGAAGGCCAGCACGCTGCGCTTCCAGGCCGAGAAGATGCGGGCCAAGGCCACCAAGGCCGTGGCCGCGCAGTCCATGCTCAAGCGCGCCGACCGGATGATGGCCGGACTCGAGGGTGAACGCGCCGCCGAGCGTGTGGCGAACATCCGGTTCCCCGCCCCGGCCTCCTGCGGCAAGACCCCGCTCATGGCGGAGGGACTGTCGAAGTCCTACGGCTCGCTGGAGATCTTCAACGGACTCGACCTGGCGATCGATCGCGGCTCTCGCGTGGTGATCCTGGGCTATAACGGCGCGGGCAAGACCACGTTGCTGCGCCTGCTCGCCGGTGCCGCCGAGGCGGACGCGGGCCGGGTCATCAGCGGCCACGGACTCAAACTCGGCTACTTCGCGCAGGAGCACGACACCCTGGACACCGAGAGCTCGGTGCTGGAGAACATGAAGACCGCCGCGCCGTTCCTCAACGACACCGATCAGCGCAAGATCCTGGGCTCCTTCCTGTTCTCCGGCGACGATGTCAGCAAACCTGCCTCGGTGCTCTCCGGCGGTGAGAAGACTCGGCTGGCGCTCGCCTCGTTGGTGGCCTCCAGCGCGAACGTGCTGCTGCTCGATGAGCCCACGAACAACCTGGACCCGGCCAGCCGCGAGGAGATCCTCGCCGCGCTGCGCACCTACGAGGGTGCAGTCGTCCTGGTCAGCCACGACCCGGGCGCGGTCGAGGCGCTGAGCCCGGACCGGGTGCTGCTGCTGCCCGACGGCGAGGAAGACCTCTACACCAAGGACTACGAGGACCTGATCACGCTCGCCTGAGCTGCGGCTTCCACGGTGTGAACAGGAGCCTCTCAGGACCGACCGGGACTCGTGCAGGGCGGGCCGGTGCTGAGGCGAGGCTCGCCGGATCGCCCTGACACCTGACTCGCTGCTGGGCGGCCCGCGCGGTCGTCGTCTGCTGCTGGAGTCCACGCTGGCCTCGGAGTGGAGTCTCGAATCGGGGAGCTTACGCCTCTCCGCGGTGGTTCATCAGGCAGCGGGGAGACTCGAACCGGGCGGAGAGCACCGTAGCTGGCTCATGTGCGCGCTGGAAGTCCTCGGGGCGGGGCCGGGGACGGCCTCTGGCGGCAGGTTGAGTCCTGTGCCCAGGACGAGTGCCCACCCGCAGGGTGATGCTCAGCGGTGCAGCCGCTGGTCCACCCAGGCGTCTTCGAGGTCCTCATCGGAGAGCTTGCCGGTCTTGATCCGCGCTCGGCGCTTGGCCTCGCGGATCCTGTCCTGGGCAGGGGCCGAGGAGGCCGCGTGCACCGGAGCCCCGTCTTGGCCTGCGGCATGGTGTGGCTCTCCCGAGATCAGCGCCTCGGCCTGCTCGTAGTCCCGGTTGCGGGCATGGATCCGGGCCGCGTAGCCCCAGCCGATGAAGCCGAGCAGCCCGAAGGTGATCCACTGCATCGAGTACGACAGGTGTGGGCCCTCATCCTGGGAGGGCCGGATGAGCTGCCGGGGCGCGATCTCCGGCGCCGGAGATTCCTCGGCCATGAGCCCATAGCCACCGGTCAGCAGGTCGTAGCCGAGCTGGTCCTGGTACTCGATGAGGTCGATCGAGGCCAGCTGACCCTCGGGTGCGCCGCGGTTGATCTCCGGCTCGGCGGGCCGGATCCGGGCCACCAGGTCCACCTCGCCCTCGGGCGGAGCCGGGTTCAGCGCGGGCTGGGATCCGTCGGTGCTGTCGGTGGGAAGCCAGCCGCGGTCGATGACCACCACGTCCTCGGTGCCTGTCACCGCGAAGGGGACCACCGACTCGTAGCCCACCGAGCCGCTGTGTCCACGGTTGCGGACCAGCCGGGAATCCTGGGTCAGGTACTCGCCGCTGAGCTCCACGACGGTCCACTCATCCTGCTCATCGGCGGCCTCGAAGAGCTCCCGGGCCTCGGCGTAGGGGATCGGGTCCTGGTCGTAGTTCTCCACGATCCGGTTGATCTCCTCCAGCGCGACCTCGCGGCGGTCGATCTGCCACTGACCCAGGAACACGCAGGCCACCGCGAAGAGCACGCAGATGCCCAGCCAGCCCAGCCAGGTGGGGGTCAGCAGGAACCGGTAGCGCCTCACGGGTCCGCCTGCTGCGGCTCATCGGAGGTGCCGCCGGGGCCGGAAGGGCCGGCGTCGAGCGGTTCGGTGCTGCGCCAGAACAGCCGCTGAGTCAGGTAGTTCTCCAGCCAGGGCCGGTGCTCCTCGCAGGCCAGCCAGATCTTGCGCCGTTCGGGCGTATGGACCTTCGGGTTGTTCCACAGCACCTGCCAGGTCGCGTCGAGCCGACAGTCCTTGCGCGAGCACTGTGGAGTCTGCGGTCCGGGCTGCGCGCCGGCGCCGCCCAGAGTGTTCAAGAGGTCCATCAGCGGTGCATGTCCTGATCATCGAGGGGCTGGTTCGATCCGTCCTGCGGCTGCGGCTGCGGCTGGGCGTCGTCGCTGGTCGCCGGATCCGCATCGGTCGGGTCCTCGGGACCTACCAGCTCGCCGGGGATCACCTCGGACTCGGAGACCCCGTTGGAGAAGCCATTCTCGGAGTCAGATTCTTCCTCTTCCTCCTCCCACCACTGCTGGTCAGCGTCTGGCTCGCCCTGTTCATGGGCGGTGGCCAGCATCGCGGGGGTGTCCAGGTCCTCGGACTCCCGACGCCCCATGTAGCGGTCGGCACCGACATTGGCGGTGGTGACTGCGACATAGGGCAGGATCACCGCGGCGGCCAGCAGCACCCAGGTCATCCAGTTCTGCAGGATCACCGCAAGGATGAAACACACCATACGGATGCCCATAGACACCGCATAGCGCACCATCCTTGAGTGCTGCTCGTCACTGTGCTTCTGAGGAGCATCAGTGATCGAGTGGACCTGGTCGCTCACCGGTCCATTCTAGGGTGCCAACCTGGTGCCCGACGGCGATGTGACGCGACGGTCACATAGCCGCTGGCATAGGCTGGGCCGAGAAGCCCTACCGGGCCGTGGGCGGGACCTCACGAGGGTGCGCCGGATCGGCCGCAGAGACGTAACAAGGAGACTCATGACCGCACGCAGCGTACTGATCACCGGTGGAAATCGCGGCATCGGCCGCGCCATCGCCGAGGCGTTCATCGCCAACGGGGACAAGGTCGCCGTCACCACGCGCAACGGAGACGCCCCTGAAGGTGCGCTCGGCGTCGCCGCCGACGTCACCGACGCGGCCTCGGTGGACGCCGCCTTCACCGAGGTCGAGCAGGCCCACGGGCCGGTGGAGATCCTGGTCGCCAACGCCGGGATCACCCGCGACACCCTGCTGATGCGGATGAGCGAGGAGGACTTCACCGATGTGCTCGACACCAACCTCACCGGAGCCTTCCGGGTGCTCAAGCGCGCCTCCAAGGGCATGATCCGGATGAAGAAGGGCCGGGTCGTGCTGATCTCCTCGGTGGTCGGGCTCTACGGCTCTCCGGGACAGATCAACTATGCCTCCTCGAAGTCTGGTCTGATCGGCATGGCCCGCTCACTGACCCGAGAGCTCGGCAGCCGCGGGATCACCGCCAATGTCGTCGCCCCGGGGTTCGTACGCTCCGATATGACCGACGAGCTGGATGACGCCACCCAGGCCAAATACCTGCAGAACATCCCCGCAGGACGCTTCGCAGAGCCCACCGAGGTGGCCTCGGTGGTGCGCTGGCTCGCCTCCGCAGAGGCCGGCTACATCTCCGGCGCCGTCATCCCGGTCGACGGCGGCCTGGGCATGGGCCACTGAGCCCGACCATCGCGCGGGCCGTCGCGGCGCGCACCCCAGCAAACATCACGTACCAGCAGAACTGAGGACACAGTCATGACAGAGCAGGATCTCGCCGGCATCGGCGCCATCATCACCGGTTCATCGCGCGGCATCGGTGCCGCCACCGCGGCCCTGGTCGGGGCTCGCGGCGCCGGCGTCGTGGTCAACTACCGGCAGAAGGCCCCCCGCGCCAAGAAGGTCGTCGCGGGGATCGAGGAATCCGGTGGACGCGCGGTGGCCGTGGGCGCCGACCTTACCGAGGCCGCCGGGGCCCAGGCGCTGGTGGACGCGGCGGTGGAGAACTTCGGTGCACTGAACCTGCTGGTGCTCAACGCCTCCGGCGGCATGGAATCCGGCCGAGGTGAGGACTACGCGCTGAAGCTCAACCGCGACGCTCAGGTGCAGATGGTGCGCACCGCGATCGAGGTGATGCCGGCAGGCTCCCAGATCGTCTTCGTGACCAGCCACCAGGCGCATTTCATCAAGCAGACCGCCACGATGGACGCCTATGAGCCGGTGGCGCGTTCCAAGCGGGCGGGAGAGGACGCGCTGCTGGAGCTGATCCCTGAGCTCGACGCCAAGGACATCACGCTGAGCATCGTCTCCGGAGACATGATCGAGGGCACCATCACCGCGACCCTGCTCGAGCGTGCCGAGCCCGGCGCCCTGGAAACCCGCCGCGAGGCCGCCGGACGGCTCTACAGCGTGGAGGAGTTCGCGGTGGAGATCGCGGCGCTCATCGGGCGCAAGGACCTCGCGCAGGGGCACACCGAACTGGTCGGCGGTGCGGAGGACTTCCTGGCGGCCAACGGCTGAACACTGCGCGGGCTGAACGGCCCGGGCGACGAGCGGTCACGGCCCCAGCAGCAGCGCGGCGGTGGGCACCAGGATCAGTGCCGCCACGATTCCCACGATGCCGCCCAGCGCGGCCCGGCCCAGCGGCTCGGGCGGGACCAGCAGCCTGCGCAGCCGCGCCGTGGTGATCAGCTCGGACTGTTCCTGCACGGCGGGATCCCCGGTGAACGTCTCATCGACCGTCGCCTCGCGGCGCACGTCGCGGTGTTCCAGTCCGGAGGAGCTCAGGGCCAGGGCGCGCACCAGGTCCTCACGTCGATGGGCGCGCAGGGCGCCGTCGTCGGCCAGCATCTCGGTGAGCTCGGTGACCGCGGCACGCCCGTGCCGAGTGGTCGGCAGCCAGGGCAGCGCGCGGTACCAGGCCTCGAACGCCATGGTCAGGAAGTGATGTCGCTGCTGCAGATGCGTCTGCTCGTGCGCGACGACGGCGGCGAGCTCGCCCTCGGAGAGCTGATCCAGCAGGCCCCGGGAGAGCACCGTGACCGAGCCGGAGTTGGTCCGGCCGGGCAGGCAGTAGGCCAGCGGCGCGTCATGTTCCAGGACGTGGGCGTGGAGCAGCTCCGGAGAGAGGTTCAGGTGCCGTCCCAGGGTGGCCGCCTGGTCGCCCTGGACCGGAGTCGAGAGCAGCCGGACCACATCGCGGTGCCGCCGGCGCTGGCCCAGGACCCGCACGTAGGTCAGCAGCAGCGTGGCCAGCAGGTGGCATCCCAGCAGCACTCCCAGGCACAGCGCGAAGATATGACCGGCGTGCACGTCGAGCTCGGTCAGCGCGGCGAAGTCGGCCGCGGCCGAGAGGCGCAGCACGTGCAAGGCCGCGCCCGGCACCGACTCTCCGAAGGGGCCCAGGCCGTAGACGATCGGGGCGCCCACCATGGAGAGCCCGCCGGCCAGGGCGATGGCCTGCCACAGCAGCATCGCCGCCCAGGGGGAGCGGGCGCGGAACTTCGCCTGGCTGAGCACCCGGGGCACCGGGACCGCCAGGGCGAGGGCCAGCGCGGCGAGGCAGACGGCGAGAAAGGTCACCGGCTCAGTTTAGTCTGCGAGGCGTCGGGCCTTCGGACGGTGCATGCGCATCGGGCGCGGGGATCCTCCGCCGTCGCGGCTATTTCTGCAGCAGCCGGCGCAGCGCCGCGGCCTCGGAGTCGGGGATGCCCCCGATGAACCGGGCGAGCACTGCCTCGCGGTCTCCCGCAGTGCCCAGCACCTCGTTGAGCATCTCCACGGTGTGCTCCTCACGGGAGGCCACGGCCGTGTAGCGGTGCGGGCGGGTGGAGCGTTCACGCCGGACCATGTCCTTGCGCTCCAGGCGGGAGAGCACGGTCAGCACCGTGGTCACGGCCAGGTCCTCGCCGAGCCGGTCGCGCACATCATTGGCGCTGAGCGACTCGCCGCCGTCCCAGAGCAGGCTCATGACTGAGCGCTCGAGTCCTCCGAGAGTGGCCATCTGCAGGTGCTCCTTATCGCGGTGACACGTCGACAATCCTGGTGAGAGCGGGAACCAAAGCGTCTTCTCAGTCAGGTGATGTCAACAGGATACTCCTGCGGACCGTCGATTTCTACACGCTGTAGTAATGGTGTGTCATGTGGCCGCGACCGCCGCGGCGGCAAGAGCCTCGGGGCTGGGCGCGACCGCGTCCACTCCGCGTTCCAGTGGGATCCCAGACCCGTCGCGGCGCACCATCTCGGAGGGAAGATTCCGTGCGACGCCGTTGCGCGCGGCCCCCAGGGCCGGCCCGAACCCGGCCCAGCCCAGCTTCAGATGGTCTTCTCCGCGCATGAACCGGTGAGCCCGCACCCCGGCGGTGCCGCGACCCTTGGCGGGGAACTCGGCGAAGTCGGTGAGCTTGATGCTGCCGGCCTCGAAGCCCTCCAGCGGGGTGTCCCCGGCGGCGAGGGTCACCACCAGCGCCGAGGTGCTTCCCTCGGCGTCCTCCGGTGCTCCAGCGGCGGGGACCACCGAGAAGCCGATCACAGTGTCCTCAGGAGCCAGCTTGATCCCGAGCATCCCGGACGCGGTGCGCCCCTGGGCCCGGACCAGCGCGGCCTCGAAGCGCAGCAGCTGCGCGCCGGCGGTGATGAAGCAGAGCTGGTCGGCGTCGTCGGCGGCCACGGCGGCCCCGATGACCCGGTCCTGGGCGCGGCCCTCACCCTTGAGCGAGATCACCTCCCAGTCGTCGCGGTTCAACGGATAGTCCGGGTTCACCCGTTTGACCCGGCCCTGCGCGGTGCCCAGGGCGATCACCGCATCCAGGGGCACGAACGCCAGGAGCTCCTCGGCCTTCTCCAGGTGCAGGAACTCCTTGGCCTTCACGCCCTGGTTGAGATTGACCATCCCGGAGGACATCTCCACGGCGGGCATGTCCACCACGGGGACCCGGATCATCCGCCCGGCCGTGGTGACCGCGCCGATCTCGCCGCGAGCGCTGGTGGGCACCACGGAGGTCAGCGCATCATGGCGGGCGCGCCGGGTGGGGTGGACCACGCTGGAGCGGTTGGTGGTCCGAGCCAGCTGACCCGAGCTGGAGAGCACCGCCCAGCAGGGCGCGTCGGGGATCTGCAGGCTGGACCCGGCGGCGGGTGCGGCGGGGTCTGGCTGCACGGCCACCGCCGGTGCGGCCTCGGCGTCGAGCAGCTCGGTGCGCCGGTCATCGCCGTACTTCGCGGCCACCTCATCGAGCTCCGCGGCGACCAGGCCGCGCAGCCGGTCTTCCGAGCCGAGGATCGCCTCGAGCTCGGCGATCTCCGCCTCCAGGCGCTCCTTCTCCTGCTCCAGCTCCAGGGCGGAGTAGCGGGTGAGCTGGCGCAGGCGCAGCTCGAGGATGTGATCGGCCTGGGCCTGGCTCAGGTCGAAGATCGTCATCAGTCGGGCCCGGGCAGCCGCGGTGTCCTCGGCGGCGCGGATGATCTGGATCACCTCGTCGATGTCGAGGATCGCGATGAGCAGCCCCTCGACCAGGTGCAGCCGGGCCTGGCGCTTGCGCAGCCGGTAGGCGCTGCGCCGGCGCACCACGTCGAGCCGGTGGTCGACATAGACCTGCAGCATCTCCAGCAGGCCCAAGGTGCGCGGCTGCCCGTTGACCAGCGCGACATTGTTGATCCCGAAGGAGTCCTCCAGCGGGGTGTACCGGTAGAGCTGGCCGAGCACCGCCTGCGGGTTGAAGCCCGCCTTGAGCTCGATGATCATCCGCAGCCCGTGCTTGCGGTCGGTGAGATCCAGGACGTCAGAGATGCCGGTGAGCTTCTTGGCCTGAACCGCGTCCTTGATCTTCTCGATGACCTTCTCCGGGCCGACCATATAGGGCAGCTGGGTCACCACGATCCCGGTCTTGCGGGCCGAGACCTGCTCGATGGAGACCTTCGCCCGGGTCTTGAAGGTGCCGCGGCCGGTGCGGTAGGCATCCCTGATCCCCTCGAGTCCCACGATCCGCCCGCCGGAGGGCAGGTCGGGGCCGGGGATGTGATGGATCAGGTCCTCGAGGGTGGACTCCGGGTGCAGGATCAGGTGCTTGGCCCCATTGATCACCTCGCGCATGTTGTGCGGCGGCATGTTCGTGGCCATGCCCACCGCGATGCCGGAGGCCCCGTTGACCAACAGGTTGGGGAAGGCGCTGGGCAGCACGCCGGGCTGGGTGAGCTGGTTGTCGTAGTTGGGCTCGAAGTCCACGACGTCCTCGTCGAGGTCCGCGGTCATCGACAGCGCCGGGGCGGTCATCCGGGCCTCGGTGTAGCGCGGGGCGGCGGGCCCGTCGTCGAGCGAGCCGAAGTTGCCGTGCCCGTCCACCAGCGGCAGACGCAGCGCGAAGGGCTGGGCCATGCGCACCAGCGCGTCATAGATCGCGGCGTCGCCGTGCGGGTGCAGCTTGCCCATCACCTCGCCGACCACCCGCGCCGACTTCACATGGCCCTTCTCCGGGCGCAGGCCCATATCGGACATCATGTAGAGGATCCGGCGCTGCACCGGCTTCAGACCGTCCCGGGCGTCCGGCAGGGCGCGCGAATAGATCACCGAATACGCGTACTCCAGGAAGGAGGTCTCCATCTCCGCGGAGACGTCGATGTCGATGATGTTCTGCTCCGGGGTGACCGGGGGGTTCTCGGCGCTCTTGGAACGGCGGGCCATAGCGAGGGTGCTGGTCCTGTATCTCTCGGTGATCAGGTGCAGCTCGGAGGGTGGGTATCCATCTCCGGGCGAGGGTGGTTAGTCTTGATCCTATGGGTGAGACACCCCGAACCGGCGGATATCCGGCCCACTGGGAAGCTGATGTCGTGCTGCGCGATGGGGCCGCAGCCCATCTGCGCCCGATCAACCCGGAGGACGCGGAGCGGCTGCAGCGCCTGCATTCCTCCCAGTCAGAGTCCTCGATCTACCTGCGATATTTCACGTTCAAGTCTGCGCTGACCGAGAAGGAGCTCGCCCGGTTCACCCGCGTGGACCACGTCGACCGGGTGGCGATGGTGATCCTGCTCGACGATGAGATCATCGGGGTGGGCGGCTATGACCGGATCGATGGCACCGGGGAGGCCGAGGTCTCGTTCAACATCTCCGACCGCCACCAGGGCCGCGGACTCGGCTCGATCCTGCTGGAGCATCTGGCCGCAGCCGGACGCGAGCGCGGACTCGAGCGGTTCTCCGCCGAGGTGCTGCCGGAGAACCGCAAGATGCTCGGGGTCTTCTCCGAGGCCGGCTACGAGACCCAGCGCAGCTTCGAGGACGGCGTGGTGATGGTGGAGTTCCCCATCGACCCCACCGAGCGCTCCCGGGCGGTGATGGAGGCTCGCGAGCACCGCGCCGAGTCCCGCAGCATCGCCGAGCTGCTCGCGCCGGAACAGGTCGCAGTGATCGGGGCCTCGCGCGAATACGGCTCGGTGGGCTACCACCTGGTGCAGAACCTGATCGAGGGCCACTTCACCGGGGGAGTGCACTCGGTGAATCCGGAGGCCTTCGAGGTCGGCGGGGTGGAGGCCTATGCCTCGCTGGCACACATCAAGCAGGTGGTGGACCTCGCCGTCGTCGCGGTGCCGCCCGAGCGCCTCAGCGAGGTGGTGGCGGACTGCGGACGCAACGGGGTCAAGGGGATCCTGGTGATCACCGCTCCTGATCTGGGCCGGGACTCCGAGGCGGCGGACCACCAGCGGCTGGATCAGCGGGAGCTGGTCCGCCTGGCCCGGCGCTGGGGGATGCGGGTGATCGGTCCGGCCTCGGTCGGGCTGCTCAACACCGACCCGGACGTCTCGTTGAACGCCTCCCTCTCGCCGACCATGCCGCTTCGCGGCGGGGTGGGACTGTTCAGCCAGTCCGCCTCGATCGGGGTCTCGCTCTTCGCCCAGGCCAACCGGCGCGAGCTGGGACTGTCCTCGGTGATCTCCGCGGGCAACCGCGCAGACCTCTCCGGCAATGACGCGATGCAGTACTTCGAGGACGACGACTCGACCCGCGCCGTCGGGGTCTATCTGGAGAGCTTCGGCAACCCGCGCAAGTTCTCCCGGATCGCGCGCCGGCTCTCGCGCACCAAGCCGGTGGTCGTGGCGAAGTCCGACGTGATGGGGCGCAGTCTGCCCCCCGGCCATGAGGTCCGCACCACCCGGGCGCCGATGGGCGCGGTGGACTCGATGTTGGAGCACTCCGGGGTGATCCAGGTGGGCAACCACGATTCGCTCATGGACGTGCTGCAGGTGCTCGCCACCCAGCCGCTGCCCGGCGGCGGGCGGGTCGGGATCCTCTCGAACTCGCCCTCGATGAGCCGGATCCTGGCGGACACCGCCGGCACCCTGGACCTCACCGCGACCCACGTCGTCGGGGATCTGGACCTCGATCTTCCGCGCGCCGAGGCCGACGCCGCGCTGGCCGGAGCGCTGCAGGAGCTGTTCACCGCCGAGGACGTCGACGCCGTGGCACTGTGCCTGCAGCCGGCGGTCACCGGGGAGCACTATGACCACAGCCGGCTGATCTCGCAGACCGCGCGCCAGCACACCAAGCCGATGGTCGCCTCCTGGATCGGGGTGCTCGACACCAGCGTGCCGCTGAACCACATCGGCAACGCGGCGCCGGTGATCGAGAAGGGGTCGCTGCAGCAGGGGTTCCCGGTGTTCTCCTCCCCGGAGCGCTCACTGACCGCGCTGGCGAAGATCGTGCGCTATCAGCGATGGCGCTCGCAGGGCATCGGGGAGCCCTATGTCCCGGCCGGCCTGGAGGGCACCACGGTCTCCCGGCGCGGCGACGAGCTGCTCGACGGCTGGCTCCAGGGCCTCGAGGGTGCGACGCTGCGCCAGCTCGAGCCCGAGCGCTGCGCCGAGCTGCTGGAGGTCTACGGGCTCTCGATGCTGCGCTCGGTGGCCTTCTCCACCGAGGACGAGGCGCTGGCCGCCGCACAGACGCTGGGCTATCCGGTGGCGGTGAAGTCCACGAACACCTATCTGCGCCACCGCCTGGACCTCGGCGGGGTGCAGCTGAACATCGAGGATCCCGAGGCGCTGCGCCGGGCGATCGGCGAGATGCGCCGGGCGCTGGCCGACTATGAGCCGGCGGGTCTGGAGCTGCAGTCCATGGCGCCGACCGGGCAGGGCTGCGTGATCCGCGCGATCGAAGACCCGCTGATGGGTCCGGTGGTCTCCTTCGGGCTCTCCGGGGACGCGGTGGAGCTGCTCGACGACTGGGCGCATGCGGTGCCGCCGCTGACCGACCAGGACGTGCGCGGGCTGCTGCGCCGGCCCCGCGCGGCGAAGCGGCTCTTCGGCTATAAGGGCGTGCCCGCGGTGGACATCGCGGCACTGGAGGACACGCTGCAGCGGGTGGCGACGCTGAAGGACAACCACCCGCAGGTGGCCTCCCTGGAGCTGACCCCGGTGCTGGCCTCCCCGGAGGGTGTGCAGGTGTTGCACGCCGCGATCGAGATCGCCAACCCGGAACAGCGCACCGACTCGGCCCGCCGGGCGATCAGTCGCTACTGACCCGCTCCTGCTGTGCCCAGGAGGGGCGGGTCAGCGGACGCTTCCGGTGGCTTGGATATGCTCGCGCAGCAGCGCCAGACCCTGGTCCAGGCTCACCCGCGGGGTCCAGTCCAGGGCACGCTGGGTCTTGCGCTGGTCGAACCAATGCGCGGTGGAGAGCTGCTCGGCGAGGAACTTCGTCATCGGGGGCTCGTCGGCGCGCGGGCCGGCGAGCTTCTCGCTGAGCGCCCAGACGCGTTCGACGACGGCGCCGAGGCCCTTGGCGAGCCCGGGGGACAGTCGCAGCCGGGGCGCGGGGGCCCCGCCGGCGGCGGCGATCCCGGTGATCAGCTCACCGATCGGGCGGGGTTCGCCATTGGTGAGCACCAGGCGCCTCCCGGCGATCTGCGGAAGCCGGCGCAGCCCGGCGACGAAGGCGTCCACGGCGTTGTCGATGTAGAGCGTATCCACCAGCGCGGCGCCGGAGCCCAGGATCGGCATCCGTCCGGAGCGGGCGCGGTCGATGATCCGGCTGGTGAGCTGCCCGTCCCCGGGGCCCCAGACCAGGTGCGGACGCAGGATCAGCACGTTGAGATCCGCCGCTCCGCGGGCCTCGACGAGGAGCTCGGCCTCGGCCTTGGTCTTGGCGTAGCTGCCGACGGCGTGCTGCGGATCTGCCGTCCCGGCGCCGACGCCGATGAGCGAGGCCCCGGCGTGGGCCACCGAGGGGGAGGAGACGTGGAGGAAATCGGTCACACCCGCCGCCGCTGCGGCGTCGAGCAGCCGCTGGGTGCCGCGCACATTGACCTCCAGGAAGTCCTCATGCCGGCCCGAGACCGAGACCTTCGCGGCCATATGGATCACCGCGTCCTGGTCCTTCACCGCCCGGGCCAGCGCTGCGGGGTCGCTGAGCGAGCCGCGCACCTCGTGCACGCCCTGCAGCCCGGAGGCGCCGCGCTGGAGCACCGTGACCTGGTAGCCCTGCTCCGCCAGCCGTTGTGCGACGCTGCCGCCCAGCAGCCCGGAGGCGCCGGTGACCAGCACCCGGGCGCCGGGTTCGATCAACCGGCTCATGGGGCGCCCACCTTCTCGCCGGAGAGCACCTTCTCGGCCCAGGCGGCCAGTCGGGTGCGGTCGATCTTGGAGTTGTGCCGCACGTCGGTGGGCAGCTCCTCGAGCACCAGCACAGCAGAGACCGGGACCTCGCCGGCGGCCTCACGGACCCGGGAGGCGAAGCTGGTCTCGGCCACCGGGGAGCGCCCGGTGCGCAGGCTGCGATCCGGGGCCGGTTCCACGATCACCACCACGGCCTGGGTGCCCTGGGGCCCCACCGGCACCGCGGCGCTGCGGGCCACCTCTTCGAGCGCATCCACCGGTGTCTCCACGGCGCCCGGGCCCATCGGCCCGGCGGGTGTGCTCAGCACATGCTGCAGCCGACCCTCGATCCAGAGCCGGTTCTCGGCGTCGAAGTGTCCGATGTCATTGGTCCGGTGCCAGATCAGCCCGTCAAGGGTGTCCCGGCGGGAGGTCCGCTCGGTCTGCCAGAGCCGGTCATATCCGGCCTTCAGGTGCGCCGCGGAGACCACGATCTCGCCCAGCACACCGACCGCCTCGGCGGGTTCGCGCAGCTCCTCTGCGGGCCGTCCCAGCCCGTCCAGCGGGGCCAGTGCGAAGCGGACGCCCGCGACCGCGGTGCCCACGCAGACCCCGGACTGGCCGGTGGCGACCGCCTCGATCACCTGGCGGCGCTCGATGTCGGCCTGCAGCAGGCCCTCGGTCATGCCATAGGGGGTGTGGATCTGCGCACCCGGGAAGATCTCCTGGACCGCGTCCAGCAGGTCCGGGTGCACCGGGGCTCCGGCGGAGAGCACCAGCGTGATCTCGGAGAGTCCCCGGCGCTGCAGCTCGCTCAGCTCGCCCGTGGTGGCCACGACATTGCGCAGCGCGGCCGGGGAGCCGAAGAACATGGTGGCGCTGCCAGCCAGCGCGGCATCGGCCACGGCCGCGGCGGTGAGCGTGGCCGGACGGGTCACCGACATGTCAGGGGTCACCGAGGTGGCGCCGATGGCCGGTCCCAGCAGCGCGAAGGGCGCGAAGCCGGCGATCAGCGAGGCGCCGGGGCGAATCTCGAGGTGCTCCACCAGCAGCGCCACCAGGGCGCCGAGCCGTCCGTGGGTGTACATGACGCCCTTGGCCGGTCCGGTGGAGCCGGAGGTGAACAGGATCGCCGCGGGGTCCTCCGCGCCGGGTGTCGCCACCTGGTCCGGAGAGGCACCCTCGTGGCGGCTCAGCAGCGATTCCACCGAGGCGACGGTGCCCAGCAGCCGGGCCTGGCGCGCCGAGAGCGCCTGGGCGCTGATCCGTCTGCCGGGCCAGCCGAGGCTGCGCGCCAGGGTGAGCCCGGGCAGGGCACCGATGACCCAGTCGGGCCGGGCGGCGCGCACGGCGCGGGTCATCCCGCGCACCCCCAGCCCGGCGTCGGCGACCACGGCCACCGCACCCAGGCGCAGGCAGGCGTAGAGAATCACGGTCAGCGAGGCGCCCGGCTGGACCAGCAGCGAGACCCGGTCACCGGGGCGGACCCCGGTGTAGGTCAGACCCACGGCCAGCGCGTCGACCTGGGCGGAGAGCTCTTCCCAGCTCAGCGCCCGGTCTCCGGTGCCGGCGTCCTCGGCGTTGCTCCAGGCCTCGGGCTCGGCGGTCATGTCGACGACGGCGGGGCTGGCCCGCCGCTCCGAGCCGGCGAGTGTGCTCAGCTGCTCATGCATGCCGAGCACCCTGCCCGCCGGGGCGGGGGATTCCAACGCCGCCCGCGAGGCGCCGGCGCCGAAGTGGTCATCGAGCCAGGTGAAGATCGGGGCACTGAGGTCTCGGTCTTCGGCGAGCATGTGTCCGGCACCTTCGAATCGGTGCAGATCCGCGTGCGGCACCCGGGACTGCAGATCCGCCAGGTAGCGGTCCTGGAAGACCGGGTCCTTGGGTCCCCAGAGCAGCAGCAGCGGCTTGTCCCAGGAGCACAGGCCCGAGGAGACCTCGGTCAGCGCGGCACGGGAGACGTGGGTGGCCTCGGCCGGGATGTCGGCGACGAACCCGCCGATCCCGCCTCGTCCCAGCCGTGAGGTGTAGGGCGCCCGATAGGCCTCGCGGACCGCCTCGGGCAGCGGATCCTCGGTGAGGCCCAGCGTCACCTTCAGGAAGGCCTCGCTGGCGATGGTCGCGGCGGGCAGCACGGCCGGGGCCATCGCGGCGCGCAGCGCGGCGGGGACCTGGTCCTGCGTCGGGTGGTCCACCGCGGTGTTCAGCGAGATCGCCGCATCGACCCGGCCGGCGTGGCGCACCGCCCAGCCCAGCGAGATGATCCCGCCCCAGTCGTGGCCCAGGGTGACCAGCCGGGAGCCGGTGTCCACATCCAGGGCGTCCATGAGCGCGTCGAGATCGCCCAGGCGCTGCGGGAGCCGTCGGTAGCTGGGCGCCTCGGCGGCGGGCGGCACCGGATGGGCCAGCCGGTCCGAGAAGCCCATGTCCAGCTGGTCCGGGGCGATCACCCGCCAGGCGTCGCCGCTGCGGGCGCGTTCCAGCGATCCTGCGATCACGTGGCGCCACAGGTAGGACCAGGTGGGGTTGCCGTGGACCGCCAGGATCGTGCCGGTGGGGGTGATCCCGCGGGCCTCGAGCACCGGTCCGGTGTCCAGCACGTGGAAGCTCCGCGCGCCGTCTTCGGTCTTGGCCGTGACCAGCCGGGACCAGGCCGGGTCCAGGCCGGGGAAGCTGGTGCCGGGGGCGTGGTCGGCGGGCAGCCGCGCGCCGGCAGCCGGGATCGCCGTGAAGCGCCCGGAAAGGTCTCTCAGGCTCACCATTCGATCTCCAGCATCGCGGTGTTGAGCCCGGAGCCGACGCCTATGCACAGCACCCGGTCGCCGGGCTGCAGCCGATCGGCCTCCCTCGAGAGGGTGATCGGCAGCGAGGCGGGTCCGACGTTGCCCAGCTCCGGGAAGGTGACCGGGACGCGCTTCTTGTCCAGCTTGGCGGCCTTCACGATCGAGGAGGTGTGCAGCTGGGACACCTGGTGGGTCACGTAGGTGTCCATCGAGTCCCAGTCGAAGTGCTCGCGGGCATCTTCAAGGGCGTTCATGACCAGTTCGATGCCACCGTCGAGCAGACCGCGGGCATCGGTGTACATGCCGTTGTGGTCGCCCACGCAGAGTCCGTGGTGCTGGGTCGCGGCCCGGGTGACGCCGCCGATGATCCGGTGGCCCTCGGGGTGCAGGTCCGCCGGTCCGATCACCGCCGCGGCGGCGCCGCAGCCCAGGGTGAGCGAGGCGAACTCCGCCATGAACTCCTCCCGGGAGGCCATCTTCTCAAGCGAGTTGATCCGGTTGATGGTGGCTTCCTGGACCTTCCGCGTGTCCTCACCGTTGACGATCAGGACGTACTTGGCCTGACCGGCGTCGATCATGGAGCTCGCGAGCGTGATCGCGTTCACGAAGCCCAGGCAGGCGTTGGTGATGTCGAAGTTCATCGCCGAGGTGGGCAGTCCGAGGTCATGGTGGATCCCCACCGCCACCGAGGGCTCCAGGTGCTCACGGGACACCGAGGTGTTGATCATCATCGAGACGTCCTCCGGCGCGATCCCGGCTGCGGCCAGCGCCCGGCGACCGGCCTCCGCGGTCCCGGCACGAACGTCACCTGGCCCTGACCAGTGGCGGCGAGTCTTGACCCCCGCGACCCGTTGGAGCAGCCCGGTGGGCAGCTTGAGTCGTTTGAGCGCATCCGCCAGACGCCGGTCAAGGTCCTTCGATGTGAGGACCTCCGGGGCCTGTACCTCCTTCACGGAGAGGAGGGCGGCGTTGCGGTGATGAAAGGTAGCGTTTCCTGGCACCGGTCTAGTATCCCGTATGTGACGCGCACCGGCGAATCCCGCTACCGGATAGCATGAGTTCCATGACGTTCAGCCAGCACGGGTCCGGGGAGCACCACCGAAGCGCCGCCTCCACCTCCAGTCTCAAGGAAGCAGTCGAGCGGGGAGGCTTTTATCCATCTCTGGTGCTGCACACGCTCAGCGAGGCGCTCGACGAGCGTGAAGCCAGCCATCAGATCGTGCATGTGGACACCCATTTCGACATGGAGGAGGTCCATCGTCACATCACGGTGCTGGCGCTGGCCGAGGACATCATCGTCGTCGCGCACCTCGATGACCATGATCTGGAGGCCGACGACGGCCCCGCCTTCGGCCACGGCGACTCGCCTCATCCGCGACGAGCTGACACTGTGGCCCGGATCTCCACCGAGGTGGTCCCGGTCAGCCGGGTCCGCTCGCTGATTCTCTCCGAGGTCCACCGCAGCCCGGAGAACTTCACCCCGGATCGGTCGCTCGCCGAGGTCTCGCTGAACCTGACCTGGACCGGGGGAGCCCGGTTCGACACCTATCCGGCCGAGTGCGGAAACCCGGAGTGCGTGGCCGACCACGGGGACACCGGAAACTGGGTGCCCGAGGACATCGCGCTGCGGATCGCGGCCACCGCGGAGGGTGACACCGCCGTGGACGAGGCCCGCGGGTTCGTCCGGGCGCTGCGCCGAGCCTGCATCACGCACGCCCGCTGAGGCGCCCTCCGCGATGACCTCGAAGCCTCGCCCGCTGCCGGACGCCCCGGACTACGACGGCGCACACCTGCGCCATGTGATGACCTCAGCCGCCGCCTCGTTGGGCCTCTCGGGATTCCAGAACCGGCTGGGCCTGCCCGAGGCCTCAGCCACGGTGGTGCTGATGGTCGATGGTCTCGGCGACGCGCTGCTCGCCCGCTATTCCGGGCACGCCCGCTTCCTCGCCGCCGCCTGGCGCAGCTCCAGCGCGGAGATCCTCGACGTCGGGGTGCCCACGACGACGGCGGCCTCCCTGGCCTCCCTGGGGACCGGCACCACGCCGGGGCAGCACGGGCTGGTCGGCTACGACGTCCTCGCGCCGGAGCTGGATCGCACGGTCAACATGCTCGGAGGCTGGGACGCTGAGATCGACCCGGTGCAGTGGCAGCGGCACCCCTCGGTGCTGCTCCGGGCCCACGCGGCCGGGGCTGCCGTGCTGACCGCCTCACGGCCGAAGTTCGTGGACTCCGGACTCACCCAGGCGGTGCTGCGCGGCGGCGAGTTCCGCGGCGCCGCCCGGATGGACGCCCGCTTCAGCCTCACTGCGGAGTGGATCCAGCAGCAGCGCACCAGCAGCGGTGTGCGGCAGGGACCCGCCCCCCGTCAGCTGGTGTACCTCTACGTCGATGAGCTTGATAAGACCGGTCACCGCTACGGCGTGGACTCCGCGCAGTGGCTGCAGATGCTGGAGACGCTCGACGCCGAGGCGGAGCGCTTCACCGCCGGACTGCGCCGCCGCTACGGCGACCAGGTCTCGGTGGTGCTGACCGCAGACCACGGGATGATCGACATCGCGGCCGAGAACCGGCTCGACTTCTCCGGGCAGACGGCGCTGCTGGACGGGGTGCGCCATACCGGCGGCGAGCCGCGACTGGTGCAGCTCTATGCCGAACCCGGCACCGCGCCCGAGACCATCGCCGCAGCCTGGGACAGCGAGTATGGCGACCGCGCCTGGGTCCTGACCCGCGCGCAGGCCGTCGCTGCGGGCTGGTTCGGAGAGGTGGAGGACCGGGTCTCGGGGCGCATCGGCGACGTGCTGGTGGCCGCGCACAGCGATATCGCGCTCTACCACTGTGACCGGGTGGGCCAGGCGCCGATGGACATGGTGGGTCAGCACGGCTCGCTCACCGAGGCCGAACGTCGGGTGCCGCTGCTGCGTCTGGGGGCCTGAGGCCTCCTTGCTGCCCGACGTTGGCAGCGTCGGATCCCCCCGACCCATCAGGCTCACGTGCCGGGTCGGCTTCACCAAGGCGCTCCAGTGAGCCGAGATCAGAGCCCGGGGGAGGTCACCGGGACGAGACCTCGAGTCCGGCGCGCAGCTGGGAGGCCGCCCGGGCGGGACGAGCCAGCCGGCGCTCAGTCGTTCTTGGAGCCGAAGAGGATGTCGTCCCATTTCGGCATGCTCGCCCGCCGAGGGGGTGTGCGTTTCCGCGGCTTCTCCGCAGGATCCTCTGGCTCGGTCGGCTCGGTCGGCTCGGCGGCCTGATCGGCGGGCGCTGGCGCTTCACCTGCAGCAGACTCACCTGCCGAAGCCTCACCGGTGTCGGCGCTGCGGTCCTCAGGCTCACCCTCGTAGGCGAAGCCCCAGGCGTCGAGCCGGCCGTCGTTGGCACCGGTGTCGGAGGCGTTGGTGCCCTGCGGTGCGGCCGCCGCCGGGGCGTCCCCAGCGGACTCCTCGGACCCTTCGGCGGTCTCGTCGCCACGCGTCTCGGTCGCATCAACGTCGGTGCCTGTGGTCTCGGCGTCATCGGCCGCGGGGTGCTGCACCGGGCGCAGCCGTGGGATCGGAACCGTGGAGTGCTCCTCGTCCTCTGGCCCTGTCGGCGTGCTGCCCGGAACCGCAGGCGTAGCCGCGCTGTCACGGTCCTGTGGGTCTTGTTTGTTGAGCATCAGAGCGAGCCGATCATCGGCCTCGGCGTCGGCGCCCAGGCGCTGGCCGCGCCGGGCGCGCAGGACGTCGAGCAGGTCCTCATGCTCGTGGCCTTCACCGCGAGCCCCGGCACCACCACGAGCTCCGGAGCCACCGCGACGGGCGGCGTCGCCGCGAGCTCCTGCGTCACCCCGCTGCGCGGCCTCGCCACGGGACCCGGCGCCAGCACTCGGCACGGAGGCACGCGCGCCTCGGGGGCCTGCCTCTGTCTGCGGGCGTCCAGCGGCCGGACCGGCTGTGCCGGAGGTCGCGCCGAGTCCGCGTGGATCGGCGGCCTCCTCTACGTTGAACACGGCGTCCACGGCGCTCAGCCGTCTCCCGGTGCCCGAGGTGGCGCCCTGGGGCTCCGACTCGGATCTCCGCGGGGTCGGCACCGTCGCGGAGAGCTCGCTGAGCGACTCAGCCCACCGGTTGACCGCTCGCAGCTGGCGCGTGACCGGCTGGAAGCTCCACTCCGCGGGGGGCTTGAGGCCGATGCCGGCACCGTGAGTGGCCGAGGAGTCGACGTCGAAGACACAGGTGATCTGCCAAAGACCGTCTTCCCGGCGCCAGGAGTCCCAGCTCAGAGTGGTGAGATCCACGTCCATAGCGCGCAGCCGGACGTTCACCATGTCCTCGAGATTGGCGGGTTCATCGCCGAAGGCCAGGCGATGCGCCTCGGCGGCCGAGGCAGGTGCAACCTGGGTCGTGCGGGCTCGTTGGGCGATGTACGAGCGTTCGGCGTGGACCGGTCCGGCATAGCGGTCCACATGCGCGGTGGTCAGTCCCGAGGCGGCCACGACCTGGTCCACGGTGGCCCCGGCGCGCAGCCGCGCCTGGATCTCACGAGGAGTCAGCGGACTTGTGGCGGGTCTGGCCTGGGAGGGCCGGACGGGGGGCCGGGTCGCGGCGTGGCGCAGGGCCTCATCGATCGGCAGCGAGAACTCCTGCCCTGAGTCGTCGGAGAGGATGAGCTGCGCCATGTTCTCCTCGTCATTGACCCCGACGATGCGCAGGTGCTGCATTTGGGCTTCCTCCGAAGAACGAGCTGGTGGCTATTGCGGCCACTGTATCGCGGGGCGGTTCAAAAAACTCTCGAGGTGCTCAACCACTCCTGGAAGGATTGCTCAATCGGTCGGCCCGTGACATTCTTTGGTCCTCATCCGCACCTGCCAGCTGTGTTCCGAGCCCCTCCGTGTCAGCCCAGGGCTCAACGGTTGATCAGGATTTGGTCCTGTGATCCGGATGGGACACAATCTGTCCGACCAGAATTTCCCACGTGTTCTGCGGGCCGGGCAACAGCCTGGTCCGGCAGGGGGCCACGCCACAGGGAAATCGCGCTCAATCAGCTTCAACCCGAAGCCGGTCAACGAGCGCTTCGATCTCAAGAATTCGGAGTGTGGAGCACCTCTCATGGCAACCGATTACGACGCCCCGCGGAAGAACGACGACGAAACCAGCGAAGATTCCATCGAGGAGCTGAAGAACCGGAACACCTCGCGGCAGTCTTCAGTGGTGGACGAGGACGAGACCGAGGCCGCTGAAGGGTTCGAGCTCCCAGGCGCTGATCTCTCCGATGAGGAGCTGCAGGTCCGCGTGCTGCCCGCCCAGTCGGATGAGTTCACCTGCTCATCCTGCTTCCTGGTGCGTCACCGCTCCCAGGTGGCTCGCGAGGAGAACGGCATGTTCTTCTGCAAGGACTGCGAGGGCTGAGCGCTCCGCAGCGAGGCGGACCTGGTGACCCTCAGCCGCCGACGGACTGAGGGCATCCGAGTCCTCTAGAATCACCGGTCACTCGAAACTGACGCCGTGCTCCTGCACGGGCTCTGCGGAGCCCAACGCGGAGAGCACGGCGTTCGGCTTTCTGGTGGAGAAGATCCAATACGGGGTGGCGTCCTTGGGATCGATGATCTGCGCGGTGATGACCGGATCGATCCAGCCCCGGATGCACTGATAGGAGCTCGCATCAAAGCCCGGTCCGAGCTGCTCCCGCGCGGCATCTCCGGTGTGCGCCACGATCCGGCCCAGATGCACCGTCTGGATCCGAGCCCGGCCCACCCGCAGCCACCCCGGAGTGACCTCCAGGGTCGGGGTGGTGACGATCAGCCCGAAGATCACCAGGCCGATGCCGATGAACACGGTCAGCACCCCGAAGGTGACGCTGATCGGGAAGAAGATCAGCGAGATCGACGCGCCCAGCATGACCCCGGCGACCCAAAGCCACCAGGCCGGCCACAGCTTCTCGGTATAGATCGGGGCGGCCTCCACGTCCGCGCGGGTGGAGGAAGCTTCGCCGCTCTTGGAACTCTCGTCACTCATGGCACTATCGTCGCATGTCCGGCTGGGGAATCGTCGGGACCGCGACGGTACACTCAAGGCTGTGAATCGCATCTCAGTACCACTCAAGCAGCTTGACCCGGGCCTCGACCTCCCGCGCTATGCCCATCCCGGTGACGCCGGAGCGGATCTGCTGACCTCCGAAGACTTCAGCCTGGAACCGGGGGAGCGCCGACTGGTCCCCACCGGGGTCGCGCTGGCGCTGCCCCAGGGCTGGGTCGGCCTGGTGCATCCGCGCAGCGGGCTGGCCGTGCGCCACGGAATCACAGTGGTCAATGCCCCAGGGACCGTAGACGCTGGGTATCGTGGGGAGATCAAGGTGTGCCTGCTCAACACGGACCGCCGTGAGACCGTCCACTTCGCCCGTGGGGATCGGATCGCTCAGCTGCTTCTGCAGAAGGTGGAGCAGGCCGATTTCACCCTGGTGGACGATCTCGAGACCAGCGATCGCGGTGCGGGCGGCTTCGGCTCCACCGGGCGATAGCAACAGCGCAGAACCGACCAGGAGGACAGGCATGCTCTTCGGCAAGAAGAAGACCCCAGCGACGCAGGCACCGGAGACAGACGCTGCCCCGGCAGAGACACCACCGGCCCAGACACCACCGGCCCAGACACCATCAGCAGAGGCGCCAGCAGCGAAACCTGCCCAGACGGAACCAGCCTCGACGGAACCGTCCGAGGCTCAGGCTTCCGACGCCGAGACCACGGATGCCGCACCCACCGACACCGCACCCACCGACACCGCAGCCACGGACTCCGACCCCGCAGCCGCCGCGGCCCCGGTCACCCCCGTGGCGCAGCCGGTCACCGAGGCCACCCCGCTGGCAGTGCCGCGGGACTCCCGTGAGCTGGAGTCCAAGAAGGGCTACCTGGACTTCGGTGCGCTGCTGGTCCCGGCCGCGAAGAACCAGCAGGTCCGGCTGGACATCGACCAGAAGACCAAGCGCGTGGTCGCGCTGACCATCATGGTCGACCAGGCGAGCATTCAGGTCCAGCCCTTCTCCGCCCCGAAGTCCGGGGGGACCTGGGGTGAGGTGCTGGATCAGATCGAAGAGTCGGTGATGAAGCAGAGCGGCAAGGTCAAGCGGGTCGACGGTCGTTTCGGCAAGGAGCTCGCGGCACGCGTGCCCACCGTGCTGCAGGACGGCCGCAAGGGCTGGCGCGTGGCCCGCTTCATCGGCTTCGAGGGTCCCCGCTGGTTCCTGCGCGGGGTGGTCGGTGGCCGCGGCGCCATCGACGCATCGGCGGCCCGTGCGGTCGAGGACCTGTTCGCCAAGATCGTCGTGGTCCGCGGTGACGACCCGCTGCCTCCGCGCGAGCTGCTGCGGCTGCAGCCTCCCGAGGGGGCGAAGCGGGTGGTGGTCCCGCGCAATCGAGCGCAGCGCCGCGATGATTCCCCCGGCCCCAACCCCGCCGCGGCTCCGGTGAGCGATGTCCGCTGACCCAGCCCAGCCACGCCCAGAGCAGGACCCGAAGCAGGACTCCGTTCAAGACCCGGTGCAGGACCCGCGGCCGGACTCCGGTCCCCATGCCGCGGCGCAGTTCTCCACCGCGGCCGGGTCGCGGGTGCGCACGGGCGAGGACGGCTCGATCGATGTGCTGGCCTCGGTGGGAGGGGTGCGCGGACTCGTGGAGTCCTCGCTGCCCGCCGCCGCGTTCCTGATCGCGTTCCTGGTCACCGAGGACCTGATGACCGCGCTGATCATCTCGGTGGCGATCGGCGTCGGATTCGCGGTGCTGCGGCTGGTGCAGAAGGGCTCCCTGGTGCAGTCCCTGGCGGGACTCGCCGGCATCCTGATCTGCGCCCTGGTCGCCTACCGGACCGGGGACGCTCGCGACTTCTATGCCTGGGGCTTTCTGATCAACGCCGGCTATCTGCTGGCGTTCCTGGTCTCGATCCTGGTCAAGTGGCCGTTCCTCGGCCTGCTCTTCGGCATCGTGCGCGGGGAAGGTCTGGACTGGCGCAGGGATCCGGTGCGCCGCCGTCGATATTCCCTGGCCACCTGGCTGCTGCTCGCCGTGCCGGCGCTGCGCCTGATCATCCAGGTGCCGCTCTACCTGGCCGACGACGTGGCCGGGCTCGGCACCGCCCGCCTGGTCATGGGCATCCCGCTCTACGCTCTGGCCCTGTGGGTGGGCTGGTTGATCTCACGACCCGCGCAGAGCCCGCTCGAGCTCTCAGCCGAGAAGCCCGCCGCAGCGCCCGACCAAGACGAGAGAGGGTGATTCTGCGATGACGCAGACCCTGACGCTGGACATCGGCCCGATGGCCCACGGTGGCCACTGCGTGGCCCGCCACGAGGGTCGTGTCGTCTTCGTGCGCCACGCCATCCCCGGGGAGACCGTGCGGGCCCGGGTCACCGAGGGAGAGCCCGGTGCGAAATACTGGCGGGCCGACGTCGTCGAGGTGCTCAACGCCTCCGACTACCGGCGCCGACACATCTGGAAGCTTGCCGATTCGCTGCGCGCCCATGAGAACGACCGGCTTCCGGTGGGCGGCGCGGAGTTCGGTCACATCACCGACCAGCACCAGCGTCGACTCAAGGGTCAGGTCTTCCGCGACACCATGCAGCGGATCGGCGGATTCTCGATCCACGATCAGCGACTGCCGCTGGCCTCCGGGGACGGGGAGGTCCACGTCCACGATGTGCTCTCCGACGGGCCGTATCACGGGCTGCACTGGCGGACCCGGGCGAGCTTCGCCGTCGGGGCCGAGGGTGTTTTGAGCATGAAGCCGCACCGCAGCAACGAGCTCATCGAACTGCGCGGGATGCCGCTCGCGGTCTCCTCGATCCACGAGAGCGGGATCTTCGGCTACAGCTTCAAGGGCGCCGAACGCGTTGACGCGGTGGCCGCCGGCGCCGGCGCGCAGGTCACGCTCGTGGTGCACACCCGGGCCGGGCTGCCTGCGCCCGAGCAGGAGGCGCTCACCGAGCGGCTGCTGCAGCTGCACCAGCGTGCGCCCGAGGTCGCCAATATCGTCTTGGCCACCTCGCAGCCGGAACCGGCACCGAGTCGTGGTCGCGGCGGCGCCCGTAGCGCCGCACGCCAAGGCCGCACCCAGCGCTCCGGTCCGGGCTCGCGCGCCGCGAACCAGTCCGCGCCGCGCCCGGAGCGGATCAGCTACACCGTGCTCGCCGGCTCCCGCACCATCACCGAACCGCTCCCGCTGCCGCTGCCGGCGCTCACCGCGGCAGGCACCGACGCGGCTCCGCCGAGGCTCACCACGGTGGAGATCCAGCCCGAGGACTTCTGGCAGATCCACCGCAATGCCCCGTCCTGCCTCATCGAGGCGGTGAACACGATGACCCAGGTGCCGCAGGGCGCCTCCGTGGCAGACCTCTATGCCGGTGCGGGACTCTTCACCGCCTGGGCCGCCCAGCTCGCGGGCACCGAGGGATCGGTGCTCAGCGTCGAGGGCGCGCCCGGCTCCAGCGCCAGCGCGGCACAGCTCTTCGCGCAGACCCCCCAGGTGGAGGTGCTCCAGGCGCCGGTGGAAGCGGTCCTCAAGCGGCTCACCCAGCGCGAGCTGATCCTGCTGGATCCCCCGCGCACCGGAGCCGGGGAGCGCGTGATCGCCGGGATCGACGCCGCCGGGGCGCGCGAGGTCCTCTACGTCTCCTGCGAGCCCTCCTCCTTCGCCCGGGACGCCAAGTCGCTGCTGGGCCGGGGCTGGGAGCTGGCGGACCTGAAGGTCTTCGATCTCTATCCCAACACCCACCATATGGAATCAGTGGCGTTGTTCCGCGCACCGCGTCGCAGGTGAACGGCGCGCCAGAAGCCCCATGACGGGCGTCTCAAGAAATCTGAAAGAGTAGACTGAACATCGATCCATCGGCCCGGCTTTTCATCTGCGCGGGCTGGCACGACTGGCAACTAACAAGGAGTCCCGAGTGAATAATGCGGACAGCTATGGGGCCAAAGGCGTCCTCAACGTCGACGGCACCGACTACGAAATCTTCCGACTCAACGCTGTGGAGGGATACGACTCCCTGCCCTACAGCCTGAAGGTCCTGCTCGAGAACCTCCTGCGCACCGAAGATGGTGCCAACGTCACCGCCGATCACATCAAGGCGCTGGCGCAGTGGGACGAGAACGCGCAGCCGGACACCGAGATCCAGTTCACCCCCGCCCGAGTCCTGATGCAGGACTTCACCGGTGTGCCCTGCGTGGTGGACCTGGCGACCATGCGCGAAGCGGTCAAGGAGCTCGGCGGCAAGCCCGAGCAGATCAACCCGCTGGCTCCCGCCGAGATGGTGATCGATCACTCCGTCCAGATCGATTCCTTCGGCAACGCCGACGCCATGGAACGCAATATGGACATGGAGTACCAGCGCAACGGCGAGCGCTACCAGTTCCTGCGCTGGGGCCAGACCGCGTTCGACGACTTCAAGGTCGTTCCTCCGGGGATGGGCATCGTGCACCAGGTCAACATCGAGAACCTGGCCCGCACGGTGATGACCCGCGAGGTCGAGGGCACCCTGCGCGCCTACCCGGACACCTGTGTCGGCACCGATTCGCACACCACCATGGAGAACGGCCTGGGCGTGCTCGGCTGGGGCGTGGGCGGCATCGAGGCCGAGGCAGCGATGCTCGGCCAGCCGATCTCCATGCTCATCCCGCGGGTGGTCGGCTTCAAGCTCAGCGGGTCCATCCCCGCCGGTGCCACCGCCACCGACGTGGTGCTCACCATCACCCAGATGCTGCGCCAGCACGGTGTGGTGGGCAAGTTCGTGGAGTTCTACGGCGAAGGCGTCGCGGCCGTGCCGCTGGCCAACCGCGCCACCATCGGCAACATGTCCCCGGAGTTCGGCTCCACCGCGGCGATGTTCCCGATCGATGAGGTCACCATGGGCTACCTGCGGCTGACCGGACGCACCGAGGAGCAGCTGAAGCTGGTCGAGGCCTACGCCAAGGAACAGGGCATGTGGCACGACCCCTCCCGGGAGCTGCGCTTCTCGGAGTTCCTCGAGCTGGACCTCTCCACCGTGGTGCCCTCCATCGCCGGCCCGAAGCGCCCGCAGGACCGGATCGAGCTCACCGACGCCAAGGAGCAGTTCCGCAAGGACATCCACAACTACGCCAAGGACGGCGCGGTCACCAACGGAGCCGTCGATGACGCCTCCGAGGAGTCCTTCCCAGCCTCCGACGCGCCCGCCCACGATGCCACCGATGAGCAGTCCGCGGCCGATAAGCCCCGCGACACCTCCGGTGCCCCGGTGGATGGCCGCCCCTCGAACCCGACCCCGGTCACCATGCCCGACGGTCGCGAGTTCCACCTCGATCACGGCGCCGTCTCGATCGCCTCGATCACCTCCTGCACCAACACCTCGAACCCCAACGTGATGATGGCGGCCGGCGTGCTGGCCCGCAACGCCTCCGAGAAGGGACTGGCCAGCAAGCCCTGGGTCAAGACCTCGCTGGCGCCAGGCTCCAAGGTGGTCACCGACTACTACGACAAGTCGGGCCTGACCGAATACCTCGAGAAGATCGGCTTCTACCTGGTCGGCTACGGCTGCACCACCTGCATCGGCAACTCCGGTCCGCTGGAGGAGGAGATCTCACAGAAGATCCAGGAGCAGGACCTCGCAGTGACCTCGGTGCTCTCGGGCAACCGCAACTTCGAGGGCCGGATCAACCCGGACGTGAAGATGAACTACCTGGCCTCCCCGCCGCTGGTGGTCGCCTACGCCCTGGCCGGTTCCATGGACTTCGACTTCGAGAACGAGCCCCTGGGCCACGATGAGGCCGGCAAGGCGATCTTCCTCGCCGACATCTGGCCGGACCCGGTGGAGGTTCAGGAGATCATCGACGCATCCATCGACACCGAGATGTTCACCTCCAAGTACGCCACGGTCTTCGACGGCGATCACCGCTGGCAGGAGCTGGAGACCCCTGAGGGCTCCACCTTCGCCTGGGACCAGGACTCCACCTACGTGCGGAAGCCCCCGTACTTCGAAGGCATGAAGCTCGAGCCTTCGGATGTCACCGACATCGAGGGTGCCCGGGTGCTGCTGAAGCTGGGCGACTCGGTCACCACCGACCACATCTCCCCGGCGGGCTCCTTCAAGTCCGACACCCCGGCCGGTCGCTACCTGCTGGAGAACGGCGTGGCCCGGAAGGACTTCAACTCCTACGGCTCCCGGCGTGGCAACCACGAGGTCATGATCCGCGGCACCTTCGCCAACATCCGGATCAAGAACGAGCTGCTCGACGGCGTGGAGGGCGGCTACACCCGCGACTTCACCCAGGAGGGCGGTCCGCAGGCAGCGGTCTACGACGCGGCTGTCAACTACCAGGCGGCCGGCACTCCGCTGGTGGTCCTCGGCGGCAAGGAATACGGCTCCGGATCCTCACGTGACTGGGCGGCCAAGGGCACCAGCCTGCTGGGCGTCCGCGCGGTCATCACGCAGTCCTTCGAGCGGATCCACCGCTCAAACCTGATCGGGATGGGCGTGCTGCCGCTGCAGTTCCCCGAGGGCGAGTCGGCCGACACGCTCGGCCTGACCGGCCTGGAGACCTTCTCCATCTCGGGTGTGACCGAGCTGAACAACGGCACCACCCCGAAGACGCTGAAGGTCACCGCGGTGAAGGAGGACGGCGCCGAGGTCAGCTTCGACGCCGTGCTGCGCATCGACACCCCGGGCGAGGCCGACTACTACCGCAACGGCGGCATCCTGCAGTACGTGCTGCGTCAGCTGGTGAAGAAGTAGACAGCCTGAGCCCAAGCCGCTGAGCGGCTGCGGTCGGTGAATAAGAGGAGGGGCGCTTCGATCTTCGGATCGGGCGCCCCTCCTTCGGTCTGCGGAACATGTCGTCAAACGTGTCAGGGCCCCGTCAAAGTCCGCCCGTGCAGGCCGTGAGAGGTAGACTCCTGCAATGAGTATTCTGCAGACAATCACGTCTCCGCAGGAGCTGTCCAAGCTCAGCGACGAGCAGATGGAGCGGCTGTCGGCGGAGATCCGGCAGTTCCTCATCGCCAATGTCTCCAAGACCGGCGGACACATGGGGCCCAACCTCGGGGTGGTCGAACTGACCCTGGCGATCCACCGGGTCTTCGACTCCCCGCGCGACTCCATCATCTTCGACACCGGCCACCAGTCCTATGTGCACAAGCTGGTCACCGGGCGTCAGGACTTCTCCACGCTGCGCCAGACCGGCGGCATCGCCGGCTACCCGGATCGGGCCGAATCGGTGCATGACATCGTGGAGTCCTCCCACGCCTCCTCCTCGCTTTCCTGGGCGGACGGCATCTCCAAGGCCCGCGTGCTCGCCGGGGAATCCGATCGCTGTGTGATCCCGGTGATCGGCGACGGCGCGCTCACCGGCGGCATGGCCTGGGAGGCGCTGAACAACATCGCCGCCGACAAGGACCGCCGCGTGATCATCGTGGTCAACGACAACGGCCGCTCCTACGCGCCCACCGTCGGGGGGCTGGCCGAGCAGCTCGGGCGGCTGCGGCGGAACTTCCTGGACAAGGTCCGTACCCACCGCACCTACGAGAACATCATGGACGGCACCAAGCAGAAGCTGCAGAACGGCGGACCGATGGGCCAGATGGTCTACCGCAGCCTGCACGCGGCAAAGAAGGGCGCCAAGGACTTCTGGGCGCCCCAGGGACTCTTCGAGGACCTCGGCATGAAGTACATCGGGCCGGTGGACGGCCACGACCAGCGTGCCATGGAGGAGGCGCTCACCGACGCCAAGAACTACGGCGGACCGGTGATCGTGCATGCGCTGACCGAGAAGGGCAAGGGATACGCCCCGGCCCGCGCCGATGAGAACGACCAGTTCCACGCCGTGGGCGTCATCGACCCGGAGACCGGGGAGCCGGTGCACCGCGGCGGCGCCCGCTCCTGGACCTCGGTGTTCGAAGAGGAGATCACTGCCATCGCCGATGAGCGGGAGGACATCGTCGCGCTCACCGGGGCCATGATGATCCCGGTGGGGCTGCGCAGCTTCGCGCAGAAGCACCCGGAGCGGGTCTTCGACGTCGGCATCGCCGAACAGCACGCGCTGACCTCCGCCGCCGGGCTCGCCTTCGGCGGACTGCACCCGGTGGTCGCGATCTACGCGACCTTCCTCAACCGGGCCTTCGACCAGCTGCTGATGGATGTCGCGCTGCACCGCGCCGGGGTCACCGTGGTCCTGGACCGCGCTGGCGTCACCGGACCTGACGGCCCCAGCCACCACGGCATGTGGGACCTCTCGCTGCTGCAGATCGTCCCGGGGCTGCGGATCGCGGCCCCACGAGACTCCACCCGGCTGCGCGAGGAGCTGCGCGAGGCCGTGGCCGTGGACGACGCCCCGACCGTGCTGCGCTTCTCCAAGGGCTCGGTCAACGGTGAGATCGACGCGCTCGAACGCCTCGAGGACGGCGTGGACGTGCTGTGGAGCTCCGCGGCGACCTCTGAGGCGAGCTCCGCAGCGACCTCCGAGGCGCAGAAGCCCTACGCCCACGACGTGCTCATCGTCTCCGTGGGCACCATGGCCGAGCTCTCCCTCGACGTCGCGCAGCGGCTCGCGGATCAAGGGATCAGCGCCACCGTGGTAGACCCGCGCTGGGTGCTCCCGGTGCCGGACTCGGTGATCTCCCTGGCCGCGCGGCATCGCACCGTCATCTGCATCGAGGACGGCGTCAAGGCCGGCGGCGTCGGCTCACGCATCCGTCAGAGCATGCGCGAGGCCGGCGTGGACACCGGCCTCAACGAGGTGGGACTCCCGGTGGAGTTCCTCGCCCACGGCACCCGTGGCGAGGTTCTCGAACGAGTGGGCCTCACCGCCCAGAAGATCACCCAGGACGCCGTCGGACAGGTACTCGGCACCAAGGTGCCCTACGCCCGTCCGCTGCCCGGTGAACCGGTCCCCACCGGCCAGATCCCCAGTCTCCGTACCCGAAAGGTCTGACATTGATCACTCTCTACCGCCGCGACGAGCAGGCCTGGATCTACCGCGAAGCCTGGTACGACGAAGCGACCGGAGAGTTCGTGATCCACCACGGTGCGCTGGGCGCCAACGGCAAGCTCACCTCCGAGAAGGTCAGCGCACCGGAGGCCGAGCAGCTGCTCGAGAGCTTCACCGCCCAGTGCCGGGAAGATGGCTTCGCCGAACCTGCCCCTGATGACCAGATCGAACTGCGGCTGCTCTACCCGCTCAAGGGTGAGCACCCCAGCGCCTCGGAGCAGCGCAACGTCGGGGCGGTGCACCGAGAGGTGCTCGCCACCCTCGCCTGGCGCGGCCTGGGCCTGCTCAGCGACCCGGTGATCGAACCGCACAGAGGCGGCCATGCCTCGGTGATGCGGATCCAGACGCTGCACCAGGGCAAGGCCCGTGAGGCGGTGAAGGCCGCGGTCCGCGCCGGAGATGTGCCGGCCTCGAAGATCGAGCTGCGCGTCGGCTGAGCCTTCCTCAGGCCCGGACCCGGATGGAGTCTCCGTCGATCTCCGCGGGGTAGCGGGTCAGCGGCTCGCGCGCCGGTCCGCCCTCGGCGGCGCCGGTCTCCAGGTTGAAGATCGAGCCGTGACAGGGGCAGGCGAAGCGTTCCGGCTCGGTGCCCACCGCGCAGCCCTCATGGGTGCAGACCGCCGAGAACGCATGGACCGTGGTCTCGGCGCTGCGGTGCAGCAGCAGCTGGGTCTCTCCGACCTCCGCGGTGCTGCTCGCCCCCACCTGAAGCTCGGCAAGCGCCATGACCTCGGTCCAGGTGCCGCCCTCGGCGACACTCGGCGCGGCAGGATCTGGCGCCTCATCGGCGCCACAGGCGCTCAGCAGCGCCGCGGAGCCCGCGGTCAGGGCCGAGGCGCGCAGGAATCTGCGGCGATCACAGCAGGGCGAAGTCATGGTGCCCAGTCTACGAGGAATCGGACCGGGCCCAGGCCCTGGGTCAGCCCGCTGTGCGGGAACTGAACCAGGGCCTGGGCCCAAAAGCCGACGGGGGGATCAGTCCCGGGTGTTGAACGCCCGGCCGTTGATCCGTTCGCTGGCGCCCACCTGGTCCAGGTAGGGAGTGATCCCGCCGCGGTGCAGCGGCCAGCCGGCGCCCAGGATCATGCATAGATCCACGTCCTGGCGGGAGGCGATGACGCCCTCCTCGAGCATCATCCCGATCTCCTCGGCCAGTGCGTCTTCGACGGTGCGCAGCAGCTGCTCGGAGGTGCGCGGGGAGCTGCCGAAGCTCATCAGCGCGAGGGTGCTGTCCTTGATGAAGGGCCGGCCGGCGTCGTCGGTGCTCCAGATCTCGGTGACCCCCGCGTCGATGAGACGCTGCAGGTTGGCCGAGACGTGGAAGCGATCCCCGAAGCTGGTGTGCAGCGATTCGGTGACGTGCTGGGCCACCGGGATGCCCACCATCGCCAGCAGGGTGAACGGGCTCATCGGGAGCCCGATCGGCTTCAGCGCGGCGTCCGCCGTGGCGGCATCGGTGCCCTCGTCGAAGGCCCGCTGCACCTCACTCATCAGACGCAGCAGCACCCGATTGACCACGAACGCGGTGGAGTCGCTGGTCAGCACCGGGGTCTTGCGCAGCCCCGCGGCGAGGGCGAAGGCCGTGGCGATCGGCTCATCGGCGGTCTGCGGGGCCCGGGCGATCTCGATCAGCGGCATGGCGGCCACCGGGTTGAAGAAGTGGAAGCCGATCACCCGTTCCGGGTGCTGCAGGTCAGCGGCCATCTCGGTGACCGAGAGCGAGGAGGTGTTGGTCGCCAGGATGGTCTCGGCCGGCACGATCGCCTCCAGCTCGGCGAAGACCTGCTTCTTCACGTTGATCTCCTCGAACACCGCCTCGATGACGAAGTCGGCGTCGGCGTAGACGGACTTGTCGGTGGAGCCCGTGATCAGTCCGCGCAGTCCTGCGGCCTGCTCCTGGGTGAGCCGGCCCCGGCTCGCCTGCTTCTCGAGCTGGGCCGCGATGTGGGCCAGCCCCTTGTCCACCCGGGCCTGGTCGATGTCGGTGAGCACCACCGGGACCTGCAGCTGGGCCGCGAAGACCATGGCCAGCTGCGAGGCCATGAGTCCGGCCCCCACGACGCCGACCTTGGTGATGCTGCGCGGCTCGACGGCGGGGACCCCGGCTGGACGCTTGGCGCGCTTCTGCAGCAGGTTCAGGAAGGCGTAGACGGTGTTGCGGAACTCATCGGTGAGCATCAGATCGCCCAGCGCCTCGCACTCGGCGGCCCGGCTCTGCTCCCGGGTGCGCTCGGGCACCTGGGTGAAAAGGTCCAGCGCGCGGCGCGGAGCCGGCGCCGAGGGGCCGAGCTTGGTGGCCACGGTGCGCTCGGCGGCTTCGACGGCGCGGGCCCAGGCTTCGGCGGAGAAGTCGTGGCTGCGGTGCGCGGTGAGCTGCTGCGCGGTGGCGGGGTCGCCGCTGATGATCCGCGCGGCATAGCCGAGGCTCTCGGCCTCGAAGTCCTCCGCCTCGAAGAGCGCATCGGCGATGCCCAGAGCGTGGACCTTGTTCCCGGTGAGCGTGCGGTTGTTGTTCAGCGCGTTGTTGAAGATGACCTCTGCGGCGGCCTCGGGGCCGATCAGCCGGGGGAGGCGGTAGATCCCGCCCCAGCCTGGAACCAGGCCCAGGAACGCCTCGGGCAGACCGATGCCCTTGGCAGCGGTGGAGACCGTGCGATGCTGCGCGGCCAGCGCGATCTCGAGTCCGCCGCCCAGCGCGGTGCCGTTGATGAACGCGAAGCTGGGCACCGGGAAGTCCTCCAGGAGCCGATAGGCGTGATGGCCCAGATCAGCCATCGCGGTGGAGTGGTCCCGAGACTCCACGCGTTCGGCGGCGCCGAGGTCGGCTCCGGCGGCGAGCACCCCGGGCTTGCCGATCACCGCGATGCCGGCGATCTCTCCGGCCTGGGCTCGCGGCAGCGCGGCGGCGAGGACCTCACCGAACTGGATCAGGCTGCTCGGGCCCAGGGTGGAGGGGCGTTTGGGGTGGTCATTGTCCAGGCGGATCAGCACCAGCGTTCCGGCGCCCTCGGGCAGGACGACGTCCTCGGCGCGGGAGTGGGTGATGACCTCATCGCTGAAGGCCTCCGCGAGGTCTGCGAAGCGGGAGAAGTCCAGGGCCGCTGCGGGGATCTCGGCCGGGACCTCGGGTGGGTGCGCTGATGTCATGTGCTGCCTCCGTGACGTGGGTCGGCGCGGGGCAACCGCGCCTGGGGTGAGTCTCAGCTCACATCCTACCCATGAGTAACCAACGGCGAAACCCACGCCTCGGCGTTCAGAAGCTCTCCAACGGCTCCGGGTCCAGCAGGGCCACCGTGACGATGGCGGCGCACTGCTCGATCTGCCAGGGCCTGGCGCCGAGCTCGGCCAGCGCCGCACTGACGCCGTCGAGGTCCAGGACCTTCGGCGGGGTCCAGCAGAGCTGTTTGAGCACCGCCGGGGTCAGCAGGGTCTCGGGCATGAGGTCGAGCTCCTCGGCGCGGTGGTTCAACCAGTCCCGGGCGGTGCGGTAGCGGCGGAAGGCCAGCGGGTTGCGGTCCTTCCAGGTCCGCGGCGGTGGCGGGCCGGCGGCACGGCGCTTGGACTCCGGTGCCTCGGGGCTCTTGGTCCCGGATTCGATCGCGCGCAGCCATTTGGGCGCCTCGCGCTTGGCGGCCCTGCCGTAGAAGCCCTTGATCGAGAGCAGCTGGGGCACGGTGCGCGGCACCGCGTCGGCCGCGGCGACCAGTGCGGAGTCGGGCAGGATATGTCCGGGGGCGATGTCCTTGGACTCGGCCATGTTCTCCCGGGCGGCCCAGAGCTCGCGCAGCACCGAGAGCTTGCGCGGGGACTTCAGCCGGTTCACCCCGGTGGCCTTGCGCCAGCGTTCGCTGCGCGGGACCGTGACCGGGCGGTGGGTGCGCAGGTGTTCGAACTCCTGCTCGGCCCAGCCCAGCTTGTCCTGCTCGTCCAGCAGCTCGGTGAGGCTCGCGCGCAGCGGGATCAGCAGCTCCACGTCGAGGGCCGCGTAGCGCAGCCAGTCCTGCGGCAGCGGACGCCGCGACCAGTCCGCCGCCGAGTGTTCCTTGGCCAGGCGGACCCCGAGCAGGGATTCCACCACGGCGCCGAGGCTGACCCTGGGGAGCCCGCCCAGTCGGGCGGCGAGCTCGGTGTCGAAGAGGCTGTGCGGGTGCATGCCCAGCTCGGCGAGGCAGGGCAGGTCCTGGCTGGCGGCGTGCAGGATCCACTCGACGCCGTCGAGGGCCTCCTGCACCGGGGCCAGGGTGGTGAACGGTTCCGGGTCGATCAGCCAGAGCCCGGAGCCTTCGCGTTTGAGCTGGACCAGGAAGGCGCGCTGTCCGTAGCGGAAGCCCGAGGCACGTTCGGCGTCCACCGCGACCGGGCCGGTGCCGGCGGCCAGCGCATCGGCGCAGCGCTGCAGGCCCCGGTCGGTGTCGATGACGAAGGGGACCCCGTCCTCGGGCTCGGTCAGCAGCGGCGGCGGCCCCTGGTCGGGGGAGTCCATCGAGGTCTCCGGCACTGCGTCAGCTCCTCCTGATATGTGGCAGGGCGATCACTCCATCGGGCAGCGGCGGAAGTCCCGCGAAGGAACAGACCATATCGGCCCACGCCTGCAGGTGGGACCCGAACCCGTGTCCGGTGGGGCTCCACGAGGCGCGGAGCTCAACATCGTTGCTCGGCAGCCGGTTCTCCATGCTTCCGAAGCTCTCCGAGAGGATCCGGGTGGCCGTGCCGCCCGCATGACTGTACTCCACCCCGTGCTGGGCCAGGGAATCACAGAGCCAGGTCCAGGCCACGGAGGCCAGCAACGGATCATTGCCCATCTCGGCGTCGAGCTCGGCGCGGATATAGATCACCACCCGGAAGGTCCCGCCCCAGGCCTGCTGGCCTGCCGGGTCATGGAGCAGGATGAAGCGACCGGTGGCCAGCACCTCGGTGTCCTCGGGCTGCGGGTGCAGCCGGGTGACCGGGTGGGAGCCCAGGGCGAGGCCGCCGTCGGAATGCACCTCGGCGCGCAGCGCTACGGCGAAGGGCGCCAGCCTGGACGGGGCCGGCACCTCTTGGACCAGCGCCTCTGGTCGCGGGGAGGCGTGGCGCAGACTGCCCAGTGCCCACAGGAACGCCTCGGGCAGACCCTCGATGCCGGTGGCACCATGGGGCGGCTGGGAGGAGCCACCGGCTGCGCTCTGCTGGTCGGGTCCTCCTATAGGACCGAAAGCTGTCACGCCCCCAGATTAGGAACAACGATCAGCCTGCCGTGCTAGGCGCGCCGCGCGCACTCCACCAGCGCCTCGATCTGCGCGTCGGTGGTCTGGAAGGAGCACATGATCCGCAGCACCGGGTCGCCGCTGGCCGCAGTGTCCCAGACGTGGATCAGGTATCGGTCGCGGAGCGCTTCGGCCACCCGGACCGGCACCTCCGGGAATGTGGCGTTGACCTCGGTGGGCCGCGAGAGCGTGACCCCCGGCACCTGGGCCAGCGCCTCCCCGAGCTTCGCGGCCTGTGCATTGGCGTGGGTCGCGTTGCGCCGCCAGAGGTCAGTGCCGAAGAGCTCCAGCAGCTGCGCCGAGACGAAGCGCTGCTTGCTGGCCAGCTGCATCGAGAACTTCTGGATGAAATCGGTGCCCGCCACCCGGTCGGGGTCGATCACCACCACGGCCTCGGCCGCCATCGCGCCATTCTTGGTCCCGCCGAGGCTGAGCACATCCACCCCGGCCGCGGTGGTGATCTCGGCCAGCGAGCATCCCAGAGCGGCGGCCGCATTGGAGATCCGGGCCCCGTCCAGGTGCACCCCGAGGCCCTGGGCGTGGGCCGCCTCGGCGACCTCGGCGATCTCCTGCGCGGTGTAGACCGTGCCGAGCTCGGTGGACTGGGTCAGGGTGACGGCCAGCGGCTGCGCGGCGTGGACGAAGCCCAACGCCTTGGACTCTGCGTAGATGTCTGCCGGTGTGAGCTTCCCGGCCGCGGTCGGGCGGGGCAGCAGCTTGACCGCGCCCAGGCGCTCCGGTGCGGCGCCCTCGTCGTTGTTCACGTGGGCCTGGGCGGAGCAGATCGCGGCACCCCAGCGCGGCAGCAACGCCTGCAGCGCCACCACATTGGCGCCGGTGCCGTTGAAGACCGGCAGGATCTCCGCGCGAGCGCCGAAGGTCTCCTTGATCACCTCGCGCAGCTGGGCGCTCACCGGATCGGCGCCGTAGGGCAGCGCCGCGTCGGCGTTGACCCGGCTCAGCGCCTGCAGGATCTCGGGGGAGACCCCGGCGACGTTGTCAGAGGCGAAGGAGGCATCCAGCAGCCGGGGCTGAGTCTCGGTGTCTTGCACCGCTCAGCTCTCAGCGGCTTCGGTGAAGTCCATGGAGATGGAGTTGATGCAATAGCGCTGGTCGGTGGGGGTGTCGAAGCCCTCACCGGTGAAGAGGTGTCCGAGGTGGGAGTCGCAGGAGCCGCAGCGCACTTCGGTGCGCTCCATACCCATCGACGTGTCACTGAGATACCGGATGTTCGCGTCGCCGGCGGGCTCGAAGAAGCTGGGCCAGCCGCAGCGCGAGTCGAACTTCTCGGTGGAGGTGAACAGCGCCGCACCGCAGGCCCGGCAGGAGTAGGTTCCCGCCGCCTTGTTGTCCCAGTACTCCCCGGTATAGGCACGTTCGGTGCCGCCCTGACGCAGCACCTGAAACTCCTGCGGGGTGAGCTTCTCGCGCCACTCATCGGCGCTGGTTCCGGTGTTCTGGTTCTCACTCATGTCCCCATCTCATCACGTTCCGCGCGCCCGCGTAAGCTGAGCCGCATGACGTCACGGTTGAATGAACCCGGTGCTGCAGCGACTCAGGCGAAGGCGCTGGTCCCACGGGTGGCACACACCTGGACCAGACGGCTTCGGCGCGGAGCGGCGGGGCACACCCCGAGGCACACCGCGGGGCACACCCCATGGATCCGCGCCACGACCCTGGGAGTGGGCACCGGGCTCGCAGCCGGGATGACCCTGGCTGCCGCGGCCTCCGGGCTCGCCGGCTATTTTGCCCGCGCCGTGGTCACCCCGGTGCGCGAGCGGGCCGAGGACCTCCAGATCCTCGCGGTGACCCGCGGTCCCGAGGGCGACGAGGTGATCCTGCCGATCACCGCGGAGACCGTGGTGGAGGGCACCTACGGATTGTTCTTCCACGGCGGCCGCTCCCTGGCGCGGATCGGGCCGATCATCGCGCTGGAGCCCAAGGGTGGAACGGTGACCCGTCCGGTGCAGAAGGTCTACGGCGGGGACCTGCGCACCGCGGTGCGCGGCTGGTGGACCTCGGTGGTCTACCTGAACCCGGCCGATGCCGGCTTCGAGAGCGAGGAGGTGGTCATCACGCTTCCGGGCGGACCCTCACCGGCCTGGCACGTGGCGCCGCAGCCGGTGGCCGCGGGCCTGCCCGCAGATCATCAGGGCCCGCTGACCGGGCGCAACGTCTGGGCCATCGGGGTCCACGGCCGAGGCAGCAACCGCACCGAGGGCATCCGGGCGCTGGCGGCCACCTCGGCGCTGGGCGCCGAGACGCTGCTGATCTCCTACCGCAACGACGGCGAGGCCCCGGCCGCCGCCGACGGCCGCTACGGCCTGGGGGTCACCGAATGGGAGGACGTCGAGGCCGGCATCGAGTTCGCCCTGGAGCGCGGGGCGCAGGACATCCTGCTCTTCGGCTGGTCCATGGGCGGGGCGATCAGCCTGCAGACCGCCGACCGGTCACGCTACGCCGCCTATATCCGGGGCCTGGTGCTCACCGGCCCGGTGATCGATTGGATGGACGTGCTCGCCCACCAGGCCAAGGCCAACCGGATCCCCGACGCGGTGGGCCGACTGGGCCAGTGGTTCATCTCCAACCCGGGCGGCCGCAGGGTCACCGGGCTCGCCGCTCCGGTGGACCTGCAGGCGATGAACTGGATCGACCGGGCCGAGCAGCTGCGCGACCACGTGCTGATCATGCACAGCGTCGATGACAACATCGTGCCCTACGGGCCCTCCCGGGATCTCGCCCGGAAGAACCCGAAGGTCACCTATGTCTCCTTCGCCCAGGCCCGCCACGTCAAGGAATGGAACCACGATCCGCAGCGCTGGGACGCCACGGTCATCGACTGGGTCACCGACCTGTTCAGCCGGGCTGCCCCGGGGCAGACCCGGCCTGGTGAGCCCGGATATTCCGCTTGATCCGGCCCAGCATCGCGGTCATCCCGCGCAGCCGCAGCGGTGTGATCGCCTTGGACAGGCCCAGACGCTCCGAGAGGTCTTCGGGCACCGCGAGGATCTCCTCGAAGCGCAGACCGCTCAGCCCCTCATGCAGGATCGCCGCGAAGCCCCGTGTGGTGGGCGCCTCCGGGGGAGCGGCGAAGAAGATCGCGGCGGTCCCGGCGGCGTCGTCGTACTCCAGAGTCAGAAACAGCGGGGACTGACACTCCACCACCTCCTCCATCTGGTCGTAGCTGTTGAGGTAGCGCTCGGGCAGCTCCGGCAGCTCGCGGGAGAACTCAAGCAGCAGTTCCAGCTTCTGCCGATCTTCCAGCTCGGCGAACTCCTCGATGACCTCGGTCAGCTGCGCGGGCAGCGTCGAGTTCGGGGTCTGGCTCATGCGCCGGGCACCGCACCGGGCTGATCGCCGGTGGCGATCGGCAGCCGGACCGCGTTGCCCCACTCGGTCCAGGAGCCGTCGTAGTTGCGGACGTTGTCGTAGCCGAGCAGGTGCTGCAGCACGAACCAGGTGTGCGAGGAGCGCTCCCCGATCCGGCAGTAGGCGATGACCTCCTCGGCGGCCCCGAGGCCAGCCTGTTCGGTGTAGATCGCCTCCAGCTCGGCGCGGGAGCGGAAGGTCCCGTCCTCGTTGGCGGCCTTGGCCCACGGGACCGAGGCGGCCGAGGGGATGTGGCCTCCGCGCAGCGCGCCCTCCTGCTCGTAGCCCTCCATGTGGGTGCGCTCACCGGAGTACTCCAGGGGTGAACGCACATCGATCATCGGCTTGCCGAAGTGGGCGAGGACATCCTCGCGGAACGCGCGGAAGGTGGAGTCATCGCGCTGCGCCGGCGCGGGGTATTCCGCCGCGGCCGGGGCCTGCACCTCGGTGACCAGCTCGCGGCCCTCGGCGGCCCACTTCTGCCGGCCACCGTCCATCAGGCGCAGGTCCTCGTGGCCGAAGAGCGTGAAGACCCAGAGGGCGTAGGCGGCCCACCAGTTCGACTTGTCCCCGTAGAAGACCACGGTGGTCTCAGGGGTGATCCCCTTGGCGGAGGCGAACGCGGCGAACTGCTCCGGGCCCAGGAAGTCGCGGGTGACCGGGTCGTTGAGATCGGTGTGCCAGTCGATCTTCTGGGCACCGGGGATGTGGCCGGTCTCGTAGAGCAGCACATCTTCGTTCGATTCCAACAGCACCACGGACGGGTCGTCCTGGTGCTGGGCCACCCAGTCGGTGGAGACCAGGGCGTCGGGGTGGGCGTACTGGGAGAAGTCTTTTTCTTCGGTCATGATGCTCAGAACCTTCCGTCGTCACTGGGTCACCTTCCAGGATAGGGAATCAGCCGGTGAAACACGCAGTCGTGGGTAGAGTGGGTCACATGCCGTCAAACGCCACTCCGCTGAGCCAGCGGACCCCTCAGCTCGGAGTCGGTCAGCTCTTGGAGGGCCTGCGGCCGTCCTTCCGCTTCGCGGAGGTCTCCTTCGACACCTACATCCCGGACCCCGCGCATCCCTCGCAGGAGAAGGCGGTCACCGCGCTGCGCGAGTTCTCCGCCACGGTGGGCGCAACCCAGACCGGCGGCGGCTTCCTCGGCAAGCTCTTCGGACGGGCACCGGCCCGCCCCAAGGCGCCCGCCGGGATCTACCTCGACGGCGGATTCGGGGTGGGCAAGACCCACCTGCTGGCCTCGCTCTACCACTCGGTCGAAGGCCAGCGGGCGTTCGGCACCTTCGTGGAGTACACCAACCTCGTCGGGGCGCTGTCCTTCCGTCGCACCGTGGACGTGCTCAGCGACTACGCGCTGGTCTGCATCGACGAGTTCGAGCTCGACGACCCGGGGGACACCGTGCTGATGTCCCGGTTGATGCGCGAGCTGGCCGACGCCGGGGTCAAGCTCGCCGCGACCTCGAACACGCTGCCCGGCTCGCTGGGCGAGGGCCGCTTCGCCGCGGCCGACTTCCAGCGCGAGATCCAGGTGCTCTCGGACCAGTTCGCCGTGGTCAAGGTCGACGGCGAGGACTACCGTCACCGCGGCCTGCCCGAGGCGCCCGCGCCGCTGGGCTCCGAGGAGATCGAAGACTTCGCAGCCAAGCAGTACCCCGAGGCGCGGATCGCCGTGGACGACTTCGACGCACTCTCCAAGCACATCACCGGGGTCCATCCCAGCCGCTACCGGCAGCTGGTCACAGATATGGATGTGCTGGTGCTCAAGGATGTCGAGACCATCGAGGCCCAGGCGCTGGCGCTGCGCTTCGTGGTGCTCGCCGACCGGCTCTACGATCAGGACATCAAGATCGTCGCCTCCGGGAAGCCCTTCGATCAGCTGTTCACCGAAGAGATGATGTCTGGCGGCTATATGAAGAAATACCATCGCACAGTCTCCCGGCTCACCGCGCTCGCCCGCGCCGGCCAGATGGGTGAGGTCGCGCTCTGAACCAGCTGTAACAGGCCGCGGTGCTTCCAGATCGGGCCGATACGGTCGACAATGTGTCCATGGACATCCGATGAGCTGGCAGCAGCCGCAACCAGAGAAAGGCTGATCTGATGAATGACCCGATCTTCCAGGTCGACGGCACCGCCCGCAAGAACCTCCGTGAGTTCATCGACGAGCTCCGCGAGGGCGGATACACGGTCTTGGACGGTCACACCCCTGACCCGGACCTGATCGACCCGCAGGGCCGTGCCGTGGAGACCTGGCACGAGAACTACCCGTATGAGAATCGGCTCTCCCGAGACGTCTACGAGATCGAGAAGTACCACCTGCAGGTGGAGCTGCTGAAGTTCCAGTACTGGGCCGAGGACTACGGGCTCAAGCACGTGATCGTCTTCGAGGGCCGGGACGCCGCCGGCAAGGGCGGCACCATCAAGCGGTTCACTGAACACCTGAACCCACGCACCGCGCGGGTCGTCGCGCTGAACCGGCCCTCAGACCGTGAGCTGGGCCAGTGGTACTTCCAGCGCTATGTGGACCATCTGCCCACCGCAGGGGAGATGGTGCTCTTCGACCGTTCCTGGTACAACCGGGCCGGGGTCGAGCGGGTGATGGGGTTCTCCTCCGAGCAGGAGTATGAGCTCTTCATGCGCCAGGCCCCGCAGTTCGAGCAGATGCTGGTCGACGCCGGGATCCACGTGACCAAGTTCTGGTTCTCGGTGACCCAGCAGGAGCAGCGCACCCGGTTCGCGATCCGCCAGATCGACCCGGTCCGGCAGTGGAAGCTCTCACCGATGGACCTGGAGTCCCTGGACCGCTGGGAGGCCTATACCGAGGCCAAGGAAGAGATGTTCCTGCGCACCGACACCGACCATGCGCCGTGGATGACGATCAAGTCCAACGATAAGAAGCGAGCCCGGCTCAACGCGATCAAGTGCTTCCTGGCCCAGTTCGAATACGAGGGCAAGGACCATGAGATCGTCGGGGAGCCCGATCCGCTGATCGTGCAGCGCGGCCGCGACGCCGTGGGTGACTGACCGCCGCTGCGGGCGACTGCCCGTCAGCGTGGGCGCCTGACCGTCGGCGTGGGCGTCTGAGCCCGGGCCGGCCACGCGGACTCAGGGTTGACCTGGGCCGGTGCGCAAGGCGAAGCGGTAGAGTTGCAGTGCTCGCCCCGGGGACACCGAGGTTCACGACGGCGGGGATCCCATGTCCGACCTCCAGGACGGCTGCTGTGTGCACGGTGATCCGGGCCCGCGTCACCGCGGTCCGCGAGTGCAGACGGGGAAGATGCTGTGCTGTGAGAATGTCTGACTGACCTCGACGAAGGAGAATGCATGAGTGCCCATATCGGAGTGACCGGCCTGGCCGTCATGGGAGCCAATCTGGCTCGCAACCTGGCGCGCAACGGCTACACGGTCGCGCTGCACAACCGCTCGGTCGCCCGCACGGACGCCCTTCTGGCGGCCCACGGAGGCGACGGCGACTTCGTGCGCACCGAGACTCTGGCTGAGCTCGTGGAATCTCTGGAGCGCCCCCGTCGCGTGCTGATCATGGTCCAGGCCGGAGCCCCGGTGGACTCCGTGATCGCGGACCTGGTCCCGCTGCTGGACGAGGGCGACATCATCATCGACGGCGGCAACTCCTTCTACGAAGAGACCCGACGCCGGGAAGAGAGCCTGCGCGCGCAGAACCTGCACTTCGTCGGGGTCGGCGTCTCCGGCGGCGAAGAGGGCGCGCTCAACGGCCCCTCGATCATGCCCGGCGGCTCCAAGGAGTCCTATGACTCGCTGGGCCCGATGCTGGAGAAGATCTCCGCGAAGTACAACGGCGAGCCCTGCTGCGCCTGGGTCGGCACCGACGGCGCCGGGCACTACGTCAAGATGGTCCACAACGGCATCGAATACGCCGATATGCAGGTCATCGGCGAGGCCTTCGACCTGATGCGCTCACTGGCAGGCATCGAACCCCGCGACCAGGCCGGGGTGTTCCGCGAATGGAACACCACAGACCTGGCCTCCTACCTGATCGAGATCACCTCCGAGGTGCTCGAGCAGGAGGATGAGACCACGGGCCGTCCGCTGGTGGACGTGGTCGTGGACTCCGCCGGCCAGAAGGGCACCGGTCGCTGGACCGCGATCTCCGGCCTGGAGGTCGGCTCACCGGTCACCGCGATCGCCGAGTCGGTCTTCGCCCGCTCGATCTCCTCGCAGCGTGAGCTGCGCGCCGTCACCAACGCCACCTTCCATGCCGGCATCGACGAGACCCTCTCCGCCACCGAGAAGTACGGCAGCCCCGAAGACCGTCAGGACTTCGTCGAGGACGTGCGCAAGGCGCTCTACGCCTCCAAGCTCGTCGCCTACGCCCAGGGCCTGGACATGCTCGTCGCCGCTGGCGAGGAGTACGGCTGGGAGCTGCACCTCAAGGCCATCGCCTCGCTCTGGCGCGCCGGCTGCATCATCCGGGCCGACCTGCTGGACACCATCATGAAGGCCTACGACGCCCCCCGGGACCAGCAGCCCAAGAATCTGCTGCTGGCACCAGAGTTCAACGAGGCCATCAACGAATGCCTCCCGGCCTGGCGCCGTGTGGTCGCGGCCGCCGCGACCTACGGCGTGCCCGCACCGGTGTTCTCCTCCTCGCTGTCCTACTACGACAGCCTGCGCCGGGAACGGCTCCCGGCGGCGCTGACCCAGGGACTGCGCGACTACTTCGGTGCGCACACCTATCAGCGCGTGGACAAGGAAGGCACCTTCCACACCCTGTGGTCCGGGGACCGCAGCGAGATCGACGCCTGACCTGATCGGATCCACGGACTGACTCCGAAGCGACGGAGCTGAGCAGATGAGCAGGCTGAACGAATGAGCAGGCTGAGCAGATGAGCAGCAGGAGGACCGGCCTGCTGGCCTCGGTGGGCGCCACCATTCCCGTGGTGGCCGCCCCGATGGCCGGTGGGCCGAGCCGTCCCGAGCTGGTCGTGGCCGCCGCCGCAGCCGGGGGAGTCGGCTTCCTCGCGGCCGGGTACAAGAGGCCCGAGGACCTGGCGGCGCAGATCCAGCAGGTGCAGCAGTCCACGCCGCGCTTCGGGGTGAACCTCTTCGTGCCGAACCCGGTCCCGATCGGGCTTGAGGAGCTCGATCGGCACCGCGCTGAGCTGCAGCAGTGGCTGGGCGACCATGCCCGCGCTGGGGCAGGGTGGGCGGCGGAGGTGGAGCTGCCGGAGATCAGCAGCCTCGCGGGAGTCACTTCAGCGCCCGGCGAGGTCTGGGAGGACTTCTGGGAGCAGAAGCTCGAGGTGCTCGAGGCGAACCCGGTGCCGCTGATCAGCCTGACCTTCGGTCTGCCGTCAGCCCTGGACATCGCACGGATGCGGGCCACCGGGGCGAAGGTGCTGCAGACCGTGACCTCTGTCGCGGAGGCTGTGAGCGCAACCGGCGCCGGGGTCGACGGGCTGATCGTCCAGGCCTCATCAGCTGGGGGCCACTCCGGGACCTGGACTCCGCGGGATCCACCCGCGGAGATAGATCTCCTCGAGCTGCTTCAGGCTGTCTCCGGCCGCACCGAACTGCCGCTCTGGGCGGCGGGCGGCATCGCCGACGCCGAAGGGGTCAGCTCCGTACTGCATGCAGGTGCGGAGGGCGCGGTGCTGGGCACCGCGCTGCTGCGCTGCCCCGAGAGCGGGACACATCCGGTACATCAGCAGGCTCTGGCCGCTCCTCCGGGAGTGTCAGAGACCATCATGACCACCGCGTTCTCAGGTCGGCCGGCGCGGGCGCTGCGCAACAGCCTCACCGAGGCGCTGACCGCATCTGCGCCGTCGGGGTTCCCGGCACTGCATCAGCTCAGCGCGGGACTGCGCCGAGCAGCGGGTGCCGCCTCAGACCCGCACGGGTTGAACCTCTGGGCCGGAACAGGGTTCGCCGCAGCACGTTCGGACCCGGCCGGCGAGGTCATGCGCTGCTTCGCGGGCGGCCACCGGATCTGAGCGGACGTCCTCCTAGCAAGGACCGGCTCCCGATGGACGGGCTCTAGCTAGCGCACACAGCCTCTAGATGAAGATGGCCGGGTCCAGCGCGTACTCCGCCGGGTCGACGTGGGGCTTCCGCTCGGCGACTCCGCGCTGACGCGCCTTGGCCGGAACGCCGGTGAGGATCGAGTTGGGCGGTGAGGACTTCACCACCACGGCGTTGGCGCCCACGGCTGAGCCGGCGCCGATCTCCACGGGGCCGATCACCTTCGCGCCGGCACCCACGACGACTCCGTCGCGCAGGGTCGGGTGGCGCTTGGTCTGTTCCAGGGATCGTCCACCGAGGGTGACGCCCTGATAGAGCATGCAGTCGTCACCGATCTCGGCGGTCTCGCCGATGACCACGCCCATGCCGTGGTCGATGAAGAAACGACGCCCGATCTGGGCTCCCGGGTGGATCTCGATCCCGGTGAGGCCGCGGGTCAGCTGGGACAGCGCGCGGGCCGGGGTCTTCAGCGGTCGCCGTTGCCACATCTTGTGGGCGACCCGGTAGGACCAGACCGCGTGCAGGCCGGAGTAGACGAGCACCACCTCTGCGGTGCTGCGCGAGGCCGGATCATGTTCACGCGCGGCCTTGATGTCCTCGCGCAGACGCTTCAGAGGTCCCAAGGGGGAACCAACCTTTCACAGGGATCGAACTTCACGGCTGGTGGGCGGATCAGCCGCGGATGTCTTCGTAGAGCAGGGTGGAGATGTAGCGCTCTCCGAAGTCACAGGCGAAGGTCACGATGAGCTTGTCGCGGTTCTCCTCGCGGGAGGCCAGTTCCAGTGCGGCGGCGACGTTGGCTCCGGTGGAGATGCCGCCGAGGATGCCCTCCTGGGTGCCGAGGTCGCGGGCGCAGCTCACGGCCTTCTCGAGGTTGGCCTGGTAGACCTCGTCGTAGATCTCCTGGTCCAGGATGTCGGGAATGAAGTTCGGCCCGATGCCCTGGATCTTGTGCGGACCGGCGGTGCCGCCGGAGAGGATCGGGGAGTCTTCGGGTTCCACAGCGACCAGGTGGATGCTGGGCTTGTATTCCTTGAGTCGGCGCCCGGCACCGGTGATGGTGCCGCCGGTGCCGATGCCGGCGATGAAGATGTCGACCTCGCCGTCGGTGTCGCGCCAGACCTCTTCACCGGTGGTCCGGTAGTGCGTGGCGGGGTTGGCCTCGTTGGCGAACTGCCGGGCCCAGATGGAGTTCTCGGTCTCGGCCACGATGGCCTTGGCGCGCTCCACCGCGCCGCGCATGCCCTCAGCTCCGGGGGTCAGCACGATCTCGGCGCCGTAGGCGCGCAGCATCACGCGACGCTCGGTGGACATGGTCTCCGGCATGGTCAGGACCACGCGGTAGCCGCGGGCGGCACCCACCATGGCCAGCGCGATCCCGGTGTTGCCCGAGGTGCCCTCCACGATGGTCCCGCCGGGCTTGAGCATTCCGGACTCTTCCGCGGCGTCGACGATGGCGGCGCCGATGCGGTCCTTGATCGAGCCGGCGGGGGAGTAGAACTCCAGCTTCATCGCGATGTTGCCCGGAAGGTCCGCACCCAGCCGGTTCAGCCGGACCAGGGGGGTGTTGCCGACTGCCTGGGTGATGTTGTCAAGAATCTTGGCCATGTCAGTGTGTGGACCTTTCTTCCTCGGGTTTCAACCATGAAGCATAGTCTCTGCGGAGCTTTGCGACCTTGGGATCGATGATGACCTGACAGTATCCGACATCGGGACGGCGCGAGTGGAAGTCCTGATGGACCTCCTCGGCCTCGAAGACCCGTCCCAGCGGTTCCAGGGTGGTGACGATGGGCCGGTTGAAGGAGTTCTGCGCGTGGGCGATCGCGGCGGCGAACTCATCGTGCTGTGCCTCATCGGTGTAGAACATGGACGAGCGGTACTGGGTGCCGACGTCGTAGCCCTGCCGGTTCAGGGTGGTCGGGTCGTGGCTGGAGAAGAACACGTTGTAGAGCACCTGGTCCGGGAGCACGTTGGGGTCGTAACCGATCTCAACGGCTTCTGCGTGTCCGGTGCCGCCGGAGGCCACGGCTTCATAGATGGCGGGACCGGAGCCGCCGGTGTAGACGCTGCGCACGTGATGCACTCCGCGGAGTCGGCGTGCGAGGGAATCCAGGCACCAGAAGCAGCCGGCCGCGAGCACCACGGTCTTGAGAGAATTGTCCATGCCCAACACAACCGTCCGTGTCCCGGACTGTATTCCTGATCTGTGGCCTGTAGAAAAGAGATATGTCGCCCAGCCCCGCTCCGCGTCCGAATGAGACCACCACCGATTCCCAGGTCCCGACCCTCGATGAGGTGCTCGATGCCGCCGAGGAGCTCTGGCCGCGCTCCCTGGCCGAGTCCTGGGACGCCGTCGGGCTGGTCACCGGGCGGCGCGAGGCACCGGTGCGCCGGATCCACTTCGCCGTGGACCCGGTCCGCGCGGTCATCGAGGAGGCGGCGAGCTCCGGGACAGATCTGCTGATCACCCATCACCCGCTGCTGCTGCGCGGGGTCACCTCGGTGGAGGCGGGACAGTTCAAGGGCGAGATGGTGCACCGGCTGATCGAGTCGGGATGCGCCTTGCTGACTGCTCATACCAATGGGGATTCCGCGATCGGCGGGGTCAATGATGTCCTCGCCGGTGCGCTGGGGCTCGAGGACACCGCGCCGCTGGCTCCTGCCGCAGAAGGACTGGTTCAGGAGGGCCTCGGCCGGATCGGCATGCTCACCGAGCCTATGACGCTCGGGGACTTCGCCGCACGGGTGTTCTCCGTGCTGCCTGCCGTGGCGGGCGGCGTGCGGGTTGCCGGTGACCGGGACGGCCTTGTCCAGCGCGTGGCGCTGTGCGGCGGGGCGGGGGACTCCATGCTGTCCGCGGCTGCCGAGGCAGGGGCCGATGTCTTCCTCACCGCGGATCTGCGGCATCATCCGGCCTCAGAGGCCCGGGAGGCGGCCGTGGGGGGACGCCCGGGTCTGATCGATGTCTCACACTTCGCCTCGGAATGGCTCTGGCTGCCCACCGCGGCCCAGGCGCTCCACCGGGCGCTGACCGATCGCGGCTACGATGTGGAAGTTGCCGTGAGCGGCATCAACACCGACCCCTGGGTCTTCGTGCTCACACCCGGCCACTGAGCCGGCCCGTGGCCCCGACGTCCCTGTTTCAAGACCTGTACTGACCTGAAGGTGCGTGAGCCATGACCACTCTGTTCGTCGAGGCCGACGGCGGAAGCCGCGGCAATCCTGGAATCGCCGGCTCCGGCGCCCTGGTCCGCAACGAGGCGGGTCAGATTCTCGCCACCAAGGCCACCCCGCTGGGCAAGGCGAGCAACAACGTCGCCGAGTACACCGGGCTCATCGAGGGTCTGCGGCTGGCCCGTGACCTGGACCCGCAGGCCTCCGTGGAGGTCAAGCTGGACTCAAAGCTCGTGGTGGAGCAGATGAGCGGGCGCTGGAAGATCAAGCACGAGGACATGAAGCGCCTGGCCGCTGAGGCCGCCACTATCCTGCCGCCGATGCAGGTTCGCTACACCTGGATCCCGCGCAAGGACAACGGCGACGCCGACGCGCTCAGCAACGAGGCCATGGACGCCTGCGCCGCCGGGAGCGCCTGGGATCCGAGCCGCAGTCGGATCCGCCCGGTGGCCTGAACGCTTTAGTCCCGGTTAAAGTCCAGTCTGAAACGAGCGTCACAGACGATTGGATGGTTCGGGACCAACACGCCACAGCGTAAGTCTCACGGTGACAGAGACCTGAACGAGAACTCGGTTCGCCTCTGCCGGACTCCTGTGGACAGTTTTGACCATCAAGCAAGTGCAACGGCAGGATGTGGGGCAAGCCACTCCCAACGTTCCGCGTCCGAGTGCAGTCCAATGCCCAGACAACATGTTCGTGATTCGTCCAACTGAGGTCGCAGAGCCCCGGGTAGCAGGATGCAGCGTCCCTCGTGACCTCCCACGCATAACAAGCCGTCGGGATGAGGAGGTGAGAAGTCGGTCATTGACCACGACGGGCCAGAACCCGTCGAACTTTTCTCGGACACTCCCCAAGCGAGCTATCGCTAACACGACTCTCCATAGGAATACTGTGCTCGAGAGCTGACCGCCCGGGGTGGAGTTTGATGGGGACTTTGGGCCGGGGTAGACATCTGCTTAGCCACAGCGTTCTGTGTGGCTGCAGCGGTCAGACTTCGGTATAAGCGAGCAGTTTGCTCGAACCCGGATTCGGAGTAGTCAGCCTACTCGGTGCATCGGCTCCACCCACCCGTCGCTGTATCATGGCGGTGACGAGCCTGAGGGTCAGCGCGGGTTGCGTTGCGTACGGACGTTTTACAAGGTCTAAAGCCTAAGCGTTGATTTTGGAAACGATCACGTCGCCTTTCGTTCCTCTTGGACGGACTGGCGCGAGCAATGGGGGACGGTCCTTTGTACAACCTGCTCATGGGTTACACCGGTGGCGAGGCCGACACCAACCGAATGCTGGAGCACACCAGCGACGTAGTGCGTCAGTACGTCGCGCCTTCGACCGATGGCGGCAGTACCCGCGGCCCAATTCGGACCGAGCGACTACTCAACCTCCCGTCGCTCGTCATGCCGGAGACTGGGTACGACGGGGAGCCGCAGATCGCTCGGATTGGTCGGATTAGTGAGATCGTCCACTCCGGCCGAAACTACCGGTACACCTTCATCCCGAACCCAGCAATCGACCCAATTCCAAGTCCACGGATTGAGGCGGCCGGTAACGCGCTGGACATCTCGGCCTGGGAATTTCATCGGACCCATTGGGCAGTGAAGGACGTTGATCTTTACCGCGTCCTCGATGAGCACGTGTCTGGAGCTCGGCGTCGCCCGAAGGTGCTGAACTTCCCGACGCGCGAGTTCATCGAGCCAGACTTGGTCGCCGTCATGATGCCCTTCGGCGCCGGCTTCCAGCCCGTCTACGAGGCGATCCGGCAAGGAGTGGAGGCCTCCGGCATGCGATGCATCCGCGCGGACGACATCTGGGAGCGCGACCACATCATGGACGACGTGCTAAGCCTGATTTGGCGGGCCCGGGTCGTAGTGGCCGACCTCAGCGGTAAGAACCCGAATGTCTTCTATGAGACTGGCATCGCTCACACTCTCGGTAGGGACGTGATCCTCGTGACGCAGACCCTTGATGACGTCCCATTCGACCTTCGCCCGATCCGCACTTTGCCATACCACAACAACGGAGAAGGAAGGCAAGCGCTAGCTGAAGGCATCGACAGGCGACTGCAGACGCTCACCGCGGCTTCCGCTTCCTGAGCGCGAATATCGTGCGAAGAGAGTTCGGGTGTCCGGAGCAATGCAGCTCGCCAACCGCGGCACCAGCTCGATCGGCTCGTATCAGCCCAATTTTCCCATCTAGCCAGAGGAATCCTCGAACCTCTTTCTGCCGAACTTGTTGCCGCGATTCCCCAAAACGCGACCGAAAGAGCCTGGCTTTCACCGCCGTGACCGTCCGGTTGGATTGCACACCGCGGGTAGGGACGAGCATTCGTTCAATGTGAAAATTGACCCTGCATCAGCAGTTAAGCTCCAATGGCTCGTCAACTCGTCAGCTCGTCAGCTCGTCAGCTCGTCAGCTCGTCAGCCCGTCAATCCGTCAAGGCTATAGAGTAGATTGCCGCATACGCGCTGCGGTGCACGGAAGAATCGAAGCTCACCAATGTCGACGCCGCCACCGCCTCGAGGACGACGTTGCAGCCCGTCTTGGTTGTGGCCGACGTGGCATGGTGACGACAACGCTGGAGCCACTCCTGCCCACGCTTCAGGGTCAATTTGGCGGTACTTTTCTGGATTCGCGAATCACGCTCTTCCCAGATCACAACGAAGCTCTCGATGCTACGTTTCTTAACGGTACTGTCGTGTGTGTCGTTCTTGGAGGCCCGGTGTTCCTGCCGGGTCTCGAACAGTTTCCGGGCGTCGTCTTCTAACTTCAGATCCCGCGGGCTCGGTCTCGAGTTCAGTCTTGGGTTGGCCTTGCCAAACTCAATCCGGGTCTCCACATTCCGCTTCGCGGAGAAGAGAGACATGTCGATGTGTCCGGCACGCCAGTACTTGCCGTCAGGCACTTGCCACGCGATAGGACGTTCCCATACAGGTGTATTGTCGTGTGCTTCAAAATCCTGGCGCGCCAATTGCGAGAACTCGTAAACAACGCTGGTTTCATAAACGGAGTGGCGATATGTCGCCAGTGTCGGAGGGAGTCCTTCAACTTCGGCAACGCTGTCCAGAGCTTCCCGCCGAGTAGCTACAATTTCGACGGATGCCAAGGTCAGCCGAAGAAGATGGGTCTGCCGCACCGATAGGTGACAGGTGTAGTCACGCCGCGAGAGCGACGCCGGTGTTCATGATTGCTTCGTACTCCACTGGGGTCAATCCCGAGAGTCGTTTCTGCCTTCGGCGGCGGTGATAGGTCCGCTCGATCCATGTCACGATCGCGATCCGCAGCTGATCGCGGGTCTGCCATGAGCGGCGATCCAGGACGTTCTTTTGAAGCAGCGAGAAGAAGCTCTCCATCGCCGCATTGTCTCCCGCGGCCCCGACTCTGCCCATCGATCCGACCAGGTCATGTTGGGCTGACCCCGTTTTTTAGATCCAGTCGTTGTGAGAGTCGTCTTGTTGCCCGAGTCCTCGGGCGGGAAGACTGGTCAGATCATGACGAACACC
>NZ_SOAN01000003.1 GCF_004364585.1 Nesterenkonia aurantiaca | reverse complement strand
GGTGTTCGTCATGATCTGACCAGTCTTCCCGCCCGAGGACTCGGGCAACAAGACGACTCTCACAACGACTGGATCTAAAAAACGGGGTCAGCCCAGGTGGACAGCCGTATCTGAAGACCGACGCCGACAACAGCTCACGAAATAGCCTGCAAAATCTAGCGAACTGCTAAGTCACCCCCTCTATAGATCTACACAGGAAGACACTGTTCACCGCGCAGCAACTTCGGCCTCTTTCGAGCCACGCCACCCGGCGCCTCTCACCCGATCTACGCCTGAAACTAGACAAATCGACCTGAGAAGCCTGGAGGCCGGGTCGCCATGACACCGATGCCAGACATTGGAACCCCTCTTCCATAGTGGCGTGAATCACATATAGAGTAATGGTTGCCCCGGGCAACGACGGTCGGGGCTGCGACCAGCCCGCAGCGGGCGGTGGCACCACGGGAACACCCCTAGGAGATACATGCAGTCCACTAAACCGGTACGTCGTCACCGTCGCCGCCTCGCGGCCGTCGTGACCGCCGCGTCACTCATGCTCGCTGCACCAGCCGGCGTCGCCCCCGCAATGGCAAGCGCAAACTTCCCCTCGCCCAACGGGCAGACCAACATCTCCAGCATCTTGACCTACACAGATGTGCAGAAAGAGCTGCAGAAGCTTGAGCGCACATCCCGCTTCAACGTCGACGCGTTCACGCTCGCCGAGGCCGGCACGTCTGTGAACACCTCCGAACAGGGCCGCGATCTGTACGTCGCCACCGTGGGGACGGGTCCGGAGGACGTCTGGCTTCAAGGACGCATCCACGGCAACGAGCCCTACGGCACGGAGTCACTCCTGACTCTGCTCAAGGACTTGGGCAGCAACGGCTCACCGGATTACAACCTGCTGCGCGAAAAGTACACCTTCCACATCATCCCGATGTACAACCCGGACGGGTCCGAGGCGAACATCCGCCAGACGATCCTCTGGGATGACCTGACCGGTTCCCCAGAGCTCGGTGAGAACGGGCGGGAACTACGCATCGACCTCAACCGTGATTGGACTGAAGCAGGGTTCGCGGCCAAAGAGTCCTTGGCGTTCTACGAATACTGGACCATGGTGAAGCCTGACTTCGGCGTGGACATCCACCACCAGGGCCTGAAGCAGCAATGGGATACCGGCGATGACGTGACGTTGTCCCTCGGCATTTCCCTGGCCCCGGGTGGGCCCACTCTGCCCGGGCTTGCAGATGGCACCTACGACGTGTTGACCCGGCAGATGATGGTCCATGTCTTCGATGAACTCTCGAAATACGGCTCTATCAACATCGATCGCTACCAGGTGGGCAACGGCCTGGAGATCGATATCAAGGGCGGCGTCGTCTCAGCGATGATGCTGGGCCTGGACTACCAGGGATTGAATCCTGAAGGTCACAGCAACCCGGTCGTCTTCCTTGAGACAAGCGGAAACACCTCCGACGGCAGCCTGGGCCAGAAAGCCCGCGGCAAGTCGGTCCGGCAGAATGTGCTGGCACTGGAGGAGCTTCTGATCGGAATGGCGACGGGTGAGATCCAGCAGGAGGATCCGGAGCGGTGGGATGAGATCCCGCACCAGCCAACAACTGGGTATCAGACGGACTACGCCGGGATTGTTCCGGTTCAGTAGGAAGAACTCAACACGTAGGGGGTCCTCTTACCGCGCGGGAAGTGGACCCCCTATGTGTGAGGCGGTATATCGTCTCGCCGCGGGTCTTGAAGATGTCGACGTCACATCCTGAACTACCTCCGGCCAAGGACCAGCTGGAACGACCAGGCTACGCAGACGACTATCACTGCACACTTCGGTGGTGGCAACACTTCAATCGCCTCGCGCAACGTCAGAGGTGAGCCCATGGTGTTCCCTGATGAAGAGGAGTAGACCGCTCTGAAGCTGAATCCAGGAGGTCGTACAAGAAGGGAACGTCGCAGGCTCACCGTGCACGGTGATCAACGGCCGCTAGCCGTTGAGTGCGACGGCCGCTTGGACACCGAGCTGGGTGTATCCCAAGCGTTGCGCCAGCCCTCGGGACGCCTGGTTTCCCTGACGGCTTCGCCACTGCGCGATCAGCCCCGCCCCGAGAGCCGCATCTGTCGCAGCCGCTGCAGCGGCGTAGCCGAGGCCTGCGCCTCGGTACTGCGGAGCAGCCAGGACCCCCATCTGGGCAAGCTCGGAACGCCAACGAGAGAATCCCGCGACCGCAGCAGGATCGCCCGCCGGATCCAGCGCGACCCATTGGCGTTCAGTCTCCTCGATGCCACTCTCATCCCACTCCGCTGCACTGACGCCAGCCCGCATGGTGGCCAGGTTCAGCGGCCGTGCGGCGATGACGCTAGATGGGCTGGATCGAGGACTGCGCTCGGCGAAGAGCAGATCGGCGCTGCCGATGGGGTCAGCGTCAGGAAGCATGCTGGCGAGTGCGTCCGCATCGAGGAGCACCTCTCGGGAGACGTCACGCAGCTGGTCAAGAATCATCGCGGGCGCAGCCACAAGACCGACACCGTCGACCCGCACGACCACGACGGCGCTCAGGTCCGCCCGTTCGACGAAGACCCACTCGTCTTGACGGATGTCGTCGGGAGGCACCCCGAGCGCATTCGCCCAGGCCGTGACGATTCGTCCCCGCGTGACGTCAGTAAGAGGCTTGGATATGGACTTCATCTGCCGACTCTAGGGCGTGCCCTGTCGCAGAGATAACCGCAGAATCGCTCGGCGACAGTGGCGATGAGCATGCCCCGAGCTGACTCCCGGTCGAGCCTTCAAAGGTGCACCCGTCGAACCCGGACACGGCAACGCCTCGACTCCGCTGGGCGAGTATCCGGTGGTGGGCCGGGCTCCAGCGGCGCCGGAACCCGGCCCGCACCCCACCTAGGGCCCCTTGGCTCAGTCGACTACCGAATGAACGATCTCGGCGATCCGTCTCGCGGTGTACTCGTCCACGGACTCGAAATACCACGCGGCCGGCATCAGGGCACCGTCCACCCCACCCGCCGGTCGAAAGGCCGGCTTCTCGGTGATGGCAAGGTTCAAGCGCTCATCGTTGCGCAGCGTCACCAACGCCGGGGAGCTGGCCGCCTTCGCATAGGCGGGCATCCCGTACCAGATCCGAGGCTTCAGGGTAGGTTCCGCGGTCATGATGATGTCATGCACCTGCTGCATCACCGACCGTCGCGGCTCATCCATCTTCGAGATCTTCTCGATCACCTGAGAGAGATTCTTCTCGTCTTTCGAAGACATGTCATGTCCTTTCGCCAGCCGATGCCGGGCATCGGCGGAATGAAGTTGGCGCATCGGTGCGCCGCACCCCATCTGGACATGTCCTGAAACGCTCAGGCCTCTCCGCGATGATTCACGTGGTCGTCACGTGGAAGCGCTATCGGTGGCGCGAGCCACCACTACCAGCGTACCCAACCTGCTGGACAGACATGCCGTGGGAGGGGGGAGGCACACTCGACTCCCCCCGCACCGTAGCCCGGGTGGATAGGCTGAACGGATGGCGACAGTTCTTCTCGTGCGGCACGGCCGCACCACAGCAAACGCGACCGGGCTGCTGGCCGGCAGGGCCGAGGGCGTGAGCCTGGACCAGATCGGGCGCGACCAGGCGGGGCTCACCGGAGACCGACTCGCGGCCATTGACCTGGCCGCGGTGGTGTCGAGCCCGCTCGAGCGTTGTCAGCAGACCGCTGCGCACATCCTCAACCGACAAGCGGGCACGCCCGCCGCGCCGCTGGAACACGGTCTCATCGAAGCCGACTACGGCACGTGGCAGGGCCGGCTGCTCACCGAACTCGCCACCGAGGAGCTGTGGCCGCTGGTGCAGTCGCAACCCTCCGCCGTCGTCTTTCCCGAGGGCGAAGCGATGGCCACGATGCAGGCTCGATCGGTGGCGGCGATCCGCCGCCATGATGCAGTCATAGAGGCCGAGCATGGGCCCGAGGCCGTGTGGGCTGCGGTCAGCCATGGCGACATCATCAAGTCGATACTCGCCGACGCGCTCGGTATGCACCTCGATTTGTTTCAGCGGATCAACGTGGGCCCCGCCTCCGTGTCGATCGTGCGCTACGGCGCCAGTAGGCCCAGCGTCCACGCGACCAACACCGACGCGGGCGACCTCTCATGGCTCTCGAAGGGCATTCACGCAGGTGACGCGCCGGTGGGCGGCGGCGCAGGGCATCAGACGCCCTGAACCACATGCGCCTAGAATACTGATATGCCTACACGTGTTCACGAGTTTGACTGGCCCGATCGGGCCGTCGTCGGCACCATCGGCCTCCCCGGGGCGCGCACGTTCTACCTGCAGGTGCGCTCGGGGACGCAGCTGGTGAGCGTCGCCCTCGAGAAGCAGCAGTCGGCCCTCCTCGCGGAGAAGATCGACGAGATCCTCGACCAGCTCATCACCGTGGAGGGGAACCCCTTCAGCGTTCCCACGAGCACTCCCCCTGAACTTGTCGACAACGACCAGCTCGAGACCGTCCAGGAGCACTTCCGCACCGGCGCGATGAGCCTGGGCTGGGATCCCGCCACGGCCCAGGTGATCATCGAGGCCTACCCGATCTCCGACCTCGAAGATGACGACGACGTTGCACCGCCCCCCGAAGACGAGGCTCAGGACACTGAGATGCTGCTGGTGCGGATGCCGGTAGGCTCCGCCCGCGCGTTCGCCAAGCGCACCCGTGAGGTCGTCGGTGCCGGGCGCCCGGCGTGCCCGCTCTGCGGCTACCCCATCGACGCCGACGGGCATACCTGCACCGCTGCCGAGGGCTGATGTCGGCGACGGACCTGGTGACCGCGGAACTGACGCTCACCGGACGCATCAGGACGGCCTCGAACGCCACGTTCCTCGGCAGCATCGGCGAGGTGAACGTCGTCTACAAGCCGATGGCCGGGGAAAGTCCGCTGTGGGACTTCCCCGACGGCACTCTGGCGCACCGAGAGGTGGCCGCCTACCTGGTCTCGGAGGCCCTCGGCTGGGGCGTGGTCCCGCAGACCTGGCTGCGTGATGGTCCCCTGGGTGACGGAATGGTCCAGCTCTGGCAGGAGCAGGACCCGGACCAGAGCGCCGTCGACCTGATCGCCACGGACGACGTGCCGGAGTCAGGCTGGAAGCACGTGCTCGAGGGACAGGACCAGAAGGGACGGATGGTCACCCTCGTCCACGAGGACTCGTCAGCGCTGCGACGCATGGCCCTCTTCGACGTCGTCGTCAACAACGCCGACCGCAAGGGTGACCACGTCCTTGCCATGTCCGACGGCCACCGGCACGGCGTGGACCATGGGCTCACCTTCCACCGTGACCACAAGCTGCGCACGGTCCTCTGGGGTTGGGTTGGAGACCCCCTGACCGACGAGGAACGCGAGGGCGTCGACCGGGTCAGCAGTGGGCTTGACGGTGACCTGGGTCAAGATTTGGCCGAGCTGCTCAGCGCCGAGGAGATCGCAGCACTCGCCGGTCGCTGCACCAGGTTGCGTTCGGCGGGGGTGTTTCCGGCTCCGGCCGGTGAGATGTCACCGGTTCCCTGGCCGCTGTTCTAGAGACGTTCGCACACACGCCCAGTCTCATCGTCTCGGCCGCGACTAGAAGGCGGTGCTGGGCAGGTCCTTCTCGCCATCGACGATCGCCGTGATGATCCGCGCGGCAACGTGGTCTGGATCCAGCGCCGCTCCGAATCGCGGCGCTGACCCGGCAATCGGGTGCTCGGACAGCGAGGTGCCCGTGTGGCCTGGGCGGGCATCCACGAGGCGGATGCCCGCGCGCCGGTACTCGCGCGCCGCTGCGAGGACGAAGGCCGCGAGCCCGGCCTTCGACGCCGAATATGCTGCCAGTCCGGCGACCGGGGTCTCTGCGACGACGCCGCTCAGTGTCACCACGAAGGGCTCCCGGCCGTCCTGTGCCGAGGCCACGAGGTCGGACTGGCTCTGGGTGATGAGCTGGATCGCACTGGTCGTGTTCACAGCGAACAGTTCCTCCACCGTGGCGGGTTCAATCTCGGAAGCTGCGCCGAAGGCGACGACCCCGGACGCAACCACCAGCCCGTCGAGGCGTCCGTGCTGCGCCTTCGTGGCATCGAGCACCTCTCGAATCACGGAGGGTTCACGGAGATCCTGCCCAGCAGACTTCGAGGACCGGGCAACAACGGCCCCGTGACTCTCCAACTGATCGGCGATCCGCGAGCCGAGCCCGCCGGTGGCGCCGACTACCAGAACAACCGCACCCTGAAGATTCGTCATGGGTAGACCTTAGGTCAAGCGCGGCAGGCGGCGCAGCACAAGTCGGTTCGCTGAGCTCGCAGAGCGGCACGCGCTGGTCGGAATGGCCCCTGCTCTGAGTTAACAGTCCAGGTCGCGGTCGATACCTGACGTAGCATCTTGACCATAGGCTCAGCCGCCGTCGGCGACTGGACTTCACAGAGCCAGGCCACCGGCGAAAACAGGCCTGTAGTTCATTCAGGCACCACTACGTTCCCAGGCAGAAGGGGCTCCACCGTCAAAACTCATTCCGGAGCTGAATCTGTCTTCCAACGAATGGTTCATATTTCGCGGCCGGTGCTGTGGATCAATACTGTTGGTCCTGCCGTCCTGGGAATGTGGCTGGCCGGTCACTTGTGGCATTGGGATGCATTGGCGCTGCTGCTGTGGCTGACGCTGCCATTCAACCTGCTCATCTACGGCGTCAATGACATCTTCGACCAAGAAACCGACGCGCTCAATCCGCGTAAGGGGTCTCTCGAGGGCGCACGGATTCGCGCGGCTGAGGTTATCTCGATATGGGTCGCGGTTCTTGTGACCAATCTTCCGTTCCTGGCGTACTTCGTATGGGCGCTTCCCGGGGATGCACTCCTATGGATAGCGCTCTATCTATTCGTGTTCATCTTCTATTCGGCGCCACCGTTACGGTTCAAAGCCCGCCCGTTTGTTGATTCGCTCAGCAACGCCGCCTATGCCCTGCCGATGGTCTTTGTTCCGCTCGCCCTGGGAACCGGTCCGGTCTGGGCTGCTGCAGTGGCGCTGATGGCATGGAGCGCGGCCAAGCACACCTTCGACGCAGTACAGGACATCGAGGAAGACGAGGCCGCCGGCATCACCACCACAGCGGTGCGCCTCGGTGTTCGCGGGGTGGTGCTCTGGAGTGGGCTCTGGTGGGCCGCAGCCACGATCGGCTTTGCCATGGTCAATGTGCCGGTTGCGCTGGTCAACGCGCTGATCAGCGGAGGTCTGCTCTACATGCTGTTCCGCTCCCCCCTCGTCTCCACCGCCCATGGTTTGTACCGCTACTCCATCGCCTTTCCCTACGTCGCCGGAACTGTGGCCGGCGTTCAACTGGCCGCGGCGCTGCTGCTGGGGTGGTACCCATGAGCAGTGTCGTTGTGATCGGTGGTGGAGTGGCAGGCTTGACGGCGGCAGTGCTCTCAGCATGGGCAGGACACACTGTCACGCTTCTAGAAGCTGACTCGACACTGGGCGGCAAGAGCAGCCGCATCGAAGTCGGCGGTCAGACCATCGACACCGGCCCTTCGCTGTTCACCTTTCCGACCGTGTGGCAGGAGCTGCTGCGCCGACTGGATGCTTCCAGTCAGGATCCATCCTTGGCCGCCGAAGAGACGGCGGGGTTGAACCTGGAACGGCTTCCGGAAGTGGGCCGGTACTACTTCCGCGGGGAAGTCTGTTCGCTGCCGGTTCCTCCGGGACACCCGTGGCACCCGGCGTGGGAGCGTTTCGCAGCGCTGCACGCACCCATCGGCCCAGACGTGACCCAGCTTCTGACGACGGCCGTGATGGCACGCGATGCGCGCCCCTCGCTGGCTCGTCTGGGGAAGCTCTACGGCCATCGGCTCACGACCCGCAGTTATCTCGACAGTCTCACCTGGCTGCCCGACGGGCTGCGCGAAGTGATCGCCATCCACACACTCAACGCAGGGGTGGGCCCCTCCCGCACCCCGGCACTGTATGCCAGCATGCCTGCGGTGATGGCCCAAGACGGGGTGTGGGTGCCACGGGGTGGTGTCCACGAACTGGTGCGGGCCCTCGAGCGCCTGGCAAGAGCTGCAGGGGTCGATGTTCGCACCGATGAGCCCGTCCTTGCCCTGGAGCGGGGACAGGTCACGACGGCCCAGAAGGTACATCGGGCGGACGCCGTGGTCAGCGGCCTGGACGCCGACCGGCTCGAAGGTCTGTTGCCTGGGCGCACACCCCGACCACCGCGGAAGCTCTCCTGTTCAGCGGTCGCCATCTACGCTGCGCTCAAGCGTCCCCTTCCCGCAGACATGTCGCGGCACAGCGTGGTTCTGCCCGAGGATCCGCAGGCGCTCTACGCGAGCCTGGAGGCTCAACGCGAGCCGGACCAGACGATGGCGTTCCTCAACTACTATCCAGCGACGGACTCAGGCACCAACACCGCCGATACCCTTGCAGTGCTGCTGACGGCGCCCTCAAACGGACAGCGCTATGGCCTCGATAACGCCTTTGTGGACCGGGAACTTCGCCGTGTGTGGAACGCCGCCGGACTGCCCGAAAGTTTCGACGCGTACCTCGAGGAAAGCGCCATCCTGGATCCGAACTATTTCAGTCGTGCAGGCTCTTCCGGGGGCGCCCTGTATGGACCGGTCCGCCCCCTGGTCATGAGCGGGCCCCTGCACCGTCCAGCCCACCACAGCCTGAAGCGTCCCTGGCTGTGGCGGGTTGGCGCCTCGGTTCATCCGGGCGGCGGACTGCCGGCAGTGATGGGCGGCGCCATGATCGCGATGGACAAGTTGCTTCGCACGCTGGAGCCCGGCCCAAGCGGGCGTGGCTGACACCGACGCCAAGATTCCAATTAGCTGTCAGGGCACCTGGCCTCGCTAACTAGTGATGGTCTGTGATCTGGTTTTCGGGCGACGGGGCGCTTCAGCGATAGGACAGGGACGCAGTTTCCGGTGCCGGTCCGGCCTCTGCTGTGGAAGACTGCCGCCATGGAGTCCCCCACGCGCGACCACGACCTCGTCCTCTTTGGTGCGACCGGCTTTGTCGGGGAACTCATCGCTGGTTACCTTGCGCACCACGCTCCACCGGACCTGCGAGTGGGACTGGCGGGGAGGTCGAGGGTAAAGCTCGAAGCCCTACGGTCCAGACTGCCCGTCGCCGCTCATGACTGGGCCATCATCGAGGCCGATACGGGGCGCCCTGACTCGCTCGCGGCAATGGCCACTAGCACCAGAGTTCTCTTCACCACGGTGGGTCCCTACGCGAAATATGGGCTCTCGGTTGTCGAGGCGTGTGCCCGCGCCGGCACCCACTACGGTGACCTGACAGGAGAGGTGTCCTTCGTCCGTGAAGCTATCGACCGTTGGGATGCCCTTGCGAGGACTACAGGTGCACGGATCGTCCATGCGTGCGGCTATGACTCCGTCCCGTCGGACCTCGCGGTGCTCCTCCTGCACCAGGCCGCGCGGGCTGATGGCGCGGGCGGACTGACCGAGGTGCAGCTCGTTGCCAGGGCGAAGGGCGGTGTCAGCGGCGGCACCATCGAGTCCATGCGAGGTCAGCTCGACGGTATCCGGACGGACCCTGTGCTGCGATCGCTTGCGGGCGATCCCTACTCCCTCAGTCCAGACCGGACGGCGGAGCCCGCGACCCGGCAGCCTCCGGATCTGGGGTGGGTCGGCCGTTCGGATGACGGCCCGTGGGCCGCGCCCTTCATCATGGCGTCGGCGAATACGCGGATCGTACGCCGCAGCAATGCCCTGCAGGGTTGGGCCTACGGTAGGTCCCTGCGGTACGGCGAAGTGATGGGTATGGGGCGAGGGCCTCTCGGGGCCGTCACCGCCGGGGCGACGGCGCTTGGCCTGCGGCTGTTCGGAGCCGCACTGGCTCTACCCTTCACGAGGAGATTACTTGACCGTGTCCTTCCGTCGCCGGGTGCGGGCCCGAGCGAGGCCGCGCGGCGCTCAGGCTGGTTCCATTCCCAGGTGACTGCTTCCACGGAGAGCGGCCGGCGCTATCGCGCCATCGCAGCCGGGCCCGGCGACCCGGGATACGCCGCCACCGCCGTGATGGCCGGGGAGACAGCCCTCTCACTTGCCCTCGACGGCGACCGTCTGCCGCCCGCCACCGGATCGCTGACCCCGGCGACCGCACTCGGTGACATTCTGGTTGAGCGGCTGCGCGAGGCAGGCCATACCTATGACGTCACGCCCCTCACCTGACGCCGAAGGTGAGGCATTGGTCGTGCTTAACGTCTACAGAAAAGTTGGAGGCCCACTCAGTCGGACGGAAGGCAAGCCATGTCCGAGGGCAGACAAGCGAATGAGCTCGAGAACCAGGAATTTTGCGTGGACCCGGAAACCAGTCACCGGCCCCCTACTGGAACCTTTCGCCGTCCTCCTCGGGCAAGTCGCAGCTGTATGGCGTGAGTGAGCTCTCTAACGACGCGGATTAAGTGGCCAAACCTGACAACGATAAGAAAAATCGGAAAGAGATGAAGTCTGTGATCAGGGGCTCGTACTAATCATTGAACCGGAACTCCACTACGTTTCGCCACTGGACAACGTCTAGAGATCAGAAACCCTGGCTGGCACGCGTGGACCTCCACCGAGGTAGATATTGGCGTCAGGGAGCTACGTTCTCCCCGAGGCGCCCATTGCCGAGTCAAATGACGAGGCGGGGGCGATTCTGAGGCCAGGAGATATGCGGGAACTTTGGTTTCACACTCCGCCTGGCGTGCAGAGAGAGCGAGTTCTCGGAGTCGGTCACCATGGCGCTTCTCGAGGACCTCAAATACGTGGCGTGCCTGCAACGTTCGAGACGCGTCCGCCACATCCGATAGGCTACGGCACACTGAAAAGATCCCGGTTAGTGCGTATTCGATAGTGATTTTCTAACACCACGATCGGAATCCCTGCTATTCCAGAAAGGCCAAATAGATGTCGATCGATGTCATTTTGAGGGGAACATGGACTCCCATAGACGAAGCGGTCTTCACGGGACTTTTGGGCAACTCGGTTGCCAGCACTTACCGCTCTTACGACAAGGCTCTCCAAAATTCATGGATCAACTTCGAAGATCTGCTATTCCTCTCACGGAAGGGCGACATTCCATACGTCCTCTTCTTCGCCCCACTGCCCGTTGTCGACACACAGATTCAGATGAAGACCGAAAGACTTCTGAGCGGCTTGTCCAAGACGACCTTCTCGGTGAACTCACGGAACCAGGTGCATCTGGGCGACATAGAGCTCATTGTCAAGGATCTCCTGCGCAAACAGACTCTGTTAAAGACGCACGACAAGACTCTGAAGCAGAACAAGATCATTGGCCTGCTCAGCAAACCCGGCCCGACGATCGAGGACGACGCCAACAAGCTGATGCACGCTCTAGGGCTTGCACACAACGCCATTCGCTCGGCTCGCAAGAAAGAGGACGCCTTAGATCTGTTGATAAGCAGGCTTGAATCAAATCAGGTGTTGGTATCCCGAAGCGTCCAACACTTCATGCCGCAGCGGCTCATCGGCGTGAAATTCAGTGGCCTGACCATAAGGGACTCGAAGGTACCATACATTTTCCTCGCCGGCGGGGACCATGGTGACTACCAAGAGCCAACGGGACGCATGATCTTCACGCTGGCTCTGATGAGTGTTCTAGTAGCGAGAAGGGTTTTCGCTCCGGTGACCTACGATGCTTCCAGCCCCGGGTCAGAGGTCGGTCGAGAGTACGACATTGTCGGGGCCATGCTCATGCCACAGGACGCACTTCAGGACGTGCCGCTAGAAACCTTAGATGAGGTGAAGGCCGCCGCCGACGAGTTCAAGGTGACCCCGAGTGCGCTAACGGTACGTGCCCAGCGGTTGAGCATGATCGGCCCTGACACTGCGGCCACCCACCTGAACGAGCTGCAACGGGAGTTTGGCCAGCGCCCCAAGTCTCAGGCCCGGCAGCCGAAAGCAGTTAACGCCGTGCGTAAGTACAACGGCCGCGAGTTCTCCCGGCGGATGCTCGACGTTCTCGATACGGGTGGGATCTCCAAACGGGAGTTCTGTCGAGTAGTCTGCCTGCGTCACATCCGGCCGTCCCAGATAAATGACCTTCGCGAGGCCCTGCGATGAACCTCGGGCGGGTATACGTGCTGGACAACAACGCCTTGGCGTTCGTGAAGGGTAAGCGTCGTGCCAGCACTTTCTTCAAGAAGCACTGTCGCATTCCGCAGGAAGTTCTCCATGAGGCCGAAGGCTTCCCAGACATAGACGAGCTTCAGCAACTCGAATATCCAGTGACCGGAAGCGTTCTCGGCCACCTGGTCGAGGTGATGGCCTCCGTACCCGTCGGCGAAACGAGATTAGTGAACCTCTACGCCAACCTGGGAAACGCTGATCCCCTAGTCGTTGCCACAGCATTGGACGGACACCGCGAGAACGACTTAGCTTTGTTCGGACCCACATGGACTGTGGTAACAGGCGATAAAGCCGTACAAGCCAAGGCGCGTGAGTTCGGCCTCGAAGTGATGACCAATCAAGAGTTTCTCACCGCCATGGACACCCAGGCTGCCGAGATGCCGTGTCACACCTCGGATGCGGGCCCGGAGTAATGTCTCTTCGTGCCGGGGGGGGCCACGCTCGAGACTGAACACGCAATCGCCTCAGACTGGAATGAGGGCGGAAACGCCCCTAACTTTACAGATCTACAGCACAAGCGCCGCCCTACCGAGTTCGCGATGGGCGGCACTTCTACTGGTCAGAACCTAAACGTCAAACATCTCAGGGAGTCGAAAACTACACGTTAAACCCAAGATCCGCCGGGTTCAGCAACCGAAAAACCTCAAAATTCTTTTCTTGCTTTGGTCATATTTACCTACTTGCCCAGTGATGTCCTAGGCAAGAGTCCAATGGATCTCGAGCAGCTGTGCTCTCTGTAGCCAAAGCCTCAGGTCCGCACGGTTACTCCGGCCCATCACTTAGAGCAACGATGGACCCAACGGTCTTGGCGTCCACAAGCTCATGGCCTTCCTGGTCATACCTACGCAACCAGAGTCCGTTCGTCGGAGTGAGTCGGAGCTCCGCAACTGATGTCCCCCCCTCAGCCTCTTGAAGCATCGCAGTTAGGACATCATGCTCACCAGGGTCAACGCTCAATGACACTTTGCCACCGCATAGTAGCCAAGAATTAACCGCAGTGTCGACGGCCGCACTTACGCTCGGCGCCAGGCGGTTGGCCGCTTCCTCGAGAAACTCACGAATGGGACCCGCGTGCACGTCGCCAGCAGTGTCGCGCACCAGTGTCGCCGCACCACCAAAAGACGCACCGAAGTTCCACCGGTACGACTGCATTGCAGCACCTGTCGCATCGAATTGGACTCCCTCATTTTCGAGATTCGTTCTGAACGCGTCTTTGGAAGTCTGCGGCGAGTAGCGCCCATTCGCTTCCATCACCCGCCAAGCCAGCGGCACTTCTGACGCAGCCAATACACGCTTCACTCCAACAACCGTCACTTCAGTCGCATCGGCGAGATCTCCGAAAGAAACCCACGTTCCCGTTGGGACCTTCGCGAGCGCGTCCGCAATTTCGGCCGTCTCGTCGTTTCGCGAATCACCAGAACTCACGCTAGTCGGTCCAACCCATGTGCGAGCAATGAGATCACTGAGATAATCTCCACGTTCAATTATTTCCGTGCGTCGCCACTTTTCTTTACTTGCGATCCATTTGTTAAGTTCGATATTACCCTTTTCTATAAGCAATTCACGCTTGACAGAAAAAGGCCGATTGCTTAATGAGGAGTTGTAACCGGAAATCGTCAAATTAGCAAGGGTATGCACGTACGTCTCATGCACGGATTCAGGCGAGACAAAGTCTCCAGTATCTTTTTCCAGCTCCTCCCGCCACACATCTGTCAACTTTTGAGGAAGCACATGCTCTACAGTTGTCTTCGTTAAGACCACGGGCTCGTTTCCAGCAAGTTCGCCCTCTAGCCACGTCAGCAATGTCTTCTGTTGACGCCTCGTGCCGGAACGATAAAAATTGACCGATGTAACAGCTTCGCGGATTCTTTCATTTGAAGCAAAATCTTTATTATCCCTTGAAAAGTAGTCGAGCAATGAAGCAGCGGGATCGCTCGGGTCAACAGACGCGTAGGCGCGCATGAGAATGCGAGAAAGTGCGTTATGAGGTGCGCGTACGATCAGTCTCCGAACAAGGAATGACTCTATTACCGCCAACGCATCGGCCGTCTGCTCGTTGGTGATATCCCCTGTTTGCCGCAGGTTCAGTAAACCAAGTACAAGTGGGTCAGTAGATTCGATTCCAAAATCGACTAAGCGCTGCAAGGCTCGCCGAACCTGCGGATCACTCTCCTTACTCGGAAGTCTAATCACCTCGAGTAAAATTGACAGCCGATTGAACCTTTTTATCTTGTCGCGGAGCTGCTCAGGATCGGGCTCACGAGCACGCTCAGCCTGCTTCTTGAAAGTGTCATCCTTCTTCGCCTCTGTATCCGACCAAGTTAAATCGAGCCAGAATAGGTGCGTAAGGTCGGCGCGAGAAAGCCTTTCTTGCATTGGATACCAAAACGACGCATAGACGGATTCGGCGAGGTGGCCCAAACGCGAAAAAAAGTAGTTACGAAGGAGGTCGCCTTGAGTTAGCTTTAATCCAGTATTATTAAGAGACTCAAAGATAGCGTAAACATTGTCCTGCTCTTCAGCGGTTATCGAGACAAATCTGATCCCATCAAGAGCCGCAGAGCGCACCTCGTCAATTCCGACACCGCGCTCCTCGAGTGCCTTACGAAAGGACTTCGTAAAATAGGAGTAAGCGGCTACAAGGTTGCTACTTGAAGCACGATCCACTTCGCCGTCAATGATTTTCATGAAGTCTTCTCGATCGCCTTGCGTCGGCCACAACCGAAAACGTTCAGGTTTCGAAGGCTTTCTTCGATGGATTAACCGATCCTCTTGGATCTCTTCGGCTACGTCACTACCTTGCTCTCGATAGATATCTCGAATGGCTGCCAAGAGCATTGTAAGAGTAGTAAGCCTCTGCTGACCATCAACCACCAGAAAGGTATAATCATTCGGCGTTTGGTGCCCCACATCCAGAACCAGAGTCCCGAGAAAGTGCTCGGATTCCGGATCGGTGCGACGAGCAATAGCAAGGTTCAGGAGATCTGACCAGAGTTGCTCGAAGTGACGTTCTTCCCAGTCGAACGTGCGCTGGTAGAGAGGAATTTGGTAGCGAGTCTTCGCTCCGTCAAGCAACTCCCCAACGAGGGGCTTATCTAACTGCATGGGGCCTCCATCTGAACAAGCCGCTCCGGCTGCAACTTGGACTGCCACTATATATCTCGGTATCCAGCAGTCGACCCCCGGTACGACACAAAGTGAGGGCCGGAGCGGGTTCCTGGCACCGCAAGAGCCCGACTGTGAGAGGAGCATCCGCAGCGATCCAGGCCACATGCCTTGTGACCGGCCTAAATCCACATCGTCATCGGCGAAGAGGCCACAGTCGGCAAGTTGTCCAGTCGGCGTCCACAATGTACTAACCTTTAGGCTCTCTGAACCTAAACCCCGCTTGAGCAGCACGGGATCGACCAGCTAGCCCATATTCCGTCAGAAGTTTCCGGTTATCCTACTGCTGCACTGCCGCCAACTTCTTACCCTACGCAGCAGATTTCCGCGCGCTAGACGTTAAACCTAAACTCCACCACGTCGCCGTCCTTCATGATGTATTCCTTGCCTTCAATCCGCACCTTGCCGGCAGACTTCGCGTCCGCCATGGATCCAGCGGCCACCAGGTCCCCGAAGTTGACGATCTCGGCCTTGATGAAGCCGCGCTGGAAGTCGGTGTGGATGACGCCGGCCGCCTCGGGCGCCGTCGCACCCTTGTTGACCGTCCAGGCGCGGGTCTCTTTGGGCCCGGCGGTCAGGTAGGTCTGAAGCCCGAGCGTGGCGAAGCCGACGCGGGCCAGCTGGTCCATGCCGGACTCTTCCTGGCCGTTGAGCTCCAGCATCTCGCGGGCTTCCTCCTCGGAGAGCTCCACGAGGTCGGCCTCGAGCTTGGCGTCGAGGAACACGGCGTCGGCCGGTGCCACCAGCGCAGCCAGCTCGGCCTGCTTCTCGGCGGAGTTCAGCACGGACTCATCGGCGTTGAACACGTAGATGAAGGGCTTGGCGGTGAGCAGGTTCAGCTGCGCCAGGTGCTCCATCTCCAGCTTGTCCTTGGTGATGGAGCTGAAGATCGTGTCGCCGCGCTCCAGGGTCTTCTGCGCCACCAGGTAGGCGTCCAGGGTGGCCTGCTCGGCCTTGCGCCCCTTGACCTGCTTCTCCAGCTTCGGGATCGCGTTCTCCATGGTCTGGAGATCAGCGAGGATCAGCTCGGTGTTGATGGTCTCCATGTCCGAGGTGGGATCCACCTTGCCGTCCACGTGGATGACGTTCTCGTCCTCGAAGACCCGGACCACCTGGGCGATCGCATGGGCCTCGCGGATCGTGGCCAGGAACTGGTTGCCCAGCCCCTCCCCCTCGGAAGCGCCCTTGACGATCCCGGCGATGTCGACGAAGGACACCGTGGCGGGAAGGATCTTCTGCGAACCGAAGATCTTCGCCAGCTCATCGAGCCGTGAATCGGGCAGATTCACGATGCCCACATTGGGCTCGATGGTCGCGAACGGGTAGTTCGCCGCCAAGATCGACTGACGAGTCAGCGCGTTGAACAGGGTCGACTTGCCCACATTGGGTAGTCCTACGATTCCGATAGTCAAAGCCACGGTCACCTAACCTACCGTCCCGAGGCCGCTGCGGCGACTTCCAGGACCTTCCGGGCTCTGAGGAGCGCACCTTAGAATGAGACTCCGTTCAGCATCTGGACCGAGTCCCCGGAGTTTCCGGAGATTCGGATCACATCTACCACCCTCTCGTGCCCCGGACCCGGCCAACCCGTGTCTAAGATGCCTGAGGCTCAATCACTCGAACCTATCGATACACAAGCGCACTCGCACAGCACCGGAAGGAACACAATTTCATGGCATCGGCCACGCAAGACGTCCCAAGTGACGTCCCGAGCGATGTCCAGGGGGACGCGCCACAAGGTACTCCTGCACGCTCGAAGGTAAACCTGCCGGTCTTCATCGGCTCAGCGGCGATCATCATCGCCTTCACCCTGTGGGCATGGCTCGCACCGGACACCGCCTACACCACGCTGGAATCCGTCTTCCTCTGGATCGGCGCGAACCTCGGCTGGTACTACATCCTCACGGCCGGCGTCGTGGTGGTCTTCGTGCTGATCGTCGCCTTCTCCCGCGTGGGCCGGACCAAGATGGGACCGGACCACTCCACACCGAAGTACAACCTGTTCACCTGGACCGCGATGCTCTTCGCGGCCGGAATCGGTGTGGACCTGATGTTCTTCGCGATCTCCGGACCCGCCACGAACCTCACCACCGCCCCCGGGGTGGAAGCCGGCTCCTCCGCGGCCACCGAGATGGCAGTGCTGTGGACCCTCTTCCACTACGGCATCCCCGGTTGGGCGATGTACGCGCTGATGGGTATGGCCTTCGGCCTGTTCGCCTACCGCTACCACCTGCCGCTGAGCATCCGCAGCGCGCTGTACCCGATCATCGGCAAGCGCGCTCAGGGGGCCACCGGCGACGGCATCGAGATCGCCGCTGTCATCGGCACCATCTTCGGCATCGCCACCAGCCTCGGCATCGGCGTGGTGTTCCTGAACTACGGCCTGGAATGGCTCTTCGGGATCGAGCAGGGCACCGGCGCGCAGATCGGGCTGATCGTGCTCGCGGTGATCGTCGTGATCGCCTCCTCCGTCTCCGGCGTGGACAAGGGCATCCGCCGCCTGGCCGAGCTCAACGTGGTCTTCGCCGTGGTGCTCATGCTCTACGTGCTGATCGCCGGCGAGACCACCTACCTGCTCAACGCACTGGTCAAGAACGCCGGCGACTTCGCCGCCCAGTTCCCCTCGATGTTGCTGAACACCTTCGCCTACGACCCGCCCGAGGGTGAGTGGCTGGAATGGTGGACGCTGTTCTTCTGGGCCTGGTGGATCGCCTGGGCCCCGTTCGTCGGGCTGTTCCTGGCCCGGATCTCTCGCGGCCGTACGCTGCGCCAGTTCGTCATCGGCACGCTGATCATCCCGTTCGGCTTCATCCTGCTGTGGATCTCGATCTTCGGCAACGGGGCGATCTGGGAGTTCCTCAGCGGCAACACCGAGTTCATCACCGCCGCGGTGGAGAGCCCCGAGTCCAGCTACTACCTTCTGCTGGAGCAGTACCCCGGTGCCACTTTCACCATCGGGCTCTCGGTCATCACCGGCCTGCTGTTCTACATCACCTCCGCCGACTCCGGAGCCCTGGTGATGGCGAACTTCACCTCCAAGCCGCTGAGCCATTCCGACGACGGCGCCCCCTGGCTCCGCGTCTTCTGGGCCCTGGCCACCGGTGCGCTCACCCTGGCGGTGCTGATGCTCGACGGGGTCTACACCCTGCAGATGGCCACGGTCATCATCGGACTGCCGTTCTCGGTGGTGATGTATCTGCTCATGGTGGGCATCTGGCGGGCGCTGCAGATGGAGCGCTATAACCGGGAGTCCCGCGAGGCCACCCTGCCCTGGATGGTCTCCGAGCGCAGCCAGGACTCCGGCGAGCGTGGCGGGCTGAGCTGGCGCCGTCGTCTGGCCCGGGGCATGCACTTCCCTTCCGCGAAGCAGGCCACCGAGTTCGTCAACACCGTGGCCGCACCGGCAGTCGAAGATGTCGCCACCGAGCTGCGCGAGCAAGGAGCCGAGGTCAGCTGCGAACGCGGCCTGGTCCCGGACACCCAGATCCCGCACATCGATCTGCACGTCTACTTCGGCGAGCAGACCGAGTTCAAGTACCAGGTCTACCCGATCGCGTACTCGGTGCCGAGCTTCGCACGGAGCATGCGCCCCACCGAGGAGACCTACTACCGTGTGGAGACGTTCTCCGCCACCGGCTCGGAAGGTCATGACCTCATGGGCTACACCCGGGAGCAGGTCATCGCCGATGTTCTGGACTCCTACGAACGGCACCTCGCCTTCCTCACCATGAGTGAAGAAGGCGGGCAGTCCTCCTCGCTGCACACCGGCAGCAACATCCCAGACGACTGGGACCACGACCGCACCAATGGAAGCTGAGGATCACACATGAGCACAGCAGAACAGGTCACCACGCTGTTCATCGACGGGAAATGGGTCGCAGCCCAGTCCGGCGAGACGCGCACCATCCACTGCCCCGCAGACGGCTCCGAAGTGGGTGTGGTCTCCGAAGCCGGTGAGGCCGACACCCTGGCCGCGATCGCCGCCGCCCGCAAGGCCTTCGACTCCCACGTCTGGTCGGACACCCCCGCGGCTGAGCGCGGAGCCTTCGTGCTGGCCGTGGCCGATGCCATCGAGGTGCGCAAGGACGAATTCGCCCGCGCCGAGGCGCTGGACACCGGCAAGCGCTTCGTGGAGGCGCAGATCGACATGGACGACATCATCGGCTGCTACCGGCACTTCGGGAAGCTCGCCGACGCCGAGTCCGGCCGCCTGGTCGACGCCGGGGACCCCACCGTGGTCTCCCGGGTGGTCTACGAGCCGGTCGGGGTCTGCGGGATGATCACCCCGTGGAACTACCCGCTGCTGCAGGCGGCCTGGAAGATGGCCCCCGCCCTGGCCGCGGGCAACAGCTTCATCCTCAAGCCCGCGGAGCTGACCCCGCACACCGGCATGCTGATCATGGACGTCTATGACTCGCTGGGCCTGCCCGCGGGTGTGGCGAACCTGATCACCGGCGCCGGCGCCACCGCCGGTGCGCCGCTGTCCTCCCACCCGGATGTGGACATGGTCTCCTTCACCGGAGGCGTGGTCACCGGGCGCAAGATCGCCGCCACCGCCGCAGAGACCGTGAAGAAGGTCGCCCTGGAGCTCGGCGGCAAGAACCCCAACGTGGTCTTCGCCGACGCCGACTTCGACGCCGCGGTGGACAACGCGCTCAACGCCGGCTTCGTGGACTCCGGGCTGGTCTGCTCGGCAGGCACCCGGCTGATCATCGAGGAGTCGATCAAGGAGAAGTTCGTCGCCGAGCTGGTCCGTCGCGCGGAGCACATCCGGATGGGCGGGCCCTTCGAGGAGACCGCCGAGACCGGACCACTGATCTCCGCCGAGCACCGCCAGAAGGTGTATGACTACACCCAGCGCGGCATCGAGGAGGGCGCCACGCTGCGCACCGGGCACCACTTCGGCGGCGAGGAGCACCGCAACGGGTACTTCTACGCCCCGACCGTGCTCGACGACGTCAAGCGCGGCATGTCCGTGGTGGTGGAGGAGGGCTTCGGCCCGGTCATCACCGTGGAGACCTTCACCACCGAGGCCGAGGCCATCGAGACCGCGAACGACACCATCTACGGCCTGGCCGGAGCGGTCTGGACCTCGGACCGCGGCACCGCGCACCGGGTGTCCTCACGGCTGCGTCACGGCACCATCTGGATCAACGACTACCACCCCTACCTGCCGCAGGCGGAGTGGGGCGGATTCAAGCAGTCCGGTGTCGGCCGCGAGCTGGGCCACATGGGACTGGATGAGTACCGCGAGGCCAAGCACATCTACGAGAACACCGAGCCCGCCGTCACCGGCTGGTTCAGCATGCCGGAGAAATAAGGAGACCCTGTGGAGAACACCACTTTCGACTACGTCGTGATCGGCGGCGGCTCGGGCGGCGCCGCCGTCGCCGCCCGCCTGTCCGAGGACCCCAACGTGACGGTCGCCCTGCTGGAGGCGGGCCCCACCGACGCCGACAAGCCAGAGATCCTGCAGCTCAACCGCTGGATGGAGCTCCTGGAATCCGGCTACGACTGGGACTACCCCATCGAGGAGCAGGAGAACGGCAACTCCTTCATGCGCCACGCGCGCGCCAAGGTGCTCGGCGGCTGCTCCTCGCACAACTCCTGCATCGCCTTCTGGGCGCTGCGCGAGGACATGGACGAATGGGAGGCGATGGGCGCCACCGGCTGGAACGCCGAGTCCACCTACCCCTTGTTCAAGCGGCTCGAGACCAATGACGCCCCCGGGGACCACCATGGCCGCAGCGGTCCGGTGAACCTGATGACCATCCCGCCGGAGGACCCCTGCGGGGTGGCGCTGCTGGACGCCTGTGAGGAACAGGGCATCCCGCGGGTGGCGTTCAACACCGGAGAGACCGCACTCAAGGGCGCGAACTTCTTCCAGATCAACCGCAGGCCCGACGGCACCCGCTCCTCCTCCTCGGTGTCCTACCTGCACCCGATCCTGGAGCGGCCGAACCTGAGCATCCTCACCGACAACTGGGTGCGCGAGATCATCTTCGAAGGTGACCGCGCCGTGGGCGTGGACGCGGTCAACAACGCGTTCGGCCGGGCCCATCGGATCAGCGCCACCAAGGAGGTCGTGCTCTCCGCGGGCGCGATCGACTCCCCGAAGCTGCTGATGCTCTCCGGGATCGGCCCGGCGCAGCACCTGGCGGAGTTCGGCATCGAGGCCCGCGTGGACTCCCCCGGCGTGGGCGAGCACCTGCAGGACCATCCCGAGGCGGTCATCGCCTGGGAGGCCAAGCAGCCCATGACGGATGATTCCTACCAGTGGTGGGAGATCGGGATCTTCTCGACCACCCGTGAGGGACTGGACCGACCGGACCTGATGATGCACTACGGCTCGGTGCCCTTCGACATGCACACGCTGCGCCAGGGCTACCCCAGCGCGGACAACACCTTCTGCCTGACCCCGAACGTCACCCACGCGAAGTCCCGCGGAACCGTGCGGCTGCGCTCGAAGGACTACCGGGACAAGCCCAAGGTGGACCCGCGCTACTTCACCGACGCCGAGGGCCACGACATGCGCGTGGCGGTGGAGGGCATCAAGCTGGCCCGCCAGATCGCCGCGCAGCCCGCCATGGCCGACTGGGCCGGGCAGGAGCTGTTCCCGGGCCAGGAGACGCAGACCGATGAGGACCTGGCCGACTACGTGACCCGCACGCACAACACGGTCTACCACCCGGCCGGATCCGTGCGGATGGGCGCCGATGACGATCCGATGTCACCGGTGGACTCGCAGCTGCGGGTCAAGGGCGTACAGGGTCTGCGCGTGGCCGACGCCTCGGTGATGCCGGAGCTGACCACGGTGAACCCGAACATCACCACCATGATGATCGGTGAGCGCTGCGCGGACCTGATCAAGGCGGCCCACGCCTAGGTCCTCGCTCTGCCCGGTTCCTGCCGGGCGCTCCCACATCGAGTGGGCGATTTGAGGGTAATCTCCGGCCCCTAGGGGCGGGAAAATCCCGAAAATCGCCCACTCGATGTGTTTGAAGGCTCTTCTCAGATGAGGGTGGGTCATCGGTGGGTCGAAGCTATCTCATCCTCATCAACCGCCCAGCGTCGCAGCCTGAGCTCTGTGCGACGTCTGCCGCGCCCGGTACAAGTGACCGAGCGCCACCAGCCCGAAGCCGACGCCGAAGACCCCCAGGGTCACGGCCCCGTAGGAGAGCGGGAACTCCCCGGGCATGAAGGCGGGCTCGGCGCTGGGGCTGATCGAGTCGAGGGTCAGGTAGAGCGTCTGGAACACGAATGCCCACAGGTAGGCGACGGCGTACGCGGTGTTGGCGGCCAGCCGCGAATGGAGGAGATAGCCGACTGGGAAGGCGATCAGGATCGTGACGACGGCGATCATGGCACACCCCTCAGTCCAGGACCGGCGTCGGACGACGCTCCGGCGAGAACACCAGGACGACGGCCGCGATCGTGAACAGCACCGACACCCCAACCAGCAGCTTGACGCCGGCTGACACGTCGACGAAGAACGCCGGCAGTCCGGTGAGGGTCACGATGATGACCGCGCCGGCCGCGACGCGGAGCGCGGCGCGGCTGCCAGTGCGCCAGGCGACGATCACGGCGACCAGGCCGACCAGGCCGAGCACGCTGCCAATGACGAGGATGCCGATCGGCGGACCCACTTCGCCCTCCGAAACGGGGAACAGCACGCTCGGGATGCTCGTCGCGCTGTACACGCCGGCCAGCACGAGACCGGCCTTCTGTCGCTTCGATGTGGTGTTCATGGTTGCTCCTCGGATGGGTCCGGTGAAGTAGACCACTCCACTCTCGCCCCGCGCCGCTTCCCTGCACCAGGGACGGCATGCCCGGCCATGTTCCCGCGGATCCCCGTGCGCAGGAAGAAGTTCCTGGGTGAGCCCGGAGCGGACGCGGTCATAATGGGTTTATGAACCTGAGGGTGCTGATCGCGGACGACCATCCCGTGGTGCGCTTCGGCCTGCGGGCGCTGATCGAGACCCTGGAAGGACTCGAGGTGGCCGGCGAGGCTGCCGACGGCGAGAGCGCCGTACGCGAGGCCCAGATCCTGCGCCCCGACGTGGTGCTCATGGACGTCCGGATGCCGGGTCTCGACGGCGTGGAGGCCACCCGCCGGATCCGTGCCGGTGCGCCGGAGACGGCCGTGCTCATGCTGACCATGTACGACGACGACGCGACCGTGTTCACCGCCATGCAGGCCGGAGCCCGTGGCTACCTGCTCAAGGGAGCCGAGCAGGAAGAGATCGACACGGCCATCCGCGCGGTCGTCACGGGGCAGGCGATCTTCGGGCCGGGCGTGGCGGCCCGCATACTGCGCCATTTCACGGCCCCGCCCTCACCAACGCCCGCCCCGTTTCCAGAACTCACCGAGCGTGAGCGCGAGATCCTTGACCTGCTTGCCTCCGGACGGCGTACGGCGCAGATCGCCGAAGCGCTGTTCCTGTCCCCCAAGACGGTCAGCAATCACCTGACCAGCATCTTCGCCAAGCTTGAGGTGTTCGACCGTGCCGCCGCGATCATCCGCGCCCGTGAAGGCGGGCTCGGCAGGTGAGCGCCTCCTCGGCACTGCTCGCGCTGGCCGGCCTCGGCGTGAGCTCTGGCATCAGCGGGTTGGCGATGCTCCGCGTGCAGCGCGTCCGACCGAGCGCTGCACTCCTGGTGTTCGCAGGACTGGCCACCCTCTCGGGGGCCGTTCTCGAAGCCACCGGCGGAGGCGCCGCGTCGCGCCTGGCGTTCGTCATCGGCGGCGCGCTGCTGGCGCCACTGGCACTGACCGCGTACCCGGCGATCACCTGGCGTCACCCGGTGGACTTCGTCTCGCTGGTCGTGATCGGAGGCTCTGGCGTCCTGGCGGTGGTCTGGGCCGGGAGCGACGCGACCATCAGCGCGATGGGCCTGGTCAACGGCTGCACCCTGATCGCACACACCTGGTGGAAGATCGAACGCGCCACGGAGCGCGACCGGTGGGCCCTGACCTGGATGGTGCTCGCGGGTTCACTGGCAGGGACGATCGTGTTCATTGCGGCCTTCATGGAGCTCGGCACGGTCGGAGAGGTGACTGCCTGCCTTGCCTGGAGCACCGTCGCACCCGCCCTGTACATCGGGGTTCGCTGGCCCGAAGTCGTCGACGTCAGGGGCCTGGTGGTGCGGTTCGTGGTTTTCGCGACTGCCGCGGTCGGCTACGTGGCCCTCTTCATGACCCTCGAGTCGCTGATCGAGATCCTGGGAGGCAGTGTCCCGCGTGCTGGCACGCTGGCCGTCATCGGGGCCGTCGCGGCGACAACCTTCCATCCCCTGCAGGTCGTTCTGCGGACGGTCGTCGACGAACTCCTCTTCGGCGCGCGTCCGGACCCCTTGGGAGCCGCCAGCCGGGTCGTCGGCCACATCGGTGACGACCCGGTGCTCGCACTGCGGGCGATTCGCGAGGCACTGGTCCTCCCCTACGCCGCGCTGCGCCTGGACGGGAAGACCATCGCCGAGTCCGGAGCGGAGGTCACCCACACCCGGACCCTCCCGCTCGCCCTCGGCGCGGACCGGACCGGAGAGCTCGCGGTGGGGGTCCGACCCGGTGATCTGACGCTGTCCGCGGGTGACGACCACGTGCTCAGCCTGGTCGCGCCGCTGCTGGCCCAGACCCTGCGCGCCCGGGCACTGGCCGAGGAGCTGCGGGAGTCAAGGGGCCAAGCCATCACCGCCATCGAGGAGGAACGCCGTCGGCTGCGTCGCGACCTCCACGACGGCCTCGGACCCCGGCTGTCCGGGATCGCGTTCACCGCGGACGCCCTGCGCAACACCCTGCGCAACGACGACCCTTCCGCAGCCGAGGACCTGCTGCGGACCCTGCGCCAGGAGACCGTGACCGCGATCGAGGACATCCGGGAGCTGGTCTATGCGATGCGACCACCCGCGCTCGACGAGCTCGGCCTCGTCACCGCCCTGCGTCAGCAGGCGCGGGCGCTGCGAGCTCCTGACGGGACACCGCTGCGGGTCGAGCTGCGGGCAGAGAGCTGGCCGGCGCTGCCCGCGGCCGTGGAGGTGGCCGCCTACCGCATCGTCGTCGAGGCGCTGACCAACGCGGCCAGGCACTCCACGTCGACCAACGCGACGGTCAGCCTCACACTCAGTGAGGAGTCCTTCGAGATCGAGGTCACCGACGACGGGAGCACCGGAACGCCGTGGCGGGCCGGGGTCGGCATGACCTCCATGGGCGAGCGGGCGGCCGAGCTCGGCGGAATGCTCATCGCCGAGGGCACTCCCCAGGGCGGCCGGGTCTATGCGGTGCTGCCCATCCCACCATGACAAGACGGTGGAGATGGACGTCACCCTGCCTGCAGGGAGGTGCGGGAATGGAGCTCAGATCGCGGTGGGCGCCCCCGGGTGGGAGCGCTCGGGGTTCAGCAGCTCCGGTGAGAGGTTGATCAGCCGCAGCCTGGCATGATCGGCGATCTGCTCATCGGTCAGCGCGCGGATCGCGCGGGCCTCGGCGTCGTCGTCGTGGTCCTCGTCCAGCCCGGAGTTCGGCAGCGAGGAGGACACCGGGCCCTTGGTGAGCGGGATGTCGAGCACCGTGACCGAGGCCGGGGTCAGCGGGATGAACTGGCTTCGATCGATCAGCCCGAGCCCCTCGAAGAGCACCCGCAGCGCCGCCCCGTGGGAGACGGCGACGGCGGTGCGCACCTGAAAGCCGAGGTCCGCCGAGGCGGTGGGGGCGGTCTCCGCGGTGGCCCGCACGATGTCGGCGAACGCTCCGGTCATCCGGGCCTGCAGCGCCTGGTGGGTCTCCCCGCCGGCGGGGGTGTAGCTGCCGGCGCGCCAGCCCTCGAAGTTCTCCGGCTCGGCGTCGCGGATCGCGGCGGCGTAGGCGCCCTCCCACTCCCCCAGGTTCTGCTCGCGCAGCTCGTCCCAGATGCGCGGGGTCAGGTCCAGGCCGAACTCGGCGAAGGTCTGCTGGGTGCGCACCAGGCTGGAGACGTGGGCCTGTGAGGGCTGCTGGGCGCGGATGAAGGCGCCGGTGGTGCGCGCCTGCAGCGCCCCGGAGTCGGACAGCTCGATGTCCGAGTGGCCCTGCAGCCGGTGCGCCTTGTTCCACTCGGTCTCGCCATGGCGGACCAACAGGATGCGAATCATGGATCTCCTCGGGATTTCTCGCGATCGGGTTCTCACTGGGGAGGTTCAACCTCAGGTTCTCTCGCGCCAGACTATGTCAGTGCCCGGTGACATGCTGGTGCCATGACCTTTCCGTACTTCATCTCCGTTCTCCTGCTCGGCGTGCTGCTCGGCGTCCTGGGGACCATGCTGGTGCTCTACCTGCTGCGCCGCGGCACCGAGGACGCGGCGCAGCTGCGCAGCCAGCTCCACGGCGCGCAGGCAGAGCTGGCTGATTCCCAGCAGCGGCTCGTGGGGGTGCAGCAGGAGCTGGCCACCGCGGAAGGCCGGCTCTGGGAGCTCGAGCGCCGGCGCGAGGAGGATTCCGAGGCCGAGCGGGAGCGCGAGACGCTGGTGGAGATGCTGCACCCGGTGCGCCAGGGCGTCACCGAGATGCACCGCCGGGTCCAGGAGCTCGAGACCGAGCGGGCCGCGCAGCATTCCCGGCTCTCGCAACAGCTGACCTCCGCCGCGGAGACCGACGCGCGGATCATCGAATCCACCCAGGCGCTGCTGGGGAGCCTGCATTCCACCTCGGCGCGCGGGCACTGGGGCGAGGTGCAGCTGCGCCGCGTCGTGGAGTCCGCCGGGATGCTCCCGCACGTGGACTTCACCGAACAGTTCAGCGGACGCGGCGCCGACGGGCAGCTGCTGATCCCCGACATGGTGGTGCACCTGCCCGGTGGGCGCCAGCTGGTGCTGGATGCGAAGGCGCCGCTGAACGCCACCGACCCCAAGGCGCAGGCCAAGGCGCTGCGCTCCCGGGTCGATGAGCTGGCGAAGAAGCGCTACTGGGAGGCCGTGGACCTCTCCCCCGATGTGGTGTTCTGCTTCGTCCCGGCCGAGTCGCTGCTCTCGGCGGCGATGGAGGCGGACCCGATGCTGCTCGATGACGCGCTCTCCAAGGGCGTCACCCTGGTCTCTCCCGCCTCGCTGCTGGCCTCGCTGAAGGCGGTGTCCGCGGCCTGGCGGCAGGAGCGGCTGGCGCAGAACATCCGCGAGGTCGTGGACCACTCCCGGGATCTCTACCGCCGGCTGGCGAAGATGAGCGAACACCTGGCCCGGACCGGGGACCGGCTGCGCCAGGCCGTGACGGCGTACAACTCGCTGATCGGCAACATCGAACGTCAGGTGCTGCCCAAGGTGGAGGCGATGAGCCGGCTGGAGGTGGGTGATCCCACCGCGACCTCCACCGAGGGGCTGCTGGAGGACCTCGGCGAGACCCTGAGTGCCACCACCGTGACCACCGAGGTCAATCCGCTGGGTCCCCGGCTGGAGGCCGAACGCACGCAGGAGTTGTAGCACCCGGACTGTCACACCGGCGCGAGAAATCTCCCCACATCACGAAGGGGGGCAGCAGCCGCGATGTGCGGCTGCTGCCCCCCTTCGTCGATGACCGTGCTTACAGGGTCAGTCCGAAGACCCAGACCAGGATGGTCATGCACACCGCGGTGATGATCACGACGCCGGCCACGTTGAGCCAGACGCCGCCCTTGATCATCTGGCCGATCGTGACATAGCCGGAGCCGTAGGCGATCGCGTTCGGCGGCGTTGCCACAGGCAGCATGAAGGCGCAGGTCGCGGCGAGCGCCACCGGAGCCGCGAGGATCAGCGGGTCCACTCCGGTGCCCATCGCCACCCCGGAGGCCACCGGGAGGAAAGTGGCCGCCGTCGCGGTGTTCGAGGTCATCTCGGTGAGCACCAGGATGCCCACCGCGGCGACCAGCACCAGGATCCAGACCGGGATCCCGGCGAGGCCCTCGACCTGGCTGCCGAGCCAGACGGAGAGCCCGGAGTTGCCGAACTGCGCGGAGAGCGCGAGTCCGCCGCCGAAGAGCAGCAGCACGCCCCAGGGCAGCTTCGCGGCATACTCCCAGTCCAGCAGGCGCACGCCCTTGGCGGCGCCGCCGGGCAGCAGGAAGAGCAGCAGTCCCACGACCATGGCGATGCCGGCATCGGAGATGAACGGATCTTCCATGTCCAGGATCTCTGTGGAGATCAGCGGGATGAAGACCCAGGAGAGCGCGGCGAGCACGAAGATGATCAGCACGCGCACCTCTGCGGCGGACATCGGCCCCAGCTTGCGCAGCTCCCCGCGGATCAGGTCACCGCCCCCGGGGATGTCGTCGATCTCGGGGCGGAAGAGCACCCGGGTCAGCAGGACCCAGGCGATGACCAGCATGATGATCGAGATCGGCACGCCGACGAGCATCCACTGGCCGAAGCCGATGGTCAGGTCGTGGTTGGCCGCCATGTGTCCGGCCAGCAGCGCATTGGGCGGGGTGCCGATGATGGTGCCCAGGGAGCCGATCGAGGCCGCGTAGGCGATGCCGAGCATCAGGGCGGTGCCGAAGTTGGACTTCAGCGCGTTGTTGGTCTCCTCGTCGTCGGCGTGCTTGGCCGTGGCCGGGTCCTCACCCTTCATGATCTTGCTGACCAGCATCAGCACCGAGACGCCGATGGGCAGCATCATCACCGCGGTCGCGGTGTTGGAGACCCACATGGAGAGGAACCCGGTGGCGATCATGAATCCTGCGATCAGGTTCACCGGCTTGGAGCCCATGGCGCGCAGGGTCATCAGCGCGATCCTGCGGTGCAGGTTCCAGCGCTGCATCGCCAGGGCGAGCATGAAGCCGCCCATGAACAGGAAGATGATGTTGTTGCCGTAGCTGGCGCCGACGTCGTCCACCGAGACTCCGCCCACGGCCTCCTCGGCGCTGCCGAAGTCCCCGGCGGGGACCAGCAGCGGGAAGATGATCAGCGGCAGCAGCGCGGTGGCCGGGATCGGGATCGCTTCGGTCATCCACCACACGGCCATCAGCACGGCGGTGGCGGCGGTCAGCCGGGGCCAGACTTCCATGTCCCCGGGCATCACGGTGTAGACCAGCAGCGCCAGGGCGACGCCGCCGATCAGTCCGACCATCCGGCGCAGCAGGGCGGGTCGGTCCAGGCCCTCGGCGCGGGCGCCGACCGAGAGCTCCTGGGACTCGGCCTCCGACTGTGTGCGGGGGTCGTATTTCTTCAGGTGGTCACCTGAGACGCGGGAACGCGGAGGCGTCGTCATTGCCGTACTCCTGCTGGTGCGGTATGGGATTCTGCGCTACCGGGTGATAGGGCTCACAGAGTCTACGGGGCCCCGCGATAAGTTGCCAGCTACAACCGAAACGAGGGCGCGAGGGACGGTGCGTTCAGTCCTTGGGCAGGACGACGGCGGCCAGCACGGTCGCGATTCCGGCGAGCCCGAGCACCATCAGCACCGTCCCGGACCAGCCCGCGGCGTTGAGCGCGGTGCCGCCGAGGTAGCCGAAGAGCGAGGAGCCGCCGTAGTAGCCGAGGTTGTACAGCGAGGCCGACTGGGCGCGGCCCGCCGTCGCCGCCGCTCCCACCCAGCCCGAGGCCACCGCGTGGGCGGCGAAGAACCCCGCGGTGAGCACCACCGTGCCCAGGATGATCACCCACAGGTGCGGCACCAGGGTCAGGGCGACGCCGGCGATCATGATCAGGTTGCCCGCCAGCAGCACCGGTTTGCGCGAGTAGCGGGCCGCCAGTCGCCCGGCGCGCGGTGAGGACCAGGTTCCGGCGAGGTAGGCGAGGAAGACGAAAGAGGCGATCCACAGCGGGATCGAATACGGCGGCGCGGAGAGGTGGAAGCCCAGGAAGTTGTACATCGCCACGAACCCGCCCATGGTGAGGAAGCCCTGCAGGTAGAGGGTCCACAGGGTCGGTGAGCGCAGGTTCCCGGTCAGTGCCGGCACGATCGCCCGCCACCGGGTCCGACGCGGGGTGAAGTTCAGCGCAGTGGGCGCCAACCGCAGGAACACCAGGACGCAGGCCACGGCGATGACCGTGACGGTGAGCATCCCGATCTTCCACCCGAGCTGCTCCCCCACCGGGGCCGCCACGATGCGCCCGGTCAGTCCGCCCAGTGAGGTCCCGGAGATGTAGGTGCCGGCCGCAGCCACTGCGATCTTCGGGCTGACCTCCTCGTTGAGATATGCCACGGCCAGTGCCGGGACACCGCCCAGCATGAACCCCTCGATGAAGCGCATCACCAGAGCGAGCTCGAAGCCCTGGCTGACGAACAGCGCGGGCATCAGCACCGCCAGGAGGCCGAAGAAGCAGGCGAGGCTGATCGCCCAGATCATCGCCTTCTTCCGCCCGTGGGCGTCGCCGATATAGGACCAGGGGATCACGCCGAGGGCGAGCCCGAGGGTGGCGGTGGAGATCATCAGCGCGGCCCGGTCTGCGGAGACCTCCTGCTCCGCCGCGATCAGCGGCAGCAGCCCCTGGGGCGAGTAGAGCTGGGCGAAGGTGGCCACCCCGATGAAGAACAGCGCGATCAGCAGCCGGCGGCTGTGCGCGCTCTGCGCCGTCACGCCAGGACGTCCATGGTGCCGCGGAGGATCGCACCTGCTCCACCGAGTCCTGCGAGCGTCATCGCCAGCGTCCTGGCGGTGGGTATGGACACGCGTTTCGCCAGCTGGGTGCCGAGCAGGATGCCGGCGATCACGGTCACCACGATCACCGGGAACAGCCAGCCCAGCGGCGGCCCGGCCTGGCCGTTGACCTGCACCGAGCCCATCAGCAGCTTGGTGATCACCGAGACCGCGCCCATGGTCATGAAGATCGGCTGCAGGGTGGCGGCGAAGCTGCGATGTTCCCAGCGCGAGACGCGGGAGTAGATGACCATCACCGGTCCGGCGACGCCGGAGGTGGTGTTGAAGAACCCGCCGAGCAGCCCGGCGACGAGCCCTGCTCCGCGGCCGGGCAGATGTGGCAGCCTCGGCAGGGCGAAGGTCACCAGCAGGGCGAAGACCACGATCGCGCCGACGATGATCGAGAGCCAGCCGGCGCTGAGCTGTCCGACCACCCAGGCGCCGGGGATCGCGCCGACCACCGCGGCGGGCACGATCAGCCAGAAGCGCCGCCAGTCGACATGGGACCAGACCGCGATCATGATCAGGCCACCGGAGACGAAGGTGGTCATGTTGGTGATCAGCACGCCGAAGGCCGGGCCGAGCAGTATCGAGAGCACCGGGGCGACCACCAGGCCCACCCCGGTCCCAGAGACCCGTTGCAGGATGGTGCCGATCAACACCGCGGCCGCGATCACCGCAGTCATGCCCAGCACCGTCATGGACTCATCGTATGTCAGCCCAGGTCATGCCCAAATCGCGAGCACCCTCGCCCGGTTCGGCGCCCGGCCCGGCCCCCGCTGCGCGCGCCCGGCCCGGCACCCGCTGCGCGCGCCCGGCCCGACCCCCGCTGCGCGCAACTGTCGCATCTGTATGCCATGTCCCATCGCTATGCACGGACATAGCGATGGGACAGGGCATAGAGATGCGACAAACGTGGGCGGGGCGCTAGAAGCAGACCGGCAGACGGGTACCCCGGACCCGGGACTCAGAACCCCGGGGCCCTGTGGAGCTCAGGAGGTGGAGCAGGCGCTGCGCTTGCGGCCGCCGACGCCGACGTCGTCGTGCCCGGCCTGGGTGAGCGCCTTGCGGATCTCCTTGGGCAGCGAGAACACGATGTCCTCCTCGGCGGTGACGACCTCTTCGACCTTGCCGTAGCCATAGTCGGCGAGCAGCCGCAGCACGTCGTCGACCAGCACCTCGGGGACCGAGGCTCCGGAGGTGACCCCGATGGTCGCGGCCTCCTGGAACCAGGCCTCATCGACCTGGTTGGCGTAGTCCACGCGCTCGGCCCGGGCAGCCCCGTACTCCTTGGCGACCTCTTTGAGCCGCACCGAGTTCGAGGAGTTCTCCGAGCCCACCACGATCACCAGGTCCGACTGCGGGGCGACCTTCTTGATCGCCGCCTGCCGGTTGGAAGTGGCGTAGCAGATGTCATCCGAGGGCGGATCCTGCAGCTTCGGGAAGCGCTCGCGCAGCTTCTGCACGGTCTCCATGGTCTCGTCCACCGAAAGCGTGGTCTGGGAGAGCCAGATCAGCTGCTCGGGGTTGCGCACCTGGAGGTCATCGACCTCCCAGGGACCGTTGACGATCGTGATGTTGTCCGGGGCCTCGCCGTAGGTGCCCTCGACCTCTTCGTGGCCTTCGTGGCCGATCAGCAGGATCTCGTAGTCGTCCCGGGTGAAGCGCACGGCCTCGCGGTGGACCTTGGTGACCAGCGGGCAGGTCGCGTCAATGGTCTGCAGACTCCGGCTCTCGGCCAGGTCCTTGACCGCCGGGGAGACGCCGTGGGCCGAGAAGACGAGCAGCGCGCCCTCGGGCACCTCATCGGCCTCCTCGACGAAGATCACACCCTTCTCCTGCAGGGTCTCCACCACGTGACGGTTGTGCACGATCTCCTTGCGCACGTAGACCGGGGCGCCGTAGGTCTCCAGGGCCTTCTCCACGGCGACGACCGCACGGTCCACGCCGGCACAGTAGCCGCGCGGTGCCGCGAGCAGCACCTTGCGCGGACCGGTGAACGTGGACTCTGCGGCCACCTCCTCGGGACTGCGGCGCCTGCGGGGCACCATCGGCATGGGGACCGCGATGTGCTGTCGCCGGGCCGGAGCGTCGGGGGCGGTGGCAGTGGAAGTCATGCCCCGAGTCTACCGGCGGGTGCCTGGAGCCGTCACACCGTGTCCCTGGTTGACGCCGGCATCTCGCCGGCCGCGCGAGGCTCCGCTGCCGGCCGCCGCGCTGCCCAGCAGCCCGAGGACGACGGCGGCGCCCGCCGCACCGCTGAAGATCCACCAGGCCGGCTGGGCCCAGGCGGTGATCTGGCTCTCGAGATGCTCCACCAGGGATTGAGTGGCCGCATCGGAGACCGCGCCGAACTCCGGCGCGGCGACGGTGAGTGCGACCCAGAGCCCAAGCCCCAGGCCGAGCAGGCCGCCGAGGGTCAGCGCCACCCATCGGCTGCGACCCGGCCCCAGCAGCAGTCCGACCGCGACCATGATCCCGGACAGCACGGCGAGCACCAGCCAGTGCTTGCTGAGCTCGACCAGCAGCGCCCAGGTGTAGGGATCGGCGTCCTCTCCCGTGCTGGCCTCGATGTCGACCACCAGCTCGGGGGCGAGGAACTCGAAGCTGGAGGTGTCCAGGAACGGCAGCCAGCCCAGCGCGGAGTCCAGGCCCTCGCGCAGCGGCCCGGTCATCGCCTCCGCCATCGGGCTCAGGTCCACGGCGAGGTCGAGGTCGCTGGCGTCTCCGGTGGTGCCCTGATCGAACATGGCCTCCAGCTGCGCGGTGTAGTCCGCCCGGGTGCCCTGCAGGGTCTCGTTCCAGGCCGCGTCGACCTCCTCGTTCTCCAGCATCGAGGCCACGAGGGAATCCACCGCGGAGTCGGCCCGGTCACCAAGCAGATCCGACACCCCTCCGGGCAGCTCGGACTCCAGACGGTCCAGCAGCGTCTCGGAGACCAGCTCGCTGAACCCCTGCTGCGCAGGCAGCTCACCGGCGATCTGCGCGATCGGCTCCTCCTCGCGCAGCAGCTGGTTGATCTGGAACCCGGCCAGGGACGCTGCCGCCAGCACCGCGGCCAGCAGCAGCGAGAGGACACTGAGCGCCTGGCGCATGTGGATAACTCCTTCAGCCATGTCAAGGGGGTGGCATAGGCTGTATGCACCATAGCGAACCTTCCGTGAGACCGTCGAAGATCAAGGGCAGAACATGAGCGAGCCGGCACAGGCGCAGGACACCTCGGCAGAGACCCCCTGGGCGCTGAGCACCTACTCCGGGAAGCTCAAGGCCCATATCGAAGCGGCACCGCCCACCTGGGTCGAGGGCCAGCTGGTGGAGTTCAACCTGCGCAACGGCAACGCCTGGATGACCCTGCGGGACCTGGAGCAGGAGGTCTCGTTCTCCACGGTGGCCTGGCGCGGCGTGGCCGGGAGCCTCAACGGCACCGTGCAGCCGGGGTCCCGGGTGGTGGCACTGGTCAAGCCGAACCTGTATGAAAAGTCCGGTCGGCTCTCGCTGGTGGCCCAGCAGATGAAGCCGGTCGGGCTCGGTGACCTGCTGGCGAGGATCGAGCAGCTCAAGCAGCGCCTGGCCGCCGAGGGCCTCTTCCGGGTGGACCGGAAGCAGCCGCTGCCGGTGCTGCCGCTGCGGATCGGACTGATCACCGGCCGGAACTCCGACGCCTTGAAGGACATCCTGCGCAACACCCATGCCCGCTGGGCCGCCGCGCAGTTCGAGATCCGAGAGGTCGCGACCCAGGGGCCCAGCGCACCCGCGGAGGTCACCGCGGCATTGACGGAGCTCGACGCCGACCCGGCCGTGGAGGTGATCGTGATCGCCCGCGGCGGCGGCGCCCTGGAGGAGGTGGTGCTGCCCTTCTCCGACGAGCGACTGATCCGCGCCGTGGCCGCGGCCCATACCCCGGTGGTCTCGGCCATCGGGCACGAGGCGGACCGCCCGCTGCTCGACGAGGTCGCCGACATGCGCGCCTCCACTCCGACCGGCGCCGCGAAGCTGCTGGTTCCCGATGAGGCCCAGGAACGCGAGGCGCTCACCCACGCCCGGGCACGCATGTCGGCCGGAGTCGAACGGCTCATCGGCCGGGAGTCCGAATGGCTGACCACGCTGCGCTCCCGGCCGGTGCTGGCCCAGCCGCAGGACATGATCACCGGTCGCGCCCAGGAGCTGCTGATGCTGCGTCGTCGGGCGCTCTTCGGTATGGAGACTGCGGTGCGCCGCGGCACAGACTGGGTCGCCCAGACCCGGGCGAGGGTCCGGTCACTCTCCCCTCAGTCCACCCTGGACCGCGGCTACGCCGTGGTGCAGACCCGGGGCCAGGCCGGCTGGGACGTTCTGCGCGACGCCGGCACCGTGGCGATCGGGGATCAGCTGAGCATCATGGTCGCCTCCGGGGAGCTCACCGCCCGTGCCGAGGAGATCTACCCCAAGGACCGCAGATCCGCTCCCGCCGAGCCCGGGACGCAGACCGAAGAGTCCGCACGGACTCCGAAGACTGCACAGACCGCACAGACCCAGAACTGAGAGGCAGCTCCATGACCGAGAACGCCAGCAGCACCGAGGCCTCGACCGCGAGGTCCACCGAGTTCAGCACCGCGCAGACCGAGGACATCGAGACGATGAGCTATGAGCGAGCCCGGGAGGAGCTGATCTCTGTGGTGACCAAGCTCGAGACCGGCGGCGCTCCGCTGGAGGAGTCACTGGCCCTGTGGCAGCGCGGCGAGGCGCTGGCCGACCGGTGCGAACGGTGGCTCGACGGCGCCAGGACCCGCCTGGAGGAAGTCCGCGCGGAGCTGACCGAGGACAGCTAGTCCAGCGCTCGAAGCTCCCGATCAGACGCCGCTGGCAAGGACGATCGGCTGCCACACCAGGATGAAGACCGAGATCAGGCTCAGCGCGATGATGTTCATCCAGAAGCCGGCCTTGGCCATGTCATCCATGTCCAAGGACTCGGAGGAGAACACGGCGGCGTTGGGAGGAGTGGAGATCGGAAGCATGAATGCGCAGCTGGAGGTCAGCGCGACCAGCGCCATGATCGCGAAGGGATCCACTCCCATGCCCAGGGCGAGCCCCACGCTGACCGGGATCAGCATGTTCGAGACCGCGGTATTGGACATCACCTCGGTCATGAAGAGCACGATCGCTCCCAGCACGACCACGATGAGGACGTAGGGCAACACGTCGAGCCCACCGAGGATCCCACCGAACCACGGGGTGAGGTCGGAGTCGTCGAAGGCCGCCGCGAGCGAGAGCCCACCTCCGAACAGCAGCAGGATGCCCCCGGGCAGGGCCGGCATGTCCTTCCGGACCAGGCTTCCGCCGCGCTTGCCGTCCTCGTCGGTGGCCCGAGCGCGCAGCAGGAACATCGCGGTGGCACCGATCATGGAGATCGTCGTGTCCGTGAGCGGGATCCCCCCTTTCCTCGGGGATGAATCCGACGGTCATCCACATCGCGCCGACAAACACGAAGATGGCCAGCACCGTCTTCTCCTCGTAGTACATCGGACCCAGCACCCGCAGCTGGTCCCGGGCGAAGTCTGGTGAGATCTCAGCCTGGGAGACGAGCCGGAAGAGCTGTGACCGCGTTGGAGATCCACATCGACAATCCAGCGGTCGCGAGGATCACTCTGAGCACCAGGCGGTTGCCCTTCGTGCCGACCATCCGGATGATGGTCATCGCGATCCGCCTGTGCAGGTTCCACTGTTGGACCGCGAGGGCGATGGTGAAGCCGCCCATGTACATGAAGACGATCGGGTTCGCATAGGCCACCGCGGCCGTCTCTTCGTCCGTCCCGCCGGTCATCGGCAGCGAGAAGAGCGGGGGCAGCGAGGTCGCCGGGGTCGGCAGCGCCTCGGTGATCCACCAGGAGGCGACCCCCAGCGTCACCGCGAGCACGGCCCTGGGAGCGTCGTCGAGACCGGTGGTCACCGGGACGAAGTAGAACAGCGCGAAGAGCGCCGGCCCAGCACCAGGCCCACACGACGTCGGCTCAGCAGCCGCGTCCGTTCCGCTGGCCTCGCCTTGGTCTCCATGAGGCCAGAGCGTTCCAGACCACAGAGACCTGCTCCAATTCAAGACCCGGGGTGCAGGCCCCGGCGGGACGCCTCAGGCGCGGAGTGCGGCGTCGCGGTAGTCCGCGAGGAACTCGGCGATCCCGGCGATCGCGTGTTCGAGGTCTTCCACGCCGGGCAGGGTGACCAGCCGGAAATGGTTGTCGTCGATCCAGTTGAAGGCGCGTCCGTGGGAGACCAGGATCTTCTGCTGGCGCAGCAGCTCGATGACGAACTTCTCGTCGTTCTCGATCGGATAGATCTCTGGGTCCAGCCGCGGGAAGAGATACAGCGCGCCGTCGGCCTGGTGGACCTGCACCCCCTCGATCTCGCGGAGCAGCCGGTAGGCGGTCTCGCGCTGCTCGAAGAGCCGCCCGCCCGGGTCGATCAGGTCCTGGATCGACTGGTGCCCGCCCAGGGCGGCCTGGATGGCGTGCTGGGCCGGGACGTTGGCGCACATGCGCATGTTCATCAGGAGGGTCAGGCCCTCCATGTAGTTCTTCGCCCGATGGGTGGGTCCTGAGACGTAGATCCAGCCCGAACGGAAGCCGGCCACCCGCCAGGTCTTGGAGAGCCCGGAGAAGGTGATCGTGAAGACGTCGTCAGAGAGCGTGCAGGCGTTGATCATCTCGGCGTCGTCGAAGGTGATGTTCTCGTAGATCTCATCGGAGAGCAGCATCAGGTTGTGCCGCCGGGCGATGTCCACCATCGCCTCGAGGATCTCGCGCGGGTAGACCGCCCCGGTGGGGTTGTTCGGATTGATGATCACCAGGGCCTTGGTGCGGTCGGTGACCTTGGACTCGATCTCGGCCGGGTCCGGCCACCAGCTGTTGTCCTCATCGCAGATGTAGTGCACCGCCCGACCGCCGGCCAGGGTGGTGGCGCCGGTCCACAGCGGGTAGTCCGGGGCGGGGATCAGCACCTCGTCCCCGGGGGCGAGCAGCGCCTGGAGCACCATCGAGATCAGCTCGGAGACCCCGTTGCCCAGATAGATGTCTGCGGGGTCGGCATCGGTCATTCCGCGCGCCTGGTAGTACTGGGCCACCGCGATCCGGGCGGAATAGATGCCCTGGGAATCGGAATAGCCCTGCGCGTCGTGGAGGTTGCTGATCATCGCCATCCGGATCGAGTCCGGAGCCTCGAAGCCGAAGGGCGCGGGGTTGCCGATGTTCAGCCGGGTGATCGCGTGTCCCTCGCGCTCCAGCCTGGCGGCCTCCTGGGCGATGGGTCCACGCACGTCGTACCGGACGTCCTGAAGCTTGGGCGACTGGGTGAAGTCTTCGAATTCCTGCATCCTGGAGTTACGCACTGTCCTATCCTGCACCTTCCGGGGTGAAAGAACGCCCCTGTTTCACATGCTGAGCGTGTTCCGGCGCCGGTCTTGACGGGAACAGTCCTGCGCGCGCTCGGTCGGTCGCGGTCTCTCCTGGTCGCGGTCTCTGTCGATCGAGGCCCCGGTGGGTCGCGGCCTCGGTCTCGCTCCTGCCCCGCGCTCAGGCTCGAGCGAACGCGTCTCGGTAGGAGGCGAGGAAGTCGGCGATCCCGGCGATGGCCTCTTCGAGCTCCTCCACCGGCGGCAGCGAGACCAGCCGGAAATGGTTGTCGTCGATCCAGTTGAACGCCCGCCCGTGGGAGACCAGTATCTTCTGCTGGCGCAGCAGCTCCATCACGAAGGCCTCGTCGTTCTGGATCGGGTAGATCTTCGGGTCCAGCCGCGGGAAGAGATACAGCGCGCCGTCGGCCTGATGGACGTCGACCCCCTCGATCTCGGAGAGCAGCTTATGCGCGACGTTGCGCTGCTCGTAGAGCCTGCCGCCGGGCCGGATGAACTCCTCCACGGACTGGTAACCGCCGAGTGCGGTCTGGATCGCGTGCTGCGCCGGGACGTTGGGGCACATGCGCAGGTTCGACATCAGGTTCAGGCCCTCGATGTAGTTCTTCGCGCGGTGCTTGGGTCCTGACATGTAGAGCCAGCCGGAGCGGAAGCCCGCCACGCGCCAGGTCTTGGAGAGCCCGGAGAAGGTGATCGTGAAGACGTCGTCGGCCAACGTGCAGGCGTTGATCATCTCGGCGTCGTCGAAGGTGATCTTCTCGTAGATCTCATCGGAGAGCAGGATCAGGTTGTGCCGCCGGGCGATGTCCACCATCGCCTCGAGGATCTCGCGGGGATAGACCGCCCCGGTCGGGTTGTTCGGGTTGATCAGCACCAGGGCCTTGGTGCGGTCCGTGATCTTGGACTCGACCTCCTCCGGGTCCGGCCACCAGTAGTTCTCCTCGTCACAGATGTAGTGGACCGCACGTCCGCTGCACAAGGTGGTGATCGCGGTCCACAGCGGGTAGTCCGGAGCCGGGATGAGGACCTCGTCGCCGGGATTGATCAGCGCCTGCAGCACCATGGTGATCAGCTCGGAGACCCCGTTGCCCAGGATCACGTCCGAGACCTCGGCGTCGCGCATACCGCGGGACTGGTAGTACTGCGCCACCGCGGTCCGCGCCGAGTAGATGCCCTGGGACTCGGAGTAGCCCTGCGAGCTGGGCAGGTTCTTGATCATGTCCACCAGGATCGAGTCCGGGGCGTCGAAGCCGAAGGGCGCCATATTGCCGATGTTCAGCTTGGTGATCCGGTGGCCCGCGCGCTCTAGTCGCGCGGCTTCCACTGCGATGGGTCCGCGCACGTCGTACCGCACGTTGCGGAGCTTCTGGGCCTGAGTGAAGTCCTCGAATTCCTCCATGACCAGATTGTGCCTTATGCCACGGTCCCTGTCGGGACGTTACAGCCCAGAACCTGTTCGGCGAGTTGCCCGGAGGTCTCAGCCCCAGTCTTCTGGCTCCGCGACGAAGCCCTCCTGGACCAGCCAGTACTCCGCCGCCTCCTGGGGGCTCAGCCCCTGGTCTCCGTCGATGAGTCGGCGCAGCGTGACCAGGGCGTCCTCGTTCAACGCCTGAGCCAGCTCCACCGCCACACCGGGGACCTCTTCGGCGATCTCCGCCGAGACCACCGGGACGAACTGCTCCTGCGGGAAGGCGCGCTCCGTGTCGCTGAGCGCGATCAGTCCCTGCTCCTCGATGCCCGGTTGTGTCGTCGTGAGGATCACCGCATCGAGCTGCGCGGTGATCAGCGCGTCGAGCAGGTCGGCCTCCTCCGCCAGAACGATCTCCGCGGGCTCGCAGTCATAGACCTCGGCCAGCAGCGGCTCCGGGGCGGGCAGGTCCAGGCGCGCCCCGATGCGCAGCTCGTCGCAGGCCTCGGCGAAGGCGGAATCCTCGACCTCCCCCTCGGTGGTGATCTCATTGAGCTCGGCGGTGATCGAGGTGATCACCAGGGAGCTGCCGAGCACCGCCGAGGTGGGCTCCAGCAGCTCGGCCTGTTCACCAAGGCTTTCCTCGATCACGCCCAGCAGCTCCGCCGGGCTCGGCTGCTCCAGCTCGGCGAACGCCTCGGGGTCCAGCTGCCGGGCGAACGTCTCAGAGCGGCCGAGGACCAGGTCGGTCTGATCCTCAAGGACCAGCTCCCCGGGGCCGCGATCGGAGGCATCCACGACCGCAGGAGTGTCCCGGGAGCTCAGCGCCAGGGCGTAGACATTGGCGATGGTCTGATCCAACGGGTGCTCCCCCACCGCGATCGTCCAGGCTCGCTCTGCCGCGCTGCCGGTGGGCTCCTCCGCCGACGGCGGCGGTGAACAGCCCGTGGCGACCAGGACCGCGGCGGCGGTGATTGCGGTGCACCCCGTGACGCGGCGGACGCGCGAGGGCGCCACAGGGGAAAAAGTCATGATCGTCATTCTACGGCGGCACCCGATCGGCGCTAGTCTGGTGCAGATGACGAGTCCGCTGATTCCGCGTCTGACGGCACTCCTCGAGGCCGCCGGTGGGACAACTGTGCCCGCACAGACCGCGGCGGGCTGGCTGGACCTGGCCTACGAGGGCGCCTACGGCGAACGGTTCCGTTCGGCCGCTGAAGCCGCCGAGGCCGGACTGCGTGCCCCCGGCGGGGAGGACCCGGAGAACCGGCTGATGCTGCTGCGCATCCTGGCCGGGGTCCACGAGATGCGCGGGGACTCCGCGGCCTCGGCGCCGTTCATCGCGGCGCGTCTGCGTCTGCTGCGCGAGCTGGGCCGCTTCCGGCAGGCACGGGTGGAGGACGAGCTCGGCGCGATGCTGCTGCGCGAGCCGGACCGGGTGGAGGCCGAGATCCTCTCCCGGGTCGCCGATGACCTGCGCCGGGAGGACCAGACGCGCGGCGACGTCACGGTGGAGCTTGCCGATGTGCTCTCCTCCCTGGCGGTCCGCCGACTTCAGGACGAGGGACCAGAATCGGCTCTGCCGATCGTCCAAGAGACCTGCACGATCCTGACCAGCCTGGACCGTACCGAGGCGCTGGCCGGGGCCAGAATGTTCCTGGCTCATACGCTGCTGCTCTCCGGGGAGACCACCCAGGCGCTGCGCACGGCGGAACTGGTGCTCGCCTCCCACGCGAACCGGGCGGTGCACGGCGCGATGGCGATGCTGCAGGCCACCATCCACCATCACGAAGACCGCAACCTCGCCGCCATCGACGCCGCGCTGCACTCGGTGGAGCTCTACGCCGCTGCCCGGGTGCGCAAGGGCGCCGCCTCGGCCGCCGCGCTGCTGGCCGGGCTCACCGGAGAAGAGGACGACGGCGACGCCTCGGTCCTGGCCTGGCGGGTCGCGGTGCAGCAGGCCGAGCTCGGGGAGTTCCGCGAATCGCGGCTCCTGAGTCTGGCCCTGGGCCAGCAGCTGCTGGAACTCGACGACTACCCCGAGGCCGAGAAGGTGCTCGATGCCCTCTCGGTCCGCCTGGGCGGCTCCGAGGAGGACCGGTCCACCCGGGCCAGGGCCCTGATGGGGCTCGGCCATGCCGTGACCCATCTGAAACGACCGCTGGAGGCCATGGTGCACTGGAACGAGGCAGCGGAGCTCTTCGGCGAGATCGACGAGACCGATGAGGCGGCGCGTGCCCATCTCGCCGCCGGGGCGCTGGCCGCCTCGCTGGACCGCCTCGAGGTCGCCCGCGGGCACTACGAGCGTGGACTCGAACTGGTCGAGCACAGCGAGGACCTCGACCCGCAGGTGTTGCTGCAGGCGCTGCATTCGCTGGGACACCTGCTCACCCGCGCCGAGGACGAGACCGGGATCGGCCACCTGGATCGGGCCCTGGAGCTGGCCCGGGAACACGGGACGACCTGGCAGCGCGCGGACATCACCGATTCGCTGGCCCGCGGCTGGACGGCGCTGGGCGAGGGGACCAAGGCAGTGGCCGCGGGACTGGAGGCCGCGGACCTCTTCGCCGAGGCCGGGGACGAGGACGCCGCCGGGGACGCTGAGGTCTTCGCGGCCAAGGTGCTGCTGGAGATGGGGCGAGCCGACGAGGCCGAGACGATCTTCCGGATGTCCACCGACGAGCGCGAGGCCAGCCCCTCCCTGATGGCAGACGCCCTGGAGGGTCAGATCGAGGCACTGATGCGGCAGGGCAAGGCTGAAGCCGCAGCGGACCTGCGCCGCAAGCTCACCCGGCTCAAGCGTCGGATGCGCAGCTGACCCGCCACATCCGCGCAGGGACGTTCGGCTCTACCGGAGCCGCGTCTGGCGCAGGAGCATCACTGCATGACCGATATCAAGATCATCCAGAGCCCTGAACAGCACACCGCCGGGATCCGGGACCGGGTCCCCATGGCAGGTCTGACCGACTTCTTCTCTCGGGCGTTCGAGGAGACCATGCAGGCGCTGGTTGCGCAGGGGCTCAGCCCGGCGGGCCCGCCGTTCGGCAAGTACCACGGCTCCCCGGGAGAATCGGTGGATGTCGAGGCAGGCTTCCCGGTCCCCTCGACCATCACCCCGGACGGGGACGTGGCCCCGGGCCTCCTGCCCGGCGGCCGCCTGGTGGAGGCGATCCACATCGGGTCCTACGACACGCTTGAGCGCACCTACTCCGAGGTCGAACGGTACTTCGCGGAGGCCGGGATCAGCCCCGGCCCGGTGATGTGGGAGAGCTACCTCACCGATCCGGCGCTCGAGCCCGATCCGGCGAAATGGCACACCCGGATCTGCTGGCCGAGCACCTGAGCCAGGACTTCTCGCGGAGGTACCTCTAGAGCTGCGGCCATTGCGGCAGCGCCGGGCCCGCAGAACGCAGACCCACCACGGCCTCGGCGCAGGCGAGCCGCTGCTCAGCCTGAGCCTGCCACTGCGCCCGGCGGGTGTCCCGGGCTCCGGCCACCAGCGACAGCGCCACTGCGGCGGTGCGCACCCGCAGCGCGTGCGCGTCCACCGTGGCGGCGAAGCCAGCGGCGAAGCGTTGGAACGCCGCCGGGACATGGACATAGCGCGGGTCCACCGCCGGCAGCACCGCGAGGTGTCCCAGGAAGCATGCGAGGTCATCTACCCGGTACCCCGGGCCCAGGGAATCCACATCCAACAGCGCGGAGACCTCCCCGCCGCGCATCAGCAGGTTGGCCTCGTAGAAGTCCCCATGGGTGGGCACCACCGGACCACGGTCGGTCAGCGGAAGCACCGTGCTGATATGTTCCACCAGCGCCGAGATGCGTTCGGTGGCCCCGGGCAGCGCCGAGGTCGCCGCCGAGGCATAGGCGGAGAGCCGGTCGGTCCAGGCCTCCCGTGCCGGGAGCGTCATCACCTCGGCCGGGAGCTTCTCGAGCAGATCGATGAACCGCTCCGGCCCAGCTGCGGCGGCGCCGTCCGCAAGGAAGTATTCGGCCAGGGACTCCCCCGAACCTTCTCGCAGCGCGACCACGTCGAGCACCGGCTCCCGGACCGGCACGGCGGCCGGGACGCCGGCGTCGAGCAGCAGCTGGTGCCGGGTGTGCAGGTGCTGGGCGCGCCGAGCGCGCAGCACCTTCAGGAACAGGCGGGTGCCGTCGTCGAACTCTGCGGCGATCACCGCGCGGCGCAGCGGACGGTAGCTGATGGTCTCCAGGCTGACCAGGTCGCGGCCGGCCCCCCAGACATTGCGGACCGAATCCGGGTCGGCGGCGATGCGCAGACCCGGAAGCGCGGGGTCCAGCGGATGCTGCCAGATCGAGAGTCGACCGTAGGGGCTGTGGGACTGCACGACCCCGTCTGCTTCGGCGGACACCGGTTCGGTGGTCATGCCCACGTAGAGCTCGTCCACGTGGTCAGAGGTCTCGGTATAGGACCCCGCCGGTCCGCCGCGCGGCATCACGGGACGTCCGGTCGCGACCCGGTAGACCCCGGTCACCCCGGCCCCCGGGCGGTGCTGCAGCGATTCCAGGTGCACGCTGGTCGCGTAGACCCCGGTGTGTTGGATCGCCTCGGCGATCGGGGGGTGCGCGTCGAAGGACTCCATGAACGCCAGCTGCCTAGCCTCCAGCTCTGCCGGGGTCATGCCGCGAGACATCAGGCGCGCCGGCGCTTCAGCACTTCATCGAGGTTCATCGAGTCACGTTTCGGCGCCTTGACCTGGGACCTCGAAGCGGTGGGGTGCTGCACTGCGGCCTCTTCGGCTGCGGGGGTCTGCTCCGCGGGAGGCGTGGTGTCCAGGAACCGGCGCTGGGTGAGCTTGACGTCGCTGCGCGGGGCCGGGGTCTGTCCCGCGAGCGCCTCCGGCTCGATCCGCTGCGCCTTGTCCAGGTCCAGGTACTTCGGGCGCGGCACGGCTCGCGGCTGCCAGGGCCCGACCGGTTCAGCGGCCTCGCCCAGGACCGGGCCCGAGGCCTGCACCTCGGCGTCGAAGGTTCGTTCTAAACCCACGGGAAGTCCGTCCTCGTCGGTCTGCTGCAAGGAGTCTGGGCCTCCGGTGCCGCGGCCGTCGGCGCTCAGCGCGTCGAAGAGCCCAGCCTCGGTCGGGTTCACCCAGTCGGTGCCCTGCAGCGGGTTCATCGCCTCGTCAATGGCGGACTGCACCCGAGCCCGGCGGAGGCTGCGTCGGCGCAGCACCGCCATGGTCCGCAGGGCCACCAGTGCCAGCAGGAAGACGACGGCGGCGCTGAGCGGCACCGCGGCCGGGACGGCGGTCAGCGGGGCCAGGATCCCGGTGACGACGGCGCTCAGCGCGGCGATCGCTCCCAGGAGTGCGACCACGGTGCGTCCCCAGTGCAGGTGGAACCCGGAGCCGGGCTGAGACGAAGACCCGGCAGGCGTGGAACCGGTGCGTGCGGAATCCGAACGTGTGGAATCGGTGCGGTGCGATGAACTCGCGCTGCTGGGCAGGTCGGTGCTGGAGGACATGGTCGCCCCTCGGTGGGTGTCGGGTTGAGCGGTGGGGCCGATCATCGGCTCCGTGGACGCCGGAGTGGCCGCCAGGGAGGACGCCGCGGCGCGGGTCGGAGCCGGATGCGCGGCGGGCGCGGCATCCGCGAGGCTGGTCGCCTGGCGCTGTCCGCGCAGGACCAGGGTGCCCAGAAACAGCACGGCGATCAGGGCCATGAGCGCGGAGGAGGGGATGGGCAGGCCCTGCACCGTGGAGAGGAACGCGCTCTCGGTGTGTTCCATGCCCAGCATCCCTGACCCCCTTGCCCTTCATGAAGTACAGGCCGAGCCTATCCGATACCGGATTGTGATCCGCGGCAACGCGCCACAAGACCCTCACCGATCTCTTCGCGGGTCAGCGCGAAGCACCGGTGGTCCCGCCAGGCACCATGGATGTGCAGGAACCGCAGGCGGACTCCTTCCTCCCGGAAGCCCAGCTTCTCCACCACGCGCAGGCTCGCCACATTCTCCGGACGAACGGCGACCTCGACCCGATGCAGTCCACGTTCGAAGAAGAGGTGGTCCACGGCCAGCGCCGCCGCGAAGGGAGTGATCCCGCGCCCGGCGTGCCCCTCGTCGAGCCAGTAGCCCAGGGAAGTGCTCCGAGCGGAGCCGCCGATGATCGGGCCCACGGTCAGCTGTCCGACCATCTGGGGCGTCCCGCCCTGGGCGGTGAACCAGATCAGCCAGGGCAGATGGATGCCGGACCGGGCGCTGCGGCCCAGACTGCGGGCCATCTGCCGGAAGCTGGCCGAGGAGTCCCGGGGATCCGGATTCTCAGGAGTGGTGGCATCCCAGGGCTGGAGCCAGGCGCTGTTGAGCACGCGCAGCGCCATATAGCGATGCTCATCCTCGGTTCCAAGCGGGCGCAGCTCGACCCGTCCGGCGGGGATCTGCCCGGCGGGGCTCGCCGGCCAGTCTCGGTTCCGGCCGGGGAGCAGCCTCATGGGCGCATCGCGAAGCGCAGTGTGTCCAGCCCGATCATGCCGAGTCCAAGCAGCTCGGTATGGAAGGCGCGCAGGTCGAAGGGCTCCCCGGCCTCGCGAGCAGCCGCCTCGCATTCGGCACGGAGCTCCTCGAAGACACGCTGCCCGACCTTGTAGGACGGCGCCTGCCCGGGCCAGCCCAGATACCTGGTGAACTCGAAGTCCAGCTGTGCTGAGGAGATCGGAAGGTGAGCGCGCAGGAACTCCTTGCCCTGTTCAGGGGTCCAGGTCTGCCCGCCCCATTCCGGCGGAGCCTCGAAGCCGCAATGGACTCCGATGTCGAAGACCACCCGGGCCGCGCGCATCCGCTGCATGTCATACATCCCCATCAGATCTCCGGGGTCCGCGAGGAAGCCCAGCTCCGCCATGAGCTGCTCGGCGTAGAGCGCCCATCCCTCGGCGAAGCCGGAGACGAAGCTGCCGTGACGGCGCCAGGAGTTCAACCGGTCCTTGACCAGGGTCGCGGTGGCGATCTGCAGGTGATGCCCCGGGACCCCCTCGTGGTAGACGGTGGTGGTCTCGGTCCAGGTGGTGAAATGTTCATCGTCTTCGGGAACCGACCACCACATCCGGCCCGGCCGGGAGAAGTCATCACTGGGTCCGGTGTAATAGACCCCGCCGTCCTGAGTCGGCGCGATCATGCATTCCAGGACGTCCATCGGGGCCGGAATGTCGAAGTGCACGTCTTTCAACGCCGCGAGCGCCTCGTCCGAGAGTCGCTGCATCCATTCCTGCAGCGCCGCGGTCCCGGAGAGCTGCCGTGCGGGATCCGCGTCCAGGATCGCCTTGGCCTCCTCCACGGAGGCGCCTGGGCTGATCTGGTGGGCCACGACTTCCTGCGCCGCGACCAGCCGGGCGAGCTCTTCGAGCCCCCAGCGGTAGGTCTCTTCGAGGTCCAGCATGGTGCCGGTGAAGAACTGGCTGTGCAGCCGGTAGGCCTCGGTGCCCACCGCGTCGGCGGCAGGCGCCTGCGGCAGCAGCTCTGATTCCAGACGCTCCGCCAGGCGCAGGTAGGCCTGCTGCGCGGCGTGGGTCCCGGCGGCGAGCGCCTCCTGTGTGGCGGAGCTGACCTGCGCCTGGCGGCCGCTGAGCGCGTACCCGGCGAGCGCACCCTCGGGGAGGGCGTAGCTGCGGCATTGCTCCGCCACCGCGTGGACCTGTCGCTGGGCGGGCACCTGACCCGCCTGGGCGGAGTTCACCAGCGAGGCCCAGTAGCCTTCGAGCGCGGCCGGGAGATTGTGCAACCGCCCGGCGATGTGCACGAAGTCCTGTTCGCTCTGCGCGGGCATCAGCTCCAGCACCATCCGCACTGTCTGAGGTGCCGAGGCCAGGTTGTTCAGCTCCGTGCGCCCGGACTCGTGCAGCGCCACGTCGAGTCCGATCCGCTCCGCCATCGCATGCAGGGTCACCGCATCGATGCGGTCTTCCGGTGTCATCCCGGCCAGCTGAGCCAGGGTCTCACGCTGCAGCTGGGCGACCTCTTCACGTCCGGCCGGGGAGTAGTCCGCGTATTCGGTCTCGACTCCGGGGCGGCCCAGCACCGTGGCCTCCTCCGGGGCCAGGGCGAGCAGCCGCTCGAAGTAGTCCTCGGCGAAGGCGTCCACCGCCGTCGACGTGCGGGGCCCGGGACGCGCTGGTTCGGGTGCCGCGGGTTCGGGTGTCGCGGATTCGGGCTGCGTGGCTTCGGGTGTAGCGGGTTCGGGCGGCGTGGCCGGCGTCGAGCTGCTCATGCGGGTCAGTCCTCCGGATCGGTGACGTGCAGGTGGAGTCGACGGGCGGCCTCGGAGATCGAACCGGTCAGCGAGGGGTAGACGGTGAAGGTGGTGGCGACGTCGTCGACGTGCAGCTTGTGCGTGACCGCCAGCGCGAGCGGGAAGATCAGCTCGGATGCCCTCGGGGCGACCACGACGGCGCCGATCACCGTGCCGGATCCCTTGCGCGAGAAGATCTTCACGAAGCCCTCACGGATGTTCATCATCTTGGCCCGGGCGTTGGTGGCGAGGTCAAGCTTGATCACGTCGGCCTGGTACTTGCCGGAGTCGACCTGCTCCTGGGTGACCCCGACCGTGGCGATCTCCGGAGAGGTGAACACGTTGGAGGCGACCTGGTGCAGCTTCAGCGGCTTCACGCTCTCGCCCTGCATATGGGCCACGGCCACCCGGCCCTGCATCGCCGCGACGGAGGCCAGCGGCATCACCCCGGTGCAGTCCCCGGCGGCGTAGATGTTGTTCGCCGTGGTGCGCGAGACGGTGTCCACCTGGATGTGACCGGATTCGGAGATCTCCACCCCGGCCTCCTCGAGCCCCAGGCCGGCGGTGTTGGGGATCCCGCCCACAGCCATCAGGCAGTGCGAGCCGCGCAGCACCTCCCCGTTGCTGAGCCGGACCTCGACACCGTGCTCCGTGCGCTCCACGGACTCGGCGCGGGTCCGCGAGGCCACGTGGACTCCGACACGTGCGAAGGAGTTCTCCAGCACCGTGGCCGCATCGGCGTCCTCCCCGGGCAGCACCTGGTCGCGGGAGGAGACCAGCGTGACCTCGGCGCCGAGCCGACGGTACGCCGAGGCGAACTCGGCTCCGGTGACCCCGGAGCCGACGACGATCATGTGCTCCGGCGCCTCGGTGAGGTTATACGCCTGGGTCCAGTTGAAGATCCGCTCCCCGTCGGGCTTGGCGGAGCCGAGCTCCCGCGGGTGGGCACCGGTGGCCACGATGATCGCGTCGGCGACGACCACCTCGCCGGCTTGTTCTCCAGAGGTGACCTCGATGCTGTGCGGCAGCACCAGCTTGCCCCGCCCGATGATCACCCGCACTCCGTAGGACTCCAGGGTGGCGCGGATGTCGCGGGACTGGCTGTGCGCCAGCTTGAGCAGACGCTCGTTGACCTTGGAGAAGTCGGCCCAGGCCTCCGCCTCCTGGACGTCCTCGCCCTGCCCGCCTCGGAGGCCGTTGGCGTGTTCCCCGAAGCGCACGCCGAAGGCGGTGGAGATGTTGACCCGGCGCATCGCGTCCGCGGTGGCGATCAGCGTCTTGGAAGGGACCACGTCGGTGAGCACTGCAGAACCGCCGAGGCCCTTTTCCTCGATGATCGTGACCTCCGCGCCGGCGTCGGCGGCGACCATAGCGGCTTCGTAGCCTCCGGGGCCTCCGCCGAGGATGGCGATGCGGTCAGGGGCGAAGCGTCGTTGCAGATTAGTTGGAGTCACGGGCCCATTCTGCCGAGTCGGCGCGGCAATGTCATACGCCACACGGGGATGTGACTCCGCAGGAGGACCGCATCGGTCGGGGAGGCTGAGTCCGCTTGGCCTGCTCCCGGATCAGATGCGGCACCGATGTTCGGAACAGCCCGGCCGCGTCAGCCTGCCGCGGTCTCCCGCCCAGACGGTAGATTGATCCATGTGAGCCATGACAAAGTCCAGACCCAGCACAGCGCCCCGACCGACGACGGAATCGGAGACCGCCTGGTCCCGCATCCTGAGCTGACCCCCACCAATGACCCGACCGCCCCGGCGAATCTGCGCGCCGAAGCGGCAGCCCGTGCGCTGCTTGACCAGTCGGGGGTGGACTCCATCGACCTGGCCTGCACGCTGGGCTCGGGATGGGGCGAGGCCGCCGCCCAGCTCGGTGAGCTCGTCGCGGAGATCGACGCCGAGGAGGTGCCCGGCTTCCATTCCTCCGGCGTCTCGGGCCACAGCGGGACGCTGAAGGTCATCCGCTCCGCCTCCGGAGCCCATGTCCTCGTCATCGGGGCGCGCACCCACTACTACGAGGGCCGCGGGGTGGACGCCGTCGCCCACGGGGTGCGCACCGCCGCCGCCGCGGGCGCCACCACCATGGTGCTCACCAACGGCTGCGGCGGGCTGAACCCGCAGTGGAGGCCGGGCACCCCGGTGCTGATCTCCGATCACCTGAACCTCACCGGCACCTCCTCGCTGCGCGGCGCGCACTTCGTGGACATGACCGATCTCTACTCCCCCCGGCTGCGCGCCGTGGCCCGAGAGATCGACCCGGACCTGCCCGAGGGCGTCTACGCACAGTTCCCCGGCCCGCACTACGAGACTCCCGCCGAGGTTCGGATGGCCGGAGTCCTGGGCGCGGATCTCGTCGGCATGTCCACCGCACTGGAGGCCATCGCCGCTCGCGCGGCCGGCATGGAGGTCTTCGGCATCTCTCTGGTCACCAACCAGGCCGCCGGGATCTCCCCGGAGCCGCTGAGCCACACGGAGGTGCTCGAGGCTGGACGCGAAGCGGCCCCGCGGATCTCTGCCCTGCTGGCGAAGGTCATCGGGCGCCTCCTGGCTGAGTGAACCTGGACTCCGACCGGCAGCCACCGATGACCCACGCAGACCCGTTACCCCGACCGATATGAGGGAGCAGACCGCCATGACCGAGAAGCTGTTCGGCGCCGTGCGCCGCTGGATCGAGAATGACCCCGACGCCAAGACCCGGTCCGGACTTGCGCAGCTGCTGCAGCGCGCCGAGGCCTCCGACGCTTCGGCGAGCGCGGAGCTCAAGCGGCTCTTCGCCGGCCGGCTCGCCTTCGGCACCGCCGGGCTGCGCGCGGAGCTCGGTCCAGGACCGCTGCGGATGAACCGCCTGGTCGTGCGCCAGACCGCTGCCGGGATGCTCAGCTACGCCCAGGAGCAGCTTGCCCGCGCCCAGCAGAAGGCGGACAGCTCCCAGGATCCGATGCGCAGCGAGGCGCCGAAGATCGTGATCGGTTTCGATGCCCGCCACCAGTCCGACGAGTTCGCCGCCGATACCGCGGAGATCTTCTCCGCCGCCGGCTGGGAGGTGCACCTGTTCACCCGCCCCGGGCCCACCCCGCTGCTGGCCCGCCAGGTGCTGGTGCTCGACGCCGAGATCGGGGTGATGGTCACGGCCAGCCACAACCCGCCCCAGGACAACGGGTACAAGGTCTACCTCGGCGGAGAGCTCTCCCGCTTCCTGGAGCCCGAGGGCCATGGGGTCGGCGCGCAGATCGTACCCCCGGTGGATCAAGACATCGCCGCCCGGATCGCAGAGCTCGTCGACGCCGACACACCCTCGAGCACCGAGGGCGCCACCCACCGTGGCGCCGATGGCGGCAGCGATGGCGCCAGCACGGAGACCCACCCGATCACCGATGAGGCCCGCAGCAGCTATGAGCGCGAGGCTCTGGAGCTGCTGGACCCGAAGACCTATCCACACCGGGACCTGCACGTGGTCTACACCGCGATGCACGGCGTGGGCGGGGAGATGGTCACCTCGTTGCTGCGCGCCGGCGGATTCACCGTGACCCCGGTGGCGGAGCAGCACGAACCCGACCCCGACTTCCCCACCGCGGACTTCCCGAACCCGGAGGAGCCCGGCGCCCTGGACCTCGCGCTGAAGGCCGCCGAGGCGAACCACGCGGACCTGGTGCTCGCCAATGACCCGGACGCCGATCGGCTCTCCGCGGCGGTCTACGACGGATCCTCCGGTGCCTGGCGTCAGCTCTCCGGGGATGAGATCGGCGCACTGCTGGGCCGGCACCTGCTCGAGCGCGGCCCGCTGCGCCCCCAGGCCGACGGCGGCGCCCCGGTGCTGGCGAACTCGATCGTCTCCTCCCGGCTGCTGGAACGACTCTGCCAGGTCCGCGGCGTCGGCCACGCCGCGACGCTCACCGGGTTCAAGTGGCTGGCTCGAGTCCAGCACATGAGCTTCGGCTATGAGGAGGCCATCGGCTTCAACGTGGACCCCGAGCACGTCAAGGACAAGGACGGCGTCTCGGCCGCGCTGATCTTCGCCGAGATGACCGCCTCGCTGAAGGCCCGCGGGGTCAGCCTGATCGCCGCCCTGGATGAGATCGCAGCCGAGGCAGGCGTCTTCGTCACCGGCCAGGTCACCATCCGGGTCAGCGACCTCTCCGAGCTGGGCAAGGTCACCGCTGGCCTGCGCGCGCAGCCTCCCGAGGAGATCGCCGGCTCGGCCGTGGTTGAATCCCTGGACCTGACCCAGGATCCGCTGCCCGGCGCGCAGCTGAGCGAGGCCACCAAGACCGATGCGCTGATCTATCTCACCGCCGAAGGAGACCGGGTGATCGTCCGGCCCTCCGGCACCGAGCCGAAGGTCAAGTGCTACCTCGAGGCTGTGGCGGACACTCCCGGCGTCAACGCCGATCCCGAGGCCATCGGCGCCGCCCGCGCCCAGGCGACCGCGCGTCTCCAGCAGCTGCGCACCTCGATGGAGTCCATGCTGGGCTGACCCGCCGAGCCGACCACCCACCAGACCGACCTGACCGCCGATCGGACCATCTGCCGGACCGCCGCGCGGTCACCCTGACCTTCCCGCTGACCCTTGAGGAGCACGCCCGTGAGCCACACCCCCACCCCCGCCGAGATGGCCCCGCTGATCGATCACACCGCCCTGAAGCCCGACACCGATGAGGCCACCATCCGGCGGATCGTCGATGAGGCGCGCACCCATGGCTTCGCCGCGGTCTGCATCAACCCGCGGTGGGTGCCGCTGGTCGCCGCAGAGCTCGCCGGCACCGAGGTCAAGACCTGCACCGTGGTCGGCTTCCCGCTGGGAGCCTCCACCACCGCGTCGAAGCTCGCCGAGACCGTGGAAGCGGTCCAGCTCGGCGCCCAGGAGGTCGATATGGTGGTGGACATCGCCGCGGCCAACGCCGGTGACCACAGCTACGTCGAGGCGCAGATCCGGGCGCTGGCCGACGCCGCCCATGCCGGCGGCGCGATCCTGAAGGTGATCCTGGAGACGGCACTGTTGGAGGAGTCCGCGAAGGAGCTGGTCTGCCGGGCCGCAGAAGCCGCCGGTGCGGATTTCGTAAAGACCTCCACCGGCTTCGGCGGGGGCGGCGCCACGCTCGCGGACATCACGCTGATGCACTCCCTGGTCGGCGGTCGACTGGGCATCAAGGCCTCCGGCGGCGTGCGCAGCTATGACGACGCGGCCGCGATGGTGGCCGCCGGCGCCACACGCATCGGAGCGAGCTCCTCTCTTGATATCGTGGAGCCTAGAGATTCCAGCACATCGGGTGCTGCCGGCGGTTACTGAGATGGGCGTCGCGCAGACCGCACCGCACCTAAGGGGAGCACATGATCAGCAACGGTAAGGTCAAGGCCTATTCGGGCCAGGGGAACTTCGTGGGGAACTTCGTCGCGTTCCTCGCGGTCTTCTTCATGCTCGTAGGATCGATCGTCGCGCTGTACTTCTGGGATCTGGATCAGGTGTGGCTGCCGGGGATTATCTTCATCCTGCTGTACACCGGCTCGTTCTACGCCGCCAAGGAGATCATCGGCCGCTCGGACTCCCTGGACATGCAGGACCTCCACGGTGAGCACGGCGAGCCGCTCGACGCCATGGCCTCACGGGCCAGCTCCTCACGAGAGTCGGCTGCGGAGCCGCACGTCCGCTGATCTCCCCGCCCGGACCGTGATGACCACCTCGGCACTGCGACCCGTGCGCGCTCGGAATCTCGGGATCGACCTGTTGCGGGTCATCTCGGTCGCCGCGGTGGTCATCGGGCATGCCTGGGCCGGGATGCCCGGAGCCGAGTACCTGCAGATCTGGCGGATGCCGCTGTTCTTCTTCCTGGCCGGGTTCTTCTTCTCCACCTCGCGCAGCCTCACCGGGGAGCTGCAGGCCCGCAGCAAGAGCCTGGCGCTGCCCTACCTCGTCTGGCTGCTGCTGCTCAGCTCCGCTGTCTTGGCGATGGCGCACACCCCCTGGCCCTTCGAACCCGGCACCATCAGCGGTGCCTTCATCGGCGGGGCCCGCACCGATATGCCGTTCCTGGCCTTCTGGTTCATCTCGGTGCTCTTCTTCGCCGCGCTGCTGCTGCGCGCGGTGCTCGCCCTGCCCTGGTGGGTCGGGGTGCTCGTCGGTGTCTCCGGGTTCGCCCTGGCTCAGCTGCCCGACTCCGCCATGGCCTACACCCCGCTGGGGATCGGTCTGGTGCCGGCCTGTATGGCCTTCATGCTGGCCGGACACTGGTTCGGCCGTTTCATGCGCTCACCGCGCGGGCAGGGCCTGCCGGCCAAACCCTGGTGGGGGCTGCTCTGCCTGGGCATAGGCTTCGGCGCCGTGGCCAGCGGCGTGCCGACGATGAACATCAAATGGTCTGGCTTCGGCACATTCCTGCTCTCCCCCGCAGTCTCGGTGCTGATCAGCATAGGCCTGGTGCTGCTCTTCTCCACCGCGGTCAATGCGCTGCTCGGCGGCCAGCAGCCGCAGCGGGCGGATCCCTCGCACCAGCCGCGGCGCGGGCGCGTCCTGGGCCTGGTCATCTCTGAGCTGGTGCAGACCGCGACCTTCGTGGTCTTCTCGCACGCGCTGGTGCTCTATCTGCTGCTGCGCCTCTTCGATCTGGAGAACCCGGTGCTGCGCACCGTGATCGCGCTGGGTATCTGCTGGGCGCTGGGCACGATCGTCAACCGCACCCCGCTGGCGCTGCCGCTCAACGGACTGCCGCGGTCGGCGCTGCGCCGCCCCGGCGCGGCTCAGACCGGCGGGAAGATCGCCTCGAAGACCTGATTCAGCCAGGCCAGCAGCTCCCCGTCGGTGAGCTCCACGCCGGTGATCCCGCTGGTCTTGGGCTTGGGGATCAGCACCTGCTTCATGGTGACCTTGTGCTGACTGCCCGGATACATCCGCTCCAGACGCATCGCCTTGGACTCCGCGAGCTCGGCCACCGGGGCGAACCGGATGGACTGACCCTGGGTGCCGACGTCGTGGATGCCCGCGGCCCGGGCGCGGTTGCGGAACCGGGCCACCTCCACGATGTTGGTCACCGGGTCGGGCAGGTCGCCGTAGCGGTCCTGCCATTCGGTGATGACCTCGGCGATCTTCTCCTCGGTGTCCGCCGCGGCGAGCTTGCGGTAGCCCTCCAGGCGCAGCCGCTCCCCCGGAACATAGTCGTGGGGCAGGTGGGCGTTGATCGGAAGCTCGATCTTGACCTCGGTGAAGGTCTCCTCGGTGTCCCCGCGATAGTCGGCCACCGCCTCACCGACCAGGCGCAGGTACAGGTCGAAGCCGACCCCGGCGATGTGCCCGGACTGTTCCCCGCCCAGCATGTTGCCGGCGCCGCGGATCTCGAGGTCCTTCATGGCCAGCTGCAAGCCGGCACCGAGCTCGTTGTTCGCCGCCACCGCGCGCAGCCGCTCCAGAGCCACCTCGCCCAGCGGCTTCTCCGCCGGGTAGAGGAAGTAGGCGTAGGCCCGCTCTCGGGAACGCCCGACGCGTCCGCGCAGCTGGTGCAGCTGCGAGAGCCCGTAGGTGGAGGCCCGGTCCACGATCAGGGTGTTGGCGTTGGAGATGTCCAGGCCGGTCTCGATGATCGTGGTGGAGACCAGCACGTCGAAGCGCTTCTCCCAGAAGTCCTGGATGATCTGCTCCAGCCGGGTCTCGCTCATCTGACCGTGGGCGACCTCCACGCGTGCCTCGGGGACCAGCTCGCGGATCCTCGCGGCGGTGGCGTCGATGGAGGCGACCCGGTTGTGCACGAAGAAGACCTGGCCCTCGCGCATCAGCTCGCGGCGGATCGCGGCCGAGACCTGCTTATCGGTGTAGGGCCCGACATAGGTGAGCACCGGGTGCCGCTCCTCCGGCGGAGTGGCCAGCGTGGAGGTCTCCCGGATCCCGGCCATGGACATCTCCAGGGTGCGCGGGATCGGGGTGGCGGACATGGCCAGCACGTCCACGTTGGTGCGCATCTTCTTGAGCTGTTCCTTGTGCTCGACGCCGAAGCGCTGCTCCTCGTCGATGATCACCAGGCCCAGGTCGTGGAAGTCGACCTCCTTGGAGAGCAGCCGGTGGGTGCCGATGACGATGTCCACGCTGCCCTCGCGCAGACCCGCCATCGTCTCCTTGGACTCCTTGGCGGTCTGGAACCGCGAGAGCGGGGCCACCCGCACCGGGAACCCGGCGTAGCGCTCGGTGAAGGTCTCGTAGTGCTGGGAGACCAGAAGTGTGGTGGGCACCAGCACGGCGACCTGCTTGCCGTCCTGCACCGCCTTGAACGCGGCGCGGATCGCGATCTCGGTCTTGCCGTAGCCCACGTCGCCGGAGATCAGCCGGTCCATCGGGATCTCGCGCTGCATATCGGCCTTGACCTCATCGGTGGCGGTGAGCTGGTCCGGGGTCTCGGCATACGGGAAGGCGTCCTCCAGCTCCGACTGCCAGGGTGTGTCGGGGCCGAAGGAAAACCCGCGCGAGGCCATGCGTGCCGCGTAGAGCCTGATCAGCTCGCCGGCGATCTCCTTGACCGCCTTCTTGGCCTTGCGCTTGGTCTGGGACCAGTCGCTGCCGCCCATCTTGGAGAGCGAGGGCGCCTCTCCGCCGACATACTGCGAGACCTGGTCCAGCTGGTCGGTGGGGACCATCAGCCGGTCCTTGGCGCCGCCGCGCTTGGAGGCGGCGTACTCAAGGACCAGGTACTCGCGGATGCCCGCGGTGCCGGCCTTGATCGCCTGCGGGGAGCCGACCTTGCGCTGGATCAGCTCCACGAACTGCCCGATGCCGTGCTGCTCGTGGACCACATAGTCTCCGGGCTTCAGCGCCAGCGGGTCCACCACGTGACGACGACGCCGGGCCGGGACCTTCCGGGCGGAGCCGGAGTCCTGCCGGATCGCGCGGCCGAGCATCTCCGACTCGGTGAGCAGCGCCAGCTGCAGCGGGTCCACGGCGAAGCCCTCGGAGACGTTCGCGGTGGAGATTGTGATCGTGCCCTGGGCCGGGGGCTGGTCCAGGGTCTCGACCCGGACGCAGGGCACCTCGTGCTCGTTGAGCAGCTCCTGGACCCGCTGGGCGGAACCGGCGGCGGCGGTGGTGACCACCACGGACCAGTTCGCCTTGGCCCGCTCGCCCAGGAAGGTCATCACGTCTTCGACGCTGCCGCGGTAGCCGATCGGCTCGCGGGAGGCGATCGAGACGATGTCGGCGTCCTGTTCCAGCTCCTCGTCCAGTCCCAGCGAGGTCATCGACCACCAGCCGGCCCCGTGGGCGATCGAGGCGTCCCGGGTCTCAGCGAGGCTGGCGAAGCCCCCAGAGGCCAGGCCCTGCTGCTCGCTGCCGATCTGGGTGCCGCTGAGGTCCAACGGTGCGGCCGCGCCGTCGGGGGCTGCGGACCACGCGGCGGCGAGGAACTCCTCGTTGGTGGCGGCCAGGTCATGGGCGCGTCCACGGGTCTTCTCGGGTTCGATCACCACGGTGAGCGAACCGGCGGGCAGCTGGTCCACGAAGGGCACCATCTCGGGCACCAGCACCGGAGCCAGGGACTCCATGCCCTCGGCCGCGATCCCCTCCGCGAGCTTGGTGAGCAGATCCGCGGCGTGCGGCATCTGCGCGATGAGCTCCTTGGCGCGGGCCTTCACGGCCTCGGTGATCAGCAGTTCGCGGCAGGGGGCGGCGTCGAGCACCTCGGGGTGCTCGGTGGACTCGGTGTCCAGCGAGCGTTGATCGGCCACGGCGAACCAGCGCATCTGTTCGACCTCGTCGCCGAAGAACTCGATGCGCACCGGATGCGGCTCGGTGGGCGGGAAGACGTCGAGGATCCCGCCGCGCACGGCGAACTCGCCGCGCCGGGTGACCATGTCCACCCTGGAGTAGGCGGCGTCGGCGAGCTGCGCGACGGTCTGGTCGAAGTCCGCGAACTCACCGACCTTCAGCCGCACCGGCGCGAGGTCGCCCAGCCCGGCGACCAGCGGCTGCACCACCGCGCGGACCGGGGCGACGACGACGTCGAGCACCCCTCCGGCCTGATCCGGGTGGGCGAGCCGGCGCAGCACCCCGAGCCGGCGTCCGACAGTGTCGGAACGTGGGGAGAGCCGCTCGTGGGGCAGGGTCTCCCAGGAGGGGAAGTGCGCCACGGCGGCGTCAGGGGCGTAGGCGGCGAGCGAGGTGGCCAGCTCATCCGCCTCGCGGTCCGTGGCCGTGACGGCCAGCAGCGTGCCGGTGGAGCTGGTGCGGCGCAGCGTGGTGGCGATCTCCGCGATCAGCGCGGGACGCAGCCCGGTGGTCGAGGCGATCTGCAGCTCCTCGGTGCGCTCCCCTGCCGGGTGGGCGGCGGCCGCGGCGACCCGCTTATAGGAGGAGTTCGCCGTGAGCGCTGCGCGCAGACCTGACAGAGCCATAGAAGAGTGACGCCTCATTTCGCATACAGGACGATGCCGGAGATCCGCGGGCGGGGTTTTCGGCGCGGTGGGGTTTCGGCGCGGTGGGAGATTCGTGAGTTCGGGCCTCCCACAGGATACTCGCTGATCCGGCTAGGGTGCCCCGGTCCTGCCGGGCTCCTCCGCGGATGACCCGCCGCCCGGGAGCTTCCCGGTCCGGGCCGCGCGGCGGGTGCGCAGCACCCCGATCTCGTAGCCGACCAGGGCGGTGATCCAGAGCGCGGTGATCGGCAGCACGAACCAGAGCATCGCGGAGCTGAAGGGCTGCAGCGCGGCGTGACCGGCGGCGTAGAGCACCAGGTAGACCACATACGCGCTGTAGAACGTCACCAGGACCAGTCCCTCCCAGCGTCCGATCGCCTGGGCGGTGAACGCCAGCGGAAGCAGGACCATCGCGGTGGCGATCATCACCGGCAGGTCGAAGTTCACGGCGGCGGAGGCGACCTCCACCCCCTCGGGAGAGATGATCGAGGTCAGCCCGAGGACCGCACCGATGTTGAAGATGTTGCTGCCCACCAGGTTACCCACCGCCATGTCACGTTCTCCGCGCAGCGCCGCGATGACGCTGGTGGCGAGCTCCGGCAGCGAGGTGCCGATGGCCACGATGGTCAGCCCGATGATCAGGTCGCTGACCCCCAGGGACAGCGCGATGCTGCTCGCCGCCGAGACCAGCATCTGTGCGCCGACCACGAGCAGCGCGATGCCCACGGCGAGCAGCCCCAGGTCCACCATGATCGAGCGCCGCTTCGTGGTGCGCAGCCCCTTGGTCAGCTTCACCGAGCCGCCGCCGACCGCCCGGTCGACGTCGAGCGTGCCCTGTTGGCTCGAGATGGCCTGCTCGCTCGAAGCGGCCTGCTCGCGTCGTGTCTGACGCCGGGCGAGCACCACGGTGACCGCGAGGTAGACCACCAGCAGCCCCACCAGCACGGAGCCTTCAAGGGTGCTGACGCCGCCGTCGAGCGCCATCAGCAGCGCGATCACGGAGAACCCGATCATGATCGGGATGTCGACCTTGATCAGCTGGACCTTGACCACCAGCGCCCCGAAGATCGCGGTGAGTCCGAGGACGAAGAGGATGTTGGCGATGTTGCTGCCCACGACGTTGCCCAGGGCGAGTCCGGGTGAGCCGCTGAGCGCGGCGCCGGTGCTCACGGCCAGCTCGGGGGCCGAGGTGGCGGAGGAGACCACGGTCAGGCCGACGATCAGGGAGGACAGGCCGACGGTGCGGCCCAGCGAGGCAGCCCCTCGAACCAGGGCCTCGCCACCGCCGACGAGCAGGACGAAACCGCCCAGGAGCAGGAGAAGAGTCATGATGGTCACTCGCGCAACTTTACAATGGGAAAGTTCCGTGACCGCCGTCGCCGAACGCCTTCAGCAAGACGTCAACGAGGAGACCACCAGTGGCACTTGAATCAGAGCTCGTGATTCCGCACAGCGCGCAGGACATCATCAAGGCCTACGCCGATCGAGACTTCAATGAGCACCTCTCGAAGAAGGTCGGTGCGAAGCTGGTGAGCTTCGAGGTCGTCGGTCCGCTGGAGGGTCCCTTCGAGATCATCACCGAGCAGTCGATGTCGGCCGAGAAGCTGCCGGAGATCGCCAAGAAGGTCATCAAGGGCGAGGTCAGCGTGCACGTGACCCACTCCTGGGGCGCACCCGACGCCGCGGGTTCACGCCGGGCCGACACTGCGGTGAAGATCTCCTCGGCTCCGGTCTCCGCGCAGTCCGCGCAGAACCTGCATGTGCGCGGGGCCACCGAGACGCTCTCCACGGTCCGTGGCGACGTCAACGTCAGCATCCCGATCGTGGGCAAGAAGATCAAGGCAGCCGCGGAGCCGTATATGCGCAAGTTCGTGGACCTGCAGGCCCGCGAGGTCAGCGCCTGGATCTCCAGCCGCAGCTGATCCGGCTGCCGCTGTGGCCGACGGGCCGAAGCGCGCCTGCACCTGCTGCGGGCGTCACGCGGCCCTCCTGCCCTGGTGGCGGGCGGCGCGACGACCCAGCGGCGGGATCGAGGGCCGCGCGAGCGGCGGGATCGACGGCGCACCGACCACACCCGTGGTCGCTGCGGTGTTCTTCTCAGAGGATCCTCGGGCAGGCCTGCGGGTCTGCGCGAGGGTCTCCTGCGCCCTGGACTCCCGGGTGATGAAGTAGACGAGCACCATGAAGGCCGGCACGAAGACCAGGGATAGGATCAGGAAGAAGGACCAGATCAGATTCCAGAGATAGAGCCAATCGAACATCATGCGCCCCCTGCGCTGTGGTTCTGTGGAACTGAGATCGGTCAGCGCTTCGGATGACCGTCCTCGATCGGGATCGACCGGCTCCCGCGGCCCGGCCGCGTGCCGCTCAGTAGGGTCGAACGTTGATCCGATTGTCGACCTGGGTGACGTCCGGGGAGGACCAGGTGGCCGCCCCGGCCTGGTTCTTCTGCGCCAGGGTGGTGACATAGCCGGTGAGCACCGCCGTGTTCTCGACCACGGTGACGTTGATATGGCTGGCGTCGACCTGTGGGTTGCGAAACAGCGCGGTGCGGATGCGTTCTGCGGCGTCTTCGGCGCCTGGGCGGGAGATCAGCCTGATCTCGTTGAGCACCGACCGGACCCCGCGAATGTTCTCCACGGCCCGCTCGGCGGCATCACGTTGGAAGTGCCAGTCGACCTGCCCGGTGAGCGTGATGCACCCGGAGTCCACCTGTGGCCGCACGCTGGCCGGGATGTTCGCAGACCAGGTCAGTGCGCGTTCCGCGACCCGGGCGATGTCGGCGTCGGTGACCCATTTGGCCGACCGTGGGTTCACGATGAGGTGGTTCGTCACGCCCGCGATGCCGTGGACCCGGCGCATGGCGCGCGAGGCCGCGAGGAGTTCGAAGTAATCCCCCACCGCCCCCGAGAGCGTGACGACAGACGCCTCCACCTCGACCTGGATCTCCGAGGCGTCGAGATCAGGAGTCCAGTCGAGTTCGGCGAGGACCAGCGAGTGGATCTTGTGGTCTGAACGCGTTCTGGTAGCAATAATCACAGGCGGGCCTCCTCGTCGCTGCTCGCCGTCTGACGAGCTGTGACCAGCCTCTCCCGCTCGGCGTGCCAGATGTAGGGCCTTAGGTCCTACAGAGGTTCCCGGCGTTGCGCAAGCGGTTCGCCTCAGCTGTGGAAACCAGCTGTGGAAACCCGCGGCGTGAGCTCGAATCTGTCGCCCCGGGGCTGGGCACGGGCGGGACGCCGTCGGTCAGTGCAAGGGGTCAGGGCGCACGGTCATGCTCAGAGCCAGTGACCACGGTCAGTGCAAGGGGTCCGGGCCCAGGGGTCAGGATCAGTGCACGGCGTTCTGCGCGGCCGGCAGTCCATCGGAGACCAGCAGCTCCACCGCATCGGCCAGGCGGGAGATGAAGATCCCCAGCTCCTTCTGCTCGGCGGCGCTGAACTTCTGCAGCACGTAGTCCGCGCTGTCCATGCGTCCCGGGGGCCTGCCCACTCCGGCGCGCACGCGCAGGTAGTCGCGGTCGCCGCCGAGGTGGGTGGTGATGGACTTCAACCCGTTATGCCCGCCTTCGGAGCCGCCGCGCTTGAGCTTGGCTCGGCCGAAGTCCAGGTCGAGCTCATCGTGGACCACGATCAGGTTCTGCGTAGGGACGGAGAAGTAGTCCATCAGTCCGCGCACCGGTTTCCCGGAGAGGTTCATGTAGCCCTCGGAGATCGCGAAGACCACCTTGGGTCCGCCGGGACCCAATCGAGCCGCCACGGCCTTGGCCCCGACCTTGGTCCGCGTGTATTTCGCGTCCATGCGGTCGAGGAGTTCCTCGAGCACCATATGCCCGATATTGTGCCGGGTATGACGATAGCGGGACCCGGGGTTCCCGAGTCCCGCTACCAACCACGTCTCTGAAGCCATGCTTCGAGCCTAGTGGAGTCTCAGCGTGAGGTTGTTCAGCTGTCTTCGCCTTCGGCGTTCTCCTCGGACTCGCCTTCGGCGGTCTCGCCCTCAGCGGCCTCGTCCTCGGTGGTCTCTTCCTCCTCGCCCAGGTCCTGCTCGACGGGCTCGTGGATGGAGACGACCGGGGACTCCATGTCGCTCAGTGCCAGCGTGACACCCTTGGGCAGCGCGATGTGCTCCGGGAGGGCGTTCTCGTCGCGGTCTGTGATGTCCACGGTGACGTGCTCGGGCAGGTGGGTCGCCTCGGCCTCGACGGAGACGGTGGCCTGCTCCAGGATCCACTCGAAGCCGACTGCCGGCTCGCCGGTGACCTCGACGTAGACGTCGACGACGACCTTCTCGCCGCGACGCACGGTGAGCAGGTCCATGTGGTCGATCGAGCGCTTGATGATGTCGCGCTGGATGGCCTTGGGGATCACCAGCTGCTCGGTGCCCTCGATGTCCAGGGTGATCAGCGCGTTGGGGTTACGCACTGCCAGGTGGGTCTGGTGACCGGGGAGCACGACGTGGATGGGGTCTTCGCCGTGGCCGTAGACCACTGCCGGGATCAGGTCGTCGCGGCGGGCCTTGCGGGCTGCGCCCTTGCCGAACTCGGTGCGCTTCGTGGCGGGAATGACAATCTTGTCAGCCATGGTGTTGTCCTTCGTTGGTTGGATTCGTATTGATCCAGGCACCAACGACAAGTGAATTCCAGGCTCTCCGCGCATGAGCAGCGGTGATGTTCTCCTGCAAGTTCGCCTCGTCGATCACGGGGCTGACGTCTCACGGATCGATCCGCAGATGTCGCCCCCTCGCCTGGGCACAGCTGATGACTATACCAGCTGGCTAGCCGGCGATCACCACCGGGAAGTCGAACCGCTTCACCAGCTCCTCGGGTGCGATCCCGTAGGCCTCGCGCAGCACCAGCCGGGGCCCGCCGTCCCGCGCCTCGATCAAGAAGACCCCGTGATCGGTGTAGACCCGACTCACGCAGCCCAGCCCGGTCACCGGGTAGCTGCAGTCGGCCACGATCTTGGGCGTCCCGTCCTTGGCGAACAGCGACATCATCACGAAGACCTCTTTGGCCCCGATGGCGAGATCCATGGCTCCACCCACAGCCGGAATGGCGTCCGGCGCACCGGTGGACCAGTTGGCCAGGTCCCCGCCCGTCGAGACCTGGAAGGCGCCCAGGACGCAGACGTCGAGATGTCCGCCGCGCATCATCGCGAAGGAATCGGCGTGGTGGAAGTAGCTGGCGCCGGGGAGTTCGGTGACCGGGATCTTCCCGGCATTGATCAGCTCCTCGTCGATGTCCTCACCGTGGGCCTGCGGGCCCATGCCGAGCATCCCGTTCTCGGTGTGCAGGGTGACCTGCTGCTCGGGCGTGAGGTAGTCGGAGACCTTGGTGGGCTGGCCGATCCCGAGGTTCACGTAGGAGCCGGGCGCGATGTCGGCCGCGACGAGCTTCGCGAGGTCTTCGCGGGAGAGCGGCTGCTGGCCCATCTGGCTGGCGGTGCTGTTCTGGCTGCTCATGCTTCCTTCACTTCCTGGGTCTGGCTGGTGCGCGGAGTCAGGGCCGTCACCGTGTCCACGTAGATGCCCGGGGTGACGACATTCTCCGGATCAAGGGAGCCGCTCGGCACCAGCTCCGCGACCTGGACGACCGTATGCGAGGCGGCGGCGGCCATCACCGGGCCGAAGTTCCGGGCGGTCTTGCGGAAGACCAGGTTGCCGACGTCGTCGGCTTTGAGCGCCTTGATCAGCGCGACGTCGCCGCGGATCGGGTGTTCCAGCACGTAGTTCCGGCCCTCGATCTCGCGGGTCTCCTTACCCTCGGCAAGGCTTGTGCCATAGCCGGTGGGGGTGAAGAAGGCGCCGATGCCGGCACCGGCGGCGCGCAGCCGCTCGGCGAGGTTGCCCTGCGGCACCAGCTCCAGCTCGAGCTCCCCGGCGCGGTATGCCGCATCGAAGTGCCAGGAGTCCGACTGCCTCGGGAAGGAGCAGATCACCTTGCGCACCCGACGCTCCTTGATCAGCAGCGCGAGACCGCGGTCCCCCTGCCCGGCATTGTTGCTCACGACGGTCAGGTCGGTGGTGCCGGAGTCCAGGAGCGCGTCGATGAGCTCCATGGGCTGCCCGGCGTTGCCGAAGCCGCCGAGCAGCACCGTGGCGCCGTCGCGCACGCCGGCGACGGCCTCGGCGGCGGTGTCTACGAATTCAGTCATCGATTCTTCCCTCTAGTTCTGGGTGGGATGGGTGGTTGCGTTCTCCAGCACGACGGCGAGGCCCTGACCCACGCCGATGCACAGTGTTGCCACGCCCCAGCGTTCGCCGCTGAGCTGCATCCGCTTCGCCAGAGTGGCCAGCACACGGGTGCCCGAAGCGCCCAGCGGATGGCCGATCGCGATGGCGCCGCCCCAGGCGTTGACGATCTCCGGGTCGATATCCCAGGCGTCGAGGCCGGCCAGGGACTGCGCGGCGAACGCTTCATTGAGCTCCACCGCACCGACCTCGGCCCAGCCGATCCCGGCCCGGGCCAGCGCCTTGTTGCTGGCATCAACCGGGGCGTAGCCGAAGTACTGCGGCTCATTGGCGGCGGCGGCCCAGCCGGCGATCCGCACCTGTGGGGTCAGGCCCAGCTTCTCTCCGCCGGCCGCGGATCCGAGCCAGACGGCGGAGGCGCCGTCGTTCATCGGGGAGGCATTGCCGGCGGTGACGGTGCCGTTCTCGGAGCGGAAGACCGTCCGCAGCCCGGCGAGCTTCTCACTCGTGACACCGGCCCGGATGGTCTCATCGGTGTCCAGGTCCACGCCGGGCACGGCCACGGTGAGGTCGGCGAGGTGGCCCTGGGCCCAGGCGCGGGCGGCAAGCTCATGGGAGCGGGCCGCGAAGGCGTCCTGCCGTTCGCGGCCGATACCGTGGCGCTCGCGCAGCTGCTCGGTGGCCTCCCCGAGCGAGACGGTCCACTCCTTGGGCATGCGCTCGTTGATCAGCCGCCAGCCCAGTGTGGTGTTGGCCAGCTCGAGGTTGGCCATCGGGAAGGGGCGTTCGGTCTTGGGCAGCACCCAGGGAGCCCGCGACATGGATTCCACACCGCCGGCGAGGATCACATCGGTCTCCCCCAGCGCGATCTGCCGAGCCCCGGAGATCGCGGCGTCCAGGGAGGATCCGCAGAGTCGGTTGATCGTGGTGGCGGGCACGTGGACCGGCAGCTTCGCGAGCAGCCAGGCCATGCGCGCCACATTGCGGTTCTCCTCGCCGGCGCCGTTGGCGTTGCCGAAGACCACTTCCCCGACGACCTCCCCGGCGTTCTCCGGGGTCAGCCCGGGGGCCTGTGCCACCAGTTCGGAGATCACCAGCGCGGCGAGGTCATCCGGACGCTGACCGGCCAGGGCCCCGCCGACCTTGCCGAAGGGGGTCCGAAGACCCTGATAGACGAAGACGTCCTGCATATGAGCTCCCTGATCCCTGGACGAAGCCACACCTATGTTCGCTATGCAAACATGTGTGCGCTATGTACCAGGAAGCATAGTCGGCGCTTCCTGGTTTTTCCAGAGGTGCGGGTCAGAGGCCCTGGGGCACGGTGAGCCGACGGACGTCCTCACCCAGGGATCGGATCAGGTCCTCCACCGCCGCGGCGCAGCGCTGCAGATCAGGCAGCGTCCGAGCCAAGGACTCCTGAGCGGACTCCCTGCCGGCCGAGAGCGAGGTATTCAGCGCGAGCACGGTGTTCCCGGCGGCGTCGCGGACCGGAACCGCCACCGAGCGCAGCCCGTCCTCGAGCTCTTCATCGACCACCGCATAGCCTGTGGCGCGGACCTCCGCGATGATCTCGCGCAGCCGGGTCGGGTCGGTGACGGTGCGCGAGGTGTAGGCCCGATGGTCTGCGGTGCGCAGACGCTCCTCGAGCGCCTCCTCCCCCAGCCCGGCGAGCAGCACCCGCCCCATCGAGGTGGCCAACGCCGGCAGCTTGGTACCCAGTCCGAGGTCGATCCGCATGATCCGGCGGGTGTGCACCCGGCAGACATACATCACCTCATCGCCGAGAAGCAGCGCCGCCGAGCAGGATTCGCCGAGCTTCCCGGAGAGCTCACCGAGCGAGGGCTGCAGCAGCTCATGCCAGCCGCGCCCGGACCAGTAGCCCTGCCCGAGCCCGAGCACCTTGGGCGTGAGCTCGAAGAACCGGCCATCGGTATAGGCGTAACCCTCATGGACCAGGGTGAGCAGCATGCGCCGTGCGGTGGCCCGGCTGATCTCGGCGCGCCGGGCGACATCGGAGAGCGTCAGCCTGGGCTCCGTGGCGGAGAAGGACTCAAGGACCCGGAGCCCGGTCGAGAGTGATCGAACGAACTCGTTGCGATTGACGCCGGGCTGCGCGGGGGGCTCCTGATCCATGCAGTGATCCTATCCATCCGCTGAACCTCCCCTCCCTTCGCTGAGGGGCGGATTCTCCGAGTGGTTGACGCGGTTCTCGGGTCAGAATGCACGCTGAATCCGCCTCTCAACGCTGACCGCGCAATGTAATGTTTGGTACATTGCCGCTATGCGCACCTCAATCGCCACCGTCTGCCTCTCCGGAAGTCTCACCGACAAGCTGCAGGCCTGTGCCGATGCGGGGTTCGACGGCGTCGAGATCATGGACACCGACCTCACGGTCTCCTACGAATCTCCGGAAGAGATTCGCGCGCTGTGCCAGCGCCTGGGGCTGCGCATCGACCTGTTCCAGCCCTTCCGCGACTTCGAAGGCGTCAGCGAAGAGCTGCTCGCGGAGAACCTGCGCCGCGCCGAGGCGAAGTTCCAGCTGATGAACCGCCTGGGCGCGGAGACCATCCTGGTGTGCAGCAACGCCGGCACGGCCACCGTCGACGACGACGCGGTGGTCGCCCAACAACTGGCCGCGCTGGCCGACCTCGCCGCCGGCTACGGAATCCGGATCGCCTATGAGGCACTGGCCTGGGGCCGCTACGTCAACGACTACCGACACGCCTGGCGGCTGGTCCAGCTCGCCGACCGCCCGAATCTCGGCACCTGCCTGGACAGCTTCCACATCCTGGCCCGCGGCCACGACCCGGCGGAGATCGAGCACATCGACGGGGAGAAGATCTTCTTCCTCCAGCTTGCCGACGCACCGCAGCTCGATATGGACGTGCTCTCCTGGAGCAGGCATCACCGACTGTTCCCCGGCGAAGGCTCCTTCGACCTCAGCGGCTTCCTGACCCATGTGCTCAAGGCCGGCTACACAGGTCCGCTCTCACTCGAGGTCTTCAACGACACCTTTCGGCAGACCGATGTCACCAGCACCGCCGCCCATGCACGACGGTCGCTGACCTGGCTGGCGGACCGCGCCTCGGCAGCCAATGGGTGGAGCACCGACCGGCTCCCCTCCGCGCAGAGCCCGCGCAGCGTGGACTTCGTGGAGATCACCGGATCCGATCTCGGGGCGGCGGATGAGACCCTGGACCAGCTCGGCTTCACCTTCCGCGGCAAACACCGCACGAAACAGGTGCGCCTGTGGACCCTGGGCTCCACCCGGATCATCCTCAATGAGCAGAGCCAGCAACCGGCACCGCACCTCTCAGCGATCGGACTGCTGGTCGACGACGCCGGCCAGGCCCTTGCCCGCGGAGCTGCGCTGGGCGCGCCGGTGGTGTTCCGCCGCACCTACGCCGGGGACCACGAGCTCCGAGCCCTCGGCGCCCCGGACGGGACGGTCATCTACTTCAACGATGCGCCGGCTGAAGACACCTGGGTCACCGAGTTCGAGGGTGGGCAGGCTGCCGTGGAGTCCAGCCACGCGGTGGATCACATCAACCTGTCCTACCGCTGGCATGAGTTCGAAGAGACGGTGCTCTTCTTCCACAGCGTGCTCGGGCTGCAGGCGCAGACCCCGGAGAACGTGCCCAGCCCACAGGGCCTGGTGCGCAGCCAGGTCATGCGCACCGCCGATGCCACGGTGCGGCTGCCGCTGAACCTGGCCCCACCCACTGCCCCGCTGCCCCCGCGTCACATCGCGGTGACCTGCACGGACATCCTTGAACTGGCGCGCCGAGCGCAGGAGCGCGGACTGCGCTTCCTGTCCATCCCGGACAACTATTACGCCGATCTCCACGCCCGCTTCGGGCTGGATGAGGACTACTTGTCCCAGCTGAAGACGCTGAACCTGCTCTATGACCGAGACGCCGACGGCGAGTTCATCCACTTCTACACCCCCACGATCGGGGGGCTCTTCCTGGAGATGGTCCAGCGCACGGGGACCTACGACGGCTACGGCGCGGCCAATGCCCCGGTCCGCCTGGCAGCCCAGCGCCGCCAGCTACGACCCCTTCGCTGAGGTACGGATGCCGCGACTAGAGGAGTGAGCCAGGGCGGTGCTGGTGGGGTTGAGTGGACGGCGAGCCTTTACGCCTCAAGGCTGCAGCACAACCATGGGTGGATGACTCCTGGAACAGAGACGCTGACCGTGGTCCTGGAGAACGTCGGGGACACCTCATGGTGGGCCGGACTGCTGACCGTCTTGGCCTCACAGTCCGGAAGCACGCAACAGCGCTTTGTGGGTCAGGTCAATGGTGAAACGCGGTACAAGAGCTCCACGTTCCCTGTGGCAGGGTCAACCAACTCCATCCCTCCCCAGGAGCAGTGGGCACCGGGACTCACCGCCGCGTTGGATGAGCTGCGAGACGATCTGGCCCGAGACGGGTGGGAGCAGCTGACCAGAGGGAAGCAACCATGGTCCCTGACGTTTCGGCGGGCAGACCCTTCGGCCACCTAGCCACCTAGCCGCCGATCGGCACACGACGAAGAAGACCCACACGCGCAGCCGCGCCGACCACTGTGGAATCCTCAGTATCCTCGACGCACCTCGACAGGCGGTGCATGGCTGACGGCGCCGGTTGGTGAGCCTGGTCTCGCGCCGCTGGGATCGACACTCCTGCGGGTGACCTGACCTGTATCGGACGGTGTGCAAGGTGCTCCTGGGCGGCATTTTTCAAGAGGCTCCGACGGAGCTGTTCCTGCTTCCAATGTAGGAGTCGTCGGCGTAGGACCCGACTGTATTGAGGTTTTCACCCACGGCTTGAACCCTTCTAAGGTCGACTTCTTCGTCCTCGCAAGTTCGGCCCCTTCCAGCACAGAGGACCTGTGGATGACAGCGGCAGACGGCGGCATTCCGGCAACTCTGTCTGATTCATCGTTTCGGCCACGTCGTCGAGTTGCGAGCAGTGAAGCTCTCAGCCGCACCTCAGACCAGGGCAGGCTTGAACTCTGTTCCCACCGCGCGGCTTTGGTCCACGCGGCGCCAGGCCTCGGCCAAGATCTCCACCGCAAGGCTGGTCTCCTCCGCGGGGTAGCTGAGTGGGAAGCGGAGGAAGCGCTCGAAGGCTCCCCCGAGTCCGAACCGTGGGCCGGCACCGATGGGGAGGCCGCCGTCGCGCGCCGCCAGGGCGAGCTGAGAACTGACAGGTTCTCCGATGTTGACCCAGGTGCACAGCCCACCCGCGACGTGCGGCACCTCCCACTGGGGGAAGTTCGCTCGGAGCAGGTGCTCGACGTGATCGCGCCCCTCGGTGAGCTGAACGGTCCGGAAGCGCAGGATCTCGTCGTACTGCCCGAGCAGCTCAAGGGCGATGAGCTGTTCGAGGATCGGGGTGCCCAGGTCCTGGGCGTATCGTGCTTGCTCGAGTCGTCTGATCTTCTCGGGCTGCGCGCGGATCCACCCGATCCTCAGCCCTCCCCACACCGTCTTGCCCATAGACCCCACAAGAATCGCCGGCCCATACGCCGCCAGCGGCGCTCCCGCGGCCCCGTCGATACGCAGGTCCGCCGTCGTCTCATCTGCGACCACCAGCGAGTCGTGGCGGGTGGCGAGGTCCATGAGCAGCTCGCGCTGGCAAGCCGGCATGACGGCGCCCGTGGGGTTGTGGAAATCTGGCATGACATACGCGAGCGCCGGATTCGCGCTGCGGAAAGCCTGCATGAGCCCGTGATCGTCCCAGCCCCGTCGAGGGTCGACCGTGACGGTCACGAGTTTGCGAGCAGCGAGTCCCAAGGCGTCGTAGGCGTGGGGGTAGCTCGGAGCCTCCACCAGAGCGGTATCTGCACGGGACAGGAAGGTCTTGGTGATCAGTGAGATCGCATGCTGGGCACCCAGCGTCACCATGATGTTCTCAGGGTCGGTCGGTAGGCCTTTAGCCGTGTACCGTTCGGCCAGCGCCTGGCGGAGTCGTGGCAGCCCGAGTGGATCATAGCCCGTGCCGCTCAAGTAGGCCGGCAACGCTCGGGCGGCTCGCAGCGAGGCCTCCCCGACCTGCGGGGCCGCGGGGAGCGCGGCCTTGCTGAAGTCGAGAGTGGTGGTGGTGCGCGCCTCGACGTCCTCCACCGGGCTAAAACGTCCCGGAATCGCGACCACGCTGCCCGATCCACGGGTGCTGTGGAGGTACCCAGCCTCTCGAAGACGCGCATAGGCCGCGGCGACGGTCGTGCGGCTCACCCCCAGCTCGGAGGCAAGCTCACGTTCCGCGGGCAGCCGCGTGCCGAGCGGAATCCGTCCATCCAGGGTGAGAAGCCTGATGCGATCCGCGAGCGCGCTATAGGCGGGCCCGGCCACGCGCCAGGCACCGAGCTCAGCGGCCAACCGGCGAGCAGTGAGAACCATCATCAGTCCACCCTGCCACAATTGGCATCTTGTCGTAATGCCAATCGGCTGGTGAACTTCTCTCATGAGTCTTCTCAGCGCGTGGCGCAGCACCCAACTCTTGATCGGGTTGTTCCTCTACGGGTTCTCGCTCGCGATGATGATCAGAGCCACCCTCGGCGTCTCGCCCTGGGACGTCCTGGGTCTAGGCTCCGCGCTGCAGACAGGCCTCCCTTTCGGCGTCATGACCAACATCATCGGCCTGATCGTGCTGCTGCTGTGGATCCCGCTTCGGCAGAAGCCCGGAGTCGGCACCATCCTCAATGTCCTCCTCGTAGGCCCCAGTGCGGAGGTCGGCCTGGCGGTCCTCCGGGAACCCGAGACCCTATGGGCACGCATCCTGTTGTTTGCCGGCGGCCTGATCCTCCTCGCCGTGGCGAGCGGGCTCTACATCGGTGCGCAATACGGACCCGGGCCCAGAGACGGGCTCATGACTGGAATGCACCGCCGCTTCGGATTGCCCATCTGGTTCGTGCGCACCGCGATCGAAGGCACAGTTCTTCTCCTCGGCTGGCTCCTTGGTGGCCCTGTCGGAGTTGGAACGGTCGCCGTGGTCCTGCTCATCGGCCCGCTGGTCCACCTGGCACTGCCCATCTTCCATATCCCCACACCCGAGCAAAGCACCCAAAGCCCAGGACCGTCACACCCCGATCGATCCTCACAGACCAAGAGTGCGGACCTCGCCGATGAAGACCGCGAACTCAAGGGGGCATGACTGCACCGGCCCGGGAGCGCCTTCCCGTCGCCAGCTGCAGCTGCAGCGACGTGCTTCGAAACGTCTGGAGGGGAATGGATCTGTGCTCCAGGCACGCCCTCTTGCGAAGAGTCTTGGATGACAGCACCGTTCGACATCGGTCCCATGATCCTGGCGCAGGTCGTATGTCCGATCACAACCTGTGAAGCCAGGAACACCGCAGGACTCGGGAACTGAACCCAACCCCTCATCAGCCGGGCCCGGTCAGGTCCTCGCCACAGGGCCTGAATTGTGGTGTGCTTCTCTTCACACGTGCGGCCGTCCTGGGCGGTCCACTTCGGAGAGGGGTATCGGATGAGTCCAGAGGTCGTCGGGTTTGCGATCGTGCTGCTGGCAGCAGTGATGCTGATCGGCAAATACGTCCGGGTCAAAGTGCCATTCATTCAGAAGCTCCTGCTGCCCAGCGCCATCATCGCGGGTTTCATCGGACTCATCATCGGCCCCCAGGTCTTGGGCCGTCTCGGCGAGCCCCTGGGCTGGGGCTGGTTGGAGGACGGGGGCCTACTGACCACTGGAATCTTCGACGTCTGGGCCGAACTGCCCGGCCTGCTGATCTCAGTGGTCTTCGCCACCTTGTTCCTGGGATCGAGGATTCCGTCCCCGGTGCGGGCAGCAAAGCTGGTCGGCCCGCAGCTCTCCATCGGAGTGGCCTACGGCTCCGGGCAGTACGTCGTAGGCATCACGCTGGGACTCCTGGTGCTCTCTCCGCTGCTCGGGGTGGACCCGATCTTCGGTGCGCTGCTCGAGATCGCTTTCGAGGGTGGACATGGCACCGCGGCCGGCATGCAGCCCGCCTTCGACGACATGGGAATCCCAGAAGCCACAGACCTCGCCCTGGCCATCGCCACTGTGGGACTCGTCTTCGGCATCCTGATCGGCATCTCGGTCATCAACTGGGGCGTGCGCACCGGGCGGACCCGAGTGATCAAGAACGTCTCCAAGCAGTCCAAGGCCGAACTGCGCGGGCTCTACAGCAAGAAGGAGAACGTCTCCACCGGCCGGATGACCGCGCGTCCCAGCTCGATCGAACCGCTGACGCTGCACGTGGCCATCGTGGGACTGGCCATCATCATCGGGTGGCTCCTCCTGGAAGGGCTGGTCTGGGTCGAGGACCAGCTCTGGGGCCAGCCGGGATCGGTCTTCTCCGAGGAGGGCCTGACCCTGCTGGGCTACGTCCCGCTGTTCCCGCTGGCGATGATCGGTGGAGTGATCATCCAGCTGATCCTGGATCGCACCGATAACACCAACCTGGTCGACCACGAGACGATGAAGCGCATCCAGGGGCTCGCCCTGGACATCCTGATCGTGGCCGCACTGGCGACCATCTCCTTGGAGGTCATCGCGAACTTCTGGGAGACCTTCCTGATCCTCTCGGTCGCGGGGATCCTGTTCTGCACCACGATCCTGCTGATCTGCACCCCACGCATCATCCCGGAGTTCTGGCTCGAGCGCGGCATCGCTGACTTCGGCCAGTCCATGGGCGTCACGGCCACCGGTCTGGTGCTGCTGCGAGTGGCCGATCCCTACGACGAGTCCCCAGCCCTGGAGGCCTTCGGCTATAAGCAGCTGTTCTTCGAGCCGTTCTTCGGAGGCGGGCTGGTCACCGCCCTGGCGATCCCGATCATGGTCGCCACCGGCAATGTCTATATCGTCCTGATCCCGATGATCGTGTTGTTCATCGCCTCCCTGGTGGTCGGCCGGATCTACTTCCGCGGAGTGCGTTCGGGCAGGTGGAAGGACCCTTCCGTGGAGGCGGCCAAGGCGTCCCAGGAGCCATCCGACGCCTAGGTCCCCGTCCTTGCGGGGCGGCCGTAGGCCTCGAGCAGCCGCAGCCAGACCTCGCTGATCGTGGGATAGGCCGGGACCGCGTGCCAGAGACGATCCAGCGGGACCTCGGCACTGACCGCGATCGTCGCGGCATGCAGCAGCTCAGCCACGTCGGGACCCAGGAAGGTCATCCCCAGGATCACCCGACGCTGTTCATCGACGATCATGCGCGCCCGGCCCGAGTACCCATCGGCATACAGTGCCGCACCTGCGACGTCGCCCAGCTCGCGGTCCACCACCCGGATCTCATATCCGGCCTCACGGGCCTCCGCCGCGGTGAGCCCGACCGTAGCGACCTCCGGGTCGGTGAAGGTCACCTGAGGCACGGCCGCGTGATCTGCCGTGGCGACATGTGCACCCCAGGGGGCATCATCGATCTGGGCCCCCCGGGCACGCGCGACGATGACGTCCCCGGCCGCCCGGGCCTGGTACTTGCCCTGATGGGTCAGCAGCGCCCGATGCGTGACATCGCCGAGGGCGTAGAGCCAGTCGAACCCCGGGACCCGCATGGTGTCATCGGTCGGAATCCAGCTCCCCGACTCCAGACCGATGCTCTCCAGACCCAGGTCCCCGGTGCGCGGGGTGCGACCCGTGGCGGCGAGCGCCTCGTCCACGTGCAGCGCGTCACCGGCCGAGGTCTCCAGCCTCACTCCCTCGCGGGTGCGGGCGACACTCACCGGCGAGGTGTTCAGCCGCAGGCTCACCCCCTGGGCCTGCAGCGACTCGCCGACCAGTTCCCCGGCGAAGGGCTCCATTCCGCCGAGCAGCCCGCTGCGCGCCAGCAGCGTCACCTCGGAGCCGAGGGAGGCATACGCCGTGGCCATCTCCACTGCCACCACACCCCCGCCGATGATGGCGAGGCGGCCAGGAACCTGCTGCGCGCTGGTAGCTTCGCGGCTGGTCCAGGGATGTGACTCGTGCAGGCCGGTCACGGGTGGAATCGCCGCTGCGGAGCCGCTGGCGATGGCCACCGCATGGCGAGCGGTGAGTGTCTGGACGCCGCCGTCGGCCGAGGTGACGCTGACCTGCCGGGGCCCCGTGATCCGGGCATGACCACGGAGCAGCTCGATCCCAGCGCCCTCGAGCCAGCTCACCTGCCCCTCGTCCTTCCACCCGCTGGTGAAGGAGTCGCGGCGGGAGAGCACCGCGTCGACGTCGAGCTCCCCGGTCACCGCCTGGGCGGCTCCGGAGACTCCGTGGGCGGCCCGCAGCGCCTGGGCCGAGCGCAGCAGCGCCTTCGAGGGCATGCATGCCCAGTAGGAGCACTCCCCACCGACGAGCTCGGCCTCCACGATCACCACGCTGAGGCCCCCCTGAACGGCGCGGTCGGCGGCGTTCTCACCGACGGCTCCTCCCCCGATGACGATCAGGTCGTAGACCTGGCCCGCCGAAGACTGCTGATCCGGTGCTTCTGCCTGGGATTCCATGACTGCTCCTTGAGATGGCTGGAGTGCTCTCCGGTCGCTGCTCGGCCCGGCGGCACGAGATGCCGCTGCGCGTTGTTCTAGTGCTCAACGCGACACCCACGCGCTCTATTCATCACGCCTGGACCCAGCCGAGGCTGTGACCTTCGACACCTAATGTACGAACCGGTACGTTTATTCCAGTCGATGTGGCATGCGCCACTTTTCTTGATCAAAGGAATCCCGTGACCGACACCAGGAAACCCCTGAGCCGCAGAGTGGTGGACACGCTCACGCGGCTCGAGCTCGGCTTCGCGGGCGTGATGCTGCTCGTGATCCTCGTCCTCGTCTTCACCCAGGCCGCCCAGCGCTACACCTCTTTCGAGGGCATCGCCTGGACCGGTGAGATCTCCCGGTTCGGGCTGGCATGGATGACCTTCTCGGTGGCCGGGGTGCTGATCACCCTGCGTGGGCACATCGCCCTCGAGGTGGTCGACACCCTGCCCGCGCCGCGCCTGATCCGCACCGTGCAGGTCGCCTCGCTGCTCATCGTCGCCGTCATCGCGATCGGGCTGACCCGGGAGGCCTGGGGGCTGGTCCAGACCCAGGGGGCGCTGCGCTCCCCCGTGTTGGGCATGTCCATGGCACTGGTCTACATCCCGGTGCTCACCGGGATGCTCAGCACGGTCGTCCGTTCCCTGGTCGCCGCCTTCATGATCGCCCGGCACGGCCCGATCCTGCCCACCGCTGAACTGACGCCCGCCATCGTGGAGGACCGCTCGTGACACTCATACTGCTTGGCGTGGCCATCGCCGTACTGCTGCTGATCCGGGTCCCGGTGGCCTTCGCCTTCCTCGGTCCCTCCCTGGTCTACATGCTCTTCGAGGGACAGGCCTCGGGCACCAGCCTGCGCCAGGTCACCAACGCCGTGCAGAGCTTCCCGCTGTTGGCCGTGCCGCTCTTCGTCTTCCTGGGCACCCTGGCCAACCACGCGGGACTCGCCGACCGGCTCTTCCGCTTCGCCATGGCCGCCCTGGCCAAGATCCGCGGCAACCTCGGCTATGTGACCGTGGGCGCCAGCGTCGGCTTCTCCTGGATGAGCGGCTCCGCGGTGGCCGATGCAGCCGCGCTGGGCAAGGTCCAGATCCCGGCGATGCTGCGCAACGGCTATACCCGCCGCTTCGCCACCGGGCTGTCCGCCGCCTCCTCACTGATCGCCCCGGTGATGCCGCCGAGCATCCCCGCGGTCATCTACGCCGGCCTCGCAGCGGCCTCCACCGGCGCGCTCTTCGCGGCCTCCGTGGTCCCCGCGCTGCTCATGGCGGTGGGCCTGTGCCTGGTGGTCTGGATCCTGGTCCGGCGCAATCCGCAGCTCACCGCGGGCCGCTTCGACCGGCAGGAGCTGCTGGCCTCCACCAAGGGCGTGCTGCTGCCCGCGGTGACTCCGGTGATCATACTGGGCGGCATCCTGGGTGGCCTGTTCACCCCCACAGAAGCAGCCGCCGTCGCCGTCTTCTGGGTGCTGCTGATCTCGCTGGTCCAGCGCTCGCTGTCCTGGAAGGGCTTCCTCGCAGCAGTCCGCGAGACCGTCATCACCACCGGCGCGATCATGCTGATCGTGGCCTCGGCCGCGCTTCTGGGCCACATCATGGCGCTGGAGCGGCTGCCGCAGCTGCTCACCGAGACGCTGCTGGGGATCACCGAGAGTCCGATGGTCTTTCTGCTGCTGGTCGCGCTGCTGATGCTGATCCTGGGCACGGTCATCGACGCCACCGCGATCCTGGTGCTGGTGGTCCCGATCCTGCTTCCGATCGCGCTGCAGTACCAGATCGACCCGATCGTGCTGGGCGTGGTGCTGATCCTCTCGCTGATGATCGGCCTGCTCACCCCACCGGTGGGCACGGCGCTGTTCGTGACCGCCTCGGTCTCGAACACCCGCGTCGGCGAGGTCTTCAAGGGCGCGCTGCCCTTCGCGATGCCGGCGGTGATCGTGCTGCTGCTGGTGATCATCTTCCCCAACGCGCTGATGTTCTTCCCGGAGGTGCTCGGACTGTGAGCAACCCCGACATCGGACGCAGCATCCTGGCCGGTCTGATCGGCCACGGCGTGGGACCCTCGCTGACCCCGCCGATGCACGAGCTCGAAGGCTCCCGACATGGCATGCGCTATATCTACCGCAGCATCGAATTCGCCGGCGGCGCCGATTCCCTCCCGGATCTGGAACGGCTGCTCGAGATGGCGCGCCGGCTGGGCTTCAACGGGCTCAACATCACCTTTCCCGCGAAGCAGAACATCATGCCGCTGCTGGATCGGCTGGGACCCTCGGCGGCCATGATCGGCGCGGTGAACACCGTGCTGTTCGACGAGGACGGCGCCGCCGTCGGGCACAACACCGACGTCACCGGCTTCAAAGCCTCCATCGATGACGCGCTCGCGCAGAACCGGTGCGGACACGTGGTGCTCGTCGGAGCCGGAGGCGCCGGGTCCGCCGTCGCCCACGCCCTGGTGATGCGCGGGGTCGAGAGCCTGCAGGTGGTCGATGTGGACGCACAGAAGTGCGCCGCGCTGGCGGCCAGCGTGCACGCGGCTCACGGATTCAGCATCGGCCAGGCCACCCCGGACCAGCTCCCGCAGCTGCTGGCACGCGCCGACGGCGTGGTCAACGCGACCCCCTTCGGCATGGCGCACCACCCCGGCACACCCTTCGACCCCGAACTGCTGCAGCCCCGGCACTGGGTGGCCGACGTCGTCTACCGCCCGGTGGACACGGCGCTGCTGCTTGCGGCGCAGAAGCGCGGCTGCCTCACCATCTCGGGACTCGGCATGGCCATGCACCAGGCCGCCGACGCCTTCGAGATCTTCACCGGGAACACCGCAGACCGCTCCGCCATGCTCCAAGACCTCAATGCCCTGATCGAAGCCGAATCACTCCACCCTGGTGCAGCGCTGCACCGATGAAAGGAACACCCACCATGTTCAAGTCCAAGAAGACCCTCAGCAAGGCAGCCGTGCTGGCCGCAGTCCCGATCCTGGCGCTGACAGCCTGCGGCGGCAACGGCGACGGCGGAGACGCGGGCGGCGATGGCGAGACCACCGAGCTGACCCTGGCGCACAGCTACAACGACGACCAGCCCCAGGCCCGCTGCGGCGCCGACGTGATCAAGGAAGAGGTCGAGGCCGCCGACGTCGGACTGAGCATCGAGATCTACGGTGCCAGCCAGCTCGGCGGCGACGCCGACCGGATCGCCTCGGTGGCCTCCGGCGACGTGGACATCGACATCCAGGGCGCCTCCGCCCTGGGCGCGGTCTACGAGCCGATCAGCGTGCTCGACGCCGCCTACGCCTTCGACGACGCCGATCACCTCGCCCGGTTCATGGAGAGCGAGGACGGCGCGGCACTCACCGAGGCCTTCGCCGAGGAGGCTGGGATCCAGACCCTGGGCGCATGGTCCGCCGGCGCCCGGCACTTCACCTCGAATGAGCCGATCCGCAGCCCTGAGGACCTCGCCGGGATGCAGATCCGCTTCCCCGGATCGCCGCAGTTCCTGATGAACGCCCGGGCGCTCGGCGCGGACGCGGTGGAGGTCGCCTATGAGGAGCTCTACCTCTCGCTGCAGCAGGGCGCGGTGGACGGCCAGGAGAACCCGATCACCAACATCGAGTCGGAGAACCTCGCCGAGGTCCAGGACTACCTGAACCTCTCCGCGCACCAGCTCAACACCAACCTGGTGATCATGTCCGAGGAATGGAACAACCTCGACGAGGAGCAGCAGGAGGCGCTCAGCGCCGCCGTGGACTCCGCGGTCACCCAGGTCACCGACTGTGTGGTCGAGGACGAGGAGGTCACGCTGGAGGAATGGCGCTCGGGCGATGACTGGGAGGTCATCGAGGATGTCGACGTGGAGGCCTTCCAGGAGCAGACCGTGAGCAACCTCGAGGATGCTCTCGAGGGCGAATCTCTGGAGGCCTTCGAGTCCATCCGCTCCGCGAGCGAGTGACACCACCTCTATGTCCAGCCCGAACCCCGGCCTGATCCCCGGCACGGTCCCCACGCTCACCGGAGAGGTGACCGGCGCAGAGCTGGGCACCACGCTGGTGCATGAGCACCTGATCGTCGGTGATCCTCAGCTGGATCGGGACCTGCCCCACCCCGAGTGGGACTCCACCGCGGTCATGGCCGAGGCCGTGAGGCAGCTGCAGGGGCTGGCAGAGCTGGGCGTAGAGACGATCGTGGACCTCACCGTCCCCGGTCTCGGACGAGATGTGCGGCGGGTCGCTGAACTGGCCCGCCGCACCTCGGTCCGGATCCTGGCCGCCACCGGCTGGTACACCAGCGACGTGCTGCCGCACTTCTTCCACCTCAACGGCCCGGGGCGGCTGGTGGATGGCCCGGATCCGCTGCTGCGACTGTTCCTGGGCGACATCCAGGAGGGCATCGCCGGCACCGAGCTGCGGGCGGCACTCATCAAGGTCTGCTCGGACAGGGCCGGAATCACCGAGGACGTGGCCCAGGTCTTCACCGCAGCGGCCGAGGCGCACCGGATCACCGGGGTGCCGATCACCACCCACTCGGACCCGGGATCAGGCGGAGGCCTGGATCAGCAGCGGCTGCTCGGGCGCCTGGGCGTGGATCTGACCCGGGTGGTCATCGGGCACAGCGGGGACTCCACCGACCTGGGCTACCTTCAGGAGCTCGCCCAGGCCGGGTCCTTCCTGGGCTTCGACCGTTTCGGGATGCGTCATACCGGCTCCGATGAGGACCGGATCACGATGCTGCTGAACCTCCTGGAGCTCGGTCTCGAGGACCAGCTGCTGCTCTCCCATGATGCGGCCGTCTTCAGCCGGATCACCCCGCCCTCCTGGCGGGCAGCGCACGCCCCGCACTGGCGGATGGATCATCTGCACCGACGGATCCTGCCCCGCCTGCGCACGCAGGGCCTGGACCCTGCGCTGGAGCACCGGCTGATGGTGGAGAACCCGCGTCGGATGCTGACAGGAGCATGACGGGCCACCTTTCTGAGCCTGAGGCATCTGATACTGTCGCGGCTGAGCCAGAGGAGAACACTGTGACGCAGACGCCCGCCCGACAGCGAGACGCCGTGCGCACCCGCGCCGAGGTCCTCGCGGTAGCCACCGAAGCCTTCGCCGATGACGGATATTCCGGGGCTCGCATCGACGAGATCGCCCGCCGCACCCGCACCACCAAGCGGATGATCTACTACTACTTCGGCGGCAAGGAAAAGCTCTACCTCGCCGTGCTGGAGAACGCCTACCGCGGGATCCGGCAGGCCGAGCAGTCCCTGCACGTCGATGAGATGCAGCCGATCGACGCGCTGCGCGAACTCGCGGAGCTGACCTACGAGCATCACCTGCGCAACACCGCCTTCATCCGGCTGGTCTCGATCGAGAACATCCACCGCGGCAAGTACATCCGGAAGCTGGAGTCCCTGGGCGACCTGGGCAAGCCGGCGGTGACCATCCTCGACGGGATCATTGCCGAGGGCAAGAAGCAGGGGGCCTTCCGCGAAGAGGTCAATGCGCTGGACCTGCACCTCTTGATCAGCTCCTACTGCGTGTTCCAGGTCGCGAACCGCTACACCTTCGGGCACCTCTTCGATCCGGACTTCACCACCGAGTCCCGCCAGGAGCACATGCGCCGGTTCATCGGCGACGTCGTCGTCGCCTGGGCCACCCACCCCACGCGTTGAGGGGCGGATTCTGCGAGCATCTGACCCCTCAAGAGGCTTCAGATAGTCGCAGAATCCGCCCCTCAGCGCGGGGTGTGTGGGACTGTGCTGCTGGTTATGCGTGACCGTCGAAGAGGGAGGTCACCGAGCCGTCGGTGAAGACCTCCTTGATCGCCCGGGCCAGGATCGGCGCGATCGAGAGCACGGTGAGGGTCTCGAAGCGCTTCTCCTCGGGGATCGGCAGCGTGTTGGTCACCACGATCTCCCGCGCCCCGCAGTTGGCCAGCCGCTCGGCGGCGGGGTCGGAGAAAACAGCATGGGTCGCGGCGATGATGACGTCCTTGGCCCCGGCGTCCTTGAGCACCTGCACGGCGCCGGAGATGGTGCCGCCGGTGTCGATCATGTCGTCGATGAGCACGCAGGTGCGGCCCTCGACCTGGCCCACGACCTGCTTCGAGACTGCCTTGTTCGGCTGGGTCACGTCGCGGGTCTTGTGCACGAAGGCCAGCGGCGCGCCGCCCAGGCGCTCGGCCCACTGCTCCGCCACGCGCACCCGGCCGGTGTCTGGGGAGACCACGGTGACCTCGTCGTCGGCGACGCGTCCGCGGATGTGATCGGCCAGCAGCGGGACCGCGAAGAGGTGGTCCACCGGGCCGTTGAAGAATCCCTGGATCTGCGCGGTGTGCAGGTCCACGCTCATGATCCGGTCAGCGCCTGCCGCCTTATAGAGGTCCGCGACCAGTCGCGCCGAGATCGGCTCGCGACCGCGGCCCTTCTTGTCCTGACGGGCATAGGGGTAGAACGGGGAGACCACGGTGATCCGCTTGGCCGAGGCGCGCTTCATGGAGTCGACCATGATGAGCTGCTCCATCAGCCAGTTGTTCATCGGCGCCGGGTGGGACTGCAGCAGGAAGATGTCCTTGCCGCGGACCGATTCAGAGGATCGGACGTAGATCTCTCCGTTGGCGAAGTCGTAGGCGCTGATCGGCAGCAGCTCGGTGCCGAGCTCCTTCGCGATCTCTTCGGCCAGCTCCGGGTGTGCGCGCCCCGATGCCAGCACCAGCGTCTTCTCCCCGCTCAGCCTGATTTCATCCATGGGTGTTGTTGCCTCTCGCCGGCGTTGCTGTGGGTGGGTTAAGTAGGTGGTCTTCAGACGGCTTCGGGCCGCGTGGACGCCGGGGCGTCGGCGGCCGTGGCCTGGGCGGCGTCGGCGGCTGCGGATCCTGGCCGTTTGGCCTGGACCCAGCCCTCGGCGTTGCGCTGCGGCGCGATGGAGAGCGCCAGCGCTCCGGCGGGCACATCCTTGCGCACCACGGCGCCTGCCCCGGTGTAGGCGCCGTCGCCCACCGAGACCGGTGCGACGAAGACGGTGTTGGAGCTGGTGCGCACGTGGGAGCCGATCTGCGTGCGGTGCTTGTTCTCGCCGTCGTAGTTCGCGGTGATGTTGCCGCAGCCGATATTGGTGAACTCCCCGATCGTCGCGTCGCCCGCATAGCCCAGATGGCTCAGCTTGCTGCCCCGCCCGATCTCCACATTCTTGGTCTCGTAGAAGGCGCCGATCTTGCCCTCGGTTCCCAGCACTGTGCCCGGACGCAGGTAGGTGAAGGGTCCCACGCTCGCACCGGCGCCGATCTGGGCTCCGGAGCCGTGGACCCGGGTCAGCGTCGCGGCCTCTCCGACGATCACGTCGCGCAGCGTGGTGTCCGGGCCGACAACGGCGTTGCGCCCGATATGCGTGGCGCCGTGGAGCTGGGTGCCAGGAAGGATGGTGGAGTCCTCCTCCAAGGTGACGGTGGCGTCGATCCAGGTGGTGGCCGGATCGATCACGGTGGTGCCGGCACGCATGGCCCGCTCCACGATGCGCTTGTTCATCTCCGCGCCGAGCGCCTGCAGCTGGACCCTGTCGTTGGCCCCCTCGACCTGCCAGCGGTCCTCGGTGATGACGGCAGAGACTCGCCCGCCCTCGGCGCGCGCGATGGAGAGCACATCGGTGAGGTACATCTCACCCTGCGCGTTGTCCGTGGTGACCTGGGCCAGCGCGCGGGTGAGCACGGCGGCGTCGAAGGCGTAGATCCCGGAGTTGATCTCGGTGATGCTGCGCTGCTGCGCGGTGGCGTCCTTATGCTCCACGATCCCGAGCACGTCCTGCGGGTCCTCTGCGCTGCGCAGGATCCGGCCGTAGCCGGCGGCGTCCTCGAGCACCGCGGTGAGCACGGTGACGGCGTTGCCGTCCCGCTCATGGGTGTCCACGAGCTCCGCGAGCATCTGGGTCTGCAGCAGCGGGACATCGCCGTAGGTGACGACGACGGTGCCGGTCTCGGCGGGAGCCCCTGCCGCGGTGAGCGCGTCCAGGGCGCAGGCCACGGCGCGGCCGGTGCCCGGGACCTCGTCCTGATCGGCGATCACGGCGCGGGGCTCGACCGAGACGATGTGGTCCGCGACCTTCTCGCGCTGGTGGCGCACCACGGCGACCAGCTGCTGCGGGTTCAGGCCCTTCGCCGCGCTCAGCGCGTGCCCGATCATCGAGACGCCGCCGATCGGGTGCATGATCTTCGGGGTGCTGGACTTCATCCGGGTCCCGGCTCCGGCCGCGAGCACGATCACTGCGGTGGGCTGGGATGACTGGGTGTTGGTCACGAAGGCTGCTCCTCGACGCGGTATTTGGGACTCCTCAGTGTAGAGAGGTCCGGCGATCTCGACTGCCGTTCCGCCTCTAGGATTCGAACCTAGACTGCACAGCTCCAAAGGCTGGCGTGCTGCCATTACACCAAGGCGGAGTGCGACGGCGGTCTAAGGATGCTCGGCGCTGCGAACACCCTCATCTCCGGCCACGCGCTGGTCCATCTTTGCATGGGCCGCCTCGCGGGATGAAACTGCGACCCCACCGTGGCATTACCCTGGATGGGTGGCACATCTTCTCGGGGCCGAAGCCCTACACCTGGAATTCCCTACCCGCACCGTGTTCAACTCGGTGACGATCGGCATCAACGAAGGCGACCGCGTCGGCGTCGTCGGGCGCAACGGCGACGGCAAGTCCTCGCTGCTGGCCATGCTCACCGGCCGGCTGGAGCCCGACTCGGGGCAGGTTACCCGGCGCAAGGGCGTGCAGTTCGGCGTGCTGGACCAGTCGGATGATCTCCAGGATGAGCACACCGTGGGCTACTCGGTGGTCGGGGACGCCGATGACCACGAGTGGGCCTCCGATGCGAAGATCCGCGACGTGATCGCCGGACTGGTGGCCGACATCCCTTGGGAGTCGAAGATCTCCGAGCTCTCCGGCGGGCAGCGCCGCCGAGTGGCGCTGGCGAAGCTGCTGGTGGGCGAATGGGACATCATCGCCCTGGATGAGCCTACGAACCACCTCGACGTGGAGGGCATCTCCTGGCTGGCGAACCACCTGAACCGACGCTGGCCGCGCAGCTCCGGGGGTCTGCTGGTGGTCACCCACGATCGCTGGTTCCTCGATGAGATCAGCACCACCACCTGGGAGGTCCATGACGGTCTGGTGGAGCCCTTCGACGGCGGCTATGCCGCGTATGTGCTGCAGCGGGTGGAGCGCGACCGGCAGGCGGCCACCGTGGAGGCCAAGCGACAGAACCTGATGAAGAAGGAGCTCGCCTGGCTGCGCCGCGGCGCCCCCGCCCGCAGCACCAAGCCGAAGTTCCGCATCGAGGCGGCCAACGAGCTGATCGCCGATGTCCCGCCCCCGCGCAACCCGATCGAGCTGAAGAAGATGGCCACCGCTCGGCTGGGCAAGGACGTGGTCGATGTCCTCGACGTCTCACTGGCCTTCGGCGATAAGCAGATCCTCAATGAGGTCACCTGGCGGATCGGGCCCGGTGAGCGCACCGGGATCCTCGGTGCCAACGGCGCCGGCAAGTCCACGCTGCTGAACCTGATCGCCGGGAAGCTGGAGCCCGACACGGGTCGGGTCAAGAGCGGCAAGACCGTGCGCCTGGCGACCCTGGATCAGCAGTTCTCCCAGCTGGCTGATATCGAGGGCGACCGGGTCCGCGAGGTGCTGGCGCGGGAGAAGACCCAGGTGGTCATCGACGGCAAGGAGCACACCCCGGCGCAGCTCCTTGAGCGCCTCGGCTTCTCCACCGCCCACCTCTCCGCCCGAGTGGGCGAGCTCTCCGGCGGCCAGCGACGACGCCTGCAGCTGCTGCTGGTGCTCCTCTCCGAGCCCAACGTGATGATCCTCGATGAGCCCACCAACGACCTGGACATCGACATGCTCGCCGCCATGGAGGACCTGTTGGACTCCTGGCCCGGCACCCTGATCGTGGTCTCCCACGACCGGTACCTGCTCGAGCGCGTGACCGATCAGCAGTACGCGATCTTCGACGGACGCATGCGCCACGTGCCCGGCGGCGTGGAGGAATACCTGCGACTCAAGTCTGCCCGGGCCAACGGCGCCTCCGCGGACGCCTCAGGGACTGGCGGCTCCGGGTCCGGCGGCTCCGGGTCCGGCGGCAGCGCCGGCGGCGGGTCGGGCAAGGCGGCGGCCGTGGCACGCCGAGAGGCGATGAAGTCGGCCTCGGCCGCGTCAGCTGGTGGCCCGGCGCTGAGCAGCGCCGAGGAACGCGAGGTGCGCAAGGAGGTCGGCGCGCTCGAGCGCAAGATGCAGAAGCTGATCACCCAGATGGAGAAGAAGCAGCGCCAGATGGCCGATCATGATCCCAGCGACTTCGAGGGCCTGGGCAAGCTCACCGCCGATGTGAGTCGGCTGCAGGGCGAGAACGCGACGCTCGAGGAGCGCTGGCTGGAGCTCTCCGAGAAGGTGGGCTGAGCCGGTCAGGCTGCGGGCCACGCGTGAGCGTGGCCTTCAGGTCACGCCCCTTCTCAGCCTGCTTCCAGGGGGTCCCGGTCTCCTGCGAGGCGCCAAGGATGTTCTCCGGCGGCGCCTCAGCGCAGTTCCCTCCGGCCTCAGATCTCGCGGCCGTTGATCAGCCGGGCGCCAGGGGCCGGCCCGGTGACCGGGATGGCCCACACCTCGGTGCGCTCCTCCAGGCTGGTGCAGAGCTGATGGGCGGACTCCGCGTCCCGGGCGAGGAACACCAGGGTAGGGCCGGAGCCCGAGACCATCCCCTGCAGCGCACCTTCGATCATGCCCATGTCCATCATGTCTTCGAGCGAGGGCAGGCTGGCCACGGCGGGAGCCTGCAGGTCATTGGCCATCAGCGTGGCCACCAGCTCGGCGTCGGCGGTGCACACCGCTCGGACCAGGTCTGGATCCAGAACCGGAGCCTCGGCCTCGACTCCGGCCTCGGCGCGCATCTGATCAAGCTTGGCGTATACGCCGGGCGTGGACAGCCCTGTGTTGGCCGGGACCAGGACCAGGTGAAGCTCTCCGCGGCTGAGCAGCGGCGAGAGCTCGTCGCCCACACCCTGACCCACGGCTGCCCCGCCCAGGATCGCGAACGGCACGTCGGCGCCGAGCTCGGCGCCGAGCTCCGCCAGCTGCTCCTTGGAGAGCCCCGCCTCCCAGAGTGCCGAACAGGCCACCAGGGCGGCGGCGGCATCGGCGGAGCCTCCGCCCATCCCGCCGGCGACCGGGACGTTCTTGGTGATCGTGAGGTCAACCCCGTCGGTGATGCCGAGCCGGTCACGCAGCTTCGAGGCGGCGCGGTGCACCAGGTTGCGCTCATCGAGCGGGATCGCCGCGGCCACCATCTCCTGGGTCTCCGGATCCCGGGTCTGGACCTCGGTGAAGCTAGAACGCTCCGAGAGGCTCACCGTGATCGCGCCGTCCTCACGCCGCGCCGCACTGACCTCCTCATAGAGCGAAACCGCCAGATAGAGCGTGGCGACCTCGTGGTAGCCGTCCTCGCGGAGTGGACCGACCCGGAGGCTCACATTGATCTTGCCCGGAGCTACGGCGGTGACATGTCCGAAGAATTCGCTATCGCGCATGCCTCGACCCTACTTCTCGCCACTGACATGTGGGACCGCGCGGTCCGGACCTGAGCCGGACTCGTCGTCGGCGGTGGGGGCCGACGTCGGGTCCTCGGCCAGGGCTTGCGTCGGGTCCTCGGCGGGGGCTTGCGTCGGGTCCTCGGCGGGGGCTTGCGTCGGGTCCTCGGCGGGGGCTTGCGTCGGGTCCTCGGCGGGGGCATCTCGCAGCGCGGCGGCGATCGCGGTGAAGCCGGTGATATCCAGGGTCTCACCGCGGGCGGAGGGGTCCACCCCGGCGGCGCGCAGCACCGCCTCGGCGCGGGTCGGGGAACCGGCAATGCCGGCCAGGCACGCGCGCAGGGTCTTGCGTCGGGTGGCGAAGGCGGCGTCGATCACGGCGAAGACCTCTTCACGGCTGAGCTCGGCGGAGGCCTCGGCGCGCCGGTCGAAGCGGACCAGGCCGGAGGAGATCCTGGGCTCGGGCCAGAAGACGCGCTTGCCGACCACGCCGGCCTTGCGCATGGTGGTGTCCCAGGCGGCCTTCACACTGGGCACGCCGTAGATCTTGGAGCCGGGCCCGGCGCAGAGCCGGTCCGCGACCTCGTCCTGGACCATGACCAGGCCCTTGCGCAGCGAGGGCAGGATCTGGAGCAGGTGCAGCACCACCGGGACCGCCACGTTGTACGGCAGGTTCGCGACCAGCACCTCCGGGCCCTGCCCGTCGCCGAAGTCCGCGAAGGACTCGGGAGTGAGCTTCAGCGCGTCCTGTTCCATCACACGTAGATTCCCGGCACGCTCGGGGCGGAAGCTCTGCACCGTCTCAGCCAGCTGACCTGCCAGCTTGGGGTCGATCTCCACGGCGCTGACCAGCGTCGATTCATCCAACAAACCCAGGGTGAGCGACCCGAGGCCCGGTCCGACCTCGAGCACATGCTCACTGCCGTCGAGATCGGCGAGGCTCACGATTCGCCGGATCGTGTTGGGGTCGATGACGAAGTTCTGCCCCCACTGTTTGGTGGGGCGCACGCCGAGCTGATCCGCCAGCGCACGGACATGGGCTGCGGAGAGCAGCTGCGGCGGTGACGACTGAGGTGACGCCTGGGGCTGCGGCTGGGGCTCCGGCTGCGGCGAAGCCGGCGGTGTCTGGGAATCACTCATGTCCAGCTCCCATAGGCCTGGGTGGTGTTGAACATGACCTGCTGGCACATCGAGTCCAGTCCGGTGTCGCGCACCTGGGCCATGAGCCGCATGGTCTGAGGGATCAGATACGGCGCGTTGGGCTGACCGCGGTAAGGATGTGGCGTCAGGAAGGGCGTGTCGGTCTCCACCAGGATCAGCTGCGGATCAGCGACCGCGAGCGCCTCGCGCAGAGCACGGGCATTCTTGAACGTGACCGAGCCGGCAAAGGACATGTACCACCCGTTGGCGTTGCAGATTCGAGCCAGGTCCGCGTCGCCGGAGAAACAGTGGAAGACCACCGAGCTGGGCAGCGTGGGCGCGGCGTTGAGCACCTCCACCACCTCTGCATGGGCCTGGCGGTCATGGATCTGCATGGCGAGTCCCCGTTCGACGGCGAGCGCGATGTGGTCCTCGAAGCTGCGTCGCTGGGCGGCGATGCCCTCCTCGCCGGTGCGGTAGAAGTCCAGCCCGGTCTCACCGATCGCCACCACCTGATCATGGCGGGCCAGCTCGGTGATCTGGGCGAACGCGGTCTCGTAGTCCCCCTGGGCAGCGAGCACCGGCGCGTCATTGGGATGCAGCGCGACAGCGGCCTTCAGCGCAGGGTGCTCGGCGGCGGCGTTCACCGAGAACTCCGAGGACGCCACGTCGTAACCCACGCACAGCGCGCCGACCACGCCGACGGCCCGGGCGGCCTCAAGGGCCTGCTGCACCGAGACCGAGATCTCTCCGTCCCGGAAGTCCAGGTGGGCGTGGTTGTCGATCACCGGCACAGCCAGCGGCTCGGGGGCAGGCGGGTACTGCAGCCGGCGCTTCTTCCCCGACTTCTCCTCCGCCTGATCGCGAGCGGGGCCGGTGGCCGCCCCGGTGGCGGCCTCAGTGGAGAAGGCGTCAGCGGAAGCCTCCGACGCGGGGGATGCTCCGGCCGAGACCGGGCGCGCGCCGTCGTCGTCGGACGGTGCCGGCCGGTAGGCGGGCGGGGTCTCCCCCGCCACCGCGGCGGGGCTCGACTCGGCGTCTGGAAGGATTCGCTGCTGATGACTCACGGTCATCAACTCTATCGCTCACCCCCTGCCTCGCCTTCCACACCCCGGCCTTCGCGCCTGCTCGCGCCCCGTGAGACCTGGTCTCCCCTTGCTGGGGCGAGAACAGGTGCCATATCCCGCGCGAAACCCTCCACAGCACCCGGTATCGCCCCGCGAACCGCAGCGAGTCAGTCCCGGCGGTGCGTGATGGCGCCACGGACCTGACGCGTCGCGGAGACGAAGCCCTCCGCGTGGTCCCTGGCGTTGAAGCGCAGCACGATCCATCCGGCAGCCAGGAACGCGTTGTCCCGCCGCTGATCGGCCATCGCCTGTTCCGGGGTGAAGTGGCTGGCGCCCTCGTACTGGATGGCGATCTTAAGTCCCGGATATCCCAGGTCGGCGCATCGGGACCGCGGATCATCCGCGGACAGCGGCACCTGGAGCCCCGGCTCGGGAAGCCCTGCGCGGACCAGCGCGAGTCGCAGCCGGGTCTCGGGCCCCGAGTCAGCCCCCACCCGGACGTGCGGCAGAGCTGCAAGCGCCCGCGCTCGGCCTGGAACTCTGATCACGCGCGCCAGGGTCGCCCGAAGCTCATCGATCGTCGTGTACGGAGTCCGTCTGCCCTCGAACTTCGGGTACGGGGACCGCACCAGGTGGTCACCGAAGCACACGAGCTCCACCTCCTGGAGCGCGGCGGCAAGGTCCAGCCAGGTGCGCGCCGGGCTCGCCACACGAGCCCCCTCGAGTGTTAACTGATCATCGAGCACAGCGGACTGCCGGTGGCTGATCACCTCGGGGCGTCGTATCCGCCGGTTCGACTCTCGCGGTTGGGTCAGGTGTATCGTCTCGCTCTCCCCCAACCGCCGAGGCGGCTCCCAGCCATAGAGGCGGGCGGCAGTGGCATGGGAGATCCAGCAGTCGGGCAAGGCCCGAGCCAGGGCTAGGGCATCCTGCAGAGAGGTCCGCTGCGTCGCGGCTGAGACGTGGAACCCATGAGCCAGGCAGCGGATATCCCGACGGCGGACCCGATCCTCATGCAGCTCCAGCGATCGCAGATCCGCACGGGTGAAGACGGTGTTCTGGAGGTCTGATGGCAGTTCCCGAGGCTCCCGCATGGGAGACATCCTGGCCCATCCCGAGCGTCACATCCGAGTTCTCCACAGGCCTGAACCTCGAGACACGAACCCCGAGATCGCTGGGGCGCAGACGGGTGGAACAACCTCTGGAAAACGGTTCATTCCGCCTGTTTGCGCCCCGCAGAGGCAGGCAGGCGCAGGCAGGCGCACGCTCGCAGGCGCTAGCAGCCAAACGGCCCGCAGCCCGGCTCAGTTCGCGTAGATCCAATCGATGACGCCCTCGAAGTCGGCGAGCACCCGATGCCGCTGCAGCTTCATCGAGGCGGTCATATGACCGGACTCTTCGGAGAGTTCGACGTCGAGCAGCTCGAACTTCCTGATGGACTCGGCGCGGGAGACCCTGCGGTTCGCAACCTCCACCGAGAGACCGATCTCCTGGCGCAGCCGGGGGTGCTTGGCGGCGTCGATCAGCGAGAGCGAGCGGTAGCCCTGAGCCCGGCACCAGTCGGCCACTGCATCGGCGTCCAGGGTGATCAGCGCGGCGACGAAGGGCCGGTCGTCTCCGACCACGATGACCTGCGCGACCAGCGGATGCGCCCGGATGACCTCTTCCATCGGCATCGGGTAGACGTTCTTGCCGCCGGCGGTCACGATCAGGTCCTTCTTGCGCCCGGTCAGCCGGAGGAAGCCGTCCTCGTCCAGGTCGCCGAGATCCCCGGTGCGGAAGAAGCCCTCCGCGTCGAAGGCCTCGGCCGTGGCCTCAGGCTGCCCGTGGTACCCGTCGAAGATCACCGGGCCCTTGAGCAGCACCTCCCCATCCGGGGCGATCCTCACCGTGTTGCCTGGCACCGGGATGCCCACGGTGCCGATGCGCGTGGCGCCGGGGATGTTCAGCGTGATCGGGGCCGTGGACTCGGTGAGCCCGTAGCCTTCCTGGACCGGCAGTCCCGCGCCGGTGAAGAAGTGGGCGATCTCCGGGTTCAGCGAAGAGGCGCCGGAGATCATGTAGCGCACGCTGCCGCCGAGGCGGGCATGGAGCTTGGCGTAGACCAGCTTGGCGAACATGGCGCGCCGCGCGCGCAGCCGCATCGAGGGGCCGGGGCCCTCTCCCGTGGCCTCGGCCTGCAGCGCCTTCGAATACGCCACGGCGGTCTCCTTGGCGGTCTCGAAGATCTTTCCTCTGCCCTCGGCGCGGGCCTTGGCGGAGGCGCCGTGGTAGACCTTCTCGAAGACTCGCGGCACCGCCAGCAGCCAGGTGGGGCGGAAGCTGGCAAGGTCCTCGAGCAGCTTCTCGGAGCTGGCCGAGTGCGCCACCTGCACGCCGCGCTGCAGACACATCAGCTGCACCGCCCGGGCCAGCACGTGGGCCAGCGGCAGGAAGATCAGCGTGCGGGACTCGTTCTCGCCAAGGATCTGATCCGCGAAGGGCAGCATGTTCGCCGCGCCCTCGGCCAGGTTGCGGTGCGTGATGCGCACTCCCTTGGGCCGACCGGTGGTTCCGGAGGTGTAGACCAGCGTGGCGACGTCGTCCAGGCCGGCCCGTGAGCGGGCGGCTTCAAGCCGCTCATCGGAGATGTGCTCTCCGGAGGCGGTGAGGTCATCGAACTGGAGCACCTCGCCGATGGGCAGCACCGTGGGGCGCTTCCCATTGAGCTTCGCAGCTGCCGCGCGGAGGTGGTCCTGGAGCTCCACGGTTCCCGCAAGCGCAAGCTTGGCACCGGAGTCCTGGAGCAGGGCACTGATCTGATGCGCGGAGCTGGTCTCATAGATCGGCACGGAGATCGCTCCGGCGAACCAGATCGCCTGGTCCACCACCGCCCAGCTGTAACCGGTGGGCGCCATCACCGCGATCCGGTCCTGGGGTTCGACGCCGAGCGCGATCAGACCCTTGGCGACTCCACGAACCTGGTCGAGGAAGCTGGTGATCGAGACGTCCACCCAGCCGCCGGTCCCGTTGGGCACGGCGTAGACCGGCTGGTTCGGGCGGGCGGCAAAGAGGTCAAGGACCCCGTCAGTAGCGTTGGTGTGCGGATCCAGCCACGCGACCTGCGCGGTGGCAGCTTCGCGGATCTGGTTGCCGCTCGTCTCGGCGGCATGTTCGCTGCCCACGTGCTCCTCGGTCATGACCCCGCCTGCCCATCGATTCCCCTGCGGTGGAGTGCCTCTCCGCTCTGGACGTCATTCTACTGTTCAACTGGACTCTTCGGCGCGTCTCCGGGCAAGTGCCGCATCATAGATCTTGCTGGCGGGGACGGCATGCGCGGCCCCGAGCTCCTTGGCCGCCGTCTTGAGCTTGGCCCCCTCGGCGACCCGGTGAAGCACGACGTCGGCCAGCTCCTGCAGGCTCATCGGTTCACCGCCTGTTCCGGCGGTTGAACCTCCACCCAGGACCAGGACCATCTCGCCGCGCAGGTGGCGCTCGGCCGCCACGCCGGCGAGCTCGCCCAGGCCGCCGCGCAGCACCTCCTCGTAGCGCTTGGTCAGCTCCCGGGCCAGCGCCGCCGGGCGGTCCTCCCCCAGCGCCGCAGCGAACTCACGCAGTGTGGCGGCGATCCGGTGCGGGGACTCGAAGAGCACCGTGGTCCATTCCTCGGCCGCCAGCCGGTCCAGCAGCTTCTTGCGCTCACCTGCCTTGCGCGGGACGAACCCGGCAAAGGTGAACCGGTCGGTGGGCAGACCGGAGAGCGCCAGCGCAGTGGTGACCGCAGAGGCGCCCGGCGCGACGGTGACCCCCACGCCGGCGGCGATGGCGGTCTCCACGAGCCGGAACCCCGGATCAGAGACCGAGGGCATGCCGGCGTCGGAGACCACGAGTATCCGGGTCCCCTGGCGCGCCTGCTCGACGAGCTCCTCGGAGCGCGCCGCCTCGTTGTGCTCGTGCAGGCTCACCACCCGGGCGTGGAACCTGACCTGCAGCGCCCGAGCCAGGTGGCGCGCGGTCCGGGTGTCCTCGGCGGCGATGACCTCCGCGGTGCCCAACAGCCGCTTGAGCCGGTCGGTCGCGTCCCCAAGGTTGCCGATCGGCGTCGCGGCGAGCACGATCGGGGTGTCCCACAGGCCGGAATCATCGGGCTCCTGGGTGTGCTGCGGCTGCTCTGCCTCGCCTGACTCCATGACACGCCCGCTTCTGATCGGTGACCGGCTTGCGCCAAGTAGCATACCCATAGTGAACCCCGCCGAGCCTGTCCGCAGCACTCCGGCCCCCGCCGGGGTGACCGGACGCCTCACCGAGCCGGAGTCCGGCAGCCTCTCCCGGATGCAGCGCCGGCTCGAGGCCGAGGCCTACCGGCCGGGGCTCTGGGGCTGGATCCTGCCCGGGATGATCACGCTCTTCGCCGGAATCCTGCGGATCAGAGATCTCGCCACCCCGCACCTGCTGATGTTCGACGAGACCTATTACGCCAAGGATGCGTACGCGCTGATGCTCGCCGGCTACGAGCTGGTCTGGCCGGAGGACGCCGACGATTCCTGGCTGGCCGGTGAGCCGCAGCCCACCGGTGAGGGCGGTTACGTGGTGCACCCGCCGCTGGGCAAATGGCTGATCGCGCTGGGGCTGCGGGTCTTCGGGACCGAGAGCGCGTTCGGCTGGCGGATCTCGGGGGCGCTGGCGGGCACCCTGGCGGTGCTGCTGATCGCGCTCATCGCGCAGAGGATGTTCCGCTCGGTCTTCCTTGGCGCGTTCGCCGGGATCCTCACCGCGATCGAGGGCCACCACCTGGTGATGAGCCGAGTGGGCCTGCTGGACATCTTCATGATGCTCTTCTGCCTCGCGGCCTTCGGCGCGCTGCTGCTGGATCGATACAGCGGACGACGGCGGCTGGCCGCCTGGGCGGTCGACCCGGGCGCCGAGGGGCACAGGGCCGGCGGGCCGTGGTTGGGAGTTCGGCCCTTTCGGCTTCTGGCGGCCGTGCTGCTGGGCGCGGCGGTGGCGGTCAAGCTCTCAGCGCTGGCGTTCCTCGCGGTGTTCGGCATCATGGTGATCCTCTGGGACCTGCAGGCCAGACGCCTTGCCGGGATCGAACGCTGGGCCCGATCCGGGATGCTCAAGGACGCCCTCCCGGCGGTGGTCACGGTGCTGCCCCTCGCGGCGAGCACCTACCTGGCCAGCTGGAGCGGCTGGCTGGCCACGCAGGGAGGCTGGGGCCGGCAATGGCACCTCTCCCACCCGGCTGAGGGGCTGGCCCGGCTGGTGCCGGATCCGCTGCGATCACTCTGGAACTACCATGTCTCCGCCACGGACTTCCATCAGGGACTCAGCAGCGGACATGACTACGCCTCCACCCCCTGGACCTGGCCGTTCATGGGCCGACCGGTCTCGATGCACTACGACTCGGTCTCCGCCGGAGAGACCTACGCACAGACCGGGGAGACCTGCGCCGCGGAGACCTGTTCCTCAGCGGTCCTGGACCTGGCGAATCCACTGATCTGGTGGAGCGGGTTGATCGCGCTGATCCTGGTGACGCTGCTCTGGGCCGGGCGCCGAGATTGGCGCTACGGCGCGATCCTCTCCGGCTTCGTGGCAGGACACCTGGTCTGGCTGCTCTTCCCGGACCGGACCACGTTCTTCTTCTACGCGATCAGCTATCACCCGTTCCTGATCCTGGCGCTCACCGCGATCGCCGCCCTGGTGCTGCGCGTCGGCACTGCGGCTCAGCGTCCTGGCGGGACCCAGCGCCCCGCGGCCACGATCGTGGCCGCACGTCAGCGCAACACCGTGATCCTGCTCTGCTTCGTGATGCTGTGTGTGGCCGTGTCGGTGTTCTTCCTCCCGCTGTGGACCGCAGAGCTGATTCCCTACGAGCAATGGCGCATGCGGATCTGGATCGATTCCTGGCTCTGAAATCGCGGGGCACCCGGCCTGCCTCGATCCCCTCCGGCTCCTCGGGCCTAAGCTGGTGGGAGCCGAACCGGTCGAAAGGAACGCCCCGAGCATGCTTGACCCCGCCGCATCGCTGCCCTCGCGCCCCCTGTGGGCCGAGGATGCACGCTGGTCTGTCGAGCGAGCCTGGCCGGTCCCAGGACGGCCGCAGGTGTTGACGGTGGAGGTCACCGCCCTAGAGGATCCCGAGCCCGCCGGATCCTCAGCCGCAGAAGCATCAGGCCCGGCAGCCTCGAGCCCCGGCGGGTCACGGCGCGCCCGACGAGCCGGGTATTTCCGGGTCGAGCACCACGGGGGTGCCGCCAGGCACAGGGAACACCTGGAACTGTTTCCGCCGAACACGGATCCCGCCCTGCCCGCCCTGCAGCAGGCCGCCCGGGGCGGTCTCGTGATCGCCCACGAACCCGGCCTGCGTGCAGTGGTGCGGCATCGCGACGAGGCGAATGAGACCTACACCGTCGTCCTGCCCGCTGGTGGGGCGAGCGATCTGCTCGCGGGCATGCGGCGGGCGCAGGCGTTCTCCGGTCCGTTCAGGCTTCCCCGATTGATCAGTCATGGTGACTCCACCGCCACGTTCCAGGCGCTGACCGGCGTTTCGCTGCACCGACCTCACCGGATCGGCGCGCAGGCATGGGAGACCGCCTGGGAGCAGTCCCTGGACGCGTGGTCCACCGCGATCCAGCACCCGGGCGAGCTGCCCGCGAGCACCCCGGTGCACGGGGCCGCCACGGAGATCCGCCGCCTGCAGCGCTGGGAGGCCCTGGTCAGGCCCTATATCGTCGGTTCGGAGCTGTTCCAGCGCAACGTGAGGACTGCCTGTGAAGCGCTGGCCTCGATCCCCGAGCGTCGGATGGTGCCTGCCCACCGGCAGCTGCGCGATGAAGATCTGCTCTACTCCCCGGAGGTGGGACCGGCACTGGTGAAGGTCTCCAGCGCCGGTTGGGCCCACCCCGCACTGGACTTGGGCGGGCTGCGTGCCTGCGCGAAGTGGAACGAGCTGCGCGGGCTGTGGGACGCTCCCCGTCGCGCGGTGGTCTTCCGACTGATCAACGACGCCGCCTACCGGAACGGTGTCGCCGCAGATGCGTTGGAGGCCTATGAGCGGGCTGCCCTGCTGCGCCTGAGCGCCCAGTTCACCTTCTCCCCCAATCTGGCCGACGCCGCAGAGTCTCTGCGAGCCAGCCTCCTGCAGCCGGAACTGCGGGGCTGAGGTCCATGCACACAGCCGACCTTGGCTCCGAATCCGGGGACCCCAGAGCCGAATCCGCGGCCGCAACCAAAGCCGCCGTGCGGTCCCGGCTCCGGGCGGCCCGCCGAGAACTCACCGCGGAACAGATCTCGATCCGCGGCAGGGCACTGGCCCAGGTCCTCCAGACGGTGGTGCCGGCTGGCTCCGCGGTGGCGGGGTATCTCCCGATGCCCGGCGAGCCGGACGTGCGACCGTTCCTCATCGACCATGCCGAGGTCGGCGGTCTGGTCTATGTCCCGGTGATCGCCAGCTCAACAGATCGACTCCTGACGTGGGCGCCGTGGTCGCCTGCGGCGCAGCTGCGACGCAGCGCCTTCGCGGCGGTCGAGGAGCCCCTGGGTGACGGGCTCGACACCGTCACGCTGCGCGAACATCACCCGGAGGGGCTCACGGTTCTGGTACCCGGCCTGGCAGTGGACCATCAGGGGGCACGCATGGGCCAGGGCGGCGGCTTCTACGACACCGCCTTCGGAGCCGGCAGCGATCAGCGGGTCTCCACGTCCGGCGGGTCCGCCGTGGGGCACCCGTCCGACCTCGGCCCGCTGCGCTTCATCGCCGTGGTGCACGCCGAGGAGGTCCTCCGCCCGGGAGCATTCCCGGTGGAACCCCATGACCTGCGCGTGCACACCATCGTGACCGAACGCGAAGCCACCACGCCGCGGCCCTTATAATTGATTGGCAGTATTGCCACAGTCTGGCCGGTGCACCCGACCGTCCAGCACCCTTCACCTCTGAGGAACTCGATGCCCACTTACGCCTATGCCTGCAAGGACTGCAGCCATGCCTTCGACATCGCCCAGAAGTTCAGCGAAGACTCGCTGACCGTCTGCCCCGAATGCCAGGGCACCTTGCGCAAGAAGTTCGGCTCCGTGGGAGTCTCGTTCAAGGGCTCCGGCTTCTACCGGACAGATTCCCGCGCCGCAGCCAGCTCCGGCGGCGAGACCTCGAAGAGCTCAGGCTCCGAGGGGTCAGCGGCCCGTCCCAGCGGCGGCTCCTCCGATTCCTCCTCCAGCTCGACCAAAGCGGCCTCCGGTGCAGGCTCCTCGGGTTCAGGGTCCGCAGGCTCGGGCTCATCGGGCACTTCCAGCTGACTCTTCGGGAGGGCTCACCCCCTCCCGAGCCGTTGCGGGCGGTCCGCCTCCGCGAAGACTCAGGTGCAGGCTTCCCTCCTGAGTGGCCTGAGCGATGGACTCCGCCGCAGCAGGATCCACGGCCAGAATGACGACCCCGCCGGCCTCGGCCCCGCTGGGCAGCCAGTTCTCCGAATCATCCTGCGGGGTCCACAGCACCGGCACGGCGGTCGCCACCAGCTGTGAGGCCGAACCGCGTTCCGGGGTGTCGCTCGAGGCCAGGACATCCACCCGCTGACCCGGTCTGACCAGCGCAACCATCGCCGGATCTGCCGGACGCACCGGCACTGCCACAGTGCCGCGCTGCTGTCCCGCGAGCAGGCCAGGACCCACGAGCTGATCCGGGTGGATCAGCGCACCTGCCGGCATCGGCACGGCGGCCTGGCGTCCCACCACCTGTTCGGCCCGCACGGAGTAGTCGTGCGGAACCGCCGCCACATCGACCTGGACCTCTTCCACCACGGCGGCACTCAGCCGCTCCCCTGCCCCGATATCGGCGCTGACCCGAAGCGCCGCGGTGGTCTCCACCTGCCCCTCGGCACCGGTGAGCACCGCAGCCCCTGCGACCCCCAGACCCAGGATCAGAGCGAGCGGTATCCGGAACCGTTGGATCAGCCGGGGCAGCCCGGAGCCGCGCAGACGGCGGTTGATCCTCGGGGACCTGCGCCTCTGATCCCGGACCGCGGGGGTCCGGTGGGCAGGAATCTGTGTCGTGGGAGACCGCACAGCTGGTGCCGGACCGACGCTGCGCTTCGAGGCTGGACTCTGCGGCGCTCGCCCCCTGCTCGGCGAAGCCGGCTGGGTCCGGACCCGTCGGGGACGCTGCGGAAGGAACGGACCAGCAGGCTCCTGGTGAGGGCCAGCGTCGCGGGAATCGCTGCGGAGACCGCTCCGGGGATCACCGCGAGGCCGGGTACGTCGAACGGGGCTGAGGCTGGACATGTCCACCAGCGTCGCCCACGGGGGCGCCGCAGCTGCCGCGACTCATCGCTCTGTGGAGCCGGGGCGCGGTCTGCGCCCGCACGGTGGGCTGGGGAAAAGTGCACCGGCTGCACCCGGCAGGTCCAGGATCAACCCCAGTGTGGGGGCCGCTGACTCAGGATCCATTGCTCATGGTCCGTCAAGGGCGCCTCGGGGCTTCGGCGCTGCGAGGGGCGCGGCTCGCCAGGGGCCCGCTCCCCCGCAGGATCCGGAGCCTGTTCCGAGGACCCGGCGCCGTGCCCCAGGGGCACCTCGTCTTGGCTGAAGGGGTCGGTGAAGTCAGACTCCACGGCATGGGACTGTCCCGAGGTCGGCGGCGCGACCACGCGCCGTCGTGGCCTCCGCCCGGCCCCGCCAGAACCGGCCCGTCCGGCGCCACCAGAACCGGCCCGTCCGGCCCCGCCAGGACCGGCGCTCCCCGAGGCAGCGTGATCCGAACCGGCCTCATCAGGCCCGTTGCCTACGGCTTCCATGCCCCGCGCTCCCGCGGCGGCAGCCACTTCTTGGACTTGCGGTGGGAATCCTCGTCCTCGAGGTCCGCCGCGCCTCCGAAGCGGATGCCTTCGCCGCGGGCATCCTGCTCGCGGGCTCGGCGGCCGCGCGGGGTCTCACCTGCGGTCTGCACGGTGATCCGGCCCGCTTCGGCGAACTCCGGCCCTGAGGCCAGGCCGACCTGTTCGGCCACGACCTCCGTGCAGCGCACCGGGTTGGAGAAGACCTCGATGGTCCACAGCGCCATATAGCTCCAGCCCAGCGCCTCGAAGGCGGCGGGACGCTGACGGGAGCGCTCGCGCACCGACATGGCGCCGTAGCTCTTGGTCCCGTCGGAGACCATCGCCACCGGCACCATGGGTTGATCCGAGGTGAACCTGCGGGAGCAGGCCGCGAGATCGAGGGTCCCGCGGAACCCGTCCTCGACCCGCCCGCCGCGCGCCCGGATCCGGTCCACCAGATCCAGCACCAGCGGATCGGTCAGCTGCGCCGAGGCAGTGGGGTTGTCCGAGCCTTCGAGGCCGAGCCTGATCAGGTCATAGATCTCACGGGCGCCATAGGTCAGCGAGTCGCGGTACATATCCGCGTTCGAGAGCGAGGTGACCACGCGCAGATGCTCCCGAGCCCGGGTCAGCGCGATCGCGAAGTGCTCACGGCCGCGCACCTCGGAGAGCTCCCCGAAGCGGGTCGCCGCCTCGCCCTTCACCGAGCGGCCGAAACCGAGGCTGAAGATCACGTCGTCGCGGACCAGGCCGGAGGCGCGCTCCACCGGAGTCACCACGAACCTCTCGCCGTGGGCGCCTTCGGTGAAGAACGGCTTCGCCCACGCATGATTGGCCAGGTTCAACCGGATCGCGTCGGCGACCCGGCGGGCGTGCCAGGCGGAGCCGGTGATCACGGCCAGCGAGTGCCCGCGTCGGGAGCGCACATGCTCGAAGACCATGTCCACCACCCGGTTGACCTCACCGGTCGGGGATTCCACGGCGTCGCGGTACCCGGCCTGGATGCCTGCGACCAGCTCCACGGTGAAGCGGCGATCCTGACCGGTCAGCTGCGCGGCGTCGGGAAGTCGCGTGAGCTCGCCGTCGTAGAGCGCGGAGGAGAGCAGACCGGTGAGCTCCTGGTCGACTCCGCGATGGACCTGACGCAGCGCATGGTGCGGCAGCACGGCGGCCAGCTCGTCGTAGATCGAGGCGGGGCGTGGCTGTTCGGTCTCGCGCGCCACCGGGTCGGCGGAGACGTGGAAGGGGGTGGGCGAACCGGCCACCGGGTCACCGAAGGCCACCACCTGTTCGGCCCGGGTCACCGCGTTCAGCGCCGTGGGCACGGCGAGCGACTCGGCGTCGAGCAGGATCACGACATCGGCGCGGTACTCGGGCGGGAACTGCTCCCCGAGCCCCAGCGGCGAGGTGGTCCAGATCGGGACCAGCGGCTGGGTCACCTTGGAATTGATCGTCTCCAGGGCCTCGATGGTGGGCGTGGCGTCGCGCAGCAGGGCGCGCAGATCCGCGGCGGCCTGGGGATGGGCCTCCACGGCGGACTTCCAGCGCACCGCCAGGGCATGGCCGAGGCGCTGCGCGCTGGACTCGATGTGGCCGGCGTCGGAGCTGCGGAAGGTCTCCTCGACGCTGCGCAGGTTCTCACCGGTGGTCATCGCCAGGTAGTCGTCCCCGGAGATCATCGCCTCCAGCGCGGACTGCCACCAGGCGAGCTCCAGCTCCTCGGCGACCACGCTCGCGCTGATCTCGCGCTCGGAGAAGTCCTCGATCAGGTCCCGGAAGCCCTGCTCGCGCAGCTGCTCCCCGAGCAGCGTGCGTTCGGGCAGGGTCTCCAGCGGCTTCTCATCGGCAGCCAGGGTCTCCACGGTGTCCAGCAGCACCTCAATGGGCATCTCGGTCAGCGACCCGGTCTCGAGCACCTCATCAAGACGCTGCAGCCGGGCCTGGACCTTCCCGAAGGCGTCACAGAGCGCGTCCAACCGGTGCGGCACCTTGGGCGCGGAGCCGGAGAGGGACCACTGGTTCCATTCCTCCCGCTCGGACTGCACATCGATCAGCGAGGAGTGCAGATCACCGATGGCGACGCCGGGGCGCACGTACTCCTTGGCGAGCCGACGCAGCCGGGAGCGGGTCACCGAGGTCATCTCGACGTTGTTCTGCCGACGCCACCACCCCGGGGCGGTGGCAGCGATCAGATCGTCCACCGCGCGGGCGTAGACGTCGTGGCTGAACCTGCCCAGGGATTCCTGCACCCGCTGGAAGAGCAGCACCTGGCTGTTCCACTCGCTGAAACTGGCACCCGGGGTGATCCCGGCGGCCTCGCAGGCGGAGACCATCATCTGTCTCAGCTCCGGGAGCTGCTCGCGCAGCTCGATGACCAGGGCCATCGCGTCCCGGGTCTCCTGTCGGTTGGAGAGCCGGGCGTTGAACCAGGGACTGTCGCGGGTCTCGGCGGAGAAGGCACCCAGCTCGGCGGCGCGCTTGAGCTTCACGGTGATCTGGCTGCGGTCCACGGTGTTGTCGAGCACCGAGCGCTTCAGCCGGACCGAGGTCGACGGCGCCGGGCTCAGGCTGGTCAGCGCGGCCAGGGCCTGCATGGCCTGGTAGGGCGAGCAGTCCCAGCGGCGGCGCACATTGTGCAGCGACTTCACGTGTTCCACCAGCTGGTGGCGGGACTTCTTCAGCTTCGTCTGCAGGGTTCCCAGCCGAGGCGGCTCGGCCCGCTCATTGCGGCGGATGGCGCGGATCAGCTGATCCCGGATCTCCTCGGAGGTCCCGGCGGCAGAGATGTTGCCGGCCAGCGTGCCCAGATGGACCTCGGAGAGCCGGTTCTTGAACTGCTCCAGGGTGGCGGTGCGCTCGGCGAGGACCAGCACCCGTCTGCCCTGCCAGGCCAGACCGGCCGCGGCGTTGATCGCGGTCTGGGTCTGACCGGTGCCGGCGGGGGCGGAGACCACCACGGACTGCCCGGCGAGCACCGCGTCCAGCGCTGCCTGCTGGTGCGGATCGGCGTCCGCGACCAGGCGCTCGTCGCGGGGCTCCCGCTCATCCACCGGGGGCAGGTCTTTGCGGGCGAGCTCGGCACGAGCCTGGCCCAGCGGCTTACCGGTGGCCATGGCCCGGATGACGGGGTGATCCAGATCCAGCCCGGTGGGGTCTCCCAGGAAGGTCAGGTCCGCGAAGGTCGAGACGTAGAGCTGTCGCCACACCTGCACCGAGTGCATGGTGTCCACGCCTCCGGCGATCCGGGCGAGCGCATCTGCGGGACGGCTGGGATCGAAGCGGGCGGTCACATAGCCGGAGCTGTGGAACTCCACCGGGTCCAGCCGGGTGCCATGTCGGGTGGCGAGGTGACGGATCAGGGCAGGGTTAAGCCGGGCGGCCGCGCTGAACTGGATCTCGAAGTCGCCACTGCCGTCCTCCCGCGGACGCAGGGTGATCGGCACCAGCATGACCGGAGCCGTGAAGTCCTCGGTGAACTGCTCCCCCGAGGAGGATTGACCGGCATCCTCGGTCCAGCTGACCACGCCGGCGGCGAGGAAGCCGACGTCGATTCCGCGCTCCTCGGACATCTCGCGGGTCTTGGCCCGGATGCCCTGGGCGGCCTGCTTGCCGATGGTGAAGGCGTGCTGATCGTTGAGCAGCGTGGAGAGCCGGGTCTTGCGCCCCGCCATCAGCTGCATCATCCCCGAAGAGTTTGCGTCGGTGAGGTCGATGGCATTGTGCTGGCTCGGTGAGAACCGCAGCATCGTGTCGTTCTCGGTCCCCGAGCCCACGGATTCCAGCCAGGCCGCGACCGGGTCGCGGCCGTTCTTGGCCAAGGGTGCCGAGGGCGTCGAATCTGGGGACGCCGCAGAGCCCGCGGACGCGGGTGAGGACGGGGACGCCGGTGAGTCTGCTGAGTCCGGTGAGCCGGGCGACCCGGCCGAGTCTGCGGAATCGGCCGATCCGGGCGACTCTGGGGTCGACGCCGATGCAGCCGAGCTCGCGGAGTCTACGGATCCAGGAGACTGCGCGGATCTCGGGGACTGCGCGGAACCGGGCGAGTCCGAGGCCGCAGGGGCGGCGTCGTCCTCGTTGTCACGGTGCTGATGCTCCAGCGCAGTTGCTGCGGGCCCATTCTCGGACGGCAGGTCCCACTCCTCAGCGGCTGGTTCTTTGCTCACAGACGACCTTCCACAATCCCCACCGGAATGGGCTCACGCCCATTCCGGCACCCTCGTCTCCCTCAGGGACGACGAGGATCGCCGATAATTACATGCAGTGAAGTCTAATGATCCCGGCGGCACAACCCGCAATCGGTCTCAGCCTGACCTTGAAGCCGCCGGTCGGCCGCGGGTCAGGGCCAGAAGTGGATCAGCGAGCCGATCAGGAACGAGGAGATCGCGAGCCCGGCGAGCAGAAATTCGAGCACGATCCCGAGCCCGACGGCGCGCAGCGCATGCAGGCTCGCGGTCCCAGCGGCACGCCAGTCGCGCTCCCGGCGCACGAATTCGGCGCCGAAGAGCCCTGCGGCGAAACCGATGAACAGCCCCAGCGGCGGGAACACGATCAGCCCGATCAGTGCCGTGAGGATCGCGATCATGATCGGCCCGCGCGGAATCTGCTGCCGGTGCAGCGATCGACCGGTGAGCACCGTGGAGCTGCCCCAGCCGATCACGGCCAGGACCACGCCCAAGATCGCCGCGGGCCAGGCCACCGGGCCACCCAGCAGCACCGCCCAGACGATCAGGGTGATGACGATCAGCAGCGAACCCGGCAGGATCGGGAGCACCACGCCGAGCGCGCCGAGCACCAGCAGGAGTCCGGCGACGACGGTGGTGATCGCCTCGGCGGAGGGAGCATCAAGCATGAGTCGTCTGACTCACTCCCATTCGATGGTGCCTGGCGGCTTGGAGGTGACATCCAGGGTGACCCGGTTGACCTCTTCGACCTCGTTGGTGATCCGGTTGGAGATCTTGGCGAGCAGCTCATAGGGCAGCCGTGACCAGTCTGCGGTCATCGCGTCCTCGGAGGAGACCGGGCGCAGCACGATCGGGTGGCCGTAGGTCCTGCCGTCGCCCTGGACTCCCACGGAGCGGACGTCGGCGAGCAGCACCACCGGCATCTGCCAGACCTCCTGGTCCAGCCCGGAGGCGGTGAGCTCCTCACGGGCGATGGCATCGGCCTTGCGCAGGATCCGCAGCCTGTCCTCGGAGACCGCACCGATGATCCGGATGCCCAGCCCGGGCCCCGGGAACGGCTGACGCTGGACGATCTCGGCAGGCAGTCCCAGCTCGGCACCGACGGCCCGGACCTCGTCCTTGAACAGCGCGCGCAGCGGCTCGACCAGCTTGAAGACCATGTCCTCGGGCAGCCCGCCGACGTTGTGGTGGGACTTGATGTTCGCCGCACCCTCGCCGCCGCCGGATTCCACGACGTCGGGGTAGAGGGTGCCCTGGACCAGGAACTCGACCGTGGCGCCGTCGGCGGCCGCCTCGGCGAGCACCGCCTTCTCGGCGCCTTCGAAGGCCCGGATGAACTCCCGGCCGATGATCTTGCGCTTGGTCTCGGGATCGGTGACGCCCTCAAGTGCGGCGAGGAAGCGTTCCCGCTCATCGGCCACATAGAGCTTCGCGCCGGTGGCGGCGACGAAATCGCGTTCGACCTGTTCGGCCTCACCTTCGCGCAGCAATCCGTGATCGACGAACACGCAGGTCAGCTGGTCTCCGATGGCCTTCTGCACGAGGGCGGCGGCCACGGCGGAGTCCACGCCGCCGGAGAGTCCGCAGATCACGCGGGCGTCCCCGACCTGGGCGCGGATCGCGGCGACCTGTTCTTCGACGATGTTGCCGGTGGTCCACTCGGGGGTCAGGCCGGCACCGTTATAGAGGAAGTTCTCGATGACCATCTGGCCCTGGGGCGAGTGGCGCACCTCCGGATGCCACTGCACGCCGTAGAGCCTGCGCGCCTCGTCGGCGAAGGCTGCGACGGGAGCGCCTTCCGAGGAGGCCAGGACCTCGAAGCCCTCCGGTGCCTGCTGCACGGAGTCGCTGTGCGACATCCAGGTGGACTGGACCGTATCGGTGCCGGTGAGCAGCGAATGCGGGGCGTTGACGCTGCGCACCTCGGTCTTGCCGTATTCGCGATCGCCGGTGCGGGCCACCTCGCCGCCGAGGCTGTGAGCCATGGCCTGGAAGCCGTAGCAGATGCCCATCACCGGGATGCCTGCCTCGAAGAGCTCGGTCTCCACCTCGGGGGCACCCTCGGCGTAGACCGAAGAGGGCCCGCCGGAGAGGATCACTGCGGAGGGATTGCGCGAGATGATCTCTTTCGCGGCGAGGGTGTGCGGGACGACCTCGGAGTAGACCCGGGCCTCGCGGACGCGGCGGGCGATGAGCTGGGCATACTGCGCGCCATAGTCCACCACCAGCACGGTCTGGGCCTCGGAGTTCGAGCGCTCCACGGCGGGAACGGCAGAGTCTGCGGAATCAGGCTGAGAAGTCACCGTCCCATCCTAAGCGACAGCACCCGCGGCGCACCGCCCTGCCCCGGAGGTCCTGCTCACAGGTCGCCTGCTTGAAAACCCGTCGAGGGCCCGCCGTAGGATGATCGGGACCAGATGCACACCTGTGAACAGGAGAGACTCATCGTGACTGCCGAAACATTCTCACTCAACGTTGCGCAGCTGGGTGAGTCTGGCGAGACCGTGGTGTTCCTGCACGGGCTGTTCGGGCAGGGTAAGAACTTCACCCAGATCGCGAAGGCGCTCTCCCCCGAGCTGCGCTCTGTCCTGCTGGATCTGCCCAACCACGGCGCCTCCGACTGGACCCAGCGCTTCGATTATGTCGAGCAGGCAGATATGGTCGCGGATCACCTGCGTCGCACCGTGGCCAGCGAGGCTCCGGTGCATCTGGTGGGGCATTCCATGGGGGGCAAGGTCGCCATGGTGCTGGCCCTGCGCCATCCGGAGCTGATCAGCCGCCTCGCCGTCGTCGACATCTCACCGGTCGCCCGGGAGTCCATGGGTGAATTCGATCATCTCATCAGCAGTCTGAGCCGGTTGGACCTGGCAGGCCTCTCCTCCCGCGGCGAGGCTGATGAGCTCCTGCAGGAGCCGATCCCCGAGCGGATGGTCCGCGGCTTCCTGCTGCAGAGCCTGGCGCGCGACGGCGAGGGGTTCCGTTGGCGGGTGAATCTGGACCTGCTCCATGAGTCGCTGCCGCAGATCGGGGGCTTCCCGGAGTTCACGGACGAGACGTTCGAGGGCCCCGTGCTCTGGATCGCCGGAGCCGAGTCCGACTATGTGCAGGATGACTTCGCTCCTGCCATGCGGGCGCTGTTCCCGCGCGTGAGCCTGACGACGATCAAGGACGCGGGTCACTGGGTCCACGCGGAGAAGCCCGAGGTCTTCTCGGCCGTGCTCAAGGCCTTCTTCACGGCGGACTAGCCCCAGAACGACGACGACGCTCGCCCGCGCCCTGCTTTTCAGCGCCCACGCGCCGTCTTTCGCGCCCGCGCGCCGTCTTTCGCGCCCGCGCGCCGTCTTTCGTGTTGCTGGGGCGAGAACGGGCGGAATGGCTGTGTCGGGCGAGCTGAGAACACCCGTTTGCGCCCCAGTGACGGGGATGAAGTCTCCGCTCAGCGGACTTCAGGGCTTTCGACCGCCGCGCTGGGGCGCGAACGGGCGGAATCGCCCCTTCACGCGAGCTGAGAGCACCCGTTTCCGCCCCGGAGACGGGATGACCCCTCTCCTCGGCGGAGGGTCGCGGCAGGCGGCGGTCTATGATTCGGGCATGACTCACGGGGGCGCCCAGCCGCGGACACTCACGCAGCAATCCGAGGCGAAGCGGGCCGAGGTGCAGCGGCGTACGCTCACCGTCGTCGTCTTCAGCCAGATCCTCGGCGGCGCCGGACTGGCCGCAGGGGTCACCGTGGGCGCTCTGCTGGCCCAGGAGATGCTCGGCTCAGCGAGCCTGGCCGGGCTGCCCATCGCGCTGTTTACGCTGGGCTCCGCGCTTGCGGCGTTCTCCGTGGGGCGGGTCAGTCAGCGCTGGGGTCGCCGGATCGGGCTGGGTCTCGGGTTCACCGCCGGAGGGCTCGGCGCGATCGGAGTGGTGGCCGCGGCGATCGCGGATCACGTCCCGCTGCTGTTCTTTGCCCTGTTCATCTACGGGGCCGGGACCGCGACGAACCTGCAGGCCCGCTACGCCGGGACAGACCTGGCGCCGGAATCACGCCGCGCCACCGCGATCAGCATCGCCATGGTCTCCACGACCCTGGGGGCCGTGGCCGGCCCGAACCTGGTTCAGCCGCTGGGAGATCTCGCGACGAGCCTGGGCATCCCGCCGCTGGCAGGACCCTTCCTGCTCGCGGCCGCGGCCTACCTCGCCGCCGCAGCGATCCTCCTCGCCTTCCTCCGCCCGGACCCGTTCCTGCTGGCGCGGGAGCTCGCCGAGATCGAAGCTGCGGAAACCCCTGGCATGGCCGGGGAACCCGCCGCCAGCACCCACGGGGGTACGGCGGCAGACGCGGCCGAACCTGTCTCCGAGCTCGCCGCCGGCGCAGGCTCCACCGGCTCAGCGCATTCCGCCCCTGCCCCCAGGCCCGAGCCCGGCGTCTATATCGGCGCGACCGTGATGGTGCTGACCCAGATCGCGATGGTGGCGATCATGACCATGACCCCGATCCACATGTTGGCCCACGGCCACGGACTGGGATCGGTGGGACTGGTGATCGGGCTGCATGTGGGGGCCATGTGGCTGCCCTCGCTGGTCACCGGGGTCCTGGTGGACCGGTTCGGTCGGATTCCGATGAGCGTCGCGGCTGCCGTGCTGCTGCTCGGCGCCGGCGTGGTGGGCGCCGCAGCCCCCGGGGATTCCCTGGGTCTGCTGATCCTGGCGCTGATCCTGCTGGGGGTGGGTTGGAACGTGGGGCTGATCTCCGGCACTGCGCTGGTCGTGGACGCCACGGTCCCGGAGAACCGTGCCCGCACGCAGGGCGGCGTGGATGTGCTGATCGCCCTTGCCGGAGCCGGCGGTGGGGCGATGTCGGGGGTGGTGATGTCCACGACGAGCTTCGAACATCTCTCGCTGGGCGGAGGGCTGCTCGCGCTGCTGCTGATCCCGGTGCTCTTCTGGGCCGGTCGTGCGCAGGCGCGGCCCGTTCCGGCGCCCCGCTAACCGTTCCGGCGCTCCGCTAGCCCGCCCGGGCCGGACTCTCGCCCTCCCGGGGCAGGCGTCGATGCGGTGGGCCGCTCAGTAGCGGCGCACGGCCTCGGGGTTGGACTCCATGTCGACCCGGACCTCGCGGGCGATCTTGCGCTCCACCACGAAGCTCAGGAACGGCACGACGCCGCCGAGCACGATGGTGACCAGCCGGCCGACCTTCCAGTTCATCAGGTACCAGAGTCGGAATCCGGCGATGATGTAGATGACGTAGATCCAGCCGTGGATCACCGCGATCCAGTAGGAGATCCCGGTGCCGTCAACAACCGAGTCCTTGGGGTGGAAGCCCAGCGAGTTCTCGGCTCCTGCGGCGGTGGTGCCGCCGGCGTAGAGCTCGTAGCCGAAGCCGTAGTCCATGGTCATCTTGGCGACCAGGATCAGCAGCATGATGCCGGTGATGAAGGCGAAGGCCTTGTAGAAGTTCAGCGATCCTTGGATCTGCGCGGCGGTGCCCCCGAAGCGGCGCTGCTTGGGCCGCGGCGGAGCCGGCGGGATGTCATCGGTCGCCGCGGGATCGGTCAGATGGGCGTCGCCGGTACGGGAGTCACTCATGCGTCTCTAGTCTTTCGCTTGGGTCTGTTGCCGCAGGGCGAGCTGCTCGGCGCGCCACTGCTCCTGCCATTCACGGTCGAGCCGCTCTTCCTCCAGCTGCTTCTCATGGGCGTCCTTGACCAGGCGCCACCACAGGTAGAAGGCGAATCCGGCGAAGACCGTCCATTCCACGCCGTAGAAGAGGTTCAGCCAGTTGATGTCCGAGGTCTCGGGCTGCGGGTCAACCTGCACCGGCTCCATGGCGGAGGACGACGTCGCTCCCACCTCCGCGCCGCTGGCGTCCAGCGTCTCGAAGGCCACGACGAAGCCTGAATAGCCCGGCTCATCCCACACGTTGATCAGTTCAGCCGGGGACAGCGTGGGGAAGATCTGCGTTCCATCGGCTGACATTCCGCGCTGACCCGGGCCGGGAGCCTCGGGAGGAAGCAGCCGGCCCTGGACCTCGAGCGCCTCGCCGGAGGGAAGCTCCTCGGCATCGGCCGGATCGGAGACCCAGCCTCGCACCACCGGGATGATGTTCTCATCCGGGGCGTCCTCGGGGCGGAAGGCCGCGACCACCCAGTAGCCAGACGTCCCATCCTGCAGGCGCTCATCGATGATCACCTGGGTGTCGGCGAGGAACTCGCCGCTGAGTTCCACGATCTGGTCGGCCTGGGCCACCGTCATCGGCTGCATCGGCGCATGCACCTCGGTGAGCGGGACCGGGTTCTCGGTGATCTCCTGGGTCGGCGGCGGCTCGGAGCTCGATTCGCTGAACTGCCAGGCGCTCAGCACCACGAAGACCGTGGCCAGGACCAGCGCCAGGGCGAGGGTCCCGATCCATTTGGGCTGCAGAGCGGTCTTGAGCACTCATCAAGGATACGCGCCCTGCAGAGCACTCCGGGCGCCATGGTCGCGATGTTTCTACAATCGGTAGAAAAATCCCGGATAAGTATGAATATTCAACTCGATTTATACCTGTGCGGTCAGTGGTGTCATGATGGCCTCATGATGCGCCTCGATCACGTCTCCTATGCAGTCGGTCCCGATGGAATGGAAGCCACGGTGGCACGAATCACCGATGCCCTGGGCGTAGAACGCGTCCGCGGCGGGATCCATCCGCGCTTCGGAACCCGCAACGCCATCATTCCGCTGGAGAACCGGCAGTACCTGGAGATCGTCGAGGTGCTGGACCATCCCAGCGCGGACAAGGCGCCCTTCGGTCAGGCCGTGCGCAACCGCTCCCTGGTGGGCGGCGGCTGGATGGGCTGGTGCGTCAGCGTCGATGACCTCACCCCGTTCGAAGAGCGGCTGGGCCGCAAGGCCGTCCCGGGCAACCGCAAGTTTCCCGACGGCCAGGAGCTGACCTGGCAGCAGATCGGCATCAAGGGGCTCATCGCCGATCCCCAGGTGCCTTATCTCCTGCGCTGGAACGATGGCAGCGACGGGCTGCACCCCTCGCAGGCCTATCCGCCGGAGGCCGCCCTGACGAAGCTGAGCATCGCCGGCTCCCCGGACCGAGTCACCCAGTGGCTCGCCAGCCCGAATGTGGATCCGTTCGAGGATGTGGACGTGGAGTGGATCGCACCCTCAGGCACACCGGGCATCATGTCGGTGACCTTCCGCAGCCCCAAGGGCGACGTCACCATCTGAGCCGGCGTCCTCGGCGTGCCTACCGGCACGCCGCTCCCTCGGCCGCGCCTTGTACGCAGCGGTCCCAGGGCGGAGCACCGTTGAAGCCGCGCACCTCGAAGCGGCTCAGCGCAGACTGTTCGCCTTGGTCACCACGTGGTTCGCCAGCAGCACCGCAGGGTCCACCAGCGGTCGCGGTGACTCCTCGGTGGTCATGGCCAGCGGGATCTCGGTGCATGCCGCGACGATCACATCAGCGCCCTGGGCCACCAGAGACCGGGCTACCCGGACCAGGCCGGCGCGCAGCTCGGGCCCGAGGCTTCCGGCCTTGACCGCGTAGATCGCCTCCATGACCGTGTGCTGGTCGGCGGGCTCAGGGACGATCGGCTGCACCCCGTAGGCGGCCAGGCTGTCCTGGTAGAGGCCTGCGGTGAGCGTCGCATCGGTGGCCAGAAGTCCGGCGGCCTTCACGTAGGGCAGCGCACTGAGGTGCTCGGCGGTCACCTCGATCATGGAGACGTACTCCAGGTCCACCTGCTCGCGGACGCGCGGCAGGAAGGCATGGGACCCGTTGCAGGCGGCCACGTAGAACGCCGCGCCGGCGTCCTTGAGCTGCTGGGCGCCCTCCGCGAGCTTCGGCGTCGGGTCCTCCCCGTGGCCCACGATCGCCTGCGAGCGGTCCGGGACGGTGGGATCGGCCCAGATCATCACCCGCAGGTGCTGCTGGTCCGTGGCGGCGGGGGTGGCTGCGATGAGCTTCGAATAGAAGTCCACTGTGGCGGCAGGACCCATGCCGCCCAGGATCCCCACGAGGGGGCCCTGGGCGGCATGGGTGGCGGCGGTGTTGTCACTGGTCATCAGCGAAGAGTGTACCCTTCGGCGCCTGCTGAACAGGCGCCCTCGGGCACCGGCGGGTCAGCCCACCGCAGTGGTCTGATCCCGCTCTCGGTCCAGGTTGCGATCACGCTTGCGACCGCGGGCAGGGGTGTGAGCAGGTGCCTCGCTGTACTCTGCGTTGCCCTTGTTCAGCTCCTCGACCAGCTTCACCTTGCGACGCTCGTGCACCTCGGCCAGGCGGGCTGCCCGGCGGGCACGACGACGGCGGGTCGGCCAGGTCGCGATCAGCAGGATCACGGCGAAGAGCACCGCAAGCGCGACCACGGCCACGCCGGCGTCGATCCAGAACTGCTCGGGGTAGAGCTGGATCAGCGTGGAGTCGGCCGGGAAGGTCCAGGTGCCGTCGGCGAAGAAGATCCGGTGGAACTCGGCGAAGAAGAGCTGCCAGTCGATGATCGCCAGGACCGCGACGGCGATGATGATGCCCAGGGTGACCCAGGCGCCGGCGAAGAGCCCGCGGGCCGTGCCTCCGGGACGCCAGGCGCGCAGCAGCAGGGCGAGGATCAGGGTGATCACCAGCAGGATGACGCCGATGAGCATGGCCCAGAGGACCACGAACTTCACGTCGATCATGTGTGAGACCTCACCGTCGGTGAACAGCTGCTCCCCACCGGGGGCCAGTTCCGAGAGGTACCGGCCGTTCGCCAGGTTGGTCAGGAAGTCTGTGCCGTAGGAGCCGTAGACCAGCCGGTCATCGGCGTTCATGCTGTAGGCCCCGTCGGGGATCCAGGGGCGGTTGTAGGCCACCCACAGGAAGAGCGGCGAGGCGACCAGGCGCACGGCGGCGACCAGCAGCAGGATCGGGGTGAAGATCGCGATCAGGACCTGGAAGAACCGTGAGACCCCGCGATTGGAGCGGGCGACCTCATCGTCGAGATCCGCGTCGGTGACCGACTCATCCGAGCCGTAGGCCGCGTGGGTCGGGCTGGAGGCCGAGCGACCGGAGCGGTCAACGCCCCCGGCACCTGCCGCAGTGCCTGCAGCTGCACCGGCGCCAGCCCCGGCGGCCGCCGGGGCCGCTGAGCCCGAGGCTCCGGCGGTGGCGGGAACCACAGCGGTGTCCTGATCCTCGGACTTCGCCTCGTCCCGATCACGACGGCGCTGCTCACGTCGGCTCAGTTCGGCGGCATTCTCTGTGGGCTGGTGGGCATCAGCACCCTGGTTCGAGGTTGCCGGGGTAGGGCTCGGCACGCCCTGCTGCGCTGCCCCGGGCTCCGCCGCGGCACCTGAGCTCGCGGCGCCTGAGCTGGCGGCATCTGCTCCCCCAGCACCTGCTCCGCCGGCACCTGCTGCGGCCGCCCCGGTGAACGTGGTCGTGTCCTCCATGGAACGGGTGTCCCGGGAGGTGCGCACATCATCGAGGGAACGCGTGGCATTGGGGTTCTGCGCAGCTGCTCCCTGGTCGGGCGTGCGCGGAATGTTCTCGGTGGGGGCATCCTGGTCCTGACGGCCAGGACCGCCCTGCGGTGCCCGGGTCGCGGGGATGGCCTGGGTGGCCTGGTCATCGGGCTGGCCTTGACCGGTCCGTGCCGGGCGCTGGTCTCGCTCCGCACTCAGGTTGTCGTCGGGGAAATCGGGTTCTTCGGATGCGAAGGCACCGTAGTCCAACCCGGATTCAAAATCTTCGTTCTCGTCGGCGGGCCTGCCGGCCTCGTTCCGATCGGAATTCGCGCTCATATCTGCCTCTCCACGCATTACTGACTCTCCCCAACAGTATGAGCGTGACGCCACTTATGCGGGGAGGAAGCCCGGAGAGTCGGCGATGAGCATCCCTGTGATCCCGCGGAAGGACCGCACTCGGACAGCCTTCGGGCGCTTCGGGCTCGTGTCCGGATCACTCCGGCCGCGATCACCGCGCGGCGCAGCAGGATCAGCGGAGCACTCTGGGCCCCGGCGGACACCGGCGTCTCCAGGCAATTGAGGTGAAAAACTCAGCGGTTCGAGCTCGACCGACCCAGGCTCAGGCAGTGAGCTCCACCGTTCCGGCGTCGTACTTGCCGAGGTCCCCGGTGACCCCGGCCCGGTGGGCGCGCCCGCCCAGCACCAGGGTGTAGACCCAGTACCCGGCCAGCACCGCGGCGCCGATGCCGATGCGCAGCCAGTGCGGCAGATCCGAGGGGGTCACGAAGCCTTCCACGACTCCGGAGATCAGCAGGATCAGCACCAGCCCGAAGGCCACCGTGATGAGCTTGCGCCCCTCGGCGGCCAGCGCGGCAGAGCGTCGCATCTGGCCCGGCGCAACCCAGGCCCAGAAGATTCGCAGCCCGGCCGCCCCGGCGATGAAGATCGCGGTGATCTCCATCAGGCCGTGCGGCAATATGTAGAGCCAGAAGGTGGACGCCTCACCCTGTTCCGCCATGACCCCGGCGGCCATGCCGAGGCCCTGGGCGTTGACGAAGAGCACGAAGGGCACGAAGACGCCGGTCACCCCGAAGGCGACCTCCTGGGCGGCGATCCAGGCGTTGTTGGTCCACACCTGTGCCGCAAAGCTGGAGTTGGGGTGCTCCGAGTAGTAGTTGGCGAACTCGGTGCCGGCGTAGCTCTGCCGAGCCTCCTGGGGCATCAGCAGATCGATCTGCGGGTGGTGGATCGTCCAGAAGGCGAAGGCCGCCGCCACGGCGATGAAGGCGGCACCCAGGATCACGGTGAGCCACCGGATCCGGTAGAACGCCACCGGCAGGGTCTGGGTGAAGAAATAGGCGCTGGACACGAACACGTTCTCCCCGGACCCGGTCAGATGCGCGCGAGCCCGTCCCAGCGGGGCCGAGAGTGAGGCCACCACCGGAGAATCCGGCTCGGCGGCGCGGATCATGGACAGGTGGGTGGAGGTCCGCTCGTAGAGCCGCAGCATCTCGTCGGCTTCGGCGGCGGCGAGCCGCCGGCGCGAGGCCAGCGCCGCGAGCCGGTCCCACTCGTGCTGATGCACGGCGATGAAGGCGTCGATATCCACGCCACGAGACTACCCCGTGCTCAGCGCGTCACCGCGGTGCCGGTGAAACTGCCTTCCCTCGGCGTCGCGCATGTGCCACGATGCCAAGATGACTTCCATAGAACAGCACGCCCAGCGCCTTCTGGATCTCCACCACCAGGCCACCCCGGTCATCCTGCCCACGGTCTGGGACGCCTGGTCCGCTGAGACCTGTGCCTCGCTCGGATTCTCGGCCCTGACCATCGGCAGCCACCCGGTGGCGGACTCCCTCGGCGAGGCCGACGGCGAGGCCATGGAGCTTGCCGAGGTGCTGCGCGTCGTGCGGCGGATCACCGACGTCGTCGACATCCCGGTCTCCGTGGACCTGGAGTCCGGATACGACACCCCTGCCGAGGAGCTGGTGCACCGAACCCTGGAGGCCGGCGCCGCAGGCATCAACATCGAAGACACGGTGCACTCGATGGATGAGATGCGCTCCCCCGAGGAGCACGCCGGCTACATCGCCGCGATCCGGGCCGCCGCGGACGCCACCGGCACCCACCTGGTGATCAACGGCCGCACGGATGCGTTCACCACCGACGCCGGACCGGAGGCCCAGCTCAAGGACGCGCTGCACCGGCTGCGTCTGCTGGAACAGGCCGGAGCCGATTCGCTCTACCCGGTGAAGGTCCCGTCCCGGGACTACCTGGAACAGATCCTGGCCGCGGTGAAGACCCCGGTCAATGTCACGGCACACCCGGTCAACGGCGCCATCCCCGGCGGACTCAGCATTGCCGAACTCACCACGCTGGGCGTGAAGCGGGTCTCCTTCGGCCCGTTGCTGCAGCGCAGCCTCACCGATGCCATGAACGAGATCCTCCAGCCGTGGACCCCGAGCACCTGAGCCTTCACTGCGCCGCCCGAACCCGCCCCGGCGACGCTAGGCTTGACCCATGCGCAATGTGATCACCGGTGAAGGCGTGGAGCTGGAGCTTCCGGCCGCGTCCTTGATCACCCGCGCCGCCTCGCTGATCGTGGACCTGATCATCGCGTGGGCAGCGCTGCTGGCCTTCCTGATCCTCTCCGGCCTGGCGGCCGGGGCCGGGGTCCTGGATCCGGCCATGGAGGCTGCGGTCATGCTCGGCGGCGCCGTGCTGTGCCTGGTGATCCTGCCGATGACGGTGGAGACCCTCTCCCGCGGCCGCTCGGTGGGACGGCTGATCTTCGGCACCCGAGTGGTGCGCGACGACGGCGGCGCCATCCGGCTCCGGCACGCCGGTATCCGCGCGCTGGTCGGCTTCGGAGAGATCTACCTCAGCTTCGGCATCATCCCGCTCTTCGCCGGAATGTTCAGCCGGCGGACCCGGCGCCTGGGCGATATGGTCGCGGGCACCTATGTGATCCGGGTCCGGCAGCCGGCCGTGAAGCCGATGATGCTGCCGGTGCCTGCCCAGCTGACCTCCTGGACCCAGATCGCTGACCTGGGCCGGATCCCGGACGCCGTGGCGGCCCGGGCCTCGCGGTTCCTGCGCACCATCCAGGACAACCCGCGCGGGCACAACGCCCAGGCTCTGGAGCACACCGCGCACCGGCTGGCCAACGAGGTCGCTGGCCACGTGGCTCCCCCGGCCCCGCCCTCCTCGGCCACCGAGTTCCTGGTGGCGGTGATGGCCGAGCGGCGCAACCGGGAGTACCGGCGGCTTCGCATCCAGGCGGAGCGGCAGCAGCGGCTCGGCCAGCGGCTGCACCAGCTGCCCTACAGCTGAGCTGGACCACGTCCACGAGCCCGGGCGTCGGCCCCTGGCCACGGCACCGGAGGGGGTCTGCTCGCCTGTGCTCCCGCTCCCGCGCACGGCCACTCTCCCGCGCGGCCACTCTCCCGCTCCCCCACATCGATAGTGCAATTTGTGCAGGTTTATCCGCCGAAACCGCCGCAAAATGCGCTCAAATTGCACAATGGATCTCGCAGCCGGTCGGAACAGAGCGCAGCAGGTGCGGGCGCAGCAGGCGCGGGCCGGGTACGCGCCGTGCCAGGCTATGGCGATCCGGGAGCACCGGCCTGAGCAGGGCGGATCCGGCGTAGTCGATCTCGCGCGCTGCCCTGATCGCGACCCACCTCCACGGATTCCGTCGCCTCGCTGAGCCCCGCTGCCGGGGTGTCCACGTAGACCGACTCCGCCTGCGCCACCTGGCAGCCCTCATGCCAGATCCCGACCGCGCCCGGAATCTTCTTCGCACGACGGTTGAACTCCGCCCAGGCCGGGCGGTGCAGCCCCTCGCGGTCGGAGGCGTAGGCATAGAGCTGCTCGGTGGAGGACCAGTACCGGATGCACAACGGGCCTCCGCGTCCGAACACCAGTCGGTGGCCGAGCAGCCCCGAGTCGGGGTCCGCGGTGAGCTCCTCGAGCATCTTCGGCATGGCAGCGAAGACCGGGAACCACGCGCGCACCCGCCACGGCTTGTGGATCGTCATCCCCACCATGAACACCACCAGGTCACCTTTGTGGTGGTGCGTCCGTCGTCCCGTGATCACCTTGCGCATCTGAGCCTCCTCCGCTTCGCGAATCGCTGCTCCTCAGCCTGCTTCGGCGAATTCCCTCTCAGTGTTGCGCATCACATCAACCCGTCGTAAAATGAACACGAATCATTATCTGATGGTGGAGGAGACCTCTGTGAACTCCCGGCTTGAGAATTACATCAACGGATCGTTCGTCGCGGCCAAGGGCACGGCGGAGCTGGAGGTCCTCAGCCCCATGACCGGCGAGCGCGTCGCGCTCTCACCGGTCTCCGATGCGGAAGACATCGACGCCGCCTTCGCTGCGGCACGCAGCGCCTTCGCCTCCTGGAAGTCCGTGACCCCCTCAGAGCGTCAGCGCTGTCTGCTGGCTCTGGCGGACAGGATGGAGCAGCACTCGGACGAGCTGGTCGAGGCCCAGCACCGCAACACCGGACAGCCACGCCGGATCATCGCGCAGGAGGAGGTCGCCGCGGGCGCGGACCAGCTGCGCTTCTTCGCCGGTGCGGCCCGGCTGCTGGAAGGCCGCGGGGCCGCAGAGTACCTGGAGGGCCACACCTCCTATGTGCGGCGTGAGCCGGTGGGCGTCGTCGCGCAGATCACTCCATGGAACTTCCCGCTCATGATGGCCATCTGGAAGATCGGCCCGGCCCTGGCCGCCGGCAACACCATCGTGCTCAAGCCCGCGGAGACCACTCCGGAGTCCACCCTGGTGCTGGCTCGTCTGGCCGGGGAGGTCTTGCCACCCGGCGTGCTCAACGTGGTCCTGGGCGACGGAAGCACAGGTCAGCTGCTCACGGAACATGACACCCCAGCGATGGTATCGATCACCGGCTCGGTGCGCGCAGGCCAGGCCGTGGCCACCTCTGCCGCGAAGGCGGTCAAACGCACCCACCTCGAGCTCGGAGGCAAGGCGCCCGCCGTGGTCTTCGCCGACGCGGACCTGCACAAGGCCGCCGAGCTGATCCTGACCTTCGGAACCTTCAACGCCGGCCAGGACTGCACCGCGGTGACCCGGGTACTGGTCCAGGACAGCGTCCACGACGAGTTCGTCGAGCTGCTCGCCGCTCAGGCGGCCAAGCTCACCACCGGAGAGCTCGATGACGGGTTGAACGACTACGGGCCGCTGAACAACGTGCGCCACTTCGAGACCGTCTGCGCCAAGCTCAAGAACATCCCCGACCACGCCACGGTGATCACCGGAGGCGTGCCCCCGGAGGGTGGGCGGGGATTCTTCGTGAAACCCACCATCATCACCGGGGTCCGCCAGGAGGACGAGCTGGTCCAGGAGGAGACCTTCGCCCCGGTGCTCACGGTGCAGCCCTTCAGCACCGAGGAGGAGGCCCTGACCCTGGCCAACGGCGTGGACTACGCGCTGGCCTCCAGCGTCTGGACCACGAATCAGGGTCAGGCGATGCGGATGAGTCGGGATCTCGACTTCGGCTGCGTCTGGGTCAACACCCACCTGCTGCTGGTGGCCGAGATGCCGCACGGCGGGTTCAAGTCCTCCGGATACGGCAAGGACCTCTCGCTGTACTCAGTGGAGGAATACACCCGGGTCAAGCACGTCATGCACGCCTTGGACTGAACGTCTCGCCGTCCTGGATCCGCCGGACCAGCCCGTCCACCAGGATCTCCAGCGTCATCTCGAACGCCCGGTCTGACGAGGCCCGGGCGTCGGCGGCGCGCAGCTCGGCCGCGCGTGCGAAGGTCGGCGCGATCTCCACGCTGTCGCCGGGGTCGAAGATGTTCGCCGGCGCCGAGGCGTCGAAGGCCGCGCCGAAGACCAGCGCCTCGATCCCGACGATGATGTCCACCGCGTCGCGGTCATCGATCCCCGCCGAATGCAGCGCCTCGAAGACGCGTTCATACATCCGCAGCGACTGCGGAGCGTCTGCGATGGGCAGGACGGCGATCAGCGGAATCAGCTCGGTGTGCTCGATGTAGCACTCCCGGTAGGAGCGCGCCCAGGCCATCAGCGCCTCGGGCCAGGGAAGCCGGTCGAAGGCGCTGCAGTCGATCTCCTCATTGAGCCGATCCTGGATCAGCACCAGCACCTCCTGCTTGGAGGAGACATGGTTGTACAGCGCCGAGGCCGAGACCCCGAGCTTGCGCGCCAGGCCTGCCATGGTCAGGTGGTCGTACCCGCGCTCGGCGACCAGGGTCATCGCCCGACCCGCGATCACGCCTCGCGAGAGCACCGGCGAGGTGGGTCGCCCTCGCCCCCGGGGTCGCGTCTTCTCCGCAGTCACTGTCTCTGTTCCTTCGCTCGTCGCGCTGGTCGTTCCTTGACTCGTCGCGCGGATGGTCGCGCCGTTCACAAGGGGCAAGTCTAAGAGCTCGGCGTCGCGCCGTTGAAAATCTCCGGCAGGTCTTGACAACCGCTCCGGACTGCCCGTTAATGAATATAGTTAATTTATCTGTGAAGGGGAACACTATGGAACCCAAGCGATCACTGGGCAGCAGCGAGGCGCAGGAGTGCGACGTCGTCGTCGTCGGAGCGGGACCTGCCGGACTGATGGCCGCCCGGACGCTCCATGCCGCCGGGCTCTCCACCATCGTGCTGGAGGCGCGTGACCGCGTCGGCGGCCGCACCTGGTCTCAGGAGATCGATGGGGCCTTCCTGGAGGTCGGCGGACAGTGGGTCTCCCCCGACCAGACCGTGCTCCTGGGGCTGCTCGAGGAGCTGGGGATGGAGACCTTCACCCGCCACCGCGAGGGCGCGAACATCTACCTGGACCGCGAGGGCGTCCGCCATGAGTTCACCGGAGAGATGTTCCCGGCACCGGAGCAGACCGTGACGGAGATGCAGCGGATCATCGAGACCCTCGACGAGCTGGCCGCCTCGATCGGTCCGGAGGAGCCGTGGGCGCACCCGCTGGCGCGCGAGCTCGACACCGTGACGTTCAACGAATGGCTGCGCCGCCAGACCCAGGACACCGCCGCCCGGGAGAACATCGCGATCTTCCTCGCCGGGGGGATGCTCACCAAACCCGATCACGCCTTCTCCGCGCTGCAGGCGGTCCTGATGGCAGCTTCCGCGGGGTCGTTCAGCAACCTGGTGGACGAGGACTTCATCCTGGACCGACGCGTGGTCGGCGGGATGCAGAGCGTCTCCGAGGAGCTGGAGGCCCGGCTGCCCGCAGGCTCGGTGCAGCTCTCCACCCCGGTGCGCACCATCGCCTGGCACCCTGAGGGCGGGGCGACGGTGTTCTCCGATCGGGTCACTGTGCGGGCCCGCCAGGTCATCCTGGCGGTGCCGCCGAACCTGTACTCGCGGATCAGCTTCGAACCTCCGCTGCCGCGGCTTCAGCACCAGATGCATCAGCACCAGTCCATGGGCCTGGTGATCAAGGTCCACGCAGTCTATGACCGTCCCTTCTGGCGGGAACAGGGGCTCTCCGGCACCGGCTTCGGCCCGAACGAGATCTGCCAGGAGGTCTACGACAACACCAACCACCAGGACAGCCGCGGCACCCTGGTCGGCTTCATCTCTGATGAAGTGGCCGACCAGATGTTCACCCTCTCCGCGAAGGAGCGCCGAGAGGCCATCCTGCGCTCCCTCTCCGCCTACCTGGGGGATCAGGCGCTGACCCCGGAGGTCTACTACGAGTCGGACTTCGGCTCCGAGGAATGGACCCGCGGCGCCTACGCCGCCAGCTTCGACCTCGGCGGCCTCTCGCGCTACGGCGCGCATCAGCGCAGCGCAGTGGGCCCGCTGCACTGGGCCTGCTCCGATCTGGCCGCGGAGGGCTACCAGCACGTCGACGGCGCGCTGCGGCAGGGACGCCGGGCCGCCGAGGACATCATGCATCGCTTCGCGGAGACCACGGATCGTCCCGCCGCTGCCTCCGACCAGGAAGAACACCTAGACCACATGGAGGTGCGTCATGGTTGAACCTACGATCCACCGAGTCGCCGTGGGCTTCGGCGGCGATGAGCGCAGCCACGACGCCCTGGCGCTGGGCATCGCGCTGGCCCGCTCTGCCGGGGCGCGGCTCGACCTCATCCTGGTGATCCGTCAGGACTCGGCGTTCAAGCAGGAGTACCCCCCGGTGGGCAGCGTCGTCGGAATCATCGCCGAACAGGCCCAGCAGTGGATCGCCGAGGCCGAGGCGGTCATCCCCGCAGAGATCCGGCACCACAGTCATATACGCCCCGGCGGCTCCGTGGCCGAAGGACTGGTCGCCGCGGTCCAGGAGCTGGACTCCGACGTGCTGGTCACCGGCTCCGGCATCGGGTTCGGGCGGATCATGACCCACCCGGCGGTCACCGCCCTGCTGCACAGCTCCCCGGTTCCGGTGGCGCTGGCCCCCTCGGGCTATCGGGCGAACACGCAGATCACTGACGTGATGGCCGCGGTCTCGGCGGCCCACCCCGATCACCAGGTCACCCGATCCAGTGAGTCCTGGGCTCGCCAGCTGGGGGCGGCGGTGACCCGCGTGACCTTCGAGGACAAGGAGTCTGGATCCGTCGCAGGTTCAGCGGATGCAGACCCAGCCCTCGACTCCGGCAGCTCCCAGCCCGGCAAGCACATCTACGCCACCGGGCGGTCGCTGCGCCATGCAGTGGGCACGGTCGACTGGCCGCAGGGCGGGATCCTGCTCATCGGTTCGTCCCCGCTGGCGCGCCGCCGGCACATCTTCCTGGGCATGACCGCCGCCCGGGTGCTCTCCCACCTGCCGATCCCCATGATCCTGCTGCCCCGCGAGCCCGAACCCAGCGCGTCTGACAACCGCGAACCTGACCCCAGCGCGTCACCCGCGCGCTGACCGAGGAGACCATCATGAGCGAACCACGCGGCCCCGTCGTCAAGGCACCCGGTCAGCACACCCACAGCAAGGGGCTCAGCGTCGGCAGCATCGGCGCGCTCGGCGCCGTGGTGATCGGCGTCTCCACGATCGCTCCGGCCTACACGCTCTCCGGGGCCCTGGGGCCCACCGCCTCAGCGGTCGGGGACCATCTGCCGGCGGTGCTGATCGTCGGGTTCCTGCCGATGCTGCTGGTCGCTCTGGGCTACCGCCAGCTGAACCGTGCGATGCCCGACGCCGGCACCACCTTCACCTGGGCATCGAAGGCCTTCGGTCCGTGGATCGGCTGGATGGGCAGCTGGGGACTGCTCGCCGCCACGATCCTGGTGCTCTCCAACCTGGCGGGGATCGCGGTGGACTTCTTCTACCTGGCGATCAGCCAGATCACCGGGGTCGATTCGATCGCCGAGCTGACCCGCAACGTCCCGGTCAACGTGATCACCTGCGTGATCTTCATGGCCGCAGCCGCCTATGTCTCCTACCGCGGGATGGAGACCACCAAGACCGTGCAGTATGTGTTGGTCTCCTTCCAGGTGCTGGTGCTGCTCTGGTTCGCCGTGGCGGCGTTCCGCCAGGTCTCGGCCGGCTCCGCCTTCGATGCCACCGGCTTCAGCTGGGAATGGTTCAACCCCTTCGGCATCGAGTCCTTCTCGGCCTTCTCCGCCGGCATCGCCCTCTCGGTGTTCATCTACTGGGGCTGGGACGTGGTGCTGACCATGAACGAGGAGTCCCGCGGGACCACCACCACCCCGGGGCGGGCCGCGATCCTGACCATCCTGGTGGTCGTGAGCCTCTACACCATCGTCACCCTCGGCGCGCTGACCTTCGCCGGAGTCTCCGACGGCGAGTACGGCCTGGGCAACCCGGACATCCAGGAGAACGTCTTCGCCGCCCTGGCCGGACCGGTGATGGGCCCGATGGCGATCCTGATGTCGCTCGCGGTGCTCTCCTCCTCGGCCGCCTCGCTGCAGTCCACGATGATCTCCCCGGCCCGGACCATGCTGGCCATGGGCCACTACGGCGCGCTGAACCGCAAGTACTCCCAGGTCAGCCCGCGCTACCAGACTCCGGCATACGCCACCGTGGTCGCGGTGATCATCGCCTCGGTGTTCTACGTGGTGATGCGCATCATCTCGGAGAACGTCCTGTGGGACACCATCACCACGCTGGGCATGATGGTCTGCTTCTACTACGGGATCACCGCGCTGGCCTGCGTCTGGTACTTCCGCCACGAGGCCACCGCCTCCGCGGGTGCATTCTTCAACAAGCTGCTCGCCCCGCTGGTGGGCGGAATCCTGCTGCTGATCTTCTTCTTCCAGACCATCTGGGACTCCATGGATCCGGACTACGGCTCCGGCTCGGAGATCGGCGGGATCGGCCTGGTGTTCATCCTGGGCATGCTGGTCTTCACCCTCGGCATCGCCGCGATGTTCTGGCAGCACCATAAGCGGCCCGAGTTCTTCCGCCAGCGCTTCGAGACCACCGAGTTCATCGCCGACTGACGGAGCCCCATGACCTCCTCCCCCCACCTCGACCTGCGAATGCCCCCGGAATGGGCGCCGCATGAGCGCACCTGGATGGCGTTCCCCTGCGCCAACGCCACCTTCGGTGCACCTGGATCCGCCACCCTCGACGCCGCCCGGGCGGCCTGGGTCCGGGTGGCGAAGCTGATCGCCGAGCACGAACCGGTCACCGTGGTGGTGGCCCCTATGGATCTCACCGTGGCCCAGGAGCTGCTCGGTGACACGGTCACGCTGCGGCCGCTGCCGCTGGATGACGCCTGGATGCGCGACATCGGACCGACCTTCGTCCACCGGTCCGACGGCGAGCTCGCCGCGGTGGACTGGGTGTTCAACGGCTGGGGCGCACAGAGCTGGGCCAGCTGGAACAAGGACGAGCACATCGCCGCCGCGGTCACCGCCGCGACCGGGGCCGTGCGGGTCACCAGTCGGCTGATCAACGAGGGCGGCGCCTTCCACGTCGATGGTCGCGGCACGGTGCTGCTGACCGAGACGGTCCAGCGCGATCTGGGCCGCAACCCCGGGATGTCCCACGCCCAGATCGAGGCCGAGCTGCACTCCGCGCTGGGCACCACCCACGCCGTCTGGTTCCCGCGCGGGCTGACCCGGGACTATGCGGAGTTCGGCACCCGCGGCCATGTGGACATGTTCGCGGCCTTCACCCCCTCCGGAAGCATCCTGCTGCACCGCCAGGACAACCCGGCCCACCCGGACCATGCGGTCACCCGTGAGCTGCGCGGCTTCCTGGAGACCGCCCGCGACGCCGCCGGTGAGCCCTTCGACATCATCGACGTCCCGGCGCCGGCGACCATCCTCGCGGACGGGGAGCATGTGGACTGGACCTATATCAACCACTACGTGGCCAACGGGGTGGTGCTGCTCTGCGCCTACGACGACCCTGCCGACGAGGAAGCAGCCGCGATCCTCGCCAAGGCCTACCCCGACCGGCGCATCGAGCTTCTCGACGCCCGGGACATCCTGCGCTTCGGCGGCGGCATCCACTGCATCACCCAGCAGCAGCCCGCCGCGGTGAACCCCGCCGCACCCCTGGACCTCCTTCCCGGAGACCCTGACCGATGAGCGGCTCACCATCGAGCGGCTCCTCTGCGAGCCGGCCTCCGGCGAGCGCGGAGACCACCGAGACTGCCACGACCAGCGGGGCGGGCTTCGACGTCGTCGAGGCCAGCATCGCCGAGCTGCGCGCGGCGCTCGAGCAGGGCAGCGTCACCAGCGAGCAGCTGGTGCAGGCCTATCTGGACCGGATCGAGGCCTATGACCGGCGGGAGGACCGGCAGGGCCCGGGGCTCAACGCCATGGTCGTGATGAATCCCGCCGCCCTGGATGAGGCCCGCGCCTCCGACGCCCGCCGCGCCGCAGGTCAGCCTCGCGGGGCGCTTGACGGGATTCCCTACACCGCCAAGGACAGCTATCGGGTGGCCGGGCTGAGCGTCGCCGCGGGCTCCCCGGCGTTCGCGGACCTGATGGCCGGCGGGGACTGCTTCGTGGTGGAGCGGCTGCGCGGCGCCGGTGCGATCCTGCTGGGGCTCACCAACATGCCCCCCTTGGCGAATGGAGGCATGCAGCGCGGCCTCTATGGCCGGGCCGAGAGCCCCTATAACCCCGCTTATCTGACCTCGGCCTTCGGCTCTGGTTCGTCCAACGGCTCCGGCACCGCCACCGCGGCCAGCTTCGCCAGCTTCGGGCTGGCTGAGGAGACCTGGTCTTCGGGGCGAGCCCCGGCGTCGAACAACGCGCTCTGCGCCTATACCCCGTCCTGGGGCCTGATCTCGATGCGGGGCAACTGGCCGCTGGTGCCGACCATGGACGTCGTCGTGCCGCATACTCGCACGATGGCCGACCTGCTCGAGGTCTTGGAGGTGATCGTGGCCGAGGACCCGCAGCCGCGCGGGGACTTCTGGCGGACCCAGCTCTGGCACCCGCTGCCCCCGGTCTCCGAGCTGCGACCGGCCTCCTATGCCGCGCTGCACATCTCGGATCCCGCGGCTGCCCGCGAGACGCTTGGCGGGCTGCGCATCGGGGCTCCCCAGATGTATCTGGGCGAGGACCCCGAGGCGGGGACCGCTCCGCCCTCACCCGAGGGCATCACCGGCATCGGCGGATCCACCGGCCGCCCGGTGATCCCACGCGCCTCGGTGCTGGAGCTCTGGCGGGCCGCCGTGGCAAGCCTCACCGCTGCCGGCGCGACTCTCACTCCCAGTGACCTGCCGGTGGTGACGAACTACGAGGGCGACCGGCCCGGGGCACCGAGCATCGCGACCCGGGGCCTGGTCCCCGCGGAGTATCTGCGCCAGGAGGTGGGGCTGCTCTCGGCCTGGGCCTGCGAGGACTTTCTGGCCGCCAACGCCGATCCAGCGCTGCACAGCCTGGTCCGGGTCGACGGCCGCGAGATCTTCCCTGCTCCTCCTTCAGCTCTGCCGGACCGCTATGACGGCTTCGAGGATGACATTGCGAGCCTGCCGGACCTGGTGCGCACCCACCCGGACCTGCAGCTGCGGCGCCTGCCGTGGATGCAGGAGGGCATCGACGGGCTGCTGCGCACCCGCGAGCTGGACTTCGACCGATGGATGGAGCAGCACGGCCTCGACGTCATCGCCTTCCCCGCCGTGGCCGACGTCGGACCCGCCGACGCCGATCACTCGGTGGACTCCGCGGATCTGGCCTGGCGCAACGGGGTCTGGGTCGCGAACGGGAATCTGGTCTGGCGCCACCTGGGGATCCCCACCGTGACGGTGCCCATGGGCACCATGGGTGACACCTCGATGCCGGTGGGGCTGACCTTCGCCGGCCGCGCCTATGACGATGCCCGGCTGCTGCGCATCGCGGCAGCCTTCGAATCCACCGGCTCCCGCCGCACCGAACCCCCGCTGACCCCCCGACTCTGAGCCGGTCCAGCGCCGAGGCCACCTGCGCCCCGGGCCCCCGCTGAGACCACCGCTGCGCACCCGCCCCTCCTTCGAAAGGCAGACCCCGATGACCGATCCCACCAGCACCCGCCAAGGCGCACTCCCTGCACTCTCGGCGCTGCCCACCCGGCTTCCGCAGCGTCGTGAGCTGCTCACCGAGGTGCCGGGCCCCTCCTCGAAGCGGCTCGCCCAGCGCCGGGCCGCCGCGGTGGCCTCCAGCGCGGTCTCCGTGATGCCGGTCTATGTCGCCGACGCCGACGGCGCCGTGATCCGCGACGTGGACGGCAACAGCTTCGTGGACCTGGGCTCGGGGATCGCGGTGACCTCCGTGGGAGCCAGTGCCCCCGCCGTCGTCGCCGCGGTGGCTGAGCAGGTGGCGCACTTCACGCACACCTGTTTCATGGTCACCCCCTATGAGGGATACATCGAGGTGGCCGAGGAGCTGGGCCGGCTGACCCCCGGTGATCACGCCAAGCACACGGTGCTGTTCAACTCCGGCGCGGAGGCGGTGGAGAACGCGGTGAAGATCGCTCGGCTCGCCACGGGCCGACAGGCCGTGGTGGCCTTCGACCACGCCTATCACGGGCGCACGAACCTCACGATGGCGCTGACCGCGAAGTCCATGCCGTATAAGACCAATTTCGGGCCCTTCGCACCGGAGGTCTACCGGATGCCGATGAGCTACCCCTACCGCGACGCGCACCCGCATATCAGCGGCAAGACCGCGGCGAAGCGGGCGATCGATCAGATGGAGAAGCAGATCGGCGCCAGCTCCCTCGCCGCGATCCTGATCGAACCCATCCAGGGTGAGGGCGGATTCATCGTTCCCGCCGAGGGGTTCCTGCCCACCCTGGCCGAGTGGGCGCGCGAACACGGCGTCGTGTTCATCGCCGACGAGGTCCAGTCGGGGTTCTGCCGCACCGGCGACTGGTTCGCCTCTGAGCACGAGGGCGTCGTCCCGGACCTGATCACCATGGCCAAGGGGATCGCCGGCGGGATGCCGCTCTCGGCAGTCACCGGACGGGCGGATCTGCTCGACGCCGTGCACCCCGGCGGTCTCGGCGGCACCTACGGCGGAAACCCCGTGGCCTGCGCCGCAGCCCTGGCGGCGATCAAGACCATGGAAGAGCACGACCTCGCCGGGAGGGCTCGAGCCATCGAGGCCCTGGTGCTGCCCCGGCTGCGCGCCCTGGCAGATGAGCTGGGCACCGCGGAGGGCCCGATCGGCGATGTCCGGGGTCGCGGCGCGATGCTGGCGATCGAACTGGTCCACTCGGGCAGCACCGTGCCGGACCCGGAGACGACTCGCGCCGTGGCGGCTGATTGTCTGGCCCAGGGCGTCCTGGTGCTGACCTGCGGCACCTACGGCAATGTCCTGCGGCTGCTGCCCCCGCTGGTGATCAGCGAGGAGCTGCTCAGCGAGGCCCTCGACGTCCTGGAGGGCGCGCTGCGCCGGCACAGCGTCGCGGCTCAGGAGGTCTGAACCATGGACGTGTCGCCACAGCGCCTGGATGCGCTGCTCACTCAGACCCCGACCAGCCTGTTCCTCGACGGGCAGTGGCGTCAGGCCAGCTCCGGGGCCCGCTTCGCGGTGAAGAACCCTGCCACCGAGGAGACCCTGGCCAGCGTCGCCTCCGCGGGCGCCGACGATGCCCGTGCCGCGATGGATGCGGCGGCCTCGGCACAGGACTCCTGGGGCCGGACCCCGTCACGGCAGCGCGCGGAGATCCTGCGGCGCGGATTCGACCTGGTGCAGGACCACGCCGAGCAGCTGGCCCTGCTGATGACCCTCGAGATGGGCAAACCCCTGGTCCAGTCCCAGGGCGAGGTCGTCTACGGCGGAGAGTTCCTGCGCTGGTTCTCCGAGGAGGCGGTGCGCGATCACGGCCGCTACGCCGACACCCCTGAGGGGACCCTGCGGATGCTGGTCACCCGCAAGCCGGTGGGCCCGTGTCTGCTGATCACCCCGTGGAACTTCCCGCTGGCGATGGCCACCCGGAAGGTCGCGCCAGCACTCGCCGCCGGGTGCACGATGATCCTCAAACCCGCCGCGCTGACCCCGCTGACCACGCTGTACCTCACCGCGCTGCTGGTCGAGGCCGGGCTGCCTGCTGGGGTGCTCAACGTGCTGCCCACCGACACCCCCGCCGCGGTCTCCGAGCCGCTGCTGGCCGACCCGCGGCTGCGCAAGATCTCCTTCACCGGGTCCACCGCCGTGGGCAAGCACCTGATGAATCAGGCGACCGAGAATGTGCTGCGAACCTCCATGGAGCTCGGCGGCAACGGTCCGCTGATCGTGTTCGAGGATGCGGACCTGGACAAGGCCGTGGCCGGGGCGCTGGCCGCAAAGATGCGCAACATGGGCGAGGCCTGCACCGCTGCCAATCGAATCCTGGTCCACGAATCGGTGGCGGAGGAGTTCACGGCGAAGCTCGCGCAGCGCATGTCCGCGCTGAAGGTCGGTTCCGGGCTCGAGGAGGGGGTCGACGTCGGCCCGCTGATCGACGCGAAGGCCTGTGCCTCGGTGGCGGAGCTGGTCGAGGACGCGGTGCAGCGCGGAGCCGAGGTGGTCCTCGGCGGAGGCGCTGTGGAGGGCCCGGGACATTTCTTCGCGCCCACGCTGCTGCGCAACGTCTCCCCCGATGCCCGGGTGGTGAAGGAGGAGATCTTCGGGCCGGTGGCACCGGTGCTGACCTTCGGCAACGAGGATGAGGCGGTGGCGATGGCGAACGCCACCGAATACGGGCTGGCCTCCTACGTGTTCACCGAGAACATCTCCCGCGGCCTGCGCATCGGGGACCGGATCGACTTCGGCCTGCTCGGCCTCAACGTCGGGGTGATCTCCAACGCCGCCGCGCCCTTCGGCGGGGTCAAGCAGTCCGGGCTGGGCCGCGAGGGCGGCGCGGAGGGACTCGCCGAGTACACCAGCACCCAGTACATCGGGATCGAGAGCCCCTGGAGCAGCTAGAGGCGATCACCGGGTCATGGCCTCGGACACGGAGGCTGCGAAGACCCAGGCCGGCACGGCGAAGAAGCCTACGAAGGCGCTGACCACGGCGAGCCCCCAGCTGCGGCCCCATAATGCCAGCCCGGCCCCGATCAGACCGCAGACGAACGGCGCGCCCATCAGCCAGAGGCTCACGGGCGCGCCGTCGTCGTTGAAGTCGACCAGCAGCACCGGTGACACCACCGCAAGCCCCAGGAAGACCAGGGCCGCGGTGAGTCGCCAGCGGTACATGCGGGATCAGCGGCGGTAGATCAGTACCGGTAGTGCTCCGGCTTATACGGCCCGGCCACGTCCACCCCGAGGTAGTCGGCCTGGTCCTTGGAGAGCTCGGTGAGCCGGGCGCCCAGGGCGTCGAGGTGCAGCCGGGCGACCTTCTCGTCGAGGACCTTGGGCAGCACGTAGACGTCGGTCTCGTAGCGGTCCGCCCCGGTGTAGTCCGGAGCGGTCTTTGCGAAGAGCTCGATCTGCGCGATGGTCTGGTTCGCGAAGGAGGAGCTCATCACGAAGCTCGGGTGCCCGGTGGCGTTGCCCAGGTTCAGCAGCCGGCCCTCGGAGAGCAGGATGATCGAGTGGCCCTGGGCGCGGGTGCCGTCGGCGGGCATGACCCACTCGTGCACCTGCGGCTTGATCTCGACCTTCTGCACGCCGGGGATCGCGGCCAGACCGGCGATGTCCACCTCGTTGTCGAAATGTCCGACGTTGCCGACGATGGCCTTGTTCTTCATCTTCTGCATCGCCTCGGCGGAGATGATGTCCTTGCCGCCGGTGGTGGTGATGAAGATGTCACCGGTCTCCAGGACGTCTTCCAGGCGGGCGACCTGGTAGCCGTCCATGGCAGCCTGCAGCGCGTTGATCGGGTCGATCTCGGTGATGATCACCCGGGAGCCCTGGCCGCGCAGCGCCTCGGCCGCACCCTTGCCCACATCGCCGTAGCCGCAGACCACGGAGACCTTGCCGCCGATGAGCACATCGGTGGCGCGCATGATGCCATCGGGCAGCGAGTGCCGCACGCCGTACTTATTGTCGAACTTTGACTTGGTGACCGAGTCGTTGACGTTGATCGCCGGGAACAGCAGCTTGCCCTCGCGAGCGAACTGATACAGCCGGTTCACCCCGGTGGTGGTCTCTTCGGTGACCCCGCGCAGGTTCTTCGCGATCCCGGTCCAGCGCTGCGGGTTCTCCTGAAGGGACTTGCGCAGCGTGGCCAGCACGTAGTGGTACTCCTCGGGATCGGAGTCCTGCGCCGAGGGCACCGCACCGGCGGCCTCGAACTCGACGCCCTTGTGGACCAGCATGGTGGCGTCGGCGCCGTCGTCGAGGATCATGTTCGCGCCCACCGTGGGGTCCTCATCGACTCCGGGCCAGGCGAAGATCTGGCTGGCGGTCCACCAGTACTCTTCGAGGGACTCGTTCTTCCAGGCGAAGACCGGGACGCCCTGCGGGTCCTCCGGAGTGCCGTGCGGACCGACGACGACGGCGGCGGCCGCCTCGTCCTGGGTGGAGAAGATGTTGCAGGAGGCCCAGCGGACCTCGGCGCCCAGCGCGGTCAGGGTCTCGATCAGCACGGCGGTCTGCACCGTCATATGCAGCGATCCGGCGATCCGGGCTCCGGCCAGCGGCTGGGACTCGCCATACTCCGCGCGCAGGGACATCAGTCCGGGCATCTCGTGCTCGGCCAGTCGGATCTGGTGGCGGCCGGCTTCGTGGGAGGTGATGTCCGCGATGCGGTAGTCGAAACTCATAGGTATAGAAGTCCTTCTGCTGTCTGGGGTAAAGGTCTGATGCCGTGCGTGGTCACGTCCGGCGGGCTGGCTCGGGCTCTGGGTCTGGGTCTGGCTCAGGTTCGGGCTCAGCGCGGGGCGAGAAGCTTCGGCACGCCGCGTTCAATCGGGTAGCGCAGGTTGGGATCCAGGGTGGAGATCAGCTGATCCCCGTCCTGGCGCAGGGTGCTGCCACTGACCGGGCAGCGCAGGATCTTGAGCAGATTCTCAGAGAGTGCGCCGGCGGACGGCCCCGGGGCGGGGTGCGGCGCGGCGGAAGGCTGGGCACTGGGCATGGCCCCAGCCTACCGCGCAGGCCACGGCACAGGGCCGGCGTCGTCATCCGAGGACACCGGCCCTGGGTGCAGTCAGGCCATGCTGTTGCGGGGCGGGTCAGTGACCGGCGCCGAGGTTGCCCGCCATCCGCTCGTGCAGTGCGGCACTGGCGGTGTTGAGTCCGGAGATCTCCACCCGCTTGCCGTATTTGGAGTACTTCTCGGTGATCGCGTCCAGCGAGGCCACCGTGGAGGCGTCCCAGACGTGGGAGTTGTACATGTCGATCACCACGTGATCGGGATCCTCCGCGTAGTTGAACTGGGTGTAGAGATCATTCGATGAGGCGAAGAACAGCTCGCCGGAGACCTCGTACTTCACCATCTCCTCGCCGAAGTGCTGCTCGATCCGGCGCTCCACCGTGGCCAGGTGGGCCACCCTTCGGGCGAAGAGCACCATTGCGGTGAGCACACCGAGCCCGACGCCGATCGCGAGGTTATGCGTCCAGACGGTGGCGATCACGGTGACCACCATGACCGAGGTCTCGGACTTGGGCATCATCTTCAGCGTGGAAGGCTTGATGCTGTGCCAGTCGAAGGTGGCCACCGAGACGAAGATCATCACCGCGACCAGCGCGGCCATCGGCATGAGGGCGACGATATCTCCGAGGCTCACGGCGAGGATCAGGATGAAGATGCCGGCCATAAAGGTGGAGATCCGGGTGCGAGCTCCAGAGGCCTTCACATTGATCATGGTCTGACCCACCATCGCGCAGCCGCCCATGCCGCCGAAGAAGCCGGTGATGATGTTTGCCGCGCCCTGGCCCCAGGACTCGCGGACCTTGTCGGAGCGGGTGTCGGTGACGTCGTCGACCAGCTTCGCGGTCATCAGCGACTCCAGGAGTCCGACGGCCGCCATGCCCAGCGCGAAGGGCGCGATGATCTGGAAGGTCTCCATGGTGAAGGGGACGTCCGGGATGAACAGCTCAGGGATCGACTCGGGCAGTTCGCCCTTGTCTCCCACGGTGGGGACGTTCAGCGCGAAGACCACTGCCAGCACGGTGAGCAGCGCGATGGCGATCAGCGGCGCCGGGACCACCGTGGTGATCCGTGGCAACAGGTAGATGATCACCAGACCCACCGCCACCATCGGATAGACCAGCCAGGGGACGCCGATCAGGTCGGGGAACTGCGAGGTGAAGATCAGGATCGCCAGAGCATTGACGAAGCCGACCATCACCGAGCGCGGGATGAACCGCATCAGCTTGGCCACACCCAGGACCGCGAGCAGCACCTGAAAGACGCCGGCGAGGATGACCGTGGCAATGAGGTACTCAATGCCGTGGCTCGCCACCAGCGGGGCGATCACCAGAGCGGTCGCCGCGGTGGCGGCTGAGATCATCGCGGGGCGTCCGCCGAGGAACGCGATCGAGACCGCCATGGTGAAGGAGGCGAAGAGTCCGTACCGCGGGTCCACGCCGGCGATGATCGAGAACGCGATGGCCTCGGGAATCAGGGCCAGCGCCACGACGAGCCCGGCAAGGATCTCGGTCTTGAGCAGCCGCGGGGACTTCAGCGTGCGAAGAACTGACTGCCGCTGTTCCGGGGTCAGCTCCTCGGCGACGGCCGTGGGAGTGTGGGCCATGAGGCTCCGTTCGCGGGTTGTGGACACGGCGGTGTCCCTTGAATTGATTGAGCGGTGCGGGGCGCGGCGTTGCGCAGAGAAGAACGGGGAACCGGTGAGCCGAGCTCCAACCAGGCACGACAGAGACCCTACTCTAACGTTAGGGTAGGGTTCGATTCATGTGAGCAACGTCTCAGGGAATGGACGGATGCTCAGCTGTCGAGCTGGTGGCTCAGCTGCTCGGCCAAAAGGTCAGCCTGTTTCAGGTAGGCGGCGAGCTTCTCTCGCTCGCGCACCACGTGGTCCAGGGACGCCTGGGCACGTTCACGCTGTTCGGCGTCGAGCGAATCCAGCTCCAGCAGCGCGACGACCTCGGTGAGCTCCTCGAGGCTGAACCCCAGTGGCTTGAGGTACTTGATCCGCATCAGTCGCTGCTGGTCCGCCTCGCTGAAGAGCCGGAAGCCGCCCTCGGTCCGACCGCTGGCAGGGAGCAGACCGACGTCGCCGTAGTGCCGGATGGTCCGCAGTGACATGCCGGTGCGGTCAGCGAGCTCGCCGATGTGCATCGTCTGCGCGTGCGCATCTGTTCTCACGTGACCTCCCGATGTCATTGGCGATTCACTCTACCAACGCCTGCGGGCGCAGGACCCGGGATGCGGTCTCCCCAACGGGGGCCACGCGCGCTGCGGCCCAGTCCTCGGCTCAGTCCTCGAGCATCCGCAGATGGCCGCGGGAGATCCCGGGGCCTCCGGCGCGGACCGGTGGCGCCATGCGTTCGCGCGTGGAGCGGGTGGGCAGCTCCGGCTCGGAGCCGCGTTCGGCTCTCGGCCCCTGGGATGAGTGGTCCGTCTGGCCCGACTGCTCCGCCTCGCGCTGGGCCTTCTGGGCCAGCGCCCAGGCGGCCTGGACCTCGGGAGACTCGCGCACGGCGTCGGCCAGTGCCAGGAGGTCATCCTCCTGCTTCGGCGCTGAGGACAGCGTGAGTCGCAGCACCTCCCAACCGCGCGGCGGGGTGACCGATGCGGCGTGCCGGTCGCAGAGATCGTAGGTGTGCGGCTCCGCGTAGACGCTCAGCGGACCCACCACCACGGTGGAGTCCTTATAGGAGTAGGTCAGGGTGGCGGCGGCAGGCCGCTCACAGCTGTTTCTGGTGCATCGACGCGAGGAATCCACGAGAGACCACCCTAGCAACCACTCCCCCAGACGCCGGTCAGGCGCGGCGGCCGATCGGTGCGGGCATGTTCCCACCTGGATCAGGGAGCAGGCCTGCTCCGCCCCCGCTGTGGGCCCGCACGGTGTCAGATCCGCGGCCCCATGTGCTCCAGGAACCTGATGATCGCGCGTTCGGTGAGCTCGGGCTGCTGTGACTGCGGGTAGTGTCCCGCCTGCGGCACCATCACGACGTCGGCCTTCAGCGTCTCCCCGATCCAGTGCGCCTCTGCCTCGGGGTCTTTGAAGTCGGGGTCCCGTTCTCCCATCACCACCAGCACCGGAGCGCTGACCTCCAGGAGTCGGGCCTCAGCCGGGGCATGGTCGGTCTGCCGGGTGGTGAGCGAGAACGCCCGAGCATAGGCGGGGCGGCGCAGGCTGGCGATGACCGTGTTGCGGTAGTCCGTGAAGTCCACCGGCTTCTTCCCCGAGTACAGCGTGGGCATATAGGCCTTCCACATCGACGCGACCCAGAACGGAGAGGTCATCGCGCGGAAGATCGCCAGGCTGATCCGTCCGGCCGGCGGGTTCCGCACGAAGGGCCCCAGCAGCACCAGACCGTCGACCTGCTGCGGGTGATCGGCCGCCACGATCACCCCGGCCCCGGCGGCGAGCGAGTTGCCGATGAGCACCGCAGGGCCGCCGAGCGAGTCGATCAGCGCGCTGAGGTCCGAGGCGGTCTCAAGATCACCGTAGGCGGAGAAGCTCGGGTCGCTCTCGCCGTGGCCGCGCAGATCCGTGGTCACCACGGTGTAGCCCGCCTGCACCAGTCCCGGTGCCAGGAACCGATAGCTGGAGCGCAGCTCGCCCATCCCGGGCACGAGCACCAGGAGCGGACCGGTGCCTTCGACGTCGTAGGCGAGCTTCCCCTCGGGGCGCTGCAGGAACTGCGTGGAGGGAGCGGCCGCGGCGGCAGAGGAGCTCATATCGGGAATGCTCCACAGTCGCTCAGGCCGCTGTCAATGGTCTGCGCCGCGCGGGGCGCTGCCGGCTCGGCCCGCCGGCCCAGTCCGCTCGTCCAACTTACGGGCTCAGCGCTCCGGCCCAGCGCGCGGGCCCAGCGCGCGGGCTCAGCGCGCGGGCTCAGCGCGCGGGCTCAGCGCAGCAGCCGCACCGGCACGTGCTCCTGGGCGCCGCGCAGCTGCGAGACGGGGGTCAGGCTGAACTGATCTTCGTCGGTGGTACTGGTCATCGTGGCGTGGACGCTGCCCTCGCCGTCGAGCTGCGGATCCTCGAACACGATCACCGCAGCCTCCTGGCCGCCCTCGGGTTCCGCGGCAGCCAGATCCTCGGCGGAGACGACGCTCGCGCCACCAGCCGGGAGCTCCACGCTCTGCTCGGGGCCGAACTCTCCCTCGGTGTCCATCACTCGGTAGGCGATGCTGCCCGAGGCTGCGGAGGCGAACAGGTGCAGCTCCGTCTCACCGAGCTGCGGCAGCAGGGTGCCGTAACCCTCCTGCAGAGCCGCGGCCGGAGCGGCCCAGCTGAAGTCTGAGCCGGTCTCGGTCTCGCTGCGCACCGCCACGTAGGCGGGAACATCGGTGCGCACCCGGATATCGCTGACGCCGGGCTCGAGCCCGCGCAGGTTCACCGCGTCGATCTCGCCGCCGTTGACCGTGAAGACCCCAGGGGTCTCGATGACCTGCTGGCCGTCTTCGCCGTAGACCTGCAGCTCTACGGTCGCGCCCTGGTCGCCCGGGACGTGGATCCAGAGCTCCGGCGGAGTGGTGGACTCTTCGTCCGCCTGCTCTGCCGAGTCCGGGACGCCTTCGGGGATGGGCACCCCGGGCATCAGGTGTTCGGAGCCCGGTGCGGTCAGCCGAGGCAGGAACTCCACGCCGGTGCCGGTCAGTCCCGCAGCGCGCGAGGACTGCAGCTGGGCGGTGACCGGCGCTCCTGCCGAACGGACCTGCACCCCCAGATCCGAGCCGGCCGAGGCCAGCCCGGCGATGTTCACGGAGCGAGTCGTCTGGCCAGGGACCACCACGGAACGTGTCCCGGTGGCCCCGCGGTCACCGTCGGAATCCACACTGGTGACCTCCACGGTGGCGGAGCGGTCGAAGGGGTTCGCCAGAGTCAGCAGCGAGGTGGACCCGGCCGCGACCTCCGGGCCGAAGAACCACTGCCCGCGCTCTGGCGCGGTGCACTGACCGACCGCGAGACCGGCCACCGGGCCGTCCTGAGCCTCGTACTCGTAGAGCGCCGCGGCAGCGAGCGCACCGCCATCGGGGGGCGCGGAGGCCTCCAGCAGCGGGGGCCGAGCGACGTCGAGGGCCGATTCATGGACCGCCTCGCGCTGACTCAGCCCGGCGTCCGCAGAGTCTTCGGCATCTGAGTCTGTGTCAGCGGTCTCGGCGGGGTTGGTGGATTCTGCCGCGGAGGCGTCGGTGACGGGGGTTTCGTTGATCCGCTCGTCCTGGTTCAGCTGGGCCCACGAGGAGTCGGGGAAGGACCCGCTGAGGTCCGTGGCGAAGAGCACCGCGGAAAAGCGTGAGTCGGCCGAGGAGTCCCGGTCGCGGTACTCCAGCTGACCATCGGTGCTCAGGGAGTCGGGCTGACCGGGCAGCGGGGGGCAGATGAAGGTCGCGCCGGCCTGGGGAGCCGTCACGGAGGCGCCGCCCAGCGCTGCGGCGGCTGGCTGTGGCTCTCCGGGTGCCCCCGTGGCGGCCTGGGAATGACCGTCCATGAGTCCATCCAGCGCCACGGATCCGACCATGGTGGCCAGGACGCCCGCGGTCACGACGACGGCGGCGGCACGGGAGTTTGCACCTCGTCGCTCTCGCCGAGTGCCCTTGCGACGGGGCCGGGGCTGGGGACGGGAGCGGGGCTGGGGCCCCGGGGCACTTGGCGCCGCGTCGGCGTCGGCGTCGGCCGGAATCGCCTCGGCGGCCGGAGTCGTGGCGGACGCGGGCACGGCAGCCGGAGTCGTGGCGGACGCGGGCACGGCAGCCTGAGTCGCGGCGTCGGTCGGCGTCGCGGCGTTCTCCGGAGACGCTGCGGGAGTCCTCGCCTGCTGCTCCGCGCGCTGCTGGCGTTCCTGGTCCTGCCGCTGGCGCTCCTGATCCTGCTGCTGGCGTTCCTGTTCCTGACGCTGGCGCTGCTCGGTCTTCTGCTGCTGGCGCTCGGTCTGCCGCTCCACGCGCAGCCGCTGCTCCTCGGCCTTCAACTCGGTTCGGGCCGCAGCGGCGTCTCGCTTGGCCTTCCGTGTGGCGGCGCGCTCCTGGTCCCGGATGGCGCGTCGACGCGCCTGGCGCTGCTCCTTGATGAGCTTCTTGACCCTGACCTTCTTGGCGCTCATCCTCGGCGTCCTTCCAGCTCATCGGTGTCTGCCACGGGCAGCATCCGGCTTCCGCGGGGCAGCGGAACGGCGATCAGCGCCACCAGCAGCAGGAACACGCTCAAGGTGATCAGCACCGGAAGCTGATAGCTGCTGCGGTGCTCGGCGCTGAGCTGGCCTTCCCACCCGGCACCTGTATCGGTGAGCGCCTCTGCGGGCAGCTCGAAGCGCTGCATCCAGGAAGCGGATCCATCGGACGTCTGCCCGGAAGCCTCGGTCTGCACCGCTGCCGGTTCCAGCGCCTGGCCGTCCCAGCTGGCCCGCCAGCGGCGCGCCTGCTCGGTGGAGAGTTCCAGCAGGTACTCGGTCTGGGGATCCAGATCCAGGCCGGCTCCGTCCTCGGCGGTGACCTGTTCCAGATCGACGTCGAGCGCGTGTGACCGGCTCGGCAGCAGCGCCTGGACCTCACCCTGGGGGTCCACGATCCGGGCCCAGCTTGCGGGGACCCCGGAGATGCCCGGCCCGGCGGGCAGCAGCGCCTCCTCGTCGATCTCGGCGCGCCACAGCTCGCCGCGGTCGGTCACGCCCACGGGCACGAGTCCCGCGGCGGTGTCCACGGCGTCGCTGAGCACCTCGGGCTCTGAGGGATCGATGAGCACGTAGCCCACCCCCAGTTCTGCCATCAGCTCCTCGGTCTCCAGTGCCCCGGGAGTGATCAGCGAGGCGATCAGCGAGGCCAGGCGCTGCTCGGCGACGGTGAACTCGGTGCTCGTCGTGGCCGCGGCCATCGGATCGGCTGCGAGACCGGCGTCATCTCGGGCGCCGCCGAGAAGGTTCGGGACGCGCTCGGGCTGCGCCCACAGCGGCAGGTCTCCAGCGGCTGCCACCGCCCGGGACTTGTCCAGCGTGCGCCCCTCTCCGGAGACCAGCTCGCCGATCACCCCGGGATCGGCCGCAGAGAGCACCAGCGTGCGCAGTTGTGCGGGGCCGGTGCCCTGATCCGCGGCGGTGGCCGGGAGCTGACGCAGCGAGCCGGCTTCGATGAGCGTCGGGGCGGCGTTGACCGCGGTCAGCGGCTGACCGGTCAGCGGTGCTCCGGGCATCACGCGGGGGCTGTAGAACAGCACCAGGGATGCGCCGATGGCGAGCACCAGCAGCGTGGAGATCACCGGGGTGATGGTGCCGCCCACCCGGGGGAAGGCCAGCGGGAATCGGTCCAGGGAGGCCATCCCGGCCGCCAGCAGGCAGAACAGCATCACCGACACCACGGGTCCCGGGTTGCCGCTGATCACCGCGGTGCCATCCGATCCGGCGGCCAGGAGCCCCACCAGCGCGGAGAGACCCAGGGCCGCGAGCAGCAGCGTACCGGCCACGATCGGCAGTGGTCGGGTGCGGCTGCCGGTGAAGATCCCCAGCAGCGCGATGACCAGCAGCGGCAGCCCGATCAGCAGCGCGATGCGTAGGCTCCAGAAATCCCCGGCGAGGTAGCCCGGCAGCCAGGAGCCGGCGGCTCCGGCGGAGGCCAGCCCGGCGGCAGGGTCGAAGGCACGCGAGAAGCCGAGCAGCTGCTGCCACAGCGGGGCGGCGTCGGCCGCCAGCGCGCGGCCTGGCTCGTGGACCAATACCGCTGCGAGGTTCTTGCCCTGCAGCACGGCGGAAGCGATCATCGGTGCGGCCACGGCCAGCGAGGTCAGCGGAATCAGCCACAGCGGGCGTCCTCGGCGACCAAGGATCGAGGCGAGCACGATGCCGACGATCACCACCAGCGGAAGCAGCGCCGGGGAGGCGGCGGTGAGCACCATCAGCAGCAGCGCGGCACCGGTGGCGTATTCCCAGCTTCCCGCGACGCCCAGGCCGACGGCGGCGCGACCGACCGCGCGGACCGTGGCCACCACCGCGACCGGCAGCAGCACGTGGACCAGAACCGCTCCGATGCGACCTTCCCCTACCGCGATGTGCAGGGTGGGCATGGCGGTCCAGAGCAGCGCCGAGACCACCCGCCGGGAGGCCTTCGTGGACCAGAGGCCGGCGGCGTACCAGGCGCTGAGCGCGCTCAGCGGCAGCGCAAGGATCAACAGCCAGACCAGCACTGCGGACCCATGGCCGAAGCTCAGTGCCGAGAGGGCGAGCAGCAGCAGGTTGAACGGGTCCGCGGCGGAGAGCGTTCCGAGGCTGTCTGCAGCCAGGAAGCTCACCGAATGGGCGAAGACCTCCGGCAGCGAGGCGGCCACCGGCAGGGCGGCGCCGCCGGTGATCGCCTCGGCGGAGAGCAGGTCGCGGAAGGCCAGCAGAGAGGCTCCGGCCAGGGCCAGCAGCATCAGGAACAGCCCGAGCCGGTCTCCGGAGCGCCGCGAGGGCATCTCGTCGAACTCGCCGTCGGAGGCGCCGATCTCGAGCAGGGCGTCCTCGTTGTTCTCACGCTCCCCGGTGTCCTCGGGCTCGCCGTAGAACCCGGGGGTGAACCGGGTGCGCGGGACCGAGACGGTCTCCGCGGTCATCGCCGAGCGGCGCTGGGCCCGGACCTCGGCGGGGCTGCACATCATGCGCGCCTCGGTCTGGCGTCCGCTGCGCAGGAGCTCGGCGGAGGAGCTGATCTGTTCGTCGCGGCTGAGCCTCGCCAGTGCAGCACGGCGACCCTGGGTGGCGAATCGACGCGTGTGCACGATTGCCGCCCAGTTCAACAGTGCGCGCAGCGAGGCGAAGAACTGGCCGGCCCCGGCGTCGGGGGCCTTGACCACGGTCAGCCCGATCAGACGCAGCAGGGCGGCGAGCCACATGCCGACCCAGAGGAACGGCACCGCGAGCGGATTGGCGTCGGCGAGTCGACGGCGGATCTGGCTGACCCGCTGGGCACCGGGAAGGTAGAGCGCTCCACCGAGCCGGTGCACGGCGTCTCGGCGCGGCGGGTCCTCGCGCAGCACCCGTGCGCTGGGTTCGATGACGATATGGGCACCGACCTCGCGGGCACGGCGGCAGAACTGCGCGGCGGCGTAGTCTCCGCTGAGTCCCGGGTCGAAGCCGCCGAGATCTCCGAACAGCGGGGCGTGGACCAGCATGGCCTCTCCGGAGACGGCGGGTACCGCGTCGCGGCCGTCGTACTGCCCCTGGTCCAGCTCCTTGGGCTCGGTGGCCGTGAGCACCTCGGCGGAGCGGGCGCTGTAGAGACCCACGTTGACCAGCCGCTCTGGGATCTCGGCGGAGAGCTGTTTGGCGCCGATCAGCTGGATCTGGCCGTGGCGCTCCTCGTCCTTGACGGTGAAGAGGCGCTCTTCGAGCCGCTCCAGCGCATCGGTCGTGGGCACGGTGCCGGCGGGCAGGATCCAGAGCCATTGGTGGCGCGGGTTGAATCCTTCCGGCAGCTGTCGCTCCAAGCTGCGCCAGAGCTGGGTGACCTTGATCCCGCCCGGGCCCTGGCTCGCCGTCCCCCGGGCCTGCCGGCGGTCTTCGAGCAGGCCGGAGCGCAGCGACCGGGAGAGGTCCTGGACCCCACGGTAGCCCGCGGCGGAGAGTTCGATGATGTGATCCGGGGCCCGGGTCTGCGCGGCCAGTGCCTCCCGGGTCCGCTGCACCGCGGTGCCGAACTCGCCAAGAGCAGTGTCGAGGGTTCCGGGAGCGGGGGCTCCGGCGCTTGAGCTGTCGGCGTCGGTGAAGGACCCGCCTGGAGCGGACGACAAATCGCCGCCGTCGTGCAGGACGACAGCGGCGATATGAGGGCCAGAATGAGCGTTGATCAGAGCGCTCTCTTTCGCAGCTTGCGCCGCTCCCGCTCGGAGAGTCCACCCCAGATGCCGAAGCGCTCATCGTTGCCCAGCGCGTATTCCAGGCATTCCTGTTTCACGTTGCACGCGCCGCAGACCTTCTTGGCGTCCCGGGTGGAGCCGCCCTTCTCAGGGAAGAAGGCTTCCGGATCGGTCTGGGCGCAGAGCGCATCGACCTGCCAGGCGAGCTCACCCTCGATCTCCTCGGTCGGGACCAGCGCGGGCAGACCCAGCCAGGTGGTCCGGCCCGAATCCGCGGACTGGGTCTCCGGAGCCGGAGTCGCCCGGGCGGGCAGCTCGTGGGCCGGGGCCTCAGTGCGGCGGGAAGGCGCCTCACTGAGAGCCGTGACCGAAGATCGGGTGACGGCCGCGTCCTCCTCGGAGCGGCGTTCAGCCTCCTCGTGGGCGGCGAGGAAGGCCGTGGCCTGATCCTCCAGGGTCTTGCCGTGCTCCAGCCGCTCCGCGGCCTGAGGATCAGCAGGGTCCACGAACCAATCAGCAGGAACCTCGAGACCTGTCCTGCGCGCTGTGGCCGTGGTGCCGGGCTGTTCTGCGCCCAGCCGCTCTGCGTTCCCCATCAAAGGGCCTCCCGAGGTTGATCATGCGTGTACTGCCCCTAATTACACTGGCGTAAGTAATGATCCGTCAAGTGAGCGACTTAAGTAGCCACTAGCAGACCGCCAACCCCATGATCACGCCCGACACGCCGTGAAAAATCAGCTTGCCGCGAGGCGCGGCGGACCCAGGAGAGAAACTATGACACCGATCACACTCGGCGGCTCTGCCGCCCAAGCACCCCAGAACTTCCCGGCCCTGCTGGACCTGCTCGAGTCCCGACCGCAGCCCGCGCTGATCTGGTACGGAGCTGGTGAGAACCAGGAACGGGTGGAGCTCTCCGGGCGGGTGCTGCAGAACTGGGCGGTCAAGCTGATCGGTCTCTTCAGCCAGGAGACCGAGATCGACGAGGATGCCCCGGTGCTGGTCGACGCCGCCCCGCATTGGAAGGCCGCCGCCGTCCTGCTGGCCGCCGGGGCGCTGGGCTGGAGAACGACGCTGAGCGCCCCCGCAGCGGCGCAGGACGACGCCGAGGCTCTCGTGTCGCTCGCTTCCGGGCTGGAACCCGGGTTGATCATCACCGACCGGCCCGACGCGTGGACCGGTGCAGGGCCGATGGCGTCTGGGCTCGGCGAGGCCGAGCTCGCGGCGCTCTCGCCCGGGCTGCTCGATGCTTCCTTCGAGGAGTCCACCGGAGAGCGGCTTCCCGCCTGGGCGCTGGACATCTCCGCAGAGGTCCGGCAGCACCCGGACCAGCTGCCGGCCCCGCTGCCGCCGCTCGCGCTTCCCGGAGCGACCACCGGGGCCGAGTCCGGCGCTGCGGCAGGAGGTGGGCTCGTCGTCGTCGGCGCTGCGATCGAGACGAGCCTGAAGGACTGGCGACTTGCCCGCTGGGCCGGCGAGGAGCTGTTCGCGCAGATGCTTCAGACCTGGGCGCAGAGCCGCCCGGTGGTGCTGTTCCAGGGCGATCCCGCCGCGCAGCCCGAGGCGTGGGAGCAGATGCTGCGCAATGAGGGCGTCCGCTGAGGGCGGCGACGCGGGCACGGGCAGGGGCAAGGAGCCCCTCCCTGGGGCGCAGATGGGTGGAATCCTGCCCGGATTCGTGATCTTTCCGACCGTTCGCGCCCCCGCGACAGGGGCGGCGGGCCCGGGCTCAGCGGGAAGTGACCTCGGCGGCGTCGGCGGCGGGGTCCTGCTCGGCGGGCAGGTCCGAGAAGCTCGTGCGGTCGGTCGTGAAGACCCAGTACTTATAGGCGAAGAAGCGGAAGATGGTGGCCAGCACCAGGCCGATCACGTTGCCGGCGATGAAGACCTCGCTCACCGAGTCCATGCCCAGGACGTACTTCGCGATGCCCACGCAGCCGGTCTGGATGCCCAGGCCGATCGCATTCATGAACAGGAACAGCACCAGCTCGCGCGCCTTGCCGGTGGAGCGCCGGTGCCGGAAGGTCCAGTAGCGGTTGGCCATCCAGGAGAACATGGTGGCGACGACGCCGGCGACGACCTTGGCCTTGAGCTGCGAGTCGTCCATGGGCCCGCTGATCAGCCAGAGGAAGATCGCGGAGTCGATGATGAAGGCGACACCGCCGACGGCGCCGAACTTCGCGACCTCGCGCCAGAGCGCGAGGAACAGGGTCTCGATGCGCCGATACAGCTTGGTGATCATGGGCGATATTCCTGCCGGTCTGTGCTGGCGAAGGTGGAGCTGGCCAGGAAGGCCTGGGCGTGAGCGGCGGCGCTCAGCCGGTGGCCGGCGGTGGCCGGCAAGAAGGCGGATTCGCCGGGGGTAAGAGTGAGCATATGAGGTGTTCCTGAGCCTGAGGTGGGTCCCACGCCGACGCCGGGGTCACTCGGTGCCGCTGACTCATCCCGCGTTCCGGGCGGAGCGTGCAGCGTCAGCTCGCCGGCCGTGCACAGCACGATACCGGGGCCGGGCCGTTCCAACATCACCTCTCCGGGAAGCTCAAAGGATTCCAGCGCGAACTCCTCGAACGGGGCCTGGTATCTGGTCCGGTGCGGGGAAGCATCGCTGCGCTGCACCGGGCAGTGCGGGACCGGGAGCACCCCGAAGTCGGTGACGCTGAGCAGCTCCTCGACATCCAGGTGCTTGCCGGTCAGTCCGCCGCGCAGCACGTTGTCGGAGTTGCCCATGAGCTCCACGCCGACCCCATGCAGGTAGGCGTGGAGATTCCCGGCGGGAAGGTAGATCGACTCTCCGGGCGCCAGCTGCACGCGGTTGAGCAGCAGCGTGACGAAGATGCCCGGGTCCCGGGGGAACGCCGCGCTGACCTGGTCCAGCATCCCTCGCGTGCCCGGATCCAGGGACGCGCTGATTCCGGCGTCGTCTTCCCGCCGCGGTCCTGACGCCGGGTCCAGCATGCCGTGCAGCTGGCCGGCGGCGATCGCGGACTCGTCCCGGTGGCTGCCCAGCAGCTGCTCCAGCGCTGCGGCGTAGTCCTGGGCGACCACGCAGCTGTGCAGCCGGTCCAGCACCGTGCGCAGCTGCGGGTGATCCTGCGGCTCAGCTCCGCCGTGGCCGAGACCGGCAAGCGAGGTGCGAAGCGACTCCAGAACCGTCACAGCCTCCGCATAGGGCCGGAAGCCGCACAGCGCGGAGAATTCCGTCAGCGCGACGACCAGTTCGGGTTTGGCGTGGGGGTCTTTATAGCTGCGGTGCGCAGCGTCCCGGGCGACCCCGGCGGTTTCCTCTGCCGCGAAGCCGAGGCGGGCGCGCTCTGCGGTGGGGTGCGACTGGATCGAGAGCGGCTGCTCGGCGGCGAGCACCTTGAGCAGAAAGGGGAAGCTCTCCGAGGCCTGGGCTGAGTCGTGGAGGTACTCCGGGAGGGAGGTGATCTCACCGGGACCCTGCGCGCCAGCAGATGGCAGTTCCAGAAGGGACGGGCCTGAAGGATGGGCCCCCATCCAGAGCTCGGCCTGCGGGGTCGCGGATGCGGCCCAGCCGAAGAGCTCTCTGAACGCGGTGGTGGAACCCCACGCGTAGTCGCGAACAGGGTTGATCATCTTGAACATCGGGAGAACCTTATCAGCCCTAATTCACCGGGTCGCAGCGGTAGTTCGAGGAGGCGGCCTCCTCGAGGACCCCGGTCTGACCATTGCGCTGAGCGTCGATCAGATACTCCCGGGTCAGTTCCGAGCCGTCTGGCTGGGTAGGCGGCGACGTCGGGTCGATCGAGGGCTCGTCGTCCTCGACCGCGCCAGCGGCCTGTCCGGTGGCCTGGGCCGGTGTCGCCAGCATCACACCGAGCGTCCCGGATTGCGCGGGCAGGAACCCGGCGGAGCCGAAGAGCCCACCGCCGTTCTGGTGCTCCTCGTTGGCGATCAGCTCATCCACCCGCTGCTGGATCTGCTCGAAATCGGGGTAGGTGGAGAACAGGTCGCCGGAGGCCCCGAAGTCGGGGGCGCCTAGCACCAGGCGCTGCGGGGTCTGGCCCTGCGCGTCGACGGCCAGGTCCAGGAACGAGCCCAGCTGGGACTGCGGCAGGTTGGTCTCCACCACGTTCCCCCCGGCCTGCATGATCTCGCTGAATCGCGAGAGCAGCGTCTGCGGATTGAACTGGGACATCATCGCCTGCTGGATGCACTGCTGACGCTGGATCCGGTTGTAGTCGGAGCTGAAGGTGCGCGAGCGTGCGTAGGCCAGAGCCTCCTGGCCCGAGAACTCGTACACACCGGGGGCCCACCAGTTGTCCCCCCAGCTGCCGTCGGGCATCGGGCCGCGGTAGGGCACCCAGCCGCCGGAGTCCACGCTCACCCCACCCATGGCGTCGATGAGCTGCTCGAATCCGTCCATGTCCACCATCACGTAGCCGGAGACCTCCAGGTTCAGGCTTCCGGAGACCGCGTCCATCATGGCTTCGGCACCGGGATCCTCAGCTTCGGGGTAGAGGTCCTGATGGTTGTTCATCACATCCGTGTAGAGGAAGTTGATGATGCACTCGTCGCCACAGTCATAGCCTGTCGGATAGACCGCGTTGAGCGGGGAGTCCTCGTTGAACTGGGCGTTCTGGAAATTGCGCGGGATCGAGAAGATGATGGTCTCTGCGGAGTCCTCGTTGACGCTGACCACGTGGATGGAGTCTGGGCGCAGGCCCTCGCGCCCCTCGCCGGCGTCGGCGCCCATGAGCAGGAAGTTATACCGCCCGTCCACGGCGTCGATGCCGGGACCGGAGGCGAAGATCCCGTCCAGCGCGGCACGACCCTCGTTGACCAGTTTGGCGCCGTAGCCCAGTGCCCCCGAGGTCACGGTGATCAGCACCACCAGCACGACGGCGACGATCGGCTTGAGCCCCTGCGCCAGGGAGGTGAAGTGAAGCAGCCGGAAGGTGTCAAGCCAGAGGATCAGCCAGCCGAGCGCCAGCGCGCCCAGCACCACCGCGCTGAGCCAGAGCATGAACGGCTGGGTCAGCAGCGAGAGCACGACTCCGCGCATGGTGAGGAACATCAGTCCCAGCAGGAGCGCGGAGAACCAGCAGCCGATGGTGACGGCCAGGGCGGCGCGGCCGAGCTTCTTGGAACCCGCAGCGATCTGGGCGGCGCCGGGGATGAACAGGGTCAGCGCCAGGAGCATCAGGGCGCGTCGGGTGCGGTCAGTCTCGGAACCGCGCTGCGGGCTTCGGATCACCTCGGGTTCGGTGGTGAACCGGTGATAGCTGATCGTGGAGTCGCTCATCGCGTCCGGTACGTGCCCAGCTCGGCGGCCTCTTCGCGCAGTGCGGCGCCCTTTGCGTGGGCCTCGGCGGCCAGCGACTTCTGGAAGTCCAGCAGGCTCTCGCGCAGCTGCGCGGCCTGGGCGGAGTCTCCGGCGGCCAGGGTGCGCACGGCGAGCAGCCCGGCATTGCGGGCGCCGCCCACCGAGACGGTGGCCACGGGCACCCCAGCTGGCATCTGCACGATGCTCAGCAGCGAATCCATGCCGTCGAGGTGCTTCAGCGGCACCGGCACGCCGATCACCGGCAGCGGCGTGACCGAGGCCAACATGCCCGGCAGGTGGGCCGCTCCCCCGGCACCGGCGATGATCACCCGGATCCCGCGCTCGTGGGCGGTCTTGCCGTAGCTGATCATCTCTTCGGCCATCCGGTGGGCCGAGACGACGTCGGCCTCGAAGGTGATGCCGAACTCGTCCAGCGCCTGCGCGGCGGCCTTCATGATCGGCCAGTCGGAGTTCGATCCCATGACCAGACCGACCTGGGCCGCAGAGGCGCTGCGGGTCTGTGCCTCGGCGTCGCTCGAGGACGCTGCGGCGGCCTGGTGCTCAACAGGGTGACTCACGGGGTTCTGGCTCACTGGCTTCTCACTCAAGGGTTGGGTTCTCACTCACGGGGCTCTGGTGCGCTGGGTGCTGGTGCGCTGGGTTCTGGCTCACTGGGTTCTGGCTCACTGGGCAGGTCCTTCCACGATGATCTCGGCCACATCCGCGGCGGCTCGGCGCACGCGCTGGAGCCTCGCGCGGCGCGCTTCCCAGGTCTCCTGCGTGGAAAGCGTCTGGGTGAGGATGTTCACATGCCCGATCTTGCGACCTGGGCGGGCTTGTTTGCCGTAGAGGTGGATCTTGGATCCCGGCGAGCGGCGCATCGCCGCGGCGAAGGAATCGTGTGGGGACCGTTGCTCCTCGGCGTCGCTGCCGAGCAGATTCTTCATCACCGTGTAGCCGCCGGCGCCGCCCTTGACCTCGGTGGCGCCCAGCGGAAGCCCGAGCACGGCGCGAAGGTGCTGCTCGAACTGGCTGGTGACGGATCCGTCCATGGTCCAGTGCCCGGAGTTATGCGGTCGCATGGCGAGTTCGTTGATGAAGATCCCGGCGGTGGTCCCGGTCTCGGGGTCGGCATCGTCTTCACTGATCTCGAAGAGCTCCACCGCGAGCATGCCGGTGACCTGCAGCTTCTCAGCCACCGTGCGTGCGATGCGCTCGCACACCTCCAGGTGGTCCGCGCTGGTCTGCGGCGCCGGGGCGATGACCTCATCGCAGACCCCATTGGTCTGGGTGGATTCCACCACCGGGTAGGTCACGGTCTCCCCCGCAGCGGAGCGCGCCACCTGCGCGGAGAGCTCACGGGTGTAGCGCACCTTCTGCTCCGCGAGCAGACCTGAACCGGTTTCGGCGGCGCGGCCGAACCAGTCCTGGGCCTCGGCGGCCTGTTCGGCTGAGTCGATCATCCGCACCCCCTTGCCGTCATAGCCTCCGCGCGGGGTCTTCAGCACCACCGGCCAGCCGACGTCGGCGCCGAATCCCAGCAGGTCCTCGACGCTGCGGACCTCGGCCCAGCGCGGGTTCGGCAGGCCAAGCTGCTCCACGGCGCTGCGCATCGCGAGCTTGTCCTGGGCGTAGATCAGCGCCTCGGGACCGGGGTGCATATCGGTGCCGGCGGTGGTGAGCGCCTCGAGCACCTCGGCGGGCACATGCTCATGGTCGAAGGTGACCACGTCCAGGCCGGCGGCGAAGGCGGCCACCTCGTCGGGGTCGGTGTAGTCCCCAAGGGTGGTGTGCGGGATGACCTGGGCGGCCGAGGAGTCGGCCGAGCCCGCGAGCAGGTGCAGCTCGATGCCCAGCTCCACGGCGGCCGGGGCCATCATGCGGGCCAGCTGGCCGTCGCCGATGACCCCGATCTTCGGGGTGCCGGCGGGGCTGCTGGGCTGGTCTGGGTTGCTGTCCTGTCGCGTCACAGTCCCCAATTATGCGCCATGACCTCCGCTGGCCCGCACAGGGAAACACCCCCGGCCGGAGCCGGGAACGCCGGACAGCTGACCGGCCCCACCAATCCCAGGTCACTCGGCGGATGTGCAGGTTGCGACCCTAGCCTGGGCTTCACATGTCGGCACGACGCAGGGATGGGACCGCAATGGGACGTTACGTAGTCACCTTCGACACCGCAGATTCTCAGATGCTCGAGCACGATGCCCCCGGGCTGCTCAGCGCCCAGGGCTTCTCCACGGACAGCTATTTCCCGCGCCTCGGCGTGGGCGTGGTGGACGGTGAGGCCGGTGACCTGGAGGCCTTCAGCGGACGTTGCCGGGACCGTCGAGCCCCGATGAGCTACAGCCCCGAGCTGACGTATTACGCGATCGGCGGCCGGGCGGCTGATCTGTCGGCCGTCGAACTGCCCTCCGCCGTCGGGTCCGTCGAGGCGCCGTTCACCGACACGGCCGAGCTCACCTGGGGGCTTCAGGCGGTGGAGGTCGGGCGTGCCCAGGAGGCCGGACTCACCGGCGCCGGGGTGCGCATCGCGGTGCTGGACACCGGCTTCGACCTCGAGCATCCGGACTTCCTCGGGCGCGCCGTGACCGCAGAGTCCTTCATCCCAGGCGAAGGACCCGCAGACGTGCACGGACACGGCACCCACTGCGTGGGCTCCGCCTGCGGACCCTGGGCTCCCCCGTCTGGGCGAGGCTTCGGAGTGGCCTCCAGAGTCGAGATCTTCTCGGGCAAGGTCCTCGGTGCAGACGGCTCCGGCTCGGACGCCTCGATCCTTGCAGGCATCGATTGGGCCCTGCAGAACGACTGTCAGATCATCTCGATGTCACTCGGCGCCGATGTGCGCGAGGTCCATCCTCCGTATGTGACCGCGGGTCGGCGGGCACTCGAGCGGGGTTCGTTGCTGATCGCGGCGGCGGGCAACAACGCCGGGCGCAGCGCGGGTGATCCCGGGTTCGTGGGGGCACCGGCGAACAGCCCCTACGTCATGGCGGTGGCGGCGCTGGACGCGGGACTGCAGGTCGCGGACTTCTCGGCCCGCTCGCTGCCTCATGACGGCGGGGAAGTCGACATCGCCGGCCCCGGGGTGGACATCTATTCCTCCTGGCCCGGTCCCGCGCATCACCGCAGCATCAGCGGCACCTCCATGGCGGCCCCGCATGTCTCCGGCGTCGCCGCGCTGCTCTCGGCCTCCACCGGGCTGCGCGGCCAACCGCTGTGGGACGAGCTGATTCGGACCGCTCGCCAGCTCTCAGGTGCTGACATGGAAGACGTCGGGGCCGGACTGGCCGTGATTCCGGCGCAGGGCGGGTGATCGGTCGTGACGGATCAGCAGTGGATCATCACCGTCGACGAGGAGCACCTCGACGGGATCGACCAGGTGGTCGCGGACCTGGAGGCGGCAGGGCTGATGGTGGACCGGGTGCTGCGCAGCCTCGGGCAGATCACCGGGCACACCGTCACCTCCCCGGGAGTGCAGGCCCAGGCGGCGGACGAGCCGCCGAGCTTCTCTGCCGTGGCCGGAGTAGCCTCCGCCGACGGCGCCCAACAGCACCATATAGCCCCACCCGACGCTGAGGTCCAGTAGCGGCCGCGTCGTGGCGTCGGGTGGTCCCTGCTGCGTCGATTTCAGTGCAGCGGGGACCCGATCACCTCGAACCGGTGGCCGTCCATGGCACCGGAGAGCAGGGGCATGGCCTCTGCGATGAGCGCCTGGACACTTGCCAGCTGGAGTGACTCTCGGTGGGCCTCGGCGGAGGTCCAGAGCTCGGTGACGAAGACCGTCTCGGGGTGCTCTTCGCTGACGCCCACCTCGTAGAGCAGACAACCCGCCCGCTGCAGGTCTGGGTTATGCCGGGTCAACAGGGACACGACCTGGTCCCGGGCGCCCGGCGCTACTCCCAGCGTCCCCACATTGGCGAAGGTCATGGGATCACAGTAGAGGCGCCGCGCGGACCTGTCAGCCCCTCCCGGCGGGGCCGCTCAGGGCGTCACTGCCGGGTGTAGGACTCCCACTTGCGGGCCTGGTGCTCGGCGTCGATGATCCGGACGGTGCCGGACTTCGAACGCATCACGATGGACTGGGTGGAGACCTTGTCCCCCTGGTACCGCACGCCGCGCAGCAGGTCGCCGTCGGTGATCCCGGTGGCGGCGAAGTAGCAGTTGTCCCCGGTGACCAGCTCATCGGTGGTCAGCACCCGGCTGACGTCGTGACCGGCGTCGAGCGCCTTCTGCGCCTCCTCGTCGTCCACCGGGGCGAGGCGACCCTGGATGACGCCGCCCACGGCCTTGATCGCGCAGGCGGTGATGATGCCCTCGGGGGTGCCGCCGACGCCCATGAGCACATCGATCCCGGAGCCTTCGCGAGCCGCGGCGATGCCGCCGGCCACGTCACCGTCCATGATGAACCGGACCCGGGCGCCGGCCTCGCGGATCTCGGTGACCAGCTTGGAGTGGCGCGGGCGGTCCAGCACGCAGACGTTGAGCTGGCTGATCCGCTTGTTCTTGGCCTTGGCGATCAGGTGCAGATTCTGCTTCACCGGCAGGCGAAGGTCCACCATGTCGGCGGCTTCGGGCCCGGTGATCAGCTTGTCCATGTAGAAGACCGCGGAGGGGTCGAACATGGTGCCGCGCTCGGCCACGGCGAGCACTGCGAGTGCGTTGTTGTAGCCCAAAGCGGTGAGCCTGGTGCCATCGATCGGATCGACCGCCACGTCGGCCTCGGGCCCGGCACCGTTGCCGACCCGCTCACCGTTATAGAGCATCGGAGCCTCATCCTTCTCGCCCTCGCCGATGACCACGACACCGTTGAGGTTCACGGTGTCGAGCAGGGAGCGCATCGCGTCCACGGCGGCACCGTCGGCGGTGAGCTTGTCCCCCATGCCGACCCAGGCGCCACCGGCGATGGCTGCGGCCTCGGTGACCCGGACCAGCTCCATGGCCAGGTGGCGGTCCGGCTCGGAGTCCCCCACGGCCAGTCGTGCCGAAAGATGGGAGAAGTCCTGGGACGAGCCGTCGTCGGAGCGTGTCCCGCGGTGCTGCGAAGAATCGTTCATGGGCTTGGGCCACCTTGTCGTCTCGGCTTCTGGCCGGCCTCGTCGCCGGCCCTGCCGCCATCATAGCCGCGAGCACGGACGCGGCATCGAGTCACGGACCCGGGCATGTCAGTCCACGGTGACACAATAGAGAGGTGACCGAGCCAGAAGAAGCCCCCACTCCGCAGCTGACGCAGTCCCAGGCGAAGCGTCTGCGCCAGCCCCTGATCGGCGTCGTGATCACGGTGGCCATCACCCTGCTCGCGGTTTTCGCCGTGACGGGACTGCGACCCGAGCGCGACGTCGCCTTCACTCCGGACGTCGATGTCGCGGAGGCGGCGGGGTGGACCAGCGACGTCGCGGACTTCACCGCCATCTCCCCAGAGGTGCCCGAGGGGTGGACCGCGAACTACGCCCGCTGGGAGAACCGCGTCGAGCTCGGCGTCACCGCCTGGGAGGTCGGGTACTCCGTGGACGAGGAGAGCTTCCTGAGCTTCGCGCAGACCGATGAGCCCAACCCGGCGTGGGTCAACGATGCGACCCGGCAGCTCGGGCCCACCGGGGAGGAGACCATCGAGGGGCTGACCTTCGAGGTGCGCGAGGATGACCAGTGGAAGTACTACGTCCTGGAGGCCGAGGAGAACCCGATCGACGGCACCGCGATCGTGCTCGGCGGCGATGCCACGGCCGAGCAGTTTGAGACCTTCCTCGCAGCTGTCGCGACATCGATCGATGTTGAGGTAGAAACAGAGGACGACAACGGAGGTTCCACAGGATGACCGCATCGACCACGCCCGTCCAGCCGCTTCCTGCGGAGGTCTGGGAGCTGCTCAAGGCCGGAAATGCCCGTTTCGTCGCCGGCGACTCCAAGCACCCGAACCAGAACGCCGCACGCCGCTCCTCGCTCACCGAGTCCCAGCACCCGGTGGCCACGATCTTCGGCTGCTCGGACTCTCGTCTGGCCGCCGAGATCATCTTCGACGTCGGCCTCGGTGACGTCTTCGTCGTGCGCACGGCAGGTCAGGTCACCGACGACGCCGTGCTCGGCTCCCTGGAGTTCAGCGTCGCCGAGCTCAAGGTCCCGCTGATCGTGGTGCTGGGCCACGACTCCTGCGGCGCGGTCTCGGCCGCGCTGCAGGCCACCGAGTCCGGGGTCACCCCCACCGGCTTCGTGCGCAGCCTGGTGGAGCGCATCACCCCCTCGGTGCTGGCCGCGCAGCGTGCGGGGATCACCAGTGTCAATGAGACCGTCGAAGAACATGTGAAGCAGACCGCGCACCGGATCGTGGATCACTCCCGGGTGCTCCACGATGCCGTGGCCCAGGGTCGCACCGCGGTCATGGGGGTGACCTACCGGCTCTCGGAGGGCCGTGCCGACGTCGTCACCAGCATCGGCGAGGTCTGACCTTCGGCTCAGCCGGCTGAATCTCCCCAGGTTGGTCAGCCCCATTCCCTCCGGAGGGGCTGACGCCTAGGGTGGGTCCGTGATCGCGTTCATCACCGAGCTCCTGAGTTCCGGATCGCTGGGCCAGGCCCTTGCGGGGCTGTTGCTGCTGGTCGGCGGGGTCGTCTTCGTGGTCTGCGCCATCTCGCTGAGCTTCATCGATCTGCGGGAACACCGGCTTCCGAACCGCATCATCTACCCCTGGGCCGCAATCGCGCTGGGCCTGCTGATGCCCACGGCACTGCTGCTGGGGGACCCGTTCGCCGCGCTGCGGGCCCTGGCTGCCGCACTCATCTGGGGCGGGCTCTTCCTGCTCGTGCGGCTGATCGCTCCGCCGGCACTGGGCATGGGAGACGTGAAGCTCGCCGTCGTGCTGGGGCTCTACACCGGCCTCCTCGGCTGGGACACCGTACTGGCCGCCGTCGTGGTGTCCTTCCTGCTCGGCGGACTGGTCTCGGCGGGGCTGCTGGTCTCCGGGCGAGGCACGGCCAGGACAGCGGTTCCCTTCGGGCCGTTTCTCCTGGTGGGCACCGCTGTTGCGCTGATGCTCAGCGGCGGCGACTCGCTAGGCTGAACCCATGCCCACCCCTGACTTCATCAAGGAACTGCGTCAAGACATCGGCACCAGGGAGCTCTGGATCCCGGCGACCCAGGGTGTGGTGCTGCGCCGGGCCACCGGGAACCACGAGACCGAGGTGCTGCTGGTGCGTCGAGCCGACAACGGAGCCTGGACGGTGACCTCGGGGATCCTGGATCCAGGCGAGGACCCGGCCCTCGGCGCCGTCCGCGAGGTCGAAGAGGAGACCGGGGTCATCGCCCGTCCGGTGCGGGTGGCCGGGGTCTTCGCGACCGGGCTGGTGCGCTACCCCAATGGGGACGCCTGCCGGTACCTGGACACGGTGCTGGAGATGGAGCCCGTCTCGGGACAGGCCCGGGTCAACGATGACGAGTCCGTCGAGGTCGGCTGGTTCCCCGTCTCGCGGCTCCCGGAGCCGATCAGCGACGATCAGCGGATGGTCATCGACTGGGCGCTGGACGCCGAGGCCCCCGCCCGATTCCGCAGCTGAGTCCACCCCACCCCGCTGGTTGAGTTCTCCGGTCGGTACGTATCGACCGGAGAACTCAACTGCCTGGGACGGAACGGAACGGGGATCAGCCGGGGCGGGTCATGCTCATCAGGTCCAGGGACTCATCGAGCTGCGCCTCGGTGAGGTCGCCGCGCTCGACGTAGCCCAGCTCGATCACGGCGTCGCGCACGGTGAGCTTGTTCTTCACCGCGTGCTTGGCGATCTCGGCGGCCGCCTCGTAGCCGATGTGCTTGTTCAGCGGCGTCACCACCGAGGGGGACGCGGCGGCGAGGAACGCGGCGCGCTCCTCGTTGGCGGTCAGGCCCTTGATCATCTTGTCGGCCATCACGTAGCTGGTGTTCTTCAGCAGCCGGATGGACTCCAGGAGGTTCGCGGCCATCACCGGGATGCCCACGTTGAGCTCGAAGGCGCCGTTGGTGGAGGACAGCGCCACGGTGGTGTCGTTGCCGATCACCTGGGCGCAGACCTGGATCGCGGATTCGCAGATCACCGGGTTGACCTTGCCGGGCATGATCGAGGAGCCCGGCTGCAGGTCCGGGATCGCGATCTCACCGAGACCGGTGTTCGGACCCGAGCCCATCCAGCGCAGGTCGTTGTTGATCTTCATCAGCGAGTAGGCGATGTTGCGCAGCTGCCCGGAGGCCTCCACCAGCCCGTCCCGGTTGGCCTGGGCCTCGAAGTGGTCCCGGGCCTCGGTCAGCGGCAGCCCGGTGTCCTGGGCGAGGCTGGCGATCGCCTTCTCGGCGAAGCCCAGCGGGGTGTTGATCCCGGTGCCCACGGCGGTTCCGCCCAAGGGGACCTCGGCCACGCGCGGCAGGGCGGAGTCGATGCGTTCGACGCCGTAGCGGACCTGTGCGGCATAGCCGCCGAACTCCTGGCCCAGGGTGACCGGGGTGGCGTCCATCAAGTGGGTGCGGCCGGACTTCACCACGGAGGCGAACTCTTCGGACTTCGCCTCCAGGGCCTCGGCGAGGTACGCCAGGGCCGGCTGCAGATCGTTGACCAGCGCAGAGGTGGCGGCCACGTGGACGGAGGTGGGGAAGACGTCGTTGGAGGACTGCGAGGCGTTGACGTGGTCGTTGGGGTGGACCTCCTTGTCCGAGCCCTTCTCCGCCAGGTAGCGGTTGGCCAGGGTGGCCAGCACCTCGTTGGTGTTCATGTTCGAGGAGGTCCCGGAGCCGGTCTGGAACACGTCGATCGGGAAGTGCTCGTCGAGGTCTCCGGTCTCCACCAGCTCGGCGGCGTGGACGATGGCCTCGGCGAGCTCGGCGTCGAGCACCCCGAGGTCCTTGTTCGCCCGGGCTGCGGCCTTCTTCACCCGCGCCAGCGCCTCAATGTGGGCGCGCTCCAGGGTGCGTCCCGAGATCGGGAAGTTCTCCACGGCGCGCTGGGTCTGCGCGCGGTACAGGGCCTGGGCGGGCACCTTCACCTCGCCCATGGTGTCGCGCTCGATACGGTATTCGGTCTCAGTAGTGTTCTCGGTCATAGCCTCAGTCTAATAACCGATCCCCGGGGACCGAGACAGTGACGCGCAGCCCGAGCGGAGCACACGGCTCGGCTCACCGGCCGGGCCCACCGGCCGGGCCCACCGGCCGGGCTCACCGGTCGGGCTCAGTCGACGCTGGCGATGAGTCCGTTGAGGAACTTCGCGGCGGCCGCGCGTTCGGCCTCGGTGAGCGCCTCCACGGCCGCAAGCATCCGGCGGTGCATCTCGCTGAGCGTCTCGCGCACCTCGTGGTCCCCTGCGATGGTGGGTTCGATCGCCACCGAGCGGCGGTCGCTGGGGAACGGCACGCGGCGGACATATTCATCGCGGATCAGTCGGTCCACCAGGACGCTGACCGAGGCGGCGCTGATGTCCAGTTCGCGGGCCAGGTCCCGTTGACGCAGCAGCTCTCCCGCCGCCTGGGCCCGCAGCACGTGGCGCAGCGCGAGGAGATCCGTCTCCCCCATGCGCATCGAATCCCGGGTGCGCGAGCGCATCTTCCGCTCAGACTCGCGGTACCTGCGCAGCAGGTTCAGCACCTCCACGGAGCTCGGCGCATGCGGAGTGTCCTGGTACCAGTAGCCGCCAGTTCGGAGACCGGGGGAATCTGCCTGATGTCCGTCTTGGTCCTTCAACATCCCCGCCTCGAAGTGGCCGTCACGCCACTGCCTCTCGATAGTTGCTTGGGCTAGGTGTTAGCTCCTGAAGGCAATGGTAGGACACCGCAGAAAGCCGGGCCACCGAGGGTGCACACCGAGCCCCGGCATCTGCGTAGCATGGAGTGATGAGCAGAGCGTTCCAACGATCCGGCGCGGGCGATCAGATCGGCAGCAAGTCCGAGGATTCCTGGGGATCCCTGAGCTCGGACCTGAGATCCACCTTCGGCCGAACCTTCCTGCCGGTCGTGGTGCCCATGATCGGGATGTGGGCGGTCTATCTGGTGATGGTCTTCACCGGGAACTGGCTCAACCGGGCCTTCGGCCTGCAGGCTCGCGACGTGGACGGGCTGCTCGGGATCCTGTTCATGCCGCTGCTGCACGGCAGCCTCGGGCACATCCTGAGCAACTCGATGTCCTGGCTGGTTCTGGGTGGCATGGTCTCGCTGCTGACCCGGCGGTTCGTCAGCATCACCGCCGTGATCTGGCTGCTCTCCGGGGTGCTGCTCTGGCTCGGCGGCACACCCTGGATCTGCCACGCCCCGGAGGGTTTCGACTGCGGTCGACTGCACATCGGCGCGTCCGCGGTGATCTATGGCTTCGCGACCTTCCTGGTCGCCTTCGGCTTCATCACGCGGCGGATCCTCGCGGTGGTGTTCTCACTGGCCGTGCTCTTCCTCTATGGCCTGAGCATGCTCGTCGGGATGACCCCGATCAGCCCCGGCGGGGTGTCCTGGTCCGGGCATCTGGCCGGGGCGGCGGCCGGCGTCGTCGTCGCCTTCATCTTCACCAGGTCTGCGCGCGCCGAGCGTGCCAGCAGGAGGATCGCGCGAGGCTGAGCAGATCCGATCGGCCGGCGGGCCGAGCGCGCCCCGGGTACCTGAGCCGGACGGGGCACGCTCAGCCGCGAAGGATCTAGACGTCCTCGAGCAGCTCCGTGACCAGCGCGGCGATCCGGGAACGCTCCGAGCGGGTCAGCGTGACATGCCCGAAGAGCGGGTTGCCCTTGAGGATCTCCACCACCGCAGCGATCCCGTCGTGCCGGCCCACCCGAAGGTTGTCGCGCTGAGCGACGTCGTGGGTGAGCACGATCTTCGAGTTCTGCCCCATCCGCGACATCACGGTGAGCAGCACGTTCTTCTCCAGCGACTGCGCCTCATCGACGATCACCCAGGCGTCATGCAGCGAGCGCCCGCGGATGTGGGTCAGCGGCAGCACCTCGAGCAGCCCGCGGTGCATCACCTCCTCCAGCGCGTTCTCCGAGACCAGCGCCCCGAGGGTGTCGAAGACCGCCTGTCCCCAGGGGTTCATCTTCTCGGCCTCGGAGCCGGGCAGGTATCCCAGCTCCTGGCCGCCCACCGCGTAGAGCGGGCGGAACACGATGATCTTCTTGTGCTCTCCGCGTTCCAGCACGGCCTCGAGCCCGGCGCAGAGGGCCAGCGCGGACTTCCCCGTTCCGGCTCGACCTCCCATCGAGACGATGCCCAGCTCCGGGTCCATCAGCATGTCGATGGCCAGGCGCTGCTCGGCGGAGCGTCCGTGCAGCCCGAAGACCTCTCGATCTCCCCGGACCACCTGGACGTATTTATGTGAGGCTCCGTTCTGCTTGACCCGACCCAGTGCGGAGCCGCGGTCCGAGGAGATCACCAGCCCGGTGTTCACCGGCAGCTGCTCGGCGTCCTCGAGGTCGATCTTCTCGCCCTCGTAGAGCTGGGAGATCTGTTCCGAGCTGGCGCTGACCTCGGCCAGGCCGGTCCAGCCGGAATCAGTGACCCATTCGTTGCGGTACTCATCGGCCGCGAGCCCCATCGCGGAGGCCTTCACCCGCATCGGCAGATCCTTGGTGACCACGGTGACATCACGGCCCTCGTCGGCGAAGCTCTTCGCCACCGCGAGGATCCGAGCGTCGTTGTCGGAACCGCGGAAGCCCTGCGGCAGCACCTCCAAGGAGATGTGGTTGAGCTCGACCAGCAACCGTCCGCCCTGGTCATTGAGCGGGATCGGTCGGTTCAGCGCACCGTGCTTCACGCGCAGCTCATCGAGGAGTCGCAGCGCCGAGCGGGCGAAATAGCCCAGCTCGGCATCGTGGCGCTTCTTCTCCAGCTCGGAGATGACGACGACGGGGAGGATCACCTCATGCTCGGCGAACCTCAGGAAGGCCTTCGGATCCGAGAGCAGCACCGAGGTGTCGATCACGTAGGACTTCTGGGCCAGTGCGCCGGCGATCTCCTTCTCGAGCTCGTGCTTGTCGACGGAGTCAGGGGTTGCAGGGGTCACATGCGAGGAGGCCACGGTTTCTCCATATCCGGAAACACAGAAGGTCCCGTCCGCGAGTCTCGACGGCGGACGCCTGGTGGCGTCTCCGACTCGCGGCGGAACCTTGAACTGTCCCCGTTGTGATTCTCAGGGGTGGTCGGTTCGGCCCTGAGGGGCCGGTCCGACCCCTTCTCCGTGATGCCTGCGGCATACGCGATCGGGCCTCTCCGGTCAGTGTTCTGACACTTCAAAGCGTACTCCGCATCGAACTACATGGCAGTAGTTTTCGATGAGATCGGCATGACGAAACGGTAAACAGTTCGAGACCGGACGCTCATGACGCCGACCGGCTGCGGCGGGGAACGGCGTCAGTTTCCGAAGCGCCGTTGCCGCTGTGCGTAGTCCCGCAGCGCACGAATGAAGTCCACCCGGCGGAAGTCGGGCCACAGCGCCTCGCAGAAGTAGAACTCCGAATAGGCCGACTGCCACATCAGGAAGCCGGAGAGCCGCTGCTCCCCCGAGGTCCGGATGATCAGCTCCGGGTCGGGCTGGCCGCGGGTGTAGAGCCAGTCGGCGATCGAGCCTGGGGTCAGCTCCTCGGCCACTTCGCTGATGCTGCGGCCCTGAGACTCGGCGTCACGCAGCAGGTCCTTGACCGCGTCCACGATCTCCTGACGCCCGCCGTAGCCCACCGCCACGTTGACATGCACGGCCGGCTCCTCCTCGGCCCGGGCAAGCTCGGCATCCACGCAGCGCAGCCGCTCGGCCAGCGGGGCGGGCAGCAGCTCGGGCTGCCCGACGGGGTGGACCCGCACCGGGCGCCCGCCGGGCCGGGATTCACACAGCCGCTCGAGGGTGTCGGCGATGATCTCCATGAGCTGGTCCAGCTCCTCGGCGGACCTGCTCATGTTGTCCGTGGAGAGCATGTAGAGGGTCACCGTGGGCACGCCGAGCTCGGCGCACCAGTCGATGAACTCCACGATCTTGTTCGCGCCCGCCAGGTGACCGTCCGCAGTCGGAGTGCCGGCCAGCTTCGCCCAGCGACGGTTGCCGTCCACCACCACACCGATGTGCTGCGGGATCCGGTTCTGCGGCAGCGCGCGGCTGATCTGCCGCTCATAGACGGCATAGGCGAGAGAACGCAGCCCCATGGGACCTCCTGCAGTGTTGGCCATTCCCACCCTAAGGGACGGCCCTGGGATCTGCGCCCGGGGGCGGCGCGCGTCCAGATGCGGCGTGTGACACAGTATGTTACTGACAGGTCACCTGTGGCTCTACACTGGTGCCGTGGCCCCGCATGAGCATAAGACCGAGCTTCCTCACCGCAGCACTGCCCCGGCGGAGCGGCTCTTCGATTCCGAGGTGCCGCCGAAGCCGCGGATGCGCGGCTGGCTGCACGCCGCGATGGTGCCGCTGGCCCTGAGCGCGGGCATCGTGCTGATCGTTCTGGCTCCCCCCGGCACCCTGCGCGTGGCCTCGGTGGTCTATGTGATCACCGGGCTGCTGCTGTTCGCGGTCTCTGCGACCTATCACCTGGGCACCTGGTCACCACGCACCGCACGGGTGCTCAAGCGCCTGGACCACACCAACATCATGCTGATCATCGCCGGGACCTACACCCCGCTGACCTTGGCGCTGCTCCCGGAACCGCGCGACCTGATCCTGCTGGTGGCGGTCTGGACCGGGGCCATAGGCGGGGTCGCCTTCCGGGTGTTCTGGACCGATGCGCCGCGCTGGCTCTACACCCCGGTCTACGTCCTCCTGGGCCTGGCGGCGCTGGTGTTCCTGGGTGACTTCTTCGCCGCCGACGTCGCCGCGGCCACGCTGATCTGCGTGGGCGGGCTGTTCTACATCGTAGGTGCGGTCTTCTATGCGCTGAAGCGGCCGAACATCTCGCTGCACTGGTTCGGGTTCCATGAGCTCTTCCACGCGTGCACGCTGATCGGGTTCATCTGCCATTACATCGCGATCATGTTCGCCCTGCTGGACTGAGGCCTTCGCTGCGCAGCCGCGGACTTCACCCGCGCAGCGCGGCCAGCGCCTGGTCCAGTGAACCCACCGGAGGCAGGCAGACCATCGCGCCCACGGCGTTGAGGCATACGCTGAGCTTCAGCCCGGCCTCCGGCTGCACGGTCTCGGCGGCAACCGGCTCCACCGGCACCCCATGAAGCGCCCCGGCCCGGCGCACCTGAGCCAGGTCCGCCGCGGTGCCGGCGAGGAACCGGAACGCCGGGGACTGCCGTCCCGCGCGGCGCGCCACCAGCATGGAGGCCCCGATCACCGTGGGCGCCTTGGCGGAGGCGAGCTTCACGTGCTGCAGGATCATCCCCGGCCTGAGGTCCTCGGCACCCAGCAGCTCCAGCGCCTCGGCCATCTGCAGCGCTTGGGCCAGGGCGGCGACGCTGCTGGGCTCGGGTCCGTCCAGCGGGGTGGCCAGCAGCGGGCCCTGCTGCGCGGCGGTGAGCAGCCCTTCGGCATCCGAGCTCTCCAACAGCTGGATCTCCCCGCCCTCGCGGATCACGAAGCTTCGCAGGATCTGACCCAGCACGGCGGCGCCGCGGCGCACCCACTCGGCGTCGGCGCCGGCCGAGCTGAGTTGGAAGCAGGCCACCGCCAGATGCGCGTGATCGGCGAGGCCGCCGAGCTCGGCGGCGGGCACCCCGGCATAGGAGATCCGCTGCACGCGCACCCCACCGGCCTGGTGGAGGGCAGCGGACTCGGCCGCCGGATCCTCGCCGGGTTCACTCGTCACGTGGATCTGCCAGAGCCGTTCGGCGAGCGCCTCGGCCTGGGCCAGCAGCGCAGAATCGTCCCAGAGCGCCGCGGCCGTCGCCATCGAGGTGATCGCCTGGGCGTTCCAAGCCGCCACGACCTTCTCATCCCGGGCCGGCTGATCCCGCAGCCGCCGACGACGGCGCAGCTCCGGCGCCACCTGCTCCATAAGCTGAGTCTGGGCACCGGTCAGCGGGGCATCGAAGTGCAGGGTGCGCGGAGTCTGCGCGCTGATGTGCAGCGGGGCGCCCTGCGTGATCGACTGCTCGTCGGCGGGGACGCCGCGGTTCAGCGCCACCAGCTGCTGGGCCTGCTCCTCCCCCAGGCCGGCAGCCCCGGCGGCCTCGTTCAGCTCGTCGTCGGAGAAAAGGTAGGTGGCGCCCTCACTGTGCTGACCGGAGGTGTCGACCGTGTCGGCGTCGAGCGAGGAGGCCAGCAGCCCCGAGTCCGGCAGCAGCATCCGCTCGGTGAGCCAGTCCATGCTGAGTCGAGCCTGACGTTCGGCGCGTCCACGAGAGACCTCGTCCACGGCGGGGTGCCTGCTGAGCCGGGCGTAGTGCCCGATGAGCTGGGCATTGTCGTAGAGCATCTTCTCGAAGTGCGGCAGCGCCCAGGCGAGGTCGGTGGCGTAGCGCGCGAAGCCGCCTTCGACCTGATCAAAGAGCGCAGAACGGCCCAGGGTCTCCAGCGTTCGCAGCGCCAACCCGGCCGCCGCGGAGCCGGGGTCCCAGACGGACTCCTCGAGCAGGAAGCCCAGCAACGGGGAGGGAGGGAACTTCGGCGCGGAGCCGAAGCCGCCGTGGACCGGGTCCTCCTGGTCACCCAGCACCCGCAGGGCGTCGTCCACGAGGCCGTCGAGCTCCGCGGATTCGATGCGTGAGGGGTCGATGCGCGCGGGATCGGTATCCGCGCCGTCGATGGGTGCGCCGTCGTCCAGGGCATGGACCGTCGTGGCCAGTCCCGCCTGCTGCCGGCGCTGAGCCCCGAGGGACTCGGCGATCTTGCCCGCGGAGGTCTCGACCTCGCTGCGGCGCTCGGTCCAGGCCTGGTGGACGGCGTCGAGGACCTCGGCGAAGGAGGGGACCTGGCCCACCCGGCGGGGAGGGAAGTAGGTGCCGGCGTGGAAGACCCGGGCGTCGGGGAGGGTGAAGACGCTCATCGGCCAGCCGCCCTGCCCGGTCATCGCCTGGGTGGCGGCCATATAGGTGTCATCGACATCGGGGTGCTCCTCGCGGTCCACCTTGATCGCGACGAATCGTTGGTTCAGCGTCGCCGCGAGCACCGGGTCCGCGAAGGACTCGCGCGCCATCACGTGGCACCAGTGGCAGGCCGCATAGCCGATCGAGACGAAGACCGGGACGTCGCGTCGTCGCGCCTCGGCGAAGGCCGCGGCCCCCCAGGGGTGCCAGTCCACGGGGTTCTCCGCGTGGGATCGGAGGTACAGCGAAGAGCTTTCAGCAAGGCGATGTCCCATCCGTCCAGTCTCGCGCACCCGCGACCCGGCGTCGAGCGTCCCCCCACCCGCGTTGAGGGGCGGAATCTCCGCGCATCTGAGGCCTTGATCCCACTCAACTGCTCGTGGAATCCGCCCCTCAACGTCAGGGAGGGGTCAGCGGCTCAGCTGCAGGTGTGGGATCCCCTTAGGTTCGAAGCCGAAGATCTGGCCGTAGAAGCTCAGCGCAGCCTCGAAGCTGGTGATGATGTTCTCGGCCTTGCGGAACCCGTGCTGCTCCCCGGCGAAGAGCAGGTACCCATGCGGGATGGACTTCGCCGCGAGCGCATCGCGGAACATCTCGGCCTGGTTCGGCGGGACGATCGGGTCCTCGTCGCCCTGAAGCAGCAGCACCGGGCAGCTCAGGGTGTCCACATGGTTCAGCGGCGCCCGCTCGCGGTAGATCGCTGCGGCCTCCGGGTAAGGGCCGACGAGCCCATCCAGGTAGCGGGACTCGAAGTCGTGGGTGTCCTCGGCCAGCGCGACCAGATCAGCCACCCCGAAGCTGGAGACCCCTGCGGCGAAGGTCTCGGTGCGGGTCAGGCAGGCCAGGGTGGTCCATCCCCCGGCACTGCCGCCCTCGATCCCCAGCCGACGCGGATCGGCGATCCCTTCCCTCACCAGGTGTTCCATGACCGCGACGGTGTCCTCCACGTCCACCACGCCCCATTGGCCCTTGAGCCGTTCGCGGTAGGCCCGGCCGAAACCGGTGGATCCGCCATAGTTGATGTCCACCACGCCGAGTCCGCGCGAGGTGTAGTAGGCGATTCCCAGTGAGAGTCCGACGGCGGCCTGGCCGGTGGGCCCGCCGTGCACCTGGGCGATGAAGGGTGGCAGCTCACCCGCCGGAGCTGCGAATCCCTCCTGGCGCGGCCGGTAGAGCACCGCATGGATCTCCTGCCCTGAGGCGTCGTGCACCGTGATCGGCTCGGGCACCGGCAGCAGCCCGGGGTCGGGAGCGTCCTGTCGGGAGGAGCGGACGACGTCGAGGCTCTCCACCGTCCACTGCCCCTCGGTCACCACGAGTTGACCCGCACTGATCGCGGGGAACTCGGTCCTCGAGGAGCCATGCAGCGCGAGTGCGCCGTCCTCGCGCAGGCTCACCCCGGAGATGGCGGTATGCGGCAGCGCGACCGGCGAGACCGTGCCGTCACGCAGGTTCAGCACGCCCAGCGAGTCGGTGGCGGTTCCATGGACGCACAGGGCGTGATCGGCGTCGATCGGGGTGACCCAGCGCTGGCCCAGCTGCCAGAGCGGCCCGGCGTACTCCTGCTCATCGACCAGCAGCTGGCGCGGCGTCTCTGCCGGGGCGGCGCCAGCCGAAGCGGCGCCGTGGGACGCGGCGCCGTGGGACGCGGCGCCGTTTGGAGCGCTGAGCTGAGTCCCGGTCTGCACCGTCCAGGGGTTCCACCACCCGGAACGGTCGCTGAGGTAGAGCAGTTCCCCGTCGCGACGCCACTGGGGCTGCAGCACCGAGACCTCGGGGCCGCCGTCGAGGACCTGATCCTCGACCACGATCCCGCCGGCGACTTGGCCCACGTGCAGCGCGGTGCCGTCCCAGGGCATCTGCGGGTGTTCCCAGGAGATCCAGGCCAGCTGGGTCCCATCCGGTGAGAGCTGCGGGTGTGCGACGAACCGCGAGGACGGGGTCACCTTGCGCACCGCAAGCTGGTCCTCGGCGGCCGAACCGTCCAGCGGAAGCGCCGCGATATAGCGTTCGATGCGCGCCGCGCCCGCTGAGTCCTCACCCCCGAGGTGTTCCTCGCAGATCCACCACACCTCCATGGTGCCGTCGGCGAGAGAGACCGCGGTGGGCTGCGCCCAGCGCAGCGAGGGTCCGCCGGCGGCGGGGATCTCGGCACCCACCGGACTGATCGGCTGCGGGGTCGCGCCCTCGACGAAGGCGTAGACCCGCTGGTCGGTGAAGTTCACGAACAACACCAGCGGATCCCGGGAACCAGACTGCTGGGAGCCGGCCTGCTCCGGGACGGCGCCGAGGGGCGGGGCTGTCGAGGCCGGCGGGCCGGCGGGCAGCGCGATCCACGAGGAGCCGCCGTATTCGTGGACCCGGGACCGGGCGTTGAACGGGGCCGGCAGCACACTCACGGTGCGGGCGCGCGCGGCAGGGGTCCGGCGAGCCGCGTCGTCGTCATGCTCCGCGGCCGCCAGCGGGTCTGCATCGGTCCGCACGATGGTCTGTCGGCCGCCCTCGGCGGCGAGGGACTCGCTCCACCAGAGCTGGGCACCGACCCACTGTGGGGAGCCCAGCCGGTTGCCGCCCACCGCCAGCTGTTCGGCAGAGATCGTCGACGGCCAGGATCCATGAGGAAGGGTTGTCACCATGGCGACAGTGTAGGACACCCCACCCACACGTTGAGGGGCGGAATCTCCGGGTATTCAGTCCCCGAAACCCACTCAACTGCTCGCAGAATCAGCCCCTCAACGAGAGGGGGAAGAGGGGCCCGACTCAGCGGGCGGGGGGGCTGGGACTCGTTCTCGGTGGGCGGGGTCGTGGGCGCCGGGCCGAAGCGGGCCTCGGCCGCGGCATCGCGGGAGCGCTGCTGGGAGGCTGAGATCTCGGCCTCGGTGATCTCGCCGGGGAACTCCGCCTCGTCCTCGCCGTACTCGGCCTCCACCTGCGCCCGGTACTTCATCCGGCGCATGCGCTTGACCAGGTCACGGACCACCACGATGAGCAGCACCACGACCAGGGCGGTGAAGAGGAAGCCTTCGATCCCCGGGGTGATGTCAGCCTCTTCCAGCCCTGGACGGAGCTCGGGGGCGTCACCGCCGCCCCCACCTGGCCACGGGTTGTTGACCGAGGGAATTAGAACCACAGGTGTCTCTGCCTTTGAACGTCGTCAGTCCTGATGGACCGGGCTTATCCGGCAGCCGCCGAGGGCGACCGGTGAGTCAAGTCTACGCGTTGTAGAAATCCAGCGAGGAACCGAGACCTCAGCGCAGACCGCTGAACAGGTCCTGCTCCGGCAGCTGCGTCTCCACCCGGGAATCGACCAGGACGTAGTCGTCGTAGGGCCAGACCTCGCGCAGGAAGTCGTTCGGGGTGGCGAAGAAGAAGCCGTCGGGCTCGACCTGGGTGCGGTGGGCGCGCAGTGCGCGGTCGCGATGCTCCAGGAAGGTGCCCACCGGGATCTGGGTGGTGACCTCATGCTCGGTCATCCATGGAATCGACCCATCCCGGAAGCGCAGCAGCCGATCCTCATAGGGGGACTTGTGCCCGGCCTCGACCAGGGCCTTGTGGATCGCCTCGAACCGTCCTGGGTTGAAGGCGCGGTCGTAGTAGAGCTTCTGTGGCTCCCAGGCCTCGCCGAGGCCGTGGTACCGCGTGGGGTCTCCGGCGGTCCGGTAGGCCTCCACGGTGATCTTGTGGCTCATGATGTGATCCGGGTGCGGGTACCCGCCGACCTCGTCGTAGGAGAGGATCACATGCGGCCGGAAGCGGCGGATCAGGCGCACCAGTGGAGCGGCGGCCTGCTCGAGGGGCAGCGTCGCGAAGCTGCCGAAGGGCAGCGGCGGTGTCGGGTCCCCCTCAGGCAGCCCGGAGTCGGCGAAGCCCAGCCAGACATGGGAGATGTCCAGCGCCTTGGCCGCCTCGGCCATCTCCATCCGGCGCACGCCGGGGAGGTCACGGTGGGTCTGCAGGATCTCGCCGGCCTCGGGGTTCAGCAGGTCGCCCTGCTCGCCTCCGGTGGCGGTGGCCACCATGACCTCAGCCCCGGCGGCCGCATAGGCCGCCATCATGGCGGCACCCTTGGAGGACTCGTCATCGGGGTGGGCATGCACGGCCAGCATGCGCAGACCGGAGGATCTCGGAAGGCTCTGCGCCTTGGCGCCGTCTACCGCCGCCGCGACCACCTCGGCACTGATCCCGGCACCGACCTCGGGGCTTCCGCCGTCGCCATGATGGGCGCCGCCGGCGTGCCCGGCGCGGGAATTCAACGGACCCGAGGAGCGGGTGGTGCGGTCCGGTAAGGACTTCTGGGAGAAGGTGCGGTGTGAGCTCTGCATAAGCACCTAGAATAGTCCTGATGACTGAGTCCAGCACCACCGACGCCGCTGCCTCCACCGAGCTGGAGTCCCGCTACGGCGCCCCGAGGCGCAGCGTGTCGGCGAAGTCTCAGCGCTGGATGATCCTCGGCGCACTGGTTCTGGCCTTCGGCGCGATCGTCTACTTCACCCTTGGCAACGCGGTCGGTCAGCTCACCCACAACGACGTCGGCTACACGATCACCTCCGACACCGAGGCCTCGGTAGACTTCGAAGTCTCCAAGGACCAGGATGCTACGGTTCAATGCATGATCCACGTGCTGGACAATAGTTACGCGGTCGTCGGAGCACGGGTGGTCACCATCGGTCCCCACGAGGGGTCAAGCCCAGGAGATCGCAGCGAGTATTACCGCACCGATCTGCGGACCGAGTCCCGCGGAGTCACCGGAGTGGTGGACTCCTGCTGGCAGCTCGAATGACCGCCGCGCACGACTTGCATCACCCATAGAGCTCTAGCAGACGGGCTCCACACCCTCATAGGGGCCTGTCCATGAAACCCGACTCTCTCTTCTTCCGCCTCCGCGGCGTGATCGCGCTCGTGCTGCTGCTCTGTTTCGTCGCAGCCTTCGTGCTCAGCGCCTGCGGCTCTGCGGCAGGGATCAACACAGACGAGGGCCGCAGCGTGAACGTACTCGCGGCACCTTCCACGGCACCCGCGCTTCAGGCGCTCGATGCAGACCTTCAAGAACGGCAGAGCGGCGTCTCCACCCAGGTGGAGTACCTCGACGCCGAGGCGCTACAGCGCAGGATCGATTCCGGGCACGAGGCAGACCTCGTGCTCACCGCCTCACGGGAGCAGATGCAGGCGCTCAGGCGTCAGGGCAGCATCGAGGGTGATCCGCTCCCGATGGCGAGCAACCGCCTGGTGCTGGTCGCCACGGCGGAGAACCCCTCGGACATCTTGGATTTCGAGGACTTCTCCGCCCGCTCCTCCGAGCTGAGGGTGAGCACCTGCACCGGGGACGCTCCCTGCACCGAGCAGATCACCGAACTCTCCGGCGACTTCGATCTGGACCTGAAGCACGAAGACTCCCGCGTCGCTCGTGCCGGCTTCTCCGCTGAGCCGGAGAGCGCCCTGCAGAACCTCATCCAGGGCGAGAGCGATGTTGCTCTGGCCTATGTCACCGACGTGCTGGCCCAGGACGCACCGCTGCAGACCTTCGAGATCCCGCAGTTCCAGCACAGCACCACGCAGGTCTGGGCGGGAGTGCTCGCCGATCCGCAGAGCCCTGGAGCTGCCAATGAGTTCTTCGGGATACTCGCCGGGGAACAGGCGCGTTCAGCCTTCAGCGGAGCAGGCTTCCTTCCCGCGCCTGTCGCGGAAGCTGGGGCCAGTTCCGAAGAATAGCCACGGTCCTGATTGAGAATCCGGAGCACCCCCACTAGCATGTGGGGAACGCATCAACACCCCGCCGAGGCATGTTCCGGGCTGAAGGGCCGAAGCACCATGCCGACCTCCGGCGGGGTCTTTGCATGAATAAGGAGAGATGAACCGTGTCAACGCACACCCCCGAGATCGACGAGAACGCTCAGTGGCTGACCCAGGAGGCCTACGATCGGCTGGAAGGCGAGCTCAAGCACCTCAGCGGACCCGGTCGCCAGGAGATCGTTGACCGCATCGAGTCTGCCCGCGAAGAGGGAGACCTCAAGGAGAACGGCGGCTACCACGCCGCGAAGGAGGAGCAGGGCAAGGCTGAGGCGCGCATCCGCTACCTCAAGGACCTGCTGGAGAACGCCTATGTCGGCGAGGCTCCCACCGGTGACACCGTGGTGCCCGGAATGCTCGTGGAGGCCAAGATCGCGGGCAACACCATGAAGTTCCTCTTCGGCAACCGCGAGATCGCCGGAGACACCGACCTCGAGGTCTACTCCGAGCGCTCCCCCATCGGCGAGGCGATCAACGGCGCCAAGCCCGGAGACAAGCTCAGCTACTCCGCGCCCAACGGCAAGGACATCCCGGTGGAGATCCTCTCCGCCGAGCCCTTCGGCGGCTGAGAGCCACACCCAGCAACACGACGGCGGCGGCCCCCACCTTGAGACTCCTCAGGGTGGGGGCCGCCGCCGTCCTTGTGCGGTGAGCTTCCGGGCCGGCCCAGCGGGCCGCTGGCGTCAGTGCTGCGGGACCATGGGTTCGTAGCCTTGGGCGCGCAGCCGGTTGAGCACACGCTCGGAGTGCTCGGCACCCTTGGTCTCCATGTTGATCACGATCGAGACCTCCCCCATGGAGAGCGCACCTCCGATCCGGCTGTGGTCGACCCCGGTGACGTTCGCGTCGGCATCGGCGATGATCTGGGAGATCGTGGCCAGTTCGCCGGGAAGATCTTTCAACATCAGCTTCACGGTGAGGAACCGGTCGGCGGCGGAGAGGCCGTGCTGGATCACGCGCAGCATCAGCATCGGGTCGATGTTTCCGCCGGAGAGCACGGCCACCACGTTCTTGGACTCGATGCCCAGCTCGGTGAGCTTGCCCTCCATCAGCGCGGCCACCGGCACGGCACCTGCGGGCTCCACGACCATCTTGGAGCGCTCCAGCAGGAAGATCAGCGCCCGGGCGATCGCGTCCTCGCTGACCGTCACGACCTCATCGACCAGGTCCTTGATGATTTCGAACGGGATCTCGCCGGGACGGCCCACGGCGATCCCGTCGGCGATGGTGCGCACCCCCTTGATCGGGACCAGCGCGTCGGCTGCGAGCGAGGGCGGGTAGGCGGCGGCGTTCTCGGCCTGGACGCCGATGATCCTGACCTCTCGGCCCAGCCTCGCGGCCTGCTGCTTGATCGCCACGGCGGAGCCGGCCAGCAGGCCGCCACCGCCGATGCCCATGATCACGGTGTCGACCTCGGGCTCCTGCTCCAGGATCTCGAGGCCGATGGTCCCCTGTCCGGCGACGACGTCGGTGTTGTTGAACGGGTGGATGAAGACCGAGCCGGTCTCATCCGAGTGTCGCTGCGCCTCGGCCAGGGCCTCGTCCACGTTGGAGCCGTGCAGGATGACCTCTGCGCCGTGGTCCCGGGTGGCGGCCAGCTTCGGCAGCGCCACACCGTGCGGCATGTAGATCTTCGCGGTGATGCCCAGCTTCTTCGCCGCCAGGGCCACGCCCTGGGCGTGATTGCCCGCGGAGGCTGCGACGACGCCGCGAGACTTCTCCTCCTCGGAGAGCCGCGCCATGCGCACATAGGCCCCGCGCACCTTGAAGGAGCCGGCGCGCTGAAGGTTCTCGGCCTTCAGGTGCACGGTGGCCCCCACCAGGCGGCCCAGCGCACGGGAGTGCTCCATCGGGGTGCACACGATGATGTCAGAGAGCAGCTTTTGAGCGGCTTCGATGTCCTCGAGCTGCACGCTCAGCTGGGCGCCCGGGCGGTCCTCCGCCTCGGAGTGGTGCTGGATCTGTGTCATTCTCTTGTGCCCCCATCCTCAGACCGGGTGTCGTCTCGGGTCTGTGTTCGAGTCTCTGTTCCCGACTGCGCTCCTCTGCCGTGGTCAGTCTCCTCGGCATCGGGATGCGGGCGGGTGCCGGCAGCGGTGTGCGTCTCGGTGCGGGTCACCTGAGCCTCGGAGGAGTCCCCACGGCGCCCGAATCCACGCCGCTCCGGATCCAGCCCGGGGATGGTCTCCTTGAACCGTCGGGTGATGTTCGCCAGCGAGGCCTGTTCCTCGGCCTCCTGGACCTCCTTCTGGGCGGCGCGTCTGACCGCCTCCTCCTTCTCCAGCTTCTCCATCGCCTTGGCCTCAGGGTCGCCGCGCCATTCCTCCTTCACGAGGTATCGGGTGGCTCGGGTGACGAAGGCCAGGACCGGCACGGCGAAGAGCGCGCCGACGATGCCCAGCAAGGTGGTGCCGGCGGTCACCGCGAGGATCACTGCCAGCGGGTGCAGCCGCACTGCCTTGCCCATCACGATGGGCTGCAGGATGTTGGACTCGATCTGCTGGACCAGCAGCACCACGCCGACCATCAGCAGCGCATTGCCCAGTCCGTTGGCCACCAGGGCGAGGATCACGGCGACGGCGCCGGTGACCACGGCGCCGACGATCGGGATGAAGGAGCCCAGGAAGACCAGCACGGCCACCGGCAGCGCCAGTGGCACGCCCAGCAGAGCCGCACCGACGCCGATGCCCACCGCGTCGACCCCGGCCACAAAGACCTGCACGCGCATATAGGAGCCCAGCGCGGTCCAGCCGCGGCGCCCGGCCCCGTGGATGGCGGGGCGGTGCTTGCCGGGGGCGAAGAAGACCAGGAAGTCCCAGATCTTGCGGCCATCGGCCAGGAAGAAGATCAGCGTGAACAGGGCCAGGATGCCGCCGACCACGATGTTGCCGGCGGTGGAGCCCAGCGCCATGGCTCCACCCAGGATCGCGTCGGAGTTGTCCTGCAGGTAGGTCAGGCCTTCTTCCAGGCCCTGGTTGATCTGCTCGGTCGAGATCTCGATGTTGAAGCCTGCGGCGGTCTCCTCCGCGAGGGCGACCAGCTCGAAGAGGCCCTCCTCGACCTGGGTCGCCATCTCGGCGAAGCCGGTGACCAGCTGCTGGCCGACGAGGGTGAGGAGCCCGGCGACGAAGCCGATGAGCACCAGCAGCGTGGTGATCGCGGCGAGTACGCGCGGGAACTTCCACTTCACGAAGACGTTGTGCAGCGGGCGCAGCAGCGTGGCCAGCAGGGCGGCCACCAGCAGCGGGATCAGCAGCAGCGAGATGTGGCTGAGCAGCCAGATCAGCACGCCCGCGAAGAGCAGGATGATGATGACGCGCCAGGACCAGGCGGCAGCGATCCGGATGCCCCAGGGCACGTCGTCCTGGATTCGCTGTTCCTCGGCCATCCGGGGAGGGACGTCCTCTTCCATCAGCTCGAGCTTTTCAACAGTGTTCATTGCTACATCCTGCCATGGCAACCAGGGGGTGAAACGACGACGGGCCCGCCGGATGCTAGCGGCATCGGGCGGGCCCGTCGTCTCTTGCGGGAAGTCAGTTCCTCGGCGCTCGGCGGCGTGGGAAGGACTCGGTTCTCGGGTGTTCCTATTCAGTCATCGAGCGCAGGATCGCGATCACGCGAAGGATCTCGATGTAGAGCCACACCAGGGAGACGGTGAGTCCGAAGGCGGCGGCCCAGCCGTACTTCTGCGAGACACCGGCCTCCACACCTTCCTGGATGTTGGTGAAGTCCATGACCAGGGAATAGGTGGCCAGCAGGATGGCGAAGGCGCCGATGGCGACACCCATCCAGCCCGCGCGCAGACCGAACATGCCGATGTCGGTGAACATCACAAGACCGAAGTTCATCAGCGAGAACACCGCGTAGCCGATGATCGCGACGAAGAACATCTTGTTCAGCTTCGGGGTGGCGCGGACCTTGCCGGACTTGAACAGCGCCAGCACGGTGCCGAAGACTGCCAGTGTGGCCATGACCGCCTGAACGGCGATCCCGGGGAACATGGCCTCCATGACCATGGTGAAGGCACCGAGGAAGAAGCCCTGGGTGGCCGAGTAGGCCAGGATCAGGGCCGGGTTCGGCTCCTTCTTGAACGCATTGGCCAGGCCGAGACCGAAGCCAGCCAGGGCGGCGACCAGCGCCAGCCCCATGATCGCGCCGGGCATCACCAGACCGAGCGCCACGGCTCCGGCCGCGCCGAGCAGCACGACGGCGAAGCTGGTGACGGTCTTGCGGATGACGTCGTCATAGGTCATCGCCGCACCCTGCGAGCCCGCGGCGTCAGGCAGGTTGTACTGGCGGTTCAGCTGATCCGCGCCCGCACCGCCGGCCTGCTGGCCGGGCATGCCGTACTGGGCCGCGAAGGGCTGGCCCTGGGAGGGGCTCTGGCGCGACTGCTCCGTCACGCCCTGATCGTTCATGTAGAACCGGCGCCGCTCGCGCTTCTTCTCGCTGAACTGATCAGGGAAGGCACCGGTGTTGAATATGGGGTTGGACATGTGTGACCGCACTCCTATCGGTGCTCGGGTGGATGTCTCATCGTCTGTCCCCGCAGGTCACGGCTGTCCGGCCGGTCCCATCAGAGACGAGTCCCTCAATATTCTAGCGCCATGGCCCCGGCTCAGCTGGAGATTACCCGGTAATCTGCCGCCAGCGGACGACAGGCGATCTGAGGCGCTATATTTGAACGGTGTTCAACAGATCCTCTGCGACTTCCGCATCAACTGCCCCATCCCCCGCCCCAGGATCCTCCGGTGGTGCTGCGCCCGCCGCGCCCAGCACCGGGGTGCGCAGCATCGCCCAGATGGCGATGTTCGCGGCCCTGGTCGCGGTGCTGGGCCAGCTCCCCGCCATCCCTCTGGCCGGCGGGGTCCCGATCACGCTGCAGACGCTCGGAGTGATGCTGGCCGGTGCCGTGCTGGGACCGTGGCGCGGAGCCGGGGCCATCGTGCTGCTCCACGTGCTGGTCGCAGCCGGACTGCCGCTGCTGGCTCACGGCTCCGGCGGCCTGGGGGCCTTCGCCGGTCCCAGCGCCGGCTTCGCGCTGGGCTGGATCCCCGGAGCCTTCCTGGTGGGACTGATCACCCAGGCTTCCTGGCCGCTGCGCGTCTGGCGCACCATCTTGGGCACGGTGCTCGGCGGGATCGTGGTCGTCTACGCCTGCGGGCTTCCGGTGATGGCATTCCAGATGGGACTCAGCCTGGAACAGGCCGCGCTGATCAACCTCGCGTTCCTCCCCGGTGATGCCATCAAGGCCGCGATCGCGGTGACGCTGACCCATTCCCTGGCTCGCGCCTACCCGGCACCGTTCACCCACGCGCGCAGGCGTCGGCGGTGACGCGGCCGAGGACACCGCCGTTGAGGGTCACGCCCACCGTGGGGGCGCCCCGGTGATCCCGCTCTACCAGCCGGGCACCTCGTACCTGCACCGGCTGCCGGTGGGGGCGAAATTCCTCGGAATCTTCCTGGCGGCCCTCATCGCCTCGATCTTTCGTGAAAACCTCGCGGTGCTGCTGGGAATATGGGCGCTCACCCTCACCGGCTTCCTGCTCTCCGGGATCGGACTCCGGGGCCTGCTGGCCCAGCTCTGGCGGCTCAAATGGTTGGCTCTGGTGCTGACCATCCCCCAGCTGATCTTCCTGACCCCCGCAGAGACGGGATTCAACGTGGCGCGGGTGCTTGCCGTGGTGCTGATGGCCGCCCTGTTCACGCTGACCACCGCCACCTCGGACATCCTCTCCAGCTTTGAGCGTCTCCTGCGACCGGTGGATCCGCTGCTGCTGCGCCTGGGACTCAGTGCGGAACGGATCTCCCTGGCCCTGTCCCTGACCATCCGCTCGGTGCCGCTGATCCTGTCCTTCTACGCCGACATCCGCGAGGCGCAGCGGGCCCGCGGAATGCGTCCCACCCCGCGCGCCACAGTGCTGCCGCTGCTGGTGATGAGCCTGCGTCATGCCGAGGAGACCGCCGAAGCGCTGGCTGCGCGCGGAGTCCGCTGACGCCGCGTGTGCTCGGGTCCGGCTGAAACGGGTTGAGTCCGGTTGAGTCTGGGTCAGTGCTGCTCGGGGCCCGCTCCGGTCCAGGTCTGCAGCCGCCCACACATTCCCCACAGCCGGGGCTCCGGACGGGGTTCGCCTCGGATGACCGCTGCCTCCTGAAGATGCGCGCCGTTCCCGGCACCCAGCGCGAGCAGCTGCGCCCTGGTGCGTTCGGTCTCGGCCTCGACGCTGCGCTCCCAGATCTGCTGCCAGTCCCTCACCCGCGGACGGACCAGGCCCACGGCGAGCGCGTGGAAATGCTGCATGGCCTGTGGCCCCTGGACCTCTATCCTGCTCAGCAGCTGCCGATGGCCTTCGATGGCCAGGTCCCGCCGGGCCCGCGCCGCCTCGGCCCGACCGTCCTGATCGGCCTCGGCGGGCAGCGCGACGGCGTCGCGGTAGCGCTGCGGATCGGCAAGGATCTCCTCGGGGAAGGTCAGCACCGCATCCCCGGCCTCGGGCAGTCCGGCGTTGGACATGATGACCTGCATCTGAAGCTGGTCGTGGTTGACCAGTCGATGCACCGTGCCCGGGGTGAACCAGAGCAGCGAACCGGCGGCGAGCTCATCGACGGCCGGACCGGCAGCGCTGATGGTGTGGACCTCTCCGCGACCTGAGGTCACCACATAGGCCTCGGTGGAGAGCGTGTGCAGATGCGGCGATCCGCCATGCAGCCCATCGGAGGTCTCCCAGTCATAGACACACAGCTGGCTCAGCGAGGTCCCACCGGGGAACCGTGGCAGCGAGCGGGACGGCGGGGCCTGCCCCGGTGTCTGTGCCGGGGCCTGCCCCGGTGTCTGTGCCGGGGCCTGCCCCGGTGTGTGCGCCGGTGTCTGGTGGTTCATCAGAGCGCGAACTCCTGTCCGATCTGGTTCCGCTCCTGAGATGTCAGGACCCGGGCGATGAAGACGAAGCGGTGGTGCAGTCGCAGGGTGGCGCCTGCCTGGAGCTGGATCTCCTCATCGAAGGCCGGTGACTGACTGGCCACCGCGAAGATCGAGGTGCGGGTGAACCACTTGATCGGCGGCAGCTGGGTCCCGGCGCACTCGGAGGTGCCGGCGAAGGCCATGATGGTGCCGCCGCCGTCGAGGTCGTCGTGCTCCGAGGAGAAGGCGACCCAGTCGGCCACCTGGCCCATGGTGTTCTCCTCCCCTTCGGCCCCGTTGGAGTTCACCACCTGGCAGCCGCTCCAGGACCGGGGGCCGCGCCAGAACCAGCCGGTGTATCCGGCGTTGGGGCGCCCCGCCGTCGTCGGACTGCCCAGCGGCAGGGTTCCGGTGGAGACGTTGGTGAGCTCGGTGGTCAGGTCGATGGCCCAGATTCCGCGGGCGGGGTCCAGGGAATGCACGCGCTGGACCCGGTGCTCATCGAACCAGTGCTCCCCGCGGGAGGTGATCCATTCCAGGGTCTCGTTGAAGCTGACCTCATCTCCGCCGGAGGGCTGCGTGCTGAACCCGGTGTGGTTCATCCTCCCCAGGTTGCCGCGCATCTTGTAACCGTCCTCGGCCGCGAAGGTCGGCCCGCCCCAGAAGTTCTGGTCCGCGACGTGGGACCAGGTGAACTGCAGCCCGGTGTGCCAGCGGTGGTCCCAGGGGCGGCGGACCGAGGCCTCGCCGCCGTCGAGGAACCGCAGCGGGTAGAGGTAGGGCTTCGGGGCCTCCTCCTGCGGGGAGTCCGGGTGGGTGACGTAGCGCAGGATCTCGGTGCCGGCGGCGGTCACCGCGATCTCCTTCTCCCCCGGGGTGACCTCGAAGTGTGCGGCCCCGGTCTGAGCCGAGGTGGCTGATCTGGAGTTGGTGGGGGCGGTGGAGGCGGCTGATGCGGAGACGGCAGGAGTGCCGGGCGTGGCTGGCGCGGATTCGGTGTGCTGCTGATCGGTGCTCATCGGGTCAGTTCTGCTTTCCGTAGATGTAGGACTCGTCATGCATCGCGGTGTAGTAGGTGCCGTCCTGGCTCAGCTCGGAGCGCTTCACGGACTTTCCGGTCTCTGCCGACTGATACAGCGCGGCGATGAACTCCAGGGTGCGGCGCCCCTCCTCCCCGGAGGCGCGCGGCCGGACCTTGGCCTCCATGGAGTCCAGAAGCTCGGCGAGCTGCTGCCGGTGTGAGGAGGGCACGTTCTCCTGCGGCGACCACGCCTCCACGGCCGCGAGGTTCTCGGCAGCATGCGGCGCCGGAGTCCAGGTCCAGGAGCTGTTGTCATAGCCGTAGAGGTGTTCCACCTCCACGGTGGCGTCTTGGAAGTCGAAGCGCAGGTAGGAGACCTCCCGCGGTGAGATCACACTGGTGATCACGGTGGCGATGGCGCCGTTGGCGAAGCGCACGATGGCCGAGGAGAAGTCTTCGGTCTCGACCTCGCGGTCCAGCCTCTCGGCCACCGCGGTGATCTCGGTCCACTCCCCGAGCACCTCCAGGAGCAGATCGATCTGGTGGATCCCGTGACCCATCGCCGGGCCTCCGCCCTCGGTGGCCCACTTCCCCCGCCAGGGCACGTCGTAGTAGGCGTGCGGCCGGTACCAGAGGGTGTTGCACAGCGCGACCAGCGGCCGGCCCAGGGTGGATTCAGCAACCTGCTTCTTCAGCGTCTTCGCGCCGGAGCCGAAGCGGTGCTGGTAGACGTAGGAGGCATAGGGCCCGCCCTCCACCTCCTCGGCGGCGACCGCATCGTACTCGGCCAGCGTCAGCACCGGCGGCTTCTCGCACCAGACCCAGGCGCCGGCCTGCAGGCCCTGGATGGCGGCGTCCTTATGCGCCGAGGGCGGGGTGCAGATGATCAGCAGGTCCGGAGACTCCGCATCGAGCAGCTCCTGCGCGGAGCGATATCGGCCCGCGATCCCCCACTCGTCGGCGACCTGGCCGACCCGATCAGGATCGAGGTCGGCGATGCCCACGACCTCCACGCGATCCGCGTGGGCCTTCAATGTGGGCAGGTGGGCGATGGTCGCGATCCCGCCGGCCCCGATGAGCCCGGCTCGGATCTTCGCGCTCCGGCCGGAGTGTGCGGTCTCAGACATGCGGTCTCCTCGGTGACTGTGGCAGGTGATTCATTCCAGAATGTGAACGATCACTCTGAGCGTTCCACCTGAGGTTATTGACTCCGCGGTGTGACTGTCAACACATTGGCCTGATCGGAGTGCTGAACCGGTGTGCGAGGATCGTCGTGGCGGCCGAGATCCGGCCCCGCACCCCGCCGAGGAGCAAGCACATGGCCAGCACACCCCCGCGCGCGGCCACCCTGCACGAGGTGGCCGCCCTGGCCGGGGTCTCGCACCAGACCGTCTCGCGGTTTCTGCACAATAAGGGGCCGTTCAAGCCGGCCACCATCGAGCGGGTCGAGGCGGCGATCCAGGAGCTGAACTACCGTCCGAACATGATCGCGAGATCCATGCGCACCCGGGAGACCGGGATCCTGGCCGCGATCCTGCCCTCCCCGGTCACGGCGATGCCCACCCCCACCCTCGCCGCGGCCGCCGAGCTCGCCCGGCAGAGCGGCTACTTCATGGAGATCTCGGTGATCGAGGGCCCCGCACAGGATCGGGCCCGGCGCACCCAGGAGCTGCTGGACTCCGGACGCCTTGAGGGCGTCCTGTCCCTGGGCGCACTGCCCGGCATGAGCGAGCGGCCCCGCAGCCCAGGCACGACGGCGCTCGCGATCCTCGACCAGTACGATGACCGGCTGCGCGGCATCGGCCCGCTGGCCGACGCCTCCGCGCTGCGCGAGATCATCGAGACCCTTGCCGGCATGGGACACCGCCGCTTCCTGCACATTCAGGGGCCCCAGGACTGGTCCTCAGCGCGGGCCCGACGCGAAGAGTACCTGCGCAGCATCGAGGACCTGGGGCTTGCCTCCCATGGCATCCGGGGCGGTGACTGGACCATCGAGTCCGGGTACGCAGCGGTCAGCGGCCTCGAAGAGGACTCCGGCGTCACCGCGGTCATCGCGGCCAACGACTACCTCGCACTGGGCGCCGCCCGCGCGGCCCACGACCGGGGGTGGCCTGTGCCCAGGCAGCTGAGCATCACCGGCTGGGATGACCTGCCGACCGCACGCTACGCCGTTCCAGCACTGTCCACCGTCGCGGTGGATCAGAGGTCGCAGGGCCGCTCGGCCATGGAGCGGCTGATCGCCCTGGTCCGCAATGAGCCGGCACCGGATCCGAGCATCCCGGTGAGTCGACTGATCCTGCGCGAATCCACCGGCCCGGCGCCTGCACCGGGGACCTGAGAGCCCACGCCATGGCCCGAGACGCGTGACGGTCTCCAGGGCTGGGAGTGAACGTTCACACTAATCGGCGAGAACGCTGCCGGTGAGTTCCGCCGCCGAGGTGGATGGGCGAGGTGAGCGCCGCACTCCCCGGTGCCCCCAGTGGGACTCGAACCCACACTGGACCGATTTTAAGTCGGTTGCCTCTGCCGATTGGGCTATAGGGGCCGAAGGCGGGCTGTCAGTGACAGCCCGCCTTCTCGTGCTGAGTCATGGATGACTCAGGGTCAGCCCTTGGCTGCTTCCTTGGGCTTCACGCCGCCGGCAGCTTCCTGGAACTGTCGGTAGGGGCTCTCGAGATCGCGCACCGGAGTGTAGTCCCGGCCCAGCACCAGCTCGTTGACCCAGCCGCCGATCACGCGGACCTTGCGCTCCACGGTGGGGATCGCCAGCGCGTGGTAGCCGCGGTGGGCCATCCAGGCCGGGAACCCACTGATCTTGACCTTCAGCGGGTTGCCGACGCCCTGGAACATGCCCAGTCCGGCGACAGCGCCGAGGGAGTCGTGCTTGTACTCGTTGAGCTGCCCCTGGCCGTAGCTCGCGGCCAGCAGGTTCTTCGCGAGCACCTTGGCCTGGCGGGAGGCGTGCTGCGCGTTGGGCACGCAGGTGCCGTCGGGCAGGCCGCCGCCGCTGAGGTCGGGGATCGCGGAGATGTCACCGGCGGTCCAGGCGTTCTGCAGGACCTTGCCGTCTTCGTCGGCGATCTGCAGCGTGGCGGCGCCGGTGACCCGGCCGCGCGGGTCCACCGGGAAGCCGGACTTCTTGGCGACCACGTTGGCCGCGACGCCGGCGGTCCAGACCAGAGTGTCGGATTCGAAGCGGTCGGCCTCGGACTTGTCCTTCATGTTGATCAGGCGCATCTCGCCGTCCACGACGGAGCCCAGCGAGGTGTTGAGCAGGACCTCGATGCCGCGGCCGCGCAGGTGCTCCACGACGCCGACGGCCTGATCCTCGGTGACCTCGGGCATGACCCGGCCCATGGCCTCGACCATGACGATGCGCACATCGGTCTGCCCGATGCGCGGGTTCACGGCCACGGCCGCACGGATGATGTCTTCCATCTCGGCGACGGTCTCGATTCCGGCGAAGCCGCCGCCGACCACGGTGAAGGTCAGGGCGCGGGACTTGGCCACCTCATCGGTCATCACCGAGGCGGCCTCGATGCGCTCCAGGATGTGGTTGCGCAGAGTCAGCGCCTCTTCGATGGTCTTCAGACCGATGCCGTGCTCGGCGAGACCCTCGATCGGGAAGGTCTTGGTGGTCGCACCGGCGGCCATGACGATGTCCTGGTACGGCAGTTCGACGGTCTCGCCCTGGGAGAGCTCCACGGTGGCGGTCCGGCCGTCGTGATCCACGGCGGTGACCTTGCCCGTGATGATCTCGGAGTCCTTGAGGTGGCGGCGGTGGGATACGACCGCGTGGCGGGCCTCGATGTGGCCGCCGACGACCTCGGGAAGGAACGGCTGGTAGGTCATGTACGGCATCGGGTCGACGACGGTCACGATCCCGCCGGCGGCCTTCACCTTCTTCTGAAGCAGCTGTGCGGTGGTGAGACCGACGTAGCCGCCGCCGACGATGAGGACACGAGGTTTCGCAGAAAGCGTCTGTGGAATAGCCATATGCCTCATCATATACGTAGCTCGATGGTGGGTGGTGAGGTCACCTCAGGCCGCAGGAGCCGGGAGCAACGCTCAGCTCTGCTCCTGGCGGCGGACCAGGCGATAGTGGATCACGGCCATGGTCAGCACTGCCACCACCAGCATCGCGGCGGCACCGACCGCCACGGGCCCGGCCCAGTCCTGTGCGGTGCTTGGCTGTCCCGGCTCCGGCATCGCGCGCGGCTCGCCCTCGGGTCCGGCCACGACGCCGGCGTCCTCGGGGATCTCGTCGGTCTCGGTCGGCTCGACCTCGCCCCGGCGATGCACGCGCACCCATTCGGCCAGGGTCGGATACTGGGCCGTTTCGAAGGCCGGGACGTCGCCGGAGACCGCCTCGGCCACGTCGAGCACTCCATGTCCATACTCCGGGTCCACTCCCTCGGCTCCCTCGGAGTCTGCGGTGGAGAGCACTCGGTGCTTGACCTCTTGGGCGCTGAGCTCCGGGTTGGCGGCCCAGACCAGGGCGGCGGCTCCGGCGACGATGGGAGAGGCTCCCGAGGTGCCGTTCCACTGCATGTAGTCATCACCCGGCATTGCTCCGACCAGGGGTTCGGAGGCGGCCGCGATGCCGATCGCGATGCCCTGGGAGGAGGAGTCCGCGCTGATCTCACGGGACTCATCGACCCCGGCCACGGCGAGCACCCCCGGGATGGTGGCGGGGGCACCGACCGAGAGGTGTCCGGAGGCACGGTTGCCGGAGGCTGCCACGACGAGCACGTCGTTCTGCTCGGCGTAGAGGAAGGCCTCATCCCAGGCCTCGGGCCATTCCTGGAAGCCCGAGCCCAGGGACATGTTGATGATGTCGGCGCCGTTGTCCACGGCCCAGGTCACGGCCTCGGCGATCTGCTCCTCGGTGCCGCCGCCGTAGGGATTGGGGTCCTGGAGCAGCAGCGAGACCGAGAGCAGGGACGCTTCCGGAGCGACACCGATCACGCCGTCCTGTGGATCGGCATCCTGGGTGAGCTCGCGGGGCGCGGTGCGGGTCTCTTCGAACTCGGAGCGTGCCTCGGCGTCGACCTCGTCCTGCCAGTCCTCGCCGTAGATCTCCTCCAGCGAGGCCTCGAAGTCCTCCCACCAGTCCGCCCACTCGTCCTCGTCGAGGTCCTCGACGTCCTCGTCCACCAGTGCCGCGACCGCATCGGCCTGCGCGGAGGTGCCGCGGCCGGCCGCCAGGGAGGCCACCAGCGTGCCGTGCTCGGTGGCGACCTGACCCACCGGGGCACCGCCGTCGCCGGCGCCCGAGACGTCGGTGCCACCGACCACGGCGCCGGAGAGAGTCGGGTGCCCGGAGTCCACCCCGGTGTCGATCACGGCGATGGTCATGCCCTCCCCGCGGGTGGTCTCCCAGGCCTCGGTGATGCCGTAGTCCTCGAGCCAGTACTGCTGGTCGCGCCACTCATCGGCGTGGGAGGCCGGAGCCGCGAGGATCATGCCGCTCAGACCCAGGCCGAGGGCGAGTGCGGCACCGAGGGCGCGGGAGCCGACTGTCATCCCTGGGGCTTTGCTGAAGCCGCGGAGGGCGCGCGCGCCTGAGCGTGCGCCAGGGACATCGCGATGCCATCGAGGATGTCATGCTCGGAGGCGACCGCAGAGACGATCCGCCCATGGGTGACCTTGTTCAGATAGTCCAGGATCGTGCCCCAGATCAGCGCGCCGGCGCCGATGACGTCGACCCGTCCGGGGTGCATGATCGGCATCTGAGCCCGCACGTCCCGGGTGGAGTGCACCAGCTGCTCCACCGACTGGTGCAGGGTGTCCAGATCGATCTCGGCGCCGTGGATCAGGTCCGGCTCGTAGTCCTCGAGCTTCAGCGCGTGGGCAGCCACGGTGGTGACGGTGCCGGCCACCCCGATGACCACCTCGGTCTCGTGCAGCGGCATCACCTCGGAGACGTTCTCCAAGAAGGAGAGCGTCTCGAAGCTGGTCATCGAGGTCTCGGTGTCGGTGGGCGGGTCGCTGCGCATATGCCGCTCGGTGAAGCGCACGCAGCCCATGTCGGTGGAGATGGCGTGCTCGACTTCGGCCGAGGTGCCGAGCACGAACTCGGTGGAACCTCCGCCGAGATCGACGACCAGGATCTTGCGCTCGGCGTCCCAGTCCAGCACCGAGGCGGCGCCGGCGAAGGACAGACCGGCCTCCTCGCTGCCGCGGATGACCTCGGGCTCCACGCCGAGCCGGTGCTTGACCCCGGCGACGAACTCGTCCCGGTTGGTCACGTCGCGGGAGGCCGAGGTGGCGACGAACCGCACCGCCTCCACATGGTGCCTGCGGATGAGCGCCCCGTAGCTGTCTACCGCCGCGAAGGTGCGTTCCAGGGCGCCGGCGGAGAACTCTCCGGTCTCGTCCACACCCTCCCCCAGGCGGACCACGGTCATCTGCCGCACCACATCCCTGACCCGGCCGCTGGCCTCGACATCGGCGATCAGCAGCCGGATGGAGTTGGTTCCGCAGTCGATGGCAGCAACTCTCATGGGGGTGTCCTTCTCCTCGCCGGTATGGGTGAGCGGTCGACGCGCTGGCCGAGCCGCGGGGGTCCTTGCCAGCACTCTATGCGGTCTCTTCGGGGTCCTGCGAGACCCGGTCCTGCGCGTCCGCGTCCTGCGTGCGGGCGAATCCCTGGTTCCGGCGGCGCACGTGCCGGCTCAGATCACGCTGCGGGACCGCAGCCTCGTGATCCCAGGAGGTGGCACAGATGCAGATCTGCGGGGTGAACTCCTCGGCGATGCGTTCCAACGCCTCGTCACCGAGCGGGTTGATGCCGGGTCCCACCGCCAGCGAGTGCCCGACGAGCACATGCAGACACTTGACCCGATCAGGCATCCCGCCGGCGCTGATGCCTTCGATCTCCCAGACCGGGTCCAGTCCGGCGACGCCGCGCAGCCGTTCCCGCTCGGCGAGGTAGTTCTCGTGGGCTCCACGGTGGGCCGCGGCGAAGTCGGCGTCGGCGCTCAGCCGCTGGCTCATCTCGGCCATGAGTCCTGAGGCCTCGAGCCGGGAGACGGCGGCGGTCGCGGCCGGATGGGTCAGGTAGAAGGTGGTCGGGAACGGAATCCCGTTGCTCAGCCGTGGCGCCGTGGCTGCCACCAGGGGGTTTCCGCAGGTGCAGCGTGCGGGGATCTCGACGACGTCGCGCACTGGCCTGCGCAGCTGAAGGCTCAGGGTGTCCAGATCGCTGGGGTGGGGGGTAGTCGAGTTCACGGGAGCCGAGTTTACTCCACCGCCTCGGCCGGTCGGCCCAGTCCGCGGCGAGTCGACTCAGTCCTCTGCGGCGGAGCGGACCAGGGAGTCCCAGAGGGCCTCGGCCCAGGGGAGGTCGTGGCGGACCTCGGCGGAGTCCAGCTGCTCGACGTCATCGGTGCTCGCTCCGGGCTCACCCATGACCTGGTAGCGGCGCTCCCCCGGCATGACCAGGTTGATCCGCTCCCGGGCCTGCTGGCGGACGAAGTCCGGATCGTCCCAGCGCACCAGCTCCGATTGCAGCTGGGCCTGTTCCTGCTGCTCGGCGGCGATCTGAGACTCAAGCTCGTTGAGTTCCGAGCGCTGCTGGAAGAAGCTGTTCACGGTGGGGACCAGGAAGGAGATCACGACCAGGACCACGATGCTCAACAGGATCATCCGGCCTGGGAAGGTCCGCTCAGGGACCGTCGTGGCGGCGCTGACCGGGGTCTTCACCGACCCAGCGGAGGCTGAGGCCGAGGTGCGCGTCTTGCGGCGTGCTGTGATGTCCGCAGGGGTCCGGATCTCTCCGGAGACCTGCTCGCGTTCGGCCAGCCGACGGGCCTGGGCCGCGCGCGCCTTGACCTCCGCTGAGGAGGCACGTCTGCTCGGCACGATATGTCACCGCCTTGCGGGGAAGAGGGGAAGTAGGCGTGGCTTCTGAGGATATCTGCCGTGCGCCTCGCGGCTGGAATCTGACACGCGAGAAGACCGAGCATGGCGGAGTTCACCCGCCGACAGGCTGGGAAGGCCAGCAGGCCGGGAAAGCCGACGGGGCGCCATGGGAGCGGAACCTGTGTCCTAAGACCAGGACCCGCACCCATGACGCCCCGTATCACTCACCGGCGTCGAAGATCCCTGCGGCTATGCGGTGAAGCGCGGGAACACCGAGGCTCCGGCGTAGCGTGCGGCGTCGCCGAGCTCCTCTTCGATGCGCAGCAGCTGGTTGTACTTGGCCACGCGCTCGGAGCGAGCCGGGGCGCCGGTCTTGATCTGACCCGAGTTCGTGGCCACCGCGATGTCCGCGATGGTGGTGTCCTCAGTCTCCCCGGAGCGGTGGGAGATCATCGTGGTGTAGCGGCTGCGCTGAGCCAGCGAGACCGCGTCGAGGGTCTCGGTGAGCGAACCGATCTGGTTGACCTTCACCAGCAGCGAGTTCGCCGTGTCTGCCGCGATGCCCTTGGCCAGCCGGTCCGGATTGGTGACGAAGAGGTCGTCGCCGACCAGCTGGACCTTGGCCCCGATCTGATCAGTGAGGTTCTTCCAGCCGGCCCAGTCGTCCTCATCCAGCGGGTCCTCGATGGAGACCAGCGGGTAGGCCTCGACCAGCTCGGCGTAGTAGGTGCTCATCTGCTCCGGAGTCCGGGACTCGCCCTCGAAGGTGTAGACGCCGTCGGCGTAGAACTCGCTGGCCGCCACGTCCAGGGCCAGGGCGATGTCCTTGCCCGGGGTGTAGTTGGCGCGCTGGATCGCCTCGGTGATCAGGTCCAGAGCCGCACGGTTGGACGTGAGGTTCGGGGCGAAGCCGCCCTCGTCACCCAGCCCGGTGGCCAGGCCCTTCTCCTTCAGCAGCGCCTTCAGCGAGTGGTAGACCTCCACGCCGGCGCGCAGCGCCTCGGAGAAGGTGGCCGCGCCGATCGGGGCGATCATGAACTCCTGGATGTCGACGTTGGAGTCCGCGTGGGAGCCGCCGTTGAGGATGTTCATCATCGGCACGGGCAGCAGGTGCGCGTTGGGGCCGCCGAGGTACTTGTACAGCGGCAGGTCGGAGGCGTCTGCGGCGGCCTTGGCCACGGCCAGGGAGACGCCGAGGATCGCGTTGGCGCCGAGCGAGCTCTTGTTCTCGGTGCCGTCGAGATCGAGCAGAATCTGGTCGATGATCCGCTGCTCGGTGGCGTCCTGTCCTTCCAGGGCGGCGGCGATGACGTCGTTCACGGCGCCCACGGCGCCGGTGACGCCCTTGCCGAGGTAACGGTCCTTGTCACCGTCGCGACGTTCAGCGGCTTCGAAGGCACCGGTGGAGGCGCCGGAGGGGACTGCGGCCTGGCCGAAGCTGCCGTCCTCGAGGAGGACATCGACCTCCACGGTCGGGTTGCCTCGTGAGTCGAGGATTTCGCGGCCGTACACGCTGACGATAAGAGACATATTCTGTCGGCTCCTTGTTGTTCATTCAGTGGGAAACTTTTCGGATGTGCCGAGCGCGCCCTTGCGCCGGTGCCTTGGGGATCGAGCTGTTGAGCTTCTCGCTCAGGCCATGCGGTTCAGGTGGCTGCGCAGCGCGCGCTCCGGGTCCTGGCCGTTCGCGCGTGCGGTCCGCACCACAGCAAACAGTAGTTCACCGAGCTCCGCCTCGTCAGCCGCCGCCAGCGTGGCCGATTCAGAATTGGGGAGATGTTCATCGGGCTCCCGGCCGAGCCGGTCGATGAGCTTCGCGGCCCTGGCCAGTGCCGGCAGGTGCGCCGGCAGCGAGCCGACGACGGCGGAGAGGCCGCCGTCGTCGACCGGTGCCGCTGGTGCTGCGCCCGCCGGCGCCGGATTCTCCAGAGCCTTCTCCTCGGCCTTGATCCGGGTCCAGGCGGCTTCGACCTGCTCGATGCTCGCGTGGGGGTCCACGTCCAGGCGGCCCTCCGCGGTGAAGACATGCGGGCTGCGCCGGACCAGCTTCGCGGTGATGGCTTGGGCCACCCCGTCGAGGTCGAAGCTGCCGCGCTCCTGGGCCAGCTGAGCATGCAGCGCGATCTGGAACAGCAGGTCCCCCATCTCCTTGCGCAGGCCTTCGTCGAGGCTGCCGGCCTCGATCTCCTCGAGCACCTCGTAGGCCTCTTCCACGAGGTATTCGGTGAGATCCTCGTGGGTCAGCTGGGAGGTCCAGGGGCAGTGCTCGCGCAGCCGGGCGATGACCCAGCGCAACAACGCGATCTGGTCCTCCCCCGTGGGGCGGGGCCCGGACTGGTCGCTGGGCTCAAGCTGGTCGCTGCGGGTGGGCCCGGACTGGTCGCTGGGCCTGGGGCTCACTGCCAGGCTTCGAGGATCATGCCGGCCAGTGCCTCGCGCTCCTCGTGACCGAGGAAGGAGGACTCCAGCGCGTTGATCTGGAAATCGGCGAGCTCACCCAGGCCGTAGTCGAAGGTGCTGGCGATCAGCGCGAGCTCTCCGGAGAGGGTCACCCCGGAGACCAGGCGGTTGTCCGTGTTGACCCCGACGTTGAAGCCCAGCTGGTAGAGCATGTCGAAGGGGTGATCGCTGAGCTCCGGCGACTCGCCCTGGGCGAAGCCGGCGATCGCGCCGGTCTGCAGGTTGGAGGTGGGGCTGACCTCGAGGTGGATCTGGCGGTCGCGGACCCAGCGGGCCACCGGGCCGAGCTCGACCTGGAAGACCTCTTCTCCGGCCTCGAGGTCATCCTCGGAGTCGGGCTGGGTCTCGATGACGCTGATGTCCTCGGCGACGCGGACGCCGTGGCCCAGGCGCTGCGCGCGGCCCGAGACCAGCGCGTCGCGCACGGACTCGATGCCGTCGCCCTCGCCGGCGTGGACGGTGGTGGGAAGCATCTCGGTGGCGAGCCGGGTGAACGCATCGGCGAAGCGGCTGGGCGGGAATCCCGCCTCAGGCCCGGCGATGTCGAAGCCGACCACACCCTTGTCCCGGTGGCGCAGCGCGACCTCGACGATCTCATCGGCACGGTCGGACTGGCGCATCGCGGAGACCAGCTGGCCGACGACGATGACGCCGTCCTGCTCGGCGACGGTCTCCATGCCCTGGTTCAGCCCCTCCTGGACCGCCTCGACGGCCTCATCCAGGCTCAGGCCCTGCGTCTGGTGCTGCTCGGGAGCCCAGCGGACCTCGGAGTAGATGATGCCGTCCGCGGCCAGGTCTTCGACGTACTCCTTCGCGACCCGGCGCAGGTTCGGCGCGGTCTGCATCACGGCGGTGGTGTGCGCGAAGGCCTCCAGGTACTTCTCCAGCGAGCCGGAGTTCGCGTTCTGCCGAAAGCGCTCGGCGAGCTCCTCGGCGTCCTGGCTGGGGAGGTCGTGACCGATCTCGGCGGCCAGCTCGATCAACGTCGCTGGGCGCAGCGAGCCGTCCAGGTGATCGTGCAGGGAGACCTTGGGCAGGTTGCGCAGCTGCTCTTCGAGCTTGGCGGCGGCGGTGCGGAGGTCAGCGGCGGTAGAAGTCATGACGCCGAGTCTATCGAGGAGACGGACGGAAGTCGCCCGGGTGGTTCTGCGCGGGCAGCTCAGCGGCGGGGATGCTCCTGGTCGGCGTCGCGGTCCTCGTCCTGACCTCCGCGGTAGCCCCCGTCACGGCCTGTGTCACGGCCTGTGTCACGGCCTGTGTCCCGGCCTCTGTCACGGTCCCCGCGTGGGCCCCCGTCGCGGTGCCGGTCATGATCCGCCCGGTCGCGGTGCAGCCGCAGCGGGGGTTCCACGGGCAGCGCCGCCGTGTCGAAGTACCCCTCGGGGTCCAGGTGGACGCCCTTGCGGTCCAGCCAGCGGGTCAGCAGCCGGAAGATCCGGTCGAAGATCCAGCCCAGCAGCACCGCCCCGGCGATCGAGACCGTCATCGCCACCAGCACCGAGTCGAAGATGTTCGCGCTGATCGCGCCGATCCCCACCGAGTAGGAGGCCCAGACCAGGGAGGCGATCGCATCGATCACCAGGAACCGACGGAGCGAGAACCCGGTGGTGCCGGCGACGAAGTTGATCGCCACCCGGGCTCCGGGGATGAACCGGCCGACGAAGATCAACAGCACTCCGCGCTTGTCCAGCTCGTGACGTGCCCAGATCAGCGTGCGCTGGGGGGTGGGACGGCGCATCCATCCGAAGCGCATCGGGCCGATCGCGCGCCCGATCCGGTAGGCGATGAAGTCTCCGAGCAGGGCTCCGGAGGCGGCCACCAGGATCACCCAGAGCAGGAACGGGGTGCCGGGCTCGTTGGCGAGCGAGCCCAGGCCGATCACCAGCGAGTCTGAGGGCACCACCGGGAAGAACCCGTCGACCACGCAGAGCACGAACAGGCCCACCAGCGTCCACCATCCGGAAGCGGCTTCCAGGATGGTCTGGTTGATGACGTCAAGGAGCTCCCCCGGGCGCATCCGCGTGGCCTCAGTCGGTCAGGTCTGCCGCACTGATGCGGCCGAAGACCAGATCAGGCGTCTCGTGCGGGCCGGAATCGACGTCGACGTCCACGGCGCGCTCCAGCGACTGCTGCGCCCGAACGATCCGGTGCTCGTCATCGGTGAGCAGGGTGAACAGCGGCTGACCTTCGGTGATGCGGTCCCCGGGCTTGGCGTGCATCCGCACCCCGGCTCCAGCCTGCACGGAGTCCTGCTTCCGCGCCCGACCTGCGCCCAGCCGCCAGGCGGCGAGCCCCACGGCCATCGCATCCATCCGGGTCACGGTGCCGGAGACCCCGGCGTGGATCGTGTGACTGTGCACCGCCTGCGGCAGGGCCGCGTCGGGGTCACCGCTCTGCGCGGAGATCATTCGGCGCCAGGAGTCCATCGCGCGTCCGTTGCGCAGGTTCTCCGCCGGGTCCACCCCGGTGATGCCCACGGCGGTGAGCATCTCCTGCGCCAGCGCCACGGTGAGCTCGACGACGTCGCCGGGCCCGCCCCCGGCGAGCACCTCCACCGATTCTTCGATCTCGATGGCGTTGCCTGCAGTGAGCCCCAGCGGGGTGTCCATGTCGGTGAGCAGCGCGGAGGTCTTCACGCCGGCATCGGTGCCCAGGGCGACCATGGTGCGGGCCAGCTCCTCGGCGTCTGCGCGGGACTTCATGAACGCACCGGAGCCGGCCTTCACATCGAGCACCAGGGCGTCGGTGCCCTCGGCGATCTTCTTGGACATGATCGAGGAGGCGATCAGCGGGATCGCCTCCACCGTGCCGGTGACGTCGCGCAGCGCGTAGAGCTTCTTGTCCGCCGGGGCCAGCCCCGGGCCCGCGGCGCAGATCACGGCGTTGACCTCGTCGAGCTGGCGCAGCAGAGCCTCGTTGCTCAGATCCGCCTGCCAGCCGGCGATGGCTTCGAGCTTGTCCAGGGTTCCACCGGTGTGGCCGAGACCGCGGCCGGAGAGCTGCGGGACGGGCACGCCGAAGCTGGCGACCAGCGGGGCCAGCGGGAGCGTGATCTTGTCGCCGACTCCCCCGGTGGAGTGCTTATCGGCGGTGAGCCGACGCGCGCCCTCGGGTGTGCGCAGGGAGGAGAAGTCCATCCGCTCGCCAGAGGCGATCATCGCGGCGGTCCAGTGCCCGATCTCCTGACGGGTCATCCCGTTGAGCAGGATCGCCATGGCCAGCGCCGACATCTGCTCATCGCCGACGAACCCATCGGTGTACGCGGCGATGATCCATTGGATCTGGTCCTGGGAGAGCCGTCCGTGGTCACGTTTGAGCCGGATCAGTTCCACGGCGTCGTGGGCCGAGCGGTCGTAGGTCATGCCGGCAGCGGTCATCGCATCTCCAAGTCGTTGGTCTCAAGATCGCGAGGACCGAAGGATTCCGGCAGCAGCGCGTCCAGGGTGGTGGTGCCCCGCGCGGTGCGCACGTGCATGGTGGGGGCGGAGAACTCCAGCAGCAGCTGCCGGCAGCGGCCGCAGGGCGTGATGTATTCGCCCTGCCGGTTGACGCAGGTGAACGCCACGATCTTGCCGCCGCCCGCCATCTGCAGGGCACCGATCATGGTGCACTCGGCGCAGAGGGTGAGCCCGTAGGAGGCGTTCTCCACGTTGCAGCCGGAGATGATCGTTCCGTCCTCGAGCAGCGCCGCGGCGCCCACCGGATAGTCCGAGTAGGGCACGTAGGCCCGGGTCATCGCGATCCGGGCCTGAGTGGTGAGGCGCTCCCAGTCGGCGGCGTGGTCCGGCGCGGGGATCCGTGCGATGCGTCCGGTCAGAAAGTCATCGTCCTGAGTCATAGGGGACATCCTACGAGGCCACGCGGGGGCCCGAGTGCCAATCACTCAGGCGCAGGCGCGTCGAGCCCCGGCTGCTGTGCGCTAGGCCCGGCGGAGCTCGTTGATCGCGCTGAGCGCTGTGGTCACCATGATCTTGGTGCCGTAGCCGATGCACCGCTCATCGGGGACATAGTCCCCGCGGTGCAGGTCGAAGTCGATGCCGCCCGGGGTCTTGGTCCCCAGCCGGAACATGGCGCCGGGGAGCTCCTGGGTCATCCAGGCGAAGTCCTCCCCGCCCATGGACTGCGGGGCCAGCTCCAGGCCCTCGGCACCGAGCACCTCGCGGCCCGCACGCTCCAGCAGGGCGGTCTCGCGCTCGTTGTTGATCACCGGGGGCACGCCGCGGATGTGCTCCAGCTCTACGTCCACGCCCCATGGCGCCGCGACCTGCTCGACGGTCTCATCCAGGAGCGCCCCGGCGTCGCGCCAGGCCTCGGCGTCGAGGATTCGCATGGTCCCGACCAGTGTGCCGTGGGCGGGGATGGCGTTGTGCGCGCTTCCGGCCTCGATCTGACCCCAGACCAGCGAGACCGCGGAGCGCACGTCCACCCGGCGGGAGAGCACCGCCGGGACCGTGGAGGCGATGTGGGCCAGGGCGGAGACCATGTCCTCGGTCAGGTGTGGCCGGGAGGTGTGTCCGCCGCGTCCGGTGACATTGATCCGCACCACGTCGGCGGCGGAGGTGATGGCCCCGATGCGGGTCCCGATCAGTCCGACCTCGATGCGGGGGTCGCAGTGCAGCGCGAAGATCCGGGGCAGCGGTGCGAGCACGTTCTGGCGCACCATCTCCAGGGCGCCTCCGGGCATGGTCTCCTCGGCCGGTTGGAAGATCACCCGGACCTTGGCGCCCAGGCCCGCCGGGTCGCCGTCCTCGATCCGCTGCTGGTGCAGCCGCTGCAGGCTCAGCGCGACTCCGAGTGCGATCGTGGTGTGGATGTCGTGGCCGCAGGCGTGGGTGACGCCGGCGTGGGTCGAGGCGAAGGGCAGCTCGGTGAGCTCCTGGACCGGCAGCGCGTCGATGTCCCCGCGGAACCCGGCGGCGAACTCCCCGGCACCGATGTCCACGTAGAGCCCGGTGGTCTCGGGCATGAGCTCCGGCTCCAGCCCGGCCGCACGCAGGGCCGCGGCGAGCCGCTCGGTGGTGCGCTCTTCCTTCCAGGAAAGCTCTGGGTGGGCGTGCAGGTCCCGGCGCATCTCGATGAGCGTGGCTTCCAGGTCCTGGACCACCGCGTCGGCCGAGGCATGCGCGGCCTTGAGCATCACGACGGGGCGATCCGGCTCAGAGGACATCGGATTCTCCCTGCGCCCGCAGTGCCTCGACGGCCTGCTTCACCGACTGCGCGTGATCGGTGGTGGTCACCAGCAGCGCATCCGGGGTGTCGACCACCACGATGTTCTCCACGCCGATCAGGGCGACCACCCGCTGGGTGTCCGAGACGACGACGCCGGAGGACTGGTCCGAGTACACCCGGGCCTTCTCCCCCAGCACGGTCATCGACTCCTGCTCACGCGCAGGGTTCAGCCGGGCGATCGCGGCGAAGTCTCCGACGTCGTCCCAGGTGAAGTTCCCGGGAATCACGGCGACGTCCCCGGCGGCCGCGGCGGGCTCGGCCACCGCGTAGTCAATGGCGATCTTGGGAAGCTCGGGCCAGACCCGCGCGGTGACCTCCGCCTGATCGGGAGTTCCCCAGGCGGCCGCGATCTCGGTGAGCCCCGCGTGCAGCACCGGTTCTGCGCGGGCCAGGTGATCCAGCAGCAGCGCGACCGGGGCCACGAACATTCCAGCGTTCCAGAGGTACTCCCCGGAGGCGACGTACTTCTCGGCGAGCTCCTGGCCCGGCTTCTCGACGAACTCTGCAACCTCCCGCGCATTCGGGGCGCCCTCGATCGGTGCGCCATCGACCTGCAGCGGAGCGCCGCGGCGGATGTAGCCGAAGCCCATGGAGGGGTGGGTCGGCGCGATCCCGATGGTGACGATCTTGCCGGTCGCGGCCGTGGCCACGGCCTCGCGCACCGCCTGCTGGAAGATCTCCACCGGGGCGATGACCTGGTCCGCAGCGAAGGAGCCCATGATGATCTCGGGGTCACGTCGGTGCAGGATGGCTGCGGCCAGGCCGATGGCGGCCGCTGAATCCTTGGGCTCGGACTCCAGCACGAGGTCGCTCGCATCGAGCTCGGGGATCTGAACCCGCACAGCCTCGCGGTGGGACTCGCCGGTGACCACCATCACGCGTCGGCCGGTCAGCGGGGCGAGCCGCTCGTAGGTGCCGCGGATCAGGGTGGTGCCGGAGCCGGTGAGGTCGTGGAGGAATTTGGGGGCGCTGGCTCGGGAGAGCGGCCAGAGCCGCGTGCCCACCCCGCCGGCGGGGATCACGGTATAGAACTTGTCCAAGGCTGCCTGAGAAGTCACTTCACCAGGGTAGACCCATCCGCCACCGGGCTCGATCAGCCGCGCAGCGCGCGCGGCGCAGGGCCCGCCCAGCGGCGCAGGGTTCAGGCCAGCGGCGCAGGCTCCGCAGGCCTCTCCAGGAGGGCAGCAGAGTCCGCTCCGGGGGACCGGCCGGGCCATTTCGGAATTGCGTCCCCACATTGCGACTTTTCTACACGCTGTAGAAGTCATTTGGTGCGGACTGTCATTTCGCCTCCGAGCCTGGATCAGGTCTCTGCTCGGCGGCGCAACAATGCCTCCCGGCAGGCACCACGAGCCGCATCGGCCCCCGCGGTGCTCTAGTCTGGTAACTGACAACAGACTCGCGCCGGCGTCACGGATTCCGCACCGCCGCAGCGAAGTAGAAACGTACGTAACTGTGCGGCGCGGAACGCCATGCAACGATGCAGGGAGGTAACAACAGGTGACGCAGACAAAAGGCACCCTCTATAAGGGCCGGGAAGGTATGTGGTCCTGGGTAGGACACCGAATCACGGGTGTCGGGATCTTCTTCTTCCTCCTGGTCCACGTACTCGACACATCTCTCGTGCGTGTCTCGCCAGAGGCCTATGACGCGGTGATCGGCGCGTATAAGAACCCGATCATGATCGTCGGTGAGATCGGCCTGGTCGGTGCGATCGTCTTCCACGCATTCAACGGACTGCGGATCATCCTGGTGGACTTCTGGTCCCAGGGCACCCGCTACCACCGTCAGATGCTGTGGACCGTGATGGGCCTCTGGGTCATCACCATGATCGGCTTCACCGTCCGCCACTTGATGCTGTTCCTTGACGGCTGGGGAGGGTTCTGAAAATGACCACCACAAAATCTGACGCCCTCCTGCCCGCCCAGGGCATCGAGGCCCCCCGCTCCGGGCGGATCGATCCCAAGTACCTGCGCAGCGGCTCCTCGAAGTCCGGCAGCTTCGAGATGGCGGCCTGGGTCTTCATGCGCGTCTCCGGCGCCGCCCTGGTGGTCCTGATCTTCGTTCACCTCACGGTGAACCTGCTGGTCGGCGAGGGCATCCACCAGATCGACTTCGGCTTCGTGGCCGGCAAGTGGGCGAACCCGGTCTGGCAGTTCTGGGACCTGGCGATGCTCTGGCTGGCGATGCTGCACGGCGGCAACGGCATGCGCACGATCATCAACGACTACGCGGAGAAGGACTCCACGCGGATGTGGCTGAAGTCCATCCTGTATCTCTCGGTGATCGTGATCATCGTGCTCGGCACCATGGTCATCTTCACCTTCGAGCCCTGCCTGCTCGACAGCTCCGGCCAGCTGCTCGAGTCCTCCCCCTCCTTCTGCCAGAACGTCTGATGCACCCCGGGGATGACCCGGTGCGCACATCTGCGCGTTCTCATGCTTCCGAACAAGAAAAGAGAGCCACAAGCTGATGCAGGTTCACAAGTACGACGTCGTCATCGTCGGCGCGGGCGGCGCGGGAATGCGCGCGGCCATCGAGTCCGGCCAGCGCGCACACACCGCGGTGCTGACCAAGCTCTACCCCACCCGGTCCCACACCGGCGCGGCCCAGGGCGGCATGTGCGCCGCACTGGCCAACGTCGAAGAGGACAACTGGGAGTGGCACACCTTTGACACGGTCAAGGGCGGGGACTACCTGGTGGACCAGGACGCAGCTGAGGTCATGGCCAAGGAGGCCATCGACGCCGTGCTGGACCTGGAGAAGATGGGTCTGCCCTTCAACCGCACCCCCGAGGGCAAGATCGACCAGCGTCGCTTCGGCGGGCACACTCGCGATCACGGCAAGGCCGCCGTGCGCCGCGCCTGCTACGCCGCTGACCGCACCGGTCACATGATCCTGCAGACGCTGTATCAGAACTGCGTGAAGCACAACGTCGAGTTCTACAACGAGTACTACGTGCTGGATCTGCTCACCGTGGACGAAGAGGTGACCCGTGAAGACGGCACCACCTACATGCAGAAGAAGACCGCCGGCGTCGTCTCCTATGACCTGGCCAACGGCGAGATCCACGTCTTCCAGGCCAAGTCCGTGGTCTTCGCCACCGGCGGTCTGGGCAAGATCTTCAAGACCACCTCCAACGCACACACCCTGACCGCCGACGGCATGGCGCTGGCCTACCGGGCCGGCATCCCGCTGGAGGACATGGAGTTCGTGCAGTTCCACCCCACCGGTCTGGCGGGTCTGGGGATCCTGCTCTCCGAGGCCGCTCGCGGCGAGGGCGCGATCCTGCGCAACTCCGAGGGCGAACGCTTCATGGAGCGCTATGCCCCCACGATCAAGGACCTCGCCCCGCGTGACATCGTCGCCCGGTCGATGGCCAACGAGGTCCGTGAGGGCCGTGGCGCGGGTCCGAACAAGGACTATGTGCTGCTGGACCTGACCCACCTGGAGCCCGCGCACATCGATGCGAAGCTTCCCGATATCACCGAGTTCGCCCGCACCTACCTCGGTGTGGAGCCCTACACCGAGCCGGTGCCGGTGTTCCCGACCTGTCACTACGCCATGGGCGGGGTGCCGACCAACGTCAATGCCGAGGTCCTGCAGGACAACGACACCGTCGTTCCTGGTCTCTACGCCGCCGGAGAGGTCGCCTGCGTCTCGGTGCACGGCTCCAACCGCTTGGGCACCAACTCTCTGCTGGACATCAACGTGTTCGGCAAGCGCGCCGGCCTGGCCGCCGCCGAATATGCCGCCACAGCAGAGTTCGTCGATATCCCCGAGAACCCGACGGCCTTCACCGAGAACCAGCTCAATGCGATGCGCGCCTCCACCGGTGGTGAGCGCACGTCGACGCTGCGCACCGAGCTGCAGGAGACCATGGACGCGAACATGCAGGTGTTCCGCTCCGAGGAGACCATCAAGGAAGCCCTCGCGGTGATCGCTGATCTGCGCCTCCGCTATAAGAACGTGCAGATCCAGGACAAGGGCAAGCGCTTCAACCTCGATCTGCTCGAGGCAGTGGAGCTCGGCTTCCTGCTCGACATGGCCGAGGTCATGACCGTGGCAGCCCTGCACCGCAAGGAGTCCCGCGGCGGACACTACCGCGAGGACTTCCCGGAGCGTGACGATGAGAACTTCATGCTCCACTCGATGATGTACCTGGACCCCGAGTCCTCGACCGACGGCACCAACGGCATCCGCGCCGACACCAAACCGGTCGTCTTCACCCGTTACGAGCCGATGGAGCGTAAGTACTGATGAGCACTCCCACCAAAGAAGCCGCAGAGCCCGCCTCCAAGATCGACATGAAGGAGAGCGGGGGCGGAGGCGAGATCCCCAGCTTCGACGTGACCCTCCAGGTGCGCCGCTACGACCCGGAGTTCTCCGACGAGGCGCGCTGGGATGAATGGACCGTCACCATGTACGGCACCGACCGTGTGCTCGACGCGCTGCACAAGGTCAAGTGGGAGATCGACGGCTCACTCACGTTCCGCCGCTCCTGCGCCCACGGCGTCTGCGGCTCGGATGCCATGCGCATCAACGGTCGCAACCGCCTGGCCTGCAAGGTGCTGCTCAAAGACCTGGACACCTCCAAGCCGGTCCTGGTCGAGCCGATCAAGGGTCTGCCTGTGGAGAAGGACCTGATCGTGGACATGGAGCCGTTCTTCCAGTCCTATCGCGAGATCATGCCCTTCATGGTGAACAACTCCCCGGCACCGACCGGTGAGCGGATCCAGTCCCCCGAGGAGCGTGAGCGCTTCGACGACACCACCAAATGCATCCTCTGCGCCGCCTGCACCTCCTCCTGCCCGGTCTTCTGGACCGATGGGCAGTACTTCGGTCCCGCAGCGATCGTCAATGCGCACCGGTTCATCTTCGACTCCCGCGACGACGCCGGCGATATGCGCCTGGAGATCCTCAACGACAAAGAGGGCGTGTGGCGCTGCCGCACCACCTTCAACTGCACCGACGCCTGCCCGCGCGGCATCGAGGTCACCAAGGCCATCCAAGAGGTCAAGCGTGCGGTGCTGACCCGCAGCATGTAGTCCCGCGGGTCACGAGGTGGGGCGGCGGGCGCGATCGATGCGCCCGCCGCCCCACCTCTTTTTCATCCCACTCCTGGAAGCGGTCAGGTCAGGTCATGGACAGATACGACCGGGCGGCCCCACATCTGAGCGACGTCGGGGTGGGGGCAGGAACCTCACGAACATCGTGGTCGCCGCGGAGGCGCTGGAGCGCGGCATCACCGTGCGCAAGGCCGCCACCAGCCGCCGGATGGTGCTTGAGCACCAGGGCCGCTCGCGCACCGGGGCGGTCGGGAGCACGAACCACAACGACGACCTGGTCAAGAAGATCGCCTCCTATAAGGACGTGGCCAGCAGGCTCTTCCGCGACCTCAAGATCAGCGCCCCGGAGAACGCGGTCTTCACCGGCTCCGAATCGGCCCGCGCCTGGGCCTGGGCCTCTCCCTTCAGCCAGAGCGTGGTCAATCCGCACAACGCCAGGCAGGGAGAGAACGTCCATGCCGGCCTCCAGACCGAGGACGAGTTCCACCGCGCCTTCCGTCGCGTCGCCGCAGTGAGCAGCCAGGTCCTGGTGGAGGAGTTCTACACCGGGGTGGAGCATCGTTGCCTGGTCGAGGAGGGAACCCTGGTCGCGGCCACACGGCGCCGGCCGGCCAGCGTGCTGGGCGACGGGAGGACCAGCATCAGTGACCTGGTCGCGGCGAAGAACCGCGACCGCGGCCCGATCCAGAAGGATCTGATCCTCGACGCGGTCGCTCGGGAGTATCTTCAGCGACACGGCTACCGGCCCGACTCGGTCCCGGACGCGGAGCAGCGCATCTAACCTGCTGAGCACCTCGAATCTGCACACCGGAGGCGATGCGGTGGATGCCACCGAGGAGATCCGAGACGAGGAGCGAGAACTCGTGGAACGGGCCTCCCGGGCGCTGCTCGGTCTGAGGATCGTCGGATTCGATGTGCTCCTGCCCCGCGGCGAGAGCGACGTCCACGCCCCCTCGGTGCTGGAGATCAACGCCAGCCCGATGGTCTCGATGCACCACTTCCCCTGGTCGGGCCAGCCCCGGGATGCGGCTCGCCACGTGGTCGATTCGCTCTTCCCCCGCACTGTCCGGCGCTGACACGCCCCAGTACCTGCCCAGTGCCGGATCAGCGGGCGGCTGCCACGGGTCCCAGTCGGCGGCTGCGGGCGTCGGTGGCCAGCGCGGCCCAGGACGCGCAGAGCAGGTAGATCAGGCTGAGCAGGAAGAAGTAGATGAAGAAGCCCAGCACCGTGGCGAAGGAGGACACGATCAGGTTCCCGCCCTCGACCCCGCTGAGCAGGAAGGTGGAGAGGTGACGCAGCACCGAGGAGCCGACGGCGGCGAGCAGCGCCGCACGCCACAGCACCGAGACCGGCATCACCACGCGTGAGGCCACCCGGAAGATCAGGACCGCGACCAGCACATCCAGGATCAGCGGGACGGCGAGCGTGATCACGGTGCCGACCAGTCCCTGAAGCACGTTCAGGTTCCAGCCCAGCACGCCTTCGCTGAAGTCCAGCACGGACTCCGAGATCAGGCTGGTCGCCGTGGCGGCCAGCAGCATCGTGCCCAGCAGCAGCATCACACCGAGGTCCCGGGTCTTGACCACCACCACGTTCTCGTCCATGAGCGGACGGTCAAAGATGCTCCTGATACCGGAGCGCAGGCCGTTGATCCAGCTCAGCGAGGCCACGGCAGCGACCAGCAGCGAGACCACGAGCGTGAGCCCGAAGCCTTCGGTGTCGAAGAGCTGTTCCTGCGTGGCGAGCCCGTCCTCGCCGATCACCCCGGGCAGCGCGTCGTTGGTCAGCGCCACGATGGTGTCCTGCAGCTCCTGGTCCCCGCCGATGACCAGGCCCGCCACGGAGAATCCCGCCACCAGCGCCGCGGAGACCGAGAAGAACATCATGTAGGCCGCGCCGGCGGCCATCACCGTGCCGTAGTGGAACAGGAAGAGATTCAGGATCCGCATCCCGCGGGTGGTGTCGAGCCGGGTGAGCCCCCAGAAGAGGGTCAGACCGAACATCGATGCCCGTCCGCGTCCCTCCCGGCGGGCGTGGCCCCAGGCGCGCCGCGCCTTGACCTCGCGACGGCGCAGCCCCTCGAGGTCAAGCGGGTTGACCATCCCCGAGACTTCCTCGCGGTCGTTCATCGCCTTCGCGGCAGCTCGCGCGTGACCGGCGATCAGTCCATGCCCGCCGGTCCGCGGGCGCAGCCTGGAGGGGTTCTCACTCACCCGGGGCTCCCCGCGCGGCTCCCGCGCAGGCTCACTGCGGGCTCGCTGGGAGGAAACCGATCCTGTCATAGACCTGTGCGAGGGTCTCCCCCGCCACGGCCCGCGCCTTCGCGGCACCGGTGGCCAGCAGGGCGTCGAGCTGCGCCGGATCCTGGAGCAGCTCCTCGGTGCGGTCGCGGATCGGGCCGAGCTTCGCCACCACCACCTCGGCCAGCTCCACCTTCAGGTGGCCATACATCCGGCCCTGATACTCCTCGACGATCTGCTGCACCGGGCGGTCGGTGAGCGCGGAGTAGATGCTCAGCAGGTTCGAGACCCCTGGCTTCTCGGCCTGGTCGAAACGGATCTCGGCGCCGTCGTCGGTCACGGCAGACTTGATCTTCTTCGCGATCTGCTTATCGGTGTCCATCAGGTTCAGCAGCCCGGCCGGGGAGGTGGCGGACTTGGACATCTTCGCGGTGGGATTCTGCAGGTCATAGATCCGGGCCCCGGTCTCCGGGATCAGCGGCTCCGGGACTCGGAAGGTCTCCCCGTAGCGGTGGTTGAAGCGCTGAGCCAGGTTGCGGGAGAGCTCCACATGCTGCTTCTGGTCATGCCCCACCGGCACCCCGTGCGGCTGGTACAGCAGGATGTCAGCCGCCTGCAGCATCGGGTAGGTGAAAAGTCCGACGCCGGCCGCGTCGGCGCCCTGCCGGGCGGACTTGTCCTTGAACTGGGTCATCCGCGCGGCCTCGCCCATCCCGGTCAGGCAGGTCATGATCCATCCCAGCTGCGCGTGTTCCGGCACGTGGGACTGCACGAACACCGTGGAGCGTTCGACGTCGAGGCCCCCCGCGAGGTACTGGGCGGCGGTGCGGCGCACCCGGGTGCGCAGCTCGGCCGGGTCCTGAGGGACGGTGATCGCGTGCATGTCTGGGATGAAGAAGAACGCGTCGTAGCGTTCCTGCATCTTCACCCAGTTGACCAGCGCTCCCAGGTAGTTGCCCAGGTGCAGGGAGTCAGCCGAGGGCTGCATCCCGGAGAGTACGCGCTCAGTCACAGCAGTTCCTTCGTGTCGTCGGGCAGAGTTCAGGGTCACGCGCCAAGCGTCAAGCGCCAGGCGTGAAGCCGGGGTCAAGGCAGCTGGTAGTCCACGACCAGCGGGGCGTGATCAGACCAGCGCAGCGAATAGTCCTGCGCCCGGTCCACGCGCAGGTTTCCGGCCAGCTCGGCCAGGCCCGCGGTCGCCATGTGGTAGTCGATCCGCCAGCCGGTGTCGTTGTCGAAGGCCTTCCCGCGGTAGGACCACCAGGTGTAGGGCCCCTCGACCTCGCCGGCCAGGGAACGCGCGACGTCCACGTAGCCGAGGTCCTGGAAGTACTGGTCGAAGTAGGCGCGCTCTTCGGGCAGGAAGCCGGAGTTCTTCACATTGCCCTTCCAGTTCTTGATGTCGAGCTCACGGTGACCCACGTTCAGATCACCCATGACCAGCAGATGATCGGTGCGCCCGGCCAGAGTCGGGAGGTACTCGCTCATGTACTGCAGGAACCGCATCTTGTGCTCCTGCTTGGCCGTTCCCACCTCGCCGGAGTGCACGTAGACGCTGACCACGGTCAGCGTGGAGCCGTCCCCTAGGGCGTAGTCGGCTTCGATCCAGCGGCCCTCGTCCTCGGGGTGGCCTTCGCCGATCCCGTTGCGGGTGGCGATGGGGGCGCTGCGCGAAATGATCGCGACGCCGGCCCGGCCCTTGTCGGCGGCCTCGTACTCGTGGACGTGCCAGGCCTCACCCATGGGTTCGGTCATATCGGTGACCAGCTTGGTGAGGATCTCCTCGTTGGCGCGGACCTCTTGGAGCGCGAGGATGTCGATCTCGCGCTCGGCCAGCCATTCGCCCATGCCCTTGCGGTGCGCGGCGCGGATCCCGTTGACATTGACCGAGGCGATCCGGGTCTTCCCGGCAGGCTTGGGGTCGATGATGCGGTGCGGGTGCTCACCGAAGTCTGGTGCCTCCGCGGAGCTCACTGCGCCGTGTGAAGTCGCTGCACCGGTGGTCGTGGCTGTCCCTGTGGAAGTCTCGGTCACGTCGGGTCCTCTCAGTTGACGATCTCGCCGGTGATCGGCTCGTCGTCGTTGTTGTTGCGCTTCTTCGCGCGGCGCGTCTGGTCGCCACGCTGCTCGCCGGGCTCGCCGCCGGACTCCTGCCCGGCATCACGGCTGCCGCGGCCGACGTGCTCGGCGAGCATGTCGCGACCGTTGCCGGCGGTCATCTCGATGGTGTCCAGCGCCCGCTCCACCATGGCCAGGTCCGCCTCTTCGGCTTTGCCGAGCTCCTGGGTGATCACCCGTTTCTGCACCTGGACGATCTTGAAGGAGTGGTCGAGCTTCAGGTTCCGTGCGTGGGTGTCCTCGTCGACCACCGCGGTGCCCCCGAGCGTGTCGGCACGCCGGGAGGCGGCGTCGGCGCGCGCGGAGTCCAGGGTCTGGCCGAACTTCTTGGCCCCGGAGCGCACCGAGATCACCAGAACGGTGGCCAGCAGCAGCCAGCCGCCGGCGATGACGGCGATGATCCAGCCGATCACGTCGTTCTGGTTGGCGGCGAAGATCAGCGCCACCAGCAGCACGGTGATCATCACCGCGAAGCTGATGCCGGAGGTCCTCCGGCCGAAGTTCCTGAGGGTTTCCTGCGCACCAGATGCGCCACCTGTGGGCAGTGACTGCTGAGAACTCATGCGCCTGATTATCCCTGTGATCACGCTCCGATGGCGAATCGCGCCCTGTGCCGCGCAGGTCGGCTGCCCGAGACCGTGCGAAACCTGCTCCACCAGGTGCAGGCCGGGTCTCCTAGGATGGCAGAGAACGTGTCCCGAGCTGTCCCAACGATCCAGGAGGACCTGATGGCCGCACTACCCGAGACTCCCCGCCCCGCGGATGCACCCGAGCGCACCACTTTCATGCGGCGCTACACGCTGGACCCGGCGCTGGCGGATGAGTTCGTCAGCTTCCTGACCAAGCGGGTCATCCCGGCCCGGGAGGAGCGTGGATTCACGGTGGAGTCGATCTGGCTCTCCGACGGCAAGGACGAGCTGACCTGGTTCGTCAGCCGTTTCGGCGACCGTGAGGAGTTCGCGGAGGCGGAGCGGGCCTGGGAAGACTCCCCCGAGCGCGCCGAGATCTTCACTGACGCCCCCGCGTATGTGACCGGCAAGGATCTTCGGGCGGTCACTCGCCTGAGCTGACCTGAGATTGAACCGCCTGCCGAGCGCGTCGGGCGGCGAAGAGCGCCGCCGCCACGGAGGTCAGCATCAGTCCGGCGATCACCAGCGAGCTGGTCACGATCGCTGCCTGGTGGCCCGCCTCGGCGCTGATCGAGAAGTAGATCCCGGTGACCACGGCGATCCCGATCGCGGTGAACACTCGCTGGGCCGTCTGCGCCACTCCCCCGGCGGCGCCCGCCATCACCTCGGGGACCTCACGCATCGAGAGCGTCTGTGCGCTGGGAATGATCAACGCCTGGGAGAGCCCGACGACGGCCAGCGCGGCCCCGATCAGCCACAGCGACCCGTAGTCGGTCACCATCAGTGCGGCGGCGCCGGCCAGGGAGAGCATCGCGACGACGCCGGCGATGGTCCCGCTGACCAGCATCCGGGGGCCCTTGCACTCCACCGCGCGGCCTACCCGTGAGGAGAGCAGCATGACCATCACGGCGCTGGGCAGCGTGACCAGCCCCGCGATCAGCGCACCCTCGCCGCGGCCCTGCTGCACGTAGACCGCCACCACCGCCCAGGTCGCCGGCATGCCGGCGAAGTAGAGGCCCAGCACCAGCGAATTCAGCGTGTAGCTGGGCAGCGTGAACAGCTCCAGGTTGACCATCGGGGCAGCTGCATCGCGGCGCCCGAGCCGGCGCTCCCAGAGCGCCCAGAGCACCAGAACGCCCAGCCCGGCGACGGCCAGAAGCCCGCCGAGCGGGCTGCGGAACGCGATGAAGGGCAGCATCAGCAGCAGCACCGCGATGCTGAGCAGCACCACACCCAGCGGGTCCAGCCGGGCGAGGCCACGGGCCGGCGCTGCCGATGCGGTGACCTCGGGCAGGCGCTCGAGGTCCGCCTGACCGGCCGGCTCGGCGTCGTCCAAGTTCTTCGGCAGCCACCGCACGATGGCGATCAGCGCGACGGTCGTGACTGGGACGTTGATCAGGAAGGTCATCCGCCAGCCGAGGTCTGACCCGGTGGTGTCGATGATCAGCCCGCCCAGCGCCGGCCCGGCAGCCACGGCGACCCCGATGATGGTGCCCATCATCCCGTAGGCCCGCCCGCGGGCGGGTCCGGCGAACAGCCGCTGGATCATGCCGATGATCTGCGGGGTCAGCACGCCGGCGGCGAATCCCATGAAGACCCGCGCGATGTTGAGCACCAGCGGGTTCATCGCCAGCGCGGCCCCCAGGGAGGCGACCCCGAAGAGCGCCACCCCGAACATGAAGAGACCGCGTCGGCCCCAGAGGTCTCCTGCGCGGCCGGCAGGGACCAGTGCCATGCCGAAGGCCAGCGCGTAGCCGGAGAGCACCCACTGGAGATCCGCTGAGGTGGCGCTGAGGCTCTCCTCGATGGCGGGAAGAGCGACGTTGACGATGCTGATGCTCAGCAGCGCCGCGAACAGCGGCAGGAACATCGCCGTCATCATCCGTCGCGAGCTGCCCGTGGGTGAGGTCTGGTTCACCAGCTCACCTTATCCCCGTCGCCCCACCCCGGCGCGTCCTGTGACCGGCCGCATGACGCCGCCGCGAGGCTGCCATGACGGGCCCCTGTCGCACAACGGGGGGCGCCCCGTGAAGGAGCGCCCCCGTAGGACCAGGCGATGACTACCGCCCGAACTGTGACTCGCGGCCGCGCTGTAACTGACGGCCGAACTGTGACTACCGGCGGAACTGGGCCAGGTAGCTCTTGACCTCGGTGCTGAACGCCAGCACCAGCCAATAGGCGGCGACGCCCACGTGGGCCAGCACGAGCACCAGGGTCAGCGGGTCGGCGCCGATGACGCCGATCAGCGTGAACACGATGCCCAGGATCGCGAAGACGATGCCGGTGATCCGCGCCCAGTTCTTGTTCTTCTTGAGTCCGAAGAAGACCAGCAGGTACAGCCCGATGCCCACGATGAGGCTGACCCAGATGAAGCCGGTCAGCAGCCCTCCGAACAGGTCCGCAGCCTCGGCCGCCTCGGCCGCGGTCATCCCCTGCTGCTCCATGCCGGTGATCATCTCTTGTCGGGTTGCGTCATCGCTGAGGAACAGGCCAGGCAGCGCGCTCACCACGTAGATCGCCAGCGAGACCAGAGTCAGCGTCTTGAGCAGGCTGTACTTCTTGGGCTCTGCGACCGGTCCGCCGTAGCTGCCCGGCGCGTACGGATCGGTGCCGTACTTCGACGCGGCCTCGCCGTAGCCGCCGGGCTGGCCGGGCTGGCCGGGCTGGCCGCCGTAACCGCCGGAGGGGTTGCCGCCGTAGCCGCCGGACGGGTTGTTCCCGTAACCGCCGGGCTGGCCGCCGGGCTGGTCTCCGTAGGGAGGATTGCTCATGTCGACTCCTTGTTCATTGCTTGTGTTCACGAATCACTCTAGGCCCGGTTGGCCGGTCTCACTCGTAGCGAAGCGCCTCGATCGGGTCCTTCTTCGCCGCTCGCGCCGCCGGCAGCGTGCCGGCGAGGAAGGCGATGAACACGATCAGCGCGGTGATCCCGGCGATCGCCAACGGATCCACCGCGAAGAGCGTCAGTCCGGCCACCGCGCCCAGCGGGCCGCCTTCACCGGTGAGCCAGGCGTTGCCGACGAGTCCGGCTCCGAGTCCGAGCACCACACCGATGACCGAGCCCAGGATGCCGATGACCACGGCCTCCATGGAGAAGAGTCCGAAGACCTTCCCGCTGGACATGCCCAGCGCCTTCATCAGGCCGATCTCTCGGGTGCGTTCCTGCACCGACATCAGCAACGTGTTCACGATGCCGAAGCTTGCCGCGAGCAGCGCGATCAGGCCGAAGCCGGAGAGCACCCAGGAGACCGCGTCGATGACGCCCTGGACGGCACCGATCTGGTCCTCCACGGTCAGTCCGAGGAGGTCCTGATCGATCAGGGCGTCCTTGACGCCCTGCTCGCTGGCCTCGATGTTCTCCACATCGACCACCGCCATGGTGTAGGCGTTCTGCGCCTGGCCCTCGTAGCCCTCCATGGAGAGCTCGTTGAGCTGCTGGTTCAGCTCACGGGAGGGCATGGGGGTGGCGCCGATGCCGGAGAGCGCCTCCTCGGAGACGCCGACGATCTCGGCCTCCACCGTGGACTGTTCCCCGGTCACGTTGCTGATGCCGATCTCGACGGTCTCCCCGATGACCTGCTCGGCATCTTCGGTGTCGAAGATGGTGAGCCAGTCCTCCGGGATGCTGAGCTCCATGCCGTCTTCGCCGGGGGCCTCTCCGGCCGCAAGCTCGAGTCCCAGCGCATTGGCCGGCACGTCGAGCTCCATGTCATAGCGCTCCCCGTCGGGGGTCTCGATGAAGTCCGGTGAGACGAAGACCATCGGGTCCACGGAGGAGACGTTCTCGATCTGCTCGATCTCCTCGATGTCCGAGTCGGTGAGCACCCCGCCGCCGGAGCCGGGTCCGAACATCCCACCGGTGCTCGCTGCGGCCTCGGGGTCGTATTCGGCCGGACCATCGGTGGGCTCTGCGTCAGAGGCTCCGGTACTCATCACGAACATCTGCGAGGAGCCGCCGAAGCCGGCGACGACGGTGTCGACATACTTGTTGACACCGGCGCCGAGACCCGAGGTCAGGGTCAGCGTGAAGGAACCGATGACGATGGCGACCACCGTCAGGGCGGTGCGCAGCTTGGAGCGGAAGGTGTTGCCCAGCGCGGTGCGCGCGACGTCGACTGACCTCATGCGTGCACCCCCGTGGCGCCGTGCTCTTCGGTGACGATCTCGCCGTCCTGCATCATCAGCCGGCGCTGGCATTTCGCGGCCAGGTCCTCATCATGGGTGACGACCACCAGGGTGATGCCATGATCCCGGTGCAGCCCGAAGAGGATGTCCTCGACGATCTCTGAGGTGACCGTGTCGAGGTTGCCGGTGGGCTCATCGGCGAAGAGCACCGTGGGCTTGTTGACCAGCGCGCGGGCGATGCAGGCGCGCTGCTTCTGACCGCCGGAGAGGTTGGTCGCCTTGTTCTTGGCCTTGTCGGCCATGTCCAGCTGCTCCAGGACCTCCATGCCGCGGCGGTTGCGCTCGGACTTGCCCATCCCCGCGATCTTCAGCGGCAGGGTGATGTTCTCCAGCACCGTCTGGTTGGGGTTGAGGAAGAACTGCTGGAAGACGAAACCGAAGGTGTCATTGCGCAGCTGGGAGACCTTCTTGGGCTTCAGCGCGGTCACCGGCTCACCACCCAGCGCGACGACGCCGGAGGTCGGCTCATCGAGAAGCGCCAGCAGATGCATGAGGGTGGACTTGCCGGAACCTGATTTCCCCACGATGGCGACGGATTCACCCTCGTGGATCTCGAAGGTCAGGCCCTTGAGCGCGTCGAAACGGGTGGCGCCCTTGCCATAGACCTTGACCAGGTTCTCGGTCTCGAGAACAGGAGTGGACATTGATGACCTTTCATCGTGCTCGGAGGTGCTGCGGAGACCTGCTGCGAGGCCGCCTGGCAGCCAAAAGTTGAACTACCAGCTCATTCTCGCGGATGACGGCTCCGAGGGCATCGACCCAAAGGATGAACTCGCCCGATGCCCCGACTCTGCGAGAATGCGTCGATCCCGCTCTCACCAGGGGACATCACCGCGAGTACACTGCCACTCATGCCCGTTGAACATGCGATCCGCGCCACAGGTCTGACCAAGCGCTATGGAGATTTCACTGCCGTGGACGGCATCGACTTCACGGTGAACCGAGGCGAGTCCTTCGGCCTGCTCGGACCCAACGGTGCGGGCAAGTCCACCACCATGCGGATGATCGCCGCCGTGGCCTCGCGCAGCGCCGGCACGATGTCGGTGGCCGGACTCGACCCGGAGCAGAACGGCCCCGAGGTCCGAGCCCGGCTGGGGGTGATCCCGCAGCAGGACAACCTGGACGAGGAGCTCAGCGTCCGGGAGAACATCATCATGTATGGCCGCTACTTCGGGCTGCCGCGCCGCTGGCTCAACGCCAAGACCGAAGAGCTGCTGGAGTTCGCCCAGCTCAGCCACAAGGCGACGGCCCGGGTGGAGGACCTCTCCGGGGGCATGAAGCGTCGGCTGACCATCGCCCGCGCGCTGGTCAACGAGCCGGAGATCCTGCTGCTCGATGAGCCCACCACCGGGCTGGACCCGCAGGCCCGACACATCCTCTGGGACCGGCTGTTCCGGCTGCGTGAATCCGGGACCACACTGGTGCTCACCACCCATCATATGGACGAGGCCGAGCAGCTCTGCGAGCGCCTGATCGTGGTCGATGAGGGCCGGATCATGGCGGAGGGCTCCCCTGCCGGACTCATCCGCGACCATTCGACCCGGGAGGTGCTGGAGCTGCGCTTCGGGATGGACCGCAACCAGGAGCAGGCCCAGCAGCTGACCGCGCTGCTCTCCTCCGGCGCCGCGAGTGCCAACGGCGCCGCAGCCGCCGACGTCGGGGTCGGCGTCGGCGTCGGCGTCGGCTTCAGCCACGTGGAGGTGCTGCCCGACCGGCTGCTGGTCTACGCGGGCTCCGCAGAGTCCGCGCTGGAGCAGATCCACGCCGCCGGACTTCGTCCGATGACCTCCCTGGTGCGCCGGTCCTCCCTGGAGGACGTCTTCCTGCGACTGACCGGGAGAACCCTTGTCGACTGATCGACTCACCGCGGATCCCGAGCTGCAGCAGCCGGTCAGCCAGGCCGCGGACAAGCAGACCATGGCCGGCCGGGCCCGACGCTTCGGCGCGCTGCACCAGGCCGAGCGCACGCTGCGCAGCATGCGGGCCTACGGCACCGTGATCCTGTTCTCCTCGGTGAGCCAGCCGATCATGTACATCCTGGCCATGGGCCTGGGGCTGGGCGTCCTGGTGGGCGAGGGCGGCGACTTCGCCGAGTACGGCGCGAGCAGCTACCTGATGTACATCGCGCCGGCGATCCTGGCCTCCACCGTGGCCATGGCCGCAGGCATCGAGTTCACCTTCCCGGTGATGGAGGGGTTCAAGTGGCGCCGACTCTACTACGGCGCCCAGGCCTCGCCGTTGAGTCCGGGCCAGATCGCCTCCGGGCACATCCTCGCGGTCAGCGTGCGCTTCGGCATCCATGCGGCCATCTTCACCGTGGTGCTCTACCTCTTCGGCGCCATCAGCTCTCCGCTGGGCGTGCTGATGATCGCCAGCGCGATGCTGGGCGGGCTGGCGATCGGGCTGCCGATCATGGCGTATGTGTCCACGCTGCGCGATGAGAAGGGGCAGATGTCGTTGATCCAGCGCTTCGTCATCATGCCGCTGTTCCTGTTCTCCGGCACGTTCTATCCGCTCACCAACCTTCCCGGGTTCCTGCAGGTGCTGGGCTGGTTCTCCCCCATCTGGCATGCCAACGAGCTGGGCCGGGTGCTCGCCTTCGGCCAGCCCAGCCCCGCCTGGTTGATCCTGCTCCACGTGCTCTACCTGCTGGGGATCACGGTCGCGGCCTGGCTGGCCACGGTGCGGATCTTCACCCGCCGGCTCGGACTCGAAGAATGGCGGGGCCGGACACCGGGCGCCAAGGCTGACGCCAAGCGCCAAGAGCGGCTCGCGGTGAAGGACGCGGCCGACAGCACTGCACCCGGTGGCGCTGCGCCCGACAGCACCGCGCTGCCCCGGATCGCCTTCCGCCGTGGGTTCGGCGCGAACTACTACTCCGGCAACATTCGTGCGGTGTTCGGCCGCGGCCTGACCGCGATCCGGAACAACCGCGGGGTCATCTTCCTCTCCGGTCTGCTCGAGCCGGTGCTGTTCCTGACCTCCTTCGGGCTGGGCATCTCCCCGATGATCGCCGGGGTCGACGCCGAACAGGTGGGCCTGCGCGGCGGCGGGACGATCAGCTACGCCGCATTCATCGCCCCGGCGCTGCTTGCGGTCTCGGCGATGAACGGCGCGATCTTCGACTCCACCTGGAACGTGTTCTTCAAGCTCAAGATCACCAAGCTCTACCGGACCATGATGTCCACCTCACTGGGCCCGGTGGACGTGGCGGTCGGCGAGATCTGCCTGGCACTCTTCCGCGGCGGGATCTACGCGCTGGGCTTCATCGGCGTGCTGCTGGTCGGCGGCCTGATCGACCCGCTGGCCGCGGTGCTGATGTGGTTCACCGCGCTCTTCGTCGCCCTGGGCTTCGCCTCGGTCGGGATGGCGGTGACCTCGTTCATGACCCGGTTCCAGCAGATGGACTGGATGATGATGGTGCTGATGCCGATGTTCCTGTTCTCGGCCACGCTGTTCCCGATCAGCGTCTATCCCGCCGGAGTCCAGGCGTTCATCCAGGCGCTGCCGCTGTGGCACGCCGTGGAGCTCATGCGCGATATCGCGTTCTGGGACTTCAGCGGCCTGACCCTGGTGCACATCGGCTACTACCTGGTGATGATCGTCGTCGGGCTCGCGCTGACCACCTACCGGATGAAGAAGCTCTTCCTCCGCTGATCCCACCCCATCCCCACCCGTTGAGGGGCGGATTCTCCGAGCATTTAAGGCCATCTGGCCCTTGAGATGTGCGTAGAATCCGCCCCTCAACGGGTCTGGAGTGACTCTTCTCTCGATTGACCCTGCTGTTTCGTTAATGCAACTCATTAGCGATAGTCTCTGGATGCCCGGACAGGCCCGTCACCTCGGCCCGTCCCAGATCCGGAGGTCCCTGCAAGTGCGCACCATCATCCAGACCCACGAGCTCAGCGTGCGGTCCGAGACCGGGGAACCTCTGCTCCGCGACATCAGCCTGCACGTGGAGCAAGGAGAACGGATTGCTCTGCTGGGGCGTTCAGGGTCCGGCAAGTCCCTGATCTCCTCCTGCCTCGCCGGAGGCCTCTCCCCCACGCTGGCGCGCACGGGCGAGATTGAGATCTGCGGCCGCCGCATCCGTGACTCTCACTCGGTGAGCGTGCGCGACGTGGCCGCGGTGCGCCAAGACAGCTCGGATGCACTGAATCCGCTGGTGCGCATCGGCGCGCAGCTGATGCTGCCGCTCAAGCGTGGTCGGTCCAGGGTTGATCGCAAGGCATCAGGCGGCGCGTGTGACGCGCACGTCCTGGACCTGCTCGACGCCGTCGGGCTCCATGACGGGCATCGCATCGCTCGTTCGTTCCCCGCTCAGCTCTCGGGGGGACAGCGTCAACGAGTGTGCATCGCACTTGCGCTGGCGTGCGGGCCCCAGGTGCTGGTCGCGGATGAGCCGACCACCGCCCTCGACGTGGTCTCACAGGCCACAGTCCTGAGCGCCCTGAGCTCGAATCTCTCTCCGGCGACAGCTGTCGTCTTTGTGACCCATGACCTCTCAGTGGCATCAGGTCTGTGCCAACGCGCCGTCGTCTTGGAGGCGGGCCGGATCGTGGAGGATTCGGCGATGCGAGATCTCATCGCGTCTCCGGCACATCCCACCTCGGCCGCTCTGGTCACGGAGGCGATGCGTCGCTCGGAGCCGGTCTCATGAGCCAAACACGACACCTCGACCAGGGTGCACCCGAAGGCCTGCTCGAAGCCGTGGGGGTTGCACGGGTCTTCCCCGCTGGCCGCGGAGGAAGTCCAGTGGTGGCGGTCCGCGATGCGAACATCAGCATCCAGTCGGGGCAGCGCAGAGCGTTGATCGGCTCTTCCGGCTCCGGGAAATCAACCCTGCTCTCTCTGCTCCTCGCCGCAGATCGACCGACGCGAGGCTTCGTGCGATTCGAGGGGACCGCCGTCCATCCTCGGAGGACCTCCCAGATGCGCGCCTTCCGACGACAGGTGCAGTTCATCCCCCAGGACTGCGCGGCCAGTCTGGATCCGCGGATGAGCGTCGAACAGCTCGTCACCGATCCCTTACGCAGGCTGAAGCTCCCCGGTGACCACCAGCTGAGAGCACGTGACGCTCTCGAGCAGGTGCATCTCCCGGCATCTCTGATGGCAAAGAAGCGCGCCGAGATCTCCGGAGGCCAGGCTCAGAGGGTTGCGATCGCGCGGGCCATCGCCATCGGGCCCAAGACCCTGCTCGCTGATGAACCGGTCAGCGGCCTGGACCTCCCGCTCCGAGACCAGGTGCTCTCGCTTCTGCGTGAGCTCTCCTCAGTTCGCGGTCTCGGCGTGCTTTTGGTGACCCATGATCTCGATGCCGCACGAGCCCTCTGCCACGACGCGGTCGTGATGGACCACGGGTCACTCGTGGAGCGGGGAGAGATCAGTCGCCTGATGGACCACCCGGAGCATGCCGCCACCGCACGGCTGGTGCATTCCATGCCGCGCATCGCTCCCGAGCTCAGGGACGCGCACCGAGAGCACCGAGGCCGGCACTCTTGAGACGCCGATCCCGCAGGAACCCCCCGGAGGCCTCGACGTTGCTGGGAGCGCAAGGGGTCTTCAATCTCGGTTTCTACGCCGTCGTCCCGTTCATCGCCATCGTCTTGGCCGAAGATTTCGCCCTGGGCGGGGCTGCGGTAGGACTCGTGCTCGGCGTCCGGACCGCAGCCCAACAGGGCATGTTTCTTCTCGGAGGGATCCTGGCGGACCGTTATGGAGCTCGATCGCTGATACTCACCGGATGCGCCGTTCGCGCCGCAGGTTTCGGCACTCTCGCGGCATCTGTGAGCTGGCAGCACTCCCTGACGATATTCATCCTCGGCACCGTCCTCACTGGTCTCGGAGGCGCCCTCTTCTCTCCGGCACTGAACACTCTGGTGGCGCGGACGCAGGCGCAGCGAGAAGACCGTGATCTCTCCACCACCGCGAAACCCACCCTCTTTGCAGCTCTCTCGGTCGTTGGAGAGACTGGCGCCGCCATAGGACCCTTCCTCGGAGCTGCTCTGCTGGGGTGGGGATTCGGTGCGGCGGCGGGCGCGGGGGCGGCTCTCTTCGTTCTCGTCGGGCTGCTTCTTGGATGGCTTCTCCCCCGGCCTCCGCACAGGGCACATGCCGTCCCTCAGCCAGCTGGGAGGGGGAAGCTCGTCCGGGGATCTGGCGGGATTCCCCCGCGACGGCGCTGCGCGAGTCTGCGTCACCGTGGATTCATCGCCTTCACCGCACTCCATGCGGTGGATCTGCTGAGCTACAACCAGCTCTACCTGAGCCTGCCCGCGGAGATCCGCCGATCGGGCGCCGACGTCGAGACGCTGGCGTGGCTGTTCGCGATGGTCTCACTGATCACCGTGACGCTTCAGCTTCCGATCTCACGTCTGGCTCGGCGCCTCGGTCCTCAGCGCGCCCTGCCGCTGGGATACCTCACCACCGCTGCGGGGTTCCTTCTCCTGGCCGCCTGCTCCACCACGGCGATACCTGTCGGGCTCGAACTCGCCCCCGCGACGACCGCCGTCGCTCTTTGGATCCTGGGGCACCTGATGGCAGCCCCAGTGGCCCTGGATCTTGTCCCACGCTTCGCGGGCACGGCCCAGTGGGGCTCCTACTACGGACTGCTCGCGACCGCCGGCGGCATCGCCGTGCTGCTCGGCAATGCAGCCGCGGGCTCGCTTCTGCACTTCGCCGCATTCTCAGAAGCACTCTCATGGGCGCCCTGGCTGCTGCTTGGAACGCTCCCCCTGATCAGCGCCACCTTGATCGGCCGAACCCTCCCAACCCCACCTCAACTCGCCTCCACCTCCAAGACCCCCGAACCATCCGCAGAAAACACCGAGAAAGCACCCGATGACACCTTCACCTCGTAACGCCACACGTCCCCTCGTGGGATCCCGAACCCCGACAATGCCCCGCCTGATGACGACGATTCCGCTGGCCGGCGTCTTTGCGCTCACCGGGTGCTTCAGCTCCTCCGGAGAGGAACAGAGCACCTCAGAGTCGGCTGACACCGATGCCCGCATCAGCGTTGCCATGCTGCAGCCACCCCGCAGTGGTCTGTCACCGCTCAGTGACGATGCCTTCAAGCTCTCGCGATGGAGCACCGCGGAGACCCTGATCGCGCTCGACGCCGAGGGCGAGGCTCAGCCAGGTCTGGCTACCGAGTGGAGCCAGGACGACGCTGATCCATCGTTGTGGCGGTTCACGATCCGAGACGGCGTGACCTTCCACGACGGCTCGGAGCTCACGGCCGCAGCCGTGATGGAGTCCCTGCAAGCAGCGATCGACGCCTCCCCTCAGCCCCGCATCCTGGATGGCGTCGATCTCGAGCTCTCCGTCGAGGACGACGACGTTCTGGTGCGCACAGCAGATGAGGACCCCCTGGTGCCTCAACGACTCTCCAGCCCGCAACTCTCGATCCTTGCCGAAGAGGCCTACGAAGGTGCTCAGGTGGTGGATCCGATCGGTCACGGCACCGGTCCTTTCGAACTCATCTCCGTGGACGGCACCTCCTCGGCCACCCTTGACCGCTATGAGGACTACTGGGGAGACCCCGCGCGGGCCAGCGGCATGGACGTGGAGTTCGTCCCTGATGGCACCGCACGCGCCGCGGCGCTTCGCACAGGAGACGCCGATGTCGTTGAAGCCGTGCCCGTGGGGCAAGCCGGACAGATCGATGAAGATCTCATCTACGAAGTCGCCATGCCACGGACCAATACGCTCTACCTGAACACCGAGGAGGGACCGTTCTCCGACCCGGAAGTGAGGGCGGCTGCTCGTGAGGCCATCGACCGTGCCGCCTTGATAGAAGGGGCCTATGAAAGTCGTGCCGACGTCGCGGAAGGCCTGCTCGGGCCCGCCCTGCCGTGGGCCGCGGACCTCCGTGACGAAGCCTCCTACCAAGAGATCATCGGACAGCGTGCCGAGCCCGCGGCCGTGGACGGGGTTGAGATCTCGCTGGGCACGTTCACCGACCGTTCTGAGCTTCCTGAGGTCGCGGTGCTGCTCGAGCAGCAGCTCGAACAGGCGGGGTTCGTCGTGACCCAAGACGTGCGTGAATACCAGTACATCGAAGCAGACGCGGTGGACGGGGTGTTCGACGCCTTCATCCTCTCCCGAGCCACCGTGTTGGATTCAGGCGACCCGGTGGCCTACATGTATAGCGACTTCGCCTGCGAGGGCTCCTTCAACATCTCTCAGTTCTGCGCGGATTCCGTCGATACCGCGCTGCAGTTCGCCTCGGAGCAATACCCGGCTGATGGCCGAGAGCTCGCCATCATGGAGGCAGAAGCCCAGATCCTCGCCGAGGATGCGGCAATCCCACTGCTGCACGAACGTGTGATCCAAGGAGAAGCAGCCTCTGTCTCGGGGGCGGAACAGGACCCTCGGGAGCGACTTCTGATCACTGGCGAGACCGCACTCGGCGAAAGCGATTGAGTTGACGACCAAAGGCCTGCGGTCTCCGGGATGGGCCGCTCCAGGCGTGTGGGTGAGCTCAGCGTCGCGTCTGTTGTCCGTGACTGCCGTGGTCCTCGTGGTCGGGATGCTCCCGTGGCTGTCCGGGAGCTCCGCCGAGTACACGATTCTGCGCGCCCGCTATGCGGACCTCCCGGCCACTCCGGAGAATCTGGCGCGAGTCAGTGCCGAACTCGGACTGGACCGGGGCCCGTTGGTGATCTTCTGGGAATGGGCGACCGCGATGATGCGCGGTGACGCCGGTGAATCCTGGATCAGCGGACGCCCGGTTCTTCCCGGAGTCCTGGACGCACTCGCCGTGTCTCTGACTCTGATGGGTTTCGCGATCGTCGTCGCGCTGCTTCTGGCCGCTGCGCTGAGCGTACCGGCCCTGTACGCAGGCCTGCGCGGGCGATCGGCGCGGGGTTCAGGTGCTGCGGCAGCGACTCTGACGGCCTTGCCGGAGTTCCTGCTCGCAGCCTGTCTTCTGGTGCTCGGTGCGGTATGGCTGGGATGGTTTCCGCCATACGGCTGGAGGGGCCCGGAATACGCCGTCCTGCCGGCCCTCGCCATGGGCATACCAGGGGGAGGGCTGATCGGCAGGCTGATGGTCGAAGCGATCACGCGGACCTTCGCGGAACGCTGGACGGCAACCTGGCAGATGGCCGGGGTGAGCCGAACGGTTCTGGCGGCGGCGGTCCTGCGCCGCTCTCTGCCGGCGGTGCTGGGACAGGTAGGGCTGGTCTTGATCGGCCTCACCGGCGGCGCCGTAGCTGTGGAACAGATCTTCGCGATCCCAGGGTTGGGCAGATTGACGCTGGGAGCTGCCAGCTCTCAGGACATCCCGGCGCTGCAGGCCGGGGTGCTGGCACTGGTGATCATCGCGATCCTCATCGGAAGTACGACGAGTCTCGCTCGACGAGCGCTCCTGGGCCCGGCCCTGAGATACGACGCGGTGCCGGTTCAGATGCCGCAGCGGTCCCGTCGGCGTCGTGATCTGGTCGTGCCCGGGGTTGCGGGGGCAGCGCTCCTGCTTCTCACCGTCGCAGGTAGCTTGCGCGACGCCTACAGCGCGGTCAACGGCCGCCTCACGTCCCCTTCGTCGGCGCTTCCATTGGGTGCCGATGCAACCGGCAGAGACATCCTCGCAAGGGTGGGACAGGGCACCTGGACCACGCTGGGCACAGCTCTGGCAGTCGTCTTCGCGTGCCTGCTGATCGGCCTGTTCCTGGGGTGCCTTCCCCGGCTCTCCTCCGGACCGGCCGAGGTGACCAATGCAGCACCTCCCATCATCGCCGGACTTCTCGTCGCCTCCGTCTTTGGTCCCAGCGTCCTAGGGGCCGCGGTGGCGATCACCGCCGTGAGCTGGGCGCCGCTGGCCGTCTATACCGCAGGACTGGTGACTGAGATGAGCTCGCGCACATACATCAAGATGTTGCCGCTGCTCGGCGTCGGTCGGGCGCGCATCATGTTCCGCCACGTGCTTCCGGCCCTGATCGGTCCGGTCACGCGGCATGCCATGCTGCGCCTCCCCGGGATTGCCCTGGCGCTGGCCGCTCTGAGCTTCCTGGGGCTCGGCGCACAGCCGCCGGCGCCGGAATGGGGCTTGGTGCTCGCGGAGGGAATGGGCTACGTCGAACGCGCTCCTTGGACGGTCATGGGTCCGGCCTCGGCCTTGATCCTGGCCTCCGTACTCGCCGTCTCACTCTCCTCGCTGCCGCCGAGACCCTCCCGGAGGATCCGCCCGGAAGCTGCGCCGCTGCGGGAGGGGACCTCGGTCTTAACCCTTCAGTAGCGCAGGACCACCACCTGTAATGGGTCGGCGGACCCGGGCACCTCGGTGCCGGCTCTGCCCCTGAGGTTAAGATCCAGCCTCCAGACACCCCACCCCTTGACTATCTCAATCATTGACTTCTTGAACTATTGGCCCCAGGGCCCTATCCTGACGGTGATGTGTTCTGCATCACAGTGTGCACGGCTTCGCTGTGATGATCCGAGCAACCTTGCACAAGGAGTCATAGATGACTGATGAGAGTTCGAGCCCGGGGCTGGATCCTCGCGGCGACGCCCCACGCAACCGCGAGGAGGAGGTCCACCGGCTGCACCGCTGGGAGTCCTCCGCCGCCGCGGACCGCCGAGGCGGTGACATCCGCCGGCACACCGATGTCTCCACCTCGGCAGGCCTGGACATCGCCACGCGACCGGACCCGGCGGCCCCGCTGACTTCGGTGGCGCAGAGCGGGGCCACCGGTCGCGCCACGACCTCCGGGCCAGGCCGAGCCCGACGACGGCGACGACGCGGCTGGAGCACCCGGCTGCTCGGTGCCGCCGGCGTCCTCGGCCTGCTGCTGACCTGGGAGATCGTCCCGCGGGTCGGACTGGTCAATGAACGGTTCATGCCCCCGGCCTCCGAGGCGATCGGCGGACTGATCACGAACTTCGGACTGACCGATTTCTGGGTCGCGGTGTTCGACACCATGCACGCCTGGGCCCTGGGCATGGTCATCGCCGTCACGATGGCCACGGCACTGGGCTTCATCATCGGCTCCTCGACGTTCCTGCGCCGCTTCACGAACTCCACGATCGAGTTCCTGCGCCCGGTGCCCTCGGTCGCGCTGATCCCTCTGGCCGTGCTGCTCTTCGGGGTGGGCATCGAGTCTTCGCTGATGCTCATCGTCTACGCCTGCTTCTGGCAGGTGCTGATCCAGGTGCTCTACGGGGTGGCGGATGTGGACTCGGTGGCGATGAACACCGCGCGGTCCTATGGGCTGGGGCCGGTGGCACGGATGCGCCACGTCACCTTCCCGACCGCGCTGCCATACATCATGACCGGTGTGCGCCTGGCCGCCGCCGTGGCGCTGATCCTGGCGGTCACCGCGCAGCTGATCATCGGCACCCCCGGACTGGGGGCCGAGATCAGCCGAGCCCAGTCGGGAGGCAACTATGTCTCTATGTACGCCCTCGTGCTGGCAACCGGCCTGCTCGGGGTTCTGATCAACCTGGTCATGCGGATGATCGAGCGCAAGGTCCTCTCCTGGCACTCCTCGGTCCGCACGGAGGTGGCGGCATGACGTATATCCGGAGTTTCCTCAACATCGTGGCCCTGCCGCTGATCCTGCTCTTCATCTGGTTCCTCGCCACCCTCGGCGAAGCGAGCTTCTTCGTCCCCACCCCGCAGCTGCTGGTGGAGACCTTCATCAACACCTGGACCGCGGACCGCTTCGTCGGCGACGTCTTCCCCTCGCTGGGACGGCTCATCGCAGGCATCGCACTCTCCATCCTGATCGGGATCGTCGGCGGTCTGCTGATCGGCTCCTTCCGCTGGCTGCGCGCCCTGCTGGAGCCCACCCTGGAGTTCTTCCGCGCCATCCCGCCCACGGTGCTGATTCCGGTGCTGATGCTGCTGATCGGCATCGGCGACGAGATGAAAGTCTCGGTGATCGTGCTCGGCGCCGTCTGGCCGATCCTGCTCAACACCATCGAGGGCGTGCGCTCCATGGACGAGGTGCTCGCCGACACCAGTCGGACCTATGGGATGACCAAGATCAACAGCATCCGCTATCTGATCCTGCCCTCGGCCATGCCGCAGATCATGGCGGGCATCCGGCAGTCGCTCTCGATCGCGCTGATCCTGATGGTGATCTCCGAGATGTTCGCCTCCACCGAAGGCCTGGGCTTCGCCATCGTGCAGTTCCAGCGCTCCTTCGCCATTCCGGAGATGTGGTCCGGGATCGTCCTGCTGGGACTCATCGGCGTGGTGCTCTCGTTCATCTTCCAGCTCGCCGAGCGCTGGATCCTGGGCTGGTACCACGGGCTGCGCGAGATCGAGCAGTCGGCATGAGCCGGCCACACCCACCACGCCATACCCCCGTGCATCACCATTGCACACGCCTCACTGCCAGAGACTTCACTTCCAGAGAAGGGACCCCGAGATGACCTCCGCGCACTCACAGCCCACGAATCCCGTGATCAGCCAGTCCAGCGTCCAGGACACCCCGGACGGCAGGATCCCGGTGGGCAGGACCATGCCGGATGAGCAGCCGATGCTCTCGGTGCGGAATCTGAAGAAGGTCTACCACACCGACGGCGGCGACATCGAGGCGGTGCGGAACCTGACCTTCGATCTGCCCAAGGGCCAGCTGGCCTGCTTGGTGGGACCGTCCGGCTCCGGCAAGACCACGCTGCTCAAGTGCATCTCGGGGCTGATGGCCCCCAGCGCCGGTGAGGTCACCCTGCACGGGCAGAAGGTCACCGGCCCGCCGAAGTCGATGGCCGTGGTGTTCCAGGAATACGGCCGGTCTCTCTTCCCCTGGCTGCGGGTGGCCGAGAACGTCGAGCTGCCGCTGAAGAACCAGGGGATGGAGAAGTCCGCTCGGAAGGAGGCGGTGGAGCAGGCACTGGAGGCCGTGGGGCTGGCCCATGTCCCGAAGTCCTATCCCTGGCAGCTCTCCGGCGGCATGCAGCAGCGCGTGGCGATCGCCCGCGCGGTGGCGTATCAGCCGGAGGTGCTGCTGATGGATGAGCCCTTCGCGGCAGTGGATGCGCAGACCCGCGCGGACCTCGAGGACCTGGTCCGCGGCATCTGGAAGAAGCTGGGCGTCTCGGTGCTCTTCGTGACCCACGACATCGACGAGTCGGTCTATCTGGGCGAACGGGTCATCATCCTGTCCTCATCGCCGACCATCATTCAGGAGGACGTGCTGGTGGACCTTCCAGCCGAGCGCGATCAGCTCGAGACCAGATCCTCGCAGCGCTTCGCCGAGCTGCGCCACCACGTCTACGAACAGATCCAGCTGGCGAAGAAGGGCTTCCGGCCCGAGGATGCGGCCGCGATGAGATAGGCCGGACGGCCTGGAGCTGCCGCCCCCGAGTCGAGCGGTTCAGAACACGACCTTGGCGAGCAGCTCGCGCAGCTGATCCCGCTCTGCGGGGCTCAGCGCATGCAGGGTCTGCTCCTCGGCCTCGCGGGTGCGCTGCACCGCCTGGGCGTAGAGCTCAAGGCCGGCCTCGGTGGCGACCAGGATCTTGGAGCGCCGATCCCGCGGGTCGGTCTCCCGGCGGATCGCGCCGCGCGCCTCGAGCATGTCCACCAGCGCGACCACCTGACTGGGGTCGAGGTCCAGGAAGCCGCTCAGCTCACGCTGAGAGGGGTTGGTCCCAGAACACGCCATGGCCAGCACAGCGAACGGTCGCACCTTCAGACCCAGGTCGGACAGCAGACGATTGGCCAGGGCGTTGCCCCGGCCTCGGGCACGCGCGGTGAGGAAGGCGACCTCCTGGGCCAGGTCGGAGCGCTGGAAACGCTCCTCGCCTCCGGGACCGGCCGTCGGCTGGGTCAGAGGCGATGCGTGCGCCGCGTCGGCAGGGATCGAGGGGGGCATGGTTTCTCCTAGCAGCGGTTCCCGGGGCGGGATTGAACGGGTGAGAAGACAAATCATTGACTTTCTCAATATTATCAAGTGAGATGTATCACAGTAAGCAGCGGCCGCGAGGCCTGACAGAAGGAGAGACTATGTCGTTAGCAGGCAAGGTAGCCATCGTGACCGGGTCCGGAGCCGGACTGGGACTCGCATACGCCCAGGAACTCGCCGCCCAGGGTGCCGCCGTCGTGATCAACGACGTGGATCAGGCCACTGCTGACGCCGCCGTGGCGAGGATCGAATCCGCCGGCGGTCGCGCCATTGCCGTGGTGGCCCCGGTGGGCTCCACCGAGACCGCCGAAGCGCTGGTCGACGCCGCGGTGACCAGCTTCGGCGGCCTCGACATCCTGGTCACCAACGCCGGGATCCTGCGCGACAAGTCGTTGCTGAAGATGTCCGACGATGACTTCGACGCCGTGATCAACGTCCACCTCAAGGGCACCTTCACCTGTGTCCGGGCGGCATTCAAGCACTTCAAGACCGAGGGCGTGGCCGGCCGGGTCGTGTGCATCGGCTCCCCCACCGGTCAGCGCGGAAACTTCGGACAGACCAACTACGCCGCCGCCAAGGCCGGCATCGTCGGCATGGTGCGCACCTGGGCGCTGGAGTTCAAGCGTGCCGGAGTCAGCGTCAATGCCGTGATTCCGGTGGCCGCCACCGCGATGACCAAGACCGTGCCGTACTTCCAGAAGGCCGTGGAGGCCGATGAGCAGGGCCAACCCATGCCCGACTTCTTCCGCAAGGGCCTCGGCTTCGGCACGGCGCAGGACGCGGCCGGCGTCGTCGCCTTCCTGGCCTCCGACGCCGTGGAGGGCATCACCGGACAGGTCATCGGTGCCGGCGGCGACCGCCTGCAGGTCTGGAGCCACCCGGAGCCCGTGGTCGAGGAGTTCCACGACGGCGGCTGGGACTACGCGACGCTGCAGACCCAGGGCCGCGAGATCCTCGGCGCCCACCTGCAGTCCGTGGGCGAGTCCATGCCGGAGCTCCCCGCCGAGCTGCAGCCCACCAGCTAGTCCGCACCCGAGGTCACATGCCAAGACCAGTCCGCACACCCGCCGCGGCCCGAACAGGAGAGGAACCCCCGATGCGCTACCGATCTGCCATCGACGTGCAGGCCATCGAGGCGGTGGACACCCATGTCCACCTGGAGATGGACGCCGAGGGGCATCGCGCCCTCCCCGAGCTGTTCTTCGAAGCCTCGGCGAAGTACTTCAAGACCGCCGAGCGCACGCCTTCGATCGATCGCATCGCGGAGGTGTATCGGGCACACCGGATGGCGGCGGTGGTCTTCACCGTGGACGCCCGGACCCAGATGCAGCACGCGCCGAACTCCATCGACGATCTGGTGACAGGGTGTCTGCGCAACAACGACGTGCTGCTGCCCTTCGGCTCGGTGGACCCGCGCACAGGCCCCGCGGCCCTCGCGGAGGCGCGGCGGCAGGCCGAGGAGCTGGGCGTGCGCGGGTTCAAGTTCCACCCCACGGTGCAGGGATTCGACCCCTCGGATCCTGAGTTCTACCCGCTGTGGGAGACGCTGCAGGAGATCGGCCTGCCGCTGATCTTCCACACCGGGCAGAACGGCATGGGCGCCGGCACTCCCGGCGGGGCGGGGCTGAAGCTGAAATACTCCAACCCGCTGCTGCTCGACGACGTCGCCGCGGACTTCCCCGGGCTGCCGATCATCATGGCGCACCCCTCGGTGCCCTGGCAGGACGAGGCGATCTCGATCGCCACGCATAAGTCCAACGTCTACATCGATCTCTCCGGCTGGTCCCCGAAGTACTTCCCTTCCGCTCTGGTCCGCAGCGCGAACAACATCCTCTCCGACAAGCTGCTCTTCGGCACCGACTACCCGTTGATCACCCCGGAGAAGTGGCTCGGCGCCTTCGCTGATCTGCCGATCAAGGACGAGGTCCGGCCCAAGATCCTGAAAGACAATGCGGTCGCGCTGCTGGGACTCGACGCGGCGGGAGTCCGCGATGCGTGAACCAGCCATGCGAAAGCCAGCCATGCGTGAGCCAGCCACCGGCACGGTGATCCCTTCGGACCTCTATGGCTTCGCCGAACGGCTGACCACCGCGGAGCGCCGCGTGATCACCGATCTGCGGCAGGTGCTCACTGAACAGGTCCATCCACACCTGAACGCGGCATGGGATGAGGCACGCTTCCCTGAGGAGATCATCGCCCCGCTGCGCAGCCTGGAGCTGATGGACCCGCCCGCCCTGCGAGAGGCCGGAGAACCGATCCGCGACATCTTCCTGGGCTTCCGAAACTTCGAGCTCACCCGATGCGACATCAATGTGGCCACCTACTACAACGCCCAGGCCAGTCTGTTCCGCACGGTCTGCACCATGGGCGGCTCCGCGCAGCAGGCCCGGGAGCTCGATGCCAAGATCGTCTCCCATGAACTGACCGGGGTCTTCGGACTCACCGAACCAGACCACGGCTCCGATGTCGCGGGCGGTCTCGCCACCAGCGCCGCCCAGGAACCGGAGACCGGGGACTGGATCATCGACGGTGCCAAACGCTGGATCGGCGGAGCGACCGCCGCCGACGTCGTCGCCACCTTCGCCCGCGACGCCGCGGACGGCCAGGTGAAGTGCTTCCTGGTGCCCACCTCAGCGCCAGGTGTCTCCATGGAGGTCATCCCGCGCAAGGCCTCGCTGCGGATCATGCAGAACGCCGACATCAGCTACCGGCAGGTCCGGGTCCCGGACAGCGCTCGACTGCAGCAGATCAACAGCTTCACCGACGTCGCCGGATGCCTGCGCCGGATGCGTTCCGACGTCGCCTGGATGGCCACCGGGGCCATGGCCGGGGCCTACGAGGCCGCCCTGGCCTACGTCACGCACCGGGAGCAGTTCGGCCGGCCCATCGCTGGATTTCAGCTGATCCAGGAGAAGCTCGCGATGATGCTGGGCAACCTGACCGCCGCGCTGGGCATGGTCGTCCAGCTCACCGAGCAGCAGGCGGCCGGGATCTACCGCGACGAGAACTCCGCCCTGGCCAAGATGTACACCTCGCTGAGGCTGCGCGAGACCGTGGCACTGGCCCGCGAGGTCTGCGGCGGCAACGGGATCACCCTCGACACCGACGTCGCCCGGTTCCACGCCGACGCCGAGGCGATCTACTCCTACGAAGGCACCCACGAGATCAACGCACTGATCGTGGGCCGCGCCGTGACCGGGGTGGGCGCCTTCACCTAGCCGGGACCACCCGGGGCTTCTCGCCCGGGCCGAAGCCTATCCGAAAACAAATGTGACCCAGGCCACACCTCCAGAACCGCACTCACAGTCCCACCCCTGCTCACAGTCAACCAACCACCCGCCACCTCAAGGAGCAGCATGACCGACACCCCCTCCGCCCGCACCGTCGTCTCGTTCGAGGACGCCCGCGCCATGGCCGGCACCGACCTGGGAGAGACCGCCTGGCGCGAGATCACCCAGGAGATGGTCAACACCTTCGCCGACGCCACCGATGATCACCAGTGGATCCACGTGGACCCTGAGCGCGCCAAGGACGGCCCGTTCGGCGCGCCCATCGCCCACGGCTTCCTCACCCTGTCCCTGATCATCCCCTTCTGGGGCGAGCTCTTCGACGTCACCGACGTCAGCACCAAGCTCAACTACGGACTGGACAAGGTCCGCTTCACCGCGCCGGTGAAGGTCGGCTCCAAGGTGCGGATGCGCGGCACCATCAGCGCCGTCGAAGAGGTCAAGGGCGGAGGCCTCCACCTGGTCGTGGACGCGACCTTCGAGGTCGAAGGTCAGGAGCGCCCCGCCGTCGTAGCGACCTTCCTGGCGCGCTTCTACCCCTGATCCGCACCTGAGCACCCCTGTTGCGCCCACTCCTCTAGACGACACGTCACACCCATCGAGGGCCGCCGTTCTGCGACCCGCACCTCAAGGAGCAGTCATGAAGAAGAACATCGCATCCATCACCGGACTCGCGGCAGTCAGCATCCTGGCATTGAGCGCCTGCGGCTCGGGGTCCCCGGCCGGGGACGAAGAGGAGGACGGCAATGGCGCCGAGACCGCGAGTGAGAACGGCGAGATGACCGAGATCACCGTGGGCGTGCTGCCCATCGCCCCCTCTGTGGGGATCTACTACGGCATCGAGAACGGCATCTTCGAGGAGCACGGGCTCGACGTCGAGCTCTCTGACTCCAACGCCGGTGCCGCGATGCTGCCGGCCGTGAGCAACCAGCAGCTGCAGTTCGGCGTCGGCAACCCCAACTCGGTGCTCAACGCCAACAGCCGTGGACTGGACATGAAGATCGTCACGGGTTACTCGAACTCGTTGGCCGAGGGCGATGACATCGCTGGCGTGGTCACCACCGTGGAGAGCGGAATCGAGGACTGGGACGATCTCGAGGGCAACACCGTCTCGGTCAACGCGCTGCAGACCCAGGGTGATCTGACCATCATGGAATCCGTGGAGAAGGCCGGCGGCGACCCGTCGGCCGTCGAGTTCTCCGAGATGCCGTTCCCGGATATGCAGGCCCAGTTGGAACAGGGCAACACCGACGCCATCTGGGTGCCCGAGCCCTTCCTGAGCAACGCGCTGGCCGACGATGCCCATCAGCTGGTCGGCTACTCCTTCCAGGACTCGATCCCGGGCATGCCCACCATGGTGAGCTTCAGCTCCGGGGAGTACATCGAGGAGAACCCCGAGGTCGCCCAGGCCTTCAGCGATGCGATGACCGAATCGTTGCAGGCCGCGGAGGCCGACGAGGAGGGCGTGCGCGCACTGCTTCCGGAGTTCATCGACCTGCCCGAGGAGGCCGCGGAGAACCTGCGCACGGAGGAGCTCGACGGCGAGATCCGCAGAGAGCAGATCGAGGAGGCCGGGGCGCTCATGGTGAAGTTCGACTTCATCGGAGAGGAGCCGGACACCTCCACGCTGTACTTCGAAGGCGAGTGAGCCCCATCGCCTGACGGCGCTGGTGGGCGCCAGGGCCACCCCTGACGCCCACCGGCGCTGACCTCCCGATCTCCCCCGCAACGGCCTTCACGCGCCGACCTCTCATACCCGCACCTCTGACCTCACCCCTTCCACCTCTGCCCGCATCGGAGAACCATCATGAAACACCTGTCTCGCGGGGCCTTTGCCCTCTGCGCCGTCCTTGCCCTCTCAGCCTGCGGCAGCGGGTCCCCCTCCGGTGATGCCGACGGTGAGGCCGCCGAGGGTGACGCTCAAACCGAGGACGGCGAGCTCACCGAGGTGGAGGTCGGTCTGATCCCGATCGTCGACGTCGCCTCCATCTACCTGGGTCAGCAGGAGGGCATCTTCGAAGACCACGGGTTGAACCTGACACTCACCCTGGCCCAGGGCGGCGCGGCCATCATCCCCGCCGTATCCACGGGTGACTTCGACTTCGGCTTCTCCAACGTGACCTCCCTGCTCGTCGCCGCCGACAACGGCCTACCGCTGCAGACCGTGGCGGCCGGGCCGCAGACCACGGGAGACTCCGAGAATGACTTCTCAGCGATCCTGGTCAAGCCGGACTCCGGCATCGAATCCGTCGCCGACCTTGAAGGCCAGCGGGTGGCGGTCAACACGCTCAACAACATCTCGGACTCGATGATCTCCGAAGGCGTGCTCGAAGCAGGCGGGGAGGCGTCGAACGTCGACTTCGTCGAGGTCGCCTTCCCCGACATGCTCGCCCAGCTCGAAGCCGACAACGTCGACGCCATCTTCGCAGTGGACCCCTTCGCGAGCATCGCCGACAATGAAGGCTATGACCGGGTCTTCGCACCCTTCGCCGACGTGGTCGAGGAGCTGGGTGTAGGCACCTACTTCGCCTCCCAGCAGCTGGTCGACGAGGACCCGGAGCTGGTGGAGAGCTTCCACGCCGCGGTCCAGGAATCTCAGGCCTACGCCGAGGAGAATCCGGAGGCGGTGCGAGAGGTGCTGCTCGAGTACACGACCATCGATGAGTCCCTGCTGAGTGAGATCACGATTCCCGCGTTCCCGGAGGAGGTCAACATGGATTCCCTCCAGCAGGTCGCGGAGATCTCGGAACGCCACGGACTCATCGGCGAGGTCCCGAACGTCGATGAACTGGTCTGGGAGGGCGCACGATGAAGAACCACGGACTCGGCGATTGGATCCATCGGCGCAGGGTGCGCTCCCGCGGACAGACAGCGCTGATCAGCGCGGCCGGAGAGCAGACCTACGACCAGCTGGCGCGGCGCATCGACAAGCTCGCCAACGCGCTTGCCGACCGCGGGATCAGGCCCGGGGACCGAGTGGCGTATCTGGGCGAGAACTCCGCGGCGTTTCTCGAGACGCTCTTCGCCACCGGAAGCATCGGAGCGGTCTTCGTGCCGCTGAACACCCGCCTGGCCCCGCCGGAGGTGCAGTTTGCGCTGCAGGACTCAGGCGCCCGAGTGCTGGTCACCTCGACCCCGCTGGCACCGCTGGCCGCACCGGCCTGCCGGGACACCGCCGTGGAACTTGTGCTCGCCGTGGCCGAGGGAGCGGCTGCACCCGAAGAATCCGCGGTGTTCCCGGTGACCACGGAGGAGTTCGAGGCAGTGCTGACCTCAGGGGCCGAGCAGCGCCTCGACGTCGCCGTCGGGCTCGAAGACCTCGCGGTGATCCTCTACACCTCGGGCACCACCGGGAGCCCCAAGGGGGCGATGCTCACCCACGGGAACCTGACCTGGAACGCGATCAATGTGCTCACCGACTTCGATCTCTCCAGCAAGGACGTGGCGCTGATGATCGCACCGCTGTTCCACGTTGCGGCCCTGGGTCAGGGGGCGCTGCCGGTGCTGCTCAAGGGCGGCCGCATCATTCTGGAGCAGCGCTTCGAACCGGGCCGGGTGCTGGCGCTGATCGAGGAGCACCATGTCACCAACCTCTCCGGGGTGCCCACCACCTTCCAGCTGATCTGTGAGCATCCGCAGTGGGAGCACACCGACATCTCCTCGTTGCGCAACCTCACCTGTGGCGGCTCGGCGGTGCCGCTGCGGGTGCTCGACGCCTACGAGAGTCGTGGACTCGCGTTCACCATGGGCTACGGGATGACCGAGACCTCCCCGGGAGCCACGACCCTGCCCCCGGCGCACTCCCGACCCAAACAGGGCTCCGGCGGGCTCGCGCACTTCCACACCGATGTCCGGGTGGTGGACCCGATGGATCAGCCCTGCGCGGTGGGCGAGGTGGGTGAGATCCAGGTGCACGGTCCCAACGTGATCGCCGAATACTGGAACCGACCCGAAGCCACCGCCTCCTCCTTTGTGCGCGAGGATGACGGCCTCTGGCTCAAGACCGGAGACATGGGGTACTTCGACGAGGACGGCTTCCTGTTCATCTCCGACCGGCTCAAGGACATGATCATCTCCGGCGGCGAGAACATCTACCCCGCCCAGGTGGAGCAGCAGATCGCCGCGCTGGAGGCGGTGGCCGCCGTGGCCGTCATCGGGGTGGAAGATGCCCACTGGGGCGAGGTCCCGCGGGCGGTGATCGTGGTGCGCGAGGGCCACGAGCTCACCGAAGAACAGGTGCTGCACCATCTGGACGGCAAGCTGGCCCGCTATAAGATCCCGAAGTCGGTGGTCTTCGTGGAGTCCATGCCCCGCACGGCCTCGGGCAAGATCCGCAAGCCTGACCTCCGCCGGCAGTACGCCTAGGCCGGCGCGTCGCCGTCGAGCTGCTCCAGCAGCTCCAGTCCGCTGCGCGCCCAGTCCACCTCGGCCTGGGCCAGCCGGATCAGTCCCTCATAGGCGAAGGCCTTGAACGCGACGATGCGCTCGTGCTGCTCCGCCGGATAACGCTCCAGCCGGGCGGCGATCATCGGGTGTTCATGAGATCGGATCGCTTCGATCTGACTGCTCCACTGCGCGATCTGTTCGGTGTAGTGCGCGGCGTGCTGCTTCAGGTGCATGCGCACGCTCGCGGGCTCTGCCCATTCGAAGTACGCCGCCTGCATATGGGCCACATCGCGCCAGGGAGCGTACTTCAGCGGAGTCGCCATCCAGCTGCGGAACGCGGCCTCCCCGGCCTCGGTGATGTAGTAGCGCGTCTTGGTGCCCTTGGGGCCCCAGCGCTCCTCGCGGCCCTCGACCAGGGCTTCGGCCTCCATCCGTCGCAGCTCGGGATAGATCTGCGAGTCCGGGGCATGCCAGACGTGCCCGACCGAACCCTCAAAGCGCTTCGCGGTCTCATACCCGGTCAGCGGAGCTGCGGTGAGGATCGCCAGGATGGCGTAGCGCAGACTCACGGCGTCGGAACCTCTCGAAAAGGGGCGGGTGCTTGCCCTCCACTATATCCAGAGCTATTCTGTGACCCAGAGCACAAATACCTATGTTGATAGCTAGTGGCGTTGCTGAGCGGACCGCGATCGGCCCCGCGGCGTCCTCGAGTCCCAGGAGGCGGACATGACCGATCTCAGCCCAAGCGGTGCCACCGCGAAGAACATGGCCTACCCGCTCAACGCCTGGTACGTGGCCGGATGGGATCACGAGGTCAACCGCAAGAAGATCCTCTCTCGGAAGATCGCCGACCGCCCGATGGCGCTCTACCGGACCGAAGAAGGCCGCCCGGTCGCATTGACCGACGCCTGCTGGCACCGGCTCGCGCCGCTGTCCATGGGCTCGCTGGTGGGTCCGGACGGGGTCCAGTGCCCGTATCACGGCCTGCAGTACAACTCCGCCGGTCGCTGCACCTTCATGCCGGCGCAGAAGACGATCAATCCCTCGGCGATGGTGAACTCCTTCCCGGTGGTCGAACGGCACCGCTTCATCTGGGTCTGGCCCGGCGATCCGATGCTCGCTGACGCGGCGCTGATCCCGGACATGCACCAGATGGGCTCCGACGAGTGGGCCGGCGACGGCAAGACCATCGAGGTGCGCGCGAACTACCAGCTGGTGCTGGACAACCTGATGGACCTCACCCACGAGGAGTTCCTGCACTCCTCCTCGATCGGGCAGAAGGAGCTCAGCGAGTCCGATATCGAGGTCACTCACGATGAGCGCACGGTGACGGTCAGCCGATTCATGGAGAACATCGACGCTCCGCCGTTCTGGCTGAAGAACATGCGCGACAAGTTCCCGGACTTCGAAGGCAAGGTCGACCGCTGGCAGATCATCGAGTTCCAGATGCCCTCCACCATCTGCATCGACGTGGGCGTGGCCAGGGCGGGCACCGGGGGGCTCACCGGTGATCGCAGCCAGGGCGTCAACGGCTACGTGATGAACACGATCTCTCCGGTGGATCAGGCCAATGCCATGTACTACTGGGCCTTTATGCGCAACTACCGGCTGGAGAGCCAGCGGATCACCACCGAGCTGCGCGACGGCGTGCACGGGGTCTTCGCGGAGGACGAGGAGATGCTCACCGCGCAGCAGCAGGCCATCATGGACAACCCGGACCACGAGTTCTACAACCTCAACATCGACGCGGGAGGCATGTGGGTGCGCCGGCTGATCCAGCGCGCCGTGGAGGCCGAGCGCGCGATGATGGCCTCCGACGCCGACCTCACCGACGCCAAGGGCTGATCCCTGGTGTCACAGGGAACCCAGCTGCACTGGCAGCGCGCCGTGGTGACCTCGCGCCGGGCCGCCGCCGCGGAGATCGCCGAGATCATCCTGTCCGGTGAGCGCCCGCTGTTCACCGAGCCCGGCGCCCATATCGATGTGCGCATCGCGGCGCGGGCCGGCGGACCCGGACTGGTCCGCTCCTATTCGGTGGTCGAAGGCGCGGCGGACGGGAGCTGGGTGAAGGTCGGGGTGCGCCGCTCCCCCACCTCGCGCGGCGGATCCCGGTTCATGCATGCGCTGGAGGTCGGAGATTCCCTGGAGATCACCTCGCCGGTGCAGAACTTCCCGCTGCGGGTGGGCGCGCCGCGTTACGTGCTGCTCGCCGGAGGGGTGGGCATCACGGCGATCCACTCGATGGCCCGGGTGCTCAAACGGCTCGGCGCGGACTACCAGCTGGTCTTCGTGGGACGCTCCCGCCCGGCCATGGCGTTCCTGGATGAGCTGCGCGAGGAGCACGGCCCCCGGCTGCGACTCTCGGTGGATGACGAGGGCGACGTCCTCGACGTCCAGGAGCTGCTCGGGCAGGTGGACGGCTCTACGGAGTTCTACATGTGCGGGCCCATCCGACTGATGGACGCGGTTCGCCGCGCCTGGATCGAACGCGAGCTGCCGCTGCCGAACCTGCGCTACGAGACCTTCGGCAACAGCGGCTGGTTCGATCCCGAGGAGTTCGAGCTGCACATCCGCGGCTCTGAGCGCCACACCGTGGTCTCCCCGGACGAGTCCATCCTGGAGGCGCTGGAGCGGGTCGGAGTCGAGGCGATGTACGACTGCCGCAAGGGCGAATGCGGACTCTGCGTGGTCAAGGCCGAGCAGCTGAACGGGGTCATCGATCACCGGGATGTCTTCTTCAACGAGGCCGAGAAGAGTGCCGACACCAAGCTCTGCGTCTGTGTCTCCCGGGTGGCCTCCTGCGGCGAGGCTGATGCCGACCTCGAGGCAGGTGCCACACCTCCACCAACACACTCACGGCCCTCGCTGACCCTCGACTTCCCCTGACCCCCCGCGTTGAGGGGCGGATTCTACGGGTATCTCATAGGCGAGAAGGCCCCGATTACTCGTGAAATCCGCCCCTCAATGGCGGGGATCCCGAATGGATCAACTCTCAGGGAGCGCCGCCCGTCACCGCCCGGTTTTGCTCAAGCGCCACAGCGATCCAGCCACTCAGAGCTTCGTCGCCGTCGATCGCAGCGGCGGCGACCTGGATCCATCCTGGCCCCATGTCGCGTCCCGACCCCATCTCCGCCTGGGTCGCACCCGGCCGCTCCAGCAGCTCCCGGTGCCGGTCGGCGTCGACGCGCACCAGGAGTCCTCCGTCTTTGGACGCACTGAGGATCATCTTCTCGTTGATCATGATCGATCGTCCGCCGAACATGGAGACCTCTCGGATCACGGGTTCCTCAGCCAGACGGTCTCGAAGCCGTTCGAGGAGGGCGTCCTGCGCGGGGGTCATGCTGCCTCTTCCCTGCCTAGTCCGTGACAGCAGCGTGAGCTGTTCTAGGTCCACGTGGGGTGAGTCTAAGTCTCCGCCCAGGGCACGCATACATTCCAGGGGCCTCACACGCGTTGAGGGGCGGATTCTCCGAGCAGTTGAGGCCTTTCGGCCCATGAAATGCTCGGAGAATCCGCCCCTCAACGCAAAGGTGGGTTACTTCCAGCCCAGTGGCTTGGCCACGTGCTCGACCAGGGATTCCAGGATGTGGGCGTTGTAGTCGACTCCCAGCTGGTTGGGCACGGTCACCAGCACCGTGTCCGCGGCCTGGACGGCCTCGTCCTTGGCAAGCTCCTCGACCAGGGCGTCGGGCTCGGCGGTGAAGCTGCGGCCGAAGATCGCCCGGGTCTTCTCGTCGATCATGCCGATCTGGTCCTTGGAGTCGCGCTGGCCCAGGAAGTAGGCGCGGTCCTGGTCCGAGACGATGGGCAGGATGGAACGCGAGACCGAGACCCGGGGTTCGAAGCCGTGATCATGCTTGGCCCATTCCTCGCGGAAGGCCTGGATCTGTTTGGCCTGCTGGATGTGGAACGGCTCGCCGGTCTCATCATCCTTCAGGGTGGAGCTCATCAGGTTCATCCCGCGCGAGGCCGCCCAGCGGGCGGTGGCGTCGGATCCGGCGCCCCACCAGATCCGCTGGCGCAGACCCTCGGAGTGCGGCTCCAGGCGCAGCAGCCCCGGTGGGTTGGGGAACATCGGGCGCGGGCTGGGCTCGGCGAAGCCCTGCCCGGAGAGCACCTGCAGGGCCACCTCGGTGTGCCGGCGTCCCATGTCGGCGTCGGACTCGCCCTCGGCTGGCGCGTAGCCGAAGTGCCGCCAGCCCTCCACGGCCTGCTCTGGTGAGCCGCGGGAGATGCCGAGCTGGAGCCTGCCCTCGGCGATGAGATCCGCGGCGCCGGCGTCCTCGGCGAAGTAGAGCGGGTTCTCATAGCGCATGTCGATCACGCCGGTGCCGATTTCGATCCGCGAGGTCTTGGCGCCGACGGCGGCGAGCAGCGGGAAGGGCGAGGCCAGCTGTCGGGCGAAGTGGTGCACCCGGTAGTAGGCGCCGTCGACGCCCAGCTCCTCGGCCGCCACGGCGAGGTCGATGGACTGCAGCAGCACCTCAGAGGCAGAGCGGGTCTGCGAATGCGGTGAGGGCGTCCAATGTCCGAAAGAGAGGAATCCGAGGTTTTTCACATTTGAAAGAACGCCCCTGGCGGTGCGGGTATTCCTCGACCATCCAGGGGTGCTCCGTGCGCCGCTACTGCGTGAGCTGCCGCTCAGCGGTGAGCACCACGTTGGCCAGCAGCTCGGCGCGGGTCATCGGTCCGACGCCGCCGGGGTTGGGTGAATACCAGGAGGCCACCGACTCGATGCCCGGGGCGAGGTCGCCGTAGATCTTGGCCTTGCCGGTCTCCGGGTTCACCTCGCGGGTGACGCCCACGTCCAGCGCGATCACGCCGGGCTTCAGGTCAGCCGGGTCGATCATGTGCTTGACCCCTGCGGCGGCGACCACGACATCGGCGCTGCCCAGGTGCGCGGGGAGATCCTTGGTGCCGGTGTGACAGAGGGTCACGGTGGCGTTGACGTCGCGCCGGGTCAGCAGCAGCCCGATCGGCCGGCCGATCGTGACCCCGCGTCCGACGACGACGACGTGCTTGCCGCGCAGGTCCAGGCCGTAGTGGTCCAGAAGGTCCACGCAGCCCTGGGGCGTGCACGGCAGCGGGGTGGTGATCTCCTCGTTGACGTTGGCCACCAGCCGTCCGAGGTTCATCGGATGCAGCCCGTCGGCGTCCTTCTCGGGAGAGATCGCCTCGAGCACCTGCTGGGTGTTCAGCTGCTTGGGCAGCGGCAGCTGCACGATGTAGCCGGTGCAGGCCGGGTCGTTGTTGAGCTTCTCCAGCTCTGCGAGCAGCTCATCCTGGGTGGTGTCGGCGCCGAGCTCCACCTGGATGGAGTTGATCCCCACCTCGGCGCAGTCGCGGTGCTTGCCCGCCACGTAGGACTGGCTGCCCGGATCGGCGCCGACCAGCACCGTGCCCAGGCCCGGGGTGACCCCGCGGGCCTTCAGCTTCGCGACGCGCTCGGCGAGGTCGGCCTTCAGCGCCTTGGCGGTGGCTCTGCCGTCGAGGACCTGCGCCTGCGAAGGAGCCTGAGCCTGCTGGGCGTCTTGCTGAGAGGTCTCGGTCATCGTTCGATTCACCAGTCCTCGAGGCCTTCATACAGCGGAAAGTCCTTGGTCAGCGCGGCGACCCGGGACTTCAGCCCGTGCAGGTCTGAGTCGGGCTTCAGCGCCTCGGCGATGATGTCGGCGACCTCGCTGAACTCCTTGGCGGCGAATCCGCGGGTGGCCAGGGCGGGGGTGCCGATGCGCAGTCCGGAGGTGGTCATCGGCGGACGCGGGTCGTTGGGCACGGCGTTGCGGTTGACCGTGATGCCGACCTCGTGGAGCCGGTCCTCGGCCTGCTTGCCGTCGAGCTCGGAGCCGCGCAGGTCCACCAGGACCAGGTGCACATCGGTGCCGCCGGTGAGCACCGAGACGCCGTGTTCGGTCACATCTGGCGCGATCAGCCGCTTGGCCAGGATCTGGGCGCCCTCGATGGTGCGCTTCTGGCGTTCGGCGAACTCCTCGGAGCCGGCGATCTTGAACGCGATGGCCTTGGCCGCGATGGCGTGCATCAGCGGGCCGCCCTGCTGGCCGGGGAAGACCGCAGAGTTGATCTTCTTCTTGTGCTCTTCCTTGGTCAGGATGATGCCCGAGCGCGGTCCGGCGAGGGTCTTGTGCACCGTGGTGGTCACGACGTCGGCGTAGGGCACCGGGTTCGGGTGCAGTCCGGCGGCCACCAGACCGGCGAAGTGCGCCATGTCCACCCAGAGGATCGCGCCGACCTCGTCGGCGATCTCGCGGAACCGGGCGAAGTCGAGCTGGCGAGGGTAGGCGGACCAGCCGGCGACGATCATGTCGGGCTGCTCGGCGATGGCCTGCTCGCGGACCTTGTCCATGTCGATGATGCCGGTCTCGAGGTCGACCTCATAGGCGGCGATCTCATAGAACTTGCCGGAGAAGTTCAGCTTCATGCCATGGGTGAGGTGCCCGCCGTGGGCCAGCGAGAGCCCCATCAGCTTGTCCCCGGGCTTCAGGAAGGCGGTCATCACCGCGACGTTGGCCTGGGCACCGGCATGGGGCTGGACATTGGCGTGATCGGCGCCGAAGAGCGCCTTGGCGCGCTCGATGGCGAGGTTCTCCGCGACGTCGACGAATTCACAGCCGCCGTAATAGCGCCGCCCCGGGTATCCCTCGGCATACTTGTTGGTCAGCACCGATCCCTGGGCCTCGAGGACGGCGCGCGGAACGAAGTTCTCGCTGGCGATCATCTCGAGGGTGTCGCGCTGGCGTCCGAGCTCATCCGAGATCGCCTGAGCGATCTCTGGATCGACCTCGGCCAGTGGGGCGTTGTTGATATCCGATGTGCTCATGCTCTGAAGCTCTCCTTGCGGATGAATACGGGGCAGCGTGAGCCAGTCTATCGCTCAGCTCTGGCTTCCCGCGCCGCGTGGCAGAGGCTTCGCGCACCACGGGGCGGACCTGGGCCGGTCACGCCGGGCTGTGACACGCGCCAAATTTTATTGTGAATGACTCATATGTACGGCACACTGGAGGGATGACCTCCTCCGACTGGCCTGCCCGGCTGCGCGAACGTGGACTCCGCATGACGCGCCAGCGCCTGGCGGTGCTGGAGGCGGTCTCCGCCGCGCCACACAGACCAGCCGAGGCGGTTCACGCCGCGGTCCGCGCGCAGCTGCCGGAGATCACGGTGCAGTCGGTCTATACGGTGCTGCATGATCTCACCGCACGCGAGCTGCTGCGCAGGTTCGACCCTCCAGGTTCGCCCGCCTGCTATGAGACCCGCACCCATGACAACCATCATCACGCGATCTGCACCCGCTGCGGTCGGATCGAAGATGTGGAATGCGTCCACGGAGAGGCACCCTGCCTGCAGGCGCCGCCCAGTCTGCAGATGCAGATCCAGATCGCCGACGTCGTCTTCCGCGGCATCTGCCGCACCTGTACGGACACCGAGCAAGGCTCCGAGGAGCTGGTCGGTTCCGGCTCCGCCGAAGCCTGACCGCCTTCCTCTGCCTGTGCCTGTGACGGTGACTCAGCCCGCGAACCTCGCGGGCAGTCCGGCCATGGGCCACTGGCAGTGCAAGCCTGCAGACACAAAGATCCCCCACGGGGAGCCGGAGCTCCCCGCAGGGGATCTTTGAGAGAAAGACACTGATCACATGTCTTCGTCGTCCTCCGTGGGCTCTTCTTCCATGGGCTCTTCTTCCATGGGCTCTTCTTCAGTCGCTGGATCCTCGACTGCCGGATCCTCGGTCTCGGTCCCGCCATCGTCGCAGGCGGTGGCACCGAAGAGTGCCAGTGAGCCGATGCCGACGACGCCGGCCAGAGTGCGAAGCTTGCTTGTTTCGGTGGTAGCCATAATTCGTTTACCTCCGTCATTTGCATCATGAGATGCTGCGCGGTCTTTCCGCGGTCTGTCATCATTGAGCGACCGTGTGAGATCACCTTGACGACCTGTGTTCATTCTGCACAGAGGAAGAGCACGAGCGAAAGCTCATTCGGCCGTTCTCAGCCGATTCAGGGAGAGCTCCAACCAGATATGGAGCCGGCGTTGCACTGAGACCCATTTCCTGGATGCCAGCTGGGAGAAACCCGGGGTTTGTGGTCCTGGATCGGCATCGACAGAGACATCAGATCAGCTCGTTGAGGATCCTCTGGAGCTGCTCGTCCTCGATGATCGTCTCGTCCTCGGGCTCCTCCGGGGTGTCTGCCTCGTCCCATCCTGTGACCGTGACCTCGAGGTCTGCATCCTCTCCGGGCAGGCGCAGACCCATCAGCTGCGGGGAGCTCTCATCGGCGAGCACCGCGAGCTCGACCTCCTCGTTGGAATAGACCCAGACGTTCTGCCCGTCTCGGGTGTCCAGTGCGGAATCCAGTTCAAGCTCGGCCAACGAGTCCACGTCCAGGGTCTCTGTGACCTCGCCGCGCAGCATCTCCAGCACGGCCGCAGGCGTGCGCGGCACCGAAGGTTCCGCGTTGCTGACATCGACCCACTCGCCCTCTGAGCTCAGCGCTGCGCTCAGCTCCTCGGCGTCGACCTCTGGCTCCACCTCGGGCGGGATCTGTGCCTGGTAGTCGAAGGCGAAGGCCTCCACCGACTGGTAGGTGTCCTCGCCGAAGGTCAGCACCTGGAAATCGGGGCTGTAGTCCACCTCGGTGGCAGAGTCCCCTTCGAGTTCCCCGGTGACCGAGAGCTCGAAGCTCTCGCCCTCGCCTTCGAAGAACTCGGGTGCGTATCCGAAGAGCGCCTGGCCGCGCTCAAGCCCGGCCATCATGGTGATGGTGACGCTCTCCCGGTCGAGGGAAGACTCCCAGACGTCTTCTTCGATCTCTGCGAGGTCCGCGGCCTGCTGGTCCTCCTCGCTCTCGGCGATCTCATCCGATGTCACGCCCTGGTCCTCTGCGCCTGAGGGGTCGATCTCCTCCTGGGGGTTCTCATCCACCCGCGGGTCCTCGTCCGCGTCACCGCAGCTCGCGAGGGTCAGTGCCGCGATGCTCAGCACCGCCGTCGTGCGCAACGCCCGGGTGACCGCCTTCGGAGATCTCTTCGTTCCGTTGTTCATGGTGTTTCCCTTCAGATGTGTTCCAGAGACCCTGAACTCAGCTTCAGACGTCCCGTCTCCCACAACCCCCCGTTGTGCTGGTCTTGGTGCTGCTCAGGCCTCGTCCTCGGGCTCTCCCGCCCCATCATCCGGCGCCTGGTCCTCGTCTCCGGTGGACCAGCCGTGCTCGGCGGCGATGGCCTCGAAGATCTCATCCAGGGTCATGACGTTCTCCGGAGCCTCGGGGCGCTGGGTCTGGTTCCAGTCGCTGAAGTCGTAGCGGGAGTCCTCATCGCGCATCTGGAGCAGGTAGGGCGCCCCGGCTGCGGCGACCACGAGCTCGGTGGATCCGTCCTGGGTGGCGTAGACGTAGACCTCCGCGCCGTCGCGGGTCTCCGCCGCACCCTCCAGGGCGGCGAGCTCCTCGCCGTCGAGCTCGCGCTGCCAGGTGCTGATGAAGTCCTGGGCGGAGAAGACCGCGCCGGCGCCGTCGGTGCTGAACTGGACCCACTGCTCGACGACCACCGAGGTGATGAAGTCCTCCTCGATGAGGTCGGTGATCTCCTGATCCATCTCGCTCATCAGCAGTGCGGCGAAATCCTCGCCGCGGAAGTACTCCACACCCTCTATCGCGCGCTGGGTGAAGCTGACATCCCCGGCGGTGAAGGTCATCTCGGAGGCGCTGCCGTCGACGGCGCCGGTGATCAGCAGGTCCCCGGTGTCCTCCTCGTCGATGTCTTCGAACATCTGATCGACGTCGGCCTCAGCGGCTTCGATCTCACCTTCGATGCTCACGGTGTCTGCAGTCAGCATCGCCTCCCACATCCGGTCCTGGATCTGCCCGAAGCTCGGGACCTGCGGCTCCGCGTCCTGGGCGTCGCCCTGGAAGGGGTTTCCGCCACAGCCGGTGAGCAGGACGACGGCGGCAAGACCGCTGCCGACCAGAGCCGGACGCTTCATAGGGCCTCCTCGAAGGACGTGCAGAGTGCAGGTCAGGAGCACCGCGGGGACCACGGTGCCGGTGGGACTCCTCAGCGTAGCGCCTCGCGCACCACCGGCACCCTTCTGGTCAGAGCAGGCGAGGGTCACCCGGGCGCTTCACGCGCAGCCACCGGTAGCCATAGCCCTCCAGCATCACTTCTGTGCGATGCTCCGCGTCGATCGCGCAGACTCCGTCCTGCAGCAGGTCGATCAGCTCCGTCTCGCGATCCTCGTCCTCCAGCGTCAGCGGCACCACCAGGGACTTCGGTGAGAGGTTGTGCACCAGGATCATGGATTGTCCGCTGCTGGACATTCGATGGGCCAGCACCTCGTGATGCGGCTGGTCCAGGATCTCCAGCGCCCCCCAGCCCAGCTCAGGGCAGTCACGATAACGCCGGGCGAGGCGGCTGACGTGGTGCAGCAGCGAATCATCGTCCCGGCGCGCCTGCGCCGCGTTGACGTGCTCCGGGCCGAACGGTCCCTCCACGACCTTGCGGGCGAGCTTCGAGGGGCGGGCGGAGGAGAATCCGCCGTTCTTGTCCTGGCTCCACTGCATGGGCGTGCGGACGGCCTCGCGTCCTGGGACCTCGAGGTTCTCCCCCATGCCGATCTCCTCGCCATAGAAGAGCACCGGGGTGCCGGGCAGCGAGAACAGCAGCGAGTAGGCCATCTTGATCCGGCGTGGGTCACCGTCGAACATCGCGGGCAGGCGGCGGCGCAGCCCGCGTCCGGCGAAGCGCATGTCCTCATCCGGGGCGAAGGTGTCGAGCACCTCCTCGCGCTCCTGGGCGGAGAGCAGATCCAGGGTGAGCTCGTCGTGGTTGCGCAGGAAGTTCGCGTACTGGGTCTCGGTGGAGAGGTTCTTCGGGCGTCCGGCGAGGGCTTCGGCGAGGGGCCGGGCGTCCTCACGGGCGAAGGAGAGGAAGGTCTTCTGGTTCACCGTGAAGTCGAACTGCATGGTCAGCTGGTCGCCGTCCGCGCCGCCGAAGAACGCCAGCTGCTCCTGATGCGGCAGGTTCACCTCTCCCAGCACCATGGCTGAGCTGGTGCCGCTGGAGCGGCGCTGCAGGAAGGCCCGCAGTGTGCGCAGGTAGTCATGGGGCTCCATGAAGTCGTCCTGCGCGGTGCCGCTGAGCGTGGTCTGGTTGATCGCGAAGGGAACCGCGTCCACCCGGAATCCGTCCACGCCGAGCTGGAGCCAGAAGCCCATGGTCTTCGCGATCGCGTCGCGGACCTGCGGGTTGCCGGTGTTCAGGTCCGGCTGGGTGTGCAGGAAGTGATGCAGATACCACTCCTCGGTCTTCTCCTCATAGGTCCAGATCCCGTTCTCCGCGCCGGGGAACATCGCCTCCTCGGAGGTGTCCGGCGGGGTGTCGCTGCGCCAGACATAGAAGTCCCGGTAGGGGCTGTCCTTGGACGCGCGAGCCTTGCGGAACCAGGGATGCTGATCCGAGGTGTGGTTGATCACGAGGTCCACGATGACCCGGATCCCGCGGTCGTGGGCCACCCGGACCAGCTCGACGAAGTCCCCGTGATCTCCGTAGCGCGGATCGACGCCGAACATGTCAGAGATGTCGTAGCCGTTGTCCCGGCGGGGCGAGGGGTAGAAGGGCATCAGCCACAGGCAGCTGACGCCGATGTCGGCCAGGTAGTCGATGCGCTGGGTCAGGCCCGGCAGGTCACCGATCCCGTCGCCGTTGGAGTCCAGGTAGGTCTCCAGGTCCACGCAATAGATGACGGCGTTCTTGTACCAGAGGTCTGCGGTGTCGGCGATGCGCATCAGGCACCTTTCAGGTCGGGAAGGATCGCCTCACCGGCGAGGTCGAGCCAGGGCCGCTGTTCCTGACCCACGTGGTGCAGGTAGATCTGATCGAATCCGGGCTCGGCGGCGGCGCCCAGCCATTCGGTGAGCTGGCCGGGCTCCGCGGAGATCCAGACGGCCTTCGCCACGGTCTGAAGGCTGACCTCTGCGGCGGCGGAGTCGAAGTGCTCCGGGGTGGGAAGATCCTGGTCCAGCGGTGCGCCGAAGACATTGGTCCGCCATTGGTCGTGGGCGATGACCTCCGCCTCCTCCCGGGTCTGGGCCCAGCTGAGGTGGACCTGGAGCAGCGCGGGTCCTTCACCACCCGCCTCGCGATAGGCGGTGAGCACCTCGTTCTGCGCATCCTCAGGCTGGTTCAGGGTGATCATCCCCTGCGCCCAGGTGGCCGCGAGACGCGCAGCCTCGGGCGTGATGCAGGTCGCGTAGAGCGGTATCGGCTGCTCGGGACGGTCATAGAGGTAGGCGTCGTCCACGCTGACGAATCCGCGGTGGCTGATGATGCGTTCCCCACGATGCAGCCGGGAGATGATGTCGGCGCATTCGAGAAGCCGGCGTCGTCGGGTCTCCTTGTCCATCCAGAGCTCTCCGGTGACATGTTCGTTCATCGCCTGACCCGCACCCAGAGCGGCCCAGTACCGGCCGGGGAACATCTCCCCGAGCGTGGCGGTGGCCTGGGCCACTATGGCGGGGTGGTAGCGCTGGCCGGGAGCGATCACCGAGCCGACGGGGAAGGTCGTGGTGGCGAGAGCGGCGCCGAGCCAGGAGAGGGTGAACCCCGAATGGCCCTGCCGGTGCGACCAGGGCATGAAGTGGTCCGAGCTCATCGCCGCCTGGAAGCCGACCGTCTCGGCGTGCTGGACATCGCGCAGCAGCTGGGAGGGGGCGATCTGTTCCTGTGATGCATGGAACCCATAGATGGTCATGTGTGACTGCCTCTCGTCTCGTGTCCTTGAATAAAGGCTACTGAGAGTGCCCTGGTGCTCACCTGGACACGGGCGGCGTGTCACCTCGGGGCGGTGCTGACCTTCGGCGCTGCTAGGACGCGGCGTCGGTCTCCTGGGCTGCTCGGTGCGCGTCCTTATGCCCCAGGTAGACCTCGGCGTTGCTGCGCAGCCCGGTGATCTCCTCCTCGGTCAGCTCGCGCCGGACCTTCGCGGGCACCCCGGCCACCAGCGATCGCGGCGGAACCTGCATACCCTCCAGGACCACGGCCCCGGCGGCGATGAGGCTCTGCTCGCCGATCACCGCGCCGTTCATGATGGTCGCGCTCATCCCGACCAGAGAGCCGTCGCCCACGGTGCAGCCGTGCACCACGGCCGAGTGACCCACCGAGATCCCGGCACCCAGCGTGCACGGGTGACCGGGGTCGGCGTGGAGCACCGCATTGTCCTGCAGGTTGGTGCCCTCCCCCACGGTGATCGGGGCCGAGTCACCACGAACCGATACGCCATAGAAGGCGGAGGAGTCTCGGGCCATGGTGACCTCCCCGGTGATCGCTGCGGTTGGGGCCAGGAACACGCCCTCACCGATCTGGGGCGTGTGTCCGCGGACGGTGAGCACATAGACCATGAGGTGACTCCTGGGTTCCGATAGGTGCGGTGGGTGGTCAACTGCAGTCGGGCAGCCGGTGCAGGTGAGGTCAGTATCCCTGCGCGGGGTCCACCAGGCCCAGCATCGACTCCCCGGCGCTGAAGCGTCGGTGGTTCGCCAGGATCCGCTCGCGCAGCAGCGGCACCACCATCTCGGTGGTGTCCGCCGTGTGCGGGGTGATCAGGCAGTTCTCCAGGGACCAGAGCGGATCGGTCTCGGGAAGCGGCTCCGGTTCGGTGACGTCCAGACCGGCGCCGCGCAGCGTGCCGGTGCTCAGCGCCTCGACGAGCGCCGACTGGTCCAGCAGGCTGCCGCGGCCCACGTTGGCGACCACCGCACCCTCGGCCAGCAGCGCCAGCCGATCGGCGTTGAGCAGGTGCCGGGTGGTCGGGGTGGCCGCAGCGGCGAGCGCCACCACCTCGGCGTCCTTCAACGCCTCATCGAGACCCTCGAAGGCCACGGTGACATCGGCGTGCTCCACCGGTTCGGCGGTGCGCCGGACCACGGTGACGTGGGTGTCGAAGGCCTTATAGAGCCGGACGATCTCGGAGGCGACCCCGCCGCCGCCGACGACGACGCAGCGCAGCCCGTTCAGCGAGATCCCGCCCTCGGTGCCCCAGCTGTTCGCCAGGGCCCGGGCCTTGAGCCCGCGCAGCGCCGCAAGGGTCAGCGCCAGCGCGTGCTCCCCCACCGGTTTGGCATAGGAGCCCTTCGCGGAGGTCCAGGTCAGTTCCGGGAACCGAGCGAGGACCTCCGCGTAGAGCTCGATGCCGGCGCTGGGCAGCTGCACCCAGCGCACCTGCGGATTGGCCTCGAGCACCTCGGCCAGGTTCAGCGTCTTGAACATGCCGGTGACGATGATGCCCTCGGGCTGTTCATCCTCCCCGACCAGCTCGGCGCCCTGCTCTCGCAGTCCCTCGCGCAGCGCGGCATCGGCCTCGGGCCTGACGTGGAGCCGGGTCATCTCAGGCCTTGAGGCCGTCGATGATGGCGTTCAGGGTCGCCGAGGGGCGCATCGCGGCGAAAGCCTTGGCCTCATCGGGACGGTAATAGCCGCCCAGATCCACCGGTTCACCCTGGACCCCGTTGAGCTCGCTCAGGATCTGGTCCTCGTTCGAGGTCAGGGCTTCGGCCACCGAGCTGAAGCGCTGCGCCAGCTCGGCGTCCTCGGTCTGCGCAGCCAGCTCCTGGGCCCAGTACATCGCCAGGTAGAAGTGCGAGCCCCGGTTGTCGATGGTGCCGATCTTGCGTCCCGGGGAGCGGTTCTCCATCAGGAAGGTGGCCGTGGCGCGGTCCAGTGCGGAGGCCAGCACCTTGGCCTTGGGTGCCTCTGCCTGCTCGGCGTACTTCTCCAGCGAGGGCACCAGGGCGAAGAACTCACCGAGGGAGTCCCAGCGCAGGTAGTTCTGCTCAGCCAGCTGCTGGACGTGCTTGGGTGCGGAGCCTCCGGCTCCGGTCTCGAAGAGTCCGCCGCCGGCCATCAGCGGCACGATGGAGAGCATCTTCGCGGAGGTGCCCAGCTCCAGGATCGGGAACAGGTCGGTGAGGTAGTCGCGCAGCACGTTGCCGGTGACCGAGATGGTGTCCTCGCCGCGGCGCAGACGCTCCACGGTGTACTTCGTGGCTGCCACCGGGTCGAGGATCTTGATCTCGAGCCCGTCGGTGTCCAGCGCGGCCAGGGCGTGATCGACCTTCTCGATCATGGTGCGGTCGTGGGAGCGCTTCTCATCGAGCCAGAACACCGCGGGGGTGCCGAACTCGCGGGCGCGGGTCACGGCCAGCTTCACCCAGTCCTGGATGGGGGCGTCCTTGGTCTGGCAGGCGCGCCAGATGTCCCAGGCGGAGACCTCATGCTCCAGGAGCACGTCGCCGGCGGCGTTGGTGACCTGCACGGTGCCGGCGGTCTCGATCTCGAAGGTCTTGTCGTGGGAGCCGTACTCCTCGGCCTTCTGCGCCATCAGCCCGATGTTGGGCACGGTGCCGATGGTGGTGGGGTCATAGGCGCCGTGGGCGCGGCAGTCCTCGATGACCGCCTGGTAGACCCCGGCGTAGGAGGAGTCGGGGATGACCGCGAGGGTGTCGTCGGTCTCTCCGGTGGGGCCCCAGGCCTTGCCGCCGTTGCGGATCATCGCGGGCATCGAGGCGTCCACGATCACGTCGGAGGGCACGTGCAGGTTGGTGATGCCCTTGGAGTCATCGACCATCGACATCCGCGGACCATCGGCCAGGCCCTGGGTGATCTCGGCCTTGATGGCATCACCGGCCTCGCCGAGCTTCTCGGCGCCGGCCAGGATGGAGGCCAGTCCGTCGTTGGCGGAGAGCCCTGCCTCGGCGAGGGTCGTGCCGTGCTTCTCGAAGAGGCTCGGGAAGAAGGCGCGCACGATATGTCCGAAGATGATCGGGTCCGAGACCTTCATCATGGTGGCCTTGAGGTGGGCCGAGAAGAGCACGTTCTCCTGCTTGGCACGGGTCACCTGGGCTGCGAGGAACGCGTCGAGCTCGGCGGCGCGCATCACGGTGGCGTCGACGACCTCTCCGACCTTGACCGGGAGGGACTCCTTGAGCACCGTGGAGGTGCCCTCGGTGGAGACGTGGGTGATGGTCAGCGTGTCTTCGGAGTCCAGCACCACCGACTGCTCGTTCGCAGCGAAGTCGCCGGAGTCCATGGTGGCCACGTTGGTCTTGGACTCGGCACTCCAGTCACCCATGGAGTGCGGGTTGGCGCGCACGTAGTTCTTCACCGAGGCAGGGGCGCGGCGGTCCGAGTTGCCCTCGCGCAGCACCGGGTTCACGGCGGAGCCCTGGACCTTGCCGTAGCGGGCGCGCACCTCGCGCTCCTCCTCGGTGGAGGGGGACTCGGGGTAGTCGGGCAGGGCGTAGCCGGCGGACTGCAGCTCGGCGATGGCGGCCTTCAGCTGCGGACCGGAGGCGGAGATGTTCGGCAGCTTCACGATATTGGCTTCGGGCGTCTTCGCCAGGGCGCCGAGCTCAGCCAGGGCGTCGCTCTCACGCTGGTCCTCGCGCAGGTACTCCGGGAAGGCTGAGATGATGCGCCCGGCGAGGGAGATGTCGCGGGTCTCGACCTCAACCCCGGCGGGGGCGGCGAAACCCTCCACGATGGGCTTCAGGGAGAAGGTGGCCAGCATCGGCGCTTCGTCGGTGTTGGTATAGATGATCTTTGCCTGCGGCATGGATCTCCTCAAGTTCGGTTTTATGTGTTTCCCTGGTCACAAATCTACCCCAGATGGCCCTGCCGGCCTGGGCACTCAGATTCCCAGCACGGCGCGGGCGATCATGAAGTACACGATGAGCCCGGTGGCGTCCACGAAGGTGGAGATGAACGGGTTGGCGAAGACCGCCGGGTCTGCGCCGAGCTTCTTGCCCAGCAGCGGCATCAGTCCGCCCACCGATGCGGCGAGGGTGCAGATCGAGAGCAGGGTCAGTCCGATCACCATGCCGATGTCCCAGCCGTAGAACAGGCCGGCGACCAGGAAGCCCAGCACGCCGAGGGTGGCGCCGAGCGTCATGCCGACGCGGACCTCGCGCCAGAGCACCTTGAACACGTCGCGGGTGCCCACGTCGCCCAGCGCCAGCGCGCGCACGACCGTGGTCGCGGCCTGGTTTCCGGTGTTGCCTCCGGTGCCGATCAGCAGCGGAACGAACAGGCTGAGCACCACCATCGCCTCGATGGTCTCCTCGAAGACGTCGAGCACCTGCACGGTCAGCGCGGCCCCCAGGGCCAGCACCAGCAGCCACACCACGCGCGAGCGCATGATCTGCAGCACCGGAGTCGAGAGGTAGGGCCGGTTCAGCGGCTCGGAGCCACCGTGGCGGGCGGCGTCCTCCGATTCGGCGCGCTCCAGGATGTCCAGCGCGTCGTCGACCGTGAAGATGCCGACCACCCGGTGCTCGGAGTCGGTGACCGGCACGGCCAGGTGCTTGCGGTCCGCGCACATGCGGGCCGCGTCCTCGGCGTCGTGATCGGCGTCCACCGAATCCGCCTCGCGCATCAGGTCCACGACGAGCACCTCCCCGCTGCTGCTGACCAGGTCGCGCAGCGAGACCACGCCCTTGAGCAGCCGTCCCGCGTCCACCACGGGCAGGGTATAGAGCGTCTCGGCGTCCTCCCCGGCCTTGCTGACCTTCTCCATCGCCTCCGCGACGGTCCAGTGCTCCGGGATCGCGACGAACTCCGGGCTCATCTGGCGACCGATCGTACCGCTGGGGTAGCCGAGCACGATGCTGGTCAGGCTGCGCTCCCGGGGATCCAGGTGACGCATCATCCTCCGGGCCACCGAGGCCGGCATCTCATCCATCAGCCGGACCCGGTCGTCGGGGTCCAGCGACTCGAAGTAGTGCGCGACCTCGGCGTCCTTGAGGCCTTCGATGATCTCACCCTGCAGCGACTGGTCCAGCAGGTCGAACGCCTCCACCGCGACACCCTTGGAGAGCAGCCGGAAGACCACCGCACGGTCCTTCACGCCCAGGCGTTCCAGGAAGTCCACGACGTCACCGACGTTGAGCTCGTCCAGTGCGCGGCGCAGCTCCGTGAGGCGCTCGTCGCGGATCATGTCTTCCAGCTCGTCTAGCAGTTCGTTCACAGGTTCCACCCTTTCGAGGGTGCCGAGCAGGCATAGGGCGATCAGGTCCGGGGCCGACGGCGTGGTGCTCCGCGGCTGCGGATCAGATCAACGGTGGTGGTGGTCGATCCGTGGATCGGTGGATCAGCAGATCGGTGGATCAGCAGATCAGTGGAAGAAGTGTCGGGTCCCGGTGAGGTACATGGTCAGGCCGGCGTCGCGGGCTGCCGAGATGACCTCCTCGTCGCGCTGGGACCCGCCGGGCTGCACGACGGCGCGCACGCCCGCGGTGATCAGGCTCTGCAGCCCGTCGGCGAACGGGAAGAACGCGTCGGAGGCCGCGACGGATCCGCGGGCGCGCTCCACACCGTCACCGGCGAGCGTGTTCGCCCGCTGGACGGCGAGTCGGCAGGAGTCCAGCCGGTTCACCTGGCCCATGCCGATCCCGACGGTGGCCTGGTTCTTCGCCAGCAGGATCGCGTTGGACTTCACCGAGCGGATCGCACGCCAGGCGAAGTCGAGATCGGCGAGCATCTCAGGCTCGGCGGCCTCGCCCGAGACCAGCTTCCAGCCGGAGGTGGTGTCACCCTCGGCGTCCACGGCGTCCGAGGCCTGCAGCAGCATGCCCCCGGAGATCTGCTTATATTCCACCCGATCGCGCCGGTGACCCTCGGGCAGGCGCAGCAGCCGGATGTTCTTCTTCTTGGTCAGGATCGCCAGCGCCTCCTCCTCGAAGGCCGGAGCGACGACGACCTCGGTGAAGATCTCCGAGACGGTCTTGGCCATCTCGGCGGTGATGGTGCGGTTGGCGGCGATCACGCCGCCGAAGGCCGAGAGCGGGTCGCAGGCGTGAGCGCTGCGGTGGGCCTCGGCCACGGTGGCGCCCACGGCCACGCCGCAGGGGTTGGCGTGCTTGATGATCGCCACGGCGGGCTGGGCGAAGTCGAAGGCCGTGCGCACCGCCGCGTCGGCGTCGACATAGTTGTTGTAGCTCATCGCCTTCCCGTGCAGGGTCTTGGCCTGCGCCAGGCCCGGTCCGGCGCTGGAGTCGGCATAGAGCGCGGCGGGCTGGTGGGCGTTCTCGCCGTAGCGCAGCGTGTCCAGGCGCTGCAGCGCGAGCCCGGCGTAGGGCGGGAAGTTCAACTTCTTCTCGGTGCGGCTCAGCGGCGAGGCGGGCACCGAGGCGGCGTCGAAGTCGTCGTCGAACTGCTGGGAGGTCCAGCGCGCCACCGCGGTGTCGTAGGCGGCGGTGTGCGCGAAGGCCAGGGCTGCCAGGCGCTGCCGGGCGGCGAGGCTGAAGCCGCCGGCACCGGCTGCGGTGACGACGTCGTGGTAGCGCAGCGGGTCCACCACCACTGCGACGGAGGCGTGGTTCTTGGCGGCGGCGCGGACCATGGAGGGACCGCCGATGTCGATCTGTTCGACGATCTGGTCCTCGGCGGCGCCGGAGGCGACGGTGTCGGCGAAGGGGTAGAGGTTCACCACGACCAGGTCGAAGGGCTCGATCTGGAGCTCCTGGAGCTGCGCGCGGTGGTCTTCGCGGCGGCGGTCGGCCAGGATCCCGGCGTGCACCCTCGGGTGCAGGGTCTTGACCCGGCCGTCGAGGCATTCGGCGAAGCCGGTGACCTCGGAGACCTCGATCACCGGGACGCCCGCGGCGGCGATGCGCTTGGCGGTGGAGCCGGTGGAGACGATCTCGACGCCGGCGGCGTGCAGCCCTGCGGCGAGGTCCTCGAGCCCGGTCTTGTCATAGACCGAGATCAGAGCGCGTCGGATCGGCTGGCGCGATGGGCCTCCGGAGGTGGGTGAGGGTGCAGCCGCGGTGTTGTTCTGCGCTGCGGAATCGCTGACGATGCTCATGCACACTCCTGTGAGGGGACGACGCTTGGGGACCTGGACCAGTCTACCGACCCGGTTCAGGACTCAAACTTGTAGCCCAGCCCGCGCACGGTGATCAGGAACTCCGGCCGGGACGGGTCGGGTTCGATCTTGGCCCGGAGCCGCTTGACGTGGACGTCGAGGGTCTTGGTGTCACCGACGTAGTCCGAGCCCCAGACCCGGTCGATGAGCTGGCCGCGGGTGAGCACCCGTCCGGCGTTGCGCAGCAGCATCTCGAGCAGCTCGAACTCCTTCAGCGGCAGGCTCAGCGCGGCGCCCTGGACCTCCACGGTGTGGCGTTCGATGTCCATGCTGACCGGTCCCGCGGTGACCATCGAGCCGTCGTCGATCTCAGTCTCGACCCGGCGGCGCAGCACCGCACGGACCCGGGCGAGCAGCTCGCGGGAGGAATAGGGCTTGGTGACGTAGTCATCGGCCCCGAGCTCCAGACCCACGACCTTGTCGATCTCGGAGTCCTTCGCGGTGAGCATGATCACCGGAACATTGGACTGCAGCCGGATCTGGCGGCACACCTCGGTGCCGGACTGGCCGGGCAGCATCAGATCCAGCAGGACCAGGTCGGCCCCCTCGCGGGTGAAGATCTCGACCGCGTCGAAGCCATTCTCGGCGACGACGACGTCGTAGCCCTCCTTCTCCAGGGTGTAGGACAGGGCTTCCGAGAATGAGGGCTCATCCTCCACGAGCAGAATTCTGGTCACGCGTTTCCTCCTTCGCCGGCCCGTGTGGGGGCCGGATTCGCTGCACTGTGACGCGATGCAGGACCATATGGGGCGGTGCGATCGGATGCTTCGGCGAGCCCTGCCGCGCCGCGGCCGAGCCCTTCTAGGGTGTCGAGGCTTTCATCCAGCTCGGGCAGCCGCACGGTGAACGTGGAGCCCCTCCCCTGCTGGGACCACAGCGCCACTTCGCCCCCGTGGTTGGTGATCACGTGCTTGACGATGCTCAGGCCCAGGCCGGTGCCGCCGGTCTGCCGGGACCGCGCGGCGTCGACCCGGTAGAAGCGCTCGAAGATCCGCTCCTGGTCCTCCTTCGCGATGCCGATCCCCTGATCGGTGACGGTGACCTGGGCGATCCCGTCGCGACTGGAGAGCCCGATGCCGACCCGGGTGGACTCCGGGGAATAGCGCACCGCGTTGTCGATCAGGTTCCGGAAGGCCATCGCGAGCTGATCGGCGTCGCCGTGGACCCGGTGCGGCAGCGTGCCGCCGATCTTGAGCTCGATGTTCTTGGACTCCGCCGGCAGCCGGGAGCGGTCCGCGGCGTCGGCGATGACGTCTTCGAGGTCCACCGGCCGTCCGGCGTGGACCACGTTCTTGCCCTGGACCCGGGAGAGCTCGATGATGTCCTGGACCAGCGCCGCGAGCCGGCGGGACTCCTTGTGCAGGCGCTGGGTGAACCGGCGGACCGCGACGTCGTCGTCGGCAGCGTCTTCGATGGTCTCGGCCAGCAACGAGATCGCCCCGACCGGGGTCTTCAGCTCGTGGGAGACGTTGGCGACGAAGTCGTTGCGCACCGCCTCGATCCGGGAGAACTCGGTGCGGTCATCGGCGAGGACCAGGATGTACTCGTCGCCCAGCGGTGCCACGCGCAGGTGCACCACCAGGGAGGTCTCCCCCTGCAGGCCGCGCGCCAGCTCATGCTCCTGGTCGATGATCACCCCGTCGCCGCGGACCCGGGCGGTGAGGTTCAGCAGCTGCTGGTGGACCACGGTATGCCCGCGGACCAGGCCGAAGGCGTAGGCGGCGGGATTCGCGCGCACCACCCCGTCCACGGTGTCCACGACGATGTACGCCAGGCCCAGCGAGGCGAGCACCTCGGTGGCACCGGCGGGCATCAAAGGTTCGTCCACGTCGATGCCGGCGCCGCGCTGCTTCTCACTGACACGGAAGGCATACATGCCGACGACGCCCAGTGCCAGGCCGACGACGCCGGAGAGTGCGGCGATGAGCAGGGGATCCACGTCCTACAGCTTAGGCCCGGCGCCGGGCGGGCGGGGCCAAATGGCGACAACGGCTCCCAGGGTTCAACCAGCGTTCACCTGCGCGTCGACTGCTGACTTCGCTGGTGTTCATCTGCACCGGCAAGGATTCACTGTCGGGATACTCCACGGCGGGAAAGGAACGCGAAGACGTGCGAAAGCTCTTTCAGGCAGACCTCATCAACCTTGGTGAGCAGCTGATCCAGATCACAACATTGGTCCACACCGCGATGGAGAAGGCCTACACCGCCTTCGACACCACCGATCTCCAGCTGGCGGAGGAGGTCATCGCCGCCGACGCGCAGATCGACCGGCTGCAGGTGGAGCTCGACGAGAAGGCCATCGAGCTGCTCGCGCTGCAGGGCCCGGTGGCCTCGGACCTGCGCATGATCGTCGGGGCGCTGCGGATGAGCACCTCGCTGGAGCGCATGGGCGATCTCGCGCGGCACATCGCCCAGCTCGCCCGGATGCGCTACCCGGACCGGGTGGCCCCGGACGCGCTGCACCCGGTCTTTGAGAAGATGGCGAAGCTCTCCACGCAGATCTCCTCGCGGCTGATCACGCTGTTGGAGACCCGCGAGCTGCACCTGGTCGCGGAGATCCATGCACTCAACGAACAGCTCAATGATCTGCACGCCTCGGTGTTCACCACCGTGGCCGCCGAGGACTGGCAGCAGAGCGCCGCCACCAGCGTGGACTCCACCTTGGTGAGCCGGTTCTTCGAACGCTTTGGAGACCATGGGGTCTCGGTGGCGAACAAGGTGGACTACCTGGTCACCGGCGCCTGGGACTCCCGCGAACGGTGAACCACGAAAGATCCCCTCAGACATCTTTCGATGTCTGAGGGGATCTTCTGCTGTGCAGGCTGTTTCCTGCCCGCTACTTCTTGCCCTGGTTCGCTACGGCGTGGATCGCGTCCTTCGCGGCCTCGGGGTCGAGGTAGGTGCCGCCGGGGTTCAGCGGCTTCAGATCCTCGTCCAGCCGGTAGTGCAGCGGGATCCCGGTGGGGATGTTCAGCCCGGCGATGTCCTCGTCGGAGATGCCGTCGAGGTACTTCACCAGCGCGCGCAGCGAGTTGCCGTGGGCTGCGAGCAGCACGGTCTTGTTCTCGCGCAGATCCGGGATCACGGCGGACTCCCAGTAGGGCATCATCCGGTCCACGACGTCCTTGAGGCACTCGGTGCGCGGCGCGGCGTCACCGAGATCGGCGTAGCGCGGATCCCCCAGCTGGGAGAACTCGTCGTCGGCGGCGATCTCCGGCGGCGGGGTGTCATAAGAGCGGCGCCACAGCATGAACTGCTCCTCGCCGTACTGCGCCAGCGTCTCGGCCTTGTCCTTGCCCTGGAGCGCGCCGTAGTGGCGCTCGTTGAGCCGCCAGTCTCGCTTCACTGGAATCCAGAGCCGGTCCGCGGTCTCCAGCGCCAGGTGTGAGGTGGTGATGGCGCGCTGCAGCAGCGAGGTATGCACCACGTCGGGCAGCAGCTGGTGCTCCTTGAGCAGCTCTCCGCCGCGCGCGGCCTCTTCACGGCCCAGCGCGGTCAGCGGCACATCCACCCAGCCGGTGAAGAGGTTCTTCTCGTTCCAGTCGCTCTGCCCGTGGCGGAGCAGGATCAGGTCATAGGCCATAGGAGTGTGTCTCCCTTTCGGAGTCGAACATGGAAATCGGCGCGGGGGTGCGGTCAGCGGTCCCGGTCAGGACGACCGGTTCAGGACGACCGGTTCAGGTCGAACGGAACACGTCAGTCGGAGACTTCGGGGTTGACGTCGGTCAGGTAGACCATCGCCATGCAGGCCGCGGCCACCGGGAAGATCAGGCCGAAGGGACCGGCTCCGGCAGCGCCGAGCAGCGCGAGGACCACGGCACCGCCGGTCATACCCAGCCAGAACCCCTTGGTCCGCTTGAAGGCGATGTCGAAGCGCTGCGCGTTCTTCGGGATGCACTTGACCAGCGCGACGATGGCCAGGCCGAGGCAGACCAGGGCGAAGGCCAGGTGCATCCAGGCTTCGGTCTGCAGGACGAAGATCCAGATATCAGAGAGGGGAGACTGCATACCCCGATGTTATCGGATGGGCTCCCCGGTTGCGGCGGTGCGCAACGCGTTGAGCAGATCTGCGAAGAGATCCTCCACATCTTCGATGCCCACCGAGAGGCGGATCAGCCCGTCAGGGACCGAGGAGGGCTCACCGGGATGACGACGACGGCGCTCGGCCAGGGACTCCACGCCGCCCAGGCTGGTGGCCGGGGTCCAGAGCGTGAGCGCGCTGAGCACGGCGTCGGCCACCTCGGCCTCGCTGCGCTGATTGGAGATCCGCCGCCCAGTCTCCGGTGCGCCGGCGGGGCCGAGATCTCCGGCGGGACCGGGCTGGTCGGCAGTTCTGGCTTCCTCGGCGGGATCGGGCTGGTCGGCGTCGAGCTCCATGGTCAGGATCGCGCCGAAGCCGCCGAGCTGCTCGGCGGCGCGCTGGTGCTGCGGGTGTGCCGCGAGTCCCGGGTAGTTGACCTTGCGCAGCGGCAGTCCGGCGTCCTGGCTGAGCTCATCCAGCCGGCGGGCCAGCTCACCCGCGCTGGACTCCGAGGCGTCGAGGCGCACCGCGAGGGTGCGCACGCCGCGCAGCGCGAGGAAGACCTCCATGGGGCCGGGGATCGCGCCGTGCAGGGTGCGGTGCTGGTGCAGCCGGGCGTGGATCTCCGGGTCGCCGGTGATCGCGACGCCCATGATCAAATCCGAGTGCCCGGAGAGGAACTTGGTGACCGAGTGGACCACCACATCGGCCCCGTGCTTCAGTGGGCGCTGGCGCAGCGGAGTCGCGAAGGTGTTGTCCACCGCGGTGAGCACCCCGCGCTTCTTCGCGGCGGTCAGCACCGCGGGGAGGTCGGCGATCTCCAGCATCGGGTTGGTCGGGGATTCGACCCAGAGCATCACCATGTCGTCCTGGGCGCTGGCCAGGGTGGAGACGTCGTGCAGCGTGCTGGTGACCTGCTCGGTGTCGGCGATGTCCACCCGGTGCAGCGTGAGCAGACCCTGGTCTGCCATCTGCTGGGCCAGCGCGGAGAAGCCCATATAGCTGTGTCGCGGCATGATCAGGTGGCCTCCGAGGGGAAGCAGCTGCACCACGGCGGAGATGGCCGCCATCCCGGAGGAGAACAGCAGGCCGGGCAGCACCTGGACCGGGTGCTCCTCGGCGGTGGTGACCAGCCCTTGGGACTGCGAGGTCGTGCGGGTGCCGGCCTCGAGCTGCGCCAGCAGCTCTTCCAGCGGCTCCCAGGAGGGCATCCCCTCCCGGGCGTAGTCCTGCGCGGCGTGCACGCCGGGCCGGTAGGAGTACGTGGAGGTGAAGTCCACGGGCATGTTGACGGGCTGGTTCGGTCCATGAGGGCCGCGGCCCGCGTTGACCACGAAGGTGCGTTCATGCTGGTTCACACCGTTACGGTACCCCAGCGCCGGTGACGGCCCGGGTGGCGCGCACGGTGGTGGACGCCCGGTGGTGCGGGCTGCGCGTGAGAACTGCGTGTCACCTCCGTGTCCCTGGGGCTGGGTAGGCTGGACGTGTGACCCATCTCAGACGCGGAGGATTCGTCGCCTTCGAAGGCGGCGACGGCGCCGGCAAGACCACCCAGCTGGACCTGCTCGAGTCCTGGTTCCAGGAGCAGGCGGTGCCCTATGAGCGGACCCGCGAGCCCGGCGGCACCGCGATCGGCGAGCGCATCCGTTCGCTGGTGCTGGAGCACGATCAGGGCGAGATCGATCCGCGCACCGAGGCGCTGCTCTTCGCCGCCTCACGCGCCGCCCACGTGGTCCAGCGGATCGAGCCGGCGCTGGAGGCCGGGCGCTTCGTGCTCTGCGACCGCTACGTGGACTCCTCGGTCGCCTACCAGGGTGAGGGCCGCGAGCTCGGGACCGAGGCGGTGGCGGCGATCAACGGCTTCGCCACCGGAGGACTGCAGCCCGACCTGACCGTGCTGCTGGACCTGGACCCGGCCGCCGCCCGAGCTCGCCGGGAAGGCCGTGCGGGGCGCTCGGATCGGATCGAATCCGCCGAGGACGCCTTTCATGACCGGCTCCGCCATGCCTTCCTCACCCGCGCCGAGGCTGCCCCCGGTCGCTATCTGGTGCTTGAGGCCTCCGGCCCCGCACAGGAGCTGCACACCCAGATCCGGGCCCGAGTCCAGGAGCTGCTGGGTCAGGAGCTGCTGAACTCATGAGCGTCTACACCGAGCTGGTCGGGCAGGACGCCGTGGTCGAACAGCTGCGTCGCGCGGCCGGATCCGGCACCCCTGCCCATGCCTGGCTGTTCACCGGTCCCCCGGGCTCGGGGCGCTCCAACGCCGCGCGCGCCTTCGCGGCGGCGCTGAACTGTGAGCAGCCGGAGCCGGCGGCCCGCGGCTGTGGCGAGTGCCGGTCCTGCCGGCTGGTCGCCGCGCAGAGCCACCCCTCGGTCAAGTTGGTCTCCACCGAGAACGTGACCTACAAGATCGAGGATGTGCGTGCGCTGATCACCACTGCGCAGGAGAAGCCGCAGGGCGCTCGCTGGCGGGTGATCGTGGTCGAGGACGCGGACCGGATGACCGAACGCGCCACCAATGTGCTGCTCAAGGCCATCGAGGAGCCGCCGCCGCATACGCTCTGGGTGCTCTGCGCGCCGAGCCCGGCCGACGTGCTGGTCACCATCCGTTCGCGCTGCCGGCTGGTGAGCCTGAGGATCCCGCCCACCGCTGCGGTGGCCCAGCTGCTGAGCACCCGGGACGGCCTCAACGAGGAGCAGGCGCATTTCGCCGCCCGGGTCTCGCAGAACCACATCGGGGTGGCGCGCCGGTTGGCGCGGGACCCGGAGGCGCGTCGTCGTCGTGAGCAGGTGGTCACGCTGCCGCTGCGGCTGACCTCGTCCTCGGCCGCTATCAAGGCTGCGGGCTCGCTGGTGGAGATGACACAGGCGGATGCTGCCAGCACCGCCGCGGCGCGGCTGGAGGCCGAGCAGGCCTCGCTGCGTCGGTCGCTGGGTCTCGACGCCGAAGAGAAGATCCCGCCCAAGCTGCGCAGCCAGTTCAAGAAGCTGGAGGAGGAGAACACCCGGCGGGCCAAGCGCGCCGTCGCGGACTCCCTGGATCGCGCACTGATCGATCTCACCGCGGTGTTCCGGGATGTGCTGAGCCTGAAGCTGGGCACCGGTGCGGAGCTGATCAATGAACACCTGCGTGAGGAGCTGCAACGCTATGCGGAGTCGCTCAGCGCCGAGCAGACCCTCGCCGGGCTCGACGCGATCAACGCCGCCCGGGTCCGGATCACCCAGAATGTGCCCCCGCTCCTGGCCATGGAGGCCCTGATGATGCAGTTCCTACCCGGGAGGTCCCGTGCCTGAGAATGTGCTCTCTCCTCGCGGGCTGCGGCTGGTCGGCCTCACCGCCGCGGCCGCGCTGCTGCTCTCGGGTTGCGTGAACTCAGGTGAGGAGTCCGACTCCGGCGCGGCGGAGGCGCAGGCGCAGCCGATCACCGCCACCTCGGTGCCCGCAGAGGAGCTCCCCAGCGCGGCCGAGGACTACACCGCGTACTACGACCAGGACATCGAGTGGACCTCCTGCGAGGAGACCATGATGTGCGCAGATGTCACGGTGCCGATGGACTGGGCCGAGCCGGGGGCGCAGGAGGACCTGGAGATCCGGATCATCAGCTCCCAGACCGGCGGGGACGACGCCGAGCATCTGCTCACCAACCCCGGCGGACCCGGCTCCTCCGGCTATGACGCCGTGGCGGACTCGCTCTCGGTCGCGTTCAGCGAGGAGCTCATCGAGCACTACAACATCATCGGCTTCGACCCGCGCGGGGTGCACCGGTCGGCACCGGTGACCTGCCTGGACGACGCCGAGATGGACGAGTACCGGGAACAGGTCTCCGAGGAGCAGCTCGACGATGCGTCCTCCTATGCCGAGGCCCGCGAGTCGGCGGCCGAGCTGGCCGCCCAGTGCGAGTCCGAGAGCGGCGCCCTGCTCGGGCACGTGGACTCCCTCTCGGCGGTCCGGGACATGGACGTGATCCGGGCCGTGTTGGATCAGGATGAGCTGAACTATCTGGGCTTCTCCTACGGCACCAAGCTGGGCATGACCTATGCCGAGCACTACGGCGACCGGGTCGGGCGCTTCGTCCTGGATGGGATGCTCGATGTCTCGATCGATGCCCATGAGCTGAACAAGGGTCAGGCGCTCGGCTTCGAGGTGGCGCTGGAGAACTACGCGCAGTGGTGCATCGAGCAGGAGACCTGCCCCGCGGGTGACACCGTGGAGGAGGTCATCGAGGGTGTGCAGGAGCTCTTCGCCGGCGTCGCGGAGACCCCGGTACAGGGCGCGGACGGGCGCACCGTCAACGTCTCCACCCTGGTGAGCGGATTCATCACCCCGATGTACAGCCGCGAGGCCTGGCCGGTGCTCTCTGAGGCGATGTCCGTGGCCCTGGGCCAGGAGGACTTCACCATGTTCCAGTACTTCGCGGACCTGCAGGCCGGCCGGAGCCCCGACGGCAGCTACGAGTGGATCAACAGCTTCGCCTTCAACGCCGTGATGTGCCTGGACTACCCGATGCCGCAGGACCAGGAGCAGATCGACGCCGAGTTCGAGGAGGTCTCCGAGCAGGCGCCCACCTTCGGGCCCTACCTCGGGCACCGCGCGGTCATCTGCGGAGAATGGCCCGCGGAGAACGTGTCCGAGCCCTGGAACCCGGACCTCGGCGAGGTGGACGAGCTGCTGATGATCGGCACCACCGGTGACCCGGCCACCCCGGTGGAATGGGCGGAGAACATGCACGAACAGGTGCCGCAGTCCTCGTTGATCATCCGCGAGGGCGAGGGACACCTCGCCTACCGGGCGGGCAACGGCTGTGTGGATGAGGCCGTGGACCGGTACCTGATCGGCGGGGAGCTCACCGAAGGCCGGACGGACTGCTGAACTTTTTCTACCGCTTGTAGAAATCGCCTTGTAGACTCTTCAGTACCGGTGACGACGACGTCCACGCGGCAGTTCTGAATCATCGGCCATATTCAGCTGATCTGCGTTAGGACGCTGCCATGAACTCAGAAGCTCCACTCGCCCCCGAAGCGACCTCACCCGACTCCACCCCGAAGCACGATGCTCACACCACCCTCGCGGCGGAGCCGACGGCGGCCGATGAACAGGCCCGGGCCCCGCGCCCGCTCGGGGTCCTGGTCGGGTTCGACGGTTCACCCAACGCCACCTCGGCCCTGCGCTGGGCGGCACGGGAGGCGCACTTCCGCGGCCTCCCGCTGACCGTGGTGAGCTCCTTCACCATTCCCCCGGCGGTGAGCGGGTACCTCGAGAGCTTTCCGGACGCCGGCGGCCAGACTCTGGCCCGGCAGGCGACCGAGAAGACGCTGAACGTGGCGAGGGAACGACTGGCCGGACACCCCGGACAGGTCACCTACCGGCTGGAGCACGGTGATGCAGCCGGGGTGATGGTCCACCTCTCAGGCTCCGCGGAGCTGTGCGTGGTCGGAAGCCGCGGCCGCGGCGGGTTCACCGGGCGGATCCTGGGATCGGTGGCCGCGGCCCTGCCAGGCCACGCGCACTCCCCCACCGTGGTGGTCCCGCACACCGATGAGGCCAGCGTGGGCGAGGGCGCAGAGGCGATCAGCACCGCCGACACCCGGCCTGTGGTGGTCGGCATCGACGCCTCCCCGCACTCCCGGCGAGCCGCTGTGGAGGGCGCCAGGACCGCCATCAGCCACGGCACCCGGCTGCATCTGGTGATGGCCCTGCCACCGCTGACCACGGCCGCGATGTGGTACCCGGAGCTCGCGGCCCGCGAGCAGGCGATGGTCCAGACCCGGGTGGATGACTTGAACAAGGAGCTCGACGTGGAGGTCGGGTGGATCCAGGCACAGTTCCCGGAGCTCTCGGTCATCGGGACCGTGGAGGAGGGCTTCCCGGTCAACGTGCTCCAAGAGATGAGCGGCCGGGCACAGCTGACCGTGGTCGGCACCCGGGGCTACGGAGGCATGCGCAGTGCGCTGCTTGGCTCGGTCTCCCGGGAGCTGCTGCACCACGCGACGACCCCGGTGATGGTGGTCCCCGCCCACGACTGAGCGAGCTTTGACCGCGGTGGGGTGCCACAGTAAAGTAGACCCTCGTGCGCCCCACCGCGGTGCCACGCCGCCTTAGCTCAGTCGGTAGAGCGATTCACTCGTAATGAATAGGTCGCCGGTTCGATTCCGGCAGGCGGCTCCGATTGACCCTCTGATCTGGATGCATATTCAGGGTGGAGGGTTTTTCTCGTCTCAGGACACCAGAGCGGCACCGCAGGAGCAGCCGGGTTCTCAGACCGGGCCAGCCGCAGCTAGGCCGGGTCCTGGACCAGCGCGTAGACCCGGGACGGGCTCGCGGTCCCATCCACGATGGGCAGCGGAGCCACCACCAGCATCGCCCCCACGCTGGGGAGCTTGTCCAAGTTCTGCAGCGAGGTGATCCCGTACTTGTCATTGCCCAGCAGGTGATAGTGCACCGGGAACGGCGGGTCCAGTTCGGCGCCGCGGCCGGCGTCGATCCCAACCGTCTCCACCCCGATGCCCGAGAGCGAGGTCTGCTCCGCGATCCACAGGGCCGCCTCTGCCGAGATGCCGGGGGTGTGTGAGCCGGTGTCGTCGGCGTTGAGGAACGACTCCTGGTCCTGGGAGAACCGGTCCCATCCGGTGCGCAGGAGCAGCCAGCCGTTCTCGGGCAAGGGACCGTTCGCGGTCTCCCAGGCACGGATGTCCTCGATCTGCAGCAGGAAGTCAGGATCCTTTTCCACCTGCTCCCTGACATCCAGCACCGCGGCCGGGCCGATGAGTCGCTCGGGCGGGATGGAGGCCACGTCATGGCCCTCTCGGCCTGATACCCAGTGCACCGGAGCATCGATGTGGGTACCGACGTGCTCACCGGTGTGGATGTTGTGGTGCTTCCAGAACGGCCCCGGTTCGTCATACTCCGAGACCTTGTCCAGGCTGAAATCGATCAGGTTGGCGAAGGGCTCGGGCAGCTTCAAGGTCGGTGTTGAGGCGGACAGCGGATTCGTGAGATCGACGATGCGCACGGAGCTGTCGGCCAGGCCGGCGAGCAATGCATTCACTGCGGTCATGTGGTGACACCCTCTTCTCGAGATGGATCTCAGCTGAGGCTATCGGAGTTTCAGTGCCCCTTGAAAGCCTCCGCCAGCCACCAGGAGCCTCCGTCGTCGGCGACCTTCGCATCGATCACCAGGGGACGCCTGGGGTCTGACCCGACCCATTCCCGCAGCGGTGCAAGGTCCTCGGTGGAGCGCACGGTGATGCCGTCGGCACCGAATCCTCGAGCGATCGCGGCGATATCCGTGTCGGGGAACCTCACCGTTGCCAGGTCATGCCCCTCACCGAAGTGGTGGACTTCGGCCGAGTAGGCGGCGTCGTTGTAGACCACCACGACCAAGGGCAGCTCCAGGCGCACCGCGGTCTCCAGTTCCTGAACGGCCATCAGGAACCCGCCGTCACCGGTTCCCAGCACCGGCATCCGACGGGGCTGCGCCAGGGCCGACCCGATGGCGGTGTACAGGCCCAGCCCGATCGATTGGAACGCCTGGGTGAAGCAGAAGCCGAACTCATCGGGCACGTCGAAGTACTGGCTGGGGTAACCCATGAAGTTGCCGGAGTCGACACTGACGATCCGCTCGGCCGGAAGGATCCGGTTGATCTCCTTGGAGAGCTCACGCGGATCGATGTTCTCTCCGGGAGTGCCCAGGTCCTCGGTCGGGGTCTGGTCCCAGCGCGACTGGGTCGCAATGCGCTCTTGCACCCCAGGTGTGCGGTAGCCGGTGCGCTCCCGGCCATCGAAAGCCCCCAGGAGTGCCTGGGCGACGCCGCGTGAACCGCCGAGGATCGGGAGGTCGACGCCGCGATGGGCACCGAGTGCGGAATCCTCGACGTCGACCTGGGCGACCACGGTGTCGGGACCGATGAGCCTGCCGTGGCGGGTGGTCCACATGTTCAGGCCGCAGCCGAAGGCCACGACCAGGTCGGCGTCGCTGATCAGCTCTGCGCTCAGGGGCGAGGAGAAGCCGCCGGAGATGCCCAGGTCGAAGTCGTTGCTGTGGAACAGTCCCTTCGCCACGGCGCTGGTCGCCAGCAGGGCCCCGGTCGCCTGCGCCAGCGCTGCGATTTCATGCTTCGCTCCGCGCCCACCACGCCCCGCCAGGAACACCGGCCGCTCGCTGCGAGCCAACGCCTCGATCAGTGGCTCGAGCTCGCCCTGGGACGGCGTGATCTCGGGTCGCGGCTCGACGCCGAGCTGCGGGATCTCTCCGAGAGCCTCCGCGGCCTGGACGTCCAGAGGAAGATTCAACACCACGGTGCGGCGGTCCCGGACTGCCGTGCGATAGGCCCTGAAGGTGTCTGTGAGCGCAGATGCCGCGGAGTGGACGCGTTCCGGCTGTGCCGAGAGCGCGCGGGCGAAGCCTGTCTGGTCCATGGCGAAGTTGGAATGGACCTGGTGAGCCGCACTCTCCGCGGCCAGCACGATCATCGGGGTGCGGGACTTCGCGGCTTCGGTGATTCCGGTGCCGGCGTTGGTCAGGCCGCACCCCTGGTGCAGGCTCAGCACGCTGACCTCCCCACTCATCCGAGAGTAGGCATCCGCCATGGTCGCCGCGCCGCCCTCGTGCCTGGAGGCGATGAAGGGCACTCTCGCTGCGCGCAGGGCATTGGTCACGATGAAGTTTCCGCTGCCCACGACGCCGAAGGCGTGGCCGACACCGAGGCGGGCGAGGTAGGTGCCGACCTGTTCTGCGACGGTGATCATCTGCTCTCCTCCGGCTCGTTGAATGGCTGGCATGACCTATTCGACCATGCCGAGCCTGATCGGCGATGCCGGACCCGAAGCTCCTCGGTGCGCGCACCTTGTCGCGGAGCCTCGGCGAGACGAGACTGATCCCATGACGAGTCATCTGCTCTCCTGGTCCGGCCTCGACGACCCTGACCGCTCCGACCACGCATGCATCGAACTGAGCGAGTCCTCCATGCACGCCATCGGCAGCACCCAGACCCGACATTTCAGCTCGGCCTGGGAGCTCGACGTCGCCAGCGGGTGGATGACGCAGGCGCTGCGCGTGAGCACACGCGGGTTCGGCTGGTCCCGCTGGTTGGAGCTCACCCGATCAGAGTCAGGTCGGTGGTCTGCCGAAGCTGGGGCACAGGGCGACACCAAGCTGCCGCCACCCGGTCTGGACGAGCCGGCGACCCTGGACGACGCGATCGACTGTGATCTCGGCCTGTGTCCGGTCACCAACACGATGCCGATCCGCCGGCTCGGACTCCTGGACCGGGACGTGCCCGCAACACAGCTGGCCACCGCGTGGGTGGAGATGCCGTCGTTGCGCGTGCTGCGCAGTGAGCAGGTCTACGCCTCGCAGTGGGAAGGTGAGCGCAGGCTCGTCAGGTATAGCAGCCTGCGCGGCGACTTCAGCGCTGACCTGACCGTAGACTCCCATGGCCTGGTGATCGACTACCCGTCCCTGGCCCGCCGCGCCTGAAGCTCAGGTGCCGGCAGCGGTTCGGCCGATCGAGATGAGCTGCGGCTCCTTGGCGGGCGCCGGAGTGCAGCAGCCTCCACCGCTGCTCTCAGGGGCGTCGAAATCGCCTGCGCCGCCGCAGACGCCGGTGTCGGGCAGCTCCAGCTCGACCCGGGCCGCGGCAGCGTGGTCCCCGGCAAGCTCGGCGACCACGCTGCGCACCTGCTCGTAGCCGGTGAGGGCCAGGAAGGTCGGGGCTCGGCCATAGGACTTCATACCCACGAGGTACAGATCCGATTCCGGCTGGGCCAGATCGGCGGCCCCGGTGGCCTGCACGGATCCACAGGAGTGCACGTTGGGGTCGATCTCCGCCGCCACACGACGCGGCGCCTCCAGAATCGGATCGAGATCGAGACGCATCTCGGCGAGGAAGGACAGGTCCGGCCGGAAGCCGGTGAGCGCCACCACCGCGTCTGCAGCGGGCAGTTCCCGGCCATCCTCATCGATCAGCACCACCTGTTCGCCGCTGCGTCGAACCTCGGCGGTCCGGAAGCCGGTGACCAGCTGCACGGCACCGGATTCCACCGCCCGCTGTGCGCGCTGGCCCAGGGCGCCGCGCTGCGGGAGCTCATCGGCTGCGCCTCCTCCGAAGGTTCCCTCGCTGACGACTCGGCGGATCGCCCAGGTGATTCGGGTGCCGGGATGCTTCTCGGCGATCTGGGTCAGCTCGTGGAGAGCATTGAAGGCGGAGTCCCCGGAACCGATGACCACCACATGCTTACCGGCGTACCGGGCGGGCTCCGCCCGATCAGGCACCTGGTAGCGGATCAGGTCTGCGGCCGCGCGTTCGCCCAGGGCGGGCACACCATCTGCGCCCGCCGGGTTCGGGACCCGCCAGTTCCCGGATGCGTCGATGACCGCACGCGCCTGTACGCGGGACTCCACACCGGCGGAGTCGATGATGTGCACGGTGAACGGCTGGCCCGCCCGGTCCGCGTCGACCAGACGGTCTCGGCCCTTGCGCGAGACCGCCGTGACCCGCGCGTCGCAGCGGACACGGTCACCCAGCGCCTCTGCCAACGGGGAGAGATAGTCCTGCACCCATTCGGCTCCGGTGGGGTATCCCGCCTGGGGTGCGGTCCATCCAGTGGGCCCGAGCAGTCGCGCCGAGGCCTGATCGATCAGCTCGGGCCATGCCGAGAACAAGCGCACATGTCCCCATTCGGACACGGCGGCAGCTGGGTTCGATCCGGATTCCAGCACCAGCGGTTCGAGGCCATGCTCGAGCAGGTGGGCTGCGGCCGCCATCCCCTGGGGGCCGGCACCGATGACTACGACGGGGAGACCATTCATGGTTCACTGCTCCTTACATTGATGAACCTCGATACACCCACTCTCGGTCACGCATCGACAACTGTCAATGTATTGGACAGAATGGGGCGTGACCCAGAACGGAGCCCAGTGACTGACCAGGTTGAACCATCCCCTGACACCACCTCCGAACCACCCGCACATGTGCCGATCGCGATCATCGGTGGGGGCCAGTCCGGGCTCGCCACGGGTTTCTATCTCCGCCGAGCCGGCCTCACACCAGGTGAAGACTTCGCGATCCTCGATGCCGCCGAGAGCCCCGGTGGCGCCTGGCCCCGCATGTGGGAAGGGCTGCGCACGTTCTCGCCGTCCTCGTCCTCCTCTCTGCCCGGGTGGATGATGCCGTCCTGGGACGAGTCCGAGCACGGATACCCGCCACGCGCCCACGTCGTGGACTACCTCACCCGATACGAGCAGCGCTACGACCTCAAGGTCTTCCGTCCCCGGCGGGTCACCGCAGTGCGGACCCAGGACCAGGACCCCCAGGGACGGTTGGTCCTGACCGGGGAGAATCTCTCGATGACGGCGCAGACCGTGATCTCCACGACTGGGACCTGGGAACGGCCCTTCTGGCCGGTCTACCCCGGAATGCGGGGCTTCTCCGGGAGGCAGCTGCACGCTGCGGACTATGTGCACCCCCGGGACTTCGAGGGCCGGCGAGTGATCGTCGTCGGCGGAGGCAACTCCGCCGCCCAGATACTGGCCGAGGTGTCCAGCGTGGCGGAGACGACGTGGGTCTGCAGCCGGCCGCCGAGGTTTCTCCCCGACGACGTCGACGGTCGGGCGCTCTTCGCCGCCGCCACAGCCCGCATCCGGGCGCTGGAACAGGGCCGGGAACACGCAGGGGTGGCCGGACTCGGCGACATCGTGATGATCCCCTCGGTGCGCGAGGCGCGCGACCGCGGCGCCCTGCGCGCCAGCCCGATGTTCAACCGCCTGACCCCCTCCGGAGTGGCCTGGGAGAACGGTGACGCTCAGGATGCCGACGTCATCATCTGGTGCACCGGGTTCCGCCCAGCGCTGCATCACCTTCAGCCGCTTGGACTGCGGGATGCCCACGGCCACGTTCCGGTCGGCGGACCCTCCAAGACCCAGGTCATCGGTGACCCGCGGCTCTACCTCCTGGGCTATGGGGACTGGACCGGCACGGCGTCGGCCACCCTGGTCGGGGTGGGCCCCTTCGCCAAGGCCACGGCCAGGGCTGTCACTGGCACCTGAGGCCTGCGGCGTGAGGGTCAGCGGGGCGCGTCGGACACCACCAGGCCCAGGTGATCCGCCAGTGAGGGGGCCAGCTCCACCAGCTGTTCCTCACTGATCACCGCTCCCTTGAGTCCGGCGAGCCCGACGATCCGACTCAGCGCGGCGCCGCGCAGGTCGACGTCTTTCAGTCGGGCGTCTCGCACCTCCAGCGTACCCACGGTGCAGTCGGAGAACTTCACCCGAGTGGCGCGGGCGCCGGAGATGTCCAGCTCAGCGATGGTGCAGTGTTCGAACAAGACATCCGCCAGGACAGCATTGCGCAGATTCACCAGGTCCAGCTTGCAGCCGCGCAGCACCAGCCCGCTGATCCCGGCATCGTAGAGTTCTGCGACCCCGAAGCGGCTGCCCTCTACCGAGACGTCCCGCCAGGTGGATCGGGGGGCCTTCAGATGTGGGGCGTTCACCCGCTCCCAGCTCGATTCCAACACCGAGGCCGCGGAGAAGTCTGTGTCGGCGAGCGCCACGGATCGCAGCAGGCATTCGGTGAGTCTGCCGCCGGAGAGATCCATCCCGGAGAGGTCCGCATCCTCTAAGCGGATGCGGTCCGCCTGCCCGGTGCGCTCCAACGCCTCGACGCTGCCTGCCTCTAGGTCACCCCCTCGGAACGAACGGAGTTTGGGGCCTTGAATCGGTCGCATCTGCCTGCCTCTCAGTCGGGCTCAGCCTAGCCCCGCGGGCGGACATCGCCCGGTGTTACAGTGCCAAGATGGACCTTCGAGTAGCTGCCTATGCCGTCATCACGGACCACGATGGGCGGATGCTGCTGCCGCATTGGCATGTCAGCGGCACCGCCAAGGGCTGGACTCTTCCCGGTGGCGGGCTGGACCCGGGTGAGGACCCGGCCGACGGCGTCGTCCGAGAGGTCTTCGAGGAATCAGGCTACGAGGCCGAGGTCCAGGAGCTGCTGGGCATCGATAACTTCATCATCCCGGGGAATCGTCGGATCCATGAGAGCGAACGCGGGACCGCGCTGCAGAATCTGCGCATCATCTACCGGGCGCGGGTCACCGGCGGCTCCCTGACCGTGGAGCCGGACGGATCCACCGACGCCGTGCGCTGGTTCAGCCACGCGGAGATCGACGGTCTGCACCGGGTCTCGCTGGTCGACGTCGGCCGCCGCTTCGCGGGACTGCTGAGCAGCGCCTCGCACTGACCCACCGCACTGACCCGCGGCTGATCCGACCTCCCGCTCAGACCGCCGCGTCTGCGGCGTCCCGGAGCGCCTCCCTGACCTGGTCGGCCCGGCGGCGCACCGCCACCAGCTCCCCGTGGCCCAGCCGCACCATTGCGGCGGCTTCGGCGGTGGTGGCCAGGTGATTGGCCGCCCGGGAGAGCGAGGAATGCAGCTTGGTGGCTCCGCCGGGCACCTGGAGGCCATCGCTGAAGTGGCTGACCTGCGCCTTCCGGCAGAGCTCGTAGACGGTGTCCAGCGCCTCGGCCAGCTCGTCGCCGATCAGCACCAGCTGGCTGTAGGTCGCATCGTCGGCCACCCCGTCGATGACCTGGTGATACCGGTCCAGACCCCGGACGTAGCGGTCATGGGCCTGACGCCACAGTCCCTTGCCCAGCTCTTTGTCGAGGCGACGGGCGCGGCGGCGGCGGGGAAAGAGCTTCATCATGATGCGCAAAAGTCTATCGAATCGCGCCCTCCCCCTATCTTGAGGGGCGGATTCTCCGACTTGTTGGGCCCGAAAACCGCCCCAACTACTCGGAGATTCCGCCCCTCAACGCAGGGGGGTCACTTCATGGTGAGCAGGATCTTGCCGGTGTGGGTGCCGGAGTCGAAGTACTCATGCGCCGCGGCGGCCTGTTCCAGCGGGAAGGTCTTGTCCGTCTGGATCGTGATCTGCCCGGATTCGATCAGCGGCCAGATCTCCTCCCCCACGGCTTGGACGATCTCGGCCTTGGCTTCGGCCTCGCGGGCGCGCAGCGTGGTGGCGATGATGCGCAGCCGCTTGGCCAACATCAGGCCCAGGTCCAGCTCGGCGGTGCGCCCGCCCTGCAGCCCGATGATCACCAGCCGCCCGGCGGTGGCCAGTGAGCGCAGGTTCGTCTCGAGGTACTTCGCCCCGACGACGTCGAAGATCACATCCACCCCGCGACCCTCGGTGAGCTCCTGGACCCGCCCACCGAGGTCCTCCTCGCGGTAGTTGATCACGTGATCTGCCCCGAGTTCAACGGCGAGGCTCGCCTTCTGCGCGGAACCGACCGTGGTCAGCACCTTGGCCCCGAGCCCGTGCAGGTACTGCAGCGCGAAGGATCCGATGCCTCCGGTGCCGCCATGGACCAACACGCTGTCCCCGGGCTGCACCTGAGCCTCCCCGCGCAGATTCGAATGCACGGTGGCCGCCACCTCGATGAGACCGGCGGCATCGGTCAGGCTGACCCCTGCCGGGATCGGCAGCACGTGGCGGGCATCGACGACCACCTTCTCGGCGTAGCCACCTCCGGCCAGCAGCGCCACGACCTCCTTGCCGATCAGCTCCTGCACGGCCACGTCCGCACCGGGACCTGCCGCGAGGACTCGGCCTGAGACTTCCAGCCCGGGAATCTCCGAGGCGCCCATCGGCGGCGGATACGCCCCGAGGCGCTGCATCACATCGGCACGGTTCAGTCCTGCGGCGGCGACCTCGATCAGCACCTGCCCCTCTGCGGGTGTGGGGTCTGCCTGGTCCGCGAGGGCGATGACCTCCGGTCCTCCGGCCTCGGTGTAGTGCACTGCTCTCATGCTCGCGCTCCTCAACTCGATCCGTCTCTGCGACTCACGTATAGTCTGTGTCTGGAGTTTTCCACGAAACACCGGAGAGCTCCACGCCGGCTGAAAAGCCCAGGAGCGCTGTCCGAGCGGCCGAAGGAGCTGGTCTTGAAAACCAGTGTGCGGCAACCCCGCACCGTGGGTTCGAATCCCACGCGCTCCGCTCTATGAGATGTGGGGTCCCGCAGCCGGGGCCCCACATCGGTCACTGTGGCGGGTGGCTGCAGCAGTTCAGAACGGTCTTCTTCCGCCCCGACCACGCGGACACCGGTGGTGAAGCGGAGGTGTGGATGCGCAAGGAATCGGCGGGGCCTGGACTGCTGAGCATCCTGCTCGGCGCCGTGGCTGCAGGCCCGCTGCTGCTCTACGGGCTCAGCGCCACCAGCGAAGCGATCATCACCGACCTCGGGATCAGCGAGGCGCAGTTCGGACTGCTGGCCACCGTCTGTTTCGCCTGCGCCGCGGTCGGCAACGCCACGTTGGGCCGACTCGCCGATCGGCGCTCCGATCTCACGCTCATGACAGCTGTCTTTCTGATCGCCGCCCTTGCCCTGGGCCTCGCCGGGGTCCCCGGCGGATATCTGGTGCTCCTCATCGCCGCCGGCCTCTCCGGTGTCGCCCAGTCCTTCACCAACGGGGTCACCAACCGGATCCTGCTCGAACGGGTCCCGGCGAGCAAGCGCATCGGCTGGGTCGGGGTCAAGCAGTCCGGAGTCCAGGTCAGCCAGCTGGTGGCCAGCCTGAGCTTTCCGCTGCTCGCGGTGCTGGTCGGCTGGCGCGGCACAGCCCTGCTCACGGCCCTGCTGCCGCTGCTGCTGCTGCTCCTCACCTGGCGCATTCTGCGCACCGTCCCGCTGCTGCACCCCACCCGCGAGGCCAGGCCAAGCTCAGAGGGTTCGACCTCCGGCAGCTCCGACGCCTCCGCAGAGTCCCCCGCCGCACCCCGCGGGCACTCGGCCGCCGTCTGGGCGCTGGCCGCGTTCGGCTGCCTCAACGGGATCGGCGTGCAGGCCACCAACGTCTATCTGCCGCTCTTCGCGGTCCGCGAGCTCGATTTCTCACTGATCCTCGGCGGCGCCACGGCCGCCGTCGCCGGCGTGGTCGGGGTGACCGCTCGGATCGGCTGGGCTCGGGTGATGGCCCGAGGCACCTCCGGGCCGCTGCTTCTGCTGATCCTGGCGCTGACCGCGTTGGCCGGCGTGGGCGCCTTCCTCGGCGCCGACGCCACCGGCTGGGCTGCGCTGCTCTGGACCGCGGTGGTGCTCCACGGCGCCTCGGCGCTCGGGGTCTCGGTGGTGCTGATGAGCGTGCTGCTGCGCAGCATCCCCTCGGCGAAGATGGCCTCCTCTTCCGGGGTGGTCACCGCCGGGATGTTCGCCGGGTTCGCGATCGGCCCGCTGGGCATGGGTCTGCTGATCAGCTCCGGCGGCGGCTTCACGCTGGGCTGGATGGCGGTCGGAGTGGTCTACCTGCTCTCCACGCTGCTGGCCGTGATCCTGGTCAGCCGCCGCCGTCGGCCTGGCAGCGCCTGACCGGGGAACCTGCTCTCGGGGCAGGGCACCCGGAGGTTGTTGAGCAGGTTCGCCAGACCAGTACAGTGACACCAGAACAGACCCTACCCAGGAGGTTCCCCATGACCGGCCACACTCCCCCGCAGGACGTCGCGCACGCCGCCCAGCGCGCCCTGAGCTGGATCGACGAGGGCAAGGCCGGCAAGGGCTTCACCGACACCGGACGCCACCGGGCCGAAGAGCTCGCCGAGCGCTCCGAGGTGCCGCTGGAGCACATCCACAAGATGCGCCAGTACTTCGCCCGGCATACCGTGGACCGCGAAGCCGAGGGCTTCCACCACGGACAGGACGGCTACCCCAGCCCCGGCCGGGTCGCCTGGGACGCCTGGGGTGGGGACCCCGGTGAGACCTGGGCCAACCGGGAGAAGTTCGACGACGCCGACTGATCCTCCACCGCAGCAGAGAGCAGGCACCACCATGGCATTCAGCAAGGGCGATAAGGTCTCCTGGAACACCCCGCAGGGCAAGACCCACGGGACCGTGACGAGCAAGCACAGCAAGGACCTGGAGTTCCAGGGGCAGACCTTCCGGGCCTCCGCGGAGGACCCGGTCTACCTGGTGGAGTCCGAGAAGACCGGCGCCGAGGCCGCGCACCATGAGAAGGCGCTGGATAAACGCTGACCGTGACGCCCTGCCTGTATCAGCGCTGCTGCTGCGCGATACGCGACGGAGACCGCACGAAGAACGCACCGACCACGGCCGCCAGCGACACGATCCCGGCGATCATGAACGCCGACTGCGCACCGGAGGCCTGCGCCGCGATCTCCCCGAGCGAGCCCGATTCCTGAGCCGCGACTCGGGACATCGTGGTGATCAGCAATGCCACGCCGACGGCGCCACCCACCTGTTGCAGAGTGTTCAGCACCGCGGAGCCGTGGGAGTACAGGCTGGGCCGCAGCGAGCTCAGCGAGGCTGAGAACAGCGGGGTGAAGGACATCGCCAGGCCGATGGACATCGCGATCTGGATGCTGGCCAGCAGCGCGACCGGGGTGTTCTCACCCACCAGGCTGTAGGACCAGAGCCCGGCCGAGACCAGCATGGTGCCCGGAATCAGCAGCGGCCGTGGGCCGCGGGCGTCGTAGATGCGTCCCACGATGGGGCCCAGGATGCCCATCACCACGGAGCCCGGCAGAACGATCAGTCCCGCCTGGGTGGCCGAGAGGCCGACAACGTTCTGCAGGTAGAGCGGCAGCAGCGTGAGGCTGCCGAACATCGCCAGCGCGAGGATCGTCATCACCACGACCGCCATCGTGAAGTTCACCGAGCGGAACACCCGCAGGTCCAGCAGCGCCTGCTCGCGGCGCTGCAGCCGAAGCTGGCGCCACACGAACAGCGCGAGGGACACCACGGCGGCGACGAGCATCAGCGCAATCACGCTGGTCGGGGTGTCTGCGGACTCGGTGCCGTGTGCGCTGCCGAGCTGGCTCAGCGCGAAGACCGCGCCGCCGAAGCCCAGGGCGGAGAGAATGACCGAGGCCACGTCGATGCGCTTGTACTGCGACTCCCCCAGGTTCAGCATCCACTTCGCGCCGATCAGCAGCGCGATCACTGCAATGGGCAGAATCAGCCCGAAGATCCAGCGCCAGTTCAACGAGTCTAGGATCAGACCCGAGACGGTGGGACCGATGGCGGGGGCCAGCGCCATCACGATGCCGGCCCGGCCCATGATCCGGCCGCGAGAGTGCTCGGGAACCACGTTCATCACGGTGGTCATCAGCAGCGGCATCATGATCGCGGTGCCTGAGGCCTGCACGATCCGTCCCAGCAGCAGCACGCTGAATCCGGGGGCGAGGAGGCATATCAGCGTCCCAAGGGTGAACAGGGTCATCGCCGTCAGGTAGACGCCGCGGGTGCTGAATCGCTGCAGGACCAGGCCGGTGACCGGGATGACGACCGCCATGGTCAGCATGAACGCGCTGGTCAGCCACTGCCCCAGCGAGGGATCGATCCCCAGCTCCACGTTGAGCTGCGGGATCGCGATCCCCATGGTTGTTTCGTTGAGGATTGCGACGAATGCAGAGATCAGCAGCAGCCAGATGACTCGCATGCCTCGAGGATCGATCACTTCTGGCCGCGTTTCGGCCGCTGTGCTGAGAGACACTGTTGAACTCCTTGGAAGAAAACCACGCGAGGGACCGGCGCGGAGAGGGGAAGCCCCACGCAGAGACACTATATGACTATCGTGGCAGAGTCTGCCAGAACCGACAGTTAGACTGGACACATGGGTGAATCGATCGGTATCAGGGAGCGGGCGCGCGGGGCCCTGCGCGGAGAGCTGGCGGATGTCGCCCTGCGACTCTTCGAGGAGCGCGGCTACGACGAGACTCCCGTCGATGACATCGCCTCCACCGCGGGCATCTCACCGCGGACCTTCTATCGCTACTTCGGCACCAAGGAGGAGGTGCTCTTCGGGGACCTGCCGCCGACCAGCGGCGACCTGCCCGCGCTGCTTCAGGACCACCTCACCCGACTGGGCCCCTGGGAATCGCTGCACCAGACGCTGCGCCACGTCGCGGAGAACATCCGCACCGAGCGCGGCCGCTGGTCCCGACTGCTGCGCGTGGTCAACACCAGTGACTCGCTGCGCGCCGGACACCTCGAACAACAGATGAACCTGGCTCAGTCCTTGATCCCGACGCTGGCCCCGGCGATTCAGGGGCAGGCGGCCTGGCGCGATCTGCGCGCGCGGGTGCTGGTCTACACCGCGCTGACCTGCTTCGACACCGCGTTCTCGCACTGGGCCGAGCACGAGGGTGATATCGAGATGCTCGAAGCTCTGGACATCGCGTTCGCGACTGTGCCGAATGCCGATTCCGCGCAGTCCTGAATCTGGGGCTGTCGGGTTCTAGGGAGCCGGCGTTCTGGGACACGCGGGTCCCAGCGCGATCACCTCTGGCAGGACGGGCAGAAGTAGATCACGCGATCTTCCACGGCGGCTTTGCGCAGCTCGGCCTCGCCGAGCTCACTCTTGCGCAACCGGGTCCCACAGCGCATGCAGGGCTTGCCGCCGCGCCCGTAGACCCAATACGGCGGCCCCGAGGTGGGGTTGGCGGTGGTGCATCGCCGGATCCGCAGCCGATTCACCGTCAGCAGCTTCTCGCTGAGCTCGATCACCCGCGCGAGGTTCGCCACCTCCGCCACGGGACGACTGGGCAGGATCCCTGCCAGGAAACAGATCTCGCTGCGGAAGACGTTGCCCACGCCGGCCAGGTTGCTCTGATCCAGCAGGGCCACTCCGATGCTGCGTTGTGGCACCGACAGCAGCCGACGGGTCGCCTCGGCGGGATCCCAGTCCGGTCCGAGGAGATCAGGGCCCAGGTGGGCGAGCTTCTCCTGCTCCTCGGCCGCGGAGAGGATGTTCAGCTCTCCCAGTGAAAAGCCCACAGCTTCCTGGTCCTGGGTGCGCAGCACACAGCGCGCCGTATGGGCCGGACGACGCCAACGAGGTCGCGCGCCCGCAGCGTCGCGGAGATAGACGTGCCAGGTCCCCTCCATCTTCAGGTGGGAGTGCACCGTGAGATCACCGAACCGCATCACCAGGTGCTTGCCCCGGGCGATCACCTGCTCCACGGTCCGGCCGGAGAGATCGGCCGTGGCATGCTTCGGAACCCGGAAGTCGCTGGCCGTCAGCACCTTGCCGGCGAGGGCGGCGTGCAGCGCGGCCGCCTGCCGGAACACGGTATCTCCCTCAGGCACGTCAGGTCTCCGTCGCGGGCGCCACTGATGCCGTCACGGGTTCGCTGGAATCCATCGAGGAGAGGTCCGTGGAGGCGTACTGGTCATCCTGCATCCGCTCTTCTGGCTTGGCGCGGAGCTTCGGTGCCGGCGGCGTCCACGGCTTCAACCGTTGAAGCACTCGTCCGTAGAAGTCATCAATCGAGGTACCCACGGAATCGATGAACGATGACTTCGCCCGTGTGGACTTTGCGACACCCATTGGGTAGATATGCGTGATCTTGAAGCGGCTGATCTCTTTGTCGGTTTCCGGGGCCAACACCTTCTCATCCGCACGAATCTCACTGATGGGAGCGGCCAGTTTTCGACCTCGACCACTCGCCTCGATAACGACGTTCTCCAGGTCATCGGAGAGCTGCCGCATGAGCCACCGCACTCGGGTCTCACTGCGCGCGTGACCTGAAGCGGGCACGGTCACCGAGATGTGAATCTGTTGACCTCGAAGATCACATTTCACCTCGAGGTCGGCCACCGTGTCCGGGATGCGAATCTTCGCGGCCAGGCAACTGTCCGCCACCAGCTCTTCGACGAGTTCTGCCGTCCGCTCCTTGGGGTTCTGCAACTGTCGCCGGGGAAGCTGCGGGAAGACCTCTGTGCCCAACTTCTGCCCCAGCCTGAGACAGGTGTACCGAATGAGCGCATCAAACTTCGTGGCCACATCCACCACGTCAGGATCAGTCTTGCGCAGCACACCTTTTCTCGCGTCTTCCCGAACCTTGGTCCACGACGAACCCATGTCAGTGAACGCCAGCGCTCCAGAATTATCATGTTCCAAGTACCGAATGAGCTCACCGAGAATCCAGGCTTGATCCGGGTCTTGGACTCCGTGAACTTCTTTCTGCATCAAGGCGATGGAGACAATCCGCACCCATGAAAAGTGGTACACCGGCACGCTCTTGACCTTGCGCTTGTCGAGCACCAGCGGGTGGCTTCCCATCACGGGCGGAATCTCGTTGGAGATGGTGATGACGGCGTCGTAGCCGTTGTCCTTGGCCAGGTCGAGGTAGTTCTCGACCTGCTCCACTTCGAGGTGGTTGGACGAGGTCTTCACCTCGACGAGTGCGGTCCATTCTCGCTTGCCCCGGGACACTCGTATCACCCCATCCGGGCGCAGGGACTTCTTCCCGAGGTCAAAGGGGACTTCCACGTAGGTCTCGACGTGGCCGGCAGGAGCGCCACAGGGCTTCAACAATGCACGGCCGAACTCGTCGACAGCGCTGATGACTGCAAGCAGGGCGGAAGTAGCTCGTCGTTCCTGCTCGATCGGACTGCCGATGCCAGAGGTGGGAATCAGGCGGGCTTCATGCCAAGTCTTCGGAACCATTCGAATACCCCTTCGTACGCGAGAATTCACTCGAGCCTATAGGGATTCACAAATCAGGTGTGGAATCTTTCCGAAACTTTTAACCAAACGAGCTGATCGGGCAGGAACCGCCTGAGATCAGGTCTGGTTCTTGAAGACCACGAGGAACTTGCGGGCTTCCTCTTTGGTCAGCGGGGAGTGCGCCGAGAGCAGCTCTGCCGCCTGGTCCACCCGGTCATCGCGCAGCAACGCGTAGAGCTGATCGTGGACCCAAGGCTCGAGATCGTCGTGGGAGAGCGTGATCTTCTCCTCCCCGCGCTGGACCTCGAGGTGGAAGCCGGCCATCTCTTCTTCCTCGGTATCCCAGTCCTCCGGGATGGTCAGCTCGTCCTCGGGATTGAACCCGGACTCTTGCATCAGTCGCTTGGCCCGGGCATCCACGTCGTGAGGGGCGTCGGCGTCGCGGTGGGGCTTGTCGCCACCGGGGACGTTCGGGATCTGCTGGGAGTTCTCGCCGAGGATCTCGCCGGTATGCGGATCGGCCTCGCCGATGGGCTTGGCTGGATCCTGGGTGGACGCGTCACGCTCGGAGGAGTCTGCGTCCTCGCGGACTCCATCGATGGCGTCCTCCACCAGCTCCCCGTCGAGGACCTCATCCTCGGCTGCGGGGCGATCGCGGCGCTCCGCAGGGTTGGCGCTCGCGCCGCCGTCGGAGCCGGTCATCTCGTCTTCGACGCGCAGCTCTGAGGGCGCCTGCTGGGGGTAGGCATGCAACGCCTGGACCGCGATGATGCAGTCTTTGACCGGCGCGCCGGTGGACTGCTTGAAGATCGCCAGCGCACGCCGGCCATCCTCTGCGCCGATGGCGCGGTAGAGCTCGCGGTGTTGCTCGTCCGAGAGCGCCAGCGCCGCTTTGCGCGCGTTCTCCGGGGTCACAGCCACCTTGATGCCATCGTTGAGCTTCTGGGCCTGCCGCTGCATGAGCATGCGAATACCCAGGAACAGCACGACGCCGATTGCAAGGACCACCAGTATTTCCACACTGCTAGTCTACGTCGGTTCTCCTGGGCGCGGGCTAGATGAACCCTGCTCACGTACGATAATCCACGTGACTATTGATCTTTCAGCCTCATTCAAGGCATATGACGTCCGCGGACTTGTGGACGAGACCATCACCGAAGAGTCCGTGCGAGCCGTGGGTGCCGCCTTCGTCGACGTCCTCGGACTCGCCGGACAGACCGTGCTGGTCGGCGGTGACATGCGGGCCTCCTCCGCTGACTTCGCCGCGGCCTTCACCCAGGGGGCCAATTCCCGCGGAGCGAATGTGACGCAATTGGGGCTGGTCTCCACGGACATGCTCTACTTCGCCTCAGGCACCATGGAGGCCCCCGGCGTGGTCTTCACCGCGAGTCATAACCCGGCGCAGTACAACGGGATGAAGATGACCAAGGCCGGAGCAGTGCCACTCTCCGCCGAGACCGGGCTCGAAGAGATCCGCGACGCCGCCCAGGCCTACCTCGACGCCGAGGAGATCCCCGCCGTCGACGAGCCCGGCTCGGTGAAGCTGATCAACATCCTGGCCCAGTACTCCGAGTACCTGCGCTCCCTGGTGGACCTCTCCGGGATCAGGCCGCTGAAGGTCGTCGTCGACGCCGCCAACGGCATGTCCGGGCTGACCACCGGCGCGGTGCTCGGCGATGACCTGCTGGCAGCACTGCCGCTGGAGATCACCCCGCTGTTCTTCGAGCTCGACGGCAGCTTCCCCAACCACCCGGCCAATCCGCTGGAGTCGGAGAACCTGCGCGACCTGCAGGCCAAGGTCCGCGATACCGGCGCTGACATCGGTCTGGCCTTCGACGGCGACGCGGACCGCTGCTTCGTGATCGATGAGCTGGGCGAGCCCGTCTCTCCCTCCGCGGTGACCGCCCTGGTGGCCCGACGCGAGATCACCCGCGCCCAGGCCGAGGGTGAAGAGACCCCCGTCGTCATCCATAACCTGATCACTTCCCGCGCGGTGCCCGAGGTCGTGGAACAGGCCGGCGGTCGCGCCGTGGAGACCCGCGTGGGCCACTCCTACATCAAGGCCGTCATGGCCGAGGAGCAGGCGATCTTCGGCGGTGAGCACTCCGCGCACTATTACTTCCGCGAGTTCTTCAACGCCGACACCGGCATGCTCGCCGCCATGCACGTGCTCGCCTCCCTGGGTGGCCAGGAGCGGCCCTTGAGCGAGCTGGCCGCGGAGTTCAACCCCTACTCGGCCTCCGGAGAGATCAACTCCGAGGTCGAGGACAAGGCCGGTGCCGCCGAGCGGGTCGAGGCGGCCTTCACCGACCGTGACGCGGAGATCTCGCACATGGACGGACTCACCGTCCGGGCCGTCGATGGCACCTGGTGGTTCAACCTGCGCCCCTCCAACACCGAACCGTTCCTGCGGTTCAACGGGGAGGCGCACAGCTCCGAGCAGATGGAAGCCGTGCGCGACGAGGTCCTGGAACTGGTCACGCAGAGCTGATCTGATCGCACGACCATCAGCTGAGCTCGGCACCTGCTGCCGGGCTCAGCTGCGGGTGAAGCAGCTCAGTCAACTCCGAGTGGAGCGCTTCAGCAGCCACAGCAGGTACGGCGGGCCCAGCACCGCGACCACCAGTCCGGCGGGCAGCTGGTCCGGGGCGATCACGGTGCGCCCGAAGGTGTCCGAGACTGAGACCAGCACCGCGCCCAACATTGCGGCAACCGGCAGGAACCAGCGGTGCTCCCGGCCCACCAGCATCCGCGCCATATGTGGGGCGGCCAGGCCCACGAAGCTGATCACGCCCACGCCGACCACTGCCACCGCAGAGAGCAGCACCGCGATGATCAGCGCGGTGGCGCGCACACCGGAGAGTCGCACCCCGAGGATCCGCGGGGTCAGGTCATCGATGCTGATCAGATCCAGCTCCCGGCGCAGAAAGATCAGCACCGGGATGGAGAGCAGCAGCATCAGCAGGATCGGGGTGAGATCGCTCCAGGTGGTCCCAAAGGTGGAGCCGCCCAGGAACGAGATCGCCATCGCCTGGTTATAGGGGTTCGTGGAGGAGATCAGCAGCTGAGTGATCGCCTGCGCGGCGGTCATGACTCCGATTCCGACCAGCACCACCTTCTCCGGGGAGCTCCCTCGGGACCCCGCGAGCAGGAAGACCACCAGCCCGGCGAGCACCGCGCCCACCGCCGCTCCGGCAGACATGGTCCAGGCGGAGGTGTTGAACAGGATCAGCGCGACCACCGCGCCGGCGCCTCCGGAGGCGGCCACGCCGAGGATGCCAGGGTCCGCCAGCGGGTTCCGGGTCACGGTCTGCACCAGCGCGCCGGCGATCGCGAGCACCGCACCGGCCAACACGGCTGCAGCGACGCGGGGACTGCGGAAGTCTAGGGTGACCTCGATGGCACGAGCGGCCTCCCCGGAGAGCCACAGCTGGACGTCACCGAGGCGCAGCCACCAGTCCCCCAGCAGCATGCCGACCCCGGCGAGCACCATCAGCAGCACCGCGGCGCCGATCGTGAGCGTGACCCGGCGGCTCAGGGTGATCCCATGGGGCAGCGGCATCGTGGAGATCTCCTGATTGCCGCCGGCGCTGCGCATCCGCAGCGCCAGGACCACCAGGAACACCGCACCCACCAGCGAGGTGACCACGCCGGTGGGGATGGCCACGGCCAGGTTCGGACCGGCCACGGCGAAGACCAGGGCGCGGACCGCGACGTCGGCGCCGATCACGATGAGCGCACCCAGCAGAGCGGAGGCGCTCAATGCCCAGGTGAAGCGGCCCAGCCGGCTGACCCGCGTCGCGAGAAGCCGCACGATCGCCGGGGCACAGAGGCCCACGAAGCCCAGCGGGCCCACCATGGTCACCGCGGCCGCCGAGAGCGCCACCGCGCAGAGCAGCAGGCCCGCGCGCAGGAGCGCCACATTGACGCCCATGGACTGCGCGGCGTCTGCACCCAGGGAGAGCACATCGGTGCTGCGCGCGAGCAGCACCAGTCCGATGGTCGCGGCGATCACCACCGGCAGCAGCGGCAGCAGCCCGGAGAGCCCGGCCAGGTTCAACGTGCCGGCGCCCCAGAGGAACAGCCCCTGGGTGGACTGGGCGTAGAGCATCAGCAGCGCCGCGGTCACCGAGGCCAGCCCCATGGCCACCACGGTCCCGGCGAGCACCAGCCGGATCGGGGCATGTTCGGAGAACCCGGCGAGCAGCAGCACGACGCCGGCCGCCACGCCTCCGCCGAGGAAGGCCAGCGCCGCGGAGCTCAGCAGCGGCAGCGAGATCCCGAAAGCTGCGGCCGCTGTGAGCGCCAGATGCGCCCCCGCGTTGACCGCCAGAGTGTCCGGGGAGGCCAGCGGATTCCGCGTCATCGCCTGCAGCGCGCACCCGGCGATGCCGAGTGCGGCGCCCACCACGAGCCCTCCCACCAGTCGTGGCAGCCGCGAATCCAGCGCGAGTGCGCGCAGCTGGGCAGCGGAGGCGCCGTCGTCGGAGCTGAAGAGTGCCGCCAGCAGGTCCCAGGGAGAGGTGGCCGAGGTCCCCTGGGTCAGGTGGATCATCGAGAGCAGCCCCAGCAGCCCGGCGCCGATGACCAGCGCACCCAGGGCGGTGGCGCGCGCCTTCGCCGGGGACCCGGCGGGGCCTCGGGGAAGCGTCCTTGGCGCCTCGGCGGCACTCTTCAGTTCAGTCACTACTCTCCGGCGGTCTCGGCTGCGGTATCGGCCAGGTAGTCGATCCACTGACCGGCCGAGGCGGGGCCGCCATAGATCCAGATCTCCTCCACCGGGTGGGTGGCCTCATTCTCGACGAAGCCCAGTGAGGTCCAGACCGAGTTGTCCTCGAGCGCGGAGAACGGATCCTCGGGCTCGGTCTCGGCGGTCCACCAGTAGAGGATCGTGTCATCCTCGAGCGCGGTCAGACCCTCGATGTCGGACTGGCTGATCGCGAAGGCCTCATCCCCTTCGTCCTGCCAGGCCGATTCCAGGCCGATCTCCTCACCGAGGGTCTGCGCGAGGGCTCCTGGGCCGTGCATCCGGAAGGTCGCGGTGTTGCCCTCCACGGTCGGGTAGACCAGCACAAACGGAGTGCCGGCTGCCCCGGCGGCCTCGATGGCCTCGGCACCGGCGTCGCGGGTCTCCTCGAACTCGGCCCAGACCTCGTCGGCGCGGTCCTCGGCGCCGAGCAGCTCAGCGGTCATCCGGAAGTTGTCCTCCATATTCCCCAGCGGGTCCGAGGCGTCCGCCCCGGGCTGCAGCACCACTGGAGCGATCTCCTCGAGATCCTCCAGCAGGCCCTCCGGGACCGAGACGTCCACGCCGAGGATCAGGTCAGGATCGGCCTGTCCGATGGCCTCCAGGCTCGGCTCGGTGCGCAGCCCGACGTCGGTGGTGTCCTCGTCCAACGGCGCTGCGGAGTTCCACATCCCGTAGCCCTCAAGATCGGCCACGCCGACCTGGTTGCCGCCGAGGATCTCGACGTTCTCCGTCTGCGCCCATTCCAGGGTGACCACGCGTTGCGCCGGGGCGTCCAGGGTGATCTCTTCGCCGCGGTAGTCGGTCACGGTGACCGGGCCGGAGTCCGCGGCCGCGGCGTCCTCCTCGGTGTCTTCGACATCGGTGGTGCCACAGGCGGTCAGCGCCATCAGGACGACGGCGGCGGCCGCAGACGTCCTGCCGAGGCGGGGAGAGAGGTTCATGGTGGAGAGAGTTCCTTTCGGTAAGGGTCAAACAAGGTGTGGAAACTGTGGGTCAGGCAGGGGTGAAACAGGGCAAGGTGTGGCGAGGACGCGACCTGCGCGGATGCGGCGGGGAGGGATTGGCCGGGAGGAAATAGCGCAGAGGGTCAGGCGGAGAGCAGCGCCGGTTCTGCAAGCTCCTCGGCCCGGGCGCTCAGGCGCCTTCCGGAGCGCTGGGCGCGCACCGCGAGTCCGCCGAAAGGAAGCGTGGCCACCTGGATATCCACTCCGAAGGTGGCGCTGAGCCGTTCGGCGGTCATCACCTCGGCGGGGGTTCCGGTGGCGGTGATCCGTCCTTCCGAGACCAGGATGACGCGGTCGGCGATATCGGCGGCCTGCTCGAGATCGTGCAGCACCACCCCGATGGTCAGCCCGTGGGTGTCGGCGAGATCATGGATCAGATCCAGCAGGCTCATCTGGTGCTTGAGATCCAGGAACGTGGTGGGCTCATCGAGCAGCAGCACGTCGGTCTCTTGGGCCAGGCAGGTGGCGAGCCAGACCCGCTGGAGCTGTCCGCCGGAGAGCTCCGCAACCGGACGATGCCGCAGCTCTTCGAGGCCCGTCAGTGCGATGGCTCGTTCCACGGCCTTCTCGCAGGCCTGGTCCGTGCGGCTGAAACGCTTCCGGTGGGGATGTCGGCCGAGTTCGACCACTTCGGACACGGTCAGCCCGCCGGGGGTGGGGCGCTGCTGGGCGAGGATGGTGAGCCGCTTGGCGAAGGCCCTGGGCGAGAGCGCCGCACTGTCTGAGCCGTCCAGGGTCACGCGCCCCGTGGTGTGCGCGAGTCGGCAGATGCCGCGCAGCAGTGTGGACTTGCCGCTGCCATTGGGGCCGATCAGGGCGGTGACCCCGCCGGGGAGCAGCTCGACGCTGGCGTCGTGCACCACCGGGGAGGCTCCGTAGGAGACCGAGACAGACTCTGTCCGCAGCGTGGCGGGCGTTCGATTGATTGGCACATCTGCATGTTAGCAATTTCTGGGAAGGTTCACCTAACTTTGCGTCAAGAGTTCTGGCGGAGCAGTTCTCGGGACACCTCCCAGAGCCTTGCGGCGCTCTCCGGGTCCAGCGCGTAGTCCCTCACACCATGTGTGCCATTGACGATCTCCGGGACCGTCTCCGCCTCCTGGCAGTCCTCCAGATACAGCCCGCCGATCCCCTCGAGCAGGGGCGAGGCTGCGGCGAAGATCGATGTCGCGGCCCCCTGTGCCGGGGACTTCATGGCTATACCGGCGCGCTCGACATAGGACTTGGCTTCGGCGAGCGCCCGAGGCTCCCAGTGGCGCTGCAGGTTGGTCCAGATCCCACCGGGCATGACGGCGTTGGCCGTGATGCGCTCCGGCGCCCATCGGCGGGTGGCCTCCACGGCGAACAGCACATTGGCAGTCTTGGACTGCCCGTAGGCGTGCCCGGGGTCATAGGCTCCACGGTCGAAGAAGAGATCCTCATAGCGGATGTCTGACATGCCATGCCCGCTGGAGCTCACCGAGACGATCCTGCCGCCCCCGGCCGCGCGCAATCGTGGATGCAGCCCCAGCGCGAGCGCGAAGTGGCCCAGGTGGTTGGTGGCGAACTGAAGCTCCCAGCCCTGCGCGGTGCGCAGCTCGGGAGTCATCATGATGCCGGCGTTGTTGATCAGCAGATGCAGCGGACCGGAGAAGTCGCTCGTGAAACGACCTACCGAGTCCAGATCCGCCAGGTCCAGGCCCCGGACGTCGAGAGACGCCGCCGGGTGCGTGCGGAGAATGTCATCGGCGGCTCGGCGCCCGGCTGGCACGTCACGGACCGCGAGCACCACATGAGCACCGGCCCCTGCCAGGGCTCGGGCAGTCTCGATCCCGATCCCTGAGGATGCCCCGGTCACGACCGCTGACTTCCCTCGCAGATCGACCCGCTCCAGCACCTCCTCGGCGGTGCTGGTCGCGGTGAACGCAGAATTCGATGAAGAGATGAAGCGCGCCATGACGAAGGTCCTTCCAGCCCGGGGTCACATGAACCCCATCCTGCACCCATAAGCTGAACCCATGACAGTCTCCAGCCCGCTGCCCGAGACCCCGGACCCGGCGGACGCCGCCCCCGGGGAGCCCACGCTGACCATGCTCAACCCCGACTTCCCGTTCAGCTACGACCACTACCTGGAGCACCCGGCAGGGCTGGGCAGCCTCCCCGAACAGGCCCAGGGCACGGAGGTGGCCGTGATCGGGGCAGGGCTCGCCGGCGTCGTCGCCGCCTATGAGCTGATGAAGCTGGGGTGCAAACCGGTGATCTTCGAGGCCGGGGAGATCGGCGGCCGACTGAAGACCCAGTCCTTCGCCGCGGCCCCGGAGGTGGTGGCCGATCTGGGCGGGATGCGCTTCCCCACCTCGGGCAAGGCGTTCTATCACTACGTGGATCTGCTGGATCTGCCGACCCGGGAGTTCCCGAATCCGCTCACCGGGGCGGCCCCCTCCACGGTGATCGAGCTCAAGGGTCAGGCGTTCTACGCCGAAGATGCCAGCCACCTTCCGCCGTTCTTCGCCGAGGTGGCCCAGGCCTGGCAGCGCGCGCTCACCGAGGAGGCCGAGCTGGAGGCGGTGCAGCAGGCGATCTGCGCCCGCGATGTTCATACGCTGAAGCGGCTGTGGAACCAGCTGGTGGAGCGCTTCGACGATGAGTCCTTCTACGGCTTCCTCTCCTCCAGCCAGGCGTTCCAGGATCTGAGCTTCGAGCACCTGGAGGCCTTCGGACAGGTCGGCTTCGGCAGCGGGGGCTGGGACACCGACTTCACGAATTCGATCCTCGAGGTGCTGCGCGTGGTGTTCACCGGCGCCGATGATCACCACCGCAGCATCGACGGGGGTGCCCAGCGGCTGCCGGTCCAGCTGTGGAAGCACCGCCCCGAGCAGCTTGCCCACTGGTCCCCTGGAACCTCGCTGGAATCTCTGCATGGCGGGGCCCCTCGAGGTGCGGTCTCCGGGATCCATCGTGGCAGCAACCCGGCGCTGCCCGGCGGCGGGGTGCGGGTCACCGAGAAATGGGGCCGCACCCAGGAGTTCGCCGCCGCGGTGGTGACCTGCCAGTCCTGGCTGCTTTCGGCGCGGATCGACACCGATGAGAATCTCTTCGCTCCCTCGATGTGGACCGCGATCGAGAAGAGCCACTACATGCTCTCCTCCAAGACCTTTGTGATGGTGGACCGGCCCTTCTGGCGCGACATCGACCCGGAGACCGGGCGCCCGGTGATGTCCATGACGCTGACCGACCGGCTCCCCCGCGCCACCTACCTGCTGGATGAGGGCCCGGACCGGCCTGCCGCGATCCTGCTCAGCTATACCTGGAACGACGACGCCCTGAAGTGGCTCCCGCTGGACGCCTCCGAGCGGACCCGGCTGATGCTGCATTCACTGGCGAAGATCTACCCCGGGGTGGACATCGGGGCGCATATGGTCGGTGAGCCGATCACGGTCTCCTGGGAGGCCGACCCAAATTTCATGGGCGCCTTCAAGAACAACCTGCCCGGGCACTACCGCTACCAGGAGCGGCTCTTCGGGCACTTCGTCCAGGAGCAGCTGCCGGAGCACCAGCGCGGGGTGTTCCTCGCCGGCGACGACATCTCCTTCACCGCCGGTTGGGCCGACGGCGCGGTGACCACCGCGCTGAACGCGGTCTGGGGGGTGCTGCACCACCTGGGCGGGTCCGCCGCGGCGCAGAACCCCGGGCCGGGTGACGTCTGGGCGGATCTGGCCCCGATCCGGCTGGACTGAACGGCCGGACTGAACGGTTGGACTGGTCGCCCGGACTGGGCGGCCCGACTGGGTGGCCGGAATCGGTGGCCGGCTTGGGACCGCTACAGCCAGTTCCGGTGGAGCTCCGCGCGCCGATCCTGAAGGTAGTCCGCGCTGTCGGAACCTGCGTCCTGGCTCTGGTCCGGCAGGTCCACGACCAGCAAACCCGGTTCCACACCCAGCTCCCCCAGCGGCTGCCCTGCCGGGCCGACGACGACGCTGCCCCCGTCGAAGACCAGCCCGCCCTCCGGGCCGCAGTGGTTGGCATAGGCCAGGGTGATCCCATTCTCCACCGCGCGCGCGGGCAGCAGGATCCCCGGGACCGAGGTCTCGTCCCCGGCCAGAGCGGTGGGCACCAGCACCAGCTGGGCGCCGCGGGCTGCGGCGGCCCGGACCATCTCGGGGAACTCCACGTCGTAGCAGACCAGCAGGCTCAGCTGCCGTCCGCCCCAGCTGAGCACCGGCGGCGGCTGCTCGCCCGGGACGAAGGCGGCCTTCTCCTCGGGTCCGTAGAGCTGGACCTTCTGGTAGCTGGCAAGCACCTCTCCGTGTTCATCGGCGAGCTCGGCAGTGATCCCGCGCCGCTCGGGCCCCTCAGGGCCGGGAAGCGACCACACCAGCGCGATCCCGCGGTCCCGGGCGATACCGCGCAGTCTGGACCTCGCGGCGTCGACCTGTTCCGCGCTGACCTGGGCACGGATCTGAGACGGGACGTAGCCGAAGCCGAAGAGCTCCGGGGTGAGCAGCAGCTGGGCCCCCTGCTCGCTCGCCCGAGCCGCGGCGTCGTCGACCAGGTCCAGGTTGTGCTGCGGCTCCAACGGACGGGCGGTGTGCTGCATCAGCGCGATTCGCATGGGACCAGTATCCCCTGACCGATGCCCAGCTGGGCGGACTCCTTCAGAATCAGCCGGTCAGCACCTCACTCTTCCTGAGGGTCAGGCTGGTCAGAACACCATGCCGAAGGCTATCGGTCCCAGGAGCACGGTGAAGATCGTGATCAGGATGATCCCGACGACGTTGAGCACGACACCGCCGCGCACCATCTCGGTGATCTTCACATAGCCGGTGGCGTAGACGATGGCATTCGGAGGGGTGCCCACCGGGAGCATGAACGCGCAGGTCGCGGCCAGGGCAGCCGGGATCAGCAGTGTGACCGGGTCCACCCCGATGCCCACCGCCACGCCGCCGAGGATCGGGATGAAGGTGGCTGCGGTGGCGGTGTTGCTGGTGATCTCGGTCAGCAGCAGCACGATGGTGACCACCACGGCCAGCAGCAGCACGATCGGCAGCGCGCCGAGGCCGCTGACCTGTTCACCGAACCAGGCATCGAGACCGGTGCTGGCCACGGCCGCGGCGAGTGAGAGGCCGCCGCCGAAGAGCAGCAGCACACCCCAGGGAAGACCTTCCTCGGCGTCCTTCCACTGCAGGGTCATGTTGCCGCGCTTGTCACCGGGGATCAGGAAGAGCAGCACGCCTGCGCCGATGGCGATCACGGTGTCGTCGAAGAGCTCCAGCCAGGGCAGCTGTTCACCGATGTCACCGACGCCGGAGAGCACTCCGGGCACGATCCAGCAGAAGGCGGCGAGGACGAATACGCCGAGCACGACCTTCTCTCCCTGGCTCATCGGCCCCAGGGCGGAGACCTCGTCATTGATCAGCTTCTTGCCGCCGGGGATCTCCGCGAGCTGGAATCGGAACATCACCCGGGTGATCAGCAGCCAGGAGAGTCCGATGAACACGACCACGATCGGCACCCCGAGGATCATCCACTGGGCGAACCCGACGGTCTCACCGAGCTCCTCACTGATGTAGCCGGCCACGATGGCATTGGGCGGGGAGCCCAGCAGGGTGCCGAGCCCGCCGATGGTGGCGGCCCAGGCGATCGCCAGCACCAGGGCGACGCCGAAGATCCGCACCTCACGGTCCTCGATGACGTCGCTGATCGCCTTGCCCGACCGGATCTCCTCGGTCAGGGAGGCGCTCTCGGCCTGGGTGCCGGTGTTGCGGCTGTTCTCCACCACCAGGGTCAGCACGCTCAGGCCGATGGGCAGCATCATCAGGGTGGTCGCGGTGTTGGAGACCCACATGGACAGGAACGCGGTGGCGATCATCATCCCGAGGATGATCTGCCGGGGGTGCGTGCCGACCCGTTGCAGCGTCAGCAGCGCGATCCGGCGGTGCAGGTTCCATTTCTGCATCGCGATGGCGATCAGGAAGCCGCCGAGGAAGAGGAACACGATCGGGTTCGCGTAGGGCGCGGTGACCTCGGCGACCTCCAGCGCGGTGAGCACCGGGAAGAGCACGATCGGCAGCAGCGAGGTGACCGAGAGCGGCATCGATTCGGTCATCCACCACACGGCCATCAGCACCGCGACCCCGGCCACCAGGCGCGCGTCGGCGGACATGTCGGCGGCGCCGAGCAGCGCCCAGACCAGGATGGCCAGCCCGATCCCAAGCGCTCGGAAGGCCCAGGTCTTCGCCGGTGGGCGTGTGGGGCCTCCGGTGTCGATGATGCCTTCGCGTCGGGCCTGATCGGGCGTCGCGTCTCCGGACTGATCGCTCATGGCTGCATCTCCCACCTTGTTCCGAGACCGCCCACCAGGTGGAGTGACGTGTCTCACGTGTGGATCATAACCTAGGGCACTCCAGTGGGACTGACCAGGGCCCCGGACCCGGAATGTCTCGCCGAGCCCCGGGCCCGCTGGGAGTTCCGGTGCAGCTGGGCGGGAGAGGTTGCGTATGCTTGTCCCCGATGTTCTGGCGGCCGCCTGTGCATTCGTCGCGGCGGGCTGTTGGCTCTGTTCGCTGAGCCAAGGACGCGTGACACAGATGAACAGCCAGGACAAGGCACCCCGAACGGTGCCAGACGCCGAACGAAACGGCGTGAGCCGGACCCCGGGCCGCTCGCGCCCCAGCGGTGTCTTCATCATCTCGATGGCGGCGCTGCTGAGCTTCGTGCTCTGGGCGGCGCTCGCGCCGGAGAATCTGAACCTGGTGATGACGGCGGCGTCGACCTGGTCCTCGCAGAACATCGGCTGGGCCTACCTGGTGGTCACAGCGGGCTGCATCGCGCTGATGGTCTATCTCGGACTGAGCAGGTTCGGCAAGATCCGGCTGGGCGAGGATCATGACCGCCCGGAGTTCAGCAACTGGTCCTGGATCGCGATGATCTGCGGCACCGTGATGGGCATCGGGCTGATCAGCTACGGCGCGGCCGAACCGATGAGCCACTTCATGGTGCCACCGCACGGCCTCGCAGAGCCTGAGACCCTGGACGCCGCGGTGCGCGCGATGCAGTTCTCCTACTTCAACTGGGGCCCCAATGCCTGGGCGCTGTTCGGCGTCTTCGGGCTGGCCATCGCCTACTCCACCCACAGGCGGCACAACACCGGACTGATCTCCCCGATGCTGCGCCCGGTGCTGGGCAAGAGCATGGACGGCTGGGCGGGCCAGCTCATCGACATCTTCACCATCATCGCCACGCTCTTCGGCACCACCACCTCGCTGGGACTCGGCGCGGCGCAGATCGCCGAGGGGGTCAACAGCCTCACCGGGATCCCCTCGGATCTGTTCGTGCAGGTCATCATCATCGGGGGGATCACCGTGGTCTTCACCCTCTCCGCGATGTCCGGGGTCACCCGCGGCATCAAATGGATCAGCAAGGCCACCATGCTCGCCGCCGCGGCGCTGGGCGTGTTCGTGCTGGCGGTGGGCCCGACCAGCTTCATCAGCAACCTGTACTTCCGTTCCATGGGACAGTTCCTCGCGGAGTTCCCGATGGTCGCGCTGCTGACCCCGGGCACCCCGGAGGACCTGCAGTGGATGCAGTGGTGGACCTACTTCATGATGGCATGGTGGCTGAGCTGGGGCGCCTTCGTCGGCATCTTCCTGGCGAAGATCTCCAAGGGGCGCACCATCCGGGAGTTCGTGGTCGCGGTGCTCGGCGTACCGACCCTGGTCTTCAGCCTCTGGTTCACGATCTTCGGCGGCTCCGCGATCCATCTCGATATGTTCTCCGGCAACAGCATCGGCGAGGCCACCTTGGAGGACACCAACGTGACCTTCTTCGCGCTGCTCGATGCACTGCCACTCGCGGCCATCACCTCGGTGCTCACCGTGGCTATGGTGGTGCTGTTCTTCGTCTCCAGCGCCGACTCGAACACCTTCGTGCTCAGCGTGCTCTCCTCGCGCGGCTCGATGTACCCGAGCCGACCCATGCTGGGCGTCTGGGGCCTGCTCACCGGGCTCTGCGCCATCGTCCTGTTGATCGCCGGCGGCCTGCAGGCGCTGCAGCAGACCGCGCTGCTCTCCGCGGTGCCATTCACCATCATCGCCACCCTGCTCGGGATCTCGCTGGTCAAGGAGCTGCGCCGGGACGCCCGGTTCGTCCGGCGCGCCGAGCCCCGCCGAACGGTCGACGCCGAGCCGCACACCGTGAGCTGATCCCGCGATGTGGACGAGTTCTGCGCAACAATGAGGCGTATGAGCCCCCACGACGCCTCCGCAGAACACCCGCAGGACCCACCCCAGACACCGGTGGGACCCCGGGACAGCTCCCGCACGCCGCGCTTCGCCGGCCCCGCCAGCTTCGCGCTGCTGCCGCTTCTGGAGACGGTGGGCACCGCTGACATCGCGGTGGCCGGGGTGCCCTTCGACTCCGGGGTGAGCTACCGGCCCGGCGCAAGGTTCGGGCCCGCGCATGTGCGCGAGTCCTCCCGGCTGCTGCGCCCGTACAACCCCGCCCAGGACATCTCACCCTTCGCGGTGCAGCAGGTGGCCGACGCCGGGGACATCGTCGCGAACCCCTTCGATCTGGACCAGGCGATGGAGCAGGTCTATCAGGGAGCGAAGGAGCTGCTGACCCGCGCGGGCAGGCTCGCGGTGATCGGCGGCGACCATACGATCGCCTATCCGCTGCTGCGCGCCGCGGCCGAGCAGCACGGCCCGGTGGCGGTGCTGCATGCGGATGCGCATCTGGACACCTGGGACACCTATTTCGGGGTTCCGCTCACCCATGGCACCCCGTTCCGACGAGCCTCGGAGGACGGGTTCATCGATCTCACCGCGAGCGCGCATCTGGGAATCCGCGGACCGCTCTACGGCAAGGGCGATCTCACCGACGACGCGCAGCTCGGGTTCCAGATCACCAGCAGCGAGTACATCGAGGAACACGGGGTCCCCGCAGCGATCACCCGGCTCAAGCAGCGCCTGGCCGGGAAGCCGGTCTACATCTCGGTGGACATCGACGTGCTGGACCCGGCCCACGCCCCCGGCACCGGCACCCCGGAGGCCGGTGGGCTGACCAGCCGCGAGCTGCTGCGGATCATCCGTGCCCTGAGCGATCAGCAGATCGTCGGCGTGGACGTCGTCGAGGTCGCCCCCGCCTATGACCACGCGCAGCTGACCGGGATCGCGGCCGCGCACGTGCTCTACGAGCTGATCTCCGCCATGGGCGCTGAGCGGGTCCGGCCGGCGCGCTGAGCGCGCGGACCGGACCCGCTCAGCGGCCGGACCCGCTCAGGCGCTCGGGGCCGGCAGCTGCGCTCAGGGCGTCAGACGACGGCGCAGCTCTTCGCTCTGGGCCGCGATGGACTCCGGCAGCGAGTCGCCGAACTGAGCGAACCACTCGTCGATTCCGTCGAGCTCGGTGAGCCACTCCTGGCGGTCCACGGTGATCGAGTCCTCCAGCGCCTCCGGGGTGATCTCCAGCCCGGTCAGGTCCAGGCCGTCCATCGTGGGGGTGAAGCCGATCGGGGTCTCCACCGCCTTGCCGCCTCCTTCGAGGCGTTCGGTGACCCACTTGAGCACGCGCGAGTTCTCGGAGAACCCGGGCCAGGAGATCTTCCCGTCGCGCCCCCTGCGGAACCAGTTCACCAGGAAGATCTCGGGCAGCTTGGACTGGTCCGCCTGCCCGGAGACCTCCACCCAGTGCCTGAGGTAATCCCCGGCGTCGTAGCCGATGAACGGCAGCATCGCCATCGGGTCCCGCCGCACATTGCCCACCGCGCCCTCTGCCGCCGCGGTGGTCTCCGAGGAGAGCGTGGCGCCGAAGAAGATCCCGTGGTTCCAGTCCCGGGCCTGGGTGACCAGCGGGACCGTGGTCTTGCGCCGTCCGCCGAAGAGGATCGCGTCCAGCTTGACCCCGTTGGGCTCGGAGTACTCCGGGGCGAGCATGTCGGTCTGATCGATAGGGGTGCAGAACCGGGCGTTAGGGTGGGCGGCCGGCTGTTCTGAGTCCGGCGTCCAGTCCTCACCGCGCCAGTCGGTCAGATGGGTCGGGGTCTCTTCGGTCATGCCCTCCCACCAGACGCCGCCGTCGTCGGTGAGCGCGCAGTTGGTGAACACCGAGTTGCCCTTGGCGATGGCACGCATCGCGTTGGCGTTGGTGTGCCAGCCGGTGCCCGGGGCGACCCCGAAGTAACCGGACTCCGGGTTGACCACCCGGAGCTCGCCGTCGTGACCCGGCCGGATCCAGGTGATGTCATCCCCCAGGGTCTCAGCCTTCCACCCCTGAAGGGTGGGGTCGATCAACGCCAGGTTGGTCTTGCCGCAGGCCGAGGGGAAGGCACCGGAGATGAAGTAGCTGCGGTTGGCGGGGCTGGTGAGCTTGAGGATGAGCATGTGCTCGGCGAGCCAGCCCTCGTCCCGGGCCATGACCGAGGCGATGCGCAGCGCGTAGCACTTCTTGCCCAGCAGCGCGTTGCCGCCGTAGCCGGAGCCGTAGGACCAGATCTCTCGGGTCTCCGGGTAGTGCACGATGTACTTCTCCTCGTTGCACGGCCAGGGGACGTCCTGCTGGCCCGGCTCCAAGGGTGCGCCCACGGAGTGGACCGCCGGGACGAAGAACGCGTCCAGCTCCTCGATCTTGCGCAGCACATCGGTGCCGATCCGTGCCATGATCCGCATGCTGGTGACCACGTAGGCGGAGTCGGTGATCTCCACGCCGAACTTGGGGTCCTCGGCGTCGAGATGACCCATCACGAAAGGGATCACGTACATGGTGCGCCCGCGCATCGCCCCGTCAAAGACGCCGCGCAGGGTCTCGCGCATCTGCGCGGGCTCGACCCAGTTGTTCGTGAAGCCGGCATCGCGCTCGTTCTCCGAGCAGATGAAGGTGCGGGACTCCACCCTAGCCACATCGGCGGGATCGGAGAACGCGGCGAAGGAGTTGGGGAAGTCTGGGCTGGTGAGCCGTGTGAATGTTCCGGATTCGACCAGTTCGTCGGTGAGTGTGCGGTGCTCGCTCTCGGATCCGTCCACCCAGTGGATCCGGTCGGGCTGAGTCAGGGCTGCGATCTCCTGGACGAAGTTCAGCAGCGGGGCATGTGTCGTGGGAGCCTCGGCCGTGATCGCAGGATCCCTGGTCCCTGATCCATTCGATCCACTCGCACCGGGCGCCGTTGCAACGGTGTTGACCATTGTTTCCCTCCATTGGGTACAGGTTCGTTCTGACCCCCTCCTGGTTGGTGAGACCAGGACCCAAGGACGTGGGACGCCGATCATGTCCCGGTGCGCACAGCACTGTACGCACACATCCCTGCATCCCCGTCAGCACCGATGGGGACCAGCTACATACCACTGTAGCGTTCCCAGATGACAGGGCTGTAAACGACGACGGCGCGGTCCACCTCCGCGCGGCGTCCCGGTCACACCCGGTGCGCCGCGAAGGATTTGTCGGCCCTCCGGTGTGCGTGTATAGTCTTCTAGGTCGCGATCGCTTGGCGGTCAGGCAGTGAAAAAGTAAATATGCGCCTATAGCTCAGCTGGATAGAGCGTCGGTCTACGGAACCGAAGGTCGGGGGTTCGAATCCCTTTGGGCGCACCAAAGACCTTCATGGAACACCCCCTGAATCGCAAGATTCAGGGGGTGTTCTTGTGTGTTCCCAGACCTTGGAGGTCCGACCTTGGAGCCGAGACCTTGAGGCTCAAGGCTCGGCTGGCTAGTCTCAGCCCAGACCGATCAGCGTTGAACACCTCTTTGCGGGAATGAGGCTTCGCCATGACTGCACCAGGACGGGGGTGGCTGGCCAATGGCCTGGCCGGTGTGCGCATCCTGGGCCACCTGGTGACCGGGCCGCTGCTGCGCCGTCGCAGGATGGGTTGGGGAGCTGTTTGTTCCGAGGTCGAGGCCGACTGGCCAGGAAATGAGCTGATCCCGGATCCGGCCTGGACCGCCACCCATGCCGTGACCGTCGCAGCGTCTCCGGAGCAGATCTGGCCCTGGTTGGCTCAGCTGGGACAGGGCCGCGGCGGGTTCTACAGCTTCGAACGGTTGGAGAACCTCCTCGGGTGCCAGATCCGCAACGTCGACCGGGTCCTCCCGGAGCACCAGGACGTCGTCGCCGCCGGAGAGGTTCGACTGGCACCTCAGATGGCGATGCGCGTGGCACGAGCCGAGATCGCCGCCGACCTGGTGCTGGTCGCGGACTTCCGGGCCGCTGACGCAGAGACCACCGACGCGGTGGGTCCCGGCTCAGCGCATGCCGGCTCAGAAGACCCCGGCTCCCGCACCGGCGGTTCGGTTGCGGCGGTGGCTGGCGTCTGGTCCCTGCATCTGAGGCCGAGGCCCGAGGGCGGCACACGCCTGATCGAACGTCTCCGCTACGCCAAGGCTCGTTCCTTTCCGGAGCAGATCTTCGGCTCACGCCACCTGATCGAACCGATCAGTTTCGTGATGAGCAAAGAGATGCTGTGCAACATCAAAGAGCTAGCGGAACGAGGCGCGCTCGCCTCGCGCTCCGGGGCGGATCACATCGAGCCGACATTGGCCTGACTCCAAGGGTTCCCGTGGGGTTTACCCAGTCCTATCCTGAGAACAGGTCCATTGGGAGATCCAGCCGAGGGAGCTCGTCATGGCAGAAGCACCTTCACCGAGGCCATCCGAAGACGCACCCGCTCCCCCCAAGACAAGACCGGGTCAATGGGCCCTGCTGATCGTCGGCGCACTCTTGCATGGCGCTGGCAGCACCCTGCTGCTCACGGCGGCGCTGGCGAGTCTGATCCCAGAGCCGGGCGAATGGAAGTTTTGGCCGTACTACCGAGTCGACTACATGACCGAGTGGGACGCGCAGCAGGCCACGCAGTGGTGGGAACAGCTCCAGGACACCATCCCCACGCTGCTGATCATCGGCGCGGCGGCCCTCGTGGTCGGCGTCGTCGCCCTGCTCTTCGGCGCGGCCGGACTCGGCCGTGACATCGACCCGCAACGCACCGCCCCAGCAGGCGGCGGCGGTACCGCCGGTCTGGACAGCCCCGGTGCAGGTGGTGTCAGTGCGGGCAGTGTCGACACTGCCCAGCGAAGCTCGGTCTATCCGGTCCGGCTCACCGGGCACCTCGATGCACCATCCCGGGCCCTGTGGCTGGTGAAGTGGCTGCTGGCGATCCCGCACTACATCGTGCTGGCCCTGCTCTGGCTCACCGCGTTCGTGACCACCCTTGCGGCGGGGCTGGTCATCCTCTTCACCGGAAGGTACCCCCGCGCCTGGTTCTGCTTCAACGTGGGAGTCCTGCGCTGGTCCTGGCGCGTGGGCTTCTACGGCTATTCGGCGCTGGCAACGGATCGGTATCCTCCCTTCACCCTGGCCTCTGCGGACTATCCAGCAGACCTGAGCATCGCCTATCCCGAGCGGCTCTCGCACTGGATGGTGCTGGTGAAGTCCTGGCTGTTCGCGATCCCTCACCTGTTGCTGATCGGGATCTTCACCACTCCCTCAGGCACCGGCTGGCAGAGCAGCTGGGAGAAGACGGGCAGCGGCACCGGACAGACCACCGGTTCTGGCGGCGGCTTCTCACTGCTGGGCCTGTTGCTGCTGATCACCGTCATCATCCTGCTCTTCACCCGGCGCTACCCGCGGGGGATCTTCGACTTCGTGATGGGCCTGAACCGCTGGGGCAACCGGGTCGCCGCCTATGTGCTGCTGATGCGTGATGAGTACCCGCCCTTCCGGCTCGATCAGGGGCCGGTGGAACCAGGACCGGATCCTCACCCCAACCCGGGCGCCGCTCCGGACCGCACCCGGTCCGCCCCGGCCACCTGGACCGACTGGGTGTAGGCACACCATGAAGGCCTGGCGGAGCAGCTCGATCAGCACCACCCTGGAACGAGCCGAGATGCCGGTGCCCACCCCTGAGCCGGATGAGGTGCTGCTGCGCGTGGAGGCCTGCGGGGTCTGCCGGACCGATCTGCACGTGATCGATCATGAGCTTCCGCCACGTCGGGCAGATGTGGTTCCCGGTCATCAGATCGTCGGGATCGTGGAGGCGCGCGGCGCGGCGGTGCGGCGGATCGAGCTCGGCGACCGGGTCGGCGCGGCCTGGCTTCGCCGCACCTGCGGGCTCTGCGCCTGGTGCAGGACCGGCCGGGAGAATCTCTGTCCCGATTCGCTCTATACCGGGTGGGACGCCGATGGAGGCTTCGCCGATTACGCCACCGTCCCGGCAAGCTACACCTATCCCCTGGGGCCGGAGGCCGATCCGGTCCGGACCGCTCCGTTGCTCTGCGCGGGGATCATCGGCTACCGAGCGTTCATGCGGAGCAGGCTTCCCCCGGGCGGCCGGCTGGGCCTCTACGGATTCGGCTCCAGCGGGCATCTGACCGCGCAGCTGGCGATGGCTTTCGGTGCGCAGGTCTGCGTCATGACGCGCGGGCAGACCAACCGCAGGCTCGCCCGGCAGCTCGGCGTGGACTTCGTCAGCGATGCCTTCGCGGAACCTCCGGGCCCTTTGGACGCCGCGATCATCTTCGCCCCCGCTGGAGAGCTGGTCCCGGCAGCGTTGCGGGCCACAGCCCGGGGCGGCACCGTGACGATCGCTGGCATCCATATGAGCGACATCCCGCAGATGCCCTATCAACAGACCCTCTTCTATGAACGGGATCTCCGGACGGTCACCGCAAACACCCGCACCGACGGCATCGAGTTCCTGAGACTGGCTCAACACCTCGGCATAGCGGCCGAGGTGACGGTCTACCGCTTCGATGCGCTTCCGACCGCTCTGGAGGACCTGCGGGCCAGCCGCGTCTCCGGGTCCCTGGTGCTTTCCGACCGACCAGGGACCGTTTGAACGCAGCGGGTCAGTGCCTGCGCAGCCGGTGCGGCTTGTGCGTGGGAATCACCAGCACCGGGCTGACGGCCCGGTTCAGCACGGCCTGACTGACCGATCCCAGCAGAAGCCCGGCGAATCCGCCGTGACCCCGGGTGCCGATCACCAGCAGCGCGGCGGTGCGCGAGGCCTCAGAGAGCACCCCGGCGGGTGAGCCGTCGAAGAACTGCCAGCGCACCGGCACCCCGGCGGACTTCGCCGCCACCTCCTGGGTCAGCGCTTCCAGGTGATCGGTGTAGCGCCGGCGCAGATTGGGCAGCTCGAGGTTGTGCTCCACGGTGTTGGGATACCAGTGGCCCTGCGCGTTCAACGGTGCCGCGGAGACCAGGGTGAGCGGACTGTCGACGAGCTCCGCAGCCTCAGCGGCCAGGTGCACCACATCAGCGGCGCGATCGCCGACGTCGACGCCGACCACGATCTCGGAGTCAAAGTTGAGCGCGTCGGTGACGTTCGCGAAGGACCGGCGCGAATGTTCTCGGGCGCCCGACTCCTCCATCAGCGTCACCGGCTCCTCATGGGCCGCCTCGGCGTCTGGGCGGTCCTGATGCTGCGCCAGCAGCTCGGTCTCGGAACCGGACTCCCAGCGTTCCGGCACCACCAGTGTGGGGCAGTGCGCGTGTGCGGTCAGCTTCGCGGAGACGCTGCCGAGGAACCGGCCGGCGAACCGGTTGCGGCCGCGTTTGCCGACCACGGCGATGCGGGCGTCACTGCTCTCATCCACCAGGGTGGCGCCGGCGTCGCCCTCCGCGGTGCGGGTCGTGACCTCGACTCCAGCCTCGACCGCACGGGCGGAGTAGCTGTCAAGGAGGTCCTGCACGGAGCTCGCGGCCTCGGAGCGGTACTGGTCCAGCTGGCGGACATAGTAGTCGTCGGTCACGACTGGTCGGATGAATGTTCCGATAAGACGCAGCGGCCATTCGCGCTGCCGAGCGATCATCAGTCCCACCTTGAAGGCGCGCTCGCTGCCCGCCGACCCGTCGATACCGACCAGCACGCCTGGGACGCGGCTGCTGGAGGCTTCGTGTGCATGTGACATACCACGAGCTTACGGGCAGTTTCAGCATTTCTGTAGGGATTATTTTCATATTCAGATCACTGTTTCGCCGCAGTTCGAATCAGCGAGCGCCCGGCCGTCCTGAGCTCGCGGCACCGCGCGTGCCTCGAGCCGGCGGTGAGCAGGACGAAACCTGTTGCATACACAGGCAAACACAGATAAAGTGTGTCTAAACCCACACGAAAGTGGTCTGGGTCACTGAAATGGAGCTCTGAATGACACTGCTTGCCCCCGAACGGCACGAGCGGATCCTGGACCGATTGCGCCGCACCGGCACGATCACGGTCCAAGAGATCGCCCGCGACCTGAAGGTGACCAAGGAGACCGTCCGCCGCGACCTGGACCAGCTCGAGACGGCCGGCTCGCTGCAGCGCGTCCACGGCGGCGCCGTCGTGAGTTCTGCCCCGTCCCGGCGGGAGACCTCGCTGCGCCAGCGGCAGAGCGAGCACTCCGCGCAGAAGCGCGCGATCGCCCGTGAGGCGATGAGCTTCGTGCCCTCCTCCCCCGATGCCTCTGTGCTGCTCGACGCCGGCACCACCACCGAGGCGCTCGCCGAGCTGCTCGGCGCCGAGGAGCAGCAGCAGCACACCCGGTTCGTCACCACCAGCTCGGTCCCGATCGCCCAGAAGCTGGCCGAGATCAGCTCCCTGGACGTGGAGGTGCTCGGCGGGAAGGTCCGAGGGATCACCGGCGCCGTGGTGGGCGCGCAGGCCGTGGCCACCTTGGCGCACCGTCAGGCTGACGTCGCGTTCATCGGCACCAACGGGGTCGACGCCGGCTTCGGCCTGTCCACTCCCGATACCGCTGAGGCCGCAGTGAAGTCCGGCCTGGTCCACGCCGCCCGCCAGGTCGTCCTGCTGGCTGATTCCAGCAAGCTCGGCCAACGCACCCTTGTACAGTTCGCAACCCTGGAGGAGATCGATGTGCTGATCACCGATGCCGCACCGCAGTCCGAGCTGGCCCACGCGCTGGACGCCGCCGATGTCCGAGTCATCGTGGCGGTCACCTCATGATCGTCACCTTCACGCCCAATCCGAGCCTTGACAAGACCCTCGAGCTCGACGCCCCGCTGCGTCCGGGGGCTGTGCAGCGCGCGATCAGTCACACCACCGACCCCGGCGGCAAGGGGGTCAACATCTCCCGAGCGCTCACCGCCGCCGGCACCCCCTCGCTGGCAGTGCTCCCCGGAGACCCCGGAGATCCGGTGCTGCTTGCCCTGCAGGAGCTCGGCGTTTCCGCTCGGGCGCTGCCGCTGGGCGCGCCGCTGCGCACCAACACCGCGATCACCGACCCGCAGGGGATCACCACCAAGATCAACGAGCCGGGACCGACGTTCGACGCCGCGCTCACCAGCTCGCTGCTGGAGCTGCTGCTTCAGGCCTCCGAGGGCGCCTCCTGGGTGGCGCTGGCGGGGTCGCTTCCGCCCGGAGTCCCGGTGGACTTCTACGCCCAGGCGATCACCGCGCTGCGCAGGAGCTTCGGGGATCAGGCGCCGAAGATCGCGCTGGACACCTCCGGGGAGCCGATGGCCGCCGCGCTGCCTGCCGGGCCGGACCTGATCAAGCCCAATGCCGAGGAGCTGCTCGAGCTCCATGCTGCCTTCACCGGCTCGATCTCCACCGACCTTGACACTGCTCAGCGACTGGCCGATGCACTCGAGACCGACCCCGCCCGTGCCGTGCAGCTCGCCACCGAGCTCCAGCACCACGGAGCACGCGCCGCCCTGGTCACCCTGGGCGCCCATGGTGCCGTGCTCATCCCCCACCTGGAGACCACGCCGAGCGTCGACGCGCCCACCGCGCTGCGCGCCTGGGGACCGGCGATCGTGCCGCGTTCCACCGTGGGGGCCGGTGATGCCTCGCTCGCGGGCTTCATCGCCGCCGCCCAGTCCGGAGCCTCAGAGACCGATTCACTCAAGCACGCCATGGCCATGGGACGAGCCGCGGCAGAACTGCCCGGCTCCATCATGCCGACACCGCAGGACCTCAGCACCGAAGAGATCAGCACCGAACACCTCATCCTCAACCCGAGAATGACCACTACCGTGAATGTGGAGACATCATGAACACGATCATCACGCCGGACCTGGTGAGCCTGGACAGGCTCACCGTCGGCAGCAAGCGCGAGGTCATCGATGCCCTCGCCGCACTCGTCGGCTCCGCCGGACGCAGCGCCGCCGTGTCAGAACTCGCCGCCGATGTCTGGGCGCGCGAGGAGACCTCCGAGACCGGCATGCCCGGCGGGATCGCCATCCCGCACTGCCGCACCGGTGCCGTCACCGAGGCCACGCTGGCGTTCGCCCGGCTGGCCCAGCCGGTGGACTTCGGCTCCACCGACGGCCCGGCGGACCTGGTCTTCATGATCGCCGCCCCCGACGGCGCGGACCAGGCGCATCTGAAGATCCTCTCCGCCCTGGCGTCCTCGCTGATCAACGAGGAGTTCCTCGCTGATCTGCGCAGCGCCGACTCCGAACAGCGCGTGGTCGACCTGGTTGCCGAGGCGGTCCAGCCGGCACCGGTCACCGCCAACGCCGGGGGCCGCGGGGCCTCCAGCGGCGCTGCGGCGTCCACCGCCGGCACCGCACAGGGTGCAGGCCAGACCGCGACGACGGTCGGTCGCCTCGTCGCTGTGACCGCATGCCCCACCGGCATCGCTCACACCTATATGGCAGCAGACTCGCTGAAGAAGGCCGCGAAGGAAGCCGGCGTGGAGCTCCACGTGGAGACCCAGGGCTCATCGGGTGCAACACCGCTCGGTGCCGACACCATCGCCGCCGCCGACGCCGTCATCTTCGCCACCGACGTCGACGTCCGCGATCGCCACCGCTTCGCCGGCAAGCCCGTCATCGCCTCGCGGGTCAAGCGCGGCATCGATGAGCCGGCCAAGATGATCGCCGAGGCCCTCGCCGCGGCGAAGGACCCGAACGCCGCCGTCGTCGCCTCGGGCGGATCCGGGGACTCCGACGGTAGCTCCGCTGCCAGCGGGGAACGTGAAGGCTTCGGCCGCGCGACCCAGCGGGTCCTGATGACCGGTGTCAGCTACATGATCCCGTTCGTCGCCGCGGGTGGTCTGCTGATCGCGCTGGGCTTCCTGCTCGGCGGCTACAACATCACCGAGGTCGCCAACGACGTGGCCCTGGGGAACTCGCTGTGGAACCTTCCCACCCCTGATCAGCTGCCGGAGGAGTTCCTCGGCTTCGGCGCCCTCGGTGGGTATCTGGGCGCGGTCTTCTTCACCCTCGGTGGAGCGGCGATGGGCTTCCTGGTCCCCGCCCTGGCCGGTTACATCGCGTTCGGCATGGCTGATCGTCCCGGCATCGCCCCCGGCTTCACCGCCGGTGCGATCGCGCTGACCATGGACGCCGGCTTCATCGGCGGCATCGTCGGCGGTGTCCTCGCCGGTGCGGTGGCCCTGTGGTTCCGCAAGCTCAGCGTGCCGCGCTGGCTGGCCGGGCTGATGCCCGTGGTGATCATCCCGCTGCTGGCGACCCTTGTCGCCGGTGGACTCATGCTCCTGGTGCTCGGCGGCCCGATCGCCGCGCTGACCGCAGCCCTGGAGGGCTGGCTCAACGGCATGACCGGCTCCGCCGCGATCCTGCTGGGCATCATCCTGGGTCTGATGATGTGCTTCGACCTCGGTGGACCGGTCAACAAGGTGGCCTACTCCTTCGCTGTGGCAGGGCTCTCGGCAGCCGTCGCTGATGGCAACACCGGACCGCTGATGATCATGGCCACGGTCATGGCCGCCGGCATGGTGCCCCCGCTGGGCATGGCGTTCGCGACCTTCATCGACTCTCGCCTGTTCAGCCCGGCCGAGCGGGAGAACGGCAAGACCGCCGTGCTCCTGGGTGCGGCATTCATCTCCGAAGGCGCCATCCCCTTCGCCGCAGCCGACCCGCTGCGCGTACTCCCGGCATCCATGATCGGTGGCGCCGTCACCGGTGCGATGACCATGGCTTTCGGCATCACCTCCTACGCCCCCCACGGCGGCATCTTCGTGCCGTTCGCCATCGAGAACTTCTGGCTCTTCCTGGTGGCCGTGCTGGTGGGCTCCCTGGTCACGGCGTTCTCCGTGATCGCCCTGAAGCGCTGGGCACGTAAGGGTGTAACCTCTGCTGCATGATTGAACGCACTGCGGTGATCGCCGCGGCGGCCGGGCTCCACGCCCGGCCTGCCGCGGCTTTCGCGTATGCGGCGGCAGAGCAGCCGGTCCCGGTCGAGATCGCGAAGGCGGCCGCGCCCGAGCTTTCCGTGCAGGCGGACAGCCTGCTGGGCGTTATGAGCCTGGACGTCGCGCAGGGCGACCGGGTGGTGCTGCGCGCCACCGGAGCAGGTGCCGAACAGGCCCTGGAGACGCTGGTCCAGCTGCTGGAGGCCTCGCAGTGAAACTCCACTCGACGATTACCCGGACGGGGCGAGGCGGCCGGCCCCCTGCTCACGCTGAAGTGAAGCGTTCTGCGGCTACTCGGGATTGCGCCCAGACCATCCCTGTGTGAGATTGCGCCGAATCCGACGCAGTGCCCCACGTCCGCTCGCCGTCATGACTGTGGCCGCGATGGCGGCCAGGGCCGCGCTGAAGTAGAGCACAAAGGCCAGATTGTCCGAGCCCGTGAACATCGCGCCCGTCACCAGTAGGGCGAAGATCAGTACAAATAGTCCGGCCCGCATATCAGCGCCTCCTGTTAACAGTCCCGAGCTCGGAGGCCGGGAATCTCGCGCGGAATCAGTCCACCCTCACGAACAACAGGGAGTCTTCCCGTCGTCCACGGATGAGCATATGTGAGCGCAAGAGGGCTTCTTGCTGCATTCCGATCCGTCTCAGGACTCGCTGCGACGCGATGTTGCCCGGCCGGCACGTCGCCTCTACCCGCTGCAGTCCCAGTTCTTCGTGCGCGAAGCCCAGCACGGCGTCCGCGGCCTCGGTGGCGTACCCCTGACCCCAGAATCGGCGGGCCAACACGTAGCCCAGCTCTCCACGATGGTGCTCGGCACTTGTGATCGTGACCGAGCAAGCCCCCAGGACCTCTCCCCCAGCGGTGACTGCCCAGGTGAAGGACTCGCGCGCGGAGCGTGAAGCGGCGGCCATCGTGTCCTCGATGAACACACGAGTCTGCTCCAGCGTGTTCGGACCCCAGTCCATATAGCGACACACCTCCGCATCAGCGGCGTAAGCGTGGACACCCGGGACGTCCGCGGAGATGAAGTCGCGCAGCAGGAGACGATCAGTCGTCAGGTCGGGCATGAGGGACCTCTACGGGACCGCCTCTCGCGGACTCCAGTGATGTGGCAGGTCAGAGCTAGATTCCACCCTCGCGATGCCGTCGAGTGTGCACGGCCTGATTCTCGTGTGCCACGAATGCTCCACACCTGGTGCAGGTGAGCTGCGCACCACGCTCGGCCCTCTGGTACTGCTCGTGGACCGGCATCGACTCGAGTCCCAGGTACCGCTGAAGTCTTGTTGCCAAACCCATTCCAGGAGTACGCCATCTGTAAGTGAAGGCACCCGAGACGGGCCTTGTCACGACTGATCCTCGGGAAGGAAAATATCTTCGATGGTGCAGTCGAAGACAGCTGCAATTCGAAATGCCAAGGGCAGAGATGGATCGAAGCGCCCGCGCTCGATTGAGATGATCGTCTGGCGCGAGACCCCGAGTTCATCGGCAAGTTTCTGCTGAGACCACGCCAGGCGTCGTCGTGATTCGTGGACCAGGTTCTTCACGTCACCCTTTCCGTCGCAGCAGCAGGTATCGGATGCCGGTAGAAACGAAACAGAGTGCGAGCACCGCTGGGAGGACAAGTTTCAGGTCAACCTGGAAGTCGCGAGGGATGAAGGCAAGGACGAGGGAGGTGACTCCGAGGACGACGATGATGTCGTGAAAAGTGCCCGAGGTGGCTCTGTCGTACCACCCGGATTCGACCGAGTCGTCAGGATGCTGGGCTGCTCCTTTGAGGGTTTCGCGGTCGACGACGACAGCGAAGACCAAAGCTACGCCAGGAAATGTGAGAAAGGCGGCGAAGCTCAGGAAGCCCACGAGGGGTTGCGCGCCAGCGACACCGAAGACCACAGCGAGCAGACCTCCAGCTATCCCGATGAGGATCCCGAGAGGAACCGCGATTGCCATCGCCGGTGTGCGGCCGGTCCCGAATCTGGTGCGGCCCCACGTCGTGGGTGGTTGCTCGATGGTCACTTTGAGTCCCCCTAAATGAACAGTTCACTTGACGTACAGCTTCTTTTACATCCTCGGCTGTGTCAAGTGGACTATGCACCGCCAGAAGCAGACCCTGCGTCAGCCTGCGAGCCAATCGCTCACCGGACACTCCCCCACGTCAGGCCGGTCCGCTCGATTGCTGACTGTGGATCGCGACCGTAAGCGGCGGGGGCGCTATATGCCCCAGGTGGCAGTGTTGATCACGTGGCTTGCGAGACAGGTTCGCGGATAGTCGTCGGGAGAGAACGCAATGCCCAGCTTCTGAGTATCAGCGCCGCGGCGAGTGCGGCGAGACAGGCGAGCAGCCCGAACAACATGAGCGGACCGCCGACATTCTCCTCCCACCCCGCATGGAAGAACACTCCTGCCAGTAACAGCGCCATGATGCCCAGCGACACCGTCATGCCGTTCGCCCACCGCCGCACGCGGCCCGCCGAACCGTTCTTCCGCCACGGCCCCCGTGAGCAGCACCCAGCCGGCCAGCAGTGCAGCCTCGAATCCCAGGATTGCCACCGTCACGGCAGCCAGATAAGGGAATCCCAGATGTGCCACCTGCGGGTAGTCCTCGGCAAGCCCCGCGGCGACAAATGGGACCACGAGGAGTTGCGTGATGAGGGCTCCTAAAGCCAACGCTCCGAGAGTGATTCGGATGCCGAGGAACTCCGACGTGGTCACGCGTGGACCCTTCCCCTAGTGCTGCTCCCTGGCAGGAGCAAGGTTCTCTGGTGCATCCGCCGGAGACTCGTCATGAGAGCCCTTACCCCTCACCGAAGATGTTCTTCATGCGTCTTCGGCGGTGGGGTCGCGGTTCTCCCGACGCAGCAGGTCCCCGGGTTCACAGTCGAGAGCTTGGCAGAGTGCTTCCAAGGTGGAGAACCTGATGGCCCGTGCATGATTGTTCTTCAGTATCGAAATGTTGGCCGGAGTGATTCCGACCTTCTCGGCCAACTCGCCCACCGACATCTGGCGTTCAGCGAGCATGACATCGATGGCAACCCTGATGGCCATCAGACGACCCCTGCCAGTTCGCTTCTGTAGTCGATCGCCTGGACCAACAGGCCACGCATGACTGCCAGAAGCAGCAAGAGCGAGAGCCCCAGTGTCACGGCGCCACCCAGCCCTACGAGGGCTGGAGGCCCACCGACCTGGACGATGAATATCAGGTGCACGAAAACCGCTGCGGCCAATCCGGTGGTGATGATCAGCGCGACGAGGATGACATCCACCCATTTCAACGCCGACGCATCAAAGATTCGATCCTTCGACACCATCGACGCCAGTCGCCACGTAGCGACCAACCCGACCTGCACTCCCACGATGGCGGCGATCGCGAGAGTCGCGTAGGGCGCCGTCAGCGGCTCGATCTCAGGAAACACCTCGCCGGCGCTTCTTGCATTCACAGGGATCGCCACCTGGACGATGAGACTTCCCAACATCAGAAGGCTCAGGGCAACTCGGAGCCCGGTCGAGTACACAGTAGACATGTATTGATTATCAGGTGATTACTATTGTTAGTCAATATGCTGGATCTAACGTTGGCGGCATCCTGGTTGCGATTTCTGGTTCCGGGGAGATCGTGCGGACTTCCGGTTCGCCCCGCTAGGGTGAAGAGATGAGTGCGTCACGGACCCGGCACAGCGCAATGATCGCGGTCGCTGCGGCAGGTGGCTTGTTGATCACTGCGTGCGGCAGTGAAGAGCCGACGCCTCAGCCTTCTACCTCCCCGACCCACGACGACATCGACTGGGCAGAGGCTTACCAGCAGAGCGCACAACAAACGCCGGAAGATGATTGGCCTCGTGGCGACGTGCAGGAACCTGTGGAAGCACTTTTCTCCCGGCACTATGTGGAGTGGGGAGACTACGAGGAAGTCGACGACGAGGTCTCACGGTTCTTCGTTGTCATGGGCAACTTCGATTGTCACGGCTTGCAGTACAGGGTGGAGGAGACCCAGGACGAAGTGGCCGTCGCCGTGATCACCGGCACGCGTGAGGGGGTGAACGAGTGCACAGAGGAGGCCGTCCTGGGAGCCATCGATGTGGAGCTCGAGAACCCCGTAGGTGTCCGCGACGTCGTGGACCTCAGCCAGCGCCTCTAGCAACCCTGGCACTCACCACCTGAACTCGCCTTCTGTGCTCGTCGTGAGTTAGGAGACATCTCCGCATGAGATGGCGAGTGAAGAACGCCCGTAAGCCGATGGTCTAGCGGGCGCTGGAACGTCGTCGCCGCGGTGTTGCGGCAGCGACACCGTCACCAGATTGACCGAAGGCCCCAAGGACAGACTGAATCGCCGTGCCTCTGAGGGGCGCATCGATCCGTGGATCGTCATGGCGCTTCGAAAGACGATTGCTCCATCCACCACCGGTGTCCCGCGGAATATGGGAGTCCGCGGTGATGCCGAGGTGTCGCAGGATTGAAGCGGCCCGTGGGTAGGTCTATGCTCTCGGCTTGTGAATCACTCGAATCCCGCTGGTCAGCGGGCGATGCTTCGCCGAGTACGCCCGGTGCAGCTCATCTTTCTAGGTTTCCTTCTCACCGCTGCTGTGGGAACGGGATTGCTTTTGTTACCGGCTGCCACGGCCCCGGGGGAACAGACTGATTTCATACACGCACTCTTCACCGCCACCTCGGCGCTGTGCGTGACTGGCCTTGTCGTAGTCGACACGGCGACTCACTGGTCCCCACTGGGGCAAGCGGTGATACTGGTGCTCATCCAACTGGGTGGTTTCGGGGTCATGACGTTTGCCACCGTGATCGGTCTGATCGTCCTGGGGCGTCTCTCGCTGAGGTCAAAACTGGTCGCTGCCACCGAAGCTAAGAGTCTGGGCCTGGCTGATCTTCGATCCTTGATCCTGGGGATCGTGAAGATCTCGTTGAGCATCGAGGGGGTCTTAGCCGTGGTGTTGGTGCTGCGGTTCTACCTGAGCTATCAGATGGGTTTTGGCGAAGCACTGTGGCAAGGGGTCTTCCATTCCGTTTCGGCTTTCAATAATGCAGGCTTCTCCCTCTTCAGTGACTCGATGATGGGATTCGTCGCTGACCCGGTGGTCTGTCTTTCCATGGCGGCAGCGATCATCTTGGGTGGTCTGGGTTTCCCTGTGATCATCCAGCTGCGGCGACATTTCCGGACCCCCAGATTATGGTCGATGCACACCCGGATAGTGGTGTGGGCGACCACGCTGCTACTGGTGCTAGGTACAGCACTGATCACTGTGTTGGAATGGTCGAACCCCCGGACCTTAGGGCCGCTGCATTGGTCTGAGAAGCTCTTGGCGGGATTCTTTCAGTCGGTGCAGACTCGCACTGCCGGGTTCAACAGTGTCGATATCTCCGCGATGGAACCGACGACATGGCTGGGGATCGATGTGTTGATGCTGATCGGCGGGGCACCGGCGGGAACGGCGGGAGGTATCAAGGTCACGACATTCGCAGTGTTGCTGTTCATCTTGATCACTGAACTCCGCGGAGACGCCGCGGTGAACATCTTCGGCAAAAGGCTCTCTCGTTCCGTGCACCGTCAAGCTATCGCCGTGGTCTTGCTGGCGCTGGCTCTGATCACCGTGGTGACCGGGGTGCTGATGCACATCTCTGGTCTTCCTCTCGATCAGGTCCTCTTCGAGACAGTCTCGGCGTTCTCCACGGTCGGGCTATCGACCGGGATCACCGCGGATCTTCCGGTCCTGGGACGGCTTCTCTTGGTGATGTTGATGTTCATCGGCCGGATCGGTCCCATCACGTTTGCTTCCGCTTTGGCACTGCGGGAGCGGCGAACCAAGTATGAACTTCCTAAGGAAAGGCCGATCATTGGCTAATTTCAAACTCTTCGGCGGCACTGACCCCTCTGATGTTGCGCGCCCGGATGCTGTGGCGGTCATCGGCTTGGGACGCTTCGGCAGAGCCCTTGCCCTGGAGCTGATGGCTCACGGAACAGACGTGCTCGGAATCGATATCGATGAAGCGGTGGTGCAATCACTCAACGGCAAGCTCACCCACGTAGTCGCCGCCGATGTGCGAAGCGAAGACGCGATGCGGCAGCTCTCGGTGGATGAGTTTGATCATGTGGTGGTCTCGATCGCTTCGAATCTGGAATCCAGCATCCTCGCGACTTCTCTGATGCTCCAGTTCGAGATCAAGGAACTATGGGCCAAAGCGGTCAGTGAGGCTCACCGGGCGATTCTTGAACAGCTCGGGGTCCCCCACATCATCTTCCCTGAGCATGACATGGGCCGACGGGTCGCACATATGGTCAGAGGAAGCTTGGAGGACTACATCTTGATTGATGAGGACTTCGCGATCGCGAAGACGACCCCTCACCAGAAGATCCTCGGCCGGCCTCTCGGTGAGATTGATGTTCGGACTCTCCATGGGGTGAGCATCACCGCGGTCAAGCGCCTCAATGAGAAGTGGCAGCCCGCGACCCCACAGACGGTGCTTGGCGCTGAGGACATCATCCTCGTCTCTGGGCCTGCCCGAGCAGCAGAGGGGTTCAAACGTCTGCGCTGAAGACCCTCCCCAACCAACACAGGAACACGTCCTCGACCCACAACAACCGTCGAACTCTGAGCTCCTCACAGAAGACTGTTGGTTTAGAGGGAAACCTACTCCCGGGGGGGAGACAGCTGGGGGTCAGCCGATCATGGGGCGTGCTTCGGGGTAGCGGTACCGGACCCGGCTGCGCTGGCGCACGGTCAGCGAGGCGGCGAAGGTGATGATCCCGACTCGTCCGGCGAACATCAGCGCCGCGAGCACGTAGAGCCCCTCGGGCGGGAGGTCCTCGGTGAGCCCACTGGTGAGCCCGACGGTCGCGAAGGCGGAGAT
>NZ_SOAN01000002.1:2999-348529 GCF_004364585.1 Nesterenkonia aurantiaca | reverse complement strand
ATCGCCTCCACCACGGCGGAGCAGATCACCACGGTCCGGATGACCTGTCCGGTCTCTCCCATCGAGCCGGTGGAGATGCCGCCCTCCTGGGCGACCAGGCGGGTGCGCAGCCCGAGGTTGCGGGTCACCGAGATGGCCAGCAGCGCGGCGATGGTGATGATGCCCAGGCCGCCGACCTGGATGCCGATCAGGATCACCAGTTCACCGGCGAAGGACCAGTGCTCCGCGGTGTTCACGGGAGTCAGGCCGGTCACCGTGACGGCCGAGGTGGCGACGAAGAGCGCCTCATGGAACGCGGCCGAGGAGCCTGAGGCAGTGGCCCAGGGCATGTTCAGCAGCGAGGCGAACACCGCGATGGTCACCCCGAAGATCAGCATCGCTGCCCGCGCCGGGGAGGTGCGGGTCAGGCGACCCATCCAGCGCTTCGCGTAGCTCCCGGGACCTCCCCGGCGGCGGCTGCCGGGCTCAGTCCGCGCTGCGGAGCTCATCGGTGATCTCCGCGGAGCGGTGCGCGCTGGCGTTGACGGCGGCCTGCACCGCGGCGGGCAGGCCGTGGTCGTCGAAGGCGTGGATGGCGCGTTCGGTGGTGCCGTTGGGCGAGCAGACGGCTCGGCGCAGCCCGGCGGCGTCGGCGGTGCCCGCGGCCTGGTGCGCCACCAGCATCTTGCCGGCGCCGTAGATGGTCTGCGCGGCCAGATCAGCGGCCAGCGCCCGGTCCAGGCCCAGCTGCACTCCGGCCTCGGCCATCTGCTCCGCGAGGTAGAAGGCGTAGGCGGGTCCGGAGCCGGAGATCCCGGTGAGCGCGTCGATCTGGGACTCCTCGATCACGTGCACGGCGCCGCTGGCCCCGAGCAGCCGGGCCACGGTCTCGGTGTCCTGGGCGCTGGCATGGGTGCCCGGGACCAGTCCGACCACACCCAGGCCCACTGAGAGCGGCGTGTTCGGCATGGAACGGATCACCGGCTGGCCCTGCGGCAGGGCCGCTTCGATCATGTCCACGCTGATCGCGGCGGCCACAGAGACCACGACGGCTCCCGGCTTCAGCGCATCGGCGATCTCCGCGGCCAGCGCGACGATGCCATGCGGCTTGACCCCGAGGAAGATGACGTCGGCATCTCCCGCGGCGCTGCGGTTGGCCTCGGCGTCGTCCTGTTCGGCGTGCACGGTGATCCCGTACTGCTGCGCTCGCTGCACCGCGGTGGCGGCGCTGCGCGTGGTGGCGCGGACCTGCTCCGGATTCACCGCTGAGTCCAGCAGACCCGCCAGGATCGCCCCGTTCATCGAGCCGAGGCCGAGCATCGCGATCTGCGGAGACGGCGGACTGCTGGTGCTGGTGCTGGTGCTGGTGCTGGTGGACATCATCACTCCTGGCCGAGGTGCTTGCGGGCGAAGGCCAGGGACTCGGCGAGCCAGCGCTCCCGGTCCCCGACGTTGCGGGCGGTGCGGGTGGCGACCTCCACGGCGACGACGCCGTTGAAGCCGGTCTCGGCGAAGTCGGGCCGGGCCAGCAGGTCCATGGCCTCGGCCACGCGCTGTTCGCCCTGGCCGGGGATCAGGTGGTCGTCCTTGAACCCGTTGGACCAGCCGTCGGTCAGGTGCACGTGGCGCAGTCGCTGCCCCAGGGCGGTGACCGCCTCGAGGGAGTCCGCCTCGGCCGTGGCCGCGTGAGAGAAGTCCCAGGTGACGTGGGGGTAGGGCTGATCCACCGGGTCCCAGTGCGGCAGGTACATGGTGGCTTCTCGGCCGCCGGCCCGCCAGGGGTACATGTTCTCCACGGCGAAGACCACTCCGGTCTCCTCCTCCAGCTTGCTGATGCCCTCGGCGAAGCCTTCCGCGTAGCCGACCTGCCAGCGGAAGGGCGGGTGCGCGACCACGACGCCGGCGCCCACCTCTTGGGCGAGGGCGGCGCTGCGCTTGAGCTTGTCCCAGGCGGAGCCCCAGACCTGCTGGGTGAGCAGCAGGGTGGGGGCGTGGATGGCCATCACCGGCAGGCCGAAGCGCCAGGACAGCTCGTTCAGCGTGGAGGCCTGCTGGGAGTCTCCGCGATGGGTGACCATGACCTCCATGCCGTCATAGCCGAGGTCCTCGGCGATGGAGAACCCTTCGGCGACTCCCATCGGGTAGACCGAGGAGGTGGAGAGCGCCACGGGGATCCGGGGCAGCTCGCGGGGTGGGCGCGGCTGGACCTGCTCAGCTGGCATGTTCCACCGCCGCCGTCGCGAGGGCGCGACCGCCGGGGACCTCGCCGCGGGAGGGTTTGCGCAGCTCACGGGCGAGGTTGACGTGTCCGACCCCGGGCGCGGTGGGCACCTCGACGGCACCCTCGCGGACCAGGGAATCGAGCCGGCGCAGGATCAGGCCCTCGCGCAGCGCCCAGGGACAGATCTGCAGGGTCTCGATGCCGAAGACCTTCATCGCCTGCTCCGCGACCAGTGCTCCGGCGAAGACCTGCCGGGCGCGCAGCGCGGAGACTCCGGGCAGCTCGGCGCGTTCCGCCGCGCTCATCGAGGCGAGGCTCTTGACCAGCGGCTTCAGCTCGGCGTGGCGCAGACTGCGGGGCACATAGGGGCCCTCGGCGGAGGGCGCGGCCCCGGTCATCCGGGCCAGCGAGCGGAAGGTCTTCGAGGTGGCGAGCACCTCGGTGTGTCCGCTCAGGGCCGGGAACTCGCGGCGCGCCGCCTCCAGCTCTTCCCGCACATAGCCCTTCAGCGCCTTGACCTCATCCTTGCTGGGCGGGTCCTCGCCGAGCCAGTCACGGGTGAGTCGTCCGGCGCCGAGCGGCAGCGAGACCGCGGTGGCGGGCAGCTCGTCGCCCCCATAGGCGATCTCGAAGGACCCCCCGCCGATGTCGAAGTTCAAGATGTCCCCGGCGCTCCAGCCGCGCCAGCGCCGTACCGCGAAGAAGGTCATCGCCGACTCCTGGGCGCCGGTGAGCTCGGTGAGCTCCACGCCAGTCTCAGCGATCACCCGCTGCAGCACCGATTCGCCGTTGGCGGCCTCGCGCAGCGCGGAGGTGCAGAAGGAGAGCAGGTCCTCGGCCCGGTGCCGCGCGGCGAATCGGGCGGCCTCGGCGATGAACCCGATGAGTTCGCGCTGTCCCTCCTCGGTGATCGCGCCCTGGTCGTCCAGGTGCTTGACCAGGGACAGGGGTCGTTTATGGGAGGCGAATGCCTCGGGCTTGGCCCCGAGGTGAGCATCCACCAATAACAGGTGCACGGTGTTCGAACCGATGTCCAGCACGCCCAGACGCATCAGGTGACTCCTTGACTAGGATCCGGTCTTCGCGGTGGTCTTCTTGGCCGGAGCCTTCTTCGCGGCGGGCTTCTTGGCCGGAGCCTTCTTCGCCGTGCTCTTGGTCGCCCGCTTGGGCGTCCCGGGCTGCTTCGGTCCGGCGGCGCGCTTCTCCGCCAGCAGCGAGTAGGCGTGCTCCTTGGTCAGCGTCTCCAGCGAGACGCTGCGCGGCACGGTCACATTGGTCTCACCGTCGGTGACGTAGGGCCCGAAGCGGCCGTCCTTGACCACCACCTGCTTCTCCGAGGTGGGGTCGGCGCCGAACTCGGCGAGCGGGGGAACCGCCGCCCGGCGTCCACGCTGCTTGGGCTGGGCGTAGATGGCCTTCGCCTCCTCGAGGGTGATGGTGAACATCTGCTCCTCGGTCTCCAATGAGCGGGAGTCGGAGCCCTTCTTCAGATACGGTCCGAACCGGCCGTTCTGCGCGGTGATCTCCTCGCCGTCCTCGTCGGTGCCGACCACGCGGGGCAGCGAGAGCAGGCGCAGGGCCTGCTCGAGCGTCACCGTCTCCAGGGTCATGTCGGAGAGCAGCGAGCCGGTGCGAGGCTTCTCCTTGGCCGGCTTCTTCTTGGGCTTGGGCTTGCCGTTCTTGTAGTACTCGGTCGGCAGCGACTTCATGTGCTCTTCGAGCTGCGCCTCGGTCATCTCTTCGATGATCTCCGTGACATAGGGCCCGTAGCGGCCGTCCTTCGCCACGATCTCGCGTCCGTTCTCTGGATCGGTGCCGAGCACCCGTCCGGAGTACTGGGCCTGCTCGAAGAGCTCCTCGGCCTTGGCGGCGGTGAGCTCGTCGGGGGCCAGGTCCTGGGGCAGGTTGGCCCGCTGGGGCTCCAGCTCACCCTCGGCGTTGACGACGCCGTCAGGGTTGGGGCGCTCGAGATAGGGGCCGTAGCGACCCACCCGCAGGTTCACCCCGGGGGCGATCTCGATGGAGTTGATCGCTCGGGCGTCGATCTCCCCGAGGTTCTCCACCACATGCTTGAGTCCGTCGACGCCGTCCTTGGCGCCGAAGTAGAAGCCCTGCAGCCAGGCCTCGCGCTGGAGCTCCCCGCGCGCGATCTGGTCCAGGTCCTCTTCCATGCGGGCGGTGAAGTCGTAGTTCACGTACTTGCCGAAGTGTTCCTCCAGCAGCCGGATCACGCTGAACGCGGTCCACGACGGGATCAGCGCGGAGCCGCGCTTGGTGACGTAGCCGCGGTCCATGATCGTGGAGATGGTCGGCGCGTAGGTCGAGGGGCGCCCGATCTCGCGCTTCTCCAGCTCGGCGACGATCGTGGCTTCGGTATAGCGCGCCGGCGGGGTCGTCTCATGGCCCTTGGCCTGGACGTCGCGACCGATCAGGCTCTCGCCGGTCTCGATCTTCGGCAGCCGCTTATCGGCCTTGCCGGCCTTGGCCTCGTCCTCCTCCGAGCCGCTCTCGCGGACCTCCTCGTAGGCGGCCAGGAAGCCGGGGAAGGTGATCACGGTGCCGGAGGCGCCGAAGGTGGCGGTGGTGCCGGCCTTGGGTCCGCCGGAGACGGCGGCGCTGAGCCGCACGGAGGCGGTGAAGCCCTTGGCGTCGGCCATCTGGGAGGCGACGGTGCGCTTCCAGATCAGCTCGTAGAGCTTGAACTCATCCTTGGAGAGCTCATTGGCCACCTGGCCGGGGGTGCGGAAGTGATCCCCCGAGGGTCGGATCGCCTCGTGGGCCTCCTGGGCGGTCTCGCTCTTCTTGGAGTAGAACCGCGGGCTCGACGGCGCGTGGTCGGCGCCGTAGAGCTCGGTGATCTGCCGGCGTGCCGCGGTGATCGCCTCGTTCGAGAGCGTCACCGAGTCGGTACGCATATAGGTGATATAGCCGTTCTCATAGAGCCGCTGCGCCACCTGCATGGTGGCCCGGGAGGAGAACCGGAGCCTGCGGGAGGCCTCCTGCTGCAGGGTCGAGGTGATGAACGGGGGCTGCGGACGGCGCGAGTAGGGCTTGTCCTCCACCGAGTCCACGGTGAACTCCGCCTGGGTCAGGCCTTCGGCCAGGGCCTCGGCCGCTTCGCGATCCAAGACGCTGACCTCGGTCTTGGAGCGGGTGGACTTCAGCTGGCCGCGGTCGTCGAAGTCGGATCCGGTCGCGACGCGGGCGCCGTCCACGGCGTTGAGCTTGGCGGTGAACTCCTCGCCGGCGGCGGTGGCGAAGCTGCCGGAGAGGTCCCAGTAGCCGGCCGGGATGAAGGCCATGCGTTCGCGCTCGCGTTCGACCACCAGGCGGGTGGCCACCGACTGCACGCGTCCCGCGGAGAGGCCCTTGCCGACTTTGCGCCAGAGCACCGGGGAGATCTCGTAGCCGTAGAGCCGGTCCAGGATTCGCCGGGTCTCCTGGGCATCGACGAGGTCGTCGTCGATCTGGCGCACGTTCTGCAGGGCGCGGGTGATGCCCTCCTTGGTGATCTCGGTGAAGGTCATCCGGTAGACCGGGACCTTGGGCTTGAGCACCTGCAGCAGGTGCCAGGCGATGGCCTCACCCTCGCGGTCGGCGTCAGTGGCGAGATAGAGCTCCGAGGCGTCCTTGAGGGCCCGCTTGAGCTCGGTGACCTTCTTCTTCTTGGAGTCAGAGATCACGTAATAGGGCGCGAAGCCGTCGTCGGGGTTCACCGCGAACCGGCTGAACGGACCCTTCTTCATCTCGGTGGGCAGCTCTGAGGGCTGTGGCAGGTCACGGATATGCCCGGCGGAAGCGTCCACGATGAAGTCATCGCCGAGGTACTTGGCGATGGACTTGGACTTCGCCGGGGACTCGACGATGACGAGTTTCTTGCCTTCAGGCACTGATCTCCTTGAGGGAATTCTTGCGGTGCAGTCTCGGTCGCTCAGCAGTGGGCTGGCCATCGAGTGCTCAATATATCAGCGAGCAGAACACGCCGAGGCCGGGAGAATCAAGACTCCGCGAGGTATCCCTCGAGGTAGAGCTCCAGGATCTCGCTGCGCAGCGCCTGCTGGAGATTCGCCTGCTCGGTGGTCTCCTCCGCCAGCAGAGCGGCCACGGCGGCAGTGAGCGCGGCGGCCTGATACTCCCCGTCGGCGGCGCCCAGAAATCCTGCGGCGGCACTGGAGACGGCCCGGCTGCGGCGCAGTCCGGACCCCTGACGTGCGAGGATCACTTCCGGGTGGACGGCGCCGAAGCGCTGATGGCGTTCCTCGGTGACATCAGGGGCCACGGTGAGGACCGCCTCGAGCACCGACTGCGGGTCCCGGGCCACGGTCTCTGCTCGGGTCGCGGTGGCTCCGATGACCGGTCCCAGCGGCTGCTCCACGGCACCGGTGAGCTCCTCGAAGCGCCGCCAGGGCGCGCCCGGACCCGGCGCTGCGGCCCGGCGGCGGATGAAGATCATGCCGAAGCCCACGGCGAGCACCCCGCGCGAGGCGAAGTCGTCGAGATACTCCATATAGCGTCGCCGGTAGCTCTGCGGCTCCCGCTGGGTGGAGGCGTCGCGCAGCCAGGTCTCGGCATATTCGGCGCTGTCCTGCCGGTCGCGCTGGATGAACCAGGCGTCGACCTGCGCGGGGAACGCCTCGCACCAGAGCCGCGGTCGCGCGTCCCAGGCGGCGTGGTCCTGGATCTCCCAGTTGCCCAGCAGCTGCGCGGACCCGGCCTCGGCGAGATGCTCGGGCAGCGCCGCGATCAGCTCCGCCATGAGCAGATCCCCGGCCCTGCCGCCGTCGCGGTAGGTGTAGCGCGCGTCGATCTGCTCGTGCTTCGGGCGCGGGGTGATGACGAAGGGCGGGTTCGAGATGATCAGGTCGAATCGACGCCCGGCCACCGGTTCCAGCAGGCTGCCCTGCACCAGCTCCACCCGTGCCTCGAGGTTCATCGGGTCCAGGCGCAGCGCTGCGGCGTTGAGCACCAGGTTGAACCTGGTGAAGTCCAGGGCGCGGCGGCTGAGATCGGTGGCCACCACATGCTCGGCGTGGTCCAGCAGGTGCAGCAGCTGGATGCCGCAGCCGGTGCCGATCTCCAGGGCACTGCGCACCGGGGCGCGGTGGATGCTCGCCGCCAGGGTCAGGCTCGCGCCGCCGATCCCGAGCACATGCTCGGGATGCAGCGGTCCGGTCACCTGCGCGGCCGGCAGGTCGCTGGCCACCCAGAGGTCGCACAGCCCGTGGGCCTGCTCGGCCTGATAGGGCCGCAGGTCCACGCTGGGACGGTACCGCTCGACGTCGTGCCCGGCTGCTGGCGCCTCGGTCACCGGTGACCCAGGGGCTGCCGCGGACCCGGGGGCTGCCGGGTGCACCAGGTTCAGGCGGCACAGGCCCTCGACGCCGACCTGGGGCAGGGCCTCCTGGAGCTGCGCGGCGGGGATCTCGAGTCCGAGCAGCCAGAGCCCGGTGAGCACCGCGCAGGGGTCAGGAGCCGGTTCGGCGCGCAGCAGCTGGTGCACGCGCAGCTCCGCCGGCACCGGCTGGTCACGCTGCAGGGCGGCGAGCGCGTCCTCGCCCAACAGCTGCGCGACCCGTTCATTGGTGAACCGTGCGGCGAGCAGATCCGCGCGCAGGCCGGCCAGCAGCTTCGAGTCCGCCTCCGGGGCGGGCAGGATCGCGGGCTGATGCTGTGCGGGACTCATCCGCGCCGCACCTTGCCCAGCGCGCCGGCGTTGGGGTCGGTGGGGTCCTGGGCCAGCCGGGCCTGACAGTTGCCGCAGCGGGTGGTCTCCGGGATGTGGCGGTGGTCCTCGCAGTAGAGCGCCAGCGTGGAACATCCCCGGTCCATACAGTTATAGAAGGAGCTGGTGGGGCTGGCGCAGCAGCTGCACTCCCCGATGGTCTTCGCCTCCGGGGAGAAGCGGGTGTTCATCCGGGAGTCGAAGACGTAGAGCTCGCCCTCCCAGAGCCCCTGGTCGCCGAAGGTCTCTCCGTAGCGCACGATCCCGCCGTCGATCTGATAGACCTCCTCGAAGCCGCGCCGGCGCATCAGCGCCGAGAGCACCTCGCAGCGGATCCCGCCGGTGCAGTAGGTGACCACCGGCTGGTCCTTGAGGTGGTCGTATCGCCCGGAGTCCAGCTCGGCGATGAAGTCGCGGGTGGTCTCGGTCTCCGGCACCACGGCGTTCTTGAACTTCCCGATCTGCGCCTCCACGGCGTTGCGGCCGTCGAAGAAGGCCACCTCCACGCCCTGCGCCCGCTTCGCCTCGACGAGGTCATGGACCTGCTGCGGCTGCAGGTGCTCGCCGCCGCCGACGACGCCCTGAGCATCGACCTCGATCTCCTCGGGCACGCCGAAGGCCACCAGTTCGGGGCGGACCTTGACCGAGAGCCGGGGAAAGTCCTCCGCCCCGCCCTCGGACCATTTGAAGGCCAGCTGACGGAACGGGGCGTAGGCCCTGGTCTGCTTCACGTACTGCTTGACCGCGTTGATGTCGCCGCCGACGGTGCCGTTGATCCCCTGCGGGGAGATCAGGATCCGGCCCCTGAGGCCGAGCTCCCGGCAGAGCGTGTGCTGCCAGAGCTTCACCGCCTCGGGATCTGCGAGGGGGGTGAAGGCGTAATAGAGGACGATCCGGGACATGCTCACCTCTCAAGGGTAGTTCTGAACAACATCTTTATGAACTCGTTGTCCTGTCCTCTCACGGTGCGCTGCTTTTTCTTTGTATGGTCGGACTATGACTTCTGAGCTCAGCGATGACCTTGTACGCCACTGGGTAACCGGATGGGCGCGAACTCACGACTACGACGTCCAGCACGAGGGCGGCGTCCACTCGGCTCTGCGCTCCGGGGACTCCGACGAGTGGGAGTACGTGTTGTATTCCCCACAGGACACCGATCTGCGCAAGATCGCCGCCGCCGTGGCGAAGGACTCTGCCCGACTGCTGACCGTGATCGCAGAACCCGGTGCCGAGTCGCTGAGCCAGAACCCGGTGGACGGGCTGCAGCTGATCAGCGATGAGGAGAAGCTGATGGTCGTGGACATGGACACCCAGGACGTGGAGGATCCGATCACGCCAGAGGGTTACACCACGACTCGTGAGGACCACGACGGCTGGACCCGCTTCACCGTGCGTGACGGTGACACGATCGCCGCCCGAGGCCGCGTCGCGACCGTGGGCCACTACGCGATCCTGGACCGGATCTACACCAACGACGAATACCGCCGCCAGGGCCTGGGCACCTTTGTGACCCGCGCGCTGATCGCGATCGCCCACGAGCACGACGTCGAAGAGGGTCTGCTCGTGGCCACCGGGGACGGTCGGGAGCTCTACGAGTTCCTGGGCTGGACCCTGCTCGGCGACGTCCACGTCTACGGCGCCACCTCCGGCGGGCGGCTGCGGCCGAGTCACTCCCAGTTCGACGACCTCAACGCTTAGGCCCCGCCCGGGCAGTGCGGTAGGATCGGCACACTTGCTGCATTAAGTTCAATTGTTCACTCATTATCGGGGGACGATGCAGCTCCATACTGTCGCCGAAGGAGCTCCCCATGGCCGCCAACCCGCTCACCGACCGACTCGATGCAGGCCCGGTCATCTGCGCCGAGGGATTCCTCTTCGAGCTTGAGCGGCGCGGCTACCTCACCGCCGGTGAGTTCGTGCCCGAGGTGGCGCTGGAGAACCCGGACGCGCTGCGCGGGTTGCACCGGGACTTCCAGCGTGCCGGCTCTGACATCGTCGAGGCCTTCACCTATAACGGGCACCGCGAGAAGATGCGCGTGATCGGCAAGGAGGACCTGCTCGAGCCGCTGAACCGTGCCGCCCTGCGCATCGCCCGCGAGGTCGCCGACTCCCGGCCCGGAGATCTCGTGGCGGGCAACATCTCCAACACCAACATCTGGGACCCCTCGGACGTCCAGCGCCAGAACGAGGTCCGCGGCATGTTCCAGGAGATGGTCGACTGGGCGGTGGAGGAGGGCGCGGATCTGATCATCGGCGAGACCTTCTACTACGCCGGAGAAGCACTCGCGGCCCTCGAGGTGGCCCGGTCCTCCGGGCTGCCGGTGGTGCTCACCCTGGCGCCCATGGGTTTCGAGGAGATGGCCGACGGGCCCGGCGTGGTCGAGACCGCTCAGCGCCTGGAGCAGGCCGGAGCCGACGTCGTCGGACTCAACTGTTTCCGCGGACCCGAGACCATGCTGCCCTGGCTGCGCCAGATCCGGGAGGCGGTCTCCTGCCACGTGGCCGCGCTGCCGGTGCCCTACCGCACCACCCCGAGCGAGCCCACCTTCTTCAACCTCTCCGATGTCCGCGCCGGCGTGCCCTCCCCGCACGGCCGGACCTTCCCCACCGCGCTGGATCCGCTGTTCAGCAATCGCTATGAGATCGGCGCGTTCGCCAAGGAGGCCTACGATCTGGGGATCAACTACCTGGGCGTCTGCTGCGGGGCCTCGCCGATGCATATCCGGGAGACCGCCGAGGCGGTGGGTCGCAGCACCGAGGCCAGCCGCTACTCCGAGCGCATGGAGAACCATTTCATGTATGGATCCCACGATCGGCTGCCCGATCACATCCGGTCCCTGGGCGGCCGCGCCTGACCGGCAGCAGTGCTCACCGGTGCGCCGGGGAATGCAGCGCCATCCTGCCGTAGCCTGAGGGGGATGCCCGATCAGGACCCCTTTGAGCTGTTGCGCCGTGCAGGTCTGCCGACGGAGATCGGCGACGCCGGTCCGCTGCGCCATGTCCGCACCCTGCCGGCCCGGCAGGCGCGCACCGCTGCCTGGCCCGAGTGGGTTCCCGCCGAGCTGCGTGCGGGTTACCGGCAGCTGGGGGTCTCAGGACTCTATAACCACCAGGTGCTCGCCGCCGAGGCGTTGCATGCCGGGCGCCATACGATCCTGGCCACCGGCACCGCCTCAGGGAAGTCCCTGGGCACCCAGCTGCCCGGACTGGCCGAGATCTCCGGCGGCCCGCGCGGGGCGCTGCCGGCGTCCTCACCCGGCGGCGTCGGTCCCCCGCCCAGCGTGGGCACGACCATGCTCTACCTCTCCCCCACCAAGGCGCTGGCCGCGGATCAGCTCGAGGCGTTGACCCAGCTCGCCGAGGCCACCGGGCCCGCCGGGACCCAGGGCGGGATTCGGCCAGCCTCCTATGACGGGGACACCGATCCCACCGAGCGCCGCTGGGTCCGTCAGCACGCCAATGTGGTGCTGACCAATCCCGACATGCTCAACGTCGGGATCCTGCCCAACCACCGGGCCTGGGCTAGGTTCTTCGCCCGGCTGCGCTACGTGATCATCGATGAGGCGCACAGCTGCCGGGGGATCTTCGGCTCACACATCGCGCTGCTGCTGCGCAGACTGCGTCGGATCTGCGCCCATTACGGGGCCCACCCGGTGTTCACCGGAGCCTCGGCGACCAGCGGCGACCCGGCGACGTCGTTCTCCCGGCTCATCGGCCACCCGGAGTCCGCCGTCGAAGCCATCACCGAGGACGCCTCCCCCCACGGGGCCGTGGACATCTACCTCTGGGAGGCCTCGGACTCCACGCTGACCGGCGACAACGCCGCTCCGCTCAAGCGCAGCCTCACCGTGGAGGCCGCCGACATCCTCACCGACCTGGTGGTCGCCGGGCATCGCACGCTGGCCTTCATCAAGTCTCGCCGCGGGGCGGAGACCATCGCGCAGATCGCCGCCGATTCACTCGCCGAGGTGGACCGTGACCTGAGCGGACGGGTGGCGGCCTACCGCTCCGGGTATCTGAAGGAGGAGCGCCGCGAGCTCGAAGACGCGCTGCGCGAAGGCCGGCTGCTCGGCGTCGCCTCCACTCCGGCGCTGGAGCTCGGGATCGACATCTCAGGGCTGGATGCGGTGATCATCGCCGGCTGGCCCGGCACCCGCGCCTCGTTCTTCCAACAGCTGGGCCGCGCCGGGCGCTCGGGCCAGCGCGGCGCCGCGTTCTTCATCGCCGGGGATGATCCGCTGGACTCCTATCTGTTGGACCACCCGGAGGCGATCTTCGACACCGCGGTCGAGGACGCCGTGACCGACCCGAGGAATCCACATGTGGCCGCCCCGCATATCCTCGCCGCCGCTCAGGAGCTCCCGCTGACCACCCCGGACCTGGAGCTGTTCGAGTCCTGGCTGATCGAGTCGCTCACCGAGCAGGGACACCTGCGACGTCGGCCGCGCGGCTGGTTCTTCGCCCACGACGACGTCTCCGCAGCGGCCTGGGTCAAGCTGCGCTCCGACGGCGGCGGGCCCTACACGATCGTCAACGCGGAAGACGGCACCGTGATCGGGGACATGGGCTCCGCCCAGGCGCAGCCCCAGGCCCACCCAGGAGCGGTCTACCTCCACCAGGGCCGCAGCTACATCGTGGAGGAGCTCGACCGCGAGAACAGCGCCGTGCTGGTGTTTCCGGCCAGCCCGCCGTATTACACCCAGGCCCGGCAGACCACCTCGATCGAGGTGCTGCAGACCGAAGAAGCCATGGACTGGGGCCGCTACCGGCTGCACTCCGGGATGGTGGAGGTGACCAGCACCGTGGTCGGCTTCCAGCGCAAGGCGCTGGGCTCCTCCGAGGTGCTCTCCGACGAGCCGCTGGACCTGCCGCCCTCCTCGCTGCGCACCCAGGCGATGTGGATCACCGCCCCGGAGACCGAGCTCGCGGAGGCCGGGGTGATCCCGGAGCTCGTGCCCGGGGCGCTGCATGCCGCCGAACATGCCATGATCGGGCTGCTGCCGCTGCTGACCTCCGGGGACCGTTGGGACATCGGCGGGGTCTCCACCGCGCTGCACCGCGACACCGAGCTGCCCACGATCTTCGTCTACGACGGGCACCCCGGCGGGGCCGGGTTCGCCCGGCGCGGCTTCGAGCTGGCCGCCGAATGGATCGGGGCCACCGCCGAGACGATCGCCGGCTGCGACTGCGCCACGGGCTGCCCCTCCTGCGTGCAGTCCCCTAAATGCGGCAACAAGAACAACCCGCTGGAGAAGCAGCCCGCGCTGAACCTGCTGCGCGCGATACTCACCGCCCGGCCCGAGGAATCCACCTCCGCTTCGGGCCCTGAGGCGGCGCAACGCTGAACACACCCGGCACCGTGACGGAATATGAATGTGCGCAGTGCGGGCGTGAAACGTGAGCTAGGATTGAACCTGCTTCAAGAGAAGTGACCTGGAGATCCGCCGCTGGCGGTGATCCGACGATCCGTTCACGGTCACTCACCAACCCCATGTTCAAGGGTGGTCCCGGATCACGAAGCGGCTTGTTCTCACCATCGGTGGAGCTCAAAGAGGCTCGACTGTGGTGCTGACTGGAACCGGCAAGAGCAGCGTCGAAAGGACACTCCCCGCACCCATCGGTGCACTCTGCGTTCGCGCGTGAACATTCGCGAGCGCCCCAGACATCCCTCTCAGGGCACCCCTGTCACTTTTCCGGGCGAAGATCCGCCCACACAGACCGAAGGATCACTCATGACCCACCAGCAGACCCCCTCCGGACCCCCCTCCGGACCCACCGCCGGCCCTCGGCGCCGCGGGCTCAAAGCCCTGGCCCTCAGCGCCACACTCGCCCTGGCGCTGAGCAGCTGCAGCGCCTTCGATCGCGGCGGTGACGAGGCCGAAGCCGCACCGGAGGATCAGCAGGAGTTCACCATCGGCGTCGTGGGCGCCAACGAGAGCCACCGCGAGGTCGAACGCATCGCCGAGGAGGAACTGGGCTACGAGATCGAACTCGTCGAGTTCACCGAGTACACCCAGCCCAACCCGGCGCTGACCAGCGGCGACATCGACGCCAACTGGTTCCAGCACATCGCCTACCTAGCGGACTACAACGTCAGCTCCGGGGAGGACCTGCAGCCCATCGGCGCGACCGCCGCTGTGCCGCTGACCCTGTACTCCAACGAGTACGACGATGTCAGCGAGTTCACCGAGGGCGACACCATCGCGATCCCCAACGATGCGGTGAACCAGGGGCGTGCGATCAACGTGCTGGTGCAGGCGGGACTGCTGGAGCTCTCGGAGGAGACTCGCCAGCCCGAACCGCGCCACATCGACGAGGAGGCCTCCACCGTGACGGTGCAGCCGGTCGCCGCTCAGCAGACGGTCAACGCGCTGGAATCGGTTCAGGGCTCGATCATCAACAACAACTTCGCCCAGGACGCCGAGCTCGACCCCGAGGGTGACGGCATCTTCTCGGATGATCCCACCGACGCCTCAGCGTTTCCCTATATCAACGCCTTCGTGACCCGCGCCGAGGACAGCGAGAACGAGGCGCTGCGCGAGATCGCGGCGGTCTACCACGACGAACGGGTGCTCGAGATCGACGCGGAGCTCTCGGCCGAGACCTCGGTCCCCGCCTCTGACGTCACCGCCGAGCAGCTCCAGGAGTCCCTGGTCGACTACGAGGACTCCCTGCGCAACGCGGGCGCCGAGACCGGTGACGACGAGGCCGGCGAGGCCGAGGAAGCGGACGAGGACGCGTGAGCACAGCCCCGCTCATCGAGTTCAACAACGTCTCGCGGACCTTCGGGACGGGAGACAAGACCGTCACCGCGGTCGAGGACGTGAGCCTGCGCGTCGACCGCGGTGAGGTCTATGGCGTCATCGGGTTCTCCGGGGCCGGGAAGTCCACCCTGATCCGGCTGATCAACGGGCTTGAACGCCCCACCGCAGGCTCGGTCCATGTGCTGGGCCAGGAGATCTCCGCCATGCGTGAGGGCCAGCTCGCCAAGGTCCGCTCCCGGATCGGCATGGTCTTCCAGCAGTTCAACCTGTTCCACTCCCGCAACGTCGCCGGCAATGTCGCATACCCGCTGAAGGTGGCTGGTTGGAAGAAGCCCGCGCGCGAAGCCCGGGTGGAGGAGCTGCTGGAGTTCGTGGGACTGACCGAGAAGGCTGCGCAACACCCGGAGCAGCTCTCCGGCGGGCAGAAGCAACGGGTCGGGATCGCCCGCGCGCTGGCCGCGAAGCCGGACATCCTGCTGGCCGATGAGTCCACCTCCGCGCTGGACCCCAACACCACCGGTGAGGTCCTGCGGCTGCTGCGCCGCGCCAACGAGGAGCTCGGCATCACCATCGTCGCGATCACCCACGAGATGGAGGTCATCCGCTCCATCGCGGACCGGGTCGCGGTGATGGACCAGGGCCGGATCGTGGAGTCCGGGCTGGTCTATGACGTCTTCTCCAGCCCGCGCGAGACCAAGGACGCCAGCTTCGTCGGTGCGGCGTTGAAGAACCGGCCCACCGCAGAGGATGTGCAGCGGATCCGCGGCCATGCCAGCGGACGGCTTGTGGTGGTCTCGCTGCAGAACGCGGCGGCGGTCAGCTCCGTGCTGGGCGAGGCCGCCGCACACGGGGTCTCCTTCGAGATCGTGCATGGCGGCATGAACACCACGAAGAACGCGTCCTACGGCCTGCTCACCCTCGCCCTGCAGGGCGAGGATCGCGCGGTCGAGGCCTTCGTCGCGGCGCTGAACTCCGCCGGAGAGGTCCAGGAGGTGCAGGAATGATCGACACTTATCGAGCTCTTGACTGGAGCTACTACGGGCCCGAGCTGCTCGAGGCCATCTTCGACACCATCTATATGGTCGCCTGGGCCTTCCTGCTCGGCGGGCTCCTCGGACTGGCCATCGGCCTGACGCTCTACACCACCCGTCAGGGAGGGCTGCTGGCGAATAAGCCCGCCTATATGGCGATGAACTTCATCGTGAACCTGATCCGGCCGATCCCCTTCGTGATCCTGATCGCGGCCCTGCAGCCGGTGACCATCTACGTGATCGGCTCCGGGATCGGCAACGATGCGGTGATCTTCGTGATGATCTGGGCCTCCACCTTCGCGATCGCCAGGATCGTGGAACAGAACCTGGTCTCGATCGACCCCGGAGTGATCGAGGCGGCACGCGCCATGGGCGCCTCCCGACTGCGCATCATCCTCACCGTGCTGCTGCCGGAGGCGCTGGGTCCGCTGATCCTGGGGTATACCTTTGTGATCATCGCGCTCACCGACATGTCTGCCCTGGCCGGGATCATCGGTGGCGGCGGCATCGGCAACTTCGCCATCGTCGAGGGCTACAACCGGTTCAACCCCGAAGTGACCTGGCTGGCGGTGATCGTGGTGATCGTCTTCGTCCAGTCGCTGCAGCTGGTGGGCAACTGGGCGGCACGCAAGGTCATGCGGCGCTGAGCCTGTCAGTGACCCGGCCGCCGCGTCGTCGTCGTCATTGCTCTGCCCCGCCCCCTGCCCCTGTCCCTGCTCTCTGCCCGCTGCACATGCACATGCACATGCACCACGGAAGGATCCACCCATGACTCTGCGCTCCCTCACCCTGGGAACCGGTTCGCATCAGCTCGAGACCTCAGCGCTGGGCTACGGCGCGATGTCGCTGGCCGGCGCCTACGGGGCCATCACCGAGTCGGACTCGATCGCCCTCCTGGAGCACGTGGCGCAGCGCGAGGTGACCTTCCTGGACACCGCGAACATCTACGGCGATGGCGAGAGCGAACGGGTCTTGGGAAAGTTCCTGAAGCACCGGCGCGAGGAGTTCGTGCTGGCGAGCAAGGTCGGCATCGAGAAGGGTGCAGGGGTCGGCAAGCGCCGGGCCCGGGGCGACGCGGCGTATATCAAAGAGCAGATCGATCACAGCCTGCGCCGACTGGGCACAGATCACCTGGACCTCTACTACCTGCACCGGGTGGACCCTGAGACACCGATCGAGGAGAGCGTCGGAGCCCTGGGCGAGCTGGTCACCGCGGGCAAGGTACGCAGCATCGGTCTCTCCGAGGCCACGGGGGAGGAGATCGCCCGCGGCCACGCCGTGTTCCCGATCACCGCGGTGCAGAGCGAGTGGAGCATCTTCGCCCGGGACGTGGAGCCCCACGTGCTGCCGACCTGCGCGCGGCTGGGGATCGGTTTCGTGCCCTACTCCCCGGTGGGCCGAGGTCTGCTCACGGATTCCTTCGATCCCCAGGCTCTTCCGGCGGAGGACATCCGGCAGAACTTCCCCTGGTTCATGCCAGAGAACCTGCCGCACAACGCAGCGCTCCTCGCACGGGTCCGCGACATCGCCACAGGCCTGGAGCTGCCCACCGCGGGGCTGGCGCTGGCCTGGCTCTATCAGCAGGCAGCCGCCCTGGGCGTGCAGATCGCCCCGATCCCGGGGACTCGGACCGCCGGGCACTGGGATCAGCTCCAGCGCGGGGTGGATGTCCAGGTTCCCGGGGAGGCCATGGCAGAGCTGGACGCGCTGGCGGGCCAGGTCTCCGGGGACCGCAGCTTCGATCCGCGCTGGGTCTCCGGCGGGCGCGAGGGGCTCCTTCCGCGCGGCTGACCCGGCTCGCAGATGGTCGCCCCGCAGGGCAGCCTGCCTCCGCATCGATTGTGCGATCTGGCCGATCTTCGAAGTGATCTCCGTGCGAGAACCTGCACAGAGTGCGCATGCGATGCTGGCGCTCGGATCTTCGCCGGTCCTTCCCACGGGTCTGCCCCAGCCCTGACGGTCACCCGGTCCTGGATCGCGCCTCTCCACAGGATGGCGTCCTCTCGCGGAATCCAGCGCCGCGCGGCCAAGACTGGTGGCACCTGCAGACCGCAGGGCTCACCCGTCGTCAAGGTCCCCCAGGGCCCGAGCCGCACGTCCCCGAGTCTCCCTTCTCTGAGACTCGATCCTCCCAGGCTCGGCGGCCCCAGGGTCCAGGCGACCATCACGGAAGGCACCGTCATGGAACACCCGGTCATGGAACGCACGGTCACTCAGCCCGCTGTCCTGGAAGCTCCACCGGCGCGCAGCGGCCCGCGGGGATCCCGGCATTGGGCGCATCGGCTTCATCATGAGCAGGAGGGCCTCGCCACGGCCGAATACGGCATCGTGATGCTCGCCGCCGTCGGGTTCGCCGGGCTGCTGGTCGCGGTGCTGAGCTCAGGCACCGCCCGAGGGCTGCTGACCGGCGTCGTGGAACGTGCACTCTCCTTCTGAGCGCGGGGCGATCACCGCAGAGTTCGCGGTGGCGCTGCCAGGAGTCATGCTGGTGCTTCTGCTGGTGCTCTCGCTCGGGCTGCACGGCGCCGCCCAGGTCACCCTGGAGTCGGGAGCTCGGGCTGCGGCTCGAGAGCTGGCCCGCGGGGAGGACCCGGCCTCGGCGGAGGCGGCCGCCCGGCGGATCACCGGTGAAGAGGTGTCCTTCCAGCTCAGCCACGATCAGGGCTATGTCACCGTCGAGCTGGTCCGCCCGGTCCGGGTGCTCGGCTGGGTCGAGGTCGCGATGACCCAGGACGCGCAAGCCACGGCTCGAGTCGAGGATCTGCCATGAGACCCCCGGGACGGTTCTCGGCCGAGCGGGGTTCAGGCACCGTGTTGGCGCTGGGACTGATCATGGTGCTGCTCCTCCTGCTCGCCGCGACACAGGTCCTGAGCATGGTCGCGACATCTTCCGCGCAGGCTGCCCGCGGGGCAGACCTGGCGGCGCTGGCCGGAGCCGACGCGGCGCGCGGGCTGAGCACCGGAAGTCCGTGCACCGTGGCGGAGGCTGTGGCCGTGCGCAATGCGGTGGAGCTCACCAGCTGCACCGTCACCGGCGAGGACCGCACCGAGGTGCTGGTGCGCACCGCGGTGCCGATCCTTCCCGAGCGGCTGATGGACGCCGGTGGTACAGACCTCTCCGAACTGCTCGGTCGTGGGGCGGCGCGCGCCGGTCCTCCCGGTTGAGCGTGGATCAGAGCCGAGCGAGCAGCGCCGCCAACAGCGCGATCCGTTCCGGGATCGACTCCAGCCGGACCTGCTCATGGTCGGCGTGGGCTCCCGCACCGTCGGGACCCAGGCCGTCGAGGGTCGGCAGGTCTGAACCGAGAAAGTTGGTGTCTCCGGCGCCGGCCGCGGGATGACCGCCGACGGCGGGCAGTCCGGCGTCCTGGGCAGCGGCTTCCACGGCGGCGAGCAGCTCCTCGTCCGCGGCGTCGGCCTGCCAGGCGGGACGCTGGGACAGGGTGTGCACCTGCAGCTGGGCATCCGGACGTACCGGAGCCAGGTCCCGGATCGAGGCCAGAACCTGGTTCTCCACGTCGGGGGTTCGGAATCGCAGTCCCACCTCCACCGAGGCCGCGGCGGGCACCACGTTGGTCTTTCCGCCACCGGCGATGGTCCCCACATTGCACAGCACGTCCCCCGGGGCGGCCTCCTGCGCGGACCCGACGATCTTCCGCAGCGCAAGGATCTGATCGACCAGCTCCTCGATGGCGTTGACTCCACCGTCAGGATCCAGGGCCGCATGGGAGGCCCGTCCGGTGATCTCCAGGCGCAGCCTGGTGCTGCCGAGCCGGCCCATCTTCAGCGCCCCACCGGGGTGAGGAGATTCGAAGCCGAGTACCGCGCTGACTCCCTCGGCGCTGGCCAGCAGCAGCTCCCGGGAACTCGGGGAGCCGATCTCCTCGTCACCGACCACGATCACGCGCACCGGCGGCCGGGAGGATCCCAGCTCCGCGCTGACACTGAGCCCCTGGTGCATGATCAGCAGCCCAGACTTCATGTCGAAGATCCCGGGACCGTACGCGATGCCGTCCTCGATGCGGAAGGGCATCTCCGCCAGCGTCCCTTCCGGCCACACCGTGTCGGAATGACCGATGAAGAGCACCGGTGCGGCATCTCGCGAGGCGCCTGCGCCGGGGATGTCCATCACCAGGTGGGTGCCCCACTCCCCCTCCCGCACGGAGACCTCGGCGTGGTGTTCGGCGAAGAGCTCGCGCACCTGATCCGCGACGGCAGAGACCCCCGCAGCGTCCCCCGTGGGCGACTCGGTCAGCACCATCCGTTCCAGAAGTTCCAGGGTTCGGTCATACCGATTCCTTGCGAGATCAAGCAGAGCAGTGCCAGAAGAGTTGTCCATGAGGCTATGATACGCAACGTAAGAACATTGACCAGGCCTCGAGAGGACCGCATGACACATCAGGATGCAGCCGCACCCGCTTCCCCCGCCATGCCGGAATCGATCAGCCTGGATGGTGGAATCACCGTGCGTGGCCTCACCGAGGTCGCCGAGCTGGAAGCCGCCTGCCGGCTCTACCGTGAGGTCTTCGCCTACAGCGGGGAGGACCAGGGCATCAACGCCCGCCTGCTGAAGAACCTGCTCACCTACGGCGGCACCGTCATCGGGGCACTCGACGCCGCCGGCGACCTGCGCGGGATGGCCTTCGGCTGGACCGCCGTGGAGACCGATCCGGAGGATCCGCATGTCTACCACTTCTCCCAGGCCGCAGTGGTCTCCGCTGACCTGCAGGGCCAGGGGGTCGGGCGGGCGCTGAAGACCGTCCAGGCCGCCGTCGCCCACCGGCAGGGATCGAGCCGGATGCGCTGGACCTACAACCCGATGATCAGCCGCAACGCCCACTTCAACCTCGACGTGCTCGGCGCACAGGGCCGTTGGTTCACCCGCGACGCGCTTGCCGGGCCCGGCACCGACCGCATCACCGTGGAATGGCGACTCGGCGAGAAGAGCACCGCCCCCCACCAGGCCACACGGGACCAGCGGAGCGCGTCTGAGGATGACTTCGAGGCAGGGCTGGCGGCACACCCGCTCACCGTCGCCGGGGAGATCCGCGCCGACGCCGAGTCCACGGCGCTCGCCGTTCCCACCCAGCAGCCCACCGACCCCACCGTGATCGAGCTGCTTCGCACACGCTTCCATGAGATCTTCACCGAGGGGTTCGTGGCGGTCTCCTGCCGCCGCGTGGACGAGGATCTGGCGGTCTACCGCTTCACCCGGCGGGCATGAGCGGGATCGAGAGCGGGGCATCCCCGATCGGTGGGCCGCAGGACCCACCCGAGGAGAGGACGCCGCAGACCCACCGCGGGCCGGACAATCCGGCCGCGCGCTTCGGAGCCAGCATGGCCCCGCGCGCCTCGGCCAAGACCCTGCAGGCCCGCCTGATCCGCAAGGAGCGCGAGAACCTGGAACGGGTCTTCGCCAGCTTCGAGACCGAGGAATCGGTGGCCCGGGCCGCGGCGCTGATCGCCGGAGCGCGCCGCCGTTTCATCGTGGGCCACGGCAGGTCGGCCGCCTTCGCGCACCTGCTGGACCTGGACCTCTCCCACGGGCTCTCCCAGGTCTCGCTCATCGACGGCCAGAGCACTCGCAGCATCGACGTGCTCACCGATGTGCGCGGCACCGACGTCCTGGTCGCGTTCTCGCTGCGCCGATACCGCCGGGAGACCGCCGAACTGGTGCGAGCCTTCGCCCAGCGCGGGGGCACCGTGGTTGCGGTGACCGATTCGACCGAGTCACCGCTGGTGGAGCCCGCCAGCGAGCTCGTGATCGTGCCCACCGACTCCGCCTCGGTGACGGACTCCGCCACCGGCATCGCTGCGGTGATCCACCTGCTCACCGCGCTGACCACCGCAAGTGCCAAGGGCAGCCGCCGTCGGCTGACCGAGAGAGAATCACTGATCCAAGAGATGGGACTGTATATCTGATGCGCGCCACAGAGATCGTGCTCCACGACGTCGAGCTGCCCCTGCGACATGCCTTCGAGACCAGCTCGCACCGGAAATCCTCGCTGCGCCACCTCCTGGTGGAGATGACCGCAGAGGACGGCACCACCGGCTGGGGCGAGATCGCCTCCCCCGCCGGTCCCTTCTATGCCCCCGAGACCACCACGACGGCCTGGCAGACCGCCGTCGATCACCTGATTCCCGCGGTGCTCGGCGCAGAGTGGGTCCACCCCGACGAGATCGCCGGACTCTATGCCAAGGTGCGCGGCAACTATTTCGCCAAGGCCGGGATCGAGATGGCCGCCTGGACGCTGTGGACCGCCGCTGAGTCGGTGCCGCTGGCGCGGGCTCTCGGCGGGGACCGTGACTCCGTGGTCGCGGGCGTCTCCCTGGGCATAGAGCCCAGCATCGAGGCGCTGCTGACCGAGGTCACCCGCCACGTGGAGTCCGGCTATCCCCGGGTGAAGCTGAAGATCGCACCCGGCTGGGACGTGGAGCCGGTCCGGGCCGTGCGTGAGGCCTTCCCTGATCTCGATGTCCACGTCGACGCCAACGGCGCCTACCCGGGGACCGCCGAAGCCGGCGGCGAGGCGGCCTTCGATGTGCTGCGCGCCCTGGATCCGTTCCGGCTGACCATGATCGAGCAGCCCTTCGCGCCGAAGAACTTCCTGGACCACGCCAAGCTGACCGCAGCCCTGGACACCCCGGTCTGCCTGGACGAGTCGGTCGAGACCCTGGACGACCTGCGCACCGCGCTGGCGCTGAAGGCCGGCAACGTGCTCAACATCAAGGTCTCCCGCATGGGCGGACTCAGCGCTGCGCGCGACGCCCATGCCATGGCCTCGGCCGCGGGCTGGCCGGTCTGGTGCGGAGGGATGCATGAGTTCGGCGTCGGCCGACTGGCCAATGTGGCGCTCTCCTCGCTGCCCGGCTTCACCCTGCCCTCCGACGTCTCGGCCTCGAGCAAATACTATGCCCAGGACATCATCGATCCCCCGGTCACCGCCGAGCGCGGAGTGGTGCAGGTCCCGACCGCGCCGGGGCTGGGGCACGGCGTGCTCCCCGAGGTCATCGCGGCGCATGCGACCAGGCAGCAACGGTTCAAGGCCTGAGCCTCCGCCTGTGGCGCAGTATCCTGACAGGGAGCAGCGCTCGAGAAGTCTCACCGGCTGAAAGGCAGCGATCACCATGGTCACCGCATTCGTGATGATGAAGACCGATCCCCATCGGATCCCTGAGTCCGCGCAGGACATCGCCAACATCGAAGAGGTCCAGGCGGTCTATTCGGTCACCGGCAAGTGGGACCTGGTCGCGATGGTGAAGACCCCGAACCTGGAGGATCTCAGCGACCTGGTCCCGGCGAAGATCTCCAAGGTGGCCACGGTCCATGACACCGAGACGATGGTCGCGTTCCGGACCTATTCGGACCAGGAGCTCGAGGCGAGCTTCAGCCTCGGCGGGGAGTAGCACCACCGTCCTGCAACACCGAGGGCCCGACCGGATTCCGGTCGGGCCCTCGGTGTTGCAGGGTCCAGCGTGTTCAGCAGGGGCGTTCCGGCTCAGGCCATCCCCGGTGCGGGGTTCTCCACAGAACCGCCACCGCGCGCGCTGACCTGGGCGCCGTCGTCCTCGGATGCGGACTTCTCCGCAGATCCGTCCCCACGTCCGCGGCGTATGAACTGCAGCGCCACAGCCACGGCGAGGGCGACCATGCCGCCCACCGAGAAGGTCAGATCCGGGTAGATCAGCAGCAGACCGCCGACGATCAACAGCGTCCGCTCGATGACCGTGGCGCGCAGGAACAGATACCCGGCAAGGCCCGAGGACAATGCGATCAACCCCACGATCACGGTGACAAGGGCAATCGTGAGCTCGTCCCAGGTTCCCTGCAGCAGCAGCGCCGGCTGCAGGATGAACACATACGGGATCAGGAACCCGGCCAGCGCGATCTTCACCGCCGCCACACCGGCGGCCATCGGGTTGGCCCCGGCGATGCCCGCGCCGGCGTAGGCCGCCAGACAGACCGGTGGCGTGATGTCGGCGAGGATGCCGAAGAAGAACACGAACATGTGCGCCGCGATCAGCGGGACGTCGAAGTTGTTGTACAAGATCGGCGCCGCGACCGAGGCGGTCACCACGTAGTTCGCAGTGGTCGGCAGGCCCATGCCGAGGATGATGCAGGCGATCATCACGAAGAAGAGCACCAGCAGGAAGCTGCCGCCGGCCAGGGACACCAGTCCGCGGCCGAGCTGGCCGCCCAGCCCCGTTGCAGTCACGGTTCCTGCCACGATGCCGGCCGTGGCACAGGCCGCGATCACCGGCAGAGCGGTGCGCGCGGCGGCGATGAACAGCTCCACGAATCCGCGCACGTTCAGCCGGGTGGAGGACCGGAAGAAGCTCAGCACGATCGCCGTCGCGATGCCCAGCAGCGCCGCCCGGGTGGGCGTCAGTCCGGCGATCAGCGTGCTGATGATCACGACCAGCGGCAGGAGCAGGTCGGCGCGGGTGACCAGCGACCGGATGCTGGGCAGCTCTTCGACCGGCAGACCCTTGATCTCCCGGCGCTTCGCCTCGAAGTGCACCGAGAGGAACGCACCCAGGAAGTAGAGCAGCGCCGGGATGATCGCGATGACGATCAGCTCGTTGTACTCCAGGTTCGGCACGTTCTGCGCCATGATGAACGCCGCAGCACCCATGATCGGGGGCATCAGCTGTCCACCGGTGGAGGCCGTGGCCTCGGTGGCGGCGGCGAAGTGCGGCTTGAACCCGGCCTTCTTCATGATCGGGATCGTGAACGAGCCGGAGGCCACGGTGTTGGCCACCGAGGACCCGGAGACCATGCCCTGGAGGCCCGAGGCGGCGACGGCGGCCTTGGCCGGGCCACCGGTGTACTTGCCTGCCGCGCGGAAGGCCAGGTCGTTGAAGAACTGTCCGATGTTGGTCCGAAGCAGGACCACCGCGAAGAGCAGGAAGAGGAAGATGAAGTTCGCCGAGACCTGCAGCGGGGTGCCGAAGATCGAGCGCGTGGAGAGGAAGGTCTCCGTGGCGAAGGCGTCCCAGGATCGTCCGCGGTGCGGGAAGATCGGGCTCATATTGCCGAAGATGGCGTAGGCGATGGCGCAGGCGGCGATGATCACGATGGGCAGGCCGACGCAGCGACGGGTGGCTTCCAGGACCAGCAGGGTGCCGGCCACGGCCACGGTGTAGTCCAGCGCGCTGAAGCCGAGGATCTGCACGGCGTTGCCGACCAGGTACTCGTAGCGGAAGACGATGTAGAGGTTGACCGCCATGCCTGCCGCGGCCAGCAGTGCGTCGTACCAGGGAACTCCCCGGCCACGGCCTAGCAGCAGGTCTTTCCAGAGCACACCGCTGGGCGTGGCGTTGAGCAGCCTCTTGCTCGCCGGGTAGAGCAGGAAGATCAGGGAGGTGGCGCCTGCGAGGTGCAGCGCGCCGTGGATCCAGCCGGTGAAGGGTCGCTCGAGTGCGTAATAGAGGTGGTAGAGCGTGAAGGCCACCGAGAGGCCGCCCACGATCCATGTCCACCAGCCCAGATCCGTCCGGAAGCGGCTCGAGGTGTCGACCTTCCGAAGGATCTCGGCTGCGCGCTCCTCACCACCGACCCCCGGCTCCTGCACATCAGCAGGAGCCGGGGAACGATTCTCAGCAGTGCTGCGTGTCACGGCAGGTCAATGCCCTGCTCTTCGAAGTAACGCTCCGCGCCGGGGTGCAGCGGGATGCTCCCGATGCCGGTCAGGGCGTTCTCCTCGCTGATGTTCTCGCCGATCTCAAGGGTCACGTCCTCGGCGTTCTCCAGGGTGGCGGCGGTGATCTCGTAGCCGAGGTCCTCGCTGACCTGGGTGGTGGAGGCGACCAGGGCCGCGAACACCGAGACCGTGGTGACGTCCTCGTCGAGGAAGTCGTAGGCGTCGGCGGAGATGTCATAGGACTCGGCGCCGGACTCACCGGAGATGGACTCGGTCATGTCATCCTCGATGCCGAGCAGCGCGACATCGGTGGAGGCTGCCAGCTGGGTCAGACCAGCCACGGGAACGCCGACCACGAAGATCGACGCATCGATCTGGCCGTCGGCGAGCATCTCGGTGGAGGTGCCGAAGTCGGCGACTTCAGCGGTGTAGTCGCCTTCCTCGATGCCGTGGGTGGAGAGGATAGCGTCGGAGATCGCGCGGGTGCCGGAGCCGACGTCGCCCACGGCGATGGTCTGGCCCTCGAGGTCCTCGATGGATTCGATGCCGGAGTCTTCGCGGACGATGATGTGCGCGGCCTCGGGGTAGAGGTTCGCGATCCAGCCGAAGTTGTCCAGCTCCATGCCGTCGAGGTCATCGATCTCGCCGTTGACGCCCATCTCTGCGGTGTCGTTCTGGGTCAGGCCGAGCTGCATCTCTTCCTGGAAGATGCCGCCCAGGTTGTCTGCGGAGCCGCCGGTCTCGATCGCGGTGACCGAGACATCTTCGATGTTGTCCTCGAAGATCGAGGCGAGCTCATCGCCCAGCGGGAAGTAGGTGCCGGCGACGCCACCGGTGCCGAACGTCAGCTCATTGGTGAAGCTGTCCTCGTCTCCGGTCTGGACGTCTTCGTCTCCACCGTTGTCGTCTCCGCCACAGGCGGACAGGGCAAGAGCGGCTGCAGCAGTGACTGCAATTGTTGTGCGACGCATTTTCATGAGTCTTCTCCTCAGTCAAGTGATTCAAAGGTGCGGTGGGTCGTCAGAGGTTCGTTGAGTGCCCAGCGGGTTGAGTACACGGTGCGATGTGTAGTCAGCCACCCTACCGTGGTGTAAGACACTTTACCGGCTCCCTGGATACCCTCCATAGACTGTCCTATACGGATGAGCAGGGTGTTTCGTGTTTTCCGCAGAATGAAACCGTGACGACGGCCGCGATGGCCGGGAGGAGTCGAGATGACGATCTACATCGACCCGCCCAGCTGGCCAGCCCACGGCACCGTGTTCTCCCATCTGATCTCGGATCATTCCCTCGAGGAGCTGCACCGTATCGCCGGTGCCGCTGGAATCAGCATCCGCGCCTTCGACCAGGACCATTACGATGTCCCGGCCCACCGTTTCGAGGACCTCACGGCGCTGGGCGCGGTGCCGGTCTCGGGGCGTGAGCTGACCCGGATCCTGCTCGGTTGCGGGCTGCGCATCCCGGCCGAGCAGCGACCCGAGAAGCTGCGCCGGAATCTCCTGCGCGCCTGGGTTCGATTGGGGACGCAGTGGGCCTTGGCCGAATCTGCCGGTGAGACCGAGGACGGCACTGCGCTGACCCGCTCGCTCGCCGCGGACGGGGCGTGGTTGGCGCTGGGCGAGGAGCTGCTCACCCGCTGGTCCGAGCCGCACCGGAGCTATCATGCGCCGACCCACCTCAGCGCGGTGCTGCGCGGTGTGGGCACGCTGCAGCGGGCGGGAGAGCTCGAGACAGGACAGCGTCCGGTCGTGGCCCTGGCCGCCTGGTTCCACGACGCCGTCTACACCGGCGTCGCCGGAACCGATGAGCAGGAGTCAGCGACGCTGGCGGAAACCCGGCTCGAGGCGCTGCTTCCCGAGCACGCGGTGGAAGAGACCGCGCGGCTGGTTCGACTCACGGCGAGTCACGATCCTCACCCTGCCGATCGCAGGGGGGCCGTGTTGGTGGACGCCGACCTCCAGGTGCTCGCTCAGGCGCCGGATGACTATGCGCGCTACACCGCGGCCGTGCGGGTGGACTACAGCCATGTGGCTGAGGAAGATTTCCGCCACGGCAGGGCACAGGTGCTCCGGCAGCTGCTCGGCTCTCCCTCGCTGTTTCGCACTGCCACGGGAATCCAGCGCTGGGAGCCTCAGGCCCGGGACAATCTGTCGCGCGAGCTTGCGCAGCTCAGCCGCCGCTGAGGCGCTCCTCGAGCCGGGTCACCTTCTCGCTGAGCTGACCGGTGAAGCCGGGCCGGATGTCGGCCTTGACCACGAGACTGACCCGCGGACTGACCGCGCTCACCGCCTCGGTGGCGCGTCGGATGACATCGAAGACCTCGTCCCACTCACCTTCGATGGTGGTGAACATCGAGGTCGTCTCGTGCGGAAGCCCAGAATCACGCACCACTCGGACGGCTTCGGCCACGGCTGCGCTGAGCGAACCATCGGGGGTGTCTGCGGCGACGGGCGCAACGGAGAAGGCTGCCAACATGGGTCATAGATTACGCCAGTTCCTCGACCAGGCCCAGCACCACCGGAATCACCCCCAGCAGGATGAATCCCGGCAGGAAGCACAGCCCCAGCGGCAGCACCATCTGCACCGAGAGCCGGGCTGCCTGTTCCTCCACCGCGGCGCGGCGACGTCGGCGCGCCTGGAGCGCGGTCAGCTCCAGCAGCTCCACCGTCGGCGCGCCAGTGGCATGGGCGAACGCCAGCTCTTCGCCGAATTCGCGCAGCTGGGGCTGGGAGTCCACGCAGGACCAGGCCTGTCTCCACGGCTGTCCGGCCACGAGTCGCCGGTGCACTCGGCCCAGCGGCGCACAGCCTGGGACATCTTCGGAGATCCGGTGCACCGCGGGCTCGATGCCCACTCCGGCGCGCAGCATCGCCGCCGTGAGGTCGAGCAGCGTCGCGGCATCGGGGGTGTCCCGCGGGGACGCTCCCGATGCCCGCTTGTGGGCTGTCCTCGCCCTGCGGGAAGCACGCCACTCGGCGGCTGGCCGTCGGCGCGGCGGTGAGGACGCAACCGGCAGCAGCAGCACGAGGAGCCCCATCAGCAGGGTGCATGCGAGCCCCAGAAGCACCTGTCCCTCAGCCATGCGGCGTCACCGCGCGGATCATCCGGGCGCTCCAGCGCCAGCCGAGCAGCAGACAACCCAGACCCGACACCAGGCACCCCCACCCCAGAGTCGAGCCGAACAGCACCGCGAGGGGCTGCGCCCCCATCAGTGCACCCATGGCCAGTCCGCCGAGAGGCAGCGCCGCGAGGATGAGCTGGGTCAGTCGCGGGCCGGCCGCCGCGGTTCGCACGGCGGCGTCCAGCGCAGCGGAGTCTTCCAGCGAATCCGCGGCCTTGCGGCACAACCTCGAGAGGGGTGCGCCGGTGGACTGTGAGAGCGCATGGATGCTGATCAATCCCTGGAGCACCTCGGTGAGGACCGCCGCGGCACCGAGGCTGAGACCGGGGCCGGGACCGGCACCGGCATCAGCGGCGGGCTCGGCAGCAGTCCTGGACTCGGTGACCACATGGCTCCAGCCGACGGGCCCGGCCCTGGGGCGGTGCGCCGCGGCGACCTCCGCGAGGCTCCGCCGAAGCCCGACCACCGCGCCGAGACCGGCCTGCTCCGCGGATGCCGCCCGTTCACAGATCTGCGCCAGCAGCTGCGCGTCCTCTCGCGAGCGCCAATGATCACTCAGGTCAACCCAGGCCTGGGCCTGGGAGCGTCCCGACTGCAGCAGTGCGGCGTACTGGTGCAGCAGAGACCCTGCGCTGCAGCGCAGATCATTCACCTCGCCTCCTTGGCCGGATCTCCACCTCCGCGGCAGCGCGCGAAGCCAGACCCACCCGATCAGCAGTCCAGAGCGCAGCGGCCTGGGGCGCCACGGCCCCCTCGAAGCTCCCCGACGTGGGGTGATGCCCAGAAGCCCAGCGACGATCATGGCACCGCTGAGGACGGCCAGCAGGGGCAGCTGCGCAGGATCAGTCATCGCAGTCCGATCCTCCGGGTCAGCTCATCCCAGCCGACCTGAGTCTGCACGCCCGGAGGGTCCCCTGAGTCGAGGTCTTCTGCGAGAAGCGCCGGCACCATCTGAAGCGCCCGCCCCATGCAGCGGATCATCGAGATCGCGACGGGCATCCGTCGACCTCGGCGACGCTCCATGTGGATGACCGCATCCAGGGCGGCCCCCGCCTGAAGCGCCACGGACTCCGGAGGCAGGTCGGCGAGCGCTCCCATCGCGATGAGTCTGGCCGGCACCGCATGCGGCGAGTTCGCGTGGACCGTCCCCACCGCGCCCTGGTGTCCGGTGTTCATCGCGGTGAGAAAGTCCTTGAGCTCGCCTCCCCGGCACTCCCCGACGATGAGCCGGTCCGGGCGCATCCGCAGCGTCTCGCGGACCAGCTGGCCCATCCCGAGCTCACCGGCTCCCTCCACGTTGCCCCGACGCTGCTGCAGATGCAGCACATGCGGATGATCCGGCCGCAGCTCGGTGGTGTCCTCGACGATGATGATCCGTTCCTGGTGCGGGCACGCCGCGAGCATGGCCCCCAGCAGACTGGTCTTCCCAGAGCCGGTGGCTCCAGAGATCAAGCAGTTCAACCGGGCGTCGACGACGCCGCGGATCACCGGGAGCCAGACCTCGGGGGCGTCCCACTGGAGGGCAAGCTGCTCCAACGTCGCCGCGGAGCCCCGCGAGATCCGCACCGAGATCATCGTCCCCTCCACCGCGACCGGCGGGATCACGGCATGGACCCGACAGTCACCGATCCGCCCGTCGGCACAGGGCCGGCCCTCATCAAGCCGACCCCCGGACAGCGCGATGAGCCGCCTGGCCAGTCCGCGCACCTGCTCTTCCGTGGCGAAGCGCACCGCGGTCTGGGCCAACCCTTCCGGGCCGTCGGTCCACACCTGACGGTGACCGTCGATGAGCACATCGGTGACACCGGGCTGTTCGACCAGCGGCTGCAGCGGGCCGAGCCCGACGAGCTCATCGCGCAGCGTCCTGACCAGCTCCCCGGTGGTGCGTGACCCCAGCGCCAGTCCCGAGGCGCGGACCGCTTCGGCGATCCGGGCGGCGGTCACCGGCTCGGTGGAGCTGGTCAGGGTCTCGCGCAGCGCGTGAAGCTGCTGGTCACTCATGCCGCACCTGCTCCTCAAGGTCCAAGACCTCCAGCAGCGCCCCTATGAAGGCCGCACCGCGACGGGAGCGCAGCAGCTCATAGGCGGCATCGAGGGCATCTTCCCGGCGGAGCCAGCGCTGCTCCGGGATGTCCCCGGCCAGTGGGAGATCCGTGGCCACCGCCAGCTCCTGTGGACTCCACCCGGCGTGTGAGGCGCCGTTGGCCACCAGCCTCAACGGCACCCCCGTCTCTGACTCGCCCAGCTGCCGTGCGGTCGCGGCGCCCCGTGCGGTGCAAGGCGTGACCAGGAGCAGCTGATCCAGGTGCTCGCGCACCAGGGACACCGCGTCAGAATCGCGCCCGACATCGACGACCACCGTGTCGAAGACCCGCCGGGCCGAGCGCACCACCGGTTCAAGCATGCGCCGCCGCACCTCGACGCCGGGCGCTCCGCTGAGCACATGGAACCCGTCGTGGATCGGCAGTGCGGCCGCCAATTGTGGGGAGGCGAGCTCTCCTTCAAGAGCGGCGAGCTCCGCCCATCCGAGCGCCTCGCCGAGCCCGGCCTCCCCGCCGCCGCGACGTAGCGACCTGACGCGTCGGTTTCGGTCACCGGACCGTCCCTCCTCAGCGCCCAGCAGCCCGGCGAGACCAGCCCCGGGGGCCGGGTCGGCATCGACGAGCAGCACCGAGGCTCCTCTCACCGCCTGTTCGGCGGCGAGCAGGTACGCCACGGTGCTCGCTCCGACGCCTCCGAACACGCCGGCCACCGCCAGCACCCGTCCAGGGTTCCGATCCAGCACCCGCGCGCCCAGATGTCTGGCCAGCCAGGCCTCCCCCGCCGGCAGCGGGACAGGCTGCAGCCCTGGTTGTTCCGCCGCGAGCTTCCACAGCTGCTGCTCCTCACACTGACTCTGGCTCTGGCTCTGGCTCTGAGCTTCCCCGGTGATTCCCAGCAGCAGCGTTCCCCGTCCCAGCCATGAGCGCGGCGGCAGGCGGTCGGTCCCACACATCAGCACTGCCCATTCCCTCGGCACCACTGCCTCCCAGCGCGGGCGGGACTCGAGCGCGGCCCCTACGGTGGCGGCGATCAGCGCGACGTCATCGCGCAGCGCTCGATCCTCGGTGATCAGCAGCAGGCGAGGTGCGACGTCCATGAACCCACCCTGCCGGGTTCGGCATCGGCGGAGCGCGGGGACGGCGGGGCTGTGGGCAGCGACTCTGCCTCGCGCAGTTCATACCAGGGTGGGGAAAACGCTGGCGGCACCCGGCAACGCGGCGGGGCACCCGACAACGCTGCGCGGCAGCCGGCACCAGTCCCTCCGCCCGGACACCCAGCCGCTCCTAGACTGGGCAGATGAGCAAAGATCCCGCCGCCCTGCCCGAGTATCCCGACGCAGAGCTGCGCCGGGTCCTGTGCGTCGTGGCGCACCCGGACGACATGGAGTACGGCGCTTCGGCCGCCGTCGCCCGCTGGACCGCCCAGGGCGCCGAAGTCTCCTACCTGCTGCTCACCGCGGGGGAGGCCGGGATGCGCAGCCAGGATCCCGAGGAGGCCGCCGCGATCCGCGCCGAGGAGCAGCGCCGGGCCTGCGAGCTGGTCGGGGTCACAGACCTGGTGATCCTGGATCTGCCCGACGGCACGCTTCAGGCCTCGCTGGACGCCCGACGGCAGATCGCCCGACGCATCCGAGAGCTGCGCCCCGAGGTCGTGCTGACCCAGACCTGGGCGCTGGAGGTCGGTTGGGGGCTGAACCATGCGGATCACCGCGCCGCTGGACTGGCCACCCTGGACGCGATCCGCGACGCGGACAACCCCTGGGTGTTCCGTGAACTCCTGGAGCAGGAACGGCTCGAGCCCTGGGCGGTGCGCGAGCTGCTGGTGTTCGGAGCCGGGCCGACCCATGTGATCGATATCAGCGGGGAGCCGCTGCAGCGAGGGCTCGCCTCATTGGAGGCGCACGAGCAGTATCTGGCCGAGCTGGGCGGCGCCGCCGAGACCCGAGAGATGCTCGAGTCCATGGCCGCTCAGCAGGCCCAAGGCCTGCCCGGGGTGGACCACGCCCTGGGCGTGGCCGTGCACCGCATGGCCTGACTCGCGCCGCAGCGCCCAGCGACCCGAACCTAGAGACCCGGCAGGTAGTCCTGCGGGTCCACGATGCGACCGGGGTCCCAAGGCTCCTCCCAGCCCAGCCGATTGAGCACCCGATCCACCAAGATGCCGGTGAAGCCCCAGATCAGCGTGCCCTCCACGAGGAACGCCGGGGCCTTGAACACCGTGCCCGCCCGATGCAGGGCCGCGGTGCGCCGGTTCTCCGGGTGGATCAGCGCCTTCAGGCTCACGGTGAGCACCCGTTCCACCTCTCCGGACTGCGGGCGCAGCAGACCGGTGTGTCCGGCCATGCCGATCACCGGCGTCACCATGAAGCCGCTTATCGGCACCGGAGCCGGGGGCAGGGCGCCGAGCACCCGGACCCGGGCGGGGTCCAGCCCCACCTCTTCCTGAGCCTCGCGCAGCGCCGCGGCCGTCGAGTCGCGATCAGACTTCTCCTGAGCGCCGCCGGGGAAGGATATCTGACCAGGGTGCTTCTTCAGTCCTGGGGAGCGCTCGGTCAGCAGCAGGTGCGCCTCGTCGTCCTCGGGCGTGGGGGCGCAGAAGAGCATCAGCACCGCCGCCTGCCGGGCGTCCTGCATCCCGGCCGGGGTGCTCCGGGGCGCTGTGGTGGCCGGACGCTGATTCCACCAGCCGCCGGACCCCGAGGACTCCGGATGCGCCAGGACGTAGTCGCGACCCTGCTGCAGCAGCGCCTCGAGCCTGGTCGGGACCGTGGCGCCGGTCAGCGAGAACCCCACGGGCGCGTCCATGCCAGGCGTATCGGGACCCTGCGGGGCAGTCTCGGCGTCACGCACTGAGCGGGTACCCCTGGGCGCGCAGCTGCCTGCGGGTCTGCCCGGCCTGCATCTTGGCCAGCAGCTCATCGCGTCCCGGCGCCAACTCATACTTCAGCAGCGTGGCGGCGGTCTCGGGGTCGACCTCTCCGGCCCCGAAGGAGGGGCACAGCGAGGCGATCGGACAGGCGCCGCAGGCGGGTCGGCGGGAGTGGCAGATCCGACGACCATGGAAGACCAGCCGGTGGGACAGATCGGTCCAGTCCCGCCGCTCGAAAAGCTCCGCCACCTCCTGCTCGACCTTCACCGGGTCCTGCTGCTGGGTCATTCCCAGCCGGCGGGCCAGCCGGCCGAAGTGCGTGTCCACGGTGAGCCCAGGCTTGCCGAAGGCATCCCCGAGCACCACGAAAGCGGTCTTGCGGCCCACCCCGGGCAGCTTGACCAGCGCGTCCAGTGAACCCGGCACCTCGCCGTCGTGATCGCTGACCAGCGCATTCGAGAGCCCCAGCAGCGAACGGGTCTTGGCGCGATAGAAACCGGTGGACCGGATCACCTCGGCCAGCTCCTCCTCCGGGGCGTGGGCCATGGCGTGCGCATCCGGCCAGCGCCGGAACAGCTCAGGCGTGACGGCGTTGACCCGCACATCGGTGGTCTGCGCGGAGAGCACGGTGGCGATCAGCAGCTCGAAGGCATTGCTGAAGTCCAGCTCGGCCACGGCGTAGGAGTACACCTGCCCCAGGACACGGTGAATCCGGCGCACGCGGCGCTTCTTTCCCAGCAGGGTCTCTTCAGGCATCGAGACCATTCTACGAAAGCCCAGGAGGGGTGTCCGCTATGTGATATTCGCCTCAGGCCCACGGCGGCAAAGGATGTATTGTGAGCGGCAACACAGGAGTATCCAAGGAGGAGCCACATGACCCCGAATCCCCAGCAAGAGAACAAACTGGACTCGATGCAAAAGTCGGGTCAGGTCTTCCCCCCGAGCGAAACCTTCGCGAAGAACGCCGTGGCCACGCAGGACCGGTATGACAAGGCCGCCGAGGATCGTCTCGGCTACTGGGCCGATCAGGCCCGTTCCGTGCTGAGCTGGGACAAAGACTTCACCGAGGTGCTCGACTGGTCCGAGGCCCCGGTGGCCAAATGGTTCGTCGGCGGCGAGGTGAACGCGGCCTACAACGCAGTGGACCGCCACGTCGAGGCCGGCAACGGCAGCCGCATCGCGCTGCACTTCGAGGGTGAGCCCGGTGACTCTCGCAGCATCACCTATCAGGAGCTGGCCGACGACGTCGCCCGCGCCTCCAACGCCTTCGAATCCCTCGGCCTCACCAAGGGTGACCGGGTCGCCATCTACATGCCGATGATCCCCGAAACTATCGTGACCATGCTGGCCTGCGCCCGCATCGGCGCGATCCACTCGGTGGTCTTCGGCGGGTTCTCCTCCGATGCGCTGCGCTCCCGCGTGGATGACGCCGAGGCGAAGCTGGTGGTCACCGCCGACGGCTCCTACCGCCGCGGCAAACCCTCCACACTGAAGCCAGCCGTGGACGACGCGCTCGCGGCGCCCGGGCACACCGTGGAGCACGTGATCGTAGTCAAGCGCAACGGCGAGGAGGTCGCCTTCAACGAGGACCTCGACGTCTGGTGGCACGATGTCGTGCCGCAGCAGTCCACCGAGCACAGCTACGTGGCGCACGATTCCGAGCACCCGCTGTTCATCCTCTACACCTCCGGCACCACCGGGAAGCCCAAGGGCATCCTGCACACCACCGGCGGCTACCTGACCCAGACCGCGGTGACCCACCGGGACACCTTCGACCTGCACCCAGAGACCGACGTCTACTGGTGCACCGCCGACGTCGGCTGGGTCACCGGGCACTCCTACATCGTCTACGGCCCGCTGGTCAACGGTGCCACCCAGGTCATCTACGAGGGCACCCCGGACACCCCGCATAAGGGCCGGCTCTGGGAGATCGTGCAGAAGTACGGGGTGACGCAGTTCTACACCGCGCCGACGCTGATCCGCACCTGCATGAAGTGGGGCCGGGAGATCCCGGACCAGTTCGACCTCTCGACCCTGAGGGTGCTGGGCACCGTGGGCGAGGCGATCAACCCTGAGGCCTGGCTCTGGTTCCGTGACGTCATCGGCGCCAACAACGGCGTCGGCAAGGCTCCCAAGGAGGAGCCGGCTCCGATCGTGGACACCTGGTGGCAGACCGAGACCGGCGCGCACATGATCGCACCGCTGCCCGGTGTGACCGCGACCAAGCCAGGCTCCGCGCAGACCGCGGTGCCCGGCATCTCCATCGGCATCGTCGATGAGATGGGCACCCCGCTGGAGAAGGGCGAGGCCGGCCTGCTCGTCATCAAGGAGCCATGGCCCGCCATGCTGCGCGGGATCTGGAAGAACCCGGAGCGTTACCAGGAGACCTACTGGTCCCGCTTCGGTGACGTGTACTTCGCCGGCGACGGCGCGCGCACCGACGAGGACGGCGACGTCTGGCTCATGGGCCGGGTGGATGACGTCATGAACATCTCCGGACACCGGCTCTCCACCACCGAGATCGAATCGGCGCTGGTCTCACACCCGGCGGTGGCTGAGGCCGCCGTCGTCGGAGCCAAGGACGCGACCACCGGCGAGGCTGTTGTGGCGTTCGTGATCCTGCGCGGCGATTCCGAGGGCGGGGACAAGGCGCAGATGGAGCAGGATCTTCGCACTCATGTGGGCAAGGAGATCGGCCCGATCGCCAAGCCGCGCAACGTGCTGGTGGTGCCTGAGCTTCCGAAGACCCGCTCCGGCAAGATCATGCGCCGGCTGCTCAAGGATGTGGCCGAGGGTCGCGAGGCCGGAGACGCCTCCACGCTGGCCGATCCCACGGTGATGCTGCAGATCGCGGAGGACATGCGCGCCAAGCACGGCGCCTCCTAGCCGCACCGCTCACCCCGTGTTGAGGGGCGGATTTTCCGGGCATTATGCCCCCTTCGAGGGGCTGAATACCCGGAGAATCCGCCCCTCAGCGCGTGGTGGGGGTCTCAGCGTGGCCGGTAAGGTGTGAACATGCCCACTGAGACTCCGCGCCTGCTGATCATCAACGGACCCAACCTGAACCTGTTGGGGACCCGGGAGCCCGGAATCTACGGCTCCTCCACGCTCGCCGACATCGAAACCCTGTGCCGCGAGTCCGCCGCCGCGCTCGGCTTTGAGGCGGAGCTGCTGCAGTCCAACCATGAGGGCACCCTCATCGATGCGATCCAGGCCGCGAAGGACAACGCCTCGGGGATCGTGATCAACCCGGCGGCCTACACCCACACCTCGGTGGCGATCGCCGATGCGCTGCGCGCGGTGAACCTGCCGGTGGTGGAGGTGCACCTCTCCAACGTCCACGCCCGCGAGGAGTTCCGCCGGCACTCCTACGTCTCCCCCGCCGCGGCGGCGGTGATCGCCGGCGCAGGGCTCAACGGCTACCGCTACGCCATCGACCACCTGGCCTCGCTGCTGCGCGAGAACTGAGCTGCTCAGGCTCCCATGGAGCTGCGCCACGCCGCGTCGAGCTTGGCGTAGTAGCCGCCCTGCGACGCGAGCTCCTCAGGTGCTCCGTCCTCCACTACCCGGCCGTCGTCGATGACCAGGACCCGGTCCGCGATCGCCACGGTGGAGAGCCGGTGCGCGATGATCAGCGCGGTGCGGTTGCCAAGCAGCCGCTCCAGCCCCTGCTGCACCAGCGCCTCACTGGGCAGGTCCAGCGAGGAGGTCGCCTCATCGAGGATCAGCACCGCAGGGTCTGCCAGGAACGCCCGGGCGAAGGAGATCAGCTGCCGCTGGCCGGCTGAGAGCCTTCCGCCACGCTTGTTGACATCGGTGTCGTAGCCCTCGGGCAGCTCCAGGATCAGGTCATGACAGCCCACGGCCTTGGCCGCGGCGATGATCTCCTGCTCGGAGGCCTCCGGCCGGCCCAGCGCGATGTTGCCTCGGATGGTCCCGGAGAACAGGAACGCCTCCTGGGTCACCATGGCCACGTGGCGGTGGTGATCGGCCGTCGCGAGGTCCCGCAGGTCCACGCCGTCGAGGGTCACCGCGCCGCTGCTCACGTCGTAGAAGCGCGCCAGCAGCTTCGCCAGGGTGGACTTCCCGGCACCGGTGCGTCCCACCACGGCCACGGTCTGACCTGCTGGGATGTGCAGGTCCAGGGAGTGGAGCACCACCGGGCCGTCCTCGGCGTAGCGGAACGAGGCCTGGCTGAACTCCAGCTCGCCACGGGCCTCGTTCAGATGCCGCGGGTGGCGGGCCTCGGTGACGGTGGGGCTCTCCTCCAACAGCCCGGAGACCTTCTCCAGGGCCGCGGTGGCCGACTGCAGGGAGTTGTAGAACATCGCGATCATGTCCAGCGGCTGGAAGACCCGCTTGGTCGCCAACACCAGGGCGACCAGCACACCGATCCCGAGATCACCTTCGAGCACCCGGTAGCCGCCCCAGAGCAGAACCGCGGTGACCGTGACATTGCCGATGAGCATCAGGGAGGGCTGGAGCACCCCGAAGAGGGAGATCGAGCGGACCATATCCTCTCGATAGTCTGCCGCCAGGCGCCGGTACTGCCGGGATCGCGAGTCTTCTCGGCGGAAGGCCTGCACGGCGCGGATGCCGGTCATGGATTCCACGAAATGCACGATCATCTTGGCCGAGGAGACCCGGGTGCGCCGGTAGGCCACCTCGGAGTTGCGCTGGTACCAGCGACCCAGCACCGCGATCGGGAACAGCGCGGCGACCAGGATCAGGCCCGAATGGATGTCCATGATCCAGATGGTCACACCGGTGAAGAACATGAACATCACACCCTGGACCAGCGAGTTGATCCCGCCGTCGAGCAGCTCGCGCAGCGACTCCAGGTCCGAGGTCTGTCGGGAGATCACCTTGCCCGAGGTGTAGTCCTCGTGGAAGTCCAGGCTCAGCGCCTGAGTCTTGCGGAACACCTCTCCGCGCAGGGTGAAGAGCATCTGCTGCGAGGCCTCGGCGGTCATCCGGGTGTAGTGGAAGATCAGCACTCCCGCGATCACCGCGCAGGCGATGTAGGACAGGCCGGGGAGCCACATGCCCGAGCTCTGCCCCTCGATCATCCGTGGCAGCCCCCAGTCGATGGCCCAGGCGACGATCAGCGGGATCGAGGCCTGGGCGGCCTGGGCGATCACCACGAAGATCGCCGTGAGCAGCAGCTTGCGCCGCACCCCGACGGAGAGCTGGACCAGCAGCTTCCAGGAACGACGTCGGATGAACCGGCGCTCGGCCTTGTCCAGCTGGATCTGTTCCTCGCCGGCGGTGCCGCGCAGGTGCGCGAAGCGGTCATCGGCGGCGAAGTTGGCCCCGGCGTCGGGGACGCCAGCGTGGGCGGCCTCGGCGTCGGGGGCCTCACCCGCGACGGCGCGGCGGCCTCCGCCGGTCGCTCGCTCGGAAGCCTCACTCATGGCTGAGCACCTCCTCGGCGCTGATGGGGCGCACGCTGGCGCTCATGACCTCGCGGTAGGCGGGGCTGCGCTGCAGCAGCTCCGAGTGGGTGCCGACGTCGCTGATCCGGCCGTGCTCGAGCATCGCCACCCGGTCCGCCATCGCCACGGTGGAGGGTCGGTGCGCGACGATCAGCGTGGTGGTCCGGTTCAGCACCTCGCGCAGCCGGTGCGTGACCGCCTCCTCGGTGCGGACATCCAGGGCGGAGAGCGGATCATCGAGCAGCAGCACCGAAGGGGCGGAGGCGATCGCGCGGGCCAGCGCCAGGCGCTGACGCTGACCGCCGGAGAGGCTCAGCCCCTCCTCCCCGACCGGGGTGTCCACACCCCGGGGCAGGGTGTCGACGAACTCGGCGTCGGCGGTGGTCAGGGATCGGCGCAGCACCTCGTCGAGCTCATCTGGTGCTGGTGCGGCGTCACGGTGCGGGTCCTGCGGGTCGTCGACGTCGCGCAGGTGGGAGGTGCCCAGCAGCACGTTGGACTTCACCGAGGTGGAGAACAGGATCGGGTCCTCGAAGGCGACCCCGATCCGGGAGCGCAGATCTGCCAGGCTGAAGTCCTTCACGTCCACCCCGTCGATCCGGATCGCACCGCCGGTGGCCTCATAGAGCCGGGGGATCAGGTTCAGCAGCGTGGAGGTGCCCCCGCCGGTGGCGGAGACCAGTGCCATGGTCTCGCCCGGCCGGACCTCCAAGGTGACCCCGTCGATCAGGTCCCGGTCCCCGGGCTTGGTGTCGGGGTAGCGGAAATGGACGTCCTCGAGTTGAAGCACCCCGCGCTCCGGGGCCACCACGGGGGCCTCCGGCGAGGTGATCTCGGTGGCGGTGTCCATCACGTCGGCGTGCCGGTCGATGGCGGTCTTGGCGGTGAAGGTCATGCCCAGCATCATGCCCACGCCCTCGATCGGGCCCTTGAGCACCGCGGCGGTGGCGAAGAATGCGGCCAGCGCGCCGATGGTCACGCCGGTGGTCTCCTGGTTGGCGACCTGCCACAGCCCGATCAGCAGGCACAGCCCGAGGATCCCCTCGGGCAGGATCACCATGGCCATCAGGAACTTCGCCAGCGTGCGAGCCTTAGAGACCTCGAGGTCGCGCAGCTCGTCGGCCTCCTCGGTGAAGCCCTCCTGGGCGTAGTCCCCGCGGCCGAAGGCCTTCAGCACCCGGATGCCATGCACCGATTCCTCGACCTTGGTGGCCACGTCCCCGGCCTGGTCCTGCGAGGCCCGCGAGTAGTACACGAACTTCTTCCGGAACCGCGGCCCGATGATCATGATCGGCAGCGCGGCGCAGAGGAAGACCACCGCCAGCAGCGGCGAGAGCGTGGCCATGAGGGTGAAGCCCACCAGCAGGCTGACCACCGAGGTGATCAGCATCAGCGAGCCGAAGGCGAACCATCGGCGCAGCAGGTTCAGGTCGGCGATCGCGCGGGACTGCAGCTGCCCGGCTCCCCAGGCGGCATGGAAGGAGGCGGAGAGGTCCTGGAGCTTGTCGAAGAGCCGGGTGCGCATGGAGGTCTCGGCATCCGAGGCTGGCGGGATCACGAAGAACCGGCGCAGGTAGACCAGTCCGGCCTCCAGCACGCCCAGCGCGAGGATCACCGCTGCGGCGCCCCACACGGCGCTGAGCTGGGCGTCGTCATCAAGCAGCGAGTTCACCAGGACCTGGAGGACCTGCGGGATGGACAGTGCGACGATGCCGGCGCCGATTGCTGCGATCAGGCCCAGGGTCCAGCGGAGCTTGAGGCCCTCGAGATAGGGGCCGAGCCGAGCCAGGGCCTGCCAGAGCGTGCGACTGCGCCCGGAGGTCTCGGTTCTCTCAACTCCAACTACTCGTTGCATCAAGCAACTAACCTATGTCGTTTCGTGCTGAACTTCAATGATGGTGGCCTCCGGAGGGCAGAACAGCCGCACCGGGGCGGTCCGGGAGGTTCCGATGCCTGCGGAGACGTGGAGCGGGACGGTCCGGGCGGGCTCCTCCGGATGGCCTGACACCTTCCGTGCCGGGACCTGCACCGAGCTCAGGCCCTTGGCCTGAGGACGCGGCAGGTCACAGTTGGTGACCAGGGCGTGACCACCAGGCAGGCAGACCTGCCCGCCGTGGGTGTGCCCGGCGAGGATCAGCTCGGCGCCGCTGCCGGCCAGCGTGTTCAGCGCCGCGGAGACCGGAGCGTGGGCCACACCGATGCGCAGCGGGTCGGCACTCGAGTCCTGTTCCGGCGAGGCGGCCGCGTCTGCGGGCCAACCCCGGAAGTCGTCTCGGCCGATGTGTGGATCATCCACCCCGGAGAAGCTCAGGGTCTGACCGGCCACGCTCAGTTCGGCGGTCCGGTTGTTGAGGTTCTTCCAGCCGCTGGACTCGAAGGCGCTGAAGAGGCGCTGCCAGTCCAGATCCTCGGGGTGCGCATCGAGTTTCGAGGGGCCTCGGAAGTAACGCAGCGGGTTCTTCCAGGTCGGCGCGAAGTAATCGTTGGATCCACCGACGAAGACTCCCGGGAACCGCAGCAGCGGCCCCAACGCCTCCAGCACCTCTCCCACCGCATCAGGGTGCGAGAGATTGTCCCCGGTGTTGATCACCAGGTCGGGGTTCAGCTCCGCCAGGGACTGCAGCCAGGCGAACTTCTTGCGCTGGCCCGGGACGTAGTGAATATCGGAGATGTGCAGGATCCGGAGTCCGGCCCCGGCACGCAGCGGCACAGGAACATGGCGGACCTGGAAGTCATTGACACCCAGGCCCACCACCTTCAGGGATGCGGTGGGGCTCAGTCGTCGTCTCCGTCGGAATCGTTGTTGCCGCCGTTGTTCGAGTTCTCGTCGTCGGAATCGTCGTCGGAATCGTCCTCGGAATCGACAGCGGAGCCGTCGGTGCCGGGGTCACCACCCTCGGAGACGGTGCCGCCGTCGCGGTAGCGCTCACGGTCGCGCCGGTCTTCGAACGGGGAATCATCGGCTTCACGGAAGTCTGAGGTGTCATAGTCGCCTCCGACCTGCTCCATGTAGTCCAACCACATCGGGGCTGCCAGGGTGGAGCCGAAGAACTCTTCGTAGAACTCGCCGGCCACGGTGCGTCCGCGGTAGCCCTGGTTGCTCTCGGGGTTGCCGATCCAGCTCGCGGTGGACACTCCGGAGGAGTACCCGACGAACCAGGTGTGAGCCGCCTCGTCGGTGGTTCCGGTCTTACCGGCCATGGGGAACGGCGGGTCGCCGGCGGCGATGGTGCCCTCGGCGATGTTGATGGTGATGTCGTTGACCTGGGCCACGATGTCCTCGTCGATGACCTGATCACAGTTGGCCTCGGGCACGTCGTACTCGTTGCCGTGGGTGTCGGTGACCTCCAGGATCGCGCGGGGCTCGCAGAAGGTGCCGTCGGCGGCGAAGGCCGCGTAGGCGGCCGCCTGGGTCAGGGGGGCGATCTCATCGGTGCCCAGCACAAACGAGGGGTTCTGCGGGGAGAGCCCCTGGCTGGTGTCGGTGGCCCGGTGGACGCCGAGGCGGTCGGTGAGGTTGGTGATCGCGCAGAGGTCCATGTCCGAAGCGGTGGCCAGCGTCGCGGTGTTGACCGAGAAGTAGACGCCATAGTCGATGGTCATCCGACGGTTGGAGTCTTCCTCGACGTTGCCCACGGTCCAGTCCTGGTCCGAGGTGGTGTACCCGCGCTCCAGGCAGCTGGCCTCCCAGCGCGAAGTGTCACCCCATTCGTCGACGGAGGCGTCGACGACGTCGTCGGTCTCCCCGCCTTCTTCGAGATAGGCCGCGACCACAAAGGGCTTCAGCGAGGATCCGGGCTGGAACCCGTTGCCGCCGCCGTCCTCCGCATCAACGTTGTAGTTCAACGTGGTGTTTCCGTCGCCCGGCTCCGGGGTGAAGACGCGGTTCTGCGCCATGGCGAGGATGTTGCCGGTCCCCGGCTCCACAGAGGAGATCGCGGCACCGGCGCCAGAGCTGTCATCGGCGGGAACGGTCTCCATGACGCCCTCCTCGGCCGCGGTCTGCGCGTCCGGGTCCAGGGTGGTGGTGATCCGCAGGCCGCCCCGGTCGAGCAGCTCTTCTCGGGCCGCCTCGTCCGGGCCGAAGGTGTCGCTGGCGAGGATCTCGCGGCGCACGTAGTCACAGAAGTACTCGCCCATGCTGGCGGAGACGCAGCCGACCTCTTCGCGGCTGATGTCCAGTCCGAGTCCGGAGGCGACGGCTTCGTCGTACTCCTCCTCGGTGATGACCTCTTCGTCGAGCATCGAGCCGAGCACGATGTCCCGGCGAGCCTGGGAGGCCTCGGGGTCGACCTCGGGGTTGTAGCCGTTGGGCGACTGCACCATGCCAGCCAGCACCGCGGACTGGGCCACGTTGAGCTCAGAGGCCGGGATGCCCCAATAATATTGCGCGGCCGCCTCCACGCCGTAGGTGCGGCCACCGAGCAGCACGATGTTGAGGTAGCCCGCGAGAATCTCGTCCTTGGTCATCTCCTGCTCCACCGCGACGGCGAGCTTCATCTCGCGCAGCTTGTCGGCGTAGGTCTTCTCCCCGGTGCCGGAGATCGTCAGGCGGCCCTCACCGGTGATCACGACCGCGTTGATCAACATGTTGTTCACATACTGCTGGGTGATCGTGGAGGCGCCCTGTTGGGAATCCGAGGTGGCGTTGTGCACCAGCGCGCGGGACAGGCCGCGGGGGTCGACGCCGCCGTGCTCGTAGAAGCGCTCGTCCTCGATCGCGATGATGGCGTCGATCATCTCCTGGGAGATGTCCTCCAGTGCCACCGGCTGACGGTTCTCGGCGTAGAAGGTCGCCAGCTCGGTGCCATCGGAGGCGTATATGTGAGAGGGCACGCTCAGCGGCTCCTCCGCCAGCTCGGCGGGGATGTCCTCGAGGATGTCCGTGCCGGCGGCCGCGGCGGCGCCTCCGGAGGCTGCCAGCGGAAAGATCAACCCTGCTGCCAGCAGGCCACAGAGAGCACTCACGCCCAGGAAGGACATGATCTTGCCGACCGTGGTGGCAGTATCAAACAGGGGAGATTTACGCGACGCCATGGGCTTCATCCTAGCGGCAAGGTCAAAGCCACGCGGGAGGTGACGTCACACGGACCTGGGTGCGGATCGGGGCGGGGATCCGGGCGCGGATCGGCGCGGATCGGGTCGGACGCTTCTTGGTCGCGGCGGGCGTCCGTTAGTCTGAGAATATGAGTGCATCTGAGACCCAATGGGAATACGCGACGATTCCGCTGATCATCCACAACACCAAGGGCATCCTTGACCAGTGGGGCGAGGACGGCTGGGAGCTGGTCACCGTGCTGCCCGGCCCGGAGGGCAACGCCCCCGTCGCCTACCTCAAGCGCCCGCGAAACTGAGTCAGACATATGGCTGAGCAGATCTCTGCTGTTGAAGCGCGCCTGGCCGAGCTCGGCCTGAGCGTTCCCGAGGTGGTCCCCCCGGTGGCCTCCTATCAGCCGGCGGTCATCGCCGACGGCGTCGTCTATGTCTCCGGACAGCTGCCCTTCATCGACGGCGCGCTGCCGATGACCGGCAAGGTCGGCGCCGAGGTCACCGAGGAGCAGGCCTATGAGCTCGCGCGGCAGTGCGCGCTCAACTGCATCGGCGCGCTGAAGGCGGCCGTGGGCGACCTCGACCGGATCACCCGGATCGCCAAGGTCGGCGGCTTCGTCGCCTCGGTGCCGAGCTTCACCGGTCAGCCCAAGGTGCTCAACGGCGCCTCGGAGCTGCTCGGGGCGGCCTTCGGCGAGGCCGGGCAGCACGCACGCAGCGCCGTCGGCGTGCCGGTGCTGCCGCTGGACACCCCGGTGGAAGTCGACCTCATCGCCCATGTCCGCTGAGGCCTCCCCGGTCCTGACCCAGGACCCGCGGTGGCAGGAGCAGGAGCGCGCCTGGGCCGAGGTCGGCTTCGCCCCGGTGATCATCGGCGGCGACGCCGGCGCCTATGGCGCGGCCCGCGCCTTCCATGAGGCCTACGGCATCACCTCACTGGTGCTCTCGAAGCACCAGATGTGGATGATCAAGCATTCCAAGATCATCACCCACCTTGAGATCGAGAACGGCACGGTGATGGAGCATGTGCGCACCGGGCTGAACCTCGCCCCGATCCGGCGGCTGCGGGATCAGGGCATTCCGATCCTGCTGCTGGGCGCCATCGACTCCACAGTGCAGGCGATCATCGAGCTGCGCGAGGCCCACCCGGAGGACCTGGGCCAGGACGTGGTCGTCCCCTATGTCGACCGGGCTCGGTTCGACGCAGCGACCGTGAAGGACAACTTCACCGCGCTGGCCGAGAATCTCGGCGTGGACCATCCGGTCACCCGGGTGGTGGACTTCGGCGCCGATCTGGACGCCCAGCTCCCGCTGGAGCTCAGCTTCCCGGTCTGGGCGAAGCCTGCCGATGTGACCGCCTGGTACTGGACCGAGTTCGAGGGCAAGCACAAGGTCCACCGGGTGCAGACCCCGGAGGAGCTCGCCGAGCTCTTCGGCAAGGTCCACGCCGCCGGGTACCGGGCCAGCTTCGTGGTGCAGGAGGAGGTTCCCGGCGACGACCAGAACATGCGGGTACTCACCTGCTATGCCGATCAGAACTCGGTGATCAGGTTCGCCTCCTGGGGCGAGACCGTGGTGGAGGACCACTCCCCCGCCGCGCTGGGCAACCCCTCGGTGATCCTCACGACGAAGAACTCCGAAGCCGTGGATCAGGCACAGAAGCTGCTCACCGAGCTGGACTGGGTGGGCTACGCGAACTTCGACCTGAAATACGATCCGCGCGACGGCAAGACCAAGTTCTTCGAGCTCAACCCGCGTCTGGGCCGCTCCAGCTACTACATCACCGGTGCTGGCAACAACCCGGTCGAGTACTACGTGCGGGACTTCATCCGCGGGGAGCTCTCCGCCGAGGGCGAGACGACCCGCGTGGAGGACCAGGCCGAGACGGTCTACACCGTGCTGCCGGGCTGGCTGGCCAGCCGCTACGTCTCAGACCCGGAACGACGACGCCGGATCGCCCGGATCCTGCGTTCTGGCGGCAGGCGGAACCCGTTCTTCTACGCGGCCGACCGCAGCCCGCGCCGCATGGCGCTGCTGCTGGCCGCGCAGGCCTCGCTGGTGCGCAAATTCCTGCGGTTCTATCCACCCTCACGGGTCACCGGGGAATAGCCTCAGGGCGCACCTCGGGCGATCCTGCGCGATCCCTGCCGGTCGCGCAGCCCCGCCTCCCCCACAGACGCAGGCAGACACAGAAGGAGCGCCCGGCACTGAGCCGGGCGCTCCTTCTGTGTCTGCAGACTCATCTTTGGAGTCGGTGCTGGGCGAAACCAGCGGGCTCAGCTCAGCGCGAGCGCTGGCGGATCCGCTGAATGTCCAGGATCACCACGGCGCGCGCCTCGAGGCGCAGCCAGCCGCGCTGGACGAACTCGGCCAGAGCCTTGTTCACGGTCTCGCGGGAGGCTCCGACCAGCTGGGCCAGCTCCTCCTGGGTGAGCTCGTGGGCCACCAACACGCCGTCCGGAGCCGGACGACCGAAGCGGTCGGCCAGGTCCAGGAGCGCCTTGGCCACACGGCCGGGCACATCCGAGAAGACGAGGTCCGCGAGGGACTCGTTGGTCCGGGTCAGTCGCTTGGCCAGGGCCTGCAGCAGCTGGACCGAGACCTCGGGGTTGGTGGTGATCACGTTGCGCAGGCTGTCGTGGCGCAGACCGGCGAGCCGAGTCTCGGACACCGCGGTGGCTGTGGCGGTGCGGGGCGCGGGGTTGAACAGCGCCATCTCACCGAAGATCTCACCCGGGCCGAGCACGGCCAGCAGGTTCTCCCGGCCATCCGGTGTGGTGCGTCCCAGCTTGATCTTCCCGGAGATGATGAAGTAGAGCTGATCACCCTGGTCACCCTCGTGGAAGACCGATGACCCGCGGGAGAGGTCGACCTCATTGAGCTCTTTGATGAGGGCGCTGAAGACGTCGTCGTCGAGCGTGGCGAACAGCGGTGCGCGGCGCAGTACTTCAAGATCCATGGGCGATCCGTTCTTCCTGGATGTGTGAGATAACAGAGTCTCGTTGCTTAGAAGTTACCAGTTCGCCTCGACGTGCGGAAACGTTCAGCAAGCGGCCAAGGATTCTATGTCATTCTTTGGGGACCGATCCGTGCGGCCCGAGGCTCGACGCAGCGGCCCCGGTGCAGCAGTCCCGAACCGCCGCTCCGAGCCGCATTTCCTCGCCGCGATCCCGCGCAAGAGCCAGAGCCAGAGCCACCTGAACCATAAGGAGTCCGCCACCGATGGGAATCACCCTACTCGACGTGATCTTGGTGGTGGTGCTGCTCGGTTTCCTCCTGGCAGGCCTGCGCAAGGGCGTCTGGGCCACCCTGGGCGGGGTCTTCGGCTTCCTGGTCGGTGCCACCGCGGCCTTCTTCGCAGTCCCGCTGGTCGCGTCCTGGGTCCCTGATCCGCTCTGGCGGGTGATCGCGGTGCTCGCGGCCGTCATCGTGCTGGTGACCGCCGGCCACGGGCTGGGCTCCGCCGCCGGGGCCGAGGTCCAGCGGATGTTCAACTCCCGCGCCGTGCGCGGAATCAGCTCGCTCGTCGGCGGGCTGGTCAACGTGGTGGTCGCCGTGTTCGTCATCGCGCTGCTGTCCTTCTCCATCTCCGCCATGGGCTTCCCCGCGGTGAACCAGGCGATGAAGCAGTCCACCGTGCTGAGCACCATCGATTCCGCGGTCCCGGACCAGGCGGAGTCCTGGTTCGCCCAGGTCCGCACCGCGGTGCTGGACTCTGACATCCCGGAGATCGCTCAGCTGGTGCCCGAACCTGCGGAGCTGCCCGAGGACCAGGATCTCAACGACGCCGGCCTCGCCTCCGCCGCCTCGGTGGGTCGGATCACCGGAGTGGCCGAACAGTGTGGACAGTCCCAGTCAGGGTCTGGCTTCGCGGTCTCCCCCACCCGTGTGGTGACCAACGCTCATGTCATCGCCGGGGTGGCTGAGCCCGCTGTGGAGATGCCGGACGGTGAGGTGCTCAGCGGCCGCGCCGTGCACTTCGATCCGGCCTCCGACCTGGCTCTGATCGCCGTGGACGGGCTGGATGTGGCGCCGCTTCAGATCAGCCAGGGCCTCGACGTCGGGGACTCCGGCTACGTGATGGGCTACCCGGCCGGGGGCCCGTTCTCCGCGGGCAGCGCGGTGGTCCAGGCGCGCGACGTCTCGCAGGTCAACAACATCTACGGCAGCTCCCCGAGCACACTGGAGATCTTCCAGCTCAGCGCCGATGTCCGGCAGGGCAACTCCGGCGGACCGCTGATCGATCAGTCCGGGGATGTGGCCGGGGTCGTCTTCGCCCGCGCCGTGGAGGGCAGCAACGTCGGCTTCGCGATCACCGCAGACCAGGCCGGGCCGGTGCTGACCGACCCGGACCGCTACTCCGAGACGGTCTCCACCGGGCAGTGCACCGACCGCTGAACGCGGGTCAGAAGATCAGTTCGGTCCCGGTGATCCGCTGGTAGGCGTCCAGGTAGCGCTGACGGGTGGCGTCGGTGACCCGCTGCGGCAGCGCCGGCGGGGCCTGGTTCGAGCTCCGGTCCCACCCGGACTCGTCCGAGGTCAGCCAGTCCCGGACGAACTGCTTGTCGAAGGAGGGCTGCGCCGCGCCGGGCTCCCAGCTCTCCGCGGGCCAGAAGCGTGAGGAGTCCGGAGTGAGCACCTCATCGGCCACGGTGAGCGCCCCGCCCGGGTCGAAGCCGAATTCGAGCTTGGTGTCGGCCAGGATCACCCCGGCCTCGCGGCAGATCTCCTCGGCCAGGACGTAGATTCGCAGCGTCGCCTCGCGCAGCTGCCCCGCCACCGGGACTCCGACGTTCTCGGTGAGCGTCTCGAAGCTGATGTTCTCGTCGTGGTCACCCTGGGCGGCCTTCGAGGAGGGGGTGAAGATCGGCTCCGGCAGCTGCGAGCCGTCGGTGAGGCCCTCCGGCAGCAGAAGTCCGGTCACGGTGCCGTTCTGCCGGTACTCGGCGAGCCCGGACCCGGTGAGGTAGCCGCGGGCGATGCATTCGGCCGGGATCATCTGCAGGTCTCGGCAGATCATGGCGCGTCCGGCCACGGCCTCGGGAACCTCCACCGAGACCACGTGGTGGGAGATCCCTGCCGCCTCGAGCTGGTCGAACCACCACAGGCTCAGCTGAGTCAGGATGATGCCCTTGTCCGGGATGGGCGTGGAGAGCACGTGGTCATAGGCGCTGATCCGGTCGCTGGCGACCATCAGGACCACGTCCTGTCCGGCCCAGGCCGATCCGGGGGCGGGCCGGTAGAGGTCGCGGACCTTCCCGGAGGACAGGTGCACCCAGCCGGGGAGCTCCTGCTCAGACGCGGCCACGGACCCGGCGTCAGTGGACCCGGTCTCGGCGGGGCGCGCTGGTTCGCCTTCCGCTGACCCGCGAGGTCCCCCGCCGAGCTTGATCTCTCCGGCGAGCGCCTTCGCGGCGATGTCGGTGCGGTGCTGCGCGCCCGTCCAGCTGATCTTCTGCACGCCGGCATAGGCGCGGTCCACGGCCTCGGCCAGCGACGCCCCGGTCCCGACGACGGCGAGCACTCGCCCGCCGGCCGTGGTCAGCCGGCCCTGCTCGTCGGCGGCGGTGCCGGCGTGCAGCACGGCCACACCCTCGAGGCTCTCGGCCTCCGCGGTGCCGCTGATCAGGTCACCCTTGCGCGGGGCCTCCGGGTAGCCCGCAGCGGCCAGCACGACGTCGGCGGCGTAGCCCTGCGCCCAGTCCAGGGAGCGGGCGGAGCCGAGCGAGCCGGTGGAGCAGTCCAGCAGCAGCTGACCCAGCGGGGTGGCGAGACGCTCGAGCACCGCCTGGGTCTCCGGATCGCCGAAGCGGGCGTTGAACTCGATGACGCGCACGCCGCGGGAGGTGACGGCGAGCCCGCAGTAGAGCACCCCGACGAAGGGGGTTCCGCGGCGGGACATCTCGGCCAGGGTCGGAGCGGCGACGGTGTCGACCACGATCTGCACGAAGTCGCGCTGCACGCCGGCGGCGTCGGTCTCGGTGTAGCCCTCCAACCAGTCCAGCGGGGTGTAGGCGCCCATGCCGCCGGTGTTGGGGCCGGCGTCGTCGTTGAAGATCCGTTTGAAGTCCTGCGCCGGGGACAGCGGCACCAGGTTCACCCCGTCGGAGAGCACGAAGAGCGAGACCTCGGGGCCGTCGAGGAACTCCTCGATCACCACGGAGCCCCCGGCGGCGAAGCAGGCCTCGGCATGGGCCAGCGCCTCGGCGCGGTCCTCGGTGACCACCACACCCTTGCCGGCGGCGAGGCCGTCGTCCTTGATGACATAGGGCGCGCCGAACCGGTCCACCGCGGAGGCCGCGGCGGCGAGGTCGGTGACATGCACCGCTCCGGCGGTGGGCACCTCGGCGGCGGCCATGATCTCCTTGGCGAAGGCCTTGGAGGCCTCCAGCCGCGCGGCGGCGGCGGAGGGCCCGAAGGCCGGGATCCCGGCGGCCCGGACGGCGTCGGCCACCCCGGCGGCCAGCGGCGCCTCGGGACCGATGACCACCAGATCGAAGCCTCCGGAGACGGCGAGCGCGGCCACCGCGGCCCCGTCCTGGGCATCGATGCTGTGGCAGCGGACCTGCGCCGCGATGCCGGCATTGCCCGGCGCGGCCTCCACGGTGGTGACTGCTTCATCGCGCAGCAGTGCTCGGACGATGGCGTGCTCGCGGCCTCCGGGGCCGACTACAAGTACCTTCACGTCGCTCAGCCTATCGAACGGCACACGGACGCAGGTCCGCTCCGGCAGCGTGGGGCCCGCACTCCGTAGACTGAGGCCATGAATGATGCGCGCCGCTCACCCGTTGCACCCTCGGTGCCGTCCTCCTCCGGAGCCTCCGCGGGAGCCTCCGTCGGGACCTCCGCCGGATCCGATGCCGGAACCTTCGAGCAGCCGGGCCTGGAGCCGGCCTCGGTCGCGGAGTCCGCCGAACTCGCCGTGGTGACCCGCGCCGGCGTCGTGGAATCCCGACATATCGGCTCCGCGGTGCTGGTGGGTCCCGACGGGGTGGTGCTGGAGTCCATCGGCGCTCCTGAGCGGCTGATGTTCCCGCGCTCCACGCTGAAGCCGTTCCAGGCCATCGCCTCGCTGCGGTCCGGCGCGCTGATCTCCCCGGAGGCGGTGGCCCTGGCCTGCGGGTCCCATGTGGGCTCGCGCAAGCATCAGGAGCTCGCCGCGAGCGTCCTCGCCGCCGAGGGCCTCGACGCCTCGGCGCTGAAGTGCCCGGCGGCCTGGCCCGCCCGGCACCAGGACCTGCGGGTGCACCTGGAGGCCGGCAAGACCGAGACCCCGCTGGCCTTCAACTGCTCCGGCAAGCATGCAGCGTTCCTGGCCGCGACCCGCACCAACGGCTGGCGGCTCAACACCTACCTCGAGCGCTCCCACCCGCTGCAGCGGGTGATCATGGACGTGATCACCGAGTACTGCGGCGAGACCCCCACCGTGGTCGGGGTCGACGGCTGCGGCGCGCCCGCCCCGGCGCTCTCGCTGACCGGGCTGGCCCGCGGCTTCTCCAAGCTCACCGCCGCCACCTCGCGCCGAGACGCCGAGGTCCACGCGTTCACGGTGAACCAGGCGATGCTGGACTACCCGTGGGCGGTGCATGGTCGCGGCGAGGCCAACACCCTGGTGCTCGAGGAGCTGGGCCTGACCGCGAAGCTCGGCGCCGAGGGCGTCCTGGTGGTCGGGGCGCCGGACGGCACCGCCGTCGCGGTCAAGGTCCTCGACGGGTCCTCCCGCGCCACGAACCTGGTGGCACTGAGCATGCTCGCGGCCCGCGGCGTGATCGAGCTCGACGCCCTGGGACCGGTGCTGCGCAAGATCGTCAAGCCGATCACCGGTGGCCTCGGCGCGGAGCAGGTGGGCAGCATCCGGCTGGCCCCGGCGCTGCTCGAACGCCTCTGAACCCCGGTTCCAGGCCCCGCCGCCGCTGCGGCAAGGGCTCCCGGCGAGACCTCCCGGAACAGGTGTGCTGCACGCTGTTTATATTCCTCAGATCGTTCCGGTTTCGCGCAGTGGTGAACTACCCCCGCTCAGCGCCCGATCGGCTTGTGCCGCACCGCGCGGAGCCATACCGTCGATGAAGTCCGCCGCGTCGGCGGACAGGTCACCTATCGACCACTGAAAAGCGAGGCACAGATTCCCATGGCCGACTACAAAGTCACCAACCCAGCCACCGGTGAGGTCGAGGCGGAGTTCGCCACCCTCACCGACGATCAGCTCCGCGAGACGCTCGATCACGCCGCCGAGACCTTCACCAGCTGGTCGAAGACCGAGCTCTCCGAGCGCGCCGAGCTGCTGCGCCGCGCGGCCGCGATCTACCAGGAGCGCAAGGACGAGCTGGCCACGATCATCACCCGCGAGATGGGCAAGCCGATGAAGCAGGCCCGCTCCGAGCTCGACATCGTGATCTCGATCTTCCACTACTACGCCGACCACGGCGCCGAGTTCCTCGCCGATGAACCGATCACCGACGCCCCGGACGGCAGCGCCGTGATGCAGAGCCGCCCATTCGGCGTGCTTCTGGGCATCATGCCGTGGAACTTCCCGTACTACCAGGTGGCCCGCTTCGCGGTGCCGAACCTGATGATCGGCAACACGATCATGCTCAAGCACGCCTCACAGTGCCCCGAGTCCGCCGCGGCGATGGAGCAGATCTTCCGGGACGCCGGCTTCCCGGAGCACGCCTACACCAACGTGTATGCCTCCAGCGGGCAGATCGCCGACATCGTGATCCCGGACCCCCGCGTCGCGGGCATCTCGCTGACCGGCTCCGAGCGCGCCGGCACCAAGGTCGCCGCCACCGCCGGGGAGCACCTGAAGAAGGTCGTCCTGGAGCTCGGCGGCAACGACCCGCTGCTGGTGCTGGATCGCGAGATCCTGCCCCAGGCGGTCAAGGGCGCGGTCCAGGGCCGGATGGCCAACGCCGGGCAGGCCTGCAACGCCGCCAAGCGTGTCATCGTCCCGGCGGAGTTCTACGACGAGTTCCTCGAGCAGTTCCAGCAGGCGCTCTCGAAGATCGAGCTGCTCGATCCGCTCTCCGAGGAGGCGTTCATCGGCCCGATGTCCTCGGTGCAGGCCGCCGAGGATCTCCACGAGCAGGTCCATGACGCCGTGGAGAAGGGCGCCACCCTGCACCTGGGCGGAGACTTCGACCAGCGTGGGGGCGCCTGGTACCAGCCCACCCTGCTGACCGGGATCACCCCAGAGATGCGCGCCTACGGCGAAGAGCTCTTCGGACCGGTGGCCATGGTCTACAAGGTCGCCGACGAGGAAGAGGCTGTGACACTGGCCAACGACACCCAGTACGGCCTTTCAGCCTCGGTGTTCGCCACCGACGTCGCCCACGCCCAGCGGGTGGGCGAGCAGATCCACACCGGCATGATCTTCGTCAACGAGCCCGCCGGCACCTCCGCCGAGCTGCCCTTCGGCGGTGTGAAGCGCTCCGGCGTGGGCCGCGAGCTCGGCCCCTACGGCATGGCGGAGTTCGTCAACCGGCGTCTGGTCAAGATCGCCGGATGATGAGCCGCTGAGCATGCCACGACGTCGCATCAGCGCCGAGGACGGCAGGGCCGCGGTCCGCGCGTGGGAGTCAGGAGACTCCGACCGCAGGACCGTGGCCGCTGCCGTGCGGTACTGCCTCGAGGAGCTTGCCGAGCTGGCCCCGGGGAACTCCGTGGAGGTCCGGGTCCCGCCCTTCGGGGTGACCCAGTGCATCGAGGGGCCCAACCACTCCCGGGGTACCCCGCCCAACGTGGTCGAACTCGCCCCGCAGGACTGGCTGGAGCTCGCCACCGGGGCCACCGGCTGGGCGAGCGCCAGTGCCGCCGGGCGGATCTCCGCCTCCGGCACCCGCGCGGACCTCTCGGCGCTGCTGCCCCTGCTGCCGCGCCACCGGTGAACCCTCCCCGGCCCCGCCGCTGCGGCCGATCAACCCGAGCACCAGTTCGCAGGTGCCAGGCACCCAGGCTGGGCCGGTAGCATGTGGGATATGTCTTCACGCGAGCAGTCCGGCGAGTCGGAGCCTCGGCAGGTGACCGTTCGTCCCACCCCCAGACTGAGCCCCTTCCTCATCGCAGGTGTGTTCGCGGCCGTGCTGGCCGCCGTCGTCGTCGTGCTGGTCACCGGACCGGCTGATGACTATTCGCTCGGCGGTTCGCTGGGCTATCTCACCGTCGCCTTCGCGATGCCTGGCCTCGCCCTGGGCGCTGTGACCTGGCTGTTCATCGACTGGCGCTCTCGGAAGCGCACCCGCACTTATGACCTGCAGAAGCTCGACTCTGCAGAGAGGACTCCTGCGCATGACCCGGAATGATGGTCGGCTGAACTTCAATCTCCTCGACGAGGACCCGCTGCCGCAGGACGAATGCGGTGTCTTCGGCGTCTGGGCACCCGGAGAGGAAGTCTCCAAACTGGCCTACTACGGGCTCTACGCGCTGCAGCACCGCGGCCAGGAGTCTGCCGGGATCGCCGCCTCCGACGGCAAGAGCATCCGGGTCTACAAGGACCTCGGCCTGGTCTCCCAGGTCTTCGACGAGTCCACGCTGAACTCGCTGACCGGGCACATCGCCGTCGGGCACTGCCGCTACTCCACCACCGGGGCCAGCCAGTGGTCCAACGCCCAGCCCACCCTCGGGGACACCCCGCACGGCACCGTGGCCCTGGGCCACAACGGCAACCTGACGAACTCCGCAGATCTGCGCGACCGGATCATCGAACGCCACGGACGTGCCGACTTCGGCGAACTCAACCAGGGCAACACCACCGACACCGCGCTGGTGACCGCGCTGCTGAAGGAACAGCCCGGAGACAGCCTCGAAGCTCAGGCGATGGCGCTGCTGCCCACCCTGGAGGGCGCATTCTGCCTGGTGTTCATGAACGAGAACACGCTCTACGCCGCCCGGGATCCGCACGGCGTGCGCCCGCTGGTGCTGGGACGCCTCGCCAGCGGCTGGGTGGTCGCCTCGGAGCAGTCGGCGCTGGCCACCGTGGGCGCCTCGGTGATCCGCGAGATCGAGCCCGGCGAGCTGATCGCCATCGACTCCGACGGCGTGCGCTCCCACCGCTTCGCCGCCGCCAACCCTTCGCGCTGCGTCTTCGAATACGTCTACCTGGCCCGCCCGGATGCCAACATCAATGGCCGCTCGGTCTATGAGTCCCGGGTCGAGATGGGCCGCCAGCTGGCCCGCGAGGACACCCACGACGCCGACATCGTGATTCCGGTCCCCGAATCCGGAACCCCGGCGGCGGTGGGCTACGCCGAGGCCTCCGGGCTCCCGTTCGCGCAGGGGTTCATCAAGAACGCCTATGTCGGTCGGACCTTCATCGAGCCCTCGCAGACCCTGCGCCAGCTCGGGATCCGGCTCAAGCTCAACGTCCAGGACCATGTGGTCCGCGGCAAGCGCGTGGTGGTCGTGGATGACTCGATCGTGCGCGGCAACACCCAGCGTGCGATCGTGCGGATGCTCAAGGAGGCCGGCGCCGCCGAGATCCATGTGAAGATCTCCTCCCCACCGGTGAAATGGCCCTGCTTCTACGGGATCGACTTCGCCTCCAGGGCCGAGCTGATCGCCAACGGCGCCACCATGGACGAGATCACCCAGGCGGTGGGGGCCGACTCGCTGGCCTACATCTCCGAGGACGGGATGATCGCCGCCACCCAGCAGCCCCGCTCCACCCTGTGCACCGCCTGCTTCTCCGGGGTCTACCCGATCAAGCTTCCGCCGGAGAGCCGCCGGGGGAAGATGCTGCTGGAGCAGCCGGCCGATTCCTCGCAGAACCCTGGCGGCGGCTGCGACCCAGGACCCGATGCCGAATTCGAAATCGACGAAATCCCCCTCGCGGAGGCCAAGAAGTGACTTCTGAGAACACCAGCGCCGAGACCAGCTCCGGCGCTCCGATCACCTATGCCTCCGCCGGAGTCGACGTCGAGGCCGGTGACCGCGCCGTGGAGCTGATGAAGGCCCATATCGAGGCCACTCACACCCCGGCGGTGCTCGGCGGTGTGGGCGGCTTCGCCGGGCTCTACGACGCCTCCGAGCTCAAGCGGCTGCCCCGGCCGCTGCTGGCCACCTCCACCGACGGGGTCGGCACCAAGGTGGCCATCGCCCAGGCGATGGACATCCACGACACCATCGGCTTCGACCTGGTCGGCATGGTGGTCGATGACATCGTGGTGATGGGCGCGAAGCCGCTGTTCATGACCGACTACATCGCCACCGGCAAGGTGGAGCCCGCCCGGATCGCCGCGGTGGTCTCCGGGATCGCCAAGGCCGCCGCCGAGACCGGCACCGCGCTGATCGGCGGGGAGACCGCCGAGCACCCCGGACTGCTGGCCGAAGATGAGTACGACGTCGCGGGCGCGGCCACCGGCGTCGTGGACGCCTCCGCCGTGCTGGGCCCGGAGCGGGTCCGCGCCGGAGACGTGATCATCGGCATGGCCTCCTCCGGCATCCACTCCAACGGCTACTCGCTGGTCCGCCGCGTGGTCTCCTCCGCAGGCTGGGGCTACGAGCGCGAGGTCGAGGAGTTCGGCCGCACGCTGGGCCAGGAGCTGCTGGAACCCACCCGGCTCTACACCACGCCCTGCCTGGACCTGGTCACCGCGCTCAACGGCGACCCGACCGAGGGTGAGATCTCCCCCGAGGCTCCGGTGCGCGGGTTCAGCCACGTCACCGGCGGTGGCCTCGCGGCCAACCTGGCGCGCGTGCTGCCCGCGGGGCTGATGGCCACCGTGGACCGTTCGACCTGGTCCTGGCCCGCGGTGTTCTCGCTGATCGCCCGGCTGGGCTCGGTCCCACAGGCCGATCTGGAGCGCACGCTGAACCTCGGTGTGGGCATGGTCGCGGTGGTCTCCGCCGAGAGGGCCGAGGACGCCGTGGCTCACCTCACCGCCTCGGGCCAGACCGCCTGGGTGATGGGCGAGGTCAGCGCCTACCGTCCCGAGGAGTCCCGAGTGGCCGACGCCGGCCTGGACTTCGTGCAGGGCGCCAAGGGCGTCGACGGCGGCGGCGTGCTGCTGACCAATCGCTACGGCTCCTGAGCCCACCTCGCCTCGACGCTGCGACCGCTGAGCGAGGCCCCCACCCCGGAACCCAGGGGTGTCTCATCGCAGGTCAGGAACGATCGTCCGGTGTCCCATGGGCTCGGAGGAGACAAGGAGAACCCGGATGATCGTCTTCGACCAGGTGTCGAAAACCTACCCGGACGGCACCGTGGCCGTCGACAGCCTGAGCCTCGAGGCTCCGCAGGGCGAGATCACCGTGCTGGTCGGGCCCAGCGGCTGCGGGAAGACCACCTCGATGCGGATGATCAACCGGTTGATCGATCCCACCTCGGGCAGCATCACCATGGACGGCGAAGACACCTCCGGCATCGACAAGGTCGAGCTGCGCCGTCGGATCGGCTACGTCATCCAGAACGCCGGGCTCTTCCCGCACCGCACCGTGGTCGACAACGTCGGTGCACTCCCCCGGCTGCTCGGGACCAAGAAGTCCCCGGCACGAGAACGGGCCATGGAGCTGCTTGAGCTGGTGGGACTGGATGAGTCGCTGGCGCAGAGGTATCCCTGGCAGCTCTCCGGCGGCCAGCAGCAGCGCGTGGGAGTGGCCCGGGCCCTGGCCACCGACCCGCCGTTCCTGTTGATGGATGAACCCTTCAGCGCGGTGGACCCGATCGTCCGGGCCCAGCTGCAGCAGGAGTTCCTCCGGCTCCAGGAGCGCATCGGCAAGACCATCGTCCTGGTCACCCACGACATCGATGAGGCGCTCATCCTCGGCGATCAGATCGCGGTGCTGCGCCAGGGCGGTCACCTCGCCCAGGTCGCGTCACCGGAGGTGCTGCTCCGGGATCCGGCCGACGCCTTCGTCGCGAACTTCGTGGGCCGCTCACGCGGGTACCGTTCGCTCGGCTTCACCGGGGCAGATGAACACACCCCGATCCTGCAGACGGCGTCTGCGGTGCTCGGCGAAGCTGCCGAGGCGCTGCGCTTCCGCCCGGACGGGTGGCTCGTCGCCGTCGACGCCCAGCGTCGTCCCATCGGCTGGGCGCACCGTGACCAGGTGGGCGCCGCACTGCAGGACTCCGCCATCAACCACGCCGGTTCCACCGCCTCGCTCGGCGCACCGCTGCGCGATTTCCTCGACGCCGCCCTCTCAAGCCCCAACGGGGACGGGATCGTCACCGACGCCGAGGGCGCCCTGCTCGGGGTGGTCAGCACCGACGACGTAGTCGCAGCCATCCGCCGCGCCAAGGGTGCCGCAGCCGCCACCCGGGCCGCGTCGTGAACCTGACCTGGCTCAGCTCCAACCTCTCCTGGATCCTGGAGCTGACGCTCGCGCACCTCTGGCTCACGCTGATCCCCACCGTGGTGGGACTGGCCCTGGCACTGCCGCTGGGCTGGTGGGCCCACCAGGTTCCGCGACTCTACGGGCTGATCGTCGGCACCTCGGGGCTGTTCTACACCATCCCCTCCCTGGCCTTCTTCGTCCTGCTGCCCGGAGTGATCGGCACCCAGATCCTGGACCCGATCAACGTGGTCATCGCGCTGACCATCTACACCCTGGCCCTGATGGTCCGGGTGGTCGCCGACGGCCTCGCCGCAGTGCCCCGCGAGACGGTGGAGGCCGCTGAGGCGATGGGGTATCGCGCCTTCCAACGCTTCACCCGGGTGCAGCTTCCGGTCGCGGTGCCGGTGATCCTGGCCGGGCTGTGGGTGGCCGTGGTCTCGAACATCAGCATCGTCACCATGGCCGCGATCATCGGCGTCCAGCAGCTCGGCTCGCTCTTCACCCAGGGCTACTCGCTGGGCCTGATGACCCCGATCGTCACCGGCATCATCCTGTGCCTGCTGATCGCCGTGGTCCTGGACCTGCTCATCCTCGGGCTCTCCCGGATGCTGACCCCCTGGCGGCCAGCCGCAGCCCGGTCCGTCACGGCCCGGTCCGCCAGCGCCACCAAGACCCGGCCCGCCAGCGCGGGCGCCACCACAGGCCCGAGCCGGCCATCACCCTCCGAGGGATCCGGCAAGGGGGTCCTGTCATGAGCGGACTCATCGAATTCTTCGCGGATCCGGGGAACTGGAGCGGGAGCACCGGGATCCCGGTCCGGATCGGATATCACCTGCTCAACTCGCTCATCGCACTCGGCCTCGCGCTCGCGATCGCCGTCCCGCTGGGGATCTACGTGGGGCACACCGGACGCGGCGAGGCCGTCGTGGCGGGGATGGCGAATGCGCTGCGCGCGCTCCCGACCCTGGGTCTGCTGATCGTCGTGGTGATGCTCGCCGCCCCGCTGTTCAGCAGCTCGCTGGTGTTCACCGCGCCGGCCATCCTGGTCCTGGTGCTGCTGGCCATCCCCTCGATCCTCACCGGGACCTCCACCGGGATCCAGACCGCAGACCGCAGCGCCGTGGACGCCGCCACCGGGCTCGGCTACACCCCGATGCAGGTCCTGACCCGGGTCCAGCTTCCCTGCGCGCTGCCGCTCATGATCTCGGGCGTCCGCGGCGCCATGCTGCAGATCGTCTCCACCGCCACCGTGGCCGCCTATGTCTCACTCAACGGGCTGGGCCGGTACATCATCGATGGGCGCGCGAACAACGACTTCGGCCAGATGGCGGCCGGCGCCGCACTCGTCGCCGTCGTCGCGCTCGTCCTGGAGCTGGGGTTCCTGCTCGCCGGGCGCCTGACGATCTCTCCGGGGCTGCGCCGCTCCGAGCGGCGCCTAAAGGTCACCGCGGGCGCCGCGCCGGCGACCTGAGGGCCAGCCCCGACACCGAGGCTTCCCCACCGTTGCTTCCACACACCCAGGCATCCACACACCCACACACCAGAGCACTCCAGACAACGACATCCGCACCCGCACAGGAGAACCCTTGAGACGACTGAGCCTGACCTCCGCCGCTGTGGCAGCAGCCGGCCTGCTGACCCTTTCCGCCTGTGGCGGAGATCCCCTGGAGAACGACGACGCCGCTGGCGGTGACGCCTCCGAACCGGGCGCCGTCACCATCGGTTCGGCGGACTTCCCGGAGAGCCAGCTGATCGCGAACATCTACTCGCTCGCGCTGCAGGACGCCGGGATCGAGGTGTCCGAGAACTTCAACATCGGCAGCCGGGAGGTCTATATCGAGGCGGTCCAGGATGGCTCCATCGATCTGGTCCCGGACTACGCCGGGGCGCTGATGATGCACCTGGACGCCGAGTCCGAGGCCACTGAGACCGAGGACGTGCTCGCCGCGCTCCAGGAGCTGCTCCCGGAGCGCGGCCTGGCAGGCCTCGACGCCGCCGAGGCGCAGAACCGCAACGTCCTTGCGGTCACGCAGGAGACCGCCGAGGAGTACGAGCTGGAGACCTTCTCGGACCTCGAGCCGCACGCTGAGGAGCTCGTCCTGGGCGGACCGCCCGAGTGGATCGACCGGCACAACGGCGTGGTCGGGCTTCAGGACGTCTACGGACTCGAGTTCCAGGACTTCCAGGTCCTCGACGCGGGCGGACCGCTGACGCTGACCGCGGTCACCAGCGGGCAGATCGACGTGGCCAACCTCTTCAGCACCGATCCCCAGGTCGAGGAGAACGAGCTCGTGGTCCTCGAAGATGACCAGTCGCTCTTCGCCGCGGAGAACATTCTGCCGATCCTTTCGGAGGGGGCCGCCACGGAAGAGGTCGCAGAGGCGCTGGACGCCGTCTCGGCCGAGCTGAGCACCGATGACCTCATGACCATGAATCAGCGCGCCACCGACGGTGAGAACATTCGGGGCATCGCGGAGGACTGGCTCAGCGAGAACGGGCTCCGCTGAGCCGCAAGCGGGCTGCCTGCGCTCGGTGATCGCTGGTGATCCCGGGTGATCCCGAGAATCCGTATCTTCAAGGTCGTGGAGTCTCGCTGTTCGGCGGCGACCAGGCTGTGCACCCGGTCGTAGACGTCCTCAACGATGTCTCCTGCGGGGCGTGAGCCGTCGGTGTACATGTCGATGAAGATCAGCACCTCGGATCCCTGGGTGACGATGTCGACCACGGTGGCCTCGGCGTCCTCGGCGTCCCCGGCGCCGAGGAGCTGACTGGTGGTGGCGGTGAGCGCCTCGCGGCACGCAGATTCTCAAAGATTCTTTCGAACGGCGTCATCACTGCCCCGGGCACCGCTCACCGCAGCGCCGCCGCGGGGTCCCCCGGCGCCGTGCCAGCGGCCGCCAGCTCCCGCGCCATCCGGGTGGATTCGGTCCGCTCCGACCGGCTCGGGCGCATCGCCAGCAGCGCCCACAGGATGCAGGCGAGGTCGACCACCTCCTGCAGCCAGGCACCGACGATGGCCGGGAGCAGGCCGGCCGCGGCGATGAGCATCAGCACCACGGACATGCCCACGCCGATCCAGATCGCCTGCCAGGCGACCCGCATGGTGCGCCGACCGATGTGCACCGCGCGTGCACTGCGGCCGAGGTCATCGACCGTGATGACGACGTCGGCGGACTCGCTGGCGGCGCTGGAGCCGCGCGCCCCCATCGCCACCCCGACGTCGGCGACCGCAAGCACCGGCGCATCGTTGACCCCGTCGCCCACCATCATCACGGGCCGCGGCTGCGCGGCCTGCACCGCGGTGACCTTGTCCTCGGGCAGCAGGTCGGCGCGCACGTCGTCGATGCCGGCCTGCTGCGCAATATGGCGGGCCACGTGCTCTCCGTCGCCGGTGAGCATCATCGTGGTGTTCACCCCCGCCCGGTGCAGCGAGGACATCGTGGCCCGGGTCTCCAGGCGCAGCTCGTCGGCCAGGGCGATATAGCCCGCGTAGCGGCCGTCCACGGCCACGTGGACCCCGCTGTGCCCCACCGGCGGGGTGTCCGGGGTCGAGCCGGTCTCCCGGGCGATGAACCGGACGCTGCCGACCAGCACGACGCGACCCTCCACCGTCCCACGCACCCCGTTGGCCGGGACTTCGGTGACCTCCTCCGCGGGCGGCACGCCTGCTCCGCCGGCGCGGGCGGCGGCGACCACGGCGGCGGCCAGTGGATGCGAGGAGTACTGCTCGACTCCCGCGGCGAGCGCGAGCATCAGCTCTGGGGCGAGGCCGAGCGCGTGGACCTGGGTCACCTCTGGCCTGCCGTGGGTCAGGGTGCCGGTCTTGTCGAAGGCGGCGGTCCTCACCCGAGCCAGCTGTTCCAGCGTGCCGCTGCTCTTGACGATGATCCCGTTGCTGGCCGCACGGGACATGCCCGCCATGAACGCCACCGGCGCCGCGATGATCAGCGGGCAGGGCGTCGCGACGACGAGCACCTCGGCTGCGCGTGCGGGGTCCCCGGAGAGCGCCCAGGCCCCGGCGGCCAGTCCCAGCGCGCCGAGGGTGAAGGGCACCGCGACCCGGTCGGCGAGCCGGACGAAGGGGGCCTTGGATTCCTGGGCCTCTCGGACCAGCGCGATGATCCGCTGGTACTGGGACTCCGAGGCGCCGGCGGTGGCGCGCACCTCGATGGCTTCACCGCCGTTGACGACTCCGGAGAGCAGGTCCTCGCCGCGGACACGTTCCACGGGCAGCGATTCCCCGGTGAGTGAGGACTCATCGAAGGTGGCGGCGGCAGAGGTGAGCACGCCGTCCACCGGCACCACCTCGAAGGGCCGCACCAGCAGCCGGTCACCGACGCGGACCGCTTCCACCGGGATATCTGTGGGGCCGCTGTCGGGGCCGCTCTCCGGGCCCAGCCGGTGCGCGGTGTGCGGGGCGTTCTCCAGCAGGCCGGTCAGCTCCCGGCGGGCACGGCCGGCGGCGTAGTCCTCGAGCGCCTCGCCGCCGGAGAGCATCAGGCAGACCACCAGTGCGGCCCAATACTCCCCCACCGCTACGGTGGAGCCGATGGCGGTGACCGCGAGCAGGTCGATGCCGTAGGTTCCGGCGCGCAGGTCCTTGACCATTCGACGGACCTGCAGCAGCGCGATGACCACGGCGAATCCGGAGATCAGCCAGCGAGCCGCAGGTCCCTGAGCACTCAGCTCCAAGGCACCGCCGAGCAAACCGACGGCAAGGGTCGCCAGGACCATCGGATAGCGTCTGAGGCCCGCAAGGAGTGCCTTCATACCTCATTGATACGCCTGAATCTCGGAGACGTATAGAAAGGTGCTGCTGGCACGATTACGGCCGAGGCTTCGGAGCTAATCGGCGCCGGCACCTATGGGCGCCGATACAGAGCTTCCCCGATGCGGTGCTGCCAGACCGCCCGCATCTTTCAGAGAGTGCCCCAGGGATTCTCCACCCCGATGTACTGGGTGCTGGTGTACTCCGCGATGCCTTCCGCTCCTCCCTCGCGGCCCAGTCCGGACTGTTTCACACCGCCGAAGGGGGCGGCTGCGTTGGAGATCACGCCCACGTTGAGCCCCATCAGGCCGAACTCGACGCGGTCTCCGATGCGCAGGCCACGCGAGATGTTCTCGGTGAATACGTAAGAGGCCAGGCCGTACTCGGTGCTGTTGGCCAGAGCCACCGCTTCGGCTTCATCGCGGAATGTGATTACCGGGGCGACTGGACCAAAGATCTCTTCCCGGAGCACCCGGGCATCCGAGGCGACGTCACGCAGCACCGTCGGTTCGAAGAAGTACCCGGCGCCTTCTGCGCGCCTGCCACCGGTGACCACCTGCGCACCGCCGCCAACAGCATCGGCCACGAGCGATTCCATCGATTCGCAAGCCCTGGCATCGATCAGCGGCCCGACATCGACACCGTCCTCGAGCCCGGAACCCAGCGTCAGCACAGACATCTTCTCAGCGAGCCGGGCGACGAACTCATCAGCCACCGATTCATGGACCAGCAGGCGGTTCGCCGCCGTGCAGGCCTCACCCATATTGCGCATCTTCGCCGCCATCGCCCCTGCGACGGCCTTGTCCAGATCTGCATCCTCGAAGACGATCAGCGGTCCGTTGCCGCCGAGCTCCATGGAAGTTCTCAGCACGTTCTCGGCAGCCAGCTTCATCAGGTGCTTGCCCACCGGCGTGGAGCCGGTGAAGGAGACCTTGCGCAGCCGGGGGTCCCGCATGATCGGTTCGGAGATTGCTGAGGCATTATTGGTCGAGACGACGTTGAGCACGCCATCGGGAAGTCCTGCATCAAGCATGATCTGAGCGAAATACTGCGCGGTCAGCGGCGTCAACGCAGCGGGCTTCAGAACCATCGTGCAGCCTGCGGCGACCGCGGGGGCTACTTTGCGGGTCGCCATGGCCAGCGGGAAGTTCCACGGAGTGATCAGCAGGCAGGGCCCGACTGGCTTCCGCGTGACCAGCATGCGCAGACTGCCCTCGGGGGTCTGGGCGTATCGGCCATAATCACGGACGGCCTCCTCAGAGAACCAGCGCAGGAACTCTCCACCGTAGGCGACCTCCCCCCGGGACTGGGCCAGAGGCTTGCCCATCTCGAGGGTCATCAGCAGTGCGAGCTCCTCGGCCCGCTCCTGGACCAGATCGAAGGCTCGCCGCAGGATCTCCGCCCGCTCCCGGACCGGGGTCCTCGCCCATGGTTCCTGGGCCGCGGCAGCCGCGTCCATGGCCGCACGGGCATCTTCTTCGGTGGCCGAGGACATCGTCGCGATGACCTCCTGGGTGGCCGGGTTCTCCACCTCGAAGGTCGAGCCGTCAGAGGACTCCCCCCAGACGCCATCGATGAGGAGCCCCTTAGGGGTGGCAGCGAGCAAGGCGTCTATGCGGTCCTGCACCCCCTGCGTGAGCGGGGTCTGGTCTGAGCTGTTCATCTATGAGACTTTCTGATCGGCGCCACGGCACGTCCGAGCCGGAGGACCTGGCGCGAGGTGGCGGATGGGGAGACCGGCGAGCTCAGGCTGCGGTGAGCGCGTCGGTGATGACTGTGAGGCCTTCTTCGAGCAGCTCGTCGCTGATGGTCAGAGGGGGAAGCAGCCGAACCACATTGCCATAGGTCCCGCAGGTCAGGGCGATGACACCCGCTTGGCGCGCCGCGGACGCGACCGCGGAGGTCAGCGCCGCGTCGGGTGCCTGAGTCTGGGGATCTACAAGTTCAAAGGCAAGCATCGCCCCTCGCCCGCGGATCTCTCCGATGCGGGGGTCCTGGCGCTGGATCTCCTCCAGATGCGCGAGGACCAGCTTCTCAATCCGCAGCGCCTCCTGATCCAGACGACCCTCTTCGATCGTCTCGATGGCAGCCAGGGCGGCTGCACATGCGACGGGGTTTCCGCCGTAGGTTCCCCCGAGACCCCCAGGGTGAGCCGCGTCCATGATCTCTGCCCGTCCAGTGACCGCCGAGAGCGGCATGCCTCCGGCGATGCCCTTGGCCGTGGTGATGATGTCTGGCTGCACGTCCTCGTATTCTGAGGCGAACCAACGACCGGTGCGGGCGAATCCCGTCTGGATCTCGTCCGCGATGAACACGACATCGTTCGCGTTGCACCACTGAACGATATCCTTCAGGAACCCGGGTGCTGGAACGATGAATCCGCCCTCACCCTGGATCGGTTCCATGATGACCGCCGCAAGGTTCTCGGCGCGGATCTGCGTCTCCAGCTGCGCGATGGCGCGGGCCGCGGCCGTATGACCATCGAGCTGGTCCCGGTATGGGTAGGAGCCCGGCACCCGGTAGATCTCGGGAGCGAAAGGGCCGAAGCTGTGCTTGTACGGCATCGACTTGGCCGTGAGCGCCATCGTGAGCGTGGTGCGTCCATGGTAGGCATGGTCGAAGGCCGCGACGGCCTGCTTCCCGGTGTACGCCCTGGCGATCTTGACCGCATTCTCCACCGCCTCGGCGCCGGAATTGAACAGTGCGGTGCGCACCGGACCTGAGACGGGGGTGATCTCCGCGAGCTTCTCGGCCACGGCCACGTAGCCCTCATAGGGGGTCACCATGAAGCAGGTGTGGGTGAACTCAGCGACCTGCCGCTGCACTGCCTCGACCACCTTCGGCGCACTGGCTCCAACGCTTGTGACGGCGATGCCCGCCCCGAGGTCGATGAGCTGGTTCCCGTCGACATCCTCAAGGATCCCGTCCTGGGCTCGGACGGCGAAGGTGGGCATCAAGGTGGAGACACCGCGGGCCACCGCAGCGTCCTGCCGCTCCATCAGCGCGCGAGCTTTCGGGCCAGGCAGCTCAGTAATGAGGCGTCGAGTCTGTTCCATGGGGCACTCCTTACACGGTGGGGGTCAGATGACCATTGATCTGATGGTCACCTAGGCGGGAGCATGCTGTCGAATGCCTAGTGCTGATACAAACCATGCCTTAAGCGCATGGGATGCTGGATAGGTGAACCATAGACTGCTCAGGTACTTCGCCGCTGTCGCTGATGAGGGGACTGTGTCAGCGGCCGCAGAGACCCTGCACATCACCCAGCCAGCGCTCTCCCGACAGATCAGGGAGCTCGAGAAGAACCTCGGACTTCAGCTGTTCCGCCGCGGGGGCAATCGACTGATCCTCACGTCAGAGGGCGCAGAGTTCCTCTCGGTCAGCCGAGAGGTGCTGCGCGTCCACAGCCACGCCGAGATGATCGCCGAGACGCTCGCCTCAGGCACCATGCGCAACCTCACGATCGGTGCGCCGCAGACCACCCTGATCGACATCGTTGCCCCATTCGTCGCGACCTTCTCCCAGAACGACCCGACCCCGCACGTCTCCGAGATTGCGCTCAGCCCAGAGATCACCAAGGACAGCTCCGATCACGATCTGATCATCACGCCACAGCGAGCGGCCAATGACCATGCGTCACTTCTGCTTGCCACACTTCCCATCTGGGCCTGCGTGCCCCGGTCACACGAATGGGCGTCTCGAGACTCGATCGACCTCGGGTCTCTGTGTGAACAGGCGCTGATCCTCGTGCCAACAATGCAGAAATCCCGACAGATGCTCGACGCCGCACTGAACCTCGCGAACCTTGCACCCCGCAACACCATTGAAGTCTCACAGGGAAGGCTGGCGCAGGCCCTGGCCGCAGCCGGACGAGGAGTCGCGGTCCTCTCGGACGACACACACTTCGCTCTGCACCCCCTGAGGATTCTCGACGAACGGGGGCAGGCTCTCCGATTCCACCTCTACGCCGCCTGGCGGAGGGATCACCATGGAAGCGCAATGCTGCTGAACATGGCGCAGCGGCTGCGCGACTTCTGCCAGCTCCGATACGGCCGGAGCACGGCCCCAGCCCCGGAGGACGACACCCTGGAAGACATGTCCACAGACACATGTTGACCAGCGGTGAAATGATGCAAGGAACTCTGCCCTTGCACAAAGCCGCGGACCCGCAGTGGGCACCTACACGATGCCTTTGCGCCGTCGCGCAGCATGTCGCCTGGTCGGTCGCCCAGGTCATCGCGTCCGACGACTCACGCGACTCTGGATCTTCACCTTCAGGGTCGCAATCCGGGTCTTTCGAAATCCTGGAGGTAGGTGTTGACGGACCGCGCTTGCTCGATGGACGCAACATCTACTTCCGCAAGCGCAACGCCTTCACCGTCCTCGATGAGCGCAGCCAGGCGGCCGTAGGGGGTCGCGATGCAGCTGTGGGCCGTGAAGCCAGGTGCCGCATGGTTCGCATAAGCAATTACGACACCATTCTCGAGTGCCCTCGCAGGAACCTGCAGCAGGGAGGTCTGTGTTGCGTCGTAGCTCCACGCGGCATCACGGTGAGGATCTTGAAAGTTCAGCGTCGGGACAGCCGTAGGAACGAAGAACACCTGCGCCCCCAACCGCGCACCATGTCGCACGAACTCCGGAAACTCAATGTCGTAACAGGTGCCCATAGCACAGCGGAGTCCGCGCCAGGAGAATACTGAACCGTACCCCATCGTATCGATGCACCCTTGCTCTATTGGGCCGAATAGGTGAGCCTTCCTGCTGCGCGCTAGCTCATGACCCGAAGCATCTACGAACGACGCGGTGATGTAGTACTTTGCCTCACCCCCCACGCACCCGCTTTCGATAGTCGATCCAACGACTGCCACATGGTGGCGTCGCGCGAGATCGGCTATCTGAGCACGGATCCGCTCACCGTCATGAAGCACGGCTTCGGCTGGATCGTAACCTGTCGCAAAGAGCTCAGGCGTAACCACGACATCAGCCCCCTCATTCGCCGCGCAGGCGATCAGCCGCTCCAAGACAGCAAGGTTCTCCTCGATGTCACCGATCGAGGCCTCCCCCTGAGCCACTGCGACTACAGCGCAAGATGTCCACGGACTGCTCTGAGGTGTCGTCTTCTTGGGCACTTCGCCATCCTCCCATTCCGCTCGAACCTGCCTGCCATCGAGCTGACATTAATCCACCCGGCACCTCTTGACGAGACGTAGGTCACATGTGAAGATTCTAAACCAAATGCAGTTTGATTAAGCGACGCCGAGCGGCGCCGCCTTGTTCCTAAGGAGCACCTATGACACGGCCACCTTCACCGCCGGTCAACTTCGTAGAGACGATGACAAGTAGCGGCACACCGAGAAGCATCGCCGAGGAGCTAGAGCGCCGCATCGAGATCGTAGAATCGGCAGAAGCCCACCAGGATGCACGGCAACCCTTGTCCATCGCGGACATTGGCGTCTACGTGGCCGCGACCGTTCTGGCCTGCCTGATCGGATTGGCAGTGATGGCGCTGTGAAGAAGACACCCGGCGCACACGCTGACGCTTTGCCAGTCGATTCCGAGGAACTTCGTCGGGAGCATATCTACGGCACATTCCCGTTGCTGGAGTCCGAACGAAAATGGTCGGGCTGGGATTTCACTTGGGTCAACACTGCCCTAGCCATCGCAACATGGGCGTTCTTGGTCGGAGGCTCAACGGCCCTGCTGGTGGGCTTCAAAGACGGCATCGCCGCCATGCTCATCGGCAATGCGATCGGCCTGTGCTTCATGGTGCTGGCCGCAGTCCCCGCTTCCCAGCGGTACGGCACGGAGCAGTACACACTTCTGCGCGGGGCTTTCGGGGTCGTCGGCGTCGGAGCCATCGTCTTCACCATCATCTTGATCACCGAGATGGGGTGGTCTTCACTGCTCGCGGTCATGGCGGGACGTGCGACCAATGAAGTAGCCGGCTCCATCACTGGGGCAGAGATGAACCAATACGGGCCGATTGTCACCGTAGGCGCGCTAGCGGCAATCCTGATCTCCTGGTTCGTCCTCTCCCGAGGTCCAGTTGTCATCGGGCGACTCAACAAGATCGTCGCTCCAGGCCTCGTCATCATCACAATCGCCATGATGATCGTACTGGTCAGCGCTACATCCTGGGACACTCTGCTCTCCGCCGCACCGTTGGCGCCTTTCGACGATGAAACGCTCAACTTCATGGTCGCCGTCGAATTCAACGTTGGCGTCGGAGTCTCCTGGTACCCCGTGATGGGTTCGCTGAGTCGCATGACTCGCCACCGCAAGGCCGCACTCTGGCCGGCCTATGGGGGCCTGTTGGTAGCGACGCTCATTGCACAGGTCGTTGGCATGGCTGCAGCACTGACCATCGGCGATTCTGACCCAACCATCTGGATGGTCCCATTCGGAGGACCCGTTCTGGGCGTGGCGGTGTTGGCGTTCATCGCCTTCGCCAACATCACCTCGATGTCCTCGATTGTCTATTCAACAATCTTGGCCCTGCGCCAGTCCTCCGGCCGCCTACTGGCCCGCGTGCCGTGGAAGTTGCTGACAGCGGCATTCTTCATCCTGCCTGCGATCATGTCCTTCTTCCCGCAATTCATGTACGAGCAGTTCATGACTTTCGTTCTACTCTCCGGTGCCTTCTTGACGTCGATCTGCGGTGTTGCCCTCACGGACTACTTCTTCCTCCGGCGGCAGAGCATCGATTTGCGGCAGCTGCACCTGGCCAACCGCGGCCAGCTATACGCCTTCGCCGGGGGTGTCAACTGGGCGGGCCTCGCAGCAGTGCTCATCGGAGCAGTGTTCTATCTGTGGCTCTACAACCCAATCACCCTCGAGACCGCTGCAGTCTTCTCGATCGTCACAGCCAGCCTTCCCGCAGCTCTTGTGGCGGCAGTCGCTTACCTCGTACTGTTCCACCTCCTCTACCGGCGGCGACCTACGCGCCCGTCCCCCCTTCAGGAGGCATGATGTCCACTCCTTCACGTGCAGCACTACACACACGCACACCAAATATCGACATCGTTGATCTGAGGGTCAAAGATCCCGGCGAGGGTGAAGTCCTCATACGCATGGGAGCCTCAGGAGTGTGCGGCTCGGACCGACACGTCCTCGACGGCGAGTGGAAAATGCCCTCGCCGACTGTCATGGGCCACGAGGGCGCCGGCGTAGCCGTTTCTGTCGGTGCGGGCGTCACTTCGGTCACCCCCGGAGACCACGTGATCCTTGCCTGGTTCGCTCCTTGCCTGAAATGTCAGGCATGCGCCGAAGGCAAGACATGGGTATGTACGGGGTCACACTCTGAGACCGGCCTTCTCCCCAACGGCACTTCTGCCATGACCCGAGAGGACGAGACGGTGTATCCATATCTGGGCATAGGGTCGATGAGCGAATACACCCTGGTGCCCGAGCAGGCAGCCATCGCGGTCCCTCGGGAAGTACCGTTCGACGTGGCCTGCTTGATCGGCTGCTCGGTGGCTACGGGTTTCGGCGCTGTCGTTAACGACGCGGCGGTACCCCCTGGCCGCTCCGCAGTCGTCATCGGTGCTGGCGGCGTCGGACTGAGCATCATCATGAGTCTCCACCTCGCCGGAGCGACACCGATTATCGCCATCGACGTCACTGACGAAGCGCTCGAGCTGGCACGATCTTTTGGAGCCACACACACTTTCAAGGCGAACAGCGATACAGCCAGACATGTCAAAGAAGTGACCGATATGGGAGCAGACTTCGCATTCGAAGCTATCGGACGGCCAGCTTCTATCGCAGAGATGCCCGGCTACCTGAAACGCGGGGGCACCGCAGTGGTCGTTGGCCTGCCGTCAGGAGAACACCCGGTGCCCATCGATGCGCTGGCTCTCGCAGAGCATGGACAACGCCTCGTCGGTTCCAATTACGGATCAACAGTTCCGCGTCGTGACTTCCCCCTGCTGGCATCCCTCTATCTGAGTGGCAAACTGCCAGTGGATCGGCTCATCAAGCGACGGGTTCCACTCGAAGAAGTGGACACAGCGTTCGAGGCTCTCCGCACTGGCGCTTACGGGCGCTCCGTCATCGTCTTCTGACCGACCCATCATCGTCATCATGCCGCGCCCCAGACGGAAGATCCTTTCCAGACGCATCATCGCCGAGGCAGCCCTTAGCGTAGCTGAGCGCGAAAACGACTTCACGATCCCAGCGATCGCCAGAGAATTGGGCGTCCATCCGTCGTCTTTGTACCACCACGTCAAAGGCGGGAAGAACGAAATCATCCATTTGATGCGGGCAATGCTCTACGAACGCATAGACCTCACTCGGTTCTCAGTTCAAGACCGATCTTGGCGTGATCGATTCACAGAATGGGTCGAGGCATACAGTGCATCCATGGCGCTGTTCCCTGAGGCGCTCCCATTACTGGTTCGCGAACCCGTAGACGACGACCTGACGCTGAAACTCTACGAGGCGGCCTTTGCCCTCATGGCAGAGGCTGGGATCCAGGAACATGAACAAGTCGATGTGCTCACTCTGATCGACATCGTAGTCCTCGGATCGGCACTTGACTCGATGGCCCCAGTTCCCCTCTGGCAGCCGGGGGAAGTCCACGTACCAACGCTTTTCCGCGCCTCTCACCATGGCGACGACGCAGGCCGCAGTCTCCGTGGACTGCAGCTCGCCATCTCCGCGATCGCCGATCACATCATCAAGGTCGGCTCACGGACAGGCGGGCAAAGCCCAGCGCTGACCACTGAAGAAGAACCCTGAGACGAAACCGTGAGCTCCCCTTGGCCATCCGTGGGCACAGCCCCTGTGACTGCTGGCATCAGAAACCGCAGCGCCCAGCCGCCCCCGACGCTCAATCCGCGATGTAGAGAAGTCGCTTGTTGACGAACTCGTCCATACCGAGCGGTCCGAGCTCGCGGCCGTAGCCAGAGTTCTTCACGCCCCCGAATGGCATCTCCGGACCTTCCGCGGCGGGCGTGTTGACACTGGCCATCCCCACCTCAAGCTGAGAGGCGACTGCCGCCGCACGCTCGGTGTCCACGGAGAAGACCGCACCCCCCAGGCCATACTGACTCTCGTTGGCAAGTCGGATCGCTTCCTCGTCGCTTCTGCACTTGTAGACCACGGCGACTGGGCCGAAGAGTTCTTCGCTATAGGCGCGCATCTCCGGCGTGACCCCCGTCAGCACTGCGGGAGAATAGTAGAACCCCGAGGAGCCGGAGGTCTCTCCGCCTGCATGCAGCCGCGCACCTTTGGAAACGGCGTCATCGACCTGCTCCTTCAGGAGGCGCACAGCGCCCCGCGAAGACATCGGCGAATACGTCTCCGAAGTCAGGGCCAAGGGGTCTCCGGGCCGCAGGCCCGCAGCGCGCACCGTCAGCTGCTGGACGAACACATCGTAGATGTCCTCGTGGACGATGATCCGCTTGTTAGAGTTACACGCCTGACCCATGTTGTACACGCGGGTCTCCCATGCGGTGTCAGCGGCAGCTGCCACATCCTCGGCGTCCAGCACGATGTAGGGGTCCGAACCTCCAAGCTCGAGCACGACCTTCTTCAGATGGGCTCCGGCCTGTTCGGCGACAGCCGCTCCGGCGCGCTCAGATCCGGTGAGCGAGATGCCGCGCAGTCGCGGATCAGCGATCATCGTCGCGACCTGCTCGTGAGTGGCGAAGATGTTGGTGTACACGCCGACTGGCACGCCCGCGTCGTGCAGAATCTGCTCGATGGCGAGGGCTGAGCGGGGACACGACTCCGCGTGCTTGAGGATGATCGGGTTTCCCAGGATCAGGTTGGGCGCGACGAAACGGGCGACCTGGTAGTACGGGAAGTTCCAGGGCATGATCCCCAGCAACGGACCGATCGGCAGGTGCTCGATGACGGCTCGTCCGCCTGAATAGCTTTCTATCTCCCGGTCGGCGGTGAGCTCGGCCGCCTTCTCCGCGTAGTACGCGAAGATGGCGGATGCGAACTCGACTTCTTCTTCGGACTCGCTCAGCGGCTTCCCCATCTCGATGCTGATCGTCCGCGCCAGTTCATCGATTCGCTCAGCAAACAGCTCCGAGATCCGAAGGGCTGTCCTCGTTCGACTCTCCAGGGAGGTTCTCTTCCACTCCGCAAAGGCTTCTGTCGCCGCGGCCAGGACGGCCTCCACCTCCTCGGGGGTTGCGGCTGGAAAGCTTTCCAGCGTTTCCCCCGTCGCAGGATTCGTGACGTGGTAAGTGTGCGATGGTGTCATGGATCGTCTCCTAGTTTTCAGCTCGCGAAGCGGGGTTCTCGCTCATTCGTGGCAGTCAGAACCGGACGCCGGTCAGACTGCTGCTCGACACATCATCGTTGCGCGGCCATGGCAGAGATCACCTCGTAGGCGACATGAGAGCCCGCGACGGCCGTGAGCTGAGCGTGGTCGTAGGGGGGCGACACCTCCACGACGTCGGCACCGACGAGCCTCGTGTTCGAGAAGGCCCGCAGCATCCGAAGCAGCTCCCGACTTGTCATACCCCCAGCTTCAGGGGTGCCGGTGCCCGGAGCATGCGCAGGATCAAGCACGTCGATGTCGATCGACAGATATACCGGTCGATCACCGATGCGACGATGCATCCGCTCGATCGCCGCTTCGACGCCTTCGACCTCGATGTCGTGCGTGGATATGATGGCGAATCCCAGACGCTCGTCGTCTCGAAGATCCTCTTTGCCGTAGAGCGGACCGCGGATCCCGACGTGCAGGCTGGCCTCCATGTCGATGAGGCCCTCCTCGGATGCCCTCCGGAACGGCGTGCCGTGGGTGACGGGCGCACCGAAGTAGGTGTCCCAGGTGTCGAGGTGTGCATCGAAGTGCACCACAGCCACAGGGCCGTGCGTCTTCGCGACTGAGCGAAGCATCGGAAGAGCGAGCGTGTGGTCCCCGCCGATCGCCAGGATCCGCGTGCCCCCGGCCCGAAGCTCGTCGGCGGCGCGCTCTATATCGAGGACAGCCTCGTCGAGGCTGAACGGATTCACCGAGATGTCACCAGCATCGGCTACCTGCACCTCGGCAAAGGGGGAGATGTCGGCGGCAGGATTGTACGGACGCAGAAGCCGCGACGCCTCACGCACGTGCGCCGGACCGAACCGCGCGCCAGGACGGTAGCTCACTCCAGAGTCGAAGGGCACACCCAGAACCGCGATATCGACGTGGTCCACCTCCTCTGCCCTGGGAAGCCGAGCAAAAGTCGCGATTCCCGCGAACCTGGGCGACTTGCTCGCATCGGCGGGGCCGACGTTCCCCGAGCTGAACTTCACATACTCCGTCGCTGACATGGGTACATCCGATCTCTCGCCACTTCCGGGCCAGGAATAGTTATAGAGAATATTTGTACTCTATTAGACACCCTAGGCGAAAGAGCAGACAGCCTCAGCGGCAAGGGATCAGACCAACCCGCTCCACGGCGCAGGCACGAGCACCCAGAGCGCGGCACTCTCCACGGGTGCCCACCAGCTATGCGGCTCATTGCCTGGAAACGTGATGGTATCCCCGGCATAGAGCACCTCACTCGACGCAGCGAAGCGAATATGCAGCTCTCCGCGGATGATGTGCAGCGATTCGACTTTGCAGTTGATCGTGTAGAGATTCTCACCGCCGTGAGCTCCGCTTGCGATCTCCGAGTGGATCACCTGCACCTGAGACTGGCCGCGCGGTGTGACCATGTGCTCGACTGCCCCGATTCCGCCCAGATTGATCAACGGTGCATCGTCGAGGCGCACGATTGCACTGTCCGGCTCCTCAAAGAGCTGGCCCAGCGATAATCCCAGCACCTGGCATATGGACATCAGCGACGCGACGCTCGGCGACGTGTCATCTCGCTCCACACGGGAGATGTAACCCTTGGTGAGATTCGAGTGCTGGGCCACGACGTCAAGCGTGAGTCGCTGAGCCTGTCGAGCGGCACGCAGCTTCGCGCCGACGGGAGGTGGTGAGTCATTTGCGGCGGGATTGACGTTTCGCATTCATCCTCTTTCTCGTCGATCCGAGACCCCAGCGTATCGGGCAGCGGAACAATGTTGACTCATGTACAACTCTTGTTGCATGCTGACCCCTGTATCGAGCGTCACATCAATCGACCCACAGCGGAGTCGAGGTGTCGCACTGAAGGGTTGGATCCGATGACTGAAATACTTCCACACCACATCTCGTCGGCCGCAGAAGCGATAGTGCGGGCATTCGAACGTAATGATGAAAACGATTACTTCAGCCGCTTCTCACCCACCTGCACGTTCATATTTGCTCCCGACGATACCGTTCATGCTGACCGTGCGAGCTGGCACTCTGCGTGGGGCAAGCTCCAGGAGTCGGGCTGGCGGGTCGTCTCGTGTCGCACGCTGGAATCTGGAGTCCGGATCCTCGCCGAAGGCGGCGTCTTCTGGCACGTGCTGGAGACGACCGCGATCGTCGACGGTGAACCGCAGACATACCGCGAACGCGAAACCATAGTCTTTGAAAAATCCCAGGAGGGGCTGCTCGCCGTCCATGAGCACCTTTCCTCGGTCACCGAGGAAGGTACTGCCCTGTGAACAGCTCCCCGAAGAACGCAACGTTGACCGCAGACGCAGAAGAAGAACAGGTGCCACTTCGGGGCACCCTCGGCGGCGGTCGAATCATGCTGATCTGGCTGGCCGCAAACCTCGTCGTCACGACCCTGCTCACCGGCACACTGTTCGTCCCAGGCATCTCGTTCGGCGATTCTCTGCTCTGGATCGTCTGCGGCACCGTTCTCGGCGCCGGCGTGCTCACCCTGGTCGCGGTCATGGGTGTTCGCACCGGCCTCTCGACCATGGCACTGACCAAGGGATCCTTCGGGCTGCGCGGTTCGATCGTTCCCTCGCTGTCGAACCTGGTCATCCTGATGGGTTGGTCCTGGGTGCAGGCCATGCTCGCCGGAATCTCGGTCGACTACCTCATCCACTCGTGGACCGGGTACTCCAACCCGATCCTGTTCGCAGCGCTGTGTCAGGCGTTCGTCGTGTTCCTTGCCATCTTCGGCCACGTCGGGATCTCCCGCATTGAACCGCTCTTCGGGCTCGTCATTGTGAGCATCATCGCCTATGTCTTCGCCGTCGCCTTCTCGACGCACCCCCCGGCCGAGTATTTCGCCATCGCGATCGATCCCGCACTGGGAATGGACGGCGCGCTGGTATTCGACATCGTGTTTGCCACCGCGATCTCCTGGACGGTGCTCAGCGCGGACCTGACCCGCACGGCTCGCAGCGTCCGCGCCGGAGCAACAGGCGCAGCCATCGGATACACCACCTCGACGATTCTCGCGATGACGCTCGGCGCCACTGCGATCTCCTACGTCCTGCTCGAAGGCGACGAGGCTATCGCGTTTGACCCGACCGTGATCATCATGGCATTCGGAGCACCCCTGGCTGCGGTGATGTTCCTGTCCGTCATGGCGACGAACACGATGGTCATGTATGGCATGACCCTCTCGCTGCAGCATGCTTTTCCCCGTCGCCGGCCGCTGCCGTTCCTGCCGACCGCGCTCGGGCTCGGCGTAGTCGCGGTGATCGGCTCTACCTGGCTCGGGCTGCTCGACCAGTTCACGAACTTCTTGGCAACGATCGGCGCGCTGTTCATCCCAGTCTTCGCTGTGATGATCGTCGATTACTACTTGGCTCGTCGACGCAGCTACCACCGTGAGATTCTGAATCACAAGGGTGGGAAGTATTGGTTCACCGGTGGCTGGAACATCGGCGCGATCCTGGTCTGGGCGACCGGCGCAGGCTTGTACACGCTCCTGACGACCGTCTGGTTCTCACCCGTCGGGGCCGCCCTCCCGACAGTGCTGTTCTCGGGCTTGTTCTACTGGCTGTGGACCAGGATCGCGGGAATCTCTGAACCCCAGGGCGTCGAATCGCAGCACCTCGCAGACCAGCTCGAACTCACGACGACGAAGTAGGAGATAGGACATGGCGCGGTGGGTTGATCTGTCTCATGAGGTGCTTTCAGGGATGCCGGTGTTTCCCGGCGACCCACAGGTGTCGATCCAGCCTGCCGCGACAGTCTCCGTCGATGGATTCGAGGTGCACTCCTTGCACCTGGGTACGCACTCCGGCACCCACGTCGATGCTCCCTCCCATGTCATTCCCGGCGGTCACACAGTTGATGCCATCGATGTCCAGGATCTCATCGGAGAGGCGATCGTGCTTCGCGCCGGGGCGTTGAACCCTGGGGCCACCGTGACTCTTGAGAGTGTGGAGGAGCAGTTCGCCGATGGCCTTGGAGACGCTCGGATCGTCCTGGTGGCAACTGGGTGGGATCGGCACTGGGGCTCCGAGCTGTATCGAGATCACCCGGTTCTGGAGCCCCAGCTCGCCGAGCGCCTGCTGGAGGTAGGGGCCCGCGTGATCGGAGTCGACACGTTGAATCCCGACTCCACCCGCGCTGCCGATCAGGGCCTGCCTGTGCACGACATCGTGCTTGGCAGCAAGCGACTGATCGTCGAGAACCTGAGGGAACTCACACAGCTGCCCGCTCGCGTCACTTTCGTAGGGCTCCCGCTGCGGCTCTCAGGCATGGACGGGTCACCCATTCGAGCAGTGGCACAGCCTCTGTGAGCACCATCGGGCACAGCGTCGTGGCAGCCGTTCGGAAGCCCGGCATACTCCGCTGAGCCGCTGCGTCAGTCAGAGAAAGCTGGGCATCGGGGTTGCGCCCCGTGTCTCGATGCTCACCGGCACGGGCCGCGCGGAGCAAGCGCGGCAATCGCTGAACGCCGGGTAGAAGACGCCCGACCCCTGCACGGCGAGGTGGACCTGGGTGCCGGCCGCAAGCGGCACTGCGTTGAGCTGGCGCAGTCGCAGTGGCGCCTCCACACCCTCGAGCTGGACCAACGCGGTGGTGTCATGGCCGAAGTACTGGGAGCTGAGCACGGTACCGGCCACGCCCTGGTCGCTGAGCGTGATCTGCTCGGGTCGCAGCATCACCTGACCCGCAGCCCCGCTCACCGTGAGGTGCGCGGTGGCCAGGTTCGGGCAGACCAGCTCCACGTTCACGCTGCCCAGCGGGGTGGTGGAGTCCCACACCGCACCGGCCTTGCCGGTGAGCTGGCCTGGGAGCTGGCTCGTAAGCGCTCCGGGCAGCAGCACGGCGTCGCCGAGGAACTGCGCGGTCTCCACGTCGCAGGGACGGGTGTAGACCTCTTCGGGCGCACCGATCTGGCGCAGCCGCCCGTCTTTGAGCACCGCCACCTGATCGGCGAAGGAGAGCGCCTCGTCCTGGTCGTGGGTGACCAGGATCGTCGTGGTCCCGGTGATCCGCAGGATGTCGCGGATCGCCTGGCGGGTGCTCTCGCGCAGCCCCGCGTCCAGGGCCGAGAACGGTTCATCGAGCAGGATCATCTCCGGCTGGCGAGCCAGCGCTCGGGCCAGGGCCACTCGCTGGCGCTGGCCGCCGGAGAGCTGGTCCGGACGACGGGAGGCCTGGTCCGCAGTGAGGCTGACCAGTTCGAGCAGCTCCGTGACTCGGCGGTGCCGCTCGCGGCGGGAGGTGCCGCGCGGCAGTCCGAAGGCAATGTTGCCCGCCACGTCGAGGTGCGGGAACAGCGCTCCGTCCTGGGCGACCAGACCGATGCTGCGCCGGTGGGCAGCGACGCTGGTCACATCCTCGCCGTGGAGCCGGACCTCACCGTGCTCGGGCACCAGGAATCCCGCGATCACACGCAGCAGCGAGGTCTTGCCGGAGCCTGAGGGGCCCACGATCGCCGTCGTCGTCCCTGCTCGGACCTTGAGGTCGATGTCATGGAGGACCCGCTGGTCACCGAATCGCACCTCGATCCCTGAGACCTGAAGCATCGTGGTGTCGTTGTCCGTGGCGTTCATCGAACCTCCTTGAGCAGTCGTGAGATCATCATCCAGGCCGGGACCGCGGCGACGAGCACCAGCATTGCGGCGAAGGGCGCGGCGGCCGCATAGGACTCACCGCCGGTGTAGGTCCACAGCCGGGTGGCCAGGGTGTCGAAGCCGGTGGGGCGCAGCATCAGCGTGGCCGGAAGCTCCTTGATCGTGGTCAGCAGCACCAGCAGCGCACCGGAGAGGATCCCGGGCAGCATCAGCGGCAGCGTCACCCGCAGGTAGCCCGCGCCCGGGCTGCTGCCCAGTGACTGCGCGGCCTCCTCGAGCTCTGGCGGCGCCGAGAGCGCGGAGGCGAGCACCGGGCCCAGAGCGAGCGGCAGCATCAGCGCGCAGTAGGCCAGGGTCAGCATCCACATGGTCTGATACAGCGCCGGCAGCACCGCGATACCGAGCATCACCACCGAGAGCCCGATCACCACGCCGGGCAGCGAGTGCGCCAGGTAGGCGGTGCGTTCCAGCAGCCGGGCGAGCCGCGAGGGACGGCGCGCGAGCCACAGCGCGAGCGGGATCGCGATCGCCGTGGTGGCCAGCGCCGCGAGCCCGGCGGCCCAGAGCGAGTTCAGCAGCGCCGAGCCGATCTCGCCCAGTGAGCCGGGCCGGGAGACGCCGCGCACGCTCCAGACCAGCAGGGCCGAGAGCGGGACCGCCAGCGCGATGAGCACCGGGGCCCAGGCCAGTGCCATGATCGGCAGCGTGAAGCGTCCCATCGAGAACCGGGCGGGGCGGGCTCGCCCCTCCCCGGACATGGTGGAGTAGCGCGTGCCGGTGCGGCGGACCCGTCCTTCGAGGATGAGCAGGCACAGGGTGAAGACCAGCAGCACCGAGGACAGCGCCACCCCGCCGAGCCGGTCGAAGCCCATCGAGAAGCTGGTGAACACGGCGCGGGTGAAGGTGTCCACGCGCAGGATCGAGACGGCCCCGAAGTCGGCGATGACGTAGATGGCGCACAGCAGGGTGCCCGCGGTGATCGCGGGGGCGGCCTGGCGGACGGTGACGCTGAAGAAGGTGTCCACCGGTCCGCGGCCCAGCGCCCGGGCGGCCTCCTCCTGGGCGGGATCCACCGAGACCAGCGCGGCGACCACCGGCAGGTAGATGTACGGGTAGGTCACCGAGGTGATCACGATCGCCGCGGCGAGGAACCCTTCGAAGCTGGTGCCCGGGTTGATCAGGGCGTTCATCGACTGCCAGCCGAAGGCCGCGACGTAGCTGGGGACCGCCAGAGGCAGCGCGGCGGCAACGCCGAGGATCAGCCGTCCGGGGAGCTGGGTGCGGGTGACCAGGAAGGCGAGTCCCACGCCGAGGATCAGGCACAGCACGGTGACCGTGCCGGTCAGGGTCAGTGAGGTGTAGGCCAGCCGGGCGCTGCGCGCACTGAACACCGTGTCCAGGAAGTCCGGGAGCGGGAACTGGGCCATCCGGATGATCAGGTAGAACAGCGGCAGCATCGCGACCAGCGTGGCGATGACCGCGGCGGCACGCAGCCACAGCGGCACCGCCACACGCCCGTTCCCGGCGGAGCGGGAACGGGCGGCGGTGCGCGTTGGAGCGTGGGCCGGGGCGGTGATGGGTCAGCCCACCAGACCCGATTCGACGATCATCTCCACGGAGGTCTCCAGGTCATCGAGCCGGTTGAGGTCGATGTCGGGGGCGTCGAGCTCTTGGAGGCTCGGCATGCCCTCGGGTCCCTCCACGCCTTCGATCATCGGATATTCGGCGGTCTCCTCGGCGAAGTAGGTCTGGCCGTCGGTGCTGAGCATGAACTCGGCCAGCGAGGCAGCAGCCGGGTTCTCGGAGTTCAGCACGCCGACTCCCGCCACGTTGATCAGAGAACCGACGTCTCCGCCGCTGAAGAGGTGGTTCGCGACGTTGAGCTCCGCGGGGTCTTCGCCGAGCTCCTTGGCGCGGCCGTAGAGGTAGTAGTGGTTCACCAGGCCCATGTCGATGACCCCGTCGGCGACGTCGGTGACGATCTCGCCATTGCCCTCGCGGATCTGCGGATCATTCGCGGCCAGGTCGTCGAGGAAGGTCTGGGTCGCCTCCTCGCCCTCGATCTCGCGGTGGGCGGTCACGAAGGACTGGAAGGACGCGTTGGTGGGGGCCACGCCGACGCGACCGGTGTACTGCGAGCCGGTCAGCTCGTCCACGCTCTCGGGCAGGTCGGCCTCATCGACGGTGTCGGTGTTGTAGATCAGGGTGCGGACTCGTCCGGAGAGGCCCACCCACCGATCCTCGGCGTCACGGTAGGCCTCAGGCACCTGATCAAGCAGCTCGGCGTCGAGCTCATCGAACAGACCTTCCTCCGCCACGGCGCCGAGGGCGCCCGCGTCCTGGGCCAGGAAGACATCGGCCGGGGAGCCCTCGCCCTCTTCCAGCAGCTGCGCGGCCATCTCGGCGGTGCCACCGTAGCGGACGTCGACCTCGATGCCGGTCTCCTCGGAGAAGGTATCGATCAGCGGCTGGATCAGCTCCTCGTTGCGTCCCGAGTAGAGCACCAGGCTCTCCTGCTCGGCGGAGGTCTCGTCACCGTTGGAGGCGGGCTCGGTGGTGTCGCCACAGGAGGTCGCGGTCAGCGCGACGATCGCGCCCAGGGTGACCGCAAGGGAGGTTCTGCGCATGGAGGTGTTCCTTCTTTCCGCATCGGAGGCTCACCGATGCGAGCCTGACTGATCTGATCCAAGGCTACCCTAAGTTACGCAAGGTTGGTGTGTCTTAATTGAATAAGGCTCTGTGTTGCGCCGAGAGATTCCGCCGCACCCGGCACAATGGTGCAGGTGATCCCCCTCTTTCTGGACTGTGACCCCGGCATCGACGATGCACTCGCGCTGGGCTGGCTGTTCTGCCAGGACGACGTCGAGATCCTCGGCATCGCCGCCAGCGGCGGCAACGTCTCCACCGCCCAGGTGCTGACGAACACGCTGGGTTGGCTGCAGCTGGCCGGGCGCACCGAGCTCAGTGTCCACCCCGGCGCCGAGCACCCGCTGGCTGGGGCGAGCGAGTACGCCGAGGAGACCCACGGCGACACCGGCGCCGGGTACGCGCGCCTGCCCACCGGCGGGTTCACCGCCGACGAGCTTCCCGCCGCGCAGGCATGGGTCCGAGCGGCCCGGGCATACCCGGGTGAGCTGATCGGGGTGCTCACCGGACCGGCCACCAACCTGGCCCTGGCGCTGCAGCTGGAGCCCCAGCTCCCGCAGCTGCTGAAGCGGCTCTTCATCATGGGCGGGGCCTTCAACTACCGGGGCAACACCCGGCCCACCACGGAGTGGAACGTCAGCTACGACCCCGAGGCCACCAAGGCTGTGATCGACGCGTTCGGTGCATCCACCCACCTGCCGGTGATCGGCCCGATCGAGGCCACCGAGGCGGTGGCGCTGACGCCTGAGCGGCTGCAGCAGATGCTTGATCGGCCCCGGTCGGAGCCGTGGTCAGGCTTTCTGGATCAGCTGGCCGAGGCGCTGCGGTTCTACTTCGAGTTCCATGAGACCGACGGTCACGGCTATCTGGCCCATGTCCACGATCCCTATGTCACCGCCGCCGCCGTGGCATGGGCCCGGAACCAGACGGCGGCAGAACCTGAGCAGGATTCGTCCCCACACGGCGCAGCCGGGATAATTCCCTGGGCGCACGAGACTGAGAAGGCAGCGGTCGACGTCGAGCTCCTCGGCTCCCTGACCCGTGGCGAGACCGTAGCCGACTGGCTCGGGCGCTGGGGCCGCGTGCCCAATGCAGAGATCATCCGCAGCCTGGACGCCGAGGCGTTCCTGGAACACCTGACCATCACCTTGAGACAAGGACCACAACATCATGGCTCACACTGACCCGCACTCTGGGCAGGGGTCCGTCGCCGCGGCGGATCCCGGAGAAACCCCGAAGACTCGCGCGAAGAAGACCGGCACCCCCCAGACCCGCCACACCGACCGCGCCGGGAACCACCTCCGACCCGCTCCCCCGCTGTGGTCGGTCCTGGCGCTCACCGCCGGCGCCGCCGTCATCGTCGGCACCTATCTCTGGGTGCTCACCAGCCAGCCCGCCACCCTCGGCGCAGACCTGGGACACACCACCCTCGGCGTGATGGTCGGCTACCTGCTCGGCGCGGCGCTCATCGCCGCCGGCACGCTCCCGCGGATCCCGCGCAGCGTGCTCGCCCTGATGCCGGTGATGATCGCACTGAACATCGCCACCGGCCAGATCGTGGGCACCATGACCCCGATCCCGCTCTACCTGGATTCCCTGGGCACCGTGATCGTCGGTGTCATCGCCGGCCCCGCCGCCGGCGCCCTGACGGGGATCCTCACCAACGTCATCTGGGGCGTGACGATCAACCCGACGGTCATCGCCTTCACCGCCGGCTCTGCGTTCATCGGCGCCGCGGCCGGCTGGGCCGCCCGGCTCGGTGGCTTCCGCCGCATCTGGTGGGCCGTCCTCGCCGGAGCCCTGGCCGGCATCCCCACCGGCCTGATCGCCACCCCGGTGGCCGCGTTCATCTACGGCGGCGGACTCGGCGTCGGCACCGGCAGCATCGTCGCCGCCCTGCAGGGCGCCGGCGCCTCCATGCTCGGCGCCGCCACCATCCAGGGACTGGGCAGCGATATCGCCGATAAGGCGATCATCTTCGCGCTGGCCTTCCTCGTCATCGCCGCACTCCCGAACCGGCTGCGCAGCCGGTTCCCCTTCACCGAGCACTCCGCCGTGAAGCGGACTGCGGCGAGGCGTGGGACCCCGCACACCGCAGGATCCTCGCATGCGGCTGCACCCAGCCACTGAGCTGGTCCTGCTCGGCTGCGCGCTGCTGCTCGTCTACGGAGTGCCCTCCCCGCTGATCCCGGCCGCCGTGCTCATCGCCGCGGCGGTCGGGGCGGCGGCCTCTCCCCGAGTCCGCTTCCGCAGCTGGGCGCTGACCCTGGTGGTGCTGGCCGGGCCCATGCTGATCATGGTCGGCATCATCCAGGGACTCTTCTACCCCGGCGAGCAGGCCGAGGTCCTCACCGAGTTCGGCCCCGCGGCAGTCACCGTGGAGGGCCTCGCCCTGGCTATCCAGCTCTGGCTGCGGGTGGCCGCCATGGTCGCGGTCTGCGCGCTGTTCGCGTTCGGATCGGATCCTTCGCGCGCCTTCGACGGCCTGCTCACGCTGCGGCTGCCGCTGTCCCTGGCCTACGTGTGTGCCGCCGCGATGAGCCTGATCCCGCTGGCCCAGCATCGGGTCCGCGCCGCATTGGCCGCCCGCTCTGCCCGCGGCTGGGACACCGACCGGCTCTCGGTGCGCCTGCGCCTGCTCACCGGCGTACTCACCGGTCTGCTGGTCACCGCGATCACCCAGCTGGATCAGCGCCATGACGCCCTGACCCAGCGCGGATTCGGCCAGTCCTCGCACCCCACCCCGGCCCAGTTCTATCCCGCAGGCGCGGGCCAGCGCGGTCTGCGCTGGGGCGCCGTCCTCGGGTCGGTGCTCGCGGTGGGCGCCTCGCTGGCCGGGCTGCTGCCGCTGCCCTCGGCCACCGACCTCCTGGGAGCCTTCGATGCCTGACCTCACCTCCTCACGGCTGCCGTTGCTGCGCCTGGCCGAGTTCGGCTTCCGGTACCGCGGCACCGAGACCCCTGCCCTGGAAGGCGTGGACCTCACCCTTCACCCCGGGGAGGCCGTGGCGGTGCTCGGGCCTCAGGGCGCGGGCACCTCCACCCTGGCCCGAGCCGCCGCCGGGCTGCTCGGGGAACATGGGCACAGCACCGGGGTGCGCGAGCTGCGCGATGATCACCACGCAGGCATGCTCGGCGATGACCCAGAGGCCCAGCTCACCGGGTTGACCCGCACGGTCCGCGAAGAGGCTGCGCTTCCCGGGCGGCTGCTGGGGCTGCCGCTGCCAGAGTGCCTGGAGCGCGCCGAGGCCGGCCTGCAGGAGCTGGGCCTCGCAGGCCTGGCTGAGCGGGCCCTGGACACGCTCTCCGGCGGGGAACGCCAGCTCACCGCGCTGTCCGGGCTGCTCACCCTGCGCCCGAGCGTGCTGGTGCTGGATCAGCCCTCACAGGCCCTGGATGCCGGCGCACGACGGCGCCTGGCCCGGTCCCTGCGCGCGTTCCGTGACGCCGGGGGCGCGGTGCTGCTCACCGGACACCAGCACGACGACCTCACCGCCACCTGTGACCAGGTGCTGTTCCTGGACCAGGGCCGCCCCGCCGCGATCACGCCAGAAGGAGCGCGGCCGGACCAGCGACCGCTGGACCAGCACGGGATCTGGGACGCCCGGCGCGCTCCGGCGGTACAGGATCTGGGCCGGCCCGGCCCGGTGCCTCGAGGCGAGGTGCTGCTGCACGTGCGGGACCTCTCGGTGCGGCGCGGGTCCACGCCGGTGCTCGACGGCGTGGCGCTGGACCTGTGCGCGGGGGAGGTCACCGCGCTGCTGGGGGCCAACGGTTCCGGGAAGTCCACGCTGCTCGGCGCCCTGGCGGGGCTGCTTGCCGCCGAGCCGGGGGCTCGGATCACCGGACCCGGCGGCGTCGAACTCGGCGCGGCACCGGCGCACCACCGGGCCCGCCATCTGGGGTGGGTGGGTCAGGATCCGGGAGATCAGCTGTCGGCTTCCACGGTGCGTGCGGAGCTGGTGCGCGCGGTCCCGCTGGGCCCGGGAGGACGGCGGCTGCGGCGCGCCGATCGAGTGCGTGCATCGGCGCAGCGTGAGCACCAGGTGGAGCAGGTGATGCAGACCGCCGGGCTCAGCGGGTTGGGGCAGGAGCATCCATATGACTTGGTGCCGGCCCAGCGCAAGGACTGCGTGATCGCCTCGGCGCTGCTGCTGCGACCCGCGGTGCTGCTGCTCGACGAGCCGACGCTGGGCCGTGATGCCGCGGGGATGCGCCGATTGAGCGCTCTGGTGCGCAGCTTCACCACCGCCGGTGGTGCGGTGCTGGTGGCCACCCACGATCGGCGTTGGGCGGCGGAGATCGGCGATCGGCAGCTGCGCCTGGGCGAGCATCGGCCCTCGTCTGGGCATGCCTAGAACGCCGCGCCTGGAACGCCGCGTCTAGAGCGGCAGCGACTCCCAGGTGTCCGCCATGGCGGGCACCACCGAGGCGACCAGCAGCCCGGCCATGACCAGGTTGAAGATCAGCATGTGCTTCGGCTGCGAGATGATCCGACCGGCTCCCACGCCGAGCAGCGTCCAGGCCACCGTGAAGGGCGCCCCGAAGCTGCAGGCCACGAGCGCGATCACCGCGACCTCGAGCATGAAGGAGTCCCAGAATCCGGTGAAGGTGCTCAGCGCCGCCACCGAGAGGGTCCAGGCCTTGGGGTTCACGAACTGGAACAGCGCCATCTGCACGAACCCCGGCGGCTTCGCCCCGGGCTTCGGGGTCAGCGTGGTGGGGCCGGTGGCGATCTTGTAGGCGAGCCAGAGCAGGTAGAGGATCCCGATCGGGCGCAGGATGTCGAGGATCACCGGCCACTGTTCCAGCACCTGGCCCAGCCCTATACCCACGATCAGCACCATCGAGGGGAAGCCGAGGTTCACGCCTAGGATCGCCGGCAGCGTCCGTTTGAAACCGTAGGCGGCTCCGGAGGCCATCACGATGGTGTTGTTCGGCCCCGGGGTGCCGGCGCCGGCCACCACGAAGAGCATCAGAGAGAGAATCGCCACCGGATGAGACTACTCTGCCGGCACCTGCGCGCTCTGCGCCAGCGCGATGATCTCCTCGGTGACCCGCTCGCGCAGGCGGGGATCCAGCCGCTCGGTGGAGAGCGCCTCGTAGAACCACAGCCCGTCGGCGGCGAGCCGCGCGATGAAGCGCTGTACCGCGGCGGACTCCGCGGCGTCGTCGTCGGCCTTCTCGGTGTCTCCGGTGACGGCAGGCTCGGGGACCTCAGGGGGCTGCGGCGCCCACCGGGCGAAGATCTCATCCCAGGCGGCGTTGGCCACCGGGTCCTCGGAGGCCTCGAGCATCAGCAGCAGCTCCGCGCGCTCGGGGTTCTGCGAGAGCCGCACGAAGGCCCGGAAGCGCTCGTCCCGGCTGAGCTCCTGCGCGGTGCCCCCGGCCTGGGCCTCCAGCGCGAGCTCCCAGTTCTGCGCCACATGCCGGTGCAGCCCGAGCAGCAGCTCCTCCCTGGAGGGGAAGTGGTAGAGCAGCCCGCCCTTGGTCATCCCGGCCTCGGCGGCCACGGATTCGTAGGTCAGCGTGGTCACGCCCTCGCGCTGGACCACCCGGGTGGCGGCGTCGAGGATCTCGTGACGTTTGGAGGGTCGCACAGGGTTGGATCTCCGCTCAGTGGTTCTCGGGGTAGGCCTGGGATTCGGTGCCCGGGGTGTAGCGGCGCAGCATCCAGGAGGAGGCGACGGCGGCAAGCACCATCACCACGGCCACCCCGATCAGCACGCCCAGGTAGGCGACGTCGAAGGCCTCCGCGGCGGCTGCCATCGCGGGGGCGTCCCCGGATTCGAGCACCGCGGCCGGGGCCTGGCCGGCGTATTCCTCGGAACCGGCGGGAAGCACCAGCACCCGGGTGTAGACAAGGGTCAGCAGGCTGCCCAGGGTGGCCACGCCGACGAGTCCGCCGAACTCGTAGGCGACCTCCTCGATGGATGCCGCCATGCCGGCCCGACGCGGGGGGACGTTGCCCATGATCGCGGTGGAGGCCACTGACATCGAGGCGCCCAGACCGGCGCCGAGCACGGCGAAGCTGATCACCAGCAGCACCAGCGAGTCATCCAGCACGGCGTAGATCGAGACCAGCGCGCCCATCGCGGCCAGGACCATGCCGCCGCCGATCAGCGTGAGCAGGCCGACGCGGTGCAGGATCGCGCCGCCGAAGAGCGCGAAGGGCAGCGAGCCCAGCGCCAGCGCGGACACGATCAGTCCGGCCTCCAGCGGGGAGAAGCCCTCGACCAGCTGGAAGCGCTGGGTGGTGCCCAGCTGAACTCCGACGATGGCGAAGATGCTGGCTCCTGCGGCGATCACGCCGCCGCTGAACCCGCGGTTGCGGAAGATCGTGAAGTCCACCAGAGGCTCGGAGGTGCGGTTGAGCCGCATCTGACGGCGGGCGAAGACGGTGAGCATGACGACGGCGACCACGGTTGAGGCCACGAAGCGCAGCCAGTCCACCGGGGTCTCGGCGATGGTCTTGATGGCCAGCACCGCGGCGGTGAGGCCGAGCATCACCTGGGCCGAGGAGAGCCAGTCCCAGTGACGTCCGGGGTTGGCGATGTTCACGGGGCCGACCACAAGCATCAGCACCAGCGCGGCGGCGACGATGGGCACGTTGACCAGGAAGACCGAGCCCCACCAGAAGAACTCCAGGAGCACCCCGGAGACGATCGGACCCAGCGCCATGCCCACGGTGGCCACGGCAGCCCAGACGGCGATGGCCATATTGCGCTCCCGCTCCACGGAGAAGGTCAGTCGGATCAGCGCGAGCGTGGCGGGCATCATCGCGGCGGCACCCACGGCGAGCAGCGCGCGGGAGGCGATGAGCATCTCCGAGCTGCCGGAGAAGGCGGCCAGGATCGAGGCCACCCCGAAGATCCCCAAGCCGATCTGGAAGATCCGCTTATGCCCGAACCGGTCCCCCAGCGCCCCGGAGCCGGGCAGCAGCCCGGCGATCACCAGCGGGTAGGCGTTGATGATCCAGAGCTGCTGCGAGGAGGAGGCGCCGAGCTCGGCGGTCAGCGTGGGCAGGGCGGTGTAGAGGATCGTATTGTCCAGCGCGATCAGGAACAGCGCCGAGGACACGATGGCGAGCATGGTCCAGCGCTGCCACGCGCTCAGGGCAGGGCGGGTATCGGCGTGCACAGTCGGAAGGGTCATCACCCGAGTAACTATACTATACGTCCGGTATAGTTACTGGTGAGCTTCCTCACCTAGCAGAGCGTCCAGCGTCTGCAGCGCCGGGGCGATCCGAGTCCGCCAGCGCCAGTCCGCTTTGGTGTCCGCGCGGGAGGGACCGCCGTTGATCACACCGATCGGCCGACCCGACTGGTGCATGGTCAGCGCAATCTTGAATCCACTCATCACCGCCATCGAGCTGCCCACCACCAGCAGCGCCGAGGAGGCGGCGACGAGGCCCTCGACCGCGGCCTTGCGCTCGGCGGGCACCGATTCGCCGAAGTAGACGACGTCGGGCTTGAGCTTCTCGGAGCCACAGACCAGACAGGTGACCATGTGGAACCGCTCCACCCAGGACTGGTCCAGAGTGACGTCGCCGTCGGGGTTCACGTTCTCCGCGGCGGCGAAGGCAGCCTCGGCGTATCCGGGGTTCGCCTCCTGGAGCCGGGTGTCCAGGGAGGAGCGCGCCTCACGGTTGTCACACCTCAGGCAGATCACGGAGTCCATGTCGCCATGCAGGTGGATCACCGGGTCGGCGCCGGCGGCGCGGTGCAGCCCATCCACGTTCTGCGTGATCAATCCGCTGAGCAGTCCTTCGGACTGCCAGTCGGCGAGCAGCCGGTGGGCATGGTTGGGCTCCGCCTGGTGCATCTGGCGCCACCCGACGAAGCCGCGGGCCCAGTAGCGACGGCGCGAGGCGGCGTCGTGCTGGAACTCCTGGTAGGTCATCGGCCGGTGCCGATGCAGCGAGCCCTGAGGGCCGCGGTAGTCGGGGATCCCGGAGTCGGTGGAGACGCCGGCCCCGGTGACGCACAGCACGTCCCCGCTCTGAAGCATCCGCCGGATGCCCTCGCGGGCGATCTCCTCGGACTGCGGCTCGGCGGTGTCCTTCACGACCCGGGCTATCGAGCGCAGCGCCGCCTTATGGGCGTTCTCGACGGGCTTGGTGAAGGCCGTGGGAGTGGACTCTTCCACGGGTCAGCGCCCGTACTTGTCCTCGTACGGGTCAAAGCCGCTGCTGCGCTCTTCGGGCTCCGGCCGAGCTGGTCGGCTGGACGACTCCCGGTCACCACGGGTTTTGGCGAGCTCTCTCTCGAGCGCAGTCAGGTCGGTGTCCGGAGTGTAGTACTTGATCTCCCGAGCCTGCTTCGTAGCTTTCGCCTTCTGACGGCCACGCCCCATAAGCGAGACCCCCTCTGTCTTCTCGTGTCCCATTGACGATGCCGGGCAGAGGCTATCGCGGGATTAGCTGTATATGAAGTAGTTCGTGATCCCTAGGTTAACATGACTGGCGCTGCGACGTCGCCCGATGTCTTCGCTGAGCGAGCACGATCACACCGTTCAACGCCAAGATGACGTACTCTGTTCCGCACGGTCCAAAGAAAGTACCGACCGCTGCGACAACGCCGTCCGACGATCTCGGTGGCGCGGCAGAAGATGCGCCCTCAGCTGACCCCCTGGCCCCCGCGGTGAACCGTGGATGTGGCCGCTGTGGGCCGACCCTGCACGTGCAGCCCCATCACACTTCTTCCAGGAGACACCTCCATGTCCATCACCGACCGCAGGGCAACGGCGCCCACGGCTCCCACCACCGACGAGATCTTCGCTGCCCACGAGGGTGGCAAGCTCAGCGTCGAGACCACCATGCCGCTGGATTCCACGCGCGCACTCTCCATCGCATACACCCCGGGCGTGGCGCAGGTCTCCCGCGCCATCCACGAGTCGCCTCGGATGCGGGCCACACACACCTGGGCAGACCGCCTCGTCGTGGTGCTCTCCGACGGCACCGCCGTCCTCGGGCTGGGCGATATCGGCCCGGCCGCGGCGCTGCCGGTGATGGAGGGCAAGTCTGCGCTGTTCAAGACCTTCGGTGGCCTCAACTCGATCCCCCTGGTGATCAACACCCACGATGTGGACGAGATCGTGGCGACCATGGTGGCGCTGCGCCACAGCTTCGGGGCGGTGAATCTCGAGGATGTGGCGGCCCCGCGCTGCTTTGAGCTGGAAGCTCGCCTGATCGAGGCCTTGGACTGTCCGGTGATGCATGATGACCAGCACGGCACCGCCGTCGTGGTCCTGGCCGCCCTGACCAACGCCGCACGCGTCACGCAGCGCGAGTTCGCATCGATGCGGGTGGTGATCGCCGGGGCCGGGGCCGCGGGGATCGCGGTGACTGAGATCCTGCTCGGCGCCGGAGTGGGCGAGGTGATTCTGACCGACTCCCGCGGGGTGATCCATGAAGGCCGCGAGGGGCTCAGCGAGATCAAGGCGCACTATGCCAAGCGCACCAACCGGAGCCAGGTCAGCGGTGGGCTCGCCGAGGCGCTGGCGGGGGCCGACGTGTTCATCGGCGTCTCCTCCTCCAAGGTCCCCGAGGAGGAGCTGGCGCGGATGAATGACGGTGCGATCGTCTTCGCGCTCTCCAACCCGGATCCTGAAGTGCTCCCCGAGGTCGCCCAGCGCCACGCCGCCGTGGTCGCCACCGGCCGCTCGGACTTCCCCAACCAGATCAACAACGTGTTGGCCTTCCCGGGGATCTTCCGCGGTGCGCTGGATGCCGGTGCGCGAAGGATCACCCAGCAGATGAAGATCGCGGCGGCGACGGCGCTGGCGGACATCGTGGGCGACGAGCTCAGCCCGGAGTACATCGTGCCCTCTCCGCTGGATGAGCGCGTGGCACCGGCCGTGGCTCGAGCAGTGATGGACGCCGCGGCGGCCGAGGTTCCAGCGGCGGCGCCGGAGGTTCAAGCGGCGGCGCCGGCTTAGTCGCGGATGCCCGGGCCTGGCGGCCGTCCCGGGCGCAGCCAGGTGGACCTCAGTCGGCGGGCGGTGGAGAATTCGATCTATGACTGATGCAGCGCCTATGCCGGAGTACCACCTGCCTGAGCTGCGCTGGTGCTCCGCCTCCCTCGACGGACTCGGCGCCATCGTGGTGATCTACTCCCCCGAAGATGACACGGTCCGGGCTGCGTCCTTGGCCCAGGCCGCCGGTGACGAGCCGGAGGTCGCCGCCATCGGGCGGGTCTTGGAGCAGCTGATGGACCAGCTCGAGGCGCTGGCCCCCACCACCGCGGCCCGCGAGATGAAACCGCTTCCCGCGGGCCGCGGCAGGGTCCCGGACGCCGTGGCGTCCTATGCCGCGGGCGACCATACTGCGCTGGATGAGCTGCCCGTGGTGCAGCCCGGTTCGGCCTATCGCCAGGAGGTCTGGGCGGCGATGCGTGAGGTCCCCGCCGGCGAGACGGTCTCCTACGCGGAACTCGCCCAGATGGCCGGCCGGCCGCTGGCACACCGCGCCGCGGCCAGCGCGTGTGCGAACAACCTGGTCGCCTTCGCGGTGCCCTGTCACCGCGTGATCCGCGCCGACGGCGGCCTCGGCGGCTACGGCTTCGGCGGCGTCGAGACCAAGCGCGCCCTGCTGGCCCGCGAAGGCCTCCACCTCACCCGCTGACCCTATTGGCTGTTTGAGTTCTCCGGCGGCTACGTGTCGACCAGTGAACTCAACTGACCTGGAGGACAGGCGTGGGGCCCTGGCCCTCGAGACGTGACAGCCCGTGGATCACTGATGCAGACTCGGCCTTTTCGGCGGAGGAGGACGCGTGGCCAGGGAATTGGTGTGGACCGGGTTCATGACGCTCGACGGGGTCGTGGACTCCCCCGGCGGCAGCAGCGAGGGGCACCGCAGCGGCGGCTGGGTGCTCAACACGGAGTTCCTCCCGGAGGCGTTCGCGCTCAAGGGCGAGGAACTTCAAGAGACCACGGCGCTGATGTTCGGCCGACGCAGCTACGAGGCCTTCGCCCCGATCTGGGCCGAGTCGGAGGACCACGCGGACTACAAGGAACTGCCGAAGTATGTGGTCTCGACGAGCCTGCAGGAGGGCGCCCTGGTCCAGAATTGGGGACCCATCACCCTGTTGCGCTCGACCGAGGACATCACTGCGCTGAAGCAGGGCGACGGCGGCGCGATCTTCATCCACGGCAGCGCCGAGCTGGCCCGGAGCCTGATGGACGCGGGCCTGATCGACAGATATAACCTGTTGATCTTCCCGGTGCTGCTCGGCACCGGGAAGCGGCTCTTCACGGCGGAAGACCACGACGCGACGAAGCTGGCCCTGCGCGAATCTGCCCACTACGCCAACGGAGTCATCAAAGCGGTCTACGACGTCCGGCGCTGACGCCCCCTCCTCCTGGCTGGTTGAGTTCTCCGCGGTGACGTACCGACCGGTGAACTCATTCGCCCAAGAGAAGGGGGGACTTCGGCTTCTTGGTCACGGTCAGGCCATGCGCGGACTCACCCTCCAGCGTCAGCTCCTCACGGTCCACCAGGACGGTGTCACCGTCCTCGACCTCACCGGAGAGCAGCGCGCGGGCCAGCTGATCGCCGATCTCACGCTGGACCAGGCGGCGCAGCGGCCGGGCGCCGTAGGCGGGGTCATAACCGGTGAACGCCAGCCAGTCGCGCGCCGCTTCGGTGACCTCCAGGGTCAGCCGGCGCGCGGTCATCCGCTCCTGGAGCAGTCCGATCTGCAGCTCCACTATTCCGGCGAGCTGGTCCATGCTCAGCGGATCGAACATCACGATGTCGTCGAGCCGGTTGAGGAACTCCGGCTTGAACGAGGCATGGACGATGTCCATCACCCGCTGCTGCTTGACCTTCGCCTCGAGAGTCTGGTCCACCAGGAACTGCGACCCCATGTTGGAGGTCAGGATCAGCACCGTGTTGCGGAAATCCACGGTGCGGCCCTGGCCGTCGGTGAGCCGGCCGTCGTCGAGGACCTGGAGCAGGATGTCGAAGACCTCCGGGTGGGCCTTCTCCACCTCGTCGAGCAGCACCACCGAATAGGGACGACGCCGGACCGCCTCGGTGAGCTGACCGCCCTGGTCGTAGCCCACGTAGCCTGGGGGCGCGCCGACCAGGCGAGCCACCGAGTGCTTCTCGGAGTACTCCGACATGTCGATCCGGATCATGGAGCGCTCGTCGTCGAAGAGGAACTCCGCGAGCGCCTTGGCCAGTTCGGTCTTGCCCACGCCTGTGGGGCCCAGGAAGAGGAAGGATCCGGTGGGCCGGTCCGGGTCGGAGACGCCGGTGCGGGCGCGGCGGACCGCATCGGAGACGGCGCCTACCGCCTTGGTCTGCCCGATCAGCCGGGAACCGATGAGCTCCTCCATCTGGAGCAGCTTCGCGGTCTCGCCTTGGAGCAGCCGCCCGGCGGGGATCCCGGTCCAGGCCGAGATCACCCCGGCGATGCCGTCGGCGTCGACCTCGTCGGCCACCATCTTCTTCTCCGGAGCCGGGGTGGAGGCGTCCTCCTCCTCGGCGGCGGCCAGGTCCTTCTCCACCTGCGGGATCTCGCCGTAGAGCAGCCGGGAGGCCTCGGCCAGATCGCCGTCGCGCTGGGAGCGCTCGGCGGCTGACTTCAGCTCATCGAGCTTGACGCGCAGTTCACCGGCACGGTTGAGCTCGCCCTTCTCGGCCTCCCAGCGGGCGGTGAGCTCGGCAAGCTCCTCCTTGCGGTCGGCCAGGTCCTCGCGCAGGGTGATCAGGCGCTCGGCGGAGCCGGCGTCGGTCTCGTTCTGCAGCGCGAGCTCCTCCATGGTCAGCCGGTCCACCACGCGGCGCAGCTCGTCGATCTCCACCGGGGCGGAGTCGATCTCCATGCGCAGCCGCGAGGCGGCCTCATCGATGAGGTCGATGGCCTTGTCGGGCAGCTGGCGGCCGCTGATGTAGCGGTCGGAGAGCGTGACGGCGGCGACGAGGGCGTTATCAGCGATGCCCACCTTGTGATGAGCCTCGTAGCGCTCCTTGATCCCGCGCAGGATCGCGATCGCGTCGGGCACCGAGGGCTCGCCGACGTAGACCTGCTGGAAGCGGCGCTCCAGGGCGGCGTCGGCCTCGATGTTCTCGCGGTACTCGTTTAGCGTGGTGGCGCCGATCAGGCGCAGCTCCCCGCGGGCAAGCATCGGCTTGAGCATGTTGGAAGCGTCCATGGAGCCCTGTGAGGCGCCGGCGCCGACCACGGTGTGGATCTCGTCGATGAACGTGACAATCCGGCCTTCGGCGGCCTTGATCTCTTCGAGCACGGCCTTCAGCCGCTCCTCGAACTCGCCGCGGTACTTCGCACCGGCGATCATCGCGCCAAGGTCCAGCGAGATCAGCGTCTTCTCCCGGAGTGACTCGGGGACGTCACCGGCCACCATGCGCTGAGCCAGGCCCTCGACGACGGCGGTCTTGCCGACCCCGGGCTCACCGATCAGAACCGGGTTGTTCTTGGTCCGGCGGGAGAGCACCTGGACAACGCGGCGAATCTCGGAATCGCGCCCGATGACCGGGTCCAGCTTGCCCGAGCGCGCGATCTCGGTCATGTCGGTGCCGTACTTCTCCAGCGCCTGAAAGGTGTTCTCCGGATCCGGAGTGGTGACCTTGCGGTCCCCGCGCAGCCCGGGCAGCTCGGCCTTGAGCGCCTGCAGGGTGGCCCCGGCATCGGCGAGTGCCTTGCCCACCGGACCGTGATCGGTGGCGGCTCCGATCAGCAGGTGCTCGGTGGAGACGAAGTCGTCCCCATAGTCCTCTGCCTGGGCCTGGGCGGCCTTGATCACGCTGAGTCCGGCGGGCGAGAACTGCGGAGCGGCCACGGAGTCCCCGCTGGTGGCCGGCAGCGACTTGATGATCGCGGAGGCCCGGGTGCTCACGGCATCGGGATCAGCACCGGCCGCCTTCAGCAGCGCCACGGCCATGGATTCGCGCTGATCCATGAGCGCCTTGAGGATGTGTGCCGGTTCCACCTGCGGGTTGCTCGCGGTGTTGGCGTTCATTGCGGCCGCGGAGACGACCTCCTGCGATTTGGTCGTGAGTTTGACGTCCACGTCTGCTCCTCCCACTGCGTAGTGGCGCCGGTTGTGCGACAGCGCCATATAAACTTGAGTCCATCCTACTCAACTTTGACGAGGTGGGAAGTATTCCTGGAGATGTCACCTGTTCGTGCGGCAGACCCTCTCTGCTTTCTTAGTAGTCAGGAAGTCAACCGCACCGTCAGCAGACCCCTCAAGACTCACATGCGGTTCAAGACGAAATTGCTGCCCGACCAGGAGCTATAGCGCAGTCGTGGAGATCCCCACAAGTTCAGCGCTCTTGTCCCACAGTCCAACTGCCAGCTGCCCGTCTGCGGCCTGAGGGTTGGTCTTGGCGATCTTCTGCTTCTCGTAGTACTCACCCGAGACCCACTCTCGGCCCGGGGCGCCATCGGCGAGCCATACGAGGTGGACCGCGCTCTGTTCCGGGCTGATGAGACCGGCCAGACGGCCAAGCGGCGTCTGGTAGATGAAGCGCATCACGCTGGTGGTGTCTGAGGCGAAGCTCGTCTGGACATTTCCGGGATGGAAGGTGACTGCAGAGATTCCCTGGTCGGAGAACCTCCGGTCGAGTTCCTTGGTGAAGAGGATGTTGGCCAGCTTCGCGTCCCCGTAGGCCTTGTTCGCGGAGTACTTCCGCTCATTGTTGAGGTCATCGAGGTTAATCTTCCCGAAGACGCGCGCTGCCACACTTGAGGTGTTGATGATGGAGGCATTGCTCGCCGTCAGAGTCTCCATCAGGAGGTTGGTGAGCAGGAACGGTGCGAGGTGGTTCACCTGCAGCGTCTTTTCGAACCCATCGACCGTGCGGGACCGGTCCCCGAAGATGCCCCCGGCGTTGTTGATCAGAACGTCTATCCGGGGGTAGCTGTCCTTCAGACGCTCCGCGAGTGCCCTGACCTCGGAGAACCTGATGAAGTCCGCGACAAAGAAGTCGGCGTTGAGCTCATGAGCCAAAGCTTCAGTCTTCTGTTTCGAGCGCCCCACAAGGGCGACCGTGTGCCCGTCAGCGACGAGCTGGCGGGCCGCAGCTGCTCCGATCCCGTCACTGGCACCTGTGAGGACGATGGTCTTTCCGGTCATGTGATGTCTCCTTGTGGACGAACCTTTGATGGCGCTGGCAGCACCGTGTGGTGAGTCAGGTGGGGAAAGCGCGGAACACCGCTGAGGAGACGGCGATCCTCAACATGATGATGTCAGCAACGGATGGCCGATTTTTCGTTGTCCGGCGACGGCGCGCAGCCCGATGATGGCTGCACGAGGCTCGTCGCGCACTCTGGCCGAGACGACGCACAGCACAGTGATCTCACACTCACCATCCAGACCGCTCCGACACAGCAGGAGTGCTGTGTACTTCGGATGGAAGGCGCAAAGCCTCGAGAGAGACAGCCACCCTCTACCTCAGCTCGTCGCGAGAGGGTGTTGCGGTCGCGATGCTCGCCCATACCAATTCCGCGTCGCCTGATCGGAAGGTGCTCTCCTTCGAGGTTGCGGCCTCACACATCGCGGACCTCCGGGACAGAGCGACGATGGCCTCGATCGGCGTCGATGTCGACGCCGCGGCGGCGCCCTGGCAAGACGATGTGGCAGCAGGCAGGACACCGGTCTCCTGGAGAGTCCGAGAGACGCTGCTCGAGCGCCGAGCACAGGGGCTGATCGACCCCTCTCGAAAGCGACCAGGACTCTGGCACCTGACCCTCTTCACATCGAATCGACCGGGCACCCCGTCCGTCCTCCCCCGCTGAGGTCCCTCAGCTGTGCTGCTGAATCAGCGTCAGTGCCTTGCACCGCAACGATTCGAACGACTCGGCTTGTCGATCTGGGATAGTAATAGTGTCCTGAGAAGACCTGTTCGCTGATGCGGAAGGCGCGAGGTTTCGCCCGATGAGTACCCCAGCAGAATTCGAGATCCCACTGGATCGCCGCTTCGCGCAGGAGCTCCCGGAGCTGTCGATCCCTTGGTCGGCTCAAGACGCCACCGCTCCGCGCATGATCGTGCTCAACGAGCCGTTGGCTCATCACCTGGGGCTCGACCCCGCAGACCTGCAGAGCCCAGATGGTGTCCGTCTGCTGGTCGGCAACCGAGTGCCCCGCGGCGCTACGCCAGTAGCCCAGGGATACGCTGGCCACCAGTTCGGTTCCTACTCCCCGCGTCTGGGCGACGGACGGGCCCTGTTGTTGGGCGAGCTCACCGACAGCGGTGGCCAGCTGCGCGATATCCACCTCAAAGGATCGGGACGGACCCCCTTCGCGCGCGGCGGCGCCGACGGTCAGGCTGCGCTGGGTCCGATGCTGCGCGAATACGTCATCAGCGAGGCGATGCACGCCCTGGGAATTCCTACCACTCGGGCGCTAGCGGTCCTCACCACCGGTGACCTCGTGCAGCGCGAGAGACCGCTGCCCGGTGCGGTTCTCACCCGGGTGGCTGAGAGCCACCTGCGCGTAGGCAGTTTCCAGTACGCCCGAGCCGCCGGTGGCACCGAACTGGTCCGCCGTCTGGCCGACCATGCGATCGCCCGGCATGCCCCTGAGGCGACGAACGCTGAGAACCCCTATCTCGCACTGTTCGCATCGGTGGTCTCGGCCCAGGCCGAACTGATGGCCCAATGGATGCTGGTCGGATTCGTCCACGGCGTGATGAACACCGACAACATGACGATCTCCGGGGAATCCATCGACTACGGCCCCTGCGCATTCATGGACGCCTTTGACCCCGCCGCGGTGTACAGCTCCATCGACCAGAACGGCCGCTACGCCTACCGGAACCAGCCGGCGATCGCTGAATGGAACCTCGCCCGTTTCGCCGAGACCCTGCTGTCCCTGTTCGACGACGACGACGATCAAGCCATTGCCCTGGCACAGGAAGCCCTGGGCGGCTTCCGCGATGAGTACAGTGCTGCCTGGTCGCACGGCATGAAATCCAAGCTCGGGCTGCCGCAGGACCTGGATGATGAGGTCAGCTCACCGGTGATCAATGACGTCATGACCCTGTTGAAGGAGCAGTCGCTCGACTACACCTCGTTCTTCCGGGCACTCAACCACGCTACCTCCGGTGACGTACAACCTGTTCGAGAGCAGGCCCTCAATCTCGAGGCGCTCGATGCCTGGCTGGAGGGCTGGCGCGAGCTCTCCCCGGATGCTGATCAGATGGCCAGGGTCAACCCTGTCTACATCCCGCGAAACCACCTGGTCGAGGAAGCCCTCGACGCGGCAACCGACGGCAACTTCTCACCTTTCCACCAGCTGCTGGAGGTCGTGACGGATCCCTACCGCGAGCGCGAAGGCTACTCTCGCTATGCGTCCCCGCCACCGGCGAGCTTCGGTCCCTACCGAACCTTCTGTGGAACCTGAGGATCCGACACTGACCAGGACCCGATTGGGAGACAATGGAGATCATGAGACACCTGACCTTCCGCGGCCTCGCCATCTCGTTCGATGACCGAGTGCTGGAACCTAGGCCCTGGACCGAGGCCCAGTCTGGGTGGGCCGCTGAGTTGCTGCTCGACGCACCGCCCGGCCCGGTTCTGGAGCTCTGCGCCGGCGTCGGGCACATCGGGCTCGGTTCCGTGCTCAGCTCGAACCGCCACCTCGTCATGGTCGACGTCAACCCGGTCGCAGAACAGTTCGCCCAGGAGAACGCCGCTGCGAACGGCCTGGAGTCCAGGGTCGAGTTTCGGCTCAACGGGATTGACACCGCCCTGACTCCGGAAGAGCGGTTCAGTCTGATCGTGGCTGATCCACCGTGGGTTCGTTCAGCGGACACCTCAATGTTCCCCGAGGACCCGATCCTCGCCATTGACGGCGGGGACGACGGCCTCGACCTCGCGCGCACCTGTGTCGATCTCATCGACCGCCATCTCTCCGCAGGCGGTTCCGGGCTGCTCCAGCTCGGGAACACCGCACAGTCGGAGACGATCGCGACCTATGCCGCAGAGTCTCTGTCAGGCTCCGTGCGAGTGGTCGAGACCCGCGTCTACGAACGTGGCGTGCTGGTGCGGATCACCCGCTGATACCAGCCTGCTCAGTCACGTGAAGGCTTGCGCATGGCCTTGTGCGTGCCATCACACCAGGGCTTGATCTTCGATCCGCCGCACCGGCAGACGGCGCTGACCGGACGCGTTGTCCGGTGATCGTCGCCGTCCTCGTCCCGAACCGCATGATCACCTCGCAGCAGCATCGGTCCATTGGGACAGAAGATCACATCCGGGCGGCCAGGTTCGGGATTCTCGCTCATGCCGCCCACTGCTTCAGCATCCTCGCGGCGTAGCGGTCTTCTAGGTCCAGCGAGGTCCAGGCGCCGAGATAGACGTCATCGTGCAGCTCCGGCTCCTCCTCCAGGAGGGCTCCGCAGATCGTGCGCACAGCCAGCTGCTCATGCACCGCGTCAGCCTCCACATGTTCGGTGTAGTACCCGATCATGGACGCAGGGAAGCCAAGCCGCTCCAGACCGCCTGCCATCCGGCGCGACGGGCCGGAACTGGTGGCTTCGAACGCTGCCAGGAAGCCTAGGGACGCGGCACGCAGCCGACGGTTGAGGCCGAACAGGGACATCGCGTTGTTCTCCTCGAGGACCTCCAGCGGCGCCTCGTCGATGTATGCCCCGTAACCAGAATCCAGGCCGCTGTCCGCCAGGCCGCGGCGAAACAGGTGGGCGTGGAGACGATTCGGGTCACCATCGCCGTATTCATCGAACTGCAGCTCCATGACGGCGGCCTTGACCCGATCAGACAGCCGCGGAATCACCCATGTGGTGTGATCCGACTCCTTCAGATGGTAGATCGAACGGTGCCGCAGCAGCTCGCGCACTTGATCCTCGGTCGCCTTCCGTTGCACGTGAGTCGCCAGCGACGGGCCGTCGTGCTCAGCCACGAACGCGAAGAACGTCTCAGCGAAGTCACCCTCTCTCGGCACCTCGGGCATTCGGGCGCGCAGGGTCCGCTCAAAGTCTTGCTCGAGGCCACGTCGGACGCTGATGAGGTGCGGATCCCACTCCAGTTCCCCCGAGACGTCCTCGAAGCCTCGGTAATGCTGCTCGTAGAGGACCCACAGCGCTAGCTGAGCATCCTCGGCACCATCCGGTTCTGGCGCGTCAACCAGGTGAGACGTCTTCCCCGAACGCATCGACTCCAGGACCGCTTCACTCAGGGCGCCTCGACCCTGCGGACTCAACATGGGCTCGCTCCCCTTGCGGGTGACATCGGCCAGGCAACAAAAGATCGGCAGGTAGAGCTTCGCATCCAAATCCTCATCCCATGATCACGAGTGAACCATGCACTGAACCCTACTTCCAGAGAGACTCAAACCATAGGAGAATCATGACGACGCCGGGCATTTACTTCACATTCAAGAGGCCTCATCGGAATCGAAGCTCCTCCGTTGCACACGATCCCGATCAGTGCACTGTATTGCTTCTATGGAAGACAGTCAGAGCACTTTGACTGCTGCTATCGGCGGTCGCGTCCGGCACGACCAATCAGCTGCGGTCGAGGCAGAAGGTTGCGAATCCGTTGATGTAGACCCTCAGGAACGACTTCTTCTGAGGATTGTGACAAGTTCGTGAGACAGACCACGTCTCAGCGAAATGTCACTCCCATGTCAGCGCCTGACCCCTGTGACAAGATCCGCGGGGCCCGTCACCGCAGAAGAAGACCGCCTCGATCGACGGCAACAAGCACCCCGTGATCGAGGCGGCCAGCGTCGCGACCGGGACCTCCTAGAACGCCTCGGGGTAGAGCTCGACGGCGATGGTCTCCACGGCATCGATGTTGCCCAGCGTTCCCGGGTAGAGATCACTTTGGTCTACCGCGATCAGCCGATCATTCTCCACCGCGGGGGTACCGGGGAATGTAGTGGTCAGGTACTCCCGGGTCTGTTCCTCATTCTCGGGCCCCGAAGTGCCGAAGACGATCGCTTCCGGGTCTCGTTCGATGATCTCTTCGGGGTTGACCTCGGTGGCGAAGAACGCTTCAAATTCGGGGGCGTCGGGATCGAAGACGTTCTCCCCTCCGGCTTGGAGAATGATGTCTGCCTCAACCCCCGCCCCGATGGCGCCCAAGGAGTTGCCTTCGACGTAGACCTGTGCGACCGACAGCCGGTCCTGCTCCGCGATCGCGTCCTCGACGGCAGCCAGACGAGCCTCGGCGTCGTCGTTCAGTGCCGCGGCCTCCTGCGGGACACCCATGATCTCGCCCAGGTTGGTGATGTCGGTCATGACGTCGGTGACCTCTGCGGTGTTGCGCCGATCAGCACAACCTCCGGTCGCGACGTAAGCCTGTGCACCGTTATCGGCCAACTGGTCGAGACTCGCGAAGCCTTGCTCTGCGGTGAACTCATATTCAGTCGGCGAGACGACGAAGTCCGGGCTGGTCGCCAGCAGATCCTCTCGGGCGGGTGGCATGTCTGTGCTGAGCACCGGGATATCACTGGCTTGGTCGGCAACATCCTCGGGCAGTGGTGAGGTCTCGGTCTGGGCTTGCCCCACGAGCGACTCTGCAGTGACTCCGAGACGCAGAAGGAGCTCGGTCTGGGAGGGCATCATCCCGACCACACTGGTGGGCGCGGCGTCGAAGGACAGCTCTCGTCCGCAGTTCTCGACGGCGACGGTCTCATCGGCCGCCGTGGTCTCAGAGGTCTCAGCGCCGTCTGAGGAGACGCCTCCCCCACACCCGGCGAGGGTCAGCGGCAGCAGCGCCGCCAGCGCGGCGGAGGCGGTGAGAGCCCTGGACCGTGGTGATCGTGAAGCGGTGGCGGGGACGGTGTTCATGGTGTGGAGAGTCCTTTCGGAGTGGTGGTCAGAGCGTTGCTCTGCTGGGGTTCATCTCGCGGTGTGCGGACGTCGAAGAGGAAGTGAGGCTGACCCGTCGCGGGGTGGGTCACGGCGGTGGACTCCACGGTGAAGACACGGCGGATGAGCTCAGTGCCGAGCACGTCCTCGGGAGAACCGTGACTGACCAGCGATCCGTCTGCCAGAACCGCGATCTCGTCGCAGCTGCGGGCGGCGAGATTGAGGTCGTGGAGAGCGATCATCACCGTCCGGTTTGTGGCGCGGATGAGATCGAGGAGCTCAAGCTGGTGCGCGATGTCCAGGTGATTCGTGGGTTCATCCAGCACCAACACCGGAGTGTCCTGCGTCAAGGCCCGGGCGAATAGGACCCGTTGTCGCTCTCCCCCGGAGAGGGCCGAGAACGACCGCTGGGCTAGATGCCGCGCTCCAACCTGATCCAAGGCCCGCTGCGCGTGGGCGATATCGGCATCCGAGTCCCGTCCGAAGCCCTTGCCGTGAGGGATGCGACCCAGAAGCACGAGTTCCAAAACGGGCATGTCGAACTCTTCGTTGTGCTCCTGGGTCATGAAGGCCACCCGTTGGGCCAGCTGCCGCCGGCCAAGACTGGCGATCGGAATGCCGTCGTAACGGACGGTGCCCCCGGAGGGGGTGTCGATGCCGCAGAGGGCACGCAGCAGCGTGGATTTTCCGCTGCCATTGGGGCCGATCAGGCCAAGGACCGCGCCAGTGGGAACTTCCAGGCAGACGTCCTTGATGACCCTGCGCCCGCCGCGGTGGGCGTCGAGGTGATCAACGGTGACCTTCATCGTCCGCCCCCAACGCTGTCGGCACGGTCGCGGCGCAGCAGCCAGAGGAAGAAGGGTGCGCCGACCAGGGCGGTGAGCACTCCCAGTGGGATTTCTGACGGAGCTGCCAGTGTCCGGGCCAGCAGGTCACAGGTGGTGAGGAACACGGCCCCGGAGAGGACTGCCACGGGGAGCATCCTGCGGTGGTCCGAGCCCACGATGATGCGTGCGATGTGAGGAATGATCAGCCCGACAAATCCGATGCCGCCCGATACCGCGACGACGGCGCCGGTGAGCAGGGCCGCTGCGATGAGCACTGTGGTGCGGAGCCTGTTGACGTTGATGCCCAAGGAGCTGGCCGCGTCATCCCCGACGAGCAACGCGTTCAGCGCCCGGGCGCGCAACGCCGTGAAGATCCCTACTCCGACCAGGGCCACGACAGGCAGGGCGAGACTCTGCATCGTGGCGGCCGAGACGGATCCCAGAAGGAAGAACATGATGCTGAAGACGTTCTGGGCGTCGGTGGAGATCGTCAGATAACTCGTGATGGCGCTGAACAGCGACCCCAGCGCGACCCCGGCCAGGATCAGGCGCTGCGGAGCGATCCGGCCGTTCTTCCGCGCCAACAGGTATACGGCTGCTGTCGCGATGAGCGCCCCCACGAAGGCTGAGGCCCCGATGCCTAAGGAGCTGACACCGACGCCGAGGACGATGAACGACACCGCCCCAACTCCTGCCCCCGCGGAGACTCCCAGAATGTAGGGCTCCGCCAGGGAGTTATGCACCACGGCCTGCAGCAGCGCCCCCGCCAGGGCCAGGGCGGCACCAGTCAGGGCAGCTAAGAGGATCCGTGGCAGCCGGAACTGCCACACGGCGCTGTCCTGCAAGGGGGTCAGGGTCCCATCGCTCATCCAGGGCATACCTGGAACCATGTGCCCCACGATGATCTTCATCGCTTCGAGGGGGGCTACGGGGATTGTTCCGACACTGGTGGAGACCACCACGACTGCAACCAGGAGGACGGAGAGGGTCGGGACGAGGATTCTCGTCGCCAGCTGACCTCGCCGAGGTGGTCGATTCGCGTCGGGATTTTGGTCTTCCAAGGGCACATCGGATCGAGCTCCGTTGCGACTCCGGATGAACTTGAGACTCAGGGAAGTCTTCACAGAGTGCAAGGTCCAAGAGACGCCTCAAGGGAGCCACAGGCCACACGAGTTGGGAAGCGAAGAAGCACTCGGCTACCGTATTGCAAATGCTTCTCGTTAGCAATTACTCTACAGTGAGTGCCAGCTCATGATGATCGTCCCTGAACTCTGGCGCGAGGCCGCGAAGTTCCCCGCTCCTCTTGCCTGGAGCATCATCTGGCTCGTCCTGGTGTTCGCGACACACGCGGCTCAAGCCCTCGCCATCGCCTGGACCCTCGCAAGTGTGATCAGCGGGCAGACCGACGAGGTGTGGCTCGCACTCGGCATGATTCTCGGAATCGCTGTGCTCCGCCTGCTGCTGTCTCTTGTGCAAGCCTCTTCCGCGGCCAGACTCGGAGGACTCGTCCGGCGTCGCCTCCGAGAACAAGCGATCCCCGCTGCCCTCGTGGCCCCGCGCCTCCATGACACCACTGCCCGAGACGGTGCCATCAGAGCCAGCCTCGGAGATGGGATCGATGGCACCGACGCCTACGTGTCGAAGTACATCCCGGCCACCGCCCAAGTGGTCCTCGCCTGCCCACTGGTCGTGATCACCGTGGCAATCCTGAACCCGTGGGCTGGGGTATGGGTAGGACTCGCGGTTGTACTGGCGCTCACGGGACCATTGCTGTGGAAGAAGGTCGCAGCCCGGCGGGGACTCAACCATTGGGATTCCTACGAGGATCTGAGCGCAGACCTCCTGGAATCCCTGCGCGGCATGGCCACCCTTCGCGTCCTTGGTGCCGTGCCAGAGACTCGGCATCGTCTCCACGACCGATCAGAAGCGCTCCGTTCCGCGACAGAACGGGTGATGAGAGTATCTCTGGCAGAAACCGGCGTGACGGACTTCGCCATTCAGGCCGGAGTAGTCGCGGCCGGAACCACAGCGGCCCTCCACGCAACCACCGGACAGCCTCCAGCACTGGAGACGTATCTGGTCCTCCTCCTGGCTTCTGAGGCGTTTCGTCCGATCCGCGATCTCTCCCGGCACTGGCACGCCGGCTTCATGGGCCTGACAGCCGTGCCCGAACTCATTCGGCTGGGCGCCTTCAACGGATCCGAAGAACATGCCCGGCCGGAGACTCCGATCGGGTCAGAATCTCCAGCTACAGCCCGAGAACTCCGCATCCAGGCGTTGACCTACCGCTACCCAGGCACAGACCTCCCGGTGCTCGAAGACATCACACATACAGTCAGCCGGGGAACCCTCAGCGCTGTGGTGGGCACATCCGGGGCCGGCAAGTCGACATTGTTTGATCTCCTCTTGGGGTTCCTGACCCCTGAGAGCGGTGAGATCCTGCTCGATGGCCAAACGTTGCACAGCAACGACCTCGCCGTGGTGTCTCAACGTCCGGTCCTCTTCACCGGCACCATCCGCCAGAATCTCACTGTCACTGGTGCGCGTTCCGACACCGAACTCGAAACCGCCTGCGCGGCATCCGGAATCCTCGACGAGATCCTCTCGTTCTCGCGGGGTTTCGACACGGAGGTCACCGAAGCAGGGCTGAGCCTCTCCGGCGGACAGCGTCAGAGGCTTGCACTCGCCAGGGCGCTGCTTGCCCGACGACCCGTTCTGCTGGTGGACGAGCCCACCAGTGCCCTGGATGCTGTCCGGGCCGCTGAAGTGATCCACACCCTGCACCGGGTCGCAGCCGACCGGATCGTCCTGATGATCAGCCACCGTCCCGAAAGTCTTCTCGACGTCGAATCCGTCCTGCACTTGGACAATGACCATGTGGATCGCATCGTCCCGTGATACACCCTTCCTCACCCAACGCTTTCTTCTCGCTGCTCCCCGTGCTGCGCGCTGAAAGACGGGGCATGATCACCAGCTACCTCATCGGCACCGCCAGTGCGCTCACGCTGACCGCGATCGTAGTGCTCACCGCCTGGGCCGTAGGCCACGCCATCGTCGAGGCGAGCCCTCCCGGTCCAACCATGTGGGTGACACTCATCGGACTGGTCTTGGCCAGGACGATCCTGACGTGGAGAGAAATGGACATCTCCCATGCCCTGGCTTACCGGGTTCTGGCGCGTCTGCGCATGGCGCTCTTCGACTCCTACTCGCACAGTGTTCCCGCACGACGCCGAGAACACTCCGGAGAGACCGCGAGCGTGGTCATGGACGACATCGAGAAGCTGGAATTCTTCTACGCCCACACCCTCGCTCGAATCGCGACCTCCCTCACCGTCTTCCTCACCACCCTTTTCACCGCAACGCTCCTTCTGCCCGAAGCCGGACTGGTGATGACCATAGGAGCGATCACGATCGCGGCAAGCGTCCTGCTCGGCAGACGCAGCATGCGCGATCTCGGAGCTAAGGAACAGCTCTTCCGCAACCAGCTCTCCACCGAGCTCGTCGACGCGCTCGGAGCGTTGCGAGAAGTCCTCAGTTTCGGACTCATCCGCCCCATCACCGCTGAAGCTCTCGCCACCACCGACCGAGCCACGGCTATCAGCCGCAGACGCGCACTTCTCGCTGAACTCATCACAGCGATCCGCGATCTCACCGTGACTGCCGTCATGATGGGAGTCATCGCGACCAGCGCCTCGGCCGCGGGCCTCTTCAGCGATCCGAACGAACCTCGATTCACCGCAGCCGCTCTTCCGGCCTTGATCGCTCTGTCGTTGGCCGGCGTCACTGCCGTCACTGAGGCGACCACCACGGTGACTCAGCTGCATCCGCTCACAGCAAGCGCCGACCGAGTCGCACACGGCATCCAGCGGCCCCCAGCCGTTGACCGCTCCCCGGGGTCCAAGAGTCTCCCGTCAGGGCCATTGGGACTGCGCTTCAAGCACGTGTCCTTCAGCTATGACGACCAGACCGACGTGCTCTCCTCCTGGTCTGCAGAAGTCACGGCCGGGGAACATGTCGGCATCGCCGGTCCCTCCGGGTCGGGGAAGAGCACCGTCATCACCTTGGCTGCTCGTCTCTGGGACCCCACCCATGGCAGCATCGAGCTCGTCCCCAGATCCGGCGCAGAGATCTCTCTGAGAAACATCGAAGATCCCTGCCTTCGAAAAGCCATCGCCGTTGTCGACCAGGATGCCACCCTGTTCCACGGAACGGTGCGGGAGAACCTGTTGCGAGGTGCCGATCCGATACGCGACGCCGAACTCCTGGCTGTACTGGACAGGGTGAAGGCCTTGGAGTGGGTCACCCTCGAGGACCATATCGGTCAAAACGGCCTGCGGCTCTCAGGGGGACAACAAGCCCGGCTCTGCCTTGCCCGCGCCCTCATCCGGAGACCAAAGATCCTTCTCATTGACGAGGTGACTGCCAGCTTGGACTCGGAGACCGAACGCATCATTTCTAACGTCATCGCGGATTATGAAGGCACAGTACTCGTGGCCTCACACCGAAGCGAGACCCTGCAAAGGCTCGACCGGGTCCTACATCTCCCCCCAAGCCGCTGAATGCCATTCGGGGTTGCCGCATGAAGAGGTGGCATCTTGACCTGCGGGCAACCCCCGAGAGGCAGTCGCCCCCAGCATGTCGTGCCTTGCTGCCCGACTTGCTGGAGGGCCACCACGCGGTCAATCATGCCGGCGTCAGACGGTTTCCCTCGCGAAGGCGCCGTGGGACATCTCACGCTCCGCGAAGGCGGGGTCTTCCGCGAATGACTTGATCCGGGCCACCCGGTAGATGATCAGCGCATATACAGCCTTGGCAGTGATATCAGCCACCGAGTACCCGATCTGCATGCCAACCCAGGCATCCGCCCCAGAGACATTGAGCATCGGCAGCAGGTAGGCGATGGGGTAGACCGCCCAGCTGCCCAGCAGAAGCCAGCGCAGATTGCTCAGCGAACGACGGACACCCGCCGGTTGCAGGTCGAGCGAGGCGGTCAGCTGGACGAACAGCACGTAGAGGATATACAGGAACGGGATCATCGAGAGCCCGAAGAAGATCCCCCGCACCATGTTGTCGTCGCTGATTTCACCCGGATACCCGAGAGCGATCATCAGGACCGCGGCAGGAACCAGCCGCCACAGCAACTTGGACTGCAAGGCTCGGGCCAATGCGAGCACCGCGATCAGCTCGACCAGCAGCAGTGGCACCGTCAAGAGCCAGTCCACGTACCGGTAGCCCTCGTTGAACGAGGCACCTGCCGCCTGGGTGTAGATGCCGTCGCCACCGACGGCGTCAGTGACGAAGGCATCCTTGAAGGAGTCGAAGATGCGGAGGTAGTGGTATGCCGCGATGCCGCAGACCACGATGGCCACGGTGATGGCCTGCCGGTAGCGGGGCAGGATCCGGGGCAAGCAGATGAGCAGGAACAGGGCAGTGAAGAGCTGCGAGGCGATGACCAGGGACAGGAAGTTGTAGACGGTGTCGAACTGTCCTTGTGTCAGGGATTCGGGTATCACGGGTCCTCCATCGGACAGGCCGCGCTCCACTTTGCAGGCCGCGGCGATACTTCAGTGGGTATCTTAGATACTAAACTATATATCGACTCTCGGCCATCCTGCTGTCGTAGGATCAGGCGAAACACGATGTCCGAACGCGTAGCGAACATGTCATAGTCTCGATAGGAGGAGCAGGTGGCCCAGGACCAGCAAGACAGGCATGCGCTGACAGGCTTTCCCAACGCTGCCATCCACCTCCTGAGGGGCTTGGAGGAAGAGCGGCAGCGCCTCGCAGAGGAGCACTCCCTCTCCCCCACGGACCTCCGAGGCCTCTTCCGCGTTGCCGAGTCGGGAGACCTGACCCCCAAGGAGCTGGCTGGCCATCTCGCTTTGAGCAGCGGAGCGGTCACCGGCATCTCAAGACGCCTCGTCGACGCGGGGCTTCTTCAACGCGTCGCCCAGCCGGAGGACCGGCGCAGCGTGCGACTGCAGCTGACCAGCGAGGGACACCGGACCATCTCTGCGATCCACGCCGACTTCATCGCTATGGTGGCACGAGCCACCCACGGACTCCCACAGGAGGATGTGACGACGGCGACCGATGTCCTGTGGCGGGTCACCGGCGCATTATGGGAACGACAGTCCGCGATCCGCGCCCCCGGGCGCTCCCTCCCGGCAGATATCCCCTGAGGCGCGCTGTTCGCTGCGGCTCCTGACTCGCCATGGGGCGAGACTCGATCGCACGCGGGGCGTAGCGACCCGCTCACCTCAGGAGCTAGAGGGCCAGCAGCCCGTCGACGACGTCGATCAGGTCTTCGCCGCGGACGTCGGCCGGGAGAAAGACCTCACCGGGCTCACCCTCGAGCCGCGAGCACCAGCCTGCAAGGGCCCCGGCCTTCTTGGCGCCGTGGCAGTCCCATGCGTGCACCGCCACCAGCGCCATGCGATCGATCTCGCAATTCAGCGCCTTCGCGCTGTGGTGGTAGACCTCTGGTGCAGGCTTCCACACTCCCACTGAATCTGAGGTCACCACCTCGTCCACATAGGACTCGAGTCCCGCTCCGGCCAAGAACGAACGGGTGTTCTCCGGATCACCGACAGTCAGACAGCCGACCGTGATCCCGGCCTCGGAGAGCTTGCGCAGCGCGGGGAGTGCATCGGGGAAGGCTTGAACGCTGGCGAAGCCTCCCATGACGTAGTCGATATCCGTATCCGACAGCGCCTGTTTAGTCTCGGTGCGCAGCGACTGACGAGCCGTCCGGGTGAAGTCTGCGACATCACCGGCAAGCGTCAACGCCATAGCGTCCCGCTGGAACCGCATGAAGAACGGACCCAGCACCGAGGCAGGCTGCCCGACCTCCTCAAGCCTGGCACCGAGAGGGTCCAGGTCCAGGAGAGTCTCCAGAACATCGAAAACAACCGCTTCAACACGACCAGTCATGCGGGACTCCTTTTCCATGGGGTGTCAGACCCGTCTGGTGTCCACATGCTATCCCCAGCGCAGCGTGCAGGGCACACGCCCGGGACTTCGCCTCCGGGCCAGGAAGCAGAGAGCGAATGGACCCTGCAGTGCACGGTGCGGGTGCAGGTGCGGGTGCGGATGGGGGTGTGGGTCGAGCGTGCGGGACCAATGGCCCTGCACAGATCGCGCAAACAATACGACGGTGGAGCCACAAGACAAGACGCGGGCAATGATTGAAGGGCTACAACTATGAGGACTACCGGGCCGGGCGCGACGCCCGTCACCGACCATGAGATACGTTCGCCCGTCGAGCTCGAAGCGCCGGGGGCTCTGGTTCAGATTTCTGCGACGCGGTGCCCCCATCGGTCCCCGCCATCCTCAGCGTCGGACCTGGGAGTCCGTTGAGCCGCGCACTTTCACCCCCTGCAAGCCGAGTCTTCGTCACCCGGGTCCAAAGCACCGCCGTCCTCCGAGGATTCGTGAAGTCTCGAGACGAGAGGAAACAGGCCGGGCTCGCGGTGGCGGCTTCCCCGGCCGTGACCCACGTCGACAATCGCCTCAAGATCCGCCGGCGCTGAACCACTCCGACATCACATGGATAGGACATCACGGTGACATCTCCACCCTTGCACCTCCTCGCATGCCCCGCCCTGGGGAGGATCTCGAGAGGCCCGACACTCGCCTGCCCTCATAAAGAGTCATCCCGATCCCCCGAACCAGCGGTCCCGAGTGATGTCTGAGAGTTTCGCTCGTCTCTCCCCCGCGGTGTCGATGGGGATCGAGGAAGAGTTCTTGCTCATCGACCGGGAGCTGATGCTGCCCGCCACCCCGACCGTGCACCAATCCAACGCGTTGCAGGACATCAGGCCGGGCCAGGGCGCAACCTCTCAGGAATGGCTCTCCTGTCAGGTCGAGCACGCATCTGCAGTGCTGCAGGACGCGCCAGCTGCCACCACGGCTCTGCTGAGATTTAGACAGAACCTCGCATCCGTGGCGGAAGGGTTCGGACTGATTGCCGCGCCCATCGGGACCGCTCCCACCATTGCGGAGTTCGGCGCCGCGGTCAGCAACGACCCCCGGTACCGGCAGATGACAGATCTGGCACCAGGGATTGCTGCTGATCAATACATCAACGGGATGCACGTCCATGTCAGCGTCCCAGATCCCGAGACCGGAATCCGAGCACTGAACGGGATTCGCCGGTGGCTTCCACTGCTGACCGCGCTGGGCGCCAACTCGCCCTTCTGGCGAGGTCTCGACTCTGGCTTCGCCAGCTGGCGATCCATCCATTACCGGCGCTGGATGGTCAACGGGGTGCCACCTGCCTTCCGTGATTTCACCGACTATGAGAATCGGATCGATGCTCTGGTGAACTCCGATGTGGTGGCCGACCGCGGTGGCATCAGCTGGTTGGCCCGGCTCTCGCAGCTTCACCCGACGATCGAGATTCGAGCCTGCGACGTTCAGCTCCAGGTGCTCGACGCCGTGGTTCTTGCAACGTTGATCCGAGCGCTGGTCTGCGCCGCGATCGACCAACCCTCGCGGGTTCAACCTGAACCTGAGCTCCTGGACGTCGCTCATTGGCAGGCCGCGAAATTCGGCCTCAGCAGTCGGTTGCTCGACCCGTTCACCGGGGCTCCGGTCCTCGCCGACGTGGTGGTGTGGCAGGCGTTCAATCAGGCATGGCCCTACCTGGTCGAGTTCGGCGACGAAGAACTGGTCCGCTCCGGGCTGGAGCTGTTCCTGGCCCAGGGAACCGGAGCCACCCGGCAACGCAAGATGGCGCAGCTCTCAGGTCTCACCGGTGTCATCAATCACTCGGGAGGGGCGATCGCCGACACCGAACGCCCACCTCTGGCGAGCAGCCATCGACCTGACCCCGTGCGGTACTGAATCAGCTGGATGATGCCCACCCAGCGGGGCACCCGCCCAGCTGAGCGCCAGGCGAGCCCGCTCACCCCGTATGCACCCACATCCGAAAAGCGTCAGCCGCGATCGGAGATCCGGATACCCGGGGTCCAGCGATGGTGGATCAGCCGCCCTCGGAGCCCTCTCCCAGCTCGCGCTCCGGATGCGGGCCGAACTGGAAGTGTCGGCCGCTGACCTCCGTGGGGGTGATGCTCACGTAGTGGTCCTTCACGGTGGGAACCCACGGTCGCAGACCCAACGCCTCTGCCTGTTCGATACTCGCCGAGTTCTGCAGCCAATGCGCTTCTCCGCGGACCGTCACGGACCAAGCGTCGTCTGAGGAGATCTGATCCGCTTCGAACAGCACCTTTTCGTTGATCGCAAGCTCGGCCAGCTTGGTTCCCGGCGCAGTTCGGAAGATGAGGGTGCGGTCGGGGGCCACCGCATAGTTGATCGGGAAGATGTCTGGCCTCCATCCCACCACGAGGACGAGTCTCCCGTGACTGGCGGTCTCCAGAAGATTCCAGATCTGGTCAGCATCGAGGATGAGCACTGGCTCATTCTCTGCGTGTTCAAACAGCATCAGCCGATCTCTCTTTCTGCAGCTTCCAAATCTCCAGGACCGCGGAGCGGGCGGCTTCTGCTCTGGAGCCCATCGCCAAGGAGGGCTCCACCGTGTGGGGCGATCCGCTCATGCATCTGACCGGGTGGTCCCGACTCGCAGCTTCGCCCGGGAACCTTCAACCTTTGAGGTCGGAACGACCAGGACGGGACAGGCCGAACGGTTCAGGACTGCCTGACTCACCGAGCCCAGCAGCAGGCCCGCGAACCCGCCATGACCTCGGGTGCCGATCACCACGAGCTCGGCGGTCCTGGACGCCTCGGAGAGCACGCCTGCTGGTGAGCCATCGAAGAACTGCCACCGCACGCTGAGCGCCGGGAACTTCTCCCCAACTTCAAGGACCAGCTTCTGGAGGTTCTCGATATAGGGCCGACGCAGATTCGGGAGCTCGAGATTGTGTTCGACCGTGTTGGGGTACCAATGACCCTTGGCATTCAATGGAGCCGCCGACACCAGGGTCAGAGGCCGCTCCAGCAGCTGCGCGGTCTGCGCCGCCAGGTCCACGACCTGGCCTGAGGAGCTGTCCACGCCGACGACGACCTCGGAGTCGAAGTTGAGCTCCTGCGCCACGTTGGCGAACTCACGACGGGAATGCTCTCTCGGGGCGGACTCCTCCATCTGAGTCAGGGGCTCGGCCGCCATCCCATCCCCGAGCGGATGCTCCTGCGATGGGGCAAGCAGCTCCTCGGCGGACTCGCTCTCCCACTTGGCCGGAATGACCAGGGTCGGGCAGCCTCCGTGCGCGGACAGCTTGGCCGAGACGCTGCCCAAGACTCGACCTGCGAATCTGTTCCGTCCACGCTTTCCCACGACTGCCAGCTCGGCGAAGCGACTCTCATCGACCAGTGTCGCGCCCGGGTCGCCTTCGACCGCGTGGGTGGTGACCTCGATCCCCGACTGTTCTGCCTGTGCCGCGTAGCCGTCGAGCATCTTCTGGGTCTCTTTGAGCGCCGTCTCGACGAACTCACCCATCAGCGGGATGGCGTAGGCGTCGCTCACCACCGGGCGAGCGAAGGTGCCCACCAACCTCAGCGGCAATCCACGGCGCTCAGCCATCCTGAGCCCTGCTCGAAAGGCTCGCTCGCTGTCTTCCGAACCATCGATCCCGACCAGAACAGCCGGCGTGCGGGGCTCACTTGCGTCACGTGGAGGAGTCATAAGCGGACCGTATGCGCTTGCGCACCATTCGAAGTAGAGTCTTAGGACCCTAGTGAAGTCTTTTCGATCAATACAACGCATGATTTCGAAGACTCTCCGGAGGGTCCTCCAGACATAATGGGACCACGATCGAGATGGCAGCCCCGGTTGAAATCTCGAACCAGACACCTGGACTCCGGGGCGATCCCTGGAACCGCCCGCATCATAATTTCATAATTCTTCTTTAAATATCAAAATACACTGTATGGCTATTTGGTATAATGATGGGTTTAATCGTGTTCATTCCACGCTCAGATTCAGCACCCCGGCCGGAAACCGAACGCCGAAACTCGAATCCGCAGGTCGATGCGCAAGATCACCGGATGATGGGTGCGCAGCCGGGCCTGCGCGGCCTCTGGGAGGCAAGCCTCCTGGTCACCGGCGAACTGGACCTCTCGAATGTGCTGCGTCAGATAGCCGAATCCGCACTCACCCTGGTGGATGCGCAATACGGCGCACTGGGCGTCATTGACCCGGAAGGTCAGCTGGAGCAGTTCATTCACGTCGGAATGCCAAAAGAGCTGGTGGCGAAGATCGGTCATCTTCCCGAGGGCCACGGGGTCCTTGGCGCCGTCACCGACACCTCATGCCCGATCAGACTCACGGACCTCAACAAAGACCCTCGAGCAGTCGGCTTTCCCGAGCATCACCCACCGATGGACACCTTCCTGGGCGTGCCCATCAAGATCCGCGAAGTGACCTTCGGGAATCTCTATCTCACGAACCGATCCGGCGGTCCCTTCACCCAAGAGGACGAGGAACTGGTCAAGGAGCTCGCGACGGCAGCGGCTACTGCGATCAACAACGCACGACTCTACGGCGAGGCGCAACGGGCACAGCAACTCAGCGCCGCACTGGGTGAGGTCAGCTCCGCGCTGCTGGCATCACCCGATACCGACGCCTTCGGCGTGCTTGCCCAGAGCGTTGCGTCACTGACCGGGGCACAACTGGTCAGCGTCGTGGTCTCCGAAGCCGTCGGCAGCAAGCTCCGTGTCGAGACGGCTCGAGGAGAGGGCGCATTCTCGATCGAAGGCACCACCATGCCGTGGACCGACTCCGTCGTCTCCCGCGCAATGAAGGGACAGCCCGGCATCACGCCGAGGGACGGGGACGCGCCGGCTCCCTTCATCGGTGATGTCCCAAGCGCCTCCATCATGGCAGTGCCTCTGGTCATCTCCGGAGACCGGGTCGCCGCCCTGTGCGCCACCCGCTTCGCAGAGGAATCCCCCTTCACCGAAGGTCACCTTGAACTGCTCACAGAGTTCGCCACCCAGGCCGGTCTCGCTGTGGCACTTGCCTGGTCCCGAGTGGATCGGCAGCGACTGGATATGGTCGAAGAACGCGCCCGCATCGCCCGAGACCTTCACGACAACGTCATCCAGCGGCTCTTCGGCACGGGACTGGGGCTGCAGGCCCTGGCATCATCGCGGCCTGCCCAGGCAGCCACCCTCGAAACACACGTCACTCAGATCGACGCCGCGATCGCTGACATCCGCACCGCGATCTTCGCGCTGCAGACTCAGGCACCTACACAGAATGCCAGACATCGCCTCCTGGAGGTGGTGTCCGAACTCTCCCCCAGGCTTTCCACGATTCCCCGTCTGGTCTTCATCGGTCCCGTCGACCTGATCCTGGAAGGCACCCTCGCCGATGACGCCGTCGCCGTGCTTCGGGAGTCACTGACCAATGTCGCACGCCACGCCCAGGCTGAGACCGTCTCGGTAGAGATCAACGCCGCAGAAGCCCAGGTCTCCATCACCGTCGAGGACGACGGCCTGGGGCTCTCCTCCTCCTTGTCCCGCCGCAGCGGGACCAAGAACCTGCACGCCAGGGCCAGCGCTCATGGCGGCGAATTCCAGCTGACCTCGCGCAGCTCCGGAGGCACCAGAGCCCACTGGTACGCCCCGGTGAACGCCCCGAGCTCCACATGACCCGGGTCTTCCTCGTCGATGACCACGAGATCGTGCGTCGCGGCATCACCCAGCTCATCAACGCCGAACCAGGTCTGGAGGTCGTCGGAGAATCGGCCACCGCACGGGGTGCCCTCGAGCGGATCACGGCCACACGGCCCGACGTCGCGGTGCTGGATGTCCATCTGCCGGACGGCAACGGCATAGAGCTATGCCGGCACATCCGCTCGGCGCACCCGGAGATCCCCTGTCTGATCCTCACCGCCTACGACGATGACGCGGCCAGCATCGCCGCCGTCGTCGCCGGCGCCTCGGGCTATGTGCTGAAGAATGTGCGGGGCAGACATCTGGTCGAGTCGATACTCCAGGTCTCCCAAGGGCAGACGCTGGTCACCCGTGATCTGTCCAACCGGGTTCGTTCCTCCCTGACCAGGCAGACACAAGCGGCAGCGCAGGAGAAGTCGAGTCGGGACCCACAGGTGAGGCTGACCCTGCGTGAGACCCAGGTCCTGGCACTGATCACGGAAGGCCTCACCAACCGGCAGATCGGGCAGCGGCTGAACCTGAGGGAAAAGACCGTGAAGAACTACGTCTCAGGCCTGCTGGCGAAGCTGGGCATGACATGCCGCACCCAGGTTGCCGTCTATGGCGCCAGGTTGAGCACCGAAGACCCCACACGTTGAAGAGCTGAGTCACCCCAGCTCCAAAACGGCGGCCCCGTTGAGCGCCTGGGCCCCAGTCGGCCCCGGACGCTTCCCTTCAGCCGCAGTTCAGTGTTGTAGTCGAGGGGCACCGTCCTGCAAAGTCGTGAATCGCAAAATCGCCCTCAGGGCGCCTTCGCACCGGATAGGCCCTGATGGCAGTAATGAGTCCGTCTCCATGCTCGATCACCCTTCCGTTCCGGAGCTCCCAGATCGCCATGTTGACGACGCGGGCGAGACGAACCACGCCAGTGCGGTCCGGAGTGACCGCTTCCTGACGGACCATCACGGTCTGTTGAGCCTGCTCGAGGCGAGTCAGCTTGTGACAGAGGACCTAGACCTCGACCAGGTCCTCCGCCACCTCGCAGAGTCGGCCCGAACCCTCGTGGACGCCAGATTCGCTGCCCTCGGCGTGGTAGATGACGAAGGGGCATTAGAGCGGTTCATCCACGTGGGGATGTCCCCAGAGCTCGTCGAGCAGATGGGTGCCCCGCCACGGGGACTCGGCGTTCTAGGCGCCGTCCTGACCGGGAGCGAGCCCATCAGGATCAGGAACCTGTCTGATGATCCTCGCTCCGTCGGCCTGCCGCTTGCTCACCCGGAGATGCAGGCGTTCCTCGGGGTCCCCATCATGATCCGCGGCGGCACCTATGGTGCCCTCTATCTCACCAATTCCTCCGAGAAGTCGTTCACCGCCAATGATGAGGCTCTGGTTCAGGCGCTGGCGGCCACCGCAGCGACCGCGATCAACAATGCACGCCTGTACGAACGAACCCGCCGGGCACAGGAGCTCAGTGCCGCGCTGGGGGACGTCGCGGCGAGGCTGTTGAATGCGGAAGGCGACGAGGTGTTCGGGGTCCTCGCGGAGAGCGTGGTTTCACTCACCGGGGCGCAGCTGGTCAGTGTCGTGGTCTCCGAAGCGGTGGGCCAGGCGCTCTTCGTCGATACCGCTCGGGGGGCACGCGCGGCACGGCTTGAGGGCGCCTCAGTTCCCTGGATGGACTGTGTCCTCTCACGAGCCATGAATGGAGAGCCCGGAATCACTCCCCTGGAGGCAGACGAACCAGTTCCGTTCGCCGAGGATATCCCCAGCGCGTCGATGATCGCGGTACCTCTCGTCGTCGCCGGCGACCGGGTGGCCGCCCTATGCGCCACCCGCTCCGCGACAGAGCCGCGCTTCAGCGCAGATGATCTCGAGCTGCTCACAGAGTTCGCCACCCAGGCTGGTCTCGCTGTTGCCCTGGCGTGGGCACGGGTAGACCGAGAGCACCTGGAAATGGTCGAAGAGAGGTCCCGCATCGCGCGAGATCTCCACGACAATGTCATCCAGAGACTCTTCGGAGCCGGGATGGGACTGCAAGCGCTGGCATCAGCCCATCCGCAGCAGGCAGCCCGGCTGGAGCCCCACGTGGCGCAGATCGACGCGGCGATCGCCGATATCCGCACCGCGATCTTCGCTCTCCAGACTCAAGCACCGCAGATGAATGTCAGACACCAGCTCCTCGAGGTCGTCTCCGAACTCTCACCCACTCTGTCAACGGTTCCGCGTCTGACGTTCACCGGACCCGTCGACCTGATCCTGGAAGGTTCCCTCGCCGATGACGCCGTCGCTGTCCTTCGTGAGTCGCTGAGCAATGTCGCACGCCATGCCCACGCCGAGACCGTCTGGGTGGAGGTCAGCGCCACAGAGACCGACATCACGATCACCATCGACGATGACGGGGTAGGGATCTCCCCGAACTCGGTGCTCAACAGCGGCACCAAGAACCTCAGGGCCAGGGCGCATGCCCACGGAGGGGATTTCCAACTATGTCCCCGCAGCTCCGGAGGAACCCGGAGCCGCTGGCACGCCCCCGTCAACTCTCCGAGACTCACATGACCAGATCGACGCGTGTCTTCCTCGTCGATGACCACGAGATCGTTCGCAGCGGCATCGCCGGACTCATCGACGCCGAACCAGGCCTGGAAGTCGTAGGTGAATCTGCCACCGCACGCGGGACCCTCGCCCGAATCAAAGCCACACTGCCCGATGTCGCCGTGCTGGATGTCCATCTGCCGGACGGCAACGGCATAGAGCTGTGCCGCCGGATCCGCTCGGCGCACCCGGAGATCCACTGCCTGATCCTCACCGCCTACGACGACGACGCGGCAAGCATCGCCGCTGTGGTCGCCGGCGCCTCGGGCTATGTGCTCAAGAACATCCGAGGCCGGCATCTGATCGAGTCGATCCTTCGAGTCTCTCAGGGTGAGAACCTGGTGACCCGCGACCTGGCCCAACGGGTGCACTCATCCCTGACCAAGCAGGCACAGGCGGCGGCTCAGGAGAAGTCCACGCGCGTCCCGTGGGTTGACCTGACCCTGCGGGAGAACCAGGTTCTGGCGCTCATCACCGAAGGACTCACCAACCGGCAGATCGGACACCGCCTGGGCCTGAAGGAGAAGACCGTGAAGAACTACGTCTCAGGGCTGCTGGCGAAGCTCGGGATGGACCGCCGCACCCAGGTCGCCGTCTATGGCGCCACGATGAGCGTCGGAGACTCCGAAGGTTAGACCCCCGCCCTCGGGCTCTTCCCCGCCCCGCGGCTGATGAGACTAAAGGCCCTACACACGCTTCGCTCTCCACCACAGAATGAGGTCGGAGAAGGTCGACGAGGATGCTCCGTTCCGTGGCCATCTCGCAGCACCGTGGTGTCTCAAGCGCGCGAGGTCTCTCAAAGCCCGCGCAATGACTCACCCCAATGGCCTGAGAGAGGCACCAATCATGAGCGCACCTATAAAGCCCGGGCGCCTTATCGCCAGCACCGTGATGGCAGGGGTCCTGCTCATCGGGTCTGCGGCAGGGGCCTTCGGTGCAGCGTCAACACCGATCAACTCACCCTCCACACCCAGCTCAACCACCAGCGAGGTGACAGACGGCGACGGTGAGGGACCACAGTTCTACAGCGGTTCCGTCATCGACGTCTCAGACACGATCCAGGGTGATGTCTACGTGGCCGGCCAGAACGTCACCGTCAGCGGCGACGTCACCGGCGACGTCATCGTGGCGGCCCAGACGATCAATATCACCGGCACAGTCGATGGCAACGTGCGTCTTGCAGCCCAAGATGTGGTCATCAGCGGTGAGGTTGAACGCAGCGGCACGGTGTTCGCCGCCAGTGTGAATCTCACCGAGGAGGGGTCCCTCGGAGCCGATCTCGTCGGTGCTGCCGGTGAAGTCAGCATCGACGGAAGCATCGAGCGAGACTTGGTGATCAGCGCCGAAGACTTCTCCATCGATGGGTCCGTCGGTGGAGACGTGACCTACTACAGCGACCAGAGCGCCTCGATCACTGACGGTGCGGTCGCTGGTTCGGTCGAGCGCATCGCCCCCGATCCGGCTCCTGAGGCAGAGCCCTCACCCTGGGGCGTCTTCCTCGGTTGGGCTCTCGGGCTGCTCTACGCTCTGGTCGCGTTGAGCCTCATCACGTTGGTCGCCGTGTTGGTGTTCCCGCGCCGACTCACGGAGGTGACGAACCAGCTGAAGCGTTCTCCGTGGAAGGCGCTCCTGGTGGGGTTCGTGGCGGCGGTCGCGGTTCCCGTGGCGCTCCTGCTTCTCATGATCACCATCATCGGGGCCCCGCTGGCCCTGGCTGGGATCTTGGTATGGGCGCTGATGACTCTGGCGACATTCGCCTCCGGCTCCTACGCCATCGGACGCCTTGTGTTCCGGGACTCTCAGCGCCCTGTGGTCATGGCACTGGTGGGCGGGGTGATCCTGATCGTCGCGCTGCATGTTCCGTGGCTGAACATTGCGGTGTGGCTGGCGATGGTCCTCTTCGGCCTTGGTGCGCAGCTCCTGGACTTCTATGACAGGCGGCCTCGGCGGGTCCCTCCCGAGCCGTATGCCGAACCGGCTTTAGCAACAACGGTTCCCTGAGCAGCCCGGACCGCGAGGTCCGTCACGCAGCGCGGATCCTTGAGTACCAGTTCAGAGCTCGCGTCGAGCCATGGCACCAGACTCGGCGACCACGCAACGGACAATCCCTTCCCCGTTCCCAACGTTCTCCCCCTCACGGAGGCAAGACATGAACATCGACACTCACTCAGCTCCCCGACCCCGCGCCTTCAACCTCGCGGCCCAGGGCCTAGGTGTGCTGGTCGGCTTCGACGGCTCTACCCGGTCTCTTCTGGCGCTGCACTACGGCGCGCTGGAGGCTCAACGCAGCCGACGTGTGCTGACGGTGATCACCGCGGTCAGCGGCCCCATTCCCGTCTACACCACCCTCGGCGCCTTGCCGGAGAAGTTCGAAACTCAGGCCGCCATCGATGCGGCAGGAATAGTCCTCAATGATGCCCGGAGGTACCTTCAGGCCTACCCAGGCAAGGTCACCTACCGGACCGAACAAGGCGAGGCTGCTGCTGTGCTGGCGGAGCTCTCCACGGTGGCAGAACTTGCGATTCTCGGAGCAAGGGGACGCGGCGGATTCCTCGGAAGAATCCTGGGCTCGGTGGCCTCCGCTTTGCCGGCCCACGCGCACTGCCCCACTATTGTGGTGCCCCGGCACTATGCGATCAACGTCGCAGAAGGGGCTGCGCGTTTCGCCCCTCAGGCAGACTCACGTCCAGTGATCGTGGGCATCGACGGCTCTGCGCAGAGTCGCGTCGCCGCCCTGCATGCGGCCCGAGCGGCTCAAGACCGTGGTGTCGCCCTGCACCTCTTGATGACGCTGCCCTCGCTGGAGGGCTGGTGGGACTGGTACCCGGATCTGGACCCCCTCGACCAAGACATCATCAGCCGGAGACAGTCACAGCTGGAGCGCTCGCTTCAGGCAGAGGCGGCCTGGCTGCACAGGCATTTTCCCTCGTTGGCCGTGACCGCCTCGGTCAAGCCTGGGGATCCTGTGACGCAGCTGAGCAAGTCCGCCCAGGAGGCACAGCTGACGGTGGTCGGCACACGAGGTAGGGGAACGTTCAGCGGCAATCTTTTGGGATCGGTCTCCCGCGGGGTGCTCCTGCGGGCGACCGGTCCAGTCATGGTTGTTCCAGACCTCCAGGATGACCGGCTCCGTGATCAGCCAGGGCCTATCCGCTAGAACCACCCTGACGCTGTCCCAGGGCCTTCGCCGCGAGGTCTCAGGCAAGGCCGGTATGGGACCAAGGTCCCTTCACGGACTGACGGAGTGATAGTTGAATGTTCAAGTAATGCCTATCCAAAGCTGAATCACCAAGTCGCCCTCAGAGAGTCTCTTTGCACCGGACACGACCCTGAGAGCAGCGAGGATCCGTTTCTATGCTTGTTCCACCCACCGCGAACCGCAACTTAAGCTTGGATGCCGCCTGTGCGCTGGATCCACTGGCCCCTCGAGGGGGTGCTCCCCATGCGTGCAGAGGCTGAGATGACGTTCAACGCTGAAGAAGCCTACGCCGCACACGGCAGAGTGCTGTTCTCGTTCGCACTCAATGCACTGGGTGATCGAGTCGAGGCCGAAGACTGCGTGCAGGAGACCTTCATTCGTGCCTGGCGCAGCCGAGAGCGGTACAGCAGCTCGCGTGGCTCAGTTCGGACCTGGCTGTTCGCGATAGCGCGAAACCTCGTCATCGATGCGCTGAGATCTCGCGCCCGGCGCCCAGAGCCCTCTGATGCGGGGAAGATCGAGTGGGCCAGTGAGCCTGTGACGGAGGACCTGCTGATAGTCGAGCGGTTGGCCCTCTATGAGTCCCTCGCTACGCTTACCTTTGAGCACCGTCAGGTGATCGCCGCCGTACAGCTGCTCGGTGGAAGCTACCAGGACCTATCGGAACAGACGGGTGTCCCGGTCGCGACGTTGCGGACGCGCATGTATTACGGGTTGAGATCTATGCGGACAGCATTGGGAAGTAGTGGCGCACGATGACAGAAACGCCTTCACGTCGCGAGGAGCTCATCGCCGGTGCGCTGGTGGGGGATCTCAGTGACGATGAGCGGCGCGAGTTCGACCGAACCCGGGCAGCAGACCCTTCGATCGATGCAGAGCTCGCAGAGCTGCGGGCTACGGCCGCGCGCATGGAGGCGACGGGGGTGGCCTGGCGGGAGGAATCCCCACCTCCGGGCCTTGAGGAGCGCATACTTGCCGAGACCTCCGAAGCCGACCGACTGACTCGCTCGGAGGAGAACGGGAAGCCTGCCCCATAGCTGCACCCCACACCGGTGGGGACGCCTCCCGCGTTCTTGCCCTTGACTCGCTCTCCCCGGGAGAGGAGTGTTGCGATCAGGCCTCGGGAACGAGCGGCACTGCACCAGCAACACCTCAATGCCGAGGCACTCAGCTTCAGGAGCAACCCCATGGCCACCGGCGGCAGCTGCACCACCGACGGCGGCCCGTCATGAGCATCACCCGGCAGGAGTGACCCGCACCGTGGACGGCTTTCACTGTGAGCTCCGCATCACAGCAGATGCCTTCCATAGACGCGGACACCGGATCCCCGACCGGCACATCGGCCCCACACGGGAACCCGCGTACGAGGGCCGCGCTGACCTGATCCGCAACGGATCATAGTAAGGAACGCTGACTCATGATTCGACTCATAACCCCATTCGCCAGGATCCGCTGGACCGATCAGTTCCCTGAGCTCTTTCTGGGCACCGAGGACCCCGATGACGTAGAAGGCCTCCGGTGGTACGAGGAGCATCAGCTGAAGATGAGTGAAGGATTGTTGGAACTCGCTCTGAGGCGCGGCGTTCCGTGCCGGCAGGGTCTGCTGCTCACGAGAAGTTCCCTGCTGCCCCTGCAGCGGTATATGGATGCACGCGCGGCGCACTTCAATGCGTTGGAGTCTGATCGGGCACACGGGCCGCAGTTCGTCGCAGGGATGCGTTTCACCGAGTCGACGAATGCTGCTCTCTCGAGCGCTCGACGCGCCGTGGAGCTGGTTCTGCGTCACCCACGGGACCGGAGGATAGAGGCACACTGGCAGGCACTCGGTGGATCCTCCCCAGCAGCCGGTTCCCAAGAATCCCTGGAACCGGCCGCGGCGGCAGACCATCTCTGGACGCAGCCGACCGGGATGCGCGGAAGGGCGAATTCCCGATAGATCGTCTGTGCCAGCGGGGAGGCCGCGGCCCGAGGAAATGCCACTCTCGCGACCCGATCGCGTGTCGCCCATGGGTCAGCCAGACCGGTCCAGAGTGAGTTCACTCGGTCGTGACACGCGCGAAACACCGGCTCCGTAACGTCTCGGGGATGGTTGCAACAGATACGCCAGCACGCACCGTCAGACGCGGTTTCCAGATGCCTCACGTCTATGTCATCCTCTTCGTCCTCTCCGCGCTGGCCGCCCTCGCGACGTACGTCATCCCCTCGAACCAGTTCGAGCGCGTGGAAGGTCCAGACGGCCGAGAGGTCATCAACCCGGACTCCTATGGACCGGTGGAGGCGACGCCGACGTCGTTCCTTGATTTCGCGACCGCGGTCCCCCGCGGCCTCGTCGATGCCGGGGAGGTGGTGTTCTTCACGTTCATCATCGGAGGCGTCTTCATGGTCATCCGGCGCACCGGGATCATCGAGAACGCGCTCGACAGGCTGCTTCGAGCCTTCGCCAATCGCCGGCTTCTGCTGATTCCCGTCTTGATCACGGTCTTCGCAGCCCTGGCCTCCCTCATCGGCACTCAGGAACTGGCACTGGTCTACATTCCAGTGCTCATTCCGGTCATCATCGCTCTGGGGTACGACTCGATGGTGGCGGTGGCCATTGCGCTCGTGGGCACCACGGCGGGCTTCACCTCTGGCGTGCTCAATCCCATCAACACCGGCCTGGCCCAGCAGATCGCTGGCATCGAGACCTTCTCCGGTGCGGGCCTGCGCGGGGCGCTCTTCCTGGCGATGATCACACTCGGCTCATTCTGGGTCATCCGCTATGCCCGTCGCGTGGAGCAGGACCCCGCGAAGAGCCTGGTGTACGGGGAGGAGGATGAGCTGGAGAAGCAGCGCCTCTATGCCTCCGGAGCGGATGGTGAGGCGAAGCGGATGAATCGGCGGCAGAAGGTGTCGCTGCTGCTCTCGGCGCCAGTCCTCGGTGTCACGATCTGGGGCGTCTCCTCGCAGGGGTGGTTCATGATCGAGATGGCGGGGATGTTCCTGCTGATGATGCTGATCATAGGCCTGGTCAGCGGGCTGAACCCCTCGGCGATCTCCGCCTCCTTCTCCGAGGGCATGCGCAGCGTGCTGGAGGCCGCCATCATCGTCGGCGTCGCCCGTTCCGTGGCGGTGGTCCTGGAGGACGGCCAGATCCTTGACACGATCGTGCACTCTCTGGGGAGCGCCGTCAGCGGGATGCCCGGCGAACTCGCCGCCGTCGGCATGTTCGCCGTACAGACCGGCTTCAACTTCGTGGTGCCCTCAGGCTCCGGCCAAGCCGTGGTCACGATGCCGATCATGGCTCCGCTCGCGGATCTGCTGGAGGTCACCCGGCAGACCGCCGTGCTGGCCTTCCAACTCGGCGATGGACTCACCAACATCCTCTATCCCACCTCGGGGTACTTTATGGCCGCCTTGGCCATCGGCGGTGTCCGCTGGGAGAAGTGGCTGCGGTTCTATCTGCCGCTGTTCGGACTCTGGACGCTGGTCGCCATCAGCTTCCTGGTCTTCGCGCAGGTGACCGGTTGGAGCTGACGAGCTGCGGCTCGGGTCCGCGCTCAGCGCAGACCTAGATCCTGCCTCGCCGGGACGGGAAGACCGCATGCAGGAGCGGGATCAGGGAGGCCGCCATGATCACCGATCCGATCACGTCGTCCTCGGATCGCAGCAGGGTCCCGGTGACCAGCAGCCCGGTGAACAGCACCGCCGAGACCAGCCTCCGTCCCACGCGCTCCAGAGCCGCGGTGCGCCGATCGAGATCCGGGGTGCGCACCGCGATCCGGCCTTCCTCGATGCGACCCACGACGTCGGAGAGCCGGCCCGGGAGCCGCAGCGCCGTCGTCACGGTGGTCGCCACCTGACGGGCGGCGTCCTGGACCGCAGGGCGGCCTTGGTCGCGGATCAGCTGCTCGGCATAGGGTTCGATGGCGTCCCAGAGATTGAACCGGGAATCCAGGGTGCTGCAGACGCCCGAGATCAGCGACACCGTGCGCAGCATCAGCAGAAAGTTCTCCGGCAGCTGGAAGGGCAGCGAACGGACCAGGTCACCGAACTCCTTGGCGAAGTCCCGGAACTCCCTAGGGTCGACCTCCTTGAGCTCGGCGAAGCCCATGCCGCCGAAGCGGGCGAAGAGCTGGGTCATGGCTCGTTCAAGCTCCGCGGTGTCCGCGGACGGGAGCAGCACACCCACCTCTTGGATGGCGTCGACCAGGCCTTTTCCGTCTCGAGAGGCAGCGGCGATGAACACCCGGCGCAGCCCGTCGCGCAGCGTGTCCGGAATCTCGCCCATCATGCCGAAGTCGATGAAGGTCAGATGCCAGCCCGGCGATGCTCCGGCTTCTGCCGGCAGCTCACGGCCAGAAGGAGTCGGCGTGACGAAGATGTTCCCGGGGTGCGGGTCGGCATGGAAGAACCCGTGCACGAAGATCTGGTCGAACATCACGTTCGCGAATTCTGTGGCGACCGCCGTCGGGTCGATCCCCGCGGCCTTGAGCCGCGGCACATCGTTGATCTTGATCGCGGTCACGTCCTGCAGGGTCAGAACTCGACGGGTGGTGCGTTCCCACATCACCTCAGGCGCAGAGACGCGCGGATCCCCGTCGAAGTTCGCGACGAAGCGTTCAGCATTGGCAGCCTCGTTGAGGTAATCGATCTCTTCCATGCTGGTGGTGGCGAACTCCTCCACCAGGGCCGGCGCATCCACCCGGTTGCTCACCAGCTTGATCCGGGACAGCCATCGACTCACTCGGCGCAGTGCCGCCAGATCGACGTCGACGATCTCACCGATCCCGGGGCGCTGGATCTTCACGACCGCTGCATCGAAACCGGCGACCTCAGCGTCCTCGGCCGAAGCTACCGCGCGGTGCGCCTGGCCCAGCGAGGCGGCAGCGAGCGGCTCCGGGTCCACGGACGCATAGGCACGCTCCAGCGGGACCTCAAGCTCCTCTTCGGCAGCGGCTCGAATCTCAGCGAAGTCGACAGGACTGACCTCGTCCTGCAGCCCTTCCAGCTCCTTGGTGATCTCGGGGGGCAGCACGTCGAGTCGCGAGGAGAGGAACTGGCCGACCTTGATCATCAGCCCGCCGAGATCCACCGCGAGGCGGTGGAAGCGCTGAGCAAGCCGCCGCATGCGCCGAGCTCGGCCGACCGCGGCGAGCTGAGCCAGGCCGATTCGTGGCAGGAACAGTTCGAACCACCACACCTGGACCAGATGAAGAGCCGCGAACCGCAGAATTCGGCGGTACCGATTGCGCAGCGACTTAGCCGTTGGACTCACTCGATGCCCTGAAGGCTGCGGCCCCACGCGTCACCTGCCTCAAGCACGCGGTTCAGTCCTGAGCGAGGATGGCGTAGAGCTTCCGGCGCACCTGGTCGATCTCCTGCTCCGCCTGGTGGATCTGTTCGGGTGTTCCGGAACGGCCCACCTGCGCGGCTGCCTGCGCCAGTTCCATGCCCGCCTTGGAGAGGGTTCGGACCGCATGGCCGCGATGCTCAGCACCCTGCCACTGAGCGGGCCACTGTTCAGCGGCGGCCGCGGCCTCTCGGCCTTCCTCGGTGAGCGAATATGTCTTGCGTCCACCCTCTGACTCGGCGTGGATCAGTCCTTCATCGGCCAGGAGCTGCAGAGTGGGATAGACCGAGCCGGGGCTGGGCTTCCACGCGCCACCGCTGCGCTGTTCGATCTCATGGATGATCTGGTATCCGTGCATGGAGCGCTCGGCCAGAAGCGCGAGCACCGCTGCGCGCACATCTCCACGGTTCGCGCGCGGGGCCGCTTTGTCCTTGAAAGCACCGCGCAGCTGATCCATGGCGTCCCAGAGGTCCGCCGGCGGACCCCCTGCAGCGTGCCGGCGGTCTCCGAAGATGCCCCGGGCGTGTGAGTCGCCTGAAAATGATCCAGTCATGACAGCCTCCTAAGCGCCGCACCCACGATGGGTCCGATCAGACTTAACGATATATCGCCCACTGTGACGGCGTGGAGATGTGACGCGGCAAGCTCAGGCACCCTCACCCTTCGCCCAGGCGACGTCGTCTAAGGAGAGCTGCTGTGTCATGTCTTGGAGAAAGCCGATGACCACCTCTCGCTCCCGGGCACTCAGCGCGGCGGCAGAGTGGAACCGCTTGGCCTGCTGCCGCCCGACGGTCTCCATCGCGGCCTCCGCCGTCTCCGGCGTGACCCGAACGGCGAAGGCCCGACGGTCAGTCGGATGCACTTCGCGAGTGACATGTCCACCCTGCTCAAGTCGGTTCAACAGCTTGGTGGTCGATGCCGCAGAGATCTCCAGACTTGCTGCGAGCATCCCGGGCGTCACCGTCGCCCCACGGTTCTCCGCCACGATCAGGTAGTGGATCGCACCCATGTCCAGCTGGCTGAGCTTCATGTACTGCTGCGAGGCCTCGGACAGGCGCTGCTCCGCCGTCCGCAGGTCGGAGAGTGCTCGCATGAGCCGACCGATCTGGGCAACGTCCTCGGAAGGCACCTCGGATCGATCCACGAGTCGCTGAAGGGGATCCGTGGCATCAACCTCATACAGGCTCTCTGATACGGGATCCGGCTCGGTCTCTCCTGCTGCCATGCTGACCACCTTACGATGCGCAACCGGACCTTGCGGCGTTTATTATCCATTGGTGTACTTTATCCCTCAGGACAGTATATTCTTCCACCAAAGAAATCACTCGTCAGGAGACAAGAACATGCCGCGCACCGTCACGGACACCCGCACCTCACCCACGCCCGGCGCGGGCATCCCGAGCGACGGCGGCGGAGATGATGTCCGCGGAGGCAGCGGCGGCCGCCCTCACCGGGGCGGCGTTCCGCGCTGGCTGAGGGTGTTCCTCCCCGCCGCGCTGATCCTCATCTGGCTCACCGGCACCGCCATCGGCGGGCCATTCTTCGGAAGGGTCGCGGAGGTCTCCTCCAATGATCAGACCACCTACCTGCCAGAGTCCGCGGACGCGACCGCGGTGCAGGAGCTGCTGGGTGAGTTCAATGATTCAGACACCATCCCCGCCGTCGTCGTCGTCGCCTCTGACACGGAGCTCAGCGATTCACAGGTCACCGCGATCGACGAGGCCGTCGGAGAGCTGCCCGCGATCGCCGGGGTGCAGGAGGACCTCTCCCCGATCATCCTGTCCGAGGACGGACTGGCCGTCCAGGCGTTCGTGCCGATCGGGTCCGAGGAGGAGCTCGGAGACGTCGTGGGTCAGATCTCGGAGAGTCTGCGTGCCGAACTTCCCGACGTCGAGGTCTTCGTCACCGGGCCGGCCGGGTTCACCGCGGACCTCGCCGCCGGATTCGCCGGCATCGACGGGATCCTTCTCGCCGTCTCGCTGGCCGCAGTCTTTCTGATCCTGATCGTGGTCTACCGGTCGCTGCTGCTGCCCATCGCCGTGTTGGCGACGAGCATCTTCGCGCTCAGTGTCTCACTGCTGACCATCTGGTGGCTGGCGTATGCGGACATCCTGCTGCTCAGCGGGCAGACCCAGGGCATCCTGTTCATCCTGGTGATCGGCGCGGCCACCGATTACTCGCTGCTCTACGTCGCGCGCTACCGGGAGGCGCTGCGCGCCCACCAGGACAAGTGGACCGCGACCTGGAAGGGACTGCGCGGATCCTTCGAACCGATCCTGGCCTCTGGAGGCACCGTCATCGCGGGCCTGCTGTGCCTGTTGCTCAGCGACCTGAAGTCCAACAGCACCTTGGGTCCGGTCGCCTCGATCGGCATTCTCTTCGCGATGGCCTCCGCCCTCACCTTCCTCCCGGCGATCCTCTTCGTCTTCGGCCGTGCCGCCTTCTGGCCCCGCCGCCCCCGGTTCGAGCCCGAGGTCGTCGCCGCCGAGGACGGGATCCCCAGCCGCGGGATCTGGGCGCGCACCGGACGACTCGTGGAGCGCAGGCCCCGCCGCATCTGGATCGCCACGACTCTGGTGCTGTTCCTGGGCGCCGTGGGCGTCACGCAGCTGGATGCCCAGGGAGTGCCGCAGTCGGAGCTGGTGCTGGGAGAGTCCGAGGCGCGCGATGGCCAGGTCGCCCTGGGCGAGCATTTCCCGGGCGGCTCCGGCAGCCCTGCCTACGTGGTCACCGATCAGGACTCGCTCCAGACCGCAGCTGATGTCCTGCTGGGCAACAGCGGGGTCGACGGAGTCACCGTGATGACCGAGGACGAGGCCGGCTCCGCCCCGGTCGACTCCGATGGGGTCAGCGCCTATGGCCCTCCGGGGACGCCTGCTTCGGATCCGCTCGTGATCGACGGGTCGATCATGCTTCAGGCCACGCTGACCGATCCCGCGGATTCTGCACCCGCGCAGGACACCGTCCGCGAGCTGCGAGCCACCTATGCCGAGGCCGACTCCGAGGTGCTGGTGGGTGGCGTGACCGCCACGGCGATCGACACCAACGATGCCGCGATCGACGACCGAAACCTGATCATCCCGATCGTGCTGGTCGTCATCCTGCTCATCCTGATGCTGCTGCTGCGCTCGATCCTGGCGCCGGTGCTGCTGGTGCTCACGACCGTGTTGTCCTTCGCCACCGCTTTGGGCGTCTCCGCGCTGGTCTTCAACGGCGTCTTCGAGTTCCCGGGGGCCGATCCGACCGTGCCGCTCTATGGCTTCGTGTTCCTGGTCGCGCTGGGCATCGATTACAACATCTTCCTGATGACCCGAGTCAGAGAGGAGTCGTTGACCCATGGGACGCGACGCGGCGTCATCCGCGGGCTGACCGTCACGGGAGGCGTGATCACCTCAGCCGGCATCGTGCTCGCCGCGACGTTCGCGGCGCTCTCGGTGATCCCGATCCTGTTCCTGGCGCAGATCGCCTTCATCGTGGCCTTCGGCGTCCTGCTGGACACGTTCCTGGTGCGAGCGCTGCTCGTGCCGGCACTGGTGCGCGACATCGGGCCCGCGGTCTGGTGGCCCTCGAAGTTGGCGAAGAACCACGGCGCAGCATCGAGTCAAAGACTCAGCTCCGCGACCGGCGGGAAGTGATCCCACACCTCATCGCCGTGTGGCGCCAGCTCGAGGTAGCTGAGCCGGTCCTCGTCGATGAACAGCAGCAGCGAGGCCTTCGGATGGTGGGCGCTCAGCACGATCCTGTCTCCGCCGTCCGGCGTCTGACCGTGCTGATCCTCGAGGTCGATCGAGGGGCACGCCCCGCACGCGCAGCCCCGACCCGCCGTGGTGCTGGGGACCGACTGGCGCCATCGTTCCCGTGAGCCGGCAGGCACGGGTCGGTCATCTGCGAAGGGAACTGCCCTCTCGATCATGAAGGTCAGCACGTCTCGTTCGCGCTCGGTGAGGGGTCGTCCCATAACCGGATCATAAGGTGCTCCTGGGTACGGATGGTCAGCCACACAGGGCCACGGCTGACCTGGGTGAACTCGACCCTGATGTGTCAGACTCTCGGTCGACCCTGAACCCGGTTCGGGGACCAGCTGACGAACCAGCACCGGATGAGCAACAGGAGGGCGTTGACTGTGCCACGCGTGAGTCCCGAGGCCGACCACGATTCCGCTCTCGGTGCGCAGGACGCGGGACCCGACGGCGGTGCCGGCGACGGTGCCGGCGACGGTGCCGGCACCCGCGAGCGCCCGAGTCTCTCGGCCGCGCAGCACATCCTGGGCCGTGCGGCCTGGGTCGGGTCCGAGGTCTTCTCTCCACCGGTGCTGATCGCGTTGATGCTGGTCTCGCTGGCAGTGGTCACAGACCCCAACTGGGTGGTGACCACGGTCATCTCGGTGATCGCGTTCGCCGTGATCCCCCAGGCTGTCGCGATTGCGATGACCCTGCGCGGCCGGGCAACGGATAAGTTCATCGTCAACAGGGCGCAGCGCCACCTGTTCTACGCCATCGTCATGGCCTCCACCCTGTTGGGCGCAGCGGCAACCCTGCTCGTGACCGAGAGCGCCTGGGTCAGCTGGGCCTGTTTCATCGCCGTCGGCCTGGTGGCGGTGGTCGCGGTGATCAACACCGTCTTCAAGATCAGCCTGCACGCGCTGATCTCCGCGCTCACCGCCGTGGTCATCGCCAGCGCGTTCTCCTGGTGGGTTCTGCTCGCGACGATTCCGGTCTGGGCGCTGGTGATCTGGTCGCGGGTGCATCTGGGCCGCCACTCCCGGAGCGAAGTCATCGCTGGCTCGACGCTCGGCTTCCTCGCCGCCGGGGTGCTGCTCCTTGGCGCGGGTGTTCCGATGGGTTGAGGCCAGCCACGCTGCGCGGTGCCCGACGGGGAGGCTCACAGTTGTGAACCGTCACTAAACCCCAGCTCCCCCACCCCTCCTGGCTGGTTGAGTTCTCCGGTCGGAACATAGCCGCCGGAAAACTCAACTGCGCAGGAGAAACAGTCGGTCGCGGCGCAGCTGCTCACTATCCTGGGTCCATGACCTCCCAACAGACCTGGCTCGTCACCGGCGCAGGCCGCGGCCTGGGCCGGGCTATCACGATGGCTGCCCTGGATGCGGGGCACGCCGTCGTCGCCACCGTCCGCGGCGCGCACGACCTCCCCTATTCGGATCGGCTCCTGCTGCGGGAACTTGATGTCCGGGACCGCGCCGCCGCCTACCAGGTCGTGACGGACGCCGTCGCGCGGTTCGGGAGCCTCGACGTCGTCGTGAACAACGCCGGCTACGGGCTGATCGGCGCCATCGAAGAGGTCAGTGAGGAGGAGGCCCGCGAGATCCTTGAGACAGATCTGCTGGGACCGCTGTGGCTGTCCCAGGCCGCGATCCCGGTGATGCGTGAACAAGGCCACGGCCATATCATCCAGATCTCGACCGTGGGCGCCGTCGGGACCATGCCCACATTGGGGCTCTACAACGCTGCCAAGTGGGGACTCGAGGGCTTCAGCGAGGCGATGGCCGCCGAGGTCGCGCAGTTCGGCATCCGGGTGACGCTCGCGGAGCCTGGCGCGATCGCCACCGACTGGGCCGGAGCGAGCATGCGCTTCAGCACCCCGGTCGCCGCCTACGACGGTCTGCGCGAGACCCTCTTCGGCAGCCCGACCGTGCCGTGGCCCGTGAGCGATGCCGACGACGGCACACCCGCCTCCGAGATCGCCGCCGCACTTCTGGCCCACGTGAAGGATCCCGACGACGCTCGGCTGCGGCTGCTCCTCGGAGACGATGCCCCCGACCAGGTCCAGGCGGCGTTGGACCTTCGCCTCCAGGACTACGGACGAGACCCTCGGTTCGACGGGCGCGCTCCAGAGAAGACCTAGCAGGCCGCGGGAGGCAATGTGACATTGCCTCCCGCGACCCCTCGGACTACCGGATCACGCGTGCCGCCGCCGCGATCAGCCCTGCGGCAGCGGCGCCTTCGCAGAGATCAGACCCTCCTGGACCAGCTCGTCCCAGAATGCGCCGGGGATCGTCGCCGAGAGTGCGGCGAGGTCCTCCGAGATCCGGCCGGGTCGGCTGGAACCGGGGATCACCGCGACGGTCGCCGGGTGCGCGGTGGAGAACTGCAGCGCGGCCGCCTTGAGGTCCACCTCGTGGCGGGCCGCCACGGCAGAGAGTGCCGTCACCTGATCCTTCACCGACTGCGGAGCTTCGGCGTAGTCGAAGTAGTCCCCACCCAGGAGTGCTCCGGAGTTGTAGGGCCCGCCGACGATGATTCCCACGCCCTGCGCCTCAGCGTTCGGCATCATCCGCTCCAACGCCTTCTCGTGCTGCAGGATCGTGTACTGGGTGGCCGAGAGGCTCAGGTCCGGCGGGGTCTCGTCCAGCTGCATGGCCAGCTCGATCGGCTCGGTGGTGTTGACGCCGAGTCCCCAGCCCTTGATCAGGCCTTGCTCGCGCATCTCGGTGAGGACGCGGAAGGCTCCGGTGCGGGCCTCTTCGAACTTCGCGATCCATTCGTCGCCGTGGAAGTCTTGGGAGATGTCGTGGACGAACACGAAGTCCAGCCGGTCGGTGCCCAGGCGCTGCATCGACTGCGCCAGCGACTTCCGCGTCGCCTCGGCGGTGTAGTCCGTGATGACCTTGTTGCTGCGGCCGTCGGCGAAGAGTCCCTCCTTCTCCTCGGTCTCATCGGACATGTAGCGTCCGACCTTGGTGCTCAGGAGGAACTCGTCCCGGGGCTTCTGCCCGAGGGTGGCGCCGAGGCGCTTCTCGGCGAGACCGGCGCCGTAGAAGGGGGCGGTGTCGAAGTAGCGGATGCCGGCCTCCCAGGCGGCTTCGACGGTGTTCAGCGCCTCGTCTTCGGGGATCTCACGGAACATGTTGCCCCGAGGTGCCGTGCCGAAGCCGATGGTGTTGTTCAACAGCTGGTGAAGGTCGCGCATAAGATCAGAAATCCTCAAGATCGTGGGTGCTCTCGTCCGGGGAACACCACCTGGGGCGAGGTTTATTTCTCGGCAGGTTCCCGTGCTGCGTTCCAGGGTCGCGGCAGCTGCGGTGCGCCCCGACGCCGACCGCCACGTCAGTCTCGGCCCGGACCCTTTGACTTCTGAACCGCCGGTACCCAAAACTGCTTCTCAGGAGCCTCAGGACCAGTGCCGCTGCTGAGTGTTCACCGATGCGGGCCGTCCCCCGCCGAACCAAGGATCTCCGATGCACCCCAGCGCAACACCGGGCGACGGCTCCCGCCCTGTCCTGGGGGCAGCGACGTTCCTCGTCACTGTCGCCCTGTTGGGCTGCGCCGACGAGAGCTCCCAGGCCGGGGAAGGTCCCGCAGGCCAGCATTCAGCCACCTCCACAGCCGCGGATTTCGGGCAGGAGCTCGGGCCCCGCGTGCGCGTCAATCAGCTCGGCTACCTGCCCGACGGTCCGAAACGCGCCACGCTGGTGACCGAGGAGCACGAGGCCGTGAGCTGGCAGCTGCGCGACGACGACGGCGAGCTCGCCGCGGAGGGGACCTCCTCCCCGGAAGGATTCGACCCCTCCGCGGGGCTCACCGTGCACACCATCGACTTCACCGAGCACACCGACTCCGGGTCTGGTTACACGCTGAGCGCCGAGGGTGAGCCGAGCTACCCCTTCGACATCGCGGAGGACCTCTACAGCTCGCTGCGCCATGATGCGCTCAACGTCTATTACACCCAGCGCTCCGGGATTGCGATCGAACCGATCGAGGTCGACGGCGTCCTGCATCGGCAGGAGTACGAGCGTCCCGCCGGGCACCTCTCGGAGTTCCTCCCACCCGAGGCGGAGCTGCCAGACGCCGACGCCCCTAACCGAGGGGATCTGCAGGTGCCCTGCCTGCCGGTGGAGCGCTTCGAGTGGAACGGTGCGCAGCAGCGCGCCAGCGCGGACGTCTACGGCGGCCCCAACGCCTGGCGCTGCCCAGAGGGCTACGCCCTGGACGTCACCGGCGGCTGGTATGACGCGGGCGACCAGGGCAAGTACGTGGTGAACTCCGGCATCTCGGTGTGGCAGCTGCTCTCCACCTATGAGCGAAGCCGGAACGCGGAGACCACCGTGGACCAGGCCTTGAATGATGAGACCCTGCTGATCCCCGAGCGGGGCAACGGGGTGCCCGATATCCTCGACGAGGTCCGCTGGAACCTCGAATGGATGCTCACCATGCAGGTTCCCGCGGACACCTGGATGACCATCGACGGCGTCGAGATCAACGCCGGCGGGATGGCCCACCACAAGATGCACGATATCGCCTGGACCGGGACGGACACCCTCCCGCACGAGGACCCGATGCCGCGCTATCTGCACCGGCCCTCCACCGCCGCGACGCTGAACCTCGCAGCCGCCGCCGCACACGGGGCACGCATCTATGAGCAGCACGACGCCGCGTTCGCCGAGGCGCTGCTCCAGGCCGCGGAATCTGCCTGGGACGCCGCCGTCGCACACTCCGACATCTACCGGAGCACCGATACTGCGGACCCGGATGCCGGCGGTGGTCCGTACAACGATCACGAGTTCACCGATGAGTTCTACTGGGCGGCCGCCCAGCTGTATCTGAGCACCGGCTCCGCGATCTACGAGGACGCGGTGCTGCGCAGCGAGCATCATGTCGGCGGCGCCGAGGACCAGGTCTTCGGCACCCCGGCATTCGACTGGCAGAACACCGCAGCCGCCGCGCGGTTGGACCTGGCCACCGTGGAGAGTGATCTGGTGGACCGCGAGGCTGTCGTCGAGTCGGTGATCCAGGCCGCCGAGGGCTACAGCAGGATCCAGACGGATCAGCCCTTCGGGCACCCCTACGGCCCGCAGGACTACGACTGGGGGTCGAATCACATGGTGCTCAACAACGCCGCGGTGATCGCCACCGCCTTCGACCTCACCGGCGAGACCCGGTACCGCGATGCAGGGATCGAGGCCATCGACTACGTCCTGGGCCGCAATGCGATCAACAACTCCTACGTCTCCGGCTACGGCACGCGTTCCTCCGAGAACATGCACAGCCGCTGGTACGCGGCCGATCACGAGCGGCTGCCGCCGTTCCCTGCGGGCAAGCTCGCCGGCGGGGCCAACTCCACCCTCGATGACCCCACGGCCCAGGAGGACCTCGATGGCTGCCCGCCGCAGTTCTGCTACGTCGACGCCCCGGACTCCTGGTCCACCAACGAGACCACGATCAACTGGAATGCCGCTCTGGCCTGGCATGCGAGCTGGCTCGACGACATGGGCCGGGCCGAGCCCTCGAACGACCCCTAGATGAGGAGCTTCCGATCATGACGTCGCGCACCCCCTGGTTCTCCGAGACCGGTGTGGGCGAGGAGCTGCTGCTCCTGCACCCCGGAGGAACCGATTCGACCGCGACGGCCCCGCTCAGCGCGCAGCTGCCCGACTACCGTCGGCTGCTGGTGGATCGCCCGGGCCATGGCCGCTCCCCCGACGTCGACGGCGCCTGGTCCTTCACTCAGATGGCCGAGGCGGTGGCGCAGGTCCTTGAGACCCATACGACACCCGCCCACATCGTGGGGTGGAGCGACGGCGCGATCGTCGGCCTGCACCTTGCGCTGCGCAGACCTGAGCTGGTGCGCAGCCTGGTCTTCGGCGGCGCCGCCTTCCACCGGTCCGGCTGGCTCGACGGAGTGCTGGAGGGGGAGCCGCCGGAGTTCATGCGCGAGGCCTACGCCGCGATATCCCCCGACGGCGGGCAGCACTGGCCCGTCGTCGTGCAGAAGGCCCAGCAGCTGCACCACCGGGAGCCTGATCTGAGCACACAGGACCTCCTGCGGCTGCGCCTGCCGGTGCTGATCGTGGTCGGCGACGACGATCAGGTGCGCTGGCCGCACCTGATCGAGATGCTCGAGGCGCTGCCCGACGGCGAGCTCGCCGTCATCCCTCGCGCCACTCACGGGGCGATCGTGGAGAAGCCCGGCCTGCTGGCCCCGCTGATCCGGGAGTTCCACCAGCCGGAGCCCGAGAACGGCCTCGCCCCGATCCGTCGTCACGGCTGAGGCCCGGAAGCCCCACTGTGCCGGCGTCGATGAGACGGGTGCCGGGGCGCGTCAGCATCGTGCGGGGCAGACGCCGACGAGACTCGGAGTCCTCGCTGATCTAGGATCGGGTCCATGTCTGCCCTCCAGGAAGGTCCCATGAAGATCCTGGTGGTGGATGACGAGGCGCCGTTGGTCCACCTGATCGAGCAGTACCTTCTCCGCGAGGGGTTCTGCGTGGAGGCGACCGGAAACGGCGTCCACGCTGTGGATATCGTTCGCCGAGCGAACCCCGCGGTCGTCATCCTCGACCTCGGCATTCCGGGCATGGACGGCGTGGAGGCCTGCCGCCGGATCCGCATGTTCTCGGACTGTTACATCATCATGCTCACCGCCCGCGCTGAAGAGGTGGACCGTCTGATCGGACTCTCCGTCGGCGCAGATGACTATGTGACCAAGCCCTTCAGCCCCAGGGAGCTGGTGCTCCGTGTCAAGGCGATGCTGCGCAGGCCCCGAGGCGCCCACGCCACGAACCCTGACACCTATCAGCTGGGGGATCTCCACGTGGATCTTGCGGGGCGCGAAGTCCGGCTCCGCGGGCAGCCGGTGGATCTCACCTTGACCGAGTTCGAGGTGCTGGCCGCTCTGCTCTCGGAGCCCGGGGTGGTGCTCTCTCGAAGCGCGCTGATCGCCAAGGTGTGGGGCGATGATTGGTTCGGCGATCACCACCTGGTCGACGTCCATATCGGGCATCTTCGCCGGAAGCTGGGAGAGGATCCCACGAACCCACGGTTCATCCACACCGTCCGGGGCATCGGGTACAAGGCGGGGCCGCAGCGATGATCCGGCAGAGACGTCTCAGCGGGCTGGGCACCCGGATTCTGGCGGCGCTCATCCTGGTGCTGTGCGTGGCGGTGGTGACGGCCTGGGCCGTCGCTCTCGTCGTGGGACCGGTGATCTTCGATGACCATATGGAGATGGTCGACTCCGGTGACCCTGATCCTGGGGTCGTCGCACACGCAGAAGAGGCCTTCGACGCGGCCTGGAGACTTTCCCTCCTGCTGGCCCTCCTGGCCGCCTTCGGGGCTTCCCTCGTGGTCACCGTGATCCTGGTGCGTCGACTGGTTCGGCCGATCGGCAAGATCCGCGCTGCCGTCGGAGAGATCACAGAGGGCGACTACTCCGCGAGGGTCCCCGAGAGCAGCATCGGAGCGGAGTTCACTGAACTGATGGCCGCCTTCAACGGCATGGCCGCAGAGCTTGACCGCACAGAGCTCACACGTCAGCGGCTTCTCTCCGACCTTGCTCATGAGATGCGCACACCCGTCGCCACCATCGATGGTTATCTCGAGGCGATGCAGGACGGGATCGCTCACGCCGACGAACAGACGCTGGGGATGCTCAGAGAGCAGGCTGAACGACTCAAACGCCTTGCCGAGGACATCTCCCTCGTCAGCGCTGCCGAGGAGGGGCGCCTGAACCTGCGTCCCGCCCCCATCGAGGTCGGCGAGCTTCTCGATGCCGCATCTGGCCAGATTCGGGCCCGCTATGAGAGCGCCGGCGTGCATCTCATCATCAAGGCCGGCCCGCGGGCACGCGCCACGACGATCAGTGTGGATCGCGACCGGATCGGTCAAGTCCTGACCAACCTTCTGGACAACGCGCTGCATCACACCGACCCCGAGGACGAAGTGCTCCTCAGTGCCCGCACTTCGAGATCATCCGTGTCCTTCGAGGTCGCGGACAACGGCCACGGAATCGATGCGGTCCATCTTCCGCACATCTTTGAACGCTTCTACCGCGCCGACAGTGCACGCGAGCGCAGCCACGGTGGCTCCGGCATCGGGCTCGCGATCGTGCGTTCCATCGTCACCGCCCATCACGGATCCGTCGGGGTTTTCAGTGAGGGGACGGGCAGCGGATCAGTCTTCACCGTCGAGCTGCCGCAGAGCGCCCCCGAATCTCTGAAGGTTCCATGAAGGATCCGTGTCTCCGAGGACCCTCTCAAGGGTGGATGGATAGAGTCGGGAGCCGCGTGGTCGCAGTCAGGGTGCCCACCCACAGATCAGACAGGGAGCGGGAGTGTTGTCTCAGCGAAAGACCTCCAGAGTGAGGCCGCCTCGCTCCGGCGCCCAGCGGATGATTGCTCTGGACGCGGCGCGCGGCCTGGCAGTGATCGGCATGATCGCGGTCAACACTGGTCCCCGCGGGGACGACGAGTTCCTGGAGCTGATCTACCGCGTTCCGTACGGTCGGGCCTCGCTGCTCTTCGTCCTGCTCGGCGGCATCGGCATCTCCTTGATGACGCGACGCTCTCGCGAACAGCACGACCCGCTGCCCTGGGTATCGCTGCTCTGGCGGTGTGCCCTGCTGCTTCTCGGCGGCCTGGCACTCCAGGAACTCGCCCACGACGTCTCGGTCATTCTGCAGATCTATGCCTTGTTGATCCTCTTCTGCATTCCACTCCTCCGGGCGGCCAACAGGACCCTGCTTCTCACCGCAGGCCTCAGCGCCCTCATAGGCCCGCTGATCTGGCTCGCGGTGCAGTCTCAGACCGACGGACGCTTCGATCGAGATCCGGTCTCGGCCTCCGACCCGTTGTGGGAGATCTTCACCGGCATCGTCCTGACCGGCCCCTACCCCTTGATCGTCTGGGCCGCGCCCTTCATCCTCGGGATCTGGCTGGGACGCCTGGAGCTCACGGACTCGAGGGTCAGCACCCGTCTGATCATCTGGGGCGCCGTTGGAGCGATCGGGGCCCGCGGGGCGTCTCTCCTTCTGGTCGCGATCTTCGGTGAATCCACGAGCCACCTGGCCTGGCAGCGACTCTTCAGCTCAGTGGCCCATTCCCAGATGCCGCTGTGGGTGATCGGTGGCACGGGTTCCGCGGTGTTCGTCCTCGGCGCGTGCCTGAAGATCCGCACGTGGTCCCACCCGCTGGCGTCTCCGCTGGTCTTCCTGGGCCAGTTGGCCCTGACGGCCTACGTCGGGCACCTGCTGATCCTCGCACTCATCGTCCGCCCGGGACCGGACACACTGCTCCAGGGCGTGATCGCGAGCGCCTCCACAGTCCTCGCGCTGATGGCGTTCGCCTGGCTCTGGCGGCAGCGCTTCACCCGAGGGCCCCTCGAGGTTCTCTTGCGGGCACCCAGACTGTCCCGGCGTCCGCGCTGAGCCGAGCATCAAGGGCACGGCGGCAGGGTCACGGCGGCAGGGTCCGATCAAGACCCGGTCTGCACTTGATGAAGGTTTCTTCAAGATCGCGCTTCTCGGCAATACCGGGACCAGCCGTGCGGTTGACTCCTGAGCAAGGCACTGATGATCTCAACCCAGGAGCAGACCATGAAGACCAGGACATCCGCAGCATTCATCGGCGCGTTTGCGCTCACAGCCGTGCTGGCCGGTTGTGGCGCCTCCGAGGACCAGCCCGGCGAAACCCCGTCCGATCAGGAGCAGGCCACGGAGGAGACCTCAGCGGAGTACAACGACGCCGATGTCGACTACCTCTCCGGCATGATTCCGCACCACCAGCAGGCGGTCCACATGTCCGAGATGCTCCTCGAGAAGGACGACGTCGAGCCCGAGGTCGCGAACCTCGCCGAGGACATCCGCGACGCACAGGGCCCGGAGATCGAACAGATGGAATCCTGGCTGGACGCCTGGGGTGAGAACGACGCAGGCAACGGCATGGGGGGTATGGGGGACATGGAGGACATGGACCACGGGGACATGGGCGAGAACCGGATGGGCCATCAAGGCATGATGAGTGAGGAAGACCTCGACGAGCTCGATGCGTCCACCGGTTCGACTGCTTCGACGATGTACCTGGAGCACATGATCGTCCACCATGAAGGCGCCGTCTCCTCGGCGGAGCAGCACCTCCAGGAGGGCGAGAACCCCGAAGCCCTGGAGCTCTCGGAGACCATCATCGAGTCTCAGCAGGCTGAGATCGAGCAGATGGAAGAACTGCTGACCAACCTCTGAGGGAGGTGTCCGCCGAGCGGCTCAGAGAAGCCGCTCGGTGGTCTCCCCGCCGTCGAGAGTGCGAAGCACCGACGCTCCCGCCACCACGAGCACCTCGAGAGCACCCTCGACGGTCAGACCCGCGCCCAGTGCAGAGATCTCTCCGAGCGACTGTTGACTGACCGTCCAGCTGCCCCCCGCGTCGTGGCTGATCAGCAGGTGTCCCTCGACGCTGGCGCCCACGATCGTCTGTTCATCGACCCAGGTCAGCAATTGGATCAGCTGCGGCGTGTCCAGGCGGTCCCATGAGGCTCCGTCCTCTGAGCGTAGAACGCCGTCCTCGGTCGCGGCCAGCATGGTTCCGCTGGCTTCGGCGATGGCGACGGAGGCGGGCATGGAACCGATGGCCAGGGTCGTCCATGTCTGACCATCCTCGCTGAGTCGCAGTTCCCCGTCGAAGCCGAGCACGCGATCGGAAGTCGAGGCCAGCGCGTGGAAGTCGGATTCGCCTCCTCGGGAGATCACGTTCCAGCTCTCGCCCCGATCCGTGGACTCGATGAGTCCGAGCGGCTCCGGGAGGTCGACCCCCGGTCCAGGGTGTCCAGACGCAAGGTAGCGCCCGTCTGGGGTGACGGTGAAGCCCATCAGATCGATCTCGGGGCCGACGGCGATCGGCTGCTGATCGCTGAGTCGAAAAAGACCCTCGTGCGCTGCCAGCAGCACGACCGAAGAATCGACGGGATCGCGGACGATCGCATGGATATGGGAGAGCGATGCCGTCGATTCGGGGGCCGGGGCCTCCGACTGAACATCCCGCGAGCAGGCCGCCAGGGCACCCGCTCCAAGCACGCCCAGACCCCCAGCGATGAGACGTCTGCGGTTCACGCGCTGCATCAGTAGATCTCCTCCGAGGATGAAATGGCCAGCCATCAACACTATCGGTGATGGGTCCGCGAAGGGCCTCAGATTCCCTGAAGATTCGATGAAGCTCACGCCGCGATCAGATCTTGACCCTTATACCCCCTGGGGGTATACATGCGGGTATGGACCATTCACCGCGAGCACCACACGAGACTGCGCCAGATCCCGATGTAGACGCTGCACACCAGGCGGACGTTGGACACTCAGAACACAGACACGGAGACCACGGAGACCACGGGGACCACGTCGGTCAGTTCCGTCGGTTGTTCTGGATCACGGCGATATTGGCCATACCCGTGGTGGGCTTCAATGAGATGTTTGCGCACCTCCTCGGCTACGAGCTTCCAGGAGCCTCCTGGGTGTGGTGGGTGTCCCCCGTCCTGGGCACCGTGATCTACCTCTGGGGCGGCCGCCCCTTCCTGACGGGCGCAGTCTCAGAGATCCGGAGTCGGCAGCCCGGGATGATGCTGCTCATCGGGCTCGCGATCAGCGTGGCATTCCTCGCCTCCTGGGGCGCAACGCTGAGCATCCTGGATCACGAGCTGAACTTCTGGTGGGAACTGGCCCTGCTCGTGGTCATCATGCTGCTGGGCCATTGGATCGAGATGCGCTCGCTGGCGCAGACCACCTCGGCGCTGGACTCCCTGGCTGCGCTGCTGCCGGATGAGGCCGAGAAGCTCGACGGTGACGACGTCGTGAAGGTCGCTCCCGCCGATCTGGTCGTCGGCGATGTGGTGATCATCAGGCCGGGCTCGTCTGTCCCGGCCGACGGGATGATCATCGACGGAGGCGCCTCCATGGACGAATCCATGGTCACCGGTGAATCCAAGACGGTCCACCGCAGCATCGGCGAGCAGATCGTCGCCGGCACAGTGGCCACGGACTCCGGGCTGCGCGTGAGAGTCACCGCCATCGGAGAAGACACCGCCCTGGCCGGAATCCAGAAGCTCGTCTCGGACGCACAGGCATCTTCTTCCAGGGCCCAACGCGTCGCCGACACCGCCGCGGGCTGGCTGTTCTGGTTCGCTCTGGGGTCCGCGGTCCTCACCGCGATCACCTGGGCGACGCTCGGCATGCCTGACGCCGCAGTCGTCCGCACGATCACCGTATTGGTGATCGCCTGTCCCCACGCCCTGGGCCTCGCGATTCCCCTGGTGGTCTCGATCGCCACCGAACGAGCCGCCCGAGCAGGCGTGCTCGTGAAGGACAGGCTGGCGCTGGAGTCAATGCGCACGGTCAATGCCGTGCTGTTCGACAAGACCGGCACACTCACCAAGGGGGAGCCCACGGTCACGGAGGTCCACCCCGTGACGGGTCGCAGGGAGGACGACGTCCTGGCCCTCGCGGCCGCCGCCGAATCAGACAGCGAGCACCCCTTGGCAAGAGCGATCATGGGCGCGGCGAGGAGCCGTGAGCTGAGCGTGCCGAAGGCCAAGGACTTCACCTCCTCTCCCGCCGTCGGGGTCCGCGCGGAAGTGGCTGGCAGCATCGTGGAGGTCGGCGGTCCGCATCTGCTGGATCAGCGCGGACAGGCCACGCTCCCGGTGACCGAGCGGTGGCGCGAAGAAGGCGCGATCATCCTGCACGTCCTGGCGGACGGTGAGGTGATGGGAGCGCTGAGGCTTGCGGATGAGACCCGCGCCGAGTCCCGCGCTGCCGTCCAGGCGCTGCACGCCAGACACGTCGAGGTCGTGATGATCACCGGGGACGCCCAGGCTGTGGCCGACACTGTGGCCAAGGATCTGGGCATCAACAGAGTCTTCGCGGGGGTCCGGCCGCAGGACAAGGCGGCGAAGGTCGCGGAACTCCAGGCCGAGGGCATGAAGGTGGCTATGGTCGGCGACGGCGTCAACGACGCTCCCGCCCTGGCCCAGGCCGACGTCGGCATCGCCATCGGCGCCGGCACCGACGTGGCCATAGGATCCGCTGGAGTCATCCTGGCAAGCTCAGACCCCCGCTCGGTGCTCTCCGTCTTCAGACTGTCCGAGGCCAGCTTCAATAAGATGAAGCAGAACCTGTGGTGGGCTGCCGGCTACAACATCGCCGCAGTGCCGCTTGCTGCTGGCGTGCTGGCCCCCGTGGGATTCGTACTCCCGATGAGCATCGGCGCGATCCTGATGTCGGCCTCCACCGTCGTGGTTGCCCTGAACGCCCAGCTGCTGCGCCGTCTTGATCTCTCGCCTGAGGCGAGCACCTCTGGGCTCACCGGCGGCAGCAAGTAGCTGCCAGACGCGCCAGCGATGCGGGACCCCGCCTCGGCAGGTGCCCCGCCTCGCTACGATGGAAAGCCGGAGATGCGCCGGAATGCGCGCTTCCCGCATCACTCGACGAATTCAAGGGGCCCGATGATCCAGCGAAGCACGCCCGGTGTGGGGCTGCGCACCCGGCGGCTGCAGGTCGGCGAGCACGCCGTGGACGTCCGTAGCACCTGCACGACACAGCGCCCACCGATCCTGCTGGTGCACGGGCTGGGGATGTCTGGCGAGTACTTCCTGCCGTTTGCCGACGCGCTCGCAGCCACCCACGATGTCTACGCGGTGGATCTGCCCGGGTATGGCAAGACTCCCAACCCGGACCGCGCACTGAGCATCTCGGAGCTCGGCGAGGTGGTCGCCGGGGTGGCCACACTCCTGGAGCTGGACCGCCCCGTCGTCGTCGGGCATTCGATGGGGTGCCAGATCACCGCTGACACCGTCGCCACCCACCCCGAGCTGTATGCCGGCTATGTGCTGATCGGGCCCACCACGGATCCGGCCGCGCGCAGCTTCCTGGGCCAGAGCTCGCGGCTGATGCGAGACACCCTGCGCGAACCGCCGCGCAACAACGTCATCGTGTTCCGCAATTACCTGCGGATGGGTCCGCTGCGCTACCTCGACACCGTCCGGCACATGCTCAGCCACCGGACCGAGGAGGCCATCCAGCACTGCACCATCCCCGGGCTGGTGGTCCGTGGCGAGAAGGATCCGATCGCCTCGGCCGACTGGGCGCGGCAGCTGGCGGAACTCGCCCCGGACGCGAGATTGGTGGAGATCTCTGATGCTCCGCACGCGCTGCAGATCAACCGCGCGCAGGAGCTCGCCTCGGCGTGTGCGCCGTTCTTGGCGGCGCTCGACGACGAGCGCCCGGACCAGCAGTCGATGCCCGCATGATTCGACGCCCGGGCATGGACGCGGGGTATTCCGGCGCGCGGGGGCCCCTGCGGGTGGTCTCGGAGCTCGGCCTCAACCTCGGCGCCTGGGCGCGTGACTACGCCTACGCGCTGCGCTGGCAGGCTTCCGGGCTGCTGCGCGGTCCGGACCCGCAGGTCTACCGCAGGCCCGGGTCGGAGAAGCCTTCCGTGCTGCTGCTGCCGGGGATCTATGAGACCTGGTCCTTCATGCTCCCGGTGGCCGATGTGCTGCGGGAAGCGGGCTACGACGTGCACGCCGTGGTGGACCTGGGTTACAACGGAGGCACCATCGAAGACATGGCGGACCTGGTGGATGGACACATTCGACGGGAAGGCATCGGACGCTGCGTGCTGGTGGCGCACAGCAAGGGTGGACTGATCGGGAAGCTGCTGCTCACCCGGCATATCGACACCGAACTGATCCTCGGACTGGTCACGCTGAACACCCCGTTCGAGGGGTCACCGCTGGCCCGACTGCTGCCGCTTCCGGCGCTCCGGCTCTTCCTGCCGCGCTCCCCAGAACTCGCCGCGCTCGGTGCCAGCCTTGAGGTGAATCGCAGGATCGTGTCCATCTACGGGCGATTCGACCCGCATATCCCCGGTGGAAGCCACCTCGAGGCCGCGCATAATGTGCAGCTGGGCAGCCGCGGGCACTTCCTGCCCCTGGGCAAGGCCCAGGTGCAGGAGGCGATCCTCGAGGGAGTCGAGCGGGTCGGGCGCTGAGCGCACGGAGATGCCTGCGCAGCTGACGGCCTAGAATGGCCTGATGAGCACCGTTCAGCAGGTTCCCGCGCGCACACGACTGCTCCAGGCTGCTGACCGCATACTCTTCGAAGAGGGCATCCGCGCCACGCCGGTGGATGAGATCCTCCGTCAGGCGCAGGTCTCCCCGGCCACCTTGTACGCACACTTCGGCAGCAAGGACGCGCTGATCGCTGAAGCCCTCCGGGTCCGCTTCGCGGACTGGCGCAGCACCTGGGACGAGCACGTGATCTCCGCGAACGATGACACCGAACGACTGCTGGCAGTCTTCGACGCCCGTGCCGCCTACGCGCAGACCCCGCAGCACCCCGAGCGCTGGTGTGCCTTCCTGGCGACCGCCACCGAGATGATGCCGGAGACCGGAGAGATCAGAGAGGTCCTGGACGCGGACACCGCCCTGCTCCGCACCAGGCTGCTCCACCTCTCCCGCCCGCTGGCCGGTGACCACGCGCAAGACCTCGCCGACGCAGTGCTGCTGGCCTATAACGGGGCCCTCACCGCGTTTCTGCGCGGTCACCCCCGGAGCCCGATCACTGCTGGAAAGCGCCTGGCCGGCGCGGCGGTTCAGGCCTACACCCAGAGTTGAACCGGGCGACCCCGTCACTGGAGCTCACCAGCTGAGCGCAGCACGCTCCGGAGACGCCGTCGCGGCTCTTGCCATGGTGGGCGCAACAGCCAGCACCCCTAGGACACCCGCGACGCCGAAGGCCAGGGCCTCCGAACCCAGGCTCAACAAGACCCCCAGGACAACAGATCCGATCGCCTGGCCGACGGCGAGCGCGATGAACAGCACCGCAGTGCCGGCAGCGGCCTGATCCGGAACCATGCGACCCGCCCAGATGATCAAGACGCCACAGATCGCGGTGTAGCCCGCACCGAAGACGGCCACGGCGAGGTATGCCGAAACCGGCACCCCCGGGGCGAGCCCCAGAGCGATCGTCGAGAGGGCCATCGCCACCGTGGTGAGATTCCACGCGACCGCGACGCTGGCCGCTCGGGTGATCTTGCCGGCAAGCGCGCCCAAGATCCCGAAGGCTCCCAGGACCATCCAGGCGAGGATCGAGTACGCCTCTCCCCCCTCCGTGGATTCCGCCATGATGGAACGCCCAAAGGTCCAGATGGCGGCACTGGAGGCTCCGGCCAGCAGCGCGGCCGTGATCGGCCATCTCAGAGCCGCCAGAAGACCGGCGCGCCGGGTGCGAGTCTGAGGTGTGGCCTCCTGCTGCTCGCGTGGCTGCGCCCGAGAGGACCTGTCCGTCCTCAGCACGGCCAGCGTGACCGCCGCGACGACTGCGGCGATGATCCACCAGCCCAGACGCCACTGACCCAGGGTGAGGAACATCAGCAGACCTGCGACCACGATCCCCGCACCGGTTCCCGCGTTGACCACCGTCTGGGCACTTTCCCGGCGCTGAGCTGGGACATTGGACTCCACCAGGGCCACGAGTCCGGGTGTCGCGAACCCTGCACCGGCACCCGCGATCATCACGCTCACGGCGAAGACGAGGACATGCGGAGATACGGCCACCCCCACGGCTCCGAGCCCAGCCGTCGCACCGGCACAGGTGACCACCAGACGGGGCCGAGCGCCCAGACGGGTGGCCATCACGGCGGCGATGCAGAACGAGAGGAAGCTGCCTGCCTGGATCGAGCCGGACACCACAGAACTCATCTCGAAGGTCTCGGTGAACCGGGGCAGGAAGAGCCCGTACCCGAAGCGCGCCAGCCCATAGGTCGCGGCGATCAGGGCCATGCCGCTGACTACAAAGGTCCGCACTGTGGGCCCCCAGAAGATCGAAAACAATAACGACCGTTACGCTACACCAAAACGCTGGGTTTTCTGCCGCGCGGACCCCGGTAGAGCACCCGGATGTGGTCGGCGAGCATCCCCACCACTGCCAGGTCGTGGCTGATGAGCAGGATGAAGCACACCACGATCACGAATCCTGTGAGGAGCCATACCTTCTCTCTTGGGGTGCAGAAGAGTTTCCCTGCGCGAGACCTGGTGCTCTGCCAGGGTGCGAGGAGTAGTCTGCGAGAGTCTCGACCCCGCTCGGATCAGCCCTCAGGAGACCCTCGCCATGCGCGCAGCACGCTACTACGACCGCAAAGACATCCGCATCGAGGAGATCGAGGAGCCTGCGCTGAAGCCAGGACACGTGGCCATCGATGTCGCCTGGTGCGGCATCTGCGGCACCGACCTCCACGAGTATCTCGAAGGCCCGATCTTCGTCCCGGCCCACGGACACCCGCACCCGATCTCGGGCGAGTCCGCCCCGGTCACGCTCGGACATGAGTTCTCCGGAACCGTCACCGAGGTCGCCGAGGACGTGACGGATCTCGCCCCCGGCCAGAAGGTCGTGGTCGAGCCCTACATCATCCGTGAGGACGTCGAGGCCAGGCCCGGGGTCGACTACCAGCTCTCCCCGGATATGAACTTCATCGGCCTCGGCGGCCGAGGCGGCGGACTCAGCGAGAAGATCGTGGTCGAACGGCGCTGGGTCCACCCGATCGCGGACCACGTGGCGCTCGATCACGCTGCGCTGATCGAGCCTCTGGCCGTGGGCCACCACGCCTTCGTCCGGTCCGGCGCCAAGACCGGTGACATCGCGATCGTCGGCGGGGCGGGCCCCATCGGCCTGCTCACCGCCGCGGTGCTCAAGGCCGAAGGGCTCACGGTCTTCATCTCCGAGCTCTCCGAGGCTCGCAAGGCCAAGGCGCGGGAGACCGGCGTCGCCGATGAGGTCTTCGATCCCCGCGAGGTCGATGTGGCCGAGGAGGTGCGCCGGCGCACCCAGGGTCGGGGCGCCGACGTCGGCTTCGAATGCTCCTCGGTCCCGGTGGTCCTGGACATGCTCTTGGATGCAGTGCGGCCGGCCGGAGTCATCGTCAACGTCTCGATCTGGGGGCACAAGCCCGCGGTCGACATGCCGAAGCTGGTGCTCAAGGAGATCGCGCTGCTGGGAACCATCGGCTACTCCAACGACCACCAACGCGTGATCGAACTCGTGGAGGACGGCAAGATCGACCTCGGTCCGTTCATCACCGGCAGGATCGGCCTCGACGGGCTGGTCTCTGAAGGTTTCGAGCAGCTGATCACCAACAACGAGGCGCACGTCAAGATCATCGTCGACCCGCGGGCTTGACCCCGGTGCGCACCTGAAGGTGACCGCCGCGCGCCGAGTCGGCCCGCACATCGACGCAGTCTCGTCCCACCGCCGTCCAGGGGTGCACCTCGATGTCGGCGCCTCCCAGCCAGCAGGCGACCCGGGCCAGCGGGATCATCGGCGTGCTGAGTCCGCTGGGCCGTTGCATGTCCAGGACTCCCAGCTGCGCCTCGGGACTGGTGAGCTGCCACAGGTTCTCCCAGGCCCGCTCCCACGGGGACATCAGGGACAGCGAGTAGGTGGCCAGACCGATGCCAGAGAGGCCATGTCCTCCGGCCTCGGCGATCTGCGCTGAGACCTCGGAGGCGACCATGGTCGTGGCGTCGGCCTGGAGCAGGATCACGTTGTCCCAGCCCTGGCGCTGTGCCCGCTTCCTGGCCTGGGCGAGCATCTGGGCGCTGCGATCGATGCCCACGATCCTCCCGCCCGGGCCCACCCGGTTCTGCAGCAGCGGAAAGTTCAGCCCGGTGCCGCAGCCGAGGTCCAGGATCTGGTCTCCTGCGCTCAGCGCCAGGGATCCGACGAGCCGGCTTCGTCCCGCACCGTAGACGGGGTGCTCGGCGGAGAGCAGATCGTAGAAGGGGGCGAACGCCGTGTACTTCTCGGCGCTGGATCTCTTCAAGGCCAGGCTCCTCTCCCGCGTACGCTGGGCACGACGGCGCCCATGGTTCACCGCCCAGGGTATGTGCTGGCGCCGGTCCTCGCTTTCCCGCTGCTGAAGGAGCTCACCGTGGATGACCTGATCGATCTGCTGGTCATCGGCGGCGGCACCGCCGGGATCGTCGGCGCGAAGACGGCGGCGCGGCTGGGCGCCCGGACGGTGCTGGTCGAGCAGCACCGGACCGGCGGTGACTGCCTCTGGACAGGGTGCGTGCCCTCGAAGACCATCCTTTCCGCGGCTGCGCGGGCGGCAATGATCCGCGAGGCCGCGGGCATCGAGCCCGATTTCGACAAGGTCCGGGAACGGATCAGCGCGACCATCACCACCATAGAGCCCGCTGATTCACCAGCGGCCCTCGAACAGGCGGGCGTGACCGTGATGCACGGGACCGCCCGGTTCGTCGCCCCGGGCCTCGCCGAGATCTCGGACGCTGCTGCCGCGGGCATGGCCGGGACCGCCGGCTCCATCGATGGCGCGGCTCAGCGGATCCGCTTCCGTCAGGCCCTGGTGGTGACGGGCAGCTTCCCCTCGGTGCCGGAGATCCCCGGTCTGGAGGACACCGGATACGTCACCTCGGACACGATCTGGGATCTCACCGAGCTGCCGCCGCGACTGGTGGTGATCGGCGGCGGCCCGATCGCCTGCGAGCTCGGCCAGGCCTTCGCCCGACTCGGCTCCGAGGTGACGCTGCTGGCCCGCTCTGGACTGCTGCCCAGAGAGGACCCCGAGGCCGTTGCCCTGGTCCAGGCCAGCCTGGAACGCGACGGCGTCGAGGTGCTCCTCCACGATCAGCCCGCCCGCGTGCACGCCGCCACCGACGGGCGTGATGGAACTGTCAGCGCCGGCGTCAAGGTGGTCACCACCGCGGCGGGCCGACGGCTGGAGGCCGAGGTCGTCCTGATCGCCACCGGGCGCACCCCGCGCACGAAGGGGCTGGGCCTTCAGCGGCTCGGGGTCGAGTGCGATGACGCGGGCCACGTGGTCGTGGATGCCACGATGCGCTCCTCGAACCACTCCATCTTCGCCGCCGGGGATGTCACCGCGCACCCGAAGTTCACCCACCTGGCCGGGGTCCATGCCAGCACCGCCGCCTCCAATGCGCTGCTGGGTCTGCGGCGTCGGGTCAGCAGCACCATCCCGCGGATCACCTATACCTCCCCGGAGGTGGCCGCCGTGGGTCACACCGCGGCCACCGGCCCGGGGGTGAGGACCTCGACGGTCTCGCTCGAACACACCGACCGGGCGCTGACCGAGGACGCCGCCGAGGGGTTCGCCCGGCTGGTGATCGGCCGGCGCGGCCGGATCCTCGGGGGCACCCTGGTGGGTCCGCGGGCCGGCGAGTCGCTCGGGGAGCTGAGCCTCGCCGTCGCGAATAAGCTGACCACCCGTCAGCTCGCCGGGGTCACCCACGCCTACCCGACCTACAACGATGCGCTGTGGAACGCCGCGGTCGCTCATGCCAGCGGCGGCTTGGACTCCCCTGCGGTCAAGACCGCGACCGGCGCCCTTGCCGGGCTGGTCCGGCGACGACGCCGCGGGCCGAAGTCTCAGCCCAGCGACCGGTAGCCCAGGACGACGCGATGCGCCGCGCTCAGGCACACCAGCAGCGCCCAGACCGCCGCGATCGGGGCGGCTGCGAAGGGGAAGATCAGCCACAGACTGTGCACCAGCACGGTCTCGGCTCCTTCCGCCAGACCGCCCAGGAAGGAGAGCGACCGGCCGTCGTCGAGCGTTCTGCCCTGCTTCTCCGCGATGGAGGAGAACGCGAGGAAGGCGCCGCCGTTGATGTAGTAGGCGAAGAGCACCAGCAGAAAGGGCAGCCAGGGTGCGTCGAAGGCCTCGTTCGCGCCGATCGCCACGCCGATCACCGTCGCCCCGTAGACGATGAAGTCCGCGCAGATGTCGAAGAAGCCGCCCTGCCCGGAGGCCGGCGATGACCCCAGCGCACGACGCCGCGCCAGCGGCCCATCCAGGCCGTCCGCGAGTCGGCAGAGCAGCCACAGGATCAGCGCCGGGATCCACAGCTGGGTCGCGGCCAGCGCGGCGCTGGCCAGACCCGCCACCAGGTTCAATGCGGTGAGTCGGTTCGGGGTCACCCAGGGCACGTCCAGGACGCGGGCGGCGGCGTCTGCTGCGGGGGTGAGCGCAGACCGGAGTCTCGCGTCAAACATCTGTCGTGGTGCTCCTTCTGCGGACTCGCACCGCGTAGGCGATCCCGGCCAGGGTCAGGACTCCGAGTGCGGCGGCCGCCAGTTCGGCCCGAGCGCCCGACTCGAAGCCGTAGGCGCCCAGCGCCAGGTAGCTGGCGGTGCCCGGGATGATCCCGATCAGGGTGCCCATCACGTAGGGCCACCAGCCCAGCGAGGTCAGGCCGGCCGAGTAGTTGATCGCGGTGAAGGGCAGCACCGGGACCAGCCGGACGCCCACGACGGCGGCGAACCCGTGGCGGTCCAGGACCGCTTCCACCTTTGCGACCCGGGTGCCGGTGAACCGTTCGACCGCCTCGCGACCCAGTCCCCGGCCCAGCCAGAAGGCGGCCGAGGCTCCGGCCATCGCGGCGACGTAGACGATCAGCAGTCCTGGGCCGAAGCCGAAGAGCACTCCGGCACCGATGGAGAGCACGTTCTTCGGCACCGGCGCCAGGGTCAGTGCGGCGTAGCCGATCCCGAATCCGAATGGGCCCCACCAGCCTGCCCCGGCGACGAGGGATCGGATCTCCTCCAGCGCAGGAAGGGGGAGCAGCAAAGCAGCTGCGGTGAACCCAGCCAGCGCCAGCACCAGCAGCGCGGCTTTGGTCACCGCAGCTCGGCGGCCACTCGATGCCGCCGCAGCGGAGTCCGGGCCATCTGGGGTCGCGGAGCTGAGGCGGTCCGGCTCCTGGTCAGTCACTCCTCGAGCGTACTGGAGCCCAGCGGCAGCTCACCTGTGTGCGGGTGGCTCGGCCTGGATGCCGGGCCCTGGGAGCCCAGCCCGTGGTAGGAAGAGTGCCATGACTACCTCGCCGCCCGTGGTGCTTTTCGACGTCAACGAGACGCTCTCCGACATGGGACCTCTCGCCGCCGCGTTCGAAGCATCGGGACTGCCCGCCACGGGCGCCCCACTGTGGTTCGCGCAGGTGCTCCGTGACGGGTTTGCGCTGACCGCCACCGGAGAGAACCCGGATTTCGTGGCGCTCGCTGGGGACACCCTGAGACGCCACCTGGCAGCGACCCCTGGAGCGCAAGGCCAGGACGAGGCGGTGGAGCGCATCCTGGGGGTCTTCACGAGCCTTGAGCTTCACCCCGATGTCGCGCCGGCCGTCGCCGCGCTGAGCCGGACCGCAGAGCTGGTCACGCTGAGCAACGGCTCGGCGGAGATCGCGGAATCGCTGCTTGCTCGCGGCGGTGTGCGCGAGCACTTTTCGCGGTGTCTCAGCGTCGCAGAGGCACCGCGGTGGAAGCCCGCCCGGGAGGCCTACGAGTACGCCGCCCAGCAGACCGGGCGGCGCGTCGATGAGCTGATGCTGGTCGCGGTGCACCCCTGGGACATCCATGGCGCCGCCGCGGCGGGACTTCGCACGGCGTGGATCAACCGGACCGGAGCCGCCTACCCGAGCTATTTCAGAACTGCGGAGATCGAGGTCGAGGACTTGGTGGGCCTCGCAGAGATCCTCGCGGGAACCGAGGGGTGAAGAGGCGACCGAGCCTCGAACCCCTGAGTTCGAGCCCCCTAGGTCCGTGCCTCGAGCACGAAGAACATGAAGCAGATGAAGGACCGTCCGACCAGCGGTGGCGGGATCAGCTCGAGCGGCGTGTCGGGATCGTAGGGCGGCTCGGAGACCGATGCGATGTCGAACCCGGCTTCCGTGAAGGCCGACGTGATCGCGGGCAGGGGTCGGTGCCAGTACGTCAGCGTCGCCTCCTGGCCTGCGAAGGTGAATTCATCGGAGAACTGGGTGGTCGCGAAGTAGTCGGCCTTCGGGTAGTTGAGCATGTAGACGTAGGGGTGATTCACCGAGAGGATCAGCCGCCCTCCGGGCTTGAGCACGCGGTGCAGCTCCGCCAGGGGCGCTGACCAGTCCTCGAGGTAGTGCAGCACCAGGGATCCGACCACGTCGTCGAAGGAGTCGTCCGCGTAGGGCAGGGGCTCGCCGAGGTCTGCCACGCGCAGGTCGGTGTCGGCACCGAGTCGCTGCCTCGCGATCTCCACCATCGCCGGGCTCAGATCAAACCCGACGACGTCGGCGCCACCCTCGATCAGCGCGGCGGCGAGCGGCCCGGATCCGCAGCCGGCGTCGAGCACTCGGCGCCCCTCGACGTCACCGGCCAGATCGATCATCGCGGGGCGTTCGTAGTGCCCGTTCACGAAATTTGATTCGTTGTCCGCCGCGTAGGCTGCGGCAAAGCTGTCGTAGGGCGCGGTCTGCATTGCACGGACTCCCGTTCATAGGCTCGGCATTCGAAACCCCCCTGCTTCGCCCATTCCAGCACGTTCGGCGTCCCGTGGCCGGAGCAACACCCGACACACCCGAAACCCGCTCGCCCGCTTGGAGATGACAGGTCAGACCGCGCGCGTGAGCTGGTCCGCTCCCAGCATCCTGCGCCGGACCATGGCGCTGAGCTGCTCGGCGAGCAGCACCACGACCAGGATCATCAGGATGATCGCGAAGGCTGTGTCGAATTGCCGCAGGCTGAACGCTGTGGTCAGCTCACCGCCGATGCCGCCAGCACCGACCATCCCCAGCACGGTGGCGCCGCGGATGGATTTCTCCAGACAGTAGAGGCTGGTCGCGGTGAACGAGGCGAACGAGGCTGGCAGGACGGCCCCGACCACGATCGAGATCTCGTTGGCCCCGGTGGAGCGCAGCGCATCGATGGGTCCACGCTCGACCTCCTCGATCCGCTCGGCGAAGAATCGTCCGGCGAAGCCGATCACGTCCACGGCGATCGCAAGGATTCCCGCCAGCGGGCCCAGGCCGACGGCCATGACGAAGATCAGGGCCCAGACGAGATCGGGGATGGCACGAAGCGACGTGAGCACGAACCGCACCGCATGCGCCAAAGGCTTCCATGGGGTGGTGTTCTGCGCGGCCAGAAGGGCAGCAGGCACGCTGAGCACCACCCCGATGATGGTGCCGATCAGCGCGATCTCGATGGTCTCCAGCATCGCCTCGGCGAAGTTGGGGAACCGCTGCGCATCAGGCGGAAACGCCCCGGAGAGGAACCGCCAGACGTTCTCGGGTGCCCGGAACAGGCGTTCGATCGAGATGTCCATCCGGATCAGTCCGTTGACCGCCAGCCCCAGGAGAAGCACCACGATCACACTGGTGGACCAGCGGGGAGGCTTGCTCCGAGGCGGAGCCGCGGGTCGCCCTTCAGCCGCCGGGGGTGTCCGCATGGCCGCCTCGGTGCTGGGATGCGTCATCACGCTGCTCCCTCAAAGGTCACGTGAGACGGAGACTCTTCCTGGTCCTCGGTGGTGTAGAGCCCCTGGAACTGTTCATCCGCCACCTTGGACATCACCGTGTCCATATCCATCGCTCCGTCGCGAAGCGCGATCACGCGGCGGCCGTAGGCCCGGGCGAGTTCCAACTGGTGCAAGGTGCAGAGCAGCGTCAGACCTCGCTCCTCGGTGATCTCCCACAGAAGGTCCATCACCGACCTCCCGGCCCTGGGGTCCAGTGCGGCCACCGGCTCATCAGCGAGAACCACCTTGGGCTGCTGCATCAGCATCCGCGCGATGGCGACACGTTGCTGCTGACCGCCGGAGAGTTCGTCGGCCCGGCGCTGCGCCACATGGGCCAGTCCCACGCGATCCAGGGCCTCCATGGCTTCCTCACGCTGGTCCTTGCGGGCGGTCCCGGCGAACCAGTTCCGCGGGCTGCCCACCCGGCCCAACGATCCGTGGATGACGTTGGTCATCACCGAAAGCTCTCGCACCAGGTTTATGCGTTGGAACACCACTCCGACCTGGCGCCGCAGTGCGGTGATCTCGCGAGTACCGGCGGTGGTGATCTCGGTGTCGAGGACCCGGACCGAACCGTGCGTGGGTTCGACCAGCTTGGTCAGGCACTTCTGCAGGGTCGACTTGCCTGAACCGTTCGCCCCGAGGAGCACTACCGTCTCACCGGCGTTGACCTGGAAGTTGATCTCCGTCAGCGCCTGGGTGCCGTTGGGAAACCGCTTCGCGAGACCGGAGACGTCAATGACCGGAGGTTGTGCGGAGACATCGCGCACCCGCATCAGTCTTCTTCGGCGTCGTCGTCTGCTTCAGCTGGTTCATTCTCGTCAGGCAGCTGCGAGTAGTCGGAGTACCCGGCAGCCTCGAATGACCGGCGTACTGGGTCGTAGTCACCATCCTGGGCGTCGACGAACTCCGAGCCGATGTACTTGTCGTTCTCCCCGGTCCCTACGATGGCTTCCAGGAGCACCTCCTGGTTCTCCAGCAAGGACGCCTTGAGGTAGTCGGAGCACTCCTCGCCGAGTCCGGTGCGAGCGACGAACAGGTCGTTGGGAAGATCCGGTCCTTCCTCGAGCATCTGGACCTCGTCTTCGCCCATCATGTCCTGGAGTTCTTCGAAGTCGGAGATGCCGCTGCCCAGCGCGTCGCCGTCGCCCCCTGCGAACGCTTCAAGCTGGGTGTCCGCGAGCGGAATGACTTCAACATCACCCACCGTGGGGTCAAGGCCGGCGGAGTCGAGCATCTCCAGCGGGCCGAGGTGCCCCGAGGTGGACCCGACCTCCTTGGTGATGATCTGCCCGCCGGCGAGGTCCTCGACGGATTCGGCGTCGGAGTCCGTGCGGGTGAAGATCGCGGCCTGGTAGTTCTCTCGGGTGACACCCACGATGGGCAGCGCGTCGGCGTCGTGCTTGAGCACCACGTACTCCGCGGGTCCGGTCAGCAGCACGTCGAGGTCGTCGAACTCCAGCGCGGTGGCAGCAGCGGTGCGCGAAGACATCGGCTGGAATTCGATCTCCAGCTCTGTTGCCTCCTCCAAGGCGGCCCGGAAGTCTTCGAACTCCACCTGAAGGACCTCCAGGCCCTCCACTCCGGTGTCGGAGAAGCGCAGCGGCGCGGTTCCGCATGCCTCCTGACCCTCCCCGGATGGTTCTGAAGCGGCGGCGTCTGGTTCGCTGCTACACGCAGCCAGAGCCAACCCAGCGAGGGCGAGGAGTGAGACAGCGGACGTCATTCGCGGCGCGGAGTGGTCAGGCATGGGAATCCCTTCGGTGTTTGCATGGGCTGCCCCGACCTTCACGTACCGATATGACCGGGATGCCGCTGGTCGGTGAACGAGGATCGAACAGCCGGCCACATCCCTGAAGGACTGCTCAGATCACACGGCGAACCGAATCCTCATCCCGCGGCAGCCGCTGCGCCGTTCCCGGGTCGGCCCTGCCTCGGACCGGAACCCTCCTATCGACCGGCGGTCTCCCGCGAGATGTGCGAGACCGGGGCAGACTGACCCTTCCGCTGCCGAGCGCGGGTTCCTAGCATCAACCCCATGACCACTCCCCTGCTGTTCCTCTCCGGCGCCGGACTTCCCACCTGGATCTGGGACGCAGTCCGCTCCCGCGTGGAAGCACCGTCCAGTGTCGCTCCGCGTCCGCGCAGCGGAGAGACCGTCAGCGACTACGCCCGAACGGCCCTGGAGGCGGCCCCTGTCGAGAGGTTCCTGCTGGTCGCGCATTCCTCCGGCGGTGTGGTCGCCGCCGAGCTCGCCCGCCTCGCCGCGCCGGACCGCATCACCGGGGTGCTCGCCATCGCCGCCCTCATCCCGCGGGCGGACGCCTCCTTCGTCTCCTCGCTGCCGTTCCCGCAGCGGTTGATCCTGCCCCTCGTCATGCAGGTGGCGGGGACCAGGCCGTCGGAGGCTGCGATCCGAACCGGCCTCGGCACAGGCCTCGGTGAGACCACCACGCAGCATCTCGTGGCGGATTTCTCCCCCGAGCCGCGCGAGTACTTCACCAGCCGCGCCGCGAACCCAGCCGCCCTGTCCGCACTTCCGGCGCGTGGCTACGTGGTGACCACCGAGGACGCCGAGATCCCCAGCACCCTGCAGCGGCGCTTCGCGACTCGGTTGCACCCCACCGAGACCTTCGAGGTGCGCGCGGGTCATCTGCCGATGCTCACCGACCCGGAGGTCGTCGCCGCCGCGATCGGTGCTCTCGATGACCGATCCGGAGCCTGATCGCGAGCCCCGGTCAGGGCACCCGGTCGGGGCCCCGGGTCGGGGCCCCGGGTCGGAGCCCCGGTCAGGCCCCGTCCGGCCTCCCTGCGGCATCCCCAGCGGCATGCCGAGCCGCCGGGAAACCATCACCTCCCAGCCCGGTTGACCCTCAGGCAGGCACCACCACGGCGCCCAGACCTCGCGGAGAAGTCATGAGCGTCGTCGTCACCGGTGGCCGCAGACCCGAGCCTCTCCACGACCTCGCCAACCCGGGGGTGCGCACCGAACACGTCCGCGCACTCCTCGCCGGATAGCCCGCCCTCGAAGAACAGGTGATCACCATGAGCAGCATCGAGATTCTCCAAGACATCGCGCGCCGCCCGCTCGAGGAGGCACAGGCGCTGCGCCCAGCACTGACGCCCGAGCTGCTCAACGCACATCCGCAGCACCACAACTCCATCGCCTGGCTGCTCTGGCACTCCGCCCGAGAGATCGATGAGCAGCTCGCCGGGCTCTCCGGAGCGGAGACGGTGTGGACGGCGCAGGGCTTCGCGGAGCGGTTCGGCCTGGAACTGGCAGACCACGAGATGGGATTCGGCCACACCAGCGCCGAGGCGCGGCGGATCCGGGCCGGTGACCCGGACCTGCTGCTGGAGCATCTGCGCGCCGTCGTCGAGGCCCAGCTGTCCTACCTGGACTCGCTGGGCGACGCGGACCTGGAGCAGATCATCGATCCCCAGTGGGACCCGCCGGTGACCCGGGCGGCGCGGCTTATCAGCATCTCGCTGGACGCGGTGGCGCATATCGCTCAGGCCGCCTACATCATCGGGATGAATCCTGCCGCGTTCGAGGAACCCGTGGTCCGGGAGGATCAGGCCGAACAGCCCCGGTGAGTCCTCCTCCACCCGGCGGCGTCGGGTGGACCGCGGGCACCTCCCCCCGCCCGGTCGCTGAGGTCGCGGGCCCATCCCCTGCCCGGCGCCTCTCTTCGGCAGGTGTTCTTCGTGACTTCCTGGGCTTCTGCGCAACCTCTGCGGCGGAGAGGCTCGTGACCATGGTTTAGTGGTGACATGCCCGCGCGCATCCTCTCCATCGGCACGGCACTTCCGGCGACCTCGGTGCCCCAGCAAGATCTGCGCGCCTTCTTCGCGGACCAGCCCGACGCCACCCGGTTGACCCGCCGGCTCATCGGGGCCGCCTTCGACGCCGCCGGCATTGAGACCAGGCACTCGGTGCTCACGGGTCTGGGCGGCACCCCGGACGGGGTCTTCGTCGGCGAGGGCGCCACGCTGCTCTCGCCCACCACCGGGACCCGCAACGAGCTCTACCGGCAGAGCGCCCCGGAACTGGCGACCGAGGCCGGGCGCCGCGCCCTGACCGAGGCGGCACTCGCACCGAGCCAGGTGACCCACGTCGTGACCGTCTCCTGCACCGGGTTCTTCGCTCCGGGCCTGGACTTCCGGCTGATCCGTGATCTTGGCCTGCCGCCGACCGTGGAACGCAGCCACCTGGGATTCATGGGCTGCGCGGCAGCGCTTCCGGCGCTGCGCACCGCCTCCCAGATCACCGCCGCGCAGCCCGAGGCCGTTGTGCTGGTGGCCTGCGTGGAGCTGTGCTCGCTGCATATCCGCGACGCCTCGGACGCCGAACAGATCGTCGCCGCCTCGGTCTTCGCCGACGGCGCCGCCGCGGCGGTGGTCACCGCCGACGAGAACCTCGGCACCCCCGGCGGGATCACCCTGGAGAGGTTCGGCACCGCCCTGACCAGCGAGGGCGAATCGGACATGGTCTGGACCATCGGGGACCACGGGTTCAACATGCGGCTCTCCGCCGAGGTGCCGAGGATCATCGGCCGGGAGATCCGCGCCGCCGTCGACCGCTTCCTCGGTGATCAGCCTGCGCCCGCCCGGTGGGCGGTCCATCCGGGAGGCCGCAGCGTCCTGGACCGGGTGGAGGCGGGACTTCAGCTTGAGCCCACCGCCCTGGACGCCTCCCGTGCAGTGCTGCGCGATCACGGCAACATGTCCAGCGCGACCATCCTGTTCATCCTGCGCCAGCTCCTCGCCGACCCCACGGTCAGCGGCCGCATCGCCGCACTGGCCTTCGGGCCTGGGCTGACGGTGGAATCCGCCCTGCTGCACAAGACTCGGTGACCCGTGAGCCCGGTCAATCTCTCCGTCCGCGATGAGCAGCTGCGCGAGCTCATGGATGATCCCGACTGCGACCCGGTGCGCCTGGACGCCACCCTGCGGCGCTTCCACCTGGTCAACCGGCTGATCTCCGGCTGGGACCAGGTCTACCGGACCCGGCTGCGCCCGGCGCTGCTGGACCTGGAGCGGCCCGCCCGGGTGCTGGATCTGGGCTCCGGAGGCGGGGATGTGGTCACCCGCCTCGCGCAGCTGGCCGCCCGCGACGGGCTGCCCGTGGAGTGGACCGGGGCAGATCCCGATCCGCGTGCCCACGAGGCCGCCCAGAAGACTCAGAACGACCGGAAGCCCCGCATCAGCGATCGACAGCCTCCCCGGGTCAGGTTCCTCTGCGCCGATGCCGGTGCCCTGCTGGAGCAGGGCGAAAGCTTCGACGTCGTGCTGTCCAACCATGTGCTCCACCACCTGGACGCCCCCGGCCTGCTCGACTTCACCGAATCCTCCCGGCAGCTCTGCACCGGCACCGTGCTGCACAGCGACATCGCCCGAGGTCGGCTCGCCTATGGGCTCTTCGCCGTCGGGATCACCCCGCTGGCGCGGGGAACCTTCCTGCGCACCGACGGGCTCCGCTCGATCCGGCGCAGCTACCAGCCCGAGGAGCTCGCCACCGCCCTGGCTGAAGGGTGGACCGTGACCTCCCCCGCGCCGTTCCGGCTGATCGCGGAAGCGCCCGGCCGTGGCTGAGGTGCTGGTGATCGGCGCCGGCCCGGTGGGACTGCTGCTGGGCGGCCTGCTGCGCCGCGCCGGGGTGGATGTGGAGATCCTGGAACAGCGCGAACACGGCAGCGCAGACAGCCGTGCCATCGGGATCCACGCCCCGGTGCTCGCCGCCCTGGAGGACTCCGGGCTGACCGCGCGGCTGCTGGAGCAGGCGGTGCGGGTGACCCGTGGTGAAGCCCGTGCGCAGGGGAAGCTGCTCGGCGTTGTGCGCTTTGATCGGCTCAGCACCCGGTTCCCCTTCGTCGCGACGCTGCCCCAGTCCGGCACCGAGGCCGCGCTCGCCCTTCACTCCCCGGCTCCGCAGCGCGGCATCGGCGTCAGCGCGCTGCGCCCCGAGTCTGACCACGTCGAACTCGACACCAGCTCCGGAACCCACCGAGCCCCGCTGGTGGTGCTGGCCGGAGGCCCGCGCTCCCGCGAGCTGGTCTACCGGTCCGCGCTGGGGCACAGCTACCCGGACCGGTATCTGATGACCGACGCCGACGCGTCGGATGACCAGGGCCCGGGGACGCAGATGCCGGCCCGGCAGGACGCGCGCACCGCCGTGGTCCACCTCGAGTCCTCCGGAGTGCTGGAGTCTTTCCCGCTTCCCGGGGGACGACGCCGGTTCGTCGCCTGGGACTCCGGGGCCACCTCCGGAAATCCAGCCTCCCAAGCCCCCTCAGTCCAAGACCCGGCATTCCAGGACCCGGCCGCTCAGCGTGACCGGATGGCACGCACCCTCGCCGCCCACGGTCAGCCGCTCACCGGAGCGGTCAGCGGCTTCGGGGTGCGCCGGTTCGTCGCCCCGGCGCTGCGCCGTCACCGGCTGATGGTCATCGGAGACGCCGCCCATGAGGTCAGCCCGATCGGCGGCCAGGGGATGAACCTGGGTCTGCTCGACGCCGCGACCCTGGCCCCGCTGCTCACCGACTGGGTCCGCACCGGCACCGCCCCGGAGGCGCAGCTGCGGCACTGGGAGCGCACCCGACTGCGCTCGGCCCGCCGAGCCGCCCAGCTGGCGGCGCTGAACACCCGGCTCGGCCGGCCGCTTTCACCGGCGAGGGACTCCGCCCGCCGGAACGGAGTGCGGCTGATGCTCGGTCCAGGCACCGGCCGGCTCTTCGCCCACGCCTACGCCATGGGCCTCGACGCCGAAGCTTGATCCTCAGCCAGCCAGAGAGCCTCCGGCGACCACCAGCTGCGCGGCGAGCAGCAGCGCCGCCAACATCACCAGCCGGAAGAGCACCCGCCCAGACCGGGCCCGGATCGCCAGGCCCAGCGCCAGCAGCGCCACCGCGCTGACCAGGACGAAGAACACCCAGGAGACTGCCGGGACCTGTTCCGGCTGCCACCCGGCGGCACCGGCGGTCACCGCGATCCCGCCGCAGAGCACCGCCGCGGCGGCCAGCGCCGCCGCGGGCCGGGCACCGAGCCGGTGCGGCAGGCCGGTGATGCCGGTGCGGGCGTCGTCGTCGAGGTCCGGCAACACGTTGGTGAGATGGATCGCGGCACCCAGGGCGGCGCCGGCGAACCAGGCCCAGGGGGCGGCAAGCTCCGGATCGGGCGCTGCCAGGGTCGCGAAGGAGGGGAAGAGTCCGAAGGCGAGCAGGAACGGGGCCAGCGAGAACACAGTGGCCTTGAGCCCGGCGTTATAGACCCAGGACGCCGCCAGGAACACCGCATGCGCGCCGAGCAGCCCGAGCCCCAGCGGGGTCGAGAGCGCGAGCGCGAGCACCAGAGCACCGATCGCGGCGATCCAGGCGGTGCGGACGCTGAGATCGCCGCGCGCGATCGGTTTGTCGCTGCGCCCGACCTCGCGGTCCCGCTCGGCGTCGAAGGCGTCATTGGAGATGCCCACCGAGAGCTGACCCAGGAACACCGCGAACCCCAGCAGTGCGATCCGCTCCACTCCGATTCCGGCCGAGACCGCGAGCGCTGCGGTGAGAACCGTCACCACGACGGTGGGTCCGGGATGAGAGGATCCCCATAGGCCTCGAGTCACGCTCAGGATCGTCATCACGCCAGTCTCTCACCTCGATATCCCACCCCGGAGGACCCATGAACAGCACCCAGCGCGCAGCTTCGATGGCCACACTGCTCGGTGTCGCCGGGACCATGCATTTCCTGCGGCCGGCGCCCTTCGACGCCATCGTGCCGCCCCAGCTGGGCAACCGCCGTCGGATCACCTACGCCAGCGGTGTGGCCGAGCTGGGCTGCGCGGCCCTGCTGGCGGTCCCGGCGACCCGGCGAGTGGGCGGAGCATGCACCGCGGCGCTGATGCTCGCCGTCTACCCGGCGAACCTCTATTCGGTGAAGAGGTACTGGCACCGGCCCACGGTGCGCAACATCGCGCTCGCGCGGCTCCCGCTCCAGCTGCCTCTCATCCTCGCCGGCTGGCGGATCGCCCGGGGCGGGTAGGTCTCCTCGGGCCTGTGGTTCGACAGAGCCCGGGGTCCCGTGTTTACCGTGGAGGAACCGGCCTGCCGGGCCCGCCCGCGGCGTATAGATCCTGCCGGCACGCGAGAGCGGACGTTCGCGCCTCCGCGTAAGGCCCGCTGGCCACCGCAAGTGAAGGAGCAACAGATGCGCCACGACGAATTTCTCAAGACCGTCACCGAGAAGGGCGGCCCCTCGGATCGCGAGCAGGCCAGCAAGTTGGTCAACGTGGTGCTGGAGGATCTCGGCAAGCGGCTCAAGGGTGGTGAGGCGAGCAACCTCGCCGCACAGCTGCCCCAGGAGCTCAAGGCGCCGCTGACCGACCACGCCGGAACTGAGACGCTCGACGACGTGGATGAGTTCCTGCGTCGCGTCGCCGGCAAGCTTGAGCAGGGTGTCGGCACCGAGGATGCGCTTGCCCAGGTCAAGGCCGTGTTCTCCACCCTGGCGGACTCGGTCTCCGAAGGTGAGATCAAGGACCTGCGCTCGCAGCTGCCCACAGGCTTCGCGCCGCTCTTCGCCTAGAGTGTGCTCACCCGCCCGCTGCACGGGCATGTCCCGCTGGGCCACCGGCCCTGCGGGTGGGTGGCCTCATGATGAGGTCCTTGTCGCCAACAGCTAAGGAGCACCTGAGGCTGTGCCTGAATCCGCGAAACCTTTCCATATCAGGCTGCTCGCCGATCCAGGCCTGCCCACGCGACGCGTGAACTCCATCCAGGAAGATTTCGCCGCGGAAGCACGCAAGCTCCTCAACGGCGAGGTCACCGTCTCCTCGGACACCCGGATGCTGCGCATCCGCCCCGACGCCACCCTGGACATCGACGCGGTGCGCGAGATGGAAGAAGATCACGCCGAGGCCGACGCGGTCATCATGCTCACCGAGATCCCCCGCCATACCACGGGGCATCCGCTGATCTCCGAGATCTTCCCCGATCACAACGTCGCGATCGTGTCCTGCCCGACTCTGGGTGCCTGGGCCACGAAGAGTCGCATCCGCAAGGTCTTCACCGGTTCGCTGCTGCGCCTGCTCCCCTCCGGAGCCGGCCCGGATCCGGAGGAGTATGACCAGCGCTGGAGCCAGTGGAAGTCCACCGAGCGCGGGGAGGGCCTGGGCCTGTTCGCCCACACCATCACGGGTGGTCCGCGGACCGTGGCCGGAATGGTGCTGGGCAATGATCCGCTGCGCGCCGTCCCGAAGCTCACCAGCGCCTTGGGTGCAGGTGCGGCCACCGGCGCCTTCGGCATCTTCTACAGCTCGATCTGGCAGATGGCCGACGCGCTCAGCACCACGCGGCTGGTCCTGGTCGGCCTCGCCGCGGTGGTCACCATGCTCTTCTGGCTGGTCGTCCGCGAGGGACTCTGGGACCGGCCGAAGCACCGCAGCCTCGCCACCGTGGTCACGCTCTACAACGGATCCACCGCGATCACCCTGTTGGTCTGCATCCTGCTGCTCTACCTGCTGCTGGTGGGCGTGATCTTCCTGGCCGGGCTGGTGATCATCGACGCCGAATACCTCGCGACCGTGATCGGCGGCGAGGTCAGCCTGCTCAACTACCTGAACATCGCCTGGTTCAGCGCGGTCATGGGCGTCTTCGCCGGCGCCATCGGATCCAGCTTCGACTCCGGGGCGGACCTGCGTCGACTGACCCACGGTCAGCGCGAACGTCAGCGCGAGTACACGGAGAGTGCATGAGCCACCAGCAGACCCTGGAGCAGATCCTGACCTCGATCGACGGCCGGGGGTACGCGTCCTATAAGCAGCTCAGCGGGCACCATCCCCTGGGCCGGTTCACCCTGAACGTGGACAAGGTGCAGGTGGACCCGTTCGCTCCGCCCTCGCTGATGCGGATCAGCCTGTCCCGCGAGGACGCCGGGCTGCCGGGGGACCTGCTCGATGATCGGCTCGGCCGGATCGCCGCCAGCGACTTCCTAGCCCGCGCCTTCGCCGAGGCGGTGACCGCCGAGGCCGCTGAGGGTTCCGGTTCTGCGGCGAGCATCAGCATCGGCCGCCCCGGGCAGCAGGTGCTCGAGCGCACCAGCGTGGTCATCACCGAGGACCTGATCACCGCCCGGCTCTCCGTGGCGCTGCCCGCGGCCGGACGCCGAGCGCTGGGGGTCAAGGCCGCCCGGCTGCTCACCGAGACCCTGCCCCGCGTGGCCGAGGCCTCGCTGCTGCACACCAGCCTGGACCAGGAGGCGCTGCGCTCCCACGTCACCCTGCTGCGCGACCAGGAGGATCTGCGCACCCAGCTCACCGCGGCGAAGCTGGTCTGCTTCGCCGCCGACGGGTCCGTGCTGCCCCGCCAGGCCGGGGACTCCGATCTGCCGCTCGGCGTGGAGGCCGTGGAGTTCCACAGCCCCGAGTCGCTGCGTCGCAGCTTCTCCCTGCCCAGCGGCCGGCAGGTCACCGGGATGGGCGTGCCCGAAGGGGTCACCGTCATCGTGGGCGGCGGCTATCACGGCAAGTCCACGCTGCTGCGCGCCATCGAACGTGGGGTCTACCCGCATATCGCCGGGGACGGCCGCGAATGGGTCATCACCCGGGACTCTGCGGCCTCGATCCGGGCCGAGGACGGCCGCAGCGCCGCCGGCGTCGACATCTCCGCCTTCATCTCCGGGCTGCCCTCCGGGGCGGACACGCGCAGCTTCTCCAGCACCAACGCTTCCGGCTCCACCTCTCAGGCCACCAACCTGGTCGAGGCCGTGGAAGCCGGCGCCTGCGCCCTGCTGATCGACGAGGACACCTCGGCGACGAACTTCATGATCCGCGATGACCAGATGCGCCGGCTGGTCCCGGCAGAACGTGAGCCGATCACCCCGTTCGTGGACCGGGTCCGCCCGCTGTTCACCGAGCGCGGGGTCTCCACGGTGCTGGTGGCCGGTGGGTCAGGGGCCTTCTTCGAGGTCGCCGACCAGGTCATCGCACTGCAGGACTACCAGTTGCGCGAGGTCACCGCCGAGGCGCACCGGATCGCCGCAGACCACCAGACGCGGCCCGCGGGCCCGGAGTCGGGAGTCTTCACCGCAGACCCGGCGCGGGTGCCGCGCCGTGCCTCGCTGCATCCTGGGAAGAAGACCAAGCCCGCGCGCAGCCGCGGGCACCGAATGATCCAATATGGCCGTGAGGACATCGACCTCACCGCCGTGGCGCAGCTGGTGGACCCCGCCCAGACCGAGGCGCTGGCCAAGGCGCTGGACCGGCTCGCGGAGCAGGCCGACGACGCCCGGGACATCCCCGCCCTGGTCGCCGAACTCGTGGAACGCCTCGACGTCGAGGGTCTGGACGGCCTCTCCCCGCACCGAGGACACCCCGGTCACCTGGCCCGTCCGCGGACCCAGGAGATCCACGCCGCGATCAACCGGTATCGCGGCCTGACCCTGCACTGAGCCTGCAGCGACCCAGCACTGAGCCGCCACCGAGTCGCAGCCAAGCCGCTGGGCTACGCTGAGATCCGATCGGGCATCAGGGCAGGTGCTGATCTCGACGCGATCCCAGGGAGCGCAATGGCCATCACCATGCGGCGGTTCACCGCTGATGCGGGGAGTTCCAAGGTGGCCTCCTTGGATGCCACGCCGACTGCAGACCCCGCCTCGGTGCTGCTCTGGGTGGACCTCACCGGGGAAGACCTGCCAGATTTCGGAGAAACCGCCGCCGCATTGGGGTTGAGGACCGCCCAGCTCGAGTTCCTCCGCGGGGACCGCAGTCGCCTTCCCATTCCCGCCGCCTCGGCGGAATCGGTGGCCGCCGTGCTGCACCGGGTCTCCACCACCGCCTCTGAGTCGACTCAGGACACCAGGTTCCGCTTCTCGGAGCTGCGTCTCCTCGCCGTGGACGGGCTGGTGGTGACCGTCCAGGCCGTGGAGACGGGGCAGGACACCCTGGACCTGCAGGCGCTGCTGGAGTCTGCTCGATCCTCGCACTCGAGGAGCTCGGTGAGCTCCTCGGAGGCCGTCGCGAGCCTGGTCGGCGCGGTGCTGCGCGAGTATCCGGCAGCGTTGGATGAACTCGAGAACGCGATCGAGACGATGGAGGGCATCCTGTTTCAGGAGGCCCGGCTCGACGCGGTGCTCTCCCATCGGATCTATCAGCTGCTGCAGAAGGTGCACCGCTTCGATTGGGCGCTGCGTCCCCTGGAGTCGGTGGCCACCGACCGCGCCGCAGCGGCCGCCGAGTCCGACGCCGCCGGGGAGGCCTCCTCCAGCTGGGCCGATCTGATCATGCGGACCCGAAGGATGCGCGACCGGGTGGAGCTGCAGCGGTCGCACCTGGAGAACGCCGTCGGGCTGCACTCGACGCTGTTGACCATCGAGCAGAACGACGCCACGCGCCGGCTGGCCGACGCCTCCTACGCCCAGGGGGAGCAGAGTAAGAAGATCTCGGGCTGGGCGGCCATCCTGTTCGCCCCGACGCTGATCGCCTCGATCTATGGGATGAACTTCCGGCATATGCCCGAACTGACCTGGTTCTGGGGCTACCCGTTGGCGGTGGCGCTGATGGTCGGACTCAGCCTGACGCTGTGGACGGTGTTCAAACGGCGACACTGGCTCTGAGCCGCCGCAGACCTGCTGCGAGCACCAGCCCCCAGAGCAGCAGCATCGGATACCAGAGCAGCGCCTGGCCCAGCCGCGCCGTCGGGTCCTGCAGGTCCAGCCCGGGCCACAGCAGCAGCCCGGCGTTGACGAGCAGACCCGCCGCGCCGTAGACGATCAGCCCGGCGGCGACCAGCCGGGAGAGGTTCCAGCAGCGCTCCTCGCGGGAAGCCGGCCGGCGTCGGACAGGGCTCAACCCTTCGGAGGACGCAGTGCGAGATCGCACCCGGCGGGAAGTCGGCCGGCGGGAAGTCAGCTGGTGGGCCGCCACGATCGGAACCACCGCTGCGCCGGTCTTGCCCAGCGCGATACCCAGCAGGGCCAGGCCGGTCAGCCCCGGCATCTCGGCGCGCAGGTCGATCAGCCACTGCCCGATGCTCCCCAGCAGCGCGTCCCCGCCCGCGGCCCAGTAGTAGCTCGGCGCCGCGTTGAGCAGGCCGAGCAGGCCTGCGCACCAGATCAGCGCCGTCGGGTGCTTCATCGGACCGACTGGGCCCGGGTGGATTCTGCGACGCTGAGCAGCGATTCGGCGGCGCGGCGCGCCTTGAGCGCCATCGCGGAGTCTCCGGTGATCGCAGCCGTGGTCTGGGCTCCCTCGGCGAGCAGCATCAGCTGATCTCCCAGCTCCTCGGAGAACCCTGCCTCGGTCGCGAGCTGCTCCATGAAGCGCCGGAACTCGCGCTTGTGGTCCGCGGCCTTGATGGCCACGGCAGGAGATTCGGTGGCCAGCTCGCCGAAGGCGTTGATGAAGACGCAGCCGCGGAAGGAGTCGGAGAGGAACCACCCGGCGAGATAGTCATAGATCGCCAGGAGCCGGGCGCGGGGGGTGCCCTCCTGGGCCACGGCGGCTGCGATCTCATCGGCCCACATCGTGTGGCGGTAGTCCAGCACGGCGAGCACGATGGACTCCTTGGACGGGAACACCGTGTAGAGCCGCTTCAGCGAGACTCGGGCGTGCTGGCGCAGCGCGTCCATGCCCACGGCGCGGAAGCCGTGGGCGTAATAGAGCTCATCTGCCGCCTCGATGATGCGCTGGCGCAGCGGATCGGCAGACTGTTGCAGCTGTGCGTCCCCCTGACGCGCCATCGCGGCCCTTTCCTCGAGTTTCAATATCGCTGTGTTTCGACTTCACTGTGTTTCGGTATCGCTGTGTTTCGCCTCCACCGTGTCCCGGTGTCACCGCATCTTCGGCGGTTCAGAGTCTTGCGCACCTTCACGTTTCCGCGGTTTTCATGGTGCCGTCATCCCAGTGTACTTGCAAGAGAACGACGGTTCTCCTAGGCTGAGGACAACGGAGAACGAACGTTCTCCGACTCTCAAGGAGGGACTGACATGTCTCACGTCACCGTCGGAACCGAGAACAGCACAGACATCTCGCTCTACTACGAGGACCACGGCGCGGGTCAGCCCGTCGTGCTCATCCACGGCTACCCCTTGGACGGCTCATCATGGGAGAAGCAGACCTCCGCGCTGCTCGACGCCGGCTACCGCGTCATCACCTATGACCGTCGCGGGTTCGGGAAGTCCTCCCGCCCCACTGCTGGACACGACTACACCACCTACGCCGCCGACCTCAACGCCCTCATGGAATCCCTGGACCTGCGCGACGCTGTGCTGGTCGGGTTCTCCATGGGCACCGGCGAGGTCGCCCGCTACCTGGCCGACCACGGCTCCGACCGGGTGAGCAAGGCCGTCTTCCTCGGCTCGCTCCAGCCCTTCCTGCTGCAGACTGAGGACAACCCCACCGGCGTGCCGCAGGAGGTGTTCGACGGGCTCTTCGAGGCCGTCACCAGCGATCGCTACGCCTTCTTCACCGCGTTCTTCGACGACTTCTTCAACACCAAGGACAACCTGGGCAGCCGGCTCAGCGAGGAGGCCCTGGCGGCGCACAAGAGCCTTGCCTACGCCGCCTCCCCGCATGCCTCGGTCTGGGCCCAGCCGACCTGGCTCACCGACTTCCGCGAGGACGTCGCCGCCGTCGGCCGCTCCGGCGTCCCAGCGCTGATCGTCCATGGCACCGCGGACAACATCCTGCCGATCGATTCCACCGGCCGGGTCTTCCACAAGGCGCTGCCCTCCGCGGAGTACCACGAGATCGACGACGCCCCCCATGCCATGCTCTGGACCCACGCCCAGGAGGTCAACGAGCACCTGCTGACCTTCCTGCGCTCCTGATCCCTGGACTCGAAGAGATCACCCCAGAGCAGAAACCCCTCGGCGCGGCCCTCGGCTGAGGCGTCCAGGAACCATCCGGACACAGCCGCAAGACTGACGCTGGACCCACCAATTCAAGGAGAATCACTATGCCTACACGCACAGCACGCACCGCCTGGAACGGATCACTCGAAGAGGGCTCCGGCGAAGTCGAGCTCAGCAGCTCCAAGATCGGCACCTACGGGGTGTCCTTCCCGAAGCGCGCATCCGACGACGCCAACGGCAGCACCAGCCCGGAGGAGCTCATCGCGGCAGCGCACTCCTCCTGCTTCGCCATGCAGCTCTCCGCCGAGCTCACCAACGCCGGCGGCACCGTCGAGACCCTCGACGTCCGCGCGGACGTCTCCATGGGCCCAGACCAGTCGGGCGGCTTCAAGCTGACCGGGATTAAGGTCACGGTCAACGGCAAGGTCAGCGGCATCGACGAGGACACCTTCGTGAAGTCCGCCGAGGCCGCCAAGACCGGCTGCCCGGTCAGCAAGGCGCTCACCGGGGTCGAGATCACCCTGGACGCCACCCTCGAGAGCTGATCCTCACGGGCCCACGCGGGTCCACCACACTGCTGCAGGGTCGCGGCGCGCATCTCATGCTCGCCGCGGCCCTGCGTCGTGTCCCCCTCTTTCTACTTCCCCTAAGGAACCACGTTTCATGACCACAACGATCACAGCACTCCAGGCCGACAGCGCCGAGTCCAGCTTCACGACCCGCACGCTCGAGCGCCGCAGCCTGGCCACCGACGATGTCCGGATCGCCATCCGCTACGCCGGCATCTGCCACTCCGACATCCATCAGGTCCGCGATGAGTGGGGCGGCACCTCCTTCCCGATCACCCCGGGTCACGAGATCGTCGGCGACGTCCTCGAGGTCGGTGCCGAGGTCTCGAAGTTCAAGGTCGGCGACACCGTCGGCGTCGGCTGCTTCGTGGACTCCTGCATGGAGTGCGAGGCCTGCAAGGACGGTGAGGAACAGTTCTGCAGCCAGGGCGTCATCGCGACCTATAACGGGCAGAACAAGGACGGCGAGACCACCCACGGTGGCTACAGCCAGCAGATCGTGGTGCGCGATCACTTTGTGCTCAGCGTTCCCGAGAGCCTCGACCCCGCCGCAGCCACCCCGCTGCTCTGCGCCGGCATCACCACCTACGCGCCGCTCAAGCGCTACGGCGCCGGCCCCGGCGTCAAGGTCGGTGTCATCGGCATGGGTGGACTCGGCCACGTCGCGGTGAAGATCGCCGCCGCCATGGGTGCCGAGGTCACCGGGCTCAGCCGCACCGACAGCAAGAAGGAAGACGGCTTGGCCTTCGGCGCCACCGCCTACCGCGCCACCGAAGACGGCTCGGCGTTCAAGGACCTCGCCGGCAGCTTCGACCTGATCATCAACACGGTCGGCGCCTCGGTCAGCCTGGACTCCTTCCTCGGCCTGCTGGGCCGCGGCGGAACCATGGTCAACGTCGGGGCACCGAGCGAGGAGCAGTCCTTCCAGATGTTCTCGCTGCTCGCCATGCGCCGCAACTACGCCGGCTCCATGGTCGGCGGGCTGCCCGAGACGCAGGAGATGCTGGACTTCTGCGCCGAGCACGGCATCACCTCCACGATCGAGCTGATCAAGGCCGACCAGGTGGATGAGTACTACGAGAAGGTCGTCTCCGGTGACGTGCGCTACCGCGCCGTCATCGACATCGCGTCCCTGGACAAGGCCGACGCCGCCGCCTGAACGCGCTGGGCGCTTCCGGGAACCCCGCAGCGCCCGTCACGATGAACGCCCCGCCCCGCCAGGAGCTCCTCGAGCTCCGCGCGGCGGGGCGTTCGTCGTCGGGAGGACTCACTTGGCCGAGCGGCCCCCGCGCACGCTCTGCACGCAGCACCCGTAGGCTTAGGAGCACTCGTTGACCCCGGGGACGAAGGAATCGTTGTGAGATCACCCGCCCAGACACCGTCCACGCGCGAGACCACGGGAGCCGACGTCGCAGCCGCCTCCGCCGAGGACGTCGCCTCGGCCTACGCGCTTGAGCACCAGGAGGTGCTGCGCCGCCTGGAGGTTGACCCCGAACAGGGACTCAGCTCCGAGGCAGCCGCGGCGAGCCTGGAACAGCACGGCCCGAACCGGCTTCCGGACCCGGCTCAGGACCACCCCTTCATCCGGTTCATCAAGCACTTCAACGACGTGTTGATCTACGTGCTCATCGGCGCCGCCGGACTCACCGCGCTGCTGCAGCACTGGGCCGACACCATCGTGATCCTGCTGGTGGTCGTGATCAACGCGGTCGTGGGCTTCCTGCAGGAGGGCCGCGCCGAGCGCGCCCTGGAGGGCATCCGGAACATGCTCTCGCCCAGCGCAGATGTCCGTCGCGAGGGCTCCTGGGCCACGGTGGACGCCGAGCTGGTCGTTCCCGGAGACATCGTCCGGCTGCGGACCGGGGACAAGGTCCCCGCCGATGTCCGCCTCATCGACACCGCCGAGCTGGCCATCGAGGAATCGGCGCTCACCGGTGAATCCGTCCCGTCCGAGAAGACCACCGAGACCAGCGAGCAGGGCGCTCCCCTGGGTGACCGCACCTCAATGGCGTTCTCCGGCACCATGTTGACCTCGGGGACCGCGACCGGCGTCGTCGTCGGCACCGGCGAGAACACCGAGATCGGGCGCATCAACACGATGATGTCCGAGGTCGAGACCCTGGAGACTCCGCTGACCCGCCAGATCGCCCGATTCGGCAAGATGCTCTCCCTGGGCGTGCTGGTGCTGACGCTGCTGCTGGTGAGTCTGGGCTGGGGCCTGCACGGCACCCCGATCGCCGAGCTGCTCCAGGCCGCCGCCGGGTTCGCCGTGGCCGCGATCCCGGAGGGCCTGCCGGCGCTGATCACCATCACCCTGGCGCTCGGCGTGCAGACCATGGCCAGGCGCAACGCGATCACCCGCAAGCTCTCCGCCGTGCAGACCCTGGGCAGCGTGACCACCATCTGTTCAGACAAGACCGGCACGCTGACCAAGAACGAGATGACTGCCGAGCGCCTCGTCCTCGCCGATGAGACCTTCGAGGTCTCCGGGACCGGCTACATCCCGGAGGGCGAGGTCACCCTGGACGGGCAGCGGGTCACCCTGGAGCATTCTGGGCTGCGCCGCTTCGTGGAGATCATGAGCCTGACCAATGACACCGAGCTGATTCGCAACGAGGCCGGCAGCTGGACCATCGCCGGGGAGCCCACCGAGGGCGCGCTGAAATCCCTGGCGGGCAAGCTCGCCTTCGACGACGACGCCGCCTCACGACTGGCCACGCTGCCGTTCAGCTCCGAGAACAAGCTCATGGCCACTACGGCGGCGCTGCCTGAGGGTGAGACCTTCGTGCTGGTCAAGGGCGCCCCGGACCGGCTGTTGGCCCGCTCCAGCACCCAGCTCACCGCGCAGGGCCAGACCGCTGCGCTCGACGCCGAGGCATGGAACGAACACATCGACGCCCTCTCTGCGGATGGCCTGCGCGTCCTGGCAGCCGCCTGCCGCCCGGCCCAGGCCCAGGACCGCGAGTCCCTGCGCATGGAATCCCTCGGTGAGGAGCTGATCTTCGTCGGTGTGGTCGGGATCGTGGATCCGCCCAGGCAGGAGGCCATCGATGCGATCAAGGTCTGCCACGACGCCGGAATCCAGGTGAAGATGATCACCGGAGACCATGCCGGCACCGCCACCGCGATCGCGCTGCAGATGGGCATCGACAACGGTCAGGGCGCCATCTCCGGCGCTGAGCTGGAGGCCACCGATGACGAGGAGCTGCGGACGCTGGCCCAGCGCCACCACGTGTTCGCCCGCACCTCCCCGGAGCACAAGCTGCGACTGGTCCGCGCCCTGCAGGCCGAGGGTGAAGTGGTGGCGATGACCGGCGACGGCGTCAACGACGCCCCCGCGCTGCGCCGGGCCGACGTCGGCGTCGCCATGGGCCTCAAGGGCACCGAGGTCACCAAGGACGCCGCCGAGGTGGTGCTCGCCGATGACAACTTCACCACCATCGAGGCAGCGGTGGAGGAGGGCCGCCGGATCTATGACAATCTGCGCAAGGCGCTGGTCTTCCTGCTGCCCACCAACGGCGCCCAGGCCACGGTGGTGCTCTTCGCTGTGGCCTTCGGCTGGACCCTGCCGCTGACCCCGCTTCAGGTGCTCTGGGTCAACATGGTCACCGGTGTCACGCTGGCCTTCGCGTTCGCCTTCGAGCCCGCCGAGGACGGCATCATGCGGCGCAGGCCCCGCGACCCAGACGCCGGAATCGTGGAGACCCGGCACGTGGTGCAGATCGCGGTGGTCTCGCTGCTGATCGCCGCGGTGACGATCATCGTGTTCCGCTGGCGCATCGACGCCGGCGACGATCTCGAGGTGGCCCGCACCCTGGCCACGACGGTGCTGGTGGTCTGTCAGGTCTTCTACCTCTTCAGCGTGAAGTCCCTGGAGAAGTTCAGCCTGCGCCCCTCGGTCTTGTTCAAGAACAAGCTCGCCTGGCTGATGGTCGCGGCGCTGACCCTCTTGCAGGTCGGGTTCATCTACCTGCCCTGGCTGCACACGATCTTCGACACCGCGGTGCTGGACCCGTTCTACCTGCTGATCACGCTCAGTTCAGGGGTGCTGGTGCTGGTGCTCACCGAGCTGCTGAAGCTGGCACTCTACGCAGGCCGCGCCTCGAATCCTCACACCGCGCCACGCCGCTAGGCAGCTAGACAGCTAGACAGCTAGACAGCTAGGCACGACGCTGGCAACCCACCCCTGCCACCTCACAGAAGGAGCCACCCCTTGCCGACCGCCGTCACGCTCATCAGGTCGCCCTCGCTCGCGGGGTCCGTGGAGTACGCCTATGCGGCCACCGCCCCCGCCGATGCGCGGCTGATCTTCCTGGCCGGGGCGTGCCCGCTGGACCGGGAGGGCGCCACCGTGGGGGCCGGCGACTACGCCGCCCAGGCGGAGCAGTGTGTGGCGAACCTGCGCACCGCGTTGGACGAGGCCGGGGCTGGGCTCCACGACGTGGTGAGCACCCGGGTCCTGGTCGCCTCGACCCGCCAGGCGGACCTGGTCACCGCCTGGCGCGTGGTGCGCGAGGCCTTCGGTGACCACGATTCGCCCAGCACGCTGCTCGGAGTGACGGTGCTCGGCTACGATGCACAGCTCGTGGAGATCGAGGCCGTGGCCGCGGTCCGGGACTGAGCGCACAGCTCAGCCGATCATTCCTCGCGACCGGCGTGCTTTTCGACAGGTCATGCTTCTCAGCGGGGCATCCGTTCAGGGGATGACGCGATCCGCGCGGTACCGAGCGAAGAGATCCTTGAACGCCTGCTCGGTGCGGCGGTGGGAGCGGAATCCGGCGTCTCGGCTCTTGCCCATATCCGTGACGACCTCCATGTCCCGGCCCAGGTCGGCGTCGGTGTGCCACCAGGAGGCGAGCCGGCTGATGTTGGATTCCACGAGTCCGTGCTTCTCGGCGATGCCCGGCCATGCCGCCTCATGCGGGGCCATCTGCTGCTCCAGCGGACGCGGCGCCTCGGCGTAGCCGACGACGCGCTCGTCGGGCACGCCGAGATCTGCGGCGAGCCGGGGCCACATCCAGCGCCAGCGGAACACATCGCCGTTGACGATGTTGAATGCCTCATCGGATCCGTTGGGATCGGTGGACGCCCAGATCATCTGTTCGGCGAGCAGCCCGGCATCGGTCATATCGGTCAGCCCGTTCCACTGCTGCTCACTGCCCGGGAAGACGAAGTCGAGGTCGAGCTCCTTGGCCAGCGTGGCCTGCACGGCGATGGTCAGGCCCATGTTCATGGCGTTGCCCACGGCGTGGCCGATGATCGTGTGTGCACGGTGCACCGAGAAGTGGAACCCCTGCTTGGACGCAGCGGCGAAGAGCTCGTCCTCCTGCGCGTAATAGAAGTTGGGGGTCTCCAGGCGCGGCTCCTCCTCGTGGAAGGGCGTATCTGGAGTCTCTCCGGCGGCGTAGGCCTCGAAGGGGCCCAGGTAGTGCTTGAGCCCGGTCACCAGCGCCACGTGCTGCAGCGGGGCGTGCGTCAGGGCGGCCAGCAGATCGCGCAGCATGCCGCCGTTGACCGTGATGTTCTCGGCCTCGGAGTCCTGCTTCTGCCAGGCAGTGAAGAACACGTGGGTGGGGCGCTCTGCGGCCAGCGCGCTGCGCAGGCTCTCGGGGTCACGAAGATCGGCGGCGACACCGCGGATGCCCGGGGCTGAGGAGGCGCTGCGCGAGAGCGCGATGACCTCCCAGTCTTCATCGATGAGCTGGCGGGCGATCGCCGAGCCGGTGATCCCAGAGGCGCCGACGATCAGCGCGGTCCTGGGTGCGGGGGTTTCTGCGGGGGAAGTCATGTTCGGTGGAAGCGGGATAGCTCCGGGGAAATTCCCCTGGACCTGGCAGGGAGAGCCGAGACACATCAGCCCACCTCTTGTTTCCATGCAGGAAACTCGCTAGTGTTTCTCTCATGGAAACACAGCGATCAACACCGACCCCGGAGGAGGCCCGCCGCGCCCTGGACGCGGCCGAGCAGGAGGAACAGGCCACCATCAACCGGCCGGTTCCTGCCTGGTACTTCCCGAGCCTCGCCGGGCTGATCCTGGCACTCTTCAGCCTCAATGCGCTGGGCGACCTGAACCCGACGCTGCGCATCCTCCAGGCTGCCGTGATCGTGCTGCTCGCGGTCGGAATCGGAGCGCTCGTGGGAAGGTTCAGCTTCCACCAGCCGGGGTACCGGGGCACCTCTGTGCCGTGGGTCAAGGTCTGCGCGGCAGGCTTGGTGGCAGGAGCCCTGCCGGTCGCTGCGATCCTGTTGGATGACGTCCTGGGCTCCTGGGTCTGGCTCGCCGGCGGCATCATCCTCGCCGCGGGACTCCTCGCCATCGGCATCCCGTATCAGCGGCGGCATCGTGGCGCCTGAGCCGACCTTCGACGCGCTGATCCACGCCCCGCATCGATTGCGGATCTGCGCGATGCTCTCCCAGGCCTCGGGCATCGAGTTCGGCGAGATCCAAGAGCGCACCGGACTCTCGAAATCGGCGCTGAGCAAGCATCTGAGTCAGCTCACCGACGCCGGATACCTCAGCGAAGAGTCCTTCGTCTTCCAGGGTCGATCCCGGTTGATGCTCGCCCTGACCCCTGCCGGGCGTGAGGCGTATCTTGCGCACAAGGAGGCACTCAAGGCGCTTCTGGAGGATCACCGCTGACGGTCCCGGCGCCGACTCATTCGATGCTGACCTGCCGCTGAGAGCGAAACACTGTTGTCCCGGCCCCGGTCTCCGCGTTGGATCGACCCATGGGGCGGATCTTGATTCTCGGCGGCACCGGGGGCTTGAAGATGGGCGGCTGCGCGGGCCCCTGCGACCACGACGATCAGGACTCAGCCTCGACGAGGAGGCCGAGCTGCTGCGCCGGCGCCGGGGTGAACCGGCCTTCGGCGCCCCGGGCGATCCGATCTGAAGCCAGGACCTAAGCTCCGGACAGCGGTGACTCCCACCTCGCTCATGAGCCTAGAATCAATCTGTGACCGACCCTTCCGCGCAGAGCCCGTCCGTGATCGTGGTGATGCCTGCCCATGATGAGGCCGGAACCATCGAGGCCGCACTCACCGCGGTGCGAGCCTCAGCACTCCATGCCGGCATATGGCTTCGATTGATCGTCGTGGCTGACGCGTGCACCGACGAGACGGCGAGGCTCGCGCGCTCAGCAGGGGCCGAGGTGGTCGTGATCGAGGCCAACAACGTCGGTGCCGCACGCGCCGCCGGGTTCGATCACGCGCTGAGCCGACCGGCAGACTCCCGTGACTCACCGACGACCACCGATGCCTCGACACCTGCAGGTGAGCCGTGGCTCGCCACCACCGACGCCGACAGCCAGGTTCCGCTCGACTGGTTCTCCCGGCAGGCCGAGCATCGGGACCGCGGCGCCGACGTCGTGCTCGGTACGGTGATCCTGGCTCCGGTCCTCGGAACAGACCCGGTGGGCCGCGCCTGGGCGGCTGACTACGCACAGCAGATCACCGGCAGTCGGCACAGCCACATCCATGGCGCGAATCTGGCATTCACCGCACAGGCCTATCGTGCGGTGAACGGGTTCAGCAGCCTGGCCGATGATGAGGATGTCGATCTGGTGACCAGGCTGCGCCGCAGTGACGCCGTGCTCGTCACGGCCACCGATATGCCGGTGATGACCTCCCGGCGCACCACCGGCCGCGCTCCGCGCGGATTCGCTCAGACCCTGGGAGCCCTGCACGCATGACCGATCTTCTGCACGAAGTGCACGAGCAGCTTCACACGCCCCTTCCCGAGCTGCCCGGGCGTGGTGAGACGCAGGCGCGCTGGCGCCGGCTGGCCGGAATCACCGCGCAGAACACCGTGGTGGGCCGGCTCTATGAGGCCCACGCCGACGCGGTCGCGATCGGCACAGACCTCGGCTACCCCGAGCTGGTCTCCGCCGGTGAGCTCTGGGGCGTCTGGGCCGCAGAGCCGCCGATGCCGGTGCTCACCGCAACGCGCAGCGGCGCGGGCTGGACCCTGAGCGGCACCAAACCCTGGTGCTCGGGGGCCTCGTTGTGCAGCCACGCGCTGGTCACCGCGACCGTCTTGCCCGACTCCCCGGGGGCAGCGGCGCAGAAGCTGCTCTTCGCGGTGAACCTCTCCTCCCCCGGCGTCACCCCGGTGCCCGAGACCTGGCATGCGGTCGGGATGGCGGCCAGCGACTCGGGCTGGGTGTCCTTCGAGCAGGTGCCCGCCACCGCGCTGGGCACCCATGCGGACTACCTGGAACGTTCCGGCTTCTGGCACGGCGGCATCGGAGTGGCCGCCTGCTGGTACGGCGCGGCGCGCGCCGTCGCAGCACCCCTGCTCAGCCGGGCCGCCGCACCCAAGGCCTCGTCGCTGCTGCGAGCCCACGCCGGGGCTGCGGCCGCCGGGCTCACCGCCGGCTGGGCGCTGCTGAGCAGCACCGCCCGCGCCGTGGACGCCGATCCGCACAACCTTGCTCTGGCCAAGGCACAGGCCTTCGCGGTGCGCACCTACATCGACCGGCTGGCCGCCGAGATCATCGACCGCAGCGGGCGCGCCCTCGGACCGGGCCCGCTCGCCTCGGACGCGATCCATGCCCAGCGAGTCGCCGATCTCAGCGTCTACATCCGCCAGTGCCACGCCGAGACCGACGAAGCGGCACTGCCAGCGGTCCTGGCCGAGCACGGGCTCGGCTGGGACCAGCTGATCGGGGACGGCCATGACACCTGGTGAGACCGCGGCGACCTTCCACGGCGCCCAGACCCCACGCAACACCCGCGCCGCCCTGGATCGCTACGATGCCGGCGTCCCAGAATGGGGCATCGGCGAGGTAGACCCTGCAGGGCGCTGGATCCCGCACAACCTGCCCGGGCTGCTGGTGGTCGCTCCGCACCCCGATGACGAGATCCTCGGCGCCGCGGCGCTGATCGCGGCAGGTCTGCGCAGCGGCTCCCCGGTGCAGATCCTGGCCGCCAGCGACGGCACCGGGTCGCATCCACCTCAGGTCATACCCCCAGAACGGCTCGCCGAGATCCGCACCACCGAGTCCGAGTCCGCCTTGGAGGAGCTGCGCGGACTCACTCCGGGCCCGCGCGGCGCGGGAAGCCTGCAGCGCCAGCGGCTGCACCTGCCCGACGGCGCGCTCGCCGACCACCGGGCCCCGCTCACTGCGGCGATCGGTGCCGCGCTGAGGCAGATGCCCGGCGGCACCGTCCTGGCGGCTCCGCTCTCTCGCGACGGACACCCCGATCACGACGCCTGTGGCGAGGCTGCCGCCTCCGCAGCGGCGCAGCACAACGCACCTCTGGTGCAGTATCCGGTGTGGCTCTGGATGCACAGCACGCCGCCAGGACTGCACCCCGCGCAGGACTCGGAGCCGATGACCGGATCGAGCCCGGCGGAGCCAGAGATCTCCTGGTCCGCGGCGCGCTCCATCCCGATCGACGCCGAGCTGACCCAGGCCCGGGGCCGCGCCGTCGCCGCCTTCGTGTCCCAGCTGGGGACCGAGCACGGCACCCCGGCAGACCGAAACCCCGGAGAGCCGGTGCTCACCGCGAGCATGCTTCAGACCGTGCTGCGGGATCGCCAGATCGTGTTTCCGGGAACGCCGCTGGACTTCGAAGGCCTGCACGCCCAGGATTCAGACCCCTGGGGAGTGACCAGCCGCTGGTACGAGCAGCGCAAATACGCGCTGACCATGGCGGTGCTCCCGAGAGCTCGCTACCGCCGCGCCTTCGAACCAGGGTGCTCCATCGGTGGGATCACCGAGCTGCTCGCACAGCGCTGTGACGAGGTCCTGGCCACCGACATCTCTGGCGCAGCGCTGCACACGGCGGCGCAGCGGGTCGGGGCCGAGAATGTGACATTCCAGCAGTCCAGCATCGAGGACTGGCCCGCCGGGGCGATCGACCTGATCCTGCTCAGCGAGCTGGCCTACTACCTCAACGACGCCCAGTGGGCGGCCGTCCGGGGGCGCGCGGCGAAGACCTTGGAACCCGGCGGGCATCTGGTGTCGGTGCACTGGCGACACCCCGATGCGCAGGCGTTCCGTTCAGCGCAGCAGATCCGGGCAGACCTGCGGGCCGTGCCCGGATGGATCCTGCATGGCAGCTATGAGGATCGCGACATGCTGATCGATATCCTCGGTCCAGCTACCCCGAGCGTGGCGCAGACCGAGTTCCTGCACTGAGCTCAGGACTGGTGGGCCGTCCGAGTCTCGGACTGAAGCTCTGCCGCTGCGCGGTCCGGGCGGCGGAGCTCCACGGCTGCCACCCAGATTCCGGCGACGATCAGCACCGGCACGGAGAGCACCACGGCGGCCAGGAAGAAGGCGTTGAACGTCTGGACCAGCATGGTCTCCATGGCAGGCTCCTCAAAGTGGCGTGGCAGGGCATCGCTGCCCTGGAATCTGGCTCAGGTGGCGCTGTAGAGGCTGCGATTGAAGTGGAGGCGTCGGGAGGAGAACTCGGTGCCGAGCATGCGCTCGATGTTCGAGATCACGCCGTTCGAGACCGTCTCCATCAGATCCGAGGGATCAGAATCGGCCTTGATCGTGCAGTTCAGGTGGAAGACCAGGTCGGCGTCGTCGCCGGAGATCTCGACGATCGCGGATTCCACGTGCGGGTGCGCCATCAGCCCGGCGGAGGCCGCCTTGGCCATCTGGTCATAGCGCGTGCAGCGCAGTCGGCGGGCCGCCTCGGGGGCCGCGGTGCCGCGCGTCCGCTCCCGGAGGGGCTGCGGAGCCGTGTGTGCCGGCGGGACCATGCTGCCGGGGACTCGTTGTGCACTCATCTGATCTCTCCATGCCCTGTGGCGGCTGCCCCGTGTTGAAGTCACGCACGTTCGTCTTCATCGACCTTACAGTTAGAAAGTACAACTATTAGGGCTTCTAACGCAATGTGAGTCACCGTGGTGTTAGCCCCTGTCGAAATCCGGGTGCGCGCGGGCTCGAGATCTGTAGGGTGGGGAAGACCCCCAGACCCGAGAGGTTCGCTCCATGACGCCATACATCCCAGCCGAGGTGCGCAGCACTCCCGTCAAGCAGGTCTCTACACCCGTCGCCGCCGTGGACGCCTGCGTCACCGGGACGAAGGCAGCCTTCACCACCGGCCGCACCCGCTCGCTGGACTGGCGTCGTGATCAGCTGCAGGGCATCCTGCGGCTGCTGGAGGAGCAGGCACCGGCGATTCATGCGGCCATGGCGGCGGACCTGGGGAAGAACGACGTCGACGCTCACCTCACCGAGGTCCTCTCGGTGAAGTCCGAGGTCAAGCAGACCCTGAAGCACCTTGAACGCTGGACTCGGAATCGCAGCACCTCGGTCCCGTTCCTCGTGGGCAGTGCTCGGGCGCATGTTCAGCGCCAGCCGCTGGGCACGGTGCTGATCATCGGGCCCTGGAACTACCCGTTCCACCTGCTCCTGATGCCGCTGATCGGTGCACTGGCGGCGGGAAACTCCGTGGTGCTCAAGCCCAGTGAGCTGGCACCGGCAGTCTCGGCGACCGTGGCGGAGCTGATTCCGCAGTACCTCGACGCCGAGGCCGTGCAGGTGGTGGAGGGCGGAGTCGAGGAGACCACCCGACTGCTGGAGCACCCCTTCGACCACATCTTCTACACCGGCAACGGCACGGTGGCCGCGATCGTCATGGCCGCCGCGGCCAAGCACCTGACCCCGGTGACGCTGGAGCTCGGCGGCAAGTCCCCGGTCTGGATCGATTCCTCAGCCGATCTCACCGCCGCTGCCGAGTCGCTGGTGTGGGGCAAATTCAGCAACTGCGGCCAGACCTGCGTCGCCCCGGACTACCTGCTGACCACCCTCGAGCTCGCCGAGCCGCTGGCTCAGGAGATCGCCCGGGTCACCCGCCGCGCCTTCGGCCCGGAGCCGGCCAGCGCCGAGAACTACGGGCGGATCATCAATGAGCGCCATGCCCAGCGCCTCGCCGGGCTGCTGGACTCCGGCCGAGCGGTCATCGGCGGCACCGCGAAGGTCTCTGACCGTTACGTCGCACCCACGGTGCTGCTCGACGTCGAGCCCGACTCCGCGGTGATGCAGGAGGAGATCTTCGGTCCTATCCTGCCGATCCTCACGGTGACCGATCACCAGGGGGCCATCGAGTTCATCAATGCGCGACCGAAGCCGCTGGCGCTCTACGCCTTCACCGAGCGGGAAGAGGTGCGCGAGGACTTTCTCGCGCAGACCTCATCCGGTGGCATCACCTTCAACACCGTGTTGACGCAGCTTGCGGTGTCCACCCTGCCCTTTGGTGGAGTCGGCGCCAGCGGCACGGGCCGGTATCACGGGGAGTACAGCGTGGCGACCTTCAGCCACGAGCGCGGGGTGCTGCGCAAGCTGCCTGGCTTCGACCCGACCCGGCTGGCGAAGGCCCCGATCTCCTGGGGCATGCGCAAGATCCTGCTCAAGGGCTGAGGCCGAGGCCCATCACGCGGCGCCGGCGACCCGCCGTCGACCTCGCGCACCGAGGGTTCAGGCGTGGCGGTAGGTCGGCAGCACCGCGTTGGAAGGCACGATGACCTTGCCCAGCGGCATCAGCGAGACCGGGATCAGCTTCAGGTTCGCGATGCCCAGCGGGATCCCGATGATGCTGATGAACATCGGGATCGCGGTGAGCACGTGACCGATCGCGATCCAGATCCCTGCCACCAGGACCCAGATCACGTTGCCGATCGTGGTGAACGCTCCCGCACCTCGAGGGCTGCGGTCCACGATCGTGCGGCCGAAGGGCCACAGCGCGTAGACCCCGATCCGGAAGGACGCGATGCCGAAGGGGATCGTGATGATCAGCAGACAGCAGACGATCCCGGCGAGGAAGTAGCCCAGGGCAAGCCACAGGCCGCCGAAGAGAAGCCAGATGACATTGAGAATCGTGGAGATCATAGAGTTCATCTCTCTATTCAATAGCATCCGGCGTAACACTCAGAAGGGCAGCTGGACTGGTCTTCTCAAGATCTCGAGGAGCAGCACTGAGTCAGGCGCGAGGATTCTTGCGCCCGCGCAGCACAGCCGTCGCGATCGCGGCGAGCAGTCCTGCCACGACGATGCCCCCGACCACGACCGCCCAGACCGGCAGACCGGAATCCTGCTGCGTGTCAGCAGCGGTGTCGCCTGCGGCCGGCTCGTCCGCCTCATCAGGACCAGCGGTGCTGGAGTCGGTGGCGGAGTCGACGTCGTCGTCCTCTGCCGGCTCAGCAGATTCGGTCTCAGACTCCGCTTCGGACTCCTCCGGAGCTGAAGCCTCAGTGGTGGATTCCGGAGTGGGCTCCGGGGTGGGCTCCGGCTCAGATTCAGCCACTTCGAAGCCGAACGACTGCTCCTCAGCGTGCCCATCGGCGTAGACCACCCGATAGGCCACGGTGTAGTCCCCGCCGGGAAGCTCTTCAGAGAGCTCGGTGGACATGGTCGCGCCCTCGATCTCGGTCTCACCCTCCCAGTTCTCACCGCCCTCATCCGTGACCACGATGACATTGGCGATGGAGTCCCCGGTGGTCAGGCCGCCGCCGGAGAACTCCAGAGTGATCTCTTCGGGGCTCTCCTGAAGCACCGCGTCTGCCTCCGGGGAGGAGGCGATGAGTGAATCGTGGGCCCAGGCGGGAGCCGCCATAGTGGTGACCGCCAGGCCGAGGGCGGCCGTTGCGGAGAGCGCGGTGATCCGACCGGCGCGCTGGCGACCGGTCGTGGAGTTGCGGGCTTTGGGTGCGCAGGATGACATAAGTTCGATGCTTTCCGTCGTGAGGTGACTGGTCCCCAGCGTCGTGCCATAGGAACCACAGGGTGGTCTCAGCTCACGAGGACCGGCGGACCGCGCAGGGTCTGCGCGCCGCCACCGAGCCAGAGTTCCTGCAGGATGACGGTGGAGAAGGAGTCGTGCGCGCAGATGGCGCGGGGCCCGGTCTGCGAGATCGGGCGCAGGAACAGCAGAAGGATCGGTCGCAGCAGCAGAAGGTCGCTGAGTGCCTGCAGGATCAGCTCGCCGCGGCGGAACACCACAAAGGTGAAGAGTGCCGCCAGGGCGTGGGCGAGGAGCATCGGCGCGTCGGGCAGCACCTGGGCGGCCGTGCTGGACGGCGCCACCGCGGCGATGGTGAGGCTGTGATCATGCGCCGCATGTCCAGCCTGGGCTGCAGCCTCTGTTGCGGCCTCTGTTGCGGGGCCGCTGGGTCCGGCGGGGCCATCGGAAGCGCTGGCGGCCGGCAAGAGGGCGAAGAGCCCGTGGAGCACCGCCTGGCTGAACACGACGGCGGCACCGAGCCTGACTCCGCTCAGCCGGACCGCCACGAGGGAGGCGCAGACGGGCAGGCTCACCGCGAGCGCCAGGGCCAATACGATCCAGTGCGGCATGTGATGCCCGGCGGCGGTGTGGGAGACCGCTGCGGAGCCGATGGCCAGCGCGGCGGCCAGCAGGCCTCGAATCAGCCGCGCGGCGCCGGTCACCCGGCGCGGCGACGGGTCGAAGTCCGCGGCATTGACCACAGAAGACCCCTTCCCTCGGCTGATGCGGGCGAGTCTACTACAGGGCGTAGAAGAAGCGTGGGGGTGGGCGGATGCTGTGGGAGCGACTTCTCAAGGGGCGCAGGCACGCTCGGCTCGAGCCCTGATCGTCATCGCCGTGCTCGTGGGGCATCGCGTGTGCAATCTGTGCAGGTTTTTCGCCGGAATTCGCGCGTCCCGGCGGTCAAATTGCACAATCGATGGGCGAGAGCGTCCTGCGTGGTCTCATAATGACGCTATGACGAGCAGACCACCGACCCCGGCCACCCGCGACTCGCGGGCGAGCCAAACCCTCCGCGTGGCGGCGTGGGCGGGATTCGTCGTCCTGGGGACGGCCGGAGCCTGGTTCGGCTCTCTCGCCCTGCTCCCCTGGGAGCTGGGCTACATCCAAGACCCTGCTGCCGGGGTGGAGCAGGGCCCACCGATGCCGTGGCAGTTCCTCGTCTGCGGGATCCTGCTCCTGGGAATCGCGGTGGTGACCTCCTGGAACCGGTGCTGGCCCACGGTGCTGCTGTTGCCGGCGTCGCTGACTCTGGCCTGGTCCGTGACGGTCAGCGGGAGTGACGAGAGCGGTCTTTGGTGGGTGGGAGCGGCATACATGGCGCTAGGCAGCCTCGTGGGGACACTGGTCGTCCTAGGCGTCACGCGATTTGCCCGGCCCGAGCACGCGCTGCCGAGATCATCGTTCCGCGGCGGCACCAGCGTGTCGCAGAGTAGCTAGCCCGGCCTGCAGCACAATGACGCCATGACCACCACTCCGCCGGTCGGATCTGCCGAAACCGACCGCTCCTCCACGAGGCGCCACGTCCTGGCCTGGTCCCTCTTCGTGATCCTGGGTTCCGCCGGCGCCTGGTTCGGCTGGATGGCATGGGACCAGGAGTATCAGGTGGACCCGGTGACCGGCATGGAGCACGGGCCCTATGAGGCCTGGCAGGTGATCGGCTGTGGAATCACCCTGCTGCTGATCGCCCTATGGACCTCGCGCAGCCGCTGGTGGCTCACCGTGCTGCTGCTGCCGCCGTCGTTCACCGTGGCGTGGAGCCTGACCGCCGCGGCCGAGGACAGCACCGGGCTCTGGCTCGTCGGGGCCATGCTCGTGGGCATCGGCAGCACCCTGGGAACCGTGGTGGTCCTGGGGATCACCCGGCTCACGCAGGTGATCTGGAGGCAGCGCAGAAGTGCTGCGGCGCAGCCCGAGCCGCTGCCTCCGCCGCGTCTCTGATCACCCGCCGGCATCGAGTGTGCAATCTGTGCAGGTTTTTCACCGGAATTCAGTCGTTCCGGCGATCAAATTGCACAATCGATGGCGGGGGGGCGCGGAACCGGGCGCGGGGGCGCGGCGCGGGGAGGGGGACGCGGGAGCGCGGCGCGCGCGGGCGCTGACCCGGCTCAGCGGTCAAGCGTCGTGGCCAGCGGCTTCTCCTCCACGAAGAGCAGCATCACGGTGGCGATCAGCGCCAGCGGCACCATCCAGAGGAACAACGGCACCAGCGCCTCATTGTAGGACTCCACCACCACCGTGTAGATCGAATCGGGCAGCCCGCGCACCAGCTCCGGGGTCAGCGAGTTCGCACCCACCCCGCCGGCGGCATCGGCGGGCAGCCGATCGGTGAGCATCTCGGTGAGCCGGGTCGCGAAGAGCGAGCCGATCACGGCCGATCCCAGCGTGGCCCCGACCTGGCGGAAGTAGTTCTGCCCCGCCGTCGCGGTGCCCACGTGGCGCAGCGCGAAGGAGTTCTGCGCGACCAGGGTCAGCAGCTGCATGGTGCAGCCCAGTCCCAGGCCGAGCACCCCGAGATAGAGGCACTCCAGGATCACCGGGGAGTCGGCACTGACCGTGGAGAGCAGGCCCAGGCCCAGCGCGGTGATCACGCTACCGATCACCATGGTCTTCTTGTACCGTCCGGACTTGCTCACCCGGCGCCCAACGATGATCGAGGCCACCAGCAGGGTGCCCATCATCGGGATCATCAGCATGCCCGCCTGGGCGGGGGTGTAGCCGGTGACCATCTGCAGGTAGGTGGGCATATAGCCCAGCGCGCCGAACATCGCCACGCCGGTGATCAGCCCGGCGACCATGGTCAGCACGAAGTTGCGGCTGCGGAAGAGCATCAGCGGCAGGATCGGCTCCGGGGTCCGGTACTCGATCCAGGTGAAGAGCAGGCCCGAGACGACGAGCACGGCGAGCAGGCCCAGGATCATCGGGGAGGTCCAGGCGAACTCGCCGCCGCCCCAGGTCGCCACGAGCACGACGGCGGTGGTGGCCACGCCCAGCAGCGCCATCCCCCACACATCGATGCGACCGCGGGCCTCAGGCTCACGCGCGGGCAGCTTCAGCAGCCACACGATCCCGATCAGCGCCAGAATGCCCAGCGGCACGTTCATCCACAGCGTCCAGCGCCAGCCGGGACCATCGGTGAGCCAGCCGCCCAGCAGCGGGCCGGCCACCGAGGAGAACGCGAAGACCCCGCCCATGACTCCCATGTAGCGTCCGCGCTCGCGCGCCGGCACGACGTCGGCGATGGTCGCCTGGGACAGGATCATCAAGCCGCCGCCGCCGATGCCTTGGATCACGCGGGCTCCGACCAGCTGGGCCATGCTGTCCGCGGCGCCGCCGAGGGCGGAGCCGATGACGAAGGCGATGATCGCGAAGATGAACAGCGGCTTGCGCCCGAACATGTCACCGAGCTTGCCGTAGACCGGCATCATCACGGTGGAGGCGAGGATGAAGGCGGTGATCACCCAGGCCATGTGCTCGACCCCGTCGAGCTCCCCGACGATGGTCGGCAGCGCGGTGGCCAGCACGGTCTGGCCCAGGGAGGCCATCAGCATGGCGAGGATCAGGGCACTGAAGATCCATTTCAGGTGCCCGGTCTCCGGCTCGGGCGGGGTGCCTGCGGTCGCAGCACTGCCACCGGAGGTGTCCCCACCGGCTGCGTCCTCCCCCTCGGACGGCGGAGTGGCCTTGGGCAGCGAAGCGGTCTCTGGGTCGGTCATCGGGTGGTCTCCACGACTTTTCTGAACAGGGCGATGGTCTCGCCGATGAAGGGATCGAGGCTCTCCGCGCCGGACTCGTGATACCTGGAGAAGGCGAACTTGGTGATGCCGCCGGCGAGCGCGAGCAGCGCCTCGAACGCGTGGGCGCCCGCGCCCTCGGGCAGGTGCATCCCGCCCTGGTCCGCCTCGGCATGGACCGCGGAGTACACCAGCCGCTCCACCTGCGCGAGCAGCTCAGCGAGGCGGGCGCGCAGCTGCGGGTGCTCGGCGATGATCTCGCGGCGCTGCGCCGCAGTCTCCTCCGGCAGACAGGTCCGCACCACGGCGACGAAGAGGTGCACCACCCGGGTGAGCTCATCCTCGGTGGAGGCATGGAAGCGTTCGACGACGGCCGGGTCCAGCTCCGCTGACCGCGTCCCCAGCACGGCGTCCTCCTTCACCGGGAAATAGTTGAAGAAGGTTCTGCGGGAGACTCCCGCCCGAGTGGAGATCTCATCCACGGTGACTGCCCCGGGGCCACCGGCGGAGGCCAGCGCGAAGGCGGCCTGGTGGATCGCGTTCCAGGTGTCACGGTGATTGCGTCGACGCAGCGTCAGATTTTCTTGCACTAGTGCATCTTATGCATCAGTATAACTTTGCACAAGTGCACGTACGCACCTGGGTGCATCTGCAGATCACCCCTCGGGCTGACGTGACGCGGGCGGTCCTGCGAAATAATGGAGCAATGCTTGAATCACTCACACTTGCCACAGAGCTCGCCTCCACCACCGGCGAGGACAACTGGGTCCTGGGCCTGCAGGAGTGGACCCAGGGCATGCCCCCGGCGCTGCAGTGGCTTGGGGTCATCCTGGTCTCTGCCATTCCCTTTGTGGAGTCCTTCTTCGGCGCCCCGATCGGGATCCTCGCCGGGATGAACCCGGCCGTGGCGATCCTCGCCGCCGTCATCGGGAACATGCTCTCGCTGATCCTGGTCGTCTACGTCGCCCACTGGGTGCGCACCGCGGTCCTGCACAAGCGCCCGCAGCAGATGGACCCGGAGAAGTCTGCCAAGCGCGAGAAGGTCCGCAGGATCTTCGATCGCTTCGGCGTGCCGGGGGTCTCGATCCTGGGGCCGCTCGCGCTGCCCAGCCAGTTCACCGCCCCGCTGATGGTCTCCTTCGGCGCATCACGGCACGCAGTCATGGCCTGGATGCTGGTCTCGGTGATCCTCTGGGGCGCCGGGTTCGGCCTGCTCGCGATCTGGGGACTGACCTTCCTCGGCTAGCCGGACCAGACCAGCAGGCCTCAGCGCTGCTCGGCGTCCTTGGGGTAGCGCTGCAGCTCGCGGGATCCCTGGGTGAGGTTCTTCAGGTCCACGCTGTCATCGAAGTTCGCCCCGATGGCGCCGGCGAAGGTGCCCAGCGACGCCGAGAGCCAGGCGATCTCCACATAGTTCATGAACCCGGTGCCCTCCCCCAGGATCTCAGCCATGTACCCAGGTTCGATCAGCAGCAGCCCGACCACCAGGATCGAGCTGAAGAGCACCAGGTAGAGCGCGGTGACGCTGGCCAGCAGGCTCACCACGGTGGAGATGTTGTACATCGCGGCTTCTCGGGCGCCCCCGACGACGGCGGACCGGTCCCAGAGCCGATTGCTGATGATCAGCCAGGCGCTGACGATGCTGACGGCGGTCACCGAGACGATGGCAAGGCGCCAGTGCGGCAGGAAGTTCGCCATCTCCCAGATCGTGGTGAAGAAGATGCCGAAGGCCCCGGTGGCGGCCGCGGCGGCGAAGACGCCGGAGAGTTTGGGCAGGGACCAGAGCGGCTCGTTGGCCGCGACCATTCCCAGGGTCATCCACAGCCGACCGGGGAAGAGCATCCCCGGGGAGATGAAGAACGTGTCGTCGCCCTTCTGCTCCTCGACGTGTGCGTAGTACCCGCCGTACTGGCGCGCAGCGTCCACGGACTCGTTCAGCAGGGCGGTGACCACCCGGTGCAGCTCCCGGCGCAGCGAGTGCCTGATGAAGGCCGGCCCCAGCGCGGGCAGCGAGATGATCGCGAGCCGCTCCGAAAAATGCAGCTCCGCGGTCTTGGGCCGCTCACCGGCCATGCGCGGGATCTCGGTGACGATCACCGTCATATCGGCCTCAGACTCCCGGGCCCAGCGCTTGGCCACCACCAGGTCGAGCGTGGCGTCTTCGCGCAGCGGGATCAGCACCTGCTCCTGGGTGACCTCGGCCCCGCGGGCCCAGCCGGCACGGCGGCCGCGCTGGGGCTGTTGCAGCATCTTGCGCACCAGAAGCGAGGTGCGTCCTGGATCGGAGTAGACCACGATGCTGCCGTCGCGGACCGGGAGGTCTGTCTCGGGGTACTGATCGACCTGTCCCTGGTTCTGGGTGTCCTGCTGTCCTGGGGCCGTTCCGGTGCCGGGCTTCTCATCCGCATCCTCGTGCGTCTCCTGCGCTGCCATGGAACCACCGTACCGCCCAGTTCCGAGGTGGTATCCGCGCGCCCAGGGGGCGCTGACACCACCTCGGGACGCGCTCAGGAGTCGCTGAGCATGTCCAGCACCAGGGGCTTGACCTGGGTGCCATAGAGCTCGACGGCGCTCATCATGTGCTCGTGGGCCAGGCTGGCATTGCCGTACTTCATGCCGAAGCGGCTGTTGCCCAGCAGCTTCTGGGTCCGTGCGATCTTCCTGGCCACCGTCTCGGGAGAGCCTACATATAGGGCTCCCTGGTGGACCTCCTGCTCGAACTGCGCCCGGGAGGGGTGGCCGTTGCCCCAGCCGCGCTCGCGGCCGAGCTTCGCCATCGACTCGGCCCAGGAGGGGTAGAAGACGTCCAGCGCCTCCTCGTCGGTGGGTGCCACGAATCCGTGGGAGTGCACCGCGATCCGGCGGTCGCCGCTGTGACCAAACTCATCGAGCGCCTTCTGGTAGAGCTGGGCCAGCGGCCGGAAGCGCTCCGGAGCTCCGCCGATGATCGCCAGCTCCAGGCCGAGCCCGTGACGGGCGGCCCGGACCACCGAATTGGGGGTGCCGCCCACGGCGATCCAGGTAGGCAGTCCGTGCTCGTGATCGGTCTTGGGGTAGATCTCCTGGTTCTTCAGCGAGCCACGGGTCTTGCCCTGCCAGCTGATCGGGCCCTCGGAGCGCAGCCGGTTGAACAGCTCGACCTTCTCCTCGAAGAGCTGCTCGTAGTCGGAGAGGTCGTAGCCGAAGAGCGGGTAGGACTCGATGAACGAGCCGCGGCCCAGGGAGACCTCGGCGCGACCGTTGGTGAGCCCGTCGATGGTGGCGAAGCGCTGGTAGACCCGGACCGGGTCATCGGAGGAGAGCACGGTGACGGCGGAGGTGAGCTTGATTCGCTCCGTGGCCGCGCCGATCGCGGAGAGCACCACATCGGGTGCCGAGATGGCGTAGTCGGGGCGGTGGTGTTCGCCGATGCCGATCACGTCGACCCCCGAGGCGTCGGCCATCTTGGCCTCTGCCAGGACATTGCGCAGCACCTGGGGCTGCGGCACGTCCTGCTCGCCGTCGAGGGTCTTGGTGACGTCCCCGAAGGTGTGCAGGCCGAGTTCGAACTGGTCGCTGTGGCGCTCTGTGCTGATGGTCATGGCTGGTGCAACACCGGCGTTTCCCACTCCATTCCTCAAAATTTGAAGGACTTGGAGATTTCTTGGTCCACCGTCGCCGTGCCGCGCGGTCCAATGCCGCGCGGTCCAGTGCCGAGCGGTCCAGTGCCGAGCAGCCCACGCCGCGCCGAGCGGGGCATCCGACGCGGCGCTCAGCGCATCCGCGCGGCAGCCCGGTGTACCGCCGCACTCAGTCGGTCCATCGCGGAGGTGGTGCTGGACCAGTGCTGCCAGTGCAGCGTGGTCTCCTGCAGCCCGATCTCCTCGACGATCGCCAGATCACGGTGAGTTCCCTCCATCACCCCGGGCGGCATCATCGACTCCGGAATCATCCCCCAGCCCAGACCGTAGCCCACGGCCGCGTTATAGGCCTCCACCGAGGGGACCATATGCGTCGCCGGAGTCCCGGTGACGCCCAGTCGGCGCAGCCCGGCGCGCTGGAGCGAATCGCGGATGCCGTATTCCACCAGCGGGACCCGATGCCAGTCCACCGTTCCGGAGGGCGACCGGTGCCGGTCCAGCAGCTCGGTGCTGGCCACCGGCCAGTAGCGCATGACGCCCAGCACGGTGGAGCGACACCCGGAGACCGGTGCGGGATTCTCGGCCACCGCCGCCGCCACGGTGCCGTTGCGGAGCAGCTCATGGGTGTGCTCCTGGTCCTCCGCATAGAAGTGCAGCTCCACGTCGTCCCAGGTGGCGGCCTCCTGCAGCACCCGCAGGAACCAGCTGGCCAGGGAATCTGCGTTCACGGCCACCGAGAGGGTCACCGTCGGGGCCGCCTCCCCGGGAATCCGATGGAAACCCAGGCTGCGCCGCGCCTCGTCTTCGAGCATCACGGTCTGCCGCGCGATTCGCAGCAGCTCCGCCCCGGATTCGGTGGGCACCACCGGGACGGTGCGGGTGACGAGCACGTGGCCCACCTCCCGCTCCAGTGCCTTGATCCGCTGGGAGAAGGCGGAGCCGGAGATCTGCAGCAGCGCGGCGGCGGCATCGAAGGTCCCCTCATCCACCGCCGCGACGAAGGCCCGCAGGTGATCAGTGTTCATGCCCCAAGGCTACCGCTCAAATATGAAGCGTTGCTTCAGATAGTGAAGGATCATGAGCTGGTGCGGATGGTGGTGCGGGGCCCACGATGGAGTCATGACCATCCTGCTCACCGGACTCCTGACCTGCCTGGCCCTCATCGTCGCGATCGGCCCGCAGAGCGCCTGGCTGCTGCGCCAGGGCCTGCGCCGCGACCGCGTGCTGCTGGCGGTGGCCTGCTGCGTCTTCGGCGACATCGCGCTGATCGCACTGGGCACCGCCGGCGTCGGGGCGGTGCTCGATCATGCGCCCTGGCTGATGGAGGTGCTGCGCTGGCTGGGCGTGTCCTATCTGACCTGGTTCGCCTACCGCTCCTTCCGCTCCGCCCGCCGCGCGGGGCAGGCGCTGAAGCCCGGGGTCCATGTCGAGCTCTCCAGCCAGGACGACGACGCCCCCTCCCCCTCCGGCTCGGGCGGCACCGCCCTGAAGCAGGCGCAGCAGGTCCAGGTCACCCGGATCTCATCGATCGCTGCCACCGGGCTCAGCGTGAGCATCCTGAATCCGCACGCCTGGGTGGACACCATGGTGGTGCTGGGCACCATGGCCAACACCTTCGGGGATCAGCGCTGGCTCTTCGCGGCAGGCGCCGTGATCGCCTCGATCCTCTGGTTCAGCTCGCTGGCCCTCGGCGGCGCGGTGCTCTCCAAGTGGCTGAACCGGCCGCGCACCTGGCAGGTGCTCGACATCTTCGTCGGCGCCATCATGATGGTGGTCGCCGGGCTGCTGGCGTTCAGCGGATTCTGACCCCGGCGGCGCCGGGCTCAGTGCGGCGCCGGGCTCAGTGCCGGCGCAGCACCGATTGGGCGGCGTGGAACCCGGCCATGCCGTGAGCTCCCCCTCCCGGAGGCGTGGCGGCGGAGCAGAGGTAGACCTCGGGGCCCTGCGCCCCGTCGATCGGACCGTGCGGGACGCCCTCGGGGGTGCCCGGCGCCGCATCCCCGGCCCGCGGCACCCGGTAGGGGTCGGCGCGCAGCGCTGGGCGGGCCAGGAACTGCCGCAGCGTCGGGGCGCCGGCGCTGATCGAACCACCCACCAGGTTGGGGTTCCACTCCTGCAGGGCCGCGGGGCTCCACAGCTTCCGGGCCTGGACGGAGCCGCCGAATCCAGGGGCCTGGGCCTCGATCTCGGCCTCGATCATCCTCACCACGCGGGCCGACGCGGGACCGCCGAGCCCGCCGGGGACATGGGCGTAGGCCCAGGCCACGGTGCGCTCATCCGGGGTCCGGGAAGGATCCGCCACACTGGGCTGGGCCAGCAGCACATAGGGCCGCCCAGGCAGGGTGCCGCGCACCGCGGCGGCCTCTGCGGTCGCCATCTGCCGAGCTCCGCCGCCGAGGTGGACCGTGCCGGCCCGGCCCATTGACTCATGTCGCCACGGGATCGGACCTTCCAGCAGATAGTCGACCTTCACGATGCCGGTGCCGTAGTTCCACCGGCGCAGCGCCCGTGAGTATCCGCGTGGCAGTCGCAGCCCGCCGAAGCTGCGCAGCTGCGCCGGGGTCAGGTCCAGCAGCACCGCGTCAGGGACATGGCCGGAGACGCCGGCTCTCCCGGGTTCGCGCAGATCATCCAACCCGGTGATCCTGCGGCCGGTGAGCACCCTGCCGCCATGGGACTCCAGCTCCGCCACCAGCGCGCGCACCACCGCACCAGAGCCGCCGCGGGCCACCGGCCAGCCGTTGACCTGCGCGGCGGCACCCAGCAGCAGCCCGAATGCCGAGGTCAAGGGTCGGCGCAGATCCGTGGTGGCATGCGCGGCGAGTCCGGCGAAGAGCGCCTTCGCCGGTGCCTGGGCGAAGATCTGCTGCAACCAGGTCGAGGGCCAGGCGCCGCGGACCCCGATCTGCGCCAGGGACTGCAGCCGACGCGCGGCACTGTCGGACTGCAGATTGGACCACGGCGCGGTGATCGGGGTCATTCCGGCGCGCAGCACCTGGTCCCAGTCCCGCGCCACCGGACCGAAGACCCTGGTCCAGGCGGCGCCGTCGGGACCCAGCCCCTCCGCGGTGGCCCGCACCGAGGAGTGCAGCAGGGCCGGTGCGGCGCCGTCGTCGAGCCCATGGGCCGCGGGGATCGGAGGGTGCAGGTACTCCAGGCCGTGCCGGGCCAGACCGGGGACCGGTGGCGGGCCGAAGGGGAACACGCTGGCTCCCAGGTCGCTGATCACGCCCTCCCCACCGGGCACCGCACCTCCCGAGCCCACCGCACCGAGCTCCCCGGCGAACAGCTCCGCCGAACGCATCGCACCGCCGGGAGCGTCGGCCGCCTCGTAGACGGTGACCTCCCAGCCGGCCTGGGCCAGCAGGCAGGCGGCGGTCAGCCCATTGGGACCGGACCCTACAACGGCGGCTCGCATCATGAGAGGGGACCTTTCAGTTGGGCGACCAGGGCGGCGATGTTTCGGATGAACACGACCATCCAGGAGAACAGGACAGCGGCGCCGATGAGCTCCAGGGAAGTCAGGTTGTAGTAGCCGATGGGCTCCCACAGCGCCGCGGCACCGACCACGGCCGCGGCAGCCAGGTAGCTGATCAGGTAGAAGGTGCGCGGGAAACCAGGCAGCAGGTACGGCATCCCGATCAGCAGGATCAGGAAGGACAGCCCGAAGCCGGCGGTGAAGAGCACATGGATGTCATGGTGCAGGCTGATCGGCACCAGCCCGACCCCGGCGAGGCAGACGCCCATGCTGATCATCACCGCGCGGATCATGCCGATCCGCGGCCTGGAGACGCGGCGACTCAACCCAGCGCTGATCCGCGCGACCAGGGGCAGGCTGCCGTTTCCGCGGCGGCGTCCCGCCTGCCGCTGCTCCAGCGCCTCCGCACGAGTGCCGGTGATGTGATCGGACCAGATCTCCAGATCACGGGTGATGAACGCCGTCAGGGTGGTGATGATCGTTCCGGAGACCACCAGCGTGGTGTTGAAGGTCCAGAAGGAGGTCAGTCCCGCCTGGCCGGTGCCCAGTTCGGAGAACATCACGTGCCACCAGAACGGGTTCTCGGCGAAGATCATCGAGACCAGCACCCCGGAGGCGGTGAACAGCGCCAACAGCGTGGAGAGGGTGAACGCATTGATCCGCGCCCCGGAGTTGAAGCTGAAATAGCCGGAGGTCCCGCCCACGATGGCGAGCAGCACCGCGCCAGCGATATAGTCCACGGTCAGCCCGATGAACGCCTCCTGGAAGACCCGGAAGAGGCCCAGCGCGACCATCACGGCGATCGAGGAATGCACCACCAGCAGCGCCAGGGTGTCCATCACCTGGCGGATGCGTGGTCGCTGCCCCAGCCAGATGTTCGCCAACCGGGTGTTCAGCGAGAAGCCCAGCAGGAAGGCGAGCCCTGCGGTGACCCCGCCGACGATGGAGCCGAAGACCTGGATGGACCCGTCCCCGGCCAGCGGAGGTCGGTGGTCGGTGAACACGATGAATCCCAGCCCCAGCCCGATGAGCGCACCACCGATGGCGCACCAGATCGCGCGGGACTCGATGAGCACCTGAAGCCGGGCCTGGGTCTCGGCCTGGGACCGGGTGGTCTCGGCAGGATGGGAGGCCTCCTCCACCGCGGCCTGCGCCGCGAGCCGGCGGGCCATGCCATGGGTGGATGGGGATCGGGTCACTACCCAAGCCTTGCCGCAGGTGGGTCTTCTTGCAAGCTGGCGCGGTGAACTCCCAGCGGACGGACCGTCCGCCTCCGGCCGCTCGGCCTAGACTTGGCGCCCATGAGCATACCGACGCCTGCCCCCTCCGGACCTCGAGACGCCCCGCGTCCACCTCAGCGAGTGGACCTGGGCAAGCACGTGGTGGCCTTCAGCGCCGAGGTCGCCGCCCCGGCGCAGGAGATCTTCGCGCTGGTCGCCGATCCGCATCGGCACCATGAGATCGACGGGTCGGGCACCGTGCAGAACCAGGCCACCGGACCGCACAGGCTGAGCACCGGTGATCGGTTCAGCGTCCGGATGCGCGTCTTCGGCATCCCTTATCGACTGCGGCTGCGGGTCTCGATCGCACAGCCGCCGACGGCGCAGCGGCCCGGCGTGCTGGAGTGGGTCCAGCCCACGGGGCACCGGTGGCGCTGGGAGATGGCCGCATCGGAGCCGGGCATGGACCATACCGTGGTCACCGAGTCCTACGACGCGCGCACTCAGTTCCGACCGGTACGTGCGGCCCTGACGGCCTCGAAGGTCTACTCCCGCAACGGCCGCGGGATCGAAGCCTCGCTCTCCAGGCTGCAGCGACGGTTCACCCCTGACGGCTGAGCGGTCGCTCGGACCTGAGATCTGCACCCGCGATGGACTAGCATTAGCCGCACACCAGCGCCCGCCCCCGCGAGGCCGCGGATCTCGGACGGGTGCTATGACCTCGGGAGAGGAGATGCATGTTCGATGTAGATACTGACCGAACCCTCGTAGCGGCAGCCGACCTGGTCAACACCAGTGTGGGACTGCGCAGCGCCACACCCGGACTGGACCAGCTTACGACGGTGACGCAGCTCAAGGAGTATCTGAGTGCGCGAGCTCCAGACATGCGCTGGCCACCGTCTGGTGCTGATCGCACGCAGCTGGAGAAGGTGCAGGACCTGCGGGAAAAGGTTCAGCGGATCTGGAGCGCGGCCCCGATCGAGTCCGACGCCCCGGTGCGGGTGCTCAACGAGCTCCTGCACGGTGTGGGACTCAGGGTCGCCCGCGGTTCAGACGGTGAATACCGCGCTGAACCGGTGCCGGCGTCGAAGGAGCTCGCAGATGTGATGACAGCCAGCGTGGCCACCGCCATCCAGCACCTGGTGGTGCGCGATGAGACGGCGCGAATGCGAACCTGCAAGGGCGAAGGCTGCGATGCGGTCATCATCGACCTCACACGGAATCGCTCCCGGTTGTTCTGCGACTTCGGCAACTGCGCCAACCGCGCTCATGTACGGGCTTACCGGGCCCGTCAGGCGGCGCACCGCAGGACCTTCTCCAGCACACCTGAGGCGACAGCCCCCGCAGGGCCCTCGACGCGGCACATGGACGCTCATACGGACACGCTGGACAGTCCGCGACTGGTCAAGCCGAGCGCGGCCGAGAAGGCGGCACAGATCGAAGTGCCCACCTCTCAGTCCGCCGTCGCGGCCAAGGAGTTCAGGGACCGGATGCGCGATGAGCTGATGGAGAAGCGCGAGAAGAAATCGGCCAAGAAGCTGAAGAAGGAGAAGAAGGCCAAGAAATAACCGCTGGACCGAGGGGCCGTCACGGAAAACAGGAGGCTGTGACGTACCTATCGGTCAGGACAGGTAGAACCCGGGTCGGCTGAGGCTGGTGCTGCTGCACCAGATTCAGCCGGTCCGGGTTCTGCATGTCGGGGTTGTGCAAGTCCAGGTGCAGGCAGCTCGAGATCAGGTCACCGAGGTGAACAACACCAAGGTTCAGCGCCCAAGGTTCTGATGCGCAGATCAGTCGCGGTCGTTGCGGCGCCCGTAGGTGGGCTCGTCGTCGCCCTCAGGCCCCCCGGCCTCGCGCCGGGCCTTGGCCGCTTCATCGGCCTTCTTGCGCCGGGCCGCCTCGCGGCGCGTCGCCACCTGCTGGCGGTAGAGCTCCTCGGAGTTCCGATTCACGCCCGAGCCCTCGGCGAGCTGCTCCGGGTTCTCCCGCGAAGCCAGGTGCAGCATCGAGATGATCAGCAGCGTCGCGATGAAGCCGATCCCGAACGCGATCAGCCCCAGGTCCAGCCGTGCCGGGTTGTCGGTGCCGCCGGAGGACGTGATCAGCGTCACGAAGCCCGCCACGAATCCCATGGCGAAGGAGAAGATCAGCGGGGCCTTGACCGTCTCGAGCAGAGAACGGCGCCCCTTATCGTCTTCAGCCACTGGGAGTTCCTCGTTCCTGAGCATCGGTGTGTGGTCTGTTCCGGCCCGCGCCTGCGGCGCAGGGCCCTATGGACAATTCTACGTGCTGTAGTAGACCGGCGCCGATTCAGCGACTCAACGAGTCGAGGCGCGCCCCCGCCTGGCGTCGTGGAGCAGCCCGGAACCGCTGATCAAGAGCACCACCGCCATGATGACCACGCCCATGCCGGCGACTCCGAGAATCCCATGCGGGTCCAGCTGGAGCCCGATCGCGAGACCGAGCGCGGTGAGCAGGCCCACGGCGCCCAGGACGATCTGGTCCCGAGCCGGCACGAAGTCACGCCGTGCCCGGAAGCCCCCGACGAGCTCGGCTGCACCCATCGCGGCGAATCCGATGGCTGCCACCACGGCGGCCGCGGCGGCGGTGTCCACGAAGATCACGGCCACTCCTGAGAGCACCCACGCCGCGGAGCCCATGGCCAGCGGTCCGCGCAATGTGATCGGCACCGCCTCGACCTTGGCGTAGTCCCAGACGGCCGTGGCACCGAGCACGAAGTACCCGGCGATCGAGAACTTCAGCAGGGTGACGGTCTCTCCCTGCCAGAAGATCGCGACCACGGCGAAGACGACGGTGATGACCGCGCGCAGCCAGACCGGGCGGGTCAGCTCTTCGGCGGTGGCGGCGGGGATCTTCTTCACAGGCACGCAACAGAGTCTACCGCTGCGGCCCGGAGGGCCGACCCAACCAGGGGCCCGCCCGGCGGGTGTTCCGCGGTGCTGTCCAGCAGCCGCCCAGCGGCACTGCCCAGCGGCGGCTCAACGGTGTTCCCCGGGAACCATCCAGCGTTCCCCGTAGGCGCGGACCCCGAGCGTGACCCCGCGGGCGCCCATGAAGACCACCGCGAACCCGGACCAGAGCCACACGATCGCCTCGGCTCCGGTGAACCCGGCGCCTGCGATCCACCAGAGCAGCGGGAGGTACACCGCGAGGTTGACCAGGCCGGCGACGGCGAGATAGCGCACATCCCCGGCGCCCATGAGCACCCCGTCGAGCACGAACACGAAACCGGCGAGCGGCTGAGCCACCGCCATCACGAGCAGCGCGGCGGTGATCCCGGCGGCGACCCGCTCATCCGGGGTGAACAGCACCGGAGCGAACGGGGCGGCCAGCGCGATCAGCCCACCGGTGATCACGCCGAACCCCAGGCCCCAACGGATCATCGTGCGGGTCATCGCCTTGGCCTGACTCACCCGGGAGGCGCCGAGCTCCTTGCCGATGAGCGCCTGCGCCGCGATCGCCAGGGCGTCGAGCACGAAGGCCAGGGTGGAGAAGATGGTGAAGGCCACCTGGTGCGCGGCGAGGGTGTGAGTCCCCAGATCGGTGGCGACCAGGACCGTGGCCACGATGGCGGCGCGCAGCGAGACCGTGCGCAGCATCATCCAGGAGCCGACGCTGGCCGCCTGGCGCAGCGCGATCGGGTCCACTCCCAGGGGCACTCCGGCGGCGCGCATCCTGGGCAGGAGCATCACCAGGTAGGTGATCGCCATCCCCCACTGGGCGATCGAGGTGCCGATGGCGGCGCCGGCGGTGCCCAGCCCCAGCGGGTGCACCAGGATCAGGTTCAGCACGATGTTCGCGCCGAAGCCCACAGCGGCCACGACCAGCGGGGTCTTGGTGTCCTGGAGCCCGCGCAGCATCCCGACGGCGGCGAAGACCAGCAGGATCGCCGGGACCCCTGGCAGCGACCAGAGCAGGTAGCTCCAGGCGTGGACCTGCATCCCTCCGGAGCTGCCCATGGACAGCAGCAGCTGCTCACCGAAGGCCAGTCCAGCGAAGGCCAGCACCGCTCCGAGCATCACCGCAAGCCAGAGCCCGTCGCGGCCCGCGGCGAGCGCCCGGGAGAGCCGACCGGCGCCGACGAAGCGCGCCACCGCCGGGGTGGTCGAGTACGCCAGGAAGATCATCAGCCCGGTGACGGTGTGCATCACGGTGATGCCCAGCGCCGCGCCCGCGAGCTCCTCGACGCCGAGCCGCCCGATGATCGCGGTGTCCGCCAGCAGGAACAGCGGCTCGGCCACCAGCGCCCCGAGGGCGGGGACCGCCAGCGCCAGGATCTGGCGACCCAACGGTCGCGGATCGCGCGCGGGCGCAGACTCAGGTGTTGACGGCATCAGGGGTGCTGCTGGTTCACTTGCCGCCGGTCAGCGCCAGGGTGGTCTCGGTGAGCACGCGCAGCACCGCACCGGTGTGCGCAACCAGGCCACCGACGTCGTCGATGCCGCTGTCCTCGAGAAACTGCTCAAGTTGGGGCTGGACGAAGTAGGCCATCACCAGGGCCATGACGTTGTTGAAGGCATGCAGCAACCAGGCATAGATCAGCGAGCGCCCGGTGAGGATATAGGCCAGGGTGAACACCGAGCCCATCACCACATAGGGCACCACCGAGATCACCGTCAGATCCGTGGGAGCGCTGGGGTCGGCCAGCATCAGCACCAGGGCCGGGATGAAGTGCAGCAGCGGGAAGGTGATCACCGAGATGACGCCGCAGATCCAGATATTGATATACCGGGAGAGCTTGCCGATGAGCAGGTGGCGGAAGAAGTACTCCTCCACATAGGGGCCCAGCAGCCCCATCACCAACACCGCGGCCAGGAACGGCACGAAGGCCAGCATCGACTCGATCGCGAGCTGGTTCTCCGAGGTCTCCGGCTCCCCGCCCAGGCCCAGCACCAGCAGCGCGGTGAGGATCAGCGTGCCCACCCAGGCCACGGGCACCAACAGCAGCTTCAGCCACCACAGGTGACCGAAGGCGCGCACCGAGCGCCACAGGGCCTTCGCAGAGAGCGCGAGCGCGATGACCACCATCACGCCGTAGCCGATGACGTTGAGCAGGAACAGCGCCTGCTGCTCCTGCTGCTCGACCCCGGAGCCCAGCATCGTGGAGAACGGCGGGACCAGGGCCAGCAGGCTCACGCCGCCGACCAGCATCACGACCACATAGGCCAGCACCGCGATGAGATCGCCCCAGACGAACCGGCCGGGTTCCGAGTCGCGCTGCCGCTTGCGCGGCGGGAGCGAGGCTGGCGGCCAGCCGTGCTGGTCCGGCGGGCCGGGCTGCGGCGGGCCGGGCTGTGGCGGCTCGCCGTAGGGGTACGCGGGCTGGGCATGCTGCTGCGGGGGCTGGCCGTAGAGGCCGGCCCCCGGGCCATAGACATCGGGCGCCGGGTAGCGCGGATCGTGGCCATAGGGGTTCTGCGGAGGCTGAGTCATCGCGTACCAGCTTAGTTCCGTGAAGTGACGGGGTCAGTTCTGTGAGGTGATCGGGCTCGGCGTCAGCAGGGTGGCGTTGCGCAGGTCACGCAGCTTGCGCGCCTGAGCCGCCACCGCATGGTCCTCATCGGTGATCGGCTCCCAGGGTGCGATCGGCCGGGCGGAACCAGTGCCGTCCGGAGCGACCATCACCGGAAGCCCGTAGGCCACCACATCAGGGTGTTTCACCCGGCGGTCCCCGGCGCGGACCCGGACCAGCACGTGCATGGACTTGGAGCCGGTGAGCACCAGCCGGGCATCGACCTCCACCAGGTCCCCGACGGTCACCGGGCGGTAGAACCGGACCCCGCCGGTGAGCACCGCGGCGACCTCATGGCCGCTGTAGCGCTCGGCGCAGATCTCGGCGGTCTTATCGATCCACTTCATCACCGCGCCGCCACGGATCTTCCCGTCGGGGTAGCGCTCATCGGTGTCGGCCAGGAAGCGCAGGGTCAGCGCCTCGGAGCTGCCCATTCCCTCAGGCAGCGACCGGATGGTCTCCTCCATCTGCCGCCGGTAGACCATCCGCTGGGAGGCGTCGAGGTCTCTCCGTCGCTCCAGCTCGGTCTGCGGCTCGAACCCGGCGGCGGCGGCGGGCTCTCCGTCGTCGCCCACCGCCACGTAGATCATGAAGCACTCGGTGCAGACCACCCAGCCCTCCTCCTTACGGATCAGCACCCGGGTCTGGATGTGCACCGAGGTGCGCCCGGTGTGGACCACGCGGGCCTGCACCGTGACAGGTGTCTCACGTGGGACCGGCACGGTGAAGTGCATATTGCCCACATAGGAGGTCACGCAGTCGGTCCGGGTCCAGGATGCGGCGCAGGCGTAGGCGGTCTTGTCGATCCAGTCCACCACCGTGCCAGCGGCCACGAAGGAGTCCGGAGAGGAGCCCGCCACCTCTCGAAAAGTCAGTTCGATGCTGCTTCGCCGCGCCATGACCACGACGCTAGCACCCCCGCGCAGGAGACCTGTGCCATAGGTCGTAACCGGGCGGGTGTATATCGTTAACCCAAGAGACCTAAGATGGGGCACCGTATCCAGACGGAGCAGCACCCGTTCCTGGGCAGCCATCCGACCTTAGAACCATCTCCGCGTGAGGCCGATATGCACCCCTTTGAGAATCCGTTCCGACACAGCGCTGAAGCCAAGCGCCACGCGCTGCGTCATTTCCGCGCCGTGATCTTCGATATGGACGGGGTCGTCACCGACACCGCCGGGGTGCACACGCGCGCATGGAAGGAACTCTTCGACACCGCCCTGCCGGAGATCGTCGGCTCCCCGCAGCCGGAGTTCACCGAAGAGGACTACCTGAACTTCGTCGACGGCCGGCCCCGGGAGGACGGGGTGCGCTCGCTGCTGAAGGCGCGCGGCCTCGACGTGCCCGAGGGCAGGCCGGATGACGCCCCCAACTCGCTGACCGTCAACGGGCTCGCGGCGCGCAAGCAGGGCTATTTCGAGTCCGTGCTCGCCCGGGACGGCGTGGAGGTCTTCCACACCACCGTGGAGCTGATCGAACAGCTGCGCAAGGACGGAATCCCCACCGCACTGGTGACCTCCTCGCGCAACGGCCGCGAGGTGCTCACCATCGCGGGGCTGCTCGACGCGTTCACCGTGATCGTGGACGGCTCCGACGCGCTGGAGCTGGGCCTGCCCGGCAAGCCGAACCCGCATATGTTCCTCCACGCAGCCGAGCTGCTGCGCGTGGAGCCCCAGGACACGATCGTGATCGAGGATGCGGCCTCAGGGGTCCAGGCCGGACGCGCCGGAGACTTCGGGATGGTCGTGGGACTCAACCGCGGCCAGGACCCGGCCCGGCTGAAGGAGGCCGGCGCCGACGTCGTCGTCACCGATCTCGCCGTGATGAACCTCTCAACCCGCACCACCCGCCCCTATCACTCGGACTGGGTGCTCTCCTACGACGGCTTCGATCCGAAGCTGGAGCCCACCCGCGAGGTGCTGATGGCGATGGCCAACGGCTACTGGGGCACCCGCGGGCACTACCCGGGCACCGCGGCCGATGCCACGCACTATCCGGGCAGCTACATCGCCGGGGTGTTCAACCGGCTCAAGACCGACCTGATGGGCAAGACCGTCGAGACCGAGCACATGGTCAACGTGCCGGACTGGACCTTCCTGCAGGTGACCCCGGATGCCGGCACCCCGCTGCTGCCGGGCTCGCCCGAGCTGATCCACTACCACCAGGAACTCGACATGCGCCGCGGCGTGGTCACCCGGATCGCCCGCTATCAGGACCTCCATGGGCGCCGGACCAAGGTCACCATGCGCCAGTTCCAGTCCCTGGCCGGGGTGCAGATCGCGGCGCTGGAGATGAAGATCGAGGCCGAGAACTGGTCCGGCAACGTCAATGTGCGCTCGATGATCGACGGGCGGGTGGCCAACCGCAACGTCGACGCCGACCGCGAGCTCGCCGGCAACCACCTGGACCCGGTGCAGTCCCGCGAGGTCGACGGCGAGACGGTGCTGCTGGAGACCCAGACCAACCAGTCCGAGGTGCGCATCGCCCTGGCGACCCGCACCTCGGTGACCACCTCCGGAACCAGCAACCCGATGCGGCGCGCCATCCACGAGGGTGAACTGGTCGCCGGCCACGACATCTCGCTGGCGCTGGAATCCGGGAAGCCGGTGATCCTGGAGAAGATCGCTGCGGTCTCGAACTCCCACGACCAGGCCATCTCCACGGTCTGGCACAACGCGGTCAAGAAGGTCCAGCGGGCCTCCAGCTTCCGCACCATGCTCACCTACCACGAGGAGATGTGGGGCGTGCTCTGGCACCGCTTCGCGGTCTCCATCGGGGAGAACGCCTCCCGCCAGCAGATGGCGCTGAACCTGCACACCTTCCACGTGCTGCAGACCGCGTTCGGCGCCCGCCATGACCTGGACGCGACGCTTCCGGCGCGCGGACTCACCGGAGAGGGCTACCGGGGGCATCTCTTCTGGGACGAGATGTTCATGTACCCGATGCTCACGCTGCGCCGTCCCGAGCTGACCCGCGGGCTGCTGCTCTACCGCTACCGGCGACTCAGCGAGGCCCGCTCGATGGCCCGCAGCGAGGGCTACGACGGCGCGATGTTCCCCTGGCAGGCCGGCTCCGACGGCCGCGAAGAGACCCCCACCGAGCTGTGGAACCCACGCTCCGGGATGTGGATGCCGGACAACTCCCACCGCCAGCGCCACGTCTCGCTGGCCATCGCGTACTCGGTGCTGCAGTACTTCGAGACCACGCAGGACTACACCTTCCTGGCCGACTATGGGGCCGAGATCCTGGTGGAGATCTCCCGGTTCTTCGTCTCGATGACGACCTACGACGCCGAGGCCGACCGGTTCAGCATCGACGGCGTGATGGGCCCGGACGAGTACCACGACGGCACCGCCGAGGCGCCCGGCACGGGTCTGCGCGACAACGCGTACACCAACGTGCTGACCTCCTGGATGCTGCGCCACACCTCCCGGCTGGTGCGCGACCTCGACGGCCGCGATGACCCGCTCTCGGAATGGCTCGACATCTTCGAAGACGAGCTGGACCACTGGGAGCACATCGCCAAGCGGCTGCACGTGCCCTTCCATGAGGACAACGTGATCAGCCAGTTCGAGGGCTACGAGGCGCTGGAGGAGTTCGACTGGGAGGGCTACCGCGCGAAGTACGGCAACATCGGCCGGCTCGACCTGATCCTGCAGGCCGAGGGCGACTCGACCAACCGGTACAAGCTCTCCAAGCAGGCCGACGTGCTGATGCTGTGCTACATCTTCTCCGCCGATGAGCTCGTGGAGACCCTGGATCATATGGGCTACACGCTCTCCATGGAGGACTTCGGCCGCACGGTCGAGTATTACCTGGCCCGGTCCTCCCACGGCTCCACGCTCTCCCGGCTGGTCCACGGCTGGGTGGCGGCCCGGTTCGACCGTTCCGGCTCCTGGAACCTGTTCAAGGAGGCACTGGAGGCTGACCTCGCGGACACCCAGGGCGGGACCACCCGCGAGGGAGTGCACCTGGGCGCGATGGCCGGCACCGTGGACATGGTGCTGCGCTGCTACGGCGGCGTGGAGACCCGCTCCGATGCACTCTGGCTGCACCCGCTGCTGCCCGACGAGCTGCCCTCGCTGACCTTCCGGATGCGCTACCGCAACCAGCCCATCGTGGTCTCGATCAACCACGACGAGGTGGAGCTCAAGCTCTCCGAGGGTTCGGCGGAGCCGATCGACGTCAACGTCGAGGGCACCCCGAAGACCATGGCCCCGGGCGAGACCTGGACGGTGAAGCTGGCGCACTCCGCGCGAGTCCACCAGCGCCAGCCCGCCGAGGTCTGAGCCGAGGCGGCCCGCCCGGCTTCTCCGGGTGGGCTGCCGGGCCGCAGGACTGCAGGACCGCAGGACCGCAGGACCATGTTGAGCGCCTGTTGAACGGGCGGGAACTCCTTGTCGTACCCCTTTCGCAGACCAGGGATTCCCGTAAGGTGTGGACAGGGTCTACTACGTTTGTGCAGCTGTTCGAACTCTGTCTCCGCCCGATTCCACACCACGTGCAGAAACATGCTTCAGCAGGATGCACGGACCGGGAATCCTCAGGTGTCACACCATTGAGCGGGAGGGTTCCCCATGTCACAGAGTCCAGCCGAGCGCCACCGCGCAGCCGCCGTCGCCCCGACGCCGGGGCGCGCAGAACCTACAGGCGTGGTCGATGACCGCGATGCCGGCGATGGCGCCGAGCTGCCGCCGGAGGGGATCTCCCCCGCACCGCTGGACGGTGAGGCCAGGGACCTCCCGACCCGGGCCGAACGCCGGCGTCTCGCCGAAGCAGGCCGGCCCTTCATCTCGGTGGCGCCGGAGAAGCCGCAGGGCGGTCTGCGCCGATTCCTCTATACCGCGAGCGGCGGGGTGATCAACATCGGCCCCAGCCAGAAGGAGCTCCAGGAGCAGGAGCTGATCGAACGGATCGCCCGCCCGCTGCAGGGCAGCCACAACACCGCGGTGCTCTCGCTCAAGGGCGGCATCGGGAAGACCTCCACCACGGTGGGGATCGGCATGGCGCTGGCCCGGCACCGTGGTGACATTCCCTGCGCGATCGACGCCAACCCGGATTCCGGGGACCTGGTGGAGCGGGCCCTGGGCGAGCGGGCCACCCAGGCGCACCAGCCGCCGAGCATCACCGATCTGCTCGAGAGGCTCGATCAGGTCGACTCGTTAACCGCGCTGCAGGGCTATCTGCAGCAGGCCGGACGGCTGCACGTGCTCGCCGGAGAGCAGGATCCGGCCCTCTCGGACAGCCTGACGGCCGAGGAGTGGCGCCGGATCCACGCGGAGTTCGCCAAGTACTACCCGGTGATCGTCACCGACTGTGGCACCGGGGTCACCCACAACGCCATGAAGGGGATCCTGCACACCGCAGACAACATCGTGATCGCCGCCGGCTTCGCGATCTCCGGTGCCCAACGTGCACTCCAGACACTGAACTGGTTGGCCAACCACGGCTACGAGCGCCTGGCCCGGGAATCCATCGTGGTGATCACCGATAAGGAGCGCGTCTCGGACCGGGTGGACAAGGAGGCCATCCAGGAGAGCCTGCGCGGCTCCTGCGGCAGGCTGGTGGTGGTGCCCTTCGACCGGGCTGTGGTGGACGGGGACCGGATCAACCTGGACATGCTCCAGGAGGAGACCCGCCGGGCGTATATGACCATCGCGGCGGCCATGGTGGACGGGTACCGATAGGTCAGCGGTGCACGCTGCGCCCGAGGCCTGCGGCCGCCCACCTCTGCTGAGGTGAACGGCCGGCGGCGTCGTGTTCTTCGAGGCTCCGGCGGATCAGCCGAAGAGCCCGACCAGTGCGAAGTAGAAGATCGAGGGGCCCAGCAGGCAGCCGAGTCCGGTGTAGAAGGTCGCGGTCATCGCCCCGTAGGGGACCAGGCGCTTGTCCGTGGCGGCGAGTCCACCGGCCACCCCTGAGGTGGTGCCCATCAGTCCGCCATAGGCCATGGCCGACTTGGGGTTGTTCAGCCCGATGAATGGGGCGATCATCGGGGTGCCCACCATGACCACCACCGCCTTGATCAGGCCGGCGGCCACCGAGAGCGCGATCACCTCGGAGCTGGCGCCCACCGCGGTGCCGGTGACCGGTCCCACGATGTAGGTCGCGGCACCGGAGCCGATGGTCGCCATCGATTCCGGGTCGGTGTAGCCGAAGGCGGCTGCGACGGCGGCCCCGACGACGAAGGAGACCACGATGCCGGCCAGCAGTGCCAACACCCCGGCGGCGCCGGCCTTCTTGATCTCTTGGAGGTCCACGCCGTAGGCGGTGGCCACGATGGCGAAGTCGCGCAGCATCGCGCCGCCCATCAGGCCCAGGCCGCTGAAGATGGCGATATCGGCCATGCCGGCCTCGCCGCCGGTGTTGATGCCGCCGAAGTAGGCCAGCACCAGACCGAGCATGATCGCGATGGCGGAGCCCTGCAGGCGTCCTCGGGTCAGCGTCTTGGAGAGCCAGCCCGAGATCATCATCAGCGCCCCGACCACCACGAAGGCGAAGAGCAGGCCGTTGCGTTCGAGCACATCAGCAATGATGTCCATCTCAGGCCTCCGCCTTCTCTGCCTCGGTCATCGCGGGCAGCGGTTCAGACTGTCCTCCGATGCGTGAGATCACCGGCACCAGGGCGGCGCCCGCGGCGAGCGCACCCAGACCGGCGATCGCGGCCATCGGCCCGCCGCCGATCGCTTCGGCGACGTTCTGCGTGGCCGCCATGGCGATCACGATCGGGATGTACAGGGCGGACCAGAACAGCACTCCCTGTTCGGTGGGCTTGGGGAACAAGCCTCGCTTGCGCAGCCGGTCGGTGGCCACGACCAGCAGGATCATGGCGAAGCCGACCCCGCCGACATTGGCATCGACGCCTCCGGCGACCCCGAGGACATCACCGATCAGCATTCCCACGAGCATGCACAGCGCCAGCGCTGCGACTCCATAGAGAACCATCGTCTACTCCTGACTTGCGGTTGAGGTGTCTTGAGCGAGCATTCAGCTGCTGAAGAGTTCTGTGTACTGCTTGCGCAGCTCGGCCTTCTGCACCTTGCCCATCACGTTGCGCGGCAGCGCATCGACGAAGCGGACGGCGCGGGGCTGCTTGAAACGGGCCAGGTCACCGGCGAGCGCCTGCAGGATCGAGGTCTCGTCCGGGACGCCCTCGCCTGCGGGGACCACCACGGCGACCAGTCCTTCGCCCAGATCCGGGTGCGGCACCCCGATCACTGCCGACTCGGTGACCCCGGGGTGGTCATCGATGAGCCCCTCGACCTCTTTGGGGTAGATGTTGAAGCCTCCAGAGATCACCAGGTCCTTGTCACGGCCCACGATGCTCAGGTAGCCCTGCTCATCGATCACCCCGAGGTCCCCGGTGACGAAGAACCCGTCCTCGCGGAACTCCTCGGCGGTCTTCTCCGGCATGTTCCAGTACCCGGCGAACACGTTGCCGCCGCGAACCTCGATGATGCCGACCTCGTTCTGGGGCAGCGTCGCCTGGGTCTCCCGGTCCACGATCCGCACCTCGACGCCGGGCAGCGGATGCCCCACGGTGCCAGGCCGGCGCGGGCCGCCGCGGTAGGGATTCGAGGTGTTCATCCCGGTCTCGGTCATCCCATAGCGCTCCAGGATGGCGTGCCCGGTGCGTGCCTCGAAGGCCTCGTGGTCGCTGGCCAGCAGCGGGGCCGAGCCGGAGACGAAGAGCCGGATCCCGGTGCAGGCCTCGGCGCTGAGCCGCTCTGTGCTCAGCAGCCGGGTGTAGAAGGTGGGCACGCCCATCAGCACGGTGGCTTCGGGCATCGCGTCGAGCACCGCGTCGGGGTCGAACTTGGGCAGCCAGATCATCGAGGCGCCGGAGACCAGGGTCATGTTGACCGCCACGAACAGTCCGTGGATGTGGAAGATCGGCAGCGCGTGGATCAGCACGTCCTCGGACGTGTACTCCCAGGACTGGATCAGCGAGGCGCAGTTCGCCGCGAGGTTGCCCTGGGTCAGCACGGCACCCTTGGAGCGCCCGGTGGTCCCGGAGGTGTAGAGGATCGCGCCGGGATCTGACGCGCGCAGCACGGCGATCTCGGTGTGCTCCTGCTCGGCGGCGAGCAGCGTGCCCTCCCCTGCCGTACCGAGGGTCTCCACGACGATCCCGTCCTTGCCGCGCGCCACGTGCTCCGCGGCCTTGCTCGGGTCACAGACCAGCACCCGCGGGGCGGCGTCGGCCATGAAGTAGTCCATCTCGGCGCCGGTGTAGGCGGTGTTCAGCGGCAGGTAGACCCCACCGACCTGCAGGGTCGCCAGGTAGAGCGCGATGGCCTCCGGGGACTTCTCCACCTGGGCGGCCACCCGGTCACCCGGGAGCACGCCGTCGCCGATCAGCTTCGCGGCGATCCGCCGCGAGGTGTGGAGCACCTGCGCGTAGGTGAGGGTGCGCCCGTCGGAAAGGTGGAACAGCGGCTTCTCCGGGTGCGTCTGTGCCTGCTGGATGAAGCCCTGGTAGATGCCGTCGACGTGGTTGTCCACTGGTGAGGTTCCCTTCTCGCTGCGGATGTCTGCTGTGCTGTGCATGTCTTCGGTGCTGAGGATGTCTTCTGTCCTGTCTGGAAGCAGGCCCGTGACCTGGTCCCCTACAGCGATGGTTCCGTGTCGGACGTAGTTCTCGTGGCGCCGCTCCACCAGGGACGGGTCATAGCGGTAGGTGATCATCGCCCCGTAGGACTGGTCCCACATGTAGTCCGCGCTGCTGGCCGGCCAGTGCAGCTGCCAGGCGGTGGCACCGTTGCCCAGGTGGAAGCGGGCCACCGGGTCCAGCGGCTGCCCGTCCGACCGGCGTTCGAGAGCGATGTAGCGGGCGAGTGCGGCGCGGAGCCGGCCCTGCAGCAACTGCGCCCCGGGCTGCCCTGTGTCTTCGGATCCCGCGAGGTCTGCGGGCCCGTGGAGCTCGGAGAGGTCCACGTGCAGCGCGGTGAGCTCCGGGGAGCTCGCGGTGCGGGCCTGCTCGCGCAGCCAGCCCCGAAACCCAGGGATCGGGGAGAGCGTGACGAAGTGTTCAAGATGCGGCAGCTCTGTGGAGACCTGGTCGATGACCTGCTTGATCAGCAGGCTGCCGAAGGAGATCCCGGCCAGGCCGTCTAAGGAGTTGTTGATCGAATACAGCACCGCAGTGTCAGCCTTGGCCGGGGCGAGCGCCTCGGTCGGGCTCAGCAGCGGCTCCACGGCCCCGGGGATCCCCCTGACCAGCGCCACTTCGACGAAGATCAGCGGGAGGTCCCCGGTGGCGGGGTGGAAGAACGCGTAGCAGGTCCGGTCCTTCGGCCGGAGCCGGCGCTTGAGATCATTCAGGTCCCGCATCGGGTGGACCTTCTCGTAGCGCAGGAGGTGGTTCTTCATCTCCCGGGGCGCATCCCAGCCGAGCTGTTCCATGCGCAGGAATCCGCGGTTGAACCAGGAGCTCAACAGGTGCCGGAAGTCGCGGTCCAGCGGCGCCAGATCGGCGCGGCCGCGCAGGATCCGGCGCAGATCAGCGCGCATGTTGACCAGGTGCAGCGTGCCGTCCGGGGCATGGTTGAGCCGGCGCAGCAGTGCCTGGCGCCGAGGCTCGCTGGCCTCGAAGAGGTCCGCCAGATCGGCCTGGGCCTCGCTGGAGTCCCACGTCGCGTAGGCGCGGCGCAGCGCCTCCGGTTCCACGGAGTAGGCCTGAAGCAGGTGCGTGAAGAACTCGGTCCGGGCGTCGTCGTCGAGCTCCCGGTACGTGGCCAGAGCCCGCTCCGCCACGGCCCGCATGGACGCCTCCCCCAGGTCCCCCATCAGCACGGCGCAGGCTGCGGTGAGCTGATCAAGCGGCGCCTGGGCCGCGGTTCCGACCCCGGACTCGGACTTGTGCCCGCCGAGGCCGCGCAGCAGATCGGCCAGGAGCCAGCCTTGAGTGGTCGCCATGGTTCCTCCCTACGTGTATATCAGTGGCTGTGATGTATATAACAGGAACTATAGGGTATTAACGTGATCCAGGCCACACCTTGCTGCTGGCGATATGCTCGTCACAGGAGGTGCCATGGTCAGAGTCCCGGAATCCCAGCGCGTGCGCGATGCGCTGGAGAACGCCATCGTCGATGGGCAGTACGGCCCCGGCGAGCGGCTGGACCCTGCCAAGCTGCAGCAGGAGTTCGGCTGCTCGCGCACCCCGGTGCGCGAGGCGCTGCAGGCCCTGGAACGTTCCGGGCTGGTGCGCATCCGCCCCAAACAGGGCACCTATGTCACCGAGCTGAGCCTGCCCGAGCTGGCCGAGCGCTTCGAGCTGATGGCCGAGCTTGAGGGCATGGCGGCGCGCCTGGCCTCACGGCGCATCGAGCGTGAGCCTCTGGCCGAACTCGGCAGGGCGCTGAAGGAATGTGAGCGGTTCGAGGCCCTGGGCGACGCGGACGGCTACTACTACGCCAACGCCTGGTTCCACGGGATCATCTACGACTCCTGCGGCAACGGGTACCTGCGCCAGCAGGCCCACCACCTGCGCCGCGTGCTGCAGCCCTATCGACGGCTCCAGCTCCGGGCCCCCGACCGGATGCGCAGGTCCCTGGCCGAGCACCTCGCGATCGTGAATGCGATCAGCACCGGTGACGGCGAGACCGCGGAGAACACCGCCCGGGACCATGTCCTGGTGCAGGTCAAGGAGTTCAGTCAGCTCGTGCGGACCTGGACCCGACTGCGCGAAGCCCGTGCCGACCAGCACCAGACCCAGCTCCACTGAAAGGAACCAGATGTCACCGGAGCGAAGTCCCGAGTTCATCGAAGCCATCTCCCGCGGGCTGTCCGTCATCAGGGCGTTCACCCCGGAATATCCCGCGGGCCTGACCCTGAGCCAGGTGGCCAAGGCCACCGATCTGGCACGTCCGACGGCGCGGCGAATCCTGATGACGCTTCAAGAGTTGGACTACGTGCGCTCCGATGACGGGCTCTTCTCACTCACCCCCCGCGTGATGGAACTGGGCATGGCCTATGTGAGCTCGCTGGGGCTCTGGGATGTGGCGAGGCCGCACCTGGAATCGCTGGTCACCCACACGCATGAATCGGCCTCGATGTCCCAGCTGGACGGACCCGACATCGTCTATGTGGCCCGAGTCGCGGTGCCCAAGCTGATCGGCCTTCGGGTGGACATCGGCACCCGTTTCCCGGCGCCGCCGACCTCCCAGGGCAAGGTGCTGCTGGCCGACATGGAGCGCCGGGAGATCCTGGAACGGCTCTCCGACCCGTCACGCTCCTCGGTGGTTCCGGTGGTGCAGTGGGACCAGAAGTCCTTCCTCGAGGAGCTCGACCGGGTGCAGCGGCAGGGCTATGCTCTGGCCGACGAGGAGCTGGCGCGCGGCATCCGTTCCATCGCGGTGCCGGTTCGGGATGGCCGCGGAAGGGTGCTGGCCTCGATGAACACCACGGTCCACGCGGCCGAGACCAGCGTGGAGACGCTGCTGAGCAAGCACCTGCCCCCGCTGCGCGAGGCCGCCGCGGCGGTCACCGCGGACTGGACCCGCTGGCAGTCGCTGCCCCGCCACACTCGCGAGCGCGACGCCGCCAACCTCGGGCGCCTCCCGCTGCTGGCCTCACCGCAGGAGTGAGCCGCACCCGATCTTCGGGGCTGAACAGCTCATCGCCGGCGGCTCACATCGCCACCGAGGGGTAGTCCCGCCCGGTCCAGTGGCCCAGCTTCTGCGCCATCTCCGTCTGGAACGCCAGCGGCCCCTTCGCGGCGGCGTACTCCTCGTCGAAGAGCGCGATGAAAAGGGTCAGGTTCAGGAAGAAGTGGGCGCCGTGCTCGAAGAGCCACACGTAGTCGTGGGTGCAGAGCGCCTCGCGCTCCTCTTGCGTGAACTCCAGCCAGCTGGTCTGCTCGACCGGATTCAGCCAGCTCCCGATCTCCTTCTCCCAGCGGGCCACGGTGGCCCGGGGATCCTCGCGATAACTGGCCACCCATTCAGGGTCCCGATCGATGGTGAAGAGAAACTTGTTGACGTAGTACTTGCTCATGCCTGCTCCTGATTCACGCGGAACTTCTCCCAGGCCGGATCGGTGGCGTAGATCGGACCGGTGCTGGCCTGGGCGGTCGCGGCAGCCCGGGCGGCCGCGTCGAGCTGATCCTGGGTCTTGTTCGGGTACCAGGTCATGTACATCTCCCGGGTGTGGAACAGATCCAGGTGATCGACGTAGTCGGCGTGGACCCCGGGGCCGGCGACGCCCATCATCAGCAGCAGGTCCATGAATCCGTGGGTGGCGTTGCCGGCCCCGGCCATCGACTCGTGGGTGACATTGGCCAGGATCGCGTCGATGTTGCCGGTGGAGAGCCATTTGATCGCATCGGCGTCGAAGAGCGGATCCGGCCCGTGCTCGCCGAACTGGCGGGGTCCGCCGAGCTCCAGAGAGAGGTGCCCGGTGCCGATGGCGGCGACCTTCTTGTCGCTGGGGAAGCTGTCGATGATCTCCCGGATGGCCCGCCCCACCTGGTAGAACCGGCGCGGCGAGGGCAGCGGGGGCACGAAGATGTTCGTGTAGATCGGCACGATCGGCAGGTCCGCCTCGGGGCGGACCGTGATGATCGGGCAGATGATGGAGTGATCGATCTTCAGCTCGTGACTGACCGAGAAGTCGAAGTCCTTGCCCAGCAGCTCCTGGTGCATATAGCGGGAGAGCTCGATGTCTCCGGCGAGGGTGTACTTCGGGATCCCGAACTCGCGCTCCTCGTTGTAGAAGGTCGCGTCGCATCTCTCCTGCTTGCCGATCAGGAACTGCGGATAGTTGTCCAGCCAGAGCTGGTGGAAGTGATCCGCCCCGACCATCACCAAGATGTCGGGTTCCGCGGCGGTGAGCGTCTCGCGGTAGGCCTCGACCTTGCGCTGCCAGTCCGCGGCATAGGGCGGTCGCTGATCTTCCGGGGAGGTGGTGGCCTTGTAGTAGAACGGGTGGTGGGTGCTCGCGAGCACCGCGGTCAGCTCTGCCATGCTCAGTTCTCCTTCGACTCACCGAAATGACCGGAATGACCGGAGTGATCAGCTTCAGCGGACCCTTCGGCGTCCTCATGGGTGTCCTCGTGGGTGTCGTCGCCGGTCAGCGGGACAAACCTGGCGTTCCGGTCCACATGCATATAGATGTCGTTGGCGATCGGATTCCGCCGCTCCTCCGCGATCTGCCCCAGCAGCCCGGCGGTGCGGGCGAGCAGTGCGAAGCCGCGCAGGAAGTCCACCGGAAGCCCGAGGTCAGCCAGGGCTGCCCCGCAGACCCCGGCGCCGTTGAGCGGAAGCTTCTTGCCCAGCACCTCTTCGCTGACCCGGCCCATGGCCTCGAACAGGCGCAGGTGCTCCCCGCGGGTCCCGCCCTCCTCGGCGATCTGGATCAGCCGCGGGGTGCGCGGGTCCCCCTGCTTGTGCACCGGGTGGCCCAGGCCGGGAACGATCTGCTCGGCGGCCCGTGCCCGGGTGATCGCCTCCCGCGCCAGGGCGTCATAGTCCGCCTCGGTGCTGCGCTCGCCGTCGTCGGCCTCGAGCACCTGGTGCAGGAACTTGCCGGTGTCCTCGGTGACCCCGAGGAAGCGGGAGCCGCCGCCCAGCAGTCCGGCGGCGATGGCGCCCTGGATGGACTCCGGGGCCGAGAGGTAGGTCAGCCGAGCGGCGATCGCGGTGGGGGTGAAGCCGTGATCGGCCAGCGCGACCAGCACCGCCTCGAAGGTCCGCAGCTCACCGGGGGTGGGCCGGCGGGTGGCGGTCATCCAGAAGGCCAGCTCGGCGAACCCGACCTTGCCCATCAGATCCTCTGAGAGGGACTGGCCCATCAGGCTGATCTCCTCGGTGGTGGAGGTTCCCAGTGCGGTGGGGTAGCTCGGCGTCTGATACTGATGCTCTTCGGCGCTCATCGTGGCGTCCTCTCCTCGGTCTTCAGCCAGGCCTTGATCTCCTCGGTGTGCTCCCCCAGCTCCGGCGGGGCCAGGTCATAGCGCGGGTTCATGGTGTTGAAGCTCAGCGGGTGCCGGACGCCGGGGACGGCGCTGTCTCCCGTGCCGACCTGCACCACCGGCCGCAGGCCCAGCGCCTCGGCGTACTCGACCCCCTGCTTGATGGTGTTGATCGGCCCGCAGGGCACCCCGACGTCGTTGAGCTTCTCGAAGAGCTCCTGGGCGGTGTGCTTGGCCAGCTCTGCCTGCAGGATCGGGCGCAGCTCGTCACGGCGGTCGGTGCGGTCTCCGACCTCGGCGAAGCGCTCGTCCTGGGCGATCTCGGGGATCCCCAGCACCATGCAGAGCCTGCTGAACTGGGTGTTGTTGCCGGCGGCGATGATCACGTCATCGTCGGCGGTGGGCATGGCCTCATAGGGGTAGAGCGAGGGGTGGGCGTTGCCCATCCGCATCGGGGTGGTGCCGCCGCCCACATAGGCGTGGGTCTGGTTCACCAGCCCGGACATGGCCGAGGCCATCAGGGACGCCTCGACGTGGGCGCCGTCGCCGGTGCGGTCGCGCTGGCGCAGCGCGGCGAGGATGCCGATGGTCGAATGCAGCCCGGCCATCACATCGAACACGCTGATCCCGGCGCGGTAGGGCGGGCCGTCCGGGGAACCGGTGAGGCTCATCAGCCCCGACATCGCTTGGACGATCAGGTCATAGCCGGGGTACTTCGCCCCTTCGCCCTCGGTGCCGAAGCCGGTGATCGAGGAGTAGATGACGTGGGGGTTGGCCTTCGCCACCGAGTCGTAGTCCAGGCCGAACTTCTCAAGGCCGCCGGGCTTGAAGTTCTCGATCACGACGTCGGCGCGCTGCGCCAGCGCCTGGGCGGCGGCGAGGTCATCGGCGTCCTTGAAGTCCAACACGATCGACTTCTTATTGCGGTTGATCGAGGCGTAGTAGGTGGAGACCCCGTCCGGACGGCGGGGCGGGACCCAGGTCCGGGTGTCGTCTCCGCCGGTGCCCTCGACCTTGATCACCTCGGCGCCGAGGTCCGCGAGCAGCATGGTGGCGTAGGGACCGGCGAGCACCCGGGAGAAGTCCGCGATCAGGATGCCCTCCAGCGGCAGGCTCCCGCCTGGCTTCTCGGGCTGTGCCCCGTGCGGGGCCTGATGGGCCTGCGCGGCAGCATCGCCTCCGGGCCGCGCACCCCCGGCGCTGGTCTCATCTGGATGGTGCTGGTTCATCTCGGAGTCCTCTTTCTGCAAGTCCCACACAGGCCCTGTCACGCCCGGATGCGTCGTCATACGGACACTCGTCCGCTTATCCCGTGACCAGTTTCACACCGCCTGCGCATGGCCGTCAACCCCAGGCTCACCTGATCAAGGGTCCCCGGAATGGATTCCTGAGATCGACCTCGCGAGGTAAACGGACCCTTGTCCACTGTGCGAACGACAGCTATCGTGAGCACCATCACAGAGATCTTCAACGGAGGCTGATATGAGTTCTGAAGCCGCATCCAACGGCACCGGCGCGCCCGTCCTGTTCAAGAACGGGATCGTGCTGACCATGGACAAGCAGCACAGCGTCTTGACCAGGGGCGACGTCCTGGTCCTGGGTGACACCATCGCGGCCATCGGCCCGGATCTCGAGGCGCCCGAGCATGCCCAGGTGATCGATGCCGAGGGTGGAATGATCACCCCCGGCTTCATCGACACGCACCGGCACATGTGGCAGACCGCCATGCGGGGCTACGGTGCCGACTGGACGCTAACCCAGTACTTCGTCTGGAACTACCTCGAACACGGCAAGAAGTTCCGCCCCGAGGACATCTACGCCGGAAACCTGCTCTCCGCGGTGGAGGCCATCGACTCCGGAGTCACCACCTCAGTGGACTGGTCCCACGGCCTCTCCACCGTGGATCACGCCGATGCGGCCGTGGACGCGCTCCAAGAGGTCGCCGGCCGCTTCGTCTTCGCCTACGGCAACATCCACGCCGGGCCCTGGGAATGGTCCGCCTCGCGTGAGTTCCGCGACTTCGTGGACCGCCGGATCCCGCGCTCGGGCGGCCAACTGGGTGATGACATGCTCGGCTTCCAGATGGCCTTCGACGTCACCGGTGACCCGGAGTTCCCGGAACAGAAGGCCTTCGAGGTCGCCCGAGACCTGGGCGTGGGCGCCACCACCCACGCCGGGGTCTGGGGCGCGACCAACGACGACGGCATCCGGCTCATGCACGAGCATGGGTTCATGAACGAGAAGACCGTCTACGTCCACGCCGCGACGCTGAACCAGGACTCCTATCAGCGCATCGCCGCCACCGGAGGTTCGGCCTCGGTCTCGGCGGAGTCCGAGTCCAGCTGCGGGCAGGGCTATCCCTCGTCCTGGCAGCTGCGCAAGCACGGAATCCCGGTCTCACTCTCGGTGGACACCTCGGTCTGGTGGAGCGCAGATCCGTTCGCAGCGATGCGCTCCACGCTCAGCTCGGACCGGGCGCGGGAGCACTTCGAGCATCACGCCACCGGAGAGACCTGCACCAACCTGGGCCTGCGCGCCGACCAGGTGGTCGGCTGGGCCACCCATGGCGGCGCTGAGGCGCTCGGGATGGAGAAGTCCATCGGCTCCCTGGAGGTCGGCAAGAAGGCCGACATCGTGCTGATCAAGAACGACGACTCCCCGGCGATGTTCCCGATCCTGAACCCGCACGGCCACGTGGTCTTCCAGGCCCAGCGCGGGGATGTGCACACCGTGATGGTCAACGGCCGGATCGTGAAGCATCAGCACAAGCTTGTTGATGTGGATCTGGCCAAGGTGCGCCGCACCGTGGAGGCGACGGTGGAGCACATCGCCTCGGAGCTGGGACAGGCCGAGTGGGAGGCCGGCATGAGCCCCGACGTCCCGGAGACCAAGATCCTGGACAACCCGTACACCTATACCGAGTACCGCACCGAGAAGACCCATACCGCGCAGGGGCGGGGTCCCGACGCCTGAGCGGCTGAACGCCTGCACGTGATTTCTCGCACCGATCTGCGTGCACGGAAGCTGGGGCTGCGCTCGAGGGGAGCGCAGCCCCAGTGCGCGCCCCGGGGTTCAGCGGCTGGGGAACGCGGCGGCTGGGACTCAGCGGGCGGCTGGGGAACGCGGCGGCTGGGACTCAGCGGGCGGCTGGGGAACGCGGCGGCTGGGACTCAGCGGGCGGCTGCGGCGCGCCGGACGACCAGCGCGAACGGCACGGCGGCCACCAGCGCCGCCAGCAGGATCAGCGCCCCCACCCAGGTGGCGGGCTCATGGACCACCGTGCTCCAGGCCTCCCCCGAGACCTGTGCGTCCAGCGAGTACGCGCCGGCCCCGGTGAAACCCAGCACCGCGGCAGCCGCGGCCAGCACGTAGGGGTACTCTCCGCCGCCGGCGATGTTCCAGAACTTCCCGGAGTTCAGCTGCATCGTCACTCCGGCCACCACCATGGTCCCGGCCGCCAGCAGGGCTCCGACCGGAGTGAGCAGGCCCAGCAGGAGCGCGGTCGCGGCAAGGAGCTCGGAGACCCCTGCTGCCAGGACCATCGCGCGCCCCGGATGCAGGCCCAGGGACGCGAAGATCTCACCCTGGCGGGCCAGGCCGTTGCCACCGAACCATCCGCCGAGCTTCTGGCTGGCGTGGGTGAACAGGATCAGCGCCAGCACCAGGCGCAGCAGCAGCAGACCGATGTCCATGATCGCCTTTCATTCTGCGGACGGCTGTCCGTTTACACTCAGTGTCGTCCGGCTCTGCCCGGCAGTCAAGGGCTCCAGCGCGATCGAACGGCTGGGTCGGGAACCGCCCAGGAATCGAAAGCCACCAGCGACGTCGGTGTTGCTTCGACAGAACCTGCATCTGCGACAGGCGTGAGCGAAGCTGCTCTCTGCACCTCACTCCGGACACCGGACTGATCCCGTGGAAGCCGTCACGGGGAGACGATGCCTCCGAGGCGCCGCCGCTGATGGACCGGGACCTTCCAGGTCGATCATCGGAGCCTTGCCGCCCTGTCCCCGACGCTCTACCCTGAACGCAGGCGCAGCGGGGAAGACCGCCTGAATTCATGCTTCCGCGGCTTCTCCCCCCACGTCCGAGGAGTTCATATGAGAGACCTCGTTCCCAGCCTCCCCGTTCGGGTGCGGGCAGCTGCTTCAGGAGATTCCTCACGTCAGATCCTCACCTGCGCGGCGGCTGCCGCCCAGGTGTTGCTCCCCACCTTCTACGGTCCACGGTTCCGGGGTGAGGACGCTCCGCCCAACGTGATCCAACCCGCCAGCTACACGTTCGCCGTCTGGTTCCCCATCTTTGCCTCCTCCATCGCCTACGCGGTCCATCAGGCGCGCGGCCCCGCCCGCACCCAGGAGATCTGGCGTGCGGCGGGATGGCCTCTCGCCGGGGCGTTCGCCGCCACTGGCATCTGGGCGCCGCTCGTGCGCTCCGGACGGTTCTGGAGCGCTCAGGGAGCGCTGGCCGCGATCGCCGTGCTGGCCGAGAGTGGACGCCGGCAGATTGCCCGGGCGGAGCGGAGCGGCGTGTTGAGCACCGCCGAGGTGGCCGCGGCCGCCCCGGCGGCGGGGATGCTGGCGGCCTGGGGACAGGCGGCCTGCGGGGTGAACCTGGCCGCCATGCTCGTGGCCAAGGATGTTGTTCCCGCCGGGCCGAAAGCGGCCACGGCGGGTGCGGCCCTGCTCGCGGGGCTCGGCGCGCTGGGCTCCCGGGTCGCATCGGGGCCGGAACGGGCCAGTGTCTCCTCCCGCGTCTACGCCGGAACGCTCCTCTGGGCATTCGCCGGCGTCGTCATCGGGCAACGTCGACGCTCACCGTCTGCGGCCGCCACGGCAGCCGGGGCCGCCGTCACCATGGTGGTCGTCGCGGCACGTCACCGGTGACACCAACGGTGACACCAACGATGACACCACCGGTGACATCACCGGGGCGATGATGCCGATCCTCCGCGCCCTGCGCTGCACATAGAGCGCCAGGCGCTTCCGCGACGCACACGCCGCCTCGGCTCTGGCGTAGCATGAGGTGCCTCACACCGGCAGGCCAGATCACTCAGGGGAGGCGGACACCGTCGCAAGCTCAGCGGGGAATGACCCCCCATCCCGTCACCCCGGCGCTGCCGAGCCGGCAGGCCTGTGGAAGCGGTTCAACGCCGGACTCCACGAGTTCTACGTCGCCCCGTACCGGCGGGTCTTCGCCCGCGCCAAGCGCGACGAGGAAGACCTGTTCATGATGCTGGTGCTCTCCGAGGCGCTGGGCCTGCCGAACCCGGCCTCCGGGATGACCCTGGAGCTGCTGCCGGAGATGTTGGACCGGATGCATGAATGGCACACCCGTCAGGGGCTGGAGCGCTCCCCGATGGACGGACTCGGCTGCTGCTGAAAGGACTCGGTACCGATGCTGCTGGACCTGATTGAACGACGCCGGGTGCTGTTCCTCGGCGGCAAGGGCGGGGTGGGCAAGACGGCCACCGCCTCGGCCGTGGCGCTGCACCAGGCGGCCGCCGGCCGACGGGTGCTGCTGGTCTCCACCGACCCCGCGCACAACCTGGGCCACCTGTGGGACCAGACCGTGGGCGATGACCCGGTGGAGCTCTACCGCAGCGAGGACTCCGGTGGAGTGCTGCGCGGGATCGAGATCGACCCGCAGCGCACCATCGATGAACATCTCGCCGAGGTCGGAGCCAACCTGCGGGACTTCATGCCCGAGCACCTCCACCCCCAGGTCGCCGCGCACCTGAAGCTCTCCGCCCAGTCACCGGGCACCCATGAGTCAGCCATCCTGGAACGGATCGCGGTGCTGATCGAATACGGCCTGGACTCCCACGACCTGATCGTGTTCGACACCGCTCCTTCCGGGCACACCGCCCGGCTGATGGCGCTGCCGGAGATCATGTCCACCTGGATGTCGGGGCTGCTGACCCGACGCAGCAAGGCCGAGCGCTTCGGTGCCGCAGTGCGGGTCCTCGACGGCGAGGACGACCCCGCCAAGACCTCTCCGAGCAATCGCGACCAGCGGATCCGTCAGGTGCTGACCCGGCGGAAGGCACGGTTCGAGATGATGCGCGAAGTCCTCTCGGACCCGAAGACCTGCAGCTTCGTGATCGTCCTGACCCCCGAGCGGCTGCCGGTCCTGGAATCGGTGGCGCTCTGCGCCCAGCTGCGCGAGGCCGGCGTGGAGGTCGGCGGGCTGGTGGTCAATCGGCTCTCCCCCACCGATGCCGGGGAGTACCTGGCGCAGCGCCGAGCCCAGGAGCAGCGACACCTCGATTCGCTGTCCGAGCTGATGCCCGGGGTGCCGGTGGACAGGCTGCCGCTGCTCACCGGGGACCTGGTGGGCCCGGCGGCGATCCAGCGGTTGGCGAACGAGCTGCGCTGAGCCCGCGGACGCACCAGGCACCGGCCGGCTCAGGCCCGGGCGTGCCGGTTGAGGTACTCGCGGATCCGGGCGGCGCCGTCCTCGGTGATGTGGTGCTCTTCGTCGCGGTAGACGCTCAGCGTGGTCACCCCGGCCAGACCCTCGAACGCCGCGGCGGTGTCCTTGACCCGGTGCAGCGGCACCCAGGGATCCTCGTCGGCGCTGAACAGCTCCACCGCGAGTCCGCTCAGGCCAGGGTCGGGCGCCGCGGCGAAGCTGCGCGCCCGGGGCCCCAGATAGCCGCCGGTGTGCAGCAGGGCGCCGTCGACCCGCGGTTGTGAGACCAGCAGATGTTCGGCCAACAGGCACGCACCCTGGGAGAAGCCGAAGACGATCACCGGGGCCCCTCCGGCGTCGCGCGTCTGGAGCAGATGCGAGAGCTGATCCTGGATCACCCCCAGCGCCTGGTCCAGCTGCGGCTGGTTGGACTCGAGCGGCTCCATGAACTTCCCCGGATACCAGGAGTGATCCGCCGCGGTGGGCAGCCACCAGCAGACCCCTTCCAGCTCCAGGCGTGCGGCGAGGTCGATGAAGAACTGTGGGCTCTGGGTGCGACCGTGGACCCCGTACACCACGATTCGGGCGTCCTCGGCGGCGACGCCGTGGTGCACGAGAGCAAGCTGGTCATGGCTGGGCACGGCGGATCAGTCCTCCACGCGCAGCGGCTCGAGCTGGGACATGATGTGCTCGCGCTCGTGCTCGAACTGCGGGGGCAGCATGAACTTCTGGCCGAGCTCCTCGGGGGACTCGTCGCAGTCCCAGCCGCCGTCGGCGTGGGTCACCGCGAGCTCGAACAGCGCCCCGCCGGGGGTGCGCACATAGTGGGACTTGAAGTAGGTGCGGTCCTTCAGCTCGGAGATGTCGGTGTAGCCGGCGCCCTCGATCTCGAACTTGGAGGCCTCCTGGTTCTCCAGGGTGTCGAAGTTCCAGGCGAAGTGGTGGTAGGTGCCCGCGGCGAAGCGCCAGGTGCCCTGGTCGTCGGTGCGGTTGCCGCGCAGCTCCACCCAGTTGCCGAACTCATCGGAACCGACCTTGAACCGGGCCACGTCACCGGCCTCGGCGATCTCCCCGCCGAGGAAGAACACATCCTTGGCGAAGTCGACCATCCGGTCCTGGTCGTAGACATGGATGCCCATCCCGTAGATCCCATGCACCGCGTGCTCCGGCGGCACCCCATGACCGGGGTGTCCCACCCGGGCGTCGCCGTGCACTCCCACCAGCACGTATTCGAGTCCGCAGGGATGGTTGAACGCCAGGCGCCGTTCACCGAAGAGCTCGGACTGTTGATGCTCGATCTGCATCGAGCCCAGTCGCTGCGCCCAGAAGTCCAGTGAGCCGGCAGGCACCGCGAGCATCACCTCGCGGGCCTGGTTGGTGCCCCGGGTGCCGAAGCGGCCCTGCTGCGCCCAGGGGAAGGTGGTGACCACGGCGGAGGGGTCACCGTGGGCGTTGGAATAGTAGAGGTGATAGATCGGGATGGAGCCGTCGTAGAGCACGGTCTTCTTGATGAACCGCATGCCCAGGACCTTGGTGTGGAAGTCCACGTCCTCCTGGGCCTTGCCCACGGAGAGCGTCACGTGGTGGGAGCCGAGCAGATACGTCATGGTGGTGCCCTTCTATGGAAGTGACTGCTGCGATCTGTGACTGAAAGCATCTGTGGCGGGGTCATCGCCGGCCCATGCGGCGCGGATCAGCTGGGCGGCGTCCTCGAGGGCCATCTCGCGCGGGTTGCTGGCCGGGACGACGCCGAGGATCAGCTCCGCGGCGCGCTCGAGGTCCGCCTCCTTGAGCCCGTGGTCGCGCAGCGCGCGCGGAGCTCCGATCTGGGCGCGCAGCCCGCTGAGCCCCTCGAGCGGGTCTGCGGCTCCCAGCGCCGCCGCGATGCGCTTCCCCGCCTCCGGGGCTGATCCCAGATTGAAGGCGAGCACATGGGGCAGCATCACGGCGTGGGTCTGGGCGTGCGGCAGGCCGAAGGATCCGCCCAGCACATGGCAGATCTTGTGGTGCAGCCCGGAGCCCGCTGAGGCGAAGGCAGTGGCGGCGAGATAGGCGCCGTACTGCAGCTGCTGGCTCGCCTCGAGGCTGCGGCTCGGTCCCTCGGCGGGCGGCGCCATCCCCCGGCGCAGGGCCCGGATGGCTTCCTCCGCCCCCAGGCGGTTCAGCGGATCCGCGTGAGGGGCCCAGAAGGAGTCGATGCAGTGGGCCAGCGCATTCATCCCGGAGGCGCTGGCCAGTTCGGCCGGGAGGTCACGCACCAGCTCCGCGTCGTAGACCACGGTTCTCGGCAGGACCACGTCGTCGGCTCCGGTGGCCTTGGCGCCGGCCTCGGTGACACCCCAGATATTGGTCGCCTCCGAGCCCGCGTAGGTGGTGGGCACCGCGAGGATCGGGGCACGGGTCTTCAGGGCGACCGCCTTGCCGAGCCCGATGGCGGAGCCCCCGCCCACGCACAGGATCAGATCCGCCTGGGCCTGGGTCGCGGCATCACAGGCCAGCTCGACCTCCTCCACCGGGACGTGTTGCCGGGCGCCGTCGAGCCGGTGGGCGATGCGCAGCGTGGCATGGAGTTCATCGGCGGCGCGCTGCGCGCTGCCGGAGGCGATCAGCAGGATCTGCTGGGCGCCGAGACGCTTCGTCTCGCTGCGCACATCGGTGGTCAGGTTTCCGGCGCCGAAGCAGACCCGCTGACCCAAGGTCTGGTGGCTGAAGCTCATGGTCATAGGGACCTCTCCTCTCGCGGCGGAGTCGGGACTGCCGACGCTGCAAGGGCGCCGCAAGATTCGGACAGCTGTCCGAGGGCCATTATGTGGTGGAAGCCACATTGACTGTCAAGGGTTCGACGGTTTGAAGCACCGCTGGTTCCATGCGTCGGTGCTGGTCAGCGTCGACCTTCCGGGGGGTTCAGCCGGCTCGGCGGAACGCGGTCTCGATCTGTTCCAGCGTGCGCTCCTTGGTCTCCGGGACCTTCTTGAAGGTGAAGAGGAAGGCGGTGAAGCAGATCAGGGAGAACCCGGCGAAGATCCAGCCCACGCCGAAGGCGGCGAGCGCGGTCGGGAACAGCAGCGAGACCAGGCCGTTGGCCAGCCAGTGTGCCGTGGTGACAACACCCATGGCGGCGGCCCGCACGCCCAGCGGGAAGATCTCTCCGAGCACCACCCAGACCAGGGCCCCCCAGCTGACCTGGAACATGAAGATGAACACGGCCAGGCAGGCCAGCGTGGCGATGCCCAGTCCGCCGAGCCCCTCGGGGGCCGGCATGACCAGGTTCACCACGGCGAGCACCGCGAGCGCCAGCGAGGTGCCCAGGGCGCCGATCAGCAGCATCGGGCGGCGTCCCCAGCGGTCGGTGTAGCAGATGGCGATCCAGACCGCGGCGATGTTCAGCGCGCCGATGATCAGGTTGGAGCCGATCGCGCCCTCGTCGGAGAAGCCGACGTTCTGCAAGGTGGTGGGCGCGTAGTAGAGCACCGCATTGATGCCCATGACCTGTTGATAGACCCCGAGCCCGAAGCCCACCCCGAGGATCGAGAGCACCCAGGGCCTGCGCAGCGCACGCAGACCGGTGACGCCCTCGCGCTGTTCCGCCTCGTGGACCTCGTGGATCTCGCCGAGTTCCCGGCGGGCCTCCTCGGGGGTCCGGTCGCGCAGCAGCATCGCCTCGGCCTCGACCTCCCGGCCGCGGTGGACCAGCCAGCGCGGGGTCTCGCGCACCACGGTGAGCCCCAGCGCGAAGAGCACCGAGGGGATCACCGAGAGGCCCAGCATCCAGCGCCAGGACTCCACCGGGGCGAAGGCCACCCCGACCACGAACCCGAGGAACTGCCCGATCACGATCGCCAGCACATAGGAGGCGGTGACCCGGCCGCGGATCCGCGCCGGAGCGATCTCGGAGAGATACACCGGCAGCACGACGGCGGCCAGGCCGGTGCCGAGCCCGACCACCAGCCGGGCGGCGAAGAGCACCTCGGCGTTGGGCGCGAAGGCCATCCCCAGCGGAGCGATCAGGAACAGCGCGGCGGTGATCAGCAGCACGGCCCGCCGGCCATAGCGGTCGGAGAGCCCGCCGCCCAGGCAGGCCCCGATGGCGGCGCCGACCATCAGGCCGGTCACGATCCCACCTTCGGCCCAGCTGCTCAGCTCGAAGTCCCGGCGCAGGTACACCAGCGCCGCGGAGATCACTCCGGTGTCATAACCCCAGTTCAGCCCGCCCAGGGCGCCGAAGAGGTAGATCAGAGTGGAGCCCCGGCGTCGCTGCGTAGCCGTGGGTGCTGCTGTGCTCATGGTGTTCCGTTCTCCTGCTGCTCCAGGCCCCAGACGCTGACCAGCGCAGGGAACGAAGGTCAGACTAGTCCGTGCCGTCGCCGGTGGCAGAATATCGAGCATGCGCATCACCGAGGGGACCCTGGATCATCCGGCCGTGCGGGCACTCATCGTCGAACATCTGCAGGACATGCACGCCACCTCTCCGCCGGAGAGCATCCACGCCCTGGACCTCGACGCGCTGGCCGGGCCCGGGATGACGTTCTGGAGCGCATGGTTCGAGCCCGCCGAGGTGTTGGCCGGATGCGCGGCTCTCAAGGAGCTGGACCCTGAGCACGGAGAGATCAAGACCATGCGCACCGCGGCCGCCGCGCGCGGGCAGGGTGTGGCGGCCAGGATGCTGACCCATCTGCTGGCGGTGGCGAGTGCTCGCGGCTACACCAGGCTGAGTCTGGAGACCGGGGTGGAGGACTACTTCGCCGCGGCGCGCAGGCTCTATGCGCGGCATGGGTTCACCCAGTGCCCGCCGTTCGGGCGCTACACCCCAGATCCGAACAGCGTGTTCATGACCCGGGTGCTGGGCTGATCAGCCCAGCTCCGCGGCGATGGTCTCCTTGAGGATCTCGCTGGTGCCGCCGAAGATCGTGAGCAGGCGCACCGCGAGGTAGGCCTGGGCCACCGGGTAGTCCAGGATGTAGCCGTAGCCGCCGTGAAGCTGCAGGCAGGCGTCCACCGAGGCCTTCGCTCGTTCGCTGGCGAAGAGCTTCGCCTTCGACGCGGTCACCAGGTCCAGCTCCCCGGCGTTGAAGGCGTCCACGGTGGCCGCGACATAGCGCTGCGTGGCCTCCAGCCCCACCTGCAGCTCAGCGAGCTGGAACCGGGTGTTCTGATATTCGCTCACCGCTTGCCCGAAGGTCTGCCGCTGCGCCACGTAGCTCAGCGTCTGGCGCAGCACCTCGGCGGTGATCGCCGCGGCAGAGGTGGCGATCCCGAGCCGGCCCTGCGGCAGGATCGCCTTGGCGTAGTCCAGGCCGCGGCCCTGCTCCCCGATCAGGTTCGCATGAGGGATCTGCACCCCGGCGAAGAACAGCTCGGCGGTGTCGGAGGCCTTGAGGCCCATCTTCTCCAGCTGGCGGCCAGGCTGATAGCCGGGGTTGTCCCGCTTCTCGACCAGGAACAGGCTGAAGGAGCTCTCGGAGCCGCGCTGGCGCACGTCGGAGCCGTCGGTCCGGGCCAGCACCAGGGCGCCGTCGCCGGAGATGCCATTGCCGATGAAGGTCTTCTGCCCATCGAGGGTCCAGCCGCCGTCGTCGTTCTTGACCGCCTTGGTGCGCACCGCGCGCAGGTCGGAGCCGGCGCCGGGCTCGGTGAACGCCACCGAGGAGACGAAGGAGCCGTCCATGAAGCGGGGCAGCCAGGCCGCCTGCTGCTCGGCAGAGCCGAACTTCAGCAGCGCGGGGAGCACCCAGTCGTCGTGGAGGTGGAGGGCCAGGGAGACCGCGAGCGCGTCGGCGCGGGCCAGCTCCTCGTCGAGGATCATCCGGAACCGGTAGTCCCCCAGCCCCATGCCGCCATGCTCCTCGTCCACGGCGAGGCCGAGCAGCCCGTTCTCCGCCGCGGCAAGCCATAGCGAGCGGTCCATCATGTGCGCAGACTCCCACGCCTGGTAGTGCGGGGTGACCTCGCGGGCGACGAACTCGCGCACCACCTCGCGGAACTCCTCGTGGATCTCCTCGTAGAAACCGGTATACATCGTGGGTGGGTCACCTTTCGGGCGGTGCGGGAAGCGTGCGCTGGGGCGCAGGTGAGCGAGCGGGGCGGCGCTGAGTCGCGTGGGGTGCGGCTCAGACGACCTTGCCGATGGACTCGAAGCGGGTGAGGATGCGCTGGACCTGGGTGATCACCGGCATGTCGATCATCTCACCGCGGAAGCTGAACGCGCCGGCCAGGTCCGGGTCTGCACGATGTCCGGCGCCGGGTGTCAGCCCGGCGGTGTTCTCGAAGGCGGCGATGACGCCCTTGGCCCATTCCAGGTCGCTGGCGGTGGGCGTGTAGGCCTGCCGAATCGGGGCGATCTGTTTGGGGTGGATGCAGGCCTTGCCGATGAACCCGGAGGCGCAGGCGTCCTCGGTCTCCACCGCCAGTCGCTGCAGGTCAGGGACCCGGGTGAAGACTGCGTCGATGATCGGCACGCCCACGGCGCCGGCGGTGAGCAGCAGTCGATTGCGGGTGAACCGGATGATCTCGCGCTGCGAGCCGTCGTTGTTGCGCGAGGTGGTGCCGCCGATGCCGGCGATGAGATCTTCGGTCCCCCAGAGCAGCGCCACAGTGGCCGGGTGCTGCGCCAGGGCCAGGTCGTTGAGCACCCCCACCGGGGTCTCGATCTGCGGGATCAGCCCGACGCCGGGCAGCGCGGCGGCCACCTGGTCCAGGAGCTCGGTCTGTTCGGCCTTGGCGATGACGACATAGCTGATCTCGGTGCCCGAAAGCGCGCGCAGGTCCGCCTCCAGCTCGCCCGAGGCCGGAGCGTTGACCCGCACCAGGGTCCGCCTCGGGTCCATGGACCCGTCTCCCCAGTTCAGCGCCTGGACCATATTGTTCCGGGCGATGTCTTTCTCTCCGGAGATCACCGCGTCCTCAAGGTCGATGATCACCGCGTCTGCGGCACCGGCAGCCTTGGCGAAGAGCTCCGGCCGGCTGGCCGGGCAGAAGAGCAGGGCGGGACCCAGCGCGAAGCGGGCCGTGGGGTGAGGCATGTGTCTCCTCCGAGAATGGTCGGCGTGATGAGCGGGGTGGTGGCGATGCGCAGGGTCACCCCTTGCGGCGGCGCAGCTCCTCGATCATCTGCGGAATGACCTCGTGCAGGTCCCCCACCACGCCGAAGTCGGCGATCTCGAAGACCGGAGCGTCCTCGTCCTTGTTGATCGCCACGATGGTGCCGGCGGTCTGCATGCCCGCGCGCTGCTGGATCGCGCCGGAGATCCCGGCGGAAATGTAGAGCTGCGGGGAGACGGTGACCCCGGTCTGGCCCACCTGAGCGGCGTGTTCGATCCAGCCGGCGTCGGTGGCCGCCCGGGAGGCGCCCAGTCCGGCGCCGAGCTCATCGGCGAGGTCCTCCAGCGGGGTGAAGTCCCCTTCGACGCCGCGACCGCCGGCGACGACCACGCGCGCCTCCGCCAGGGCTGGACGGGCGGAGACCTTCAGGGCGGTGCGCTCGAGGATCTCGACGCCCCCCTCGGAGGGGCGCACCGGCAGCACGGTGCCGTCGGGCTGGTCTCCGGCGTGCAGGAGGGCGTCGACCCGCTGCGGGTCGAGGCTGTTCGGCTTGAAGGTCGCGACAAGCGGCCGACCCGGGCCCGGGATCAGCTGCGAGGTCGTCGTATAGGAGCCGGCCAGCTCCGACTTCGTGGCGATGAGTTCACCGTTGAGCGCCGCGACACCGCAGATGATCCCGGTGTCCAGGCGCACGGCGAGCCGGGCCAGGGCGTCGGTGATGTCCGCGGTGGAGGAGCCCAGGATGACCTCGGCCTCGCATTCCGCGACGGCGGTCTCGAGCAGGTCCACCACGGCGACCTCAGGGGCGGGCAGGCTGGTCTCGGCGAGGTAGACCTCACCGAGGCCGGCGATGGCCAGCGCCGGGGTGGGGTCGCCCTGGTAGGCGCCGACGGCGACATGGACCTCGCCCAGCGACTGGGCCTGCGCGATCAGCTCGCGCTGGGTCGGGCTCAGCGCATCGCCGAGCACATCGAAGAAGACCAGGACATTGCTCACAGCAGACGCTCCTTCGCGAGGAATTCGACGACCTTCAGACCGGCGTCCCCTTCATCGGTGATGATCTCTCCGGCGGTGCGCGGCGGACGCGCGGTGGTGCTCAGCACCCGGACCCTCGCGGTGACCTCTTCGGCGCGCAGCCCGATATCGGCGAGACTGAGCCGGGTGAGCGGCTTCTTCTTCGCAGCCATGATGGCCTTGAAGTTGGGGTAGCGCGGGTCGTTGGCCTGATCGGTGACCGAGACGACGGCGGGCATCGCCACCGCGACCTTCTGCGACTCGGTGCCGCCGGAGCGGGTGACCACGAGACGGTCCGGCGTCAGCTCCAGGCCGGTGGCGTAGGTGACCACGTGGGCGCCGAGGCGCTCGGCCAGCTGGGCGGGGATCGCGCCGGATTCGCCCTCTTCAGAAGCCATGCCGGTGAGCACCAGGTACTCGGGCTCGCCGGAGTCGAACTCTCCGGCTCCAGCCACGGTCTCCACAGCGGCCTTCAGCGCCACCGAGCTGGCCCAGATGTCCGCCCCGATCAGGGCCTCATCGGTGAGCTGATAGGCGTCATCGGCGCCGATCTGCAGGGCCTTCTTCGCGGCGGTGCTGGCCCCGGCGGGACCCATGGTCAGCGCGGTCACCCGCACCTCACGGTCCGCCGCGGCCTCGCGCAGCTGCAGGGCGGCCTCCAGCGGGTATTCATCGAGTTCGCTGAGCACGCCCTCAGCGCGGTCGATGCGCCCCTCGGCGTTGTAGCGACGCTCCAGCTGGGCATCGGGGACCCACTTGACCAGGGTGATGATGTGCAGGGGTGCATTCACCATGCGGTGCTCCCGCCTCACTCTCGAGATGTATGGAGAAACAGACCTTTTCCATGGTCGCATGAAACGCCGCGCCTGGCAGGGTCGTGAAGCCCTGCGACACCGGCCCCAGCCCCAGCCCCACCCCTCCTGGGCGGTTGGGTTCTCTGGTCGATACGTTCCTGCCGGAAGACTCAACCACCCAGGAAGGGTGGGGTTCCGCAGGGCGGTGGACATCGGCATGTTCCGCTATATGATCACACTGTTCAGGAGCAGATCCTGGTGCCGCCCCGTCCCGCGCAGCGGACGCCTCACACTGGAGACCAACGCCATGGGCACCTCCCAGCATTGGCGGACCCTCGCCACGGTCCTGACCACCACCGTTCTTGCCGCCACTCTGATCGGCGCCTCCGCGCCACCCCCAGAGCCGACGACGCCGCCGCTCACCTATTCCGCGGTCAGCGCCTCTGCGCCGGCAGCCTCAGCCTCAGTCTCAGCCGGGGTCGATCTCACCACGAGCCGCGCTGCGCTGAAGACCCTGCGCGCCCCCACGCCGACGATCTCCGGCGCCGCCGCCGTGGGCACGAAGCTCACCGCGAAGCCGGGCACCTGGACCAGTGGGACATCGCTGAGCTACCGCTGGTCCGCCGAGGGCAGAGCGATCAGCGGCGCCACCCGCAGCAGCTTCACTCCGACCACCGCGCAGCAGGGCAAACGGATCACCGTGCAGGTCACCGGCAAGCGCTCCGGGTACACCACAGCCTCGAAGACCTCTGCGGCCACGCTGAAAGTGGCGCGCTCCTCCACTCCGAAGATCAGCGGTTCGGCGACCACCGGGAAGGCCCTCTCGGCCAGCGTCGGGACGTGGACATCGTCGACGTCCTTCTCCTATCAGTGGCGTGCCAACGGCACCGCGATCAAGGGCGCGACCAGCCGGACCTACAAGATCTCCTCGGCTCACCAGGGCAAGCGGATCTCGGTACAGGTGACCGGCAAGAGGTCCGGACACACCACGCTGACCCGCACCTCGGCGTCGACCGCTGCGGTGAAGTCGCCGGCCCCGGTGAAGAAGCCGACCAGCGTGAAGATCACGTCCTCGACCTTCCACTGCCCGAAGGGCTACCCGGTCAAGGGCAACGCCAATTCCGGGATCTACCACGTGCCCAGCGGGGCGTACTACAAGGCGACCAAGCCCGAAGAGTGCTTCGCCACCACGGCGGGCGCCCGGAACGCGGGCTACCGCGCGTCCAAGCGCTGAGCCTCACCCCTCAGCACCCAGAAGGCCAGCACGCAGGAAGGCAGGGTCAGCGGGCGCGCGGGACCAGACGTTCGAGCTGGGTCACGTGCTTGGGCTCAAGCTCCGCCAAATTCGGGACCTCCAGCAGCAGCATCGTGCGCTCCACCTGATCGGCCAAGATCTCGATGGTCCGATCCACCCCGGCCCGACCACCGGCCATCAACCCATAGAGATAAGCCCGCCCGATCAGTGTGAACTTCGCGCCCAGCGCGATCGAGGCCACAATGTCAGCGCCGTTCATGATCCCGGTATCAATGGTCACCTCGAGGTCGTCTCCGACCTCACGGACCACCTCGGGCAGCAGATGGAACGGCACCGGGGCCCGGTCCAGCTGACGGCCCCCGTGGTTCGAGAGCACGATCCCGTCCACCCCGAGGCTCGCGAGCTTCTTCGCGTCCTCCACGTTCTGCACCCCCTTGACCACCAGTTTCCCGGGGAACAGCGCACGGATGATCTTCAGGTCCTCGAAGCTGATCGAAGGATCCATCGCCTTATCCAGCATCTCCCCCACCGTGCCCCCGGTAGAGGTCAGCGAGGCAAACTCCAGCGGCGGCGTGGTCAGGAAGTCATACCACCACCACGGTCGCGGGATCGCGTTGAGAACGGTGCCCAGGCTCAGCTGCGGCGGGATCGAGAACCCGTTGCGCTTATCCCGCAGCCGGGCCCCGGCCACCGGGGTGTCCACGGTGAAGAACAAGGTGTCGAACCCGGCCTTGCCGGCACGCTCGGTGAGGTCATAGGAGATCTCGCGGTCCTTCATCACATAGAGCTGGAACCAGTTGCGCCCGTGCGGGTTGGCCTCCTGGACCGCCTCGATGCTGGTGGTGCCCAGGGTGGAGAGGGTGAACGGGATCCCGGCGGCCCCGGCCGCGGTGGCTCCGGCGATCTCGCCTTCGGTCTGCATCAGCCGGGTGAACCCGGTGGGCGCGATCCCGAAGGGCAGCGCGGAGCGTCCGCCGAAGATCTCGCAGGAGGTGTCGACCTCAGAGACGTCGCGCAGGATCGAGGGGTTGAACTCGATGTCCTGGAACGCCTCCCGGGCCCGGGTCAGCGAGAACTCGCCCTCCGCGGCGCCGTCGGTGTAGTCGAACGCGGCCTTCGGAGTGCGCCGCTTGGCGATCTTGTGCAGGTCCTCGATGGTCAGCGCCGCGGAGAGCCGACGGCGGGAGGCATTGAAGTCGAACTTCTTGAACTTCATCAGCGGCGCGATGTCGCGCGGCTTGGGCAGTTGACGCTGAACCATTGAGTGCTCCTAGACCGGTCGCTTCGGCGACTGTGGAATTTCACGACTGTGGACGGTACGTGATGGGCGCACCGCGTTCGGCGCTTGTCTCACACGATGCCACCGATCCGGCCGTGCGCCCACCCCTGCGCCAAGCCTTCCGTCTAGCTCAGGCGACCTTTACCTGCACCACCGCCCAGGAGAGTGCCGGCAGGCTCATGGTGACCGCACCGCTCTGCCCCGACTCGCCCTGTCCCGACTCACTCAGTCGGACGCCCTGAAGCGGCACCAGCCCGACAGCCTCCTGGCTCTCGAGGTCATTGGCGGTATGCCGGTCACCTCCCTCGGGGATGGTCAGCACCTCCGCGCGCAGCACCTCGCTGGCGGTGAACCCGCGCAGGTCCAGGGAGACCTCAGCGGCCTCTTCCAGCCCGCGGTTCGCGACGAACAGGCTCAGCGCCCCGGTCTCTGCGTCGTAGGTAGCGGCGGCGTCGATGATGTCCACGTCGCCGTGCCGCTCGGTGTGCTGCTGATCCGCGTCCACGACCAGGCGCAGGATCTCGCCGGTGGCCAGCTCGGCGATCCGCGCGAAGGGCCAGAAGATGGTCTGCCGCCAGGCCGGCCCGTTCTCCTCCGACCGGATCGGAGCGATCACGTTGACCAGCTGCGCCTGGTTCGCGATCCGCACCCGGTCGCCGTGGCGCAGCAGCGAGTGCATCAAGGTGGCCACGACGACGGCGTCCGTGACCGAGTACTTGTCTTCGATCAATCGCGGATGAGACTTCCACTCCTTGGCCACCTGTTCCGGCTGATCCTCGGAGTCGACCCCCTGCTGGTACCAGACGTTCCACTCGTCGAAGGAGATGTCGATCTGCTTCGTGTGCTTCCCGGCCGCCTTCACCGCATCGATGGTCGCGACCACCCCGTCGATGAAGCCGTCCATGTTCACCGCCTCGGCCAGGAACGAGGCGGCGTCGCCGTCGTGCTCCTGGTAGTAGGCGTGCATCGAGATGTAGTCGACCTCGTCATAGGTGTGGCTGAGCACGGTCTGCTCCCAGGTGCCGAAGGTCGGCATCTGCTTGCCCGAGGAGCCCACGGCGACCAGCTCGATGTCCGGGTCCACCAGCTTCATCGCCTTCGCGGCCTCCTGGGCGAGCCGGCCGTATTCCTCGGCGGTCTTGTGCCCGATCTGCCAGGGGCCGTCGAGCTCGTTGCCCAGGCACCACAGCTTGATGTCGAAGGGCTCCTCGCTGGTACCTGCGGCGGCGGCGTGTTCGCGGCGGAGATCCGACCAGTAGGTGCCGGAGGGGTGGTTGGCGTATTCCACCAGCGCCCGGGCCTCGTCCACGCCACGGGTGCCCAGGTTGATCGCCTCCATAACCTCCATGTCCGCGCGCTTGGCCCATTCGACGAACTCATGCAGGCCGAAGGCGTTGGTCTCGATGGTGTGCCAGGCGCCGTCGATCCGCACCGGCCGATCCTCGCGCGGACCGACCCCGTCCTCCCAGTTATAGCCCGAGACGAAGTTGCCGCCGGGGTAGCGCACGACGGTGGCGCCGAGCTCCTTGGCCAGGGCCATCACATCCTTGCGGAATCCCTGGTCATCGGCCTCCGGATGGCCGGGCTCGTAGATCCCCGTGTAGACGCAGCGGCCCATATGCTCCACGAAGGAGCCGAAGAGTCGCGGGGAGACATCGGCGATGGTGAAGTCACGGTCGACGATGATGCGGGCGTGGGACATGGTGCTCCTTGTGATCGGGGGGGGGTGCGCTGCGTGGTGCGCCTGATGGGTCTGGACTGCTGGATAGGGCTGTTAAGTCGAGACTGCTGGATCGGGACTGCTCGGGCTGGCGGATCGGGTCACTGGCCGCCGAAGCCGGTGGTCGCCACCCCCTTCACGATCTGGCGCTGGTAGAACAGGAACACGATGACCAGCGGCAGCGCGGCGAGCACCGCCTGCGCCATGACCTGGGAGTACTGCACGCCGTAGGCGCTGAGCACGGTCTGCAGCCCGACCGGCAGCGTCATCAGGGTGGTGTCGTTGATGATCAGGAAGGGCCACAGGAAGTTGTTCCAGGCCTGGATGAACACGAAGATCGAGACCGCGCCGAGGATCGGGCGTGAGAGCGGGAGCACCACGGAGAAGAACACCCGCAGCCGGCCTGCACCGTCGACCCGGGCCGCGTCTTCGAGCTCCACGGGCACCGCGTCGAAGAACTTCTTCAGGATGAACACGATCGGCGCCATCACGACCTGCGGGAGGATCAGCCCCCAGTAGGTGTCGACCATGTTGAAGGTCAGCATCTGGTAGTAGAGCGGGATGATCAGGGCCTGGGAAGGCACGATGATCGAGGCGATGACCATCAGGAAGAGCCAGCGGTTGCCCTTGAACTGGAGCCGGGAGAACGCGTAGGCGGCCAGCGCGGAGATCGCCACGGTGATCGCAGTGATCACCGCGGAGGTCCAGAGGCTGTTGAGCGCCCAGATGTAGACGTTGCCCTGGGAGAGGATCGCTTCGAAGGCCTGGGTGGTGAAGCCGCTGGGGCCGATGAGGTCAAGGCCTCCGGAGGCGGCGTCGGTCTCGGTCTTGAAGGAGGTCACCAGCGCCCAGAAGACCGGGAGCAGCCAGAGCAGCGCCATGAGCACCAGGGCGGCGAACGCGAGGATCCGGAGCAGCCCGAAGGGCTTCTCCCCCGGCATCCGGTTGGTCCGTCTCACCTGGGTGACATCGGCTACGGGGGCATCGATCTTGGTCATGGTCGTGGTGCTCATGAGTCTTCCTTCCGGCGGCGGAGCACGATCATCTGCGCGATGCCCACTAAGACGATGAGCACGAAGAAGATGTAGGAGATGGCCGAGGCGTAGCCGAAGCGGTAGCCCACGAAGCCGGCCTCGAAGATGTACTGCACGATCGGGCGTGAGCTCTCCGAGGAATTGCCGTTCATCATCTGATAGGCCTGGTCGAAGAGCTTCAGCGAGGCCAGCATCTGCAGGATCAGGATCACTCCGGTGACCGGCCCCAGCTGCGGCAGCGTGATCGAGAACAGCTGCCGCCAGGGACCGGCCCCGTCGACCGCCGCGGCCTCATACTGCAGCGTCGGGATGTTCTGCAGCGCCGCGAGGTAGAGCAGGAAGTTGAAGCCCACGGTCCACCAGATGGTCGCGATGGCGATCGAGATCAGGTCGACGTTGGCGGTCTGCAGCCAGGCGATCGGTTCGAGGCCGACGGCGCTGAGGATCTCGTTCGCCGCGCCGATCTCGGGGTTAAAGATCCAGACCCAGATCTGTGAGATCACCGTGGAGGCGAGCAGGAACGGCATGAAGAACGAGAGCCGCCACAGCCACTGGCCGGGCAGCCCGGTGTTCACCAGCAGCGCCATGATCAGCGCGATGAGCACCAGCGGCACCGTGGTGAGCACGGTGAACCACACCGTGTTGCCGATCGAGCGCCACATCACGGCGTCGGAGAGCGCCTCGGAGTAGTTCTGCAGGCCGATGAAGCTGCCGCCGGAGCCGGTCAGGGACTGATCGGTCAGCGACAGGAAGACCCCGTGGACCAGCGGCCAGATCACGAAGAGCACGAAGGCCACCATGAACGGGGCCAGGAAGGCCCACGCGGCCAGCTGGCCGCGGCGCCTGGCCTGTCGTTGAGTGGGCGGAGCGGGACGCGGACCAGACGCCGCTCCCGGCGTCACCTCCGGATCGGGTCCGACCGCGCTGCGGTCTGCCATCACATCTGTCATGACCGTTCTCCCTGGGGATCGGCGGGATTGGGCTGGGCGAGCATGGTGTTCACATAGCTGCGGAAGCCTTCCGCGGCCTCGGCATAGCCGCTGCCCGAGACCACCGCACCGCCGACGATCTGGCCGAACTGCTGGACGAAGTTGGATCCGGATCCGGTGAACCAGGCCACCGGGTCATAGACCAGATAGTCCGCGGCCTCGGCGTACTCCGCCTGCGGCGTGAGCTCGGCGTACGCCGGGTCCTCCACGATCGGCAGGTAGGCCGGAATATGGCCTGCTGCCGCCCAGGTCAGCGAGGACTTCAGCAGGTCTGCGACCACGGTGTAGGTGTCGTGGCGGGCCTGCTCGTCGGGTTCGCTCTGGTGCGGGAGCACGAAGGAGTGCGAGTCCGCGTAGACCGCGTTCCCGCCGAAGAGCGGTGGGATCATGGTCGCCCCGACCGGCACTCCGGCGTCCTGCATCGCGGGCAGCTCCCAGACGCCGGTGAAGTGGATGCCCGAGCGCTGCGCGGCGAACTCGGCGATCGCCACATCGATGGTGCCGCGCTGGGCGGCGATCTCGCCGTCGGCCAGGGAGTGCATGAACTCCAGCACCGCGGCGAAGGCCTCGGGGCCCATCTCCACCTGGCCCCCCGGGGGGAAGGTCATCTCGGCCCCGTGCTGGCAGTAGAGCGTGTAGAACAGCCGCCACATCTGCTGGCCGTCGCCGATGAATCCGTAGGACAGGCCGTGGGTCCCGGTGACCCCGGCGATCTCGCGACACATCTCGCGGAACTCCTCGGGATCGCTGGGGCGCAGCAGCTGACCATCGGAGTCCAACACCCCAGCCTGTTCGCAGATGTCGGTGTTGTAGAGCGCGATGAACGGATGCGCGTCGAGGGCGACGCTGTAGAGCTCTCCGTCGACCACCGAGGAGTTCCAGACCGGTTCGCTGAAGGTGGACTCGTCCACGCCGAGCTCGCGGAACCGGTTCAAGTCCCAGGGGTCCAGCAGACCGCCGGGGACGTAGCCGGGCACGCGGGAGGAGTGCATCACCGCGAGCTCGGGTGCGCGGCCTCCGGCGCCGGCCATAGAGAGCTTCGTGTAGTAGGGCGCACCCCAGGCGAGCACCGTGGGCCGGACGTGGAACTCGGGGTGGGCGGAGTTCACCCCGTCGATCAGGCCCTGCAGGGCGATGCCGTCGCCTCCGCTGAGCAGGTGCCAGAACTGCAGGGTCCGCGCGGCGCCGTTCTGGCCCGGGGAGCAGCCTGAGAGCGCTGCGAGGCCTGCCGCGGCGAGGCCCCCGGCCAGGACGCTTCGACGGTTGACGCGTAGTTCGGTCATCACTCACCACTCCGGACGTGCGCGGGCTCAAGCTCCGCAATCGTGATCGGCTGTCTTTTACATCGATGTAAAGACTGCGCCCATCCTACACAGATGTGGCCCGTGTCACACTAGATCGGTGAGTTTTTTCCTGAGAAGCCAGCGGGGGGTCCCTGGGTGCTGGTGCGCGCCAGCAGCTCATAGGGGATCTCCTGCGCGCGGGGCGGCAGCCCACGATCCCGCATCCGGGAGGTCAGCAGGTCCAGCGCCGCGTTCGCGTAGGCCTGGTGGTCGAAGGCGATCGTGGTCAGCGGGGTGCCCGCGAAGCGCGCGTGCTCGACGTCGTCGAAGCCGCAGACCAGCACGTCTTCGGGCAGCCGGGCCCCCCAGCTGCGCAGCTCATGCATGGCGCCCAGCGCGATCGAGTCCGTGAAGGCCAGGACCGCGTCGAACTCCGCCCCCCGCTCCAGGATCTCTCGCATCCCCGCCGCACCGCCGGCGATGGTCCACTCCGGGACCTCCACCTGCAGCTCAGGCGACGCGGGAAGCTCCGCCTCGGCCAGGCCGGCGAGGTATCCGCGCAGCCGCTGCCCCTGGGTGGCCTTGTCCAGACCAGCCCCGTGCTCCGCGCCGCCCAGGGCGACGATGCGGCGGGCGCCGCGGGCCAAGAGATGGCGGACCGCGTCGCGGGCGGCGGAACGTGAGTTGATGAAGACCCGGTCGGTGCGGTGCTGCTCCACCTCGCCGATCAGCACGATGGGCGGAAGGTGGTCCAGATGCTCGACCACGCTGTCCTGCAGCCGCACCGGATTCAGGATCATCCCGTCGATCAGATGCGTGCGGGCCCGGGTCACCAGGTCGCGTTCCCGCGCCGGCTCCGCGGCGGTCTCTTCGACCTGGACCACCAGTCCGCGAGCGTGGGCGGCCTCCACCACCGCGTGGGTCATGCTGGCCGAGAAGGCGGCCCGCAGGTCCGGCTGCGCCAGCCCGATGACTCCGGACCGGCCGTTGCGCAGCCCACGGGCGCTGAGGTTGGGCACAAAGTCCAGCTCACGCATCGCCTGCTCCACGCGAAGCCGGGTCGGCTCGCGCACCTGCGCGGTCCCGGTCAGCACGTTGGAGACCGTCTTGGGAGACACGCGTGCGCGTTCCGCGACGTCGCGCATGGTGGGCCGAGAGCTGGGCGGGGTCATGACAGCAAGCCTAGGCCTCAATACACCTCGGCCGACACCGCAGGACCCCCGAAGCAGGGACTCATCGAGGGTCCAGCGGCACCGCGCTCGGACGATCCGCCCGGGAGCTGATGGTCACCGAGGCGCCGGTCTCCGCGGCGCTGAGCACCCCGGCCATCACCTCGAGCACGTGCAGACCCAGTGCTCCCTGCGCGCGGCCCAGCGTGGGGTCGCCGTCGAAGGCGCCGGACCAGAACAGATCGGCCAAACCGTAGCCGCGTGCCGCCTGCACGTAGCCGCCGGCGGTCTCCAGCGACTGCCAGGGGCCGCGATCGTGGGTGATCTGCACGTCTCCGGCGAAGTGATTCGGATCCGGGACCGCCATCGAGCCCTCGGTGCCATGGACCTCGATCGGCGGCGCCTGACTGGCGGTGCCGTCGAAGCTCATCACCAGCGTGGAGATGGCGCCCGACTCGTGGATCAGCGCCCCGGTGATGTGGCTCGGAGTGCTCACGCTCAGCTTCTCCCCCGCTCTGGGACCTGACCCGATCTCGCGCTCGGTCCGCAGCGCACTGGAGGCACCGATGACAGAGGTCACCGGACCCAGCAGCGTGACCAGACTGGTGACGTAGTACGGGCCCATGTCCAGCAGCGGTCCGCCGCCGGGCTGGTAGTAGAAATCAGGGTTGGGGTGCCAGCTCTCATGCCCGGAGGTGACCATGGTGGCCACCGCGCTCATCGGGGTCCCGATCTGCCCGGCGTCCACGGCGGCGCGTGCGGTCTGCACCCCGGTGCCCAGCACCGTGTCCGGCGCGCTGCCCATGACCACTCCGGCCGCTTCGGCGGCGGCGAGCATCTGCTGACCCTCAGCCACGGTCGCGGCGAAGGGCTTCTCCACATAGACCCCCTTGCCGGCGGCGATCGCAGCCAGCGAGGTCTCCGCGTGGGCCCGCGGGATCGTGAGGTTGATGACGGCGTCCACCTCCGGGGCGGCGAGCAGCTCATCGACGCTCACCCCTTCCGCGCCGCCGGTCGCGGCCACCTCTCGGGCCCGATCGAGATCCAGGTCGGCGACGGCGACCAGGTTCAGGTCCTCGAGACGGTTCAGCGTCTGCAGGTACTGGCCGCTGATGTTTCCGGCTCCGATGAGCCCGAGGTTGAGCGTCCGCTGCGGTTCGGACGTCGATGCCTGCGGCGATCCCTGGTGCGCCCCACGCGGCGACTCTTGCGGCGACCCCTGCGGCGATCCTTGCGGTAACCCTGCCCCGGCGCTCATCGGCTGGCCCAGAGCATGCCGCGCTCGATCATGGTGCGCACGTTCGGGTTCTCCAACACTTCGACGCGGTGCCCGGGGGTCGAGACGAAGACTCGGCCGCGGCCCCAGCGTCGGGTCCAGATCGCCGGGTTCACGTGCGGCTTCTCCCACTCGTCAAAGTCCCGCTTGGGCAGGGTGGTGGTGGCGAGCACGTCGATGAGCTGATCGTGGAGCACCCAGTACTGCTCGGTGACCAGGTCGAAACTCTCGATGCCGGTGGTGATCGGGTGATCGGCGGCCTCCGGTGCGATGTCGATGCGATGCGGGGTGTAGTAGTCGGACTGCTCACCGGTGCGCTCCTCGGGGTGCACCGCCGGGTGGTGGGCGAACTGCCCGCCGATCAGCTGCAGGTATCCGTCGCTGGCTCGGTAGGAGTCGGCGATGCCGCCGTGCCACCCGGCCAGCCCGGAGCCTGCGGCGACGGCGGTGCGCAGGCCTTCCAGCTGGTCCTTCTCGATGGTGGACATGGTCATGCACTGCACGATCAGGTCCACCGAGTCCATGGTCGCGGCGTCGGCGTAGACCTCCGGGGATTCATGGATCGCCACCTGGTAGCCGTTGGCCTCCAGGAAGGGCAGGAACATCTCGGTGGCCTCCACGGGCTGATGCCCGTCCCAGCCGCCGCGGACGATGAGTGCGCTCTTGGTCATGGTCTCTCTCAGTCTTGGGGTTCTGGTCGGTGGACCGGGGTGTAGCGACTGGCGTCCTGTGCGCTGGCCTCCACGGCGTGGAGCACCCGCTGGACCTTCAGCGCCTCGGCGAAGTCGGGCCGCGGCGCGGTGTCTGATTCCAGGGCGGCGACGACGTCGGCCACCTGGTGTACGAAGAGGTCCCCGTAGCCCAGGCCGTGGCCCACCGGCCACCAGTGATCGGTGTAGGGGTGCACCGCGTCGGTGACCTGGATGGTGCGGAAGCCCTGGGCCGCCTGGTCATCGCGGGCGTCGAAGTACTCCAGGGTGTTCATCGACTCAAAGTCGAAGGCGATGGATCCGAGACTGCCGTTGATCTCCAGCCGGTTGGCGTTGCGGCGTCCCTGGGCGAACCGGGTGGCCTCGAAGACGCCGATGGCCCCGCCGTCGAACCGCGCGGTGAAGGCCGCGGCGTCGTCCACCGTCACGGGGCCGCGCGGCGCGCCGGCTTCGGCGCGGCCGCCCAGTCCCTCGGCCGCCCCGGCAAGCGGGCGAGTCTCCACGAAGGTGTGCAGCATGGCGGAGACGCCGGTGATCAGCTGTCCGGAGACCCACTGGGCGGCATCCACGGAATGGGCGCAGATATCGCCCAGAGCCCCGCTTCCGGCCTGGTCCTTGTCCAGTCGCCAGTTCAGCGGGGTGTCGGCGTCGCTGAGCCAGTCCTGGAGGTACTGCGCGCGCACATGCCGGATCTCACCGAGCCGGCCCTCCTCGACGAAGCGCTTCGCCAGCGCCAGTGCAGGGGTCCGGCGGTAGCTGAACCCGCAGAAGGTGCGCACCCCCTCGGCCTCGGCCCGCGCGGCGGCGGCCGTCATCGCTTCAGCCTCGGCCACCGAGTTGGCCAGCGGCTTCTCGCACAGCACGTGCTTGCCGGCAGCCAGGGCCGCCAGGGCGATCTCGGCGTGAGTGTTGCCCGGGGTGCAGATGTCGACGACGTCGATGTCCTCGCGTTCGACGGCGCGGCGCCAGTCGGTCTCGATCTCTGCGATCTCCAGCCGGTCCGCGGCGGCCCGGGTGCGGGCCGCGTCGCGACCGACGAGCAGGGCGAGCTCGGGGGCGTGGTCAAGATCGAAGAACCTCGGCGCGGTCCGCCAGGCGTGGGTGTGGGCGACACCCATGAACGCATGGCCGATGATCGCCACCCGCAGGGGGCGTCCGGCGGACGTCGGGGCGGGCTGTTGAACTTCGGTGGACTCGGTCAATCGGACTCCTCGGCAGCAGCAGGAATGTGATCCGCGTCAACCTTACGCCTTGTGCCGCAAAACGCATCACCGCGCAACTAATCACTTCCTGTGGCGCCGGGCGCGCTCCAACAGGCCGGCTCAGTTGAGGTCGCTCAGGGCTGAGCTGTCACCCAGGTTCTCTGTGGAGATCACGCTGAGCGTGCCGTTGGTCTCCAGCACGACGGCGGCGATGCCGCCCAGATCTCCGGCACCGCTGCTGCGGATCGCCTGGTGCACCTCGGAGGCCGAGAGCCGGTTGCGGCGCAGCTGCTCCGCCTGCAGCTCCCCATGCCAGAGCACCACCGCGGGCCGTGCGGTGATAAGCGTTCGAAACCGGGGCGCTCGCGCGGAGATCCAGGCCAGGATGAACTGCAGCCCTGCGAGCAGCACCAGAGCCAGCGCACCTTCAGTCCAGGAGACATCACTGCTGAGCAGGATCGTCGCCAGCACGGATCCCAGCGCCACCGTGACGATGAAGTCGAAGGCGTTGAGCTGGCTCAGCGTGCGCTTGCCCGAGAGGCGGATCACCAGGATCAACATGACATACGCGGTCATGCCGATCAGCAGCACCCGCCCCAGGTCTGACCACGAATCGAACCACATATGTATCCCGCTTTCCGGCGCCGTCGGCGCCCTGGTGGTGGGTGGCGCGCCGGCGCCTGGGCTGGCTCAGCTGCGCGACTCCGAGCCGAAGAGCAGATCCTCCAGGAACGCGTTGCGGAAAGTGCGATGCGGGTCCAGCTCCTCGGCCAGACGTGTGAAGTCCCCCAGTCGGGGGTAGAGGCTGGCGATCTCGGTGGTGGCGAACCGCTTGCCCCAGTGCGGCCGGGCGCCGAGCGGGAGCAGCTGTTCCTCGAGGCGCGGCAGCAGCGCCGCGACCTCCGCCTCGCGCTGGAGCCAGGTGAAGTGGAACCCGACGGTCTCCCGGCCGGAGGCACCGCTGAGCCACTGCTCGTCCGCCGGCATCGTGCGGATCTCGCTGATCAGGAGCAGCGGCTCGATCTCAGCGGCCAGGGCGCGCATCCGGCGCAGTCCTTCCACGGCATTCTCGCGCGGGAGCAGGTATTCGCTCTGCAGCTCGTCACCGTTGCTGGGGGTGAAGTCCAGCCGGAAGTGCGGCAGGCGCTGGTCCCAGCTGCCCCACCGCCCGCCCTGTTCGGTGGCGAACTCCGGGGGGCCTCCGGCGAGACCGATGTCCTGGCTCCGGGCGCGGACGCCGAGCACCTCTGCCGGAGGCTCCTGGGTGGACTTCATCCAGACCAGCCCGAAGTCCTCTCCGGCCCACCGGGTGAACAGACTCACGCTGTAGGCCGCGCCGGTGAGCTCCTCGAAGTTCTCCAGCACGCCGGCCCAGCTGACCCCGTCGTAGATGTCCTGGCGGACCTCGAAGCTGGGGACCACATCCAAGGTGAGCGTGGTGACGACCCCGAGGGCGCCGAGGCTGACCACCGCACCGTCGAAGTCTGCGTCGCCGCGACTGAAGGTCCGCAGGCTGCCGTCGGCCAGGATCATGTCCAGGCTGCGCACGGAGGAGGCCAGCGGCGGGTTGTGATCACCCGAGCCGTGGGTGCCGGTGGCCACCGACCCCGCCACGGTGATGTGTGGCAGCGAGGCCATGTTCGGCAGCGCCCAGCCCTGGTCCTGCAGCGCTGCGGCGAGGTCCCCATAGCGGGTGGCCGCGTCGAAGGTGACGGTACCCGCCTCGGCGTCCAGGCTGAAGACCCGCGGCATCTCGGTGAGTTCGACCAGTGTGCCGGTGGTGTCGGCCACGGAGCTGAAGCTGTGCCGGCTGCCCAACGCCTTGACCTGGTCAGACTCGGAGACGATCCGGGCCAGCTCCTCGATGGAGCGCGGCCGGACCAGCCGGTCGGCGGAGTAGGTGAGGTTCCCGGCCCAGTTGGCCTGCGGCTCCTGCTCGGGACTGCGCAGATGGCTCACCGCCGGGCGACCCGCGACGCTGACCTCGGCGGTGATCACGCGTCCGTCGTGGTCGGTGAGCTCCTGAAGGTTCTCGGTGGCAGAGGTGACCATCACCCGGTAGGGCGGCGCGGCGCTGAGCGCGATGGAAGTGGGCTGGCGCACCGGCACTTCGATGCGCTCGAGCAGCTCCCCGGAGGGTGAGTAGCGGTGCAGGCAGGACCCGCCCCAGACCGCGGACCACAGGCAGTCTTCGGCGTCGACGGTCATCCCGTCGGGGCCGCCCTCGCTGATGTGAATGAAGTCCTCGCCGGCGTCGAGTCCACCGGTGGCGATGTCCACCCGGTAGCGACGGATCCACCCGGTGGGGGTGTCGGAGAGGTACATCGTGGCCCCGTCGGCGCTGAAGGCCGGACCATTGGGGATGGCCAGGTCCTCGAGCACGATCTGGATCGACCCGTCGGGATCCAGCCGGAGCAAGAAGCCCTGCCCGGCGTCGCCGTCGTAGGCCATGGCGCCGGCCCAGAAGCGGCCGTGCGGGTCGACCACGGCGTCGTTCATCCGCAGCGGCACCGAGGAACGGCCGGCGGCGGGTTCACCCAGTGTCTCCACGACCTGCAGCTCACCTGTGGCGCAGCGCTCCAGCAGGGCGAGGCCCTTGCCGAGCGCCGCGATCCAGCGGCCGTCGGGTGCAGAGCTGTGCTGACGCACCGGTGCCACCGCGCCGAGCGGCTCGTCCAGGCTGCCCTGCAGGGTCAGTCCCGAGCCGGGCTCGGCGGTGGTGGAGTACAGCGCGCCGTCCAAGATGTCGACCAGCACGAAGGGGTGCGCGGCGGTGCCGGGCTGCTCGGTCTCCGGGACCGGGCTGATCCCGGTCTCCAGGAAGCGTGCACCTTCGCCGAGGAAGAGCCGCCGCTCGTCCACCGGGGCCCATGCGCTGCGGATTACCGAGGTGTGCTGTGCGGAATCGATGGTCATTCCCTCATACTTCCAGACGTGGGCGGTGTCACGGTGCGCGATGTCGCCCGGACGTCGTCGAGTGTGCGATCCGTCCAGGAGTTCGGCCTGACCTGGCCGGACCATCTGTTTGGATCGCACACTCGAGGACTGTCCCGGGTTCGCCGCAGGATCGGCCTCAGGCGCTGACCGAGGACCGCTTCTTGCTCCAGACGTCGAAGGCCACGGCCAGCACCAGCACCACGCCGCGCACGACGTTCTGGGTGGACTGGTCGATGCCCAGGATCTGCATCCCGTTGGACATCACCGCCATGATCAGGCCACCGATGATGGCGCCCTGGACCTTGCCGACGCCGCCGGTGACCGCCGCTCCGCCGATGAACGCTGCGGCGATCGCGTCGAGCTCGAACATGTTGCCAGCCGCCGGCTGCGCCGAGTTCGACCGGGCGGAGTAGACGATGCCGGCGACGGCGGCCAGCACGCCCATGTTGACGAAGAGCAGGAAGTTCACGCGCTTGGTCTTCACGCCGGAGAGCTTGGCAGCATCAAGGTTGCCGCCCATGGCGTAGATGTGGCGTCCGAACACGGTGCGCTGGGTGACGAATCCATAGATCAGCACCAGTGCCGCAAGCAGGACCAGCACGTATGGCATGCCGCGGGAGTTCGCCAGCTGCCAGCCGAAGGCCATGATGACCGCCACCACGGCGAGCACCCGGATCGCGAAGAGCCACAGCGCCTCGACCGGCTGCTTGTACTCCAGCTTCCGCATCCGCGCGCGCCATTGCTGCACGGCGAACCCGACCGAGGCCAGCGCGAAGATCAACAGGGTGAAGATGTCATAGCCGGGACCGCCGAGCAGTCCGTTGGAGAATCCGCCGGCGATCTGCCGATACTCGTTGGGAAACGGCGAGAGCGAGACGTTGTCCAGCACCTGCATCGCGAGCCCCCGGAAGATCAGCATGCCCGCAAGGGTCACTATGAACGCAGGGATGCCCACGATCGCCACCCAGAAGCCCTGCCAGATGCCCACCAGCACACCGGTGAGCAGTGCGGCGATGATGCCCACCCACCAGGGCATTCCCTCGCGGATCACCACGACGGCGGCCACGCCGCCGGTGAGTGCCACCACGGAGCCCACCGAGAGGTCGATGTGACCGGCGACGATGATCATCACCATGCCGATGGCAAGGATGAGGATGTAGGAGTACTGCAGCACCAGGTTCGTGATGTTCCCGGGGCTCAGCAGGGTGCCGCCGGTGAGCACCGTGAACAGCAGGACGATGAACACGAAGGCGATGTAGATGCCGCTCTGACGCAGATTCCGCGTCAAGAGCTCGATGAGATTAGATGTACCGGTCATGCCTCAGTCCTTCTCCCTGGTCATGAGCTCCATGAGGCGCTCCTGGGTTGCGTCTTCCACGGGAAGCTGCCCGGTGATCCGGCCGGCGGACAGCGCGTAGACGCGGTCGCACATGCCCAGCACCTCGGGCAGCTCAGAGGAGATCATGATGATCGCCTTCCCTGAGGCAGCCAGCTTGTTGATGATGGAATAGATCTCGTACTTCGCGCCGACGTCGATGCCGCGGGTCGGCTCGTCCAGGATCAGCAGCTCGGGTTCGGTGTAGAGCCACTTGCTCAGCACCACCTTCTGCTGGTTGCCGCCGGAGAGCTTCCCGATGACCGACATCACCGTGGGCGCCTTGATGTTCATGGAGCTGCGGTAACGTTCGGCCACCGCGATCTCCTCGTTGCCGTTGATCCAGCCCCGCGGAGCGACGCGTTTCAGCGCAGCCGCGGTGACGTTGCGGCGGATGTCGTCGATCAGGTTCAACCCGTAGCGCTTGCGATCCTCACTGACGTAGGCGATGCCCGCCTTGATCGCGTCGGCCACGGAGTCCACCTTCACCGGCTTCTTGTGCATATACACCGTGCCGCTGATGTCGCGGCCGTAGGACTTTCCGAACACGCTCATCGCCAGTTCGGTCCGCCCCGCACCCATGAGACCCGCGATGCCCACCACCTCACCGGCGCGCACATTCAGCGAGGCTCCGTCGACGACCTTGCGGTCGCGCTGAGTCGGGTGATTCACGTGCCAGTCTTCGACGCGGAACACCTCCTCACCGATGGTCACATCGCGGTCCGGGTACATGTTCTCCATGTCCCGGCCGACCATGCCGCGGATGATCCGCCGGGTGAGGTCCTCCCCATTGCGGGTGGCCTCGGCCATATCGATGGTCTCCACCGTGCCGCCATCGCGGATCACGGTGGTGGAGTCCGCCACGGCCGCGATCTCACCGAGCTTGTGCGAGATGATGATGCAGGTGACTCCCTCGTCGCGCAGGTCACGGATGAGACCGAGCAGGTGCGCGGAGTCCTCGTCGTTCAGCGCCGCCGTAGGCTCGTCGAGGATCAGCAGCTTCACGTTCTTGCTCAGCGCCTTGGCGATCTCCACGAGCTGCTGCTTGCCCACCCCGAGGTGGCCCACCGGAGTCACCGGGTTCTCGCGGAGACCCACCTTGTCCAACAGGGCCGCGGCCGCAAGGTTGACCTCGTGCCAGTTGATGATTCCCGCGCGGCTCTTTTCATTGCCCAGGAAGATGTTCTCCGCCACGGAGAGGTGCGGCACGAGCGCAAGCTCCTGGTGGATGATGACGATGCCCAGGGCCTCGGAGTCGTTGAGCGAGGAGAAGCTCACATGTTTGGACTCGAAGTGGATCTCGCCCTCGTAGGTGCCAGCCGGGTGAACGCCGGAGAGAACCTTCATCAGCGTGGATTTTCCTGCTCCATTCTCACCGCAGACGGCGTGGATCTCTCCACGTCGCACCTGCAGGTTCACGTCTTGGAGCGCCACCACTCCGGGGAACTTCTTAGTGATGGAGCGCATCTCAAGGATGTTCTCGTTCATGGGCCCTCCTTAGGACCTCTGCCGGAGGTCGGGCCCGGGGCGCTCGCCCCGGGCCCGACCGGCGTAACTGGTGAGCGGTGCTCAGCTCAGTGGTGGATCAGGGTCACTGCCCGATCGAGGTCACTGCTGGCCGGACTCGACCTGCTCCTCGGTATAGAAGTCGGAGTCGACGAGGATCTCCTCATAGTTCTCCTGCAGGATCATCTCCACCGGCAGCAGGTAGGAGGGGATCACCGCGGACCCGTTGTCGTAGCTCTCGGTGTCGTTGGCCTCAGGCTCCTCCCCGTTGAGGAAGGAGTCCGCGGCACTGACCGCCTGATCAGCAAGGTTGCGGGTGTCCTTGAAGATGGTCGAGTGCTGCACGCCTTCGGCGATCAGCGAGACCGAGGCGATCTCAGCGTCCTGGCCGGTCACGATCGGCAGGCCGCTCTCGATGTCGTCGCCCATGCCTGCGCCGCGCAGAGCGTTGATGATGCCGCGGGAGAGCGGATCTGCCGGGGAGAGCACCCCGTGGAGCTCTTCGCCCCCGCTATAGGTGCTGGTCAACAGGTTCTCCATGCGCTCTTGGGCGGTCTCCTGCTCCCAGCGCTGCGTGGCGGCCTGTTCGATGGTGGTCTGGCCGGAAGGAACTGCCAAGGTGCCGTCCTCGATATAGGGCTCGAGCACGTCCATCGCGCCGTCCCAGAAGAAGCGGGCGTTGTTGTCATCCAGTGAGCCAGCGAAGAGCTCGACGTTCAGCGTCTCCTCGGGGGCGTCCTCGGCCTCCTCGAAGTTCTCGTCGAAGACCCCCAGACCATAGAGCAAAGCGTTGGCCTGCTCCTGGCCCACAGCGAAGTTGTCGAAGGTGACGTAGAAGTCGACGTTCTCGCTGTTGGTGAGCAGCCGGTCGTAGGAGATGACCGGGATGTCGGCCGCATCTGCGGCGTCGAGCTGGCTGGTCAGCGCCGAGCCGTCGATGGAGGCGATGATCAGCGCGTCGTAGTCCTGGGTGATCATCTGGTCGATCTGCTGCTGCTGGGTGGGGATGTCGTCGTCGGCGTACTGCAGGTCGGCCGTATAACCGAGCTCCTCCAGGCCCTCCTCGACGGAGGCACCGTCGTTGAGCCAGCGTTCGTAGGTCTGCGTCGGCATGGCGACACCTACTGTCATGTCCTCCGGGGCCGCGTCCCCGCCATCGGCGTCGTCTCCGCCGCCGTCGCTTCCGGCGCCGCCTCCCGCGCAAGCGGTGAGACCAAGGACCAGAGCCGCCGAGATGCCCAACATCTTCATTGATCGGTTGTGCATGATGTTTCCTCCTGAGAAGTGATGTCTGCCGCTGTGGCAGGCACGTGGTGCGAATGAGTGGGTCTGATGCGCACAGCTGGCTAGAGCCCCTGCGCAAGTCGGTGGTAGGCGGCGTTGAATCGCAGCTCCTTGGCGAACCCGCGGGCAGTGGTCGCCGCATCGATCACTGCCAGCTCCATCCCGGCGATCTCCGCGAGATCCTCGAAGGCCTGAAGCCCGGCCCCGGTGGAGAGCACCGTGTGGTGGGCTGCCCCGGCGGTGAGCCAGCAGGTCGCCGAGGTCGCGAAATCAGGCCGCGGCTCCCAGACCGCGCGGGCCACGGGAAGGTTCGGCAGCGGCTGATCCGGGGGCACCAGGTCCACCAGGTTCGCGGTCAGCCGGAAGCGTTCGCGCAGATCAGACATCGCCACGACGACGCCCTCGCCGGGATCGGTGTCGAAGACCATCCTCACCGGGTCCTCCCGGTCCCCGATGCCCAGCGGGTGGATCTCGATCCGCGGAGTCGAGGTGGTCAGCGAGGGGCAGATCTCCAACATGTGCGCGCCCAGGATCTTCTCCCGCCCCGGAGTCATCTCGTAGGTGTAGTCCTCCATCAACGAAGCACCCCCGGGCAGCCCATGGCCCATGACCTTCGCGGCCCGGACCAACAGCGCGGTCTTCCAGTCACCTTCGGCACCGAAGCCGTAGCCGGAGCTCATCAGCCGCTGCACCGCCAGGCCAGGGAGCTGACGGAGCCCGCCGAGATCCTCGAAGTTCGTGGTGAACGCGGAGAACCCGCCCTCGTGAAGGAAGGACCGCATCCCCGCCTCCTGGCGGGCCGCATAGGCCAGGGATTCCCGGCGCTCCCCGCCGGCCTGAAGCTCAGCGGCGACGTCATACTCAGCGTCGTACTCGGCCAGCAGCTCATCGACCTGCGCATCGGTCACGGCGTCGACCCGTGCGACCAGGTCATTGACCGCCCAGGTGTTGATCGAGGTGCCCAGCCGGATCTCGGCCTCGGTCTTGTCCCCCTCGGTGACCGCGACGTTGCGCATATTGTCCCCGAACCGGCACACCCGCATGTTCGCCAATGCGTTCCACCCGGCCGCGGCGCGGGCCCAGGTGCCCACCTCGGCCTGCACCCGCGGGTCGGTGCTGTGCCCGACCACGGTCTTGCGGCGGACTCCCGTGCGAGTGGCGATGTAACCGAACTCCCGGTCCCCGTGGGCGGCCTGGTTCAGGTTCATGAAGTCCATGTCGATATCCGCCCAGGGCAGCGCCATATTCGCCTGGGTGTGGAAGTGCAGCAGCGGCTTCGCCAGGGCTTCGAGCCCTGCGATCCACATCTTCGCCGGAGAGAAGGTGTGCATCCACACGATCACCCCGAGACAGTCCTCATCCGCGTTGGCCTCCAACGCGGCGGTCCGGATCGCGTCGCGCTCGGTGAGCACCGGCTTCCACAGGATCTGAACCGGGATCTCATCTGCGCCGTCGAGGGCGTCGGTGACCTGACGGGACTGCTCGGCCACCGTCTGAAGGGTCTCGGGTCCGTAGAGGCCCTGAGATCCGGTGAGGAACCAGATGGACTTCCCCGCGAAAGGAGAAGCCAACAGAGAAGCGGTGGGATTCATGGTCTTCGAAGTTCCGGCGCTGGCGCTCATGTGTTGTCCTTCTGTCCATAGACGTTCTGGTAGCGCGCATAGAGCGCATCGATCTGGTGCTGGGCGATCCGCTGCGGCTCCCCATAGGCGCGGGCGAAGTGCACGGTGCGCGCCACCTCTTCACAGAGCACCGCCGCCTTCACCGCCTCCTTCGCATCGGCCCCGATGGTGAACGGTCCATGGCGGTCCATCAGCACCGCCTTCGACCGGGAGGCCCGCAACGTCTCCACGATGCCGCGGCCGATGGAGTCGTCCCCGATCAGCGCGAAGGGCCCGACGGGGATGTCGCCGCCGAACTCATCGGCCATCATGGTCAGCACGCACGGGATCGCCTCACCCCGGGCCGCCCAGGAGGTCGCATAGGAGGAATGGGTGTGGACCACCCCGCCGACGTGACGCATATGCCGGTAGACATAGGCATGGGCGGCGGTGTCGGAGGAGGGCGAGAGCCCGATCGAGGTGTCGTCATCGACCTTGACCCCGTCCAGGGTGCAGACCACCATGTTCGCCGCATTCAGCTCGTCATAGCTGACCCCGGAAGGCTTGATCACGAAGAGCCCCGAGATATCGCCTGAGACGTTCTCCGAGGCGTGGGCGGCAGCCTGCTCGGCGCCTTCATCCAGGTCCACCCGGGCCGAGACATTGCCCGCGGTCCAGGCCACCAGGTCATTGCGCGGCAGCTCGGCATGCAGCGCGGCCACGGCCTCCCGCGCCGAAGCGATGGCCTCTCTGGCCGAGGCGGAGAAGTCGTTCAGATGCAGTGCGCTCATGCGCTGACCTCCTGGTGGCGTGCCCGACGCCGGATGGCTTTGAGCCGGCGCATCACGTCATTGCCGCCGCGGCCGAAGTGATCATGCAGCGCCCGGTATTCGGCGTAGAGCTCGTCATAGGCGGTCACCGCGTCTGGCTGCGGGGTGTAGGCGTTGCGCCGGCGCCCGCCCATGACGGCGCCGGCGGCGGAGGCGTCCGGGTAGGCTCCGGCGGCGACGGCGGCGTGGATGGCCGAGCCCAGGGCGGGGCCCTGGGTGGAGACGATGGTCGAGATCGGGAGCCCGGTGATGTCGGCGTAGAGCTGCATCAGGAAGGAGTTCCGCAGCAGTCCCCCGGCGACGACGAGCTCGGTCACCGGAACCCCGGAGTCGTTGAAGGCCTCGATGATGGTGCGGGTGCCGAAGGCGGTGGACTCCAGCAGGGCGCGGTAGCCGTCCTCGGGCTTGGTCGCCAGGGTCGCACCGAGCACCAGCCCGGAGAGCTCATGGTCCACCAGCACCGAGCGGTTTCCGGAATGCCAGTCCAGAGCGATCAGTCCGTGCGCGCCGACCGGCTGCGTGGCGGCCTTCTCGGTGAGCAGCTCATGCACGCTCAGGCCCCGGGTCTCGGCCTCCTCGCTGATGCTTCCAGGGACCTGGTTCGCCACGTACCAGGCGAAGATGTCGCCCACCCCGGACTGTCCGGCCTCATAGCCCCAGAGCCCGTCGGTGATGCCGCCATAGACGGCCCCGCACATGCCGGGCACCTCGGCCAGGTGGTCTCCGTTCATCACGTGACAGGTCGAGGTTCCCATGATCGCCACCATCTGCCCCGGCGCCACCGCGTCGGCGGCCGGAGCGGTGACATGGGCGTCCACGTTGCCGACGGCCACGGCGATGCCCTCCGGAAGCCCGGTCCACTCCGCCGCGGCGGCGCTGAGCCCCCCGGCGCGCTCCCCGAGCTGCCCGATCCGGTGCTCGAGCTTCTCGGTGACGAAGCCGGAGAACTCGGGGTTCAGAGCCGAGAGGAACTCCGCGTCGGGGTAGCTGCCGTCCTGGTAGATGCCCTTATAGCCGGCGGTGCAGGCGTTGCGCAGATATTCCCCGGTGAGCTGCCAGACGATCCAGTCGGCGGCCTCCACCCAGTGGTCCATGGCCGCGTAGATCTCGGGATCTTCCTCCAGGACCTGCAGACCCTTGGCGAACTCCCATTCGGAGGAGATGAACCCGCCGTAGCGGTTGATCCAGGATTCTCCGCGGGAGTGGGCGAGCTCGTTGATCCGGTCGGCCTGAGCCTGGGCTGCGTGGTGCCTCCAGAGCTTCACGTAGGCGTGCGGCCGGTCGGCGTATTCGGGCAGCTCATTGAGCGGGGTGCCCTGCCGAGTCGTGGGCACCATGGTGCAGGCGGTGAAGTCCGTGGCGATGCCGACGACCTGCTCAGCAACGACCCCGGCTTCGCGCAGGGCCGCAGGCACCGCGGACTTCAGCACATCGACGTAGTCGGCTGGGACCTGGAGCGCCCATTCCGGGGGCAGCGGCTCGCCGCGGTGGGCGGTGAGCGTCGCGTCCATGACCGCGTGACCGTATTCGTGGACCGCGGAGCCGAGCTCGGCTCCGTCGCTGAGGCGCACCACCAGGGCACGTCCCGAGAGCGTGCCGTAGTCGACACCGATGACGACTGCGTCCGCAGCAGGCATGGAACACCGTTCTTCCTTGAGCTGGATCTGACGTCGGGCAGATCCTGACCGATCGGCACATTCGGTCGTGACCTGAGTCACGTGATCTGCGTCTCAGCAATGTTAACGTTAACATCGCACTCCGCGTCAAGGCTTTCTCAAGATTCTCTGGTTCAGCTGCGGACGGCGGTGGATCCGCGTTCGATCAGCTCCGGGGAGATGAAGTTCGGCACGTGAGTCAGTCCGTCGGTGAGGTCCAGCAGCAGCTCCAGCGCCGCGCGTCCGGCCTCCTCGAAGGGCTGACGCACCGTGGTCAGCGGCGGGGAGAAGTACCCGGCGGCATCGACGTCGTCGAACCCGACCACCGAGATGTCCCCCGGGACGTGGAGCCCGCGCTCGGCCAGCGCCCGGACCAGCCCCAGGGCGATGAAGTCATTGGAGGCGAAGATCGCGTCGGGCAGCGGGTCCCCGCAGAAGAGCTCCTGGGCAGCCTCATAGCCGGCCTCGGCCGTCCAGCCGGAGGCCCGGATCATCGGTGGTGCGCTGAGATCAGCGACGGCGAGCGCCTGCCGCCACCCGACCACGCGGCCGCGGGCATCGAACCACTCCATCGGGCCGGCGATGTGGGCGATGGACCGGTGGCCGAGGTCGATGAGGTGCTGGGTGGCACGTCGCGCGCCGAGCTCCTGGTCGATGCCGGCCACGTTCATGTTTCCCGCAGGCCAGAGCCCAGAGGTGACCAGCACCAGCGGCACCCGGGCGGAGAGCTGCTTGGCCGCCTCGGCCAGCGCGGGCACCGGGGTGATCACCACGATCCCCTCGATCCCGTGGCTGAGAAAGAAGTCCAGTGTGGAGTCCACCGTCTCGGCGCGCTGATCGCGGACCACGCTGAGCGCTGTGGCGTAGCCGCGCTGCCGAGCGGCATTCTCGATCGCCCAGGTCATCCGGGTGGGACCGAAGTCGGTGTCACCCTGGCTGACCACACCGATCAGCCCGGTGCTCTGGGTCTTCAGCGCCCGGGCCTGGCTGTTGCGCCGGTACCCCAGGGTGGCCATGGAGCGCTCGATCCGCCCGCGAGTGTCCGGGTGCACCGTCTCGGGAGCGTTCAGAACACGGGAGACGCTCTGATGCGAGACACCGGCATGTTTGGCGACGTCGATCATCGACGGCCGCCTGGCACCTTTGCGCTTCGCCACGCTCACCTCGCGGCTCCTCTCCCCTGCTCGAAATGATCCTGCCACATCCCCGCACCGACGCCGATCCCGAATTGTGACGTTTGACACAACTAACCCGGTGAGAATAGTTTGGAAAGCGCATTCCCATTCGTGCCTCCAAGGAGTTCCCCACCATGTCTGAGCCCCGCGTCCTGCGCATCGCCATGAACGGCATCACCGGCCGAATGGGATACCGCCAGCACCTGCTGCGTTCGATCCTGCCCATCCGTGATCAGGGCGGCATCACCCTGGCCGACGGGTCCACGGTCACCGTCGAGCCCATCCTGATCGGCCGGAATGAGGCGAAGATCAAGGAGCTGGCCGCCAAGCACGACGTCGAGCATCACAGCACCGACCTCGACGCCGTGATCAACGATCCCTCCGTGGACATCGTCTTCGACGCCTCGATGACCTCGTTGCGCCACGCCACCCTCTCGACGGCCATCGGCGCCGGGAAGCACATCTTCACCGAGAAGCCCACTGCAGAGACCCTGGAGGAGGCCGTGGACCTGGCACGCCAGGCTCGGGCCGCGGGCATCACCGCCGGGGTCGTGCATGACAAGCTCTACCTCCCGGGCCTGATCAAGCTGCGCCGCCTGGTTCAGGAGGGCTTCTTCGGCCGGATCCTCTCGCTGCGCGGGGAGTTCGGCTACTGGGTCTTCGAAGGGGACCAGCAGCCCGCCCAGCGCCCCTCCTGGAACTACCGGCTCGCCGACGGCGGTTCGATGACCACCGACATGTACTGCCATTGGAACTACGTGCTCGAGAGCATCATCGGCACGGTCAAGACCGTGACCTCCAAGACCGCCACCCACATCCCGCAGCGCTGGGACGAACACGGCGAGGCCTATACCGCCGACGCCGACGACGCCGCCTACGGCATCTTCGACCTCGAGACCCCGGAGGGCGATCAGGTCATCGGTCAGATCAACTCCTCCTGGGCCGTGCGGGTCTACCGCGACGAGCTCGTGGAGTTCCAGGTCGACGGCACCCATGGCTCCGCGGTCGCCGGATTGAACCAGTGTGTTGCCCAGCAGCGCGCCCACACCCCGAAGCCGGTGTGGAACCCTGACCTGCCGGTCACCGAGTCCTTCCGTGACCAGTGGAGCGAGGTGCCCGCCAACGCCGATCTGGACAACGGCTTCAAGGCGCAGTGGGAAGAGTTCCTCGCCGACGTCGTGGCCGGCCGCGAACACCGCTTCGGCCTGCTCTCCGCCGCTCGCGGGGTCCAGCTGGCCGAGCTCGGACTGCGCTCCGCCGCAGAACGCCGCACCCTCGACATCCCGGAGCTCACCCTATGAGCACCCCCGCCCCTGCCGACTCCGTGACCAACGACAGCACCCGAACCTCCACGGTCACTCTGCCGACTCTGCGGCTGCCCTCCCCTGAGGGTCAGCTGCTGGACTACACGATGACTGGTCCCGCAGACTTCACTCCCCCTACCAAGCCGCTGACCTCGCGAAAGGTCTACGCCGCGGCGCACGTGGTGCCGATGATGACGGCGGAGAACGTCCCCGGTGCACCCGCGCAGCTGGACTGGGAGGCCACCCTGGCCTACCGGCATGAGCTGTGGTCCTACGGGCTCGGCGTCGCCGACGCGATGGACACCGCGCAGCGCGGAATGGGGCTGGACTGGGCGGCGACCCAGGAGCTGATCCGGCGCTCGGCCGCCGAGGCCGCCGCCGTGGTGCGCACGCAGCGCCACCCCGCGGTGATCGGCCGCTCGGTGCGGGATCTGATCGCCTGCGGCGCCGGCACCGACCAGCTGGACCCCGGCCCCCTTGAGCCCGGAACGGCTGGCCTGGATGCGGTGCTCGCCGCGTACCGCGAGCAGCTCGCCGTGGTCGAGGACTCTGGGGCCAAGGTCATCCTGATGGCCTCCCGCGCGCTGGCCAAGGTGGCCGGCAGCCCCGAGGACTACCTCGCGGTCTACTCGCCGCTGCTCGACCAGGCCAAGGAGCCGGTCATTCTGCACTGGCTGGGCCCGATGTTCGATCCCGCGCTCACCGGATACTGGGGCTCCACGGACGTCACGGCCGCGACCAGCACCTTCCTTCGACTGATCCAGGAGAACGCCGAGAAGATCGACGGCGTGAAGGTCTCGCTGCTCGACGCCGCACACGAGAAGCAGCTGCGCGCCGCTCTTCCCGAGGGTGTCCGGCTCTATACCGGCGATGACTTCAACTATCCGGAACTGATCCACGGCGAGGACGGCGTGCACTCCGATGCGCTGCTGGGCATCTTTGCGGCCATCTACCCGGCGGCCTCGGCGGCGTTGCAGGCCTACGACGCCGGAGACCCGGAGCGCGGGTTGGCGATCATGGACTCCACCCGGGCGCTGGGCAAACACATCTTCACCGCCCCCACCCTGTACTACAAGACCGGGATCGCGTTCCTGGCTTGGCTCAACGGACACCAGAGCGGATTCCAGCTGGTGGGCGGGCTGCATTCCGGACGTTCACTGACCCACCTGGCGCATACCTTCGTGCTCGCCGATCAGGCCGGGCTGCTGCGCGACCCGCAGCTGGCCGCCGAACGGATGACCGCGCTGTTAGACACCGGAGGACTCAGATGAGCTTCGAACTCTCGCTGAACACCGGCACGACGCCGAACCTGAGCCTCGAGCAGGCCGCCGAGGCGGTGGCCGAGGCGGGGCTGACGCACATCGGCCCCTGGCGCCACCTGCTGGAGCAGGCCGGTGGGGCGCAGCGGTCGGCGGCGATCATCGCCGCCGCCGGACTCACCGCCACCACCCTGTGCCGCGGCGGGTTCCTCACCCCGGCCGACGCCCCGGGCCGCCGGGCGGCGCTGGAATCGAACCGGGCCGCGATCCGCGAGGCGGCGATGATCGGCACGGCCGAGCTGATCATGGTGGTCGGCGGGCTGCCGGCCGCGGCGCACCTCATCGACGGCCGCGGCGACGCCGTGGAGCAGAGCATCGCGGACAAGGACATCCTCGGCGCCCGCGAGCGCGTGGCCGAGGGCATCGCCGAGCTGGTGCCCTACGCCGCTGAACATGGGGTCCGGCTGGTCCTGGAGCCGCTGCACCCGATGTACGCCGCGGACCGCGCGGTGCTCTCCACCCTGGGCGAGGCCCTGGACCTCGCGGCCCCGCACCCGGCGCAGACGGTCGGCGTCGTCCTCGACACCTTCCACGTCTGGTGGGACCCGCAGCTGCGCGAGATGATCGCGCGGGCCGGCGCCGAGCACCGGATCGCGAGCTATCAGGTGTGCGACTTCAACCTCCCGCTGGCCGCCGACGCGCTGAAGTCCCGCGGCATGATGGGCGATGGGTACGTGGACTTCCCCACCATCAGCCGATGGGTGGCCGAGGCCGGCTACACCGGGCCGGTCGAGGTCGAGATCTTCAACCAGCAGATCAACGACCAGGACGCGGCGATCACGCTGGAGACCATGAAGCAGCGCTTCGCCCAGCTGGTCCTGCCCGCCCTGAAGGGTGCGCGCCCAGCCGCCGAAGCTCCAGTACGCTGATCTGTGGTCACCCTCACACCTCAAAGAAGGAGAACACCATGACAGGTCCGATCATCGTCGGCGTGGACGGAAGTCCGACGGCCCAGCGTGCCGCCCATAAGGCCCGCGATCTCGCGCTGAAGCTCGATGTCGCGCTGCATGTGGTGTCCGCGCACACCGACGCCACCATCGAACACGTCAACAGCGGCTCGGACCAGTGGGTGGTCTCGGGTGCCGACAACGCGCTCTACATCGCCGAGCAGGTGGTCCGAGGTCTGCGCACCCCCGGGCTGAAGATCCACGCTGGATCGGCTCAGGGCAAGCCCGCGGAGGCGCTGATCGACTACGCGGAGAAGGCGGGCGCCCAGCTGATCGTGGTGGGCAACCAGCGCATGCGCGGAGCCCGTCGGGTGCTGGGCAGCGTCGCGAACACCGTGTCACACACCGCGGGCTGCGACGTCTACATCGCCAACACCTATGTCGACTAGGACCCGCAGACCCCGGCAGATCCGCACACGATGAGCACCACCGCCGCGCCGCGCATCGTCTGCGTCCCGGACTCGTTCAAGGGCTCCGCGAGTGCGGCCGAGGCCGCAGCGGCCATGGCCCGCGGGGCCCGCCAGGTCTTCGGTGCGGCAGAGATCCTCGAGCTGCCCTTCGCCGACGGAGGCGAGGGCACCCTGGAGGCGCTGCTGGCCGCCTGGGGACGCACTCCGGAGACCGTGGAAATCCATGACGCGCTGGGTCGCCCGGCGACCGCGCAGTACGGGCGTTCTGCCGACGGACGCACCGGGGTGATCGAGGCGGCGCAGGGCAACGGGCTTCCGCAGGTCTCTGATGTCGCGCCGCAGCCGCTGCGCGCCGACACCTTCGGAGTCGGGCTGATCGCTCGTGCGCTGCTGGCCGAACCGGAGTGCACCGAGATCCTGCTGTGCATCGGCGGCTCCGCGAGCACCGACGGCGGCACCGGGCTGCTGCGCGCCCTGGGCGCCGAGTTCCTCGACGCGACCGGGACGCCGGTGGACCCCGGCGGCGCGGGCCTGGGAAAGATCAGCTCCGTGGACCTCAGCGCGCTGGAACCCCGGGCCCGTCAGGTGCGCTGGCGGGTCGCGGTGGATGTGGACAATCCGCTCACCGGCGAGCGCGGGGCGGCGGCGGTGTTCGGACCTCAGAAGGGCGCGACGCCGGAGCAGGTCGGTCTCCTCGATGCCGGTCTCGCCCGACTCGCCGAGGTGCTGGGCGTCATGGGCGAGACCGATCCGGAGCAGCTGTGCGCAGCCCCGGGCTTCGGCGCGGCCGGCGGCATGCCGCTGGCGCTGACCGTGCTGCTCGGGGCTCAGGTGCTGCCCGGTTCGCAGATGGTGGCCGAGGCGCTGGACCTCCAGCAGACCCTGGCCCGGGCCGATCTCGTGATCACCGGGGAGGGTTCGCTGGACGCCCAGTCCCTCGGCGGCAAGGTGGTCCAGGCCGTGCAGCGCTGCGCCCCGCCCGAGGCGGCGGTGCTGGTGATCGCCGGGGCGGTGCAGCTCAGCGCGGAACAGTGCCGAGCCGCGGGGCTCACCGCGGCGTTCTCGATCGCCCCTGGCGCGGCCTCGCTGCCGGATCTGCTGGACCGAGCCGGGGAGCTGATCACCGACACCACGGCGCAGGCCTGCGGGCTGCTGGAACATCAGCTGCCACAGGCCATGGACTCCGCTGAGACCAACTCCTCGGCGCGACGCCACCTGCCCTGAGGGCACACTCGGCCGCTCCAGGGCGTCGCGCTCAGATCACAGGTGGGTCTGGATCTCTGCGTCGGAGCGGAGATCCTCGACATGGTCCAGCGCGGCCTCGTTGCGGGCCTGGTCCACGGCCTGCGATTCAAGGTCCTCACGAGCTTCCTCGAAGGACGGCATCTCGGCGGCGTCTTCACCCTCCGCACCTTCGGCGCCCCCGGCTTCCTCCTGGGCGGCGACGGCCTCATCGTAGACCTCACGAAGCTCCTCCTCAGAGGGCTCGGGGACCTCCAGCTGTGCCAGCACCTGATTGATCAGGACCTGGTTCTCCGCGTCCTGGGTGAGCTGCTCCCCGTCCATGCCCTGCTCTTCATAGGCCTCGATGAACTCCTCCGAGGATCCCATTCCCGCGGTCTCCGCGGCGTCGGCGATCAGCGCATCGATCTCCTCCTGGGAGGCCTCATAGCCCTCTTCCTGGGCATCCTGGAGCAGCAGCTCGTTGCCGATCATCGATTCCAGGGTCTGATCTTTGAGCTGATCCTGGTCGGGCTCCTCGCCGGTCATCTGGGACTGCATCGCCATCTGCTGGAACTGAGACTCATAGAGCACGGTGAAGTCCTCGCCGCTGATCTCTTCCTCGTTGACCTCCGCGACGACCTCCGGAATGTCTGAGGTGTCCGCCTCGGGCAGCTCGGGCTGTTCGCCCTCGGCGCCTTCCTCCGGGCTCGCCGCGCCGGCTTCGGCACCTTGCTCCTGGGCGCCCGCGTCCTCGTTCTCGGCGGCGGGGGCGTCACTGCATGCCGCCAGGGCCAGCACGCCGGCCAGGGCGAAACCTGTGGTCATCATCTTCATCGACAAGGCAAGGACCTCCTCATTGGTAGTCGAGCGCGAAACGTAGCACGCCCAGCCCAACACCGGGACCAGCCTGCATTCAGCTCGAGTTCAGGACAGCACCGCGAGGATGCCCAGCAGGCCGAGCACCACGGTGGCCACGGTCGTGGTCAGCACGGCGGGCACATCGGCCTCCACCTGCTCAGCCGCGATGCCACGAGACTGCCGCGTGTACCGCCGCCGCTGGGTGGCGTAGATCGCACCGGCGACGACGGCGCAGCTCAGCGCCAGCCCCACGGTCCAGAAGCCATAGTGCGGCAGCCAACGCAGGAAGACCGCCCCCACCAGCGCGAAGAGCATCATGGTCCGACCCCAGGAGAGCACCGTGCGTTCGGGCTGCAGACCCGGATCCGCATGCAGCGGGGCCGCCGGGGACATCAGTCCAGCACCACCAGCGCGATGACCACAGCCATGGCGACACCCGAGGCGAAGCTCAGCACCGGGATGATCAGCGGCATCGGCAGCGGATGTCCCAGGCGCATGCTGCGCTCCACGTTGAGCCAGCGCATGCCCGCGCCCACGCTGATCAGCAGTCCCACGCTGATCGTCAGCACCGAGACCACGGTGCGGTAGGGATCGGCGAACACCTCGGCGGCGAAGGCTTCCACGGCGACTCCACCGGCGAGGAACGCCAGCGCGGTGCGGATCCAGGCCAGGAAGGTGCGCTCATTGGCGAGGGTGAAGCGTGGGTCAGGCTCCTGCCCGTGAGCCAGCAGGCGAGAGCTCAGCCGTCCGCGCTGCGGGTCCGCGCGCAATGGGTCTTCGCTCACTGAGCCTCCTGCTCGCCGGTGCTGGTGCCGCTCACCGTGTGAGCGAGGCCAAGTCTTTCACAGCAGTCGCTCCCCAGCGGGGCTGCCGGGTTCAGCCGCGGGGCTTCATCCGGGTGTTGGGCAGCTCCGGGGCCGGCAGTGGAGCGGCCTGTCCGGGCGGGAAGTCGCCGAACTGCGGGAACGACCGTCCGTCGTCGTAGCGGGCCTCGGCCAGCACATCGCGCAGCCGTCCGTGCACCGGGCTGCCCAGCGCCCCTGCGGGGACCGGGACCTGATGCTCCGAGCCGTCGGCCCGGGCCGCTCGCTCGGTAGAGCCGTCCTCGGCGGCCCCGGCCTGCATGTGCAGCGGAGAGTCCTGCGCCGGAGGTTCGAAGCCCATCTCTGCCTGGTAGGCGTGGCGGAACGCCACGATCTCCTCGTGACTGCGTCCCACGAAGTTCCACCACATCACGATCTGTTCGCCCAGGGGCTCGCCGCCGATGAGCAGCGCGAGCACCGGCTCCTTCAGCGCCTCCACGCGCAGCATGGTGGTCCCGGTCTCGGTCACCGCCAGATGATCCTCTTCCACCAGGGCGCCGTTGAGCCGCACCGCGCCAGAGATCCGCAGCAGTCCGTGCTCATGGGCGGCGGGGACCTCGATCTCGAGCACCGTGCCCGGCTCGAGGCGCAGCTGCGCCCCGGTCAGCGGAAGATAGGTCTTCACCGGCGAACGCTGACCCAGCAGCTCTCCCAGGAAGACCCGGGCCTCCCAGCCGGGACCCTGCACCGGATCCGGGCGGGCGGTCTCCAAGGAGGGCTCCACGAAGCGGTGTGCCTCGGGGAAGGCGTACCAGAGCTGGGCGCCGTGCAGCACGGTGGTGTCGGCGGAGGAGTACTCGGAGTGGCTGATCCCGCTGCCGGCGTTCATCACCGCCACCTCCCCGGGGCGCACGGTGGCCCAGTTTCCTGCGGAGTCCATATGATCGATCCGGCCCTCGAAGAGCCAGGAGACGGTGGCCAGTCCGGTGTGCGGGTGCCGGGGCACCCGCATCGGAGTGGCCCGCGTCAGGTCATCGGGCCCGTAGAAGTCCAGGAAGCACCAGGCGCCGACGAGCGATCGGGCGCGCTGCGGGAGGGTCCGGCGCACGGTCATCGCCCGCGGTCCGCCCAGCGGCACCGTTCGCGGCTCGAGCAGCTCCACCCCGTCCTCGGCGCGGGTGACGCCATCGCGCAGACCCTCGAAGGTGTAGGGCCCGTTGATGCAGACCTGCTCCTGCGGTTCGGTCTCGGTGCTGCTCATCGACGTCTCCTCTGCTGCGGGCGGCCAGCTTCAACCTTGAGTATTTCAAAGTTGAATGAATAAGCCCAGGGTGTCCGCTCCGGGCGCAGGGAGCGCGTCGGCGACCGGGGCTCAGCCGGAGACCGGGGCTCAGTCGTCGGAGACGGTGACCGTGACCTCGATATTGCCGCGGGTGGCCTTGGAGTAGGGGCAGAACGCGTGGGCCTTCTCGGCGAGCGCCTCGGCCTGGGCCTGATCGACGTGAGGGATGACCACCTCGATGACCACGGCGAGCCCGAAGCCGCCGTCCTCGTCCTTGCCGATGCTCACCTTCGCCCCGACCGAGGAGTCGCTCACATCGGCCCCCTCCCCGGAGGCGATCTTGCGCAGTGCCCCGTGGAGGCAGGCGGCGTAGCCGGCTGCGAAGAGCTGTTCCGGATTGGCTCCCTCACCCGAGCCGCCCATCGGCGCCGGGGTGCTCAGATTCAGGTCGATCATGCCGTCTGAGGTGCGGGTGCGCCCGTTGCGTCCATCGCCGGTGGCCAGTGCTTCTGCGGTGTACACAGTCTCGATCGCCATGGAGGGATCCTCTCGATAGTCCTGCGGGGTCCTCGGCCGCCGCGGCGATTCCGCAGCAGTGCCGGTCATCCCCATAAAACACCACACCGCCGTGAGTGGCACAATGGAACATCGTGCGAACTACCGATGCCGTCTGGATTGCCCCTGGCGAACCACAAGAGATCCAATCTGACCTGGTCAGCCGCTTCCAACAGGAGTATGGCCGGGCAGCTTCGGGCACCTGGTTCGCCCCGGGCAGAGCCAATCTCAACGGCGAGCACATCGATTTCCACGCCGGTCGCTGCCTCCCGATGGCCCTGTCACACGGGACCTATGTGGCCGCAGCCCCGCGCACTGATGGCAGGCTTCGCCTGCGCACCCTCGACGCCTCGCTCGACGACGGGGTCACCACCGTGAACCCGGACCAGATCGGACCAGAGGCAACGCCGGAAGAGGCCCATTGGAGCCATTACGTCTCCGGGGTCCTCTGGGCGCTGCGCGAACTGGGCAGGTCCCAGCCGACGTTCGCGGTGGACGAGGGCTTCGGCGCCGACCTGCTGGTGGTCTCCACGCTGCCCATCGGCGGGGGCCTGTCCTCCTCGGCCGCGCTTGAATGCGCTTCGATCCTCGCGTTCCTCGCCCTGGGCACCCCGTTCGGCCAGGACAATCCGCTCCAGGATCTCAACGCCGCGCTGACCCGGGAGAACCGCCGAGATCTCGCCGCCGCCTGCGTGCGCGCCGAGGTCGAGGTCGTCGGCGCCGGCACCGGGGGCCTGGATCAGACCGCGGCGATGCGCGCCCGGCCGGGCAAGGTGCTCTCCTTGGACTGCCGGGACTTCAGCGTCACCCCCTTGGACATCGGCTGCATCCTTCGCGGCTACCGGCTGATCGCCGTGGACACCGGGGAGGCGCATCGGCTGGCCGACGGCCAGTTCGGGGACCGTCGAGCAGACGCCGAGGCCGCCGCCCGCCTGCTGGGCTTCGACCGGCTGCGCGACGCGCTGCCCGAGCGCCCGCGCAAGGCCGACGTCTCCCATGTGCTGGAGGAGTTTGATCGGCTCGCAGAACAGCTGGAGACGCTCCAGGGGCGCAGCATCGACGCCTGCCGGCGGCGGCTGCGGCACGCCCTGACCGAGATGGTGCGCTCCGAGAAGCTGCATCATCTGCTCTCCGGGGAGGCCTACGGCGTGCGCCACATCGCCTCCACGGTGGGTGGCATCCTCACCGCCGGGCACATGAGCATGCGCGACGACGCCGAGGTCTCCTTCGACGTCGCCGACCTCGTGGTGGAGACCGCGCTGGCCCAGGGCGCCGAGGGGGCCCGACTCATCGGGGGTGGCTTCGGCGGATCGGTGCTGGTTCTGATCACCCCCGCGGCGATCCCCAAGCTCACCGTGGCCCTGGAACGCATCAGCCGCGGCATCCGCCTGCTCGACGTCGCGCCCTCCTCCGCCGCACAGGCGCTGTGACCACGTAGCCGGCCGCGCCATGAACCCTTCACCGACCGTGCTGCTGACCGGCTTCGAGCCCTTCGCGGGGATGGACCACAACCCCTCCTGGGACGTGGTCACCGACCTGGCCGCCGCAGCCGCCCGCACCGCGCTGCACGCCCAGCAGGTCCATGGCGAGATCGTGGTGCGCACCGCGCTGCTGCCGGTGGAGTTCCATGCCAGCGCCGAGCTTGTGCTCGAACAGATTGCCGACACGGCCCCAGATCTGGTGATCGCGGTGGGCCTGGCGGCCGGCATCGATGCGGTGCGCCTGGAGCGGGTGGGCCTGAATCTGCGCGATGCCCGGATCCCCGATAATGCCGGGCACCAGCCCACCGAGGAACCCGTGGTCCCGGGAGGCCCTCCTGCGATGTTCTCCACCCTGCGGCTGAAGGCAGCCCATGCCGCGATCAGCGCCGCAGGAATTCCCGTGGCGCTCTCGCTCAGCGCCGGAAGCTTCGTGTGCAACAACCTGCTCTATGCGCTGCTGCACGCGGGCCCGCCCTCGATGCCGGCCGGATTCGTCCACGTCCCGGAGCTGTCCGGGGCAGGATCGCCGGTGAGCCGCGCGCAGGCGGTGCGTGCGGTGGACCTGCTCCTGACCGAATCGCTGCACCAGGGACCCGATCTGAAGGTGCCCGCAGGCCTCCTGCACTGAGCCGCCCCAGCACCCGGCCAAGGTTGACCTCGTGCCCAGCTCATTTTCAGAGATCCTGCTTAGAATCCAGGTCAGAACGTTTTGCCCATCCACCAGGCACGACTCTGCCAAGCGAGGTGCACGAATGTCATCTCTTCCCGCACACTCCTCCCGCCAGGAGCTGGATCCCCCGGCCCCGGAACCCTCCGACCATCAGGTGCCGGGGCTCGGCCGCGCCAACTCCGACGTCACCGTCGCGGTCACCCTGGGCGTCGGCATCGGGGTGATCGTCTTTCTCCTGGTCCTGCCCTACCTCGGCGGGATCTGACCTCTCAGCCGGGCAACCCCACCCCCAAGGACTGGACAGCCCCGACCCGGTTCCACCGCGCCGCTTCGATCGGTGTCCTGGTCACGTCCGAGTCCCGGTACGCTGACACGCTGTGAGCACCAGCAAGAAGTCCACCGCGAAGCGGCCCGCCGGACGGTCCTCGACCCCGCCGCGGAAGCGGAGCACGACGGCCGCGCGCCGACCCGCCGGCACCGGAACGACCGGGAAGGCCCGGCCAGTCGAGAAGACTCGACCTGCTGGTAGGGCCCGGTCCGCTGAAAAAGCCCGGAATGCTGGGAAGACCCAGTCAACCGGCAAGGCCCAGCCGACGGGCAAGTCCCGTTCAACGGCCAAGGCCGGGTCGAACGGGAGAGCCCTGATGAGGTCCGCGCCGGAACGGCGACCCAGCGCCCTGCGGCGCTTCGCCAGAGACTGGGGCCGATATCTCTGGGCGGTGATCGTCACCGTGGTCATCGCCGCGCTGCTCTTCGAGTTCACCATGATCTGGACCATCGGGGTGGGCTTCTACATGTTGGCCCTGGGTGAGTTCACCGGGCTCTGGATGCTGGTGGGCGGATACGCCATGGCCTGCACCCCCGCGGCCTTCGGGCTGCTCATCGCCACCGGCCAGTTCTGGAAGTCCCTGACCCACTCGCTCTGGATCGGGCTGCTCTACGGCATCCTGGGGTTCACGTTCCTCGACGTCATCCTCGGCACCCTCTGAACCCACATCCCCAGCCCGCGCCGTGGGACCCTGAAGATCACCGATCATCTCTCCGGGAGGCACCTCATGTCTGCACGGTCCGCACCTGGCCCGGCATCCCCCGCGAGCGCACCGCTGACCCCCACCGGACTCTCCGGGCGGATCGCCCTGGTCACCGGGGCCACCCGCGGAGCGGGCCGCGCGATCGCCCGCGAGCTCGCGGCTTCCGGGGCCGTGGTGTACTGCACCGGGCGCTCCACGGCCCAGGCTCCCTCTGACTACGGCCGAACCGAGACCGTCGAAGAGACCGCTCAGCTGATCCGCGCCGCCGGGGGCACCGCGCATCCGGTGATCGTGGACCACCTCCAGGTCGAGGAGGTCCGGGCGCTGATCCAGCGGATCGACACCGAGCAGGGCCGGCTGGACATCTTGATCAATGACATCGGCGGAGAGGCCTATGTGGAGTTCGGCAAGACGCTGTGGGATTCCGACCTCGCAGCCGGAAGGAAGCTCTTCGACACCGGATTCTCCACGCATCTGAACACCAGCCACGCCGCACTTCCGCTGCTCATCCGCAGCTCCGGGGGCCTGGTGGTGGAGGTGACCGACGGGACCCGCGGCTATAACGCGTCTCACTTCCGCGAGAACGTCTTCCACGACCTGACCAAGACGGCGGTGGACCGACTGGCCTTCGCCCAGGGCCATGAGCTGGCCCCTCACGGCGGGACCGCCGTCTCGGTCTCCCCCGGCTGGCTGCGTTCAGAGATGATGCTCGACGGCTTCGGGGTGACCGAACAGACCTGGCGCACCGCTGCCGAGGCCAACCGCGGAAAGACCGAGGTGGTCCCGCCCTACGAGTTCGTCATCTCCGAGACCCCGGCGATGCTTGCGCGCGGGATCACCGCGCTCGCGGCGGATCCGCAGCGGACGGCATGGAACACCCTCTCGATGAGCTCCTTCGAGCTGGCTCAGCACTACGGCCTCACCGACGTCGATGGATCCCGGCCCGATGCGTGGCGCTTCATCACGGATCTGGAGACCACCGACGCCGCGACGCTGGAGGCCTCGGACTACCGGTGAGCCTGGGTCCCCCGCCCGGCAGAGCACACCACGGACCCGGCTAGAAGTCGCGGGCCATGTCCTGAAAGCGGGCGTAGTGGCCCTGGAACGCCACGGTGATGTCGCGGGTGGGACCGTTACGGTTCTTCGCGACGATGATGTCGGCCTCCCCGGCGCGCTCGGTCTCCTTGTCATAGACCTCGGGCCGGTGCAGCAGCATGACCATGTCCGCGTCCTGCTCGATCGAACCGGATTCACGCAGGTCCGAGACCTGCGGCTTCTTGTCCGGGCGAGACTCGGAGCCACGGTTGAGCTGGGAGAGCGCGATGATCGGGACGTCGAGCTCCTTGGCCAGCAGCTTCAAGGTACGGGAGAACTCGCTGACCTCCTGCTGACGGGACTCCACCCGCTTGCCCGAGGAGAGCAGCTGCAGGTAGTCCAGCACCACGAGCTTGAGGTTATGACGCTGCTTGAGCCGGCGGCACTTCGCCCGAATCTCCATCAGCGACATGTTCGGGGAGTCGTCGATGAACAGCGGCACATCGTTGAGCCGGTCCACCGCCTCGGACATCTTCTCCCAGTCCTCATCACGGATATTGCCCTTGCGCAGGTCGGAGAACAGGATCCGGGACTCTGCGGAGAGCAGACGCATGGCGATCTCGTTGCGACCCATCTCCAGGGAGAAGAAGGCGGCGGTCATCTTGTTGTTCACCGCGGCGGCGCGGGCGAAGTCCAGCGCCAGGGTGGACTTACCCATGGCGGGGCGGGCGGCGATGATGATCATCTGTCCGCCGTGGAAGCCGTGGGTCAGGTCATCGAGTTCGCGGAACCCGGTGGGAATGCCGGTGAGTCCGCCGTCGTGGGCGGAGTTGGTCTCGATCTCATCGATCGTTGGGCCCAGGATCTCGGAGAGCGCGACATAGTCTTCGCTCTGCCGGTTCTCGGCCACGTTGTAGATCTCGGACTGCGCCTGGTTGACGATGCCCTCGACCTCGCCGTCGGCGGTGTGTCCGAGCTGCACGATCTTGGTCCCGGCGTCGACCAGGCGGCGCAGGATCGCTCGCTCGCGCACGATCTCGGCGTAGAACCCGGCATTCGCGGCGGTGGGCACCGACTGGGCCAGGTTGTGCAGGTAGGCCGGGCCGCCGATGCGCTGCAGCTCGCCGCGCTTGGTCAGGTGATCCGAGATGGTGACCACGTCGGCGGGCTCGCCACGCCCGTAGAGGTCGATGATCGCGTCGTAGATCAGCTCATGCGCGGGCCGGTAGAAGTCTGAGCCGCGCAGCACCTCCACGACATCGGCTATGGCATCCTTGGAGAGCATCATGCCGCCGAGCACGGACTGCTCCGCCACCATGTCCTGCGGGGGCGTGCGGGAGTCCACCCCTGCGGGCGATCCGGTGTCGTAGAGCTCGGTAGTCACCCCTCCACGATACTCGGTGCACGCAGTCCTTCGACCACTGCCTCCAGCCAGGTGTGCATCGTCTCTCGGGCCTGGGGAGTATCGGGATAGCGGCAGCGCAGGTGCAGTCCGGTCTCGTTGACCACGAACCAGATCATCACCCCGTCGGTCTGGACCACGGCAGAGATGTGCTGGGCGTTGAGCGCCTCGTCCACGTTGACCGGGAGCCTGCGGTGATCGAGCCAGCTCATCGCGAACATCCCCGGCTCAGCGGGCATCCCGCCGTAGGGGCGCATGATCGGGGCCAACGGATGCGAGCCCAGCCGGATCGCCTCCTTCACCGCCTGGTAGCTGCCGCGCAGGCTGTCGTCGTCGTTCTCCAGCACCGCGTTGGTGATGAACCAGCCCACCGAGTCGAACCAGCGCGGCTCGTCTCGGCTGTGCACCGGGAAGACCGTGCGCAGCGGCTGGTCACCCAGTTCGCGGAAGAGCCGGGTCATCACCGAGACGGCGACGGCGATCAGTCGGACCCCCTCCGCCTTGGCGTGAGCCTCCAGCTTGTTCAGCTCTGCGGAGTCCAGCACGTCGCGGACCTCGACCTTCTCACTGACCGGCAGTGAGATATCACCCAGCGGCAGCGGGAAGGTCGGCATCACCCCGCCTCCTGCCTCCAGGATCTCCCGCCAGCGGGTGACGACCGCCTCGGGTGGAAACGGCTTGGCCTCCATCGCCCTGGTATGGGCCGCGAAGGACTCCGGCGCCGGAAGCCCATGGGCTGCGGGATGACCGGCGCGCAGGTTGTTCAGCACCGCGTTGAAGTCTCGGACCAGCACCAGCAGGGACCAGGCGTCCACGTGGGAGTGGTCGGAGCCGATGACGATCTGCGGCGACCCCGCGGTCTCGCGCACCGCAGCGGATTCACCGTCGTCGATCACGCAGAGCCGATGCGAGGGCATGCCGAAGGGGTCACAGACGGTGTCGAAATGGGCGCGCAGGGCGGCCTTGACCTCGGCCGCGTTGAGCTGCTCCCTCGGCGCTGCCAGGTGCGCAGTCTGCAGCCCCGCCCGCGAGCCTGTGCTGAATCCTATGGGAGCCCGGGGCGACTCGGGGTCCGAGAGCTGCTCCCAGGTGCCGGGCAGCATCGCGACCTCCTGCAGCAGCAGGTCGCTGATCGGTCCGCCGGAGTCTCCCCCTGGACCGGAATTGGCGTGATGTGTGTCACTGCGGCGCGGAAGATGCTCGGGTCGCCACTCGAAGACCGTGCGCAGCGTGCCGTGGCGCTGGATCACCACCTGCCAGACGGCGGCGATCTCGTCCAGCGAGGCGGGCCCGTCGAGCTGGAAAGAAACTGCCATCCACGATCCGGGCCGAGACCCGAAGCTGACATGGCGGTTCTGGTCGAAAGAGACCGGAAGTCCGCCCGGTGGGGCAGCGGCCTGGGCACCGTTCTGCTGAGGCTCGGCACTGAAGCCGGCTCCGACGCCCCGGTCCGGTGCGACGGCGGCGGCGGGCTGGGCCACCACCGAATAGCTGGACAGACGTCCTGGCCTGGCGTGCATCTGCGCCACATTGGTCAACCGCATACGGCGTAGTCTAGGTGGCGTTCACTTCGCTGGCATGCTTCCGGCACAACTTGTTGTTCACCTGAGATGGAGGAGTCGAAGACCGTGGGGCTTTTCCAGACGGCAGGGGCGAAACTCGCCTACGAGGTCGCCGGTGAGGGTCCGACCTTCGTCCAGCTGCACGGACTGACCTCCTGCGCCTCACGCGAGCAGCGCGCCGGGCTGGACATGACGCTCAGCCTCGATGACTGCCGGGTCCTGCGCTACGACGCCCGCGGACACGGCTCCTCCACCGGCCGTGCCGTGCCGGAGGACTACCTGTGGCCCCGGCTCGCCGAGGACCTGCTCGAGCTGCTCGACGAGCTCGCACCCGGAGCGAAGGTCCACGCCGCGGGCCCCTCGATGGGCGCCGCGACCCTGCTCTATGCCGCACTGCGCGATCCCGACCGCTTCGCCACGCTGACCTTGATGGTTCCACCCACGGCCTGGGCGACCCGCGCGGGCCAGGCCGAGACCTACCAGAGGTCCGCCGAGCTGATCGAGGACCACGGGATCGGCGCCTTCGTCCGGGTGGGGCGCCAGGTGCTGCCGCCGCCCGCCCTGGCTGACCGGCCGAAGGAGCGCGTCCCGGCGGTCAGCCAAGAGCTGCTGCCCTCGATCTTCCGCGGGGCCGGAGTCAGCGATCTTCCCAGTGCGGAGAAGATCCGCGAGCTCGAGGTGCCCACACTGATCCTTGCCTGGGTGGATGACTATGCCCACCCGGTCTCCACCGCCGAGAAGCTGCACCAGCTGATCCCGAACTCACGGCTGCAGATCGCAGAGACACCCGAGGAGCTGGACACCTGGCCGCGCCGGGTGGCGCGCTTCATCGCTGCACACCCCTGCTGAGCGCCCCCAGACGGGGGTGCGCTGAGGGGGCGGAGATCGGATCGCCGGAAGACCCAGCAGGATCACGGGCAGTGAGCGCGTGATCCCCTTCCCTTGGCCGGTCTCCCGGCGACCCGATGTGCCCCAGATCCCGCCGCTGGGCCTCCCACGCTGTGTGTGCGCGGGGACGCGGTGAGCAGGATCTCCTCTGTTTCTCCGAGGCCTCAGACACGTCGACCACGGGCCAGCCTGAAAACATGCCTGCCGGCCCCGTGTCTCCGCTCCCGCCGCAGACTGCGGCGCCGCGTGAATGCGCGCTGGGCGGGGCCCAGCCAATATTCACGTCCGAGGGACTTTCCACACTTTAGGTCCCGAGCCCAGCAGGGGCAATAGGACGAAATGCCCCTGCCTGTGGAGTAAATGTGGACTACGCGGCGTGTCTTGTGCACAACATGTGCAGCAAGCTGTGGATAACATCCCAGTAACACCCCCATTACGCTGCTGACAAGGAGTTTTATGCCGACGCGCCTGTGCACCGCCCATGACGGATACCAGTTTTTCCATCATTGCGTCGTGTTGCCGTAACCCCCTCGTTAGGTGTATGCACCCTTCGACCCCTGGTTTTCCACAAGTTGTCCACACCCTGGTGAGAACCTGTCCGGCGGATCCGCGGATCCCAGCGGGTAGCGTGGGAGGACCAACCCCCGAGGAGACATCCGGTGCACGAGTCGATCAACACATACCTCCGTGAGGTGCTCAAGGAATCCAGCGCGGATGTCAGCGGCAAGCTTGCGGCCTACATCCCGCGGTTGCGAGACGCCGATGAGAAGCTGCAGGCGCTCGCCCTGGCCACTGCGGACGGACAGGAATGCTCCGCCGGGGACGACGAGCACCTGTTCACCATCCAGTCCATCTCCAAGCCGTTCGTCTACGCGCTGGCGCTGGACGACATCGGTCTGGACCGAGTCCGCGAGATGGTCGGGATGGAACCCTCCGGTGAGGCGTTCAACGAGCTCTCCCTGGAGGGGGGCACCGGGCGGCCGCTGAACCCGATGATCAACGCCGGCGCCATCGCCACGCACCACCTGGTGGACCACACCAGCCACGAGGAGCATCCCGGTGGCCGGCAGAGCGAATCTCGCACCTCCGAGGTCCGCAGCAGGACCACCCGGATCCTTGATGGCATGTCGGCCTTCGCCGGGCGTCCGCTCGAGATCGATTGGGACGCGGCCGAGGAGGAGTACTCCACCGCCTACCGCAATATGGCGATCGCCCACATGCTGAAGTCTCACGGCTCCCTGGAGACCGAGCCCGATGAGGCCGTGCGCGGTTACATCGATCAGTGCTCGATCCTGGTCACGGTCAAAGACATCGCCCGGATGGCGGCCACGCTGGCGAACAACGGGATCAATCCGGAGAACGGTCTGCGCGTGGTCTCCGCCGAGTCGGCCCGCACCACGCTGGGCATCATGGCGACCTGCGGGATGTATGACGCCTCCGGGCGCTGGCTGACCCAGATCGGGATCCCGGCGAAGTCGGGCATCTCCGGAGGCATCATCGGGGTGCTTCCCGGCCAGGTCGGCATCGCCTCCTTCGCGCCGCGGCTCAACGAGGAAGGCAGCAGCGTCCAGGGCGTGGCGATGTTCCAGCACCTCTCGAACGAGCTCTCGCTGCACCTGATGAGCAGTGAACGCATCAACGTGATCGAGGAGCTGGAACGCCGCGGCTGAGCCGGACCCCCGGCTTCAGGCGGGGCCTGAGCCTAGACCGAGCCCACGCGCGCGGCGCAGCCTCAGGCGGCCGCCGCCGTGCCGCCCCCTGGGACGGGGTCGCGACCCTCGGCGCGGCGACGGGCCAGGACTTGGTGGGTAGGCGACTCAGGGGTGCTCTGCGGGGCGCGTGCGGCCACCTCTCGTCGCAGCACCGGCACGACCTCCTCCCCCAGCAGATCGATCTGCTCCAGCACGGTCTTCAGCGGCAGTCCGGCGTGGTCGATCAGGAAGAGCTGACGCTGATAGTCCCCGGCGTAGTCTCGGAAGCTCAGCGTCCGCTCGATGACCTGATCGGGCGTGCCCACGGTCAACGGGGTCTGCGCACTGAAGTCCTCGAGCGAGGGTCCGTTGCCGTAGACCGGCGCCCGGTCGAAGTAGGGCCGGAACTCCCGGATCGCGTCCTGCGAGTTCCTGCGCATGAACACCTGGCCGCCGAGGCCCACGATGGCCTGCTCGGCCGGCCCGTGGCCGTAGTGCGCGTAGCGAGAGCGGTAGAGCTCGATCATCCGCCCCGTGTGTTCCTTGTTCCAGAAAATGTTGTTGTGGAAGAACCCGTCGCCGTAGTAGGCGGCCTGTTCGGCGATCTCCGGTGAGCGGATCGAGCCGTGCCAGACGAAGGGCGGGATGTCATCGAGCGGGCGAGGGGTGGAGGTGAATCCCTGCAGCGGGGTGCGGAAGCGCCCGGAGAAGTCGACTTCGGTCTCGCGCCAGAGCCGGTGCAGCAGCGCGTAGTTCTCCAGGGCCAGTGGGATCCCGCTGCGGATGTCCTTCCCGAACCAGGGGTAGACCGGACCGGTGTTCCCCCGACCCAGGGTGAGATCTACGCGGCCCTGGGCCAGGTGCTGCGCGAAGGCGTAGTCCTCCGCGATCCGCACCGGGTCGGTGGTGGTGATCAGGGTGGTCGCCGTGGAGAGCTGGATCCGGCTCGTCTGCGCCGCCAGGTAGGCCATGAGGATCGGCGGGTTGGCCGGAGCCACGAAGGGCGGGTTGTGGTGCTGCCCGACCGCGAAGACGTCGAGCCCTGCCTCTTCCGCCCGCTTCGCGATCGTCACCATCGACTGGATGCGCTCGTGCTCGGTGGGCACCCGTCCAGTTCTCGGGTCCGGGGTCATGTCGCCGATGCTGAATATGCCGAACTGCATAGCTGCTCCCTGCGCCGTCACGGGTGACCCGGTCCACCCCGGTCACTGATTCAAATTTGAAGCACGTTCAGCATAACCCGCGCCTGCCCGAGGTCATTCCCCACAGACGCCCCTGATCGCGGGTCGGTCGGGGCTTCCTCCAGAGCACAAGAGAGCCCCGGCCTCCCGCAGGAGTCCGAGGCTCTCTCGTGTTTCAGCCGGGTTCGGCTGGGATGCTGGGTGCTGCCTACTTCGAGCCGACGACCTGCAGGTCGAGGGTCGCTGAGACATCAGCGTGCAGGCGAACGGTGGCCTTGTAGCTGCCGACTGCCTTGATACGTGCGGGGATCTCGACGGTGCGCTTGTCGATGGAGCCCAGGCCGGAGGCCTCGACCGCATCGGCGATCTGTGCGGAACCGACGGTTCCGAACAGGCGACCGGAGTCGCCGGTCTTCACGGTGATCTTCACGGGGGCAGACTGCAGCTTGGTGGCCACTGCCTGTGCTTCCTCGACCGTTGCGATCTCGCGAGCCTTGCGAGCGGAGCGCAGGCGCTCCACATCCTTTTCGCCGCCCTTGGTCCAGGCCAGTGCGAAGCCACGCGGCAACAGGTAGTTGCGTGCGTAGCCGCTTCTGACGTCGACCACATCTCCGGAGGCGCCGAGACCGGTCACTTCCTGAGTCAGGATGAGCTTTGCCATGGTTGTTCCTTTCCTTCCCAGTCAGTCCTGGATCAGCCGCGGCCTGCGCCAGCGTACGGCAACAGTGCGACTTCGCGAGCGTTCTTGATCGCCTGGGCGATCTTTCGCTGCTCCTGGACAGTCACGCCGGTCACCCGGCGTGCGCGGATCTTGCCTCGGTCGGAAATGAACTTCCGCAGCAGGGCGGTGTCCTTGTAGTCAATGACCGTGATGTCAGCAGCCTTCAGCGGGTTCGCCTTGGGCTTTGGCTTCTTGAGTTCAGCCTTTGCCATCGTGGTGCTCCTTCTCATTCTCGGAGCCCGCACCTGTGGGATGCGGGATGGTGGATAGTGTGTGTGTTCAAGCCGCTGTTCGTGGGCTCGAGGAGCGCGAGGCGCTGCTCAAGCTCAGAACGGTGGCTCGTTGTTGTCAGGGGTGCCCCAGCTTCCGCCGCCGGAGGGCTGGCCGCCCCACGGATCCTGCGGTGCGGAATCGTTGTTCCACCCGCCGGAGCCGCCGGATGACGAGCCGCCGCCGGAGTTCCCACCGCCGAAGCCGCCGCCGGAGGCCGCGCCGCCGGCGTTGCCGCCGCCGAAGCCGCCTCCGCCGCTCGGACGGCCGCCTTGGCCGCCGCTCGAGCGCTGGACGCTTGCCGTGGCGAAGCGCAGCGAGGGACCGATCTCATCGACGTCGAGCTCCCAGGAGGTGCGGTTCTCCCCCTCCTTGGTCTGGAACGACCGAGCCTTCAGGCGACCCTGCGCGATCACGCGGGTGCCCTTGGTGAGGGACTCGGCGGCGTTCTCTGCGGCTTCACGCCACAGCGAACAACGGACGAAGAGAGTCTCTCCGTCCTTCCATTCGTTTGCTTGACGGTCGAAGAACCGCGGCGTAGACGCGATGGCGAAGTTGGAGACCGCTGCACCCGAGGGGGTGAAGCGGAGCTCTGGATCTGCCGTCAGGTTGCCTACAACGGTGATGATGGTCTCGCCGGCCATGGAAATGCTCCTTGGTTGCTGGTTCGCCCTGACAGGTGGATAGACCACCTGGAGGATTAATCGATCTTCTGTTCCTCGGGGCGGGTGATCTTGGTGCGCATGATCGTCTCGTTCAGGCGCAGCAGTCGGTCGAGCTCGGCGGCGGCGTCAGGAGTCGAGTGGAAGTTGACGACGGCGTAGACCGCTTCCGTCTTCTTCTGGATCTCGTAAGCCAGGCGGCGACGGCCCCAGACATCGACGTTGTCCACGGTGCCGCCGTCCTTCTTGACGACCTCCATGTACTTGCCGAGAGTCGGTTCCACGGTGCGCTCGTCAACCTCGGGGTCGACGAGCACCATCAGTTCATAGTGACGCATTGTGTTAACCCACCTCCTTTGGCCTTGCGGTCACGGGATTTCCGTAACAGGAGGGTCTATCTGCATCTGCATCTGGGCCTTTTCCTCCGCCCTCGGCATGAGGGCAGGAAGGATCAAGGTCAGACAACCTGCACCATCGTACCGGCTTTGCGCCAGGGCGACGAACGCGCCCGCTCAGCTGTTGAGCGAGGTGGTGAAGAAGCTCGCTACGGCGTCCCGGAGATGAGCGATGTCCTGGACCCCGCACATCTCCCGGGCCGAATGCATCGAGAGCAGCGCGATGCCGACGTCGACGGTGCGGATGCCCAGCCGGGTGGCGGTGATCGGCCCGATGGTGGAGCCGCAGGGGAGGTCGTTGTTGGAGACGAACTCCTGGGTGGGCACTCCGGCGGCGCGGCAGACCTGGGCCCACATCGCCGCCCCAGGGGCGTCGGTGGTGTAGCGCTGGTTGGCGTTGATCTTCAGCAGCGGACCCCCGTTGGGCAGCGGCCGGTTCGCCGGGTCATGGCGTTCGGAGTAGTTCGGGTGGACCGCGTGCCCGGCATCGCTGGAGAGGTGCCAGGAGGCCGCCAGCGCCTGAGCCCGCTGGGTGGTGGTGGCATCGGGCTGACCTGCGGCTCGGCCGAGGCCTTCATAGATCCGGCCCAGCACCTCTTCCAGGAACGGCCCGGCCGCGCCGGAGCGCGAGGCCGAGCCCAGCTCCTCGTGGTCGAAGGCGGCCAGCATCGGAATGACCGTGCCGGCCTCGGCCGTCTCCGCGGTGCCGATCAGGGCGCTGAGTCCGGCGTGGACCGAGGAGAGGTTGTCGAGCCGGCTCGAGGCGAGGAACTCCTGCGCCGCACCGAAGGTCGCCGGGGCCTGGGCGTCGGCGAGGACCACGTCATAGCCGTCGACCTGGGCGGGGTCCACCCCGGCGGAGGCGGCCAGCAGGCCCAGCACGTCGGCGGCAGCCGCCTGCTCCGCGGAGCCGGCAAGTCCCAGGATCGGAGCGGTGTGCGCCTGCTTGCCCAGCTTGAGGCCCTCGTTGACCTGACGGTCCAGATGGATGGCCAGCTGCGGGATGCGAGCCACGGGCCCGGTGGAGGCCAGGTGTGTGGCTCCGTCGCGGGTGACCAGGCGCCCGGCCAGGCGCAGCTCCCGATCCAGCCAGGAGTTCAGCAGCGGTCCGCCGTAGACCTCGACGCCGGCCTGCAGCCAGCCCTGACTGATCATCGTGGACTTGGGCTTGAGCTTGAACCCGGGGGAATCGGTATGTGCCCCGAGAATGCGCAGCGGGGTCATCGGGGACGCCCCGGCCGGCACCACCCAGGCCAGCACGGCTCCATCGCGGACCACGACGTAGCGTCCGGGCTCGGCGGGCCAGTCCTGATGTTCACCCAGCTGGGTGAATCCGGCGCTGACCAGCCGCTGCGCCGCCACGGTCGCCGCATGGTAGGAGGAGGGCGAGGCGGTCACATAGTCGGCGAGGTCTTCGATCAGCTCTTCGGATGTCATGCTCGCCATCCTAATCAGAGGCCTCGATTCCTGCGGGGCCCGCTGCCAGCGTGGCCGCATGTCAGCAATGTGGGCCGGCCTTCTCATCAATCTCCTGCTCTTCGTGGCGCTGCTGCTGATCGTGATGTTCGTGCTGCACGCCACGATCCGTGCCGCGGTGCGCAATGCGCTGCGCGACCACGACGCCTACCGCGAGGAGCAGACCCAGGCCCAGGCCCATGCCCAAACCGCAGATCGGATCCCCAGCCAGTCCGAGACCTGACCCGCCGCGCACCCTCCGGGCTAGAGCGGACCGATAAGCCCGGTCTGGAACACGTAGACCACGGCCTGCACCCGGTCCCGCAGCTGCAGCTTGGTCAGGATCCGACGCACATGGGTCTTCACCGTGGCCTCGGAGAGGAAGAACTTCGCGGCGATCTCCGCGTTGGAGAGACCCTCGGCCACGGCGAAGAGCATCTCGGTCTCGCGCTGGGTCAGGGGTTCGCGCGGGACTCCATCGTCCATGGCCTCGGCGATCTCCCGACCATCGGGCAGCGGCCGCCCCGTGCCGGTCCCGGCGCCGGTCGCGTCGGTCGTGCCGGTCCCCGCGCCGCCTGCAGCTCCGCGAGCGCGGCGAGCTGCCCCGCCGCTGGGGCTCTGCGCTGCTGAGGGTTCGATCCGGGCTCCACCGCGCAGGTAGACCTCCAGCAGCCGCTGGGTGATCCGCGGGGCCACCACGGCGTCGCCCTCTGCCACCACGCGCACCGCGTGGACCAGGTCCTCCGGGGTGACGTCCTTGAGCAGGAAGGCGCTCGCGCCGGCCTGGAGTCCTGAGAAGGCGTATTCGTCCAGGTCGAAGGTGGTCAGGATGATCACGCGGGTCTGCGGGAACTGCTCGACCACCTTCGTGGTGGCCTCGATCCCGTCCATCCGAGGCATCCGCACATCCATCAGCACCACCTCTGGGCGTTGGCCAGGGGGGAGCGCGTTGAGCGTCTGCAGCGCCTCGATCCCGTCGGCGGCCTCCGCCACGACCTCCAGGTCCTCCTCGCCCTCGAGGATCAGCCGGAAGCCCATCCGGAGCAGGTGCTGATCATCGACCAGCATCACCTTCAACGGGCCGGTGCGCGGCTCGTCCCCGGGCACGGCGGCCTCGAGGCGTGCGGGGTGTGCCGCGTCGTCGTGGTGGTGGTTGTTCACCTGGTCATCCCTTCTGCGGCGGTTCCAGCACCGCGCGCACCATCCAGCCCCGGCGCGGTGCCGGGCCTGCGTAGACCGAACCGCTGTAGAAGCCTGCGCGCTCCTCCATGCCATGGATCCCCAGGCCGCTGCCCACCGATTCGCGGCGCTCACCATGGGCCGGGTGCACGCCGTCGTCGGTGATCGTGAGCACCACCTGACCGGTGGCCGGCATTCCCAGCGCGGCCTGGTCCGCCGCGCTGAGGCCTTCAGAGCGCAGCCGTCGCGACTCTTCCAGGCTCGGACCGGGGCGGTGTTCGATGTGCACCGCCACCTCGGTGACCTGGCGCCCGTAGCGCAGCACATTGGTCAGCGATTCCTGGATGATCCGGTGCACCGTGAGACCGAAGCCGGCGTCCTCGGGCAGCGAGGGCCCGGTGAGGCTCACGGTCAGCGGCAGGCCCGCTTGTCGGAAGTTCTCATAGAGGTCCTCGAGGGATTCCCCGACCGGGCGCCGGGCGGCGCCGACGTCCTGGCCCTCGCGCAGCACCCCGATCACGCGCCGCATGTCTCCCAGTGCGGTGCGGCCGGTGCCGGAGAGCTCTTCGAGGACCTCGCCGGCGCGGTGCGGATCCTTGCGCGCCACGATCCGGGCGCCGTCGGCCAGCGAGATCATCACCGAGAGCGAATGGGCGATCACGTCGTGCATCTCTCGGGCGATCCGGTTGCGCTCGGCGACCTGGGCCAGCTGCTGGCTGCGCCGGGCCCACTCCAGGACCTCCTGTTCATGGCTGCGGCCGCGGCACACGGCGGCACCGATGCCGGCGGAGATCCCGACGCTGAAGAACATCATCACCGCCAGGATGCTCAGCGACTCGAACTCGCTGAGCCCCATCGGATCGTAGTAGTTCTCCATCCACCAGCTGGGCTGGTTCCGATCCGCCCAGATCTCGGTGCGCAGAAAGGTCAGATACCCCAGCACACAGGCAGGAAGACCGGTGATCAGCCCCACCAGCAGTCCGCGCTGCAGCGCCACGGCGTAGGCGGCGAAGCACAGTCCCATCATCTGCACGCCCTGCCAGGGGTAGAACAGCAGCAGCACCGCCTCGGCCAGGGCCACCAGGGCAAGCACGCTCAGCGGATGCGAGCGACGGAAGCACAGCGCAGCGATGATCACGCCATAGCCGATCAGCAGCCACAGCGCGCCGCTGCCCAGATCGTAGAAGGCGTAGGGGTAGACCCAGAGGGTCAGCAGCACATAGACCCCGATGACCACCGCGTCCATCGACCTCGGATGCCTGCGGAACCAGCCGCGCAGGCCGCGCCGGCGCACGATCGCGAGATCCTCGAAGCCGGCCGGCATGACCTGCCCGGTGGGGGATTCGGAGGGCGCCTGGGTGATCACGGCATCGACTCTACCCAGTGGCGCGGCACCCGGCTCAGGCATCGCGTCGAGTGAACAGCAGCCACCCCGGGAGCAGCACGACGCCGGCCCAGGCCAGCAGCAGCCCACCGGCAAGCGGCACCGGGAGGTCTGTGGCCAGGGAGGCGCTGCCGGCGGTGAACTGGCGCTGCAGCGCGAAGATCTCGAAGCGGGCCAGCTCCTCGACCCATGGGGCGAAGTCGGTGAGCGCCTGCAGCAGACCCAGCGCGATGGGTCCGCTGAAGAGCAGCAGGCAGTAGGTGACCACCGCTCCGGCAGTGCTGCGCAGCAGCGCTCCGAGCCCGAACCCGAGTGAGGCGGTGATGATCACCACCGCCGCGTTGCTCAGCGTCATCCACCAGAGCTCGGGCTCCCACAGCGGGGGCATCACGTCGTAGAACCCGGCCAGCGGCAGCAGGACAAGGAAGCAGAGCAGCATCAGCGCCGCGGTGAGCGCTGCGATGAAGCCGCAGACCGCCAGCAGCTTCGCGGCGAAGAACATGCTGCGGTTGGGCACCGCGGCCAGCGAGGACCGGATCGAGCCCGAGGTGTGCTCGGTGGTGATCGCGACCGCCGCGAGCGCCCCCATCAGCAGCGTGACCAGGGTGAAGCTGAAGTAGACGCTCTCGAAGAGGCCGAGCCCGGTCAGCTCAGTGTCCAGGCCCTGGACCGGAGGTTCGGAGAACAGGTAGCGGGTGCTGAACACGGTGGCGGTCAGCGTGAGGATCATCACCGCAAGTGCGGCCAGGCTCAGCCACCAGTTCAGCCGAAGGCTGGTCAGCTTCAGCCACTCCGCGCGCAGCGCACGGGTGAAGCTGACCTCGGCGGGACCGAACGCCGAGGCCGCGGCGTTGCCCGCCGGATGATCAACGGCGCCGGGTTGGGTGCTTCCCGGGGCGCGGGAGGTGTTGGGGTTCATAGCAGTCCTCCGGAGCGGTGTTCGACATAGTTCCCGGTCAGCCTGAGGTAGGACTCCTCCAGGGAGGAGTGCAGCGGGGTCAGCTCGTGGATCACCACGCCGATCTCCAGTGCCCGGCGGCCGATGCTCCGGGCGTCGATGCCGCGCGCCTCGAAGGTCTCGGCGTCCTGGCAGACCAGGGTGATCTGGGCTCCGGCGAGCGCAGTCATGAGCGCCTGCGCGTCCTCGGTGCGCACCAGCACCCGGGTCTCTCCCGCCGGGTCGATGAAATCGCCCAGCGGCTGATCGGCGATGATCCGCCCCTGTCCGAGCACGATGAGATGATCGGCGGTCTGCGCCATCTCCGACATCAGATGAGAGGAGATGAACACGGTCCGTCCCTGGGCGGCGAGTCGGCGGACCAGCTGGCGGACCCAGCGCACGCCCTCAGGGTCCAGCCCGTTGATGGGCTCGTCGAAGATCAGCACCCCGGGGTCACCCAGCATCGCAGCGGCGATCCCAAGCCGCTGAGTCATCCCCAGGGAGTAGCTCTTGATCCGTCGGGTGGCCACGGAGCTGAGTCCGGTCATCTCGATGACCTCCTGGACCCGAGCCTTGGGGATGGCGTGGGTGGCGGCCAGGATGCGCAGCTGCTGCTCCCCGGTCCATCCCGGATGCCACGCCCCGGCGTCGAGCACCGCCCCGACCTCGCGCAGCGGGGCGCGGTGTTCGGCGTAGGGCCTGCCGTTGATCGTGATCTGCCCGGCGCTGGGCCGGTCCAGCCCCATGGCCAGCCGCATCGTGGTGGACTTCCCCGCCCCGTTGGGACCCAGGAAGCCGGTGACCCGGCCCGGCTCCAGCGCGAAGCTGATCCCGTCCACCGCGGTTCGCTCCCCGTAGGTCTTGCGCAGGCCGCTGGCTGTGATCATGGCTCCACGCTAGGTCCGCACCGGTGCGGTGCGCATCACGCTGAAGGATGATCCTGGGCCGGTTTCACGTGAAGCGGCTTCACCGCGTAGGTCCAGGCGCGCAGCGGCGCCTCCATCGGGCCGCGGTCGAAGAAGCGCAGCCACAGGTGCGAGATCCCGAGCTGGCCCAGCCAGAGCACGACGACGACGCCGCCCACCTGGCTCGCGCTCAGCTGCCCGGCCAGTCCCAGGCCCAGCGGGGCGCCCAGCGCGGAGAAGATCAGGGCGAGCACCAGGGACTGGCCCAGGTAGTTGCTCAGCGACATCCGCCCGGCCGGGGCCAGGAGGCGCACCAGCCAGCTGAACCCGCGGTGGCGCATGACCAGCAGTGCCGCCAGGACATAGCCGGTGGCCTGTACCGGTCCCGCGAGGAAGATCAGTCCGGCGCTGAGCGTCTCAGCGCCCAATCCACCGGCTCCCGGCTCGCCGCCCCAGACCATCCAGGCGGCGGTCACGCTGAGCCCGCCTCCCACCGCGAGGGCGGGCAGCATGACCGAGACCAGCCGCGCCGTGGCGATCTCTCCGGCGAGGATCCGCTCCAGCATCCGCAGGCGTCCGAGCACCAGCCCCAGCAGGAAGGCCGCGAACGCGATGGGCCCCTGCACCAGCAGCATCGAGGGGGCCACGAGCGCGTAGGCGTCCAGCTGGAAGGCCAGGTAGCTGCCGAGGCTCCCGGTATAGGCCGCCCGGGCCTCCTCGCTGGCCATGATCAGCCCGGAGCTCTCCATGGACTCCGGGCTCATCGCCGCGCCGTCCATCAGCGGAGCGGACTCCAGCCACCAGGTCAGTGCGCCCAGTCCGAGGAGCGCCAGCGCCACCACGACCCAGAGCCCGGCGGCGAGCAGCAGCGCGGCCCGGGTGCTGATCCGGCGCAGTCCCAGCAGCGCGAAGCCCAGGACGGCGTAGGCGAGCAGGATGTCGCCCACGAAGAGGAAGACCCCATGCAGCAGCCCGAGGACCACCAGTCCGGTGAAGCGACGCTGTGAGCGGGAGACCTCGCTGACCCCGGCGCGGTGCGCGGAGCTCCACTGCAGCACGAAGGCCAGACCGAAGAGGAAGGAGAAGATCACATAGGACTTGCCCTCGAAGACCGCTGTAGCGGCGAAGGCCACCCACTGATCAGCAGCGGCGAAGGCCCCGGCGTCGTCTCCGGAGCCCGTCTCGCTCAGTCCGGCGGAGCGCCCGCCGCCGACGAGGTTCTCCGGAAAGGCGAAGTACCAGATGTTCACGGACAAGATGCCCAGCAGGGCCAGCGCGCGTAGCGCGTCGACGGCGTGAAGTCTCTCCATCCCTCCAAAATACCCGGACCCGCCGGACACGATCCCTTCAGGGGGCACAGGCTGGATCTGGGCGGGCCCTGTGGCGCTAAGGTCGCAGGACACCTTCGAGTCTCAGGAGTCTTCTTTGGGCACCGTACTGACCATCGCCGGAATCGCCGTCATCCTGGTGGGCCTTTGGGACATGTTCAACCACCTGCTGCACCCGCGCGGGTCAGGTCCGCTGAGCAGCCTGGTCTTCTCAGCGGTGTGGAAGCTCTCCAGGACCACGAAGCATCGGTTGAGCTACGCGCTCGGTCCCGCCACGATGGTTGCCGTCATCATGATGTGGGTGATGATCCAAGCGGTGGGTTGGGCACTGATCTACTACCCACATGTCCCTGAGGGCCTCCTCTATGCCGACGGTATCAACCCCGGCGACTACCCGGTCTTCGCCGAGGCTCTCTACGTCTCATTGGCCTCGCTGGCGACGCTCGGCTTCGGCGATGTGGTCGCGGTGGAGCCGGGGCTGAGGCTGGTGGCTCCGGTCCAGGGACTGACCGGCTTCGCGCTGCTCACCGGAGCGCTCACCTGGTTCATGCAGATCTATCCGCCGCTGTTCCGCCGGCGCTCTGCCGCGCTGATGCTCAACGCGCTTCAGGAATCCGGATTCCTGAAGCAGCTCTCCGAACTGGACCCGGCTTCGGTCCAGACCGAGGTTGACCGGCTCTCGGAGCAGATCGCGCAGATCTGCGTGGACTTCACCCAGCACAGCGAGACCTACTACTTCCGAGTCGACGCGGACGCCGTCGCGCTCTCGCAGCACCTGCACCATGCCCTGGCGCTGCGTCGAGCCGCAGCAGACAGCAGCGCGCCGGAGGTGCGGATCAGCGCCGCGAGGCTCGGCTCGCTGCTGGACCACCTGGGCTCCACGCTGAGCCCGAGCTTCGTCTCGGGCCGGGACCTGGATGAGATCTTCGCGGCCTATGCCGCAGACCACTCCAGCTCCCGCTGAACCCTCCAGCGGCTTGCCGAGACGCGAGCTGGGAAGTTCCTACCGGTCGATCTCGCCGCGGATGAAGGCCTCAACCTTCTCGTGGGCGACATCGTCGTGGAACTGCTCCGGCGGGGACTTCATGAAGTAGCTCGACGCCGAGAGCAGCGGTCCGCCGATGCCGCGGTCCAGCCCGATCTTCGCCGCCCGGATCGCATCGATGATCACCCCGGCTGAGTTCGGCGAGTCCCAGACCTCGAGCTTGAGCTCGATGGAGACCGGGGCGTCCCCGAAATTGCGACCCTCCAGCCGGATGAACGCCCACTTCCGATCATCGAGCCACTGGATGTAGTCGCTGGGTCCGATATGGACATCTCGGTCGGCCAGCGGCGCGGAGGTGTTCGAGGTCACCGCCTGGGTCTTGGAGATCTTCTTGGACTCCAGTCGATCGCGCTCGAGCATGTTCTTGAAGTCCATGTTCCCGCCCACGTTGAGCTGGTAGGTCCGGTCCAGGTGGACCCCGCGGTCTTCGAACAGGTGGGCCAGCTCGCGGTGCGTGATCGTCGCCCCGATCTGCGACTTGATGTCGTCCCCGACGATCGGGACCCCGGCGTCGGCGAATTTGCTCGCCCATTCCGGGGTGCCGGCGATGAACACCGGAAGCGCGTTGACGAAGGCCACGCCCGCGTCGATCGCGGCCTGGGCGTAGAACCGGGCGGCTTCCTCGGAGCCCACCGGCAGGTAGCAGACCAGCACATCGGCCTGGGCCTGCTTCAGCGTGGCCACCACGTCCACCGGCTCGGCCGCGGACTCCTCGATGGTCTCCCGGTAGTACTTCCCGAGTCCGTCCAGGGTCGGGCCACGCTGCACGGTGATCCCGGTGGCAGGGACCTCGGCGATGGTGATGGTGTTGTTCTGCGAGGCGGTGATCGCCTCGGCCAGGTCCAGCCCGACCTTCTTCGCGTCCACATCGAAGGCCGCGACGAACGCGACGTCGCTCACGTGGTAGTCCCCGAATCGGACATGCATCAGCCCGGGAACTCGCTGATCATCGGGGGCGTCCTTGTAGTACTCCACGCCCTGGACCAGTGATGCCGCACAGTTTCCGACGCCGACCACGGCGACTCGGATGGGATGATCTGCCAAAAGTGCTCTCCTTGGGGTCTTGCAGCTCTGTCTCCCAGCGCGGCGGGGGTCCCGCCGCCAGCTGGAAGGTGATCTCAGTCATATCGGTGTCTCTGAGTCAGAAGCCTATAGCGAGTCGACCCCGGAGGTTATCGTGGACCCGATGACCAAGCCCCCGAAGGACGGACCCCCGGTCGCTCCGACCCGGGATGACCCGATGCTGCGGCACCTCTCGGAACGCCTCGGCGGACCCGCAGGGGCTCGGTTGCGCCCTCGGGGCACCCCGACCCGGGTGCTGTTGGGCCTGACCGTGCTGGGAATCCTGCTCTCGGCGCTGACCAGCCAGTACTGTCGGATCAATGGCTGGGGCGGGGTGGGGGTCTATCACGCGGGCTGCTATTCAGACATCAGCGCGCTCTTCACCCAGCGTGAACTCGGCCAGGCGCCGTGGGGTCCGCTGCTCGGCCCGAGCTACTTCGAGTACCCGGTGCTCACCAGCCTGGTCGCCGCGCTGCTGGCGGCCTCGACCCGGTTCCTGCTCACCCAGGAGGTGACCGTGGCGCTGGGCTGGTCCGCCGAGCGCGCCTCGCTGCTCTACTGGGACCTCAGCTTCGCCGCGGCCGCAGCCGTGTGGCTGGTGCTGGTGCTGGTGGTGATGAAGGCCGCCGGCGCGCGTCCCTGGGACGCCGCGATCGTGGCACTCTCCCCGGCGATCATCTTCGGCATCGGGATCAACTGGGACATCTGGGCCGTGACCGCGCTGGCCCTGGCCATCCTGGCCTTCCAGCGTGGGGCCCATGTCAGCGCCGGGGTGATGATCGGCGTCGGCGTGTCCTTCAAGCTGTTCCCGCTGTTCATGCTCGGCGCCGTGCTGGTCCTGGTGCTGCGCCGCGACACCCGGCTGGGGTTTCAGGTCTTCCTGCGCGTGCTCGGCGGCACGGCGGCCAGCTGGTTGGTGCTCAACATCCCGGCGATGGCGCTGAGCTTCACCTCCTGGTCCCAGTTCTTCGAGCTCTCCGCCGAGCGCGGCGCCGGATACTCCTCACCCTGGCACCTCTGGCAGCTGCTCGCCGGGGATCGCGGCGGCCCGAGTCCCGAGATGATCTCGGGCCTCGCACTCGGGCTCTTCGTGGCGGCCTGCGCCGGAGTGCTGGTGCTGGGACTGCTGGCGAAGCATCCACCCCGGATGGTGCAGCTGCTGTTCCTGATCGTGGCGGCGTTCCTGCTGCTGAACAAGGTCTATTCGCCGCAGTTCATGATCTGGCTGATCCCGCTCATCGCGCTGGCGGCACCGCGTTGGCGCGACGCGCTGATCTGGCAGGGGTTCCAGCTGCTGCACTTCTGGGCGGTGTGGATGTACCTGGCAGGCATCGTGGGGGACCAGGATCCGCAGCATTCCTTCGACACCGCGCTCTACATCGCCGCGGTGCTGGGCCACATCGGCGCCACGATCTATCTGATGGTCCAGGTGGTGCTCGACATCCTGCGCCCGGAGCGCGATCCCGTGCGACGCGCGATCCCGGATCCAGCCCCGGGTGGCCGGCACGAACCGGTGCCGAGCTCAGAGCTGGGCTGAGGCCCATTCCTTGAGGATCTGCACGGCGTCCTCGCGGGACACCGGCCCGTGCTCCATGCGGTGTTCGAGCAGGAACTTATACGCCCGGCCCACCTCAGGGCCCGGGGGGATCTCCAGGACGGCCATGATCGCTTCCCCGTCGAGGTGCGGCCGGATCCGGTCCAGCTGCTCGCGCTCGGCCAGCTCGGCGATCCGTGCTTCAAGGTCGTCGTAGGCGTGATCGAGCCGGGCGGCCTTCTTCTTGTTCCTGGTGGTCACATCCGACCGGGTGAGCCGGTGCAGCCGCTGCAGCTGGTCACCGGCGTCGGTGACGTAGCGGCGCACCGCCGAGTCGCTCCAGCCCTGGTCGCCGTAGCCGTAGAAGCGCATGTGCAGCTCCACGAGCAGGCTCACCGCGGCGATGGTGGCCTTGTCGAAGCGCAGCTCCTGCATCCGCCGGCGGGTCTGTTTGGCGCCGACCACGTCGTGATGCCGGAAGCTGACCCCGCCGCCGGGTTCGAAGCGCCGGGTCTTGGCCTTGCCAACGTCGTGCATCAGGGCCGCGAAGCGCAGCACGAAGTCCGGGCCGGGCACCGGGCCCTCGTCGTCGGTCTCCAGGGCGCAGGCCTGCTCCAACACCTGCAGGGAGTGCTGGTAGACGTCCTTGTGCCTGTGGTGCTCATCGTCGGTGAGCTTCAGCGCGGGCACCTCCGGGAGCATGATCTCGGCCAGGCCGGAGTCCACCAGCAGGTCGATCCCGGCGCGCGGGTCGGCACCGCAGATCAGCTTGACCAGCTCCTCACGGATCCGCTCCGCCGAGACGATGCTCAGTCGCTGGGACATCTCGGTCATCGCCGCGCGCACCTCGGGGGCGACCTCCATGCGCAGCTGGGAGGCGAAGCGGGCCGCGCGCATCATGCGCAGCGGGTCATCGGAGAAGGACTCTTCGGGGGTGGCGGGGGTGCGCAGCAGTCGAAGGTGCAGGTCCTTGACCCCGCCGTGCGGGTCCACCAGTTCGAAGCTGGGCAGCTTCAGCGCCATCGCGTTGACCGTGAAGTCACGCCGGACGAGGTCCTCGCCCAGGTCGGTGCCGAAGTTGACCTGGGGCTTGCGCGAGCCCGGGTCGTAGGCCTCAGCCCGGTAGGTGGTGATCTCGATGGTGTCGGCACCCTTGCGGATCCCGATGGTGCCGAAGTCCCGGCCGATGTCCCAGTGCGCCTCAGCCCAGCCGGAGACCGTCTCGATGATCTGATCCGGGGTGGCGGCAGTGGTGAAGTCCAGATCCGGGGAGGTCCGGCCCAGGAAGAGGTCCCGGACGGGACCGCCCACCAGGGAGAGTTCGAAGCCGCGGGCGGCGAAGCGTTCGCCGAGTTCGACGACGACCTCGGGCAGCCAGGCGCCGTCGGGGAAACCAGAGGGAAGGTAAGGCATAGCGCAAACAGTGTCCCATATGCCGCGCCCGGGGAGGCCCGGATCCGCGCCAGCACCGGCATGCGCGCTGCGGTGCGTGCGGGACGCCGTGATCTGCACGGCACTCCTATTAGAGTGTCGGGTATGAACAGACCGGAGACCGGCGATGAACGGCGCACCCCATTGACGGTGTCAATGGGTGCCCGGCGCATGCCGGCCCGGCAGTCCACGCGGCAGCAGGGCAGCCTCCCCACGGTGGAGGAGGTCAGCGCCGGCGGGGTGATCATCCGCCCGGCCGCCGCCGGGTTCGAGGTCGCGATCATCGCTCGGTACAACCGCGGTGGACGCCTGGAATGGTGCCTGCCCAAGGGCCACCCGGAGGGCAACGAGACCTTCGAGGAGGCCGCGCTGCGCGAGGTCGCCGAGGAGACCGGGATCGAGGGTGCTGTCCTGACTTCTCTGGGCAGCATCGAGTACTGGTTCACCGTACCCTCGCATCGGATCCACAAGACCGTGCACCACTACCTGATGGAGGCCGTGGGCGGGGAGCTCAGCATCGAGAACGATCCCGACCATGAGGCCGTCGACGTCGCCTGGGTGGACCTGGATGCGCTGGAACGCACGCTCTCCTTCCCCAACGAGCGTCGGATCGTGAATCTCGCCCGTGCAGTGATCGATGAGTCGGTCCAGTCCAGCTGATCCGGCTATAGTCCACTGACGATGACTGCTGCTTCTCCCGGACAGACCGAGACCGGTCCACCGCCAACTCCGCCCTCGACTCCCTCGACCCCGGACCCAACGGCCCCTGACGCCTCGAATGACCAGAGCCACCTCCCCGCGAAGGGCCTGGCCCGCGCCAGCGCGATCATGGCCGCCGGCACCCTGGTGTCCCGGGTGCTCGGCATCGTGCGCACGGCGCTGCTGGCGGTGGCGATCGGTAACACGACCCTGGTGGGCGACGTCTTTGAGAAGGCCAATACGGTTCCCAACGTGGTCTACCTGCTGCTCGCCGGCGGGATGTTCAACGTGGTGCTGGTCCCGCAGCTGATCAAGGCCGCGCGGCGCTCCGATCGGGGCGCGGACTACACCTCCCGGCTGCTCACACTGACCATCACGGTGCTGGCCGCCTTCACCGTGCTGCTCACCCTGGCGGCCTACCCGATCATCCTGACGCTGACCCGCAACTGGACCGAACCGATGCTCGCGCTGGGCACCGCCTTCGCGATCTGGACCCTGCCGCAGATCTTCTTCTACGGCCTCTACGCGGTCACCGGACAGGTGCTCAACGCCAATGCCCGCTTCGGCTGGTACATGTGGGCGCCGGTGCTGAACAACCTGATCGCCATCGGGGTCATCCTCAGCTTCATCGTCACCTTCGGGCAGTACTCTGCCGACGATAACCAGCTCACCGAATGGACCGCACAGCAGACCATCTGGCTGGCAGCGGGTCACACCGTGGGCATCATCGCCCAGGCGCTGCTGCTGCTGTGGCCGCTGTCCCGGCTCGGGTTGAAGCTGCGCCCGAAGTTCGGACTCAAGGGCATGGGCCTGGCCTCCACCGGCCGGATCGCAGGCTGGACCCTGTTGACCATGCTCATCGGCAACGTCGCCAACCTGCTCTACATGCGGCTGATCTCCGGTGCCACCGCGGTGCGTGAGGAGATGGGCGCGCTCGGCGCCTCGGTGCCGGGTGAATCCGCCGCCAACGTCGCGGAGCTGATCGCGATCCTGCCGCATTCGGTGTTCGCGCTCTCCATCGCCACGGTGCTGTTCAACCAGCTGGCCCGCGCGATGGACCTGGGCCGCTATGGCAGGGCTCGGGAGATCATCAACGAAGGCCTGCGGATCTTCGCCATCCCGGTGATGTTCTGCATGGTGGCGGTGCTGGTGCTCGCCGGTCCACTGGGCCGGATCTTCGGCGGCGCCGCAGCCGATGCCAACCTGGCCGGCGCGGCCATCGGGCAGCTGCTGGTGCTGCTCGCCCTGGGGATGCCCTTCCGCTCCGGTAGCTTCTACCTGATGCGGGTCTTCTACTCCGCCGAGGACGCCAAGACCCCGATGCTGATCTACGCGATCATCGCCGTGGTCGGGCTGAGCACCGCCTATGGTCTTGCCGGGGTCATCCCGGAGGAGCAGATCCCCTATCTGGTGATCGGGCTCTTCAGCGCGCTGCACATGCTGCAGTACCTGATCGCTCACCTGCTCGTGGTCCGGCGCTGGGGCGGCTTCGACTTCGCCTCCGTGCTCAGCGCGTATCTGCGCTCCGGGGCCTGCGCAGGCATCGCAGGACTCGCCGGCGCAGCCGCGCTGTGGCTGCTCGGCGGTTATCACTGGGGCTTCGCCTGGAACTCGATCTTCACCGCGGTGATCAGCTGCGCCGTCGTCGGTGTGGTGATGGCGGTGGTCTTCGTGCTGATGCTGCGCGCGCTGCGGGTCAAGGAGTTCACCGCGGCGATCGCACCGCTGGCGAGGCGCGTGCCAGCACTGTCCCGCCTGGCCCGGTAGGCTTGACCTGATCTGACCTGGCTGTCTGCGATAGGCGGCCAGGATGTTTACCGGACCGAGGAGGACTTGTGGCGCAGCCTTTCGGCGTCGGCGATGTGGTGGGCGGGCGGTACCGCATCACCCACCACGTGGTGACGTCAGCTGATCAGGACATCGTCTTCCAGGCGAGCGACGAGGTCCTCGACCGGGACGTGAGCATCCTGCTGGCCTCACGCTCGAACGCCAAACAGGTGGCCACCTCCGCGCGGGAACTCGCGATGGGCTCTCGCGACTCCGACGTCCAGGTGCTTGATCTCGGCCTCGCCGAGGAACGGACCTACCTGATCTCCTCGCTGGTCGATCCCAACACCCTGCTGGATCTGGTGGTGCCGGACACCGCGCCCTACGTGGAGCCGTTCTTCACCGACTCGCTGGGCTCCGAGCTCTTCGGACAGTCCCGCATCATGGAGCCCGAGACCTACGAGGACGACGACGAGTACTACGCCGGACTCCATGCCGGCTCCGCCGAGGACCGCTCCGAGGATCCCGCCCGTCGCTTCCGCCGACGCCGTCCCGCCTTCCTGGACAAGGTCTCCGACTCGCTGAACCGCCGGCTGAACACCGAGAGGGACGCCGCCGCCGTTGCGGCAGGCCAGGCAGAACAGGGCCGTGCGGCCGCCGCGGCCTATCTGCGCAGCGACATGGAGGTCACCAGCGCAGACCCTGCGGCGGACACCGCAGAGGACTTCTCCGGCACCCGGGACGCCTCCACGACCGCTTCGAGCGAACCCTCCGAGGGCCTCCAGCCCACAGCCCCCGACGGGGACCGCTCCTCCGCGCCCACCGAGGCCGGCGCGGACGCCGCATCCGGTGACTCGGAAGGGTTCGCGCCCCAGGACTCGGACCCCGCCCAGCCAGAGCCCGCCCAGGACGCCGAGCGGCTCGACGGTGACGAGGTCATAGACGACCCGCCAGACTCCTTCGTGGAGGACGAGGATCTCCCCCTGGCGCCCGCCGCTGCGCCGCTGGCCCCGCTTCCCGGTCCCCCGCGCTCTCGAGGACTCAGTGAAGCGGTCTCCTTCACCGGGCTGATCCGGCCAGTGCCACGCATCGAGGATGACGCGGCCCTGCGGGCCCCCACCTCCGCCCCGGCGCCTGAACTGCAGGGCTCCAGCCCGGCCCACACCGAGCACTCCGGCTCCGAGGGCCCGCTCGCTGCGGGCTTCTCCGGGGCCGGCGCAGAACCACGGGCGGCCGAGCCCGCCGACAAGGACTTCCAGGACGAGAGGCCCAGCATCGGCCGATGGATCACCGCCGCGGTGCTCGCCGCGGTGTTGCTGGTCGCGGCCCTGGTGATGTTCATGAACCTGCGCGGCGGTGAGACGGAGGACGTCTCCGACGAGCAGGACCAGGGCCAGGACCCGGAGCAGGACACCGGGGACGCCGGCGCAGAGGACACCGGCGCGGAGGAGGGCGGTGACGAGGGCGATCAGGAGCCAGGCGCAGAGGAGTCCACCCCGACCGAGGCCGACGCTGCGGAACCGGAGATCGCGAACATCACCCGAGTGGTCCCCGACTCCCCAGACCTGATCTCGGACCGAGACGGCCAGCTCGCCAACCTCCTGGACGGGGACCCCGCCACCACGTGGGTCACGCTGTCCTTCGCGACCGCTGACTTCGGCGGCTTCAGCTCCGGCGTCGGACTGGTGGCAGAACTCCAGGAGCCCGCCGAGCTGTCCGCGGTCACCGTCACCCAGGAGGGTGAGTCCTCGGGCGGATCCTTCGAGATCCTGGTCAATGACACCCCTAGCTTCGAGGGCGCCGAGCAGGTCGGAAGCGGCACGCTGAACTGGAACGAGACCACCGTGGAGGTCGAGTCGGAGGGCGAGGTCGGCTACGTGATCCTCAACATCACCGAGCTGCCCAGTCAGGCCACCCCGAATGCCGACGGCCTGCCGTTCAGCACCGAACTGGCCGAGATCAGCCTCGACTGACCCTCGGCGCCGCAGTGGGGCCGCACGCACCGCTCCAGTAGGCTGGCGGGTGACGGAATATGTTGAACATCGATGATGTTCAATATTCCAGACACCACGACCGTTGCTAAGGACATGTGATTGTGACTGAACAGACCCCTGACCAGGTTCACGACGTGGTCATCATCGGCTCAGGCCCTGCTGGCTACACCGCTGCCGTCTACATGGCGCGCGCGAACCTCAAACCCGTCATGCTCACCGGCTCTGTGACCGCCGGAGGTGAGCTGATGAACACCACCGATGTGGAGAACTTCCCCGGCTTCCCAGACGGCATCATGGGGCCTGATCTCATGATGAACATGGAACAGCAGGCTCGACGCTTCGGAACCGACATCCGCCACGAGGACGCCACCACGCTGGTCCTGGACCGCCCGATCAAGCAGATCACCACCGGAGCCGGAGACGTCCTCCATGCCCGCGCAGTGGTGCTTGCCACAGGCTCGGCCTACCGTGAGCTCGGCGTTCCCGGCGAGAAGGCCCTCTCAGGACACGGGGTCAGCTGGTGCGCCACCTGTGATGGCTTCTTCTTCCGGGAACAGAACATCGCCGTGGTCGGCGGCGGCGACTCCGCCATGGAAGAGGCGCTGTTCCTGACCAAGTTCGCCTCCAAGGTCACGGTCCTGCACCGCCGTCAGGAGCTGCGCGCCTCGCAGATCATGATCGACCGGGCCAAGGCCAACGAGAAGATCGAATTCATCTGGAACACCGAGGTGACCGAGGTGCAGGGTGAAGGCAAGGTGAGCCGCCTGATCCTGCGGGACACCACCACCGGCGAGCCCTCCACGCTGGACGTGACAGGACTGTTCGTCGCGATTGGTCATGACCCGCGCACCGAGCTCTTCAAGGATCAGATCACCCTGACCGAAGAGGGCACCGCCTGGGTCGAGGGTCGCACCTCCAGGACCTCGCTGCCGGGAGTCTTCGCAGCCGGAGACGTGCTGGACCCCACCTATCGCCAGGCGATCACCGCCGCCGGCTCCGGGTGCGTCGCAGCACTCGACGTCGAACACTGGCTGGCCGACACGCTGAACTCTGAGGCCGCGAAAGTCCCGACCCCGCCGACCAACACTGCCCCCGTCCCGTCCTAAGAAAGGAGATCTACATGTCAGATCTCAAGAACGTCACCGACGCAAGCTTCGAGCAGGATGTCCTGCAGGCCGACAAGCCGGTCCTCGTGGACTTCTGGGCCGAATGGTGCGGCCCCTGCCGCATGCTGACTCCCATCCTCGAGGAGCTGGCCGCTGAGAACCCCGAGAAGATCGAGGTCGTGAAGGTCAACGTGGATGAGAATCCCGGCACCGCCGCCAAGTTCGGCATCACCTCGATCCCCGCCGTCTACGCCTTCAAGGGTGGCGAGCATGTCCAGTCCTCCATCGGCGCGAAGCCGAAGCAGGCGCTGGAACAGGAGTTCGCTGACCTGCTGAAGTAAGCACGGGCCTCAACACATGAGGCCGCACAGTTAGGGCCCGGGACGCATCTGCGTCCCGGGCCCCACTTGTTTCACATGAAACGTCTGGCTCGGCCAGAGCGCAGGATCACGACCGCGACCCGATCATCTCCATCAGCCGGTGCAGATCGTCGATGGACCCGAAATCGATGGCGATCCGACCCTTCTTGGCTCCCAGAGTGATCTTGACCTGGGTGTCCAACCGATCGGTCAAGGCGTCGGAGAACTCCTCGAGCTGTCGCACCCGCGGACTCTTTGCCCGTTCACGGCCGAGATCCCCGGTGCCCTGATCTCGTTGCGCCAGCGTCACGGCCTCCTCCGTCGCACGCACCGAAAGGCCCTCGGCCACGATGCGTCCGGCGAGCTGCTCCATCTGCTCCAGAGACTTCAGCCCCAGCAGGGCACGGGCATGTCCCGCGGACAGGACCCCGGCGGCCACCCGGCGCTGCACCGCGGGGGGCAGCTTCATCAGACGCAGGGTGTTGCTGATCTGAGGCCGAGACCGACCGATCCGCTCGGAAAGCTCATCCTGTGTGCAGTTGAAATCGTCCAGAAGCTGGCGATATGCAGCTGCTTCCTCCAACGGATTGAGCTGTGACCTGTGGATATTCTCCAAAAGTGCGTCTCGCAGCAGGTCATCATCCGCAGTCATGCGAACGATCGCCGGGACCGTCTCGCGCTCTGCGGCCTTGGACGCTCGCCAACGCCGCTCACCCATCACCAGCTCGAACTGGTCCGGACCCGCGGGACGCACCACGATGGGCTGCAGAACACCGATCTCACGGATCGAGTGGACGAGCTCGTCCATGTGCTCTTCATCGAACTCCTGGCGCGGCTGGCGCGGGTTCGGCACGATCGAGGCCACCGGTATGGAACGGAACTCGGCGCCATCCACCATTCCGGAGGTTTCACGTGAAACGGAGCTGGTCCACGCGCTCTCCGGCACGGAAGCAACTCGCTCCGAGGTCGGCGCAGTCGTCTCTCCCTCGACCGCGGGCCCCACCGGTGCCTCCGGCAGGTCCTCCTCAGCCGCCGAGCGCTTGGAGGACGTCGACTTCGCTCCACCTCGAGACAATACATCGGGCATCGGAGCCCGCTGGCCGCTGCCTGCGCGGCGTGATGTGGTGTTCGGCCTGGAGATGGTGGCAGATTCCCGAGCAATGACCTGTCTGTCGAGGTCAGCTTTGGCGGAGAAGAACACATCGATGGGGCGAGGAGCACTCGGACGCGCTTCGCGTGTTTCACGTGGAACGGCGTGGGTTGACTGGGAAGCGGATTGACGAGTGGCTGGGGCCCCTGCCTCTCGGGTGTTCGACCGTGTTTCCGCCTCGCGGGACGCGCTTGGTTCTGGTGCCGCTTCACGGATGGCAGAGTCGGATGCCTCCGCCGGAGCGGCGCCAGCAGGCTCGGGGCGACCATCCTCGACCCGGGCGGCCTGAGCCGATTCGACCGCCTCGGCCGCCTCAGCGGCACGGAGGGCCTCTGCGGCTTCCGCGTCCTGGGCATCGCTGTTGATCAATGCGCCCAGGCCTCGACCGAGACCACGCCGCTTTCGTTCTGCCATTCGGCAGCCTCCTAGGGGATAGAACTAGAGCCGCACGGTGGGAACGGCAACTCGATCTATTCTACGGAGCCAACCGGTCAGACCCCTGTAGGCGGGCGTCCAACCAGGAAGGTTTCACGTGGAACAGCGTGTCACCGCAGGTGATCTCTGCCTCGGGACTGAATGGCGCGGTAAAACCCCAGCTCAGGGGGACACCACGGGGCAGGTGGCGACTCGAGAGCCCCTATCCTGGTCTTGGCTGTCACTGATAGATGTCACTTCGGCGTGTTTCACGTGAAACCGTGACTCTGGACTTCTCTCCTACGTTCCTGCTGCTGGTTCCAGCTTGCTGACCCGTTGCTTCACGTGAAACTCGTGGACGGCCGGCGACCGCGCCCAGATGTGACCATTCTCGAAGTGTGGGCCGCAGCGAGTTCACGCGCATGATGCTGACGATGCAGAATCCCGACCGCGTGCAACTCGTATGAGACAACGCTTTCGTGCGCCATGTGTTGGTTCCACGTGAAACCCGAACCCGAAGGATGCGCCTGGTTCATCACTTGCATGTCACTACGGGTTTCACGTGAAACTTGCACATACCGGCGGTCAGCGCTCACACCACGGATCCTGGAATCAACAGCCCCACGGGATTCCCGCCGATCCAGACCCCGTGCGGCGTGCAGGACCGTCCGTTCCAGGAACCCAAGTATCTGAGGTCGGTTTCACGTGGAACCAGGTCCCACCTGGCGCGGCCAACTGGATATTCGAGTTCATCGCAGGTTTCACGTGAAACTCCCGGACTGCGGCGTTCGGTGCGCAAACCCCAGTTCCTGTGATGGCGAGCCCTTCAGCCCCCGTCCGTGGGACCGCACTCGCTCCAGACCCCGTGCTGTCTCCAGGTCCTCCGGCCCAGGGAGCCCGGAAGTACCTGCTGCTGGTTTCACGTGAAACAGACCCCCGTCCGGGACGGCCAGTCGATGATGGCGTTCGACGGGATGGTTTCACGTGAAACCAGCCGCATATTCTCGACTCGCTCGTATTGCGGCAAAGATGCCCTGGTGCGGGAGCGCGTGAACACCACGTCGCGCCTTCGCAGGCTCCGTCACAGGGGAGCGGGGTTTCACGTGGAACCGAATTCAGCGTCCGTGCTTCAGAGTCGGGACACCCCGGGTGCAGGCGCCGAACGAGCTCAGAAAGGACTATCGTCCCTGGTCAGGAGCGCTGGACCAGCTCAGCGGCAGCTTCCAGGTACGCCAGGGCGCCGGTCGAGGACCGGTCATAGGTGATGACGGTCTGCTGATAGGACGGAGCCTCGGAAATGCGCACGCTGCGTGGAATGACCGACTGCAGCACCGATTCCGGGAAGTGTTCGCGCACTTCTCCGGCCACCTGGGAGGCAAGGTTGGTGCGTCCGTCGTACATGGTCAGCAGGATCGTCGAGACCTTCAGCGGGGGGTTCAGATGTTTCTGGATCATGCCGATGTTGTTGAGCAGCTGACTCAGGCCTTCCAGTGCGTAGTACTCGCACTGGATGGGGATCAGAACCTCTTGGGCGGCGACGAAGGCATTGACGGTGAGCAGGCCGAGGCTGGGCGGACAGTCGATGAATACGAAGTCCAGCCGCTCGAGGCCGTTCTCCTCTCGGTATCGATAGTACTCCGCCAGCGCCCGGGCCAGCCGCTGCTCCCGGGCCACCAGGGAGACCAGTTCGATCTCGGCTCCGGCGAGATGGATCGTGGCCGGCACCACCTGAAGCCGGGGCACATCCGGGCAGTCGGCGACCACATCGGCCAGCGCGAAGTCCTCGATCAACACGTCGTAGACCGAGTCGGCATCTGCAGAGTGGTCCACGCCTAGGGCTGTGGAGGCATTCCCCTGCGGGTCGATATCGATCACCAGAACGTTGAAGCCCTGATCGGCCAGCGCGGCCGAGAGGTTCACGGTGCTGGTGGTCTTGCCCACTCCACCCTTCTGGTTCGACACGGTGATCGCCCGAGTCTGGCTGGGTCGGTTCAGTTCGGTGGTCGTGAGCTTCTTGCGGCGACGATTCTCGTCTGCGAGCTCGGCGGCCAGGGGAGAGGACGCGGCCAGGGACTCCAGGATCGAGGAACCCTCCGCCGTGCTCGCTGCCGCCTCTGCGGCCCTGGCGGCGCCACTGGTTTCACGTGAAACGCGCTTCTCCTGCACGAGCCACCCTTCCTTTGTCATGACTGGACCACTTGTGTCGGGCAGACCACCCCGACAAGCGGGGGTGGGCACAGCTAAGAGTCTAGGCCACGGGGGTGACCCGGACACCCGTAGCAACGCGTCTGAAGACGATTGCAGGCCCGCTGCGGGATCGGGAGGCCTGCGAGGCTACCGCGGCCCGGCGGAGCGTCGCCGGCAGCGCACGACGGTGCTGGGCTCCTCCAGAAGGTCTTCGCCGAGAAGCTCGACCGTGGGGCTTGTCAGCTTGTGCTTGCTGAAGGACTTGCCGGCCGCGGCGATCTCACCACGGGCGCTGCGCCCCTTGATGAGCATCAGCTCGCCGTCGTCGTCCAGCAACGGAACTGTCAGTGGCAAAAGCTTCTTGAGACCTGTCACGGCGCGGGCGGTCACCACATCGGCCATGACCTCGTCAGTGACCTCCTCAGCGCGGGCGCGGATGAGTTGGACATTGTCCAGCTGCAGGTCCTGGACCACCGTGCTGAGCCACTCGACGCGGCGCTCCATCGGCTCGATCAGGATGAACTCCACATCAGGACGTGCGATCGCCAAGGCAAGTCCCGGGAGACCGGCACCTGAGCCGACGTCTGCCACCGTGGTGCCTGCGCTCAGCTCAGGGCCGAGCACGGCGCAGTTGAGCACATGGCGGGACCACATGATGGGCACCTCACGGGGCCCGAGCAGTCCATGCTCGATACCGGTGGAGCACAGATGCGCGACATATTGCTTGGCCAGGTCCAGCCGGTCACCGAAGAGCACCTCGGCAGCCCGCTGCTCCTGCTCGCTCAGCTCCGGCGCCTCCAGCGAGGGCCCCTGCCCGGGGAGCTCCGGCTCACCCAGTTGGGCGTTATTTACCGCCTCGTGGGTGGCTGCTTCGCGGTCGTCCTGGGGCTCACTCATGTCTTGCTCCTTGGCTGCAGGACCGGATCCTCAGCTGCGCTGAGCCCCGGCCTCGGTGTATCGGACTCCGCGGCGCGTGGCGGCGCTCAGGCCGGTGAGATGACCACGTGGCGACGCTTGCCTTCACCCTCGGACTCGCTGAGGAGACCGGATTCGGCGACGAAGTCATGCACGATCTTGCGCTCGTAGGCGCTCATGGGCTCAAGGTGTTCGTCTTCGCCACGATCCTTGACCCTGGCGATCGCCTTCTCGGCCTGGTCCTTGAGCTCGTCCTGTCGCTGGTCGCGATGGCCCGCGATGTCCAGGATCAGCCGGGTCCGCTCCCCGGTGGCGGTGAGCACGGCGAGCCGGGTCAGCTCCTGCAGCGCATCGAGGACTTCGCCCCCGTCCCCGACGAGATCATCCAGCTCCTCACCGCCCTCTTCGGTCACGATCGAGACGTAGGTGCGGCCCCCGCGGACCTCGATGTCGATGTCGCCGTCGAGGTCAACGATGTCCAGCAGCTCTTCGAGATAGTCAGCGGCGATGTCCCCCTCATCCGTGGCACCTCCAACGGCGGCCTGATCGCCCTGAACGGCCTCAGCATCGATGCTCCCGGCCTCGGCGCTCTCCTGGCCCTCACGGGCAGGTTCACCCGACGCTGAGGCGCTGAGCAGCTGCTCCGACGGCGCGTCGCGCTCTGTCTCTGCTGCCTGGCCATGGGTGTCGGTCTCGCTGCGCTGGGTCACGTTCTCGCTCATAGCTGCTGCTACTTCCTCTTCTTCTTCTTCTTCGCGGGCTGGGAAGTCTGCCCCAGATGCTTTCCGGTCGGCTTGGGCTCCTCGGCGACGGGCTTGGGCGCCTCATTGAACGGCGCCAGTCCGCGCGCGGCACGCCGCAGGTTGAGTTCCTTCTCCGCCAGGGACCCGGGAGTGGGGTTGTTGCGGATGACCCACCACTGCTGGCCCATGGTCCAGAAGTTTGTCGCGGTCCAGTAGACGAGCACGCCGACTGGGAAGTTCACGCCGCCGACCACGAAGACCAGGGGCAGCACGTAGAGCATCATCTTCTGGGTCTGCGCGAACTGACCTGTCAGGGCCGCTTCGGACATGTTCTTGCTCATCAGCTGCTTCTGCGTGAAGAACTGGGTGGCGACCATGGCCACGATCATGATCGAGGTCAGGATGACCACGTCCCACCGGGTGGGATCCTCGCTGAAGGAGGGCAGGAAGATGTCTGACATCCCCACACCAAAGATCTCTGAGCCGTCGAAGCTCTGCACCTCCGCGGCGCTCAGCGCTCCGTAGCCCTCGGCCTGGTTCTGTGGTTCGCGCATCCGGTTGAGCATCCAGAACAGCGCGAAGAAGATCGGCATCTGGGCCAGCAGCGGAAGGCACGTCATGAACGGGTTCACATTGTGCTTCTTGAACAGCGCCTGCTGCTCCTGTGCCATCTGCTGCCGCGAGACCGGGTCCTTCTTGCCCTTGTACTTGGCCTGCAGCTTCTGCACTTCGGGCTGGATGATCTGCATGCCGCGCTGAGACTTGATCTGCTTGACGAACAGCGGGATCAAGATGATGCGGATGACAAGCACCAGCAGAACGATGGACACCACCCAGTTCCACCCAGAGTCGAACGGAAGCCCCACCGCGGTCAGGACGCCGTGGAAGGTGCTCAGGATGAAGGAGACGGCCCAGGTGAAGGGCCACATGATTGTGTCGAAAAAGCCCATGAATCTCTCAGATGTCGTGGCCAGGCGTCATGCGGAAGCAGCCTGCCGGCTCGGGGGAGTTGATGGCGTCAGTCATCATCGCCGCGGGGTATCGGTGGGTGGTTTGTCTCTATGATCGTCGGTACTCCACCCTGCGGCCAAATCCTCGCCGTCGGTGGCACCGGGTCGACTCCACCACCGGTGAAGGGATTGCAGCGAAGAATTCGCCACAGCGTCAGTGGGATGCCGCGGATGACCCCGTGAGCGGTCACCGCTTCCAGCCCGTAGGCAGAGCAGCTCGGATAGAAGCTGCATACCTGACCGTACAGGGGCGAGATGACTTTGCGGTATGCCCGCAGGAGCCAGGAGAGCAGGATCGATGCCATGGAGCGGATCCATCCCCAGTGGCCGCGCCGAAGCTCGGCCTCGGTGACCTCCACGGTGGGGACCCCGGGGGCCATCCCCTGCTCGACATAGAAGTCTCGATGCCGGACCCAGATCGCGTTCTCCGGTCCGTGGCCCTGAGCCTGCCCGGGCGGTGGCGTCAGGTCCGGCTCAGGAGGCTGGTTCACGTGCGGACCGCCCGGCGGAGGGACTTCCGGTGCGCGCGCTGAGCCGCCCGGAGAACCTCCTCGCGCAGCTGTGCGTGGTCCATCCTCGTGATCTCGGGGAAGGCACGGATCACAAGGTCCATGGTGTGCCCGGGATCGGTCGCGAGCGCCTCATGGCGCATCAGATCCATCACGATATGGCGCAGTCGCCGCTGCACCCGATGCCGGACCACGGCATTGCCCACGGCTTTGGACACGACGAGCCCGCACCGCCAAGATGATCCACCTGCGGCGGGAGCCTCGGTCCGCAGCAGAACCGAGACCATCAGCCCGTCGCCTCCGGCGCGCGAACCATGTCGCATGGTGGCGCGGTGATCGCCCGAGGAGGTCAGGCGGTGTTCCTTGGGAAGCACAGCGTGTGAACTCCCTTCGAGGCGACCGCCAGGGTGCGGTGCCGGGTCTCGGACCTGCGCCCACGACTGGGGCACGGGATGCACGAACGGCCCGGTCCCTGATGATGGGACGGGCCGCGGTGTCGGTCCTGGCGCACTGCGCCGGGACCTGCTGACCAGGTGGTCAGCGTGAATTGCTCTGGATCAGGCCGAGAGTTCCTTGCGGCCCTTGGCGCGGCGGGTCGAGATGATGGATCGGCCGGCACGGGTGCGCATACGGGAACGGAAGCCGTGCTTACGGCTGCGACGGCGGTTGCTCGGCTGGAAAGTCCGCTTGCTCACTGTGTACTCCCACTTGGATGGTTTGAAGTCATTCGGGCCCCGGAAAGGATCTGCGTGCAGGCACGGCAGTACTCTGGGGCGACCTGCCAACACTAGGGGTTCTTTCCCTGCGCCGTCAAGTCGAGGCGGATCCGACTATCAACAGTTGTGCAGAGCACTGTGGATAGACCGGGCAGTGACCCATTGGACCGGGGACCGGGCTGTTCTATCGTGGATGTCCCGGCGCTGGTCGGGGTCGAGAAGGGACTGGACATGGCTGGTCATGATCCCGTGATCCAGGTGGCTGACCTCACGAAGTCATTCGGTGATGTCCGCGCCCTGGACAAGCTCTCCCTGCAGGTCAACGAGGCCGAGGTGCACGGCTTCCTGGGACCCAACGGGTCCGGAAAGTCTACGACGCTGCGCGTGCTGCTGGGTGTGCTCCATCGCGACTCCGGCACGGTCAGGGTCTTCGGCGGAGACCCGTGGCGAGACGCCGTGGCGCTGCACCGGCGCCTGGCCTACGTCCCCGGGGAGGTGGAGCTCTGGCCCAACCTCACGGGCGGGGAGGTCATCGACGTGTTCCTGCGGCTGCGCAGCCGCGCCGCCGGGGCCAGGCATGTGACTCAGCGACGTGATGAGCTGATCGAACGCTTCGCGCTGAATCCTCGCAAGAAGACCCGCACCTACTCCAAGGGTAATCGGCAGAAGGTGGCGCTGATCGCGGCCCTGGCCGCCGACGTCGACCTGCTGCTGCTCGATGAGCCCACCTCAGGCCTGGACCCGCTCATGGAGGTGGTCTTCCAGCAGGTCATCGCCGAGACCCGGCTGCAGGGCCGCTCCGTGCTGCTCTCCAGCCACATCCTCGCGCAGGTCGAGGCACTTGCAGACCGGGTCTCGATCATTCGCGAAGGTCGCACCGTGGAATCCGGCAGCCTCTCTGAGATGCGCCACATGACACGCACCACGATCGAGGTCGAGACCACACGATCCGCCGCCGCGCTCCAGCATCTCGAGGGGGTCCATGATCTGCGCATCACACACACAGCTGGTGCCAGCCGGACGGTTCTGGAGGTCGACAGCGATCGGCTGGCTACGATCACTGCGCACCTGGCAGCTCTGGGCGTTCAGTCCCTGGTCGCCCACCCTCCGACCCTCGAACAACTGCTGATCAGGCACTACGGTGTGATTCCGGGATCCACCACCCCCGCCGCAACTACCCCGGCCACCGAAGGCGCGGCTGACTCTCCAACCTCGCGCACGCCAGCCCCCGACCCCTGCGCACCATGACGACCATGCAGAACCGGTCCCTCAACAAGACCGACACCACCGACTCAGCCCGGACAGGCATGGCCGGCACCGGAGTCCTGTTGCGATTCATGCTGCGCCAGGACCGGGTGCGGCTGAGCCTCTGGGTGCTGGGCATCGGGCTGATGAGCTTCTATGTGGCCAACGCCGTGCAGGCGCTGGTCACCGACGAGGCGGAGCTGGCCCAGATGGCGGGGCTCTTCGCGGATCCGGTGGGCCGCCTGATGACAGGTCCGGCCTATGGCATGGAGTCGCCCACCTTCGAACGCTTCTACGCGGCGGGGTATGTGCTGTTCATCTACATCCTCACCGCCCTGATGAGCATCTTCACCGTGGTCCGGCATACGCGTGCCGAAGAAGCCTCCGGCAGGGCCGAACTTCTGCGCGCCGACGTGCTGGGTCGGCACGCCACGCTCACCGCTGCGCTGCTTCTGGTGCTGCTGGCCAATGCAGCGGCTGCGATGCTGGTGCTGCTCGGTGCGCTCTCGGGCGGGTTCGCGCAGGAGGGATCGCTGCTGGTGGCAGGATCCGGGGCCGCCATCGGACTGCTGTTCGCCGCCGTGGCGGCCCTCGCCGCCCAGCTGACCGAGACCTCCCGCGCGGCCTCTGGGTTGACCGGTGCACTGCTGGGACTCGCATATCTGATCCGGATGGTCGGGGACATGGCCGCCGTTCAGGGCACTGCGCTCTCCTGGTTCTCCCCGCTCGGCTGGTCCCAGCAGACCGCGCCCTATGTCGAGGACCGCTGGTGGCCCCTGCTGCTCTGCCTGGCACTGGCCGCGGCGGCGGTGCTCGGGGCCTTCGGGCTGAGCACCCGGCGTGACCTCGGGGCCGGACTGCTCCCTTCTCGGCTGGGGCGGGCGCAGGCACGCCCCCGGCTGACCACCCCGCTCGGCGTGGCGACGCACACCCTGCGCGGAGGCCTGCGCGGCTGGGGCGCTGCCGTCATCCTCTGCGGCGCGCTCTTCGGCAGCTACGCCCAATCGATGGTCGATACCGCCGCGAGCCTCCCCGAAGAGTTCCGCAGCTTCTTCGCCGGAGAGACGGTGCTGCTGGGATACCTGGCCTATATGGCGATGTTCCTGGCGCTCTTCGTCGCGGCCGCGGGAGTCGGCGGCATCCAACAGCTGCGCGGCGAGGAGAAGCATGGGCGGGCCGAGCTGCTGCTCAGCGCTCCGCTGAGCCGCACCCGCTGGCTGGGCGCGCACCTCACCGTGCTCCTCGGTGGACTCGGGATCATGCTCTCGTTCACCGGGCTGGCCACCGCCGCTGCGGCGGTGGCCGTGCTCCAGGACGATCCCGCCGCATACTTCAACGACATCCTGTGGGCCAGTCTGCATCAGGGACCTGCTGTCCTGGCCGTAGTGGGACTCACTCTCGCCGCCTACGGCTGGGTGCCGCGGTTCGCCGGACTGCTGGGGTGGCTGCTGCTCGGCTATGCGGCCGTGATGACGAACTTCGGTCCGCTCCTGGATCTGCCGACGGTCTTCTCCGAGCTCAATGTGTTCGGGCACCTCGCGCAATACCCGGTCGAGGCCGTCCGATGGAGTCCGGTGCTCTGGCTCAGCGGCATCGGCACGGCCGGGATCCTCCTGGGATTCACAGGATGGCGGCGCCGTGTCATCAACAGCGGCTGACCTGCCATGACGCGGAAGAACCGAGTTGTTCCACAGGGCTGTCCACAGAAGCTGTGGAATACTATGGGCAGAATTTCGCCGATGTACATGAGGGGAGCAGCGTGCCTGCTGAGTCAGAGATCGATGTGCCGCGCCAGTGGCAGCAGGTGCTCGCAGAGCTCCGGGAGAACCATGGCATCGGGGCGCTGAACCTGACCGATGTGGGACGCGCCGTGCCCCAAGGGGAGCAGCTCCTCGGTGAGACGCTGCTGCTGACAGTGGCGGTGCCCCATGAGCGGGTGCGGGAACTGATGCAGGCGACTCTGGCCGTGCAGCTCAGCGAGGCGCTGCGCGCGGTGTTCGGCAGGGAGGTGCTCTGCGCCTACGTGGTTGACCTCGGGATGTCCCAGCGCCAGCGGGAGAAAGCCAGCGAACACTCGGCGCCCTCGGCGCCCTCAGCCGCATCGGCCTCCTCCACGGCGGTGGATGACCTCTACCCCAGCGAGACCGTGGTCGAGCCTCCGCGCCGGGGCCCGGTGGCCGAGACCAATCCATATGCCCGGGACGAGCGGTCCCCTCAACGCCGGGGCATCGGTTCGGGTCGCGAGCGTGACGAGTTCGGGCAGCCCAGCTTCGCACCCACCGATTATTCACAGTACGAACGGCCCGAGCCGGCGCAGCGGGACCCACGCATGGTCGAGCGCCGCCCTCCCAGCCGTCCGGCTCCCTCGGAGTCCTTCACCGCCAGCGGCGGTGGTGAGTCCTATGAGACCTCCCGGTTGAACCCGCGCTACACGTTCGACACCTTCGTCATCGGTTCCTCGAACAGGTTCGCCCATGCCGCCGCGAACGCCGTGGCGGAGGCTCCTGCGAAGGCGTACAACCCGCTGTTCATCTATGGCGACTCCGGTCTGGGCAAGACTCACCTGCTCCATGCCATCGGGCACTACGCGCAGCGGCTCTATTCCGGCATCCGCGTGCGCTACGTGAACTCGGAGGAGTTCACGAACGACTTCATCAACTCCATTCGCGACGACGAGGGCGCCAGCTTCAAGCATCTCTATCGCAATGTCGACATCCTGCTGCTCGACGACATCCAGTTCCTCGCGGACAAGGAACGCACAGTGGAGGAGTTCTTCCATACCTTCAACACCCTCTACAACAACAACAAGCAGGTCGTCATCACCTCTGATCTGCCGCCGAAACAGCTCTCCGGGTTCGAAGAGCGGCTCCGGTCGCGGTTCGAATGGGGCCTGATCACCGACATCCAGCCGCCTGAGCTGGAGACGCGCATCGCGATCCTGCGCAAGAAGGCCACCGCGGAGAACTTCTCCTGCCCGGACGACGTCTTGGAGTACATCGGTTCCAAGATCTCCACCAACATCCGCGAGCTCGAAGGCGCGCTGATCCGGGTCACCGCCTACGCTGCGCTCAACAAGCAGGCGGTGGACCTCTCGCTGGCCGAACAGGTGATGCGGGATCTGATCTCCGATGACCATGCCCAGGAGATCACCTCCGAGCAGATCATCAACGCCACCGCGGACTACTACAACTTCACGGTCGAGGAGCTGACCTCGAAGTCGCGCAACCGCACCTTGGTGACGGCACGCCAGATCGCCATGTATCTGCTGCGCGAGCTCACGGAGATGTCACTTCCGAAGATCGGGCAGGCCTTGGGCGGACGCGATCACACCACTGTGATGTATGCCGAACGCAAGATCCGAGAGCTGATGGCGGAGCGGCGGGCCGTGTTCAACCAGGTCACGGAACTGACGAACAAGATCAAACAGCAACGCTGACCTGCGGCAGATCGGCCGCAGTTAAGTCAAGCCCATGGCTGACACCTGTGGAGAGACTCCTGCTCCACAACTCACACCGTTGTCATTTCCTCTCCCGGTTGGGATTCAGCGCGGTTGACAGCGGCGATCTCCACAGGTTTTCCCACATATCCACAAGCAGCGGTGGAGTTTTCCCGATTCTTGTTAACAGCTGTGGATAAATCGGTGCATCCACCGGTGCAGAACCCTCGATTTCTGTGGATAACCACGCCAGCGTTGGGGAGCGGGCAATCTGCACGCCGAAGAATCTCCCCTGGTGATGCACAGCCCAAGCGGTGTCGGTCCACCACGGAGTGCACAGGAAATATCAGGCAGACCCAGAGATCGAGTGGGTTATCCACAGATTCCACAGCACCTATTAACACTTCTGACCCTTAACCCCTTATATGACAAAGAACAATCACCTGGCCGGTCCCAACGAGGAAGGACCAACGATCAAGAACAACGCCCCGAGGCCGGAGACTCCCTCCAGTCCCTCCCTCGCTGCGACGCCTCAGAAGCTGCCCTGATCCCAGATCTTGTGGCTCCTGAACAATGCTGCGGCTCATATGGTGGTCGCTAACTTCTTTGCTGGCTTCTGACTCGCTCTTGCAGGTAAGCTCGACACTCGACACAGCCACCAGATGCTTGACATTCATCGCGGAGCTGTCCGAGAGCCACAAGAAGGGCAGGGATCAGTGGAGTTCACTGTTGAGCGGGACGTTCTTTCCGAAGCAGTCTCATGGGCTGCCCGGTCGCTGTCCCCCCGACCGCCCGCTCCTGTCCTGGCCGGACTGCACATCACTGCGGCAGATCAGACCGTCACGATCTCCAGCTTCGACCACGAGATCTCGGCGCAGCTGCACATCGAGGCTGAGGTCAAGCAGGAGGGCACGATCCTGGTCTCGGGACGGCTACTCAACGACATCGTGAAGTCCCTGCCCAACGCCCCGGTCACGGTTCACCTGCAGGACTCTCGCGTTCAACTGACCTGCCGCTCCTCGAAGTTCACGCTCTCGACCATGCCGGTGGATGAGTACCCGGAACTTCCAGGCATGCCAGAACTCGCCGGAACCGTGGACGGCGCCGTCTTCGCCCGGGCGGTCTCCCAAGTGATCACGGCCGCATCGAAGGACGACACGCTGCCGATCCTCACCGGCGTCAAGGTCGAGATCGAGGGAGACACCATCACCTTCCTCGCCACTGACCGCTATCGACTGGCGATGCGCGAGATCAACTGGTCTCCCGCTGACCCGGACATCTCCACCTCGGTGCTGATCAAGGCCAAAACGCTCAATGACGTGGCGAAGTCCCTGGCCGGAGCCGGCTCGCTGCAGATCGCGCTCTCCGAGACGGCCGAGCTTGTCGGCTTCTCCTCCGGGGGACGCCGCACCACCTCGGTGCTGGTGGACGGGGATTACCCGAAGATCCGTCAGCTCTTCCCGGAAGAGACTCCGATCCACGCGGTGGTGAACACGGCTGAGTTCATCGAGGCCGCGCGCCGCGTCTCCCTGGTCTCGGAACGCAACGGTCATGTCCGGCTGCAGTTCACCCAGGACGACGAGGTCATCCTGGACGCCGGGGTCGACGACGCGGCCTCCGCCTCGGAGGTCATCCCCGCGACCCTGACCGGTGAAGCGATCACCGTCGGATTCAACCCGGCCTACCTCAACGAGGGACTCAACGTCATCGACACTGACTTCCTGCGGTTCTCCTTCGTCTCGGCGCCCAAGCCGGCCATGATCACCGGACAGGCCGAGGCCGAGGGTGAGAAGGCGATCGACTTCCGGTATCTGCTGATGCCGGTGCGCCTGATCAACCCGTAGCGGCTGGCAGCCTAGGAGACCATGCGGCTCTCACAGCTCACGCTCACGGATTTTCGCAGCTACGCCCAGGCGCAGCTGGAGCTGCAGCCTGGCCCCAATGTGCTGCTGGGCTTCAACGGGGTGGGCAAGACCAACATCGCCGAGGCCATCGGCTACCTCTCCACCTTGAGCTCGCACCGGGTGAGCCAGGACGGGCCCCTGGTCCGACACGGACAGAAGCAGGCCTTCATCCGCGCCGAGGCGCACCGGGGATCTCGGCAGGCTCGGCTCGAGGTCGAGATCAATCCGGGACGCAGCAACCGGGCCAGGATCAACCGCGGCAACCCGGTGCGGGCCACCGACGTGCTGGGAATCCTGCGCACCGTGCTCTTCGCACCTGAGGATCTGGACCTGATCAAGGGTTCTCCCACGGTGCGGCGCCGGCTGCTGGATGACCTCGCGGTGCAGCTGCGTCCGGCGCTGGGCAGGGTGCGCCTGGACTACGAGAAGGTGCTCAAGCAGCGCAACGCCCTGCTCAAGTCGCTGCGCCATGAGTCGTTCACCGCCACCCATGAGTCCACGCTGGCGGTGTGGGACCACCAGCTGGCTGAGGCGGGATCGCATCTGCTCAAGGCCCGACTGGAGATGCTCACCGCGCTTCGACCCCATACGGCCACCGCCTATGAGCAGCTCTCGGGCAGCATCCGCACGGCGCGGCTGCGGTACCTCAGCTCTCTCGAGGTCGAAACGGGACCGGACCAGGATTCCCGGCCCCAGGATGCGCAGCTCGACGAGCGTGGAGACGCCGAGGCTGAACCCCCGCTGGACGCCGAGGCTGAGCCCGAGAGTGGGAGCTCGAGCCGGGCCGGGTCGGTGGATCCCTCGGCCGATGCCTCGGTGCTGGAGTCCGCCTCTCGCCAGGAGCTGGCCGAGCTGATGCTCTCCGGGCTGGCCGGTGCCCGGCGCGAAGAACGGCAGCGAGCGATCACCCTGGTAGGTCCGCACCGCGACGATATCGCCTTCACCTTGGATGAGGTGCCGGTGAAGGGCTTCGCCTCCCACGGCGAGACCTGGTCCTTCGCCCTGGCCCTGAGGCTGGCCGCCTATCGCGTGATGATCGACGACGATACCAGCGAAGGTTCCCAGCCGGTGCTGATCCTCGATGACGTGTTCGCCGAGCTCGATGCCCGCCGGCGTCGTCGGCTTGCCGAGCTCGCCGGGGAGGCCGAGCAGCTCATCGTGACCGCGGCGGTGGACGACGACGTCCCCGCCAGCCTCATGCGCAGCGCGCTGCGCGTGGAGTCGGTGGACCAGATCAGCCAGGTGACCCTCCATGAACGCGATTGACGACCAGATCCAGGACCATGAGGATGCCGCCAAGATCCTGCTGGCTCGGATGCGCGCCGCCGCACGCGGCCGCGGCGAGCATCGGATGCGTGGGCTCCCGCGCGGCTCCTCACTGGCCGGTGATCCGCGCAGCGCCTCCAAGGACTCCCCGGCCCAGGCCAGGAGCAGCGGCGGCTCGAAGTCCGGGGCCGACCGGCGGGACCCCAATCTGCTGGGCGGCGTGGTCGGCGGGCTGATCAAGACCCGCGGGTGGAGCTCCCCGGTGGCCGTGGGCTCGGTGATAGCGCGCTGGGAACAGCTCGTCGGCTCCGCGATCGCTGCGCACTGCAGACCCGAGAAGTTCGAGAACGGGGTGGTGGAGGTCCTCTGCGACTCCACCGCCTGGGCCACGAACCTCAAGCTCATGCAGCCGCAGCTCATGGACGTGTTCAACACTCAGCTCGGTCCGGGGATCGTCACCGGACTCTCGATCCGGGGTCCGGCGGCCCCCAGCTGGAAGAAGGGCCGGTATTCGGTCCGCGGGCGGGGTCCCCGGGACACCTACGGCTGAAACGCCAGGCTGCGATATGCCGCGCTCGGGCCCTCACAGTGGAACCCAACCTCACCCGGGCATCCCCGAGTTGGTTCCAGGGGTGTTCCTCGGCCGCTGATCGCAGAGTCTGTGCGCCCACGGCGCTCTAGGAATGAGATTTTGCGTCCCTGGCGCGGTAGACTGGGAGGACGGCCCGAGCGTATCCACCACTCGGGCTGGTCTGTGTCATGACAAGGTCAGCATCCTCGACCTTCCCGGCAACTCAAGGAGACGGCATAGCCCGTGACCTCGGCTAACGAGAACAAGCAGCATCAGGGCAACTACGGCGCCTCGGACATCACCGTCCTGGAGGGCCTGGAAGCAGTCCGAAAGCGTCCCGGAATGTACATCGGTTCCACCGGTGAGCGCGGTCTGCACCACCTGGTCTACGAAGTGGTCGACAACTCGGTCGATGAGGCGCTGGCCGGCTACTGCTCGCACATCCAGATCACGATGCAGGACGACGGCGGCGTCCGGGTCGAAGACGACGGTCGCGGCATTCCGGTGGACATGCACCCCACCGAGGGCAAGCCCACGGTCGAGGTCGTGATGACCGTTCTGCACGCCGGCGGCAAGTTCGGCGGCAGTGGCTACGCGGTCTCCGGCGGCCTGCACGGGGTCGGGATCTCCGTGGTCAATGCCCTCTCCCGGAAGGTGCGCACCACCGTGCGTCGGCAGGGCCACGAGTGGAGCATCGGCTTCGGCAACGGTGGCGAGACCACCCAGCCGCTGTCTCAGGGCGGGGAGACCGATGAGACCGGCACCACGATGGTCTTCTTCCCGGACCCAGAGATCTTCGAGAGCATCGAGTTCGACTTCGAGACGCTCCGCGCCAGGTTCCAGCAGATGGCCTTCCTGAACAAGGGTCTGCGCATCACCCTGCGCGACGAGCGCAAGATCCCCGGCAACGAGGTGGTCCACGACGAGATCCTCGAGGAACACCACGAGGACACCCCAGCCGAGCTGGAGCCCACCGAGGCGGGCGGCGGCAGCGACGGCATCATCGAGACCCCCAACGGCCGCGTCGTCGTCTACCAGTACGACGCAGGACTGCTTGACTACGTCAATCATCTCAACGCCACCAAGCGGGCCGAGGTGGTCCACGACGACGTCATCGCCTTCGAGGCCGAGGACACCGAGCGCGGCATGGCCGCTGAGCTCGCCATGCAGTGGACGCTGTCCTATTCAGAGTCGGTGCACACCTACGCCAACACGATCAACACCCATGAGGGCGGCACGCACGAAGAGGGCTTCCGCGCGGCGATGACCACGCTGATCAACCGGTATTCCAGGGATAAGCAGATCCTGCGCGAAAAGGATGACAACCTCACCGGCGAGGACATCCGCGAAGGCCTCACCGCGGTCATCTCGATCAAGCTGCGCGAGCCGCAGTTCGAGGGTCAGACCAAGACCAAGCTGGGCAACACCGAGGCCCGCGGCTTCGTGCAGAAGGTCGTCAACGAGTACCTCGGAGACTGGCTGGAGCGCAACCCCGGCCCGGCCCGAGACATCGTGCGCAAGGCCCAGTCCGCCGCCCATGCCCGGGTGGCGGCGCGCAAGGCCCGTGAGAACGCCCGCCGGAAGTCCCCGCTGGAGACCATGGGCATGCCCGGCAAGCTCGCCGACTGCTCCTCCAAGGACCCCTCGGAATCGGAGATCTACCTGGTCGAGGGTGACTCCGCCGGTGGTTCGGCCAAGCGCGGCCGTGACCCGCGCACCCAGGCGATCCTGCCGCTGCGCGGAAAGATCCTCAACGTGGAGCGGGCCCGGCTGGACCGGGCGCTGGGCAACCAGGAGGTCCAGTCGATGATCACCGCGTTCGGCACCGGCATCGGCGAGGACTTCGACCAGGCCAAGCTGCGCTACCACAAGATCGTGCTCATGGCCGATGCCGACGTGGACGGTCAGCACATCACCACGCTGATGTTGACCCTGCTCTTCCGCTATATGCGCCCGCTGATCGAGCACGGCAACGTGTTCCTGGCCCAGCCGCCGCTGTACAAGATCAAGTGGCAGACCGGCCCGCAGGACTACGTCTACACCGACGCCGAGCGGGACGTGGCGCTCTCTGAAGGCCGGGCCAAGGGGCGCAAGCTGCCCAAGGAGCTCGGGATTCAGCGCTATAAGGGTCTCGGTGAGATGGACTACTCGGAGCTGTGGGAGACCACCATGGATCCAGACCATCGCACGCTGCTCCAGGTCTCCATGGAGGACGCCGCTGCCGCTGACGAGGTGTTCTCCATCCTCATGGGTGAAGACGTCGAGTCCCGCCGCGGGTTCATCCAGCAGAACGCCAAGGACGTCCGCTTCCTCGACATCTGAGCCGCTGCCAGCCCGTGAAGGGCGCAGCCGCGAGACGACGCCGATCTTTGCCTAAGGGAGAACACCACACGTGAGTGACAACACCGAAGAACCCCAGGACCCGCAGGGCGGACCCGCCGAGGCCGTGGAGGGCGTCGTCGTCGACGACGTCGTGACCACCGACCGGATCCGCCAGATCGACCTGCAGACCGAGATGAAGCGGTCCTACCTGGACTACGCGATGGCCGTGATCGTGGGCCGCGCGCTGCCCGATGTGCGCGACGGGCTCAAGCCGGTGCACCGCCGGGTGCTCTACGCCATGTACGACGGCGGCTACCGCCCGGACCGCTCGTTCAACAAGTGCGCCCGCGTGGTCGGCGACGTCATGGGCAACTATCATCCGCATGGTGACTCGGCGATCTACGACGCCCTGTCCCGGCTGATCCAGGACTGGGTCATGCGCTACCCGTTGGCCACCGGCCAGGGCAACTTCGGCAACCCCGGCGACGACGGCCCCGCGGCCCCGCGTTACACCGAGACCAAGATGGCTCAGCTGGCCATGGAGATGGTCCGGGACATCAACGAGAACACCGTCGACTTCCAGGACAACTACGACGGCAAGCAGCAGGAACCCGTCGTGCTGCCCTCAAGGTTCCCCAACCTGTTGGTCAACGGCTCCTCCGGCATCGCTGTGGGCATGGCCACCAACATCCCGCCGCACAACCTGCGCGAGGTCGCCGACGGCGTGAAGTGGTACCTGCAGAACCCGCAGGCCAGCCGTGAAGAGCTGCTCGAGGCGCTGCTGCAGCGGATCAAGGGCCCCGACTTCCCCACCGGCGCGCAGATCCTGGGGACCCGCGGGATCGAGGACGCCTACCGCACCGGCCGTGGATCGATCACGATGCGTGCGGTGGTCAGCGTGGAGGAGCTGCAGGGACGCACCTGCCTGGTGGTCACCGAGCTGCCCTATCACGCGAACCCCGACAACCTGGCGCGGAAGATCGCGCTGCTGGTCAAGGACGGCAAGGTCTCCGGGATCGCAGACCTGCGCGACGAATCCTCCGGACGCACCGGCCAGCGCCTCGTCGTCGTGCTCAAGCGCGACGCCGTGGCCAAGGTGGTGCTGAACAACCTGTACAAGCACACCCAGCTGCAGGAGAACTTCTCCGCGAACATGCTGGCCCTGGTCGACGGCGTGCCGCGCACGCTGAGCCTGGACGCCTTCGTGCACCACTGGGTCACCCACCAGATCGACGTGATCGTCCGGCGCACCCAGTTCCGACTCGACAAGGCCCAGCGCGAGGCCCACATCAAGATCGGCCTGCTCAAGGCCCTGGACGACCTGGACCGCGTGATCGCTACGATCCGCGCATCCTCCACCGTCGAGGAGGCCCGGCAGAACTTGAAGTCGCTGCTGGAGATCGACGACGATCAGGCCCAGGCCATCCTGGACATGCAGCTGCGCAAGCTTGCCGCCCTGGAGCGTCAGCGGCTGCAGGACGAGTACGACGAGCTGATGAAGATGATCGAGGACTTCCTGGACATCCTGGCCTCAGAAGATCGTCAGCGCCGGATCATCAGCTCCGAGTTGGACACCATCGTGGACAAGCACGGCGACGACCGTCGGACCCACATCCAGCTCGGCTACGACGGTGACATGTCCATGGAGGATCTGATCCCCCAGGAAGATGTGGTGGTCTCGATCACCCGTGACGGCTACGTGAAGCGGACCAAGATCGACAGCTACCGCGCTCAGCACCGTGGTGGTCGAGGGGTCCGCGGGGCACAGCTGCGCACCGATGACATCGTCGAGCACTTCTTCGTCACCACCACCCACCACTGGATCCTGTTCTTCACCAACCTCGGCCGGGTCTACCGCACCAAGTGCTACGACCTGATCGAGTCCGGCCGGGACTCCAAGGGTCAGCACGTGGCCAACATCGTGGCCTTCCAGCCTGATGAATACATCGCAGGCGTGCTGCCGCTGCGCACCTATGAGGATGCCCCCTACCTGGTGCTGGCCACCAAGCGTGGCCTGGTGAAGAAGACGGTGCTCACGGACTATGACACTCCCCGTCAGGCAGGCGTGATCGCGATCAACCTGCGTGAGGACGACGAGCTGGTCTCCTCCAAGCTGATCTCCGCCACCGACGATCTGATGTTGGTCTCCCGCAAGGGCCAGTCACTGCGCTTCACCGCCACCGATGAGGCGCTGCGCCCCATGGGGCGCGCCACCTCCGGGGTCACCGGCATGAAGTTCCGCGAGGAGGATGAGCTGCTCGCCGCAGACGTGGTCACGGAGAACTCCTATGTGTTCGTGGTCACCGAGGCCGGCTACGCCAAGCGGTCCGAGGTCAGCGAGTACCGGGTGCAGGGCCGCGGCGGTCTGGGCATCAAGGTGGGCAAGCTGGTCGAGGATCGCGGTGATCTGGTCGGAGCCATGGTGGTCGAGGACGACGACGAGGTCCTGGTCGTCATGGAATCTGGCAATGTGGTCCGATCTCCCGTCTCGGGCGTGCCCTCCAAGGGCCGCGACACGATGGGTGTGATCTTCGCGAAGCCGCGCAAGAAGGATCGCATCCTCAAGGTGGCCCGGAACTCCGGGGTGGCCCTGGCCGCCACCGGCGAGGACGCTGCGGCCGAGGACAGTGCGGCCGCGGAGGCCGCGAAGGGTGTCGGAGAGCTCACCGCAGCCGAGACTGCCGGTGAGACCACCGGTTCCGAAGCCGGGACACCAGCGACCGTCGCCGGCGAAGCTGAGCGCTCCGAGACCGAGGATGCAGTAGCGTTGGTCCTTGATGAAGCGGACCGGGATGAATCGGACCGAGATGATGCCTGATGGAGGACTTAAGTGAGCGCAAGCAACGGCGCAGGTAATTCGGGGAGCCAGACGGGCTCCTCCGCGGCGCGCCCGGCCACACGGTTCCCCGCGCCCCGGCCGCGTGCCCAGGCCGCTGGCGGGGCCACTGGCGGGGCCAGCACGAACGACCGTCCCCAGTCGGGCCAGGCCGGCGGCGCCAAGCCCCGGCCCACTGGGGCACGCCCCAGCGCACCGGCAGGTCGTCCGGCTCAGGGACAGCGTCCCACCGGGACTCGTCCCCAGCCCGGGCTCGTGCGGCCCACGCCGAAGGCGAAGGTCCGCAAAGCGCGGCTGCTGATCTCCAAGGTCGACCCCTGGTCGGTGTTGAAGATGAGCTTCCTGCTCTCGGTGGCTCTGGGCATCATGACCGTGGTCGCGGCGGTCACGCTGTGGACCGTCATGGACGTCTCGGGGATCTTCAACCGGGTCAACGATCTGCTGGGCCAGATCCTCGGCACCGAAGGGGGCGGAGGATCCTTCCGGGTTGAAGAGCTCGTGACCATCACCCAGGTCGCGGCCTTCGCCACGATCATCGCGGTGGTCAACGTGGTGCTGCTGACCGTGCTCTCGATGCTCGCAGCAGTGCTGTACAACCTCTCCGCCTCCCTGGTGGGCGGCGTCGGGGTCACGCTCACCGACGACTGAGCGCTCTCGGGCCGGCGATTTGGTCCGGTCGCTGAGAGCAGGGTAATGTGTAGTGGTCGCCCTCGCGGGGGTGACGCATCAGAAACAAGGTGTCCGGGCGTATAGCTCAGGCGGTTAGAGCGCATCGCTGATAACGATGAGGTCGGAGGTTCAAGTCCTCCTACGCCCACCCCGGACTCCAAGGAGGGAAACATGAAACGTCTCGTCTTTATGGCTCTCTCTGTGGCGGGAATCCTCGGCTATCGCCAATGGCGACGCTCCGAGGACACCCGGCAGATCTGGTCTCAGGCCACAGATTCGCTCTGATAGCCTGAGGAACACCTTTGGGGGCATGGCGCAATTGGTAGCGCACCTGCTTTGCAAGCAGGGGGTTAGGGGTTCGAGTCCCCTTGCCTCCACCAGAGGATAGATCGAGAAGCTCCCCGCACCTCAGGTGCGGGGAGCTTCTTCGTGTCACGGCCAGTTTCAGGGATCGGCGCGCATCCATGCTGGCATCCGCCGTATGCGATCTAGCTCCGGGGCTCGGGTGCGCTATAGTCTCGAGCTAACAGATCAATCGAGAGACTGAAGAGGTGCCTGACACAGGTGTACGAGTTACCAAGCGCAGCACGCCGCCGACGATATCGTCCCGCGGGTGCTGCGAATGCAGGGCCAGCTGATCGACGTGGACACACCCGGGTGGTGACCCGGTGATCGAGATCCTGCTCCTTCTGCTGGGCATCCTGGCAATCCTGGTGATCATTGCCGCCAACGGCTACTTCGTGGCCCAAGAGTTCGCCTACATGTCCGTGGACCGCAATAAGCTGCGGGCACTGGCGGCGGATGGCAATAAATCCGCAAAACGCGCGCTCGACGTCACCGGACGCACCTCCTTCATGCTCTCCGGAGCACAGCTGGGCATCACGGTCACCGGCCTGCTCGTCGGCTATGTCGCCGAACCCCTGGTGGGAGAGAGTCTGGGTGCCCTGCTCGGCGGCGTCGGCGTCCCGGCCGCGCTCGGCATCACGGTGGGCACCATCATCGCGCTGGCAGCCTCCACCATCGTGCAGATGATCTTCGGCGAGCTCTTCCCCAAGAACTACGCCATCGCCAATCCGACCCCGCTGTCGCTGGGCCTGGCACGCTCCACGAAGTTCTACCTCGCCGCATTCGGCTGGCTGATCTGGATCTTCGACGTCTCGGCGAACGCGCTGCTGAAGCTGCTGCGCATCGAACCGGTGCACGACGTGGAGTCCAGCGCCACGGCGAAGGACCTCGAACACATCGTGACCAGCTCGCATGAGAGCGGGGACCTCGCCGAGGAGATGTATCTGACCCTCGACCGCATCCTGGACTTCCCGGATCACGATGTCGAGCATGCCATGATCCCCCGATCACGCACCGGTCTGATCCATCCGGACACCACGCTGGGTGAGATCCGCACCCTCATGGCGCAGGAGCACACCCGCTACCCGGTGGTCGACACCCATGACGAACCGGTCGGCGTCGTGCACCTGGTGGACCTGCTCGGCACAAAGTTCACCGATGCAGCCCCTGCCACCGAGATCATGCGCGCCCCGGTGATCGTTCCGACGCTGATGCCGCTGCCCGAGGCCGTGCGCACGCTGCGCGACGCCAATGCCAAGCTGGCCTGCGTCATCGACGAGTACGGCGGCTTCACCGGTGTGGTCACCATGGAGGACCTGGCCGAGGAGATCCTCGGCGAGATCACCGACGAGCACGACGACGAGGAGCCCGCCGGCATCGAGAATGTCGGGGAGAACCACTGGCGCATCGACGGTGATCTGCACCTCGATGAGGTGGAGCGCGTCATCGGCCAGGACTTCCCAGAAGGCGATTACGAGACGCTCTCGGGGCTTCTGATGTCCCAGGAGGGCGCTCTGCTCACCCAGGGCCAGGAGGTCCGCATCAACCTGCCGGCCGATCCCGCCGACTACGGCGAATCCTCGCCCCCACAGCGCTGGGTCGACATCACGGTGCTCAGCGTGGACCGCCACGTTCCCGAGTCGGTGCACCTGCGCCTGACCGAACATTTCGAGGAGGAACGATGAGCGACTGGCTGATCCCCACCGTGGCGACCATTGCGATCATCGCCATCTCTGCCTTCTTCGTGATTCTGGAGTTCGCGCTGCTCGCCGCCCGCCGGCACCGGCTGGAGGAAGAGGCCGAGCACAGCCGTTCGGCCAGGGCCGCGCTGCGCGGGCTCAACGAGCTCACTGTGATGCTCGCCGGAGCCCAGCTCGGCATCACCGCATGCACCTTCGCGCTTGGTGCGGTGAGCAAGCCAGCCGTGGACTACGCGCTGACCCCGATCTTCGAGTCCTGGAACATGCCGCTGTGGGCCGCGGACGTGCTCGCCTTCGCCCTGGCGCTGTTCCTGATGACCTTCCTGCATCTGGTGGTCGGTGAGATGGCCCCGAAGTCCTGGGCCATCGCGCACCCGGAACGGGCTGCGAAGCTCATCGCACTCCCGGCCCAGGTGGTCCTCTGGGGCTTCCGTCCGCTCCTGCTCTGGATCAACGGGATCGCCAACCGTCTCGTCGCGGCCAGCGGCATCACACCGGTGGACCGAGCAGCAGCAGGTGGCTACGACTCCGACACGATCCGACACCTGGTGGAACACTCCACCAGGACCGGCACGCTGGACGAGGCTTCGGCCACCCAGATCTCCCGGGTCATCGACCTGGAGACGCTCACCGTGGACGATGTCATCGCAGGACGCACCCGGCAGGAGACCACGACGGTACCGGTCACGGCCACCGCGGCCGATGTCCAGGCCGCGGCCCAGCGCACCGGGCACCTGCGCATCCTGGTCATCCCCGAGACCGGGGCGAACCCGCTGGTGGTCCACGTGCGGGACACCCTCACGGTCGGGCCGGAGCACCCGGTGAGCGACCTGGCTCGACCTGCGCTGGTCGTCTCCACCGGTGCCTCGGTCTACGACGCGTTCCAGACCATGCGGGCGGCTGGCGAACAGCTCGCGGTGGTCTATTCCGACGGTGCTCTGGCCGGAGCCATCACCTGGAACGACATCCTCAAGCGGATGTGGCCCACGATGGAGGAGCAGTGGAGCGAATCAGAGGCCGCTGCCGAATCCCGCCAGCAGGGCAGCTCCGCTCGACGCTAGCCCGACCGCCTCAGGCGCCCCGCTCCGGGGCTGCTGGAGCAGCAGGACGACGCCGGACTCACAGCCTGTGGGTCCGGCGTCCTCGTATCTCCCAGAATGGCCCAGATCTATAGTTATCCACAGAGGTTATCCACAGTGTGCATAAGTTACACAGCTGTGATTCCCCAGGTCAGAGGGATATCCACAGGAATCTGTGCATTGTGCACAAAACTGTGGATTAGTCCTGCACAGCCTGGGGACCATCACGCCGGATGGTCCACGCGTGGTTCATGCGTGGACCGTGGGCGGGGTGCATCCGGGGTTCATGAATAGGGATTGACCAGATTCATGCCCAGCCCGGTGAGCAGCACCAGGACCCCGGCGATGCCGAGCAGTCCGATGCTCTGCCAGCGGGCTGCTCGGCGCGCATCCTGGCCCCGGTCACCGGAGGTTCGGGTCGGGGTCTTCGAGATGACCAGGGCGCACAGCGTGCCCACCACGAGTCCACCGAAGTGTCCCTGCCAGGAGATGCCGGGGATCACGAAGCTGATCACCACGTTGATTCCGATCAGGGTGAGGATCCCGCCGGTCTGCGAGCCGGTGGCGCGCATCAGGATGAACAGCGCCCCGAACAGTCCGAACACCGCCCCGGAGGCGCCGAGTGTGGGGGTCCAGGCGGGGGTCAGGAAGAGCACCGCGACCGAGCCGCCGAGAGCGGAGAGGGTCAGCAGCGCGATGTAGCGCAGCACTCCGAGCGCCGGTTCGATGGCACGGCCGATGAACCAGAGGGCGAACATGTTGAAGAGCAGATGCATCGCATTGGTCGGAGAATGCACCAGTGCGGAGGTGAGCATCCGCCAGGGCTCGAAGAACCAGGCGGAGGTCTGCACCGGGGCGTACCAGAGGGCCCCGGTGACCGGATCGGGGTTCGCCCCGGTGAGCGTGCCGCTGAGCAGCTGCAGAGCGAAGAGCAGGACACACAGCCCGATGAGCGTGAAGGTGACCATCGGGCGCCGGTCCGGGCGCAGCACGGCGCCGAACTGGGAGCGCGCGGGGGGCCGACGTCGTTGGAACTCGTCCTGAGCTCGGCTCAGGCAGTCCACGCATTGAAACCCGACCGGGGCCTCCCGCAGGCACCCCGAACAGGCCAGCCTCTCGCAGCGTTGACACGCCACGGTGGCCGGCCTGTCCGGGTGCTTCGTGCAGAATGTTGCGTCGATCGTGCTAGATCCTCAGAGCTTCTTGATGTCGATCTTCTCGATGACGACATCTTCCTTCGGGCGGTCCCGGTTATCGGTGGGAACCGTGTTCAGGGCATCCACGATCTTCTGCGAGGCCAGATCGGAGACCTCGCCGAAGATGGTGTGCTTGCCCTGCAGCCAGTTGGTGGCCACGGAGGTGATGAAGAACTGGGACCCGTTGGTGCCGGGACCGGCGTTCGCCATCGCCAGCTTGTAGGCGGAGGTGAAGTCCAGCTCCGGGTGGATCTCGTCGCCGAACTTGTAGCCGGGACCACCGACGCCGAGGCCCAGGGGATCCCCGCCCTGGATCATGAAGTCGGAGATGATCCGATGGAACACGGTGCCGCTGTAGAGCGGGGTGTCGACCATCTTCTCGCCGGACTCCGGGTGGGTCCACTCGCGCTCACCGGTGGCGAGCCCGACGAAGTTGTCCACGGTCTTGGGAGCGTGGTTCCCGAAGAGCTCGACGAGGATCTCGCCCTGGGAAGTACGGATAGTTGCCTGATGTGTTGCGATAGCACTCATGAATCCCATTCTCTCACTCTTGGTGGCGCGGAGTGCCAGGTGCAGGGATGATGAAGGGATCGGCAGGGCCATAGCAGCTCACGCAGAGACCACGTAAGCTGAAGCCAGCAACCGATCCGAGTTCGGAGGACATGCATGTTCGGCAAGAAGAAGAAGCGCAACCACAGCTGGGAGCACCTGGTGCTCGCGGGGGTCGAGTCCGCACGCGATTGGACCGCCCCGAAACTGGGTGCGGCGGCAGACTGGGCCGAAGACACCTACCGCAAGGGCGCCCCTAAGGTGCACGATGCCTCGGGCCGCGCATTGACCGCGGTCAATGACAGCGCCTCGGTGGCAGGCAAGAAGATCAAGGCATACTCCTCGGTCGCCGGCGGCGGCATCTCGTCTCAGTACGAGAAGCTTCCTCCGCAGGCCAAGGCAGAGGTCTCCAAGATCCTGGCGAAGTACGACACCGCCAAGACGCAGTTCACCTCGGAGTACGTCCCGGCCACCTCGGCGAAGCTGGGCGGCTATGCGGACAAGACCGCGAAGCTGATCCACCGCGCCGAGCTTGATCCCCGCGTTGAGAAGGCGCTGATCAAGGCCACCGGTGACAAGAAGATCGTCAAGAAGCTGCGCAAGAGCTCCGAGCGCTACGCCAAGGATGCTGCCAAGACGCTGAAGAAGCCCCAGCGTTCGAACAGCCGCAAGAAGGGTCTGCTGGTCTTCGGACTGGTGGCCGCGGCGGTGACCGCAGGGGTGGCCGCATGGCGCGCCAGCCAGCCGGTGGAGGACCCGTGGAAGAAGCCTGCGCCGGTCACCCGGCCAGCCGCCTCCTCCACGGCAGCTCCGAAGCCGGTGACCTCGGCCCCCAAGCCTGCTGCCTCGGCTCCGAAGCCTGCTGCCTCGGCTCCGAAGCCGGCGACCCAGGGCGGTTCGGCTGCGCCGAGCACCGTCGCAGGGACTCCGGCCGCTGCGCCGAAGGCGAATCCCGACGCCCCCAAGAGCTCCGGTGCGCCGGAGTCCAAGGCCGGTCCCTCGGGAGTCACCAACGTCAACGCGCAGAACGCTGACGAGGCCAAGGGCAAGAACGTTCCCTCACCGAAGCCGGCCACCTGAGCTGAGCCTCGACTGAGAACGTAGCTACGCAGAAGCGGACCTGGCGATCATGCCAGGTCCGCTTCTGTGTGTGCGGTGGTCTCAGCGTGTGTCCGGTGGCGTCAGCGGATCGGGTTCAGCGTCGCAGCCTTCTCCGCCGCTCCCGTCTGCCCCATGCTCTCGAGCCAGTTGCCCAGCATCCGGTAGCCGCCCTCGGTGAGCACCGACTCCGGGTGATACTGCATACCCCACAGCGGCGCCGTGCGATGCGCCAGCCCCATGATGACTCCGTCCTCGGTGCGCGCGGTCACCTCCAGCACCGCCGGTATGGTCTCGGGTGCCACGGTCAGGGAATGGTAGCGGGTCGCCACGAAGGTCTCCGGCAGCCCGGCGAAGGAGACGTGCCCGGTATGGGTGACCGGGGAGGTCTTGCCGTGCATCAGCTGCTCGGCATGGGTGACCGTCGCACCGAAGGCCTCACCCAGGCCCTGATGTCCCAGGCAGACCCCGAGCATCGGTTCCTGGGCCTCCGCGCACCATCGGATCAGCTCCACGGAGACCCCGGCCTCCCCGGGGGTGCCGGGGCCGGGGGAGATCAACACGCCGTCGTGCTCGGTCGCGAGCTGCTTCGCGGCCTCCACGGAGAGATCGTCATTGCGGATCACGGTGGCCTCGGCGCCGAGCTCGCGCAGGTAACCGACCAGGGTGTAGACGAAGCTGTCGTAGTTGTCGATGACGAGGATGCGGGCGGGGGTGTCACTCATGCGGGGGTCCCTTCGACCCGGCCCAGTGCCGGGAAGGTCAGCGATTCAAGCGTGGAGTCATTGAGCGGGCTGTACTGGCTCAGCCACGGGAAGACGAACTGCATCAGGAGAAACACGATACCGGCCACGATGGCCAGGGCGAGCAGGATCTGGACCAGCAGGGGGCCCGGGAGCGCGCGGAAGAGCCAGGCGTACATCTCAGGGCCCTCCCTGGCGCAGCGCGGCCGGAGCCTCGGCCGTGCGGGGGGCGAAGTCCACCAGCTCGGCGTGGGTGATCAGCCGCTCGCGGTTGGAGAAGAGCGGGTGACAGGTGGTCAGGGTCAGCAGCGATCGGTCAGCCTCGGCCTCGAGCTCGCCGGGGACCGGCAGGATCACCTCGGAGTCCTGGGGCAGCACCACATGGGTCTCATAGACCTCATAGGTGTAGTAGCCGTCGGGCGACTCGACGTAGATCTCATCCCCGGGGGTGAGGCGGTCCTGATCGCGCAGCACGTCACCATAGGTGAGCCGATGTCCGGCCACCGCGAAGTTTCCTGCCTCACCGGGCAGCTGGGTGTCCGGGTAGTGTCCCAGTCCGCCGGTGTTCAGCGTCTCGTCATCGACGCCGGAGCGCACCGGCGCTGACCAGTCGGCACCGATCGCGGGCGCATAGATCACGGCCATCGCGCCGGACTCCACGGCCGCCATGTTCTCGGGACATGCCGCATACTCCCCGTCGGGAAGCTGCTGACAGTTCTGCGGCGACTCCGCACGTTGCTGCTGCGCAGGGTCGGTGTCCAGCTGTTCGATCCGGGTGTGGAACTCGCTCTCGATGGCCTGGGCCTCACGGTTCGCGTCGAGTCCGGTCCACCAGATCTCCCAGACCACGAAGAGCAGTCCGAGCACGCCCAAGGTGATCAGCAGCTCCCCGGTGACGCCGAGGATCCGGGCGCCGATGCCCCGGCCGCGGTGTCCCGACATGAATCCTCCGAAAGCTGGGTGGGGCGAGCATCACACGCAAACGGTAGAATGGCACGCAGACCACGGCCGGGACCTCAGATATGCACGGCCGTGACACCAGGATACCGAACCGGGATCCACGCCAGATCCAGAGGGGACCGAACCGACGTGGCTGAGTCCAAGCACCGCAAGAACCGCCGGACGCGCGACAAGACGGAGACGAAGAAGTCTCCGCTGAACGACGCCGATCCCAAGAACGTCAAGGACCTCGACCTCGAGGATGAGTCCCTGCCCATGTGGTACCGGGCGACCATGATCGGGCTGATGATCCTGGGTCTGCTCTGGCTCATCGTCTGGTACATCACCCAGGGCGCGGCCCCGGTGCAGGCGGCCGGCGGCTGGAACGTCATCATCGGCTTCGGCATCACGATGGTCGGCTTCTTCATGACGATGCGCTGGAAGTAGGCCCCGCGACCGTTCCTGACCTCCGCCGGACGGCTGGCGCGACCCAGGTCAGGGCCCGGCGAAGCTGCCGACCTAGCGGGGTCGGCGGGTCGCCGTCGTCCGGGCCTTTCGGGTCAGCTCATCGATCGGCTGGGCAGATCCGGCCGGGTCGATCTGTGGCTGGGATGCCTCGGCGTAGCGGTTCTGCACCGCGGTGGCGATCAGGAAGTCCGCGATCGCGGGGTTCTTCGGGAGCAGCGAGCCGTGCAGGTAGCTGCCCACGATGTTCTTGAAGCGCGCGCCCTCGTAGGAGTCCTTGGCGTTGTTCCCCTCGCCCTTGGTGACCCGGGCCAGCGGCTGGACCCCTGGGCCGAGGTAGGTCTGGCCGGAGTGGTTCTCGTAGCCCAGGATCTCGCCGAACTCCGTGGACTCGGCGACCACATTGCCGATCAGCCGGGTATCGGTGCCCTCGGTCCTCAGATCGAGGATGCCCACTCCCTTGATCTCCCGGCCCTCGCGGGTGCGGAAGGAATGCCCGAAGAGCTGATAGAGCCCGCAGATCATCAGCATGGGCGTGCCGCTCTGCGCCAGCGTGTGCAGCCTGTCCCCGATCCGCAGCAGGTCCTGCTGGATCTTGTCCTGGCCGCTGTCCTGGCCGCCGCCGCCGATGACGAGGTCGACCTGCTCCGGGAACTCATCCTCCGGGTCGTAGCTGTGCAGGATCGGCTCATAGCCGCGCCACTGCAGGCGCCGCTGGAGCACCAGCGCATTGCCGAAGTCCCCGTAGATGTTCATATCCCGGGGATAGAGCTGGAGCACGTGGATCGGCTTGGGCTCAGCCATCAGAAGGCCTCCACTTCGGTATAGGCGCCCAGCCGCTTTCGCAGCGCGAGCATGGCGGTGTAGGTGCAGAAGATCCGAGCCGGCCTGTCGGGATTCTCATCCAGGAAGCGGGTGAGCGCGAGCGAGAGGTCAGGCTCCACCGCGTCGAAGTCGACGTCGTCGTACTTCAGCCGCAGTGCCATGTCGTAGGCACGAACTCCGGAGACCATCCGCACGCCCTGCTCGGCGAGCGAGGCGAACTCCACGTCCCAGAGCCAGCTCATGTCCCGGCCGTCGGCATAGTTGTCGTTGATGGCGATCATCGTGGCGACGCCCTCGGCCGAGAAGGAGCTCAGGCCTAGCCGGAAGCCGGAGGGGTTCTTCACCAGCACCAGGTCCAGGGGACGACCCTGCACGGTGAGGCTCTCACCTCGCCCGAAGGCGGGGGAGACCTTCGAGAGTGACTCGATCAGGGCCCGGGGGTCCACGGTCTCACCCAGGGCCTGGCGGACCACCGCCAGCGCGGCCGCCGCGTTGAAGGTGTTGTAGGCGCCGTTGACGGTCAATGACGTGCTCACCGACTCGCCGTCAATGGTGAACCTGCCGCCACCCTCGGTGAGCTCCTCCAGGACCACATCGGCATGAGGGTGATCCGCCGCGTCGGCGGGCCCGGAGTGGAAGTCGTCATCGCTGGGGAAGTGGCCGCGCAGGGATTCGCTGAGACCGAAGTAGTCGACCCGCTGGGTGTCCAGGGTCTCGGCGATGGCCCGAACCCGGGGGTCTTCACGGTTGAGCACCACCGCCTCGACCGTGTGTTGGGCAATGGTGCGCAGCATCCCGGCGGTGGTGTCGATCTCCCCGAAGCGATCCAGCTGATCGCGCATGACGTTGAGCAGCAGGCTGTGGTTCGGGCGGACCGCCTTCACGAAGTGCACTGCGTGGGCCTCGTCGAGCTCGAGCACCGCGATGTCGGCGTCGAGGGTGCCGGTGAGCCTGACATCTTCGAGGATGGAGGCGACGACGCCGCGGGTGAAGTTGGACCCGCTGCGGTTGGTGAAGACCCTCAGGCCCTGTCCCTGGAGCAGCTCCACCACCATCTTGGTGGTTGTGGTCTTTCCGTTGGTCCCGGAGACGACGATGACTCCGCGCGGGAGCCGGTGCAGCGTTCGGGCGAGGAAATTCGGGTCCAGCTTCTCGACGACCAGTCCCGGGAAGGCCGATCCGCCACCGCCGCGCAGCTTCGTCACGGCGCGCGCAGCACGTCCGATGAGCACTGAGCCGGCCGAGCCCAGAGCCGTCCCAAGGGTTCGCGGTGCGGAGGAGATTCTCGACATGGCGCTGATTATTTCATCTCATTTCTCGGGTGCCGCGCAGATCGATGCCGCGTGGTGGTCGACGAGGGGGTCTGGGAGCTGGTCATGCAGGAGCTTCTGGAGCTGAACGGCGGCTCAGTCCTCGTTGTTGCCGTTGCCGCTGTTGTCGTCAGAGTTCCCATTGTTGTCACCGGAGTTGCCGCGGGCCTCACTCGGGCTGCTCGGGGACTCCTCGACGCCGCCGTTCGCTCCGCCTTCGGCCTCCGGAGATTCCTCCGCGGTGGGAGACTCCTCCGGTGCTTCTGAGGCTTCCTCCTCAGAGTCTGTGGCCCCATCGCCGGACTCGGTTCCGCCGTTGTTCTCCTCCTCGGCGTCCGGGCTAGGGGACGGGCTAGGAGACGGGCTGGGGGACGGGCTGGGGCTGGGGGACTCCTCGTCGCCGTCTTGGGACCCTTGATCGCCGTCTTCGGACCCTTGATCGGTATCGTCCCCGGTGTCCGGCTCGGGAGCCTCCTCCTCTTCCGGCGCAGGCGCGGGCGCGGGCTCCGGGTCAGGGTCCGGGGCGACCGCGACGACCAGCGTAACGGTGGAGCCCTGCGGGATCGCGTCTCCGGCGACGACGGAGGCGCCGCCCACCCGCTGACCCACGACGGTGCCTTCGGCGTAGTCGGTGCGCTCATCCTCCACGGTGCTCACGCTGAGCCCCAGGTTCTCCAGGATCGTCTGCGCCTCGGTGCGGGTGCGGTTGAAGACTCCAGGCATCTCCACCAGACCGGTGGAGAGCACCAGGTCCACCTCGGATCCCGGTTCGACCGAGGAGCCTGCTTCCGGTTCGGTGGTGATCAGAAGGTCTTCTTCGATGCTGGGATGGTTCTCCTCGCTGATCTCCCCCACCTCCAGGCCCACCTCCTCAAGGGCGTCGCGAACCTCCTCCTCGGTGGAGCCCTGCAGGCCGTCCGGGACGCGTACGCTCTGTGGACCGGTGGAGATGTAGAGCACCACGGCGCTGTTGGGATCCACCGAGGTCTCGGCCTCGGGGTCCGTACGGATCGCCAGGTCCGCCTCGACCTCTGGATGGGCCTCGGTCTCCACTGTGGGATTCAGGTTCAGTGCGGTGAGCTCTTCGCGCGCCTCCTCCTCGGTCATCCCAGTCACATCAGGGATGGACACCTCGGGATTGTCGAGCATGTTCATCAGCGCCCAGGTGCCGCCGCCGGCCAGGGCAAGGATCAACAGGGTCCATATCAGGATCAGCCCGCCACGGCGACGCCGCGGCTGCTGACGAGGCTGTTCGGAGTCCTTGTAGAAGTCTGGGTCCTCTGGGGTGCGCGCCGAGAGCTGGCCGTTCAGCGGGACCGCGCCTGCGGCAAGGACCTGGTTGAAGTCCTGCCGGCCGCCGATGGCCGCCATCGCCGCGGTGGGGTGGTCCTCGTCGTCCACGCCGATGCCGATCAGCGCCTTCTGGATGGCTTGATCGAACTCCTCGGCGGTCTGGAATCGGAGTGCAGGGTCCTTGGTCAGCGCCTTGCCGACCACGGATTCCATCGCCGGGCTGATCCGGTGGTTGAAGTCGCTGACCATCGGCGGTGCCTCGCGCACATGCTGGTAGGCCACCGAGACCGGAGACTCGCCTTGGAAGGGCGGCCGGTTGGTCAGCAGCTCGAAGAGCACACAGCCGGCCGAATACAGATCCGACCGGTGGTCCACGACTTCGCCGCGCGCCTGCTCGGGGGAGAGGTACTGGGCGGTGCCGACCACGGCGGAGGTCTGGGTCATCGTGGAGGCGGAGTCGGCCAGGGCTCGGGCGATGCCGAAGTCCATGACCTTGATCTGGCCGGTCTGGGAGACCATCACATTGGAGGGCTTGATGTCGCGATGGACGATGCCCTTCTCGTGGCTGTAGCCCAGCGCGCCGAGGATCCCATGCATATAGCCGGCCGTCTCCCGCTCGGAGAGCGGCTTGTTCAGCGCCTGATCGATCTTCGACTGCAGCTGCGAGCCGACCTGCGCGGCGGGCAGGTGGTCCTCACCGTCGTGAACCCGGCCGGTGTCACCCAGGGCCAGGACGTCCTCCTCGGGCTCACCGGGAGACCCGGGAGGCTGTGCGTGGTTCGACTCCTCGGCGATTCGGGTCTGTTCATCGTCGACGTCGGCGGTGTCGGTGACCCGCGGCGTCCCATGCAGGATGTGTCGCAGCGTGACCCCATCGACATACTCCATGACGATGAAGGGTGTCTTGATCTCGTGATGGGCCTGATCCTCGACCTGCGCGCGACCGGAGTCGTAGACCGCGACGATATTGGGGTGGTTCAGCGAGGCCGAGGACTGCCCCTCCCGGCGGAAGCGCCCCTGGAACTGGGGGTCACGTGCCAGGTCCGGGCGCAGCATCTTGACTGCGACCTGGCGATCCAGGGTGAGGTCGTGGCCGAGGTAGACATCGGCCATCCCGCCGCGTCCGATCAGTGAAGTGATCCGGTAGCGGTTGTTGAGGACGCGCTCAGCAGTCTCGGTCATATCTCGGTTCCTGTCTCCGATCCTGACCCATCCTCGGCTGAGAAGCCAGCCCGATCAGGATCCCCGGTGCTCTCGGCACCGGGTTCGCCGCCGGCCTGTCCATCCTGAGGCGCCTCGTCCTCGACCACCTCGGGCTCGATCGGCTCCGGCTGGGTGGCCGCGGGGTCCTCCGCCTCGTCCTGGGTCTCGGGCGACGGGGAGGGAGTGGGGGTGGGCGTCGGGGAGGTGTCCGGTTCCGGCTGATCCTGCTGCCCGGTGCCAGTGCCGGTGCCGGTCGGCGATCCGGCGTCGGTCGGGGACTGCGTACCGCTGGGCTGCCCATCGCCGTTCTGCTGCCCCGTGTCACCCGGCTGGTCCTGATCGTCCTGGCCAGGAGCCTGGTCCTGCGGCAGGGTGTCGTTCGCCACGGCGGAGTAGAACACCGTGACGGTGGAGCCCACGGGGACGCTGCCCGTGGGGGCCACCCCGGTGACCACGCCCGCAGGCTGGCCGGAGGCCACGGGCTCCGCCTGGACCTGCAGTCCCGCCTCCTGCAGCGCTGCAGTGGCCTCCTCCAGGGAGAGGCCGAGGAAGTCGCTCTCGGTGATCTCGACCATTTCGGTGCCGGGGGTGAAGGTCTCGGTCACGGTCGGCGTCGGGCTCGGCTCATCCTCACCGCCGCTGCCACCGAACTGTGGGAAGAGCCACGAGCCGAGGAGGGCCAGCAGGACCAGCACCAGCAGCGCGATGAGCGGCCAGTACCACCGGCGACCCCCATGGAGTCGTCGCTGCTCCGCGGCCGTTTCGGCCTCGGAGCGGGCGGTGTCCGCGCCGGGGCGCGCGGATCCGGTCGCAGCGGGAGCCGCCCCGTACTGGGAGGTGTGCGCCGCGGCGGCAGCGGGCTGTTCCGGAGTGCGCGCCGAGGGGGCTTGGCTGCCGGCCGGGACCACGGCGGTCGCTGCGGTGTCGGCCCGGGGGATGGCGGTGGTGGCGTCCTGGTCGGACTCGGCGCCATCCATATGCGCTGCCATGGCGGGGACCGCCTTGAGCGCGGACTCGGGGTCGTGGCGCAGCAGCGCGTCGGCGGCCTCGGCGAGCTTGGTCGCGGTCAGGGGTCGCTTGCCCGGGTCCTTCTCCAGCATCGACATGATCAGCGCACGCACCGGCTCCGGCACGGTCTCCGGAAGCGCCGGCGGCGGCTCGTTGACCTGCTTCAGCGCAATGGCGATCTGGGATTCGCCGGTGAACGGGCGGTGCCCGACCAGCGCCTCGTAGCCGATGATGCCCAGCGCATAGATGTCTGAGGAGCCGGTGGCGTGCTGACCGGTGGCCTGCTCCGGGGAGAGGTACTGCACCGTGCCCATCACCTGTCCGGTGGCGGTCAGCGGCACCTGGTCCGCGAGCCGGGCGATGCCGAAATCGGTGATCTTCACCCGCCGGGTGGGGGTGATCAGCAGGTTGCCGGGCTTGACGTCGCGATGGACCAGGCCCTGGTCATGAGCGACCTGCAGGGCACGACCGGTCTGGGCGAGGATGGAGAGCGTCTTCTCCCAGGACAGCGTCTTATCCGTCTCGAGCAGGACCGAGAGCGGGCGCCCGGGCACGAGTTCCATCACCAGGTAGCCGGAGCCGGACTGTTCGCCGTAGTCATAGATGTCGGCGATGCCGGGGTGGTTCAGCAGGGCGGTGTGCCGCGCCTCGGCGCGGAACCGACGCAGGAACGCCTCGTCTCCGGTGTACTCCTCCTTGAGGATCTTGATCGCTACGGTACGTCCGAGCACCTGGTCAGAGGCTTTCCAGACCTCACCCATGCCGCCGATGGCGATGCGTTCGGTGAGCTGATACCGCTCACCCATCAGGATGCCGACCACGGGCCTCATTCGATCGCCGCCTCGAGCATGGTCAGCATCTGCGGTCCGGTCAGCGAGGAGCCGGTGTCGAAGTCGATCCGCTCGTAGGCCACTGTCACCGCGTACTGCGGATCGTCGGCGGGCGCGAAGCCGGTGATCCAGGAGTTCACCTCTCCGGTCTCGCCGACGTCCGCTGTGCCGGTCTTGGCTGCGACCTGGAAGCTTTCGGTCTGCGCGCGGGTGCCCGTGCCGGACTCGACGACCTCGACCATCATCTCGGTGATCTCGTCGGCGATCTGCTCCGAGGTCACCTCGGAGAACGTCTCCGGCTCGGAGGTGGAGAGCAGCTGCAGGTCCGAGCCGCGGATCGCGTCGACCAGGTTGGGCTTCATCAGCGTGCCGTCATTGGCGATGGCGGCGGCGACCATGTTCATCTGCAGCGGGGTGGAGGTGACGTCGAACTGCCCGATGGCGGACTGGGCCAGGGCGGCGTCGGAGAGGTCGGTGGGGAAGTTCGAGGTCTCCGGGCGCAGCGGGATGCTCAGGTCCCCGGAGTTGAATCCGAAGGCCTCGGCGCTGTCCCGGATCGGGCCCTCACCAAGGTCCATGGCGGCCTCCGCGAAAGGGGTGTTGCAGGACTGCGCCACGATCCAGGAGAGCTCCGCCTGGGAGCGCTGGGCGCAGATGCCGCGGTCGAAGTTGCGCAGCTCGGTGGTGGAATCGGGCAGCGTGATCGAGTTGGGGTTCTCCAGCACCGTGTCCGGTTCGTAGTCTCCGGACTCCAGCATCGCGACGAGGTCCACCAGTTTGAACGTCGATCCGGGAGCCAGGGTGGAGGAGATGGCGCGGGAGGTGTAGCGCAGGTCCGGGTCGGTCTCCAGCTGCGTCTGGTTCTCGATCAGCTGGGTGGAGTCCTGCACGGCGAGAAGGTTGTTGTCGTAGCTGGGCTTGGCGGCCATGGCCTTGATGTCTCCGGTGGCGATCTCGGTGACGATGATGCTTCCGCGGGTGCCCTCGGGGATCTGGTCGTAGGCGAGCTGCTGCAGCTCGGCGTCGAGGGTCAGCTCGACCTGGCCGCCGTCCATCGTGTCCCCGGTGAACACCGAGGTGATCCGGTCGAAGAACTGGCTGTCGGACTGCCCGGAGAGGTACTCGTTCAGCGTGCCCTCCAGCCCGGTGGGGTTTGCGGCGATGGAATAGGTGCCGGTGATCCCGGAGTACAGCTCAGGCTCGCGGTAGACCCGCTGGTAGTCGAAGCTGGAGTTCTCCGAGGGGACGGATTCAGCGATGGCGCTGCCGTCCACCGTGATCGCCCCGCGCGGGGCGCCGCGGTCCTCATAGACCTGACGCACGTTGTTGGGGTTGGCGTTGAGCTCATCGGTCATGGCGACCTGGATGATGGAGAGCGCGACGAAGAGCGTGATGAACAGGCCGACGGAGACGACCCAGGTGTGACGGATGGCGTTGTTCACTGTGTCCCTCCCTGCTCAGCCGGGGCATGGTCGATGTCTACGTCGTCGCGGGCGTCCTGCCGGTCGGGGTGCCGCCGGTGCTCGCTGTGCCGGTGGACCGCGCTCTCCCGGGCGCCCGGGCCCTCGGAATGAAGTCTGGACTCGATGCCCGAGGAGGACTCGCCGGTCGCGTTGACCATCGGTCCCACGATGACCGGCTGCCGGGCGGAGTGGGAGATCAGCAGCACCAGCGCCACGATCAGCCAGTTCGCCAGCAGCGCGGAGCCGCCGGCGGCGAGGAAGGGGGTGGCCAGACCGGTCATCGGGATGACCCGGGTGAGACCGCCGACGACGACGAAGACCTGCAGCACCAGCACGACCGCGAGGCCCACCGCGAGCAGCTTGCCGAAGGTGTCGCGGGTGCCCAGTCCGGCGCGCATGTACCGGCTGAAGAGCAGCAGGTAGAGCAGCAGCATCGCGGAGAGCCCGATGAAGCCGAGCTCCTCGCCGAAGGCTGCGATGATCATGTCGGAATTGGCCAGCGAGACCATGTTCGGGTTGCCCGAGCCCAGGCCGGTGCCGGCGAGGCCGCCGTGCGCCATCCCGAACAACCCCTGCACCACCTGGTGTGAGCCGCCGAAGGCGCGCTCGTAGATGTCCTGATCGAAGGCGTTGAGCCAGATGTCGACCCGGTCGCGGAAGTGGGAGACGAACTGATAGGCCAGGGCTGCGCCGATGAGCATGAAGACCGCGCCGATCGCGATCCAGGAGAACCTCGAGGTAGCCACGTAGATCACCGCGACGAACAGGCCGAAGAACATCAGTGCATTGCCGAGGTCGTTCTGCACCACCAGCACGCCGATGGCGATGATCCAGGCGATGAACATCGGAGCGAGGTCACGCAGCCGGGGGAAGGTCACGGGGCCGATCTTCCGGCCGGCCAGCAGGATCAGATCGCGGTTGTTGGCGAGGAAGCCCGCGAAGAAGACCGCCAGCGTGATCTTGGCGATCTCGCTGGGCTGGAAGGACAGCGGGCCGAGGTTCACCCAGATCCTGGCGCCGTTGAGCTCCTGGCCCACGCCCGGCACGATCGGCAGGAAGAGCAGCACCACGCTGGCCGCCAGCGAGATGTAGGTCAGCTGCCGGAGCCGACGGTGGTCCTTGAGCAGCCACAGCAGCGCGACGGCGGCCACGATCGATATGCCGGTCCACATCAGCTGGCGATCCGCGACCCCGGAGTAGGAGGGGGTGAAGTCCAGCCGGTGGATCATCGCGATGCCGAGCCCGTTGAGGGTCACCACGATGGGCAGGATGAAGGGGTCCGCGTATTTCGCGCGCAGCCGCAGCACCACGTGGAAGACGAGGACCAGTCCGGCGAAGACGGCCCCTTCGACGTAGTAGTCGGTGGTGATCGGTTCGTCCAGGGCGAGCGCGACCAGCATCTGGGCACCGATCGCCACGGTGAGGGCCATCAGAAGCAGCACCAGCTCGAGATTCCGGCGGGGCTTGTACACCTGCTGAGATACTGTGCTCACTGGTCACCTCCCTGGTTCTCGGCTGTCTCATCCTGCGCTGGCGGATCCTGTGCTGGCTGATCCTGGTCCGGCTCCGCGCCGGTCTCCTCCGCGTCGGGCTCCTCGGCGGGGCTGGGCTCGTCCTGGGCGGCATTGGCCACGGCCATGGCGCGCAGCTGGCTGACGATGTGTTCCGCGTGGTCACGATCGTCAGCGGCGATGCCTCGCTCGACCCGGTCGCGGTGGTACGCGGTGAGGTCCTCGAGGGCGATCTCGGCATGCTCGTCGACCTCGGAGAGCCTGACCGGTCCCAGGGACTGGGAGACGCCGCTGTAGATGGCGACCTCGCCCTGGTCCTCTCCGACGTAGTACTGGGTCTGGGTCCAGACGTATCCCAGGAAGGTCACGACGGCGACCAGCACGGCCAACAGGGCCACGAAGGTGGGCAGGAACCAGGAGCTGCGTCGTCGCGCGGTCTCCAGCGCCTCGAGCTCCTCCTCATCGAGGACCAGCTCTTCCTCCTCGATGCTCTCGGGCTCTTCGGCAAGTCCGGCGCCGGCGCGGTGCGGCCCGGCATCGCTCGAGAGCCGCGCGGCGGAGGACTCCGGATCACCTGGAGCTGGCGCGTCGGCAGAGGACCGACCGGATCCCGCCTCGGCGGCATCGACAGCCCCAGCGGGCTCGCCTGATCGGGCCGCGCCGTCGGAGTCGGCAGGGGTCTCATCTGCCGTGCCACCAGCCGGGGCAGAGTCGCGCGGCTGCTCGTCGAGCAGCTCGGAGTAGGTGTGGCGCACCGGACGCAGCGGCTGACCCGTGAGCAGCGAGGCCATCGGGTGCTCATCGACATTGCGTGCGACCACCGGGATCGTGCCGGTGTCGGCGGCCTTGTTGGCGGCCCCGACCAGCAGGTGCGGGCGCGCGCCCAGCTTCTTGCGAACCATGGCGGCCGAGAGCGGGGAGAGCGTGTCGTGGTCGTCATGGTCGGAGAAGGCCTCGGAGTTGACCACCGGGACCACATCGAGCTCTATGGTGGCGTCGGCTCCGCCATAGTTGGAGGTGGCCGCGGCCACGGCGGCCTCGCTGAGCGGCAGCTTCTTGCTCGGCGCGAGGTCGGCTTCGTCGGCCTCGACGACCTCCAGGCAGACCACGGTCACATTGTCCGGGGCGCCGCCGCCCAGGGTCAGCTCGACCAGGTCATCGACGATCGATTCGAGGCTCTGGGTGGAACGCAGCTTCTGCTCGATCAGCCGCTCGGAGACCACCGCGTTGAGCCCGTCGGAGCAGAGCAGCCAGCGCTCACCGGCCTCCAGCGGGAAAGAGGTGATGTCGAGCTCGGGGGAGGCGTCGACGTCGCCAAGCACGCGCATCAGCACGTTCTTGTGCGGGTGATGCTCGGCCTGGTCCGGGTCCAGCCGGCCCTCGTCCACCAGCCGCTGGACGAAGGTATGGTCCTTGCTGACCTGGCGGAACCGTCCGCGCTTGAGTCGGTAGGCGCGAGAGTCGCCGATGTGGGCGAACTGCAGCCGGTCCTGGGTGATCAGCAGCGAGGTGATGGTGGTGCCCATCCCGGCGAGCTTCGGGTTGGCCTTGACCAGCTTGTTCAGGAAGGAGTTGGCGGTCTGGATCTCATCTGGCAGCACCGTCTCGGGGTCCGCGAACCCGCGCGTGTCCAGGTGCGCGAGATCCAGCACCGTGGAGGCCGAGGCGACGTCGCCGCCGGCGTGGCCGCCCATGCCGTCTGCGACCACGGCGAAGTAACGACCCGCGTAACCGGAATCGTCGTTCTTGGAGCGCACAGCCCCGGTGTCGGAGCGCGCTGAGAAGCGGAATACCAGAGCCACGGGCTAGGTCCTCAGCTCCAGGACGGTCTTGCCGATGCGGATCCGGTCCCCGGGCTCGACCGTGGAGGCGCGGGTGAGCTGATCCTCCCCGAGCCAGGTGCCGTTGGTGGAGCCCAGATCCTCGAGGAACCAGCGCGAGCCCTGCGGAAAGAGTCGGGCGTGCTTGCCCGAGGCGTAGTCATCATCGAGCACCAGGGTGCATTCCTGTGCCCGTCCCATCATGATCGAGGCGGAGCCCAGCGGAATCTCGGTTCCGGCCAGCGGACCCTCGCTGACCAGCAGCCGCCGCGGACGCGGTCGCGGGGTGGGACCCGAATGGTTGGCTCCGGACGGGGCGGGAGGCCCGCTGCGTGGCGCCGGGGCCGCGTGCGGGGCGGCGGCCCGGGCCCGGGAGCGTTTGGAGATGGTCATGTCCCGGCCCTGCGCTCCGATGATCGAGAGGATCAGGATCCAGAGCAGCAGCAGCAGTCCGAACTGCAGCACCGTGACAGCGAGTTCACTCATGTGTCGGGGTCCCTCAGCTCTGGCGGAAGCGCAGGCGCGCGTTGCCGAGCGAGATCAAGGCGCCGTCGACAAGCTGGACCTTCGGCGCGTCGCCGGTGAGCTGCTCGCCGTCCACGTAGGAGCCGTTGGTGGAGCCCAGGTCCCGGGCGTACCAGGCGCCTCCGGAGCGAAAGAGCTCCAGGTGTTTGCGAGAGACCCCGGTGTCCGGAACGGTGACATCGGCCGAGGTGGAGCGCCCGATCACGGTGGAGTCCGGTCGCAGCGGGTAGGTCTGCTCCTCATATTCCAGGCTCGCTGTGGGCTGGAGGGCCGGAGCGGGTGCCGTAGCAGGCGGAGGGGTGACGGTGGGCTGGGACATGGTGGCCGGCAGCGGCGCGGCTGCGCTGGGGCCGGCGGCGGGGGAGGACTGCTGGGGAGCGACGGGACTGGACTGCGGGTCCTTGTCGGTGCGCGACTCGATGCTGAGCTGACCGCGCTTGAGCTCGGTGTTCTTCACGAAGGTCGCCTTCACCGGGCCCAGCAGGGTGTACCCCTGGGATTCGGCGTGGCGCAGGATCTCCTCGCAGAGCTCCTCGGCAAGGGCGACGCCGTACTTCTTGGCCTCGCTGAAGTCCTCACCGGCGAGTCGGATCTTGTACAGGTTCGGTGCCAGGTGCTGGCCCTCAGCGATGGTCTTGGACTCTCGGTCCATGTGGCGGCGTACGGCGGTGGCGATCTCCACGGGTCCGAGACTCCCTCCTCGTCCTGAGAAGGCACCGCGGACGGCCTTTTCGATGCCGCGTTCCAGGTTGTCTAGCAGTCCCACCGGCACCTCCTTCTACTGATGAATGTGTGCCCAGCGTCGAGGCGGCTGCGTGGTGAGCTGGGCGATAAGTCCAGAGTCTACTGTCTCACCCCTGCGTCGTGCCGCCCACCGGGCCCCGCCGAGCGCATTCAAGGCGAGCGCCACAGCTGTGACCCTTGCCACACTCGCATCAGGAGTGCTACCTTTTGCTCACCGTGAGAGCGCTCTCATAAACCACCGGGGACTCGCTCGCACCTCATATCGAAGGAGATAGCTGTGATGAGGACAACTGATCACGCGGAGGAGAACACCTCCGCAGCCGCCCGCCAGGGGCGGCAGCCCGCCCCGGGCCCAGGCGTGCACCGCCGGACCGCACTGTTGCGCGGCATCGCGCTCACCTCGGCCCTGACGCTGACGCTCACGGCCTGTGGAGGCTCAGCCGAAGGTGAGGACGGCGGCGGGGCCGCCGAGGGAGAACCGCTCACGCTTAGCGTGACCACCTTCAACGAGTTCGGCTACGAGGAGCTCTTCGAGGAGTACGAGGAGCTCAACGAGGACATCACCATCGAGCACAACAAGATCGACACCGCCGAGAACGCTCGCGATTCGCTGCGCAACAGTCTGGGCGCCGGACAGGGAGCTTCAGACATCGAACCGATCGAGGTGGACTGGCTCGCTGAGTTCCAGCAGTACCCCGACCGCTTCGCAGATCTCACCGATCCCGAGCTCGAGGACCGTTGGCTGGACTGGAAGTACGAGGACGCCACCCTCGAGGACGGAAGCCTGATCGGCTACGGCACCGACAGCGGACCACAGGCGGTCTGCTACCGGGCTGACCTCTTCGAGGAGGCCGGGCTGCCTACCGAGCGTGAAGAGGTGGCTGATTTCCTCGGTGACACCTGGGAGGACTACTTCGCGGCGGGCCGGGAGTTTGTGGCCGAGTCCGATTCCGCCTGGTACTCCGGCTCCGACAACATCTGGCAGGGGATGATCAACCAGGTCGAGGTCCCCTACCAGACCGAAGATGGCGAGGTGATCGCCGATACCAACCCTGAGGTCAGGGATCTCTATGACCAGGTGCTCGAGGCCTCGGTTCAGGACGAGCTCTCGGCGGGCCTGGCTCAGTGGAGCGGGGACTGGTCCGACGCCTTCCAGCGTGAGGAGACCTTCGCCACGATGATGTGCCCGGGCTGGATGCTGGGCATCATCGAGGGCAACGCCTCAGAGGTCGAGGGTTGGGATATCGCCAACACCTTCCCGGGCGGCGGCGGAAACTGGGGCGGCTCCTACCTGACCGTGCCGTCTCAGGGTGAGAACATCGAGGCCTCCAAGGAGCTTGCCGCATGGCTGACCGCACCGGAGCAGCAGCTCAAGGCCTTCGACGTCGTGGGCGCTTTCCCCTCCACCACCGAGGCGTTGGAGTCCGAGGAGCTGCTCTCCGCCACCGAGGAGTACTTCAACGACGCTCCCACCGGTGAGATCCTGGCCGAACGGGCCGAGGCCGTGGAGACTCAGCCGCTGAAGGGTACCGAGTACCTCACCATCAACGTGGCGATCCAGGACGCGATCAACCGGGTGGACGTGGATGGGATCGATGACCCCGAGTCCTCCTGGGCGAAGTTCGTCAACGACATGGAAGCCCTGCGCTGATCATGTCCGTCCCTGCTGCGCACGCACCAACCGCCACCGCACGCGAAGGCGGGCCCGCGCCAGACGCGAGGACCGGTCGCCGGAAGCCGAAGATGAGCTTCCGGCACCGGGCCTCGGCCTGGGACCGTCGGTACTCGCCGTACCTCTACATCAGTCCGTTCTTCATCCTCTTCGCCGTGGTCGGGCTCTTTCCGCTGATCTACACCGGATGGGTCGCTGCCCACGACTGGGATCTGATCATGGGTCAGGGCGAGTTCATCGGCGGCGAGAACTTCGCGGCGGTGCTGGGGGAGCGGGCCTTCTGGGTCTCGTTGCGCAATACGCTCTCGATCTTCATCCTCTCCTCGGCTCCGCAGGTGGTGGCCGCGATCCTGATCGCGTATCTGCTCGACTACAACCTGCGCGCCAAGACCTTCTGGCGAATGGGAGTGCTGATCCCCTACGTGGTCACCCCGGTGGCCGTGGCGCTGATCTTCTCCAATCTCTTCGGTGATCGCTTCGGACTGGTGAACTCCATCCTGGAGGCCGTGGGCATCGACGCCATCGGCTGGCACTCGGGGATTCTCCCGAGTCACCTGGCAATCGCCACCATGGTGAACTTCCGCTGGATCGGCTACAACGCGCTGATCTTCCTCGCCGCGATGCAGGCCGTGCCTCGGGACCTCTATGAGGCTGCGGAGATCGACGGTGCTGGCAAGGTCCGTCAGTTCATCTCCGTGACCATCCCCAACCTTCGGCCCACCATCATCTTCGTGATCATCACTTCCACCATCGGCGGACTCCAGATCTTCGACGAGCCGCGGATGTTCGACCAGTACGGCCGCGGCGGCACCGACGGGCAGTGGCAGACCATGACTATGTATCTCTACGAACTGGGCTGGACCCGTTCGGACTTCGGACAGGCCTCCGCGGTGGCGGTGCTGCTGTTCCTGCTGATCATCGCCATCGGCCTGGTCAACTTCGTCATCACCCGCCGCATCTCAAGCTCGGAGGTCAAGCGATGAGCGCGCTCGAAGAGAAGCCGCTGCCGATCATCCCGCGCACGGGACCGGCAACCGCACCCAAGAACGACGAGGACCCCTTCGGACGCCGAGGGTCCGGCTCCGGGGCAGGATCGCGGCCCCGGGGACGCGGCCGCCGACGCGGGGGCTCCCGCGGTCCGGGTCGTGGACCGGGCTGGCTCGTCTACGGCTGCCTGGCGGCTGTGATCCTGGGCAGCATGTTCCCGCTCTGGTGGTCCTTCCTGATCGGCAGTCACGATGCCACCGTCCTGTCCCGGGAGTCCTTCCCGCTGCTTCCGGGTGGGAACTTCTTCACCAATGCCGCAACGGTGATCGACACCGTGCCCTTCTGGCGGGCGACGATGAACTCGATCATCGTCTCCACCGTCACTGCGGTCTCGGTGGTGTTCTTCTCCACCCTGGCCGGCTACGCCTTCGCAAAGCTGCGCTTCAAGGGCGCCGTGCCGCTGCTGGTCTTCGTGATCGCCACGATGGCGATTCCGACCCAGCTCGGCGTGGTTCCGCTCTATCAGGTGATGGCGCGGCTGGGCTGGACGGGTGAACTGCAGGCGGTCATCGTTCCGGGCCTGGTCACTGCCTTCGGTGTGTTCTGGATGACCCAGTATCTGCGGCAGGCGATCCCCGATGAACTCATCGAGGCGGCCACAGTGGACGGCTGTTCCATGATCCGCACCTTCTGGCATGTCGGGCTGCCCGCGGCGAAACCGGCCGCCTCCATGTTGTTCCTGTTCACCTTCGTCCTGAACTGGACGAACTTCTTCTGGCCTTTCATCGTGCTTGGCCCACAGAATCCCACCCTGCCTGTGGCGCTGCAGCAGCTGCAGGCGGCGCACTTCGTGGATTATTCGCTCGTGCTGGCCGGGGCCACCATGGCCACCGTCCCGCTGCTCATCCTGTTCATCTTCACGGGCCGTCAGCTCGTATCCGGAATCATGCAAGGAGCCGTCAAACAATGAATTCCTCAGTCACCGCAGAAGTCACCAGCTCTCGGAGCGCCGTTGCGTTCCCCGTAGACTTCCTCTTCGGCTCAGCCACCGCCGCCTACCAGGTCGAAGGTGCCGCCGCAGAGGGTGGTCGCGCCCCCTCGGTGTGGGACACCTTCGCCCACACCCCGGGCAAGGTCCACGCCGGGGAGACCGGGGACGTCGCCTGCGACCATTTTCACCGCTTCCGCGAGGATGTGGCACTGATGAAGCGGCTGAACCTCAAGGTCTATCGGTTCTCGGTCAGCTGGTCCCGAGTGATGCCCGACGGGGTGACGGTCAACCCGGAGGGCCTGAAGTTCTACTCGGACCTCGTCGATGAGCTGCTGGACGCGGGGATCCTGCCCTGGCTCACGCAGTATCACTGGGACCTGCCGCAGGCGTTGGAGGATCAGGGCGGCTGGGCGAACCGAAGGACCGCCGAGCTCTTCGCCGACTATGCCGTGGTGCTGCATGAGGCGCTGGGAGACCGGGTCCGGCACTGGACCACGCTGAACGAGCCCTGGTGTGCGGCCTTCCTGGGCTACGCCAACGGACACCATGCACCGGGGCGAACCTCACCGGAGGACGCGCTGGCCGCAGCACATCACCTGCTGCTCGGCCACGGGCTCGCGGTGCAGGAGCTGCGACGCCGTGATCCAGATCTGGAGCTGGGCCTGACGCTGAACTTCACCGACTACCGCCCGGCAGACCCGGATTCTCCCGGGGATGTGGACGCCGCGCGCCGGCTCGATGGCAGCTTCAACCGGTTCTTCGCCGAGGCGATCTTCGAGGGGGCCTACCCGGCGGACGTGCTCGCCGACCAGGCCGGGCTCTGGCGCGAGGGGCTGGTCCAGTCGGGAGACCTGGAGATCATCTCAACGCCCATCGATGTGCTGGGGGTGAACTTCTACACCGGGGAGCTGCTCACCGGCGTGGAGCCGGCGCAGGCGGCGCAGGCGGCCGCCGCGGCGCGGACAGAGGGGGAGCCGAACCCGAACGTGGGGTCCGAGCACGTCGGTTCGGTGCCGCGCGGGCTGCCGGCCACCTCGATGGGCTGGGAGGTCTTCCCGCAGGGGCTGCATGATCTGCTGCTGCGGCTGCACCGGGAGTACACCGGTCCGGCCGGTGTGGCGCTCTATGTCACCGAGAACGGCGCGGCCTATCCCGATGCACCGGATGCTTCGGGCTTCGTCCAGGACGACGACCGGCTCAGCTATATCCGGAAGCACCTGCACGCGGTGCACCAGGCCATGGAGGCCGGCGCGGACGTGCGCGGGTACTTCGTGTGGTCGCTGCTGGACAACTTCGAGTGGGCCTTCGGCTATGACCGGCGCTTCGGGATCGTACGGGTCGATTACGATACGCTCACGCGTACTCCCAAGGCCTCGGCGAACTGGTTCGCGCAGGTCGCGGCCACGGGTGTGGTGGACTGAGGGCGGCCATGAGGCCGTGGTGATCACATCCGAAGAAGGAGGGAACGATGCCCGCTCGGCGACTGCCGACTCTGGAGGATGTGGCGGCCAGGGCAGGTGTTTCCCGCGCCACCGCCTCGCGGGCGGTGAATCTGGATCCACGGGTGCGCGCGCAGTCCCGGATCGCGGTGGAGGCGGCGGTGACCGAGCTGGGCTATCGCCCCAACCGGGCCGCGCGCTCGCTGGTGAACCAGGAGGTCGACTCGATCGCCGTCGTGGTGCCCGAGGCCGAGGACCGGGTCTTTGCAGATCCGTTCTTCGCCTCGATGCTCGCGGCGATCACCCAGCGGCTTGCCGATTCTCCGGTACAGGTGCTGCTCGCCATGGGCCAGCCCGGGGGCCGGCAGAAGATCGAGCGGTATCTGCGTGGCGGCTACACCGACGGCGCGATCATCGTCTCGCACCACCGCGACGACGACCTCTCCGATGTGATCCATGAGACGAAGCTGCCGGCGGTGTATGTCGGCCGGCCCTATGCCGGCGACGTCGGCATCCCGTGGGTGGATGTGGACAACAGGTCCGGGGCCGCGCTCGCCGCAGAGCATCTGATCGGACAGGGACGCCGCCGGCTGGCAACCATCGCCGGCCCGCAGGACATGGCCGCCGGGTCGGATCGGCTCGCCGGCTGGACCGCAGCGCTGCAGCGCGCGGGACTGGACTCCGGCCTGGTCGAGTTCGGTGACTTCACCTCCGCCTCAGGTGCAGCAGCGATGGAGCGGCTCCTGGAGCGGGCCCCGGACCTCGACGCCGTGTTCGTGGCCTCCGACCTGATGGCGGTGGCAGCGATGCACGAGGTCCAGTCGCGAGGGATCGCCGTGCCGGAGCAGATCGCGGTGGTGGGCTTCGACGACACCCACGCCGCACAGCTGACGCGACCGCCGCTGACCACGGTGATCAACCCCGTCGGCGAACTCGCCGGTCGCGCCGTGGATCTGCTGCTGCAGCTGATGCACGGGGAGCATGTGGAGCCTGTGGTGCTGCAGACGGCCATGGTCAAGAGGACATCGGGATGACATTCAGGTGAAATGCTTCAGTTTTGAAATAAATTGAGGCAGACTGCTGTTGTCTCCATTGACCAACCCCCGAAGACCCTGCGCGTTCGGCGCGGGGTCACAACCTTAGAGGAGTCCCATTCATGGCACATCTGACCACCGGCACCTGGAACCTTGATTCTTCGCACTCCGAGATCGGCATGACCGTGCGCCACGCCGGCATCTCCAAGGTGCGGGCCATCTTTGAAGAGGCGGATTCCACCCTCGTCGTCTCCGAGGGTGATGTGGCAACCCTTGACGCCCGAGTCAAGGCCGTGTCCTTCAACTCCAAGAACCCAGACCGCGACGGCCACGTCCGCGGCGAGGACTTCCTGGACTCCGAGAACCACCCCGAGCTGTCCTTCGTGGCGAACAGCATCTCCGCCACTGGCGAAGAGTTTGAGATCTCCGGGGACCTGAGCATCCGCGGCGTCACCAAGCCGGTCACCTTCGAGGTTGAGTTCGGTGGCCAGGCCGTGGACCCCTTCGGCATGACGCGCGCGGGCTTCTCCGCCAGCACCGTGATCTCCCGCAAGGAGTTCGGCCTGACCTGGAACGCTGCCCTCGAAGCTGGCGGCGTACTGGTCGGCGACAAGGTCTCGATCGACCTTGAGGCAGCCTTCGTCCTGGCCCAGTGATCATCTGCTGAGCCGACGCTCAGTGATTCAGCGGCGACGCTCATGCCTGCCGCGCAGAAGAGGCCCGGTGCCGCATCGATGGAGTGAATCTCCATCGATGCGGGATCGGGTCTTTTCCATGTTCCCGGGGCCGTCCGGCGTACTTGCTCCTTCTGTCTCGAGGAATGAATTTCCATAACCTTAAACCCTCAGTTGAAGGTGGGAGACTGGTATCACCGCACCTCAGGTCGTCATCACACCCGTCGCAGGACCTGTTGAGCAAAGTGAAGTTGAAGATACCTGGATCGCACCGTAATCTCAGCGATAAGTGACCCAGATCTCCTATTCTCAAAATAGGTGCATAATCTGTTGGGCCATATGTGAACGACTAGTTCCGATCGGCTAAAACGGCATTCCGTTCTGGGGGAAAAATGAATACTACGTCTGGTTCAATGCGCTCTGCATCAGCAGCGGTGCCGCGGCCTCACTTCACAGCTCAAGCGAGGCTGGGGCTTAGTGCCTTGCTCGTAGCCTTCCTCGCCATCGCGATGGCCCTGTCGTTCTCTTCGGCCGCGAACGCCGCCACGGCTCCGGCAAACCTCGGCACCACCGAGTCCTATTCCGTTCTGGGTGGTTCGACGGTCACCAACACCGGCACCACGACGCTCAGTGGGAACCTCGGGGTCAGCCCGGGCACCGCCGTCACCGGATTCCCACCCGGCATCGTGGGTGGGACAACCAACGCGGGCAACGCGGAGGCGCTCCAGGCGCAGTCGGATCTCGTCATCGCCTATAACGATGTCGCCTCACGGGCACCCACGCAGAGCGTCGCGGGTGACCTCGGCGGCTTGACACTTGTGGACGGCGTCTATAACTCCACGGGCCCTCTAGGCCTGACCGGAACGCTCACCCTGGACGGTCAGGGTGACCCGGACTCGGTGTTCATGTTCCAGGTGGGATCCACTCTGATCACTTCGCCCAACAGCACCGTCAACCTGATCAACGGCGCTGACGCCTGCAACGTGTACTGGCAGGTGGGAAGCTCAGCCACTCTGGACACAGGTACTACATTCGTGGGATCCATCCTGGCGCTGACCTCGATCACCGCCAACACCTTCGCCACGGTGCAGGGCCGAGCCCTTGCCCGCAACGGTGCAGTGACGCTGGATTCGAATGTCTTCACCGATGCCAGCTGTGCGCCCACTCCGACCGAGACTCCGACCGAGACTCCGACCGAGACTCCGACCGAGACTCCGACCGAGACTCCGACCGAGACTCCGACCGAGACTCCGACCGAGACTCCGACCGAG
>NZ_SOAN01000002.1:0-2905 GCF_004364585.1 Nesterenkonia aurantiaca | reverse complement strand
TGCGAGACCCCGACCGAGACCCCGACCGAGACTCCGACCGAAACAGAGTCCCCCACGGCCACGTCTGCTGAGCTGCGCGGCGGATCAGGTTCTCCAGAGGACTCGGATTCCCCGGATGGATCGGATTCACCCACCGGATCTGACGTGACGGACGACGATTCAACGGAGTCCAGTGCTCCATCAGATTCCTCATCCGAGGAATCGCAGACGGCGGCTGATGAGTCGGATCTGGCCACGACCGGTCTAGGCACGATGACCAGTCTGCTGATCGGACTGAGCGCGCTGATGGTCCTCGGCGGTGTCGCGCTGCTGATCGTCAGGCACCAGCGCTCACACGCCAACGACTAGCAAGACCGGGCCTGTTGCAGGGTCCAGACAGCAGAAGGGCCCGATCCTGAATCCTGGTGGATGCAATCACCAGGTGCCAGGGTCGGGCCTTTCTGCATGTTCCGTGTCCTGCGTGGACGCCTCAGGCCTGTTTCAGGACGAGGAGGAGAATGCCGCATCGAAGGAGGCATCTGAGGGTTCGAACGCATTGGCCCGGACGAACTCCAGGGCCTGGGGTGCCCCGATCAGCCGGTCCATGCCGGCGTCCTCCCACTCCACCGAGAGCGGACCGGTATAACCGATCGCGTTGAGCATCCGGAAGGCATCCTCCCAAGGCACATCTCCGCGGCCAGTGGAGATGAAGTCCCAGCCGCGCCGTGGATCAGCCCAAGCCAGATGCGAGGACAGCCGGCCGTTGCGTCCATTCAGCCGCTTCTTCGTATCCTTGCAGTGCACGTGATAGATCCGGTCCTGGTAGTCCCAGAGGAACGCCACCGAATCAAGGTCCTGCCAGACCATATGGGATGGGTCCCAGTTCAGGCCGAACGCCTCTCGGTGTCCGATGGCCTCCAGTGCCCGCTGAGTAGTCCAGTAGTCATAGGCGATCTCCGAAGGATGGACCTCGTGGGCGAACCGGACACCCACCTCATCGAAGACGTCGAGGATCGGGTTCCATCGGTCGGCGAAATCCCGGTAGCCCGCTTCGACCAGCTCCTCGGAGACCGGAGGGAACATCGCCACGTACTTCCAGCTGGAGGACCCGGTGAACCCGGTCACCGTCTTGACTCCCAGCCGGGCCGCGGCCCGCGCGGTGAACTTCATCTCCTCGGCAGCCCGCTGCCGCACCCCCTCGGGATCCCCGTCGCCCCAGATGTGATCGGGCAGGATGTCGCGATGCCGGGAGTCGATCGGGTCGTCGCAGACGGCCTGGCCGCGCAGATGATTGGCGATGGTGAAGACCTTCAACCCGTTCTTCTCCAAGATATCCAAGCGGTTCTTCACGTAGGCATCGTCCTCGGCCGCCCGTCGCGGGTCGAGGTGATCACCCCAGCAGGCGATCTCCAGGCCGTCGTAGCCCCATTCCCCCGCAAGCCGGGCGACCTCCTCGAAGGGCAGGTCCGCCCATTGCCCGGTGAACAGCGTGACTGGTCGTGCCATGGTCTTCATCTCCGTTCCTGATCGTGGATCTCGGTCCATTGCTGCGCGGTGCCGCTGGAGTGCTCGATGGCCTCCAGCACTCGCTGCACGTGGAGGCCGTCCTCGAACGAGGGCCGCGGATCCTCCCCGGCGGCGATCCCGCGCACCAGATCCACCACCTGGTGGGTGAATCCATGCTCGTAGCCCAGTCCGTGGCCGGGCGGCCACCAGGCCTCGAGATATGGGTGCTCCGGTTCCGTGGCGAGGATCCGGGTGAACCCGGCGGTCCTCCCCGGCTGTGTCGCATCGTAGTAGTGCAGGACGTTCATGTCCTCGAAGTCGAAGCTGACCGCTCCGCGAGATCCGGAGATCTCGATGCGCAACGCGTTCTTTCGACCCCAGGCGAACCGGGAAGCCTCCAGGATCACCGGCGCGCCCGAGATCAGGCGGGCGGTGACCAGGGCGGCGTCGTCCACCGTGACCTGGCCCATCGCTGCAGGGCCTGGCGCCTCACCGGAAGCTTCGAACCCGCCACCGAGTCCACCACCCCGGCTGCCGCCGATCCCGCCCCCGGCGACAGGCACAGGAGCAGCAGCGGCCAGCGGACGTTCCGCCACGAAGGTCTCGAGCATTCCGGAGACTCCGGCGAAGCGCTGACCGGTGAGGAAACAGGTCAGATCCACGATGTGAGCGCCGATGTCACCCAGCGCCCCGGACCCCGCGCGGGTCTTGTCCAGCCTCCAGGACAGCGGCGCGGACTCATCGCCGAGCCAGTCCTGCAGATACTGCGCCCGCACCTGGCGCACCTCGCCGATCCGGCCTTCCGCAATCAGCTCCTGGGCCAGCTTCAGCGCCGGGACCCGCCGGTAGGTGAAGCCCACCATGGCATGGACGCCCCGAGCTCGTGCCCGGTGGGCCGCGTCGTTCATCCGCTGCGCCTCCGCCACGGAATTGGCCATCGGCTTCTCGACCAGCACGTGCTTGCCGGCCTGAAGCGCCGCCTCGGCGATCTCCGCGTGGGTGTCACCGGGGGTGCAGATGTCGATCAGATCCACATCCTTGCGCTCGATCACCCGCCGCCAGTCCGTGGCGGATTCGACCCAGCCCAGCCGCTGGGCGGCGATCTTGCTGCGCTGCGCATCGCGACCGACCACCACCCGCATCCGCGGTTCCATCGGAAGGTCGAAGAACCGGGTGGCTGACCTCCAGGCCTGAGAATGGACCCGACCCATGAAGGAGTGACCGATCATGGCCACGCCCAGACGAGGCTTCTCTCGTTCAGCCATCGCTGCCGCTCACGACTCGAAGGCGTAGGGCAGGTACTGGTCCACGTTGTCCGCAGTGACTGAGCCGCCCCCTCTGTTAGGTCCACACGTTGTGGGAGTCGTCGTTCTCCGTTTGGTAGGTGCATTGCCGAGCGTACTCGGCGGGCGTGAGGTAG
>NZ_SOAN01000001.1:489857-672813 GCF_004364585.1 Nesterenkonia aurantiaca | reverse complement strand
GGTGTTCGTCATGATCTGACCAGTCTTCCCGCCCGAGGACTCGGGCAACAAGACGACTCTCACAACGACTGGATCTAAAAAACGGGGTCAGCCCATGACCACCGGCGCATAGAGCTGGATCTCGCGCGGAACGTCACTCTCCACGAGGTCTGACATGGCGCGCTCCTGGGCGAGCAGCCGGGCGAGGCGAACGCCGTCGGCGGCCTGTGAGGCGGGGTAGACCACGGTGGCCTCCACCACGGAGTCTCCGGATTCGATCTCGCGCATCATGTTGGCCGAGCCGGCTCCTCCGATCATGAAGAACTCATCGCGTCCGGCGTTCTCGATCGCAGCCAGGACGCCGACGCCCTGCTCGTCGTCGTGGTTCCAGATGGCATCGATCTCGGGCGCCGCCTGCAGCAGGTTGGCCGTGGCGCTCTCCCCACCGGCGACGGTGAAGTCGGCGGCGACCCGGTTCTCCACCTCCATGCCGCAGTCGCTCAGCGCGTCCTCGAAGCCTTGACTCCGGTCCTGGGTCAGAGGCAGCGAATCGATGCCCGCGATCTCTGCCACAACGGCGTCGTCCTGATCCCCGAGCTGTTCACAGATGTAGGTGCCGGCTGAGACCCCCATGCCGTAGTTGTCCCCGAGGATCGTGGTCCTCGCGGCGAAGGGGCTGGAGAACTCTCGGTCGACGTTGACCACCGGTATGCCGGCGTTCATCGCCTCGATCGCGACCTCGGTGAGCGCCGCGCCGTCGAAGGGCAGCACCACGATCGCGTCCACGTCGTCGTTGATGAACTGTTCGATCTGGCTGATCTGCTGGTTGACGTCATCGGTGCCCTCTGAGACGCGCAGCTCGACATCGTCGAACTCGTCGCCCTGGTTCTGCGCCCCTTCGGTGATGGCGCCGATCCAGCCGTGTCCGGCGGCGGGGCCGGAGAAGCCGATGACGACATCGTCACCGGGCTCGGCGTTGTCGCCCGCCGGTTCGGCCGCGGCCGCCGCGGCGTCGTCCTCGGTCTCCACCGCCTCGGGATCATTGGAGAGACAGCCGCTGACGAGCAGGGTGGCTGAGATCAGCGCAGCGGCCGAGAGATATCGGCGTGGGGTGCGGGACATGATTCCTCCTGATGAGAGTGGATTCAGCTCAGTGATGGGGTTGCTGGGAAGAGATGGAGTCTCGGGTCAGGTGCGGCTGTGGCTGGAGAAGCGCTGCTGCAGCAGGACGGCGCCGACGATGATCGCGCCGGTGACGACCGCCTGGACGGAGGAGTCGAGGTTGTTCTGCACGAAGACGTTGCGCAGCACCGCGAAGACCAGGACGCCCAGGACGGTGCCGAAGATGGTGCCGCGTCCGCCGGCCAGCAGAGTGCCTCCGACCACCACGGCGGCGATCGCGTCGAGCTCGTAGAGGTAGCCGTGGGTGGAGGAGCCCGAGGTGGTCCGGCTGAGCATCATGACTGCACCGATCCCGGCGCAGAGCCCGGCGAGGGTATAGATCATCACCAGGTGGCGCTTGACCTTGATGCCGGCCAGCCGGGCGGCCTCGGGATTGCCGCCCACCGCGATGGTGCGGCGGCCGAATGTGGTGCGATTGAGCAGGAACCATCCGGCGAGGGCGACGATCAGGAACATCCACACGATGATCGGGATGCCCAGCAGGTCCCCCCGGAAGGTGCTGGTGAAGCCCTGCACCGTGATGATCTGGGTCTGGCGTCCGGAGATCAGCTCGGCGAAGCCGCGGGCGGCGACGAGCATCGCCAGGGTCGCGATGAACGGGACCACTCTGCCGTAGGCGATGATGACGCCGTTGAGCAGGCCTGCCGCGGCACCGACGGCCAGCGCGGTGAAGAACATGATGGACCAGTGGATGTCCGTGGCCATGGCCTGGGTGCCCAGCGTGGTGGCCCAGACCGTGGCAAGTCCCATCACGGAGCCCACCGAGAGGTCGATGCCGCCGGAGGTGATCACGAAGGTGACGCCGATGCTGATCACTCCGATCACCGCCGCCTGCTGCAGTATGACCATCAGGTTGGCGAGGCTGAGGAAACGGTCTCCACCGGTGATGACGCCCAGGGCGACCAGCGCCCCCAGGGCCAGGACCAGGCCGAGGCTGTGTCCCAGGCTGAGGTTCGATCCGGCGACCTTCTTCGGGGCCTTCTCCTCGACCGGGCTGAGGTCCCGATGCGGGAGCTCCTCCTGCGCGGGAATGTCCGCGCCGGGAACCGAGCCTGTTGCTGTTGCCTCACTCATCCGTGAGCTCCTTCCATCACAAGATCAAGCACCTGGTGTTCATCGATGTCCTTGGTCGCTCCGGTGTGGACCACGTGGCCGTCCGCCACGACGAGGACTCGATCGGCGAGTCCCAGGACCTCCTCGATCTCGCTGGAGACCATCAGCACTGCCGTGCCTCGCCGGCTGAGCTCTCTGACCAGGCCGTAGATCTCTGCGCGGGCGCCGACGTCGACGCCGCGAGTAGGTTCATCGAGCAGCAGCACCTCGCAGCCATGGACGAGCCAGCGCGCGAGCATCGCCTTCTGCTGGTTTCCGCCGGAGAGGGTGCGGATATTGCGCGCGACATCGGCGGGGGAGAGATGCAGCGCCTCAGCCTGTTCGCGGGCTGCGCTGCGTTCGGCGCGCTCGTTGAGCAGTCCGGACCGAGCGAAGCGGGCGAAGCTGGAAAGGGTGATGTTGCGGTAGATCGGCTCGTCCAGGAGCAGGCCCTGGCTCTTGCGCTCCTCGGGGGCGAGTCCCACATCGTGGTTCACCGCATCGGCGATGGAGCCGCGGCGCAGCTTCTTGCCCTTGACCCGGACCTCGCCGGTGGTGGCCCGACGGGCTCCATAGATGGTCTCCAGGATCTCGGAGCGGCCCGCGCCCACCAGCCCGGCGAGCCCCACGACCTCGCCGGGGCGCACGTCGAAGGAGACCGGCTCGAAGATACCCTCCAGGCTGAGCCCGTCGACCTCGAGCAGCGGCTGATCGCTGATGGGCCCGACTGCTGCGCCGCCGAAGTCTGAGATCACCTCATGTCCGGTCATCAGCGCGATCAGTTCTCTGGTCGGGGTGTCCTGGACCGCGAGGCTGGTGGCGGCGGTGCGCCCATCTTTGAGCACCGTGATCCGGTCCCCGATCCGACGGATCTCCTCGAGGCGATGGGAGATATAGACGACGGCCACACCCTGGTCCCGCAGCGCCCGAACGACGCGGAAGAGGTTCTCCACCTCTTCGGGGTCCAGGACGGCGGAGGGCTCATCCATGATGATCAGCTGAGCTTCATGGGAGAGTGCGCGGGCCATCGAGACGATCTGCTTCCCCGCCGCCGGCAGGCGTCCCACCTCGCGCTGAGCCGGGATCTCAGGGTGGCCAAGGCGCCGAAGCAGGTCGCGGGTGCGTTCCAGGGCGGTGGCCCGGTGCAGCACGCCCCCAGAGCTGAGTTCATGGCCGAGAAACACGTTCTCGGCGACGGTGAGTCCATCGACGACGTCGAGCTCCTGGTACATCGTGGCGATCCCGAGTCGCAGCGCCGCCATCGTGGTGGGGATGGTGACCTGTTCGCCCTTCCACAGGATCTCGCCGCCGGTGGGTTGGTGAGCCCCGGAGAGCACCTTGATCAGCGTCGACTTCCCGGCGCCGTTCTGCCCCAGCAGGCAGTGAACCTCACCGGCGCGAATATCGAGGTCCACCCCGTCGAGCGCCTTCGCTCCGGGGAAGTGTTTGATGATTCCCCGCATTCGGAGAAGCTCGGACCCACTCTTTTGTGTGACCATGATCACGAATTTAGCGGCCACTTCTGTCGGTTGTCAATCAAAAGTCGGGTATCTGTTTCGGAACTTTCGATCTCACGCCGACCGAAGCAGGGGTGCTTTACTGGAGATATGGTCTACATCTCCGTGATCGATGAGCAGAACCGCTTGGCCTCCGCACCGGCGGGCAACGCCCTTCCCAACAGTGCGGGAGCGCTGTTCCAGCTGCTGCGGGACGGGACCCCGCGCACCCGCTCTGACCTGACGGCGATGACCGGATTTGCCCGCTCCACCATCTCCGCCCGGGTGGAGGAGCTGCTGGACTCCTCGCTGATCCGCCCCGCCGGGGAGAACTCCTCCACCGGGGGTCGGCCGCCGAGCACCTTCGCGTTCAACCCAGAGGCGCGTTCCGTGCTCGCCGTTGACCTCGGTGGAACCCACGCGCGGATCGCCGTGACGGATCTGGCCACCCGGGTGCTGGCCGAGAAGGAGCAGGAGCTCGACATCACCCGCGGTCCGGTGGCGGTGCTCGACGCGGTGGCCGCGGTTGCGATGGAGCTGCTTCAAGAGGCGGGTCGAAACCCCAAGGATCTGCTCGGCGTCGGGGTGGGGGTCCCGGGTCCGGTGGAGTTCGCCACAGGTCGGCCAATGAGCCCCCCGATCATGCCCGGCTGGGACCACTTCGACATCCCGGCGCACCTGCGCCGGTGGTTCGCGGTGCCGATCCTGGTGGACAACGATGTCAACGCGATGGCCCGGGGGGAGCATGCGGTGGCCTATCCCGGAGTGGCCAACATGATGTTCGTCAAGGTCGCCACCGGGATCGGCTCGGGGATCATCAGCGACGGCAGGCTGCAGCACGGCGCCCAGGGGGCGGCGGGGGACCTCGGGCACATCGCGACGCCCGATGGGGACGCCACTCCCTGCACCTGCGGGAACTTCGGCTGCCTGGAAGCGGTGGCCTCAGGTCCGGCCATCGCGGCGCAGCTGCGCGAGCGCGGCTTCGACGTGCCCCACCCTGCGGCGATGCTGGAACTGGTGCGCTCCGGGGATCCGGAGGCGCTGCGCACGGTGCGCCATGCCGGACGCCAGGTGGGATCGGTGCTCGCGGGCTGCGTGAACCTGCTGAACCCCTCGGTCATCGTGATCGGCGGTGTGGTCTCCACCGCGGGGGAGCACTTCCTGGCCGGAATCCGTGAGGCGGTCTACTCCCGTTCGCTTCCGCTGGCCACCCAGCATCTTCGCATCGTGGGCACTCAGACCCGGGCGCGCGCCGGAGTGTTGGGCAGCTCCGCGATGGTCACCGGCCACGGCCTCTCGATCGAGAATGTGAATCGGCTGATCGGCTGAGACTGATGGTCGGGGAGTCTGGCGTCAGCGGCTCGGTTCGATGATGAAGATGACTCCGACGAAGAGCCAGCCGATGCCGATGAAGGTGACGAACTTGCTGCTGACCTTGTTGATGAAGCGCAGCTGGCGCTCATCCTGCCGACTCTGAGCCATACGACGGCCCGTGTGGTAGATGCTTTCCCGAAACACGATGATCAGCACTCCGCCGATCAGGATGCTCAGGCCGGTCAGCACGTTCACACGGAGCTCCGGTCATATCGGCGCCGCCGCGCCAGGGCGACGAGCCATAGGTTCAGCGCGACCGCCACAAGCACGCTCAGTCCGAAGAGCACATAGGTGGATGTGCTCGTTTCTGGAGAGTTCCAGATGTTGACGAACTGCCACATCGCAGCTGCGGAAGAGAGAAGAGATGCGATGCTCACGAGGATGTAGGTGGCGTTCGGGCTGGTCAAGATTGCGTTCCTGATTCTGCGAGCTTCTGCTCACGTAGTTCCTTGTTGTGCTCACCGGCGGTGAGCACCAATCATCCGACCCAGCCGGCTGAGCACAGAACGTTCAACCAGAAGGTCAGATCGTCGTCACGGTCGCTTCGGGTGTGAAAAAACGCTGCAAGGGCGAACATCAGGGCGGCGAAGCCCCCGCAGAACAGGCCGATACTTGTTGAGAGCGCTCATCACCGCACCCCTGGCTCCGCAGGGCGCTCCATCTTCTTCTGGTCCCGCGGCTCCTCGCTCTGGGCGCCGTTGCGCTGCGTCTGGGCACGGCGCATCGCCAGGACCAGGGCGGTGCCCAGCATCGCCAGGGCCAGCCCCCAGCCGATGCTTGCCGTGTAGTCCGGTGCGCCCGGAATGGCGGAGGCCACGATGCCGATCGGGGCGAAGAACAACAGCCCACTGATGATGTTCTTGCGGCTTGCCATGTGTTCAACCCGATCGTCGGCGGTGGATTGTGATCCAAGTCTCCAGGCTATCGGAAAGCCAGAGAATCACTGGACCACACTGGAAACCGCATGTCAGGGTTTGACGGACAGATGGTGAATCGATCTCATGGAGGCGTGGAGCTGTCTCCGCCCGTCACTGCGCTGATCATCGGCTCAATAGTGTTCACCATGTCGTTCCGCATGCTCAGCCAGGCGAATCCCACCGAGCGTATTCCGCAGCTCTGGGGCCGCCCCACGCATCACCCGGGCAGGGTCTACGCGACCCGCGGTTCCGCCGTCATGCTGCTGTTCCTCGCAGTCTTCGGCCTGAGCAGGTCGATGGGCTATGTCAGCGTGTTGCTGCTTGTGCTGGGATGCCTCCCGGCGTGGGCGTTGCACATCCGGCACAACCGCCGGGCAGCCCAGACTCCGCACGCTCACGCGGCAGAGCAGCCCGCGTGAGGGCCGAGCCAGCCCCACTGCTCCGTCTTCGATCGTGCCATCGGCACCTCACTCCCCGAAGGCGGCACCGACTCGGCGCTGCAGCCGAGCCCACTGCTCTGCCGGGTCCAGCTGCACAGAGAGCGTGTGCAGCTGGACCGCAGCAGGTGGGCGCACCGGTCCCGCGGCGGTGTTGTCCGCCGGCTCGCCCTCGGCGCTGACCACTTGTTGCACCATGGAGCCGGGCATCAGATTCATCATCGCCAGCGCGAGCTGGCGGGCATGGCCGGGTTCCAGCTCGAACGGTGCCACCACCACTTCGGGGTCGATGTCCACCGGACTCGTGAGCACCCGGCGCGCCACGTCGAGGCCACCGCGCACCGACTGGCCCAGGAACCAGCCCAGCAGCACGACCCAGGACCCCACTTGGCGAGGCCATCGCCGCGGCGAGATCTGCGCGGAGGGCGGCAGAAGCGCAAGACTCATGGCCGTGGCCAGCACCACCGAGACCAGCCCGTAGATCAGGTAGTCCGCGCCGGCACCGGAGAGCGCCCACCAGAGCAGTCCCAACACCGTCGCGCGCAGCACCCCGGACAGAATCCAGCTGCTCATGAGTTCCCTCCGAGAAGAAGCATCGTGGCCAGCACGACCCCGGTCAGCAGCACCACCAGGACCAGGCCGGTGGACTCCCAGCCGCCCAGACGGGCCTCTGCCCAGGAGACTCCTCGGCGTCCGCGCTGCGCGGCGGCGGACCAGCGATCGCTCCAACGCCCGGCGGCGGAGCCGGTGAATCCGTGCGCGGCATCGAGCGCCGCGCCTCCACCCGATCCGACCCGGCGCAGCAGCGACTCCTCCGCCAGCAGCAGGTCACCGGGCTGCACCACGGGCGCCTCCTGGCTGGTCAGGCGTCCCGGAAGCAGTCCGCGGCGGGCCGCGACCCAGACCATCGCCGCGAGGATGATCCCGAGCAGGATCGGCCAGGTCGCATCCCACAGGGTGCCTGGATCCCAGCTGGGCACCGCGACGCCCTCATCCTGCACCGGATCGGTGATCCACCGGGCGCCGATCACCCAGGGCACCACGATCCCGGCGGCGCAGACCCCCAGCCAGGAGAGAAGCTCGCCGTCGGCACGCCGACGCGGGTCACGGTCGGCCGAGGAGATCACGGCGGCGAATCGCAGCAGCAGCAGCGTGGACCCGGTGGCCACCAGCGGCAGCAGCTGATCCAGTCCCACCCCGAGGACCTCGATCCCGCTCACGGCCTCTTTGGACACGTATTTGCCGAACGCCCCGGAGGTCAGTGGAGCTCCCGCCACCGCCAGGCCCGCGCCGAGCATCCCGAGCAGCACCAGGATCCCGGTCCGGCCCCGGGCGTAGTGCTTGACCACCGGGACCCCCAGGAACAGCGCCCCCTTGGCGAGGCCATGGTGGACCGCATAGATGACTGCCGCCGCCGAGGTCGCGCCGCGCAGCTCCGGAACCAGCAGCCCCACCGCGACCAGCGCGGTGATGAACCCCATCTGCGAGATGGTCGAATAGGCCAGGATCACCTTCGGATCGTGCTGCACGACCCCGACCAGGACGGCAGCGAAGGCACCGATCAGCGCCAAGGTCAGCAGCACAGCTCCTGCGGTCTCACCCTCGGGCAGGAAGCGCAGCCAGCCGATCAGTCCGGCCTTGACCATCGCCCCGGAGAGCACCGCCGAGGCTGCCGGCGGAGCGGCCGGATGGGCCAGCGGAAGCCAGACATGCAGCGGAACGGTGCCGGCCTTGACCCCGAACCCGAAGAACAACAGACCCTGGATCAGGCCGGTGTGCGCGGTGCCTGCCGCGGCGGGGGCGTCGGTGAGCAGGAAGCCGCCGCCGGAGGCCACCAGGATCAGCGCGGCCAGGATCGCGGTCTCGGAGAGCACCGACATCACCAGGTAGACCCGGGTGGCGCGCCGAGCGGCCGGAGTCCGGTAATGGATCACCAGGCCGGCCGCGGAGAAGCTCATCAGCGCGAAGCCCAGATAGAAGCTGGCGGCGTCGGCGGCGAGATAGGTGCCGATGTTGCCGGTGAAGCTGAGCAGCAGGAACGCTGAGAGTGCGCTCGAGCCGCGCTCGGCGTCGCGCAGCTTGATCCAGCTGATCGCCAGCAGCGCGGCCCCGTAGAGCAGCGCGGCGATCAGCAGCAGGGGTCTGGCATAGAGGTCCACGGCGAAGTGCGCGCCGAACAGCATCCACGGCACCTCCAGGGCTGCCGTGGCGGAACCGGGGTTCCCCAGCAGTGCCAGCAGCACGGCGGGGACCACGGCCAACGGGGCGAACAGGGTCAGCCGGCGTCGAATCGTGAACTTCGTGAGCGGACGCAGCAGCCCGGCCAGGCCGAGCGCCAAGACGAGCGCCAGCGGGGTCAGCAGCGAGAGCGCGATCAGCATCAGCCCAGCACCCCCTCGGCGATGAACCGGGCGACCTGCAGCGGGGCGAAGGCCAGGGATGCCGCGATCCCGACGAACAGGGTGAGCCCGGCGGTGATCAGCGCCGGGACCAGCAGGCTCTTGGGCTCGCGCACACGCAGAGGGTCAGCGGCGTCGGAGGCGGCGTCGCCGCTGGCCAGCGTCTCCGGGTCCACGTCCTCAGGGTCGGCGAACCACAGCGCGTAGACCACGGGCAGGAAGTAGGCGGCGTTGAGCAGTGAGGATCCCACCAGCACCCACAGCACCCAGGGGTGCTCCGAGGCGAGCGCGCCGGTGCCCAGCTGCCATTTGGAGATGAACCCGGCAGTCGGGGGGAGCCCGATCATGCCGAAGGCGCCCACCGTGAACGCCGCCGAGGTCAGCGGCATCCGCCGGCCCGCCCCGCGGAGCTGACTCACCGTATGGGCACGGATCACCTCGGCGAAGAGTCCCGCACAGAAGAACAGCGTCACCTTCATGATCCCCTGGTGCACCAGGTGCACGATGCCGCCGGTGGTGGCGAGCACGTTGACCATCGCCACCCCAAGCACCACGTAGCTGACCTGGGAGATCGTGGAATACGCGAGTCGCTTCTTGATCTCCTGCTGGCGCAGCGCCTGGTACGAGCCGTAGAGGATGGTGAAGGCCGCGAGGACCAGCAGCGGAGTCAGCACCCCCAGCTCGGCTGCGGCCTCGACCCCGAAGACGTCGTGGAGCACCCGCACGATCCCGAACACTCCGGCTTTGACCACCGCGACGGCGTGCAGCAGCGCCGAGACCGGGGCCGGGGCCACCATGGCCAGGGGCAGCCAGCCATGCAGCGGAAACAGCGCAGCCTTGACCCCGAGCCCGCCCACCAGCAGCACGAAGATCAGCAGCGCCGGGACCGGGTTCGACGCGACCAGCTCCGTGACACCCTCGGCGCCGCCCTCGGCGAAGTCCACCGGGCCCACGTACATGCTCAGCCAGACCACGCCGATGAGCACCGCGAGTCCGCCGCCCAGGGCGTAGCGCAGGTAGATCCGGGCCGCCCGCAGCGAAGCCGGGGTGCCCCAGTGCGCCACCAGTGGATAGGTCACCACGGTGAGCAGCTCATAGAACACCAGGAACGTGATCAGGTTCCCGGAGAAGGAGATGCCCACGGTGGCGGTGACGCAGAGGCTGAAGAACCCGAAGAACCTGCTCTTGTTCTTCGATCCGCGCAGATATCCCAGCGCGTAGATGGTGGTCAGCAGCCACAGCAGCGAAGAGAGCCCGGCGAAGAACAGGGCCAGCGGATCCACCCGCAGCACCAGATCGATGCCCGGAAGGAAGGGGGCGGAGAACTCGGGCCGGGCGCCGTCGGCCACCACGGCCGGGACCAGGGCGATGATCAGCAGCACCTTGGTCGCCGCGGCGGTGAGGTTGATTCCGGCGCGCAGCTTCACGCTGTTCTCAGGCAGTGGGAAGATCGCGACGGCGGCGGTCAGCGACAGCAGCACCATCACCAGCGGGATCGCGGGGAGGAGCTCTCCGGGAATCTGTTCCAGCCAGGTCACCACGGGGCGCCCACCTCCAGGACTCCGGTGAGCCAGACGCCGAGGAAGCCGGTGAGCACGGTGAGCAGGCCGAGCAAGAACGGTGCCAGCTGTGCCTTCCCGGTCAGGGTCCTGTCTGAAGCGCCGGGATGGTTCTGTGCCTGCGGCAGGGTCAGCGCGGTCTGGTCGTCTTCGCTCATCACCAGCAGTGGGGCCACGGCCTTGAGCAGGTAGGCGGCGCTGAACAGCGTCCCGGCCACCAGCACGACCAGGATCCAGTAGTGCCCAGCGGCGACGGCGGAGGTGGCCAGCAGCCACTTCCCGGAGAAGCCCAGCGACAGCGGCAGCCCGATCAGGCCCACGGCACTGAGACCCATGCTCATCACCAGCATCGGGTGTGCTCGGCCGGCGCCGCGCAGCTCCGTGATCTCGTCGGTGCTGTAGAGGTCCTTCAGATGCCCGGCGGAGAGGAACAGGCTGGCCTTGGCCAACCCATGGCCCAGCGCGAGTGCCACGGTCCCACTCAGCGCACCCGCCAGCACGGCGCCCTCCTCCAGGGTGGTGCCGGGCTGGCCCTCCAACGCGCTGGTCTCCGGGTCCAGCAGCAGCGGCAGCAGCAGGAACCAGTACCCGACCTGGGCCACGGTGGAATAGGCGATCAACGGCTTGAGCCGGCTCTGCCGCAGCGCCATCACCGAGCCCAGCAGGATCGCGGCGGTGCCCATCCCGGCGAGCACCCAGGCCAGGATCTCCAGCTCCGGCAGCGGACCGGCGACCCACAGCCAGGCGCGCAGCAGCACGAACAGCGCGGCCTTGATGACCAGCGCGGAGAGCAGCGGGGAGACCGCGCTGGGGGCCGAGGAGTGCGCCGGAATCAGCCATCCGTGCAGCGGCACCAGCGCGACCTTCAGCGCGAGCCCGAGGCTGATCAGGCACAGCGCCAGCACGACGGCGGCGAGGTCGGCGTCGCCCTGCGCGGCGAGCTGGGTGATGGCCTCACCTGAGTCGATGATGTCCAGGGTCCCGGTCACCGAGTAGATCAGCGCGACCCCGATCAGGAACAGCAGCGAGCCCAGCACCGCGATGAAGAGGTAGCGCAGCGCCGCGGCCCAGGCCTCGCGGCCGCCCAGGGCCACCAGGGCCACGGCGGTGAGCCCCACGAGCTCCAGGCCGACATAGGTGTTGAACAGGTCCCCTGAGACGAAGACCGCGTTGAGCCCGGACCAGCAGCCCAGCCACAGCGGCCAGAACCCGGCGTGGCCGGTCCTCCAGGCTGCGGGGGCGTCCTCGGTCAGGGCTGCCCGGTGGTCTCCGTCGGTCACCGTCGCGGGCTCAACGGTCTGAGCGACCAGCCGTTTGCCGGTGGCGGCGGGACGGGCGGCGGCGTAGCAGCTGACCACGGCGCCGACGATCGCGGTCATCGCCAGGAACAGCGCCGAGAGCCCGTCGGCGCGCAGCGTGATCCCCAGTGGAGACTCGAAGCCGCCCAGGGCGAGCTCCAGCGTCTCCCCGGAGGTGACCCGGACCAGGATCGGGGCGCTCAGGCCGAGCACCGCCGCAGAGGTGAGAACGCCCAAGACCCGGCGGGCTGCCGAGCCCAGCAGCACGCTCAGCGCGCTGGCCAGCAGCGGAATCAGCACCACGGCACCCAGGCAGAACAGGGTCAGACTCATCGGGGCGTTCACTGCTCGGCCTCCGGGTCCTGCGCGGGCCCGCCTGACTCGGGGTCATCTCGGCGCCCGGTGACCGGGAAGCCTTCGATCCGGCGGATCAGCACCGCACCCAGCCCGGTGAAGGCCACCGTGATCACCAGCCCGGTGATCACCAGCGCCGAGAGCACCGGGTCGATCCCGGGCCCGGAGCCGGCGGGGTCGGCGGATTCCGCGGAGCGCGCGGCTAGGGCGAGGATGATCATCAGCGACCCGATCCCGGTGACGTTGAGCGCGATCAGCCGGGCGACCAGATCCCGGGTGAGCAGCATCCGCACCATTCCTATCACGGCCACCGCGGTGCCCAGGAGCAGATACCACTGCACCTGGGTCAGCTCGACCCCGAGGAGGCCAGCCTCGACGAGCGCACCCAGGGCCCCGGTGGAAGAAGCGAGCATCATGCGCTGACCTCGCGCTGCACCGGATTCTCCAGGCACAGGTAGATGGCGTAGAGCCCGGCCGCGATCCCCAGGGTCAGCAGGACCTCGATGCCCAGCAGCACCGGGAAGGAGAAGGGTGCGCTCAGATGCGCCAGGGCGGCGAGGATGAAGGCGACGACGCCGGCCACCAGCACCGGGCGCAGCCAGCGCAGCGTGAGCTTCTCCAGCGGCACATGGGCGCTGCGCAGCAGGATCAGGACCGCGCAGAGCACGGCTCCGGACTGGAATGCGCCGCCGGAGTCGGTGCTGCCGGCGAAGAGCAGCCACAGCCCGGCCAGGAACAGCGCCGGGGCGAACACCCGGATCAACCAGTGCAGACTCGCTGGGATCGAGGGCTGTGTCCCCAGCGCGGCGGAGAGCCCGGCGCGAGGCCCGACATCCTCGCGTCCCAGGGCGAGCACCGCAACGGCGGTGAGCATCAGCACCGCAGATTCGAGCAAGGTGTCATAGAACCTGAAGACCAGCAGCACCCCGGTGATCTCATGCTCCACACCCGTGCGGTCCATGGCGGCGGTCACTGCGGCATCCCAGGCGGGCAGCGACTGTTCGGCGCGCAGCCAGACGGCCGCGGTGATCAGGATCAGGGTGACGGCGCTGAGCGTGCCCACCGCCGGTCGAAGCCATGGCCACCGCGGGGCGGTGCCGGCATCGGGGGAGGGCTGGGCGGGGGAGCGGACGGAGACCCAGACCAGGAGTGCGGCGAGGATTCCGCCACCGATCCCGGCCTCCGCCAGTGCCACATCCACGCTGCCCAGCCGCAGCCAGGCCAGCGTGGTCAGCACGCCCAGGCCGAGCAGGCCCATGGACTGCGCCAGACGGGAATGGGGAAGCACCGTGCACAGCACCGAGGCGAGCAGCCCCACGCCGAGGACCAGGTCGGCCGCGGGCACCCCGCCGGTCACGAGGGAGTCTCCGGGGAGTCTGGGGATTCTCGAGTCGGTCGCGTCCGCGGGTCGTCCTGGCGCTCGCGGGAAGGCTCGGCGGCGTCCAGTCCGCCCAGCACATGCGCCGAGATCGATGCCGCGGCCAGGGCCAGCACCCAGGCCAGCGCCAACACCGCGGCGCCGGTCCAGCTGCCCAACAGCAGCGCGACCCCGGCGAGCACCAGGCCGAGGCCCAGATTGTCGGCCTTGGTGAGGGCATGCAGTCGGCTGCGCAGATCGGGGAAGCGGATCAGCCCCAGAGTGCCCACCGTGAAGAAGAAGGCGCCGGCGAGGATCAGCGTCAGCGCAAGCAGCGCGGGCAGCTGGCTCATGCCGCCGCCTCCGCGCCGGGCGGTGGGATGCGCCGGGGCAGTCCGGCGCGCACCGCGGCCGCGACGGCAGCCGTACCGGTGAGCACCAGCGCCACGTCCAGGTACCGGGAGCCGTCCTCGGAGAGGGCGGCGAGCACCGCGGCCAGGGCGGCACCGGTGGTGCCGGTGAGCAGGACCACCAGCAGCCAGTTCCCCGCCAGGCCGCGGCGGGCGAACACGCTCAGAGCCAGGACGTAGTTGGCGAGCAGCACTGCGAAGACGCCCAGCAGCACCACGTCGATCATCACCGCTCCTCATATGTCAGGAATGTGTCCGGGGTCGGGGGTGCGGCACCGGCCGTGCCGATCGTAGACCAGCCGGGCAGACCAGCCGCGCCGACCAGCCGCGCCGACCGCACCAGCCGAGCCGACCCCACCAGCCTAGCGATCTGATTCCGGCGGCCAGGACATACACTGTGCCTCTGTGACCTGTCTCTCAATTGGGGCGGGTTCATGTGGAGTTCACGTGCTGTCATCCTTGACTTCAGTGGTGTGGCTAACATGAGGGCAGTAAAGACTGGAAGGAAGCTGGATGAGCTCTGCTGTGCAGACTGAGCAGGAACGGACGCGTGTTCGCGCGCACCGAAGACGGCAATCGAAGAACTGGTCCCTGTTCCTGCTCTTCGCCGGGCCGAACATCCTGCTGATCCTCGCGTTCATCTATTACCCGCTGTTCTCCAACATGTACTACTCCACCCTGGACTGGCGGCTGGGCTCCTCCAGCGCCACCCAGATCGGGCTGGAGAACTATGCCGCCTTCTTCACCTCCGACTCCGGACTGGAGGTCTGGCGGGTCACGGCCATCTTCACCGCCGGAGCGGTGCTGGGATCCATGATCCTGGGGCTGTTGATCGCGCTGGTGCTGAACAAGAAGATCCCCGGCAAGACCGCGGCCCGCACCGCCGTGTTCTCTCCCTATGTGCTCTCCGGGGTCGGGGTGGCGATGGTCTGGAACTTCATCTTCGACCCCACCCGCGGTGGCCTCTCCCACATCCTGGGATTCTTCGGGGTCAGCTCCCCGGAGTGGTACCTCAACGAGGACTGGTCGCTGTTCATGGTGATCATCGTCTATGTGTGGAAGAACCTGGGCTACTGCGCCGTGGTCTTCCTGGCCGGACTGCAGTCCATCCCGAAGGACCTGATCGAGGCGGCGACCATCGACCGGGCCGGCCCGATCCGCCGGTTCGTCTCGGTCACGCTGCCGCTGCTGACCCCCACGGTGTTCTTCCTGCTGGTCACCAACATCCTGTTCTCGATGACCAACGCCTTCGACATCCTGCGCACCATGACCCCGACCGGTCACGGCACCAACACCATCATCTTTGAGATCTACCTGCAGTCCTTCGGCGCCTATCAGCGAGCCGGATACTCCGCGGCCATCGCCGTGGTGCTCTTCTTCACCCTGTTCTTCATCACCGCTGTCCAGCTGCGCTTCGTCGAGCGGAAGGTGCACTACTCATGAGCCTGACCCGATCGCGAACCCCCAAAGATGATGCGCAGCGCCGCGGCATCGCCCCCGAGGACAAGAAGAAGCTGACCAAGGCCGAGCGCAAGCAGATGCGCCGGGGCAGCTGGCTGGACGCGTTCAGCCGGCAGAACCTCGCCGACACCATCCTCACCGGATACCTGCCGATCTTCGTGGCGCTGATCGTGATCGTGCTGCCGCTGGCCTGGATGGTCTCCTCCAGCTTCAAGCCGCCGACCGAGATCGTCACGCTGAACCCGACGCTGCTGCCGCAGGACCCCACCCTGGACAACTTCGGCAATGTGGTGGATCGAGTGCCGCTGCTGACCATGTTCGGCAACAGCATCTACGTCACAGTGGTGGGCTCCAGCATCAAGGTCCTGCTGGCCGTGACCACCGCCTACGCGCTGGTCTTCATCAAGGTGCCCGGACGCAACTTCATCTTCCTGGGCATCCTGGTGGCCCTGATGGTCCCGCCCGAGGTCTCGATGCTGCCGAACTACCTCACCATCACCGGCCTCGGCGGCCGCGACACCCTCTGGGGGATCATCCTGCCGGGGCTGGGGACCGCCTTCGGCACGTTCCTGCTGCGTCAGCACTTCATGGCCCTGCCCAAGGAGATGTTTGAGGCCGCCGAGCTCGACGGCGCCGGACACTTCCGCAAGCTCTTCCAGATCGCGGCGCCGGTCTCCATCCCGGCCATCGCCACCGTCGGGCTGGTCACCGTGGTCAACGAGTGGAACAGCTTCCTGTGGCCGCTGGTCATCACCGGCAGCGCCGAGAAGATGACCCTGCCGGTGGGCCTGAACCTGCTGCAGTCGGTGGAGACCCAGGCGGGCAGCTACGGGATCCTGATGGCCGGCGCGGTGATCGTGATCGCCCCGATGCTCATCATCTTCGCCGCGCTGCAGAAGTACATCGTCGCCGGACTGACCCAGGGCTCCGTGAAATGACCCCATTCGAACTGCTCTGCGCCCTCGCTCGGCCGCGCGCCACCTAGACCTCCCTGTCACAGATCCGAATCATTCACCGCACCACAAGGAGCACCTGATGAAAAAGCTGAACAGCAGGACGACGACGGGCGTGGCCGCCCTGAGCATCGCCGTACTCGCGCTGAGCGCCTGCGGCCCGGACACCTCCGGCGAGGAACAGGAGGCCGGAGAGGGCGTGGACTGGACCGAGGTGGAACCGGCAGAGGAGATCGTCTTCTGGTCCAACCACCCCGGTGGGTCGGTGGATCAGGAGGAGGAGCTGATCGCCGCCTTCGAGGAGGAATCAGGGATCTCGGTCACCCTGGAGAACTCCGGCGCCACCTATGAGGAGACCTCCCAGGGGTTCCAGACCTCTCAAGGCACCGGGGCCACCCCCGACGTCGTCGTGCTCTCCGACGCGACCTGGTTCCCCAACTACCTCAATGACTCGCTGCTGGCGGTCGATGAGGTGCTGGAGGCTGCTGAGGTCGACACCGATGGCTATGTGGAGGCCCTCTACGAGGACTACGTCTACGAGGACGCCCACTACGGCGTGCCATATGCCCGGTCCACCCCGATCTTCTACTACAACGCCGACCACTACGAAGAGGCCGGCATCGACGCTCCCCCCGAGACCTGGGAAGAGGTCGGCGAGGTCTCCCAGCAGTTGATGGAGGCCGAGACTGCGAGCTCCGCGTTCTCCTTCCCGCCCCAGGAGGAGTACCCCGCCTGGTGGATGCAGAACCTGATCTGGGGCTATGGCGGATCCTGGTCTGACGAGTGGGACTTCTCCCCGGTCGCCTCCGAGCAGACCGTGGAAGCCATCGAGTTCGCGCAGGACGCCACCGGTGACTGGGCCTCGGTCTCCTCCGGGGACCCTGCCGATGACTTCGGCTCCGGCGCCACCAGCCAGATCGTGCAGTCCACCGGCTCGCTCGGCGGCATCCTGGACACCGCCGACTTCGAGGTCGGCGTGGCCTTCCTCCCCGGCGGTCCCGAGGCTGAGGGCGAGACCCCCACCGGCGGTGCAGGTCTGATGATCTCGGCCGACTCCGAGCCCGAGGAGCAGCTGGCCGCAGCGATGTTCATCGGCTTCATGACCAACACCGAGAACACTGCGATGTTCTCCGAGGCCACCGGGTACATGCCGGTCCAGCAGGACGCGGACATGTCCGCCGTCTACGAGGAGACCCCGCAGTTCCAGGTCGCCGTCGAGCAGCTGGAGCGCGCCCGCTCGCAGGACAACGCCCGGGTCTTCCTGCCCGGTGGTGACCTGGAGCTTTCCCAGGCGCTGCAGGGCATCCTGACCAACGATGTCGATGTGGCCGAAGAGATGGAGTCCGTACAGTCCTCACTGGAGGAGCTCTACGAGCGGGATCTGGCCTCTGAGCTGGAGTAATCACCGCAGCACCTGCCTCACACAGCACCGCCGCCCGACCCGCCGGGTCGGGCGGCGGCTCTGTGTGGTGGCTCTGTGTGATGGCGGTCTCTGTGGATTCGTTAGAGTCAGACCATGAGCGAACAGACCCCACACCAGAACACCAGCTTCTCCCTCAACAGTGCCGGCACCGGTGACCGGACCGGGGATCAGGCCAGTGATCAGACCGGTCACGGCTACCTGGCGCTGCCCGAGAGCGGCTCCGGGCCCGGGGTGATCGTGATCCAGGAGTGGTGGGGACTCACCGACCACATCAAGGAGGTCACCGACCGGCTCGCCGGAGCCGGCTTCGTCGCCCTGGCCCCGGACCTCTACGGCGGCTCGATCACCCACGACGGGGACGAGGCCGGAGAGATGATGTCGAAGCTTCCCGCCGAGGAGGGCGCCCGGCTGCTCGCCGGCGCCACCGATCACCTGCTGGGGCTGGATGCGGTCACCTCGGCCACGGTCGGGACCATTGGCTTCTGCATGGGCGGCGGGTTCGTGCTGGCCATGGCCGCTCAGCAGGGCGAGAAGGTCTCCGCCGCCGTGCCGTTCTACGGAGTTGGTCAAGGTGTCCCGGAGAGCTGCGCCGGGATCACCGCAGCCGTCCAGGGCCACTACGCGGAACACGACGAGAGCTACCCGGTGGAGCGCGCCCGCGAGCAGGAGGAACAGATCCGCGCCGAGTCCGGCGCGGAGGTCACCTACTTCTACTACGACGCCGGCCACGCCTTCCACAACGACACCAATGCTGTGGGCACCTACGATCCAGGCCTGGCGCGGCTCGCCTGGGACCGCGCAGTGGAGTTCCTCGGGGAGAAGGTGGCCTGATTCACTGCTGGGAGCGCCTCCAGTTTGTTCCGACCTTCTGCATATGCAACCGGGTGCGGTCAGCGCGGAAGAAGTCGTGGGCATACTCCACCGGGGTGTCACGTTTGTCGTAGGTGATCCGGTGGATCTCCAACAGCCCTGCTCCCTCGGCGATCTCCAAGACCGCTGACTGTTCTGCGGTCGCCGTCGTCGCCTCCACGGTCTCTTCGGCTCGGTCCACGACGAGCCCATGGTCCCGAGTCAGCAGTGCATAGAGGGATCCGGTGAGATCAGCGGCCAGCAGTCTGGGGAATCGGCGTGCCGGCAGCACCGAGGTGTCCAATGACCAGGTGGCGGCCCCGGCCCGGCGCACCCGCACGAGGCGCAGGACCGGGGCCGTCCCGGGCAGCTGCAGCGCACGCTGTTCCTCGGCGAAGGGCTGCGAGAGTTCGGCCCGGAGGACCTGGGTCTCGACGGTGAGCCCCTGGTGGCGGACCATGTCGGGGACTCCCTGAACCGTGTTCAGGTGACGTTGGATCTTACCGTCGTCGGCGAATACTCCGCCGGACTGGCCTATGGCCCGCCGGACCTGATGCTCGGTTTCAAGCTGGTCCAGCGCCCGGCGCAGGGCGCTGCGCGGCACCTGGAGCTGCTCCGCGAGGCCGCGCTCGGTGCCCAGGCGCTCGCCGGGACGGAATCGACCGTCTCGCAGAAGCCTGAGCAGCTGGAGATAGACCACCTCTGTGGGTGCCGGGATCTGGGGGGATCGGCTCATCAGCTCAGTTCGACAGACACGGGCGTACTCAGCTCAGAGCCTTCAGCGAGACGTCCAGCGCCTCCGAGGCCCAGTCGATGTCGGTGTGGGTGAATGGCAGCGGGGGGCGCAGCTTCAGCACATTGCCGTGCGGTCCGGCCACCGAGGTCAGGACGCCGCGCTGGCGCAGCTCCTCAAGCAGGTTGAGCGCGAGCTCGCGATCCGGTTCCTTGGTCGAGCGGTCCTTGACCAGCTCGAAGCCGATGAAGAGTCCTGCACCCCGAACATCTCCTACCGAGTCGTGGGCGTCGCCGAGCTGGGCGAACCGTGTGAGCGCCGCAGCTCCGAGCTCCTTGGCGTGTTCCTGCAGTCCCTCCGCGCGGATCACGTCCAGGACGGCCTGGGCGGCCGCCATGGACACAGGATTACCCCCGAAGGTGTTGAAATAGGGCACGGTGTCGCTGAAGGACGCCAGGACATCGGCCTTGGCGAACAGACCCGAGACGGGGATCCCGTTTCCCATGGGCTTGCCGGTGGTGATGATGTCTGGCGTCACTCCATGCGCTGCGAAACCCCAGAACTGGTCCCCGGTGCGAGCAAAGCCTGGTTGGACCTCGTCAGCGATGAACACCCCACCGGCGGAGTGGACCGCGTCGACAGCCTCCTTGAGGTAGCTGCCCGGCAGGACCCCGTCGGAGGAGAAGATCGAGTCGGCGATGAAGCCGGCGAACCTCACCCCCTTGGATTCCATATCGGCGATCGCGGCGCGGATCCTCTCCGCGAACCACGCGCCGATCTCCGCCACTCCGGTGCGGTACCTGTCCGGGGCCGGGAGCAGCCAGACGTGTTCGCCGATGGGCTGCCCGCTGCCCAGGGCGGGGGAGACCGACGAGCTGAGCTCAGAGTTGCCGTGATAGGCCTCGGTGGTCGCGATCAGTCCGGTGCCACCGGTATGAGCCTTGGCGACTCGCAGTGCCAGGTCGTTGGCCTCTGAGCCGGTGCACATGTACATGGCCTTGAAGTCCCCGGCGTCCAGGTACTGCGGCAGCGTGGCCAGGAGGTCATCGGTGTAGTCGAGGATCCGCTCATGCAGGTACCGGGTATGGGTGTTCAATCGCAGCATCTGGGAGTGGACGGCCTGGGCCACAGCAGGATGGGCGTGCCCGATCGACGCGACATTGTTGTACATGTCCAGGTACTTCTGCCCCTCAGCGTCCCAGAGGTACTGGCCCTCACCGCGGACCAGATGGACTGGCTTGCGGTAGAAGAGACGGTAGGAACCACCCAGGACGTCGTCCCGCCGCTCGGTGAGTCTGCGTGTCTGCGGATCCAGATCCGCGGCGTGCTCAGCGCGGAAGCTGTTGTTGTCCATGATCGTGGAACGCAGGGCCATGAGAGTCCTTCAAGGTTGAGACCGATACGGGAGGCACCCAGCCCTCCGATTCGTCGTGGTGCCTCCATCGTCTCAGCCCCTCCCGGCACCGACCGCGTCGGCAGGTTTCGAGGGCGTTAAAGAAACCCCGGCGTTGGTGAATGGTTCGTTACGCGCAGCCGGCTGCATGAAAGGCCTGTTAAACCTCTCCCGCAATCCGGCTTTCGCAGTGCTTCTTCAGGTGACGGCGTGGCACAGTGAGGGAGGCACCCAGCCCTCCTCGCCCGCATTCGAGGAGAATCCCTTGCAGAACAACACCACCATCAAATCCCCCGTCGCGATCGAGGCTCCCACCGCACCGGCGGTGCCCGTCGCGAACCAGGCAGTCGCCGTCGAGCCGTTCACCACCTTTGCCACGCTGAGCCGAGGTGAGCCAGCCCCGCAGTGGCTGAGCCATGAGGTCACCAGTGCCTGGGGCCTCGACCCGAGCCGGACCGAGCTCGTTTTGATCGCGGTCTCTGAGAATGCGACCTTCCGAGTCGATGTCGACGCCCGCCCGCATGCTGTGCTGCGGGTCCATCGACCCGGGTACGTGGATCCCGCCCAGATCCGGTCCGAGCTGCAGTGGGTGCGGTCCCTGGGCGAAGACGTGGACATCAGAGTCCCTGAGGTGGTCCCACGGGCCGACGGCGCGCTGCTGCACACTTTCAGCCGGGATTCTGCCGATGGCGCCCCGGCGGGGGAGGCCCCGTGGCATATGGTGGCGTTCGCCTTCGTACAGGGCGCGGTGCTCGAGGACATCGTCGGTGTCCTGCCCGATCCGTCCTCCTACTATCGACGCATCGGCCGAGCCACCGCGGAGTTCCACGGCCACGCGGAGAACTGGCAGCCGCCCTCGGGATTCGACCGCTTCCAGTGGAGGATCCAGGACATGATCGGGCGGTCCAGCCGCTGGGGTGACTGGCGGGGCGCCCCGATGCAGACCCAGCAGCATCAGATCCTTCACGCGGCAGAGGCGGCAGCCGTGAAGCAGGTGCAGCTCAGTGCCCCCACGCGCCAGGGGTGGGGTCTGATTCACGCGGACCTGCGGCCTTCGAACATCATGATGCACAACGACCGGCTCACCGTGATCGACTTCGACGACTGCGGCTACGGCTGGTTCCTCTACGACTTCGCCTCGGCGCTGTCCTTCATCGAACACGAGCCCTACGCCGGGCGGATCGCACGTGAATGGATCATCGGATACCGAAGCGTCCGTGAGCTCACCGCAGAGGATGTCCGCTTCGCCTGCGCGCTGAGCATGCTTCGCCGGCTGACGATGCTGGGCTGGACCACCACGCATCGCCGTGACGCCCTGCCTCCCGAGATCTGGGATGCACAGCTGCCGGGTGCCGTGGAGGTGGCGCAGCGCTACCTCGAGTCCCCCACCTGGCTGCTGGACTGACCCGAGCCGGCGCAGTCAGCCGGTGAAGGCTTCGATGATCTCTGGTATCTCCCGCAGATGCCGGCGGAGCACCTCGATGGCTCGGTCGGCGTCGTGGTCCTGCAAGGCTGCAAGCAGCTCGCGGTGCTCCTGCTCGATCAGCTCCAGGCGCTCAGTGGCCTCTACCAGGGTGCGCACTGACAGGCGGGTATGCCGGGGACCCAGGGACTCATACATCTCCGCGAGCACCGAATTGCCCTGATGGCGGACCAGGTTCAGGTGCAGCATCTGGTCCATCTGGGCGAAGCTGCGCCACTGTTCCTGGCGCCCCGCCTCCTCCATGTCGTCAAGTAGCTGGGCCATGCCCGGCGGCGGACCCTTGCGGCGGCGACAGATCTTCGCGATCGCGTCGGACTCGACGACGAACCGAGCCTGATAGATCTCGCGCAGTTCACGCGAGCTCATCACTCGCACCTGGGCGCCCCGGCGGGGCACGAGGTCGACGTACTTCTCGGCCTGGAGCCGATGCAGGGCCTCTCGGACCGGAGTTCTCGAGGTGCCGACCTCGCGGGCGAGCGTCACCTCATCGAGGAACTGCCCCTCGGCGACGTCGCCGGACAGGATGGCAGAGGCGATCCAGGCATATGCCCGATCCCGGGCACTCGGCAACGTTTTTGAGGAATCTGTGTCGTTTCTCTTGTGTGGTGGCACACACTCAGTCTAACGTAGTTCCACATGTTGCACTCTCTTTGTATACAAGAAACACACAAGAAACATGCACGTGGTGTATTAGAGCTTCAGGTCCACGAGAAACTCACTGCGGAAGGAACCGGATGAATCGACACACACAGGAGGCTGGGCTTCACGGGGTCTGGCTCTCCGAACCATCAGCCTCCACGGTGGAGGTGGCCGCGATGGCCGGATATGACACGGTTGTGCTCGACGTCGAGCACGGCTCCTTTGATCTCACGGCACTCAACTGGCTCCTCCCCTTTATTCGGGCCAAGGGCATGGAGGTGATCGTCAAGGTCCTGGGCCCTCAGCGTGAAGCCATTCAGCAGGCCCTCGATCTGGGAGCCAATGCTGTGGCCATTCCGCATGTGGAGTCCGTGGCACATGCCGAGCAGGTCTGCGGCTACGCCAAGTTCCCACCACTGGGTGATCGCTCCTTCGCCGGAGGCAGAGTCTCCAGCTACCGAGGCTTCGATGACGCCTGGGTCGCCGAGCAGGACGTCCGCACCCGGTGCTATCCCATGATCGAAGACGCCTCAGCCTTCGCGGACATCGAGCAGATCCTGACGCTGGACTCGGTGGACGGGATCTTCATCGGGCCCTCGGACCTCTCGCTGCGGCGCGATCGCGGTGCCTACACCGCCGGCGAAGGCGACTTAGCCGACATCGCATACCTGGCGGATGCCGCGAACGCGGCGGGCAAGCCGTGGATCCTCCCCGCCTGGAGCCCGGCAGAACAACAGCTGGCAGCAGAGAAGAACGCGCACCTGATCATCGCCACCATGCAGTACGGTGCCCTGCTGGCGGGACTCTCCGGCGCCAGCTCGGCGCTGCACGAGATCCAGGCCCAGGCCGGAAAGTGAGCACCATGTTGAAGACAGCCATCGCCCAGTTCACCCCTGGTGCGGACAAGGATGCGAACCTCGCCTCAATGGAGACGATGATCCGCCGAGCCGCCGACCAGGGCGCTGAACTGATCGTCCTTCCCGAGTACGCGATCTTCACCGTTCCCACGATGGACGACCGATTCGTCGACAGCGCGGAGTCACTTGACGGACCGGCAGTCACACGGCTCCGGGAGGTTTCTCGGCAGCTGAGGGTCACTCTGGTCGCCGGGATCAATGAGAGCGCCCAGGACGGCCGGATCTACAACACTCTGGTGGGCCTCCAGGAGGGTGAGATCGCCGCGGTCTATCGCAAGACCCACCTGTACGACGCCTTCGGCTATAAGGAGTCTGACCGGGTGCTCGCCGGTGCGCTGGAGGCTCCTCAGCTGATGTCCGTGGGCGGATTCACCGTGGGCATGCAGACCTGCTATGACCTGCGCTTCCCGGAGGTGACCAGGACCCTGGTGGACGCTGGGGCCGACGTTCTGGCGCTGCCCGCAGAATGGGTCCCCGGCCCGCTCAAGGAGTTCCATTGGAACACCTTGATCCGGGCTCGCGCGATCGAGAACACCATCTACGTGTTGGCTGCGGATCAGGCCGCGCCCACTGGTGCTGGAAACAGCGCCATCCTCGACCCGATGGGCAACACGCTCGCAGGCGTCGGGGAGTCCGAAGGTCTCGCGCTGGCGGAGCTCTCGCACCAGCGCCTGGAAGCTGTCCGTCTGTCCAATCCCGCACTGTCACTGCGCCGCTATCGCGTCGCACCGATGAATGGATGAGTCACATGAATATCACTCGCAATGGCACACGTCCCACCTCCAGCGTCCTATGGCGCAGCGCCGCGATCGGCGCGGTCGGCGTTCTGGGGCTCTCCGCCTGTGGCGGAGGTGATGGGGGTGGGGAGACCTCGACGGACGAGACCTTCACGCTGACCTACACGACCTACTCCAACGACACCTCCGATCAGTCGATCACGGTGCAGCGTTGGGCCGAAGAGGTTGAGGAGCTCACCGAAGGCGGCGTCACGGTCGACTTCCACTACTCCGAGAGCCTTGTGGGGGCGGAGGAGTCCCTTCAGGCCACTATCGATGGTCGCGCGGACATGGCTCAGGTCGGTTCGCTCTACGCCGCCTCGGATCTGCCGATGTACACCATCTCCGAGCTGCCCTTCGAGACCGACAATCCCGAGGCCCAGATGGTCGCCCTGGATCAGCTCTACCAGGAGAACGACGCCTACCGCGGGGACTTCGAGCAGCAGGGCGTCCAGCAGCTCTTCCCGCTGCCGATCGGCATCGCCGTGGTGGGACTCAACGAGGCAGCAGAGGCCCCCGATGACCTTGCGGGCCTGAGCATCCGCTCCGGCGGAGTGGTCTCTGAAGCCATGATCAGTGTGGGGGCGAATCCGGTAAGCATGACCGCCACGGATGTGTATGAGTCCATGGAACGAGGCGTCATCGACGGCTATACCTCTCTGGGCATCGCGAATCTCTCGACCTTCGGGCTTTCGGAGAGCACCTCACATGTCTTGGAGCCGGGGATCGGCTCGTACGCCTCCTCGGTCGTGGTGGTCAATGCCGAGCTGGTCGAATCCATGCCCGAGGCGTATCAGGAGGCACTGCGTACCGCGAGCGAGAACGCAGTGGGCTACGGGTTGGATGAACTCGACACTCTGGGCAACCAGGCCTGCGAGGAGCTGCAGAACTCCGGCACCGAGTTCTCCAGCTTCACTCAGGAAGACGTGACGGCGTGGCAGGACGAGGCCGGCATCGCCGAGGCCTGGGTATCTGATCAGGGCGGGGACGCAGAATCCGTGCTCGAGGACTACCGCCAGTTCATCGACGAGACCACGGAGAGTTCCGACTACTCGGATCCGCTGGTCGCCTGCATGGGCGAGTGACGTAGTCGATGAGCGCCTCACTGCCACGCCCAGCTCGCTGGGTGGCCTCTGCCTTCAGTGTCATCGCCGGTCTCTGCCTGCTGGCTCTCGTGCTGCTGACCGTCGCTGACGTCGTCAGCCGTAACGTCCAGGGTCGTTCCATCCTGGGCACAGTGGAGATCTCCACGGTGCTGTTGGTGGCCGTTGCCTTCCTGGGGCTCGGCGCTGCCGAGATCACAGGCAAGCACGTGTCAGTGAGCCTCATCGAAGCGCGACTTCCGCGCCTGGGCCGGCTGGTGTTCTCGGTGCTGCGCATTCTGCTGCTGGCGGCCGTCGGCTCGCTGCTGATCCTGGGGCTGACCGAGGTGTACCTCGGCGCGGTGCAGCGAGGGGAGACCACCAATGGTGTTCTTGGCCTTGTTACCGCGCCGTGGAAGTTGATCTTGGTGATCTCTTTCCTCGTGTTCTTCGTCCTCGCCCTCTGGCGAGAAGTTCACCAGTTCCTCGTGCTGCGTGGAGCCCGTTCCGTGAGTGGAGTGACGGCATGACAGCCGAAACGATCGTGGCACTGATCACCGTCCTGATCGTCTTCCTCGGCATGCTGGCGATCCGCCTCCACGTGGGGCTTTCCCTGATGATCGCCGGCGCGCTGGGCATCGTGATGCTGCTCAGCACCGATGCGGCGCTCAGCACGGTGGCGAATCAGCCATACTCCACCGCGGCCAGCTACACATTGACCGTGATTCCGCTGTTCATCCTGATGGGAGTCTTCGCGGTCAACGCGAGGCTCGCTGAGGCTGGGTTTGACGCGGCCTCCCGGGCGCTGGTGAAGGTCCCCGGCGGACCTGCCCTGGCATCCTTGACCGGGTCGGGGTTCTTCGCGGCCGTGACCGGGTCGAGCGTGGCCACTGTAGCGACGATGGCACGGGTCTCCACAGACGCGATCCTTAAGGCCGGATACGGGATCCGTCTTGCCGCAGGTGTGGTGTGCGCCGGCGGCACCCTGGGCGTGTTGATTCCACCGTCGATCATTCTGGTGCTCTACGCGGTGGTCACTGGTGTCAGCATCGGACCGATGCTACTGGCAGGCATCGGGCCGGGTCTGTTGACGATCCTGGCCTACGCGCTCACCATCGTGGTGCTCGTGCTCGTCGGTCGTCGCAAACAGGCCCCGACCCAGGCGTCCGTCTCAGCCTCGTCTGCTCCGGCCCCCGACCTCGGCAGCGACCCTGCCGAGGTCGGGGACTCGGGTGCTGCTGAAGTCCCGGCTTCCCCGGCAGCACGCCAGGAGAAGCCGCGGTTCGACGTCATGGGGCTCCTGTTCCTCGCGGTCATCTTCCTGGTCTCGATCGGCACCATCTATATGGGCGTCGCCACGCCCACCGAAGCGGCATCCTTCGGCGCCATGGCTGCCCTGCTGATCCTGCTGATCCGGACGCGGCCGCCCAGGTGGCTGAGTGTGATCCGAGAGTCACTCACCGAAGCAGTGGGGCTGACCGCGATGACCTTCCTGCTGATGGTAGGCGCAGGTGTCTTCACCTACTTCTTGGCCTTCTCCGGTGTCAGTCGTGCACTGGTGGACACTGTGGTGGACGCGGACATGTCACCCTACGTGGTCCTGATCTGCTGCTTGCTGCTCCTGCTGCCGCTCGGCATGTTCCTGGACGGGGTGTCGATGATCCTTATCGCAGCACCCTTGCTGCACCCCATCCTCAGCGCCTACGGCTTCGAGGAGATCTGGATCGGCATCCTGGTGGTCAAGGTGGCGGAGATGGCGCTGATCACTCCGCCGGTGGGGATGAACGCCTTCGTATACTCGGGCTCGGTGCCGGAGGCGGGACTGGGCAGGATCTTCCGTGGCATCGCCCCGTTCATCATCGCTGACGTGGTCGTGGTCGCAGTGCTGATCATGGTGCCGGAGATCGTGACCTTCCTGCCGGAGTATTCGGCTGCCAAATGATCGGCAGCTGAGTCCTCACCAGGAGCTCCTGACTCGGTCAGACCCGCGCAGCGCTTCCATCGCTGCGCGGGTCGAACCCTGCCTCGACGGAGCCGTCCGCGGCGATGCTGATCGCCTGAGCGTGCCCCATGATCTCCGAGAGTTCGCTGAGCACCTGCACGGAATGCCCCGCAGATCTGAGACGATCCGCAACGTCTTCGGGCATGGGCTCGAGCTGGACGGTGTCAGGATCATCCTCCAGGGAGAAACGCCCGTCGAGCATTCGGGGGGCACTGATCGCATCCTGCGGGGTGTCTCCTCGCAGCAGGTTCTGCAGCACCTGGAAGATGAACTGCGGCTGCCCATCGGCGCCCATGGAGCTCAGCACAAATCGCGGGACGCCATCCCGGAGGGCCAAAAGACACATGAGGGTGTGCATGGTGCGCTTCCCCGGCTCCAGCGAGTTGATACGACCGGGTTCGAGGGAGAAGTAGTGACCGCGATTGTGCAGCAGCACACCCGTGTCCGCGGGCATGAACAGCGAACCGAAGCCGTAGTAGATGCTCTGAATGACCGCGCAGGCATTGCCCTGCTCATCGCGGGTCACGAGCCCGACGGTGTCCCCCTGAGGCGGGTAGTCCGTCATCGCGAGTGCCGGCGTCTGCGGAACCTCTCCGGCCAACGCCGCATCGACGAATGCGAGAGTGTCAGGATGGAAGAGCGGATCGCCCAGGTATCGATCACGGAACTCGAAGGACTGGCGCTTTGCGCTGATGAACCTCTCGAAGTACTGCGCGTCGCGTGGGTCCGCGGCGTTGCCCGCAAGTCGCCGGAACTTCTCGAGCATGAGAAGTGCAGTGACGCCTTGGCTGTTCGGCGGAGGGACGAAGAGCTCATGACCATCGATCCAGGATGAGAGGGGCTCCACCCACTCCGGTGCATAGGCGTCCAGGTCTTCTGCGCGAAGTGGGCCGCCTTCAGCGGCGATCGAAGCACCAATGGCGGCGGCAAGGTCTCCGCGGTAGAAGGATGCACCTGCGTCGGCGGCGATGGAGCGAAGCGTGCGTGAGAGGTCGGGATTGCGCAGCGTGTCACCTTCCCGGAGCCATACGCCCCGAGGCTTCAGGATCGCGTGGAGCGGGGTTCCCTCGACGATCTCAGGTGCAGTCTTCTCGATCCACCGGGCGACTCCCGCCGAGACCGCGACGCCGGACTCGGCGACCTGTGCCGGGCGCTCCAGAGCGGCGGCAAGTCCATGGGCGCCGAATCTGTCGAGGGCCGCGGACCATCCGGCGACAGTGCCAGGAACCGTCACAGATCCAGGGCCTCGAGTCGGCACCGATTCGAGGCCCTGTTCCCGGTAGAACTCGGGAGTCGCCAGTGCTGGTGCCGGGCCGGTGGCATTGAGGCAGTGGACTGATCCCGTCGAGGCCTCGAAATAAAGCATGAACATGTCGCCACCGACCCCGCACATGTGAGGGTAGGCGACTGAGAGCATCGCGTTGGTGGCCACTGCGGCGTCCATGGCGGTGCCTCCGGCTGCCAGAGATGCCCGCCCTGCCTCGGTGGCCAGTGAATGGGGGGAAGAAACCGCAGCGTGGTGGCGCTCAGACATTCTGATCCTCCAGTGTCTTGCTGGCTTCGTGAATCATCTCTTCGACGAAGCTGACGTGATCGAGCATGGCCTGGCGCGCCTCTTCGGGCTTCTGATCCCGGATCGCCTCGAAGATTCGGCGGTGGTCCGCGATCGCGGACTCCGCAGCGATCACTGGTTCGAAGGACATCTCGCGACTCTCGTGAGTGATGTCCGAGAGCGTGGTGACCAGTTCGACGAGGGTGTGGTTATGCGTGGCGCGGGCAATGGAGACATGAAAGGCCTCGTCGAAGTCGATGACGCGTCCGTGGTTCTCGTGACAGCGCTGCATCGAGTCGATCCAGTGCTGGAGTTCCAACACGTCCTCCTGGGTGCGACGCTGCGCTGCCAGTGCGGCAGTGGAGGGTTCGACGATCCGGCGCACCTCGATGGGGTCAGAGGTCATCAGCTCGTCGACGGAGGCCCGCGTAGAGAAGGCCACGAGCTGGGCTCGAGCTCGACCGGTCTGCCCGAAGCGCTCGCGCTTGCGGACCGTGACGACCCCGAGGCCCTCCAGGAACGTGAGCGCCTCGCGCAGGACATTGCGGCCCACTTCGAACTGTTCTGTCAGTTCGCGCTCTGTCGGCAGCTTCAGTTCAGAGGATCCAGAAGAGGCGATGACCTTGACGAGCTGTTCGGCCACCAGGCGTGGGAGGGCCTGAGACTGGGCCGGCGTGATGCGGAAGTCCTGCGTTTCTGTCATGTAAATACTCCTTGTCGTCTCCGTAAAACCGCTGGGAATCGATTGTTTGAGTCACTGAGTCCCTTTATCCTACAAGAGGACGACCCGATAATCCATCACTCTCCGAAAGGTTCCGGCACCATGTCAGTACTGAAGAGATCAGCCCAGACCACCGTCCTGGCCGGCATATCGGCCTTGGTGCTCAGCGCCTGCGGACAGGGAGAAGCGACCTCGACCGATGTCGAAGTGGAAGTCGAGGTGTCTGAGGAGGCACTGGTCAGCGAGGGAAACCTCACCGTGTGTGCCGCCCTCTCGATGGGGCTGCCACCGAATTACCACTACGACGAGGCCAATGAGGCCACCGGCATGGAGGTCGAGCTGGCCGAGCAGCTTGCCGCACGAATGGGCCTGGAGACGGTCTGGGTCGATGTCCCCTTCGCCTCGATCATCCCGTCGCTCCAAGCGTCGCAATGCGACACGATCATCTCCTCGCTCTATATCCGTCCGGAGCGCGAAGAAGTCGTCGATTTCGTGCCGTACATGTGGCAGGGCCAAGGGATCGCCGTCTCCGCCGAGAACGAGGCTGGCATCACCGGACCGGATGACTCGCTCTGCGGTCACAGCGTGGCCACCACCATCGGCACTACCGCCGAGCAGAATATGGATGACCAGGCGGACGCCTGCGCCGAACTGGGCGCGGACTTGGAGGTCGTGAAGTTCGACAATGCCACCAACGCCGCTCAGAGCGTCACTTCGGGTCAGCAGGTGGCCCTGGCCTCCGAGACTCCCACGATCTCCTACCGGGAACAGCAGACCGATGGCGAGCTGGTGCTGACCGGAGATCCCTACGGGATGATCCAGGTCGGGGCCGCTACTCTGCCGGAGAACACGGAGCTCTCTGCTGCTCTGGAGACAGCGTTGGAGGCGCTTCAGGAGGACGGCACCTATGAGGAGCTGTTGGGTGACTACAACCAGGCTGATATGAACATCGCCGAAGACTTCTGAGGTCGACATGCAGTTTGATCCTGAGTTCTTCACAGAATCGCTCTTCAGCCCTTCCGCCCCCTTCCTGCGCGGCCTGATGATGACGGTGGCGGTGTCCGTGATCAGTATGACCCTGGCTCTCTTCGTGGGGCTGCTCGTCGCGATGATGGCCCGCTCGCGCTTCTTCGCTCTGCGCACAGTGGCGGGACTCTACGTGTGGATCCTCCGGGGGACTCCGCTGCTCGTGCAGCTCGTGCTCCTCTACATGGGCTTCTCCGCGGCAGGGATCTTCGCCTTCGAGACGGTGAGCATCGCAGGGATCTCGATTGCCGGAGCTGTTCAGGCCGCCGTCGTCGCGCTGACTCTCAATGAGAGCGCCTACGTCGCTGAGATCGTTCGATCGGGTCTCGAGACGATCCCCAAGGGACAGGTGGAGGCCTCCCAGATTCTGGGGATGACGGCGATCTCTACGATGCGGTGGGTGATCCTGCCGCAGGCGATCCGAACGATGGTGCCGCCGTTGGGCAACACCTTCAACCAGCTGATGAAGAACACCTCGATCTTGAGCGTCATCGGGGTCCAGGAGATGTTCCTGATGACCCAGTCGATCAGTTCAGCAACTTTTCGGACGTTCGAGATCTTCTGCGTGGCGGCACTGTACTACCTGCTGCTGACGACCATCTGGACCGTCATCCAGTGGTACATCGAAAGGCACTACAACCACAAGGTCGGACTCCCCTACGAGATTCCACTGGTCAGCTCCACGGTGCGCGTGCTGCGTTCCGGCAGGGCTGGCTTGGCCCGGTCACCCCGCGAAGAGACGCCCAAGGAGGTTCTCACCCCATGACCGCACTGCTGAGCGAAAAGACGATCTCCGGACCCGTGATGTACGCCAAGGAGATCACCAAGACCTATGGGGACAAGACCGTTCTGCACGGGGTCAGCGCCCAGGTCCTTGAAGGTCAGGTTCTCACCCTGGTCGGGCCCTCCGGATCAGGTAAGACGACGCTCCTGCGCACGTTCAACCGGCTCGAGGAGCCGACCTCGGGCGAGATCCTGCTCGACAGCAAGCCACTGGGGAAGCGCTCGCGCTCCGATGGCGGCTATGGCGATGATGTGCAGCAGCTCCGCTTGGATCAGCAGAGAATCGGCTTCGTGTTCCAGTCCTTCAATCTCTTCCCCCATATGAGCGCCGCGGAGAATGTCTGGCACGCGCCCGTGAGGGTGAAGCGGGAGAACAAGGCGGAGGCAGTGGGGCGCGCGCATGAGCTGCTTGGACGAGTGGGTCTCGCGGATCAGGCCGACCAGAAACCGGCGACGCTCTCGGGGGGTCAGCAGCAACGTGTCGCCATCGCACGGGCGTTGGCCATGAGGCCCCGGCTGCTGCTCTTCGATGAGCCCACAAGTGCGCTGGACCCCGAAATGACTTCCGAGGTGCTTCGAACGATCCAGGGGCTCGCCGAAGAGGGGGTCACCATGGTGATCGTCACCCACGAGATGGCCTTCGCGAGGCGAGTCTCCGATCGCGTGGTGGTCATGGAGGCCGGCCGGATCCTCGAAGAGGGAACCGCTGAGCAGATCTTTTCGCACCCCGAGCACGAGCGCACCAGGAGGTTCCTGTCCTCTTTGGAGTAACCAGGCGACGCCGCTGAGGGCCTTGTGTCGTGCACGTAAAGACTGTAGGGCAGAGGTGTAAAACCTCGCACGGAGGCTTCCCCGCGGACCAGGATCCATGCACAGTAAACAGTGATGACTGATCAGAAACTACGCCCCGTTGAGCTTGAGGAAGGACGCCCCATGAATCCACAGGCAGCCCAGACCGCAGTGAAGTCGCTGACGGCCACCCATCCCCTGGAGCCGCTGGCGCCCGAGGAGATCAGCAAGGCTTCGGCCATTCTGAAGCAGCACTCCGAGTTCACACCGGAGCAGCGTTTCGTCTTCATCGAGCTCAGGGAACCCTCCAAGGCGACGGTCCGGGCCTTCGAGGCTGAGGCCGGCCCCTGGGAGCGCGAGGCTTTCCTGCTGCTGCGCGATCATGACCGGCACCGCACCCTTGAGGCCATCGTGAATCTCAGCACCGACGCCGTGACCAGCTATCTCGAGATTGAGGATGCACAGCCGCCGATGACAGAGGAGGAGTTCTTCGCCTGCGAGGAGATGATCCGGCAGGATCCTCAGGTCCAACAGGCTCTGCGTCGACGCGGCGTGGAGGACTTCTCGAAGGCCATGGTGGACAAGTGGGCGGCCGGCTACGTGATGGCAGAGGATGCCCCCAGCCAGCGCCGGATCGCGCGGCCGATCGTGTTCATCCAGGGTGAGGATGACGCCAACGCCTATGCCCGCCCTGTGGAGAACCTGATCATCACGGTGGATCTGGACAGCAACGAGATCCTCGAGGTGAAAGATACCGGGGTGGTCCCGCTGCCCCAGCGGAAGGGGAACTACACCGCGGATCGGATCACCGACCCGGAGAACTCCCCGCATTTCGAGAAGGTCCGGGACCGGATGAAGCCGATCCACATCACCCAGCCGGAGGGGCCTTCGTTCACGATGCAGGGAAACGGGCTGGAGTGGGCGAACTGGAACCTCCGGGTAGGGTTCACCGCGCGCGAGGGGGTGGTGCTGCACAACATCACCTATGACGACCGCGGCACCGAGCGGCCCGTCCTGTACCGGGCGTCGCTGGCGGAGATGTATGTCCCCTACGGCGATCCGGGCGACACGCACTGGAACAAGAACGTCTTCGACGAGGGCGAATACGGGCTCGGCGGCCTGGCCAACTCCCTGGTGCTCGGCTGTGACTGTCTCGGTGAGATCACGTATCTGGACGCTCACCTGTGCGATCAAGACGGCGAGCCGACCAAGATCTCCAACGCGATCTGCATCCATGAGGAAGATTCCGGAATCGGCTGGAAGCACACGGATTTCCGCACCGGGCTGGGGGAGGTGCGCCGCAATCGCCGCCTGGTGGTCTCCTACTTCACCACGGTGGGCAACTACGACTATGGCTTCTACTGGTACCTCTATCTCGACGGCTCCATCGAATTCGAGTCCAAGCTGACCGGGATCCTGTCCACGGGAGCCTATGAGCAGGGCGATGAGCCCAAATACGGCAAGGTCATCGCTGAAGGCCTCTACGGCCCCAACCACCAGCACTTCTTCGCGGTGCGTCTCGACATGAACGTCGACGGGCCCAAGAACAACCTCTACGAGCTGCAGGCGGAGGCGGCAGCCCCGGAGGACAATCCCTGGGGCAACGCCTGGTATGAGTCCAAGACGCTGCTGAGATCAGAGGCTGAGGCCCAGCGGCTGGCGGATCCCACTCGTGGCCGGTCGTGGGTGGTGACCAATGCCGAGAAGAAGAACCGGCTTGGCGGAGATATCGGGTACAAGGTCGAGCTCGGCGGAAGCCTCGCGCTGCCGATGGCGCAGCCGGGGTCGCAGCAGTACGCCAGGGGCGCCTTCGCCCGACGACACCTCTGGGCCACGAAGTTCGCGGAACGTGAGCGCTACGCGGCCGGTGAGTATGTGCCGCAGAACCCGAGTTCAGGAGGGCTGCCCGAGTACGTCCAGCAGGACCGATCACTGGTGGGTGAGGATCTGGTGCTGTGGCCCGTCCTCTGCGCACACCATGTGGTGCGTCCAGAGGACTGGCCGGTGATGCCTGTGGCGACGGTTGGTCTACATCTGAAGCCCTCGGGCTTCTTCGACGGCAATCCGATGCTGGACCTCCCGGCGGAGCAGAGCTCAAGCTGCCACTAGGAGATGCGTGATGACGGTACAGACGGAGCCTCCGTCGCTGCAGTGGATCCGCTCGAGAGTGGGCGCCCGGTCCGTTCTGCAGGGGCGCCGCGCGCTCGCAGTCCTGGGAGTCTTCTCTGCAGGACTGCACCTGATGATGCTCAGCCATGGTCCGCTCCTGCTGAGCCTGCTGATGGCGGCTCTCGCGTTCGGGTGCCTGCTCTGTGCCGGTCGGCTTTGGCGCGGGCACTCGGAGCGCACGCTGACCATGATCGCAGGCATGAACCTCGGGATGCTGTTGGTGCACGCCGTGATGATGGCCGGCCCGGGTGCCCTCGCGGAAGCTGGTGCGGTGAGCCTCTCGACCCATCACGGCGTGTCCGAGGCCGTGTCCGGAACAGCTCTGCTGCCGACTCATCCCGCCCTCTTGATCTCTGCCACCGCCATCGCGGCGCTCGAGGTCCTCGGCGCACTCTGGCTGAAGCGGCTCAGGCTAGAGCGAGGTGTTGTCCGGGAAGGCGATGGCTGAGAGAAACCGGATCGGCAGCGTGACCAGCGCGGTCGGGCCGTGCGGCGCCTCGCCGTCGAACTGCAGCGAGTCCCCCGGGCAGAGGGTGTAGGTGGACATCCCGTGGCCGTACTGCATCTGCCCCTCGAGCATATAGATGAACTCGGTGCCGGGATGCTGGAACAGCGGATACGCGTCGCTGTCCTGGCTCAGCGTCACCAGAAGTGACTCCAGGCGCTTGTGCTGTCCTCGCAGCGAGCCCAGAAGCTCATAGGCGTGACCCGCCTTGGTGCCGTTGCGGGTGATGTTCGGACCGGCTCCAGCTTCGGTGAACACGGCTTCGCGCTCGGCGTCGGCGCCGCGAAAGAGCGAGGTGACCGGAACGTCGAGCCCCCGTGCCAGAAGGCCCAGGGTGGAGAGGCTGCAGGAGGTCTGCGCGTTCTCGATCTTGGAGAGCATCGCTTTGGACAATCCGATGTTCGCGGCCATGTCCGAGACCGAGAATCCGTGCTGTGTCCGCAGCGCCCGGACGTTGAATCCGATGACCTCGGCAAGGTTGTCCGCCGCGAGCGGTTCCGAATGTTCTCGGTCTCTGGCGCTCCCTGCAAGGTTGCGCAGCAGCTTCTCGGACTCCTGCGCCGGGTCGGCCGACGGGTCATCGAGCTTCCGGGAAGATGATTCAGGAGTCATGGACTCCATGATACTGATCGTTTCCTGACAGGAGACAGGGTGTCGCGCTGGGCCACGGTGAGTCAGCTGTGCAGCTCCTGACCCACGTCGCGAAGGACACGCAGGAACAGCTGCGCCGCGGGGGAGAGTTGACCCTGGGCGAAGGCCGCGTACATCCTGGTCCTCGGTCGTCCGGAAAGGCGTGCCAAGGAGACGGTGGACGGCGCGAAAGCCGTCACCGACTCAGGAAGCAACGTGATCCCCAGCCCGGCCGCCACAAAGCCCAGGGCGGTCTCCTGCTGGATGATGCGGGTATAGACCGGGGGGAAGTTCAGACCGTGGAAGATCGGCTGGATCTCCGAGGCGTACCCGGGCATCTCTCGCGGGGGGAAGAAGATCAGCGGTTCCTGGATGAGCTCCTGCGCGCATACTTCGGACCTTTCGGCGAGCGCGTGATCGCCGGGCAGGCAGACCATGATCTCTTCCGCGAGTATCTCCTCGGTGCGGAGCTCCGTCGCGCCCTCCTGTCCCCGGAGGATGCCGAGGTCCAGTCGTCCTTCGCGCAGCTGCTCGGCCTGTTCACTGCTGGTCAGCGGTTCCAGGTGCAGCGTCACGCCGGGCGCAGCGTCCCGGAACATTCGGATGGTGCGCGGAAGAAGCGCGTAGCTGGCAGAGCTTACGAATCCCAGGCGAACATGGCCGGCCTGCCCTTCGGAGACTCCTCCGAGGCCTGAAGCCAGCTCATCAGCACCGTGGAGCACCTCTGCCGCGCGGCGATGAAAGTCTCGACCGAATCCGGTCAGCGTGACCGCACGCGTGGTCCGGTTCAGCAGCTTGTGCCCCAGCTCGTGTTCCAGCTTCTGGATCTGCGCGCTCAACGGCGATTGTGAGATGTGCAGACGTCGAGCGGCCCGCCCGAAGTGGAGTTCCTCTGCCACTGCGACAAAGTACCTGAGCTGTCTGAGTTCCATGGACCCCCCCTCATTATCCTCTATAACAGTCTAATCATCTGATAATTGGTATTGGACCGGCACTGAGTGGGCTCGTACCGTGGAACTATGCACACCTCACGCTACGCAGTGATCGGGGCTGGTCTCGCCGGCGCCTCTGCGGCCTGGCAGCTCGCGACCGCCGGGCATGACGTCACGATCCTCGAACAGCAGGGCTCCCCCGCGGGGAGCATGGGAAGCTCGCATGGTTCGGCGCGGATCTTCCGGTATCCCTATCCGGATCAGCACTACGTGGCACTGGTCAGGCGGTCGGCGTCCCTCTGGGCGGAGCTGGAGACTCAGCTGGGTCAGAAGCTGATCACGCCCACCGGAGGCGTGGACTTCGGGGAGAGGCGCAACCCGGAGCTGCTTGCCAGGATCTTGGAGAAGGAGGGCATCGAGAACGAGGTGCTCTCCTGCAGTCAGGCCGAAGAGCGGTGGCCACAGCTGGCGTTCGACTCGTCGGTGCTCTGGCAGCCACAGGCCGGGGTGATCGACGCGGAACGCACCGTCGAGGGAATGGTCCAGCTGGCCGTCGCCGCGGGGGCAGAGGTGAAGCTCTCCTGGAAGGTGCAGGCTGTCACCCGGTCCACGCAGGGGTATAGGATCCGGAGCGGCTCGGGCGAGACGGTGGAGGCTGAACGGGTGGTCGTCGCCGCCGGCGGCTGGCTGCCTGAGCTGCTGGCCGCAGTGGACCTGCCGGAGGCCTTCCTCAAGTCGCTTCCACAGTTCCAGGTCCGGCAGGAGCAGGCCTATCACTTCCCCTACCGTGATCCCACCGTGAGCTGGCCGGTTCTGGTGCACAAGACCGACGCCATTCAGACGTATGGACTGCCCGGAGGGCGCGACGCCGACTTCCGCGGTCATAAGCTGGCGGAGTACAACGGAGGCAAGGTCCTCCCCTCTGCCGCGCAGCAGGATGGGGTCGTCGACGAGGCCAACCGTCGGCGCGTGATCGCCTACGCCGCGCGCCATCTCCCCGGGGTCGTGCCCGAACCCTACGCCGAGACGACCTGCCTCTTCACCAGCACCCCGACGGATGACTTCGTCTTCGACCGCTGCGAAGGCATCACCGTGGTCTCCCCCTGTTCTGGACACGGCGCCAAGTTCGCTCCGCTGATCGGGGTGCTCGCCGCCGCCGCCGCCTCGGCAGCCAGCGACGACGCCGGCCGCGCCGTTCTCCCCGAGCGTTTCCTGACGCCCTGGTCGACCCATTGAGGAAAGGACATCCCCTATGACAGCAGTGCAGATGCTCGCAGCGATCTCCGAGATCGGCCGAGACCAGCAGCGCGGCGGATACAGCCGCCCGGTCTTCTCCGAGGCCGAGCTCGAGCTCCGTGCCTGGTTCACCCGAGAGGCCGCATCTCGGGGCCTGGACGTCGAGGTGGACCGCAACGGCGCTCTCTGGGCATGGCTGGATGCCCCGCACGGGAAGCGCCAGGACGTCGTGATCACCGGCAGCCACCTAGATTCGGTGCCGGGGGGAGGGGCCTATGACGGTCCTCTCGGAGTGGTCTCCGGCGTGGACGCCTTGGCGCGGATCAAGGAGCGGGGCCACCCTCAGCGGCGAGCGCTCGCCGTCGTCGTCTTCCCGGAGGAGGAGGGGTCGCGGTACAACCAGGCCTGCCTGGGCTCCCGGCTCATGGTCGGGGAGCTGGATCCGCAGAAGGCCCGGGCTCTGACCGATGCGGAGGGTGTGACCTTCGCGGAGCTCGCCGCTCGCCATGGACTGGACCCGGAACACCTCGGGGCGGACCCCGAGCGAATGCAGTCCATCGCCGCTTTCGTGGAGCTCCACGTGGAGCAGGGCAAGGGTCTGGTCCACATGAATGCGCCCGTGGCGGTGGCCACCAGCATCCTTGGCCACGGACGCTGGCACCTGCGACTCGAAGGTGAGGGTAACCACGCGGGGACCACTCCGATGGACGACCGCCGCGATCCCATGGTGGCCGCGGCGCAGATCATCCTGGCCGTCCGTGAAGAGGCGGCAAAGATCCCAGACGCTCGCGCCACCATCGGCAACCTGATCCCAGTCCCGGGCGGGACCAACGTGATCGCCTCGGCGGTAGACCTGTGGATGGACGTGCGTCACCTCGACGACGCGGTGGTCCGCCGCCTGGTGCGGGCGATCGAGGCGCGCACCCAGGCGATCGCAGCCGGGGAAGGCTGCAGCGCCGTGATGAGCGAGAACTCCTATTCACCCACGGTGACCTTCGATCGGCAGCTGCAGCAGCGGATGCAGGAGCTGCTGCCCGGGGCGCCGCTGCTGCCCACGGGAGCAGGACACGATGCTGGTGTGCTCTCTGCCTATGTGCCATCGGCCATGCTGTTCGTCCGCAACCCTGGAGGCGTCTCTCACGCCCCGGCGGAGCACGCGGGCGATGCGGACATCGAGGAGGGCGTCCTGGCGCTGGTCACCGTGCTGGAGGACCTGAGCCGATAGCCCGCGCTGTGCGGGGAAGCACCTGGACAGCTGCCACGGTGACCGAGCCGGCGCCGGCAGCGTGGACAGATCCGAGGTGGTGCGCCAGGCCGTCGCGAGCCTGGACTCCGGAGCGGGCGCGCGTGGTGGGAAGGATCGCCTCCATCTCGCGCACCGTTCTGCCATCCTGCAACACCAGTGATCCCTCGAGGACCAGCACCGCCACCAGGTGATGCCGGGGAAGGGTGAGGCTCCCCGCGGCACTCAGGATCTGAACCTCGCCGCGAGCCTGCCCGCGGGCGACCATCAGGTTCAGCGCCTTCTCCGGTCTGCCTTCGCTGAGCGTGGCGGAGACCTCCGCCTCCCCGGGGAACCGCCGCGACACACCCCGGGTGACCCACGTGGTCTCGCCCTCGACGGAGAGCGTGATGGGCCCGGTGGACATCAGCGTGAAGACCCTCTCCACCCCGGGGAAGGCAGAGAAGTCTGCGTCGCCCTGCAGATCCGCCTGACTCAGCCGCCAGCAGAGCGTGTCACCGTCCTCCGCGTGCCCCACCGCGATCTGACGGGTCAGTCCCTGGTCATTGCGCCACGGGGTCGCCGGCAGGCTGGCGACCCCGTGGATCTCGTAGTGCGACACGGTCCGGATCAGTACCCTGTGGCGGCACCGGGAATCCAGCTGGTCCCGGCAAGCGGAACTCGCGCCATGGCCGAGCTCTCCACAGTCAAGGCCACCAGGTCCTCCGGCTCCAGGTGCTGGATATGTGATTTGCCGCAGGCGCGGGCGATGGTCTGCGCCTCCATGGTGATCACGCCCAGGAAGTTCGCCAGCCGCCGGCCTCCGGCTTCGGGGTCCAGCCGCATCTGCAGCTCCGGATCCTGCGTGGTGACGCCGGAGGGGTCGGTGCCGTCCTGGTAGTCGTCGAAGTACCCGGCCGCGGAGCCGAGCGCCTCATAGTCCTTCGCGTAGCGGGGATCGTTGTCACCGAGCGCGACCAGAGCCGCCGTGCCGATGGAGACCGCATCAGCGCCCAGCGCCATCGCTTTGGCCACATCGGCGCCGTGCCGGATTCCGCCCGAGACGATCAACTGCACCTCACGCTCCATGCCGAGTTCACGCAGCGCCTCCGCGGCCTGCGGGATGGCGGCCAGCGTAGGGATGCCCACGTGTTCGATGAACACCTCCTGCGTGGCTGCCGTGGAGCCCTGCATGCCGTCGACGACGACGACGTCGGCTCCGGCGTGGACCGCGAGCTTGGTGTCGTAATAGGTGCGTGAGGCTCCGACCTTCACGTAGATGGGCACCTGCCAGTCGGTGATCTCGCGGAGCTCCTGGATCTTGATGGTCAGGTCATCCGGCCCGGTCCAGTCGGGGTGGCGGGAGGCGGATCGCTGATCGATCCCCTCGGGGAGGGTGCGCATCTTCGCCACCCGGCTGGTGATCTTCTGACCGAGAAGCATCCCACCGCCGCCGGGCTTGGCGCCCTGACCGAGCACCACCTCGATCGCGTCGGCCATGCGCAGATGATCCGGATTCATCCCGTAGCGCGAGGGCAGGTATTGGTAGACCAGGTGCTTGGACTGACCGCGCTCCTCATCGGTCATGCCTCCGTCCCCGGTGGTGGTGGAGGTCCCCACCGCGGAAGCGCCGCGCCCCAGGGCGTCCTTGGCGCGTCCTGAGAGGGCGCCGAAGCTCATTCCGGCGATCGTGACCGGGATGTCGAGGTGCATGGGCCTCACCCCCTGTTCCGCGAAGCGGGTGCCGAGCAGGACGTCGGTTCCGCAGCGCTCACGGTAGCCCTCCAGCGGGTAGCGCGACATGGAGGCGCCCAGGAAGAGCAGATCATCGAAGTGGGGGAGCCGGCGCTTGGAGCCGCCGCCGCGGATGTCATAGACACCGGTGGACGCCGCCCTGCGGATCTCGGCCATCGTGGTGCGGTCAAAGGTGGCGGATTCGCGGAGTCCGTGAGCCGTGGCCTGTTCAGTCATGTCGTGGTTCTTCCTTCCAAGGGGACTGCAGGAAGCTCAGTAGCTGTCCGCATTGTCGACGGTGAAGTGATAGAGCTGACGCGCAGAGCCGTAGCGGGTGTACGCACTGGTGTCGTCCTCCGGGTAGCCGGCGCTGGCCAGCAGCTCAGCCAGCTCCTGGTGGTGCTCGGGGCGCATCTCCTTCGAGGTGCAGTCCGCACCCAGTGAGGTCACGCTGCCTCGCACATAGATCCGGGTCTCATAGATCGAGTCCCCCAGGGCCTCGCCCGCGTCGCCTCTGACCACGAGCCGGCCCGCCTGGGCCATGAAGGCGCTCATATGCCCCACGCTGCCGCCGACCACGATGTCCACGCCCTTCATGGAGATCCCGCAGCGCGCCGCGGCGTCCCCCTCGATCACCAGCAGCCCGCCGTGCGCCGTGGCGCCGGCTGACTGGGAGGCGTTGCCGCTGACCCGCACGGAGCCGCTCATCATGTTCTCAGCCACTCCGACCCCGGCGTTGCCGGCGATCGTGATGGCGGCCTGCTGGTTCATCCCTGCGGCGTAGTAGCCCACATGACCTTCGATCGTGATCTGCAGCTCGGCGTTCACGCCTGCGGCGAGGGCGTGGGCCCCCCTGGGGTGCAGGATGGTCTTCGCGCCGGAGACTCCCGGAGCATGCAGCGCACGGTTGACCTCGCGCAGCGAGGAGCTCTCGAGATCGAAGGTGGTGTTGTCAGTCAAGGTGTTCATGCCGGGGAGACCTCCTTGCGGGACCAGGCGTAGATCTTGTTGGGTTCTGGTTCATAGAGCCGGGCAGAGTCGATGCCGGGGAGGTCGGTGAGCGCCCTGTACTCACTGGCCATGGCCACCCAGCCGTCGGTCTCGGCGATCACCGCGGGTTTGCACGCGATGGCGTCGCGGACCACGGCGAAGGAGTCGCGATTGGAGACCAGCAAGGTGTAGAAGCCGTCGAACTCCTCGCTCAGCGAGTGCACGGCCGCTTCAACCGTGGAGCCCTGACGCATCTGCTCGGCGATGAAGCGGGCGCCGACCTCAGTGTCGTTCTGTGAGTCGAACTGGACCCCTTTGCGCTGGAGCTCCCGCCGAAGCGTGGCGTGGTTGGAGAACGATCCGTTGTGCACCAGGCACTGGCCGTCTCCCACGGCATAGGGGTGGCATCCGCCGGGGGTCACGGCTGACTCCGTGGCCATCCGGGTATGACCCACACCCTGCCACCCCTGGGCACCCCTGAGTCCGAACTCCGCGGCGAGGTCACGGGGATGACCCACGCCCTTGAGTACAGCGAGGTCCTGCCCGAATCCTGCGATGAGGCAGCCGGGGGCGACGTCGAGGATCGCCTGCTTCAACAGCTCGACATCGATGGGCGCACTGACCAGCTGTGTGGCGCCTGCCTGCTTCACGCTGACCCGGGTTCCGAGATGCTCAGACACGGCGCTGATCAAGTCCTCGGCGGTCTGATCGGCTTCCAGCACTGAGACCGTCACTGTTCCCGGCGGAGACCACGTCGGGTCCCCGTAGACAGCAACCCCCGCGGAGTCGGCCCCGCGCTCCTCCATCTCACAGAGCATCGAGGTGAGCAGCTCGCCCAGCCGCGGGTACAGCTCCGGATTTCGTAGATGAAGTCCGACGATTCCACACATGGCGGTTCCCTTCTTGTAGCAGTGGCAGGCTAGATGGCGGTGAGGTAGCGCTGGATCTCCCAGTCGGTGACCTGCGCATGGTATTGGTAGAACTCTTCACGCTTGAGGTTGTTGTAGTACCTGCCGACGCCGGGATCTACGGTGTTGAGCACGTCCAGGATGGTCTGGTCGGCTTCCAAGGCTTCGACGGCGTCCACCAGCGTCAGCGGCAGGCAGGGTGAAGATTCGCGCTCGTCTCCCGGGGTGCCCGGGTCCTTCTTCTTCTCGATCCCATCCAGGCCGGCTCCGATCAGAGCGGAGGCTGCGAGGTAGGGGTTCGCTGCCCCGTCGCCGCCGCGCAGCTCCACGCGCTGGTCATCGGGCACTCTGATGTAGTGGGTGCGGTCATTGCCGCCGTAGGTTGCCGTCCGCGGCGCCCAGGAGGCCCCCGAGGTGGTGGCCACCGCGCCGGTCCGCTTATAGGAGTTCACAGTCGGGGCCAGCAGCGCCTGCAGGGCGTTGGCGTGTTCCAGCAGGCCCCCCACGAAGTGGTAGGCGTCCTCCGAGAGGCCGAGTCCGTGGGCATCCTGGGCGGAGTGAGTCTCACGCGGAAAGACTGGGGTTCCCTCCGAGGTCAACGAGATGTGGAAGTGCAATCCGGAACCGGTGCGGTCGGCGAAGGGCTTCGGCATGAACGTGGCGATCATGCCGCGCTTCTCGGCGATCATGGTGATCAGGTAGCGCAGGGTCACTACCCGGTCAGCAGTGATCAGAGCTTCGTCGTAGTGGAAGTTCTGCTCGAACTGGCCGTTGCCGTCTTCGTGATCATTGGCGTAGTTGCCCCACCCCAGGGCGTTCATCGCCTCGGAGATCTCCGAGAGGTGACCGAACATCCGGGTGACCCCACGAGCGTCGTAGCAGGGCTGGGCGTGGTTGTCGCCGTCGTCCGCAGTCACCAGCTGACCCTCGGCATCCCGCTTCAGCAGGAAATACTCGACCTCGGCGCCCAGGTGGGGTTCGTACCCCTCGCGGCGGCTTTGGCAACCATGTCTTTGAGGATCACGCGCGGCGCGTAGCCCCAGGGTTTGCCCTCCACGTGCGGATCGCAGTGCACGATGGCCAGGCCCTCACGGATGAATGGGACCGGGGTGAAGGAGGAGGAATCGGGCATGGCCATGATGTCCGGGTCCTTGGGTTCCTGTCCCATGGCTCCGGCGGCGTAGCCGGCGAAGCCGACTCCCTCGTTGATCAGCTGATCGACCGCTTCCACCGGCACGAGCTTGGCGCAGGGCTTGCCGTTGAGGTCGACGAAGAGCGCGAGGATGAACCGGGTCTGGTGCTGCTCGGTGAGCTCCTTCAAGGACGGGGAGGCCATGGAGGGTCCTTTCACTGTTAGGAATCAACGTACACCCAGAGTAAACACCCTGATTGTTTCGGTCAGATGAATCACTGATCTCGGGCGTGAAAAAGGTGGGGGTGCGTGCAGGGCGCACACACCCCCACCTCTGGAGGGACCCTCCCTGACAGTGTCTGAGAGGGAGGTCTTCTTGGGGGTGGGCCTAGATCGCGTCCGGGCCGTGTTCACCGGTGCGAACTCGCACGAGGCCGGTGAGCGGAGACGCCCAGACCTTGCCGTCCCCGATGGAGCCGGTCTTGGCTGCGGCGACGATCGTGTCGATGACGGCCTCAGCCTCCTCCGCCGGGACGATCACGTCGATTCGCGTCTTCGGCAGGAAGGTGGTCTCGTAGGTCTTGCCGCGGAAGACCTCCTTGCGACCCTTCTGTGAGCCGTACCCCTGGACATCCATCACGGTCAGCCCGCCGACCCCCCTCTCCGCGAGGGCTTTGGTGACCGGCTCAAGCTTGTTCCGCTGGATGACTGCGGTGATCAGTTTCATGGAGCGGCTCCTCAGTTGTAGTCGTAGGCGGTCTGGCCGTGCAGCTTGAAGTCGAGATCTTCCTCGTCCTCGTTGCTCACCCGGATGTTCATGGTCTTGTCCATGACCTTGGCGATGATCCACGTGACTCCGAAGGCGTAGATGCAGGTCACGCCGATAGCGATGAGTTCGCCCCAGAGCAGGGAGATGTCGCCGCCGAAGAAGATGCCGCGGATCGGTTCGTCGTTGGTGTAGGTGGCCCATCCGAAGAAGACCACGAACATGGCGCCGACGATACCGCCGACTCCATGCACGGCGAAGGCGTCCAGCGACTCGTCCACGCCCAACTTGGCCTTCCAGGTGCAGGCCCAGGCGACGAAGGCGCCTGCGATGAAGCCCAGTACCAGGGCGCCGAAGGGGTCCACCGCGTCGGCGGCCGGGGTGATGGCCACCAGGCCCGCGATGATCCCGGAGCACATTCCCAGCACGGTGGCCTTGCCGTCGCGGAACTTCTCGAAGGCCATGAAGCCGAGCATGCCGGTGCCGCCGGCGAAGAGCGTGGTCATGATGGTGTACTGCGCGACGTAGTTCGCACCGCCTGCGGTGCCCCCGTTGAAGCCCATCCACCCCATCCACAGGATGCCGGCTCCGAGGAGCACCAGGGGAAGGCTGTGGGGTCGAGTCTGGAGGTTCCTCCGGGGCCCCAGTGCGACAGCGAGGCCCAGCGCTCCGAAGCCTGAGGCCATGTGGACTGCGGTGCCGCCTGCATAGTCATGGAAGTTCACGTTCGCACTGAGCCAGCCATCTCCGAAGACCCAGTGGCCCAGCGGGAAGTAGACCAGGGTGGCCCAGATGACCGAGAAGACCATCCACGCGGAGAACTTCATCCGACCCATGGCCCCCGACGCGATGATCGAGACCGTGATGCAGGCGAAGAGGGTGAAGAACGCGAGATCCAGCGTCTCTGCGAATCCACCGTCGACTCCGACCTCCTCATGCCCCACCATGCCGAAGTAGTCCAAAGGGTTTCCGATGATTCCACCAAGTGATTCACCCACGACCATCCCGTGGCCGAAAAGAACATAGATGATGGTGACAGTTCCCAATGTGGTCATCACCATTGCAAACATGTTCAGCACGTTTTTAGTACCTGACATTCCCCCGTAGAAGAGGGCAAGACCTGGGAACATCAGAAGAACAACTGTGAGAGCGGTCAATATCCACGCTACATCTGCGAGTTCCTGCATTTCAGCCATCAGTGCGGATCTCCATTCAAGGGCGAGTGGGTGCGAGGGTGAGAACGGCGTGTCGTCGCATTAAGCAACGTATTACGACAGTAAACAGTGGCGTGTTTCGTTCAGGTGACAGCTGAGGAAGCTTTGAGTAAAAGGCGCATTTTGAGCTTTAACGAGATGCTCGCCCGTCTGTCATGCGCTTGAAACCTGGAGGGGTCCACCATGGGAAGACGCCGTTTCTGCTTGGGAATCACCGCTGTCCCCGTCTGGAGGTTCGATGCCGCAGGTCCTGGATCACACCAGCATTCCGGCCTGGGCTCTGGAGCCCACGGTGCAGTCGGTGGACGCCCGTGCCGCTCAGTGCACGATTCTGTCCTACGACGCGGCCCGGGTGGCTGGGGAGTGGGGCAGCAGTCTCGATGCCCAGGGTGTCCGACACCGGGTTCTGCCGTTCACCCCGGCCGGCTCGTTCGCAGCGGGATCTCAGCGAGAGCGTGATGTCGCCCTCGCCGAGGAGCGGCGGACCCTGGCGGTCGAAGTGGAGCGCGCCGTCGTCGGTTGGAGGCTGTTGATCGCAGGTGCGCTGGCAGACGTCCTTCGTGTTCGTGCGCTCGCCCTGCAGTCGGGCCTGATGGACGCGGAGATCGTCATCGGGACCACCAGCGTGAAGGTCATCCCGGTGACCTGTGCTCACTGTGAGGCCACCACGGTCACCCAGGCAGCAGCTGCACAGGTGATCACCTGCGGGGGCTGTCAGCTCCCCCTGCTGGTGCACCATCACGTGTCTCGCCTGAAGGGCGCCTTCCTGGGGTACAAGAACGACGCTGAGGTCTCGGTGTCGGACAGTGAGGGCCCACGATGACCACGCTGCAGCTTGAGGTCACGGCGATATCCGATGCCTCTGCGCAGGTGCGGACCCTGACCTTGGCCCGACCGAACCGCTCGTGGCTGCCCTCCTTCACGCCGGGGAGCCACCTGGTGCTCGAGTGTGGGCCCTCCGTCAATGCCTATTCGCTGATCGGCGACTCTCAGATGCCGGTCAGCTACACCGTGTCGGTGCTCAGGCTGCCCACTGGCCGAGGAGGGTCCAGCTGGCTGCACGAGCGCCGGCCGGGGGACTTCGTCACCGCCCGGCCTCCGCGTTCGATGTTCCCACCGATGCAGAACGCCCGCAGACACCTGCTGATCGCCGGTGGCATCGGTGTGACCCCGATCCTGTCCCACCTGCGGGCAGCCGCCCGTTGGGGACACCAGGCGGAGGTCCTCTACTCGCACAGGCCCGGCGTCGGCGCCCATCTCGAGGAGCTGCGTGAGCTCGCCCCAGGATCTCTCCGGTGCTTCACCCGGCGTGGAGAGTTCCTCACCGCCCTGCAGGAGAGCCTCGGGCGGCAGCCGATGGGAACCCATCTGTACTGCTGCGGACCGGAGGCCTTCATGGATGCGGTCTGTCGTGGGGCTGAGGAGTTGGGGTGGCCGGAGGGACGCATCCACACCGAGCGCTTCGGCTCGGATGCCCTGGATCCCGGGGCACCCTTCGAGGTGGTCCTCCGCGACTCACAGCGCACCGTCACCGTAGCGCCGGGACGAAGCATGCTCGAGGCGCTCGAAGAGACCGGCATCCCGGTTCCGAATCTGTGTCGACAGGGCTTCTGCGGGGAGTGCCGCATCCCGGTCACCGCCGGCACGCCGCTGCACCGAGATCACTACCTCGAAGACCAGGAGAAGGCGGCCAACGACTCCCTGATGTGCTGCGTCTCTCGGGCGCAAACGGATGTTCTGGAGGTTCCGCTATGAACACCGTCGTGGCATCTGACCTGGTGAGCACGTTTCCCTTCCCCTTTCCCCAGGACACCTATCGATACTCCACCAACGTCGAGCGCGCCGCTGCTGCGGTGGAGACCTCTGCCGGGCAGTGGGGTGAGGGCGTCGTCCACATCGACAGCGAGTATGCCCGCGAGCTCGCTGAACGTCAGGCCGTCCTCGCCAGGGACCCCTCCCGACTCCAGGTCCTGCCGCATATGCGCCCCGCCGCCTGGGACGCGATGCTCACGATCATGCGGGAACTGGCGTTCGCCCACCCGGAGCAGATGACGCTCGGGCGCGAGGGTGAGGCCTTCGTCTGGACCAACCGCCTGCTGGGCATCGAAGAACGGTTCACCTACGGAGACGACGCGACCCTCCCCGCGGAGCCGCTGAAGTTCATCGGCGCCCAGGTACAGGAGGACATCGCTCTGCTCGATCAGCGCGAAGGTCAGCTGTACGTGGACGCGGGGCTGGTCACCTTCGCCGCCGACTGGTCCTTCGGCTTCGACGTGGGCATGAGCTTCCTCGAGATCCACGGACCGGTGCCACGCGTGCATCAGGCCGGTGTGATCGCACGCGCGCAGAAGTTCCTGATGCGCCTGCAGGCAGATGAGCCCTACCGTCGGACGAACTGGTCACTGACGGTAGGACGCCGACTGGACGTCTCCACAGAGACCTATCCCGAGTGGGGGCCGGATCGGACCCGGATCCTCACCGTGGACGACGACGCCTTCGGGGCTGAAGTCCATCTGCGGGTGGAGGTCCAGCATCTGGTGCGCCTGCCCGAATCCGGCTCTGTCATGTTCCTGATCCGCACGTACCTGCTGCCCCTGGAGGCCATTGCAGAGGTCGAGCCTTGGCGAGCTCGACTCCGTGCGGTGCTGGCGGAGCTCCCTGAGGACATGGCTGACTATAAGGGTTTCATCGGCTACCGCGACCGTGCCGTGCAGTGGCTCTCCGACCGGGTGCTGGACAAGGACTGAGGCGCGGTATGCAGGTCTCGATCCTCTGCCGATCGGAGTTGTTCGCCGCCCGGCGCGAGGGTGAGGCATGCCGGCCAGAGGATGTCTTCCAAGGCTGGACCCGCCACGACCGACTCGGGGTCGTGATGACCGCCCCCGTGGGCGCCGGCATCCTGATTCAGCTCGGGGCGGCCCTGTCCTGCGAGGCGGCTCCCAGTCCCCGGCGTGATCCGTATCCACCTCTGTTCCTCTTCCATCTCGGGCGAGCCTCGGGGACTTCTGCGCCATGGAGGCCTGGCCTCCGAGGCGCGAGGTCTTCCTGCCGGCAGATCCCTAGGAGTTGCTCGGCGCGCTCGCCGATCGCGGAATCACCCGCGTGCTGCTTCCTGAGGCTCCCGAACCCCGAGTCGTGCTCGCGGCGCCGTCGGCGGCGCGAGAGCTGCCTTGGGTCCAGCTTTCACCCAGCGGCTGGACCGATGCATCTCATCTTCGAGAGCAGCTGGAGTCTGCCTACCTCTACTCGCCCGAGGGACGGACCGACCGCACGGACACCACCCTGAGCAGCGACGACGCAGATGGCGAAGTCATGGTGGAAGACGTCCCGGAGCCCACCGGTGCCACCACGGGTTCGCCAGCCGTGATGATGAGGCGCTGCTGGAGGTCGGGGCAGGTCTGAGCTCAGGGGCACCACCGCGATCCAGGCCTACCGGTGACTCTCACCGGACCAGGTGTTGGCCCTTTTCGTCAGCCAGGCGGACACCCGCTGAGACCTTTTGGCACTCACAAAGAAGCAATCCACTCAGGAGGAACCATGGAACAGCAGCTGTTAGGCGACATGACCAAGACCGGATCCATCCACAAGGTGACCGGGGCCAAGGCGAACATCCCCTCGATGCAGGAGCCCGGAGTCGAGGCGTTCATCGGTGATGCCCTGATGAACCCAGCGGGTGCCCGGATGTGCAGCGGGTTCTTCGAGCTCAAGGCCGGGGAGCCGCTTGAGTACGAGTACACCTATGACGAGATGAAATACGTCGTCAAGGGCCAGTTCAAGCTGACCGACTTGAAGACCGGCGAGCAGGTGGTGGCCAACGAGGGTGAGATCCTCTTCTTCCCCAAGGGCACCCCTGTCCTGTTTGAGACGGACGACTATGCCTTGGGATTCTTCACCGGTGACCGTGACTTCGCGGCGTAGGCCGCGAGGCCGCTGAGGAGTTCCCAGCGACATTGCGCATAGCAGTGATCGGCGCCCGTCCGAGCGGTAAGGCACAGCTCCGCGCTTTCGCCTCGGCCGCGGCAGAGGGCCTCGAGATCCCCGAAGTGGTCTGTTTTCGGGCGGGGGTCAGGGACTGGGTGCGATTCTCCACCGTCGTGCGCAGCGTTGTCCCGCAGAACCCGGGAGGGGTTCCTCGTCACGTCGGAGCACCTCCCCACTCAGGTGGAGTCGGCAGAACACTTCGACGACGCCGTCGTCGCCACGGGGCACTTCTGATTCCCCAATGTGACGCTCTTCGTGGGGATCGAGTCCTTCCCCGGATCGGTGGTCCACGCGCATGTCTTCCGCGGGGCGGAGGGCCTGGACGGGAAGGACGTGCTCGTCGTGGGGTCCAGCCACCGGACCGAGTCGCTGGGCTTCGGCGCGGCCGCCCTCCCTCGAGGAGGGGCCTCTGCTGGAGCGCTTCCAGGGGCGCACTGCGCAGTTCCGCGACGGGAGAACGCGTGGCTTCGACGCCGTCATCCTGGCCACGGGCTACCGGCGTCACTTTCCGTTCCTGGAGCGGGAGATCAGGCTGCAGAAACCGAACACCCAGGCTCTACAAGGGTGTGCTCTCTGAGGAGGTCCCGCACATCCATTACCTGGAGATGCAGGATCAGTGGTTCACCTTCAACATGTTCGACGCCCAGGCATGGCTGGTCCGGGACCTCGTCCGGGACCGTCTGGAGCTGCCCGGGTCCCAGGAGCGTCGTCGGGACGTCGAACGCTGGCTGGCCCGGCTGGACCGGATCCAGACGGTGCGCGAAAACGTCGAATTCCAGGCGGACTAGATTCGGGGCCTGATCGAACTCACGGACTATCCGATGTTCGATCTCGCTGCTCTCGTCGAGATCTTCCTGGAATGGAAGCACGACAAGACGGAGAACATCCTCACCTACCGAGATCGATGTCATCGCTCCGTCATGACGCAGACTCAGGCGGTCCCGCACCACACTGCGTGGGTGGATGCGTTGGATGACAGCTCGGCCGAATATCTCTGGGCAGCCGAGGTTCCGTCCTCCCTATGATCCGTAGACTGGCCCGATGAGACTGGGAGCCATACCGGGTGCGACGCCGGACAAATGGGTGACGCGCTGGCGCGAGCGGTACCCGGACTTCGCGCTGAGCGTGGACCGCTTCGACGAGGCGGGTCAGCTGGAGCGGCTGCGTGCCGGCACCGTGGACGTCGGCTACATTCGGTTTCCCGAGGACACGCCGGCTCCCACCGGTGAGGACCTGCACAGGGTCTGGCTCTACCGCGAGGCCCCAGTGGTCTGCGCCTCCCGCGATCATTGGGTGGCCGCCGCCGAGAGCTCAGTGACCTGGGAGGAGATCGCCGCGGAGCCGTTCTTCGACCCGGAAGAGATGCGCCCCGCAGCAGAGCCGGAGCAGACCACCGCCGCCGAGGACGTCCACACACCCAAGCAGGGAGCCGATCTCGCGGCGGGTGAGCGGATGGCACTGGAGGTTGTCGCCTCAGGTGCCGGACTGGTGCTCCTGCCGAACTCGGTGGCCCGGATGCTGGCCCGCCGGGACATCGTGATCCGCGAGATCGAGGGCATTCCCGGCTACGACGTGGGCCTGGCCTGGCTCCGCGAGGCCGACGGTCCGGTGATCCAAGAGTTCATCGGGGTGGCGCGCGGGCGGAAGCCCGGCAGCGGCCGCAGCGAGATCAGCAGCGGCGTCGAGCCGAAGTCCGCGTCGAAGTCCGACTCGAAGTCCGGGTCGGCCTCTGGTGCGAAGCCCGAGTCGAAGCAGAAGCCCAGCCCTAAGCGGGCAGCTGCTCGCGCAGCGCCCGGGCGCTCGCGGCCGGGTCAGAAGCCTGGGTCACGGCGCGGACAACCACCACGCGGTCGGCGCCGGCCGCGGTGACCTCGCCGATGTTGGTCTCATCGATCCCGCCGATCGCGAAGAAGACCTTCGAGCTCTCCAGGCTCGCCGCCTGGGCGGGCAGCTCGAGTCCGACGGCGGCGCGGCCCGGCTTCGTCGGGGTCTCCCAGATCGGCCCGGTGCAGTAGTAGTCCAGGCCGATGTCGGAATCGGCCTCCTGGACCTGCTCGATGCTCTGGCAGGAGCGGCCGATGACCACATCGTCGCCCAGGACCATTCTGGCCTCTTCCGTGGTCAGGTCATCCTGGCCGACGTGGAAGACGTCGACCCCGGTGATCAACGCGACGTCGGCGCGATCGTTCGCCGCAGAGAGCCCGCCGTATTCATTGGCGACCTGGCGCAGCAGGGTCAGCGCGGCGATCTCGGTCTGCACCGCCACACCCTTATCGCGAATCTGGATGATGTCCACGCCGCCGGTGTAGGACGCGACGAAGAACTCGCGCATCGCGTCGAAGTCCAGCTCATCCACCGGCCCGGCCTCCGGGCGGGTGATGAAGCGTTGCAGGTCGGTGCAGACGTAGAGCCGGGCCGAGACCAGGCGATCACGGCGCAGGTGGCCCATGTGGGAGGGGTGCGGAGTGTGTGCCATGGCCTCAGTGTCCTTCATGTCTCCACAGTAGGGCACCCCTGGGGGCTGTGCAGCGACTCAGATCCGAGATCGCGGGGCAGGCCAGGACTCAGAGCTCCGGCCAGGACCCATGTCAGGTCCTGGCCGCAGCGTTTATTCGCCTTCAGCTCGTCGGCCGAGGCCGGGTGTTCAGGCCTTGGAGACCAGGGTCAGGAACGCCTGGTTGAAGTCATCAAGATCATCGGGGGTCCGGGAGGTGACCAAGCGATCGCTGACCACGGCTGACTCGTCCACCCATTCGGCGCCAGCATTGGTGAGGTCAGTCTTCAGGGATGGGTAGCTCGTGACCCGGCGGCCCTTGACCTGCTTGATGTCGGTGAGGATCCAAGATCCGTGGCAGATCGCAGCCACGGGCTTCTCGGCGGCGAAGAACGCGGAGACGAAGGTCTTGGCGTCCTCGTTGATCCGCAGGCTGTCAGCGTTCAGGGTGCCGCCGGGCAGGACCAGCCCGTCGTAGTCGGCTGCTGAGGCGGAGCCCAGCTGGACGTCGACGTCGAAATGGTCCGAGTGGTTCCAGTCCCCCTCCATCGCCTGCAGGGACTTCTGGTTGGGGGAGACGATCTTGGCGGTCCCGCCGGCGGCCTTGATGGCGGCGATGGGCTCCGTGAGCTCCGGCAGCTCGACGCCGTCGGTGACCAGCAGTGCGATGGTCTTGCCGGTGATCTGTGGTGAATTCTCAGCCATTATGATGCTCCTTGGAATCGGTGGTCAGGTCCATGAGGGCCCGCTGCACCTGTGGAATCTAACCGGTGGCGCTGGTCGATGGCAACGCGCCTCCTGCACGCGAGCTGAAGGTGATGCGCGCTCGCGCGAGCCTGGGTGCTCGCCTGAGCTGGCGTGACGAGGGTCAGAGGACCTGGGAGATCTGTGCGAAGTCGAAGCGCTCTCCGCGCGGGTACTGGGCGTCTTCGTCGGTGCTGGGGCCGTGGCCCACGTTGAGCACCATCAAGGTCTTCCAACCCGTGTCCGCGTGGACCTCGGCGTCGACCCCTGGGGCGTCGAGTCCGGCCATCGGCCCGACGTCGAGGCCGAGGGCGCGCAGTGCCACGATGAAGTACCCGGCCTGCATGAAGGCGTTGTCGCGGCCCATCTTCTCGCGGAACTCGAGGCGCCCGGCGAACTTCTCGCGCAGCCCCTCGGCCTGGGGGTAGAGCGTGGGCATGTGCTCATGCCAGTTCGGGTCATAGGCGAGGACCACGGTCAGCGGTGCCGCGTAGGTCTTCTTGCCGTTGTCGCCCTTGAAGTGCTCGACGACGGCGTCGCGCCGTTCTCCGGGGTTCAGCACGGTCAGGCGCATCGGCTGGCAGTTCATGGAGGTCGGAGCCCAGCGGGCATCCTGGTAGGCCTGCTGGATCAGCGCCAGGTCCACCGCGCCCTCGGAGAAGAGGTTCGTGGTGTGGCGGCCTTCGAAGAGTTGATGCATGGTCTCGCGGTCCACTGCTGCAGTCGCCGTGGGCATGTGGGCTCCTCGTGCTCGTCGATGTGCGGTTGAAGATGCCGGTTGCGGCACTATCAACACCAACGCCGAAGGCTTGGGAGTTCTTCCCTCCGCCGCTCCATCCCGCCTCTTCCTCATCTATCGCATGCCTATGCCATGTCCCATCGCTATTCGCGGAAATAACGATGGGACATGGCATAGCGATGCGACAGACGGGCGGGGCCCGGTTGAGGGACGGGCGGGCGTCGGGTTTGGGTGCGGGTTTGGAGCGTGGCCCGGGAGGGCGGCGCGCGTGACCCCGGCGCACCTGGTAATCTCGAACCCTGGCCGCAACCGGCCAGAATGCGGGCGTAGCTTAATGGCAAAGCTTCTGCTTCCCAAGCAGACGACGCGGGTTCGATTCCCGTCGCCCGCTCTGTGAACACCAGGGCGAACACCGCAGTCGTCGGCGCTGGCGTGATCGGGCTTCTGACCGCCTGGCAGCTGCGTCTGACCGGACATGACGTCACCGTCATCGCCCCTTCCATCGCCCAGGACGCCTCCTACGCCGCCGCCGGAATGCTGGCTCCGATCAGCGAGGTCCAATACGGCCAGGATGATCTCTGGCCGATCATGAGCGCCTCCCGCGCGGAGTATCCCCAGTTCCTCGCCACGCTCTCCCGCGCCACCGATGTGCCCACCGGATATCGCGAGAACGGCACGCTGCTCATCGCTGCCGACCGCTCCGACCGGGACGCGGTCGCCGAGCTCGCGGTGGTCCAGCGAGAGCACGGCATGGAGGTCATCGCGCTGACCAGCTCCGCGCTGCGCCGCCGCGAGCCGGGCCTGGCGCCTGGACTCTCCAAGGGCTGGGACGTCCCCAGTGATCATCAGATCGACCCGCGCCAACTGGTGAGCGCCACCCAGGCCGCGCTGGAGGCCGAGCTGGACCCGAGTCAGTTCCCCGGCGCCGGGGCCCCCGCCCGCTGGCTCACCGGCACGGTCACCGCCATCGACGAGTCAGCGGCCGCAGCTCCCGCCGCACCCAACGAACCAAACGCCCCGGCTCCGCGCTTCACCCTCACCATCCAGGACGGCGCGGCGCACCCGTTCCGCGCAGTGATGCTGGTGCCTGGCCTCGGCTACTCCGAGATCACCGGCCTGACCGAGGACTGCCCGCTGGACCTGCGCCCGATCCTCGGCGACGTGCTGCGCCTGCAGGTCAACCCGGCGCAGCTCATGCGCGGGGAATCCCACATCCTGGAGGCCACCGTGCGGGCGAAGGTCAACGGCCGCTCGGTCTACCTGGTCCCGCGCGCCGACGGGGGACTGGTGATCGGAGCCTCCACCCGCGAAGACAGCCTCACCGGCACCCACGCCGGATCCGTCCAGGAGCTGCTCAGCGACGCCGTCGCCGTGCTGCCCGCGGTCAAGGACATGGAGCTGACCGAGATCACCACCCGCGCCCGCCCAGGCACCCCGGACGAGCGGCCCTTCCTCGGGGAGCTGCGCCCCGGACTGGTGGTCTCCACCGGTTACTCCCGCCACGGGATCCTGCTCGCCCCGCTGGCCGCCCGGCTCGGCGCATCCCTGCTGGGTCCGGGATGGCTGGGCCCGGAGCCGGAGCCGGAGCCGGAGTCGGAGCCGGAGCTGGAGCCGGAGCCGCGGGAGCCGGCGTCGCCGGAATCCGCGGGGGAGCTCAGCGCAGCGGACCAGCAGCTCCTTGCGAGCATGCGGCTCACCCGGCACCGGGGCTGACTCACTAGACTGGACCAGGCCCGCGTCGCACCGGCGGCGCGTCCCTGGATCGGACCAGGAACACACCCGGCCCGGGCTGTGTTGTGCCAAGACCACCCGCACCTGATGACATGGAGAACCATGCTCACCGTCCGCATCAATGAAGAACCCGTGACGCTGCCCGAGGATGCCACCGTGGTGGACGCCGTCGCCGCGACCACCGGGCGCAGCCTCAACCCCGACGGCACCCCCGCCGACGGCGGAAGGCTCGGCGTCGCCGTCGCCCTCGACGCCGCCGTCGTCCCGCGCAGCCGCTGGTCCGCCACCACCCTGACCGGCGGCGAAGACCTCGAGATCGTCACCGCCGTCCAGGGCGGGTGAGAAGAGAGCCTATGAACACCCCACTCGCCACAGCAGACCTGCCCACCGTTCAGGTCGGTGACTACACGCTGAACAACCGCCTGATCATGGGCACCGGCGGCATCACCGACCTCGACGCGCTCGAACGCGCCCTGCTCGCCTCGGGCACCACGCTGACCACCGTGGCCATGCGCCGATACAGCCCCGAGACCAAGACCTCGGTGTTCTCGATGTTGGAGCGACTCGGCATCGACATCCTGCCCAACACCGCAGGCTGCTACACGGTCAAGGACACGGTGCTCACCGCCGAGCTGGCCCGCGAGGCGCTGGAGACGAACCTGATCAAGGTCGAGGTCATCGCCGATGAGCACACCCTGCTCCCGGACGTGATCGAGACCCTCGAAGCCACCGAACAGCTCGCCGACCGCGGATTCATCCCGATGGTCTACACCTCCGACGACCCCGCCGTCGCGCTGCGCCTGGAACAGGCCGGCGCCGCCGCGGTGATGCCGCTGGGGGCCCCGATCGGCACCGGCCTGGGCATCCTGAACCGGCACAACATCGAGCTGATCACCTCCCGTGCCAGCATCCCGGTGGTCCTCGACGCAGGCATCGGCAGCGCCTCCGAGGCCGCCCTGGCCATGGAGCTCGGCTGCGACGCGGTGCTGGTCGCCTCCGCGGTGACCCGCGCCCAGCGCCCCACCGAGATGGCCACCGCGATGCGGATGGCCGTGCACGCCGGATACCTCTCCGCGCGTGCGGGCCGGATCCCGCGACGCGAACACGCCCTGGCCTCCTCCGGCATGGACGGCCGGATTTCCCCGATCGACGAACTCACCTGAGGACCCTGCCCCACGATGAATGATCTCTCCCAGTTCTCCCGCTCCCAGATGGAGCGGTTCCAGCGGCACTTCTCCCTGGACGGCTTCGGTATCGAGGCCCAGGCGAAACTGCTGAACTCCCGCGTGGTGGTCATCGGCGCCGGGGGTCTGGGTGCCCCGATCCTGACCTACCTGGCCGCCGCCGGGGTGGGCACCATCGAGGTGATCGATCACGATGTGGTGGACCGCTCCAACCTGCACCGTCAGGTGATCCACTCCGAGGGCAGCATCGGGGAGCCCAAGACCGCCTCCGCCGCGGCGGTGATGCGCGGGCTGCACCCCGAGATCGTCATCCATGAGCACCGGGAGCCGATCACGGCCGCCAATGCGCTGGAGCTGATCAACGAGGCCGATATCGTGGTGGACGGCTCGGACAACTTCACGACCCGCTATGTGGTCGCCGATGCCTGTGAGATCGCCGATAAGCCGATGGTCTCCGGGTCGATCCTGCGCTTCGCCGGCCAGGTCAGTCTCTTCTGGGCCGGTCACGGTCCCGCCTACCGTGATCTCTACCCCGAGGCTCCCGACGCCGGGGAGGTCCCCACCTGTGCTCAGGCCGGGGTGCTCGGCGTGCTGCCCGGGGTGATCGGCTCGATCATGGCCACCGAGACGATCAAGTTCCTCACCGGCATCGGTGAGACCCTGCTGGGCCGGGTGTTGATCTATGACGCGCTGGATGCCAGCTTCCGCGAGATCAGCCTGCACCCGGATCCTGAGCGGGTGCCGGTGACCAGCATCGGCGCCGACGTCGCGGGACTCGGCGGGTTCAGCGAGGATGCCCCCGCCGCGGCAGCCGCCCCAGCCGCCCCAGTCGCCCAGGCTCCTGCCGCCCCAGCCCCGGACGCCGTCGAGCAGCCTGAATCGGAGCCCGCAGCAGATCAGCCCGCCGACGTCGAGGACCTCGACTTCAACCCCTTCACCGGGGATCCCAAGCTCGCGGACGAGCTCACCCCGAAGGAGCTGCGTGAGCTCATCGACGCCGGAGCGATCGGTGGGATCGTTGATGTCCGGGAGCCCTGGGAGCACCAGATGGGCACCATCGAGGGCGCGGTGAACGTCCCGCTGCGCGATCTCTGGGCCGACGACGCCGGAGTCTCGGGCCTCGAGGATGACGCCGGAAGACCTGTGGTGCTCTACTGCAAGATCGGGGTCCGCTCCCGTCAGGCGCTGGAAGTGCTGCGCCAGCGCCACCCGCAGGCGCAGCTGCGCAACCTCATCGGGGGCTATGAGCTTTACAGACAGCTCTAAGCCTTCCCCGGTGCGGTACTTTAGTAGCGTGAGTGCATACCTGGCGGTCATCGGAGAATGCCTGGTAGATGTCGTCCATTCGGAGACATCTGCCCCTAAAGCGCACGTCGGGGGCTCGCCGTTCAATGTCGCGGTGGGACTCGCCCGGCTGGAGCACGACGTGGTCTTCGCCGGTCGCCGCGGCGACGACGACTACGGCCGGATGATCGCGCGCAGCCTGCGAGCCCAGGGCATCACCGCCCTGCTCGACGCCGACGCCTCCCCGACCTCGGTGGCTCGGGCCACCTTGGACCCCACCGGGCAGGCCAGCTACGAATTCACCCTGGACTGGACGCTTCCCAGCGCCGAGGAGCTGGAGAACAAGTTCTGCGCCCTGGCCCGGGAGACCAAGCCTGCCGCCGCAGGCCCGGAACACGCAGGCCCGGAACACGCAGACTCGGAACACGCAGGCCCGGAGCGCGGTGACCCGGTCCAGGCCGGTCCGCTGGAGCACCTCCATGCCGGCTCGATCGGGGCGATGCTCCAGCCTGGCGCGGAGACGGTCAAGGGGGTGCTGGATCGGGCGCGGGTCGTCGCGACCATCTCCTATGACCCGAACTACCGCCCCACCCTGGTGCCCAACCGCGAAGAGGCCCGGCGGCAGGCCGAGGAGTTCATCGCCCGCGCCGACGTCATCCAGGCCTCCACCGATGATCTCGATCTGCTCTACCCCGAGCGCAGCCACCGCGAGACCATGGAGGCCTGGATGCAGCTGGGGCCCGCCCTGGTCACCGTCACCCGCGGGCCTTCCGGGGCGATGGGGCTGACCCGAGCCGGCTTCGCCGAGCAGGAGGCCTTCTCCATCGAGGTGGCCGACACGGTCGGCGCCGGGGACTCCTTCATGGCCGCCACGCTCTCCACGCTGCGCGGAATGCATCTGCTCGGCGCCTCCCGGCGTGAAGCGCTGCGGGAGATCAGCACCGACCAGCTGGCCACCGTGCTGCGCACCGCCGCCCGTGCCGCGGCGATCAACTCCTCCCGCTTCGGTGCCCAGCCGCCCACCGCGGACGAGCTTGCCCAGGCGCTCGAGAGCTGAGCCGATGACCGAGCTCTCCTTCCCCGCCTCCGTTCCGACGCTCACCGGCGGACCGGTGCACCTGATCGCCAGCGACATCGATGGGACCATCCTCAGCTACACCCACACCCACTCCGGCACGGTCTCGATGCGCACCGTCGAGGCGTTTCAGGCCGCCCAGTCGGCAGGGGTCCGGGTGGTGCTCGTCACCGGACGCCCGGTGCGCTGGCTCAAGCACATCAGCCAGACCCTCGGGGCGCCGGGGACCGTGATCGCCTCCAACGGAGCGGTCATCTACGACCTCGCCGCCGACCGGCTGATCCACGAGTCCGCGCTGGACGCCGAGGCGCTGTTCAGCGTCAAGGACATGATCAGCCAGATTGATCCCCGCGCCTCCTTCGCGGCCGAGACCCTCCAGCACCTGCACATGGAGGAGCCCTTCATCGCCGGCTCGCTGTTCTTCGAAGCCGACCGCCGCCGCGCCGCCGGCGTCACCGAGGAGGACCTGCGGCTCGGACCGCTGGACGAGACCCTGGAGCGCGACGGGCTCAGCAACGCGGCCCAGACCCCGGGAAGTGACGTCACCAGCGCCCACGTGACCGACCGGGTCGTGAAGCTGCTCTGCAAGACCGACACCATGGCCCCGGATGAGTTCCTGGGCCGGGTCCAGGGGATGGTCGGGGACCTGCTCACCGTCACCCATTCCGCTCCCGGGGTGAGCCTGCTGGAGCTCTCCGCCCCCGGGGTGAACAAGGCAGCCGGCCTGGCCCGCTACGCCGCCTCCCAGCAGATCGATCAGGAACGTGTCGTCGCCTTCGGGGACATGCCCAATGACATCGAGATGCTCCGCTGGGCCGGCACCTCGTGGGCCGTCGGCTCGGCCCACCCGGAGGCGCGCTCTGCTGCGAACCACACCGCAGCCTCCTGTGACGAGGACGGCGTGGCGCAGGTGATCGAGAAGCTGCTCGCCGGAGAGCTCTAGATGCCCAGGCTCTACCGCCGGCCCGCCTACCGGGATGTTCCGTACCTGTTGAACTCCCGGCCCGGCCCGCTGCACCATCGGCCGCTGGCCTTCGCGCACCGCGGCGCCGATCCGCGCCGGGAGAACACCATGGGCGCGTTTCGCCACGCGGTCGAACTCGGCTATCGCTACCTGGAGATCGACGTCCGCACGGCCGCCGACGGCACCCTGGTGGTCTTCCACGACGAGGAGCTGGACCGCGCTACCACCGGAAGTGGCCGGCTGAGCGAGAAGACCTGGGCGGAGCTCGCCGAGCTGCGGGTAGGCACCGGAGACGACGTCAGCGAACCTCTGGTGCGCTTTGAGGAGCTGCTGGACGCCTGGGACGACGTCCATCTCAACGTCGACCTCAAGGACGCCGCCGCGGTCACCGAGTTCGTGCGTCTCGTGGAGGAGCACCAGGCTCACGACCGGGTGCTCGTCGCCAGCTTCAACGATGCTCGACGCCACCGTGTCCGACGTCGGCTGACCCGGCCGGTCACCGCCTCCGGTGGCTGGGCGGCCACCGCGCTGATCGTGCTGCTGGGCCCGCTGGGGCTGATCGGCCGGCTCGGCGGTCGCATCGCCGAGATCGACTGCGTACAGGTCCCGGTCTCCCAGGGCCGGGTCCGGGTCGTGACCCCGCGCTTCGTGCAGCGCTGCCACCGGGCGGGCCTTCAGGTCCACGTCTGGGTGGTCGATGAGCCTGCCGAGATGCGCGAGCTCTTGGACATGGGCGTGGACGGACTGATCACCGACGACGCCGAGGCGCTCGCCGAGGTCATGCGGGAGCGCTCCGTCTGGCCGCAGCGCTGATCCACTCCGGAGGGCAGGTCAGCGCAGGTCGGTGCAAGCCTCACTCCCAGGTCGGGTCGTGTGTGTCGATGCCTTCGATGACGGACTGGATCTCATCCAGCTGCGCCTGGCTGCGCTCATGGCCCGGAAGCACCTGCGCCCAGCCGTCCACCGCGACGTCGCCGAAGTTGTGACCGTGGCTGGGCGGCACCGCCTCGCTGACCAGCATGTCCGCCACCAGATGCATGAACGTGACACCGGGGATCCAGCGCATCGAATCGCTGACATCGGCGCCGCGTCCACCGGAGTCCGCTGGCCCGCTCAGCCATTCGGGGGAGCGATAGATCACCGCTGGATCCAGCCAGGTGATCGGGTCGGTGGCGTGCTGGAGATAGCCAAGGCGAGGCTCTCGCCATGAACCCTCCGGCGCGGCGAAGTCGCCGGGCTTGGACTGCCAGCGCACCCGCTCTCCGTCCCGATAGATCGGCTGCCAGACGGGACTCCCGGGATCCCGGTTCGCCTGCAGGGTTCGCCACGGCTCGGAGGTCGCCGGCGGACCGGTGAACAGCGCCGCGTCGGTGCGCGCCAGCAGGTCCTCCAGACTCTCGAAGCTGCCAGACATGCCCAGGGCGCCCAGACTCAGCCCGTAGACCACCAGCCGGGGCCGCTCCGCCTCGGGCAGCGCCTGCCACCGCGCGTGGACCGCGTCGAACAGCGCCTGGCTCGAATTCTGGGGAAGTTCGGGGTCGAACAGGAACGAGACCCAGCTGGGCTGCACCGAGTACTGCATCGACGCGGCGGCGGTGTCCCCGGCATAGAGGTACTCCAGAGCCGCGATCGCCTGCGGCTCGAGCCAGCCGGAACCGGTGGGCGTGGCGACGAGCAGCACCTCACGGTCGAACCCGCCGTGGCGCTCGAGCTCCTCGACGACCAGCTCCGCCCGGGCCTGCATGTCTGCTCCCTGCGACAGTCCGGCGTAGGCCCGGACCGGTTCCTCTGCCGAAGTGCCGGTGACCTGCGCGATATGCGCCGCGCTGGGACCGCCACCGGTGAAGGCGCGGCCCTGTCGGCCCAGCCCGTCCCAGTCCGCGGCCGATCCAGGTCCGCCGGAGCGGCCGGGCAGCACCGGGGGCGAGCTGCCCTCAAGCGTGCCGGCATCGCGGTCCTGATAGATCCGCCCGACGACGCCGAGCCCACCGCCGATCAGGCCCAGGACCAGGGCGAGCACCGCGGCGACGGCCGTGGTCCGCGAGGCCCAGCGGGTCCGTCGCGCGGAACCCCCTCGGCGTGCCACCCAGCGTCCCACCGCGTCGCGCAGCGCGGTGATCGCCTTGGCGATCCCGAAGACCAGGAGCATCGTCGTGGCCATGCTCACCAGGAACGCGGCGTGCCCGGGGCCGTCGACCGGTTCCATCTCCACCAGTTCGCGGACCTCGTTCTGCCAAGAGACCACCAGCGCCCCGTAGCCCATCACGTAGATGAACAGCCCCACGCCGATGGCAGCGGCGAGGCCCCCCGCGCGAAGCGGTGAGCGCCCTTCCCGCCCGCCGCGAGTGGAGTCGGCAGGAGCGTCCGGGCCTGCCATCGACCTGGGCCATCTGCCGGAGAGACGCCGAGCCAGAGCCCGGACCGCGGCGCGCACCGCGAACCCGAGCTGGAAGCCGACCATGAACCACAGCCCGGCCATGACGCCCTGGAAGACCGTCGGGCGGGGCACCAGCGATGGAGTCAGCGCGAGGGAGGCCAGTGCCAGGGCGCAGATCAGGTGGATCAGGTGTGCTCGCAGGAAGGCGGCACCGCGTGCAGAGAGCTTCGCCATGCCGTCCACCTCTCGGTTCCCGATCCACCACGGCGCGGCCCTGGACCGGGCTGTGCCGGCCCACCACGTCGATCCGTGAGCGAAGTCTAAGCGTGCCAGGGTCCATTGCGGCAGAGCCGGGTCTGACCTGGCGAGGCATTGCCTCACCGGCGCTGATCTGGTCCCGCAGGAGGAGGCCCTGCCCAGGCGCGGCTTCTAGACTGAGACTGTGAATCCCTTCAACTCCGCGGTCGCGCTCCGCCTCCTGACCGAGAGCAACCCCGTCTGGGCCTGGGCGATTGCGGTCACCGCAGTAGGGCTGCTGGTGGCGGCACTGATGGTGCTGGTCCAGGACTCGGGCAAGACCGGCAGACACACCACGATCTGGGGCGCGGTGATCTTCCTGCTGCCGATCATCGGGCCTGCGATCTACCTGGTCTCGGAGACCGTGCGCTACCGCCGCGAACATGGCCGCCCGGAGAAGGGCATGGTGGAGAAGTACGCGCCCGAGGAGGTGGCGCAGCGCCGTGAGGAGGCCCGGCGAGCAGCCGGGCAGGAAGCAGCCCGGCAGGAAGAAACCGGGCGGGAAGAAGCCGGGCAGGAAGAAGCCGGGCCGGCGGAACGGGGCAGAGGCCGCGATGCCGCCGCTGACTGATCCCCAGGGGGCCAGGACCCGCACCCGGCAGCGGTTGATCGATGCCCTGGTCAAGGTCTTGCCGCTGCTGGTGCTGATGCTGTTCTCGCACTCCGGCGGCAGGCGCTCCTTCAGCGAGATCGGGATCGAGGTCCCCTGGTATGCGGGGATCATCGTCGAGACCCTGTGCATCCTGCCGCTCGCCTTCTCACGCACCAACCCCGGAGCGGCCGCCGGGTTCATGGCGGTCTTCTGCGCCGGGCAGCTGGTGATCGGCGCGGCGCCGGGAGTCTCCGCACTCGCCGTGCCGCTGGCGGTCTATGCGTGCGCGAAATACGGCACACCGCGCGTCTCTTGGAGCTATCTCGCCGTGGCGCTGCTCGGGGCCGCGGCACTGGGCGCCTATTTCGTGTACCTGGACCTGTACTACATGCAGCAGTACGACTATGGCGGCGAGTGGACAGACTCGCTGGGCGGAGCCGGACTCACCGGCGGCTTCGCCGGCGCCATCGCTCTGGTCTTCTGGCTCGCCGGGCACCTGGCCGGCCGTCGTCGTCGAGAGCTCGAGGCCATCTCGGAGCGCAACCAGCTGCTCATCCGTGAGCGGGACCAGGAGGCGCGGCTGGCCGTCGACGCCGAGCGGATGCGCATCGCCCGGGAGCTCCACGATGTGGTCTCGCATTCGATGTCGGTGATGATCGCCCAGGCAGACGGCGGAAGGTACGTGCTGCAGCAGCACCCGGACCGCGCCGAGGCCGCCTTCGCAACGATCAGCGATACCGGACGCGAGGCGCTGACCGAGATGCGCCGGATGCTCGGAGTGCTGCGCGAGGAGGAGGGTGCCCTCCAGAAGCGCCCCGCGCCGGGAGTCGACGACCTGCCCCAGCTCATCGACGATGTCACCGCCTCGGGCCTCCCGGTCCGACTGCACATGCTCAGCGAGTCCATCCCCCGGCTGCCCGAGGGTGTGGGCCTCGCGGCCTACCGGATCGTCCAGGAGGCGCTGACCAACACGCTCAAGCACGCTGGCCCGCAGGCCCAGGCCGAGGTCTGGGTCGCCACGGCGGCGGAGTCCGAGCCGGCACTGATGCTGGAGATCCGCGATTCCGGCCTGGGTGAGGCGACGGCGGACGACGGCGCCGGCTCCGGACTGCTCGGCATGGCCGAACGGGCCCGGCTCTATGGCGGCACTGTGACGACCCGGGCGCACGCGGGCGGCTTCGACGTGCTGGCCCGCTTCCCGCTGCGCACTGCGGCAGCCGCATCGCCTGGAGGGTCCGCCGCTGAGGCGAATCCTTCGAACCATGGCCGGGAGAACCCATGATCACCGCTCAGAATGCCTCCTCGAACCCCGAGGAGAACCCCTCCTCCAACTCTAAGCAGAACCCAGGGCAGAACACCGGATGGGGCGCTGCAGCGGAGACCGGACCGGCGAAGATCCGGATCCTGCTCGCCGATGATCAGGCGCTGCTGCGCGCCGGGTTCGCGATGGTGATCGACTCGCAGCCGGACCTGCAGGTGGTGGAACAGGCCGCCAACGGCCAGGACGCGCTCACCGCAGCCGGCGTGCACCTTCCCGATGTCGTGCTCATGGACATCCGGATGCCGATCATGGACGGACTCGAGGCCACCCGGAGGATCACCGAGGATGCTGCACTGTCGAAGACCCGGGTGATTGTGCTGACCACCTTCGACACCGACGAATACGCCCTGGAGGCGCTGCGCGCGGGGGCCTCCGGCTTCCTGCTCAAGGACGTGAAGCCCGAGGCGCTGCTGGACTCCATCCGCACGGTCACCACCGGCGGAGCGGTGATCGCCCCGACCACCACCCGCAGGCTGCTGGACTCCACTCTGCGCGAGGGTGGCCGACGGCGCAGCCCCGATGCCGGGCAGCAGCAGCGGCTGGATCGGCTGACCAATCGGGAGCGGGAGATCCTGCTGGAGCTCGCCACAGGAGATTCCAACACCGAGATCGCCGCCCGGCTATTCGTTTCCGAGGCCACCGTGAAGACCCATGTGGGGCAGGTGCTCGCGAAGCTGGAGGTGCGCGACCGGGTCCAGGCCGTGGTCTTCGCCTACGAGACCGGGCTGGTGGCCTGAACCGGCGCTGCCGCCGAACTCCCGCACCGCCGCAGCTCATCCTGCAGGATGAGGTCCGGACCGGCCTGTGGTCCGATGTGGGAGCACCCCGCCCGTTCGTAGTGTGAAGTCCATGATCACCACACTGACTCCCGCGCTGCGCGCCAGGGCGCTGAACAAGACCTACGGCGCCGAGGACGCGGCGGTCCACCCGCTGCGCGACCTCTCGATCGAGTTCCCCGCCGCGAGGTTCACCGCGGTGATGGGGCCCTCCGGCTCCGGGAAATCCACCCTGCTCCATGTGCTCGCCGGACTGGACACCGCCGACGACGGCGAGGTGATCCTGTCCTCGGAGCGCGGCGAGACCACCTTGACCGGGCTCAACGAGAAGCAGCTCACCCGGGTCCGCCGCGAGAGCATCGGGTTCATCTTCCAGGCGTACAACCTGGTCCCGGCGATGACCGCCGAGGAGAACATCCTGCTCCCGACCAACCTGGGCGGCGGATCCGTGGACCGTACCTTCTACGAGCAGGTCATCGACCGGCTCGGGCTCGCCGACCGGTTGAAGCACCGTCCCTTCGAGCTCTCCGGTGGTCAGCAGCAGCGCGTGGCGGTGGCCAGGGCGCTGGTGGGTCGGCCCGCGGTGATCTTCGCCGACGAGCCCACCGGCAACCTGGACCAGACCACCGGCGCCGAGGTGCTTGGCCTGCTGCGCACCGCGGTGGACGAATTCGCCCAGACCGTCATCATGGTCACCCACGACGCCAATGCCGCCGCCCAGGCCGACCGCACCGTGCTGCTGGCCGACGGGCGAGTGGCCGGGACACTCGAGAGTCCGACCGCGGCACAGCTCGCCGCCGCGCTGATCGAGGCTGGCCGATGAGCCGCAACCCGGTGCTGCGGGTCAACCTGCGTTCGGCGGGCAGGAAGCTCTTCGCCGCCGGCGCCGCCGTCGCCATCTCCGTGGCGTTCATCGTGGCAGGAATCCTGATGCTGGACTCCTTCACCCGCGGCCTCACCCAGCAGATCGAGGCCGAGGCCGCCGGCAGCGACCTGATCATCGAGACCCACTGGGTCTCCGGCTGGGACGAGGAGACCCAGGAGCCGCTGCGCGAGGACGTGGCGCTCGCCGAAGCGATCCAGGAGCTTGATGGCGTGGCCGTGGCCGACGCCATCGGATCCGGCTACCTCAGCGAGCTGGCCGAGGACGGGAGCTCCACGATCGGCTTCCAGGTGGGCGAACAGTCGGCGACCCGGGCCGGTGAGATCGCTCAGGGGCGTGAGGCTCAGGCCGCGGACGAGGTCGTGATCAGCTCGGCGGCGCTCGAGGGCCGAGGTCTCGAGCTCGGCGACACCTTGACCGCCCAGGAGTTCGTCTACGCCGAGGGCGCGGAGGAGGGCGCCCCGGAGGATGCGGAGCCCACCGTGGTGGAGCAGGACTACACCGTCGTAGGCGTGCTGGACACCCAGGGTGCACCACGCGGCTACCTCACCGGCGCAGGGATGGAGCGGATGCCCGCCAGCCCCTCGCCGGAAGAGATCCGGGTGCAGCTCGCTGCCGAGGGGGAGGCCACTGCGGTGCAGTCTCAGATCCAGGAGCTGATCACCGAACAGGCCGCGGGCATGGATGAGGATCGGGCCACCAGCCTCACCACGCTGCAGGTGCAGACCACCGAGGAGATCGTCGATGCCCGCATGGCCCAGCAGTCGGGAAGCGCGAACGGGCTGGCCTACCTGGCCATCGGCTTTGGCAGCATCTCGGTCTTCGTCTCCGGGCTCGTCATCTCCAACACGTTCCAGGTGCTCGTCGCCTCGCGAGCGCGCACCCTGGCGCTGCTGCGCGCCATCGGTGCCACCTCTGTGCAGCTCAAGCGCGCGACCCTGCTCGAAGGCGGCCTGCTGGGGCTGATCGGCGGCGCGGCCGGCGTCGTGCTGGGCGCCGGCGCGGCGCTGGGCTTCTCGGCCATCGCCCGAGCAACCTTCGCCCCGGACCTCCCGCTGGCCACCCCGACGGTGCTCGCCGTCGCGGTGGGGCTCGGACTGGGTCTGGTGGTCACGGTGCTCTCCGCCCTGCTCCCGGCGATCAAGGCTGGACGCGTCTCACCGATGGCCGCGCTGCGCCCGGTCGGGCTGACCCCGGCAGCGGGGCGGCCGTCGAGGGCGCGCATCGTCATCGGACTGGTCCTGACGCTGGGCGGGTTCGCCGCGGTGCTGACCGCCGCGCTGCTCGCCGCAGGGGAGAACGTTCCACTGGGCCTGCCGGCGCCGCTGGTCGGGGTGGCCGGCGCCATGCTCGGCTTCTGCGGAGTCCTCGTGCTGGCCCGCCTGGTGGTGCCGCCACTGGTGGCGCATGGTGGCGCACTCCTGAGCAGGCTGCCCGGTCTGCGGGTCAACGCCCGGCTCGCCGGACGCAACGCCCAGCAGGTGCCGGGACGCACGACGGCGACCGCCTCGGCCCTGCTGGTCGGGGTCACCCTGGTGGGCACCATGATGGTGGGGGCCTCCACGGCGCAGACGGTGCTCTACGACGAGCTGGCCGAGCGCTACCCGGTGGAGGCTTCGGCGTCTGCGGTGGGTGAGGAGCTGGAGGCAGACCTCGCCGAGAGCGACCTCGTCGAATCCTTCAGCAGCGCCGCGGGCACTCCCGCCACGGTGGCGGGCGAGCTGGGCAGCACCGAGGGTCGAGTGATCCTTGTCGATGACGAGACCTTCGCAGAGGTGGCCCGCACGGAGGGCCTCGCTCCGGGCTCCGGTGAGGCGGTCCTCGCCCAACAGTTCAACGGTCAGGTCTTCTCCGGTGACGGTGCCGAGGTGGAACTCACGCCGTATGGGACGGCCTCCTCCGGTGCCAAGGACCAGGCGATCACCGTGGAGGCCTCCATCGCCTCATGGCTTCCGGCAGAGACGGTGCTGATCACCGCGGGATCCCTGCCCGGTGACGATCCGGCCCAGGCGGCATCTCCCTGGGCCTTCAGCGATGCGCAGGGCATCACGCTGATCCGTCTCGCCCAGGGCGTCGGCCCCGAGGAGTCCTACGGTCTGGCGGGGCTGCTGGAGGATCACACGGAGGAGTTCAACGACGTCGGGGCACTCATGCGTGCCAGCTACTCACAGACCATCGACATGGTGCTGCTGATCGTGCTGGTCCTGCTGGGAGCCTCAGTGCTGGTGGCGGTGATCGGGGTGAGCAACACGCTCTCGCTCTCGGTGCTCGAGCGTCGCCGTGAGGCAGCCCTGCTCCGGGCCGTCGGCATGAACCGCCGCTCGGTGGGGCAGATGATCACCATCGAGGCGCTGCTGCTGGCTTCAGCGGCGCTGTTGATCGGCACCATCCTCGCGGTGTTCCTTGGCTGGGCCGGTGTCGCCTCCATGGTGGCGCGCGAGGACTGGGCCGTTGCGGTGGAGATTCCGTGGCTGCGGCTGGTGATGCTGTGGGGGATCACGCTGCTCGCCGCCGCGCTCGCGGCGCTGCTCCCGGCTCGGGCGCTGTCGAAGGTGGAACCGGCCGCGGGACTCAGCGAGGACTGAGCTTCGATCCGGTGCACTGCGGCGGCGCTGGGGAGTCGCCGGGCACAGCAAGAGGGCGGGACCCGAATACTCGGATCCCGCCCTCTCAGGTGTTGCTAGATTCAGCGGATCACGTCACCAGGATCACGATGATCACGATGAGGAGGATGGCGGTCAAGCTGATCGGGAGGATACGTCCCATGTTTTTCTGCCTTTCGATAATGATGTGTCTGGTCGATCATAAGGTGTTTCGCTAACGTCTGCTGACGGCCCGGATGATGAAGAAGATTCCCACCACCACTAGGATCGCCAGAACGATGTTGAAGAACAGGTTTAGAACGATGCCAAACAGCCAGAGGGCGATCCGAAGGACCACCAGCATCAGCACGATGGAAATGACAATAGACAGTGCTCTATTGGCCATGAGTCCCACCCTACGGGGTTTTACCTGTGCAGTTGCTGGATGCCAGGGCGTCGACCCCCGGCTCAAGGGCGGTCAATCCTTTTTGACCTGGGGTGATGCTGGGTTCAATCAGTCTTCAGCGTCTGCCAGGGCTTCCACGTCGGAGAGTGATGCGTGGGGTGTGTGGTCAGGGACATAGCCGTTGAGGCGCAGTCCGTTCTCGATATCGAACAGGTGCACATGGTTCGGGTTCGGTTTGATCGTGACCCGCTCGCCGCGCATCGGGGGACGGCGTCCGTCCACCCGGACGATGAAGGGCTGGAAGGTCTTGATGCCGTCGGGAGTGCCAAAGATGAAGGCGTCGGCGCCGAGCTCCTCGACCAGGTCCACGGTCATCTGCAGGCCGGTCCCGTCGGTGCTGAGCTCCATGTCCTCGGGACGCACGCCCAGGGTGACCTGATCGCCGTGAGCCTTGTCCAGGTGGCCGTCGGGGATCGGGATGACGTCCTGGCCCACCACAACGCCCTGGCCCTGGATCTTGACCTGGAACAGGTTCATCGCGGGGGATCCGATGAAGCCGGCCACGAAGACGTTGGCCGGGTTGTCGTAGAGGTTGCGCGGGGAGTCCACCTGCTGCAGCACCCCGTCCTTGAGCACGCACACCCGGTCGCCCATGGTCATGGCCTCGACCTGGTCGTGGGTGACGTAGACGGTGGTGGTCTGCAGCTCGCGGGTCAGTGCGGCGATCTGCGTACGGGTCTGCACGCGCAGCTTGGCGTCGAGGTTGGACAGCGGCTCATCCATCAGGAACACCTTGGGGGAGCGCACGATCGCGCGGCCCATGGCCACGCGCTGACGCTGGCCACCGGAGAGAGCCTTGGGCTTGCGCTCCAGGTAGGGGACCAGGTCCAGGATCTCAGCGGCCTTCATCACCCGATCGGCCCGCTCCTCCTTGGAGACCCCGGCGATCTTCAGCGCGAAGCCCATGTTCTCGGCCACGGACATGTGCGGGTAGAGCGCGTAGTTCTGGAAGACCATCGCGATGTCGCGATCCTTGGGTGAGACGTGTGAGACGTCCTCACCCCCGATCATGATGGCTCCCTCGTTGACCTCTTCGAGGCCGGCGAGCATGCGCAGCGCGGTGGACTTGCCACAGCCGGAGGGTCCCACCAGGACCAGGAACTCGCCGTCGGCGATCTCGAGCTGAAGCTGATTGATGGCCGGTCGCGCGCCCGGAGTATAGATCCGGCTGGCGGAGGCATAGGTCACAGAAGCCATGATGATATGTCCCTTTCACGGGCAGGTACGTGCCCGACGATCCGTAGTGAAGGTGATTGTGGTGACACAAGACTCACGTGTGATGGGTCACATGTCTTGTGCATCACATCACAGCTCCCGGCAGAAGTCCAAAACCGGATCTTCGCCTTCCACCTTCCAACCCTCCAGCCGTCCTGGTCGGCCCGCAGAGCGTCACGGCCTCCCAGGTGGATCACCCCACACACGACGACGGCGCCGGTCCGCCTCATCCACGTCAGTTCTGCGTGGTTCAGGTGGGCCGGCGCCGTCGTGCGCAGCGACTCGGCGCAGCGAAGAGCTCAGCTGTTCAGCAGATCAGGCGTTCTCGTCCTCGAGGATCAGCGGGTAGACGCCGTTCTCGTCGTGGACCTCGCGCCCGGTGACCGGGGGGTTGAAGACGCAGACCACGCGGATCTCCTCCTCCACCTCGACCCGGTGCTTCTCCTGGCCGTCGAGCATGTAGAGGAAGCCATCGGTGATGGTGTACTTCTCTCCGGTCTCCAGGTCGGTCAGCGTGCCCTTGCCGCCCACGCAGTAGACGGCTTCCACGTGATTGGCGTACCAGAACTCATTGGTGGTGCCGGCGTAGAGCGTGGTCTCATGCAGTGAGAAGCCGACCTTCTCCTTGGCCAGCACCATGCGCCGGGAGCGCCAGTTCTCCTGCTGGATGTCGCGGTCGGTGCCGTTGAGGGCGTCGATGTTCAAGGTGTACACGCAGATCTCCGATCAGTGGCGGCTCAGGTTGCGGGGGTGAAGGGTTTACCGGGGTGCTCGCAGGCGGGAGGGCTCTCCGAGGTTGCCGGTGGCCGCGAGGAGTGACTCCTCGATGATGGCCAGGCCCTTCTGCAGATCTTCGGACTCGATGTTCAACGCGGGCATCAGTTTGACGACCTCGTCCTGCGGTCCGGAGGTCTCCACCAGCAGATTACGCTTATACGCCTCGGCTGCGACCTTGCCGGCCGTGTCGGGGTTGGGGAAGTGGATGCCGGTGAGGAATCCGCGGCCCCGGATCGAGGAGCCGGGAACGTGTTCGGCGATCCGCTTCAGTCCCTCGTTGAGCTCGGTGATGCGCTCGGCGAGCTGGTTCTGGAAGCTGTCGTCGGCCCAGAAGAGCTCCAGCGCGCGGGCGGCGGTGATGAAGGCGAGGTTGTTGCCGCGGAAGGTGCCGTTGTGCTCCCCGCCCTCCCAGACGTCGAGCTCGGGCTTGAACAGGGTCAGCGCCATGGCCAGACCGTAGCCGGAGATCGACTTGGACACGCAGACGATGTCCGGGTAGAGGCCAGCCTCCTCGAAGGAGAAGAACTTTCCGGTGCGTCCGCAGCCAGCCTGGACGTCATCGACGATCAGCAGGATCTTGTGCCGGCGCAGCAGGTCGGCCAGCGACTTCAGCCAGTCCATCCGCGCGGCGTTGAGGCCACCCTCGCCCTGGACCGTCTCCACGATCACCGCGGCGGGCTTGTCCACGCCGGAGCCGGAATCCTCAAGGATCTTCTCCAGCCACAGGAAGTCCGGCATGTCGCCGTCGAAGTAATCGTCATAGGGGATCTTCGAGGAGTTCGTCAGCGGGATGCCGGCGCCGCGGCGCTTCATCGAGTTGCCGGTCACCGAGAGTGCACCCAGGGTCATGCCGTGGAAGGCGTTGGTGAAGGACAGGATGTGCTGGCGGCCGGTGACCTTGCGGGCCAGCTTCAGTGCCGCCTCCACCGTGTTGGTGCCTGTCGGGCCGGGGAACATGACCTTGTAGTCCATGTTGCGCGGTTCCAGGATGACCCGCTCGAATGTCTCCAGGAAGCGCCGCTTGGCCGGGGTCTTCATGTCCATGGAGTGGGTGACGCCGTCGTTGGCGACATAGTCCACCACCAGGTCGCGCAGCTCGGGGTGGTTGTGCCCGTAGTTCAGGGCACCGGCACCGGAGAAGAAGTCCAGGTAGCGGGTGCCGTCCTCGGTCCACTGGTAGGGGCCGGAGGCCTTCGCAAAGGTGGCGGGCCAGTTCATGCAGTAGCTGCGGACCTGGGATTCGCGTGTGTCAAAGATGTCTGTAGCCATGGTGCTCATCTGTCCTTACGTTCCGGGGAAGTCGGGCGGGATAGTCACTCGGAGCGACGGCGTGGCCGCCTGAGGCGGCGCAGCGAAGCGAGCGTGCTCAATAGATGTCTGTCGGTCAGCCGGTCAGTTCAGCGGAGCCACCGTGTAGAGGTCCTCGGCGGCATGGACCTCGCCAGACTCGTCGGCTGAGGGGAAGTCGGCTTCGGTGAAGAGCGCAGCAGTGGTGATCTCGGCTCCCTTGTCTCGTGCCAGGCCGGTGAACAACGCGATCGAGGCCGCGTTGTCGGAGGTGATGGTCGTCTCCAGTCGGCGCGGGGCGACCGAGTCCACCAGGGTGCCCAGCATCCGGGAGGCCAGTCGGCGGCCGCGGAAGCGGGAGTCGACGGCGACCTGCCAGATGAACAGGGTCTCTGGGTCGCTCGGACGTCGGTATCCGGAGATGAATCCCGCGGGCACTCCGTCGACCTCGGCGATCACCGAGGTCTCGGCGAAGTCCCGCACCCACAGGATGTAGGCGTAGGGGGTGTTCACATCCAGCACGCCGGTTCCGGCGGCGAGCCTCCACAGGGAGGTGCCGTCAGCCACGGTGGGCGTGCGAATTTCAACTCGTTCCGAGCCCGTGGAGGCGTCGGTGGAGTTCTGGGCAGGGGTATCTGCGGTCTCAGGCATCGACCTCCACAGTAGTGAGCCAACATTGAGATTCAACCGAGAACTTCGTGAATACGTGGTGAAATCCCCACCCAGCGGGCTCGGAGAAGTTTAGTCCGAGGGTTATCCGTGCCGTTGCATCCCAGGCGTACCAAGGGCACTGGAACATGGCCGACTTCTTCACGATGAAATACTGCGAATGTAATTATCATGTGATCCAATTTATGAATGTCTAAATACTGGAACGTGATGTGCCCCATGCTCAGGACCTGCGCTGACGGTGCTCAGGTGAAGCTAAGGTGGCTGTGATGACTACGCAGAAGAAGAGCCGCCTGCCAGGTTTCGGCTGGACGCTCCACGGTGACGGCAAGACGGTCCGACCCGGCGCGGTGGTGACCCCCGACGAGCGGCTGGGCTGGCTGCAGACCACCGGCGTGGGCATGCAGCACGTGGTGGCGATGTTCGGGGCCACCTTCCTGGTGCCGCTGATCACCGGATTTCCGCCCTCGACCACGCTGTTCTTCTCCGGCATCGGGACCGTGCTGTTCCTGATCATCACGGCCGGTCGCATCCCCAGCTACCTCGGATCCTCCTTCGCCTTCCTCGCCCCGGTCGGCGCCGCCACGGCGCAGTACGGGATGTCGGGAGCCCTCGGCGGGATCTTCCTGACCGGACTCGGACTGACGGTAGTGGGCCTGATCGTGCACTTCGCCGGGAGCCACTGGATCCAGCGGTTGATGCCTCCGGTGGTCACCGGCGCGATCGTGGCGCTGATCGGGCTGAACCTGGCGCCGGCCGCCTGGAACAACGTCAACGAGGCGCCGGTGACCGCGACGATCACCATCGTGTCGATGCTGCTGGCCGGCGTGCTCTTCCGTGGGCTGCTCGGTCGGCTCTCCATCCTGCTCGGCGTGGTCATCGGCTACCTGGTGGCTGTGTTGCGCGGCGAGGTGGACTTCTCCGGCATCGGCTCCGCCGGTTGGATCGGCCTGCCAGAGTTCACCACTCCGACCTTTCACATCGGCGTGCTGGGCCTCTTCATCCCAGTGGTCCTGGTGCTGGTGGCCGAGAATGTCGGGCACGTGAAGTCCGTGGCGCTGATGACCAAGCGAGACCTCGATCCTGTCACCGGACGCGCCCTGATGGCCGATGGTGCCGCGACCATGCTGGCCGGCACCGGCGGCGGTTCCGGCACCACGACCTACGCCGAGAACATCGGCGTCATGGCCTCCTCCCGGGTCTACTCCACCGCCGCCTACTGGGTGGCTGGTCTCTTCGCGATTGCCCTGGCCCTGTTGCCGAAGGTCGGCGCAGTCATCGCCACCGTGCCGGTCGGGGTGCTCGGCGGGGCCGGCACCGTGCTCTACGGCATGATCGGAGTGCTTGGGGTGCGTATCTGGGTGCAGAACCGGGTGGACTTCGCGAACCCGATCAACCTCGCCGTCGCCGGTGTGCCGCTGATCATCGCGATCGCGAACTTCACCATGGTCTTCGGCGAGATCGTCTTTGAGGGGATCGCGCTGGGCAGCTTCGCCGCCCTGGCCATCCATCACGTGATGAGCGCGATCGCGCGTTGGCGAGGCACCGACGTCGGCTTCGCCACGGAGGACGAGGACGCCCTGGCCACTCCCTTCAACGCCGAGGACCTCGCCGCCCAGGCCGATCGCCACCCACCCGCCGCCGAGCCGGAGCGGCGCGACGGTTAGATTTCGACGCGGCATCGGTTGGCTGTGAATTCCCTGGAAAGTGTCTAATCGGAGTGACAGTCCTGAGCACGGTCGGTAGCGTGACCAGAGACCTGTCCGCCGACGAAAGGAGTCACCCATGGGACTCGATGACAAGACGAGCAACAAGACCGAAGAAGCTACCGGCTCCGCCAAAGAAGGCTTCGGCAAGCTGACCGGCGATCGGGAGACCGAGGCCGAAGGCAAGGGCCAGAAGAACCAGGCGAAGGCGAAGGATGTCGCTCAGGACGCGAAGGACAGCGTCAAGGGCTTCGCTGAAGGTCTGAAGAAGAACAACTGAATCTGACCTCACCGCCGCGCTCACTGCGGAGTTGAGAGATTCCCAGCGCCGGGTTCGATGCATCGAACCCGGCGCTGTTGTATGCGCTGGCGCCCCTGAGGGCCGGCCCCCGGCGAGGTCCCTGGCCCTTCAGCCTTGCGTCATGGTGCCGGCCAGAGCCAGCAGCTGCTCTTCCGACCCGGTGCGTCCGATCAGCTGAATCGACCAGCTCAGCCCTTCGGCGTCGGTGTGGGTCGGGACGTTGATCGCCGGGAGTCCCATCACGTTGACCACCGAGCTGTACGGGGTGAACCTGCACTGCTCCCGGTAGTTCTCCTCCGGTTCGAGGCTGGCGAACCAGCCGATCTCAGGCGGCGCGTAGGCCAGCATCGGCGTGGCCAGAATGTCCCAAGGGCCCATGAAGGCCTCGGCGTCGGTGGAGAAGTCCTCCAGGGCGGCGATCGATTCCCGGGTCTGCTCCTCCGGGCGATCCTTGGCGAGCTCGATGAAGTAGCGCGTCAGCGGGGCCATCGCCTCCAGCTGTTCGACCGACGGATCCAGCTCGCCCAGCGGCGTGGTCCACAGCGCCTGGAAGTGCCGGTGGTAGCCGTCGGGCCAGAAGGTCTCCGCGCCGGTGCAGTGGCTGCTCCCCTCCACGATGTGTCCGCGCTGTTCCAGTGCTGCCAGACCCTGTTCCAGGGCAAGGACTGCCGATTCGGCGAGGACGATGTCCAGGTCGGGGGAGAACGGCGATTCTGTGGTCACTCCGATGCTCAGCTGGTCCATCCCATGGTTCAGCGCATGGCGCACCCGGCGCAGCGCCGGGCCTGCCGGGAGGCCGTCCGCCTCGGCGGAGGGGCGGAAGCGGTGACCGGCCATCACGTCGAAGAGCAGGGCTGCATCTTCTGCGGTGTGGGCGATCGGTCCGGACACCGCCAGGTTGCGCACGCTGCGGACCTGCTTATCGTCAGGCAGCCGTCCGCGCCCGGGCTTCAGCCCGATCAGGCCGCAGGCGGCTGCGGGAATGCGCACCGAACCGCCGCCGTCGCTGCCGGGCGCCAGTGGGAGCATGCCCGCGGCGACCGCGGCGGCTCCGCCTCCGGTGGATCCGCCCGCAGTACGCTCCGGCGCCAGCGGGTTCCGTGCCGCAGGGGCGAGTTCATTCTCCGAATAGCAGGGCAGCCCGAACTCGGGGACCTGGGTCTTGCCGATGCTGATCGCCCCCGCGGCGTGGACCCGCCGGGGGAGGGGGTCGTCATGGGCGGGGGTCCGTGCGGGAAGGGCCGCTGTGCCACGGGTGGTGGGCATCCCGGCCACGTCGAGAAGATCCTTGAAGGCAGTGGGCATCCCCAAGAGCGGCGCGCGCGCAGCGAGCTCCTCCATGGCGGCGCTCCGAGCCGAACTCGACCGGGAGTCGAGCACGGCGCAGCGGACCTGATCGATCTCGGCGGCACGCAGCAGGGCCGATTCCGGATCCAGGTGGAGGTATGCGCCGAGCTGGTTCTGGGCCGCAGCGGCGGTGATCGCGGTGCGGGTGAGCTCCACGGCGGTGACCTCACCGGCGACGAGGTCCTGGCGCCACGCGAGGGCGCTGGCGGCGCGGAAGTCGGTCAACACAGGCGCGGGGAGCCGAGAGGGTGCTCGGCGGTGTGGGGCGGGATCGGCTGGATGCACCATGGGCTCACTCTATGCGGACGGAACTTGGCAGGCGCTAGTCTTGACAGCGCAGCAGAGAAGATCGTTCCGCACTGAAGGAGGCCGCAGATGGCAGATTTCGAGACCGTCCGCGCCGCAGAGGTTCCCGCCGATGCCGCGCTGCTGGATGTGCGCGAGGACTATGAGTTCGCCGAGGGTCACGCCCCGGGGGCCCTGCACATGCCGGTCGATGAAGTCCCGGCACGGTTCGAGGCGGAACTCGACCCGGATGAGGACTACTACGTCATCTGCCGCACCGGTGGACGTTCGGTGCAGATCACGGCCTGGCTGACCGCTCAGGGTTACTCCGCGGTGTTCGTCGCCGAGGGCATGGGAGGTTGGCTCGAGGCCGGGCGTCCGATGGAGTCCTCCACCGGCGAAGCGCCTCAGGTTCGATGAGCCGCTCTAATGACCCCGCCGCGATCGTCGCCGCGCAGTCCGTGGTCAGCGCGTCGAGGTACTCCTTCCTCGGGCCCGCTGGCACCTTCACCGAGGCCGCCCTGCTGCAGGTGCCCGGTGCGGACCAGGCGGAGCGCGTGCCGGCCGGCTCGGTGCTGACCGCTCTGAACCTGGTCGAATCCGGTGAGGTCGACGCCGCGATGGTGCCGATCGAGAATTCGGTGGAGGGTGGGGTCACGGCGACCCTGGATGCCATATCCGTGGCGCACGAGCTGCATATCCTGCGCGAAGAGCTGGTCGAGATCAGCTTCGTGCTGGCGGCCGCGGCTCCTCTGGCCTTGGAGCAGATCCGCACCGTCTCCACCCATACTCATGGCTGGGCCCAGGTGCGGCGCTGGGCCGACTCTGCGATCCCGGAAGCCGAGTTCGTGCCCGCCTCATCCACCGCCGCTGCGGCCCGTGGGCTGTTGGAAGAGACTCCCGTGGCCGACGCCGCGGTCTGCTCGCCGCTGGTGGCCCAGCAGCTGGGCCTGAGTGTGGTGCAGCGCGGCATCGAAGATGTGACCGGCGCGGTGACCAGGTTCGTGCTGGTCTCCCGGCCCGGTGCCATCCCACCGATGACCGGGGCGGACAAGACGACGATCATGATTCCGCTGCCACAGGACCGGGCGGGAGCCCTGATGGAGCTGCTCGAGCACTTCGCGACCCGGGGTGTGAACCTCTGTCGCATCGAATCCCGACCCACCGGTGACGGTCTGGGGCTCTACTACTTCTCGATCGATATTGAGGGTCATATCGAAGAGGCGCGCGTGGCCGACGCGCTGGCCGGGATCCACCGGATCGCGCCCGGAATTCGATTCCTCGGGTCCTACCCCCGAGCGGATCGCAAGACTCAGCTGCTCACAGCAGAAGTCTCCGACGAAGCCTTCACCGCCGCCGCCGCGTGGATCAGCTCGCTGAGACACGCGTAAGCGAGCCCGGCGCGGGCCCCGCGCTCGGCGAAGCCGAGGGCGGGAGCCGGGGGAGTGGGATCAGCTCGCTGAGACACGCGTAAGCGAGCCCGGCGCGGGCCCCGCGCTCGGCGAAGCCGAGGGTGGGAGCCGGGGGAGTGGGATCAGCTCGCTTCAGATACGCGTAAGCGCGCCCAGACCCGTGACTGGAAGCCGTGTGAGCCTTGACACAGCTGTGATCTTTTTTTAGTCTTCTCGTGATACAAAATGGTGTCCTGACTCACATTTCCGATATCTCGTGGTGTAGAAGTCTTGCTCAGCGGGTTCTTGGGACCGAGGGGTCCGGGCCGCCCTCTTGTATCGCGGCACACGCCGCCGTCCATGCAAGTCAATGGCGACAACGAGGAGAATGCATGTTCACCCGATCGAACCGACGAACGTTGGCCGCCGCGGTGGTCTGTGCGGGCGCACTCGCGCTCGGCACGCCCGCCATGGCAGGCGCTGTCCCGGCACACCAGGCCAGCAGCCAGACAGCAGATGAAGGAATCGCCGCCAAGGCCGCGGACAAGCAGGGACAGAAGTCCCAGGGGCGCCCCGATCACGCGGGCCAGCCCGGCAAGCCCGATCATGCGGGTCAGCCCGGACCTCCGGATCACGCCAAGGGCAACGGAAAGGGACCCGGCCACGGCGGGGGAACGGACGCGCCCGGGCAGACCCAGTGTCAGTTCACGCCGGAGGGTGGTGCCGTCGAGGGCGCCTGGGAGCGCGACTCCCTGGCCGGCGTCGCTCCGGAGGATCTGCGGATCGGCAACATCGCGGCTGGCGGCGGACACCACTCCGACGCCGACTACCCCGATCCGTTCCCCTCGGACCCGGAGTACCGGGATCATGTCGCCCAGGAGTATTCGTCGGTGACCCACGAGAACTACCTGAAGTGGGAGTTCGTCCAGCCGGAGCAGGGGGTCTACGACTTCGAGCAGGCCGACGCCGTCGTCGCCTTCGCGGAGGTCAACGGTATGGATCTGCGCGGCCATGCCCTGTCCTGGCACTCGCAGAACCCGGACTGGCTCGAGGAGGGTGACTTCTCCGAGGCTGAGCTGCGCGAGATCCTCGAAGACCATGTCCGCACCGTGGTCTCGCGCTATGCCGGCTGCATCGACCAGTGGGACGTGGCCAATGAGATCTTCCAGGACGACGAGGCCGCGAGCATCCGCGACAGCGAGAACATCTGGATCCGCGAGCTGGGGCCCGAGATCCTTGACGACATCTTCACCTGGGCGCATGAGGAGGATCCTGACGCGCTGCTGTTCTACAACGACTACAACGTGGATGGCCTCAACGCCAAGGCCGATCGGTACTACGACCTGATCAGCGAGCAGCTCGAACGTGGAGTCCCGGTGCACGGCTTCGGCGCCCAGACCCATCTGTCCATGCAGTACGGGTTCGACGACAGCTACCAGGAGAATCTCCAGCGCTTCGACGACCTGGGCATCCACACCGCGGTGACCGAGATCGACGTGCGCGGCGAGGTCGATGAGAACGACATGATGTCGCCGGAGGATCGCGCGGGCGCCGCAGAGCGCTACGCCACGGTGCTGCAGGCCTGCCTGGACGTGAGCCTGTGCAACTCCTTCACCATCTGGGGAACCCTGGATGCGCAGAGCTGGGTGCCCAACACCTTCCCCGGTGAGGGCGACGCGACCCTGCATGAGGGTGACTACGAGCGCAAGCCCACCTACTGCATCCTTCAGCGCACGCTGGTGGAGCATGAAGAAGGTGCGTCCGCCTGGGAGGATGACGCCAGCTTCGAGGAGTGCCGCGGCATCCTTGAAGAAGCAGGCGTCTGATCCCCTCTGGTCAGCGGAGCTGAACGACCATCTGGTGCCCCGGGGAGCTGTTCAGGCTCCCTGGGGCGCCTTGGTGATCCGCCCCTTCGTGAGCTTCGGCTCGTCCCCCTGATCCGGAGCCTCGTCTGACTCGGTGTCTTCGTTCGCGGCTTCCAGCTCCTGGATGCCGCGGACGGAGACGCCGTTGACCACCAGAGCATGCGGGCGGACCCGCGCTGAGACGCTGATGACCTCACCCACGGCGTCACCGTCGATCTGGAACGGCATCGGCTCGTCCATCGTGACGGTGACGCGCCTGGCCTGCCGCACGGTCATCACCGGAATGTCCGCTGCGAAGCGGGTCACGGTCTTGGCCATGATCCTTGCCCAGTCCCACGCATGGCGCGGAGTGAACAGCACTGCATCCATATGCCCGTCGTCGAACTTGGCCGAAGGCACCAGCAGCATGCCGGCCTGCAGGGAGCCGCAGTTGGCGAGCAGGACCGAGCGCACCCGGTGAGTCTGCGCCTCGCCGTCGTCGACCGAGATGGTGACGCTGGAACGCGAACCCATGATGTGGCGCAGCCCGGCCTCGCCGTAGGCCAGCCAGCCGGCGCGCTGCTTCAACGCCTCGCGGGTGTCACCCATGACCTCGGCATCCAGCCCGCCGCCGGCGATGACCAGCGAGTTCTCCTCCTCGACGTTGCCGTCTGGTCGTTCCAGGCTCAGGTCAAGGGTGTCCACCCGGTGGCTGCGGCCGTGGAGGGCTTCATCCACGCAGGCCCGCAGATCCTGGAACGGCAGCCCGATATTGCGGGCGAAGAGGTTGCCGGTCCCCAGCGGCACGATGCCCAGCGCGGTCTCGGTTCCGGCCAGCTCGGCGGCCACGGCACGCACGGTGCCGTCACCTCCGGCGGCGATGACGGTGACTGCGCCGGCCTCCATGGCTCGCCGGGTCATCTCATGTCCGGGATCCTCTGCGCTCGATGCCATCACCAGCGGGGCGGGCATGCCTGCCCGGGAGCAGGCCGAGTGGATCTGGCGCACCACGTCGTCGGCGGAGTCCTTGATGGTGTTCACGACCACCGCGACCAGTCGCCCCGGGGCCTGGGCCGCCGCGGTGCCCTCCGCCGGGGCGTCCTGAAGCTGCCGGGTGAGTCGGCCCGTGCTGCGGCGCAGCCGGTGGTGGGCGACGCCCAGCCAGACCACGGCGACGAGCAGGATCGCAGCAAGGACGAGCGTGGACCAGAAGAGGGTGCTGAGCGTGGCGGTAGTCATCATCAGCAGTCTACTGCGGTGAGTTCCCGGCGGAGCTGGATCTCAGCCCGGGCCTGCTGAGCTGCCGGTGGGCGTCAGCCCAGCCTCGCGCGCCCACCAGCCTCCGGTGGCGATAAGCTGGGGGACGTGATCGACATCAAGGACCTCATCGAGAATCCCGAGAAGTACCGGGCCAGCCAGCGCGCGCGTCAGGCGCAGGAGTCCGCCGTGGACGCGCTGATCGCCGCGCAGCAGTCGCGAAGCGCCGCCATCACGCGCTTCGAGACCCTGCGCGCGGAGCAGAAGTCCTTCGGCAAGCGGGTCGCACAGGCCGCGGGGGAGCAGAAGCAGCAGCTCCTGGCTGAGGTCAAGGAGCTCTCGAACCAGGTGAAGGCCGCCGAGGCGCAGTCCCAGGAGGCTGAGGAGCAGCTGCGCAGACTCCAGGGCGCCTTCCCGAACCTGATCCATCAGGGGGTCCCCGCCGGCGGAGAGGACGACTTCGTGGTGCTGCGCGAGGAGGGCGCGGCCCGCGACTTCGCCGCAGAGGGCTTCACGCCCAAGGATCACCTGGAGCTCGCCGAGTCCTTCGCCGCACTGGACATGGAGCGCGGTGCGAAGGTCTCGGGCTCCCGGTTCTACTTCCTCAAGGGCATCGGCGCACGTCTTGAGCTGGCCATGATGCAGATGGGCATGGATCAGGCGGTCGAGGCCGGCTTCACCCCGATGATCACCCCCACCCTGGTCCGCCCGGAGACCATGGCAGGCACCGGGTTCGACGTGGAGCACGACGACGAGATCTACCGGCTCGAGCGCGATGACCTCTATCTGGTGGGCACCTCCGAGGTGGCCATCGCCGGATATCATTCCGACGAGATCCTCGACCTCGACAAGGGGCCGGAGCGGATCGCCGGCTGGTCCACGTGTTACCGCCGCGAAGCCGGCTCCCACGGACGCGACACTCGTGGAATTTTGCGCGTGCATCAGTTCAACAAGCTGGAGATGTTCATCTTCTGCACCGCCGAGGAGTCCGCCGCGGAGCATGCAAAGCTCCTGGCCTGGGAAGAGCAGATGCTTCAGAAGATGGAGCTGCCCTACCGGGTGGTCGATATCGCCGCTGGAGACCTCGGCCTCTCGGCCGCGCGAAAATTCGACTGCGAGGCATGGGTGCCCTCGCAGCAGACCTACCGTGAGCTGACGTCGACCTCCGACTGCACCACCTTCCAGGCGCGCCGGCTCAACATCCGCGAGCGCACGCTCAAGGAAGACGGATCCAAGGGGCCCACCAGGCCGCTGGCCACGCTGAATGGAACCCTGGCGACCACGCGCTGGCTGGTGGCCATCCTGGAGAACCACCAGCAGGCCGACGGCACGGTCCGGGTTCCCGAGGCGCTGCGCCGCTACCTCGGAGGCCTGGAGGTCATCGAGCCGGTGGCGTGAGCGAACTCAACTGAGGATAGGCTCATCTGCCTAGCCAGCGCTTTTCTGAATCATTAGTATCAAGAGGGTCGGCGCCGAACAGCGCCAATTGCCTCAACAGCACAAGGAGTGTCACATGACTCAGAAGTACTCCGACTACACCGCTCCAGGTCTCGCGCAGGAGAACGGCCACGAGATCGCCGGCCTGCTGCAGAGCCGCCTGTACGCCCTGAATGATCTCCACCTCGTGCTCAAGCACGTGCACTGGAACGTCGTGGGCCCGAACTTCATCGCGATCCACGAGATGCTCGACCCGCAGACCGAGGTCGTCCGCGGCTTCGCGGACGAGGTCGCAGAGCGCATCGCGACCCTCGGCGGATCTCCCTCGGGCCTCAGCGGCGAGCTGGTCTCCAAGCGTCACTGGGAGGACTACCCGCTGTTCAAGGCCGACGGAGCCACCCACCTGGCCGAGCTCGAGAAGGTCTACGACGGCGTCATCGGCGATCACCGCGATGTGCTCAACAAGGTCGGCGAGCTCGACCCGATCACTGAAGACCTGCTCGTCGGGCAGGTCAGGGAGCTCGAGCTCTTCCAGTGGTTCATCCGCTCGCACCTGGACAAGGCAGGCACCGCCTCCTGATCGACTAGATCCTGAGCCGGCTCGAAGAGCCCCCCGTCCGCACCTCATCGGTGCCGATGGGGGGCTCTTTCGCGTCCAGGGCTCGGATCGTGAACAGATGTATTTGACGTTTGTTCGACTCCACGTAGCATGGACTCAGAGCCCCGGCACCAGTGGAGGAGACACCATGAAGAGTCAGTTTCGTATCGTCATCGGCAGCGATGAGGCCGGTCACTCCTATAAGCAGGCGCTGAAGGCAGACCTCGAAGCCCATCCACGGGTGGCGGAAGTGGTCGATGTCGGCGTCGGCGACGCCTCCGACAAGACGGCCTATCCGAACATCGCCGTGGCCGCGGCAGAGCGGGTCGCCTCAGACCAGGCCGACCGCGCGGTGCTGATCTGCGGCACCGGACTCGGCGTGGCGATCTCCGCCAACAAGGTCAGGGGAGTGCGCGCCGTGACCGCTCATGACGCCTACTCGGTCGAGCGCGCGGTGCTCTCGAACAACGCGCAGATCCTCTGCATGGGTGAACGCGTGATCGGCAAGGAGCTCGCCCGCAAGCTCGTGGACGAGTGGCTCAAGCATGAGTTTGATCCGGCCAGCTCCTCGGCGGAGAAGGTCGGCGCGATCACCCGCTACGAGGACACCGGCAGCTGCAGCTAGAGCTGACGATCCACGGCGCGAGCCGTTGATTCATCGGTCACCAAGATGTTGAACCACCCGGCGCTGGCTGCGGCGATGATGCTCGGTGCCTTATGCGCGCCCACCGCGGCGGCGATCCGCGTGGGCACCGCGCGCAGCGTGGATCCCGGGACCCGGACCATGCGCTCGCTGCCTGGGAAGGTGACCTCATCGCCCTTCGGGTCATAGAAGGCCAGGCAGACATCACCGATCGACTTCGCCAGGTTCGGGTGATTCCTCGGCACCGACTGGGCGATGGAGTTTCGCGACAGCGGTGCGGCTCCGATGCCCACCAGCGCCACCTTTGCCGAGTTCCAGTCGGCGACCACCTGGCGATACCCGGGGTCGTCCTGCAGCGCCGAGAGCAGCGCCTCCGAGGGCATCGAGGGTGCGAAGAGGTAGTGCGGGTAGCCGCCTGAGGTGGCGGCGAAGGCGCGGACCACCTCGTTGGTCTGGTGCCAGGGGTCCGGCTCGGCCTGGCCTCCGACGGTGGGTGCCACCACCACCCCGGAGAAGTTTCCCAACCGCTGCTGGGCCAGTGCGTAGGTGGTCTCTCCCGAGGCCAGCAGCAGCACGTCGCCGGCGCGCAGGTTCGTCTCGGCCAGGGCCTGGCGAGTCACCGGTCCCAGGCCCAGTCCCACGCGCTGGGACTGATCCCCCGGCGCCAGATGCACGCCGTCGAGGCCGAGCTTCAGTGCGAGCCGCTCGCCGAGCTCATCCATGCCGGTCGAGGCGGGTCGGTGCACCCGGATCTCGACGATCCCTTGGGCGCGCGCCTCGGCCAGCATGCGACTCACCGAGGGGCGTGAGATCTTCAGCTGCTCGGCCACCTCAGCCTGCGTGGCGCCCTGCTCGTAGTAGAGCTGGGCGGCGCGGTACAGGCGCTCCAGCTCGGATGTGCCCGCGGCTGCCTCCTTCGTGACCTCAGTTGCCTCCATCGGGCCATCGTATCTGGGATGGCCCACCGACTCTGCCGCAGAAGTGGTGCCGATCACGTCTCCTGCTCTAGTGTGGCCTCAGCACATATGTCACAGAACATCTGTACTGCCGATCTCGGGAGTACAGATCCCGGACCCCGAGGACAGTCATGACCTACTTGCTCAACGACGCATCCGCATTCGCCCAGGAGGCCGTGCTCGGCTTCGCGGCGGCCAACCCCCAGTACGTGACGGCGGTCCACGGCGGTGTGGTCCGATCCACCGAGACCCCTGCCGGCCAGCCGGCACTGGTCATCGGCGGCGGCTCCGGACACTACCCGGCCTTCGCCGGCTGGGTCGGGCCCGGCATGGGACACGGAGCCCCTTGCGGGAACATCTTCTCCTCACCCTCGGCCTCCCAGGTCTACTCCGTGGCGCGCAACGCCGAGAACGGCGGCGGCGTGATCATGGGCTTCGGCAACTACGCCGGTGATGTCCTGCACTTCGGCGCCGCGGCGGAGAAGCTGCGCGCGGAGGGCGTGGACGTGCGGATCATCCGAGTCAGCGACGACGTCGCCTCCAACACCCGGGAGAACCACCGAGACCGCCGAGGCATCGCCGGAGACCTCCCGGTGTTCAAGATCGCCGGAGCCGCCATCGAGGCCGGAGCCGGACTCGACGAGGCGGAGCGCATCGCCTGGAAGGCCAATGACGCGACCCGCTCCTTCGGAGTGGCCTTCGACGGCTGCACGCTGCCCGGAGCCGAGGAGCCGCTGTTCCACGTGCCCGCAGCCACCATGGGGGTCGGGCTCGGCATCCACGGCGAGCCCGGGATCCGCGACATTCCGATGGGAACCGCGCAAGAGGTCGCAGATCTGCTCTTCGAAGGCCTCATGGAGGAGGCGCCGGCGGGCCGGTCCGGCCGCGTCGCTGTGCTGCTCAACGGGCTCGGCCGGGTGAAGTACGAGGAGCTCTTCGTGGTCTACCACCGCGTGGCCGAGCGACTCTCCGAGGCCGGACTCACCGCCGTCGCGCCCGAGGTCGGAGAGTTCGTCACCAGCCTGGACATGGCAGGACTCTCCCTGACCCTGGTCTTCCTCGATGAGGAGCTCGAGCAGCACTGGACCGCCGCCGTGGACACCCCCGCCTATCGTCGCGGCGATCTGCGCAGCCTTGATGCCCACGCCGAGCGGGTGCCGCGCAAAGAGTTCTATACCCCCGGTGAGGAGCAGGTGCCGGAGGCCTCCAGCGAGTCCCAGACCGCCGCCGCCTCGGTCCAAGGTCTCCTGGAACGCTTCGCCGAGGTCTGCGCCACCCACGAGACTGAGCTTGGTCGTCTCGACGCCGTCGCCGGCGACGGCGACCACGGTCAGGGCATGGTGCTCGGCACCCGAGGGGCCGTGGAGGCGGGTCTGAAGGCCCTGGAGCGTGGAGCCGGCGCCCGCACGCTGCTGGTCCATGCCGGCACCGCCTGGGCCGAATCTGCCGGTGGCACCTCCGGCGCTCTCTGGGGCTCGGCGCTGACCGCCGCATCCCGGGCGCTCTCGGACACCTCTGCCCCCGAGGAGGCCGAAGGTGTGAGGGCGCTGCACAATGCCGTGGAGGCGGTGCAGCGACTCGGTGGTGCCCAGCCCGGGGACAAGACCATGATCGACGCCGCCGTCCCCTTCGCGCGGGCGCTGCAGGATCGATTCCAGGCCGGGGAAGGCTTCTCGGCCGCCCTGGAATCCGCGGCCGCAGTGGCCACCGAGGCTGCGGCCTCGACCTCCGAGCTCAAGGCCCGGCTCGGGCGCTCCCGTGTGCTGGGGGAGAAGTCCCTGGGGACCCCAGACCCGGGTGCCACCTCCTTCGCGCTGCTGATGACCGCGCTCGCCGAGCATCTGGGGTCGTTGAGCCGATGACGCGCTGGATCGGCACGAGCTTCAAGATGAACAAGACGCTCAGCGAGGCGCGCGCCTATGCCGCCGGGCTGAGCTCGGCCCTCCAGGAGCGCCCTGAGCTGCTGCACGGGGTGCAGCCCTTCATCATTCCGCCGCACACCGCGCTGGCTGCGGTGGCCGCGGAGCTGACGGCGCAGAGTGCGCCTGGGGAGCCTGATGTGCCTGGGCGGGGCAGCGTCGTGCGGCTCGGGGCGCAGAACGCCCACTGGGAGGACGACGGCGCCTGGACCGGGGAGATCTCCGTGCCTCAGGTCGCCGACGCCGGGGCCGAGCTGGTGGAGATCGGCCACTCCGAGCGCCGCGAGCACTTCGGCGAGACCATCGAGACCACCCGGCTGAAGGTGGCGAGCGTGCTGCGCCACGGCCTGGTGCCGCTGCTGTGCATCGGTGAACCCGCGCAGGTCCAGGAGCGTGGCGAGACCGCCGCGTACATCCTGGAGCAGGCGCGTGGGGCGCTGCGCGGTCTCCCCGCAGACCAGCTGAGCCGGGTGCTCATCGCCTACGAACCCATCTGGGCCATCGGTGCCCAGGGTCGCCCGGCCACCGCTGCGGAGCTGCGCGAACCCTTCGAGGTGCTTAGCCGCGAATACGCCGGGAAGGTCCAGGCGCTGCTCTACGGCGGATCCGTCTCTCCCGAGAACGCCCTCGAGATGCTGCTGATCCCCGGGGTCCAGGGGCTCTTCGTCGGTCGTGCCGCCTGGACCCTGCAGGGCTATCTCGAGATTCTCAGAATCGCCTCCACCGCCGAGAAGCCCCACGTCAGCGGGCTCGGGTAGCCCTTCATGCACGCCCACCCCGAGGTGTGATGCTTGACACAGATCGCCAACTGTCCCAGGATGAACCCGCACGCACGTTTGAAGGGAACAAATGTTCACAGCAGCCTCATGGCCCATCGCCGGCAATATGCTCGCCTTCGGAGGCAAGACCTCCGAGGGTGTTCCGGTCTGGCAGGCATCGACGACCTACTGGTCCGACTGCCTGCGTCAGATGCGCGAACTCGGGTTCGATCACATCGACCCCACCGACGCATGGTTGCCCCTGCAGAAGCTCTCCCCGGCCCGCCTGGAGGAGTTCAAGCAGGTCCTCTCCGACGAGGGACTCAAGATCTCGTCCATCTCGATGACCCGAAACTCCGTGGTCGACCGCGAACACGGCGAGGCGAATCTCGCCGACGCCCATCGGCTCATCGATATCGCCCCCGAGTTCGGCGCCACCATCGTCAACACCGGCTTCATGCAGGCGCTGACCCCCGCTCAGGAGCAGGCGCTGTGGTTCTGGCTGGCCGAGGGGCACCACGACGACCCGGCCCTGCGGCCTCTTGCGGTGCAGCGGATCCGTGAACTGGGCGACCACGCCCAGGCCAACGGCATCGAACTGAGCCTGGAGATGTACGAGGACACGTTCCTCGGAACCGCCGACGAGGCGGTCGCCTTCCACGCCGAGGTGAACCATCCCGCCGTCGGGCTCAACCCGGACCTCGGCAACTTCATCCGGCTGCACCGCCCGATGCCCGACTACGAAGAGATGTTCGAGAAGGTCCTGCCCCACGCCAACTTCTGGCATATCAAGAACTACACCCGCGACGAGGACCCGGCGGTGGGCGGCTACTCCTCCACGCCGATGCCGCTGAAGTACGGGCTGATCAACTACCGCAAGATCATCCTTCGCGCCCTGGAGCTCGGCTACAGCGGCCCGTTCTGCTGCGAGCACTACGGCTCCGACTCCATCGGAGTCTGCGCCGAGAACAGCAGCTACATCCGGCAGGTCCTGACCTCATACCAGGACAGTCCGCTGCGCACCGCAGCCGCCGAGAGCCCCTGAGCTCCGCGGGCCTCGCGTCCGCAGATCAGCTGATCCACCACCGCACCACGGTGGTGCCCGAACCTCCCCCTCACGAAAGAGACTCCAGACCCATGACTAGAACCATCAACACTGTCACCGTCGTCGGCGCGGGCTACATGGGCGGCGGCATCGCCCAGTCCCTCGCGCTGGCAGACCTGCAGGTCGAGATCGTCGACGTCGACGTCGAGGCCGCCCGCAAGGGCCTCGCCCGGCTGCTCATCGAGGCCCAGGAGTTCGAGGACCAGGGGCTCTACGCCGCCGGCTCCACCGAACGGATCAAGGCCAACCTCACCGCCGGGCGCACCCTGGAGGAGGCCGTCGCGCAGGCGGACTTCATCGAGGAGGCCGTGTTCGAATCCCCAGAGGTCAAGCGGGAGGTGCTGGGCAAGATCTCCGCCCACGCCCGTCCCGACGCGATCATCGGCACCAACACCTCGACCATCCCGGTGCATGTCCTGGTCTCCGCGGTGAAGCATCCCGAGCGGTTCCTCACCGTGCACTTCTCCAACCCCGCCCCCTTCATCCCCGGCGTCGAGCTGGTCTCCGGCGAGGCGACCACCCCCGATGTCGTGGACGCGGTGAAGGAGCTGCTGGCCCGCGCCGGCCGCGAGGGCGCCGAGGTCGCGGACACCCCCGGTATGGTGCTCAACCGACTGCAGTACGCGCTGCTCAAGGAGGCCGCCTCCGTGGTGGAGGAGGGCATCGCCACCGCCGAGGACGTCGACACCGTCGTGCGCACGACCTTCGGCTTCCGGCTGGGCTTCTTCGGCCCGTTCGCGATCGCAGACCAGGCAGGCCTGGACGTCTATGGGCTCGGATTCAACACCCTCGCCGAGGCCTATGGCGAGCGTCTCGCCGCACCGGAGCTGCTCAAGCACAACGTCGACGCCGGACGCCACGGTCTGAAGAACGGCAAGGGCTGGACCGGGGACTTCGACGATGAGACCAAGGCGGAGCTCATCGCGTACCGCAACAAGGCCTACGCCCGCATGGGTGAGCTGGTGCGCGAGCTCGGACCCGCCCCCAAGGGCAAGAAATGAACGAAGAACTGACGCTCGCCTTCGAGCTGCCGACCCCGGCCCTGCTGGCCCTGGCGCTGGGCTCCATCCTCCTGCTCCTGGTGCTGATCGTGAAGGTCAAGCTGCATGCCTTCTTCTCACTCATCATCGTCTCGCTGATCACCGCCCTGGCGGCCGGGATCGCCGTGGAGGACGTGCTCTCCGTGGTCGTCGGCGGCTTCTCCACCACCGTGGGCAATGTGGCGCTGCTGATCGGCTTCGGCGCCGTGCTCGGACGACTCGTCGAGGTCTCCGGCGGCGCCCAGGTCCTGGCGGACAAGATGCTCGACACCTTCGGGGAGAAGCGGGCCCCGCTGGCACTCGCCGTGGCCTCGCTGTTCTACGCGTTCCCGATCTTCCTCGACGCCGGCTTCATCGTGATGCTGCCGGTGATCTACACCGTCGCGCGGCGGCTCGGGGGCAGCTTCATGCTCTACGTGCTGCCCTCCATCGGCGCCTTCCTGATGATGCATGCACTGACCCCGCCGCATCCCGGTCCCACGGCGGCCGCCACGGTCATGGGCGCCGACGTCGGCCTGGTGCTGATCGTCGCGCTGATGGTCGGACTCCCGACCTGGTACCTGGCCGGCTACCGGCTCGGCCTGGTGATGGCCAAGGGATACCCGAACTTCCCGGTCCCGAACCTCTTCGGCGAATCCAGGGTCACCGAGGAGCATGAGCGTCCGGCCTTCGGCACGGTCATCTTCGTGCTCCTGCTGCCGCTGGCGCTGATCTTCTACAACGCGCTCTCCAACACGCTGGCCGCCGACGGTCGAATCAGCGAGGACAGCTTCGGCTACGCGCTCTCCCAGCTCATCGGCCCCACCCCGGTGGCGCTGCTGATCTCCACGCTGATCGCGATGTACCTGCTCTTCCTCAAGCCCCGCAAGGGCACGGGCAAGCTCGGTGACGCGATGTCGGATCTGGTGGACAACGCACTCGCCCCGGTCTGCTCGATCATCCTGATCACCGGCGCCGGCGGCGCCTTCGGCGCCGTGCTCACCGCCACCGGCATCGGCGGATCCATCGCCGAAGGACTCGACGCGATGGGACTGCCGGTCATCCTGGCCGGCTTCCTGGTCGCCGTGGTCATCCGCGTGGCGCAGGGCTCGGCCACCGTGGCCGCCACCACCGCCGGCGGCATCATGGCCCCCGGCGTCATGGAGCTGGGGCTCGACGGCTTCGCCCTGGCCTCCCTGGTGGTCGCCATCGTGGCGGGCTCGATCACCTTCTCGCACTTCAACGACTCCGGGTTCTGGCTGGTGGGTCGCTTCTGCGGCTTCGACACGATCACCACGCTGAAGACCTGGTCGGTCATGGCCACCGCCATCGGATTCATGGCCTTCTTCCTCAGCTGGGGCGTCTACGCCCTCGCCGCCTGAGGATGCGCGCCTCGGCGAAGCCGCCGAGGCGCGCACGGCCTGCGGCATGCACCACGCCGCACGCACCATGCTGCACGCACCGAATGATCACTCGCGCTGGATGAGACAAGGGGAACGATTTCTATGTGGGGAAGAAAAGCACGGCTGAGCACCGCAGTTCTGGCAGCGGGGTCCCTCCTGGGACTCTCCGCCTGTGGCGGGGGAGGCGACGCTGAGACCGCCGAGCCCGATGCCTGGGTGCTCAACGGCGGCGTGTGGACCGTGGTGGAAGAGGACTTCGAGGCCTGGAACGAGGAGAACCCCGAGCAGTCCTTCACCGTGGAGAGCTTCGCCAACGACATCTACAAGGACCGGATCCGCACCGCGGTCGGCTCCGGTGAGGCCCCCACGCTGATCGTCGGGTGGACCGGCGGCGGCCTGCTGGAGTACGTCGAAGGTGACTACGTCACCGACATCACCGAGGAGACCGCGGAGCTGCGCGAGCGACTCATCGATTCCGTGGTGGCCAACGGCGAGGTCGACGGCACCACCTACGCAGTGCCGATGAACAACGTGCAGCCCGTGATGATGTATTACAACCAGGAGGTCTTCGACGAGGCCGGCATCGAGGTGCCCACCGACTGGGACGAGCTGCTCGAGGCTGTGGAGGTCTTCCAGGACCAGGGTGTCCACCCGTTCTCGCTGGCGGGCGGCTCGCTCTGGCCGATGCTGATGTGGGCCTCCTACCTCACCGATCGCATCGGCGGCCCCGAGGCCTTCGAAGCCGTGGTGGCGGGGGAGCCGGAGGCCTGGTCGCACCCGGCGATCATCGAGGCCATGGAACGGATCCAGGAGCTCGTCGACGCCGGGGCCTTCGACCCGGGCTTCGCCTCCGTGGTGGCCGACAACAACGAGGACGCTCACCTGGTGGCCGACGGCCTCTCGGCCATGGTGCTCCAGGGGTCCTGGGTCTACTCGCGACTGCTGGAGGAGAGCCCCGACTTCATGGAGTCCGGCAATCTCGGGGTGACCACCTTCCCGTCCATCCCGGGCGGTGCGGGTGATCCGGAGAGCATCGTGGGCAACCCGGCGAACTTCTGGTCGGTCTCGGCCAACGCCACGCAGGAGGAGCAGCAGGCCGGCATCGACTATCTCTCCGAGTGGCTCTTCAACGACGACTACGTCGACGGCATGCTCGCCACGGGCAACATTCCGCCGCTGACCGGGCTCGAGGACAAGATCGCCGAGACCGAGGATCCGGAGTTCCTGGACTTCGCCTACGGCATGGTCCAGGACGCGCCGAACTTCCAGCTCTCCTGGGACCAGGCCGTGGACCCGAGCCAGGAGCGCGCGCTGCTGGAGAACCTGGGGCAGGTCTTCGAAGGAAGCATCACCCCCGAGGAGTTCGCGGAGAACATGAACGCGACCCAGCCCAGCGACTGAGGCCCGGATCCCCTCGGCTCTGCTGGCCTGGCCGCCCGCGCAGGCAGCGTGGACGGCCAGGCTCGCGGGCTGGCGATCCGCCGACCTGGAGCAGCGCCGAGGACCCGGTGAACCATGTTGCGCCAGTGTGACAGCGGTCATGTGCTGTGTCTTGACACACACCTGCAGGCTATTTAGTCTTACGGCAAGACAAAATCCAGATCGCAGTCTGCACCAGGCCCCGTTCCTGGCCTCAGGAGCGATCTGGTTCGGACTTTGGCGCTGTGCTGCTGAGTCACCGGTCCGGCCGATCCGGAGTGCTGGGAAGACCTCGGCGATGTACCGGTACAGAGCTGGGGCTCGCACTGATGAGAAAAGGACGCAACGATGCGCAGAACAACTCGAGTGGCCGCTGCAGGCCTCGGCGTGACATCCCTCCTGGCGCTCTCGGCCTGTGGCGGGGGAGGCGAGAACGGCGGCGACGCCGACGCTGACGCGTGGATCCTCACCGGCGGCGGCTGGCCCGCCATCCAGGAAGACTTCGACCGCTGGAACGAAGCCAACGAAGATGCCCAGATCGACACCGAAGCCATCGAGAACGACTCCTATAAGGGTCAGATCCGCACCGCCGTCGGCTCCGGCGAGGCACCGACGCTGATCATGTCCTGGACCGGCGGCGCGCTGCTGGAGTACGCCGAGGAAGAACGCATCGTCGACCTCAGCGAGCACACCGGGGAGCTGGAGTCCCGGGTCTTCGACTCGGTCTGGCAGAACGGTCAGATCGACGACAGCACCTACGCGGTGCCCCTGAACGACGTGCAGCCAGTGGTCATGTACTACAACCAGGCGGTCTTCGACGAGGCCGGCGTCGAGATCCCCGAGACCTGGGAAGACGTCGAAGCTGCGATCGACACGTTCAACGAGAACGACGTCGCGCCCTTCTCGCTGGCCGGAGGCTCCGTCTGGCCCGCCCTGATGTGGCTGCAGTACCTCACCGATCGCCACGGCGGCGAAGAGGTCTTCGCAGCCGTGGTCGAAGGCGAAGAGGGGGCGTGGGACAACGAGTCCATCCTCTACGCGCTGGAGACCATGCAGGACCTGGGGGAGAACGGCGGCTACATCGACACCTTCAACTCGGTGACCGCTGACCAGAACGAGGATGCCCAGCTGCTGGCCGACGGACAGGCCGCGATGCTGCTGCAGGGCTCCTGGGTCTATTCCACGATCCACCAGGACTTCCCGGAGTTCGCCGAATCCGGTGACTTCGGCTTCACCTCCTTCCCGACCCTGGAAGACGGTGCCGGTGATCCCTCGAACATCGTCGGCAACCCCGCCAACTTCTGGTCGGTCTCAGCGGACGCCTCGGAGGAGGAGCAGCAGATCGCCTTCGACTACATCAGCGAGAACCTCTACAACGAGGAGACCGTGACCGCCATGTTGGAGGCAGGTTCGCTGCCGCCGCTGGGTGACATCGAGGACCAGATCGCCGAGACCGAGGATGCTGAGTTCCTCGAGTTCTCCTCCAACCTGGTCGGCGAGGCCAATCACTTCCAGCTCTCCTGGGATCAGGCAGTCGCTCCTGAGGTGGCCCAGCCGCTGACGGACAACCTGTCACAGATCCTCCGCGGGGACATGACCCCCGAGCAGTTCGTCGAAGCGATGAACTCCCTCTGATACACCCCTGAAATCGGTTCGGGGCGGCTGATGAAGCCGCCCCGAACCGATTGCCTTGCACCGACAACAAGAATCTGAATCGAGCTCATGACTGAAACCGCTGCTCGAAGCAGGACGACCGGATTGGGCCATAAGGGACCTTCATTCCTGATGGCGCTGCCCGCTGTTCTGTTCTTCGGAATATTCGCCCTGATACCGCTCTTCGGGGTGGTCGTGATCTCCTTCATGGAGTGGAACGTTCTGGGCTCGCCCTCCTGGGTGGGTCTGAGCAACTGGCAGGCGGTGCTCTTCGACAGGCCCTTCACCTGGACCGCACTGGGCCTGACGATCACCTTCGTCATCGGCTCCTACCTCTTCCAGGCCCCCGTGGCCCTGCTGCTGGGCGTCTTCATGGCGGGCCAGCAGCGCTACCGCGCACTACTCGCGGTCCTGTACTTCCTGCCGCTGCTGTTCTCCTCGGTGGCTGTGGGCCTGACCTTCCAGTCGCTGTTCTCCCCGAACTACGGGCTCTCCGCGGCGCTGCCCTTCGACTGGCTGCCCAATGACTGGCTGTCGAACTCGGACCTGGTCATGTGGGTGATGATCTTCGTGGTCGGCTGGTGCTTCGTGCCCTTCCACGGTCTGCTCTACCAGGCCGGCGTGCGCCAGATCCCGCAGTCCATGTATGAGGCCGCCACCATCGACGGCGCCGGCCGGGTCCGGCAGTTCTTCTCGATCACGATCCCGCAGCTGCGCTACACGATCATCACCTCCTCCACGCTGATGCTGGTCGGTTCGCTGACCTACTTCGACCTGATCTTCGTGCTCACCGGCGGCCAGCCCGCCAACGCGGTGCGCATCCTGCCGCTGGACATGTACGTGACCGGCTTCAGCTCATACAACCTCGGCTACGCCTCTGTCATCGCGGTGATCCTGGTAGCCATCGGACTGACCCTCTCCCTCTTGCTGAACATCATCTCCGGTTCATCCAAGATGGAGAGCGACAAGGCAGGCGCATGATGACTCACACCGCAAGCACCCAATCCGCGACCCCCGACGCCGGCAAGGCCCTGAACCCTGAGGTGCCCGGCTTCGAACACCGCGACGTGAAGCAGAACAAGGTCCGCCGCACCGGCGCCCCGGGGGAGAAGCCGAACCTCCTCGGCGGTCTCGGCGGCTGGCTCTGGCTGGCCATCATCATCCTGCCGATCTACTACATCGTCATCACCTCCTTCCGCACCAGCGAGGACCTGCGCTCCTCCAACCAGCTGCTGCCCACGACCAACCCGACGCTGGCGCCGTTCATCAAGGTGATCCAGAACGACTTCCTGCACTACTTCACCAACTCGCTGATCGTGACGCTCTCCACGGTCGCCGTCGTGCTCGCGGTCTCGGTGATGGCGGCCTATTACATCGCCCGGTCCACCACCCTGGGCGGTCGGCGGCTGTTCCAGATCATCCTGCTGGGCATCGCGATCCCGGTGCAGGCCACGATCATCCCGGTGTACTACCTGATTCAGCAGCTGGGTCTCTATGACACCCTCTGGGCGCTGATCCTGCCGCAGATCGCGTTCGCGATCCCGCTGAGCGTGCTGATCATCGTGAACTTCGTCCGCGACATCCCTGCCGAGCTCTTCGAGTCGATGAAGGTCGACGGTGCCGGGGAGTGGAAGATCCTCACCGCGCTGGTGCTTCCGATGGCGAAGCCGGCGCTGATGACCGTGGGCATCTACCAGGCGCTGCAGGTCTGGAACGGATTCCTGTTCCCGCTGGTGCTCACCCAGAGCAGCGACGTCCGGGTGCTGCCGCTCTCGCTCTGGGAGTACAGCGGCCAGTTCGGCATCGACGTGCCGGCCACCCTGGCCGCCGTGGTGCTCTCCGCGCTGCCGCTGCTGGTGGTCTACATGCTCGCCCGCCGTCACATCGTGGCGGGGCTGACCGCAGGCTTCGGCAAATGAGCCTCGGCGCCAAACCCTGATCCCCTCGGCGAAGCTGCCGGTCCTCCATGACCGGCAGCTTCGCTGTTCCCGAACCGACCGCGACAGCTGTGCTGCGCCGTAAACCCTAGGAGTTCCCACGTGAGCAACCAGAACCCAGAACGGACCACCGGCCCCTGGAACGACACCTCGCTCTCCGCCTCGGCGCGCGCCGAGGCGCTGCTGGCCGAGATGACCCTCGAAGAGAAGGTCTCCCAGCTCGGTTCGCATTGGGAGATGCGCGAGGACCCCGACACCCAGGGCGAGGTGGCCCCGATGGAGGACGCCATGTCCTCGGGCAAGCTGCCCTTCGAGTCCGAGATCCTCGACGGCGAGGGGCACCTGACCCGCACCTATGGCACCGTGGCGCTCTCGGTGCCCGAAGGTGCTGCGGATCTGCGTCAGCGACAGGCCGCAGTGGTCGCCGCCAACCGGTTCGGGATCCCCGCGATCGCCCACGAGGAATGCCTCACCGGCTACACCGCATATCAGGCCACCGTCTACCCGACCTCACTGGCCTGGGGCGCAACCTTCGATCCGGAGCTCATCGAGGAGATGGCCGCCGCGATCGGCGCCGATATGGCCGCCACCGGGGTCCAGCAGGGGCTCTCGCCGGTGCTCGACGTGGTCCGCGACGCCCGCTGGGGCCGCGTGGAGGAGACCATCGGCGAGGACCCCTATGTGATCGGCACGCTGGCCACGGCCTACGTCAAGGGACTGCAGTCGGCCGGCATCATCGCCACACTGAAGCACTTCGCCGGCTACGCCGCCTCCCGGGCCGCCCGGAACCACGCCCCCGTGCACATGGGCAGGCGTGAACTCATCGACATGATCTTCTACCCCTTCGAGCTCGCCGTGCGCGAGGGCAAGGTCGGCTCGGTGATGAACTCCTACGCCGACATCGACGGCGAGGCGCCCGCCGCCTCGCACTGGCTGCTCACCGAGGTGCTGCGCGAGCAGTGGGGCTTCGAGGGCACCGTGGTCGCGGACTACTGGTCGGTGGCGTTCTTGGAGAAGATGCACCATGTGGCTGCCGACCAGGCCGAGGCCGCCCGGCTCGCGATCTCCGCCGGACTCGACGTGGAGCTGCCGCACACCGGCGGCTACCGCACGCTGGCCCAGCAGGTCCGTGATGGACTGCTCGAGGAATCCGTGCTGGACGCCTCGGTGCGTCGGGTGCTTCGGCAGAAGGCCGAGCTCGGGCTGCTCGACCGTCGCGCCGATGACACCGACTGGGAGCCGATCATCGACGAGACGGTGGATCTGGACTCCGAGAGCAACCGGAGCCTGGCCCGCAAGGTGGCCGCGAAGTCCCTGGTGCTGCTCAAGAACGACGGCGTCCTGCCGGCCTCCGCAGAGTCGCTGGCGGGCAAGCGGATCGCCGTGGTCGGACCCTCCGCCGATGAGCCGCGCACCATGATGGGCTGCTACTCCTTCCCCAACCACGTGCTGGCCAAGTACCCCGCAGGGACCTTCCCGCACAGGGGGATCGGGGTGCCGATGCCTTCGGTGCTGGAATCCCTGCGCGAGACCTACTCCGAGGCCGAGGTCACCTACAGCTACGGCTCGCCCATCGTGAGCTATGACGACTCCGAGATCGCCGCGGCCGCCGAAGCCGCCGCCGCGGCAGACCTGGCCGTGGTGACCGTCGGTGACCTGGCCGGCATGTTCGGTGCCGGCACCTCCGGGGAAGGCTGTGACGTCGAAGACCTCAAGCTCCCCGGAGCCCAGCACGAGCTGGTCGAGGCCGTGCTGGCCACCGGAACCCCGGTGGTGCTCGTGGTCATCTCCGGCCGGCCCTATGCGCTGGGCGGCCTGGCGCAGCGTTGCGCCGCGATCGTGCAGGGCTTCTTCCCCGGAGAGGAAGGCGGACCCGCCATCGTGGACCTGCTCAGCGGCGCCATCGAGCCCACCGGCCGGCTGCCCATCGGCGTGCCGGTGCATTCCGGCGGACAGCCCTCGGGCTATATCGCGGCGCCGCTCGGGCTCAACAGCCAGGGCGTGTCCAACCTCGATCCCACCCCGCTCTACCCCTTCGGCCACGGCCTGAGCTACACCACCGTGGAGTACTCGGACCTCAACGTCTCCGAGGCCCAGGTCCCGGTGGACGGCGCCGTGGAGGTCTCGGTGACGCTGAGAAACACCGGAGAGCGGCCCACCGAGGAGGTCGCTCAGCTCTACTTCGGTGACCGGGTGGCCTCGGTGGCCCGTCCGGTGCGTCAGCTGCTCGGCTACTCCAAGGTGGAGCTGGCTCCGGGGCAGAGCCGCACCGTGACCTTCGAGGTCCACGCCGACCGGTTCTCCTTCACCGGGGTGCACTACCGCCGGATCGTGGAGCCCGGCGCGATCGACCTCTACGCCGGTCCCTCCGTCGGGGAGCTGCCGCTGCAGGCCGAGGTGACCCTGGTCGGCGAGGTCCGAGAGATCAGCGGCCAGCGCGTGCTGCGAACCCCGGTCCGCGTGAGCTGAGCCCAGGCTGCGCCGCCCCCGCGGCGCAGCCGGCCTTGCCTGCTCGATCTGCTCAGCCTCCGGCAATTTGTCGCATGCCTATGCCATGTCCCATCGCTATTTCCGTTCAAAGCGATGGGACATGGCATAGGCATGCGACAGATCTGGGCAGGGGTCGGGCGGAGACCCACTGCGGCCGGAGGCGGCTTGAGGCGAGGTGGCTTGAGGTGAGGTGGCTTGAGCCGCTGTGATTCAGTTCTGCGTGACCACCAGGTCCGACTGGATCTGGTGCAGCATCGGGGTCACCGTCCGGGCGAGCAGCAGCAGCAGGAACGAGGCCAGGAACACCGGCAGCCAGTCGGAGACCACCACGATCAGACCGCCCGTGAGCACGATCATCGAGATGATCCCCAGTGCCGCGAGTGGGGCGGAGGCGGCACCGTAGAGCGCGACCTTGAACAGGTCCCGGCTGCGGAAGGAGAAGTTCGCGATCACCACCAGGGCGGTGACAGCGGCGATCACCCCGGAGACGCCGAGGACGATGCCAGCGACGATGAAGCCGATCCCCACCTGGGCATAGGCGGCGTTGAAGGCGGCCAGGCCGAGCAGCGCCACGGCCGGCACCCAGATCAGCAGGGACTGGCCCAGGCCGTCGACCCAGCCCTTCCAGAAGCGCAGCCAGGGCACGACGTCGTGGTCGGTGCGCCAGGCGTAGACCCCGGCGGTGATGGCAGGACCGAAGAGCAGCGCGCACGCCGCATAGAGCGGGATGTTGCTGGCATCGGGTTCGAGCAGAAAGATCCCGATCAGCGCCGGGGCGGTGGCCAGCACGAACCCGAGCTCGATGATGAGCAGCCGGTACACGAAGTTCGTGACCCGACTCAGCGGGCCGTTGCGATCGATGTCCATAGAGCTCCAAGATAGTGCGCCCCGGCCCGTGAGGGGCCGGGGCGCAGCGGTGGGTCGTCAGAAGCGGTCCTGCAGCACCTCAGGCTCAGTCCTCGAGGACGTCACTGTCGATGTTCTCCTGCGCGCGCTGGTAGGCCTCATTGTGCAGGTCTACGAACTCGGCCATGCCGGAGGACTCCAGCTCTGCGACGAAGGCGTCCCAGTCCTCGATGTCGCGCTGTCCCAGGATGAACTGGGCGGTGGCGGTGCGGACCTGGTCGGTCAGCTGGGTCTGACTGATCGAGGCGCGCTCGCGCTCGAGCTCGTCCAGCGGGCGGGCGGGGTCCGGGGGCAGCAGCTCCTTGTCATCCATGGAGTCGCGGAACTCGATGACCTCGTCACGCAGCATGGACTGGACCAGCTCGGTGGAGGAGCCATGGGCGAGCAGGAAGACGCCGTTGTGGTATCCATAATCGACGTTGAGCTCTTCCTCGGCCTCGGGGTTCAGCCCGTGCATGTTCACGTTCTCGGCAAGCGAGCGGGTGCCTTCGTCATCGACGGTGTAGGTCTCATCCTCCACGCCCCACTTCGCGAACTCCATGCCCTCATCGGAGTAGTAGAGCCAGTCGAGGAACTGCATCAGGGCGACGAAGTCGTCTTCCTCTGCGGTGGAGGCGGACAGCGCGATCCCTGATTCGAAGCGGCTTCCCTCGACCATGTCTCCGGCCGGCCCGGAGGGAACCCTGATCTGGCGGACCTCCATGTCCTCGTCGCCGACCTCCTCGACCGAGGTGCGGTATTCCAGCACCGTCTGGTCATTGGCCCCGATGACCGCAGACCGGCCCGAGGCGAACTTCTGGACCGCCTGATCATCATCCTGGGTCAGTGACTCGGAGTCCATGAGTCCCTCGTCGACCAGTTCGGCGAAGTAGCCGAGCAGGTCGCGATACTCATCCATCGCGCCGGCGTAGACGAACTCATCGGCCTCGGCGTCGTAGTGCATGCCATCGCCGTAGCCCCAGCCGGCGCTGGTGCCGAAGTTGGGAGCCGCTGTGGTCAGCGTGGCTTCCAGCGGACCGTTCTCCGACCACCGGTCGGAGAGCGGAATCATGTCCGGGTAGGCCTCCTTGACCTCGCGCAGCTGATCGGCGAACTCGTCGAAGCTCTCCGGCTCACCGAGGCCGAGCTCGTCCCAGATGTCGCCGCGCACCGCGAAGGAGTACTGGTGCTGAGGCGACTCATGCAAGCCGGGGAGCACATAGAACTTGCCGTCCTCCTGGTACAGCGAGGCGAGGTCTTCCTCGAGGCCCCACTCCTCGACCTTCTCCAGGAAGTTCGGCATCAGGTCCACGTAGTCGCTCACCGGCAGCAGCGCTCCGCCGGCGATGAACTGGGTCTCGTCTCCCGGGTAGGTGATCGGGATGAAATCTGGGGCGTCGCCGGCGCCGATGACCAGCGCGCGGCGCTCCGCCCAGTCCGAGAGCGGAGCGTTGCTGGTCTCCAGGCTCACCCCGTGCTCCTCCTCAAGCTGGGTGAAGAAGTCCCAGTCACCCTGGATCGGGTAGTTCGGGTGGTCGCGGTAGAGCAGCGAGAACTCCACCGGTTCGGTGGCCACGAAGGTCTCGCCGGCGGCGAAGTCTTCCATCGCACCGGCTCCGGAGGCTTCCATATCGATCTCTGCGGCCTCTGCCTCGCTCTCGGTGTCGCCGCCGCAGGAGGCCAGCAGCAGCGCCGAGGCGGCGAAGATCGAGGTGATCGGCCAGGCGTGCCGCATGCGTCGACGTCGTCCCTGGGCTGACCGGGTGACTGGAGTTTTCATGTGCGAGTGTTCCTTTCGTGCCTGACCGGATCGATCATTGATCCGGTGCGAGGTCTGGGGCCGCCTGGGCTGCGCGGCGGGTTCGGTGAGGGATCAGGCCTTGACGGACCCGAGCATGATGCCGCGGACGAAGTACTTCTGCAGGAAGGGGTAGAGACAGATGATCGGGAGCGTGGTCAGCAGCATCGTGACCGACTGGACGTTGGAGGCGATCTGCGTGCCCTCACCGGCGGCTCCGCCCATCTGCTCGGTGCCGGTGGCGCCGGCGAGCAGGTTGCGCAGGTAGACCGTCACCGGGTAGAGCTCACGACGGTCGAGGTAGAGGAAGGCCTGGAACCAGGCGTTCCAGAAGCTCACCGCGTAGAACAGGATCATCGTCGCCATGACGGCCTTCGAGAGCGGGATCACGATCCGCCACAGGATGCCGTAGGTGGTCAGGCCGTCGATCTCGGCCGCCTCCTCGAGCTCCTGGGAGAAGTTTTCGAAGAACGCCTTCATCACCAGCAGGTTGAACACGCTGATCGCGTTGGGCAGCACGATCGCCCAGATCGTGTTCGTGAAGCCCATCGCGTTGATCAGCACGTAGTTCGGGATCAGGCCGCCGTTGAAGAACATCGTGAACACGGCGAGCCCGATGAAGAAGCTGCGTCCCTTCAGGTGTCGTTTGCTCAGCGCATAGGCGAAGCAGGTGGTCAGCACCATGGCGATCGCGGTGGCCACCACCGTGTAGATCACGGTGTTGGCGTAGTTGCGCCAGAACATCGAATCGCTCATCACCACCTCGAAGGTGGTGACGTTGAAGCCGCGCGGGATCAGGTTGACCTGTCCGGCGTTGATGTAGCCCTCCGAGGAGAACGACTGGGCGATGATGTTCAGGAAGGGGTACAGGGTCACCGCGCAGATCACGATGATCGCGATGCCGTTGAAGACCCGGAACGCCGAGTAGGATCTCGAGTCCTTGATCTTGATGGTCTGGGTCGGGCGGGAACCCAGGCGCGGGTCCTTCTCGATCGTGGTGCCGGGTTCGGCGGGGATTGTCACCACAGCGAATTACCTCCGAGCTTGCGGGCGATGCCGTTGGCGGACAGGATCAGGACCAGGCCGATGAGCGCCTCGAAGAGACCGATGGCGGCGGCGTAGGAGAAGTTCGACGAGGTGATGCCCACCCGGTAGACGTAGGTGGCGATGATGTCGGCTGTCTCGTAGATCAGCGGGTTGTAGAGCAGCAGCACCTTCTCGAAGCCCACGGCCATGAAGGTGCCGACGTTGAGGATCAGCAGCACGATCATGGTCGGGGTGATGCCCGGGATGGTCACGTGCCACATCTGCTTCCAGCGGTTGGCGCCGTCGATCCGGGCCGCCTCGTAGAGCTGGGGGTCGATAGTGGTCAGCGCCGCCAGGTAGAGGATGGTTCCCCAGCCCACGGTCTGCCAGACCTCGGAGGTGACGTAGATCGTGCGGAACCACTCAGGCAGCTGCATGAACGGCATGGACTCCCCGCCCAAGGAGCTGATCAGCTGGTTGATCGTGCCGTTCACGCTGGTCAGCTGCAGGACCATGCCTGCGACGATCACAATGGACATGAAGTGCGGCAGGTAGGAGATGGACTGGGCGATCCGTTTGAACTTGTTGCTGCGCAGCTCGTTGAACATCAGCGCGAGCACGATCGGCAGCGGGAAGCAGATCGCCAGGGTCAGCACACCCAGGATGATCGTGTTCCAGAAGACCCGCCAGAAGGTGGGGTCCTGGATGAACATCTCGATGTAGTGCATCCCGACCCACTCGTCGCCGAAGATCGAGGATCCGGGGCGGAATCGGCGGAACGCGATGACGTTGCCGGCCATGGGCAGGTAGCGGAAGACCAGCAGGAACAGCAGCGGAAGGATCAACAGCGTGTAGAGCCGCCAGTCGGTCTTGAACGCATGCTTCCAGGTGTTGGTGTTGTTGGTCCCGGCATAGCCCTTGCGGTCCGCGCGGCGCTTCTTCTTCGGCGTGGAATTCGGGTCCTTGAACTCAGGCACGACGCCGGCTTCGCGCAGCGCCGGCTGGCTGCTCCCCTCGGTGACACCGATGGCGCTCATGCAGCTCCCCTCAGAGTGACTCAGCTACCCTGCGGCGAGGAGATGCACCGTGATCCAGGTCACAAGGTAAGCGTTTTCCTAGAACTTAGTTGCATCACACGCCTTAAGTCAAGAAACTGCGTGGCTCAGATCACATTGGGTCACCAAAGTCGCCATCGGCGGCGGATCCAGGACGGGGTTGAGCAGGGCGGGGCTGGGCAGGGCAGGGCAGGGCTGAGCAGGGCAGGGGCAGGGCAGTGCGGGGGAGAGTCTCCCAGAAGTCTGCTCAGCGCTGCGGGGTGCTCGCGCGCAGCACCACGTGGGTCTGGACTGCCAGGTGCGCCGGTTCCGTGCCGGATCCCAGCGCCATCCGCACCGCGCTGCGCCCCACCTCATGCAGCGGGATCTCCACCGAGGTCATCGCCGGGGTCACGTCCTGGGTCAGCCCGACGTTGTCGAAGCCGGCCAGCGAGATGTCGGCTCCGACGCTGAGCCCATGGTCTCGGATGGCGGTGGCGGCGCCGAAGGCCATCATGTCGGAGGTGACGAAGACGGTGTCCAGCGGGGCGCCGAGGTCTTCGCGCCGCGCAAGGAGCTCCTGCATGCCCACATAGCCGCCGTCGCGGGTGAACTCCGCCTCCACGATCGCGTCATCGGCCAGGGTGTGGCCGCGCTCGGCCAGGCCCGTGCGGAAGCCGTTGATCCGGTCGGCGTTGGTGTGCAGGGTGACCCTTCCGGAGACCACCCCGAAGTGCGCCCCGCCGCGATCGAGCAGCGCGTGCGCGAGCTTCCGGGCGCCGTCGTGGTTCTGGATGTCCACCAGATCGAAGGGTGAGGGCCCCTGGGAGATCACGACGACGCGCCCGCCGGTCTCGGCGTAGGCGCGCAGCGCGGCGGTGACCTCCGGTGAATGGGTGTTCTCCTCATCCCGGGAGCCCGCGACGATGATGGCCCGGGGATGCTGGCTGCGGAAGGTGCGCAGCATCTGCAGCTCCCGAGCACCGCTGCGCTCCGAGGCGGCCATGGTCACCATCAGCGCCGCCTCGCTGGCTCCGGCCATGATGCCCGAGGCGATGGCGCTGAAGTAGGGGTCGGCGATGTCGCTGAGCAGCACCGCCACCGTGGGGGAGGCGCCCTTGGCGACCGTCTGGGCGGAGAGGTTCGGCAGATAGCCCAGCTCTTCGGCGGTGCGCTTGACCCGCGCCGCGATGTCTTCGCTCACGCGTCGAGAGCTGCCGTTGATCGCCCGCGAGGCCGTGGCCGTGGAGACTCCGGCGGCTCGCGCCACCTCGGTCAGGGTCACCTGGCGCTGTTGGGCTGCCATGCAGCTCCTTCCTGGCTCAGCGCGTCGGCTGAGCGCCCTGCGCCGGGCAGTGCCGTGCTGCGATGCGGCCCCGACCTGCGTGAACACCACCCTGGGCGGGGCGGATCACAGACAGTGTGCCATGGCTCCGTGATTCAAGCCAGAGTGTGATCACACCCGGGCCTGATCACATCCGGGCAGCGCCTCAGTGCTTCTCGGCGATCAGGTCGCGACGGGCTGCATAGGCGTGGCGGACCTCCGGGGTCGGGGTGCCGGTGATGGTCTGGGTCTCTACCGTGGACCAGGCCGGCGGCTGGGCCGCGCCGGAGAGCACCCAGGCGGCCTGACGCGCAGCGCCGTCGGCCACGTACTCGCCCGGGGCCGGGACGCTGACCTCGCGGCCCAGGATCGCCGGGGCGATCTGCTGCACGGCCGCGGAGCGGGCGGCGCCGCCGATCAGCGTGATGGATTCCACCGGGACGCCCTGGGAGGTCATCGCCTCCAGGCCGTCGGCGAGCCCGCAGAGCAGGCCCTCCACGGCCGCACGGGCCACGTCCTGGGGGTTCATCGAGGCCAGGGTCAGGCCGATGAAGGAGCCGGTGGCGTGAGGGAGGTTCGGGGTGCGCTCGCCCTCGAGATAGGGCACCAGGGTCAGCCCGTTCGCACCGGGCGCCGCGGCCAGGGCGAGGTCTGCCAGACCGGCATGGTCCACCCCGAGCATCTTCGCGGCACCGTCGAGGACCCGGGATCCGTTGAGGGTCACCGCGAGCGGCAGGAACTCGCCGGTGGCATCGGCGAATCCGGTGACCATGCCTGAAGGGTCCTGGATCGGCTTCGGCGAGACCGCAGACACCACTCCGGAGGTGCCGATGGAGATCGCCACGTCGCCGGTGCGCATGCCCAGCCCCAGGGCTGCGGCGGCGTTGTCTCCGGCGCCGGGGCCCAGGAGCAGGTGCGCCCAGTCGCGGGCTGCGTCGCCGGTGCCCACCTGCTCCTGCGGACCGGCGACCCGGGGCAGGATGATCGCCCGGGCGGCATCCTCGCTGATCCGCAGCGCGCGGGCCAGAAGGTCGTAGCGGTAGCTGCCGGTGGCGGCGTCGAAGTAGCCGGTGCCTGAGGCGTCGGAGCGGTCGGTGACCAGGTCCGCCAGCTCAGTGGAGCCCGAAAGCTTCCAGGTCAGCCAGTCATGGGGGAGTGCGACGGCGGCCACGCGGCCGGCGTTCTCCGGTTCAGCATCAGCGAGCCAGCGCAGCTTGGTCACGGTCAATGAGGCCACCGGCACCGACCCGGTCATCGAGGTCCAGGCCGCCGCGCCCTCGGCGCCGCCGCCGAATTCGGCGATCAGCTGGGCGGCGGCATCGGCGGAGCGGGTGTCGTTCCAGAGCAGCGCGTCACGGATCACCTCGCCCTCGGCGTCCAGGGCGACCATGCCGTGCTGCTGCCCGCCCACCGAGGCGGCCGCGACGTCGGCGAGCCCGCCGGCGGCCGCTATGGCGTCCAGCAGGGCATCCCACCAGGCGGCCGGGGCGACCTCGGTCCCCTCAGGGTGCTTCGCGGAGCCGGTGCGCACCAGCTCCCCGGTGTGCGCGTCACGGATGACGACCTTGCAGGACTGGGTGGAGGAGTCGATACCTGCGACCAGAGTAGGCATGCAGTGTCCTTTCGTGACACCCGCCCGGGCCCGCCGCCCGGTCGGGGGCGGCCGTGGAGACCGGAGGGAGGAGCTGGCGGGATGGTCGGAAACGTCGTGTCGAGGGTCTCACAGCAGTGGCCGGCCGCCCCAGTGTCCTGGTGCGACCGGCCACGCGATGGGGCTCGGCGGAACAGCCGAGCCTCGGCAGAACTGCTGAGGGTCAGCCGATCAGGTGCTTCATGGCCAGCTGGTTGAGGTTCACGAAGCCGTAGTTGCGCTCGGCCGCCTTGTCCACGTCGAAGTTCTCGTAGGTGGAGGTGTCAGCCAGGAAGTCGGTGAGCGATTCGCCGGCGGCCAGGGTGGTCTCGCCGAGCTCGTAGACCCCGGAGGCCTTCAGGGCGGCCTGGACCTCGGGGTCCGCGCGGAAGGCCTTGGACTTGTCCGCGAGCATGGTGACCATCTCGACGTTGGCCTTCGCTGAGTCCCAGATGCCCTGCACGTAGTCGGTGCGGGAGGGCTTGTAGTCGAAGTGCATCCAGCCGTCGTAGCTGGGGCCGCCGCCGGGGAAGCCGTTGACCAGCAGGTCGATGGTGAAGAACGCCGAGGCCAGCTCGCCGTGGCCGAAGACCAGGTCCTGGTCGTACTTGATCGAGCGCTGACCGTTGAGGTCGATGTGGAAGAGCTTGCCGGCCCACAGCGCCTGGGCGATGCCGTGGGTGAAGTTCAGCCCGGCCATCTGCTCGTGGCCGGTCTCCGGGTTCAGCCCGACGATGTCGCCGTGCTCGAGCTGGGCGATGAAGCCCAGCGCGTGACCGATGGTGGGCAGGAAGATGTCGCCGCGCGGCTCGTTGGGCTTGGGCTCCAGGGCGATGCGCAGGTCATAGCCCTTGTCCTTGATGTAGCTGGCGATGGTGTCCACGCCTTCGGCGTAGCGCTCGTGGGCGGCGAAGAGGTCCTTCGAGCCGTCATACTCCGCACCTTCACGCCCGCCCCACATCACGAAGGTCTCGGCGCCGAACTCGGCGGCGCGGTCGACGTTGCGCAGCAGCTTGCGCAGCCCGAAGCGGCGCACCGAGCGATCGTTCGAGGTGAGCCCGCCGTCCTTGAAGACCGGGTGGGAGAAGGTGTTGGTGGTGACCATCTCGACCTTCAGGCCGACCTCATCGGCGACCTCCTTGAAACGGGTGAAGTACTTCTCCCGCGCCGAGTCATCGGTGCCGAAGGGGGCGACGTCGTCGTCATGGAAGGTGACGCCGGACGCGCCGGCCTCCTTCAGCTTCGGCAGGTACTCCCAGGGCTCGAACTCGGGACGGGAGGCCGACCCGAACTGGTCCTGCGCGGTCCATCCGACGGTCCAGAGACCGAAGGAGAGCTTGTAGTCAGATGCTGGCGTCGATGCCATGGGGGCCTCCTGCAAGGAAAAGGTGTGGTTCCGGGGTGCACCGGGAAGGCTGTGACCCGGCACTCATTTTGTTTCTAGATGTAACCTAAATCCTATTGGGGCTAAGATCAAGTCCGTGACCCAAGACACTACCCGCAGGACCGCAGGACCCAGGCCCAGCACCGCCTTCGGCGTGACCTCGCGCGGCTCGCTGGCCCGTCTGGGCCGCAGCTCCGGAGACGACCGCGGCGACTTCTCCCGCGCCCCGCGCGCGGAGGGCGGCCCGAGTGACCAGTCCTCGCGTCCCGGCGCGCGTCAAGAGACCCTGCGCGAATCGAACCTGCTGCTGCTCACCGAGGAGATCTTCTCCGCCGTGGAGCCGCTCTCCCGGGCCGACCTGGCGACGCGCACCGGGATGACCCGCTCCACGGTCTCCCGGCTGGTCGATGACCTGCTCGCCGCCGGGATCATCCGCGAGGGCTCCCCGGCAGTGGGGGGCGGCTCCCGTGGCCGTCCCGCCGTGCCGCTGTATCCGGCGCGGGCGACCCTGGCCGGGCTCGGCGTGGAGATCAGCGTGGACTTCATGGCCGCGCGTGCGCTGGACCTGACCGGGGAGACCCTGGCCGAGGAGATCATCGACGGAGACTTCCGCGGCTCGGATCCTTCGGCGGTGCTGCCCCAGGCCGGGGCGATGGCGCTGCGCGTGGCCCAGCAGGCCACCGCCCGCGGGGCGCGCGTGGTCGGCACCGTCCTGGCGCTGCCCGGGCTGATCGGCGCCGATGAGCACTCGCTGGTGCTGGCCCCGAACCTCGGCTGGCGCGGCGTGGACGCCGTGCCGCTGCTGGTGGGGGAGCACCGTGATGCCTTCGGCGGCTTCATCCACGCCGCGAACGAGGCCAAGCTGGCCGCGCTCGCGGTGGCGCAGGAGCTCGCGGCGAAAGATCAGCAGGAGCAGACCTTCCTCTACGTCTCCGCGCAGATGGGCATCGGCGCCGCCGTGGTCATCGAATCAGTGGTCGACGTCGGCCAGCACGGCTGGGCCGGGGAGATCGGGCACATCTCGGTGGAGCCCGAGGGCCCGCAGTGTAGCTGCGGGGCGCTGGGCTGTCTGGAGACCTACGCCGGGAAGCGTTCGCTGCTCGCGGCCGCCGGGATGGAGCGCACCGCCACCGCGCAGGACCTCGTGGAGCTCAGTCAGCGCGACGACGAGGCCGGCCGGATCGCCTGCGACGCGATCGACCGCGCCGGATGGGCGCTCGGCGTGGCCTTGGCCGGCGCGATGAACCTGCTCGACGTCCACGACATCGTGCTCGGCGGGGTCTACGGCCCGCTGGCGGACATGCTGCGTCCCCGGATCGAGAAGGAGCTCAACTCCCGGGTGCTCTCGGCACAATGGAGCACCTTCAGGGTGCGCACGGCCTCGGCCCAGGCCGCCCCCGCCGCCACCGGCGGAGCACTGCGCGCGATGCGATGCGTGGTGGACGCGCCGCTGCAGTGGGTCCCGCAGCCCGGGTGAACCGGATCAGGCGGCGCGGATCGCTTCGATGCTGTAGCCCATGCGGAACCATTTCCCGGGTTCCAGGTGGATCAGATCCTCGCCGCTGTTGAGTGCATTCGGCGGGCAGGTCATCGGTTCGACGGCGACGCCGGCGCGGTCGATCCGCTCGCCGGTGTAGACCTGGACCCAGGGAGAATCAGCGATCATGCGCACCACGAACCCCGAGGGGCCGTGGATGAGTTCCGCGGTCCAGCCCTCCTCGGGCAGGTCGGTGAAGGCGTGATCGATGGTGCGCCCTGACAGCAGCGGACCGTTGGTGAGGTCGAAGTCCTGAGCTACGGTCTTGCGACCGGTCACGGTGCCATCGGCCTTGGTCTTGAGCATGGTCCGCGCGGGGAGCCGCAGTCGGCATTCCCGCAGCGAGGCCCCGCCGGCCGTCAGGTAGGGATGGAAGCCGGCGCCGAAGGGCGCGGTCTGTGGAACCGGCGTGGGGGACGGATCGGTCTCGGTCGACTCGGACGCAGTGGATGCATCGGTCTCGGTGGGCTCAGCCTCGGAGCCCTCGGACGGCCCGGATGAATCGCGCTCAGACGCCTCAGCCTCTGGGTCCTCGGGCACCTCGGCATCGGGCACTTCAGCATCGGGCACTTCAGCATCTGGGGCTGCAGCCTCAGAGCCCGCAGGCTCTGAACCCTCGGCGCTCGGGTCCTCGCTCGCAGAGGCTGCGAACTCGTGCTCCACGCCCTCACCCTCGGCTGCCTCGGCCTGGTCTGTGCCGGCCTGGTCTGCCTCGGCCGGCTCTGCGCCGGTGTCCTCGTTGCTCTCGTCTTCCGGCGTCTCAGGGGCCGCGGCTTCGAGGCCTTCCGAAGGCTCGACGGTGTCCTCCGGCTCGGCCGGCAGCTCATCCTGGCCCGGGGTGGCATCCTCGGTCAGCTCCTCGGGGCGGTAGCGCGCCATCAGCGTCGCGGCAAGGCCGAGGTCCGCGGAGACCCGGTAGGTCAGGGCGATGTCCAGGCCGAAGGGGTACCCCTCCGAGCTCTCGAGCCAGCCCGCCAGCTGCACCTCTGACTCCTTCTGCGAGATCACGCGCAGCGGAAGGTCCATGAGCAGTCCGTGCAGCGCGGCCCCGGTGGCCTCCTCGCTGACCGGGAGCAGATGCTCCACCCCGTTGAAGGTGTAGCGCCCACCCTTGGTCCGGTTGGGCCAGGGCGCCAGCACGGCACCGGCGAAGGCGCCCTCTGTCTTGGCAGCGGGCACGATGAGCTCGTCCTCGTGATGCGTGAGGTTCAGCAGCTGACCGCCGAGGAGGCTGATCTGCGCCGAGTATCCGCCGCCGGTAATGGATACCGGGTTCGTCGCGTCCATTGTGGTGCCTCCTACGAAGGTCGCAATCCTTCGCGTTCCCCTGGCACTGCCCCGACCCGGCTGAGGGCCGGGCGGGCCGCGGCAGTGAAACGTGAAGTTACATGTGGGGCAACAGTACCCAAAAGGCCATAGTTCGGCCTATTCGTGCCGAACCAGGGGGTGCGACGGTGCGAGACTGGCCGATGAGGCATAATGACCGGTTACCCCTTCTGAGCGAGTGTGATGACAATGAATACATCGGCAATGACAACTTCTGAAGAGTTCTCGATCCCGCCGGCAGGTGCGGGCGGCAGCTTCTCCCATACGCCGGGCAAGAAGATGGTGTGCCTCGACGTGGACGGCACCATCGTCTTCCATGACGGGCGGATGTCCGAGGCCGTGAAGCAGGCCGGTCGCGCCCTGGTGGCCGAGGGTCACACGGTCGTGGTCTCCACCGGGCGGTCCCTGCCGGCCACGCTGCCGGTGGTCGAGACCTTCGGCATCGAGCAGGGCTACGCGGTGTGCAGCAACGGTGGAGTCACCGTGCGGATCGACGTGTCCCTGGAAGATGGCTACGAGGTCCTGGACCGGAGGGTCTTCGATCCCGCCCCCGCGCTCGACGCGCTGATGGACCGGCTGCCGAACGCGCGCTACGCCATCGAGACCTCCGTCGGGGACTTCCTCTCCACCGAGCGCTTCGAAGACATGTCCTTCGGCCTCGATGCCCGCGGCGTGAGCTTCCAGGAGATGAAGGAAGCCGAGGCAGTCCGGCTGGTGGTCAACTCCACCGAGGCCACCGCCGAGGAGTTCGCCACCGCGGTGCAGAGCATCGGGCTGCATGGAGTCACCTACTCGGTGGGCTGGTCGGCTTGGCTGGACATCGCCGCCGCCGGCGTCACCAAGGGCTCCTCGCTCGAGGCGCTGCGCGAACGGCTTGCGGTGCCGGCTGAGGACACCGTGGCCGTCGGAGACGGGCGCAATGACATCGAGATGCTCGGCTGGGCGGCTCGCGGAGTGGCCATGGGGCAGGCTCCCCAGGAGGTCATCGACGTCGCCGATGAGCTCACCGCCCCGGTGGAGGAGGACGGACTGGTGCCGGTTCTGCGGAGTCTGCTGGAGCAGGACTGACGCCTGAGACCAGGCGTCTGCACAGCTGAGTCGCAGCGGACCTGTGCGCCGGGGTCTCGGCATATCGCCAGAAACGCATCGAGTGGGCGATTCGAGGGGATTCCGCGGGCATTCTGGCCCGGAGAATCACTCAAATCGCCCACTCGATGAGGATGGAGCTCTGAGTCGCTGGCTCAGCGCAGCGGCAGCTTCTCCTCTGCGGTGAGCGCGACGTCGTCCTCGGGCTCCTTCTCCCCGCTCCAGGCCCGCTTCATCGACATGATGGACTCCGCCAACACCCAGACCGCGGCGAAGATGATGACCACGTTGATGGAGAACAACAGCCACTCGCCATCGTTGAAGAAGCTGAACACCTGGACCACTGCCGCCCAGGAGCTCATCACGAGCACGAATGCCATCGGGATCAGCACCGGCAGGAATGGGCGCCTCTTGCGGATCAGCATCACCACGATGATTCCCATGGTCAGCGCGGCCAGCAGCTGGTTGGTGGTGCCGAACAGCGGCCAGATCAGCATGCCGCCGGAGCCGTCGGCGCCCTGTGAGAAGGTCAGGCCGCCGCCGATGACGATCACCACGATGGTCGCGGTGATGACGCCGATGCGGATCTTCGCCAGTTCGCCGATCTCCTGGACCACGAAGCGCATCAGGCGGACACCGGTGTCCATGGTGGTCGCCGCGAAGAGCACGGCCATGGTGGCCAGGATGGTGGCTGAGAGGCCAACCGGGATCCCGAGGCCGGCGTTGACGATGGCGCCGCCGCCCTGGACGAAGTTCCCGACCGGGTTGTCGTTGAAGGTGGCGTAGACCTCTTCCCACTGGGTCAGGGTCTGGAAGCCGGCGGTGGTGGCGATGATCGCACCCAGGGCCAGCAGTCCCTCGCCGACGGCGCCGAAGTAGCCCACGAAGCGGGCATCGGTCTCACGGTCCAGCTGCTTGGATGTGGTGCCGCTGGCCACGGTGCCGTGGAAGCCGGAGATCGCGCCGCAGGCGATGGTGACGAACAGCAGCGGAACCATCGAGGGAGTGCCCTCGGGCAGGTTGGTGTTGATCGCCGGTGCCACGATGGTCGGGGTGGCGAACATGGTGGCACCGTAGAGGATGCCCAGACCGATGAAGAGCTGAACGCCGTTGATGTAGTCACGCGGCTGCAGCAGCACCCACACCGGCAGCAGCGAGGCGATTCCCGCGTAGACGAAGAGCACGATGATCCAGACGCCGTTGGGCGCCAGGCCGAAGGTGCTCTCCGGCAGCTCGATGGGGTACGCGTTGCCCAGGATGATCAGGCTGTAGAGCGCGATGACGCCGACGGCGGTGACCGCCAACAGGTTCCAGCGGAATCGGTAGATCGCCTGGCCCACCAGCAGTGCGACGATCAGCGCACCCCAGGTGGGTATGACTGCGCCAGGCTGGGAGACCAGCAGGTTCGAGATCACCACGGCGAAGGCTGCGACCACCATGAGCAGCAGCAGGAAGACCACGACCAGGAACAGGTTGCGGCCGCGGGCGCTGATATAGCGGCCCGAGAGTGTGCCGATGGACTGGCCGCGGTTGCGCTGCGAGGCCCAGAGCGCGCCCAGGTCATGCATGCCGGCGATGAACACGGTGCCGACGGTGACCCAGATGAATGCCGGGAGCCAGCCCCAGATGACGGCGACGGCGGGACCCACGATGGGAGCTGCGCCTGCCACCGAGGTGAAATGGTGACCCCAGAGCACGTAACGGTTGGTGGGGACGTAGTCCACGCCGTCGTTGAACTGGTGTGCCGGAGTCTTGAACTCCGCATTGAGCTTGTAGACCTTCTTCGCGAGGAACCGCGAATACAGAAAATAGCCGCTGAGCATCATGGCGACGCCTATAGCGGCGATGACCAGAGAATTGACCCCGTCCATCGTGTCCTCCTCATTGAGGGGCGCCTGCGTGCGGGCAGGCGCCGGTTACGGTGCGATTGATGTGATGCCAGACATAGTACGCGCCATCGTGTGAGCGGGGACACTGCGGGATTACGCGCCGAGGTTAGGATCGTGGGATGCCTCAGCCCAGCGAGCCCTCGGTGACCCCCGCGAGAACCTTGGAGGAGCTCTGGCCGCCCTTCGGTCTGCGCATCGCATCCCCACGGCTTGAGCTGAGGGTCGTGCGCGAGACCGACTTCCCCGCCTACGCGGCCGCCGCGGCCTCCGGGGTCACGCAGACCAGCAGGAACCCCTTCCGCTTCGCCTGGAACGAGAAGGGCCCGGAGGAGCTGGTCAAGGCCTCGCTGCCGTTTCTCTGGTCCACCCGCTCCGCGATCGGCCCGGATCGCTGGTACCTGCCTCTGGGCGTCTTCCTCAAGCCTCCGGGCGGCTCCGGGAGCCCCGAGGATGCAGCCCCCGGGGAGCTGATCGGGATGCAGGACTGCCAGGCCGAAGACTGGTCGATCCTGCGCACGGTCAGCTCCGGAAGCTGGCTGCGCGCGGACCGGCAGGGCCAGGGGCTGGGCACCGAGGCCCGGGCCGCGATGCTGCTCTGGGCCTTCGATCACTTCGGCGCCGAATACGCCGAATCCGGGGCCTACACCTGGAACGAACGCTCCCGGCGGGTCTCCGAATCCCTGGGCTACTTCACCTCCGGCACCCGGCGGGTCCCCGACGCCCACGGAGTCGAGCCTGAGTGGGAGCACCTGTTCCGGCTGCCGAAGAATGACCTGCTCCGCCCGCCCTTCCAGGTCCAGGTCTCCGGCACCGAGAAGCTCAGGACGTTCTTCGGCCATGACTGAGTCAGAGAAAAGCCCCGCACCCGCCAGAACTCCGGCGGTCAGGAGGACACCGAGCATCTCGGCGAGCCCGACGGCGACACCGACAGCGAAGAGCCCGACGGCGACGGCGACACCGAAAGCGTCCGCGCTGCCCGTGAGCATCGACTGGGTCCGCGCCGTCGTCACCGGTGCTCAGCGCATCCCCGCCCCCGCCGGACCCGGGCCCTACGCCGATGCGGCCGAGGTGCTGCGCGGCATCGGGCTGATCCAGCTGGACCCGCTCACCCGGGTCTCCACCGCCCAGCGGCTCACCACGCTGACCCGTCTGCCGCGCAGCGCCCGGGCCGAGGAGATCGACTCCTCGCTGTGGCCCGCAGGAGCCCCGCTGCATGGGACACCGGTCTCCTTCGAGGCCTTCACCAAGGTGGCCTGTCTGTTCCCGATCGAGGACTGGCCGCTGCTGCAGCTGCGCCGAGAACGCGTCCGCGAGACCTACGCGCAGCGACTCGATCCGAGGATGCGCGCGCAGATCCGCGAGGTGGTCGCCGCAGCGCGCAACGGCGTCCAGATCGGCGGGATCGAAGCCGCGATGGGCGCCACGCGCACCACCGGTTGGAACTGGTCGGAGATCAAGCACGCCGCGGAGCTGATGGTCCGCACCGGGGAGCTGGTGATCACCGCGCGCAACGGCATCATCCGGCTCTTCGACCTGCCCGAACGCGCGCTGCCCGCCCCGATCCTGGAGGCCGCCCAGCTGCCGCCGGAACAGCTGCGCGGGGACCTTGCGCGCCGCGCCGCAGGCACCCTGGCGGTGATGACCGTGGCCGACTTCGCCCACCATTACCACCTCTCCACCGCCGACGCCGCCCGCGGGATCGAGCTGGCCGGACTCACCGCGCTGCAGGTCCCCGGGTGGAAGGACCTCGGCTACTGTCTTCCGGAGCTGCCCGAGCAGGCCGTCGCTGCGGCTGGCACCGCCCCGGCGGGCCAGTCTCGGCTCATCGGCCCCTTCGATCCCTTGCTGCGCGATCGCGGCCGGGCGCGGCGGATCTTCGACTTCGACTACACCTTCGAGGCCTACGTGCCCAAGGATAAACGGCGCTATGGACACTATGTGATGGCGGTGCTCTCCGGGACCGAACTGGTGGGCCGGGTGGACCTCCAGCGCGTGGGCTCGGTGCTGCAGATCAACCGGGTCTTCCCCGAACCCGGACACAGCACCCGCTCCGTCACCGCCCGCGTCCGCGCCGCGGCCAGGACGCTGAGCACCCAGCTCGGCACCGAGATGCAGATCCCCGACGGCATCGAGGACCGGTGACCGGTGACCGTGCGCCACGAGGATCGGTGACCGGGCGCAATGTGTACGCTTGGCCGTGGAAGCGGACGCGCACCGGGAGGCCCCCCGCGGGCCCCGACGCGGCCGCGCAACAGTGCTCTTGACGCTCAACACTAGGAGAACCCGTGACCCTGACTCACGACGTCACCATCGAAATTCCCGAAGGCTCTCGCGTGAAGTATGAGATCGACCATGAGACCCACCGTCTCCGGCTCGACCGCGTGCTCTTCACCCCCATGCAGTACCCGACCCACTATGGGTACTTCGATGACACCCTCGGTGAGGACGGTGACCCGCTGGACGCGATGGTCTGGATCCCAGGCGTTGACCTGGTCCCCGGCGTCGTCGTGGAGTCCCGCCCCGTGGGCGTGCTGAACATGACCGACGACGGCGGCGGCGACGCCAAGCTGCTCTGCGTGCCCAAGGACAAGCGGTTCGACCACATCCAGGAGCTCGAGGATGTGGATCAGTGGACGCGCCAGGAGATCGAGCACTTCTTCACCCGCTACAAGGACCTCGAGCCCGGCAAGTGGGTCAAGATCGAGGGCTGGGCCGGCCGTACCGAGGCTGAGGCCGAGCTGACCCGCTCCATCGAGCGCTTCAAGGGCTGATCCAGCCCCACTTTTCATCGAGTGGGCGTTTTGCGGGGCTCTCCCACCGTTCTGGACCGGGAATCCACCTCAGAACGCCCACTCGATGTGTGTCCGCGGTCCTTCCCGCGCCCGAGCGCCCCGTGCTCGACTTCCTCATCCCGCGCGCTCGCAGACCGCTCCGCCACTTCACGCAAAGGCCTACCGCATGACCTCCCCACAGCCCGTCGCCCTGGTCACCGGAGCCTCCTCCGGGATCGGTGCCGCGACCGCGCGCAGGCTCGCCGCCGCCGGGTACCACGTCTACGGCGCCGCGCGCCGAGCTGAACGCCTCGAGGAGCTGCGCGGCGACGGCGTCGTGCCGCTGGTTCTGGATCTGCTCGACGAAGGTTCGCTGAACACCGCGCTCAAGCAGATCCACGAGGACACCGGACGCCTCGACCTGCTGGTCAACAACGCCGGCTACGGCGCCTTCGGAGCGGTGGAGGACGTCCCGATCGAGGAGGCTCGCCGCCAGTTCGAGGTCAACCTCTTCGGCCTGGCCCGACTGGTGCAGCTGAGTCTGCCGCTGATGCGTTCCCACGGTACCGGCACCATCATCAACGTCTCCTCGGTCGCTGGGCGGGTCGCCGGACCGATGGGCGGCTGGTATCACGCGACGAAGTTCGCGCTGGAGGGTTTCAGCGACTCGCTGCGCCAAGAGGTGGCCCCCTTCGGGATCCGCGTGGTCGTGGTCCAGCCCGGCGCGATCAAGACCGAGTGGGGCGCCAATGCGCTCCTCGCGGCGCGCAGCGCCTCGGGAGAAGGGCATTACGCGCACCGGGTCGAGCGCCTGGCCCGCGGCATCCTCAACCCCGACGGCGTGCAGCGCCGCGCCTCCGGGCCCGATCTGATCGCTCGGGTCATCGAGCGCGCCGCGCGCTCCTCACGTCCTCGCACCCGCTACGCGCTGGGCCACCTGGCCTGGGCCGGACTCTTCGGCCGCCGGATGCTCAGCGACAAGCTGCTGGACCAGATCACCGGGCGAGTGATGGGCTGACTCTCGAGGTGCGCGCTCCAGCGTCAGCCTGCCGGTGTGATGCCCGACACCACGGGCCCGGTGCTTCGCGGCCGCGGCCGGCGAGACGCTCACGCGGCCGCGGTTGTTGTGGTGTGATGGACCGATGAACAGCATCTCCGCGGCCCGAGCCAGTGACCTGATGATCAACTGGGAGCTCGCCACCACAACAGCGGCACGGGTGGCCCCGGCAGGACCCCGGTTCAGCGCCGCCGAGGTCAGCCAGGAGGTGGCCGCGCTGCGCAGCGCGGCCGCAGAGGCCGTGGACCACGTGCACCGGATCACCGGGCTCGATGCCGCCCGGAACCTCGGCGCCGATCCCGCCGAGACCCTCGTGGTGGACCGCGCCACCTGGTCCAAGGCCAATGTGGAGAGCTTCAGAGAGCTGCTGGGCCCGGCGCTGAAGATCGCCCTGGAGCAGAAGCCCGAGCTGGGCAAGGAGGGCTCCAGTGCGCAGGTCTACGGCTCCTCCTTCGCCGGTGCAGAGCTCGGCGCGGTGCTGGCCTTCCTCTCCGCCCATGTGCTCGGCCAGTTCGATCCGTTCACCCAGAACCGGCTGATCCTGGTGGCCCCGAACATCGCGGAGATCACCACCGAGCTCAACGTGGTGGCGGAGGACTTCCGGCTCTGGGTGTGCCTGCATGAACAGACCCACCGGGTGCAGTTTGCCGCCGCCCCCTGGCTTGCCGATCACCTCAAGTCCAAGATCACCGAGCTGAGCTCCTCCACCATGGGCATGGCCTCTGGGCTGGGGGACCGGCTCGGGGAGGTCATCGAGCAGGTCCGCGCGGGCCGCGGACTCATCGAGGTCATCCAGACTCCGCAGGACCGCGAGACCATGTCCCACCTGACCGCCGTGATGAGCCTGCTCGAGGGTCACGCCAACGTCATCATGGACGGGGTCGACGCCTCGATCGTGCCCACCGTGAAGACGATCCGACGCCGCTTCGAGGCTCGCGGCAAGACGCGCACCCCGCTGGAGAAGTTCATCCGCAAGCTGCTCCAGCTCGATGTGAAGGCCGCGCAGTACCGCGACGGGCAGAAGTTCGTGGGCCACATCGTGGACACCATCGGCATGGACTCGTTCAACATCATCTGGGAGTCCCCAGCGCATCTGCCCACCGAGCAGGAGCTGCACCACCCGCAGGAATGGATCGAGCGCATGGGGCTCGCGTGAGCCCCCGCTTCCCCGACTCGGTGAACCGGGCGCGCCGCGCAGTGGAAGCCGCCCTCGACCCTGCGGGGCTGAACCTGGTGGCCTGCTCCGGTGGGGCAGACTCCCTCGCCCTGGCCGCAGCCGCCGCCTTCCACCAGCGGCGCCTCGCGGGGGAGAACCCCGTCAAGCGCCCCGACGAGGACGGCCCCAGCGCCCAGGCCTCGAGCGAGGACGTCCCCGAGGGCGAGGGTGCCGGTGCAACGGCCCGAGTTGGCGCCGTCGTGATCGACCATCAGCTGCACCCGGGCAGCGAGGCAGTCACCGCCACGGCGGCCGCCCAGCTGCGCGGTCTGGGACTGGATCCGGTGCTCTCGGTGCAGGCCTCCGTGGACCCCGCCTCCGGGGAGGGCCCGGAGGCGGCGGCGCGCACCGCCCGCTACCGGGCCTTCGCCGAGGCGCTGGCGCAGACCGGAGCCACCCGGATCCTGCTGGCCCACACCCGCGACGACCAGGCCGAACAGGTGCTGCTCGGCCTCGCCCGCGGCTCCGGGACCCGCAGTCTGGCCGGGATTCCGGCGGTGCGCGGGCCGTTCAGGCGTCCGCTGCTGGGCCTGACCCGGGAGGAGACCGAGGAGATCTGCGCCCACGCGCAGCTGCGCCCGTGGCAGGACCCGGCCAACTCCGACCCCCGGTTCCTGCGCTCGAAGGTCCGCACCGAGATCCTGCCCTACCTGGAGGCGCAGCTCAGCGGCTCCATCCGCGAGTCCTTGGCGCGCACCGCGCAGATCGCGGCCGAGGACGCCGACTACCTGGATCAGCAGGCCAAGGACCGCTTCGCGCAGCTGCTCCACGACCCGGGACCGGAGAGTCAGCTGCGCATGGAGCTCTCGGCGCTGCTGGCTGTGCCGCCAGCGATCCGCCGCCGGGTGATCGCGCTCGCCGTGGTCGCCGCCGGTGGGGCCAATCCCTCCTTCGAGCGGCTCATGGCCGTGGAGAAGCTGCTGGGCAAGACCGGATCGGCGGGCCCGATCGAGCTGGAGGGCGGGGTTCGCGCCCACCGTGGAACGCGGGGGAGTCCGGACTATGCGAAACTTGTCATCGTTCCACGCCTGAACTGAGGAACGCGAGACTTATCTATTAGGAGCTGGACACCACCCATGGATGCTCAGGATGTCAAAGCAGATCTCACCGAGGTGCTCTACACCAAGGACGAGATCGACGCGAAGATCAGAGAACTTGCAGCCGTCATCGACCGTGACTACGCGGATAAGGACGTCTTGTTAGTCGGTGTCCTCAAGGGCGCGGTCATGGTCATGGCCGATCTGGCCCGCGCGCTGCGCTCACACGTGACCATGGACTGGATGGCGGTGTCCTCCTACGGCTCCGGCACCAAGTCCTCCGGGGTGGTGCGCATCCTCAAAGATCTCGATGCCGACCTGATGAACCGCCACGTGCTCATCGTCGAAGACATCATCGACTCCGGACTGACGCTCTCCTGGCTGAAGACCAACCTGGAATCCCGCGGCCCGGCCTCGCTGGAGATCTGCACGCTCTTCCGCAAGCCCGACGCCGTGAAGGTCGACATCGACGTGAAGTACGTCGGCATGGACATCCCGAACAAGTTCGTCGTCGGCTACGGCCTGGACTTCGCCGAGAAGTACCGCAACCTCGACTGCGTCGGGATCCTCGCTCCACACGTCTACCAGTGAGCTGACCGCGCGAAGCGGCAGAGGCGGGGAGGAGCCGGGCTGTGCAGGAGAACCTACCGGTGCGACCGGTGAGCAAGGCCGCTGCCGCCTACTCCAGCCTGCGCAGCAGCATCCAGGTCGGCGAGCTCGCCCCCGGTGAGCGGATCACGCTCAAACACCTGAGTGAGACGCTGGGCATGAGCCTGACTCCGGTGCGCGAAGCGCTGAACCGGCTGCAGTCCGAAGGCTTCGTGGTCCACGACCCGCACGGCAGCACCTTCATCGCCGAGCTGACCCCGGAACGCATCGATCAGGTCTACCGGCTGCGCACCGTGCTCGAGCCGCTCGCGGTGCGCGAGGCCGGGCAGCAGCTGAGCCCGGGGGACCTCGAAGTGTTGCGCGGACTCCTGCGCGCCTGCGATCAGGCCCAGACCCCGCTGGAGGTCGTGCAGCGCAACGAGGCGTTCCACTATGGGCTCTACCGGCTCAGCAGGGACGCCCTCCTGATGGGCTTCATCGACCAGCTCTGGGCCGGCATGCCCTACCCTTCGCTGGGCCTCTACGCCGATCAGGACCGAGTGGCCCAATCCAGCCGTGAGCACCACGCGATCCTCGATGCCCTGGTGGCCCAGGACCTCGACGCCGCAGCCGCCATGACCGCGCAGCACATCGAACACGGCCGCGACGCCGCGCTGAACAACCTCTGAGCCTGCTCTTCCGGCGACCTCGCCACCCGGTCCGGGCTCCATTCAGTTGATACTTTATAAAATGCAAAGTAGCGTAACCCTGGTCACACCGGTGACGTGCCACACACAGGCAGTGCGCCCGCGTGGTCAGGCATCCGAGACTTTCGAGGAGACACGTGCGCGGCGAGACCGAATCGCGGGCAATGAAGCCCGCAGAATCTCCCTCTGAGACGCTTCCAGGCGGGATCCCCTCCCGCGAGAACCCCGGGAACGCGGCCTCGGTTCCCCCGGCTGCCCCGGAGCCCGGTGCGGAGTTCGACCGCCCAGAGAGCTGGACCCGCATCATGGGCCTGCCCATCGGCTGGTTCGCGCTGCTCTTCGGCGTGATCCTGCTCTGCGCAGGCCTGGGCGTGCTGCCGAACACGATGCTTGCCGGCTTCGCCGTCGTCATCCTGGTCGGCGCGGCGCTGAACTGGATCGGCGGACGGGTGCCGGGCCTGCGCAACTACGGCCTGCCCACCGTGCTGTGCATCCTGACCCCTGCCATCCTGCTGCACCTCGGCTGGTTCCCGGCGGCGCTGGCGGAGAACATGGAGATCTTCACCGACGGATCCGAGATCGGCTTCATCGACTTCTACGTCGCCAGCCTGATCGCCGGCTCCATCCTGGGGATGCCGCGGGCGCTGCTGCTCAAGGCCGGCGCAAGGATCGCGGTGCCGCTGATCGGCACCATCATCACGGTCTTCCTGGTGGTCGGCGCGGTGGGAGCCGCGCTGGGCTTCGGGCTGCGTGATGCGGTGCTCTTCGTGGCGGCCCCGATCATGGGCGGCGGCGTGGGGGCCGGCATCGTGCCGATGTCCGGGATCTACTCCGAGCAGATGGGCGGCGACGCCGGCGCCTATGTGGCCCAGCTGATCCCCGCGGTGATCATCGCCAATGTGCTGACCATCTTCTGTGCCGGCATCTTCAACGGCATCACCTATAAGGGCCAGCAGTTCTTCGTCGGCTTCAACGGCAACGGACAGATCGTCCGAGTCGAAGGCAGCACGGATCAGTTCAAGGCGAAGGCCAAGCCCACCAGCGGCTCGTTCAACGTGCTCGTCGTCGGCCTGACCCTTGCCGCCACGCTCTTCCTGGCCGGCAGCATCATCGCCGAGTTCGTCCCGGGCCTGCATGCCTACGCCTGGACCATCCTGCTGGCCGCCGCGATCAAGATCTTCGGCCTGATGCCGGCCTCCTTCGAGGATGCGGTCTCGAGCTGGTTCGGGTTCGTCTCCTCCACGCTGACCCCGGCGCTGCTGGTGGGCATCTCGATCACGTTCTTCGAGTTCGACGAGCTCGGCCGGCTGCTCTCCGACTGGCGCTACCCGGTGCTCGTCGCCCTGGCAGTGGTGGTGGCGATCCTGGTCTCCGGTGCGCTGGGCTGGCTGGTGAAGATGTACTACGCCGAGACATCGATCGCCATCGGCATGGGCATGACCGATATGGGCGGCACCGGGGACGTCGCCGTGGTCTCCGCGGCCAACCGGCTCGAGCTGATGCCGTTCCTGCAGGTCTCCTCCCGGATCGGCGGGGCCCTGGTGCTGCTCACGGTCTCACTGCTGATCCCGATCATCGGCTGACCCGGGGGTTTCGAACCCCGCTGCTCGCCGGAGGCCTGGCAGGCCAAGTTCTCCCGGAGGCGAACTTGGTCACTCCGGGTTAGCCCCATCACCTCGAGCCCGAGTACCTTTAGATGCTAGGTATATCTGCGTCTGACGGAGCTGCATGAACTTCAAGAAGATCTTCACCGGGCCACTGTTCTGGATCGTCCTGGCAGTGGTGCTGCTGCTGCTGGTCGTGCCGATGATGTTCTCCTCCTCGGCCAACGGCCAGCGGGTGGACACCAACGTGGGCATGGAGCTCCTCGCCGAGGGTGAGGTCGTGGAGGCCTCCCTGGAGGACGGCGACCAGCGCGTCGACCTGAACCTGAGCTCTCCCTATGAGCAGGACGGGCAGGAAGTCGGCGACGTCGTCCACTTCTTCTACTCCTCGGCTCGCGCCGAGACCGTGGTCGAGGCCATCGCCGATGCTGACCTCGAGGGCTACACCGATGAGCCGGAGCAGTCGAACTGGCTGCTCTCGATGCTCGGCTTCATGATCCCCTTCCTGATCATCGCGCTGCTCTTCATCTGGCTGCTGACCCGCATGTCCGGAGGCAACTCCCGGGTGATGCAGTTCGGCAAGTCCAAGGCCAAGATGTTCGACAAGGACATGCCCCAGGTCGCCTTCGGCGACGTCGCCGGCGCCGAGGAGGCCGTGGAGGAGCTCCACGAGATCAAGGAGTTCCTCTCCGAGCCCGAGAAGTTCCAGCGCCTCGGGGCCAAGATCCCCAAGGGCGTGCTGCTCTACGGCGCCCCCGGCACCGGCAAGACGCTGCTGGCCAAGGCCGTGGCCGGCGAGGCCGGCGGCGCCTTCTACTCCATCTCGGGCTCGGACTTCGTCGAGATGTTCGTCGGCGTCGGCGCCTCCCGGGTGCGTGACCTCTTCAAACAGGCCAAGGAGAACGCCCCGGCCATCATCTTCGTCGACGAGATCGACGCCGTGGGCCGCCAGCGCGGCGCCGGCGTGGGCGGCGGCAACGACGAGCGCGAGCAGACGCTGAACCAGCTGCTGGTGGAGATGGACGGCTTCGACGCCAACACCAACATCATCGTCATCGCCGCCACCAACCGTCCCGACGTGCTGGATCCGGCGCTGCTGCGCCCCGGGCGCTTCGACCGGCAGATCCCGGTGGAGGCTCCCGACTTCGCCGGACGCCGCGCGATCCTCGAGGTCCACGCCAAGGGCAAGCCGATGGTCGAAGACGTCGACCTCAAGGCCGTGGCCCGCAAGACCCCCGGCTACACCGGCGCGGATCTGGCCAACGTGCTCAACGAGGCAGCGCTGCTCACCGCGCGCTCCAACGCCGACCTGATCGATGACCGCGCGATCGACGAGGCCATCGACCGGGTCATGGCCGGACCGCAGAAGCGGACCCGGATGATGAAGGACCACGAGCGCCGGGTCACCGCCTATCACGAGGGCGGACACGCGCTGGTCGCGGCCGCGCTGAACTACTCCGCGCCGGTCACCAAGATCACCATCCTGCCGCGCGGACGCGCCCTGGGCTACACCATGGTCGTGCCGGAAGAGGACAAGTACTCCACCACCCGCAACGAGCTGCTGGACACCATCGCCTACGCGATGGGCGGCCGGGTCGCCGAGGAGATCGTCTTCCACGACCCCTCCACCGGGGCCGCTAATGACATCCAGAAGGCCACCGAGACCGCGCGCCGCATGGTCACCGAATACGGCATGAGCGCCCGCGTCGGGTCGGTGAAGCTCGGCTCCGGGGACTCCAGCCCGTTCCTGGGCCGCGAGATGGCCCAGAGCAAGGAGTACTCCGAGGACCTCGCCGCCATCATCGACTCCGAGATCCGCGCCATCATCGACGAGGCCCACGATGAGGCTTATCACGCGCTGCACGAGAATCGCCATGTGCTGGACCGCCTCGCCGAGGAGCTGCTCCGCGTGGAGACGCTCAACGCGAAGGAGGTCGCCGCGATCTTCCATGACGTGATCAAGCGCCCGGTCCGCCAGGTCTGGGAGTCTTCACCGGGGCGCCCGGTCACCATCACCTCCGAGGTGGTGCCGGAGAACGAGCGGGACCCGGAGTACCATTTCGGCGGCGAGAACTCCGATGCCTGAGCACCCCGGACCACCCCTGACCGAGCCGGTGGACCTGCCGCGGATCGAGGCGGCGGTGCGCGAGATCCTGCTCGCCGTCGGCGAGGATCCGGAGCGCGAGGGGCTCAAGGGCACGCCCGCCCGGGTGGCCCGGGCCTATGAGGAGGCCTTCCTGGGGCTGCGCGAGGATCCTGCGGAGCTGATGTCGACCACCTTCGACATCGGGCACGAGGAGCTTGTGCTGGTCCGCGACGTCCCGTTCTACTCCACCTGTGAGCACCACCTGGTGCCCTTCTTCGGCCACGCCCATATCGGCTACATCCCCTCCCCGGAGGGCAGGGTCACCGGCCTGAGCAAGCTGGCCCGGCTGGTCGACATCTTCGCCAAGCGCCCGCAGGTCCAGGAGCAGCTCACCACCCAGGTGGTCGACGCCCTGGTCCAGCACCTGACCCCGGGCGGTGCCATGGTCGTCGTCGAGGCCGAGCATCTGTGCATGTCCATGCGCGGAGTCTCCAAGCCCGGGGCCCGGACCATCACCTCCGCGGTGCGCGGACAGCTCCGCGACCCCGCCACCCGCGCCGAGGCGATGAGCCTGATGCTCCACGGACGACCCCGCTAACAACCCGCCTGATTGAATCGGAGAGCCAGATGAGCACTTCCATCATGGGGATTCTGAACCTCACCCCGGACTCCTTCTCCGACGGCGGCCGGTTCGACGACGGCGCCGGCAGCCCCGATGTGGCGGCTGCGGTCACCGAGGCGCTGCGCATGACCCAGACCGGGGCCGACCTGATCGACGTCGGCGGGGAATCCACCCGACCGGGCGCGGTGCCCACCCCCGTGGCCGAGGAGCAGCGCAGGATCCTGCCGGTGCTCGAGGAGCTGCTGGGCTGCGGGATCACGGTCTCGGTGGACACCAGACGAGCGGCCACCGCGCTGGCCGCACTGGAATGCGCGGATCGCTGCGGCCTGGATCCGCGGACACTGACCATCAACGACGTCTCTGGCGCGCTCACCGATCCTGCGATGCCGGAGCTGATCGCCGAATCCGGGGCGCAGATCGTGATCACGCACAACCGCGGCGACTCCCAGACCATGGGGTCCCTGACCGAATACGAGTCGCTGCTCGAAGACGTCGCAGCAGAGCTGCTCGCCGTGCGGGACCGATATCTCGACGCCGGTGCCCGCCGCGAACAGCTCATCCTGGATCCTGGAATCGGGTTCTCCAAGACCCACGAGCAGAACTGGGAACTGATCCGCAGCCTGGAGAGCTTCGTCCGGCTCGGGCACCGGGTGCTCTTCGGCGCCTCCCGCAAGGGGTTCCTCGGCTCGGTCACCTCCGAGGGCGCCCGAGACACCGCCACCGCGGTGCTCTCCGCATTGGCCTCCCAGGCAGGGGTCTGGGGCGTCCGGGTCCATGACGTGCAGGGAAGCCGAGATGCTGTGCAAGTGATCTCCAAGCTGAGAAGGTAGAACAATGTCCAGCAGGAGCAGCCCCCGTGACACCATCCGGCTCACCGGACTCACGGCCACCGGCCACCACGGGGTCTTCGACTTCGAGAAGCGCGAGGGTCAGATCTTCCGGGTCGACGCCGAGCTCACGCTGGACCTGCGCGCCGCGGGCCGCAGCGACGCCCTCCCCGACACCGTCTCCTATGTGGAGATCGCGGAGCTAATCCACGCCGCCATCACCGGCGAGCCCTTCGACCTGATCGAAGCCCTCGCCGATCACCTGGCTCGAGAGATCCTGGCCACCGATCAGCGTCTGCTCGCGGCGGAGATCACCGTGCACAAGCCGCAGGCCCCGCTGGCCCAGACCTTCGAAGACGTCTCGGTGACCGCCCGCCGGGACCGCAGCGATCTCCCTGCTGCGGGAGACCACGCGACGGACTCCGTGTCCGCCGCGGAGCCGGGACCCAGCCTGGACCCTGAGGCCGCTCCCGCGGGGGAGGTCACCGCGGTGCTGGCGCTGGGATCCAACCTCGGAGAATCCGCCGTGACGCTGGCCTCGGCAGTCGCCGCACTGGACCGTGCCGAGGCGGTGCGGGTGCTCCGAGCGTCCCCGTTGGCCAGGACCAGCCCTGTGGGCGGGCCGGCAGGACAGCCCGACTTCCACAACCAGGTGCTCGAGGTCAGCACCACGCTGAGCCCGCATGCGCTGCTGGCCTGCACCCAGGCGATCGAGCAGGACCATCACCGGGCCCGCGGTGTGGAGAACGGCGAGGTCCGCTGGGGCCCGCGCACGCTGGACATCGACATCATCACCTACGGCCGCGCGCGGATTTCCTCGATCACGCTCCAGGTTCCGCATCCGCGAGCCGGGATCCGGGGATTCGTCCTGGTCCCCTGGACCTGGATGGACCCGCGGGCTCAGCTGGACGGGACGCCCGTGGCAGAGCTCGCCCGGCAGGCCGCCGACGCGAAGAGCGTGGAACGGCTGGAGAGCGTCCGATGAGCCGACTCTCGGCGCTGCGCCTGCTGATCATCGCAGCCCACAGCGCCCTGGTCGGGTTCATCACCACTGTCTACATGTCTGCCCAGGGGATGGGCTCCCCGGTCCTGCCCCGCACGTCTCTGGTGACCCTGCTCGGGATCGCCCTGATCGTGCTGACCCTGGGGCTGCTGGTCTGGCGCGATCAGCGCCGGATCGCCTCGGCCGCAGCGAAGGGCCGGCGCGGCCAGCGCAGCCTGCACCCGCTCCACGCCGTCCGGGTCCTGACCGCAGGGCAGGCCGGCGCCTATGCCGGCGCGCTGATCGCCGGCTGGCATGCGGGTATCCTCGGTGACCTGGTGCCCGCCGCGGCGCTGAGCGCCCCGAACGTGAACTCATCCCTACTGATGATCACGGGGGGCATGATCTGGGTGATCATTGGGTTTGTCGTCGAGCTGCTCTGCAGGATCCCGCCGGACGAGAACCCAACGGATGAGAACCCGCTGGGAGAGCGGCACCGCGGAAAGCCCGAACGCAACACAGGACCGATACCGGAGGAGGGCTATGCCCGCGGAACCCATTGATCCCACAGGTGTCACCTGGACCCGAGTCGACGAGCGCTACATCACCGTGAAGTACATCACTGGGATCCTCGGCTGGGTGATCACCCTGGCGGTGATCGCGACCCCGATCGTGCTCGACGCGATCGGCGTCTTCAGCGGCATCCCGCTGTGGATCAAGATCTTGGTCTCTGCCGTGGTGCTGAGCTGGGCGGCAGCGGACCTCTGGCTGATTCCGCGAAGGATCCGAGCGATCGGCTACCACGAGCGTGCCGATGATCTGCTGATCCGCCGTGGGATCCTCTTCCAGCGGGTGGTTGCGGTGCCCTACGGGCGGCTGCAGTACGTCGACATCGAGGCCGGTCCGCTGATGCGCCGCTACGGCCTGTGCACCGTGCAGCTGAAGACCGCGGCCGCGGCCACCGACGCCGTCATCCCGGGCGCCTCCCGCGAGGAGGGCGCGCGGCTGCGTGAAGAACTCTCCGTCCGTGGCCAGGCTCGCCTGGCCGGTCTGTGAGTCGGGGCATGGACGATCGCACCGCCGGGAACCAGGCCGCCGCGCACCAGGCCGCCGCGAACCAGGCGGCCTCGAACCGCGCGGCCGCGAACCAGGCCGCAGAGGGACGCGCGGCTGGGGAGCACGCCGCTGAGGAGTCCAAGGGCACCTCTGAGCGGTGGTTCGACGCGAGCTGGACCAAGGTCCACCCGCTGAGCCCGATCGTGCGCGGCGGGCTCGCCGTCATCGCGATCCCCGGCATCTTCCTCAGCTACAACTGGCAGAGCTGGATGGACGCCTGGGAGGCGTTCCGCAGCGGCGAGATCCAGCGGAATGTGGAGTCCAACCCCACGCCGTTCCTGCTCGGCGCCGGCGGCGTGCTGCTGGTGATCGCATTGATCTTCTCCAGCTTCGTGCTCTCCTGGTGGTTCACCCGCTACAAGATCACCTCTGATCACGTGATGGTGAAGTCCGGAATCTTCGTGCGCCAGCACCGCCAGGCCCGGATCGATCGCGTCCAGGCCGTGGACCTGCGCCAGCCGCTGCTCGCCCGACTCACGGGCCTCGCCGAGCTCAAGTTCGAGGTGGCAGAGGGCGACGGCACCGCCGCCACCCTGGCGTTCTTGAAGAAGACCCAGGCCGAAGAGCTGCGCTCCGAGATCATGGACCGCGCGTCCGGCAGGGGCGAGCCCCTCACCGCGGCCGAGGGTGCCGGGCAGGCGCACGGTGACGCGGGTCTGGGTCCCGCGGGCCCTGACTACGCAGACCCCGATCACGCATACCCCGGCCATGCGGAACCGGCTCAGTCCTATGACCCCTTCAGCGCGCAATACCCCTACTCCAGCGCGCAGTACCCCTACGCCGCCGGTCCGACCTCGGAGTCCCATGGCACCGCGCGCCAGGACCGGCTGATCGCCAAGGTCCCCACCGGGAGGCTGATCGGCTCGGTGCTCAGCGGCTGGGGGACGGTCTTCGTGCTGGTCATCCTGGTCACGGGGATGGTGGCGGTCGGGATCGGTCTGGCCGTCGGCTCCGATGCGGATTCGGTCTCGATCTGGGCTGTGCTCACCGGCGTCGGACTCCCGGCGGTCATCCCGATGGGCCTCGCTGCCGTCACCATCTATTACCAGCAGTTCAGCTCCGGCTTCGGCTTCACCTCCACCGCCACCAGCTCGGGGCTTCGCGTGCGCTATGGGCTGCTGGAGACCACCAATCAGACCATTCCGCCGGGCCGGGTGCAGGCGCTGCAGATCCAGCAGCCGGTGCTCTGGCGTCCGTTCAAGTGGTTCAGGATCGTGGTCACCGTGGCCGGCTACGGCATCGGAGAGAAGCGTTCGGTGCTGCTGCCCGTGGGTCGGCTCGACGACGTGATGGTCACCGCCGCGGAGATGTTCCCCGATCTGCAGGTGGAGAACCCCGAGGAGGTGTTCACCGCCGGGCTCACGGGTACGGGGACCGAACTGGGCTACACCGAGGTGCCACGTCGTGCCCGGTTCTTCGACCCGATCGTGCGCCGTCGTCGCGGGTTCCGCACCACTCCCACCGCGCTGATGTTCCGCGACGGTCGCGCCTCCCGGCAGCTGACGATGATCCCGCATGAGCGGATCCAGTCGCTGAGCCTGACCCAGGGCCCGCTGCAGCGCCGTCGGTCGATCGCCGACATCTTCATCCACTCGCCGGCCGGCCCGTTCGCGGCGAAGCTGAAGAACCAGGACCTCGACGCGGTCAAGGACCTCTTCGAATACGAATCAGACCATGCCGCCCAGGCCCGGCGCTACAGCGACCGCAACCAGTGGATGCGCCCCGAGGAGCTGCGCGAGTTCGAACGCAAGGCCGCCGAGGCGCTGGCCGCACCGGACGCAGCCGCCGCCGGGGAATCTCCGGTATCGACCATCCCGACCGACCCCACCGTCCCGGACCACGCCGCAGAGCCGCTGCATCACACCGGCCCGGAGAACCCCGCATCCCCGCAGACCCACCAGGAACAGGACCCCCGTGACCGCTGAGCAGCCCGTGGACCCCTACGCCGCGGAGCTCCCGCCCTCCCAGCGGGAAGGTCGCCTCGGCATCGGTGTGATCTCGGCCGGGAAGGTCGGCTCGGTGCTGGGCGCGGCGCTGCGCGGGGCTGGGCACTCGGTGATCGGCGCCCATGCGGTATCCGCGGACTCCCGCAACCGTGCGGAATCGCTGCTGGGCGGGGTGCCGGTGCTGGAGATCCCGGAGATCATGCGCCGGGCCGAGCTGGTGCTGCTCGCGGTGCCCGACGACGCCCTTTCCGAGCTGGTGGCCGGGCTTGCCGAGGCCGGTCACATCCAAGCAGGTCAGCTGATCGTGCACACCTCCGGCCGCTACGGCACCGAGGTGCTCGCCCCCGCGCAGCGCAACGGCGCCATCGGGCTGGCGATCCACCCGGCGATGACCTTCACCGGGCTCAGCATGGACCTGCAGAAGCTGCATACCTGCGCCTTCGGGGTCACCGCCCCGGGCCCGGTGCTGCCGATCGCGCAGGCGCTGGTGGTGGAGATGGGCGGGGAGCCGGTGGTGATCCAGGAGGCCGACCGGCTGACCTATCACGCAGCGCTGGCGCACGCCTCGAACCACCTGAACACCATCACCGGCCAGTCCGCCGAGATGCTGCACCGGATCGGGGTGGAGCGCGCCGAGACCGTGCTGCGCCCGCTGATGCAGGCCTCGCTGGACAACGCGCTGGCCTCGGGGGAGGGTGCGCTGACCGGACCCGTGGCCCGTGGCGACGTCGGCACGCTCCGGCACCACGTGCAGCTGCTGGCGGGCTCCGAGCTGCCCGCCGACATCCGCACGGCCTATATGGCCATGGCTCGTGCCACCACCCAGCGTGCGCTCGACCGCAGCCTGATCACCGCCGTGAAGGCCGCCGAGCTGCTCAAAGTCCTCGACGCCTGAGCCGCCCACCTGAAACTGTCGCATCCCCATGCCATGTCCCATCGCTATGGATGGAAATAGCGATGGGACATGGCATAGGGATGCGACAAACGGCCCGAGGCCCACAAGCGGGCCCAGCATCCGTCAGGAGATGCGCACTCGGCGCGCGGACCTAGACTGTCCCGGTGACTCCACCGCAGGTCCTGACCACCGTTGCCAGCTTCCGCGCCGCGCTCGCCGAGGCCGTCGCCGCCCACGTCCGTGAACATTCAGGCGCACCCACCGTGGGGCTGATCCCGACCATGGGCGCGCTGCACTCCGGGCATGCCGTCCTCATCGACGCCGCCCGAGAGGCCTCGGACATCGTGATCGCCTCGATCTTCGTGAACCCGCTCCAGTTCGACGACGAGTCCGACTACCTGCACTATCCGCGCACGCCGGAGCTCGACGTCGCGCTGCTCGGTGCCCACGGGGCCGACCTGGTCTTCGTCCCCGACATCGCCACGATGTACCCCGGCGAGTCCCGCGCCCCGCTGGTGCGGGTCAGTGCCGGGGAGCTGGGAAGGCGCTGGGAGGGGGCCGCGCGGCCCGGTCACTTCGACGGGGTGGTCACCGTGGTGGCCAAGCTCTTCAACATCATGGGCCCCCCGGCGCCGGCCCGGCTGCAGGCCTGGTTCGGTGCGAAGGACGCCGAACAGGTCGCCATCATCACCCGGATGACCGAGGACCTGAACCTTCCCGTGGACATCCGCACCGTAGCCACGGTGCGCGATGAGCTTGGACTCGCCCGCTCCAGCCGGAATCAGCGTCTGGACGAGACCGAATACGCCGCCGCGCTCGCCCTGCCCGCCGCGCTCTTCGCGCTGCGCGAGGACGCCGCCTCTGGACGCGCGCTGGGGCTGGCAGATCAGGTCGCGGAGCTCAGCTCGGCCGAGGGCGTGGAGCTGGACTACCTGGTCGTCGTCGACCCCGGCTCGCTTCAGGAGCTTCAGCCCGGCGGCGCGCTGTTGGATCGGCTTGGCATCCTGCGTGGGCCGGCGCTGGCGCTGATCGCCGCCCGGGTCGGCCCGGTGCGGCTGATCGACAACGTCATGTTGACTCCGGGCAGGTCACAGCCCCGGGAGTAGGCTTGAGCCATGACCGACACCGCGAGCAGCAGCCCGAACGCACACGCCTCCTTCCCGTACATCGACCACGACGTGCGCCCGCAGGATGACCTGCAGCGCCATGTCAATGGCGAATGGCTGAAGACCGCCGAGATCCCCGCCGACATGGACGCCTACGGGTCCTTCCATGAGCTGCGCGACAGGGCCGAGGCAGATGTGCGCCAGATCTTGGAGCAGGCCGCAGCCGGGAACCTCGAGGCTGCGGAGCTCGAGGGCGCCGGTGAGGGCATCGCCGCCCGGATCGGGGCCTTCTATACCTCGTTCATGGACGCAGACGCCGCCCAGCGGCGCGGACTGACCCCGATCCAGACGATGCTGGAGAAGCTTGAGGCGGTCAGCACCGTGGAGGATCTCGTCCGGCTCTCCGCCGCCTGGCAGCGCCAGGGGGTGGACGGGATCTTCGTCGCCGGATCCATGCGCGACGCCGGGGACCCCACGCGGATGCTCTGGCACGTGATGCAGTCCGGCCTCGGCCTGCCCGACGAGTCGTACTACCGCGAGGAGAAGCTCTCCGAGATCCTCGCGGCATACCAGGACCATCTGGCGCGGGTGCTCGAGCTCAGCGGAGTCGATGAGGCCGCCGAGGCCGCCGCCGCCGTCGTCGCCCTCGAAGGTGTCATCGCCGCCGAGCACTGGGACAAGGTGACGCTGCGTGATGCGCAGAAGCGCTACAACCTGGTCACCGACGATGAGGCCGAGACGCTCATGCCGTTGCTGCGCGAGGCGTTCGCCGGCTGGGGCCTGCAGCCGCAGCACACCGAACAGCTGGTGCTTGCTCAGCCCGAGGTGCTCCCTGGGATGCAGGCGGCGCTGACCACCCAGCCGCTGCAGACCTGGAAGCTCTGGCTGCGGGTGCAGCTGCTGCGCTGGGCAGCCCCGCTGCTGCACGAGGAGCTGGTGAACGAGAACTTCGACTTCTACTCCAAGCGGCTCTCCGGGGCCCAGCAGCTCAAGGAGCGCTGGAAGCGCGGGGTCGCGCTGACCAACGCCCACCTGGGCGAGGACGTGGCTCAGATCTATGTGGCCCGGCACTACCCGCCCCAGGCACGCGCCGCGATGGATGAGCTGATCGATGCGCTGATCCAGGCCTACCGCGAGTCGATCAGCGCGCTGAGCTGGATGGGGGAGGAGACCAAGGGTCGCGCGCTGGAGAAGCTCGACGCGTTCAAGCCGATGGTCGGCTTCCCCGAGCGCTGGATCGACTACTCCAGCGTCGAGGTGGACCCCGAGGACGTGGTGGCCAATGTCCGCCGGGCCGCGGCGTTCGAATGGGAGCGTGACATCACCAAGCTTGACGAGGGACCGGACCCTGACGAGTGGCACATGAATCCTCAGACGGTCAACGCCTATTACTCGCCGCTGGAGAACGTCATCTGCTTCCCGGCCGCGATCCTGCAGCCGCCGTTCTTCTCCGCCGAGCGGGACATGGCGCAGAACTTCGGCGCCATCGGCGCCGTGATCGGCCATGAGCTTGGTCATGGCTTCGACGACCAGGGGTCGCGCTACGGCGCCGACGGCTCGCTGAGCAACTGGTGGACCGAGGCTGATCGCAGTGCCTTCGAGGAGCGCACCACGAAGCTCGTCGAGCAGTACAGTGCGCTCACCCCCTCGCAGGCGCCGGAGCACACGGTCAACGGCGAACTCACGCTGGGGGAGAACATCGGTGACCTCGGTGGTCTGGGCATCGCGCATAAGGCCTACCGGGTGTGGCTGCAGGCGCAGGGTGCGCAAGCCACCGAGGTCGAGGGCCTCAGCGCCGACCAGAGGTTCTTCTTCGCCTGGGCCCAGGCCTGGCGGAACCTCACCCGTCCCGAGCGAGCGGTCACCTTGATCAGCATCGATCCGCACGCGCCGGCGGAGTTCCGCGCCACCCAGGTGGTCAAGAACCTCGACGCCTTCCACGCCGCGTTCCAGACCCAGCCCGGGGACGGGATGCACCTGCCCCCGCAGGAGCGCGTCACAATCTGGTGACCCGGTGACCCGGTGACCCGGTGACCTGGTGACCCGGTGACCCGGTGACCCGGTGACCCGGTGACGCGGCGACCCGGTGACCCGGTGACCCGGTGACGCGGCGACCTGGTGACCCGGTGACCCGGTGACGCGGGGCGATCCGGTCGGTGCGCACGGCACGTAGAATGGCGGACTGTGACTGCCCAGAACTCCGCCGCCTCCGGCGCCAATGACCTTGACACCAACGACCAGCGCGCCGTGCGCCTGGACAAGCGCGAGCGCCTGCTCGCCGCCGGGGTCCAGCCCTATCCGGTGACCGTGGAGCGTTCGGCCTCGCTGGCCGAGATCCGCAAGCGCTTCCCGGACCTGGAGCCCGGGGCTTCTACCGGGGAGACCGTGGCGGTGACCGGGCGCGTGATGTTCGTGCGCAACACCGGCAAGCTCTGCTTCGCCACGCTGCAGGAGGGTGGACCCGACGGCAGCGGGGTCCGGCTGCAGGCGATGATCTCCCTGGCAGAGGTGGGGGAGGCTGCGCTCGCGGACTGGAAGGCGCTGGTGGACCTTGGTGACCACGTCCGGGTCAGCGGCGAGGTCATCGCCTCGCGCCGCGGCGAGCTCTCCATCATGGCGAGCTCCTTCGAGATCGCCTCCAAGGCGGTGCGACCGCTTCCGGTGCTGCATGCGGAGCTCAACGAGGAGACCCGGGTGCGTCAGCGCTATGCGGATCTCATCGTCCGGGACGAGGCGCGGCAGATGGTGTTCCGTCGGGCCGCGATCACCCGCTCCATCCGCGACACGCTGCATGATCGCGGCTACGTGGAGGTCGAGACCCCCATGCTGCAGCTGATCCACGGCGGCGCCCAGGCGCGGCCGTTCCAGACGTATCTGAACGCTTTCGACCAGGACATGACGCTGCGTATCGCCACCGAGCTCTACCTCAAGCGCGCCGTGGTCGGCGGCATCGACCGGGTCTTCGAGATCGGCCGGGTCTTCCGGAATGAAGGGGTGGACTCCACGCATTCCCCGGAGTTCACCACGCTGGAGTCCTATGAGGCCTGGGCGGATATGTACGTGATGGCCGAGCGGATGCGCGAGATGATTCTCAATGCCGCAGACGCCGCCGGATCCAGTCGTCAGATCCAGACGGATCAGGGCGTCATCGACCTCGACGGCGAGTGGGCCTGGGTCTCGGTCTACCCCGGTCTCTCCGCGGCGGTGGGAGAAGAGATCACCCCTGCGACCTCCGCCGAGAGGCTGCGCGCCGTCGCCGCGGCACACGAGGTCTCCGTGGACCCGGCCTGGGATGCGCAGAAGCTGGTGATCGAGCTCTTCGGCGAGATCGTCGAGCCCACGCTGATCCAGCCGACCTTCGTCTGCGACTACCCGCCCGCGGCGCAGCCACTGGCCCGCGCCCACCGCGAGAAGCCCGGCGTCATCGAAGCCTGGGACCTGATCATCGGGGGCATGGAGCGCGGAACCGCGTTCTCCGAGCTGGTGGACCCGGTCCTACAGCGAGAGCGCCTGATGGAGCAGGCCCGAATGGCCGCCGCCGGTGACGACGAGGCCATGCAGCACGACGAGGACTTCCTGCGAGCCCTGGAATATGGTGCGCCGCCCATGGGCGGAATCGGTCTGGGCATCGATCGTCTAGTGATGCTCTTCACGGGAACCGGCATCCGCGAGACGATTCTCTTCCCGCTGCTGAAACCTGAAGCACAGGCTTGAACGTTTTGCCGTCGAAAGACGTAGCATGATTAGCACCGCGAACGACGTTTTTTCAACCTGAGTGCAAGCAAGGAATGTAATGGAAAACTTCTGGACGTACTTCGAAGTTCTCGCCCCTTCCATCGGCGTCGGGCTGGTCTTCTGGCTTGCCATCCGCGCCATATTCCGGGCCGACCGAAATGAGCGTGCGGCCGAGACTCAGGCCCGCGAAGAGGCCTCTGATCAAGGGTTTAAGCGCGACGAACCGCCTGCTGCGCCACGCAGCTGAACTCCTGGCTCACCGCCGAATTCGTGGCGTGAAGCACAAAGTCATGACTGTCTTCGGTTGAGAAACTGGTTCCCAACGAGAATCATCTTCCGGGTCCATGGAAGCCAAAAACTATCCGGCTTGACCGCCAATTGTATTTCTTGAAATACTTAGCTTCACATAGATCGTTCTTGATCTATCGCAGCGAAAAGCGTCGCAAGAGATGAAGCCCATTGAGTCTCGACGTGTGAGTGAGCAGTGAGGTATATGAGATGGCCCAGAAGGTAGAAGTAGTTCTCGTCGATGATCTTGACGGCAGTGAGGCAAAGGAGACGGTCACGTTCGGACTGGACTCCCGCTTCTATGAGATTGACCTCAGTGAAGAGCACGCGAAAGAGCTGCGCGAGACGCTGAAGAAGTACATCCGCAAGGGTCGGGCCATTGCCCCGCCCTCCCCGCAGAATGAAGCCCGTCAGATTCGTGACTGGGCCGTGAAGAACGGTTATCAGGTCTCCAGCCGAGGTCGCTTGCACCGCGACATCGTGGAGGCCTACCGAAACGCCAAGAAGCGCTGATCCTGCGCACCGCTCGCGGTGCCGCGGAGACGATCGGCCGAGGTCGTCGAGAAGCCCGGACGCAGCATCACGCTGCGTCCGGGCTTCTCTGCTGTCAGGCTCGGCGCCGCTGTCGAGGGGGCAGAACTTTTCCCTACGGCGAACAGCGGCGACGGGACCGCTCGATGCCCGTAGCCTTGGGAGCAGAGCACCAACGCTAGGAGTGTCTGTGGCTATGTTCGAGAGATTTACTGATCGCGCCAGGCGCGTGGTTGTGCTTGCCCAAGAAGAGGCACGCATGCTGAACCACAACTACATCGGAACCGAGCACATTCTGCTCGGCCTGATCCATGAAGGTGAGGGTGTCGCGGCCAAGGCCCTTGAGTCGCTGGACATCTCCCTCACCGGAGTGCGCGAAAAAGTGCAGGAGAAGATCGGGCCCGGGCAGAATGCGCCGAGCGGCCACATCCCCTTCACCCCGCGCGCGAAGAAGGTCCTGGAGCTCTCGCTGCGCGAGGCGCTGCAGCTGGGCCACAACTACATCGGCACCGAGCACATTCTGCTGGGCCTGATCCGCGAGGGCGAGGGTGTCGCAGCTCAGGTGCTCGTGGAGCTCAATGCTGACCTGAACAAGGTCCGCCAGCAGGTCATCCAGCTGCTCTCCGGCTATTCCGGAGGCGGCCAGGAGAAGGCAGGCGCCGGAGTCGGCCAGGGCGGTGCGAATGAAGGCACCCCGGCCGGATCCGTCGTGCTCGATCAGTTCGGTCGCAACCTCACAGCTGCAGCCCGAGAGGCGCAGCTGGACCCGGTGGTCGGCCGTGACTACGAGCGTGAGCGCGTGATGCAGGTGCTCTCCCGACGCACCAAGAACAACCCGGTGCTGATCGGTGAGCCCGGTGTCGGCAAGACCGCCGTCGTCGAGGGTCTGGCCCAGGCGATCGTCAACGGCGATGTGCCGGAGCTGTTGAAGGACAAGCAGCTCTACACCCTGGACCTCGGGTCCCTGGTGGCCGGTTCCCGCTACCGCGGTGACTTCGAGGAGCGCCTGAAGAAGGTGCTCAAGGAGATCCGCACCCGCGGAGACATCATCCTCTTCATCGACGAGATCCACACCCTGGTCGGCGCAGGTGCGGCCGAGGGTGCGATCGACGCCGCGAACATCCTGAAGCCGCTTCTGGCCCGCGGTGAGCTGCAGACCATCGGTGCGACCACGCTGGATGAGTACCGCAAGCACATCGAGAAGGACGCTGCGCTGGAGCGCCGCTTCCAGCCGATCCAGGTCGCGGAGCCCTCCGTGGAGGTCACCGTGCAGATCCTGCGCGGACTGCGTGACCGCTACGAGGCCCACCACAAGGTCTCCATCACCGAGGAGGCCCTGGAAGCCGCCGCCTCACTGGCCAACCGGTACATCAACGACCGATTCCTCCCGGATAAGGCCATCGACCTGATCGATGAGGCCGGCGCCCGGCTGCGGATCCAGAAGATGACCGCGCCGCCGGAGCTCAAGGAGTTCGACGCCAAGATCGAAGACGTCCGGCGGGAGAAGGAATCCGCCATCGACGCCCAGGACTTCGAGGGCGCCGCCAGCCTGCGCGACAAGGAGCAGAAGCTCGTCGAAGAGCGCCAGGCCAAGGAAGACGCCTGGAAGTCCGGACAGATCGACGAGATCGCCGAGGTCGATGCCGATCTGATCGCGGAGGTCCTCGCGTTCTCCACCGGCATCCCGGTCTTCAAGCTCACCGAGCAGGAGTCGGACCGCCTCCGTCGCATGGAGGAGGAGCTGCACAAGCGGGTCATCGGTCAGGACGAGGCCGTGAAGTCGCTCTCCCGGGCGATCCGCCGCACTCGCGCCGGCCTCAAGGACCCCAACCGGCCCTCCGGTTCGTTCATCTTCGCCGGGCCCACCGGCGTCGGCAAGACCGAGCTGGCCAAGTCTCTGGCCGAGTTCCTCTTCGGCGACGAAGACGCGCTCATCACCTTGGACATGTCGGAGTTCTCCGAGAAGCACACGGTCTCCCGGCTCTTCGGAGCCCCTCCAGGCTATGTGGGCTACGAGGAGGGCGGTCAGCTCACCGAGAAGGTGCGTCGCCGTCCGTTCTCGGTGGTGCTCTTCGACGAGGTCGAGAAGGCCCACTCGGATCTGTTCAACTCGCTGCTGCAGATCCTGGAGGACGGTCGCCTGACCGACTCCCAGGGGCGCGTCGTGGATTTCAAGAACACCGTGATCATCATGACCACCAACCTCGGCACCCGGGACATCTCCAAGGGTGTGATGACCGGCTTCACCTCCAGTGAAGACACCACGACGAACTACGAGCGGATGAAGGCCACGGTCAGCCAGGAGCTGCGCCAGCACTTCCGGCCGGAGTTCCTCAACCGAGTCGATGACACGATCGTGTTCCCGCAGCTGAAGCAGGAGGAGATCGTTCAGATCGTGGATCTGTTCGTGAACCGACTCCGCTCCCGGCTCGCCGAGCAGGCCATGACCCTCGAGGTCACCCAGCCGGCTCGAGTGTTCCTGGCCGAGACCGGCTACGATCCGGCGATGGGTGCCCGGCCGCTGCGCCGCACCATCCAGACCCTGATCGAGGACGAGCTCTCCGAGCGGATCCTCTACGGCGAGATCCCCCACGGTGCCGGCATCTCGATCGGCGTCGAGGGCGAGGGCAAGGAGCGCAAGCTCACCTTCGAGTGGCACGATCCGCAGGATCAGATCGAGGCCGCCGAAACACCCGCCGCCATCGAGGGCTGAGTCCCAGGGTCGGCCAGCGCTGACCCAGATATGAGTGAAGCGCCGTCGGAATCATCCGGCGGCGCTTCACTCATATCTGCCTCTAGCCCCCGGGTGGACCGATGATCAGCAGCACCACGAAGACCAGGACGACGCCGACCGCCAGCCCTCCGCCGAGAAGTTTGGGCCGGTTCAGCAGCACCCGCAGGGCGCGGTCATGCCAGCTCTGATCTCGTGGATGCTCGGTGGCCACGGTGCGCCAGGGCCCGTCGAGCCGTCCGGTGCGCTTGAGCCAGAGATCCACCGGAATCGTGGCATACGGAATCACCGCACTGATCACTGCGATCGAGGTGGGACCGGCACTCCAGCGCTGGTTCTTCGCCACGATCACCGCGGTGGCCGCGTAGGCCAGGAACACGAAGCCGTGGATGCCGCCGCCGATGCTCACGGCGATGTCCAGGTCGTTGGTCGCGCGCAGGATCATCCCGCCGATCAGCAGGGTCCAGGAGACCGCCTCGGCGAAGGCCAGCACGCGAAAGAAGGTCTTGGGGGAGCGGAACACGGATCTCCAGAGTCATCGGGGCAGGGGGCTCCGAGCATCGTACGGGTTCATGCTGGGGTGCGCCGGAATATGTCAGGCCCCGGCGGTAACGTAGGGGCTATGGCAACTCGCACCGCGTCACGGAGCACGGGGAAGTCCCGGTCCAAAGGGTCCCCGTCCTTCGAATGCACTGAATGTGGCTGGCAGACGGTCAAGTGGGTCGGCCGCTGTCCGGAGTGCCAGGCCTGGGGCTCTGTGGAGGAGAAGGGCCAGGTCACCGCCAGGACGACGGCGGCCAGTCAGCTCGCTCAGCCCGCCCGGGTGATCCATGAGGTCGACGCCTCCGAGGCGGAGTTCAGACCCACCTCCATCGGCGAGCTCGACCGGGTGCTCGGTGGAGGGCTGGTGCCCGGCGCGGTGATCCTGATGGCCGGCGAGCCCGGTGTCGGGAAGTCCACGCTGCTGCTGCAGGTGGCCTCGGCGGTGGCCCGGGCCCACCCAGACTCCCCGGTGCTGTATCTGACCGGTGAGGAGTCCGCCGCGCAGGTGAAGAAGCGCGCCGAGCGCATCGACGCGATCTCCGAGGGCCTCTATCTCGCCGCCGAATCCGACCTGGGCCAGGCGTTGGGCCAGGTGGAGAAGCTCTCGCCCCAGCTCACGATCATGGACTCGGTGCAGACGTTCTCCTCGGCCGAGATCGACGGTGCCCCCGGAGGGGTCACCCAGATCCGCGAGGTCACCGCCTCGATGATCGAGTCCGCCAAGCGCAAGAACATGACCACCATCCTGGTGGGGCACGTGACCAAGGACGGCAGCATCGCCGGACCCAGGATGCTTGAACACCTGGTGGACGTGGTCTGTCAGTTCGAAGGGGACCGGCACTCCCGGCTGCGGCTGCTGCGCGCGGTGAAGAACCGCTACGGGCCCACCGATGACGTGGGCTGCTTCGATCTCAACGAGGACGGTCTGACCTCGCTCGCAGATCCCAGCGGGCTCTTCGTCTCGGCGATGACCGAACGTGTCCCCGGGACCTGCATCACCATCACCCTCGAGGGTCGAAGGCCACTCACCGCCGAGGTCCAGGCGCTGGTGGCCGAATCACAGGCGTCCCAGCCCCGCCGGGCGGTCTCCGGTCTGGACTCACCCCGGGTCTCGATGCTGCTTGCGGTGCTGCAGCGCCGCGCCAAGCTCACGGCGCTGATGAAGTCCGAGGCCTATGTGGCCACCGTGGGCGGGGTCAAGATCACCGAACCGGCGGCAGATCTCTCCATCGCCCTGGCCGTGGCCTCCGCTGCGCTGGAGAAGCCGCTGCCGAACCGGTTCGTGGCCTTCGGCGAGGTGGGCCTCGCCGGTGAGGTCCGCCCGGTTCCGGGTCTGCGCCAGCGCCTCGAAGAGGCCCAGCGGCTGGGCTTCACCCATGCCATCGTCCCGCGGAAGTCCACCGGCACGGAGAAGGAGGCCACCCCGCAGGGAATGCGGGTCCGCGAGGTCGGTTCACTCACCGAGGCGCTGAGCCTGGTGCTCGACGGCGGCCAGTCCGGCTGACCCGGTACCTGCCGTCTGCCCGGCGACGGGCCCGCCGGGCCCCTGAGAGGCCGAACCCTGCGCTCCGGGGAGGCTGATCTGCCCGGCATCATCGGCGGCCAGGCCGTCGCGCAGCAGCGAGTCCAGGCAGCGGCTCCGCTGCTCCTGGGAGGCGTCGGGAAGCGGGAGCTCGTCGAGCAGCTCGGTGCGCCCCACGGTTTCTCCGGTGCGCAGCACCGCCATGATCGCCCCACGCACCTGACGGTCCGTGCCCGCCCATCCCTGGCCTCGGGTCTGCTGCTCCTGCGTGGCCGGAGGTGACCCGGCGGCCCGCCATGCGCAGAGGTCCGCCACGGGGCAGGCCTGGCACTGTGGGGCGCGAGCCGTGCAGATCAGCGCCCCCAGCTCCATGGCCGAGGCGTTCCAGGCGCAGGCGGTGGCGCCGTCGTCGGGCTCAGCGGCGGGCATCAGTTCGTGGGCGAGCCGACGCTGCGCCGAGGTGTAGGTCTTGCCCGGCAGCGCGTGCCCGGTGAAGGCACGCGCGTGGACCCGGCGGATATTGGTGTCCACCACCACCTCGGGCTCCAGAAACGCGAAGCAGGCCACCGCGGCGGCGGTGTACTCACCCACGCCCGGCAGTGCGCGCAGCTCGGCGGCGGTGCGGGGCACCTCGCCCTGATGGCGCTCCACCATGGCCTGCGCGGCGGCCTGCAGGCGCAGCGCGCGACGTGGATACCCCAGCCGGTCCCATGCGGTGAGGACCTCTGAGGTCGGGGCCGCGGCGAGATCAGCCGGCTTCGGCCAGCGCTGCATCCAGAGCTCCCAGCGCGGAAGCACCCGCACCACCGGGGTCTGCTGCAGCATGATCTCGCTGACCATGACCCCCCACGGGGTGCAGTCGGGCTCCCGCCAGGGCAGCGGGCGGGCGTTGCCCTCGAACCACTCGATCACTCGCTCGTGGACCAGCGTGGGCTCCGGGGTGAAGCCGATCTCCGGGCGGAGGGATCCCTCGCGAGCGGAGTTCATCGGGCTGGCGAGGGTTGTCCTGGCGGCAGGCTCGGCGGTGGGTCTCATCGCCATGAGTCTAGAGACTCCCGGCAACCGCTGCTCCGGCGATGATGCCGTGCTCTGGCGATCGCTGCGCTGGGGTGCCGTGGCGAACCTGCTGCGACGGCGCCGGTTCAGGCCTGCACGTTCAGGCTGCCGATCAGCTCCTGCACACGGGTGCGGATGTCATCGCGGATCACACGGACGGTCTCGATTCCCTGCCCTGCCGGGTCATCGAGCTGCCAGTCCTCATACCGCTTGCCGGGGTAGAACGGGCAGTCGTCCCCGCAGCCCATGGTGATCACCACGTCCGAGTCTTGGACGGTGACCGGAGACAGCTTGTCCGGAATGTTCTTGGAGATGTCGATGCCGACCTCGGCCATGGCCTCCACCGCCACGGGGTTCACCGAATCCGCGGGCTGAGTGCCCCCGGAGTAGACCTGCACGGTGTCCCCGGCGAGTTCACGCAGGAAACCGGCGGCCATCTGGGAGCGCCCTGCGTTGTGGACGCAGACGAAGAGGACTGTGGGCTTGTAGGTGCTCATGGTGTTCCTTCCGAGGGCTTGCCGAATAGAGGGGGCGAAGGTCAGAGACTGTGAGGGGCGGCTGCGGCGATCGGGCTCTCCTGCTTGGCCGCGATGTTCGAACCGGTGAAGAACCGGCGGGCCCACAGGGCCACGTAGACCAGCGCGACCAGGACCGGAACCTCGATCAGTGGGCCGACCACTCCGGCCAGCGCCTGCCCGCTGGTGGCGCCGAAGGTGGCGATCGAGACGGCGATGGCGAGTTCGAAGTTGTTCCCGGCCGCGGTGAAGGACAGCGTTGTGGTGCGCTCGTAGCCCATCCGCAGCATCCAGCCGATGACCATGGAGGCGGCGAAGATGACCACGAAGTAGACCAGCAGCGGCACCGCGATCCGGACCACGTCCATCGGGCTGCTGAGCACCTGTTCGCCCTGCAGCGCGAAGAGCACAACGATGGTGAAGAGCAGGCCATAGAGCGCCCAGGGGCCGATCTTCGGCAGCACCTTGGCCTCGTACCATTCGCGACCGCGGGCTCGTTCGCCCAGGGTCCGGGTGAGGTAGCCCGCCAGCAGCGGGATGCCCAGGAAGACCAGCACCGAGACGGTGATTGCGACGATGGAGAACTCGGCCGAGGTGGTCTCAAGCCCGAGCCAGCTCGGCAGGACCTGCAGGTAGAACCAGCCCAGCACGCCGAACATGAAGACCTGGAACACCGAGTTGATCGCCACAAGCACCGCTGCCGCCTCACGATCACCGCAGGCCAGATCGTTCCAGATCAGCACCATGGCGATGCATCGGGCAAGCCCCACGATGATCAGGCCGGTCCGGTACTCCGGCAGATCGGCCAGGAAGACCCAGGCCAGGACGAACATGAACGCCGGGGCCAAGACCCAGTTGATCAGCAGCGAGGTGATGACCAGCTTCTTGTCCTTCAGCACCCGACCGGTCTCGTTGTACCGCACCTTCGCGAGCACCGGGTACATCATGATCAGCAGACCCACAGCGATGGGCAGTGAGACTCCGGCAACCTCCATGGACTCCATGGCCACGCCCACCTGGGGGACGACGGCGCCCAGCGCAAGTCCCAGCCCCATGGCGGCGATGATCCAGACCGGGAGGAAACGATCCAGCACCGAGAGCTTGGCCACCACGGCCGAAGCGTCGGGGACGGATGGGGCAGACTGGCTCACAAGCACTCCTGGGAAGATCGACAAACTTCGATGCCCCGAGTATCGTCAGGAATATCGATGGATGTCAATCCATGAGATGTGCGGGGGGAAGATATGCGCAGAAGCCGCCCCTGGACGGAGAATGGATCTCGAGCAGACCAGCTCGAGCAGACCAGGCCGAACCTTGGAGGAGAAGCGATGACCGCCCAGATCGACTGCAAGGTGCCGCAGGATCCGCAGTCGCCGGAAGATCGTGTCGCACTGGACTCCGAGGGCGCCGCCGAGCTCGCCGTGGGATTCAAGGCGCTCGCAGATCCGAATCGCCTCACCCTGCTCACCCTGATCGCCGCCGATGCGGCCGGGGAGGCCTGCGTCTGTGACCTCACCGAGCCGCTCGGCCTGGGTCAGCCCACTGTCTCCCACCACCTGAAGGTGCTGGTCGACGCCGGGTTCCTCACGCGTGAGAAGCGCGGGACCTGGTCCTACTACTCGGTGGTGCCAGGGGCTCTGCAGGACCTCTTCAACTCCCTGACCGATTGGACCACACCCTGATGCCCGAGACCACGACGAACCACTCAGCACCCGAGACCACCCCGGAGAACTCCACCAGCCCCTCCGATCAACCGGTCCGCGGCGCCGAGGAAGAGGTTGCTCCGGTGTCAGAGCCCACCGAGCGTTCCCAGAATCCAGCGGTGCTCTTCGTCTGCGTGAAGAACGGCGGCAAATCGCAGATGGCGGCCGGGCTGATGCGCCAGGACCTTGCAGCGGCAGGACTCGGGGGCGCCGTCGTCGTCTCCTCGGCCGGCACGCAGCCAGGCTCGAAGGTCAATGCGCTCGCTGCAGAGGTGCTCGCGGAGGTCGGTGCCGACATCGCTGGTGAGGCCCCCACGCAGCTGACGCCGGAGGCGATGCGTGAGGCTGGGCACGTCGTCATCCTCGGTGCCGAGGCCGAGGTCGACGCGCTCGAAGGCGTGAAGATCGAACGCTGGGAGCTCGACGAGCCCAGTGCGCGCGGCATCGAAGGGCGCGAGCGGATGGAGCTGGTCCGCGATGACATCCACCTGCGGGTGCGGGAGCTCCGGGAGCGCCTGCTCGGCTGAGAAACAGCGCCAGTCTCCTCCGCTAACCTGGGGCCATGGGTTCCCAGCGAAGGCGGCAGTCTGCCGAGGTCTACAGGCGTCGTCGCATCCTCGTCGGGGTGCTCGCAGTGGTGCTTCTGGTGCTTGCAGGATGGCTCGTGGGCCTTGCGATGGGCGGCGGGCAGGAGTCGCAGGAAGCCGAATCGGGCCCGGACTCCACAGGTCAAGACGCTGACGCGGGTCCCGACTCGACCGGCTCCGAGCCAGCGGACGAGGACGGATCGGAGCCCGGCTCCGAAGACCCCGAGGAGGCCGAGGCTCCTGACTCCGAGCCCGAACCGTCCCAGGACCAGCCCCCCGAGGACGGGAGCTGCCGCACCGGCGATCTAGAGGTCCGCGCCTCCACGGGCTCGGAGTCCTACGGGCCTGGCTACGCCCCGATGCTGGTGATGGAGGTGAAGAATACCGCCGACTATGCCTGCGAAGCTGACCTGGGCACCGAAGAGCAGGAGTTCCTGATCGAACATGGCGGGGCCGTCATCTTCTCCACCGCAGAATGCTCCGTCTCCCGCGAGTCGCTTCCCGTGCAGCTCGAGCCCGGTCAGGTGGAACAGGCGCATTTCACCTGGCCCCGCTCAGACTCGGCCGAGGACTGCGCCGAGCCGGCCGAGCTGAATCCTGGCAGCTATGCGCTGACGGTGAGCCTCAGCGGCGTCCGCTCGGAGCCGCATGACTTCAGGCTGAACGAAGGCTGATCCCGCCAGGTCTGGCGCTTGGCCGGAACAGCACGCCGATGCCGGGTCCGCGCCTAGACTGTCTCGATGGGTTCTTTCATCATCAGACCGGCGCGCACTGCCGACGTCGCCGCAATCATGGGCATGGCTGAACCTCTGGTGGACCAGCGCGTGCTGGTGCCCAAAGAGGCCGTCGCCTATTACGAGGCGATCCAGGAATTCGTCGTGGCCGAGGCCCAGGACGGCAGCCTGATCGGGTTCGGCGCCCTGCACGTGATGTGGAAGGACCTCGCCGAGGTGCGCACCCTGGCCACCGATTCCCGTTGGCGCGGACACGGCGTGGGATCCGGACTGCTCAAGGAGCTCACCACGCGAGCCCACACCCTCGGCGTCAGCCGAGTGTTCTGTCTGACCTTCGAGGTGGAGTTCTTCACCCGGCATGGCTTCGGGATCATGGATGACCAGGCCGCGGTGGACCCGGAGGTGTACACCGAGCTGCTGCGCTCACCCGATGAGGGTGTCGCGGAGTTCCTCGACCTCGCCCGGGTCAAGCCCAACACCTTGGGCAACACCCGGATGATCCTGCAGCTCTGATCTCTGGGGCCGCACAGCCCGGAACCTCACAGCTCGGGGAGCTGCTCGCGGGCGTCTTCATGGCTGGATCCTGCGGCCTGCAGCATGTCCACCACGAGCGTGCGCAGCAGCAGCACCACGGTCTCGCCCTCCAGCGTCCCGATCCCCAGGGACTTCGGGTGCAGTCGCTGAGCCAGTGCCGAGAGTCCCTCCTGCGCGGTGTTCATCCGGTGGGTATAGGCCGAGCCGGGCTCCGAGACCGCCTGGGAGAGCAGCAGCGAGCAGTCGGCGAACTCGTCCAGCACCGCCGAGAGGTTCTCCACCGCCTCGTCGCTGAGCGTGGCGTGGTCCACGGTGCTGATGATCCGGCGCGCCACCACCCGCATGCTGCGCACCGAGAGGTCCACCTGGTCCGCGACCTCGGCCATATGCCGGACATAGTGGCGGTGCTTGCGGTAGGCCGGGGAGAAGACGGTCAGCTCCTTGGCTGAGCGCACCGCGTTGCGCAGCTCATCGATCTGTGGCTGCAGGCCGCGGCAACGGATCAGTGAATGCCAGGCCTGTCGTGAATCCGAGTTCCGCACCGCCTCGGCGACGTCGCGCAGCGAGGCGGTCATCGCGTCCACCACGCTCTTGAGCTCAGCTATCGGCTCGCGGCGCGGATCCTTCGGGGTCAGCAGCGTGATCACCATCGCCACCGCGCCGCCGATGATCGCGTCCAGGCTGCGTGTGAACGGGCCGAGCGCGGCGGCCTCCGGGGGTGGTATCAGCACCACCAGCAGGGCCTGAAGCCCCATCTGCATGGCCAACACCGGCCCGGAGTCCAAGAAGCGGGCCAACATGATGGACAGGAACAACACCAGCGTGGCGGTGCCCAGGTTGGAGCCGAGCTGATGCAGCAACAGGTCGCCGATCAGGATGCCCAGCGTGCAGCCCACGCTGACCTCGAGCACCTTGCGCATTCGTGGTTCTTTGGTGAAGCCCAGGGCGATCAGCGCGGCGATGGCGGCGAAGAGCGGATCATCGTGGCCCAGCACCCGCTCTGCGATCGTGTAGGCACCCACGCCGGCCACGGTCATCTGCAGAGCAGGAATCACCGAGCGTCGCATCCTGCGGACCCCGACCCGGAATCGGCGTCGGGTGAAGCGGCGCGCCCGGTCCAGCGGGCGGGGAATGGAGCGCTCGGTCGTCACCCCATGAGTGTAGGCGGCGCACACCCAAGGGGATACGAGGTGCCTCACACCTGGCCGTTCTTGGCCATGTCATAGGACACACCGGCACGGCGCGCCAGTTCACCAAGCGTTCACCTTAAGTGAGCGCCACGGTCACCTGTTCAGCGGTCCAGGGTCACCTGTGGTGCCTAGTGTGATGCGAGGTTCGCAGGACGCACCCCTGGTGAACCGCACAGACTCCTTCAAACGGCGCATATCGGCGCCTGATGAAACCTCAGAGAGGCACAGACAACGTGAAGATGAAGAGCTTCGGTCGCGCGGCGGCCATCCTGTCCGTATCAACCCTGGCCCTGGTGGGCTGCGGCGAGTCCAACAACCCGGATGCCGGGGGCAGCGACGCAGAGGGCGGCGAGAACGGCGCGAGCAGCGAGGTCGCGGGCACCCTTGTGGGCGGCGGCGCCTCATCCCAGGAAGCAGCTATGACTGCCTGGACCGACGGCTTCACCTCCGTGGCCCCTGATGCTCAGGTCAACTACGCATCCGTGGGCTCCGGTGGCGGCCGCGACGGCTTCCTCGGCGGTGAGTACGACTTCGCGGGCTCCGACGCTGCGATGAGTGATGAGGAGTGGGAGTCCTCCCAGGAGGTCTGCGGCCCAGAGGGCGCGTTCCACATCCCCTCCTACATCTCCCCGGTGGCGGTGGCATTCAACGTCGAGGGCATCGAGGACACGCTGAACCTCGATGCCGACACGATCGCCGCCATCTTCGCCGGTGACGTCACCAGCTGGGACGACGAAGCCATCGCCGAGCACAACCCGGACATCGAGCTGCCCGCCACTCCGATCTCGGTGGTGCACCGCGCAGACGACTCCGGAACCACCGAGAACTTCGTGGACTACCTCGCGAACGCCTCGGAGAACTGGGACTACGAGGTCTCCGGCGAATGGCCCAGCGAGATCGCCGCAGAGTCAGCCCAGCAGACCTCCGGCGTCGTCGGCCTGACCTCCGAGACCGACGGTGCGATCACCTACGCCGATGCCTCCCAGATCGGTGACCTCACCACCGTCGCCGTGCAGGTCGGCGAGGAATACGTCGAGTACTCACCCGAGGCCGCCTCCCAGGCCGTGGCCTCCTCCACCCCGGTCGAGGGCCAGGCGTCGAACAACATGGCCTACGAGCTGGACCGCAACACCGAGGAGTCCGGCGCCTACCCGGTGGTCCTGGTGAGCTACCACATCTTCTGCAACGAGTACCCCGACCAGGAGACCGCCGACCTGGCTACCGCCTTCGGTGAGTACGTCATCTCCGAGGACGGCCAGGCCACCGCCGAAGGTGCCGCAGGCAACGCCCCGATCTCCGATGAGCTGCGCGACGGCGCCATGGAGTCGCTCTCGGCGATCACGGTCTCCGAGTGAGCTTGAGCAGTCGCTGCACAACGTGAGTCCCACGGACGTCGGGTGGTCGGGTCGGAGTTCAGACTCTGACCGCCCGGCGTCCGTGCACGTGTCATCAAGCATCAACCACACAGATCTGAGAGGCAGACCAGGTGACCAGCTCACTGACTCAGTCCGATAAGCGGGGAGTCGCCGGAGACCGCGTCTTCTCCGCGCTGACGCTCTCCGCCGGCGTCCTCATCCTGCTCACCCTGGCCTTCGTGGCACTGTTCCTGACGGTGAACTCACGGGATGCGGTCTACCAGGAGGACCAGGGCGGCTGGATCCTCACGGCGTTCCTCGACTACGCCTATCCGCTGGTGATCGGCACGCTCATCGCCTCCTTCATCGCGCTGATCCTGGCCGCGCCGATTGCTGTCGGTGTTGCGCTCTACATCTCGCACTACGCCCCGCCGCGATTCTCCAAGAGCATCGGATATGTGATCGATCTGCTCGCCGCGATCCCCTCGGTGGTCTATGGCGCGTGGGGCATGAGCTTCCTCGGGCCGGCGCTGATCCCGGTCTATGGGTGGCTGCACGAGAACCTTGGATTCATTCCGCTCTTCGCCGGCGACCCGTCCCAGACCGGACGCACGATCTTCACCGCCGGCGTCGTGCTGGGTGTCATGATTCTGCCGATCATCACCTCGGTCTGCCGCGAGATCTTCATCCAGACCCCGAAGCTGCATGAAGAGGCGGCGCTCGCGCTGGGCGCGACCCGCTGGGAGATGATCAAGATGTCGGTCTTCCCGTTTGCGCGCGCCGGCATCATCTCCGGCATCATGCTGGGCCTCGGTCGGGCTCTGGGCGAGACCATGGCGGTGGCCCTCGTACTGTCCCCAGGCATGCTCACCGCTTCTCTGATCTCCAGCGGGAACAGCACGATTCCGGCAGAGATCGCTCTGGGCTTCCCCGAAGCTCCGCCGGGCTCGGAACGTCAGGCCCAGCTCATCGCCATCGGCCTCGTCCTGTTCCTGATCACGCTGCTGGTCAATATGACAGCCCGTTGGATCGTCAGCCGCCACAAGGAATTCTCGGGAGCCAACTGATGACACAGACCCCAACTCCGACGCCGGCCTCGGTCCAGGGCCCCTCCGGTGCGCCAGGCCTCAGCGAGCCCACCAGCAACGGGGTGCCGCGGCGCAGCTCCCTGACGCAGAACACGTTGCCGTCCTGGCTGTGGATCGTCATGCTCGGCGGATCCGTCATTCTGGGCGCGGCGCTCTCGGCCCTGCTGGGATTCAATCTGGCCACATTCTTCATCTTCACCGCGGTGATCTACGTGATCAGCAGCTACATCGTCACCCGCACCCGGGTGAACCGCAGACGCGCCACCGACGGCCTCTGGACCAACCTGGTCTACCTCGCCTTCCTCATTGCCCTGATGCCGCTGGTCTCGGTGATCTGGTCGGTGGCCTCGGTCGGCATCCCGGGTCTGATGACGCCGGGCTTCATGGTCTCCGACATGCAGGGAATCACCGGGCTGGTGGACCAGGCGTCCCAGACCGAAGGCGCGCCGGTCCTCGGTGGCATCGCCCATGCCCTGATCGGATCGCTGCTGATCACCTTGGCCGCCACCGCGATCTCGGTGCCGATCGGTCTGCTCGCCTCGATCTACCTGGTGGAATACGCCAAGGGTGGGCCGCTGTCCCGGGCTATCACGTTCTTCGTCGACGTGATGACCGGCATCCCCTCCATCGTGGCCGGGCTCTTCGCCGGTGCGGCCATGGCCTGGTTCCTCTCGGTCTTCAGCGGGGTCACGGGCCTGCTCACCACCCAGCGCTCCACCCTCGGGATCACCGCGGCCATCGCGCTCTCGGTGCTGATGGTTCCGGTGGTGGTCCGGACCACCGAGGAGATGCTCCGAGTGGTGCCCAATGAGCTGCGCGAAGCCTCCTACGCCCTGGGCGTGCGCAAATGGCGGACCATCTTGAAGGTGGTCCTGCCCACCGCCATCTCAGGCATCGCCTCAGGGGTCACCCTGGCCATCGCCCGGGTGATCGGCGAGACGGCCCCGATCCTGGTCACCGCCGGGTTCGTGGTCAACACCAACTGGAACCTGTTCCAGGGTTGGATGACCGCGCTGCCGGTCTACATCTTCCGGCAGTTCCAGAACCCGACCTCGCCGAACTTCTCGGACCCCTCGGAGCAGCGCGCCTGGGCGGCGGCACTGGTGCTGATCCTGATCGTGATGGGGTTGAACCTCTTCGCGCGGCTCATCGCCAAGCTCTTTGCCCCCAAGCAGGCCGGACGCTGACCACAGCCTCCGCGGCCCCATCGTCCTTTCCAGAGAAAGTGTGAATATCAGACATGTCTAAGCGAGTAGATGTCATTGATCTCAACGTTTATTACGGTGATTTCCTGGCGGTGGAGGGCATTAACATGAGCATCGATGCCCAAGCGGTGACAGCCTTCATCGGTCCCTCCGGCTGCGGCAAGACCACCTTCCTGCGCTCGCTGAACCGGATGCATGAGGTCCTTCCCGGCGCCCGGGTGAAGGGTCAGCTGCTGCTTGACGGGGAGGACATCTACGATCCCGGGGTGGATCCGGTGACCGTGCGCACCCAGGTAGGCATGGTGTTCCAGCGTCCGAACCCGTTCCCGACCATGACCATCCGAGAGAACGTGCTGGCCGGCTATAAGCTCAACGGCGCCCGGCTCTCGAAGTCGGAGTCCGAGGAGATCGTCGAGACCTCGCTGCGCAGCGCGAATCTGTGGAACGAGGTCAAGGATCGGCTGGACCGCCCGGGCTCAGGCCTCTCCGGCGGCCAGCAGCAGCGGCTGTGCATCGCGAGGACCATCGCGGTGAAGCCCGACGTCATCCTCATGGACGAACCGTGCTCCGCGCTGGACCCGATCTCCACGCTCGCCATCGAGGACCTGATCGGTGAGCTGCAGCAGGACTACACGGTGATCATCGTGACACACAACATGCAGCAGGCGGCACGGGTCTCGCAGAAGACCGCGTTCTTTAACATCGCCGGCACCGGCAAGCCGGGGAAGCTCATCGAATACAGCGACACCACCGCGATCTTCAACACCCCGCAGGAGAAGTCCACCGAGGACTACGTCTCCGGACGCTTCGGCTGAGCACCGGGGAGCCGGCCAGTGGAGGCTGACCCCCGGTCGTGGGCCCGCCCTCGGCTGGGGTTCCTGTCTCGGCTCAGCCCAGCAGCGGACTGAGCGCAAGCGTGAAGACCGCCGTGGCAGTGCCGGCGGCGATCGGGGTCAGCACCCAGTAGCGGCAGATGCGGCGGAACTGCCGCCAGTGCACGGTGGTGAAGCGCTGGTTCGAACCGGCCCCGATCACCGTCGAGGCCGCGGTCAGCGATGTGGACAGCGGGAGCGCGAAGCCGAGCGATCCGATGAACAGCAGCGCCGAGGTGGACGTGGTCGCCACCATTCCGCGCAGCGGATCTATCTCCACCAGGCGGTGACCCAGCGTGTGCCCGATCCGCCAGCCGCCGCTGAGGCAGCCGGCGCCGATCATCAGGGCGAATCCGACGTAGGCGTAGGGCAGCCACATCTGCGCATCATCGACCTCTGCCGCGACCAGGGCGGTGAGCAGCACGAAGGAGAACCGCTGTCCCTGCTGCAGCCCGGTGCCCAGGGAGGTGACGCCCACGCTCACCGCCTGGGTCATCCGTGATGTCGTGTTGACCGCATCCGGATCCTCGCCGCGGGCGAAGCGAACGGCCACGAAGACCAGCAGATATGCGAGCCCGAAGGCGGCCAGCGGAGACAGCAGAAGCGTCAGCGCCGCTCCGGCCCAGGGCATCGCAAGAACTTGTTCGAAGTCGAGATCCGCGACGACGGCGGCGGCCAGCGTGCCGCCGAGGAAGCCAGCCAGCAGGGCGTGAGTGGTCGACGTCGGCATCCCGCGCAGGTAGGTGAAGAGGTTCCAGCCGAACAGCGCCAGGGCGGCGGAGAAGACGACGGCGAGCAGCAGTCGCGGCTCCATCTGCGGGAACTCAAACCAGGTGTAGAGGTAGATTCCCAGCGGCAGGGCCAGCAGCACGCCGAGGGTGTTGAATCCCGCCGCGAGTCTCGTAGCCGCCGGAGGTGTCAGCGCTCTGGTGCGCACCGGGATGGCGATCGCGTTGGGTACGTCGTGGAGTCCAGCGATGAATGCATTGGGAATCAGCGTCAGGCAGATGAGCCCGAGCAGAATCATCTCCACGCGGGTGCCTCAGGACTCGCGCACGATGATGGAACCGGCGGTGACCGCCACAGCTCGCTGGTCGTCGATCGCGGCGAGCAGCGCATCCGCGATCTGCGCCTGCTGCAGCGCGATGTTCGGCTGAAACGCGTTGTCCGTGCTGGTCATCCACGCCCGGTGGGTTCGGTTCGCCTGCTTGGTCAGACGCTGCATCTGGATCCAGTAGTCCTCAAGCAGGTCGAAGTCCTCCAGCCGGGACATCGCGGCCACCGTGAGGTCCAGCTGGCGGCTCAGCGTCTCTAGCTGTTCGGCGCTCTGGCTGGGCAGGCTCAGATGCGGGCGGGCAAGGATCAGGTCCCCGGCGGCGACCACATGCTCCATGGTCCGGTTCAGCTGCTGGGAGAGCGCGTAGATGTCGTGCCGGGGCAGCGGAGTCAGGAAGACGCTGCGTATATGAGTCATCAGGTTGAAGTGCAGGTCCACTGCCCGGCCCTCCAGGCCGAGCAGCTGTTCGCGCAGCACGGCACGTTCCTCGTTCGGGCTGCCCAGCAGCTGTGAGATCAGCTGCACCCCGGCACGCACCTCACGGGCGATGCTCGCCAGAAGGTCTGTGGCCTCAGGCTTGCGCTGGCCTCTGCGTGCGATCATGCGGTGTATTTCCCCAGGTGAACGAGTGTCGAGGTGTCGGCCACGAGTGTATAGCGCCAAGATGAATTCGGCTGAGCGGCCTGGAAAGGTCCGCCGTGAGGGGGATGTCTCCAATGAGCGGGCTCAAGAGCGTTGAGGTGTGCCGGGCCGGGAACGCCTCACGGCGCGGGGCCGCTCGAAGCGGCTCAATAATGGAGCCCGGGGGTTACCGCGGCCCGGCACACCTCCAGTGTGCTCCCTGTCCCTGCATGCGGTCAACTGGGCGGCAGGACCAGCTCTGAATCGGGGCCCTCAAGAGATATACCCAGGTCTGCGCTGAGCGCTGACCTGGGTATATCTGTCTCCAACGGAGGACTATGGTGGGCCCTGCGGGACTCGAACCCGCGACCAGCGGATTAAAAGTCCGATGCTCTACCAACTGAGCTAAAGGCCCCTGTGGAGCCGCTGAAGACCTCCCCTATGGTATCGCCGCCGGGGCCTGCGGCATAATGACGGACACGATGTGGGCTGGCAGTTCAGCGGCTCACAGACCGAAGCGAATCTCTCCAAGGAGGACGCGATGACCAGCCAGCCCCGCCACCGCCGGCCGCGCTACACCGAGCCGGCAGCCTTCGATCAGCGAGAAGGCGGCGCGGATCCTGCCATCATCTCCCAGGCGGCCCACGACACCGCCCATGCGCTGGTCTTTCACGGTCGCGATTCCGACGATCCCGAGGTCACCGAGCGGTTCATCCGGCTGGCCGAGACCGAAGGCATCGAAGCGATCGCCGAGCTCTGGTCAGATTCCCCGGCGCACTCCTTGGCCGGTGGCCTCTGGAGGATCTACGCGATCCGAGCCGCGGTGAACAAGGACCCGCAGCGGATGAGTGAGTATTACCAGCTGGGCAAGACCGACTCGGCGCCGCACGCGATCGCAGGAGTGGCCGAGCCGCCCACTGCGCAGGAGATGAACCGTCTGGCTGATCTGGTGCTGGCAGGCATGTACCGCGGCGATATCGATTCGGCCTTCGACCGGGCCGGGGCGTTCTGCCGAGTGATCGCCCGCGGCCAGGCGCTCTGGGCGGGGGGCTCAGAGCGGCACAGTCCCGAATCCGCTCAGCGCCTCACCGAGCGGGCCGACCAGCTGCTGCGCACCGCGGAGGAGCTGGAGAGCGCTGCCAGAGGCTGTCGCGCCGGAACCCTCGACTGATCGGGATTTTTCTCGCGAAAAATGTAAATCTACTGGTGCAGAAACCTGGTTTCTGACTTTTCTAAAGGTATTGTGGAAGTCGCGACGCGCGGGTCCAGCAGATGCAGTGTGTCGCCGACCGGGGCCGGGGGGCTTCGGCGTACGGAACCAGTCACGACCAGCTCTCGCTGGCCGCACCAAGGGGCGCACCATGACAGATCAGCAGCCGAACTCTGGCCGGGAACCAGAGTGGGATCGCTTCACTCCGCCAGGCGGGCATCAGCCGGCCGACGGCCATCCGGGCTCCGGTGAGCAGGGCCAGCCCGGGTACGACCAGGGCTACGGTCAGCAGGGCCAGCCCGGGTACGACCAGGGCTACGGCCAGGGCAGCTTCGGCGAATCGGGCTACCCGCAGCCTCCCGGCGGGCACGGATATCCCCAGGGGCCGCAGGGTCCTGGCGGGCCCAGTTACCCCGAGGGCCCCGGGGGCCCGATGTACCCGCAGGGTCCCGGTGGGCCCAGTGGCGGAGGCAAGGGACCCGGCAAGGGCCTGCTGATCGGGCTCATCGTGTCCGGCGTCGTCGTGGTGGGCGTGATCATCGCCCTGGTCATGATGCTCACCGGCGGCGGGTCTGCCGAGGCTGAGGATCAGACCGGTGACGCCGAAGCGGCCAGTGACACCGAAGCCGCCGAGGAGTCCGAGAACTCCGGGAGCGTCGAGACCGACGCCGAGACCCCCTACTCTGCGGTCGAGTCCTACTTCACCGCGCTCGCCGAGGGCGACGCGGAAGCCGCGCGCTCCCTGGTCTATGACGCCGGAGACACCACCTACCTCACCGAGGAGGTGCTCGCTGCCTCACTGGAGCTGGCCCCGATCACCGAGGTGGAGGTGGCCGAGGAGGAGATCACCGAAGACCTCGCGTTCTCTCACCAGGTCCAGGTCAGCTACACCCTCGGCGACGCCGCTGTGACCAAGCGGATCTACACCTACCAGAACAACGACACCGACTCCTGGGAGATCGACGGCGCTGCGACGCTGATGCAGCCAGATCTGGGTGACCTGGAGACCACGGTCAACGGCGAACCCGTGTCCGGCTCCGAGGTCACCGTCTTCCTCGGGCTGATCTACGAGATCGCCATCGATGACGAGAACTTCACCATCGACGGCGACGGCCTGGTCGAGGTGACGGAGAGCTACACCAGTGCCAGCACGCTCGATGTCGGACTCACCGAGGAGGCCACCGAGACCTGGCGCGAGCTGATCCTCAGCGAGGTCGAGGAATGCGTGGCCTCCACAGACCTGGAAGCCGGCTGCGGCCTCGACATGCCCGAAGACGCCTCCGGAGCCACCGTGATCGAAGGCAGCATCTCGCGTTCACTGCCGGCCGAGACCGACCAGGAGCTTCAGCGACTGACCCCGGAGCCCAGCTACTCCACGCCGACCCTGGTCGGTGCCGAGTACTTCAGCGGCCGCGTCGATGTGGAATATGAAGCCAAAGAGGACGGTGTGACCAGCCTCTACGAACTGTACTTCGGGGATCCGGGCACACTCGGGCGCCCCATGGTCGACATGACCGCCGATGAGCTGGAGGTCATCTGGGAGTAATGCTCCCCGGTGCGGGCTTACACTCTCCTCGTGCACCAGAACACTGCGAATCCCTCCACGGCGCTGCCCACCGGTGAATCGGTCCTGCAGGGCCTGCCCTGGCGATGGAACACCCAGGGCCGAATCTTCCTCATCGGTGGGCTGGGATTCATGTTCGATGCCTGGGACGTCTCGCTCAACGGGATCCTGATTCCGCTGCTCTCCGAGGAGTGGGACCTGACCCCCTCGGATGCTGCCTGGATCGGCACCGCCAACCTGATCGGCATGGCGGTGGGCGCCGTCATGTGGGGCACGATCGCTGACCGGATCGGGCGCAAGAAGGCGTTCGCCTGGACGCTGCTGATCTTCTCGCTGTTCACCGTGGCCGGTGCCATGACCGGAAGCCTGGAGTGGTTCGTGCTCTTCCGCTTCCTGGCAGGCGTTGGCCTCGGCGGCTGCATCCCGGTGGACTACGCCCTGGTGGGCGAGTTCACCCCGGCCAAACAACGCGGACGGGTGCTCACCGCCATGGACGGCTGGTGGCCCATCGGCGCGGCCCTGGCGGGCTTCGTCTCGGCCTGGCTGGTGGGGACCTGGGGGGATTGGCGGCTGCCGCTGCTGGCCATGATCCTGCCCGCCCTGCTGGTCTTCGCGGTGCGGCTCTTCGTGCCTGAATCCCCGATGTATCTCATGCGCCAGGGGCAGATGGAAGAGGCGCGCAAGGTCATCGACTCCATGGTGGCCCGCACCGGGGCTCCGGTCCGGGCGTACACCCTGGAGACCACCCAGGCCCCGGCGAAGCTGAGCTTCCGTGCGGTGGGCGAGCAGCTGAGGCTCGTCTGGGCGCATGGCTGGCGGGTCACCACCGTCTCCTGGGTGCTCTTCTTAGCGATCATGACCGTCTATTACATCGCGATCCAGTGGATGCCCACGCTGCTCATCGAGGCGGGGTATGAGCAGGATCAGGCGTTCATCCGCACCGCAGGAATGGCCGCCGTCGGACTCATCGGGGTCGTCATCTCCACGGTGCTGGTGGAGATCACCGGACGCCGGGTGCTGCTGGCGTTCTCCGCGCCGCTGGCCACCGCGATGCTGGTGATTCTTGGACTCACCATGCACCTGCCCACGGCGGTGCTGATCCTGCTGCTGGGCTTTGGGATGGTGATCCAGATCGCGATCCCGGTGCTCTACACCTACGTCTCGGAGCTCTACCCCACGGAGCTGCGCGGATCCGGCTTCGGCTGGGCCTCGACCATCTCGCGGATCGGTGCCGGACTGGGCCCGCTGCTCTTCATCGCCTGGATGGAGCCGACCTTCGGTCTGGCCGGAGCCTTCGGGATCTGCCTGATCGGCGTGGTGCTGGCGGTGCTGCTGATGCTCAGGCTCGCTCCCGACACCACCGCCAGACAGCTCGACTGAGCGCGGCTCTTCCGGCTCGAGCCGGTGAACATCACGGAAACTTCCGGGCAATGTTTGAGGTGAAAATGTGACGTACTATTGCCTGCATCACTCGTTTCTCGGCACCCGTAGAGGTGCCGTTCTTGCACCATGAGGAGAGCCCCATGAAGAGGTCCTTCAAGACCCGCGGCACCATCGCCGCGACGGCCGCCGCAGCACTGCTCCTGTCCTCCTGTGGAGAGGCTCCCGAGGAGGACGGCGAGGGCGCCGCCGCCGAAGAGGTCGACTACAAGGCCTGCCTGGTCTCCGATGAGGGTGGCTGGGACGACCGTTCCTTCAACCAGTCCGCCTTCGAAGGCCTGGAGATGGCCATCGACGAGCTCGGCGTCGACTCCGCCGACGCGCAGTCCACCGCCGAGTCCGAATACGGCCCGAACGTGGACACCATGGTCCAGCAGAACTGCGACGTCGTCTTCGGCGTCGGCTTCCTGCTCGAGGAGGGACTGCGGGAGGCCGCCGAGGCGAACCCGGAGACAGACTTCGCGCTGATCGACTCCTACTTCAACTTCGAAGAGGGTGAAGAGCTCGAGAACGCCAAGCCGCTGGTCTTCAACACCGGTGAGGCCGCCTACCTGGCCGGCTACGTGGCCGCCGCGATGAGCGAGACCGGCGTCGTCGGCACCTGGGGCGGCATCCAGATCCCCTCGGTGACGGTCTTCATGGACGGCTACGCCGACGGTGTGGAGCGCTACAACGAGGACAACGACGGCGACGTCGAGCTGGTCGGCTGGGACAAGGAAGGCCAGACCGGGTCCTTCTCCGGTGACTTCAGCGACCAGACCCAGGGCCGCGAGGTCACTGAGCAGCTGCTGAGCCAGGACGCTGACATCATCATGCCTGTTGCCGGCAACGCCGGCGTCGGCGCAGGACCCGCCCTGGAGGCGGCCGAGGCCAAGATGATCTGGGTCGACTCCGACGGCTACGAGTCCACCGACTACGGCGACATCGTGCTGACCTCGGTGCTCAAGGAGATCGGTCAGTCGGTCTACGCCACCATCGAAGAGGGCACTCAGGACGGCTTCAGCAACGAGTCCTACGTGGGCACCCTGGAGAACGAGGGTGTCGGCCTGGCGCCGTTCCACGACTTCGAGGACGAGGTGCCCTCCGAGGTGACAGAGGCCATCGAGCAGCTGCGCCAGGAGATCATCGATGGCGACACCGCCATCGAGTCCGAGAACGCCCCGTCCTGACCCGATCCTCACCGACGAATAACTGATTGGCGACACCGCAGCGATGAAGCTTGAGCTCAGAGGGGTCACTAAGCGGTTTGGCTCCTTCACTGCCAACGACCGGATCTCCCTCACCGTCGCACCGGGCGAGATCCATGCCCTGCTCGGCGAGAACGGGGCCGGCAAGTCCACGCTGATGAACACCATCTACGGGCTCTACAGCCCCGACGAGGGTGAGATTCTGCTGGATGACAGGGAGGTCAGCTTCAACGGGCCCGGTGACGCAGTGGCCGCCGGGATCGGCATGGTGCACCAGCACTTCATGCTGATCCCGGTGTTCACCGTGACCGAGTCCGTCGCGCTGGGCTACGAGCCCACCCGCGCGGCGGGCATCATGGACATGGCCGTGGCCCGGGCGAAGGTGCTGGAGATCTCCGCGCGCTTCGGCTTCGACGTGGACCCCGATGCGCGCATCGAGGACCTCCCCGTCGGTGCTCAGCAGCGCGTGGAGATCATCAAGGCGCTCTCCCGCGACGCGAAGGTGCTCATCCTCGATGAGCCCACCGCAGTGCTGACTCCGCAGGAGACCGACGAGCTCATCACCATCATGGGCCAGCTGCGCGACTCCGGCACCTCCATCGTCTTCATCACTCACAAGCTGCGCGAGGTCCGCGCGGTGGCAGACCGCATCACCGTGATCCGGCGCGGCGCCGTGGTGGGGGAGACCTCGCCACAGTCCACCGAGACCGAGCTGGCCGGGCTGATGGTCGGCCGTGAGGTCAACCTGACCACCGCGAAGGAGCCGGCCGATCCCGGTGAGGTCAGCTTCGAGGTGCGCGGGCTGACCGTGCTCAGCAGTGCAGACAAGGTCGTCGTGGACGACGTCGATCTCTCCCTGCGGCGCGGCGAGATCCTAGTGATCGCCGGGGTCGACGGCAACGGCCAGAGCGAGCTGGCCCAGACCATCCTCGGGCTCCGAACCCCGGTGGCGGGCAGCATCCTGCTCGACGACCAGGATCTCGCCCCGCTCAGCGTCAAGCAACGCCTGGCCTCAGGACTGGGCTTCGTGCCCGAGGACCGCAGCACCGACGGCGTCATCGGCGCCTTCACCATCACCGAGAACTACGTGCTGGATATGTATGACCGGCCGCCGTACTCCGGGGGCCCCGGCAATGCGGCGCTGCGTCTTCCGGTCATGCGCGAGGCCGCGCAGACCCAGGCCGAACGTTTTGACGTGCGCATGGGCACCGTGGACGACCCGATCTCCACCCTCTCCGGAGGCAACCAGCAGAAGGTCGTGCTGGCCCGTGAGATGAGCCGCGACCTGCGGCTCTTCGTGGCGAGCCAGCCCACCCGCGGCCTCGACGTCGGCTCGATCGAGTTCGTGCACCGTACGATCATCGAGGAGCGTGACAAGGGCACGCCGTGCCTGATCGTCTCCACCGAGCTTGACGAGGCGCTGAACCTTGCCGACCGGATCGCGGTCATGTACCGCGGCAAGGTCGTAGGCATCGTGCCGGCCAGCACCAGCCGCGACGTGCTCGGCCTGATGATGGCCGGGGTGCCTGCCGATGAGGCGCAGGCCCAGGCCGCCACCCACCACACCGTGCTGGCCGAGGCCGATGAGCAGGCCGAAGCAGAGGAGAACCAGTGAGCGCATCAGGGTCCCAGCAGGGGATGACCCCTGCCCCGAAGCCCGAGCAGCAGAGCCCGTGGGCCGAGGCTGAGGGACGGCTCTCGCGTGCCCTGCGCGAGCTGGGCCAGACCTCCTGGGTGGTCACCGTCCTCGCCGTCGTCGTCGCCCTGGTGGTCGGCGCGGTGCTGATCCTCGCCGCCAACCGCGATGTCCAGGCCAGCCTGAGCTACTTCTTCGCCCAGCCCACTGCCTTCCTGGAGACCTCCTTCCAGGTGCTGCGCGAGGCCTACTCCGCGCTGTTCCGCGGGGCAGTCTTCGACTGGCAGGCCCCCTCGGCGGCTCGGTCGATCCGGCCCCTGACTGAGACCATGGTCTACTCGGTGCCGCTGATCCTCGCGGGGCTCGGCATCGCCATCGGCTTCCGCTCCGGCATGCTGAACATCGGCGGGCAGGGCCAGATCATCCTGGGCGCCACCTCCGCCGGGTTCCTCGGCTACGCGCTGTCGCTGCCCACGGGGCTGCACGTGCTGCTCGCCCTCGCCGGCGGCATCCTCGGCGGTGCCATCTGGGGTGGGATCGCCGGTGTGCTGAAGGCTCGCACCGGGGCCAATGAGGTGATCGTGACGATCATGCTCAACAACATCGCCATCTACCTGCTCGCCTGGCTGCTGCAGCAGCAGTGGTACAAGCAGACCGGCTCCAACCAGCCGCTCTCGAGCTCAGTGGATGAATCCGCCCAGCTCTTCTCGCTGCTGGGCTCGGGCTTCCGGCTCCACGCCGGGTTCCTCATCGCGATCCTGGCCACCATCGGGGTCTGGTGGCTGCTGGAACGCTCCACGCTGGGCTTCGAGTTCCGCGCCATCGGGGAGAACCCCGAGGCGGCGCGCACCGCCGGGATCAACGTGCCCAAGGCCACCGCGCTGGTGCTGGTGATCGCAGGTGGCCTCGCCGGTCTCGGCGGCGCCGCCCACGTGCTGGGCACCGAATATCGACTCGCCGGCGGTGTGGCGGGCACCCTGGGCTTCGATGCCATCACCGTGGCGCTGCTCGGCCGCTCCAAGCCCCTGGGCACCTTCCTGGCCGGTCTGCTGCTGGGCGGGCTGCGCGCCGGCGGCGTGCTGATGCAGGCGCAGACCGGCACCCCGATCGACATCGTGCTGGTCCTGCAGGCAGTGATCGTGCTGATGATCGCCGCACCGCCGCTGGTGCGGGCCATCTTCTTCCTGCCCCACGCCGATGGACGCCCCCGGATCCGCCGACGCAGCGCACGACGCAAGACCGAAGCTTCGGCCGCCACATCCTCGGCCAGGCAGCCCGAGCTGCAGACCGCTTCCACCTCGAAGGCATCGAGCGCCGAACCTCCGAGCGCCGAGTCCCCGAGCACCTCGACACAGGAGCCTGGCAAGTGAGCGAACAGACCGTGAGCACCGCTGCCGTCCAGGCCGACCCGCTCAAGCAGTCGGCTACCGGAGTCCGTCCGATCTCCTGGAAGTACCCGATCACCTACGCGGTGCTGGCCGCGCTCGCGGTGCTCTTCGCGCTGACCATTCCGGCGGGTGCACGGACCCACTTCCGCCTCTCCTCGGGCGGAGACTTCTTCGAGATCCCGCTGGTGGAGCTGCCGTCACGTCCAGCCGGCTGGATCCTCGCGGTGATCCTGGTGGCGCTGGCCGGCCTCGCGATCTGGCAGGCGTCACGTCGCGTGCAGACCCGCCTGTGGCTGCCGCTGCTCTTCGGCGTGCTCTTCGTGCTCGCGTTCCTGGTCTGGGCCGGCGCCGACCGAGGTGCCGTCATCCCGCTGGTCACCATGCTCACCGGGGCGCTGGCGCTCTCGGTGCCGCTGATCTTCGGCGCCATGTGCGGACTCGTCGGCGAGCGTTCCGGCGTGATCAACATCGCGATCGAGGCCCAGCTGCTGGCCGGCGCCTTCCTGGCCGCCGTCGCCGCCTCGGTGTTCACCAGCGCCTACATGGGACTGGTCTTCGCCCCGATCGCCGGCGCGCTGGTCGGCGCGCTGCTTGTGTTCTTCTCGGTGAAGTACCAGGTGAACCAGATCATCGTCGGCGTGGTGCTCAACGTGCTGATCATCGGACTGACCGGGTTCCTCTTCTCCACCGCGCTGACCCAGAACCCCGAGCTGTGGAATGCCCGGCAGCAGCTGCCGCGACTGCCGATCCCAGGACTCTCGCAGATCCCGGTCATCGGCCCGGTGCTGTTCAACCAGACCATCCTGGTCTACCTGATGTACCTCATCGTGGGACTGCTCAACTTCTTCCTGTTCCGCTCGCGCTGGGGGCTGCGCACCCGTGCGGTGGGCGAGCACCCCAAGGCCGCGGACACCGTGGGCATCAAGGTCAACCGGATGCGGGTCTACAACGTGATCCTGGGTGGGGCGATCGCCGGTCTCGGCGGCGCGTTCTTCACCATCGGGCAGGGACTCGCCTTCGGCAAGGAGATGTCGGCAGGCGCGGGCTTCATCGCCCTGGCCGCGATGATCCTGGGCCGCTGGCACCCCATCGGAGCCTTGCTGGCCGCGCTGCTGTTCGGCTTCTCCACCTCGCTGGGCAACACGCTGGCCACCATCGGGACACCCGTGCCCTCGGAGGCGCTGCTGATGCTGCCCTATCTGATCACCATCCTCGCGGTGGCAGGCTTCGTGGGGCGGGTCCGGCCCCCTGCGGCCAACGGCACCCCGTATGTGAAATAGCGCAGGTGGTGATCGCTCGTCTTTACCGCAGCCGAGCTTCCGTATAGGCTCTGACCAGCTCAAGCAACGGGCTCTTGATCCACTACTCAAGGGTTGCTTATGGAGGATTTTTCAGATCCGATCGCCCGGCCCTCCGGCGGGCACACCACGGTTCCCCCGCAGGATTCCCGCATCATGTGCGTCATGGATCTCATGTCGCGCGTCGAGTCAGTCGTCTCCGTGACCGCACCGCTGCGCGATGCCGCAGCTCTGGTGCGGGGAATGGATGCGGCCGTGCTGGTCGTGGGGCTCTCGCACCAGCCGATGGGGCTGATCACCGAGGCCGCCCTGAGCGAGGTGGCCGGGAAGCACCCCGAGCAGTGGGAGAAGAAGCGGTGCGCCGCGCTGGTCGGCGCCTCACCCCAGCCGCTGGGCCTGGAGGATCCGATCGAGGCAGTGCTGGCCCGCTACCGCGTCTCCGGAGCGCAGCCGCTGCTGGTGCTCGATCGAGACGAAGCGGTGGGCATCATCTACCCTGACCCGGTCTTCAGCTGGTGCCTGACCCAGCCCTCCGCGGTGTTCGACGCGCTCGGCCTCGGCCGCGACCCCCGCTGATCCACGCTTCATGCTGATCCGCGGCCCCCGCCCTCGCTCCGCCTGACGCCCTCCTGACCTCCCCTCATGTCCTGACCAGCTGCCGCGGTGAATTACTGTGGGCACTGGATTGCATGAGACCCACGACACACCAGAATGAGGCGCCATGAGAATCGCAGTCACAGGATCCACCGGCAAGCTCGGCACAGTCGTGGCGCGGGAGCTCCGATCGGCAGGCCATGAAGTCATCGGCCTCGACGTCGAAGGCGCCCGCGGCCCCGGTTTCGTGAAGCTTGACCTCACCGACTACGGCCAGGTCATCGATGCGCTCGGGGGAGTCGGGGATCAGCACGAGGGCGTGGAGGCGGTCGTGCACCTGGCGGCCGTCCCGGCTCCCGGGATCCGCACCGACGTGGCCACCTTCCACAACAACATCAACGCCACCTTCAACGTCTTCTGGGCCGCAGCCCGGCTCGGGATCGAGCGGATCGTCTACGCCTCTTCCGAGACGGTGCTGGGGCTTCCCTTCGACACCCCGCCGCCGTACATCCCGGTGGACGAGGCGTACCCGGCCCGGCCCGAATCCACCTACTCGCTGGTCAAGCACCTCGAGGAGCAGATGGCCATCGAGCTGGTCCGCTGGAACCCGCAGCTGGCCATCACCGCGCTGCGCTTCTCCAATGTGATGAACCCCGAGGATTACGCCGAGTTCCCCGGCTTCGACTCAGACGCGACGCTGCGCAAGTGGAATCTCTGGGGCTACATCGACGCGCGCGACGGCGCTCACGCGATCGAGCGTGCGCTCGAGGTCGCCGGCCCCGGATTCCAGCGCTACATCATCGCCGCCGCAGACACCGTGATGTCCCGACCGAACGCCGAACTCGTCGCCGAGGTCTTCCCCGAGGTTGAGCTGCGCGGGGAGCTCGGCGTCCATGACACGCTGCTCTCCATCGAGAAGGCCCGCCGGGAGCTCGGCTACGCGCCGAAGCACTCCTGGCGCGACGCCTCGGGCACCGCCTCGTAGTCTCAGCAGGCAGGCAGGCAGGCAGGCAGGCAGGCAGGCTCAGGCGCACAGACAGGCGGCCCTGCGCTCCAGTGATGGAGCGCAGGGCCGCCTGTCTTGTGTGGTCTGCCGCAGCAGGCCGAGTCAAGAACGCACATCCACCTTTCGGGTCTGCGGATACCGGATCTCTTCGACCATCTCCTGCACGTATTCGCTCGGGGGCGCAGTGAGCTTGGAGACCACCACGATCACGATGAAGTTGAGCGCAGCACCGATCGCACCGATGCCCTCCGGGGAGACGTTGAAGATATGATCGTTCGCGCCGGTGCCGAAGACCTCCAGCGTGTAGATCATGTAGGTGCCGGTGAACGCGAGACCGGTCAGCATGCCTGCAGTGGCACCCGGTCCGTTGGCCTTCTTCCAGAAGATCCCGAGGATCAGGATCGGGAAGAAGGTCGCCGCAGCGAGCCCGAAGGCGAACGCGACCACCTGGGCCACGAATGCCGGCGGGTTGATGCCGGCCCAGATGGCGAACAGGATCGCAACGCCCATGGCGATGCGTCCGACCATCATCTGCTCCTTCTCCGAAGCGCCGGTCTTCTTGATGACCCGGAAGTACAGGTCGTGGGAAGCGGCCGAGGAGATGACCAGCAGCAGGCCAGCCGCGGTGGACATGGCAGCTGCCATGCCGCCGGCGGCCATCAGGCCGACGATCGGAGCGGGAAGCCCGCCGATCTCCGGCGATGCCAGGACCAGGATGTCGTTGTTGACGATCAGGTCAGCCCCGGAGGTGGCGATGTTGGAGACCGTACCGATCGTCTCGACGTCGTCGTTGACGGTCACCAGCCCGGTCGGAGCCCAGGTGTTGATCCAGTCAGGCAGGTTGTCTGGTGCCTGGCCCTGCACGCCCTGGAGCAGGTTCAGCTTGGTGAAGGCGCCCACGGCAGGAGCCGTGAGGTAGAGCAGCGAGATGAAGAACAGCGCCCAGAAGGCCGAGTAGCGCGCACCGCGGACCGTCTTGGTCGTGTAGAAGCGGATGATCACGTGCGGAAGGCCGGCGGTGCCCAGCATCAGCGAGAGCGTCACCAGGAATACGTCGATCTGGCCGCCTGCGCGGCCCGAGAACGCCTCGGTGAACTCGTTGAGTCCGAACTCCACGCTGAGCGAGTCCAGTTCTGCCAGGATCTGCCCGTAGGAGATCTGCGGAACCGGAATACCCGTGGTCTGGTAGGCCACGGCGAAGGCCGGGATCAGGTAGGCGATGATCAGCACGGTGTACTGCGCCACCTGGGTGTAGGTGATGCCCTTCATGCCGCCGAGGACTGCGTAGATGAAGATGACGACGGCGACCAGCACCACGCCCCATTCGATGCTCAGTCCCAGGAAGCGGCTGAAGACGATGCCGCCGCCGGCCATCTGGCCGACCACGTAGGTGAAGGAGACCACGATCGCGGCGACGGCCGCGACGATGCGCACCGACTCCGAATAGCGGTCGCCCACGAACTCGGGCACCGTGAACTTGCCCCATTTGCGGAGGTAGGGAGCCAGCAGCAGTGCAAGCAGCACATAGCCGCCGGTCCAGCCCATCAGGTAGACCGAGCCGTCGGAGCCCAGGAAGGCGATCAGGCCCGCCATGCCGATGAAGCTGGCGGCGCTCATCCAGTCTGCCGCGACCGCGGCGCCGTTGGCGAGGGTCGGCACACCCTGAGAGGCGACGTAGAACTCCTTGGTCTCCTTCACCCGGGAGCGCCACGCGATGATGATGTAGATGCCGAAGGTCAGGATGATGAAGAAGAAGGTCCAGAACTGAGTCTCGTTCACTTGTAACCACCTTCTTCGTTGCGCTCGGAGACGCCGAACTCATCATCGATCTTGTCCATCCAGAGGGCGTAGACCAGGATCAGGACCACGAAGACGTAGATCGATCCCTGCTGGGCGAACCAGAGGCCGAGCGGGAAGCCGAGAATCACGATGTTGTTGAGCGGCTCGATCAGCAGGATGCCGAAGCCGAATGAGACGGTGAACCAGATGACCAGCAGCGTGATCATCAGTCGGAGGTTCTTCTTCCAGTAGCGCTTGCGCCAACTGGTGTCCTCCGTCTCTGGCGGACCGCCGGAGGTTCCCTCATGTGCCACATCGGACATGGGAGGCTCCCTTCCTAGTGCGAGTAGTGCGGGGCGATTCACCCGCGCGGATGCGCAGGGACTGGTCTAAGACAGTCAAAATGTGGCGCGGATCACAAGTCCGGGGACCTCCAGCGGTGTATCTGTGTTTGCCAGCGGCATGAATTCCGCGCTGAACGGAGAATCCGGCGAGAATGACCGCTCGCGGACCAGAATCTGCCGTTCAGCGCGGGAATGCCGCCGCTGGTCAGGTTCTCCGGAGCAGGCTTCGCCTGTGGCGCTGATCACATCTAGGATGGCGACATGACCACCACAGCGGACAAGGGCATCTACGGCGGGATTACTGCGCGCTTGAAGGCTGGCAGTGCCACCGGCTGGGGCGTCTTTCATCCCGGCAGCAAGGCGATGATCCTCGGCGGACTCATGATGATCGTCTCCGCGTTCCTGCCCTGGGTCTACCTGCCCTTCATGGAGCAGGTCACCGGAGAGACTTATGTGTTGCGCGGCACCGACGGTCCCGGCGTGATCACCCTGGCGGTGGGCTTCCTGGCTTTCGCCGGCGCATTCGTGCCGCGCCGGAAGCTGGCGATCGCGCACGCTGCGATCCCCGGGCTCATCGTGGCAGGCATTGTGCTGCTGCAGGCCTGGAACCTCCTGGCCTTCTCGGCGAGCTCCGGCGCCTGGGGCGGACTGCTTCCCGGCATGGGGCTCGTCCTCGCCGGCGGCGGTGCCGTGGTGTTGCTGAAGTCGGCGTGGAGCATGTACCGGACGTGGCTCCCCGCCTGAGGGGATATGGCCAGCGGTGGTGAAACCCTCTTCCGCGGGTTCGACGCCGGAATCATCCCAGCCACAGCCTCGACCGGCCAGCGCACATCTTCCTCACGGCGAGCTCTCTGATCCGGTCTTCCCGGATGACGCCGCCTTCGTCTCTGACAAGGATGTCCGCGACACCCCCGCCGAGGTCGATGCCGCCTTCCGCGCCCAGCGCGGGGTGGCACTGGCCTACTTCCTGGTCTTCCTGGTGCTGGTGGCGGCGTTCCCGGTGTTGACCATGACGCTGCAGTGGTGGACCGAGGCGCGGGTCTTCGGGGAGCTCAGCCCCGGCTTCGTCGCCGCGGCCGGAGGGCTCTACCTGGCGTTCGCCGTCATCGGCATTGCTGCGGCCCGACTCAGCGCCTCGGTGGAGTCACGCATGCTGGGGGGCCAGCAGGGACTCCACGACGAGGACGATGCGTCCGGTCCGGCGCCCGGCGCCACGCTCGGCACGGAGGATCCTCGATGACCTCGACTGCGGTGGTGACGCTTGCCGCAGTGCTGATCGTCGTGCTCGGCGTCTCCTTCATCAGCCGACCTCGGGGCCCCTCCACCGTGGACTTCTACCTCGCGGGCCAGCGGGTCGGGGTCATGACCAATTCCTGGGCGATCTGCGGGGACTACCTCTCGGCCGCCTCCTTCCTCGGGGTGGCAGCAGCCGTCTACGTCTCGGGACTGGACGGCGCCTGGTACGCCGTAGGCTTCGCCGCCGGCTTCGTGCCGGTGCTGCTGCTCATCGCCGCGCCGCTGCGCCGCTTCGGAGAGTTCTCGCTGGCCGACTTTCTCGGCCGCCGGATGGACTCGGGCCCGGTTCGGCTGGCCTCGGTGGGCGTGGTCCAGCTCGTGATCCTCTGCTATCTGGTGCCGCAGTCGGTGGGCGGCGGCATCACCTGGGAGCTGCTGGTCGGGCAGGGCCTGCTGGGACTCTCGCCCTATGCGACCGGGGTGCTGCTCTCCACGGCTGTGGTCGCCGTCGTCGTCGCCTTCGGCGGGATGCGCGGGACCACCTGGAACCAGGCGGTGCAGTTTCTGCTGCTCTTCGCCGCCCTGGTCTGGCTCGCCGTGGTGGTCACCGCGGACGGCTTCCGCTATGGGGAGGCGGTGCAGAGTCTGAGTGAGGCCCCGTTGGCGAATCCCACCCTCGGCGGCGCAGAGGGGCAGGAGTGGACGCTCACCGAGGAGACCAATCACATGCACCCGGGGGAGCCGGCGCTCTTCGGTGAGCCCGGGGCCCGCTACGGGCCGCTGGGCCAGGTGGCGCTGGTGGTCACCCTGGGGCTGGGCACCGCCGGGCTGCCGCATGTGATGAACCGGTACTTCACCTCCCCGACCGGCAAGGCCGCGCGCACCACCACCGTCTGGGTGCTGGCGCTGATCGGCGCGTTCTACGCGATGGCGATCATGCTGGGCACCGCCGCCCGGGACATCATCCCCGACGCCGTCGCGGGCCGGCCCTGGCTTCAGGAGCTCACCGTGAACGGGGTGCTGCATACTCCGGAGCACGCGCTGCCGGTGCTCGGTAGGATCTACGGCGAGCAGACCGGGTTGGGTCTGATCGCCGCTGCCGCGCTGATCGCCGCGATGTCCACGGTGGCCGGACTGCTGCTGGCCTCGGCGGCGACCTGGGGCCATGACGTCTACGAGCGCCACATCAACCCGCGCGCCACGCAGCGCCAGGCGGTCTGGGCCGGGAGGATCACCACGCTGCTGGGGGCCGCGCTCGCGGCGGGCCTGGCCATCGCACTGCGTCCCGAGGCCTTCGCCCCGGCGATGCCCTCGCTGGTCGCCACCATGGTGACCTGGGCCTTCGCCGTGGCCGGATCAGCATTGACCCCGGTGCTGGTGCTCGCGATCTGGTGGCACCGCACGACGGCGGCCGGGTCCCTGGCCGGCCTGCTCACCGGGGCGGTCCTCTCGGTGTCCATGTTCATGACCGCCGGGCTGATCGAGACCGACTGGCTGCGCGAGCTGCTCGCCGCCCCGACCCTGGTGGTCGCACCGATCACGGTGGCGGTGGTGGTGCTGGTCTCGCTGCGCACCAGGGCACCCGACGGGGTGCAGGCGCACTGGGTGCGGATGCATGGAACTGCCGCGGACCGCCGCGCGGAGCGCATGGCCCGACTGACCCGAGGAGGCGTGGATGCGCGGTAGCGCGATGTTGGCGGCCGGAGTGACCCTGATCTGGGTGCTGGTCTATCTCGGCACCCAGGTGTTCGCGGACCCGGCTCTGCCGATGCTGCCCACCCTCGGACTCGGACTCGGGCTCACGGTCGCAGCGGTGCTGGGTTATCCCTCGGCGCTGCGCGGGGCCACCGGCCGGCGTCGTCAGCGTCCGGTCTCCCCCCGGGAGGTCGAGGTCAGCCGCGGGGTGCGCAACCTCGCCGCGGCGGGGCGCTCCATGCCGCTGCGCGCCGGACTGACCCCGGAGGCCGCCCGGCGGACCTGCGAGCTGCTGCGCCCGATGCTCTCCGGCGACGCGGTCTCGATCACCGACCGGGAGCAGATCCTGGCCTATGTGGGACCTGGTGCCGATCACCATCGTGAGGGGGCCCAGATGCAGACCTCCGCGGCGCCGCGCACCATCGCCAAGGGCAAGACCCAGGTGGTCCGCGACCGCGCCGGGGTGGGCTGCAAGAAGCCCGACTGCGAGGTCACCTCGGCGGTGATCGTGCCGCTGCGCGTGGGTGCCCGGGTGATCGGAACCCTCGGGGTCTACCAGGCAGAGACCGAGATCCCGCCGCGTCAGCTGGTCGAGGACATGGCCTCCATGCTCTCGCTGCACCTGGAGCTCGCCGAGCTCGACCGCGAGAAGCAGCTGGCCACCGACGCGCGGCTCAACGCGCTGCGCGCCCAGATCAACCCGCACTTCCTGTTCAACATCCTCAACACCATCGCCTCGAAGGCCCGCACCCGCCCCGATGAGGCCCGCGAGCTGCTGCTGCGACTCTCCGAGTTCTTCCGCTACGCGGTGCGCCAGGAGGGGCACTATGCGGAGTTCGCTCAGGAGTACTACTTCGTGCGCACCTACGTGTCGTTGGAGCAGGCGCGCTTCGGGGACCGGCTCAAGGTCCGCTACGACATCGACCCTCAGGTGCTCACCACCCGGGTGCCGGTGCTGATGATCCAACCTCTGGTGGAGAACGCGGTCAAGCACGGCATCTCGGGCAAGCCTGCTGGCGGGACCGTGCATCTGCGCGCCAGAGTGGATCCGTTGGCCCGCACCACGAGCATCCGGGTCAGCGACGACGGGGTGGGGATGGCTTCTGATGTGCTGGCGCAGATGGCCGACGGTGCCGGTCGCCTCGGGGGAGGGGAGACGGTGCCCGATGATCCCAACCACGCCGGCGTCGGTCTGCAGAACATCACGGAACGGCTGAACTCGCTGTTCGGGGACCGCTACGACCTCTCGATCTCGACGCCGCGCTCCGGGGGCACCGTGGTGGAGCTCCAGATTCCACTGCGGTGATGACGATCACAATGGTCTGGATGTTCCCCCTATACTGAGTGGATGCATCCACGCGCTCTGATCGTGGACGACGAGGCTCCTGCCCGCGAGGAACTCCGGTTCCTGCTCGAGGAGATCGGCGGCGTCCAGGTGGTGGGAGAAGCCACCAATGGTGAAGAGGCGCTCCTGCTGCTGAACTCCCTGGCCTATGACCTGGTCTTCCTCGACATCCGCATGCCCGGGCTCAGCGGGCTTGAGGTCGCGCAGCGGCTGCGCGGCGCCAGCGCTCCCGAAGGGGTGCGGCGGCCTCAGGTCATCTTCACCACCGCCTACCCGGATCATGCCGTGGAGGCCTTCGACCTCGCGGCCGCGGACTACCTGGTCAAGCCGTTCTCCGCCGACCGACTCCAGCGATCCGTGCAGCGGGCGCTCGCCGGCGCCGAGGCCGCATCCTCACCCGTGACCGCGCCGGCGCCCGCCGTGCCAGGGCCCGCCGCGCCGGCCACGCGCCCGGCGCAGCAGCTGGTGCGGATCCCTGTGCAGAAGGACGGCAGGACGGTGCTCGTGGACGGCGAGGCGATCGTCTATGCGGTGGCGGCGCGCGGCTATGCCTCGCTGAAGCTCACCGACGATCGCGTGCTGGTCTCCTTCTCGCTCAATGAGCTCGAACGTCGACTCCAAGGTCACTTCTTCCGGGTGCACCGCTCGTATCTGGTCAATCTGCGCTACGTCCGGGAACTGGTGCCAGACTTCCGCGGCGCGCTGGTCCTGGTGCTCAATGACCGTCAGCGCAGCCGAGTGGAGGTCTCCCGCCGGCACGCGCCCGAGCTGCGCCGTCGCCTCGGGGTATGAGCGCTGCGGCTAGCTGCGCGGGTGATCCTCGGGGAACGCCTGCGGCATCGGCCTGGTCGGCGCGGTGCCGGACCGCCCACCGGGAGCCGTGCCCGGCTGCGCCGTGGGCGCAGGAGCCTGGTCCAGTCCTCGGGGGCCGCTCTCCGGCGCCTTGCCTCGGTCCTGCTGCCCCTTCGCCGGGGAGCTTCCGGCGGTCGCGGAAGCTCGCGCGACCTCGGGGCGCTTCGCGGATGCCGGGGCAGGCTGCTGCGCCGCCGGCTGACGCCCCCAGGCCTTGATGCAGCCAAGGACCACATAGGCGATGAGCAGGGCCAGGGCAAGCAGTCCATGCAGGATCATGGTCGCGGTCGCGCCGGCCGCCTCCTGGTTGGTCAGCGCCAGCACGAACATCCCGATGCTGTGCACGATGGTCAGTTCCATCAGGCCGGGGTAGGCCCGGGGGCGCCAGGCGACGAGGGCGAAGAGCCCCGCGAAGACGATCAGCCCGAACGCGTGCCAGGCCTCCGCGAGGAACGTCTCGGAGGTGGTGAGCTGGAGCTGAGCCAGTGACCAGCCGGCGAAACCCGCGGCGCCGAGCGCTGAGACGATCAGCAGGGTGCGCCCGGTGGCTCGTCGTCGTGATGCGGTGATCTCTGCGGCCATGATGAATCCTCTGATCTGCACTTGGGGGAACTGCCCCGGGGGCGGTGTGCTCCCATGGTCTCAGCTTAGGCCCGCGCTCAGCGGCTGACCAGTGAGGAGAGCCCTTCGAGAGGCATCTGGTGCAGTGCTCCCGCTGGGATCAATCGCATGGAATGATCCTGACTGTTGCGTGGTTCACACAACACGAGGGCACGGTTGCCCTCAGACACAGACGCAGGATGAGAGAGGTTGCCGATGGCTACTGTTCCCACGATCACACTCAATGATGGAACCGCGATCCCCCAGCTCGGCTTCGGGGTCTGGCAGGTCCCGGCCGACGACGCCGAGAAGGTGGTCGCTGAAGCGCTGAAGGTCGGATACCGGCATATCGACAACGCTGCCGTCTACGGCAACGAAGAAGGCGTGGGACGCGCCATCGCCGCCTCCGGAATCCCCCGCGAGGAGCTCTTCATCACCACCAAGGTCTGGGTGAACGACTTCAAGGCCGGAAACACCAAGCAGGCGCTTCGCACCTCGCTGGAGAAGCTGGGCCTGGACTACGTGGATCTGTACCTGATCCATTGGCCCGCGCCGGCCGACGAGGCCTACCTCGATGCCTGGAAGGCGATGGAGGAGCTGCAGGCCGAAGGGCTGACCCGCAGCATCGGCGTCTCGAACTTCCTGCCCGAGCACCTCGAGCGCGTGGCCGAGGCGGGCACTGTGATTCCAGCGATCAACCAGGTGGAGATCCACCCGGCGCTGCAGCAGCGCGACATCCAGGAGGCCAACGAGCAGCACGGCATCAAGACGCAGGCCTGGAGCCCGCTGGCCCAGGGTGCGGTCTTCGAGGATCAGCCCGTGGTCTCCGCGGCCCAGGCGCACCAGGTGTCCCCCGCGCAGGTCGTGATTCGCTGGCACCTGCAGCGCGGACGCATCCTGTTCCCCAAATCGGTGACTCCGGAGCGTATCGCGTCGAACTTCGACGTCTTCGGCTTCGAGCTCACCGAGGAGGAGCTCACCGCCATCGACGGACTCGAGCGCGACGGTCGGACCGGCCCCAACCCGGGAGAGTTCAACCCCTCCTGAATCGTTGCCGCCGAGCCCTGGGCGAGGCGCAGATCCTGGGCCGTGTTGCAGACCCTCGGTGGTGGCACAGAGAAGAGCAGGGCCCCAGTTCAGATCGAACTGGGGCCCTACTCTGTCTCAGCCCAGCGCCTGCGGGGAGGCGCTCGACCGGCACCCGCAGATCAGCGCCGGGTGTTCTCCTCGGTCCTATCCGGCTTCGGCTCGGTCTCGGCGTTGCCGACGGCCTCCTCGTAGATCTGCTCGGATTCCCACTGCTGACCGGTGGCGGACTGGGCGAACTCCGGGGTCTCGAAGACCTGATCGCCGATCGGGTCCGTGAAGGCGACGTCCTCATCCCAGCCGATGGTCCCCGTCTCGGGGTTGACCACGGTGGAGTGGGACGGGACGTCCTGGATCGCGAACACCATGTCATCGGCGGCGAACGGGGTCGAGATCGCCGACTCCTTGGACGTGTGCTTGTCCAGTCCCGCCAGCGTGGCGGAGGTGCCTCCCAGGAAGCCCTTGAAGGCGGCGCGCTGGCCGGTGAGGATCGAACGCAGGTTCCGGTGCACACCGGGGGTCGAGTCCCCGCCGCCGGAGGCGCTGCGCGCGGTGTCCACCAGGGCAGCCTTGCTCGCCGTGGGCCGGATCCGGACGTAGCGGGGCATCGTGGCGGTCTCGTAGTTGAACATCTTGACCTGTGCGATCACCGCGAGCACCATCACGATCGACATGGGAGCCGCCGCGCTGATGGCAGCAACCTGCAGCACCCGTAGTGACGCATCCGCCGCTTCTCCGCCGCCGGCGGCCAGCAGCACGATGGCGGTGATCGCGATGAAGACGGTCCAGAAGACCCGAGTCAGCTTGGGGGTTTCGGTGCGCCCGCCGTAGGCGAGCACATCGGTGACCAGCGAGCCGGAGTCTCCGGAGGTGACGAAGAAGATCGCGATCACCAGAATGGCCACCACCGCAGTGATCGACGCCAGAGGGAGCTGCTCCAGCAGGGTGAAGGTGGAGCCGACAGTGTCGATCTCGCCGTCTTCGCCCACCATGGCGCCCTCGGTCATCTGGAACCAGATGCCGGAGGAGCCGAAGATGGTGAACCAGATCAGACCCACCAGGGTGGGTGCCAGCAGCACTCCCATCACGAACTGGCGGATGGTCCGGCCTCGGGAGATCCGCGCGATGAACATGCCCACGAAGGGTGCCCAGCTCATCCACCAGCCCCAGTAGTAGATGGTCCAGTCGGCGGACCAGCCGCCATCCTCGCCACCGGCGTAGCTTGCGCCGGTCTCGAACAATAGCTGTGGGAAGGCCATCAGGTATTCACCCAGGTTGCCCACCATCGACTGCAGCAGGAACAGGGTTGGGCCCGCGATCAGGATGAACAGCGCGAGAAGCGCGGCGAGCACCATGTTGAAGTTTGAGAGCCACTTCAGGCCCTTGTTCACTCCGGTGACCACCGAGAAGGTGGCGATCGCCATGATGACCACGACAATCATGGTCAGCAAGATGTTGCTCGTCGGGTCCTCGACCCACCCCATGAAACCGAGTCCTGCCGCGATCTGCTGAGTGCCGATGCCCAGGGAGGTCACGATGCCGAAGACGGTGCCGACGATGGCGATGACGTCGATGACGTGACCGACCCAGGATTCGATGAGCTTGCGTCCGAAGACCGGCTCCAGGAGCCAGCGCACGGAGAGCGGGCGTCCACGGCGGAAGGTCATATAGGCAAGTCCGAGGCCGAAGACGACATAGATCGCCCACGCATGCAGGCCCCAGTGGAACATCGACTGCCCCATGGCGGACCCCATATTGGCAGCCTCTCCGGCCTCGATCATCACACCGTCGGCGTCCACGCCGACAGCTCCGGTGACATCCGGCGGTGCGATGAAGTGCCAGAGCGGCTCGGCCACACCCCAGAAGACGAGTCCGATGCCCATGCCTGCGGCGAAGAGCATGGTGAACCAGGACCCGAGGGAGAACTCAGGCTTCTCGTCGTCGCGGCCCAGGCGGATGTTGCCGGCCTTGGAGGCTCCGGCCCAGAGGGCGAAGACCACGAAGCCGGTGGCGGTCAGGACGTACCACCAGCCGACGGTCTCCACGATGCCGGAGTTCAGCGTCTCGAAAGCCTCGGCGCCGTTTGACGCTCCCCAGAGGGTGGCAAAGATCAGGCCGGCGACGATGATGAGCACGGCGGGGATGAATACGGGCTTGTTCAGGCCGCGCCAGGCATCAGCCGGCGACCAGTCCCGTAGTCGAGCTTCGGGTTGCGAAGCCATGAAGTCCTCCTCAGTCAGGTGAGAGTGTTCTCTAGTTGTGTGCGAGATGATTCAGCGCGCGACTTGTCCTTCGTTCCAGACACAGAAAACGACGACGTCGGCTCCGTGGTCGCAGCGGCGGGGTGATTCCCCTGGTCCCGGTGCGGCAGTCAGCAGAGCTCTGCGTCGTCGTCAGAAGTGTCGTGCACTCACAAAGGTGTAGCGTTCGTCTACTATTTACACACTCTATGGTCTTATAATGCAACTGCTGCGGCCCCAGGAGACCTCCGTCACCGTACGGTTCAGCTCCGCAGCGCGAGCTCATGCATCTCGCTGCTCGACTATTACGCCTTGATAACTGTTTGCCTCAGCAGCGTCCTGGGGTTGGCACGGCCGGGGTGCCCCACTACGGTGTAACCCATGCCCAATGGCCAGCAACGATCTGAGCTGCGGGCCAGAGGATCCTTGCGCAGCGGCCTCGCCGGCTGCCTTGTGACCGGCCTGATGGTGGCAGGATCTTCCGGTGCGCACGCCGCAACTCCCACAGGCGGCCCCAGCAGCAGTGACCCCACCAGCAGCAATGTCGAGAGTGGCGGGAGTGCGAGCAGCGCCCCCTTCTATCCGACCCCGGGACAACCCCTGGCGAGGGCTGAGTCCCTGGAGCCCGTCACGACCGTGGAGAAGACCTCTGGCGATATCCGGGTCGCCACCCTGCATGCCCAGATTCGCGGCGGCTCCTCCGCGGAGGTGCTGGAGGAGCTCGACGGCGGCATGCACCCGCAGGCCCGGGTCTTGGCCGAGACGGTTCAGGTCAACGCTCCCGACGTGCTGGTGCTGACCGGACTCAGCTATGACGAGCAGCAGCAGATCGCGGCGACCGTCAACGAGGAGTACCTCTCTCGCGGTCAGAACGGCCAGTCCGGCATCACGTACCCCCATGTCTACACCGCACCGACCAACTCCGGCATCGAGTCTGGCGCGGATCTCGACGGCGACGGACGGATCGGCGGGCCCGCCGACGCGCTGGGCTATGGCCGCTATGCGGGGGAGCGCGGCATGGCGGTGTTCTCCACCCACCCGATCGTCGAGGATGAGGTCCGCACGTTCCAGGACTTCCTCTGGCAGGACATGCCGGAGAACTCGATCCCGGAGGACGAGTTCTCGAAGCTGGAACAGTCGGTGCTTGCGCTGCCCAGCACCAGCCTGTGGGACATTCCGCTCGAGGTTCCCGGCGAGACCGGGCACGTGCATGTCGTGGCCACCGATCTCACCAGCCCCCCAGGCCCCACCAGCTCCGACGTGGCCCGCAGCGAGGACCAGCGTCGAATGGTCGCTGAGTTCATCTCCGGAGCCTCCTGGTACCTCTATGACGACGAGGGCACTTACGGCGGTCTCGAGCCCGGCACCCCGTTCGTGCTCGCCGGAAGCCTCGCCGACGCGAAGGAGCTGCAGACCTGGCCGGGCGATCAGGTTCCGGCGCTCGCCTCGCTGCTCGAGGGAGGCGCCATCCAGGACCCCGGGCCTGAGGCGGTCACGGAAGAGCCCCTGTCGCAGCGCCGCGACGCCGCAGTTGATCCCCAAGCAACCCACGGCCTGGCCGGCGGCGATGCGGTGCGGTCCTCCTATGTGCTGCCCGCGACCGACCTCGATATCGACAGCTCCGGCGTCTTCTGGCCCGCAGAGGGAGAGTTCGGCTTCAATCTGGTGGATCCGGCAGACCCAGACGCTCCGGTCGGCCGGCTCGTCTGGCTGGACATCGCCGGGAGCTGAATTGCTTCCCGACTCCTCGGGGTCACACCTTAGACTGAGGCCATGAAGAAGTCCTCAGCGAATGGGAAACTCATGGGCACTGCGGCTTCCGGCTTCTTCGCCCAGCAGACGGCATCAATGGTCAAGGGTCACGCCTTTGACGATTCCGGCAAGCTGACTCCGCGGGCGGAGACCTGGTTGACCCGGGCCGTGACCGTGCAGCGCCCGCTGGTGCTGGCGAATCTGCGCAGGCTGCGCAAAGCTCACCCCGGCCTCTCCAACCGCCAGCTGGCCGCTGCGCTGGACAAAGACTTCACCCGCGCGATGACCGGCGGTGGTGCCCTGATCGGGGCCACCGCAGCGGTCCCGGCCGTCGGCACGGTCACCTCGCTGGGGCTCTCAGCGGCGGCCACGGGCAGCTTCCTCGAAGCCTGCGCGCTCTACGCCCAGTCGATCGCCGAGCTCTCAGGGATCAGCACCGCAGACCCTGAAAGGGCGAAGTTGCTGGTGATGGGTGTGATGCTCGGCGATCAGGGCCGCAAGCTCCTGGGGGAGCTTTCCCAACAGGCCGGCGGCAAGGGGGCCGGCCCGTTCTCCTCCCTGGTCCCGATGAACATCTCCTCCGGCTCTACTGGAGTCTCGGGACTGGTGGTCAATCAGATCAAGCGCCAGTTCATGCGCCGATTCTTCATCCGTTCCGGCACCTCGATGTTGGCCCGCGCCATACCCTTCGGCATCGGGATGGTCGTCGGCGGCGCCGCGAACCACCGGCTGGCCAGCCAGATCGTGAAGTCCGCCCACAAGACGTTCGGCGAGCTGCCGGAGCAGACACCAGCGGCCCTGACGGCCGATATGGAGCGCGCGCTGGAGCGTGAGCGGCTGCGGACCGAGCGCAAGGCTCGGCGCGGGCGCAAGCGTGAGATCCTCGCCGAGCGCCGGTCCAAGAGCGGCTCGCAGGGCGAGACCTCGGCCGAGGCACTGGAAACCAGCCAACCCACCTCCGACGCGACGCGTCGCTGAGCAGACTCCACCCCCGGGACCGCTTCATGCCATGTTCACTCAGGATTCTCCGGATGTTCCCCCCGATCGTCGCGGCCCGTTGTCCTTCTGGGTCCAGTCTGGAGCCGTGATGACAGACCTCGCGCAGAACCGAGATCCCGCAGGCCCGCTTCGACCGGCTCCTCCGGTCAGCCTGGACGCGGCGCTGATGAGCGCTCCGTCCCCGGCAGACCCGTTCGATGCGCGTGAGCCAGCGGCACTGCGCCGCCGGCGGGCCAAGATCTTCGCGCACCGGGGGGCCTCCGGGCTGTTCCCGGAGCACACCCGAGCGGCGTATCGCCGGGCCATCGAGGAGGGTGCAGACGGCCTGGAGATCGACCTGCACCTGACCGCGGACGGTGAACCGGTCTGCTTCCACGACGCCACGGTGGACCGCACCAGCAACGGCACCGGCTCGGTGGCGGAGCTCAGCCTGGCTCATATGCGCACCCTGGACTTCACCAGCTGGAAGACCCCGAGGCTTCCCGGTGACTATGGCGGGCGCCACCAGCAGCTGATGACACTCGCCGACGTCCTGGAGCTGATGATCGACGCCGGACGCGACCTCGACCTGGCCGTGGAGCTCAAGCACCCGTCTCCTTATGGGGACCGGCTGGAGAACAAGGCGCTGCGCACCTTGCTGCGCTTCGGATGGGACCCAGAGACCTCCGTGATTCCGGCGGGTGAATTCGGCCAGCACGCGGTGACCGTGTCCTTCATGAGCTTCTACCCCGGATCCCTGGTCTACCTCGCGGACATGGTGGCCCCGGACAAGCTCTGCGCCCTGCTCAGCTCGGTCACCGAGGCGCACGTGCAGAAGCGGCTGGAGAAGATGCCCCTGGCGATGGCGGTCCGGCCCGTGGTGGCCGCCGTGATGCGCGGGACCCTCCGCGACTCCGAGGCGTTGGTCTGGAACGGGCGAGCAGGGATCGCCGGGCCCGGACTGGCCTACGTCAAGGATCACCGCGCCGAGGTCAAGGCCTGGGTGGCTCGTGGCTCTCGACTTCGAGTGTGGACGGTCGATGACTCGCAGGACGCCGGCCTGCTCCTGGAGCTCGGGGTTCAGGAGATCACTACGAACTACCCCGCACGCATGCTGCAGGCGGTCACCCCCGCCGGTCGGGGCTGACCAGCCGCTGCACGGGGTTGCTGCACGAGGCCGTTGCATTGGCCACTGCGTTGGCCACTGCATTGACCACTGCAGGGGGCTGCTGCCGGAGCTCTGGATGAGCTGAGCCCACACGGTGCGGTCCCCCGCGGATGTGCCTGTGGACATGGAGCGATATCATGGGCGCAAGCTGACCACCACGGCCTTCAGGAGCTCCCATGAACCCCGCACCGCACCGTGAAGCCCCCGACAGCGCCTCGCTGGGAAGTGGTCGCGCTGTACCCCCGCCCGCACCAGAATCATCGCGGAGCCCCGCCGGTTCGGCACGGGGAAGGACCCGCGGCGTCGTCGTCGGCGTGGACGGCTCTGAGCAGTCGCTGCGCGCGGCGCACTGGGCCGCGGCAGAGGCGCACCGCCGCCAGCTTCCGCTGACCGTGGTCACTGCCTATTCGATCCCGGCATTCGCCGCCTCCTCGATGGACGGCGGCTACGCGCTGATGGACGACTCTGCGCTGCGCCAGGGCTCAGAGAAGGTCATCGAACAGGCCGCGGAGTTCCTGCGTGACTACCCCGGGGAGGTCCGCTATGAGGTCGAGTCCGGGGACCCAGCCGGGGTGCTGCTGGACTATTCCCACGACGCCGTGGTGCTGGTGGTCGGCAGTCGGGGCAGGGGAGGGTTCCTGGGGCGGCTGCTCGGCTCGGTCTCCTCGGCGCTTCCGGCACATGCGAAGTGCCCCACCGTGTTGGTCCCGCTGAAGTTCTCCTCCAAGGAGTCCAACGCGGTGACCACTGCCACCGGAGCGATCCCGGTTGTGGGCGCATCGCCGCAGCTGGGGAGCGCCGCGTCCCAGCCGGGCGGTGCCGCGCCGGCCTCGATGATCGCCGAGGGTGCCCAACCGATCCGGGCCAAGGATCCTCGTCCGGTGTCCGCCGGGGTGGACGGCTCGGACTTCGGCCGAGTTGCGGCCTTGGTGGCCGCGCGTGAGGCCAGTGAGCGGGGCACCAGCCTGCGGATCGTGTGTGCGCTGCCGCCGGTGGGTGCGACGCTGGTCTGGATCCCGACCAGCATCGACAACGACGCCGCGCTCCAAGAGCTGCGCGAGAAGCTTGATGCGGGTCGAGACTGGCTGCACAGCCACTACCCGGATCTTCAGATCGACACCCAGGTGATCGACGGCACCGCCGTGGACGTGCTGGTCCAGGAGACCCGCGGCGCGCAGCTCACCGTCATCGGGACGCGCGGCCGTGGAGGATTCGCGGGGATGCTGTTGGGATCCACCTCGCAGGGCGTCCTGCACCATGCTGAGGGTCCACTGATGGTGGTGCCGCAGAACGAGGACACGCGGCTTCAGAACCGTCCCGAGTTCGGACCGGTGCTCGGCGACTGACGCCATGCGCGCGAGGCAGACATGAGGAAAGAGGGCTCCCGGTGTCCGACGCCGGGAGCCCTCTTCATCTTCAATCCATCTCTCCGCCCTACCGCGAGCGGGAGATCCAGTGAGAGGTTATTCGGTGGTGCGTGTGCTGGTTCAGATCACTCGACGCACAGTTGACGGTGTCTGGTAGACCGACCGCACGGTGATGCCGCGGGTCGGGTTGGAGGCATCGACCATCTGACCGTTGCCCAGGTAGATGCCCACGTGGCCCGGTGCGCTGGCGCTGCCGAAGAACACCAGGTCTCCGCGGCGCATGTCGCCCGCAGATACTGCCTGTCCCTCGTTGACCTGGCTGAACGTGGTGCGGCTCAGGCTGACGCCGGCCTGGCCGAAGGCCTGCTGGATCAGCGAGGAGCAGTCGAAGGCGTTGGGGCCGTTGGCGCCCAACACGTAGCTGACATCGCCGCGGTTGGCCTGGGCCACGGCCCAGTTGATCGCGATCTCAACGCCGTTGGAGTTGCTGCTGGCCGGGACCACGTTCGAGGACTGCTGCTGGGCCGGTGCCTGGCTCTGCGACTGAGTCTGCGCCGGAGCCTGTGTGCGCTCTGGAGCGGGTGCCGGAGCAGGAGCGGGTGCCGGAGCAGGCGCGGGGGTCGGCGCCCGCGTGGGCTCCGGTTCTGGCGTCGGCTCAGGCTCGGGCTCTGGTTCGACCTGCGCTGCGAGGTAGTCGACGTGCCAGCTCATTTTGTTCCAGGAGGCGTTGCCGTCGGCGTTGGTCAGTGCTCCGTTGCTCAGCACCGCCCGGTAGTAGTCCTGAGCGCCTCCGCTGAAGGAGGACTCCAGCTCAGCTCCCTGGCGCATGAGCGTCTGCATGCCGGTGCTCAGATCGCTGAATGACGCGATCGTGGGCTCCGGAGCAGGCGCCGGCTGTGGCTCCTCGGAAGGTGCGGCTTCCCCGTCCGCACCTTCCGAGGAAGTCTCTTCCGCGGTTGCTTCGGCGGCGGCTGCCTCAGCTGCTGCCTGCTCGGCGGCTGCTTGCTCGGCGGCGGCTGCTTCCGCTGCTTCGGCTGCTGCTGCCTGCTCGGCGGCGGCTTCCTC
>NZ_SOAN01000001.1:376725-489764 GCF_004364585.1 Nesterenkonia aurantiaca | reverse complement strand
CTTCCTCAGCGGCGGCTGCTTCGGCTGCTGCTGCCTGCTCGGCGGCGGCTTCCTCAGCGGCGGCTGCTTCGGCTGCTGCTGCCTGCTCGGCGGCGGCTTCCTCAGCGGCGGCTGCTTCGGCTGCTGCTGCCTGCTCGGCGGCGGCTCCCTCGGCTGCTTCTTCTTCAGCGGCTTCGGCTGCTGCTGCCTCTGCCTCGGCGGCTTCAGCGGCGGCGGCCTCCTCAGCCTCGGCTGCAGCCTCGGCGGCCTCATCAGTGATGCGAGCCTGCTCGGCATCTGCACGAAGCGCGGTGATCCGGTAGCTCAGCTGCTCGTTATCGACCTCGCCGTTCTCGTCGATGAACTCGCTGTTGCCCAGGATCTGCTCGAAGAAGCTCTGCAGATCGCCTTCCCAGCCCTCGAGCTCCATCAGGTTCTCGAGGAGCCCCTGGAGCGTCTCGCCGACCTGTTCGACATCGGTGCGGGTGGTCTCGGTGGCGCGTTCAGCATTCTCGCTCGCTTCGGCAGCGCTGGTGGAGTTCTGGCGAGCCTGTTCGGCCAGGCTCTCGGCCTCAGCGGCCTCCTGCTCTGCGTCGATGGCGTTCTGTTCGGCCTGTTCCTGGAGCCGGGTGTCCGTCGCGGCATCAGCGAGGCTGTCCTCTTCAGTGAGCAGGACCTCCGCGACGGAGGTCTCGGGCTCCTGGTGCTGCTCCACGGCAGCCGCCTGAGTCTCCTCGGCGGCGGCGCGGGCCTCGTCGGCTGCAGCCGAAGCCTCATCGGCGTCGACCTGAGCCTGAACGGCGGCCTGGTGCTCCTCCTGCATGGCGGATTCCAGCTCCAGTGCACGCTGGCTGGCCTGGGAGATGCGGTCCGAGATCTCATCGATCATCTGTTCTGTCGCCTGGGATGAGTCCCGGGCCGTAGAGATCTCTTTGGCAGAAGGGACCGCAGGAAGCTCAGTCAGAGAGACTGAGTCTGCGGAATTCTTGTCATTCTGTTCGACGGCATTGGCGGCACGATCGGCCACCAGATCGGGGAGCGTTGTCCCGACCAGCGCTGTCGTCACGACGGCGGCAGTAACTGCGGCCACCGCAAGATTGCGACGGTATTTCACGGTAGATCCTCACTTAGTCCTCACTGGGGAAGCGCCGCAGCCCGTCTCATGGGGCAAGGTTCGAATCGCGGTGCCTCAGCTCTTGGACTCACGTGGCCAGGCGGACTTGAGGAAAGACGGTTTTAATGCCCTCAATCAAAAAGAAGATCGCCCTGCAGTGATAGCCGTGTGATCCAGAGGCCGAAGCGAAACGATGGGAAACGCGATTCGAGCCTTTTGGCGCTACGCCGGTAACGATAGTTGTGGATTTGTCATCTTGGCAACAGGTCGTGTCGTTCCTGTGATCAAGCTGTGAGGGCTACTTCCCTGTCATTCCGGGGCTGCAAAGGCATAAAGGCTTAGGCTCAACCTTCAAGTAGGTTGAAGGTTGAGCCTCCCGGACATTGCAATGAGACTGTGCTAATGGGTTATCGGCATCAGTAAATCCTGCGAATCAGCAGTTTTCATCCCCAGCCGAGGCGATGCAGGGTTTCGTCATCGATGCCAAAGAAGTGCGCCACTTCGTGGACCACCGTGATGGTCACCTGGGTGATCACGTCCTCGCGGGACTCGCACATCGCCAGGATCGACTCCTTATATAGGGTGATGTGATCCGGCATGGACCAACCCTCTCCGCCGCGCTCGGTGAGCGGGACGCCCTCGTAGAGCCCTAGCAGCACCGTGGAAGGGTCCTCCCAGGGCTGGGGCTCGTACCGGTCCTCTACGAAGACCGCCACATTCTCGAGCTGACCGGACAGATCCGCGGGAATGCTGTCCAGCGCCTCTATGGTGGCGGCGTCGAACTCCTCGTCGCTCATGGGAAAGGGCATGGTCCCATCCTAAGGAGACTCACTCCTGGTGCCGGGAGCGCCGCCGGCGGATTTGCTCTGTGAGGTCGCTGGACCTAAACTTTTAGAGGTTCCCATAAGGGATCGGGCCCCCATCGTCTAGCGGCCTAGGACACCGCCCTTTCACGGCGGCGGCACGGGTTCGAATCCCGTTGGGGGTACTCCGGTGAAACGGAGTCTGCGGTGACAAGCCGCAGATCGTTGTTCGAAGCTCGCGGAAGCGGGATTTTGTGCAACAGGGGTGAGACTGGTAAAGTTTCTCCCTGTGCCAAGCGGCACAAAGCAAGGCCCTGTAGCGCAGTTGGTTAGCGCGCCGCCCTGTCACGGCGGAGGTCGCGGGTTCAAGTCCCGTCAGGGTCGCTTCACTCTCTGTACAGAGAATCTGGTCGGAGAGCGAGTCGTCGCTCAGTTGGCGATCATGGCTCTGTAGCTCAGTTGGTAGAGCGTTCGACTGAAAATCGAAAGGTCACCGGATCGACGCCGGTCGGAGCCACCTTTACCCCCTAGCGGGAAAGAAAACCCCTGGATTTCCGGGGGTTTTCTTGTGTCTGGGGGTCAATTTCCCGCTTCCAGCCTTCTTCGAGTCATGAGTCTAGAAGACCTGGCAAAGACGAAAGGGGCCCACCTCCTGATGAAGGCGAGCCCCGTCCTGCTTCGCTGAATCGCAGCTGCCCTGCACCTCGATCATCGAGCGCGGTGGGCCGTGAAGCCGATTCAGTTCTTGATGTAGCCGTTGGGATTGAGCACGAACTTCTTCGCCGCGCCCTTATCGAATTCTGCATAGGCAGCCGGCGCGTCTTCAAGCGCAATCGCCGTGGCGCTGACGGCCTTGGCGATCTGAACCTTGTCCTGCAGAATCGCCTGCATGAGGTGGCGGTTGTACTTCATGACCGGGCACTGTCCGGTGGCGAAGGACAAGGACTTGGCCCAGCCCAGTCCCAGACGGATCGAGAGGGACCCTACCTGGGCGGCCTCATCGATCCCACCCGGGTCTCCGGTGACATAGAGGCCAGGAATGCCGAGTGCGCCACCGGCTTCGGTGAGGTCCATCAGCGAGTTGAGAACGGTTGCCGGGGCCTCCTGCGCTGAATCAGCGCCGTGCCCACGTGCCTCGAAGCCGACCGCATCCACGCCACACTCCACCTCAGGCACCCCGAGGATCTGCTCGATCTGGTCTCGGGGATCGCCCTTGGAGACATCGACGGTTTCGCAGCCGAAGGAACGGGCTTGGGCCAGTCGCTCCTCGTTGAGGTCGCCGACGATCACCGCGCCCGCACCGAGAAGCTGTGCTCCGACCGCGGCGGCGAGTCCGACGGGACCTGCGCCGGCGATGTATACCGTGGATCCTGGTCCGACGCCGGCAGAGTAGGCGCCGTGGAATCCGGTCGGAAAGATGTCCGAGAGCATGGTCAGATCCAGGATCTTCTCGAGCGCCTGATCCCGGTCCGGGAACTTCAGCAGGTTCCAGTCGGCGTAGGGCGTCAGCACGTACTCCGCCTGTCCGCCGACCCAGCCTCCCATGTCCACGTATCCGTAGGCGCTGCCCGGGCGGTCCGGGTTCACGTTGAGACAGATTCCGGTCTTGCGCTCCTTGCAGTTGCGGCATCGCCCGCAGGAGATGTTGAACGGCACCGAGACGATATCGCCGACCTTGATGAACTCAACATCGGAGCCTACTTCGATCACCTCACCGGTGATCTCGTGTCCGAGCACGAGGCCTGCAGGGGCGGTGGTCCGGCCGCGCACCATGTGCTGGTCGGAGCCGCAGATATTCGTGGCGACGGTCCGGAGAATGGCGCCGTGCGGCACCTTGCGGCCGATGTTGGCGGGATTGACGCCTGGTCCATCCCTGAGCTCGAACTCGGGGTAGGGGGTATCCACGACCTCGACCACACCCGGACTCTTATACGCGATTGCACTGTTTGTAGACATTGCTATCCTCTCCTTGGGCCGCGACGGCAAGATTCCGCCACATGTTTAAAGTCTCTATTTGGGTGTGAGTCTTCTCAATGACCCTTGTGGCTGGCCGCAGCTCTACCTTCGGGTAGGTCGCGTCAGTAGGATGAGAAATATGGAACGCGTCACACTGCCCGACGGCCAGCTCCACCCGCTCTTCGAGGTTCTCGCTTCACCGCTCGGCCTGATCGTTCGTGGGCTCTCCGATCTGCTGAGCCCACTGGTGGCCCACTCGGCGTTGATCATGCTCACCGCCGATCCCAGCGGCGGGCGCATCCAGTGCTGCGGCGATCCGACCGTCCAGCGCGGGGTTCGAGGACTGGATCTCGATCAGCTCAGGAGCAAGATCGGCGGCGTCGAGGGCGTGCACGGAACCACACTGCGCGTCGGCGATGCCCGGCGCCCCGCGATCCAGGTGGTGGCCCGCAACGGTGCGCTCCTGGTGCTCACCGATCCCGGCCCGGTGGCGGATCTCGACCCGCTGCTGGACATCTGGAACATCGTCGCTCTGCACGTGCAGGAGCGCGCAGATGAAGCCGCCCCCGACTATCTCCGACATGCACGCTCCACCGCAGGGCTGCGCCTGCAGGTGCTGAGCGAGATCAAGGACGAGTACTCCGCGACCCTGGACAGCATCCTCGTTCCGCTCAGGTCGGGGCAGCTGTCCGATGCCTCCGCGCGAGACGCCGCCATCGCGAGGTCCGCCGCGGGCTTGAAGCGACTTCGTGGGATGACCGAGCAGGCACACACCGTGGCGGCAGAGTCGGTGACGCTGGCCTTCGCGCGGCTGAAGGAAGAACTCTGGTCCGCCGCGCGGTCCTGGCACGTTGAACTGGAGTTCATAGAACCTCCTGAGGGTGACCATCTGATTCCTGACGATGTGGCCCGTGGCGCCAGAGCCGTGGTCCACCGGTTCATTCTCAGCCGGATGCAGCGCTCCGAGATCAGCCGTGTGCGCGTGCAGTGGTCCTGCGACGGGACCGACCTGATCGTCAAGGTTCGGGATGATGGTGATGGTGGGACCGCAGATGCCGAGACTCTGCTGCAGAGCGTTCAGCAGCGCATCCATGCCCTCCGAGGCCAGCTGGCGGTCAACTCCACGTCGGGATGGGGTGCCGAGCTCTCAGCGGTCCTGCCCCTGGAGCCTCCCTTGGTTCGACCCTCCACGGCCGCCATAGCGGGTCTGCGGCCACGGGAGATGCAGGTGGCGAACCTGCTTGCTTCAGGCAGCCGGAATCGCGCCATCGCTGAAGAGCTGGGTATCAGCGAGAACACGGTGAAGTTCCACATCTCACGGATCCTGCACAAGCTGCAGGCCGGGTCCCGGGCGGAGGCCATCGCCACGCTCCTCACGGAGCAACAGACCTGAGAGTCCCGGAACCGGTTCACCATCTCCGAGCCCCGACCCGGTGGGCTACTGTGTCAGCGCCTCATCCAGGATCCGAGCCTGTTGCAGTGAGAAGTGATCCTCGCCCTCCGGATACTCGGCCCTGACCTGCTCGAATCCCTGTTGGCGGTACCAGGCCGAGCCCTCTCGGGTGGCTGTGACTGCGTCGAACGGGGCGTAGGGGACCGAGCCGTCATCCAATGTTCCGGTCACCCAGATCAGGTCCAGGGACAGTCGCTGCTCCGCGCTAGGTTCTTCCACGGCTATCTGTGGAGCTCCTCCGCCCCCGATCATCACGGCGCCACCTGTGACCACCTCAGGAGTCCGGGGAAGCACGCCATAGGTGATCATCTCGGCTCCTCCCGAGTACCCCATCCACCAGACCCGCTCAGGATCGACGGGGAAGGACTGCGTCACGCGTTCGGTCAACAGGTCGTTCAGCCACGGAAGGTTCGTGGAGATGTCCTCCCACCAGGTGACCTCGCCCTGCACATCCGGCGTCAGCGGAGCCAACAACACCATGTTCTGGGACGCGGCGACTGCGGCGAGACAGTTCAACAGACCATCGGGGTTCTCGAACTCAGCGCCGCCGTCCCCGTGGAGCCTCACCACGACCCCGACTGGCTCATCGAAGTCCACGCCCCTGGTGAACAGGTGGTAGCTGCTGGTCGTGTCGCCCGAGGTGAACTCCTGATCAAGCTGGATCGCCTCCGCGGCGCCATCAGGCCCACCGGACTCACCAGGCTCACCGGACTCGTCGGCAACGCCGATGCCGGTCACGCGGTCGGGCTGAGCGCGCGGGTCTGGCGGCAGGATTCCGTGGGCCTCACACCGGGCCGGGGAATTCTCCTCCGTCTCGGTGGCCTCGTCCTCGCCCAGGAGCAGGCTCATGACGAAGAGCCCGAGGACTCCGGCGAGCACGGCCGCCAGCAGTCCGCACAGCAGCACCCAACGCGTGGTCATAGTGGTCATCCTTGCGCCTGCGCCGTGCGTCGGCCCCGATGCTTCTTCGGAGACTCCTGTCGACGGATCTGATCGGGGTCATGCACCGCCCCGGGTGGCCTCTGCCATGAGTCTAGGAGATGCTCGGTCGCGGGGGAGCGAAAAGGCGCCAGGGTCAGCGTGATCAAGGATGGATCTTCCACTCAGCGCAGATCGGGCAGCATCGGCTCGAACAGCCAGCCATGCAGCAGCGACCGCGCGGGCTGCCCGGTGACTCGCTCGGCATGGTCGAGGAAGTCCGCGGTGGTCACGGAGCCATATCGATTCTCCGCCGTCCATGAGCGCAGCACCCGGAAGAACATCTCCTCACCGGAGAACATGCGCAGTGCGTGCAGCGTGAGCGCCCCGCGCAGGTAGATCCGGTCGTCGAACATGTCGGGTCCGCTGGGATCGGCGAGCACGATGTTCTGAGGCAGCGAGGCCAGCCGGTCGTGCGCCGCGCGAGCGTGTGCATCGGCGCCGAGCTGGCCGGAGGCTTCCGACCACAGCCACTCCGCGTAGCTGGCAAAACCTTCATTGAGCCAGATGTCGGTCCAGAGTCGCGGAGTCACGGAGTTGCCGAACCATTGGTGGGCGAGTTCATGGGCGATCAGGCGCTCGGAGTCCCAGCCCGGGCTCAGGTGGTTCGCCCCCAGGATCGACAGCGGTTGAGATTCAAGCGGAATCTCCAGTTCATCGTCGGTCACCACGACCGTGTAGGCGCTGAAGGGATACTCGCCGAAGTCTCGTTCGAAGACCGTCAACATCGCATGTTGCTTCGCCAGGGCGTCCTGCGCCCGCTGCCACTGGTGCTCCCCGCAGGCCAGCCCCAGGGGCACTCGGGCCGGAGGGTGCGCAGCAGCTGCGATCGGACCGCGCCGGTATGCTCCGATCTGGACCGTCGCGAGGTAGGTCGCCAGCGGTCGGTCGGACTCCCAGGTCCAGGCCGTGCGGCTGCCCTCAGCGGTAACCTGACGCAGCTCTCCGTTGCTGATCGCGGTGTAGTCCGAGTCGAGCACAACCTTGCAGCGGTAGGTGGACTTGTCACTGGGGTGGTCGTTGCAGGGGAACCAGGTGGCTGCCCCATTGGGCTGCCCGGCCACCAGCGCGCCGTCGCTGAGTTCCTCCCAGCCGACGGCGCCCCACGGGCCCTTCCTCGGTCGGGGCTTTCCTCGATAGTCCACGTCGATGATGAGCGCCTGGTCCGTGGCGAAGCGACCCGGGAGCACGAGCTTCGTGCGGGTCTGTTTGTACCGGGTCTGGGTACCGTCGAGGAGCACCTGGCTGACCTTCAGGCCGCACAGATCAAGCTCGATGCTGGAGGTCTCTGTGAGTACGCGCACGTGGAGCCTTGCGTGGCCGGTGAGTCGGTTCGGCCGGACCTCATAGTCGAGATCCAGGTCGTAGTGCTCGACCTTCAGCTCCGCTGAACCTGAGGTCGGAGTGTAGGGGTCTGGCTGGCTCATGGTGAAACACGCGTCCTTCTACAAGATCGAATTTCCAGGCTGCGGCCCCGCCCGCCGCGAAGCGGTGTGAGAATGAGCTGACTCGATGACATGCAGCGCTCAACACGGGTTTCGGGAGGTGGGTCGGTGGAATGGACGTGCGGGGCTGACCGCGATGCGGACTCGGTCGTCCGCGCCCTGGTGGCGCGGACCTACGGCGTGGACCCGCTCCGGGTGGAGCTGCCGCGCCGAGGCGGAGTGCCCGAGGCCAGGATCGACGGACACCGGGTTGAACTCTCCAGGTCCCGCTCGAACGGATACCTCGCAGCGGCCTGTGCCGGCCCCGGGGAAGAGTCTTCCCTGGGGATCGACATCGAGCTGGTCCGACCGTTCCTGGAGTCGGTCACTGAGCCCGTCGAGTTCGCCGAGGTGGTTCTGGCGCCCGAGGAGCTGAAGTGGTTCCGTGAGACGAGGGGTGCGGCCAGGGCCCGGCGGCTGGCCTGGCTGCTGCGCGCCTGGGTGCGCAAGGAGGCGGTGCTCAAGTCGCTGCACACCGGGTTCGACACCGGCCGCGGCGGCCTGTCGCCCATTGCGGTGGTGCTGAACGCGCCCTGGGAAGCGCCGGTCTGTCTCAGCCACGACCAGATCACGGTGACCGACCTGCGCACCCTGACCGGAAACGCCGCCCTGACCGGGACCGAAGGTCAGGTCAGGACCGAGGGCCCGGTCGGGGAGAACGCCCGGGACAGCGGTCTGGTGATGCTGGCTCTTGCAGAGAACCCGGGCCCGATCAGTCGTCCTGATCGATGACCCAGCGGGTCGAGGCAGAGTCCGTCCTGGAACGACTAGCCCCGTCGACCCTGCGACCAGGGCCCGGAATCTCCGCGGTTCTCGGAGGTGCCGGAGCCCTCGGTCTTGCCCCGCCAGCGTTCCTTCACATCCTCGGGCAGGTCGTCCCATGGCTCCGCTTCAGACATCATCAGGCCGGCGAGCAGCTTTCTGCGTTCTTCGTACAAGGCTTTGGCCGCGTCGTCGCGATTGCTGCGCACGTACCCCTCCAGCACCTTGGAAGACAAAGGACAGAATGCGCGCACACGTGGCTGCGCCTGGTTCTCGAACGTCAGTCTAGTGGACCGAGAATCACAGGACGCTCAGTGTCTTGATAGCGGTGTCCTCTCTTCCAGGCGGTTGCTGACCCGGTCCCGCACGGTCTTGGTGGCCACGGAGATGCCGTGTTCCAGCGGGCCTGGGCCTTGGAAGTGTCTCCAGACCAATGCGAACCCGGTGGCCGCCAGCATCTGAATGATGAAGGACACCCATGGCGCATAGGCGAGGATGCCGGTGGCCAACATCAGCAGATGCGCACAGTACAGCGTCAACGTCATGCTGCCGATCGCCGCCAAGGGCTGCACCACGCGTGCGGCCCAGCGCCCCAGCAGCAGCATCGCTCCCAGCACGGCCGTCGCGATGCCCAGCGAATGCAGGACCTCGAACGGCGTCGAGGTATAGGGGGCCAAGACGGTGAGCCACCACCAGGTGGTGCTCGGGAGGTCCGGTGGCGGACCCCAGGTGAGGAATTCCTCGATCTCTACCGCTGACCACGGGGTCGCCGCGAACAGCTGACCGCGGCCGCCCAGCGGGCCCTGCAGCAGCGCCGAGCTCAACCAGACGACGACGGCGACAACGGCACCGGTGATGAACAGTCGGATGGCCGTGGATTTCGCCTGCAGATCGAGGCGTCCGATCGCCATGCCGGCACACACGTAGGCCAGCCACGGGATGACGGGGAAGCTGCCGGTGAACAACACCACGCTGAGGAACGCGATCGGGTCCGTGACCAGTGTGGTGAGGGTCGGATCGTAGCCGTCGAGGGTCGGCAGCGAGTTCTGCGTCAGATGGACCAGCACCGGGCCCAGCACCGCGATCCCGACGGCGACCGCCACCAGCGCCCGGAATGAGAGCCGGAGCAGTGGGATGGCCAGCAGGAACATGGCGCCGTAGTAGACCAGGATGATGGCGGCCGGCGGGTCGGCGTAGGCCAGGAGCAGCCCCAGGACGGCGATCAGCACCGCCCGCACGGCGAGCGCCGCCTTCGCGGCGGTCATCGCGTGGCCCCGCAGCGGGCGTCGCCCGCCCGTCAGGAACGCCAGCGTCACGCCTGCCAGCAGTGCGAAGAGCGTTGCCCCGACCCCGGAGAAGGCAGACCAGATGAAGGTTGGGCCGCCGTTCTGCGTCCAGGACGGAAGAACATGGATGGCCACCATGAAGACCAGCGCGAGACCTCGAGTCGCATCGACCGCGATCAGGCGGCGCTTGGGCTTCTGCCCGGCCGAGGCGGCCGAGGCGCGGGCTGGGGCACCTCGGGTTGTCCCCTTCATGGCAGTCTCAGGCTGAGCACCGGCCGTGCGCCGCCGGACTGGTACACCGTGGCCTCCGCAGAGACCATGGCTCGAGCCGGCATGACTCGGTCCGGGATCCCGGACTCCGCCAGGTCCAGCGAGAGCTGCCGGCTCTCGGCGTCGTCGAGATCCAGCAGCGGCAGGCGCACAGACCCGCCGGGCAGGCCCTGCATCGCCAACGCAGCCTTGACCGAGGCGGCTGCGGGCGCGCGGAACATGCCCTCATAGATGGCGAGCAGCTGACGGTGGATGCCGGCGGCCTGAACGGTTCTTCCCTGCTGGTGACAGCGTTGCAGGTGGCGCAGCAGGTCGGCGGCGACGTGGCCGACCACAGACACGAACCCGGTTGCTCCGATCGAGAGCAGCGGCAGGTTCAGCATGTCGTCCCCCGAGTAGTAGGTCAGGTCCGTGTGCCGCATGACCCAGGAGCTCGATGCCAGATCGCCCTTGGCGTCCTTGACCGCAACGATCTGCGGGTGCTGCGCGGCCGCAGCGAAGGTCTCCCGGCTGATCGCGACCCCGGTGCGTTTCGGGATGTCGTAGAGCATCACGGGCAATGATGTGCTCTCTGCGACTGCGGTGAAGTGCCGCAGCAGCCCGGCCTGGCTGGGACGGCAGTAATATGGCGCGACCACCAGCAGGCCATCGGCGCCGGCCTCCGCAGCAGCCTGCGCCAGGTCGATGCTGTGCTGGGTGTCGGCCACCCCCACTCCGGCGATCACCGTGGCCCGTCCACCGACCGCGGCGGCCACCGTGCTGACCATCGCCGTCTTCTCCGCGTCGGTGGTGGTGATCGACTCCCCAGTCGTGCCGTTGACGACCAGGCCGTCGTTCCAACCGTCACGGGTGAGCCAGCCGGCAAGGTCCCTGGCGCCATCGAGGTCCAGCTGACCAGACGGGTCGAAGGGCGTCACCATGGCTGTCACCACGGTGCCGAAGGGGGGAGCGAGCCGAAACCTGAAATCGGGTGTCGAATCCATCGGGTCTCCTTCTTCCGTTCTCAACGAAGCGTCCCGGCGGGCGCCAGGGACTCTCGAGTCCCGGCGCTGACCTGAGTCCGCCGGATCGGGTTCCCGTTCCATGTGGTGGACTCCGGGATGGACTCCGAGCGCATCACCAGAGACCCTGCGCCCACACTTGCGTGGGCACCCAGGGAGCTTCCGGGGAGCACGATGCTGTTCGGCCCGAGCGAGGAACCCTCCTCGAAATGGACGCGGTCCAGTCGCATGATGCGGTCGTGGAACAGGTGGGTCTGCAGCACCGTGCCGCGGTTGACCGTGGCCGACTTGTCGAGCTGGATCAGATCGAACTCGGGCAGCCACCAGGTCTCACACCAGACGCCGCGGCCGATGCGAGCACCCATTCCGCGCAGCCACAGGTTCAACAGCGGGGTGCCCAGGCTCATCCGAATCAGTCCGGGAACAGCAAGCGCCTCGGAGAAGCAGTCGGCGAGCTCGTTGCGCCAGACGAAGGAGCTCCACAGCGGCTTCTGGGTCGCCTTGAACCGACCGATGAGCAGCCACTTGGCCGCCATCGGGATGAGAGCGGCAACTATTCCGCTGGCCAGCAGCACCGGTCCGGAGAACAGCACCGCGACCAGGAGGCCATAGGCGTCGAATATCGTGGAGAGCACGAAGACCGTGATCAGGGCCAGCCAGGCCGTGATGAACATCGGCACGATCCGGCACAGCTCGACGGTGGCGCGGGCGACCTTGAGCCGGCGGCTGGGCTCGTAGGTCAGCGAGGCATCGACGGGTTCAGGGGCCCGCGGCAGCTCGATCGGCGGGTTGCCGAGCCACAGGGAGTTTGACGGCATGCTCTTCGGTGCGCTGGAGAGCACGGCGACCAGCGAGTTCGAAGGCATCCTCTGATCTGGACCGAGGATCGCCGAATTGCCGAGGAACGCCTTCTGCCCGACGCTGCCGCTCTCGAGCCGCAGCCAGCCGTGACGCACATACTTGGAGGAGACCAGCGAATGGTCGGCCAGGAACGCCTTGTCACCGACGCTGGTCAGATGTGGAACTGTTTCAACCGTGGCAGCTTCCACGTCCTTGCCCACATGTGCGCCCAGCAGGCGCAGCCAGAACGGGGTCGCCATGCTGCTGTAGAGCGGGTACATGTTGATCAGAGACTTCGACATCAGCTGCCCGGACATCCAGGCGGCCCAGGCGGGAACGCTGTGCACCGAGTGGGTGCCTCGAGGCATGAGTCGACCCATCAGACGGACGGATCCGGCGAGCAGGCCGAGGTATGTCACCACGGTGATGATCACGAACACGGGTGTCCATGCGGCCAACGTCCACAGCGCAGGCGCCAGGGCCTCGAAGTCGGAGATCAGGTAGAACATGAGGGCTGCGCCGGGCAGCGGTGCCGCCAGCGCCAGGAGTCCCAGCAGGGCGAGCCCGATCGGGTACAGCAGGTCGGTGCCGCGGGAGTGCGGGCTTTCCTGCTGCGTCGATTCCGGCCAGTCTTGTCCTGAGGTGCCGACCCGCTCCAGCGGCGAGCCTGCCCAGTATTCGTTCTTCGGGACCATGCCGGTGACCACGCTGGCGGGGGCGATCTCTGCGTCGTCGCCGATCACGGCGCCGCCCTGCAAGGTCGTCCTGGTGCCCACGCGGGCGTTCTGCCCGATGCGTACGATGCCGATGTGCAAGGTGTCGCCCTCGAGCCAATGCCCGGCGAGGTCCACGTCGCGCTCGATGGACGCCCCCGACTCGATCGCGGCCAGGCCGGTGACCGGCGGAAGCGCGTCCAGGTGCACGTCCTTGCCGACTCCGGCACCCAGGGCGCGCGCGAATGCTGGTGCCATGGGGGTGCCCATGAGCCCGTCCAGCTGGCAGAAGGTCATGATCCGCTCTGCGGCCCAGAGCCGGATGTGTACCAGCCCGCCGCGTGGATAGATGCCTGGCCTGACCTGGAACAGCAGGAGTCGGGAGGAGGCGATCGCTGCCAGTGCTCGCGCTGGCAGGCTGAACAGGACCGCCCAGGCGATGATGGTCGGAACCAGCGGCGGGTTCGGAACCCACGGGGTCTCCCCGATCTGGAACAGCACCAGGCAGACGATGGCGATTCCGGTGACGTAGCGCAGGCCGATGATCCCGTAGAGGCTCGCGATCAGCGGCAGCTGCAGGAAGCCGGTCCATCGCGGCGTGGGACGGGTCGTTCGTTCTACCGCGGATGTCGGATCCAGCTGCCGCAGGTGTGAGGACATCGCCGAAAGCGTGGGGTGGGCGTAGAGGTCAGCGATCGAGACATCCGGGTAGCGCTTGCGCAGCATCGAGACCAGCTGGGCGGCGCTCAGGCTGGAGCCGCCCAAGGTGAAGAAGTCACTCTCTGCGCTCATGGGCACCGGTCCGAGCAGGCTGGTCCACTTCTCGGCCAGCCAGACGAAGTCGGTATGCAGCGTGGCCGCAGCGGCCGCCGCGCTCGGGTCTGCTGGCAGCGGCCAGGGCAGAGCCTTGCGGTCGACCTTGCCGGAGGTCTTCACCGGCAGTTCATCGATCACCGCAAGTGCGGGGACGAGCCGTCCCGGCAGCTGCTCACTGAGTCGGGCGCGGGCCTCGGCCAGGTCGATGACCTGCCCAGCAGCGGGCACCAGGTATCCGGCGAGGATTCCGTTGCCGTCCGGGCTCGTCTGCACGGCACTCGCGCCAGCGGCGACGTTCGGCAGGTGGCTCAATGCATCATCGACCTCACCCAGCTCGATTCGCTGGCCGGCAAGCTTGACCTGATCATCCGCTCTGCCCACGAAAACCAGTCCCTCGATCTCGGCCCGCACCAGATCCCCGCTGCGATAGGCGCGCGGCCAACCGAGCGTGGTCATCGGCGCGTACTTCTCGGCGTCCTTCTCCGGGTCGAGATATCGGCCCAGTCCGGCTCCGCCGATCACAAGCTGTCCAACCTCGCCCCAGGGCACCGGCTGATCCTCGGCGTCCACCACTGCCAGCTGCCACCCGCGCAGCGGAAGCCCGATGCGCACCGGAGTAACGCCGTCGACCAGTGCCGCGGTGGAGACGACGGTGGCCTCGGTGGGTCCGTAGGTGTTCCACACCTCCCGGCCGTCGGTGGCCAGGCGTGCCGCGAGCTCGGGTGGGCAGGCCTCTCCACCGAAGATGAGCAGCCGGATGTTGTCCAGGGACTCCGCGGGCCACATCGCGGCCAGCGTCGGCACGGTGGAGATGGCGGTGATTCCGCGCGCAGCCATCCAGGGTCCGAGGTCTTCGCCGGCTCGGACAACGTCGCGGGGCGCAGGCACCAGGCAGGCGCCGTAGCGCCAGGCCAGCCACATCTCTTCGCAGGACGCGTCGAAGCCCACCGACAGTCCGGCAAGCACTCGATCACCTGGCCCAAGCGGTGCATCTACGCAGTAGACCGAGGCCTCGGCGTCCACGAACGCCGCTGCGGACCGGTGCGAGATCGCGACTCCCTTGGGCTTCCCGGTGGAGCCGGAGGTGAAGATGATCCAGGCGTCGTCGTCTCCGGTGGGGCGATGATATTCCCCGTGCGGGGGAGACTCTGGTCGGAGGTGCACGTTCAGACCGGATCCGATCACGGCGCTCACGCTGGCCTCTTCCCAGACCAGGTTGGCGCGCTCTTCCGGTTCGTCGTGATCCACCGGAACGTAGGCCGCACCACGGTTCATCGCTGCCAGGACGGCGATGTAGAGATCATTCGTCCCGGATGGCACGCGGATGCCCACCCGGTCTCCGGTGCCGACGCCGGACTCACGCAGGATCTGCGCCACCGATTCGATGCGGCCCAGCAAGTCCATGTAGGTCAGCGCGACGACGCCGTCGTCGAGCGCGATCGCGTCGGGATAGGTGTCCACCGTGGTGAAGAAGATGTCCAAAAGGGTGCGAGGGGCCGCAACAGCCCCGCCGGAGTAGACAGCGGTCGAAGGAGCCAGGTGTCTCCGATGGTCACTGAGCTTCGGAGTTCCGGCGGGCGCGGTCAGTGCAATGACCTCGTCCGATTTCTCTCCGCGTCGGACTGGGACAGAAGAAGCCTTCGATACAAGCTCCGGGGTCACCGAGGGGAGGGCCTTCGGCGAGCCTTCATATAGAACCATGAATCACCTTTTCGGCGGATAGCGTCAACGCCCCTATCGTTTCCAGGCGCGACCAATGGGTCCCGGTCCGCATGGCGGATCGGTTGTAACAGGGGATACGCGGGGATCTGGAGCGGCGTTCAACGCAGGGCCAAAGAATCTGCGGCACCTGACTCGGGGAGGTCTCTGTCAGAAGACGCGCAGGCGTCCTGCCGAGGAGTTCAGGCCATGGGATGCGTCGACGCGAGAGCGCGCGCATGCCCGGGTGAATACTCAGTTTCAAATGTGATTTTAATCACATCTTGTGGAAACAAAGTGAGCGGGGCTACTCTACTAGTGGCTCAGCACTTAAGGACCGTCCCCGGTTGAAATCCTTGCACCGGAAGCGATAGGGGACTAGGAAGGTGAGTTCTTATGCCTGTTTCTTCCTCCGTTCAGCACCACACCCCCGTGAAGCTGCTCGCTGGTCACACCCGCCCGCCCAGTCGTTCCGATCAGCGTCGGCCCGTCGTCTGGCGCCGGCCTGCGACGGAGTACTCGGTGAGGTCCACGGCGGAGGAGAAACCTTGCTCACGCCCCACCGGGTCGGGCAGAGGTGTCCCCCATGCGCGTCGATGATGACTCGCCCTTCGAGGTGCAGGGAGCGTTCGCCGAGCATGGTGCTGCGCTCTATTCGTTCGCGCTCAACGCCCTCGGGGACCGCGCCGAGGCCGAGGACTGCGTCCAGGAAGCCTTCATCCGGGCCTGGCGGAGCAGAGATCGGTACAGCACATCACGTGGATCCGTGCGCACCTGGCTGTTCGCCATCACCCGGAATCTGGTCATCGATGCGCTGCGCGCCCGCGCCCGGCGCCCGGCACCCTCGGATCCGGAGAAGATCGCGTGGGCGAGCGAGCCGGTGACAGAGGACCTGCTCATCGTGGAGCGCCTGGTCCTCTACGAGTCCCTGGCGACCCTCACCTACGAGCACCGAGAGGTGATTGCCGCAGTTCAGCTGGACGGCGTAGGGTATCAAGAGCTTTCGGAGCGGACCGGGATTCCGGTCGCGACCTTGCGGACGCGAATGTACTACGGGATGAGGTCCCTTCGGACTGCAATGGGAGGTGATGCTCACGATGACGGAAATGCCTTCGCGGCGCGCGGAGCTCATCGCCGGGGCGCTGACGGGCGACCTCAGTGACCACGAGCGGCTCGAGCTTGACCAGGCCCGAGCCGCAGACCCGTCGATCGACGTGGAGCTCGCAGAGCTTCGCTCGGCTGCCGCACGCCTGGACGCGGCGGACATCACCTGGCGCGAGGAGCCGCCGCCTGCGTCTCTTGCAGAGCGCATCCGGGCCGCCACCTCCGAGGCTGCCCCTGACTCCGAGGATGAGGATAGGCGCTCGGCATCCTGACCTCACTGGACCGCCCCTATCCGGATCAACGGCGAGGGTGAGGCCTGGAGATCCGTGCCTGCGCCTGACCTGCGGTCGGAATGCTCGACTGTTCAAGATCGCCTCGTATAGGTTGAGAACGAGGCGGAGCGACCGCACAGCATAGGAGGCGCCATGACTCAGCACCCAGGCCAGAACGAACCTTCTGAGGGCGAGGACCAGAACCCGGGCCAGCGCCCGGGAGAGACCCCTGAAGACGCCGACTCACAGGGTCACCAGCCCACCAGGCCACTGGGCGCCACGCCGAACGAGCCCCGCGTCCCCGGGCGTCCCCCCGGCCAGTCGCCAAACCAGCCGAACCAGCCGAACCAGCCTGGAACGGGCCCCGGCCAGCCCGACGCGGGCCGCTATGGTCAACCAGCGCCGCCGCAGCAGGCGCCAGGCGCCGGCCCCTCCGGCTACGATCCCTCGGGCTATGGGTATGCACAGCAGCAGGGCGGCTACCCCGGTCCGAACCAACCAGGCCAGCCGAACCAGCCAGGCCAGCCGAACCAGCCAGGCCAGGGCCCCGGTCGACCCGGGCAGGGTCAGCCCGGCCCGGCCGCTCAGCAGTACCCCGGCCAGTACTCCGGTCAGCCGTACCAGCAGCCATACCCGCAGCCTCAGGGAGCCCCGACCAAGCACCGGTCGCCGGAGGGCAAGAACTTCTTTGCGGCGCTCTTCGACTTCTCGTTCCAGAGCTTCGTGACCGTGAAGTTCGCCAAGTTCATCTACGCGATCCTGATCGCGTTCATCGCACTGGGGTACCTGCTGGTCGTCATCACCGCCTTCACCGACAGCGCCGCCGCGGGCTTGCTCGTGCTGCTGCTGGGCTGGATCCCTGCGGTGATCTATCTGATCCTGATCCGGATCTCGCTGGAGTTCATGATCGCGCTGGTCCGCACCTCGCAGAACACCGCCGGGACCCGGACCTAGATCGAAGCGCTGCGGTCTGAGCTGAAGAACGGCCGCTGAGCCTCCGCGCCTCCTCCGGGCACAACGACGACGGCGCCTGATCCTCCACGTGGAGGACCAGGCGCCGTCGTCGTTCAGTGGTTGTTCTGGATCTGCTGAGTCAGCCCAGATCCACCAGCACGGGGGCGTGGTCGGAGGCGCCCTTGCCCTTGCGCTCCTCACGGTCGATCGACGCGGAGCTCACGCGTTCGGTCAGTGCGGGCGAGCCCAGCACGAAGTCGATCCGCATGCCTTCCTTCTTCGGGAAGCGCAGCTTGGTGTAGTCCCAGTAGGTGTAGACCCCGGGGCCGGGGGTGTGGGGCCGGACGACCTCGGTGTAGCCGCTGTCCAGGAAGCCCTGGAACGCCTCGCGCTCGGGCGCTGAGACGTGGGTCAGGCCCTGCTCGCGGAAGAAGTCGATGTCCCAGACGTCCTCGTCCTGCGGGGCGATGTTGAAGTCGCCCATCAGCGCGATCTGAGCCTTGGGGTCCTCGTTCAGCCAGGACTGCGCGTGCTCATTGAGCTGCCGCAGCCAGGCGAGCTTATAGCTCATGTGCTCGTCCTCGAGGGAGCGCCCGTTGGGGACGTAGAGGCTCCAGATGCGCACTCCGCCGCAGGTCGCGGCGATGGCGCGGGCCTCCTGGATGGGGTCCTTGCCACCCTTGCCGAACACCGGCTGGTCTTCAAAGGTCCGTTCCACGTCCTTCATGCCGACTCGGGAGGCGATGGCCACCCCGTTCCACTGGCTCAGCCCGAAGTGCGCGACGTCGTAGCCGTTGGCCTCGAAGAGCTCCCAGGGGAAGTTCTCGTCCTTGCACTTGGTCTCCTGGATCGCCAGGACGTCCACGTCCGATCGATCCAGCCAGGCCTCGACCCGGTCGGCCCGGGCCCGCATCGAGTTCACATTCCATGTCGCAATCCGCATGGGTCCAAAACTACCAGCGGCCTCCGACGACGGCGCGGCGCAGCGTCACCGGCGGCGGTCACCACCGAGGCTGATGCTCAGCCGTGGCGCCACCAGTCGTCCTGGATGGTCACCGGGACGGTTCGCTTGTGTCGGGTGCGCAGGTAGTGCTCTTCCAGGACAGCTGCGTCGCTGTCCGGGATCTCGCGGCCCTCGAGGTAGTCATCGATGTGGTCGTAGCTGATCCCGAGCTCGGTCTCATCGAGCTGGCCGGGCTTGTCATCGAGGAGATCCGCGGTCGGGGCCTTGGACCAGAGCGTCTCGGAGGCGCCGAGGTGGCGCAGCAGCTGCCGGACCTGGCGCTTGTTCAACGTGAACAGCGGCAGCACATCGGCGCCGCCGTCGCCGTACTTGGTGAAGAAACCGGTGATGGATTCGGACCCGTGGTCGGTCCCGATCACCAGCGCGTCGTTCTCCCCACCGATGGCGTACTGCACGGTCATCCGCAGCCGGGCCTTGACATTGCCGCGGTGGTAATCGCGCATCGGCCGGCCCAGAGCCTCGTCGAAGGCGGCGTTGACCCCGGTCACGGCCTTCTCGATATTAAAGGTATGTGTCTGATCGGGGGCGATGAACTCCAGGGCGGCGTCGGCATCGTCGGCGTCGTGCTGGACGCCGTGGGGCAGCCGCACCGCGTGGAACTGGGCCTCGTGGCCCTGCTCGCGCAGCCTCTCCACCGCGAGCTGGCAGAGCCTGCCTGCCAGCGAGGAGTCCACGCCGCCGGAGATGCCCAGCACGAAGCCCTTGGCCCGGGCGGTCTTGGCGTACTCCACCAGGAAATCGACCCGCCGATCGACCTCCGCCGCAGGGTCGATCTCGGGCTTGACGCCCATCTCTTCCACGATGTCTGTCTGAAGATCACGCATGCCCTGATTCTACTCAGGGGCAGATTTCGCTCAGATGACTGAGCGCTATGTGTCCAACTGATCTGACTGCGGCGCCCCTGGATAGGCTGACCGAACACGAGCACCGCCTGTCTGAGGGGAATGGCCCGTGCGAGACGATCCACGTGCCCGCTATGCGCGGTGGGACCGCGCCACCGAGTGGCCGATGGAAATCATCGCGCTGCTCTTCCTCGGCGTCTACGCCTATGTGGTGATCGGCAATCTGCGTCTCTCCGGGGTCGACTGGCCGCGGGCCTTCATGACCGGAGTCTGGGTGATCTTCGCCCTGCACTACGTGATCAGTCTGGTGCTGGTGCGAGATCGGGTGCGCTGGTTCTTCACCCACCTGCACGAACTGGCGATGGCGCTGCTGCCGTTTCTGCGACCGCTGCAGCTGCTGCGGCTGGTGAAGCTGCTCTCGGTGCTGCACAAGACCGCCGGCACTGCGCTGCGCGGACAGGTCACGGTATATGTGGCCGGCACCTCCGCGATCCTGGTCCTCATCGCAGCTCTCGGTGTCCTCGATGCCGAACAGAACGCTCAGGGCGCGAACATCACCAGCTTCGGCGACGCCATGTGGTGGGCCTTCGTCACGATCACCACCGTGGGCTACGGGGACTACTACCCGGTCACGGACCTGGGACGCATGATCGCGGTCGGGCTGATGATCGCCGGCATCGCCCTGATCGGCTCCGTCACGGCGACGCTGGCCTCGTGGTTCGTGGAGAAGGTCGCCCAGACCCAGCAGGAGACGCAGGCGGAGGCGGATGCGGGCCGTGCCCAGCCGGATCAGGCGGCGCAGCCCGCGACCGGCTGAGCGGAGTCCCGGTGGGGCTCGCCTCGGCCCCCGGGCCCACACCCCTAGAGGCCAAGACCATTGGCCCGCAACCCTGGAGGTGCAGCTTCTGGTGTGCCAGGCATGGCCCTCGGAATGAGCCGCTGGGTACGCTGGGGCGACACCACCCCGCCGGACCGAGGGGGACGCTCTGATGGCACCAGACGAGGCATCCGCACCGGGGTCCCGCGGAACCCGGACCCGTTCCGAGGTCGACTTCGGGGACCGCTATCGCCGCTGGGAGAAGGCCTCAGAGCTCCCGCTGACGATCGTGGCGCTGGTCTTCCTGGCGGTGTACGCGTATCTCGTGCTGGCCAACACCCGGGCCGCCGAGGTCTCCTGGCCGCGGATCTTCCTGTTCGGGGTCTGGGCGATCTTCGCTCTGCACTACCTGATCAGTCTGATGCTGGTGCGGAATCGAGGGCGCTGGTTCCTGACCCACCTGCACGAGCTGGCGATGGCGGTGCTGCCGTTCCTGCGACCGCTCCTGCTGCTTCGTCTGGTCAAGGTGGTCGCAGTGCTGCACCGCACGGTGGGCTCTGCGCTGCGCGAGCAGGTGTCGATCTACGTGGCTGGCGTCTCGGTGATGCTGGTGCTGGTGGCCTCGTTGGCGGTCCTGGATGCGGAGCAGAACGCCGATGGGGCGAACATCACCAGCTTCGGGGACGCGATCTGGTGGACCTGTGTCACCATCAGTTCGGTGGGCTACGGCGACTACTATCCGGTCACCGGGCTGGGTCGTCTGCTCGCGATCGGACTGATGATCGCTGGCATCGCGCTGCTCGGCTCCGTCACCGCGACGATCGCCTCGTGGTTCGTGGAGCGGATCGTTCAGGCGCAGCACCAGGTCGTGGCGCCCCCGGCGCCCCCGGCGAGTGGACGAGGCGGCGGGGCGGGATCTCATCCTGAGGACGCCGACCCGGATTCGGAGACCGGGCCGGATTCGGGCGTCGACCTGGATTCGGGGACCGATTCGCGGCCGGGTCGATAGCTAGGATGGGAGTCATGACTGAGACCGCCGGAACCCCCCAGCCCACCGCCCCCGCCGCTGAGCATGCCGCTGATCGCCAGCGGCTGCAGGAGCTGATCAGTGAGCTCGCCGTGGTGCGCGGGAAGGTCACGCTGTCCTCGGGCAAGGAGGCCGACTACTACATCGACCTGCGCCGGATCACCTTGCAGCATGAGGCTGCCCCGCTCGTCGGCCGGGTCATCCGGCAGCTCCTGGCCGAGGCCGGCATCGACTACGTCGCCGCCGGCGGGCTGACCATGGGGGCGGACCCGGTCGGGACCGCCGTGCTGCATGCTGCGGCGCGGGACGGAGCCGCCACGGATTCCTTCGTGGTGCGCAAGGCACAGAAGTCCCACGGCATGAACCGCCAGGTCGAGGGTCCCAGTGTGGAGGGCCGGAAGGTGGTCGTCCTGGAGGACACCTCGACCACGGGCGGCTCCGCGCTGACAGCTGTAGAGGCCGTGCGGGCTGCCGGCGGGATCGTGCAGGCGGTGGCCGTGATCGTGGACCGCGACACCGGTGCCAAGGAACACATCGAGGCTACGGCCGGGGTGCCCTATCTCTTCGCCTACTCCAAGAACGACCTCGGGCTGGACTGACGCGGGCTGATCCAGGCTGAGGCGGGTTGATTCGTGGTGAGCGAGACCGAGCAGGCTCACCCCTCCAAGCGGACAGTCCTGGTCGGTCTCTGCCTCACCCAGATCATCTCCTGGGGTGTGCTCTTCTATGCGTTCCCGGTGTTGCTTCCGCGCATCGCCGCGGACACCGGCTGGTCGGCCACCGCGTTGACTGCTGCGTTCTCTGCGGCGCTGGTGGTCTCAGGACTGCTCGGGGTGCCGTTGGGACGGGTGTTGGACCGACGCGGACCCCGGCAGATCATGACCCTCGGGGCGGCGCTCGCAGTCCTGGGTCTGCTGGGCGTTTCCTTCACACCGTCGTACTGGGTGTTCCTGGTGAGCTGGCTGGTCATCGGTGTGGCGATGTCAGGGACGCTGTACCCGCCGGCCTTCGCGGCGCTGACCCGGTGGTACGGGTCGCGGCGGATCTTCGCTCTGACCATGGTGACCTTGGCCGGGGGCCTGGCGAGCACGGTCTTCGCGCCGGCCACCGAGGCGCTGGCCACGCAGCTGAGCTGGCGCGAGACCTATCTGGTGTTGGCGCTGGTGCTCGGTGTGCTGGTGGTCCCGGTGCACGCGCTGGTGCTGCGCAGGCCATGGCCCGCGCAGCATGCGGGTGAGACGGCCGACCTCCTCCCCGACACCGAGGCCACCGGCGCCGAGGCGAGCGGCACCGAGGCGACCGGCGCCGCCGTCGACCCGGCCTCCCCGGAGCCTCCGATCCAACCACCCAGGCGGGACTATGCCGCCGCGATCATGCACAGCCGGGCCTACATCCTTCTGGTGGTCGGGATGTCGCTGGGCGCGGTGACGATGTACGCCGGGCTGATCAACCTGGTGCCGATGCTTGTCGAGCGCGGGGTGTCCCCGATGGTGGCGGCCTGGGTGCTCGGCCTGGGCGGGCTGGGTCAGGTCATCGGCCGCGTCTTCTCCGCACGGCTGGATCGCGGCACCACCGTGCGGCAGCGCAGCGCGTTGATCTACGCGCTGCTGGCTCTGACCACGGCGGCGCTGGCCTGGAACATCACCGCAGCGGTGCTGCTGGTCGTGATCTCTATGGCGGCCGGCGTCGCCCGAGGGATCGTCACGCTGCTGCAGGCCACCGCGGTCACCGACCGGTGGGGGACCCGTGAGTACGGCCGGCTCTCGGGGGTGCTCAACGGCCCCATGATGCTCGCGGTGGCGGTCGCTCCGTTCTTGGGTGCCATCCTGGCCGAATGGCTGGGCAGCTATGAGGCGATGTTCGGCGTCCTGGCGGGACTGGCAGTGCTTGGACTGGGGTCGATCGTGGCCAGCATCCCTGCGTGTCATCCAGTGGGCGATATGAGGGAAGAATAGGGCCGAAATTGCGGAAGAAGTCCCTCAAATCACCCACTAGATGATGGCGTGTGGATAACCACAGGTTCATTCGGGGACCTTGGGCACACTGGCCCGGTGCACACTCTGCCGAAGGAGCTCACCGGACGGGCATTCACCGCTGCCGAGGCTCTTCGCGGGGGAGTGCCCCGGGAGCGCCTCCGACGCAAAGACATCGTCGCACTGGGGGCGGGTGTCTACGCGGTCCAGGTGCTCATAGCTCAACGCACTCCACGGGAGACGCTTCAGCTCAAAGCTGCGGCACTCCTTCGGGAGCGCCCCGACGCATGGCTCTCCCACTCGAGTGCGGCCCAGATCCACGGCCTATGGCTCCCGGACCGGCTTCTGACGGATCACCGACTGTACCTTTCCCATGCGCCGGAGCCCGGCCTGTGGACCCGCCGGCAAGGGGTCTGTGGGCACCGCGTCGCGCTTCGTCCGCAGGACGTGACGACGCGCGGGAGCCTCCGGCTCAGCACTCCCGGGAGGACCTGGCTCGACGTGGCCCCACTCTGCAACGAGCGCGAGCTGATCATCCTGGGGGACCAGCTGGTGCGTCCTCCCTATCAACGCTTCGAGGGCCGGAGGGAACCGCACGCAGCCCTCGAGGAGCTCGCGGCCCTCCTTGACCGCTCCCGCGGCGTTCCGGGACGACGACGCTGCCTCGTCGCCCTGACCTGGGTCCGGGTGGGCGCCGATTCCATTCAAGAGACGCTGCTCCGGCTCGCCCTGATCCGGGCGGGGCTGCCCGAGCCAGAGCTCCAGGTCCCCGCGCAGCCGGGATACCGCTGGTCCCCGCGTGCGGATCTGGGCTACCCGGCCCCGAAGATCGCGATCCAATATGAGGGCGACACCCACTTCACCCCGCAGCAGCAGCGCGCCGACCAGCGACGTGACAACATCTTCCTCGCGGAGGGGTGGCGGGTGCTGCGCTTCAACTCAGAGGACTCCCGGGAGGGATTTCAACGTGCCGTGGCCCAGGTTCGCGCGGCACTCGGTCTCGAGTGACCGTACCCCCTCCCCACCCGCATCCATTGTGCAGTTCGACTGCCGTTTCGGACCCGAACGGCGAGAAGACCTGCACAGATTGCACACTCGATGCGCGGCGGCGTCGGCCCGAGGTCAGCTCCCCAGCGATCGCTGCATCAGCACCGTGCTCAGCGTCTGCCCGCGTTTGATCCCCACATCCGCCAGCCGCCCCGCCTCGGTGAACCCGAGCTTCACGTGAAGCGCGTAGGACGCGGCAGTGGAGGCGTCGTCGGTGAGCACCGCGATCACTTGGCGGTGCCCGGCGGCCTCGCACTGGGCGAGCAGCTCGGTCAACAGCGCACGCCCGACGCCGCGTCCCTCTGCGCCGGGACGCAGATAGATCGTGTCCTCCACGGTGTGCCGGTAGGCGGACTTCCGCCGCCAGTGTCCGGCATAGGCGAATCCCAGAATGAGCCCATCCTGCTCCGCGAGCAGGAACGGATGCGCCGCCGACCGCTTCTCCTGCAGACTCTGCGCCCATTCCGCCACGCTCATCGGCTCCTCGCTGAACGTGGTCACCGTGTGGTGCGCATAGTGCGCCTGGATCTCGACCACCGCGTCAAGATCGGGCAGCTCGGCGTCGCGGATGCGCACGGAGCGGGCGGGGGAAGCGGGGACGGCAGCGTCAGGCATAGCTGGAGCATAATCCCCGCATCCGCCCCACCCGCATCCGCTCTACCGCGGACACGCCGCCCTGGTCCGCGCCGCCTCCGAGGACCTAGGGTGCTCCCATGGGCACAGCACAGGAAGATTTCGCCGCCGTCGACACCTACCTGATCGACCACCTGGTGCACGAGGACCAGGCGCTCGCGGACACCCGGCGCAGCTCCGCAGAGACCGCGACCCCGGGGATCGACGTCACCCAGAGCATGGGAGCCTTCCTCGGTCTGCTGGTGCAGATCACCGGTGCCAGGAGGGTCCTGGAGTTCGGCACCCTTGCCGGGTATTCCAGCATCTGGATGGCACGAGCCATGGACGACGACGGCGCCGTGGTCACTCTGGACATCGACCCGGCGGCGGCGCAGGTGGCCCGGCGGAACTTCCACGCCGCCGGGGTCGCCGAGCGGGTCCAGGTCCGGGTCGGCCCGGCACTTGAATCGGCGGAGGCGCTGATCCAGGAGCAGGCGGAACCCTTCGACCTGGTGTTCATCGACGCGGACAAGGTCAAGACCCCGCACTACCTCGAGGCCTCCCTGGAGCTGTCACATCCGGGAACCGTGATCGTCATCGACAACGTGGTGCGCTCCGGCGCGGTGCTCGAGCAGGACAGCACCGACCCGGACATCCAAGGCATTCGGGCACTGATGGAGCTGATCCAGGCCGATGAGCGGCTCAGCGCCACCGCGCTGCAGACCGTGGGGCTCAAGGGCTGGGACGGATTCCTGCTGGCGCGGGTGAACTGACTCCGAAGTTCTGGCCAGGGATCACCGAATTTCAGGGTCCAGCCGGTGGGATAGCCTCGAATCCATGGATGAACAGGGGCATGCCGAGGGCGCGGGACGGGCGCCCACCGAACGCGAGATCGGCGTGGGCCCGTGGGAAGGACCCTGGCCGGAAGGCGAGCACTACGACCCGGAGCTGCTGCGCGAGGGTGACCGCCGCAACGTCGTCGACGAGTACCGCTATTGGTCTCATGACGCGATCGTCGCGGACCTCGATTCGCGCCGGCATGACTTCCACGTGGCCATCGAGAACTGGCAGCACGACTTCAACATCGGCACCGTGGTGCGCACCGCCAACGCGTTCCTGGCCAAAGAGGTCCACATCATCGGGCGCCGACGCTGGAACCGCCGCGGCGCCATGGTCACCGACCGCTATCAGCATGTCCGCCACCACCCGACGGTGGATGACTTCGTGGCCTGGGCCGAGTCCGAGGGTCTGCCGGTGCTCGGCGTCGACCTGTTTCCGGACTCCATGCCGATCGAGACCTATGCGCTGCCTCAGCGCTGCGTGCTGGTCTTCGGTCAGGAGGGTCCCGGACTCAGCGAAGAGGTGCGCGAGGCCGCCCAGGACACGCTGTCCATCGCGCAGTTCGGCTCCACCCGGTCCATCAACGCCGGCACCGCAGCGGGGATCGCGATGCACGCGTGGATCCGGCAGCACCGGTTCGCCGGCTGAGCGGCACCTACCGCTGGTCGGCCCAGGCCGCTGAGTGGGCGCAGAGTCGCAGACCTAAGGCGTCTCCCCGCGGCTCAGCTGCTCCATGAACTTCTCGATCCGCCGCGCCCGCGTCGCCGGATTCGCAGCGATCATCAGCTGGTGCAGCACGTGATACCTGCCCTGACTGCTCAGCGCCTCGAAGGTCGCCTTCGCGGCGGGGGAGACCTCCAGGGCTGCCGCGAGATCCCCTGGCACCTCGGCTCCGGCCTGACCGGAGTAGGCCCGATCCCAACGGCCATCGGCCTGGGCCCGCTCGATCTCCGCGAAGCCACGCTCCCGCATCCGACCCGAAGCGATCAGCGCCTCCACGTAGCCGACGTTTCGCTGCGACCAGATCGAGGCCTTCCGCCGCGGGGTGAACCGCTGCAGGAACGTGGCCTCGTCGCGCGCCCGGCGCTGCCCGTCGATCCACCCGCTGCACAGCGCCTCCTGCAGTGCCTCGGCGTAGCCCAGCGAGGTCGGTGAGGTGACACCCTTCTTGGCCATCACCAGCCAGACCCCCTCGGAGCTGTCCTCATGCTGATCCAGCCAAGCGCGCCAGGCAACGACGTCGGGCAGAGTCAGCTCCGGCGTCTCAGTCACCGCGGCCGGCCCTGGTGCTCTCCGGGGCTGCGGCCCAGCGGCTGAGGAACTCGGCCCCGGCCTCGTCATGGATCGCGCCGGTGGATGAGGTGAGCACCTCGTACTTGGTCTCCGGGATGCCGTCCTCGGGGCGGACGTCCACGTGGCTGACCGGCAGCCCGCGCTCGTGCAACCAGGTGGCCATGGCGTAGTCGGTGCGGGAGTCTCCCATGGTGAACCAGGTCCTGGCGGTGATCCCGCGGGCCTCGAGCAGGGTCAGCGAGCGCTGCGCGCCGATGTCCTTGCCCACGCCCTCGTGCTCCACATCGGTGGAGATGATGGTCGGGTCGATCCGGACATGCTCCAGCTGGTGCTTGCTCAAAAGGTCAGGGATCGCGGCGTCGAATTCCTTCTGCGCCTCGAGGTAGTCCTTGTTCTCGACCTCGGTGGACTGCTCCACGGAGACCATGGAGCGCTTGGTCTCGTCGAAGAACATGTGCTCGCTGAACCGTTCGGCCACCAGATCCCGGACGTCATCGAAGAGTGCGGTGGGAAGCGTGAGCTCCTCGTCGATGTGGATTTCGCCGAGGCCCTCGGGGGTGACCTCGGCCCAGACCGCGCCCTTCTCGCTGATCGTGAAGACCGGGGCGTCAGGCAGCAGGCCGGCGGCGCGCATCGGCGGGATCACCTGCTGGGCGATGAAGTCGTCCGAGCGTCCGGTGTTGAAGATGACCGGGATGCCCTGGTTGGCCATGGCGGCGAGGTCCCGGGCGATGGACTCGATGGCGACGGTGCGGCTGACCGGAGAGGCGATGGGCCCATCCACATCCAGCAGCAGTCCGAAGGGCGGGTTGGGGTTGAAGGAGGCAGTCTCAGCAGAAGAAGTCACCTTTCCATTATCCTGTAAGGGCCGACGCCGTGGGTCCGGCTGGCCGGAGAAGTCCGCTCTCCAGGGCGAGCGGCACCTCACGGGGCTATAGCTCAGCTGGTAGAGCGCGTCGTTCGCATCGACGAGGTCAGGGGTTCGACTCCCCTTAGCTCCACCGCGACGGATTCCTCCGCTGCTTGACCGCACCCATGGAGAGTCCGCGCACCAGCTGCTTCTGCGCGAGCCGACCGGCCAGGACCACTGGCAGTGAAGCCAGGACCGAGGCGGCCGAGAGCCGGGTGCGACGTGACGGCCTCGGCGGCGATTGTGGCTTCCTGGGCGCGCTCCGCCGAGAGCGTCGGTGAGAACGGTGAGCAGTGGGACGTGGCGCAGCCAGCCTTCAGCGGGCGCCGCGCCGATGCCCTGGAGACCCTGCGGGCAGAGGGTGCACGGCGTTGTTGCAGCGGATCCTGGCCTAGGTCTGCGGGTGCAGATGATCTGGACCGCGCCGAACCAGCTGCGCGTCGGCTCAGCCCCGCGCAGGTGGGGCTGGGGCTCCCTGGGGCGGTTGGATCTTCGGATACTGACCCTGGGTGTCGGCCACGGGGGCCTCGGTCGAAGACCGTTCGGCCTGCTCGGGTCGATGCGGCGAGGCATCCCAGTTCCGGTCGACGACGCGACGCTGGACCAGGATCGCTGCACCGAGGATCAGCAGTCCCAGAGCCGCGACGACCACTACGCCACCGATCGAACCGACTCCTGCTCCATAGCCGACGAGGATGCCGAACCAGCCGAAGTCGGTGTCTCCGAACGTGGTGTTGGCGCTTCCAAAGTCGCCAAGGACCAGGAGCAGAAGTGCCGGCAGGAACGTGATGAGGAGCCCGTTGACGAAACCGCCTGCTACTGCGCCGCGCCGACCACCGGTGGCGTTGCCGTAGACACCGGCTGCGCCTCCGGTGAAGAAGTGCGGCACCAGCCCCGGCAGGATGAGGGCCAGTCCGAGCGCCGGGTTGAGCCAGAGGGTCAGCGCTGCGAGCCCCACCAGTCCTCCGGTGAAGCTGGAGAGGAACCCGATCAGCACGGCGTTCTGCGCGTAGGGGAAGACGATCGGTGCGTCCAGGGCGGGGATGGCGCCTGGAACGATCTTGGCTGCGATGCCCTGGAACGCGGGGACGATCTCTCCGAGGATGGTGCGGACGCCGAAGAGTATGACTGCTACTGCGATGCCGAACTGCAGTCCCTGGGTCACCGAGAGCATGATGAAGTTGCCGAAGTTCTCGGCCCCACCGTCGAATGCCTCATACGCCGCTTCACCCTCGCGGGCGAAGAAGATCATGGCGACCACCACGTACATGATCACCATGGACAGCGCGGTCGCGACCATGGAGTCTCGCAGGAAGCGCAGGCCTTCGGGCAGTTTCAGGTCTTCCGTGGATCGGCTGGACTTGCCACCGACCAGGCGTCCCACGGTTCCTGCCGCGACGTAGCCGGCGGTGCCGAAATGACCCATGGCAATGCTGTCATCGCCGGTGATCTTGCGGGTGAAGGGCTGTGAAAAGGCAGGAAGCGAGACCATCAGGATGCCCAGCAGCGCGCCACCCAGCCCAACTGTGAGTGGCCCCGAGTAGCCTGCAGTGGCCAGCACGATGGTCAGCAGCGTCGCCATGAACAGGATGTGGTGGCCGGTGAGGAAGACGTAGCTCAGCGGAGTGAAACGCGCCAAGACCAGGCTGATGGCGAATCCAGCGATCATCAGCCATGCCACCTGCGCGCCGTAGGTCTCCTGAGCGATGCCGACGATGGCTTCGTTGGTGGGGATGACGCCCTGGGCGCCGGTCGCTCCCTGGATCATGATCCCCAGCGGATCCAAGGACGCCACGACAAGCCCGGCCCCTGCGCCGATCAGCAGGAAGCCAAGTATCGCCTTCATGGCACCACCGATGATCTGTCCGGTGGATTTCTTGAGCGCGATCAGCCCGACGGCGACGATGATGCCGATCAGGAACGCTGGAACGGAGAGAATCTCGTTGACGAGGAACTCTGGGATTGCGATGAGCCAGTCCATGTCTGCTCCTTAGACGTTGTAGAGCTCACGCAGCGCGCGGTCGAGCTCGTCCTTGCTTGTGAAGTTTTCGATGACTTTGATCGGGATGCCGACGTCGCCCAGGGACTTTGCGATCTCGCCGGAGGTGAGAATGGCCTTCGCCTCCGAGGCCCTCCCGCGAGCGGAGATGGTGTCGGTGGCTTCTACGTTCAGGTGCCGCCCCCATCCCCACGTGTCGAGAACACCTTCGAGGGTGTTTTTCAGGAACAACGAGGTCCCGAGGCCGTTGCCGCAGACCGTGAGGATCAGGTGCTGTTCATTCCCACCCGAGGACCGGTTCTTGGTGTCTGCGACCGTGGTGGGTGCGCCTTCTCCGCTGAGGATGGCCGAGATGGCGGCGGGGGAAGGAGCGGCGTCCAGTGCGGCACGGGTGTCGTCATCGCCCAGGACGCCACTGAGCTCGGCGAGGGCATTCGTGTGGTCTTTGGAATCTACGGCGGCAAGGGCCACGATCAAGGAGACCGGGTCGTTCTCACCGCTTCCGAAGTCCACCGGTTCCTTCAGCCGGACCCATGACATGCCGGTGTGGTGCACGGCCTCCGAGGGGCGCGCATGCGCGAAAGCAAAGCCAGGGGCGATCACGATATAGGGGCCGTTCTCGACGACGTTGTCGATCATGGCCTGGGTGTACTCGGCAGAGGCGATGCCTGACTTCTCCAAGAGGCCACCGGCGAGGCGGATCGCGGACTGCCAGTCGGGCGCCTCGGCCTCCAGCACGATCGAGTCCTGGTGGATGAGTTCAGGGAGTGATGAGGTCATGATGATCCGTTCTACTCAGACCTGCTCGTGGGTCGCAGGGTGTGGGCTTGAAGGCCGTATCCTCGGTGACGAAGGTCACATGCTCATTATTCTACAAAGAGCCGACGCCGCGGGGCCGGTGCACCGCAGAGGTCCGGTTTTTGACGGCAAACGGCAGGTCACGGGCGATAGCTCAGCTGGTGGAGCGCCTCGTTCACGTCGACGAGATCAGGGTTCGACTCCATTCAGCCCCACTCTTCGATGTCGAGGTGCAGCTGCTGCACGGGAGGGATCAGAGGTGAAGCTGCTGGACGCACTGCGACGGCGATTCATCCACGCGCTCAGGGCGCTTCTGCCGATCCTGCTCGTCGTCGTGCTCTTCCAGGCGGCGGTCTTTCGTCAAGTCCCTGAAGGCGCCGGCTCCATCCTTCTTGGGCTGGTGATCGTCGCGGCGGGGATCGCGCTCTTCCTCGAGGGCCTGGAGCGCAGCGTCTTCCCGGTCGGGAAGTCGATCACCAACAAGCTGGTGAAGACGGCGTCGTTCTGGAAGCTTCTTCCCTTCTGCTTCTTCATCGGGTTCGCGGCGGTCATTGCTGAGCCGGCGCTGATCTCGGTCGCGGACCAGGCGGAGCTGGTCAGCGAGGGTCGGATCAACAGCATGACCCTTCGATTCGTGATCGCGCTGAGCGTGGGGGTGGTGATGGTCCTCGGTGCGCTGCGGGTGTTCCTGGGCTGGGCCCTGCACCGGGTCCTGCTCATCGGCTATTCCGTGGTCATCGCGCTCACGCTGATCTCGCCGGAGGAGGTCGCCAGCCTGGCCTATGACTCGGGCGGGGTGACCACGAACATCGTGACGGTCCCACTCATCGCTGCCATCGGAATCGGCATGGCCGCCTCGATCCGTGGTCGGAGCCGCCTTGGGGACGGCTTCGGTCTGGTGGCGCTGTGCGTCATGGTCCCGATGATCAGTGTCCAGCTCTACGGGATCGCGGTGTATCGGTTTAGTGATGCCGGGTCAGTGGCCGCCACCGATTCAACAGACGAAGCGCTCTGGTGGCTGGAGCTGTTCGTGGGACTGATGACCGTGGTTCGCGACGTGCTTCCGGTGATCGCCGTGGTGCTGTTCTTCCAGTTCGTGGTGCGGCGCAGGCGCCTGGGCAACCCCATCAGGGTCACGGTCGGCTTCGCGATGGTCATCCTCGGGCTCTATGAGTTCATCGTGGGGCTGGAGATCGGACTCCTGCCGATGGGCAGCCAGATGGCGGCGCAGCTCATCGAGACGGACCAGACCCTGCTCATCATCGCCTTCGGTGTCCTGATCGGATTCGCCACAACCATGGCAGAGCCTGCCCTGATGGCCATCAGCGAGGAGGCGCAGGAGATCTCGGAGAAGCGGCTGAACGCGAACATGCTCAGGATCCTGGTGGCCTGCGGCGTAGCGGTGGGGATCGGAGTCGGCGTGTTGCGGATCCTTACCGGGGGATCCTTCGTGGCGATCATCATCGGGCTGTACCTGCTCGCCCTGTTCCTGCTTCTGCTGGCACCCAAGGACCTGGTTCCGCTGTCCTTCGACCTCGGTGGAGTCACCACCAGCGAGATCACCGTCCCGCTGATCACCGCCCTGGGAATCGGCCTGGCAACTGCCACTCCGGGCAGGGACATGCTTATGGACGGTTTCGGGCTCATCGCGTTCGCCTCGGTCGGTCCGGTGATCGCGGTCCTCGCCTATGCTTGCGTCGTGAGATTCGCCGCCACGGCGCGAGCTCGAGAACCCTCATCGACGTCCCCCAAGGAGACATGATGTCGCACAGAGTCGTCTTTGTCGTGATCCCCGACGATCAGGAGGAGAGGGCGATCTCGCTGGTCGAGGACGCTGGAGCCACCGGGGTCACGGCGCTCTCGGCGCGCGGTGTGGGGGCTCATCCACATAAGACGTTCTTCGGGGTCCGCTTCACGGGCGCGCAGTCGGTGCTCATGATGGTCGTGCCCGAGGAAAAGGTCCAACCCATCACAGACTCCCTGCACGAGGTCCTGTTCAAGCGCGGCGAGTCCCACGGCATCTGCTTCTCGGTCCCGGTGGACCAGGTCTCGATGCCTGTGTCCGACCACGGGCCGTGAGCCGGATGCACCCAAGCAGCCGTTCCATGTCAGATTCCGGGCCTGCCGACCGGTGCGCTCGGTCGCTTCAGGGTTTCCACACCGGGCCGAGGTGGGCGCGGCAAGGTTCCTCGGAGAGGGGCTTGGGGCTTCGAGTCTGGCCTCCGTGGGTCACCGTCCCCCTCCTCCCCAGACCCACCACCCGGTAGGATCGCTCCAACGCCGCCACAATGAGGTGGCGGTGCCATGAGTTGAGGGAGATTGCACCTATGTTCTCGAAGATCCTGGTCGCCAACCGCGGGGAGATCGCCATCCGGGCGTTCCGCGCCGGCGTCGAACTCGGGGCGCGCACCGTCGCCGTGTACCCCCATGAGGACCGCAACTCCTTCCACCGCCAGAAGGCTGACGAGGCCTACCGGATCGGCGAGGAGGGCCACGCGGTCCGCGCCTACCTGAACATCGAGGAGATCATCCGCGTCGCCAAGGACGCCGGCGTCGACGCCATCTACCCCGGCTACGGATTCCTCTCCGAGAACCCCGATCTGGCCCGCGCCGCCGAGGCTGCCGGGATCACCTTCATCGGCCCGCCCGCTGATGTCCTGGAATCCACCGGTGACAAGGTCAAGGCCCTGCGCGCCGCCAAGAAGGCCGGCGTTCCCGTCCTGCAGAGCTCCGAGCCCTCCAAGGACACCGAGGAGCTGACTCGCGCCGCCGAGGAGATCGGATTCCCGATCTTCGTCAAGGCCGTCGCCGGCGGCGGCGGTCGCGGGATGCGCCGGGTGGACAAGCGCGAAGACCTCGCCGAATCCCTGCGCTCGGCCATGCACGAGGCCGAGACCGCCTTCGGCAACCCCACGGTGTTCCTGGAACAGGCCGTGCTGCGCCCCCGGCACATCGAGGTCCAGATCCTCGCCGACGGCGAGGGCAACGTGGTCCACCTCTTCGAGCGTGACTGCTCGCTGCAGCGGCGCTACCAGAAGGTCGTGGAGATTGCACCGGCCCCGCATCTGGACGAGGACATCCGCCAGGCGCTGCACCGCGACGCCGTGGCCTTCGCCAAGGCCATGAACTACCGCAACGCCGGCACCGTGGAGTTCCTGGTGGACACCGTCGGTGAGCGTGCTGGCCAGCACGTGTTCATCGAGATGAACCCGCGCATTCAGGTGGAGCATACGGTCACCGAAGAGATCACCGACATCGACCTGGTCTCCGCGCAGATGCGCATCGCTGCAGGCGAGACCCTCGAGGACCTCGACATCAGGCAGGAAGACCTCCGGGTCCGGGGCTCCGCCATGCAGTGCCGGATCACCACCGAGGATCCGGCCAACGAGTTCCGCCCCGACATCGGCACCGTCACCGTCTACCGCTCCGCCGGCGGCTCGGGCATCCGGCTCGACGGCGGCACGGTCTACGCCGGAGCCGAGATCAGCCCGCACTTCGACTCGATGCTGGTCAAGCTCACCGCCCGTGGTCGCAACCACCAGACCGCCATCGCCCGTGCCCGCCGCGCGCTCTCGGAGTTTCGGATCCGCGGGGTCGCCACCAACATCCCGTTCCTGCTCAACGTGCTGGACTCCAAGGAATTCCTCGCCGGAGACGTGGCCACCGACTTCATCGACGCCCACCCGGAGCTGGCCAAGATCAACCGCTCCCAGGACCGAGGCTCGAAGGCGCTGCAGTACCTGGCTGACATCACGGTGAACCAGCCGCACGGTCCCCGCGTGGAGGGCATCGACCCGCGCGACAAGCTCCCGCACTTCCCCGGGGACAAGCGCGACGAGCCCGACCGCAGCCCCTTCGACGGCCCCTCGGACCACCCGAAGCCCGAGGGCTGGCGCCAGGTGCTCATCAAAGAGGGCCCCGAAGGCTTCGCCAAGAAGCTCCGGGCACAGACAGCGCTGGCGGTCACCGACACCACCTTCCGCGACGCCCACCAGTCGCTGCTCGCCACCCGGGTGCGCACCCGCGACCTGCTGGCCGCCGCGCCCGCCGTGGCCCATGTGACTCCGGGGCTGTTCTCAGTGGAGGCCTGGGGCGGGGCCACCTACGACGTCGCGCTGCGCTTCCTCACCGAGGACCCCTGGGACCGGCTGCGCCTGCTGCGCGCGGAGCTGCCGAACATCCCGATCCAGATGCTGCTGCGCGGGCGCAACACCGTGGGCTACACCCCCTACCCCTTGGAGGTCACCGACGCCTTCGTGGCTGAGGCCGCCGCCACGGGGGTGGACATCTTCCGGATCTTCGACGCGCTCAACGACGTGAACCAGATCGTCCCGGCCATCGAGGCGGTCCGCAAGACCGGCGCCGCCGTGGCCGAGGCTGCCATCTGTTACACCGGGAACCTCTCGGACCCGGACGAGGACCTCTACACCCTGGACTACTACCTCGGTCTGGCCGAGCAGATGGTCGACGCCGGCGCGCACATCCTTGCGATCAAGGACATGGCCGGACTCCTGCGTCCCTCGGCGGCGAAGACGCTGGTCACGGCGCTGCGGGAACGCTTCGACCTGCCGGTGCACCTGCACACCCACGACACCGCCGGGGGCCAGCTGGGGACCCTGCTGGCCGCCGCCGAAGCCGGGGTCGACGCCGTGGACGTCGCCGTGGCCTCGATGGCCGCGACCACCTCCCAGCCGCCGGCCTCCGCCCTGGTCGCGGCACTGGAGCACACCGAACGGGACACCGGCCTGGGGTTGGCGGCCGTGGCCTCCATGGAGCCCTACTGGGAGGCCGTGCGCTCGATCTACCGACCCTTTGAATCCGGGTTGACCAGCCCCACCGGCCGGGTCTACCGGCATGAGATCCCGGGTGGTCAGCTCTCGAACCTGCGCCAGCAGGCCATCGCGCTGGGCCTGGGGGAGCGGTTCGAGAACATCGAGGACATGTACCACGCGGCCGACACCATGCTGGGTCGGCTGGTGAAGGTCACCCCCTCCTCCAAGGTGGTCGGGGACCTCGCGCTGCAGCTGGTCGGCATGGACGTGGACCCGCAGGAGTTCGAGGCCAATCCGCAGAGCTTCGACCTGCCCGATTCGGTGATCCAGTTCCTCGCCGGTCAGCTTGGGGACCCGCCAGGCGGTTGGCCCGAGCCGTTCCGCTCCAAGGCGCTGGAAGGCCGCACGATCAAGCCCCTGGACCAGGAGCTCAGCGAAGAAGACTCCAAAGCCCTGCGATCAGCCGACGCCGCCGAGCGGCGCCGCACGCTGAACCGGCTGCTCTTCCCGGGTCCCACCAAGGACTTCGAGGCGGCCCGGGAGAAGTACGGCGACGTTCAGGTGCTGCATACCCGGGACTTCCTCTACGGGATGCGCACCGGGTACGAACACGTCATCTCTCTGGGCAAGGGCGTGCGGCTGCTGGTCACGCTGCAGACCGTCTCAGACCCTGACCCCAAGGGTGTGCGGACCGTGATGTGCACGCTCAACGGTCAGGCTCGCCAGGTGGGCGCTCGTGATGACTCGGTGGAGGCGACCGTGGCATTGGCGGAGAAGGCCGACACCTCCAAGCCTGGCCACGTCGCCGCGCCCTTCGCCGGAGCGGTCTCGCTCACCGTCGAAGAGGGCGACACCGTGGAAGCCGGGCAGAACGTGGCCACCATCGAGGCGATGAAGATGGAGGCCGGGATCACCAGCCACGTCGCGGGCACCGTGACCCGGGCGGTGATCAGCGGCGTGCGGCAGGTCGACGGCGGAGATCTGCTCCTCGTCGTCGAGTAGTTCTTCGGACAGGCCGGTGACTGTGGTGGGGCTGTCCCGTCGCGCTCAGCGGGGCCCCCGTCACATGAGCATCAGTGCCCGGTGAGCGAGTTCAGCAGGAAGCTGCGCAGCTCGTGATATTTCGGGTCCTGCTCCAGGTTCTCCACATCACGCGGCCGGGTAAACGGGACCTTCATGTCGTGGACGATCTGCGCATTCGGTCCGGCCCCCATCACCAGAATCCGGTCGGAGAGCAGCAGCGCCTCGTCCACGTCGTGGGTGACCATGATGCAGGTGCGTTTCTGCTGTTCGCACAGCTCCAACAGCTGAAGCTGCAGCTCGTGCCGGGTGAGCGCATCCAGCGCCCCGAGGGGCTCGTCGAGCAGCATCACCTTGGGCTCCAGCGCGAAGGCCCGGGCGATTCCCACGCGTTGCTGCATGCCGCCGGAGAGCTGGGTGGGCCGCCGGTCTGCTGCGTGGGAGAGGTTCACCAGCTGAAGATACTCATCGGCCAGCGACTCGAGCTCCTGCTTGCTGCGCTTCTTGTGCGGATCGGTCTCCAGCGCGAAGAGCACGTTCTGTCGGGCGGACATCCAAGGCAGCAGCACGTGCTGCTGGAAGACGATGCCCAGCTCCCGGCTCGGTGCGGTGATCGGCTGCCCGGCCAGCGAGATCGTGCCTTCGTCGACCGACTCCAGGCCGGCGATCATCTTCAGGATGGTGGACTTGCCGCAGCCCGAGGGGCCGATGATCGTGATGAACTCACCCTCCTCGATGTCGACGTCGGTGGTGCCGACGATCCGCTGGAAGCCCTTCTTCCGATCAGGGAATCCCTTGGTGATGCCCTCGAGCTTCACCACCGGTTCGGTGCTGGTGTGCGCTGCAGGAAGAGTCTCGGCGGTCATGTCTGGGTCTCCTGATGGTTCGGGCTTCGTCTCGGGCGTGGGTGTCTCAGGACTTGGGGACCAGGCGCTGCAGCTGGGCGATCGAGCGGTCGAGCAGGAAGCCGACGCCGCCGATGATCACGATGGCCACCACGATGCTGGGAGTGTTCAGCGCGTTCCATTCGTTCCAGACGAAGTGGCCCATCCCGCGGCCGCCGACGATCATCTCGGCGGCGACGATCACCAGCCAGGCCGTGGAGAGCGCGGTGCGCAGACCCGTCACGATGGCGGGCAGCGTGGCCGGAAGCAGGACCTTGAAGACCCGGGTCCTGGTGTCGGTCTCCAGGGATTTCGCCAGATCCAGGAACAGCGGGTTGACCCGGCGGACCCCGTCGATGGTCGAGACCAGGATCGGCCAGAGCGCGGCCATGAAGATCACGAAGATCGCGGTCATCTGGGAATCGCGCAGCAGCGCCAGGCCCAGCGGCAGCCACGCCAGGGGTGAGACCGGGCGCAGGATCTGGATGAACGGGTCCATGCCGTCGTGGATCACCCGGGAGGTTCCCAGCAGCAGGCCCAGCGGGACGGCGATGATCGCGGCCAGGCCGAAGCCCAGGAGCACCCGCTGGATGGAGGCGAGCAGGTGGTAGAAGATGCCCACGTTGTTGGGCCCGTCCAGCAGGAAGGCCGTGCCGAGCATCTCCAACAGCCGGTCCCAGGTGGCCCCGGGGGTGGGGGCGAGGCCGCCGTCGTCGAGACCCACGGTGGCCAGGTGCCAGATCCCGATGAACCCGAGGAAGAAGATCACGAAGAGTCCGGTGGTCTGGATCCGGTCCCGGGTGCGCTGGGCCCTCGCCCGCTGCTGCAGCGCCTCTGGGGCGGTGTTGGTGTGCGGCTGCTGCGCCGCACCGGTGGTGTCGGGGGCTTCTGTGGTCTCAGTGGTCTGGGTGCTCATAGGTTCACCTGTTTCTCGGTCCAGGGCAGCGGATCCGCCGGGTCGAATCTGCGTCCGATGATGGTCTCGGTCTCCCGCGGGGTGGTGTCTGCGCCGAGCGCCTCGAGGATCGGGGTTGCCGCGTCGGGGTCGAGCACCTGGCGGACCGCGGACTGGTAGTCCGCCGCTGTTTCGTAGCCGGCGGTGGGCGCGAGGTCCCAGCGCTGGAGCTGGGTCAGCGCCCAGATCGCATAGGACTCGTGGGGGTAGGGGCGAAAGCCGATGCGGTCTTCAACAGACCGGGTGGTCCCGGTGCCGTCCTCGAACTCGCCGGTGAGCACCGCGGCGATGACCGCGGGGTCCTGGCTGAGGAACGCGCGCCCCGCCATGGTCTCTGCCGCAGTGGCGCGGTTCTCTTCCCTGTCGGTCCAGAGCGCTGAATCTCCGATGGCCCGCAGCAGCGTGGTGTAGGTGTTCGGATACGCGGAGGCGAACTCATCGGCCACGGTGAAGCTGCAGCAGGGGTGCCCGTCCCAGAGGTCCTTGGAGAGCATGTGCAGGTAGCCGGCTCCCAGGGCGACGGCGCGCTGGTTGAACGGGTCCGGGGCGAGGAAGCCATCGATGTCGCCGACGTTGAGCGAGGCGACCATGTCCGAGGGGCGCATCACCTGGATGCCGACGTCGTAGTCCGGGTCCAGCCCACCCAGTGTGAGGTAGTCCCGCAGCAGCAGGTTATGCCCGGAGTAGTCGAAGGGCACCGCGATTCTCAGGCCGCGGAAGTCCTCCGCGCCGCGCACCCGATTCATGTGTTCGGTGCCCAGCGTGATGGCCTGCCCGTTGACATTGGTGATGTAGGGCATCCGAGAATCCCGCTGGCCGGCGGCGAAGTTGTGATGGATGCCCAGCGGCATCGGGCTGAGCATCTGGGTGGCGTCGAGCTCTCCGGCGACATAGGCGATCCACAGCTCACCCCAGCCGGTGTAGCGCTGCAGCGTCACGTTGAGCCCATACTGCTCGAAGATTCCCATGGCGGCGGCGTTGATGATCGGGGAGGAGCAGGTGATCGGCACGAAGCCCAGCGTGACGTCGCGGACTTCGAGGTCCCCGGCAGGATCCAGGGCCGCGCTGAAATCGATCCCCAGCGGGTTGGTGTTCGGGGCGCCTCCGGTGGGGGTGCACCCGGCGAGCAGGCTCGCTCCGAGCGCCCCGCCGCCGAGGCTGAGCAGGTTGCGCCGGGAGAGGTGACGGTGTCCCACGGTCACCACCGGTAATCGAGGAACTTGCCGTCCAAGGTCACGACGACGCGGTCCCCATCGGGGTGGGCGCGACGCGCGACGTCGAGCTGGAAGTTGATCGCGCTCATGATGCCGTCGCCGAACTCCTCATGGATCAGTTCCTTGATCGTGGGGCCGTAGACCATGAGGGCCTCCTGAAAGCGGTAGATGGTCGGATCCGCCAGCACGTCCTCACTCAGCGGTCCGCGGTAGGGCTGCATCTGCAGGGCCTCTGTGACGGCGTCGTCCAGGCTCAGCAGCTCCTGCACCACGGTGGCCTGGGCTGCGGTCATGGGGTGGCTGCCGAGCAGGGCGGCGGTGCTCCATTCCTTCGCCACCCCCAGCTGTTCGGCGATCTGCGCCCAGGTGATTCCTGCCCGATGGCGGGCCACCCGGATGTGCTCGGCGGCTTCTCTCTTGCTGATGAACGGCTCCACGTGTCTCGTCCTCCTCTTTTCGACGGCGCCGGCCCGGAGTGGCCCCGGCGCGATTCCGAACCTAGGTCGGTGCGGAACCGGCCAACAAGGCGATCTGCGCGGATCATCCGACGATTCGCGCAAACGGCAATGGTTTAACCCGGCTGAAATATTCGGGCCTCTTGAGGGAAACAGTGCGGTCCTAAAATTGTGGAACAACGGTCCTGGCGCCGGAAGGAGATGCTCTTCAAGATGACCTTCGACGGCGAGGGAGTCCTGCGCTCCCTCATTGACGCAGCACCCACTCCGCTCTGGCTGATCGAGCCCGACGGGTCGGTCGCGCTGGTGAATGAGGCCGCGGCCACCGTGCTCGGCTATAGCCAGGGCAGCGAGCTCGTGGGTCGCTGCAGCCACGAGGCGCTGCACCCGCGCCATGCCGACGGGTCTCCCTACCCGCGGGAGGCCTGCCCGATCGTGACCGCCCCTGGAACGGTGAGCCACAGCCACGCCGAGGAGTTCATCGACCGTCGCGGCCGCTCGCTGCGGGTGCGCTGGAGGCTCAGGGCGCTCGGGGATTCCGACCATAGGCTGCTCACCTTCACCCCGCGCCAGTCCTCGGGTTCCGCCGGGGCGCCAGGGTCGCCGGGGGCTCGGCTGGACGCCGAGTCCAGCCGCAGCTTCGCCGAGATCAGGACCTACATCGATTCTCACTGCCAGGATCCGACGCTGTCCCCAGACCGCCTGGCCGGGCGGGCCGGTGTCTCGCTGCGCACTCTGCAGACCATGTTCGCGCAGGCGAACACCTCACCGGCTCAGGAGATCCGCCGGGCCCGGCTCGAGCGGGGCCACCTGCTTCTGACCCAGGGGACCGGAGTGGCCGAGTCGGCCTTCTCCAGCGGGTTCAACGACGTCGGGACCTTCAGCCGCGCCTACCGCCGCACCTACGGCAGGGCGCCCGCGCAGACCAAGACCATGCCCGGGACTCTGGCGCTCGACTGAGGCCTGGCCTGGAGGCACGCGTCCCTTCAAGGGCTGGACACCCTCACTCGACCGGGTGAGACATCGCGTTTGGTGTCGGCCCGGGCAGTAGAGTTGTCCGGTAAGAAGCCCTCGTTCCCTCAGCACCTTGCATTTGAGGAAGCGGCGGCTCTGATTCAGGCTCAGACCCAGGCTGTTCGCGCAATGGCGCGCGGCGGATCACGCGGTCCGGCGGTAGCGATAGCGAGAATGACGTGATGACGAAGACCGCGACGACGAAGACCCCGGGGCGCAGTCGTCCCCAACCCGGTTGGATCAGGATCCTGATCCCCGCCATTCTGGTGCTGGTGTGGCTCGGGGTGACCGCCGTGGGCGGTCAGACCTTCGACAAGGTCGGCGAGATCACCACCAACGACCAGACCACCTTCCTGCCCGCCGACGCAGAGTCCACACGGGCGCTGGAGCTCGGCGAGGGCTTCTCCGACGACGACTCCATCCCCGCCACCTTGATCGGAGAGCCCGCCAGCGGCGAGGTCGATGAACAGGCTCTCGGTGAGCTGGAGGCCCTCGTGGGGCAGATCAACGAGCTCGACGGCGTCGACCGCTCCCTGCCGCCGCAGATCTCCGAAGACGGCGAGGCCTTCCAGGTGCTGGTGCTGATGGAAGAGGCTGCGGTGGAGGACGGCGCGGTCGCAGAGCTGCGCGGTCTGGTGGATGCCGAGCTCTCCGCGCAGGAGTGGACCACTCACGTCACGGGTCCGGCGGCGCTCTCCGATGACTTCGCCAACGCCTTCGCCGGCATCGACGGACTGCTCCTGCTGGTCGCGGTGATCACCGTCTTCGTCATCCTCGTGGTGGTCTACCGCTCGGTGCTGCTGCCCTTCCTGGTGCTGCTCTCCTCCATCGCCGCGCTCTCCAGCGCCATCACCGTGATCTTCCAGCTGGCCAAGATGGAATGGATCACGCTCAACGGCCAGGCTCAGGGGATCCTCTCGATCCTGGTCATCGGCGCCGCCACCGACTACTCGCTGCTCTTGGTGGCCCGCTACCGCGAGGAGCTGCTCGCCCGGGAGAACCGCTTCGACGCGCTCTGGATCGCCTGGCGCCGCTCCACCCCGGCGATCCTGGCCTCCGGCGGCACCGTGGCCGCCGCGCTGCTCTGCCTGCTCTTCTCCGACCTGAACTCCAACCGGGCGCTGGGCCCGGTGGCCAGCACCGGCATCGTCTTCGCGATGCTCGCCACGCTGACCTTCCTGCCCGCGATGCTCGCGCTCTTCGGCCGCCCGGTCTTCTGGCCCAAGGTCCCGCACGCGCCCCGGCCCGCGGTGGAACAGGCTCAGGCCCTGAACCCGGACCTTCAGACCCGTCGCACCAAACACGCCTCGCGGCGCCGGACCCTGTGGGCCGTGGTCGCCGAAAAGGTCCGCGCCCGCCCCCGAGTCATCTGGCTGGTGGTGACCGGCCTGCTCCTGGTCGCGTCGGTCGGCGTGCTCGACCTGAAGGCCGAAGGCGTCCCGCAGTCCGAACAGGTGCTGGGCCAGACCGACGCCAAGGACGGCCAGGCGATGCTGCAGGAGCATTTCGACGCCGGCACCGGGGCTCCCGCCAACGTCTTCGTCCCTGCCGAGGAGCTCGCTGAGGCGCTCGAGATCGTCGAGGCCAGCGACGGTGTCGGCGAGGTCTACGCGGTGGCCGAGACCGGCGCGCCGGCCCAGGGTCCGCAGGACGCCAACGAGGTGGACGGCTACAACCAGCTCTCGGTCACGCTGACCGACTCCGGAGACTCCCTCGAGGCCGAACGCACCATCAGCGAGCTGCGCGGGGAGCTGGGTGCGCTCGAAGGCGAGGCGCTGGTCGGCGGCACCACCGCCACCCAGCTGGACACCAATGAGACCGCTCAGCGGGACCTGATCACGATCATCCCGATCGTGCTGCTGGTCATCCTGGCGTTCCTGATCGTGCTGCTGCGCTCGGTCACCGCCCCGGTGGTCCTGCTGCTCACCACGGTGCTCTCCTACACCGCGGCACTTGGCATCTCTGCCCTGGTGTTCAACTACATCCTCGGATTCCCCGGCGCCGATCCGACGGTGCCGCTGTTCGGCTTCGTCTTCCTCACCGCCCTGGGTGTGGACTACAACATCTTCCTGGCCACCCGGGCCCGGGAGGAGACCGTCCGGCGCGGACCGAAGGAGGGGCTGCTGTACTCGCTGGTGATCACCGGCGGCGTCATCACCAGCGCCGGCATCGTGCTGGCCGCGACCTTCGCCGCCCTGGGCGTGCTGTCGCTGATGTTCATGGTGCAGCTGGCGTTCCTGGTGGCTCTGGGCGTGCTGATCGACACCTTCATCGTGCGCACCCTGCAGGTGCCGGCGATCGGCGTCGACCTCGGTCACCGCTTCTGGTGGCCCTCGAAGATCGGCAGGGGTGACCGCTGGGCCAAGCAGGAGGTGACCACGCCCGGTGCTGAGGATTCCGGTCCAGATGAATCCGCAGATATCTCGGAAGATTCCTCGGCTCCGGCCGCTCAACCCCGATAGGATGACGGCAGCGCACCAATGATGTTGCCGTCTTTGACTTATCGCAATAAGGAGCTCACACGTGGCTATCGCAACCCCGGACAAGTACAACCAGATGATCGATTCCGCGAAGGCTGGCGGCTACGCCTACCCCGCGGTGAACGTCACCAGCTCGCAGACCCTGAACGCCGCCATCCGTGGCTTCGCCGAGGCCGAGTCTGACGGCATCATCCAGGTATCCACCGGCGGTGCCGCGTACTGGTCCGGCGCCAGCGTCAAGAACATGGTGACCGGCTCGCTGGGCTTCGCCGCCTTCGCCAAGCAGGTCGCCAAGAGCTACGGCGTGAACATCGCGCTGCACACCGACCACTGCCCCAAGGACAAGCTCGACGGCTTCGTGCTGCCGCTGCTGGAGGCCTCCGAGGCTGAGGTCAAGGCCGGGCGCGACCCGATCTTCAACTCCCACATGTGGGACGGCTCCGCGGAGACCCTCGAGGAGAACCTGCGCATCGCCGCCGAGCTGCTGCCCCGCAGCGCGGCCGCCAAGCAGATCCTCGAGGTGGAGATCGGCACCGTCGGTGGTGAAGAGGACGGTGTGGAGAACGAGATCAACGAGAAGCTCTACACCACCATCGAAGACGCCACCGCGACCATCGAGGCTCTCGGCCTGGGTGAGCACGGCCGCTACATGACCGCGCTGACCTTCGGCAACGTCCACGGCGTCTACAAGCCCGGCGGCGTGAAGCTGCGCCCGGAGATCCTCAAGGACATCCAGCAGCAGGCTGCCGCGAAGTACGGCAAGGAAGCGCCCTTCGACCTGGTCTTCCACGGCGGCTCCGGCTCCTCCGAGCAGGAGATCTCCGACGCCGTGTCCTACGGCGTGATCAAGATGAACATCGACACCGACACGCAGTACGCCTTCACCCGCCCGGTGGCCGGCCATATGCTCGCCAACTACGACGGCGTGCTCAAGATCGACGGCGAGGTCGGCAACAAGAAGACCTACGACCCGCGCGTCTGGGGCGCCAAGGCCGAAGAGTCCATGGCCGCCCGCATCGTCGAGGCCTCCCAGCGCCTCGGCTCGGCAGGCAAGTCCATCAAGTAACCCGCAACGCCCGGCGTCGCGCGCCGAGCAACGACGACGGCGGCCGCCCCTCCTGAATGGAGGACGGCCGCCGTCGTCGTGTCTGCCCTCGGGGGAGAAATCGTAGACCTGCGGCGGATGGTTCGCTGGGATTATCCGCCTCAGCGACGAAACCCACCCTCGGTGTTGATGGTCTGCCCGGTGATCCAGGAAGCCTCGTCGGTGCTCAGCCAGGCGATCAGCCGCGCCGGGTCATCAGGCTCGCCGAAGCGGCCCAGCGGGAACATCGAGGCGACATCCTTCCAGAGTTCAGGCCCCAGGTATCCGGTGTCCACCGGGCCCGGGTTCACCGTGTTGACCCGGATGCCCCGGCCGATCAGCTGCTCCGAGAGTGTGGCCGTGATTCCGGCCAGCGCCGCCTTCGCCGCGGCGTAGGCCACCTCGCCGGGCATGGGTCCCAGCCCTTGCCCGGAGGTCAGGAAGATGATGGATCCGGCACCTGCATCGGGATGCTGCCGCAGATAGGCCTGAGCCAGCAGGATCGAGGCTCGAGCGTTCACCGCCCAGTGCCGATCGAGCTGCGTGGCGGTGAGCTCGCCGAGCGCCCCATCCTGGCCGCTGAGCGCCTGATTGCAGACCAGCGCGTCGACCGAGCCCATCGCGGAGACTGCCGCCTGCATCACCTGGTCCGGACCTGTCGGATCGGCCAGGTCAGCATGGACATCCGCGACCTGGGCATCGCCGACGAGGTGGCTGCGGACGCCGTCGAGCACCAGCGAGATGTCGTCGGCGCCCCAGGACTGTTCGCGGTCATGTGGTGCGTAGTGGTGACAGAAGACGCTGGCCCCGTAGGCGGCCATCCGGCAGGCCGTGGCGTAGCCGATTCCGGCCCACCGGCTCACCCCGGTGATCAGCACGTTCCGTCCCCGCAGAGGGAGTGGATCACGGGAGAGGTCGGTGGCGGGTGCGGGCTGCATGGAGTCATTGCACCACATCAGACTTCCCAGCCGGAGCTGTAGCTGCGCTGCGCGAGCGGCGTCACGTGGACGTTGATGGTCTTCTCGAGTCGGCTCCGACGCTCGGGGGTCTGGGCTCTAGGAGGAGGGAGTCACGCGGAGCGCCTCCGCCTTCCCGTCACCCCCTGGCCCACCCCACCTGGCAGACTGTCGCATCCCTGTGGCTCCGTCGCATCGCTATTTCCATGGGATCCGGCACCGGGATGGGACAAATTCGCGCGAGGCCCTGGAGCTGCTCCGCCCCAGCGTGATCGGACCAGACCAACCGTGTCCAGAGGATCTGCATACCGGAGAACGCCATGTATCCGGCGCCGAAGATCGCCAGGCTGGCGTACGCCGCCGACGCACTCGGTCGACATGCTCGGCCGACGCACTCGGCTGGCACGCCTCGTTGATCTGACAGGAGCGTGGGAATGGCCGCACCCTCGGTAGGGTTGAGCCTTGGGAAATCGTCTTCACCGGCCACCGCATCAGGCGGCCGGGCGTCCACAACAGTCGGAGAACCTCATGAACATGTCGACCATCGCACTGCGCACCGTCCCCGGAGCCTTCATCCTCAACTCCGGGATCGGCAAGCTCGGCCTGGATGCCGACTCCGCCGCCGGCATGCAGGGCATGGCCGCCACCGGCGTGCCCGCGGTCAAGCAGCTCTCTCCCGAGCAGTTCGGCAAGGCCCTGGCCTGGGGAGAGATCGCCCTCGGCGGCGCACTGCTCGCACCCTTCGTCAGCAACCGGGTGGCCGGCCTCGCGCTGGGCACCTTCACCGCCGGCATGCTCAGCATGTACTTCCGCAACGACGGCATGACGGAGTCCGACGGCGTCCGCCCCACCCAGGACGGCACCCCGCTGGCCAAGGACACCTGGCTCGCCGCCATCGCCATCTCGCTGATCAGCTCCGGCAAGAAGGCCGACCGCAAGAAGAAGTAACCGCCCAGCCCGGACTTGGCTGACCGGCGACGGATTGCGGGGCACGGCTCGCGTGGAACTGAACCTGCACGCTGACCCCCGCAGAAAGCGACGTGCATGACCCGCGAAAAGCTGCTCCTGCTCGATTTCGACGGCACGCTCTGCCTGGGCGACGCCCCGGTGCTCTTCTATGCCGACCGCGTCGACGCCCTGCTGGCCGAACGTGGCCTGAGCAGACACCTCGTGGGGAGCAGCGTCCACGAGATCGTCAGCCGGGCGTTCTCGGCGAACTCGCTGCTGGTGCCGCAGATCCAGTATGACGACGCCGGCACGCCGCTCACCGTGGGCAGCGAGGCCACCCATGAGGACGCCAAGGCGCATCCCGTCTCCTGGCCGCTGCAGGACGGCTATCAGCTGGTCCAGCTGCTCGCACGCCAGGCGGGACTCACCGACGCCGACTCCGGGCAGTCTTTCCGGGCGGCACGGAGGGACCTGTTGGCCCATGGGCTGGAGAACACCGACGTGCACGCGCCGTCCGGGGCATCGGAGCTGCTCGCTGAGACCCGACGGCGCGCCGTCGTCGTGCTGGTGACCAACTCGCCGGCTGAGGCTTTCGCGCCCTGGCTGCACGCACTCGGGCTCAGCGAGGCCTTCGACCTGGTCATCAATGATGCCCGCAAGCCCCTCGGCATGCCCGCGGCGCTCGAGAGCGCCCGGGGCGCCGGCGGGGATGCGCAAGCCCGGACAGCCGCAGACCAGGTGCTCTCCGCCGGGGACATCTGGGCCAATGACCTCGAGCACGTGCATGCCCTCGGCGGCACCACTGTGCTGATCGACCGATTCGGCACCGGCCTCGGCACTCCCGATCATCGGGTAGAGGACTTCGACGCCCTCGCCCAGACCATCGACGCCTGGTCACACAGCGCCGCGACGGTCTGACAAGAGGTCCTGCTCAGGGCCGCAGGCCCGCTTCATCATGTAATCTGCGTCACAGGAAAAACGCCACTGTGTTAACAGTGCGTGACAGGTTGACCAACTGGCCTGTTCCAGGTTGGAGGGCGCAGAATGCGCGCCCTAGAGTGAATCGTGGAATCGCACGATGTCAGCGGCGTGACTCAGCTGACCCGGTGCGTGACTCTCCAGAATTCTCCACCCCTCGGTGCGGTGAGGCGCAGCACCGAGGTCGCCCTGGCACCTTGATGAAGAGGAAATTTCATATGCGTAAGAAGACCCTGTCCACGTTCGCGCTGGCGAGTGTGCTGACCCTGACCATGGCCGGCTGTGTGGCCGATGAGGGCGAGACCGGCGGCGAGGAGGATGCTGAGGCGGGCGACTCCGAGGCGGCGGCGATCACCAGCGTCGATGAGATCGTCATCGCGCTCGTCCCCTCCAACGACGTCGACAACATAGTGGAGAGCGCGGAGCCGCTGGCGGATGCGCTCAGTGACGCACTCGAGGGCTTCCCGGTCCGCGCAGAGGAGACCCAGGACTACCTGGGCGCCATCACCGCGATGCAGACCGGCGATGCGCAGGTCGTCATGTCGGGCCCGGTGGGCATGATCCAGGCCGAGGAACAGGCCGATGCCGTGCCGATCACCCAGTCGATCCGCTACGGCTCCGACGTCTACGTCACCCAGTGGTTCACCAATGACCCTGACACCTACTGCATGGACGAGCCCGTCGACGTCCCTGACGACGAGGGCAACACCATGCTCTTCTGCAACGGCACCGATGAGGCCGAGCCCGGCGCCGTAGGCGAAGAGGCCCTGGAGATGATCGAAGAGGGCACCACGGTCTCCTACGTGGACCAGGGCTCCGCCTCGGGCTACTACTACCCGGCCACCCAGCTCAACGATCTGCTCGGCTTCGCCCCAGGCGAGGGTGACATCGACGAGCAGTTCGCCGGCAGCCACGACAACTCGGTGATCAACGTCTACAACGACAGCGCCACGATCGGCACCTCCTTCGATGACGCTCGCCAGAACGTCGTCGCCGAGAACCCCGATGTGGGCGAAGAGGTCGTCGTCTTCGCCTGGGCCGGACCGATCCCGAATGACGGCATCGTGGTCTCCTCCGAATTCACCGAGGACGAGCAGGCCGTGCTGACCGAGGCCTGGCTCGCGGTCGCCGAGGACGAGGACGGTCTGGCCGCACTCGACGAGGTCTACGAGATCGAGGGGATGGTCGAAGCCGACGAGGAGGCGCTCGACGGCGCTCGCCAGGTCTACAACGACTTCGGCGATGAGTGACCGCTAGCAACCCCTTCTGAGAGGAAACAGTCCTGCTTCGGCCGGCAGCCCGGGTGTGCGGCTCTTACGCTTGAGGCGTGAGCTGCGCACCCGGACCCGGCGAGGACACCAGATCATGATCACCTTCGAGAACATCGACGTCGTCTACCCCAATGGCTTCAAGGGGCTGAGCAACGTCAACCTGCAGATCGACAAGGGCGAGTTCGTGGCCATCGTCGGGCTCTCCGGCGCGGGCAAGTCCACGCTGATCCGCACGGTCAATGGGCTGGTCCCGTTCACCTCGGGCACCCTGAAAGTCGGCGACGAGGTCGTGGACCCGCGCAGCAAGGCCAAGCTGCGCCGGCTGCGCTCCCGGGTAGGCATGATCTTCCAGTCCTTCAACCTGGTCACCCGGGTCTCGGTGCTCAACAACGTGCTGGTGGGACGTTCCGCAGAGACGCCCACCTGGCGTTCGCTGCTCGGCTGGTACCGCGCCGAGGACAAGGAGCTCGCCTTCAAGTCCCTGGAGCGCGTGGGGATCGTGGACAAGGCCTATATGCGCGCCTCCTCGCTCTCCGGCGGCCAGCAGCAGCGCGTGGCCATCGCCCGCGTGCTCGCCCAGGATCCCGAGGTGATCCTCGCCGATGAACCGGTCGCCTCGCTGGATCCGCCCACCGCACACAAGGTGATGCGCGACCTGCGCCGAATCCAGCAGGAGCTGGGCATCACCACCATCGTGAACATGCACCACCTGGACCTGGCACGCAGCTACGCCGACCGGATCATCGGGATGCGCGCCGGCGAGGTGGTCTTCGACGGCCCCGTGGAAGAAGCCACCGATGCGGTCATCGAAGAGGTCTACCAGCGCTCGCTGACCGCTGAGGACATCGTCGCTGGAGACGCCGCCGCCGAGAGCTCTGCCGCTGGAGACGCCGCCGCCAGGGACTCTGCCACCGAGGGCGCCGTCACCGAACGCTCCGTCCCCGCCGCGAAGGCCCAGGACTGACGCGTGACCACCACCGCCGATGAAGCCACTCGTGGCTCCGCCACCCGCGCGGTGACAGCCCGCCCCGAAGCACCAAAGCCCAGCGGGCTGGTCTATCTCGGCCTGGCCGGGCTCGCCGTCCTCGCGTTCATCATCTTCTGGGTCACCCGGGACTCCGGCGAGATCCTGCTGATCCCGCTGGGCTTCGTGACCCTCTGGGCCCCGCTGTACCCGGTGATCGGGCTGGCGGTGATGCTGCTGACGCTGCTGGTCTGCTACCGAGCCCGGGTCGGCACCATGGGCGGCTTCGGCGCGCTGGCCTTCATCACGATGAGCTATTGGGCCGGCTCCACGGTGAACTTCACGCTCTTGGAGATCCCCAGCCGCTGGTCCAACGTGGAGCCCCGGCTCCGTGCGTTCCTGGATCCGAACTGGAGCTACATCTGGACGGTCCGGGACCAGTGGCTGATCACCATCTCGATGGCAGTGGTCGCCACCCTCATCGGCTGCGCCATCGGCCTGGTGCTGGCCATGCTCGCCTCCCCGGTCTCCAGCCCAAACAAGGGCGTCTCGCAGGCGATCAAGGCCGTCAACTCGGTGATCCGCTCCATCCCCGACGTCGGCTGGGCGCTGCTCTTCGTCGCATTCATCGGCGGCACCGCCCACGGGCTGGGCCCGATGGCCGGCGTCCTGGCGCTGCTGATGTTCAACATCGGCATCGTGGCCAAGTTGCTCAGCGAGACCATCGACTCGGTGAACCCCGGCCCGGTGGAGGCCGCCGACGCCGCGGGGGCCAACCTGACCCAGCGCAACCGGCTCGCCATCCTGCCCCAGGTGCTGCCCGGATTCGTGTCCTACGGGCTCTACGTCTTCGAGCTGAACATCCGCGCCTCGGCCGCTCTGGGCATCGTCGGGGTGGGCGGCATCGGCTCGGCCATCATGCTGCAGCTGAACCGCTTCGCCTTCGAGAACGTCGCCGCCATCCTGATCGCTCTGATCGTCGTGGTGCTGCTGGTCGACATGTTCTCCATGTACATCCGGAGGAAGCTGCTGTGAGCACCAGAAAGATCAACGCCGGGCCGGGAAGCGCCTCCCGTCCCGAGTCCCGCCCCGAGTCCAGCCCTGAACCGCGCTTCGCTCCGGATGCGCTGGACCGGCGCCCCGTCCGGCCCTCCAGGCTCGGCTACAACGCCGGAATGCTCGTGGTGGGCATCCTCTTCATCGCCGCGATCTACGGGACCGGCATGGACGTCCGCGCGCTGCTGGACCTGCCGGCCAGCATCATCCAATACGGCAGGCTCATGGCCTCCGGCGTCTTCCAGATCCCGGATGAGACCGTGGCCGGCTACTGGAGCCAGTCCTTCGACGCGATGTTCGAGTCCGTGGCGATCGCCTGGGTCGGCACCATGGTTGGCGCGCTGTTCTCCCTGCCGCTGGGCTTCATGGCGGCGCGCAACATGTCCCCGCTGCCGATCTACGTGGTGGTCCGCTTCGTCCTCTCGGTGATCCGGGCGGTGCCCGAGATCATCTTCGCCATCGCCATCATGCTCCCGCTCTTCGGCTTCGGCTCCGGCGGCGGCGGAGCCCTCGCCGGCGCCATGGCGCTGGGCGTCAGCTCCATCGGCACCCTCTCGAAGCTGATCTCCGAAGCCATCGAAGCGGTGGACGGCGGCCCGCTGGAGTCCTCCCGGGCCTCGGGCAGCAACCACCTGCAGCTGATCCGTTGGGCCGTGCTGCCTCAGGTCATGCCGGAGGTCATCGCGATCTGGCTCTACCGCTTCGAGGTCAACATCCGCGCCTCGGCGATCCTCGGCGTGCTGGGCGCCGGCGGCATCGGCTCGCTGCTCTCCACAGTGTTCGGCGCCCGTGACTGGGACCGGATCGGCATCGTTCTGGTCGTCATCATCCTGGTCACCATGGTGGTGGATCAGATCTCCGCGTTCATCCGGCACCGCGTGATCCATGGCGCGAGGATCCGCAACGGTGGGGGAGCGCCACAGGAGGACGACGACGACGGCGGCGCCCCCACTCCCGGCCCGGTCAGCGGCGCCTCGGTCGAGGACGACCCGGCCCCGAAGTCGACCCGGGCCGCCGCCGGACTCTGACCGGGATCCGCCCTCCGCTCGGGCGCTGCAGCCCCTGCCGGAACCGCCCTGGATGCGAATTCGGCGAGGGATTCTTGGCAGTAGGATGTGCCCATGAGCATCGTTGGTCAAAATTTGATGGAGCCGGAGCCCACGCTGCTTCCGGCAGAGCCCGAAGTCTCGGAATCGCTGGCCACCGGCGAGGAGCCGGTCGACCTCGCGGCCAAGCACCCGGAGTCCTCCCTGGTCTGGGCGCTGCTCGCCGAGGACGCACTGGATCAGGGCTACACCGTGGAGGGCTACGCCTATGCCCGGGTCGGCTATCACCGCGGCCTCGATACTCTGCGCCGCTCCGGCTGGCGCGGCGCCGGACCCGTGCCGTGGAGCCACGAGCCCAACCGCGGCTTCCTGCGCGCCCTGGGTGCACTGGGCCAGGCAGCCGCCGCGATCGGCGAGACCGCCGAGGTGGAACGCATCACCACGCTGCTGCGCGACTGCGACCCCTCCGCACCCGAGGCCATCAGCCGGCTTCGCTGACCCCTGCGGTGCCCAGCTGAAGGGTTGTTCTGAGAATGGCGAAGCTCTACTTCCGCTATGGCGCGATGAATTCAGGCAAGTCCACCGGGCTGCTGCAGGCCGCGTTCAACTACGAGGAACGCGGCCAGCGGGTGCTGCTGGCAAAGCCCCAGGTCGATACCAAGGGTGAGGATGAGATCGTCTCCCGCCTCGGGGTGACCCGCAATGTCGACTTCCTGATCCCGCCACAGTCTCCGCTGCGCGAACTGGTGGCCCAGCACGCGGCCGGGACCACGCCGGGGACGCTGCTCGATGACATGGAAGCCGAGTCCGGTGCCTTGAACCGGCAGATCAAGCCGGTGGCCTGCCTGCTGGTGGATGAGGCCCAGTTCCTCACCCCGGCGCAGGTGGAGGACCTGCTCCGCATCGCCGTGCTCGATGACGTCCCGGTCCTCGCCTACGGCATCCGCACGGACTTCCGGACGATGGCCTTCCCCGGCTCCGCCCGTCTGATGGATCTCGCCCACGCGCTCGAGGAGCTCAAGACCATCTGTCGCTGCGGGCGCAAGGCTGTGTTCAACACGCGCCGGGCAGGGGAGGCGATCATCTTCGATGGTGATCAGGTGGCGATCGATGGAACCGACATCTGGTACGAATCCCTCTGTGCCGCCTGCTATCTGGAGGCCTCCGGCGGCCGGCTGGGCTGAGGCGTGTCAGGACCAAACCTGGTGTCGAACGACGTTGGTAGGATCTACAGGGACGCCTTTGCGGTTGCGGGTGCTCCCAGACCAGCTCAGCTCGGGAAAGGACTGCCATGCCAGCCATTGTGATCGTCGGAGCCCAGTGGGGCGACGAAGGTAAGGGCAAAGCCACGGACCTGCTCGGTTCACGAGTCGACTACGTGGTGAAGCCAAATGGCGGCAACAACGCAGGCCACACCGTCGTCGTCGGCGGCGAGAAGTTCGAGCTCAAGCTCCTTCCCGCCGGGATCCTCTCCCCGAACGCCGTGCCGGTGATCGGCAACGGCGTCGTGGTGAACCTTGAGGCGCTCTTCCACGAGATCGACGGCCTCGAAGCGCGCGGCGCGGACACCTCCAAGCTCAAGATCTCGGCGAACGCTCACCTGGTCGCGCCCTATCACCAGACCATGGACAAGGTCACCGAGCGATTCCTGGGCAAGCGCGCCATCGGCACCACCGGCCGCGGCATCGGCCCCACCTACATGGACAAGGTGGCCCGCCTGGGCATCCGAGTCCAAGACATCTTCGATGAATCGATTCTGCGGCAGAAGATCGAGGGGGCGCTGCGGCAGAAGAACGAGCTCCTGGTCAAGCTCTACAACCGCCGGGCCATCGCCGTCGACGAGATCGCCGAGTACTTCCTTGACTTCGCCGAGAGGCTGCGGCCCATGGTCGTGGACACCACCATCCTGCTCAACGACGCGCTGGACCGGGGCGAAGTGGTCCTGATGGAGGGCGGCCAGGCGACCTACCTCGACGTCGACCACGGCACCTACCCGTTCGTGACGTCCTCCAACCCGACGGCGGGCGGCGCCTCCGTCGGCTCGGGCATCGGCCCGACCCGGATCAAGCGCTCGATCGGCATCGTCAAGGCCTACACCACACGGGTGGGCGCTGGACCGTTCCCGACCGAGCTCTTCGACGAGTGGGGCGAGTACCTGCAGAAGACCGGCGGGGAGTTCGGCGTCAACACCGGACGTCCGCGGCGCTGCGGCTGGTACGACGCCGTGATGGCGCGCTACGCCGCCCGCATCAACGGCTTCACCGACTTCTTCCTGACCAAGCTCGACGTGCTCACCGGCATCGAAGAGATACCGGTCTGTGTGGCCTATGAGGTCGACGGTGTCCGTCATGACGAGATGCCGATGACCCAGACCGAGTTCCACCACGCCAAGCCGGTCTTCGAGAACTACCCGGGCTGGACCGAAGACATCTCCGGTGCCCGCACGCTGGAGGACCTGCCGGTCAACGCACGGAACTACGTGCTCGCGCTGGAGAAGCTCAGCGGCTGCCGGATCTCTGGCGTAGGTGTCGGCCCCGGCCGCGACCAGGTGATCGCGATCCACGACCTGATCGAAGACTGATCCGCCGGAATCCTAGGGTTCTCCTCTCTGTGTCACCACTAAAATTTTGGTCATCCAGTCTAACGGTAAAAGAAATTTTAGTACTCCCAGTATTTTCCTAGAGTGTCGGATAATTTGGCTTCACTTATTATTTTATCTATTTTTCAAAAGTTGTAGATAAATGAAAATTAGACCTGTAATGTGACTCAAGTTGCTTTCGACAGCTTGAGGAGATTCTGTGAGTGCAGGCAGTCCTCGCGTGGATCGGGCTGAGGAGATCGCCCTGATTCGGAGGGCGGCGAGTCAGGCGGCCCGGCGCCGAGCTCAGGTCGTCTATCTCGAGGGGTTCGCCGGGGTGGGCAAGGGGGCCCTGCTTTGCGATGCCTTGACGGGCCACGAGGACTGGCGAGAGATCGTCATAGTCCTGGAGCGGGAGCAGAGCGATGTCTCCGGAGAGCTCCTGCGGCGTCTGGTACTACCTCCGGAAATCGAGCTGAATGGTCAGAGCGTCGACGGATGTGTCGCCGAGGGACTGCAGCGCGCGCAGAGCTTGCGCCGGCCCACCGTGATCACGCTGATCAACACGCAATGGATCGACGCCGAGTCAGCCGAGGCGCTGCTGCGCATCTGCACGTTGCTGCGCGACGCTGCGATTCTGGTGCTGATGTCTGGCCGCCCGTCCGCTCGGCCAGAGGTCAATCGGCTCAGCGCCTTCGCGCGGAACGCCCCGAACGGCAACTACATCAGGGTAGAGCCCTTCAACTTCGCGCAGACCCGGGAGCTTCTCCAGCAGTACCTGAATACGCCGCTCAACACCGGGGCCATCGAGACGGTGCAGCAGGAGACCTCCGGTTACCCGGTGCTCGTCCACGAGATCGGACAGCATCTTGCCGCAACCCCCATCGGGAGCCGGAGACTCGCGGTCTCACTGGCCGCGGCCAAGGCAGGACGTGCAGCCCAGTGGATGCGCAGAGGCTTCGAAGACGCACTCGTACCGCTCTCCGACGAGACCCTCAGGGTCCTGCGGATACTCGCCGTGTCACAGGTGCCGCTCAGCAGGCACCAGATCGCCAAGGTGTTGGACTCACCGGCAGATCTCTCAGGCGTGTTGGAGTCGGGACTTGCTGCCTGGGATGAGCGTCTCTTCGGCCACAAGATTCGCAGCGAGCTCATCGGCGAGGCGATCCTGGAACTGATGTCCCCGAATGAGCTGGGCGAACTCCACCGTGAACTGGCCGGCTTGGGTGACGAGGTTCAGAGTCTCCACCACCGGACAGAGATCGCGCGACTGCTCCCGGGCGCTGAACCGATCGGCGTGCTGGTCCTGGATCTGCGTCGGGCAGCCACCGAGGCTCTGCTGCGCGGAGACCTCGAGTCGGCGTTCCAGCAGTTTCTCAGCGTCGCCAGGATGTCTCCTGACGCACAGGCTCTCCAGGACCTGCTCCACCTGGGAGTTCCCTTGGGGCACCTCGACTGCATCACCGTCTTCGATTCTGCGATCCGACGACTCCTGCCCGGGCCGCTGCGTCAGGCTGGGCTAGCCCTGGTCGCGCTCGACCGCGATGATCTGCAGGAAGCGGTCGTGTCATAGGAGCTGCAGGCCCAAGTGGCAGTGGAGGACCCGGCGGCACTGATCTATGCCCATGCCGTGGGACTGGTGTCGGCACAGCTGGGAATCAGCGGACTCCCTGGGCGCGCGAAGGCGGTGAAACTGGCCGCCATCCGCCTGCTGACGCTCCAGGAAGAGCACGTCAGCCAGCTCCTCGAGGAAGATCGCTGCGGGAGCCTCCCGCGCGCAGCGTTGGAGTGGGAGCGCGCGCAGGCTGCCGGGCTGCGCGCGTTCATCTCGGTGTGGCGAGAGTTCGACGGCAGAGATCCGCGCAGGAGCCATAAGGTGCAGGAAGATGTCTCCCGCGAGATTCAGCGCCTCCAGAGCATCCCGCATTCCAGAATCTTCGAAGTGGGCCTGCGTGCCGCGAGGGGAGCGCGGCTCCGTCAGCTGGGTGATCCTGCCGGCGCCTATGCGGATCTGAGCTCCGTCACGACGGTGTCACCGGATGTGCCCTTTCTGACCTACGCCAAGGCGCAGCTGGCTCAGGTCCTGTTCATGGCGGGTCGGTGGGAGGAGTCCCAGGACGTCGCCGCCTCCGCCGCAGACCGCGCGCTGTTGGGTCGAGAGGACGCCACTGCGCTTGTGGCATACCTGACCTGGGCATTGGTCCCGGTCAGCAGAGGTCGATACGACGAGGTCGCGCCGATGGTCTCCGAGATCACCGCGGTGCGCAAGGACGCAGGAGTGTTGGTCGCGGCGAGCCTGGAGCGCCTTCATGCGTGGAAGGCGATGGTGGAGGCCGACCACGAGCAGGCCGTGAAGCACCTGCTCCGCCTGCGAGATGAGTCCGGAGGGTGGTGGAACGTCGGCACGGACTCCATCCTGCTGCTGATCCGGGCCGCGCACTACGCGGGTCTCGGTTCACTGATCCCTCCGCTTCAGCGCCTCATCTGGAGGGGAGACTGCCCGGTGAGCATCAAGTTCCAGGACACCGTCATCGACTATATGGAGGCGTTCCAGGCGTGGGAGTCGCATGACCCCACCGAAGCAATGAGGCGGTTCTTGCGTGTCTATGAGTGGCTTGATGCAGCGCCGCCGATCCATTCTGTTCAGCAGGTCTCCGAATGCGGCGGTCACCGTCTGTTTCAGGCCTTCAACTTCCTGGACATGGGCGCATTGATCTCGGCCTATCCACACGAGCTGAAGCGTCACCGCGCCACGGTCATCGACGGCCTGGAGCGCAGCGCCGCCCTGTTCACCAGCGTGGGTTCACCAGGTCTGTTGAAGCTTGCGGTGGAACAGCTCTCCGTCCTGAGGCCGCGTCTCACCTCGACCGCCGCGCGAAGAGGCCCGCTGCGCGTCCAGAAGTCAGCTCCAGTCCAGGCCTCCACTGCGCCGAGAACGGCGATTTCTATGAATACGGTTCGCACCGAGATCGTTGGTGAGGTCGCTGGACCCTTGGAAGGCCTGTCTGCGCGTGAACGCCAGGTCGCGGTGCTCATCGCCGATGGCTGGACCAACCGAGAGATGGCCGAAGATCTGGGGGTCTCGGTGCGAACCGTCGACTTTCATGTGCGCAATGCGCTGACCAAGTTCGACGTCACGTCGAGGCATGAAATCCGACACAGACTCCGCGAGGGCTCCTGCGGGAACTGAAATGCCGCTGGCCTCGAGCGAGCTCCGCTGATTCATCAATCGGGCCTGCGGGGGCCTGGTGATACCTACCAGGTCCACGCGAAAAACCTGCAGATCGTCCTTCGGCACTGGATCGAGGCAGAACAGCAGGCCGTCAGATCCCAGACGGACCTGTCAGCGTCACACTGACCTTGGCGTTTTCTAAGAAACCCTTTTCGATCTGCATTCTGCACCGTAATCTGATTTCAAAGCCGTCATTTCTCTCTAGGAGCAGGTCTTGCAATGGAGCTCCAACAATATGTTCGGGTCCTCAAGCGAGGATGGCTGACCCTGGTCCTCGCGGTGGTGGTGATGGTCGGGGCCGCGGCCGCTCTGCTTGTGCTGCTGCCAGCGACCTATGAGGCAGAGACCCGCATCTACGTCTCGGTGGAGGATGCCGAGGCCTACGACCTCAGCCAGCGGTCGATCTACAGCCAGGAACTCGTGCGCAGCTTCGTCGAGCTCGCCCAGAGCTCAGCCGTGCTCGGTCCCGTGGTGGAGGAGCTGGCCCTGGAGGACACTCCGCGCGAGCTCTCCGAACGGGTCAGCGTGGCCGCACAGACCGGTACGGTGATTCTGGAGGTCACCGTCGCCGATGAGGACCCCGAGCAGGCCGCCGCGATCGCCAGCTCGATGACCGCGGCGCTCGACGACGTGGTCCAGGGCCTCACGACCTCGACGGAGGGCGGCGGAAACGTCACCCTGACCACCGTGGAGGAGCCCTTCGCCCCGGAAGGGCCCAGCTTCCCGCAGCCGATCAGCCTTCTTGGACTGGGTCTGCTGGCCGGCCTCGCCCTGGGAATCGTGATCCTGGCGCTGCGTGAGGTCCTGGACACCCGGGTGCGAAGTGAGGACGACCTCGGCGAGGTCAGCGATCTGGCGCAGCTCGGCGGCGTGCCCTTCGACCACCAGCTTCAGAAGGGTCAGCTCGTCGTGCAGGCCGAGGTGGGGAGCCCCCTGGCCGAGTCCTTCAGCACGCTGGGCACCAACCTGCAGTTCCTCGGCGTAGGGCAGTCTGCGCGCAGTTTCGTGATCACCTCCTCGGTCCAGGGGGAGGGAAAGTCCTCGATCGCGGTCAACCTTGCGATCAGCCTGCGCGCCGCCGGTCAGCGGGTCCTGCTGGTCGATGCTGACCTGCGCAGGCCCCGGGCCGCCCAGATGCTCGGGCTTGAGGGCGCGGTGGGGCTCACCGATGTGCTCCGCGGACGCGTGGAGCTGCCTGAGGTCATCCAGTACTGGGGACCTGACGGGCTGGAGATGCTCCCGGCCGGGACGGTGCCCCCGAATCCCCTCGAGCTTCTCGGCTCCGAGGCCATGGCGGAGCTGGTCGCGGCACTGCAGCGGGAGTACGAGATCGTGATCTTCGACGCTCCGCCGCTGCTGCCCGTCAGCGATGCCCGCGTGCTCGGAGCCCTGTGCTCCGGACTGCTGATGGTCGTGGGGATGGGCAAGGTGCATAAGCCACAGCTGCAGAAGGCCATCGAGGCGGTGCGCATCGTGGACGTGCCCTTGTTCGGGCTGGTGCCCACGATGCTGCCCACGCAGGACGCCGGTGGCTACGCCGGTGTGATGCCCTCGCGCGTGGCGGAGGCCAAGGTGGATGCGCGATGACCCCGGCCCCTGACACCCCGTTCCGGGTCCTGGTGGTCTGCACCGGAAACGTCTGCCGCTCGCCGCAGACCGCGCAGCTGCTGCAGACCACGATCGATCAGGCCGGAGAGTCCTGGCGTTCCGCGGTGGTGATCACCAGCGCGGGCACCCGGGCACTGGAGGGATCGCCCATGGATGAGCAGGCCGCGGCGCTCACCGTGAGACTCGGGGCCCACGCCACCGACCACACGGCCAGGCAGCTCACCCCCGAGATGGTCGAGGAGGCCGACCTGGTGCTGGCCATGGCCCGCGAGCACCGCAGCGAGGTGGTCCGCGCGTCACCACGGGCATCACGAACGACCTTTCTGCTGACCGAGTTCGCGGACCTGCTCGAAGGTGTCGAGCGGACATCGGCGGATCAGTTCCGACCCCTGCCCGCACCTGGCTCCGGTGCCGGCTCGCCGGCACTGGCGGACCAGCTCCGCCAGGGAGTCCAGCGCGCCGCGGCCCAGCGTGGCATGACGCCGCCCCGGCATCCGGAGACCGTGGACGTGCTCGACCCCTACGGTCATGGGCCGAAGGTCTACCGGGAGTCGGCCGAACAGGTCCGTGAGTCCCTCGCGCGCATCCACGGGTCGGTGCGGAAGCTCGCCCAGGGCGTGCCTTGGTGAGGTCGCTGCGGACCTGGTTCTTCTACCTCTATATCGCCTGCACCCTGGGGGCGAACGCCGTCATCCTCATCCCGTTCGACCCCTCTGGCACCATCGGGGACAACGCGATCTTCTCCGCCAGCTGGATCCTGCTTCACCTGCTCTCCGTGCTGGTCCTGCTGAGCTCCCGAGCCCTGACCCCGGTCCCGGTCGCGATCGCCCTCGGGATAGGCGGGCTCGTGGTGCTCAGCGCCGCCTGGTCGGTCTCGCCCACGGACTCCCTGGTCTATGGGGTCATGGCAGCGGGAAACATCCTCATCGCGTGCTTGCTGGCCGCTGAATACTCGCTGCAGCAGCTCGCGAGGATGTTCCTGAAGGTGCTCAGCGTGCTGGTCCTGGCCGGCATGGCCGGGGCCCTGATGGGTTATGACCAGGTGTTGGGCTTCGACCCTCACGCGCGCTCGAACCTGCTCGGCGGCGACCCGATCCGCGGTTTCTTCCAGCACAACATCATGGCGGGCTTCTATGCGGCCACCGGCGCTGTGCTGGCCATGACGCTGCTGCGCGGCCTCCGCCGAGTGCTGATGCTCGCGGTCTTCATCATCTTCGTGCTCTGGGCCGGCTCGGCGACCGGAGTCCTGCTCGCAGGTGCCGCAGTGATCATCGTACCGCTGGCTCAGCTGCTGGTGCCCAGGATCCCGCTGGGCGCGCTGCTCGCCGTGCTGGTTCCGGTGGGAGTGGCGGGCGGAGCCGTGCTGAACCAGGTCTGGGTTCCGCTGCTGGAGATGATCGGACGAGATCCGACCCTGACCGGGCGCACCGTGCTCTGGGAATGGGGGGTGCGCGCGATCGGCGAGCGGCCTGTGACCGGCTGGGGGTTCACCGGGTATTTCAACTCAGCGCAGGGCGCCATTCCCAGCCTGTATGTGCCCGAGTTCGAGAACTACGAGATCGCGCATTTCCACAACTCCTATATCCAGACCGCGGTCGACCTCGGGCTGCTGGGGCTGGGGCTGCTGATCCTGGTGCTGGGCTACACCACCGGTGCGGCGTACCTCTTCGCCCGCACCACGGACACCCGCACCGGGGTCGGGCTGCTCATGGTCCTGGTGATCTTCCTGATCGCCTCACCCACAGAGTTCCTGTTCATCAACTACAACCACTTCGGCAGCTTTGCGCTGTTCACGGTGTTCTTCGGGCTGCTGAGGCACCGGAGGGAGCGGGCGCAGCACCAGGAGACAGCGTCTCGAAGTGCCGCGCCCTCGGTGTCTGCCGCACTCAACGGTCGAGGATCTGCCGCTTCGCAGAGATGACCCCGGTGTTGAAGCCGGCCAGGTGGAGGTTGCCGTGGAAGCGACCGTGCTCGATCTTGATGCACCGGTTCTGCACTGCGTTGAGCCCAGCGTCCTGGGCCAGCTGCATGGCCTGCTCAGACTCGATGCCCAGCTGGGCCCAGATCGTCTTGGCGCCGATCTCGGCCGCCTCCTGGGCGATCTGCGGGACGTCGTCTGGGCGGCGGAAGATGTCCACGATGTCGGGCACCTCGGGGAGGTCCTTCAGCGAGGCGTAGACCGGCTGGCCCAGCACCTCCTCGAGCCTGGGGTTCACGAAGTAGACCGTGTAGCTCGAGGAGCTCAACAGGTAGGTCGCCACAAAGTAGCTGGCTCGAGCCGGCTTGTCCGACATGCCCACGATCGCCACCGAGGAGGCGCTGCGCAGCAGCTGGAGTCGGCGTGAGGGCGACGGCGCCTCCCAGCGGCCATGGGGATGCTCGGCCTGGGCCTCGTCGTCGTGCTGCAAGGTCTGTTCGCTCATCACTTGTCTCCTTCGACTGCGGTGTTCAGCGCCTGGTCCAGGTCCCAGATGATGTCATCGACATCCTCGATGCCGACTGAGATCCGGATCAGGTCCTCCGGGATCCCGGCTGCGGCCATCTGCTCCGGGGAGAGCTGCTGGTGGGTGGTGGAGCCCGGGTGCAGGATCAGGGTGCGCACATCACCGACGTTGGCAAGGTGGCTGGCCAGCTGCAGGGACTCGATGAACCGGGCGCCGGTGGCCCGGCCGCCGCGGATGCCGAAGCTGAACACTGAGCCCACACCCTTGGGCAGCATCTCTTTGGCCCGATCGTGGTCGGCGTGGGAAGGCAGCCCGGCGTAGTTGACGTAGTCCACCCGGTCATCGGCCTCGAGCCATTCCGCGACCTTCTGGGCGTTGGCCACGTGCTCGTCGATCCGCTGCGGCAGGGTCTCGATGCCCTGGATGAGGTTGAATGCGGCCTGCGGGCCCAGCGAGGGCCCGATGTCGCGCAGCTGCTCGGCACGCAGCTTGGTGAGGAAGCCGTATTCGCCGAAGTTGCCCCACCAGGAGAGCCCGCCGTAGGAGGCCACCGGTTCGGTCATCGCCGGGAAGTTGCCGTTGTCCCAGGGGAACTCGCCGGACTCCACGATCACCCCGCCCAGCGTGGTGCCGTGACCGCCCATGAACTTGGTGACCGAATGGATCACGATGTCCGCGCCGTGCTCGAAGGGCCGGATCAGATACGGGGTGGTCAGCGTGGAGTCCACCACCAGGGGTACGCCGTGCCGATGCGCGACCTCGGAGAGTCCGCGCAGGTCAGCGATGTCTGAGCTGGGGTTCGCGACGACCTCGGTATAGACCACCTTGGTGTTCTCCTGCATCGCGGCCTCGTAGTCCGCCGGCTCCAGCGAGTCCACGAAGGTGGTCTCGATCCCGAAGCGGCGCAGCGTGACGTCGAGCTGGGTGATCGTGCCGCCGTAGAGCTTCGAGCTGGCCACGATGTGGTCCCCGGAGCCGCAGAGTGCGGCGAAGACCAGGAACTCGGCGCTCATCCCGGAGGCGGTGGCCACCGCTCCGATGCCGCCCTCCAGCGAGGCGACGCGTTCCTCCAGCGCCGAGACCGTGGGGTTGCCGATCCGAGAGTAGATGTTGCCGTACTTCTGCAGCGCGAAGAGGTTCGCGGCGTCGTCGGTGTCCTTGAACACGAAGGAGGTGGACTGATGGATGGGCACGGCACGCGATCCGTAGACGGCATCGGGGACGGCCCCGGCGTGCAGGGCGCGGGTGCGGAAGCCGAACTGGCGATCGCTCATGTAGCTACCTCTTCTCTCCTCGGCGCGGTCCCGCGCCGTTGGCAGATCTCTTGGATCCTCGGTACACAGGGTTCATTCTGCAGGCTTGTGGTGTCTCCCAGCCTCTGCCCGTCATGGAGCTGGGTCAGCAGTCGGCGCATGATCTTCCCGGAGCGGGTCTTGGGCACCTCCGGCACCGGGATCACCGTGCGGGGTTTCGCCACCGGGCCGATCACCTCGCCCACATGGCTGCGCAGCGCCGCGAGCAGCTCCCGCTCGGCCTGGCTTCCCTCACCCCCGGCGGCCTGAAGCCGCTGGCGGGCGGCGGTGCTCAGGACGGTGAAGGCGACGGCGGCGTGCCCGGTCATCTCATCGAACACCGGGCAGACCCCGGCCTCGACCACATCGGGGTGCGCGATCAGTGCGGATTCGATCTCGATGGTCGAGAGCCGATGGCCGGAGATGTTGATGACGTCATCGATGCGGCCCAGGATCCAGATGTCCCCATCCTGATCCTTCCGTGCCCCGTCTCCGGCGAGGAACCAGCCCCGATCGGCGTACTTCTCCCAATAGGAGGTGAAGTACCGCTCAGGATCTCCCCAGACGGTCCGGGCCATCGAAGGCCCGGTGTGGGTCAACACGATGTTGCCCTGGGTGCCGGCGGCCACCGGGTGTCCGGCCTCGTCCACGACGGCGGCGCCCCAGCCCGGCAGCTCGCGGGTCGCGGCCCCCGGCTTGAGCCCAGCGTCCTCCGGGCGCGGGGAGAGCACCGTGGACCCGGATTCGGACTGCCACCAGGTGTCCACCATCGGAAGCGCCGGTCGGCCGGCGTCGTCGGTGGTGTCTCGACCGATCTCACGGCGGATCCAGTGCCAGGCCTCGGGGTTGACGGCCTCGCCCACGGTGCCGGCGAGTCGGACCGAGGAGAGGTCGTACTGCGCCGGGACCCCCTCCGGGAACCAGCCCATCAGGGAGCGCACCAGGGTGGGGGCGGTGTAGTAGGTGGTGACGTGATGGCGTTCGATGATCTCGAAGTGGCGGCCCTCGTGCGGGGTGTTGGGGGTGCCCTCGAAGATCACCTGGGTCGCACCAGCGGCCAGCGGCCCGTAGATCTCATAGGTGTGCGCGGTGACCCAGGCCAGGTCGGCGGTGCACCAGTGGACGTCCTTCTCGCGCCGGGCCGGATCGGGGTGGGCGAAGAGCCGCAGGTAGCTGTAGAGCGCACCGGTGAGGTAGCCGCCGGTGGTATGCACCAGACCCTTGGGCCTTCCGGTGGTCCCGGAGGTGTACATGATGAACAGCTCGTTCTCGGCGTCGAAGAACTCCGGGATGTGCTCGGCAGAGGCGGTCTCCACCACCTCATGCCACCAGAGGTCCCGTCCCGGGGTCCATTCCACGACCGAACCGGTGCGCCGGATCACCAGGACGTGCTCGAGGTTGCCGCCGTGCTCGGCCGTGGCCTCGGCGACGGCGGCATCAGCATTGGCCTTCACCGGCACCGCCTTGCCGCGGCGGTATTGACCATCGGTGGTGACCAGCAGCTTCGCACCGGTGTCCTCGACCCGGAACTTCAGCGCCTCCGCGGAGAAGCCGCCGAAGACCAGCGAGTGCACCGCGCCGATCCGGGCGCAGGCCAGGGTGACCACGATGGTCTCGACCAGCACCGGCAGATAGATCACCACGCGATCCCCACGGGCGACCCCCATGGCGCTCAGCGCATTCGCCGCCCGGTTGACCCGCCGGCCCAGCTCGGCGTAGCTGACGTCTGCGCGGTCTCCCGGCTCGCCCTCAAAGTGCAGCGCGATCTTCTCCCCGCGTCCGGCCGCGACATGGCGGTCCACGCAGTTCACCGCGGCGTTGAGCGTTCCGCCCTCGTACCAGCCGATCTTCGGGCCGCGTCGGGTCACCGAGTTCGGCGGGGTCCAGGAATGGGTGGTCTCCCAGGGGGTGGACCAGTCCAGCAGGTTCGCCGCGGCGGACCAGAAGGCCAGACGTTGGTCCTCATCCTGCGGATCCGCCCAGGTGTGCACGTCGGCGGGATGCGCCGGATCTTCCGGGACGCTCGCGTCTGCGGGCACGGTGGAGCGAGGGTGGGTGGTCAAGAAGGGTCCTCCGGGTCAGCTCAACGGGGCCAGGGTCTTGAACTCGTGCTGGTGGAAGACCAGCCCGGCAGCACCCTCGGTGAAGCCCAGGTCCAGGATCTCGAGCACGATGATGTCGTGGTCCCCGGCGCGGACCTGGTCATAGATCCGGGTGCGCAGCCACATCGGCACGCCCTCGAGCAGCAGCGCCGAGCCCTGGAGCTGGTAGTCCACCCCGGTGAAGCGGTTGGCGCGGTCCTTCGAGGCGATCTGCCGGCACAGCCCGTTCTGATCGCGGCCGAGCACCGAGATGCCCAGTTCCCCGCCGCTGCGCTCGAGCTTCGGCCAGGTGGAGGAATTGTGCTGCACCGCCAGGGTGACCAGGGGCGGTTCCAGCGAGACGCCCACTGTGAAGGTGGACGCGATGATCGCCTCGGGGGTCCCGTCAATCTCCGCGCCGACCGCGACGATCCCCTGCGGGAACTGCGCCAGGGCATGGCGCAGCGCGAAGGAGTCCACGCGAGATGCTGCGGTGGGATTCTCGAGGGTGCGTGCAGGGACAGACATGCGAATCAACTCCATCGGTCCTGGCGTTAGCACCCGGCGTATCCGGGTTGCTGCGGCATCTCTGAGCCAGATCTCTCAGCCGCTCGGGATGGTTACAGGTCCACGCTACGCGTGGTCCCGCCGACCAGCAAGAATCGCTCGCACTGTGAGACGCCACATGACATTCCGCCGCCAGACGCAGTCCGGAAGTGTGCAGCAGCGGCAGAGTTCAGACGTGCGGCGTCATGTGAACTTGACGAATCAGTCCTTGCGCACTCTATATTTAGCGTCATCACCATCCAGAGCGACCGAGGGATCTGGCCCGCAGACGTCGCAGCAACCCGGGAATGCCGGGTGCTACCGCCAGAATCGATGGAGGAAAGAATGAACATTCAACTGCCTGTGCCCCAGATTCTTCGCGACGCCATCGAGCGCGTGGGGCTCTCCGCGCTCGACCGAGAGCGCAGCCGGGAACTCGCCCGCAGTGAGGTCAGGGAGCTCGTCTCCTGCGGCATCGGACGGCTTCGGGTGCCCGAGTCGGCCGGGGGCCACGGACTGGACTGGGTTCAGACCACCGAGGTCCTTGTGGAGCTCGCAGCCCAGGACAGCAACATCCCGCAGGTGCTGCGCGGCCACTTCGCGGTCCAGGAGGATCTGCTGTGGCGCTCAGGTGCCGAACCTGGTTCTGCGCCCGAGGCCGGGCCCGTCGTGCAGCGCTGGCTTGCGCGGCTGGTGGCGGGAGAGTTGGTCGGCAACGCCTGGACCGAGCCGGGGAAGGGTGGCTTCCACCAGTCCGGCACTGTGGTCGGCGAGAACGCCCACGGGCACGTGGTCAACGGGGTGAAGTACTACACCACGGGGGCCATCTTCGCGGACTGGCTCGACGTCACCGCCCGGGATGCCGCCGGCAATGAGCTTGCGGTGCTGGTGCGCCGGGACCAGCCCGGCGTGGAGATCGACGACGACTGGGACGGTTTCGGTCAGCGCACCACCGGATCAGGCACCGCCCGGCTGACCGACGCCGTGGTGGAGGAGGCCGAGCTGCGCGGGCTGAGTGACCGCTTCCCGTATCAGACCGCGCTGTACCAGCACTTTCTGCTGATCGTGCTTGCCGGTGTCGCCGAGGCCGCGGCCCGTGACGCGGCCGCGCTGCTGCATGAGCGCTCGCGGACCTTCTCCCACGCCAACACTCGCACCCCGCGCACCGACCCGCAGCTGCTGCAGGCCGTCGGTGAGGTGGATGCGGTGGCGGCGCTGGCGCGTGCGCAGGTCCTCGCCACCGCGGCGAGCCTGGATGCGGCCTTCGCCGAGCGAAGCAGTGCCAGCGATGCCCAGATCGAGGCTGCCAATGCGGTGGAGCTGGCCACAGGACGCGCCCAGGTGGCGCTGCACCGCCCCGTGCTGGAGGCGGTCACCCGGATCTTCGATGTCCTCGGCGCCTCCGGGGCGAGCCAGTCCCGAAGCCTGGACCGGCACTGGCGCAACGCCCGCACCGTCACCAGCCACAACCCCTGGGTCTATAAGGCTCGGATCGCCGGAGACCACCGGGTCAACGGCACCGAGCCGGTGCGGCTGTGGAGCGTCGGCGAGCCCGATGCCGCGGGGGAGTCCGCCCCCGCCGATGTGCAGAACCTGATCCAGACCACCGACCCGACGTCCTAGGAGACCAACGAATGACCTTCCCGACTACTGAGTCCGGCACACGCGAGATCCTCTTCAACGCCTTCGACATGAACTGCGTGGTGCATCAGTCCCCGGGACTGTGGCGCCACCCCGAAGACCGCGCCCGGGACTACAACACCATCGGGTACTGGACCGAGGTGGCGCAGATCCTGGAGCGCGGGCTCTTCGACGGCCTCTTCATCGCCGACGTGCTCGGCCCCTACGACGTCTTCGGCTCGAACCCGGAGGCCGCCCTGCGCTCCGGCGCGCAGATCCCGCTGCAGGATCCGTTCCTGCTGGTCTCAGCGATGGCAGCGGTGACGAAGAACCTGGGCTTCGGCATCACCGCCGGCACCGCCTATGAGCACCCCTACCCGTTCTCCCGGCGACTGGGCACCCTGGATCACCTCACCGGCGGCCGCGTGGGCTGGAACGTGGTCACCGGCTATCTGCCCTCTGCCGCGCAGAACATGGGCCAGGACGATCAGATGGAGCACGATCGCCGCTATGACCACGCCGAGGAGTACCTCGACGTCGTCTACAAGCTGCTCGAAGGCTCCTGGGAGGATGACGCCGTCCTCGCCGACAAGGCCTCCGGGGTCTTCACCGACCCGGCGAAGGTCCACCGGATCGAACACCACGGTGAGTTCTTCAAGACCCCCGGCATCGGCGTGGTGGAGCCCTCCCCGCAGCGCACCCCGGTGATCTACCAGGCCGGGGCCTCTACCCGCGGTCGCGCCTTCGCCGGCAAGCACGCCGAGGCGGTGTTCATCAACCCACCCACCAAGGAGCTGGCCAAGGCCTCCGTGGCCAAGATCCGCGCGGCGGTGGCCGAGGCCGGACGTGATCCCTACTCGGTGCGGATCTTCGCGATGCAGACCATCGTCACCGGTCCCGACGACGCCGCCGCCCAGGCCAAGTACGAGGACCTCACCCAGTACATCGACGCCGAGGGCGGACTGGTGCTGATGTCAGGCTGGATGGGCATCGACCTGAGCCAGTTCGATCTCGACCAGCCGATCGGTGACGTGAAGTCCAACGCCATCCAGTCCACCGTGGAGACCTTCCAGAAGGCCTCGGGCCGGGAGGACGAGGTCTGGACGGTCCGTCAGCTGGCCGAGTGGGTCGGCGTCGGCGGCTTCGGCCCGGTGATCATCGGCGACGGCCCGAGCGCCGCACAGCAGCTCATCGAATGGCAGGAGGAGACCGATGTGGACGGGTTCAACCTGGCTTATCACATCACTCCGGGCACGTTCATCGACGTGGTCGAGCATGTGGTGCCCGAGCTGCAGAAGCTCGGTCGCTATAAGACCGAATACACCCCGGGCACGCTGCGCAATAAGCTCTTCGGCGCCGGTGACCACCTGCCGCAGGAGCACCACGCCTCGCAGTTCCAGCTCCGCCGCAAGAGCTGACCCGGCCCGCAGCGCGAGACCCGGCTCGCAACGCGAGACCGGGGCCTCTGCGTCCTGCCTCGCCGTCGGTGCAGCGGGCAGAACGCGGAAGCCCCGGTCGGGGGGAGTGGGGGAGCGGCTAGGCCCAGGTCTTGAGCGCCTTGCGCTCGAGGACCCCGAGCAGGGTGTCGGTGAGCTTGCCCAGCAGCGCCAGCAGCACGATGGCCAGCAGCAGCCGGTCGGTGCGACCGTTGTTCTGCGATTCGGTGAGCAGGAAGCCCAGTCCCTCGGCGGCGGCGAGCAGCTCGGCGGCGACCAGGAACAGCCAGGCCTGGGCCAGGCCCAGACGCAGTCCGGAGAATACGCTGGGCACCACGGCGGGCAGCTGGACGGTGCCCAGCAGTCGAAGTCCGTGGAACCCGAAGGCGCGGCCGGCTTCCACGAGCTGCGCGTCCACGTGTCGCAGCGCGGAGTGGATCGCGGTGAACACCGGGAAGAATGCGCCGATCGCGATCAGGATCACCTTCGAATCCTCACCGATCCCAACCCAGAGCAGCAGCAGCGGCACCCAGGCCAGCGAGGGCACGGCGCGGAAGGCTCCCACGGTGGGATTCAGCAGCTTGTCTGCGATGGCGGAGAGCCCGAGCAGCGAGCCCAGCGCCAGCCCCAGCCCGGCACCGATCCCGAAGCCGATCAGCACCCGCTGCAGCGAGATCCCCATGTGCTCGAAGAGGTCCCCGGACTCGAAGAGCCCGACGCCGGCGCTCAGGACCGCCTGTGGGGCAGGCAGCTGGATGGCGGTGAAGGTGCCGGTGACCTCGGTGACCAGCCACCAGAGTGCCAGCAGCAGCACCGGGACGACGGCGCCGATCAGCAGTCCGCCGCCGGGCAGTCCGCGCCGGGCGCGCCGCTGCGGTGAGCCCCCGGGCCCGTCTGCGGGTGCTGCCGCCGTGGGGGTGTCTAGGGTGCTGCTCACTCGTCCTCCTCCTCGATATCTGCCTCGTCTGCGGCGTTCTCGGTGCCCTCGGCCTCGGTGGCCTCGCGGTTCTCCGCGAAATCGGTGTAGAACAGCGAATCCAGCGCCTCATCCACCGCCTCCTGGCTGTCCACATCGCCGTTCTCCACGAAGAATGGTCCGGCAGCCTCCATGGCGGCATAGACGTCATCGCCTGGCACCGGGTCCACCTCGAAGTTGGTGCGCTCGGTGATGACCGCCTCGGCGATCTCCAGCTCGATCCCGGCATACTCGGCGAGGATCTCGGCGGTGCCCTCGGGGTTCTCGTTCGCCCATTCGCGAGCCTGCTCGTAGACGTTGACCACGATCTGGGCGACGTCGGGGTGGTTCTCCACGAAGTCACCGGTGGCGTTGATCACCGAGTAGGTGTTGAAGTCGACGTTGCGGTAGAGCAGCTGCGCGCCCTCGGCCTCAGCCCCGGCCATGATCGGATCCAGTCCGGCCCAGGCGTCCACGTCGCCGTTCTCCAGCGCCTGCCGGCCGTCAGCATGTTGCAGCGCCTGGACCTCGACGTCGTCCACGCTCAGCCCGGCCTCCTGCAGGGCACGTGCCATGAAGAAGTAGGGATCGGTCGCCAGGGTGGCCGCGATCGAGGCTCCCTCGAGGTCCTCCACGGACTCGATCTCGGAACCCTCCTGGGTCACCAGCGCGGACCACTCGGGCTGGTTCTCGATCAGGATGGTGTGAGTGTCGGCGCCCACGGCGCGGTTGAGCAGCGCGGCGGAACCGGCGGTGGACCCGACGTGGATGTTGCCCGCCCGCAGGTTCTCGTTCGCGCGGTTCGACCCCTGGGACTGCACCCACTGCACGTCGACGTCGAGCTCCTCGAGCTCTTCCTCCAGCCAGCCGTTCTCCAGGATGATCAGGCTCAACGGGTTGTACGTGGCGAAGTCGATGTTCAGCGTCTCCAGCTGATCATCCTCGCCGCCCTCGCCGCAGCCGGTGGCGAGCAGGGCGAGCGCGGCGGCAGCGGAGATGGCCTTCACGGCGGAGCGCGGAGCGCGTGCGGGGCGTGAAGCTGAGGTGCTGGGCATGGGGAGGGCCTTTCGGGTCTTCAATGATGGACAGCATGTGAGTGTTTTTTGGTCATGAGGGTCACGCAGAAACGGCGCCAAGCTCCTGGCTGGATCTGCAGGGGGAGCGCGGATCGGAATGCACCGGGGTGGATCGGTGCGGCCTGGGCTGGCCCAGCGGTGAGGCGTCAGACCTGAGCCTGGCGCATCGGTGGGTGGAGAGTGCCGGTCAGTGGCTGTGTGAGTCCACGCCGAGACCGGAGAAGAGCTCGCCGCGCAGTGCAGCGAGCTCTGCGGAGGCGCGATCTCGTGGCCGCTGCCCGGGCACGCTGATGAGCCGCGCGATCGTGGCGCCCTCGGCGGGATGTGGTTCTGCCAGGTCCGGCCCCAGGAGCAGCACCCGATCGGCCAGCTGCAGCGCCTCGTCCACGTCGTGGGTGACCAGCAGCACCGTGGTCCCGGTCTGGGCATGCACATCCAGGAGCAGGTCCTGCATCTTCAGCCGGGTGAGCGCGTCCAGGGCGCCGAAGGGCTCATCGAGCAGCAGCACCCCGGGGCGGCGGGCCAGGGCGCGGGCCAGTGAGGCGCGCTGCGCCATGCCCCCGGAGATCTCCCGGGGTCGCAGCGAGGCTCGGTCATGCAGCCCGACCAGCTTCAGGAGCTCATCCACGCGCTCACGGCCCTCGGCCTTGGAGAGGCTGCGCGGCAGCCCCAGGCTGACGTTCTTGTGGATCGAGCGCCAGGGCAGCAGTCGCGGCTCCTGGAATCCGACCGCGGTGCGCTCGTCGTAGCGCTGCACCGGGGAGCCGTTGATCAGGATCTCACCGGTGTTTCCGGTATCCAGGCCGCCGACGGCGCGCAGCAAGGTGGACTTGCCGCAGCCCGAGGAGCCCAGGATTGCGAGCACCTCGCCGGGGGCGACCCGCAGGCTGACATCGCGCAGCACGGTGCGCGAGCCGAATGCCCGGCCGACGCCAGAGAGCTCGACGTCGAGAGAGGTGTAGTCCCGCCGACTCGGCGCTGCCGTCTCGGGCGGGGCGCTCGAGGCTTCGGCAGGTGCTGCTGCGGAGGTGGCGGTCAGGGTGGAGGCAGGCGAAATCATCAGAGGATACTCCCATCGATCCTGGCGGTAGCACCCGGCGAAAAGACACCCTTGCAAAGGTGTCCCTCCCTGGGTTGCTGCGGCGTCGACGAGCCAGATCTCTCGGCCGCTCGGGATGGTACGCGGTTCACCCTACGCCCCGACCAGGAATTCCATCAACGTCAAGTTCATCTGGTGAGATAAAACGCAACACCGAAGCGGACTTGACTTCCACACTATGTTCACGCCTACAGTGAAGACGTTCAACCATCCAGAGCGACTGAGAGATCTGGCTCGAAGACGTCGCAGCAACCCGGAGGGCTTCATCGCCTCCGCCGGGTGCTAACGCCAGGACCGATGGAGCATGCCTCATGATTTCCCTGTCCCATGTCTCGACGACCTTCGCCGCCCGCGGCCGAGAGCCGCTGACAGCGGTCGATGACGTCAGTCTCGAGGTGCCGCGCGGCAAGATCCAAGGGATCATCGGGTTCTCCGGAGCCGGCAAGTCCACCCTGCTGCGCAACATCAATCTGCTGGAGCGTCCCAGCTCCGGACGGGTCAGCGTCGGCGGCACCGAGCTGACCAGCCTCTCCGACGCCGACCTGCGCCGGGCCAGGCACCAGATCGGCATGATCTTTCAGGGATTCAATCTGGTGAACAACCTCAGCGTCGCCCAGAATGTCGAGCTGTCACTGAAGTTCGCCGGGGTCAGGGACCGCCGTGAACGTCTTCGCCGGGTCGCGGAGGCGCTGGAGATCGTGGACATCACGGACAAGGCCTCGGTCTATCCCGCGCAGCTCTCGGGGGGTCAGAAGCAGCGGGTCGCGATCGCCCGGGCGCTGGCCACCAAGCCGGAGGTGCTGCTCTGCGACGAGCCGACCTCCGCCCTGGATCCCTTCACCACCGCCACCGTGCTGCAGTACCTCGCGGATGTGAACCGCGAGTTCGGCATCACCGTGGTGATCGTGACCCACGAGATGGAGGTCATCAAGGCCCTCGCGGACGACGTCGCGGTCATGGAGGACGGGCGCGTGGTCGAGGAGTTCCCCGCGAGCGAACTGCTCCGGGAAGGCTTCGATCCGAGAACCTCCATCGGAAAGTACCTGCTCAGCGACGGGATTCGACTGGACCGCGGCGGCGCGGGTGCAGGTCTGCCAGGTCCCGGTGAGGACGAGCTGGACCAGCATGACCAGCAGATCCCGCAACAGGCCCAGACGCACCGCGCGCAGCACGCCGCGCTGGCCGGGTCGACCGGGGGTGTGCACTGATGAATCTCATCATCGAGCGGCTCCCCGAGATCAACCAGGCCATGCTGGAGACCTTCGCGATGATCGCGGTCGCCATACCGCTCGCGGTCCTGCTGGGCACCCCGCTGGGCATCTGGCTCTTCGTCCACGCCCCCGACGGACTGGCGCCGCGGCCACGCTCCCACGCTCTCGTCTCTGGGGTGGTGAACATGATCCGGTCCTTCCCGTTCCTGATCCTGCTCATCGCGATCATCCCGTTCACGCGATTCGTGGTGGGCACCTCGGTGGGCACCGCCGCGGTGATCGTGCCGCTCACGATCAACGCCATCCCGTACTTCGCCCGCCTGGTGGAGCAGAACATCACCCAGCTGGGCTCCGGGGCGGTGGAGGCCTCCCGGGCGATGGGCGCCACCCGCGCACAGATCATCCGCAACGTGCTCCTGGTCGACGCGAAGCCTGGGCTGATCGGCTCGATCACCATCACCACGGTCAGCTTCATCTCCTATTCGGCGATGTCCGGACTGGTCGGCGGCGGAGGCATCGGAGACCTCGCGATCCGCTACGGGTACTACCGCTACGAGACCCCCACCATGATCGCCGCCATCGTGCTGATGGTGCTCCTGGTGACCCTGGTGCAGTTCACCGGCACCCGGCTCGCCCGGGCCTCAGACCGGCGCATCACCGCCTGACCGGCAGTCGCGCCAGCACGCAGAAGAAGACCGCACCACACCGCCAGGGCGGGCCTCCGACCTCGCGCCCGGCTCCTTCCCGCACACCCTCTGGGCCCCTGCGGCCCAGCCAGAGAAAGCAGCTCAAACCCATGAATCCTCCACGCCCCGCGATCCTCGCCGGAGCAGTCCTCTCCGCCGCCGCCCTGAGCCTGACCGGCTGCGGGCTGGTGGAGGACGATTCCACCATCAGCATCGTGGTCACCGAGTCCGCACCCTTCCAGGAGCCCGCCGAGATCGCCGCCGGGCTGCTCGAGGAGCAGGGCTACGAACTGGACATCACCTATATGACCGATATCGTCCAGCCCAACCAGGTGGTCGATCAGGGCGAGTTCGAGGGCAACTACTTCCAGCACCTGGCGTATCTGAACAACTTCAACCAGTCCAATGACACGGCGGTCCAGCCGCTGTTCTCGGTCTACTACGCCCCGGCCGGCCTGTTCTCGCTGGAGTATGACTCGCTGGAAGAGCTGCCCGACGGAGCCGAGATCAACCTGCCGGTGGACCCTTCCAACAACGGCCGGGCGCTGCAGCTGCTCGCCGATGAGGGCCTGATCGAGATCGACGAGAGCGTCTCGATCATCGACCTGACCCAGAACGACATCACGGAGAATCCTCGGGACTTCCGATTCGTGGAGACCGACCAGCAGTCCGCCGCGCAGGTGCTGCCCGATGTGGACGCCGGCTTCGCGTTCGTCCGGCTGATCGCCGAGGCCGACCTCGACGTGGAGGAGACGGCACTGAGCATCGAGGACGGCCGCGAAGAGGTGCGCACCCCGTTCACCTGCGTGGTCGCCGTCGGACCAGACGGGGTCAGCGATGAACAGGCCCAGGCGCTGCAGGACGCCTTCCAGTCCGAAGAGGTCCAGCAGTGGTTCGAGGACTACCAGGGCGGGGTCATCGACTTCGAGGACTTCATCACCATCGACAACGCCGAACAGATCTGGACGGACTTCAGCGCATGAGCACCTCCAGCGCCCCCACACTCTCCCGGCGTCGAGTATTGAGCGGCTCACTGGGCCTGGCCGCTCTGCTCGGCGTCGGGAGCCTCACCTCCGGCTGCGGGCTCCTCGGCGGAGCCGGCTCCGCGCGCACGCTGCGCCTGGTGGTCACCGAGAACGCACCCTTCCAGGAGCCGACCCAGCTTGCCGAACGCATCCTGGAGGCCGAGGGCTGGGAGTTCGACGCCACCTACGTCACCGACATCATCCAGCCCAACCATGCGGTGAGCAACGGCGAGTACGACGTCAACTTCTTCCAGAACATCAGCTACCTGCGCCAGTTCAACGAGGACAACGACTTAGACATCGAACCGATCTTCTTCATGTTCGAACAGCCCTCGGGCATCTACTCCCAGGGCTACGACTCCCTGGAGGAGATCCCCGACGGCGCCCAGATCGCACTGCCGGTGGACACCGCGAACAACGGACGCGGGATACGCCTGCTGGCCCGCGGCGGACTGATCGAGATCGACGAGTCCAAGCCGGTCGCCGCGCTGAGCGTCCGCGACATCACCGCCAACCCCAAGAACCTGCAGTTCATCGAGGTGGACCAGCAGTCCGTGGGGCAGATCTACTCCGACGTCGACGCCGTCTTCGGCTTCGCCCGGCTGCTCGCCGAGATCGACGTGCTCCCCGAGGAGGTGCTGATCATGGAATCGGCCGAGGAGGCGCTGCCCTTCGCCCTCGCCGTCTGCGCCCGCCCGGGCTTCCGAGACGAGGAACCCGAGCGCTACCAGGCGCTCAAGGCTGCCTACCACTCCACGGAGGTCCGTGAGTGGTACGGCGAATACCTCGACGGTCTGCTCACCCCGGCCTTCGACCGAGACATCGACGCCGCATGGGAGCAGGTGAACGGATCATGAGTCGCAGCATTCCGACCGAGCTGCTGAGCCGGATCAGGCAAGGTGCCGTGCAGCGGGAGCTGGAACGGACCCTGCCCTTCGAGCAGGTCGGCTGGCTCGACGACGCCGGGTTCGGCGCGCTGCGCGTACCGGTCGAGTTCGGCGGCGAGGAGCTGAGTCTTCAGGAGCTGATCACCGAGGTGATCGCGCTCGCCGAAGCCGATTCCAACATCGCCCACCTCTACCGGGGCCACTTCGGGTTCGTCGAGTCACTGCGCTTCCAGCCGGCGCCGGTGCGTGAGCTCTGGTACGCCCGAGTGCGCCAGGGCGCCACGGTGGGAAACGCCTCCACCGAGAAGGGCGGCAACGCGCTGGGTAGCCTCAACACCCGACTCGACCGCGACGAGCACGGCGCCGCGCTGCTCACCGGAGAGAAGTACTACTCCACCGGCACCATCTTCTCCAGCTATACCCGGGTCTCGGCCGCCCAGGCTCTTGAGGGGGAAGGGCGGCGCTTCGCGGTGGTGCCCACCGATGCCCCCGGAGTGACGCTGCTCGATGACTGGGACGGCTTCGGGCAGAAGCTCACCGGCACCGGCACCACGCTGCTGGACTCGGTCGCGGTGGAGGACCTCGCGGTGCTCGCACGCCGGCCCGGGGACCACGAATCGGTCCATGAGGCGGCGTTCTTCCAGCTCTACCTGCTCGCCGTGCAGGTCGGCATCGCCAGGGCCGCGCTGGCAGACGCCACCTCCACCCTGGCCCGGCGCACCCGCACCTTCAACACCTCCACCGCGGGGCAGGCCTTCAGCCAGGACCCGCTGATCCAGCAGGTGGTGGGTCGGATGTCCTCGAAGGCCTTCGTGGCCGAGGCCGCGGTGCTCCAGGCGGCCCGCACCCTGGACCGGGCGCTGAGCGCAGGCCTGCAGGCCGGCACCGGGGACCCCGGGTTCGAGGGTGAGCCCCCGCGTGCGATCCACCAGGCGGAGATCGCCGTGGAACAGGCCCAGGTCAGTGTGCCGGAGCTGGTGCTGGCGGTGACCTCGGAGCTCTTCCAGACCGTGGGCGCCTCCGCCACGCTGCGCACCAAGGCGCTGGACCGGCATTGGCGCAACGCGCAGACCATCGCCACCCACAACCCGATCGTCTTTCGTGCCCGCTCGCTGGGCGAGTACGAGATCAACGGCACCGTGCCCCAGGGGCTCAACGCCATCGGCGAGGCCAAGGAGAGCTCATGACCATCCATTTCAACGCCTTCGACATGCTGGTCCCGGTGCACCAGTCCCCAGGCCTGTGGCGCCACCCAGAATCCCGGATCGAGGAGTTCGACACGCTCGAGTACTGGACGGAGCTCGCCCGGACCGTGGAGCGCGCCGGATTCTCCTCGCTGTTCCTGGCTGACATCCCCGGGGTCTATGACGTCTATGGCGGCACCGCCGAGGCCGCGGCCCGCGGCGGAGTGCAGTTTCCGCTGCTGGACCCTCAGGTGATCGTGCCCGCGCTGGCGGCGGCCACCACGCATCTCGGCTTCGGGCTGACCGCCTCGGTCACCTATGAACCGCCCTACGCGCTGGCCCGACGCTTCGCCACCCTGGATCACCTCACCCGGGGTCGGATCGCGTGGAACATCGTCACCAGCTACCAGGACTCCGCGGCGCGCAATCTCGGACTTGTCGCACAGATCCCGCACGACGAGCGCTATGACCGCGCTGATGAGTACCTCGAGGTGATGTACAAGCTCTTCGAGCATTCCTTCGAGGCGGATGCGGTGCTGGCGGACAAGTCCACCGGGGTCTTCGTGGACCCGGAGAAGGTCCACCCGATCGAGCATCAGGGGGAGTGGTTCAATGTGCCTGGTGAGATGCTCACCCATCCGGGGCCGCAGCGCACGCCGCTGCTCTTCCAGGCGGGCTCCTCGCCTCGGGGTCAGAAGTTCGCGGTGGACCACGGCGAGGCGATCTTCGTGATCAGCTCCTCCCCGCAGCGGCTGGCGACCCAGGTCTCCGGCACCCGGAACGCCCTGCTGGAGGCGGGCAGGGATCCCGAATCTGTCCGGTTCTTCGCCATGGCCACCATCATCGTGGCTGAGACGCAGGAGCTGGCTCAGGCCCGGCTCCGTGAATACCGCGAGTACGTGGACACCGCCTCGGCGCTCGCGCTCTTCGGCGGGTGGACCGGGGTGGATCTCTCGGGGCTGCAGGAGGACGACGTCCTCACCGACGTCACCACCGAGGCGAACCGGTCGGCGCTGGCGATGTTCACCAAGGACCCGACCCGGCGCTGGACCGTGCGCGATGTCGCGGAGTTCGTCTCCATCGGTGGGCGGGGTCCGTTGATCGTCGGGGACCCGGTGCAGGTCGTCGATGAACTGGTCCGGTTCAAGGAGCTCTCCGGGGTGGACGGGTTCAACATCTCAGCGGCTGTGCGTCCCGCGGACTTCGAACGCTTCGAGACCTTCGTGACTCCGGAGCTGCAGCGCCGCGGCCTGCTGCCACAGCGCCCCGAGACCCCGGTGACGCTGCGTGAGACGCTGCTCGAAGCAGGGCCGCACCTGGGCGCGGATCACCCCGCGCGCCGGGCCCATCACCGGGAGGCGCGCAGCAGAATCTCCTCGGCGATCGCGCCGGCGACGTCTCTGGGCTCCCCGTAACCGGGCAGATGCGCGAGGCTGATATCGGCATCGGGCAGCACCGCCACCACGACGGCGCCCTCCGCGGACTCCAGGTCAGGGACCTGGAGATCCACGGCGGCGGCGAAGAGCCCGGGGACTGCCATGACCGCGTCCACCGCAAGCTCGTGCAGCGCATCGGGCAGCGTGGCAGTCACATCGATGGTCAGCCCGCCGGCCGAGATCGCCAGCGAGTCCTGCAGCCGCACGAGCGCGTCTTTGGCGGGCACCGCATCGGGGTCCAGGCCCCGCTGGCGCAGCTTCTCCCGCGCAGCCGGCATCGAAGCCTCGGAGGGGCTGGGCAGCGCGGTGCTTCCCAGCAGCGCATGTCTGCTGCGGGCCTGGGCGTCGGCCTTCAGCAGCTGCTCCAGCGTTGAGCGGCCGTCGCCGAGTACCGTGGCCGGCAGTCGCAGCAAGGAGGCCGATACCCGCTCGCCCACGACGAAGGCGCGGATCGTGGACGGCGTTGCGAGCTCCGTGGCCTGCGTCGGCTCCCCAGCCTCGGTCGGCTCTGCGGCCAGCGGCACCTCCTGGAGCTCCAGATGTCGGCGCAGAAGCTGTGGATCCGCGACGATCCGGCGTGCGTGGGCACTGACCAGGGTGGTCACGACCGAGTCCATCCCGCCGACCACCACCCCGCCGAAGACGAAGACCAGGCCTTGCTCACCCACCGGCTTCAAGGTCACTCGCCTGCGCCGCAGGGCTCGCCCCAGGAGCTGGTCATGCCGCGGGGCCTCCGGGTATTCGTTCAGCGAACGGCTGCCCAGAGTCTCGCGGATCAATCGGGTGACGGATTCTTCAGTCGGCATAGGTCTCAGGATATAGGTCGGCCGCGGGCTCCCGCCCTTTTCGAAAGGCGAGTGCCCACGGCCCTCACTGCTTGTCAGTGCCTGGGTTCAGCGCGCGTTGGTCCCGGAGGAGCTGCTCGAGGAGCTGTTGCCGTTGGAGGACTCGCGGGCCTGCTTGTCCGCGGCGTCGGCCTGCTTCTCGACCTTCTCGGCGGCCTGATCCACCAGCTTCTCGGTGTTGGCGCCGGCCTTCTTCACGGCGTCCTCGGCGCGCGCGGCGGCGTCGACTGCCACGTCGGTCACCGGGGCGGCGGCGTCGTCGGCGTGCTTCTTGACCGAGTCGGCCACGGTGGAGACGTACTGCTTGGCGGTCTCTCCGGCCTTGGTCACGGTGTCCTGGACCTTGGGGTCCTTCCAGGTCTCCGCGGCGCTCTTCTTCACGGCGCTGAGGCTCCGCTCGAATTCTGCTTGGCCGCGCTTGCTGCCGATGATGTAGCCGATGGCAATGCCGGCGCCCAGTGTGAACAGTCGCATGGTCAACTCCGTTCTGACGGTGGATGAGTCTCTCGTGTCTTACGAGTCCCTCTAGAACTTAGTCTGCTTTGCAGACCGATGTCACGGCCATGACCCCTGATGGCCCCTGATTTCACCCTGATTCAGCCGACGACGGCGGTGCGCGGGTTCAGCTGGTCCGTCGCGCCGGGCACCGGCTCGGCCGGATCCTGGCCCAGCTCGACGATCCGGTTCTCGCCGTTCACGTGGACCACCTTCGGCTGGTGGGCGGCGAGCTCGGCGGCGTCGAGCATCACATAGGAGATCAGGATGATCAGGTCACCTGGATCCACCAGGTGGGCGGCGGCGCCGTTGATCCCGATGACCCCGGAGCCGCGTGGACCAGCGATGGCGTAGGTCTCCAGCCGAGCGCCGTTGGTGACGTCGACGATCTGGACCTTCTCACCTTCGACGATCCCGGCGGCCTCGAGCAGATCGGTGTCCACGGTGATGGACCCCACGTAGTGCAGGTCCGCGTGGGTCACGGTGGCGCGGTGGATCTTGCCGCCCAGGACGGTCCTCAGCATGCTCGGCTCGCTTTCGACGAAGGAAGTGTTCTCATCACCTGGTCCATTATCCAGCGTCCGAGCCGAGCGCGGTATTCCCCGGCTCGGCACGGCGCTGGGTCAGCGCGGTGACCGCCCGGCTCCCGACCTCCACGAGCCCGCAGCCCAGCACGCTGGAGATCAGCGCGACCGTCAGCAGCTCTGCCGAGGGCATCGCGAAGAGGTGGTACTGCTGGGAGATCGGGACCAGCAGCACCGCCGCGAGGAGCAGGTACATGCTCCCGATCAGCGCCACCCGGGGCCAGGTCAGCGGGCGCAGCGCCACGTTGAGCACCCAGAGCCCCACCGCGGTCAGGCACAGCGTGGCCGCCGTCTGGATCGCCCCCGCGGGCTCGTGCAGGTACCGGCCGAAGGCGCTGACCGTGACCACGGCGAGCACGATCGCGATCGCCGTCGGCAGTGAGAAGTACAGCGAGCGGCGCAGGAATCCCGGGCGGTAGCGCCGCGGATTGGGCATCAGGGCGAGGAAGAACGCCGGAAACCCGATCATCAGGAAGTCCACGGTCGAGAACTGGCGCGGAAGGAACGGGAACTCCCAGAACAGCAGCCCGTAGATCAGCCCGAGCAGGATCGCATAGGCGGTCTTGGACAGGAACAGATGCGCCACCCGCTCGGTGTTGGCGATGACCTTGCGGCCCTGTTCCAGCACCGAGGGAAGCCGGTCGAAGCGCCCGTCCAGCAGCACCATCCGTGACACGGCCTTGGTGGCCGGTGCGCCGTCGCCCATGGCGATCCCCAGGTCGGCCTTCTTCATGGCCAGGGCGTCGTTGACCCCGTCCCCGGTCATCGCCACCACATGCCCGGCCGCCTTCAGCGCCTCCACCATGGTGCGCTTCTGCTCGGGGGAGACTCGGCCGAACACCGAATGGTGCTCCAACACCTCGCGCAGCGCCGCGGGATCCTCGGTGAGCGTGGAGGCATCCACGGCGTCGCCCTCGATGACCATGCCCACCTCGCGGGCCACCGCGGCCGCGGTCTTGGGGGAGTCCCCGGAGATCACCTTCAGTGCGATGTTCTGTTCGCGGAAATACTCCAGCGTGGCGTGGGCCTCGGGGCGCACGTTCTCCTTGAAGGTCAGCAGCGCCACCGGGACGAGTCCACGCGGCAGCCGCTGCCCGCGGCCCAGCGGCCCGGTGCCGCCGGGAAGGATCGGAGCATCCAGGGGCGCATGGGCCAGCAGCATCGTGCGCAGGCCCCGGCTGGAGAGCTCGTCGGTGCGGCGCAGCAGCGCCTCCGTGTGCACCTGCGGATCTGTGGCCTCCCCGCGCAGTATCTCCGGGGCGCCCAGCACCCAGTGCCCGGCCAGGCCGCCCGCGTCCGCGGCGAAGCTCACCGCGGAGAAGCGCCGAGCCGAGGAGAACTGGACCTGGCTGGCCACCCGGTGCCGGGGCAGCGCGCTGTAGGGTGCGCGCAGCGCGGCCGCGGTGGCGTTCGCGCCCTCATCGGCGCCGAAGAAGGCCAGCACCTGCTCCCACTCCCGGGTCCCCTCCAGGGCGGTGGAGTCCGGGTCGCGGCGGGCGGGGTCCGGCAGTCCCCTAGGGCTCAGCGCGGTGGCCTGGTGGAAGGCGATGGTCCCGTCGGTCAGCGTGCCGGTCTTGTCCAGGCAGACCACGTCGACCCGGGCGAGGATCTCCACGGCCGGCTGCTCCTGCAGCAGGACGTTCTCCCGGGAGAGCTTCACGGCGGCCACGGCGAAGGCGATGGTGGTCATCAGAGCCAGCCCCTGCGGGACCATGGCGGTCACCGAGGACACCGCGGTGACCAGCGCGTCCCGCCACTGGCCCGACTCCCAGGCGGCGCTCCAGCCGCCGAAGGCCTGCATCTGACCGTTGAGCACCACCGCGACGATGGGTATCAGCACCAGCGAGAGCCAGAACGCGATCTTCTCCATCGCGCGGCGCAGCTCAGAGTTGATCTTCTGGTAGCGCTTGGCCTCGGTGGCCAGGCGCACCGCATGGGCCCGTTCCCCGACGGCGGTCACCCGGAACCTGCCGGATCCCGCCACCACGGCGGTCCCGGAGAGGAGCCGGTCATCGCGGCGCTTGGCCACAGCATCGGACTCTCCGGTGAGCATCGACTCGTCCACGTCGAGTCCCTCGGAGCGCAGCACCTCGCCGTCGGCGGGGATCTCGTCGCCGCGGCGCAGCTCGACCACGTCGTCGAGCACGATCTGCTCACGGTGGATCTGCAGGAGCATCCCATCGCGCAGCACCCGCACCTCGTCCTGGTGCAGCAGCGCGATGGCATCGAGCTTGCGCTTTGCGCTGTACTCCTGGAAGAGCCCGATGAAGACGTTGGCCACCGCGGCGACGGCGAAGAGCAGGTCCAGCCAGCGTCCCAGCAGGATGATCGCGAGCGCGCAGAGCCCGATGATCAGATTGAACAGCGTCATCAGATGGGTGCGCAGGATGTCGGTGATTGATCGCGAGGTGGTGCGGGGCTGGACGTTCGCGAGGCCCAGCCGGTTCCGTTCCAGCACCTGGACCGAGCTCAGCCCGGCGGCTTCCAGCGTCTTGGGGTCCACTGCAGACCTCGTCTCCGCGGGGTCGCGGATCGCAGTCTTCTGGGCAGCCACAGGGCCAGAGTCTACCGTTAGGGTCAATCGGAGCCGGAGACCGCGACGATCAGCTCGTCGCCGCTGGCGCCGACCGCGATGTTCAGGCCGAAGTCGACCTGGTGGCTCTCCTCGAGCGCGGCGCCGTCGTGGAAGTGCCGCGAGTCGAAGCTGACGGTGGCCGCCATGTCGGTCTCGGCGGTGTCCCAGCCCTCCTCGTCGAAGTCCAGGGTGAGCTCATCCGGCTCGGGCATGCTCCACCGGATGGACTCGGTCACCACCTGGTTGGGGGTGTTGATGCCCATCGGACATCCAGCGGGCATCAGCACCTGTTGGTCGGCGCAGCCGTCCAGGTAGGCCTGGACCTCTTCGTGGAGCATCGCCTGGGCGGCCCCGGAGGCCTCAAGCCCCAGGGTGATCTGGTGGGGCTCTGCGGCCTCGTCCTGCTCGACGTCTGCACCGCTCTCCTGGACCACCACATAGCGTGAGCTGCCGACCAGCCATTCACTGTCCACGGCGATCTCCACCACGGCCGGGACGTAGCTGCGCAGCGTGGCGGAATCCTCCTCGAGGTTCACCGGCTCGCCGTTCACGGTGATCTGCGCGATGCCGCCGGCGGCGGCGCCGGGCACATCGATCTGCAGCCGACTCATTGAGGCCGTTGTGAGCTCCCAGTCCGGGAAGAAGGCCAGCGTGTTCTGTGGCGCGGCCATCGGCAGCCGGGTCTCGAATGGCTCCCCCTCGACCTCGAACTGCATCACCGCTCGGGTCTGCGCTCCGGAGGTCTCTCCGAACCTGGCGTTCTCGATGCCGGCGGTGCTGCGCGCGAGCGCCTCGCCGTCGAGCAGCACGCTGTCCACGGGGTCGGCCTCTGCGGCGTCGAGCGCCGCGGGATCGAAGAACCCCAGCGCCTCGGATCCACTGCCTCGCGTGATCGAGTCCCAGTATTCCTGCGCGGTGTGGCCCGGGGTGTAGATCTTCTCGCTGACCTGCCAGATCGCCACGCCGCCGACCGCCAGCGCCATGACCAGCGCGGCCGCCCAGGCCACCAGCAGCCCGCGGTGGGAGGGCCGGTGTTCGGCCGCCTCCGGTGGGGGCGGCGGGGCGGAGTGAGGGGCCTGCGACATAGGGATCAGCGTAGCAATGACCGGTCGGTGTGCCGGGCGGTTCAACCCAGGAGCGCCGCGACCAGCACTACGGTGGGGATCGCCGCGATGGTGGTCAGCAGCACCGTGTCGCGGGCGATGACCTCACCGGCCTGATAGCGCACGGCCGTGACCAGGACATTCTGTGCCGTGGGCAGGGCTGCCATGACCACGGCGACCAGCACCTGATGGTCCTCGAGTCCGAAGACGAAGGCCGCGAGCACCCAGGCGAGCAGCGGATGCAGGACCAGTTTCAGGGCGGCGGCGAGGAACACGTCACGACGCCGACCGGTGGCCCGATCCAGCGGCCGGCTGCCCACCAGGGAGAGTCCGAAGGCCAGCAGCATCAGCGGGATCGAGGCGCCGGCGAGCAGCTCGATGGCTTCCTGCACCGGGGCGGGGAAGCGCAGTCCCTGCCAGGAGAAGATCAATCCCAGCCCGGCCCCGATGATCATCGGGTTCACCGCCGACTGCCCGATGCTGCGCACCGCCGAGATCCGCGGCCGCGGCCGCACCTTCGTCGTCCTTCCCTGATCGCGGGTGAGCAGGTCCAGCGCGGTGACGTAGATGGGCGTGTAGATCGCCAGCTGGAACATGATGATCGGTGCGGCGAGCGCGACGTCGCCGAGCACATAGGCCGCGATCGGGAAGCCGAGGTTCGCGCCGTTGACCAGCGAGCCGCTCATCCCGCCGATCATCAGATCGGAGCCCGCGCGCCCCTTGAGCAGCAGGAAGCGTCCGATCAGGATGAACACGACCAGGGTCAGCAGCGCCCCGATGGTCGCGATCACGAACTGCGGGCCCAGCACCTCGCGCAGCGAGGACTCGGAGATGGTGACGAAGAGCAGGCAGGGGGAGGCGACGAAGAACGCGACCCGGCTCATCACCACGCGCGCGTCGGGACCCAGCACCCGGAACCTGCCGATGATCCAGCCGACCCCGATGATCAGCCAGATGATGGTGAAGCCGGAGAGGACCGCGCCCATGTCGCTCCTCCCGGCTCCTGCAGCAGATTCAGCTCATCACTCTAGCCCGGTCCGGGGTGAGCTCGGCGCTGCCGCTCAGCGGAGGTCAGCTCATTGCTGGGCTTCGGCGTCCTCGGCGGGGCTGATGAAGTCGGTGCGGATCCGCTCCACACCTTCCGCGGAGATCTGGAACCCATGCTCCTGGCCGGCGTCGATCATGATGCCGGCGCCGGTGATGGACTGCACGATCGCGACCCCGGGGGCCTCCACGGCATGCGGAGCGTGCTCCTTGTAGTCATCCGGGATGTTCTCGGTGGTGCTGAACAGCGCGATCAGCGGGTTGCCCTCGTTGTCCTGCAGCGTGAGCGGGTTCACCGAACCGGTCTCATCGCTGACCTCCTCGGGGCTGAGGAAGAAGACGCTGCTGGTCAGGAAGGCACGGATGATCTCGCCGGCCTCCGCCTTGCCGTCCCGGCCCTGGATCAGGACCTGCTCGAGCGTGACGGCGGTGCCGGCCTGCTCGACGGTGGTCTCGGCGGCGGGAGTCTGTTCTGGCTGAGTATTGGGTGTCTCGGTCATGCCTCTACGCGATCACGGACGCGCACAGAATGCAATGCGAGCAGGCCCACCTCGTCTCCGATCGTCTCCGACGGCGCGACGCTGGGGTATTTTGGGCGGGTGCTGCTATCTGATCGAGACATCCGAGCCGAGATCGACGCCGAGCGGATCAAGCTGGACCCGCTGGAGCTCTCGATGATCCAACCCTCAAGCGTGGACGTCCGCCTGGAGCGGATGTTCCGGTTGTTCGACAACCACAAATACGCTCACATCGACCCCGCGGCGGACCAGCCGGAGCTGACTCGCCTGGTGGAGGTGGATCCCGAGGAGCCCTTCATCCTGCACCCCGGGGAGTTCGTGCTCGGCGCCACCTACGAGTCGGTCACCCTGCCCGAGGACGTCGCGGCCCGCCTGGAGGGCAAGAGCTCGCTGGGTCGGCTGGGACTGCTGACCCACTCCACCGCCGGGTTCATCGACCCCGGCTTCTCCGGACAGGTCACTCTTGAGCTCTCCAACATGGCCACGCTGCCGATCAAGCTGTGGCCCGGGTCCAAGATCGGCCAGCTCTGCTTCTTCCAGCTGAGCTCTCCCGCCGAGCACGGCTACGGCTCCGGTGCGCACCAGTCTCGCTACCAGGGCCAGCGTGGGCCCACGGCCTCGCGCAGCCACGAGAACTTCCACCGCACGATCATCAGGTAGCCCGCCTGCGGCGCTCAGCCGCCGCCGCGCACCCGGTGCTCACGCATCTTCGCCGGACCGGTGGGATTGTGCACCAGCGTCAGGGTGGCCAGTCCGATGCTCAGGATCACCACCACGCCGAGGATGATCGCCTTATCGCTGCCGCCGGCGCTGAACAGCAGCAGCGCGATCAGCCCCGGGGTCAGGAAGGACACGCTGCGGCCGGCCGTGGCGTAGAGCCCGAAGAGCTCCCCGGCGCGGCTCGGCGGAGCCAGCCGGGCCAGGAAGGCCCGCGAGGAGGACTGGGCCGGGCCCACGAAAAGGCAGAGCATCAGCCCGAAGACCCAGAAGGCGCTCGTCGGGGTGATCACGAAGCCGCCGAGGCTGCGCTCCACGTCGAGGAAGTACAGGATGCCGGCGGTGATGATCAGCGCGGTCACACAGGTGGCGATCACCCGGCGCGGACCGACCCGGTCGTCGAACCAGCCTCCGATGAACGCGCCCAACGCAGCCGCCACGTTCCCGGCGATGCCGAAGAGCAGGATGTCGGAGGTGGTGAACCCGAAGACCGTGACGCCGAGAATCGCGCCGTAGGTGAACACCGCAGAGAGCCCGTCGCGGTAGACCGCCGAGGAGACCAGGAACCAGAAGGTGTTCCGGTCCTCGCGCCAGAGCCCCACCACCAGCCCGATCAGCCGGCGGTAGGACTCCAGGATGCTGACCCGGTCCTGCACCACCTCCTGATCGGCGGTCTTCAGCGGCGTCAGCAGCAGCGGCAGCGAGAAGATCAGGAACCAGGCGGCCGCCACCAGCGCCACCGCCCGGACATTGATCATCTCGTCCTCGCCCAGCCCGAACAGGTGCGGTGGCTCCCCGGCGACCAGCCCGAAGTAGACGATGGCCAGGATCGCGATGCCGCCCAGATACCCGGAGCCCCAGCCGATGCCTGAGACCCGGCCCATCCGCGGGGAGTCTGCGATATCGGTGATCATCGAGTTGTAGTTCAGGTTCGCGAACTCGTCGAAGAGCGTCATCGTGGCCATCAGCGTCACCCCCAGGACCAGGTAGGCCTGGTCCGGCTTCACGAAGAAGCAGGCGGCGACCAGCGCGATCACGATCAGCGTGTTGAGGGCGAGCCAGCGACGTCGTCGGCCGCCGTTGTCCGCGCGCTGCCCGATCACCGGCGCGGTGAGCGCGATGATCAGCCCGGCGATGGTGTTCGCGGTGGTCAGATACTGTGTGCCCTGCCCGCCGGGCCCGACCGCGTCAGCGATGTAGGTGCCGAACACGAAGGTGACCATCACCGCGCTCACGGTGGCGTTGCCCCAGCTCCACAGGCTCCAGACCGCGATGAGCCGCTTCTTCAACGGCTCAAGGACGGTGCCCGCCGCGGGCTCAGTGGTGCTCATTGCGGCATAGTAACCCTGGTTTGTTAACATTGAGGGGATTCCCGCCGCAGAACCTGGATCCAGGAACTCGCCGTTGGGCGCGCGAGGCACGGCTGACTGGAGAGGAGCGGGGTACATGATCATTGGGATGCTGGCTGTGCTGTTCGCCCTCAGCATCCTGACCCCCTTCCTGTACCACCGGTTCGGCCGGCGCACCTTCTTCTTCCTCGCCGCAGTCCTGGCGGTGGCGATGGTCGCGATCCTCAGCTACGTGCCCGCGGTGCTGGAGGCCGATCAGGCGGCCGGCATCGGGGAGCCCAACGCGCCACCGGCCGAGGTGATCGAGTGGATCCCGCAGTTCGGCGTGGAGCTCGCGTTCCGTATCGACGCCCTGGCGCTGGCCATGTCGGTGCTGATCCTCGGCGTCGGCGCCCTGGTGATGCTCTACTGTGCGCGCTATTTCTCCGCCTCCGAGCGCGCCGCAGGTCCCTTCGCCGCGGAGCTCTTCGCCTTCGCCGCCTCGATGCTGGGCCTGGTGCTCGCCGATGACCTGGTGATGCTCTTCGTGTTCTGGGAGCTCACCACGATCCTGTCCTTCCTGCTGATCGGTTTCTCCGCGCACCGGATCTACGCCCGCCGCTCCGCGATCCAGGCGCTGCTGGTGACCACCTTCGGCGGCCTGGCGATGCTGGTGGGCCTGCTCTGGCTCGGCCAGCTCGCCGGCAGCTACCGGCTCTCCGAGATCCTCGCCGCCGCCCCGGAACTGGTCTCGGACCCGGCCACGGCGACCGCCGTGGACATCGCGGCGGTGTTGGTCCTGCTCGGTGCCCTCTCGAAATCCGCGCTGGTCCCGTTCCACTTCTGGCTTCCGGCCGCGATGGCCGCGCCGACCCCGGTCTCGGCCTATCTGCACGCCGCCGCGATGGTCAAGGCCGGGGTCTACCTGGTGGCCCGGTTCGCTCCGGGCTTCCACGAGACCAGCTTCTGGCTGCCGCTGGTGCTCGGGCTCGGGCTGCTGACCATGCTGGTCGGCGCCTGGCGGGCGCTGCGCCAGACCGATATCAAGCTGGTGCTCGCCTACGGCACGGTCTCCCAGCTGGGCTTCCTGATCATGGTCAACGGGCTGGGCACCGAGGACGCGGCGCTCGCCGGCCTGACGATGCTGCTGGCCCACGGGCTGTTCAAGGCGGCGCTGTTCATGGTCGTTGGGATCATCGACCACCAGTCCGGCACCCGTGACCTGCGTAAGCTCTCCGGGCTGGCGCGCACCCAGCGTCCGCTGTTCATCGTCGCGCTGATCAGCACCGCCTCGATGGCCGGACTGCCACCGCTCTTCGGCTTCGTGGCCAAGGAGGTCGTCTTCGAGTCCTTCTTCGGCTACGCCGAGGCCAGCGGTGAAGGTTCGCTGCTGATCTGGGGCTGGCTGGTGCTGGCTGGCGTGGTGCTGGGCTCCGCGCTCACCGTGGCCTACTCTGCCCGGTTCCTCTGGGGTGCCTTCGCCACCAAGCGGGAGGCCTCCGGGACCGCGGTGGCGCCGATCGTGTTCAAGGGCCCGGTGCCTCGGGTCTTCCTGGCCGCACCCATGATCTTGGCGACGATCACGGTGGGGCTGGCGCTGTTCCCCCAGCCGGTTCAGGCGCTGGTGGAACCCTGGGCCACCTTGTTCGCCCCGGTGGTTCCCGAGGTCGAACCGACCTATCTCGCGCTCTGGCACGGGTTGACCCCGGTGCTCGGGCTCTCCGCGCTGACCTGGGTGCTCGGCTACCTGCTCTTCCGAGCCCGGGAGCCCTTCGCTCGCGTGCAGGCCAAGGTGCCACCGGTGCTCGACGCCGAGCGCGGCTACCGGGCCTCGGTCCGCGGGGTCGACATGCTCTCCTCCTGGGTCACCGCGCGGACCCAGCGCGGCGCGCTGGGCTGGTACCTGTTCATCATCCTCGCCGTGGCGACCGTGGTCCCGCTGAGCGTGGTGATCTTCGGCGCCCCCGGAGGCGCCGGGGTGACCGACCGGTGGATGGTGGACTCCTTCATCATCGCCGAACAGCCGCTGCAGGTGGTGCTGGCCCTGATCATCCTGGCCGGCGCCTCCGGCGCGATCTGGGCGCCCAAGCGCTTCATGGCGGTGCTGATGGTCTCACTCTGCGGCTGGGGCATCGCCGGGATCTTCGCGCTGCAGGGCGCCCCCGACCTGGCGCTGACCCTGCTGCTGGTGGAGTCCATCGTGTTGGTGGTCTTCGTCCTGGCGCTGCGCAGCCTCCCGGCGGGGATCTGGACCCAGAGCCCCACCCGATTCAAGTTCGGCCGCGCGGCCCTGGGCATCGGCTTCGGCGTGGTCATGATGGCCGTCGCGGCGATGTCCATGAACTCCCGCTCCGCCGTCCCGGTGTCCATGGAGTATCCATGGATGGCCTATGAGGTCGGTCAGGGCGCGAACATCGTCAACGTCACCCTGGTGGATATCCGGGTCTGGGACACCTTTGGAGAGATCACCGTGCTCGCGGCCGCAGCCACCGGCATCGCCTCACTGATCTTCGTGAAGCGCCGCGACGTGCAGCGCCGAGAGCTGCACGAGGTCCCCAGCGGCACCGTGGGACGGGTGCTATCGGACAAGGCGCTCTCCCCGCGGCAGGTCCGCGAGATCCAGGTCGCCAGGTCATTCGCCACAGTGGCCCGCGAGGCCTGGCTGGTGGCCGGGCGCACCGTCGCTCCGGAGCACCGCAGCATCGTCTTCGAGGTGATCACCCGGCTGATGTTCCACGGCATCATCATGATCTCGCTCTACCTGCTGCTTGCCGGACACAACCTGCCGGGCGGCGGCTTCGCCGGCGGGCTGCTGGCGGGACTTGCCTTCGTGCTGCGCTACCTGGCGGGCGGGCGCTACGAGCTCGAGGCTGCGATCCCGTTCTCCGCCGGCGCCCTGATGGGATGGGGCCTGGCCATCGCCTGCTTCACCGGGCTGGCCCCGATGATCGCCGGCGGGCAGGCCTTCCAGTCCTTCGACTTCTACCTCACCCTGCCGATCTTCGGTGAGCACCACTTCGTCTCCGCGATCCTCTTCGACGTCGGGGTCTACCTGGTGGTCATCGGCCTGATCGTGGACATCCTGCGCAGCCTCGGCTCGGAGATCGACGTGCGCAGCGAACGTGAGGGCCAGCGCGCTTCCACCACCGCCCACGGCATCCACGGTGAGACCTCCGCGGGGGTGGCACGATGACCGTGAACCTGACCCTGCTGGTCCTCATGGGTACGCTCTTCGCCATCGGCATCTACCTGCTGCTGGAGCGTTCGCTGACCCGGGTGCTGCTCGGCATCATCCTGATCTCCAACGGCGTGAACCTGCTGCTGCTGCACACCGCAGGACGCGCCGGCCTCGCCCCGATCTACGATCCCGACATCGGCGCCCAGGAATACCTCGACCCATTGCCGCAGGCGCTGCTGCTCACCGCCATCGTGATCGCCTTCGCACTGGTCAGCTTCATGCTGGCGCTGATCTACCGCTCCTGGGTGCTCGCCCGGCAGGACGAGCTCGCCGATGACGAGGAAGACCGCCGGGTCGCCTCCTACGCGAAGGTCCACGACACCGAGGAGGACGCCGAGCTGGCCACCGAGACCACCGAGTTCGCCGATGACACCGACTCTTCGGGTCCTCAGCTGCTGAACCCGCGCCGCGGCTCAGACGCCGAGGACGTGGCCGGAGCGGTGGAGGAGACGCATCCGGATCATCGCGATGTCACCATCGGAGCCGGGCGTGCCGACGGACCGCCCCACCGGGAGATCTCCGATGCCGACCCCACCGAGGATCCCGAGGATGGCCCAGACCCGAGTGAAGGAGGCCAGCGCCGATGAACGCCGAGCTGCTCAACTTCACCCCGCTGGCCGTGCTGATCCCGTTCTTCGGGGCCGGCTTCGCTTTCGCGTTCTACCGCAACAAGTCAGCCCAGCGGGCGATCACCATCGGTGCACTCGTGCTCACCGTGATCCTCGAGGTCACGCTGCTCAGCCAGGTCTGGGACGGTGGCGCCCACGCGATCCACCTCGGGGGCTGGCCGGCACCGTTCGGGATCGTGATGGTGATCGACCGGTTCTCGGCGCTGATGCTGCTGGTCTCCTCGATCATCACCCTGTGCGTGCTGCTCTACGCGGTGGGCCAGGGTGCGGCCGAAGAGAAGGACGATTCCGGTCCGGTCTCAATCTTCTATCCCACCTACCTGATCCTGGTCGCCGGGGTCTCCAACGCCTTCCTCGCCGGGGACCTGTTCAACCTCTACGTGGGCTTCGAGATCTTCCTGACCGCCTCCTATGTGCTGCTGACCCTGGGCGGGGGAGAGTCCCGGATCCGGGCGGGCGTCACCTACGTGGTGGTCTCGATCGTCTCCTCGATGCTCTTCCTGATCACGATCGGGATGATCTACGCCGCCACGGGCACGGTGAACCTGGCCGATCTCGCGCTGCGCCTCGCAGATCTTGATCCCAGCACCCAGCTGACCCTGCACGTGATGCTGCTGGTGGCCTTCGGGATCAAGGCGGCGGTCTTCCCGCTGGCCTTCTGGCTGCCGGACTCCTACCCCACGGCGCCGGCGCCGGTCACCGCGGTGTTCGCCGGGCTGCTCACCAAGGTCGGGATCTACGCGATGATCCGCACCGAGACGCTGCTCTTTCCGGGGGAGCGGATCAACACCGCGCTGATGATCGTCGCGGCGCTGACCATGATCGTGGGCATCCTCGGCGCGCTGGCGCAGGCGGACATCAAGCGGATGCTCTCCTTCACCCTGATCAGCCACATCGGCTACCTGGTCTTCGGCCTCGCGCTGAGCTCGATCATCGGCATGGCCGCCACCATCTACTACGTGGCCCACCACATCACCATCCAGACCACCCTATTCCTGGTCACCGGACTCATCGAACGCAGGTCCGGGACCTCGAACGTGCTGCGCCTGGGTGGTCTGGCGAAGATCTCCCCGGTGCTGGGACTGCTGTTCTTCATCCCCGCGATGAACCTCGCCGGGATTCCGCCGTTCTCCGGATTCGTCGGCAAGCTGGGCATGATGCAGGGCGGCATCGCGGAGAACACCTGGATCACCTGGACCCTGGTGATCGCCTCGGTGCTGACCTCGCTGTTGACCCTGATGGCAGTGGCACGGATCTGGACCCGTGGCTTCTGGCGCAAGCCCGAGGACGCCGATGAGACTCCCGAGCGGCAGCTGATGTCCAAGACCCTGGCCCACTCGCGTGCGGCCAACAAGCGCTACCTGCCGATGTCCATGGTGGCTCCCACCGCGGCGCTGGTCGCGATGTCTCTGGCGTTCAGCGTCTTCGCCGGCCCGCTGATGGACTTCTCCCGGGCCGCCGCGCAGGACATGTACGAGCGCACCCCCTACCTGGAGGCGGTCTTCGGGCCCGAGCGCACCGAGGGCGTCCGCGATGAGCTCGAGGAGTTCGCGGCCACCTTCCTGATCGACTATGAGCTCGACGACGACGGCGCGGCCGAGCATGCTCCGGTGGAGACCTCGCTGCAGCCCGACGACGAGGACGCCGAGGTCCTCCCGGAGATCACGGACGGGGATGATCGATGATGAAGAGGCCCAAGACTCCGCTGAAGCTGGAGCTGCCGCTGATCGCCTTCCTGGGCTTCTTCTGGATGGCCATCTGGCAGGACTTCACGCTGGGCACGTTCATCATCGGCGCGGTCTACGCCACGATCATCGTGCGGGTGTTCTATCTGCCGCCGCTGCGCGGCAGCGGACGGCTCAACCCGCTGTGGGGGCTCGTCTTCGCGCTGCGCTTCCTGGTCAAGATGGTCGCCGCCTCCTTCCAGGTCTCCTGGATCGCCGTCGTGGTCGGTCCGAAGGTGCGCAACTCGATCATCTCGATCCAGCTGCGCAGCCATGACGACCTGATCGTCACGCTCACCGGGCATGCGCTCGCGCTCGTGCCGGGCTCCCTGGTCCTCGACGTGGACCGTACGACGGCGACGCTGTACCTCCACACGCTGGACGTCGACTCCGACGACGACGCCGAGGAGATCCGCCAGGATGCGTTGAAGACCGAGGCGCTGATCATCATGACCTGCGGCAACCGCTCCGATGTCGCAGTGGTCAGGGCCGAGAAGCGCCTGGGCCGGATGTCAGGCTTCTCCAAGACCGAGCGCGATGCGCCGTTCACACACCGCGGAGACGGTCCCAGCGAAGCAGCACGGGACGCCGAACGCGCAGCCGGTCGCGTCGATGAAGGCGCCGGCTCGGCCGATTCCGCGGAGCGGGTCACGATCGAGGAGGTGGAGCACTGATGCTGGACATCGCCGTGCAGATCACCCAGGTGCTGCTCGCCGTCGGCGCCATCGGCAGCGTCTACCGGATCTATAAGGGCCCCTCGGTGCTGGACCGGGTGATCAGCCTCGACGTGATGCTGATCATCGTGGCCTCGATGATGATCGTGGAGATGGTGGTCAACGATCACCAGGACTTCATCATGTTCGTGGTGATCACGGCCGTGATCGGGTTCCTCGGCGCCGTGGCCATCGCCCGCTATGTGGTCGTGCGCTCTCCTGAAGAGGTCGCGGGCGAGACCTCGGAGCAAGACCCCTACCCGGGGCCACCGGTGGCTCCGGCGATCCCCCGCGCAGGCTCGGAGAGCGAGCCTGAGGCCCCGCAGGACCCCGTGAGCACCCCGAGGATGCCAGGACTGGAGGTGGAGGAGGGAGAGGACGAGTCCACCTCCTGGTTCTCCGCCCTGGCCCGCTCCGGGTTCACCCCGCGCCGGAATGAGGATCAAACCAAGGGCCCCGCTCCCGCGCCGAGCGCAGGCCCCGAGGCTGACGCCGAGGGTGCGCCTGGTCCGTCCAGACAGCAGGAGGGCCGTGATGATTGAGTCTCTCGACGCAGATCTGATCCTCGACGCCGTGGCCTCGGTGCTCCTGGTGATCGGCGGTCTGATGTCCCTGGCCGCCGGCGTCGGCCTGGTCCGGCTGCCCGATCTGCACTCGCGGATGCATGCCGCGACCAAGCCCCAGGTGCTGGGTCTGCTCTCGCTGCTGCTGGCCGCGGCGATCACCTGGCGGTCCTGGGAATGGGTGGCCATCGTGCTGCTCGCCTGGGGCCTGCAGCTGCTCACCGCCCCGGTCAGCGCCCACGTGGTCGGGCGCTCGGGCTACCGGACCAAGCACATGCGCCGCGATCTGCTGACCCACGATGAGCTCGCCAGCGCGGTGGAGCGGATCAGCCGGGACATCCCGCCCTCCCGGGGCTGAGCCGCCCGTTGCTCCCGCTTTTCCGGGCAGCCGGGGCTGCCGTCGATCAGGTCCAGACGAAGTTCCAGGTCCCGCTCAGGACCGCCGCGGTCACCGCCAGCGCCCCGATCAGGGCGCCGCCCAGGATCACCGGCAGGTCTGCCGCGCTGAACCGGGCGGGGCGCGCCCAGCTGCGCGGACCTGCGCCGAACCCACGCGACTCCATGGTCACCGCGAGTCGGGTGGCCATCCGGATCGCCTGGACCAGCAGGCCGAACGCCTGCGAGGCCGTGCCGCGCATCCGCGCCACGACTCCGCCATGCGTGCCCACCCCGCGGGCCCGGCGGGCCTGCCCGATGGTTCTCCAATGCTCCGCCAGCAGACCCAGCAGCCGCATCGCCGCCAGCGCCCCGAGCACGAACCGCGCCGGCAGCCGCAGCTGCTGGGCCAGAGAGTCCGCCAGGTCGGTCGGATCCGTGGTGGAGAACACGATCACCGAGGGCAGCACGATCGCAAACGCCCGGGCGCCCAGCGCGAGCCCCAGCGTGATCGAGCCTTCGCTGATCGTGGTGAATCCCAGGTCCAGGAGCACCCGCCCGGACTCTTCGGCCGCGATCGCGGTGCCCCAGGCGGCCAGCACGGCGCCCGCCGCAAAGGGCCAGATCCGCCGCAGGAAGCCCGCCGGACGGATCCCGGCCAAGGGCAGCAGCGCCAGGGCGGCCAGGATGACGACGCCGGAGCTCACTACATCGATGGTCATCACCAGCGCCGCAGTGATCAGGAAGACCGCGATCAGCTTGGCCAGCGCATTGCGCCGACCCAGCCATGAGAGCGACCGCACGGCGGCGAAGAGCTCCCCGCCCGGCGCCTCGGGCTGCTTCCCGGCCTTTGACGCCCCGGGCTGCTCACCGGTCCCCGGCGCGGCCCGGCCGGTGGCCCCGATCTGGAGCTCCTCGGCCTGGAGCCCGCGCAGGAAGTCCGCATCGTGGGTGACCGCGAGCACCGTGCCACCGGAGTCCAGATGCTCGCGCAGCAGCGAAATCAGCTCCGCGAAGGTACGCGCATCCTGGCCGAAGGTGGGCTCATCGAGCATCAGCACCTGCGGCCCGGCCGAGAGCACCGTGCCCACCGAGAGGCGGCGCTTCTCCCCGCCCGAGAGCGTGAACGGGTTGGCCTCGGCCAGCTCGGAGAGTCCCAGCCGCTGCAGCAGCCCGGTGACCCGGTCCTGGACCTGCTCTTCGGTGAACAACGGATCAGCGGTGCCGGGAACCTTCGCCTGCTGCGCCCCCAGGGCCAGCTCCTCGCGCACCGTGCTGCGCACGAACTGGTGCTCCGGCTCCTGGAACACCACGCCGATCCGGGCGACCAGGTCTGCGGAGCGCCACTCATGCGGGTCCGCGGCCAGCCCCGCGCCGGCCGCACCACCCTTGAGCTCCGCCGTCGCGGCGAGGCTCCCGGCGTGGGCGGGCAGCAGTCCCGCCAGGGTCAGCAGCAGCGTGGACTTCCCCGCACCGTTGGCACCGGTGATGCCCAGGGTCTGGCCGCGGCGGATCACCAGATCGAGATCCGTGAGCGTCGGCGCGCCGGGCTGGGCGCTTCGCCAGCCAGCCTTGGGGGAGTGGCGGCCGACGGCGAGGCCCTCGGCCAGCAGCAGCGGCTCGCCCGGCGCCGGCCCAGGCATCCCGCCCCATGCAGACTTCACATCCCGCGCAGGTTCATCCGGCAGCACGGCCTTACCCGGCAGCACGGCCTCACCCGGCCAAGCCGGCAGCTCCTGCAGCGGGTCGCGACCGGGGACCCAGAGTCCCATCGCGCCCAGCTCCTCGCGGAGCGCGGGATCGGTGAAGATCTCCGCCGCGGGGCTGCGTCTGCGGATGCCGCCCCCGGTCTCGAGCACGAGCAGCGTGTCCATCTGCTCCGCCCAGACCTCAAGGCGATGCTCCACCAGGATGATGGTGGCGCCGGTGGCCTCGGCCGCGGCGAGCACCGCGTCGCGGACCTGCCACACGCCTTCGGGGTCCAGGTTCGCGGTGGGTTCATCCAGCAGCAGCAGTCCTGGGCGCATCGCGAGGATCCCGGCGAGGGCAAGCCGCTGCTTCTGTCCTCCCGAGAGCTTCGCGCTCGGATGGTCCAGGCCGAAGCCCTCCAGCCCCACCTCGGTGAGTGCCGCCCGCACCCGTTGCCAGATCTGCTCCCGGGGCACCGCGAGGTTCTCGGCCGCGAAGGCCACGTCGTCGCCGATCCGAGAGAGCACCACCTGAGATTCCGGGTCTTGCTGCATCAGTCCGGCCCGGCCGCGGGCCTGGTCGGGAGCGACGCCGTCGAGCAGCAGCTGCCCGTGGACCTCGGCCTCGTCGTCGTGGAGCACCGCGGCCAGCGCGTGGAGCAGGGTGGACTTCCCCGCCCCGGAGGGTCCGGCCAGCAGCACCTTCTCCCCGGCAGCGATCTTCAGGTCCAGGCCCGCGACGGCGGGACGTTCCCGCTCGGCATGGGTCCAGGACCATCCCCGCGCGATGACGGCCACTCCGCCTCCGGGTCGCGTCTGGGTCGACTCACCCCGCGAGAGCCCGGCCTCGCCTGGAGCGTCATCCGCACGCTGACCCGCCGGATCACCCATGTGAGCGGCCGAGACCCAGTCGAGGCTCTCGATGGGCCCGCCGAGAGGCCAGCGGTCCCAGCACCGAGGCCGCCGCGAGCCCGCGGGTGGCGAGCCAGGGGAGCACCCCGGCGATGATCGCCCCGGAGAACGCGAAGCAGGCGATGTGGATGATCGTCTCCGTGGGGGCGTAGGCGTACATCGGCACGATCCAGTGATAGGTGATCCCGCCGGTGAGCCCGGAGGCGGCGCCGGCCAGCATCGCGAACTCCAGCGAGAACCGGCGGTAGGCCACCGCCAGGAAGATCAGCTCGGCCCCGAGTCCCTGCATGAAGCCGGAGGAGAGCACGGTGAGCCCCCACTGCGAACCCAGCAGGGCGGACACCGCCGCGGCGACCATCTCGCAATAGATCGCGGCGCCGGGCTTGCGGATGACCAGTGCGCCCAGGACGGCTGGGAAGAGCCACATCCCGTGCACCAGGGTCTCCACCGGAGGGTAGAGGACGAAGAGGTTCCCGACCAGGTGGTAGCTGAGGTTCCAGCCCCAGAAGATGACCCCGGAGGCGACCGCAAGCACCGAGGCGACCACGATGTCGGACACCGACCAGCGCCATGACCGGGCGGGGAAGTGTGTGCCTGTGCCGCGGCCTGCGGGGGCCGCGCGATTGTTGCTGCTCATGATGCTTCTCCCCATGACGGTGAGTGCGGACCAAGAGCACGCAGGAGGGAGGCTCGAGCCGCAGCTCAAACATCCGAGTGAAGATGCTCGACTTCCTTCGCAGGTCCTAACCTGATCAGGTGCGAGGGTCTGGGCCTTCAGCCCACTCTCAGCGTCCTGCCGGCAGGATACTGGCTGATCAGCCAGATCTCCTGTCGAGGGGCGCTCCCCTGTCGTGTCTCAAATGACGTGCACTACAGTAGCACCAGGACACTGAACCACCCCTGACCACATCTGAGGAGAAAATTGTGGACAAGCTTCTGGACAAGGGCATGGCTCTTGGCATCTCACTGGCCGGCGGCTTCGTCGCCACGCGGATCTTCGACTTCGTGTGGAAGAAGACCACCGGCGACGACGCCCCTCGTGTGGCCAACGACGAGATGACCCTCAAGCGCGCCCTGGCCTTCTCCATCGGCTCTGCCGTCGTCTCCGCCGCCGTGCAGGTGCTCTCACAGCGGGGCGCAAGCTCCACGGTGAAGAAGCTCCGCAGCAAGGCTGGAGATCGCGCAGAGGTCTGATCGATGCGCATTGCTGCCGCTCAGATCACCACCGGCCCGGACCCCGATGCCAACCTGGAGCTGATCCGGGACTACACCGCGCGTGCCGCGCAGGCCGGGGCGCGGGTCGTGGTCTTCCCCGAGGCCGCCCAGCGCGCCTTCGGGCACCCGTTGCCGCCCGTGGCCGAACCGGTCACCGGCGCCTGGGCCGAGGCCGTCCGTGGCCTGGCGCGGGAGTTCCAGATCGTGATCGTCGCCGGGATGTTCACCCCCGGGGTTCCCAGCGCTGACGGTCGACCCCGCGTGGTCAACACGCTGATCGCCGTGGGCCCCGCCGGCGCCGGCGGGGCCGCGGAGATCGACGTCGCCTACGACAAGATCCACCTCTATGACGCCTTCGGCTTCAAGGAGTCCGACGGCGTCCAGCCCGGCCGAAGCCCGGCGCATTTCGTCCTCGACGACATCACCTTCGGGCTGGCCACCTGCTACGACATCCGCTTCCCGAACCTGTTCACCGCCCATGCCCGATCTGGCGCACAGGTGACCCTGGTGCCGGCCTCCTGGGGTGCGGGGGAGGGCAAGCTGGAGCAGTGGCGGCTGCTCGCCCAGGCCAGGGCGCTGGATTCCACGCAGTACATCCTGGCCTGCGGCCAGGCGGATCCCACCGCCGCCGGAGTGGAGGCGGTACAGGGAGCGCCCACCGGGATCGGTCATTCGATGATCGTGTCCCCGCTGGGCGTCCCGCTCAGCGAGGCCGGCAGTGCGCCCGAGCTGCTGATCGCCGAGCTGGACCCCGAACTGGTCAGCCGGACCCGGGAGCTGGTCCCGGTGCTGCGCAACGCCCGCCAGCTCTAGCGCCCAGGGCGCGCAGCTCAGTCCAGCGGGTGGTTGACCGGCAGGTCCTGGTCGAGGAAGCTGTTCAGCGCCGCGGTGAGCTCCGGGTTCACGGCGAGCTCATGCTCATCGATCCGGTTCACCGGAGCAGCCAGTCGCACCGAGGACAGCAGCCACAGATGGTCCGCCGCATAGAGGTCCTCCGGGGTCAGCGGCCCGTAGCCGAGCTTCCAGCCGGCCCGCTCGGCCGCGGTGAAGATCGCTCCCTGGGTGGTGCCCGGCAGGATGCCGGTCTCCAGCACCGGGGTGATCAGCGTCGGCGGCTCACCCTCGGCGCCCGCCTTCGCGATCAGCACCGTGGAGGTCGGGCCCTCGAGCACCTGGCCGTCGGAGGTGGTGAAGATGACGTCGTCGTAACCGCCAGCGTCGGCGTGGCGCAACGCCGCCATGTTCACCGCGTAGCTCAGGGTCTTGGCGCCGAGCACCAGCCAGGGCGCCCGTTCGGCGGCGGTGGAGTCGTAGCCGCGGTCGAGCAGCGTCACAGCCAGCGGCTTGCCGCGGTTGGACCGCATGCTCTCAGCCACCGGAGTCAGCATTAGCCAGTAGGTGCCGGCGAAGGCTGGATCCTCGGAGGCCGGTTCGCCCTCCACGCCTCGGGTGGCCACGAGCTTGACCGCGAGCTCCTCGGGCACCCCGCCCCGGGCGCGGTACTCCTCGAGGCCCAGCCCGATGGCGGCCTCCCAGGAGTCCGCCGGGGGGATGCCGATGTCAAGGATGCCGGCGGAGCGGCGCAGTCGGGCCAGGTGTGCGTCGAGCTTTCGCGGCGTGCCGTTCACGGCGAACATCGTCTCGAATATCCCGTCCCCGCGAATGGCACCGAGGTCGGTGATCCGCAGCTGGGGCTGGTGCGGGTCAAAGACCGCACCGGTGGGGTGTTCGGCGTCGATCCGTACGGCGACGGCGGCCACAGAGTCATCACGAAAGTGCTCAGCCATGGCTACAGCCTAGCCCCTGAGTGGGCCGCCAGCGGTGATCGGCAGGGGCAGACCCAGTAGGCTGTCTCAGAACACCTTGGAGGGTATGCGTTGCTGTGGCCATTTAGCGGGTTGGGACTGGACTCCCTGCCGCAGGGGATCCTCCTGGGCATCCTCGTGTTCGAGATCGGCGTCCGGGTGGCCGTGATCGGCATCATCCCCTCCAATCGCCGCCCCAACACGGCGATGGCCTGGCTGCTGGCGATCTTCTTCATCCCGGCGATCGGGTTGCCGCTGTTCCTGCTCTTCGGTCGCAGCAAGCTCTCCTCCCGTCGGCAGGAGCGTCAGCGACGGATGAATGCCGCGCTGCTGCAGGCCACCAGTCAGATGGAGCTCTCGGACCAGCTGCGTGAGCATGAGCAGCTCAGCGCCACCGTGGTGCTCAACCGCAATCTCGGCGCCTTCCCCATCCAGGAGGGGAACCAGCTCACGCTGATCACGGACTATAAGGCGTCCTTCACCTGGCTCGTCGATCAGATCGATGAGGCCCGGGAGTACGTCCATGTGCTCTTCTACATCGTCGGGGACGACCGCGAGTACGCCGGCCCGGTGCTAGACGCCATGGAGCGCGCGGCCGAGCGCGGGGTCAAGGTGCGTTTCCTCTACGACCATCTCGGCACGGCACGGGTCAAGGGCTACCGTCGGCTCAAGCGCAGGCTGCGCGGTTCCAAGATCGAATGGCACCGGGTGCTTCCGATTCGTCCGCTGCGCCGGCGCTTCTCCCGGCTGGATCTGCGCAACCACCGCAAGATCGTGGTGATCGACGGCATCACCGCGCTCACCGGCTCCACGAACCTGATCGAACCGCACTACCAGCGACCCGCCGCCGTCCGCATGGGCCGGCGTTGGGTCGAGCTCAACGTGGTGCTCACCGGCCCCGCGGTGACCGGCCTCGACATCGTCTTCGCCTCCGACTGGTACGCCGAGACCAACGAGAACCTCGGTGAGAAGCTGCTGGTGGACCTGGAGGCCGATGAGGCCGCCTCAGGCGGCTCGCTGGTCCAGGTGGTCCCCTCGGGTCCGGGGTTCCCGGATGAGAACAACCTGCGGCTCTTCAACGACCTGATCTACCAGGCCACGGACCGGATCATCATCTCCACGCCGTACCTGGTCCCCGACGATTCGTTGCTCTATGCGCTCACCAATGCGGCGCACCGTGATGTCGAGGTCCTCGTGCTGGTCTCGAAGAAGGCCGATCAGTTCACCGTCCAGCACGCCCAGCAGTCCTACTACCAGATCCTGCTCGAGGCCGGGGTGCGCATCTTCCGCTACCCGGATCCCGACGTACTGCACGCGAAGTTCATGATCATCGATGACCACGTCGCGGTCCTGGGCTCCTCAAACATGGACATGCGCTCGTTCTCGCTGAACCTGGAGGTCACGCTGATGATCGTCGACGTGGAGAAGGTCGCCGAGATCGAGGAGGTCTTCACGCGATATCTCCTGCTCTCCACCGAGCTTGACCTTCAGGAGTGGTCGCGCAGGCCTTGGCACGTGCGCTACCTGGACAACACCTTCCGGCTCACCTCCGGGCTGCAGTAGAGCCCCGGATAGACGAGCATATATACTCTCTGCCCAGGACGCCGGAGCCCCCTCCGGAGCCCATCCACCCAGCGCCGATCAGACCTGAGGAAACATGAGCGGATTGCGTTCGACGGCTCGCCGAGCAGCGCCTTCCGCGACCCGGACCGCGGGCCTGCTCGGCATGATCGCCGCAGCGACGCTGTCCGCCACGGCCTGTTCCTCGGATTCCGAGGATCTGGGCCAGGCACAGGATGCCGCAGGGCTCAGTGCCGTCTCCGCGGAGAGCGCGGAGACCGCCGGCCAGAGTTCTGCAGATCAGGACGCCGGAGATCCGGAGGGCGGCAGCGCCGAAGAGGCCACCGAGTCGGGGCCCGAGGAGCTGCTCACGCAGCGCGAGATCGCGCAGATCCTGCTCACCGAGTCAGAGCTCCCGTTCACCCCGGACAGCCACTCCACGCTGACCGGACTGGACTTCTTCCAGGACCAGCTCGGCGCGACCGCAGAGGTCTACACCGAGAGCTTCGGTGAGGGCGAGTGCACATCTGCCATGGACCGGATCAACGCGGACCTCATCGGGGACAGCCCGGAGCGCGGCGTGGTCCAGGAGTACCAGCACGAGCTCGCCGATCGCACCGAGAGCCTCTATGTATGGATGCTCGGCCTTGAGGACCGGCCGAATTCAAGTGCCGTCTGGGACCGGGTCGTCGAGGCCTGCACCGGACAGCCGCTTCAGGCAGAGACCGACTCGGTGGACTTCGAGGCTTTCGAGGCCCATGACTTCCGCGGACTCGAGCTGGAGATGGAGGTCTACGACGGCGAGTCCATGGTGGAGGTCCTTGGCTTCTCAGCCAGCAAGGACTACGGCAGGCACCTGCTGATGGTCAGCGCCGCGAACATGGATGCCGAGACGTTCGAGGAGATCGTGGAGAGCCAGGCGGAGAAGCTCGCGACCTTCGATCACGAGCTCACCGACTAGCTTCGGGCGCAGAGTCCGGGAACGTCGCGCCGAGGGCCTCCAGCACCCCGCGGGACTTGGTGCGGATCTCCTCCCACTCCTCCGCAGGGTCGGAATCGGCGGTGATGGCCCCGCCCAGACCCAGGTGGAGCTGGCGGGCCCCGGGCGTCCCGGTGAGCACCGCGGTGCGAATCAGCACCGCAAGGTCGGCGGCGCCGTTCGTACTGAAATACCCCGCCACCCCCGAATAGGGTCCGCGCGCCCCCGTCTCCAGACGCTGCAGGATCTCCATGGTGGAGATCTTCGGGGCTCCGGTCATCGACCCGGGCGGGAAGGCGTCGGCGACGACCCGAGCCCGCGGGACCTCATCCGGAATCTGAGCGCTGACCGTGGAGACCAGCTGGTGCACGCTGGGGTAGGTCTCCACCGCGCAGAGCCGTTCCGTGCGCAGGCTGCCCGGTACGGCGTGGATCGAGAGGTCGTTGCGCACCAGGTCCGCGATCATCACGTTCTCCGCCCGGTCCTTGGGGTGGGTGCGCAGATCCTCGATCATGGCACGGTCCGCTGCGGTGGTGTCCCCGCGAGGTCTGGTGCCCTTGATCGGCTCCGAGCGCACCGTGCCGCCCGCGCTGACGCTGAGGAACCGTTCCGGGGAGGTGGAGAGGATCTCGGTCTCTCCGTTGCTCAGGAACGCGGTGAAGGGGGCCCGGTTGCGGGCACGAAGAACGGCGAAGAGGTCGACGCCGGACGCGTGACCCGGTGCCAGGGTTCCGGTGACCGCCGTGGTCAGACAGACCTCGTAGCTGTTGCCCGCGGTGATTTCTCGCTTGGCCGCCTGGATCGCCGCGAGATAGGTGCTGCGGGAATCCCTGACCGCGACGTCCTGTACTGCCGCAGTCCCCTGAGGTGCGGCGTCGCTTCCGTCGACCCGCCTCGCGGCGCTCCCCGCCGGCACCGGTCGGGCCAATGCCCGGATCACCTGTTCCTCCCAGTCGGACTCCGTGCTCGGGTCCAGGCACTGGAGCTCCAGCTGTCCCGTGCCATGGTGGATCACCACGGCGTGCGTGGCGCGGAACAGGCTGGCCTCCTGGGTGGGCAGACCGCTCTGCTCCAGCGCCGTGCCGGCCAGGTCCGCGGAGCCAGACTCTCGCTTGAGCTCATAGCCGAGCCACCCGACCCAGCCGAGCGCGAACCGCGGGGTGTCGCGCGGGGGCTGATCCGGATCCCCATCCGCGGCCGCCTGGTCCGCCGGCCGGCTCCAGTTCTCCGCCAGCCAGCTGAAGAACGGCTGCTGGGCCTCGGTGGTCCCCGCGGGCGTGGTGACGCTGGTCTGACCCTTCAGGTGGCTGACCGTGGCCGCCTGCGCGCCGAAGGAGAACGCCAGGATGCTGTGGGCGCTGCGCGCGGGCTGCTCGGTCCGGGCGTGGTCGCTGCTCTCCAGCAGCGCCGCCGGAACGCCGGGAAGCTGGGCGTTGAGGCTCGCGAAGAGCTGCGCGGCGAGGTCCTCGGAGTCACGGGCCTGATGCGCCCGGGCTCTTCGCGCGGACTCCGGGACGAGCTCCTCCAGGTCCAGCAGCCGGCTGGTCGACGCAGCCCTCATGGGGTCCCTGGTGCGGCGGTCATGGATCAAGGATGGCACAGGCCGAGGGTTGGCTCGGCGCGCTACGATATCGCCCATGGCATCTGAGGCACAGCGGTCCGACACCGCAGAACCGCGACGGGGACGTCCGCGCAGTGAAGCCTCGCACCAGGCGGTCCTGGACGCCACGACCCGGCTGCTGCGCGTGAGCTCCTACGAGGAGCTCACCGTGGAGGCGATCGCCTCCGAGGCAGGGGTGAGCAAGCAGACCATCTACCGCTGGTGGAAGTCGAAGGCGGCCGTGGTGCTGGAGGTCATGCTCACCGGCAACGCCGAGATCGAGCTGGTGCCCATGCCCTCCACCGGCGATCTGCGCGCGGACTGTCTGACCTGGATTCGCGGCATGCTCGTCGAGGCCTTCCGCGACACCCACGTCGGTATGGCGCGCAGCCTCGTGGTGGCGGGACTCCAGGGTGATCCGGGGACCGAGCGGCTGCTGCAGCAGGCGAGCATGTGGGATCACGGCCTGCTGGCCGAGCGTCTGCGGGAGGCCGAACGAGCCGGTGAGCTTCGAGAGGGCGTCGACATCGCCGCGGCCGCCTCCGCGATCGGGGACCCGTTGATCTTCCGGATGCTCACCGGCTCCGCGCCGAGCCTGAGCTGGTCGGAGAGCCTCGTCGACGTCGTCGTGACGGGGCTGATGCGTCCCGGGGCCGGCAGCTCGATCAACTAGCGGCCATGACCTTGATCACATCAGGGCTTCATAAAGGTCTCGGCTAATTTCGAGACGCGGCGTTCCGTTTATGATCGTGTCATGGCAAAGCTCCTTTATCGCCTCGGCATGCTCTCTGCGCGCCGAGCCAAGACCGTCGTCGCAGCCTGGTTAGCCATGCTCGCCCTCGCCGTCAGCTCCTTCCTCGCCTTCGGCGGACAGCTGACGGATCAGATCACCCTCCCTGACCTTGAGACCACCGCGGTCGCCGACCGTCTGGTCGAGGAGATGCCGGACTCCGGCGGCGGCAACGCTTCGGCGATCCTGCGCACCGACGATGGTGAGCCGTTCACCGTCGAGCAGGAGGAGCAGGTCGCGGAGTTCATCGAGGAGCTCGAGGGCGAGGGCATCGTCAGCAGCGTCACCGACCCCTTCGCCACCGAGGAGCAGATCGCCGAGGCGCGCAGCGAGATCTCCACCGGTGAGTCAGAACTGGAGTCCGGCCGCGAAGAGATCGAGACCAACCGTGAAGAGCTGGAATCTGGCCGCGAGGAGATCGAGTCCGGATTCGCCCAGCTTGACCAGGCGCAGGAGCAGCTCGACCAGGCGATCGCCGACGCTCGGGAGCAGGGCATCTACGAGGCCGCGCAGCCCCAGTTCGAGGCGCAGCAGTCCGAGCTCGATGCCGGCCGCGCCGAGCTCGAAGCCGCGCAGCAGGAGCTCGAGGGCGGCGAGGAGGAGCTAGACGCCGGCGCGGAGGAGCTCAACGAGGCCGCCGAGGAGCTGGAGCGCGGCGAGGCGCTCCTGGAGCTCTCCTCCGGGGCTCAGGTCGTCTCCGAGGACGGCGATGTCGCCGTGCTGATGCTCAACTTCACCGAGCCCATGGAGGGCATCGGCACCGAGGACCTGGCCACCGTCTCCGAGGTCATCACCGACGCGCAGATCGAGGGCGTCGAGGCCCTTCCCGGCGGCGACCTCGACTTCGAGCTCCCGCACCTGTTCTCCGTGGCCGAGCTGATCGGGCTGATGATCGCCGCAGCCGTGCTGCTGATCATGCTCGGCACGCTCATCGGCGCCGGACTGCCGCTGCTCAACGCCCTGATCGGCGTCGGAGTCGGCGTTGCCGGCGCGCTGGCGTTCTCCGGCGTCGTCGACATGATGTCCATGACTCCGATCCTGGGCCTGATGCTGGGACTCGCTGTGGGCATCGACTACTCGCTGTTCATCATCCACCGGCACCGCCGACAGCTGAAGGACGGCATGGCGGTCCACAAGTCGATCGCCCTGGCCACTGGCACGGCGGGCAATGCCGTGGTCTTCGCCGGCGCCACCGTGGTGATCGCGCTGCTGGCGCTCAACGTCACCGGCCTGCCGTTCCTGGCCCTGATGGGCAGCGTCGCAGCCGCCTGTGTGGCCATCGCAGTGCTCATGGCAGTCACCATGACCCCGGCCATGCTCTCCCTGGTGGACCGCAGGATCCTCGGTCGCAAGGAACGTCGTCACATCGGGGAACGGCGCACCAAGGAGATCACCACACCGATGGGCCACGGCAAGGCGATCGGCATCGCCGCCGTCGCGCTGATCGGACTCGGGGTGCTCTCCATCCCGACCTTCGACCTGCGCCTGGGCCTGCCCGACGCCAGCTCCAACGCCGAGGACTCAGCCTCCTACCAGGCCTACGCCGCCACCGAGGAGGCCTTCGGTCAGGGCGTGAACGGACCGCTCCTGGTCCTGGCCGACCTGCCCTCCGGCCTCGATGACACCCAGGCGCAGGACTACCAGATCGAGATCGGCACCGCGCTGCTTCAGAACGAGAACATCGCTGCCGCAGTGCCAGCCGCGCTCAATGACGAGAACACGCTCGGCGTCTTCCAGATCATCCCCGAGGAAGGGCCGGCCGCCGAGTCCACCGAGAACCTGGTGCACGAGTTCCGCGAAGGAAACCCGCTTGCCGGAACCGAGGCGGCCGACGTCGAGCTCTCCGTGGCGGGCATGACGGCCGCTCAGATCGACATGTCAGATGTGATCTCTGATGCGCTTCCGCTCTACCTGGCGCTGGTCATCGGGCTCTCGCTGCTGCTGATGATCATGGTGTTCCGCTCGATCCTGCTCCCGGTGATCGCGACGCTCGGCTTCGTCGGGTCCTTCGCCGCCGCCGTGGGCATCGTCGTCGCGGTGTTCCAGTGGGGCTGGTTCAGCGAGATCTTCGGCGTCACGACGCCGGGCCCGGTCCTGACCTTCCTGCCGGTGCTCATGGTGGGCATCCTCTTCGGGCTGGCCATGGACTATCAGCTCTTCACCGCCTCCGGGATGCGTGAGGCCTATGCCCACGGCTCCGCGCCACGGCTCGCCGTGCGCCAGGGCCTCCATGCCGGACGCTCTGTGGTGACCGCCGCGGCGCTGATCATGGCCTCGGTCTTCGCCGGATTCGTCTTCACCGATGACCCGATGATCGCCTCCATGGGGCTGGGGCTCTCTGTGGGCGTGCTGCTGGATGCCTTCGTGGTCCGGCTGATGCTGGTGCCTGCGCTGCTGCACCTGGCCGGGCCTGCCGCCTGGTGGCTGCCGAAGTGGATGGACCGTCTGATCCCGGACGTCGACGTCGAAGGCGCCCAGCTGGAGCGCGAGGTCGCACCCGAGGCTGCCGGCCCCGCCGACGGGCTCCAGCCGCTGGCCAGAGATGCTGAGACGGCGCCCACCCGCTGACCGACCCGCACACACAGCAACGCCCGGCACCTGCCAAAGGCGCCGGGCGTTGCTGTGTGATCCTTCTGTTGGGTGATCCTTCTGCTGGGTGTCGGGGCTACTGCGAGTCCTCGTCCCGATCAAGCGGATCCTCGAGCAGCTCGTAGACGCCGTCGATGATCCGATTCGGTCGGAACGGGAAGTCTGCGATGCTGGCCCGGCTGGAGAGCCCGGTCATCACCAGGATCGTGTGCATCCCGGCCTCCATGCCGGCCACGATGTCGGTGTCCATCCGGTCCCCGATCATCGCGGTCTCCATGGAGTGGGCGCCCAGGTGGTTCAGTGCCGAGCGGAACATCATCGGATTGGGCTTGCCCACCACATAGGGCTTCCTGCCGGTGGCCTTGGTGATCAGCGAGGCGATGGCTCCGGTGGCAGGGATGACGCCTTCCGGGCTCGGGCCGGTGGCATCGGGGTTGGTCAGGATGAACCGGGCGCCGTCATTGATCAGCCGCACGGCCTTCGTGATGGCTTCGAAGCTGTAGTTCCGGGTCTCACCGACGACCACGTAGTCCGGGTTGGTCTCGGTCATGATGAATCCGGCGGCATGGATCGCAGTGGTGAGGCCGGCTTCACCGATGACGTAGCAGCTGCCCTGCGCATTGGACTCCGGATCGATCTGGTTCGCCAGGAACGTGGCCGTGGCCAGCGCGGAGGTCCAGATCCGCTCCTCGGGCACCACCAGTCCGGAGTTGCGCAGCCGGGCGCTGAGGTCCCGGGCGGTGAAGATCGAGTTGTTCGTCAGCACCAGATAGGGCAGATCCTTGCTCCGCCACTGTTCCAGAAGCTCCGCAGCGCCGGGAAGCGCCTCCTGCTCACGGACGAGCACGCCGTCCATATCGGTCAGCCAACATTCGATGTTCTCACCGTTCATGCCTTGATCCTATGTCCTCCCGCCGCGGGCCTGCCAGGGGCCGGCGCTGGGAGCTGGCACACATCGCGCTGCCCGGGCTCGTGGAAGAGGGTCGCGCACTCTTCGTGCAGATCGCCGAACAGCTGGAGTCCTCCGTCCTGGACGGCTCCCTGGCTGAAGGTGAGCGCGCCCCATCCAGCAATGAGCTCGTGTCCTTCCGTCGGATCAATCCGGCCAGGGCTGCGAAGGGTCTTAATCTGCTGGTGGACCGCGGAATCCTGCTCAAACGCCGGGGTCTCGGCATGTTCGTGGCCCCCGGCGCCCGGGAGATCCTTCCCGCGCAGCACCGTGCCCAGTTTGCGACGGACTACCTCGATCCGATCATCACCGAGGCCCGCACCGTCGGGCTCTTGGTGGACACCATCATCGAGATGCTCCGCTCCAGGGCGTGACCAGCGTCTGGAGCGCTGCGGGAGGGAGGCGCTCATGAGCACCGCCATAGAACTGACCCAGGGGCAGTGCCCACCGCCTGAGCGGTCGCAGACTCCAGGGCATCAAGAAGGGAGCCCCAGATCGGCCAGCGTGAGGGGGACGCTGTATCGGCCGATCCGGGGCTCCCGAATCACTCGCACCTTGATGAGGTAGTTCCTACATTAGGAGTTCTCCTTGGGCAGGTGCTTGCGGTTTGCTGGTAAGTCACTGGGAATGTAATTCCTCCGCCCGGCGCGAGAAGAGCCCCGAGTCGGCCAGCGTGAGGGGACGCTTTAAATGGCTGACTCGGGGCTCTGAATCACTCGCACCTTGATGAGGTATTTATAACTGTAGGACCCATTCTTGGCGTTTTCCCGAGCAGTTCCTGGGAGCTTCCTGGGTCTTCAACCGCACTGCGGGTCAGCTCGCCCGCTATTCGCCTGACTCCGTGTCCGGCCGGGGCGTTCCGGGGTGCAGCACCAGCCGGTCTCCCTCGAGGGTGACCTGATGGGTCTTCACCGGGCGCAGCGCCGGCAGCGTCTCTGGGACGCCGGTGCGCAGGCAGAAGGCTGAGGCATGCATCGGGCACTCCAGGGTGTCCTCTTCGACGTAGCCGTCGGAGAGTGAGACCGCCTCATGAGAGCAGGTGTCGTCGAGCGCGTAGAACCCGCCGTCCTCGGCATGGACCACCGCGATGTCGTCATTCCATCCCGAATCCTCGGCGGAGACGCGGAAGACCTGGCCCTCGGGGTACTGGCCGGCGGGGCCGAGATCGATAGGGGGGAGTGCTTCGGTGCTGGACATGTGTTCTGCCTCTCTGGTGACGGATACCTGCGGCCTGCATTGTCTCAGAAGCCCTCACTCCGGCAGCTGGCGGCGGAGCTCTTCGAGCTTCCGACGCTCCCGTTTGGTGGGGCGGCCTGATCCGCGTTCACGGACCGGCAGTCCCACGTCGCGGGGCCTGATCCGCTCAGGCGAGTGGTCGCGGTAGGCCTTCTGGGCCACAGGGGGGCCGACTCGCTTCGACAGGGTGTGGACGACGTCGAGGATCAACTCGTGCCCGGGCCGGCGAATATGGATCCTGGTGCCCGGGGTGATGCGCAGCGAGGCCTTTGCGGGATTGCCGTCGATGGTGATGTGTCCGGCGCGGCAGGCGGTCGTGGCGGCGGAGCGCGTCTTGAACAGTCGGACCGACCAGAGCCATGCGTCGATGCGGACCGGGCCGGTGGGGCCGGTGGGGGCGGTCTCTGACATGGAATCAGTCTAGAGAACTGCTGTCTCGCCTGCGGCGGAGATGCCCCAGCGAATGCGCAGACCCCGCGTCCGGAGTGTGAGGGAACACTGTTCCGATACGCGGGGTCTGCTGAATCACTCGCACCTTCAAGAGGCACTTCCTACAGTAGAGAGGCTTCTTGGGCAGTCGATGGTCGTGACCTGTGAGCTGCCTGGAACTCTTGGGGCTCAGGCGTCGCCGCCTGAAGTCTGGTTGTGATATTCGCCTTCACAGAATTCAACCGTAAACCATCCGTCCACCGGTTCCGCCGCGACCAGGACCGCTTCCTCGTCGAGTGATTCAACATCGGTGTCGACCAGAGCAAGAATGTTTTCAAGCGGCTCCCGCAGTTCTACTGGGACGAGAATATAGTTCTGCTCGACCGCAGAATAGATCTCATCAAGAACCTCTTGATCTTCAACCCCTTCATTCATGTCAGTTTGCAGGCCTTCCATCATTGAACCGATGAACATGCAAGCCTCTTCTTCAGAGAAATAAGCACCTAGTTCCTCAGTTCTCTCGATGTCGATCTCATCGGGATCGGGAAGGTCGCCTCCCGGTCCCTCACCCTGGGGAATCTCGCCAGAATCGCCGTCGTCCGGTGAGGTGTCGGGCTGCTCCTCCGGTTCCGGGGTCGAAGTCTGCTGCGGCTCCTCGGACTCCTCCACGGGGGGTGCCGACTCCGAGCTCGGCTGCGTCGGAGGGCTCGGCTCCTCCTCGGCTGCGCATCCCAACAGTGCGAACGGCGTCATGGAAGCGAGTATCAGCATCCCTCGCACTCTTGTGCGGGCCATCTGGGCGCCCTGCGCGGGGGCGGATTTCGAAGCTGGAGGCGGCGTCATGGGTCCAGTGTGGCACGCGCTGCGCGGCATGAGTCACGAACACATCACAATGGCGTGCCGTGCCGGGCGTCGGCGCGTTCCTGCTCTCCTGGAATGGGATACTTTTCCAGCGAGGGCAGTGCAGCGCCACGCGAGCATCCTGCGGTAGTGATGTTCGCCAGCTGCGCTGCCCTCCAATCATTCCCAGGCGCTCGCGGACGCCTGGACGTCGACTCGAACGCTGCTCTTGCGTCCTCCACCGTGTTCATCAACGTGTCGTGCTCGGTTCGCTTCCATGATCACAGCGTGGTTAAAGTTGAACTTGAAGCTTTTTTAAAAACTCTTGTGGTGGACAACTAATCGTGGGTTACAGTTGTCCCGACTCGGCTTGCTGTACGCGTAGGTTTCCCATCTCTTAGTACGGTTCGCTGCTTCCCCAGTCGCCATATCTGCTTATGAATACTCCGCATGCGCGTGTTTCGCGTGCTGGTCCTCACTCACCCCACAAGGGGGCTCGACGGTCTCCCAGCCGATGAGCGCGAGGGTCCCAGTCGTCGTCGACCGTGAATGCCGGTGTGTGCATGGAGCCGTTCTGTTGTGAACGACTAGTGAGGAAGCACCTGTGCCGAAGAAACTCTCGTCTGCCGTTGTCGGCACCCTGGCCGTAGGCCTGACCATGCCACTGACCGCGAATGCCGCCGCCGCGGACACCGCGCCTATGAATGTGGCCGCGCTGTCCACTGCGGGGGTGGATGCTCCAGCGACCGGTCTCACCGGACTGAGCAGTGTGGACGTCTCTGCCTCGCAGAACGCCACCCAGTTCCGGCTCCCACTGGCCCAGCGGACCTTCAGCTACACCTCCCCGTATGGCTCGCGCTGCATGCCGACCCAGGGTGCCTCTACCTCCCACTTGGGACAGGACCTCGGTGCCGCCGACGGCAGCCCGATCTACTCTGTGGCCGCAGGCACCGTGGTACGCGCCTTCAGTGGCAACCGGTACAACACCGGCTTCGTCGTCGTGCAGCACCAGATCGACGGCAGGACCTTCCACAGCGCCTACCTCCACATGTGGGATGCGCACACCCATGTCCGCGTCGGGCAGACGGTGCAGGCGGGTCAGACCATCTCGCGGGTGGGAAGCTCGGGGCCATCCACCGGGCCGCACCTGCACCTGGAGATCTGGGAGGGTGCCTGGATGCACGGCACCTCGCACAACCCGACGACCTGGCTCGCACAGCGTGGTGTCGACCTGCGCGCATCCGCCTCCACCGTGATGAACATCACCAACCCGTCTGCCTGCAACTACTGGACCGTGAACTCAACTCCGCTGCGCGCCACCGCGAGCAGCACCGGTTCCGTCATCATGCAGCTCGGAGCGGGCGCCACGCTGACCGCAGCCCCGGGTGACACCAGCAACGGCATGGTGCGGGTGAACGCAAACGGTCGTATCGGCTGGGTGGCGCACTCTTCACTGACGCCCTCCCGTCCCGCCGGAGGCGGCACTGTGCCTGCGGCCAACGTCCCCCAGGGCACCTCAATCACGCCTACCCAGTACCGGACCACCGCGGCGCTGAACGGCCGCAGCGGACCCGGTAGCAACTACGCGGTTCTCCAGGGGCTCACCTCGGGCACCACGGTGACCGTCACCGCAACCCACGGCGGTTGGATGAAGTTCAGCCGAAACGGTCAGTCCGTCTGGTCGCACGGCGACTTCCTGTCCCGGGTTTCGACCGCCTCCACCGATTCCTCTAACACCAGTTCCGCGAGCACCGGTGATTTGGCCCATGGGGTCAGTCCCGCAAGTGGCAGCTACAAGGTCAAGGCCGGGGTGAATCTGGTCGCCCGCTCGAATGCCA
>NZ_SOAN01000001.1:0-376628 GCF_004364585.1 Nesterenkonia aurantiaca | reverse complement strand
CTGACCGGTATGAAGGACACCAAGGTCCGGTTCCATGACGGCACTCAGAACCTCTGGGTGACCGCAGCGCACCTGGAGAGAGTCACTGCTAGCACGAACACTGCCGCGAGCACCGGTGATTTGGCCCATGGGGTCAGTCCCGCAAGTGGCAGCTACAAGGTCAAGGCCGGGGTGAATCTGGTCGCCCGCTCGAATGCCAGCGGTTCGAGTCCCATGGTCAAGGTGCTCAAGCCCGGCACCACGGTCACGCTGACCGGTATGAAGGACACCAAGGTCCGGTTCCATGACGGCACTCAGAACCTCTGGGTGACCGCAGCGCACCTGGAGAGAGTCACTGCTAGCACGACCGGCTCCAGCGGCTCCACCTCAACCGGCTCTTCAAACACCTTCTCCTATGCCTACGGTGTCTCTCCCGCCAGCGGCACCTACACGGTCAAGGCCGGGGTCAACCTCAATGCCCGCACGACTGCCAGCACGACGAGCTCCATCGCCAAGGTGCTCAAGCCCGGCACCACGATCGAGGTGAACGGCGAGAAGGGCTCATGGGTCCGGTTCCATGACGGCACCCGTAACCTCTGGGTGAGCGCGGCGTACTTGGACGAGGTCAATCTCGGCATGGGCTCCGGCTCCGAGACCATCCCCGGCGGCCCAGATTCCTCGAGTTCAGGCTCCCTGGCCTTCGGTGTCTCTCCCGCAAGTGGCAGCTACACGGTCAAGGCCGGGGTGAACCTCAATGCGCGCACGACTGCCAGCACGACGAGCTCCATCGCCAAGGTGCTCAAGCCCGGCACCACGATCGAGGTGAACGGCGAGAAGGGCTCCGCGGTCCGGTTCCACGATGGCACCCGGAATCTCTGGGTGAGCGTCGCATACCTGGAGAAGGTCTCCACCTCGTCCGACTCCAGCAGCTCCACCTCGACCGAATCCCCCAGCTCAGGCTCCCTGGCCTTCGGTGTCTCTCCCGCAAGTGGCAGCTACACGGTCAAGGCCGGGGTGAACCTCAATGCGCGCACGACTGCCAGCACGACGAGCTCCATCGCCAAGGTGCTCAAGCCCGGCACCACGATCGAGGTGAACGGCGAGAAGGGCTCCGCGGTCCGGTTCCACGACGGCACCCGGAATCTCTGGGTGAGCGTCGCATACCTGGAGAAGGTCTCCACCTCGTCCGACTCCAGCAGCTCCACCTCGACCGAATCCCCCAGCTCCACCTCGTCCGACTCCAGCAGCGCCCCAACTGCGGCTTCCGGCAGCTACACGGTGAAGAGCGGAATCCACCTCAATGCCCGTACCGGCGCGAGTGCGACGAGCTCAAGCGTGAAGGTGCTTTCCCCGGGCACGAAGATCTCCATCACCGGCAAGATGGGCGAGTGGGTCAGCTTCCAGGACGGAACCCGCACACTGTGGGTCCATTCGGACTTCCTGACCCCGGTCTCATCATCGTCTCCGAGCGATTCGACCACCGGGTCATCCTCATCGACGAACACCGAGTCGTCTTCGAACACTTCGGGTTCGAGCACTTCCGCGAGCGGGACCCATCACGTCAAGCCCAACGTCTATCTGAATGCTCGCAGCGGCCCAGGCACCTCACATCAGGTGGTCCTGAACCTGAACCCGCTGCGTCAGTTCGAGATCACCGGGCGCAGCGGCGGCTGGGTGAGCTTCGTCTTCAGCGGGCAGACCGTCTGGGTCGACTCCACCTACATCAACGCCGGTGCCGCCGGCAGCTCCGGGTCCAGCAGCACGGGCTCCAGCAGCACGGGCTCCAGCAGCTCAACCCCCACCCTGGCGAACTCGACCAACAGCACGAGCAAGGTCGTCGGAACCGCCACCACCACGGCTCAGGTGAATGTCCGCATGGGTCCGAGCACCGAGAACAGCACGATGTTCTCCGTGCCGACCGGAACCAGGGTCGAGCTGCTCGAGAAGAAGACGACCGGCTGGCAGGAGGTCAAGGTCAACGGTGCCACCGGTTGGATGTCGGCGCAGTTCCTAACCACCTCCGACACCGCCACCTCTGGCTCCGGCTCGACCACCGGCGGCTCCACCACCGGGTCCTCCGGCAGCGGCACCTCCACCTCGGGCTCCGGCTCGACCACCGGCGGCTCCACCACCGGGTCCTCCGGCAGCGGCACCTCCACCGCACCGTCAACCTCGAACATGCACACCAAGAGCTCTAACGGCCCGTACAGCTCGGCCTGGGACAAGCTGGCACAGTGTGAATCCGGTGGGAACTGGAAGATCAACACCGGCAACGGCTTCTACGGCGGCATCCAGTTCAGCCCTGAGTCCTGGAAGGAAGTGGGCGGCTCCGGCTTCCCGCACCAGGCCACCAGAGAGGAACAGATCAAGCGGGCCCACATGCTCTGGAAGAAGCAGGGCTGGAACGCCTGGCCGCACTGCACCTCCCAGCTGGGGCTCAAGGGGGACCCGGGCGGCTACGGGGACGACTACTACAAGGTCCACCCCAGCGCGAAGACCGTCTCCTCGGTCTCGGCCGCAGGGACCTGGACTGCGAGCTACAGCGTGCCGCTGCGCGAAGAGGCCTCCACATCCAGCGACAAGCTCGTGCAGGTCCCGCGCGGCACGGAGCTCAAGCAGCTTCAGCGCGAGGGGTCCTGGCTCAAGGTCCAGTACAAGGTCGGCGGGGACAACTACACCGGCTGGGTCAACACCAGCTACATCTCCCAGGCCTGAGCCTTCGGCTCAGAGCTGGTAGAGAACTCAACACGGCAGCTCGGGGAGCGGCGCCACCAGTGGTGCCGCGTCCCGAGCTACCGTGTTGAGGACCAAGACGCATCAGTACGACGACGGCGGGCTCGACTCCCTCATTCGCGGGAGAGTCGCGTCCGCCGTCGTCGTCAGCGGAACCGGGCCTGGACGGCGTCGCCGTGGGCCGGGAGCCCTTCAGCCTGGGCCAGCGCCGAGACGTGGGCCGCGACCGCGCGCAGACCCTCCCGGTCGTAGTGGATGACCTGCTGGGAGCGCAGGAAGCTGGAGACGTTGAGCCCGGCGGAATACGCGGACGCGCCGCCGGTGGGGAGCACGTGGTTTGAACCCGCGCAGTAATCGCCCAGGGAGACCGGGGTGTGGGCGCCGACGAACACCGCGCCGGCGTTGTGGATCTGATCCACGATCCCGGCATCATCCCGAGTCATCAGCTCCAGGTGCTCCGCGCCGTAGGCGTTGGCGATCTCCACACCCTGCTCCATGGTGTCGACCACCAGCACTGCGGACTGGGTGCCGCTCAGCGCCTGCTTGACCCGGTCCGCATGCCGGGTGTCTCGCGCCTGGCGCTCGACCTCCGTCGCGACGGACTCGGCGAGCGTCATTGAGGGCGTCACCAGGACGGCGGCGGCCAGGGCATCATGTTCCGCCTGGGAGATCAGATCCGCGGCGATCAGCTCCGCTGGCGCGCTGTCATCGGCGAGCACCATGATCTCGGTGGGACCCGCCTCGGAGTCGATGCCCACCACCCCCTGGACCGCGCGCTTGGCCGTGGCCACGAAGATGTTCCCCGGTCCGGTGATCAGCGAGACCGGAGGGCAGACCTGCTGGCCCGCCTGGTCCTTCGCGCCGTAGGCGAACATCGCCACCGCCTGCGCGCCGCCGACGGCGTAGACCTCCTCGATCCCGAGCAGGTGCGCGGCGCCCAGGATGGTCGGGTGCGGCAGCCCGCCGAAGTCTGCCTGCGGCGGTGAGGCGATCGCCAGCGAACTCACCCCGGCCACCTGTGCGGGCACGACGTTCATCACCACCGAGGAGGGGTAGACGGCCTGGCCGCCGGGCACGTACAGGCCCACCCGACGGATCGGGGCCCAACGGTTGATCACGCGGGCGCCCGGGCCGGGGGAGACCTCGGAAGCCTCCGGCAGCTGTGCCTCATGCACCGCGCGGGCTCGCAGGATGAGCTCCTCCAGCGCCGCGCGGACCTCAGGCGTGAGCTGCTCGGCCGCCTCGCGGAGCTTCTCCGCGGGCACTCGCAGCGAGGGTGGCCGGACGCCGTCGAACTTCTCCGAATACTCCAGCAGGGCGGAGACGCCGTTGAGTCGCACGTCCTGAAGGATCGGCGCCACGGTCTCGATGGTCGTGGAGATGTCCTGGGAGGCGCGGGGCAGCACCGCGGCGGCGTCGATCGCGCTGCCGCGAAGGTCCTTGAGGGTGAGCATGGTTCTCCTAGGGGGTGAGCTGATCAGGTGCGCGCCCGCTGGATCGAAGGTGAGCACCGCACCATTGTCCCTATTGCAGGGCGCTCGCGCCCACTTCGTGACGTGAGAGCCCACACACCGGACCTCCCGGGGTGTTCCAGTGCTCGTCCAGAGCGGCGTGGCATGATGCTGGCCATGGTCTTTTCCCGGATGGATTTCTCACCGAGCTCACTGGCCTTCGCCGTGCCGCAAACCACTGATCTGGCTCCCGAGCAGGAGGTGGCACCCACCGAGGGGGTCGGTGACATCGTCGAAGAGAGCGTCCCGGAAGGACTCGAGAGCCTGATCGTCGAGCAGGGTCCGTTCTTCGGCATCATCATCGGACTGGTGCTCGCGGTGGTGATCGCTCTGGTGGTCACCGTGATGTCCTCGATGCTGCTCAAGCAGATCTTCCGGCACAACGACGGGGTCAAGCATGCGGTGAACCGGACCCGGACCCCGCTGTTCATCACCCTGGTGCTGATCGGGACCTGGTTCACGCTGAACATCACGCTCAGCGCGGCCGAATGGTTCCTGCCGGTCTCCTTCGTGCTGCTGGTGGCGGTGGTGATCGGTGTCGCCTGGTGGGCGCTGCGGATCGTGCGGATCGCGGAGGCGATGATCTACTCCAAATACATCGGCCACTCCGAGGGGGAGCTGGATGTGGAGGACCGGCGCGGCCGCCGACTGGCCACCCAGGTCTCGCTGATCCGGCGAATCCTCACAGCGGTCATCATCACCCTGGCGGTGGCGGCGATCCTGCTGATGATCCCTCAGGTGCGCGCGCTCGGCGCCGGGCTGCTGGCCTCCGCGGGTGTGGCCTCTGTGGTGGTCGGTCTGGCGATGCAGTCGGTGCTGACCAATGTGTTCGCCGGCATCCAGCTGGCCTTCACCGATTCGATCCGTGCCGGAGACGTCGTCGTGGTGGAGGGCAACTTCGGCACGGTCGAGGACATCACGCTCACCGCGGTGGTGATCAAGTCCTGGGACGAGCGTCGGTTCATCTACCCGTCCAGCTACTTCGTGGCCACTCCCTTCGAGAACTGGACCCGGGTCGGCACCGACATCCTCGGGACCGTGGAGCTCGACGTGGACTGGCGCGTCCCAATGGATCCGCTGCGCGCCCGGCTCAAGCGACTGCTGGACTCCGCCGAGCTCTGGGACGGTCGGGACTACTCGCTGCAGGTCACCGACGCCGTGGGCGGCATGGTCAAGGCGCGCGTCGTGGTCTCCGCGCGGAACTCCGGGGAGCTCTGGGATCTGCGCTGCCTGATCCGCGAGGACCTGGTGAACTACCTGCGCGCCGAGCACCCCTATGCGGTGTTCACCCAGCGGATGCTGCTGACCAACGAGGAGGCGCTGGCGAAGTCCCCGGCCCCGGTGCGCACCGGGCAGGTCGGCGTCGTCGACTCCGGAATGGACTCCCAGCCGGTGACCCAGGCGGGAGAGGGGGCCTCGGTCTTCACCGGCTCGATCGCCGCCGTGCAGCGCAACCGGGAGTTCTCCGGTCCCGGGGCCGAAGCCTACCGCGAGCGGCTCGAACGGCAGGAGGAACGCCAGGACTCACCCGAGCTCGACGAGGACGGCACCGCCTATCCCGAGGACGCCGCGCCCACTCAGGCGGTGCCGCAGCACAAGGCTGAGGCCGCCGAGGAGGAGACCTTCGGTGCCGCCGCCACGCGGCGTCCCGGCGAGGGACCCGCGCGGCCGCGCTGAACGCCCCCGGCACGCTGACCGTCGCCCGAGCTGGGGCCCGGGCGGTGCCGGGCCGTGCCGTGGCGGTGGCACAGCCCCGGCCCGGGGTCACTCCGTCGGAGGCTGGGACTCCCGGGTCGTGCTGCCCTTGGCGGAGTTCTTGGCCTTGGCCGTCTTATAGGCGTTCACGGTCTTGATCGCCTCGGTGGTCGGCTCCGCAGTGCCGTCGCCGGTCCCGTACTCGAGACCTCGCGACGCGCCGACCTTCGCGGTCTCGATCGCTCCGGGGGTCTGCGGCCCGGAGTCGCTGTCCTGTTCCGGGGTTCCCGTGCGCTTGTCCACGGCCCACTGAACCATCGAGTCGGGCATGAAGCGCAGTCCGGCGGTGAGCACCTGGTAGCTGCGCGCCGGCACACAGGTCGAGGCGCCCTGCGCGTTGGCCGTGAGCGCCTGCCGCACCACGTCCTCGGCATCCAGCCACATCCAGCGCTTGACGGCAGTGATCTTGATGCCGGAACGCTGGTGGAACTCGGTGCGCACCAGTCCGGGCACCAGCGCGGTGACGGTCACTCCGCGAGAGCGCAGCTGTGAGTGCAGCCCCTTGGAGAAGTTGATCACCCAGGACTTCGCCGCCGAGTAGGTCCCGGTGGGGGTGTAGCCGGCCACCGAGGCGACGTTGATGATCCGTCCGCCGCGGCGGCGCACCATGGCGCTGGCCGCGGTGTGCGTGAGCTCCATGGTGGTCTGCACATGCAGACGCAGCAGCTTGCGCTCATCCTCGAGATCCGAGTCGATGAACTCGGTGGCCAGCCCGTGCCCGGCGTTGTTCACCAGCAGGTGGACCGGGTTCGTGCGGTCGGCCAGCCGTTCCTGGACGGCTGCGACCCCATCGTCGGTCACCAGGTCCGCGACGATGACCGAGGTGTCCACCCCGTATTGGGAAGCCATGGACTCCGCCTGCATCCGCAGGCGCTCTCCATCGCGGGCGACCAGAACGAGGTCGTAGCCCTGTGCAGCCAGCTGGCGCGCAAACGCTGCGCCGAGGCCGGCGGTGGAACCGGTGATGACGGCCGTGTGGTTGCTCATGCTGGCTATCCTAGAGTGCAGAGCCGGGCGGCGCGGTCAGCATTGCGCCTGAAGCGCCGAGACCGGCCTTCACATCACACAACATGGAGGATCATTGCGCTGGAAGAGACGCGCTGCGTGGGGGCAGCGCCCCCTGGCGGCCGATGAATGGGCGGTGCTGCATGCCGAGATCTTCGCTTCCGACCTGATCGCCGTGGACGATGCGGTGGAGGAGCTCACCGGGTTCATGGACCCGTTCCGTGTCGACATTGGAGCGGGCCCGCTGGTGGGAGTCACCGACGGCCAGCTCTCGGTGTCCAAGGCCGAGTTCCACGACGCGGCGGGCCGGCGCGGACTGAAGCTGAGCTTCTACGCCTCCGGTTCCGGGGCAGATCCCGGGGAGGTCGCCTTCGCCCGGTTGAACTCCGCGGGCTCGGCGCTGTTGGACCACCTCAACGCCGAGGGAATCACCGTGGACTCCATCCGCTGGACCGAGTCCGATCACATCAGGCGGCCCTTCTAGCGCTCAGCGTTCACCCAGGTGCACCAGATGCTGCAGCTGGGCCGCCGCGATCTTGGTGGTGATCCCCGCCGGGAGCCCGCTGCGCTGTCCGTAGATCAGCTCTCCCAGCGCCGTCGCGTCCAACGTGGCTCCCTCGTCATCGGCCGTGCGCAGCAGCTCACGGACCTGGTCCAGGCGTTCGAGCCGGTGGGCCAGATAGCGCCGGGCAGCCTCAGCCGCGCTGGGCTGAGCTGGACCGTGCGCCGGAAGCAGCCTGGCCTGGGCGTACTCGCTGAGCCTCTCGAGGCTCTGCAGATAATCGGTGAGCGTGCCGTCCGGGTGATCGAGCATCGTCGTGCCCTCGCCCAGAATCGTGTCTCCGGTGAACATCGCCGGTTCATCGTCTTCGGCGTCGCCGGTCAGCCAGAAGCAGACCGAATCCGAGGTGTGGCCCGGGGTGTGCAGCACGCGCAGCCGCAGGCCGCCCAGTTCGATGGTCTCCCCATCGGACAGCGCGGCGGCCGGCTGCTCGCCGCGTCCGAGGCACTGGTCCGGGCTGTGCCCGCGCACCGGCGCTGCGAAGGCCTCACCGAAGCTTGCCGCGGCCCCGGTGTGGTCAGCATGACGATGTGTGACCAGGATCTGGGCGACCCGGCGGGAGCCGACGACGGCGCGCACCTGCGCCAGATGCACCGGGTGATCGGCCGGCCCGGGATCGATGATCACGACCTCCTGGGCCTGATCTCCGCCCAGCACGTAGGTGTTGGTCCCCTGCAGCGTCATCGGAGAGGGGTTGTCGCAGGTGATCCGCTGCACCGGACTGGACTCAGACATGTTCTCAGCCTACCGACGCGCACGCGTAGGCTGAGAATATGGCCCAGAACAGCGAAGCTCAGCGCAGCGAACCCCAGAAGACGGCAGGCACCGAGCACTCCACCAAGGGTGCCTATGTGACCGGGGGGGAGTTCACCCGCGACACCAACTACATCGAGGATCGCGTGGTCGCTGACCCGCAGGCGGTCCAGGCCGCGCCGCAGGAGGAGGCCTCATCCATCGGGGATCCTCGCCTGGCGGGGCTCACCGAGGGCGGTCATGCCTGGCCCGTGGAGCCCGGACGCTACCGGCTCGTCGCCGCCCGCGCCTGCCCCTGGGCGCACCGTTCGATCATCATCCGCCGGCTGCTCGGGCTGGAGGATGCCATATCACTGGGCACCCCCGGGCCCACGCATGATGCGCGCTCCTGGACCTTCGACCTGGACTCCGGCGGAGTGGACCCGGTGCTGGGCACCGAGCGGCTGCAGGAGAACTACTTCGCCCGCTTCCCGGACTACCCGCGCGGGATCACCGTCCCGGCGCTGGTCGACGTCCCATCCGGCGGGGTGGTCACCAACAACTACCCGCAGCTGACCTTCGACCTCTCCACCCAGTGGCGCGAGCACCACCGCCCCGGCGCCCCGGACCTGCTCCCGGAGGACACGCTCGAGGAGATGCTCCCGGTGATCAAGCGGGTCTTCACCGAGGTCAACAACGGGGTCTACCGGGCAGGATTCGCGGGTTCCCAGAGCGCCTACCAGGACGCCTACGACCGGCTCTTCACCGCGCTGGACTGGCTCGAGGACCGGCTGGCCGGCAGCCGCTACCTGATGGGCGAGCAGATCACCGAGGCCGACGTGCGGCTGTTCACCACCCTGGTCCGCTTCGACCCGGTCTATCACGGGCACTTCAAGTGCAACCGCAACAAGCTCACCGAGATGCCGAACCTCTGGGCCTACGCCCGGGACCTGTTCCAGACCCCCGGCTTCGGGGACACGGTGGACTTCGACCAGATCAAGCGGCACTACTACGAGGTCCACGAGGACCTCAACCCGACCCAGATCACCCCGGTCGGACCCGACCTGGAGAACTGGCTGAGCGAGCACGGCCGTGAGGCGCTCGGCGGATCACCCTTCGGCGCCGGCACCGCTCCGGGCCCGGTGGCGGCCTCCGAGCAGCCCGGTGGAGCCAACCCGCTCTACCGCTGATAGGTCGCGATCACCTGGGAGTCGTCCTGGCGCGCCAGACCGGCGTCGGCGGCTTCCAGGTACTTCGCTCGGGCGGCCTCGAGCATCGGCGCCTCGAAGCCGTGGGCGCCGGCGATATCGCTCACCAGGGACGCGTCCTTCACAAAAATTCCCACAGCGCTGGCCACCTGCGCGTCAGGGCCCTCCAGCATCCGCGGACCTCGATCGCTGAGCATGAAGGAGCCGGCCGCCCCTTCGGCCACCGCCTCGAGCACCTGGGCCGGATCGAGCCCGAGCCTCTGGGCCAGGGCCAGCGCCTCGGCGGCCGCAACGATGTGCACCGAGCACAGCAGCTGGTTGACCGCCTTGAAGGCCTGACCGTCGCCGATCTCGGTGCCGCACTCTACGATCGTGCCCATCGACTCCAGCAGCTCGCGGTTCTCCTGGATGCCTTCAGGGTCAGCGGAGACGAAGAGCCGCAGCGAACCCAGGGCGGCGCGTGCTATCCCGCCGGTGACCGGTGCATCCACGAGCCTGATCCCACGTTCGCGGGCGGGTTCCACCAGTGCCTGCACCGCTTCGGGGCCCACCGTGCTCATCACGATCAGACTTGTCCCTGGGCGCATCGCTGCGATCAGGCCCGCTGACTCCGGCTCGCCGGCCCCCGCACCTGCAGCTCCTGGGCCCTCGCTGCCGGGGTTCTCAGACGTCTGGCTGTGGGACCCCAGCGCGGCGCTGCGCAGCTGGTCTCCGGTGGCCACCATGACGATGACCGCATCGGCCTCCGCCGCGGATGCCGCAGATGCGGCAGCGCGCAGGCCCTGCTCCTGTGCGGCCGTGCGCTGTGCGGCCGAGAAGTCGACGGCGGTCAGGTCGAATCCTGCCGCGGCGACCCGGGCCGCCATCGGAAGTCCGATGGCGCCGACGCCTACGAAGGTCACCTTCGGCGTGCTGGGATTCTCGGTCATCTGTGGTCCTCGTCTCGTGATCGGCTTCACATTCTGGTGCTGTCATGTTAGCTTATGTGAACTTGGCTGTGAAGATTCACAGTCAGGTAGGTGCCGGTCACCACACCCGGCAGAACACGAGAGGGAGGGATCTCATGGCGCTGCGCATAGGGGTGCTGGCCGATGACTTCACCGGAGCCACCGACATCGCGGGGTTCCTGGTCTCCGCCGGCATGACCACGGTGCAGTTCACCAGTCCTGAGGATCTCCCCGAGCACCTCGATGAACGAGTCGACGCCGCCGTGATCAGCCTGAAGACCCGCTCCGTCGCCCCCGCGGAGGCCGTGGCGCAGAGCCTGAAGGCGCTGGCCGCGCTCACCGCCCGCGGGGCCGAGCAGATCATCTTCAAGTACTGCTCGACCTTCGACAGCACCGCCGAGGGCAATATCGGCCCGGTCACCGATGCTCTGCTCGAGGCCATGGGGGAGGACTTCACGGTGCTCGCCCCGGCGCTGCCGGTCAACGGGCGCACCGTCTACCAGGGGCACCTCTTCGTCCACGACCAGCCGCTGGACGAGTCCGGGATGCGCGACCATCCGGTCACCCCGATGACCGACTCCAGCCTGGTCCGGCTGATGCAGACACAGGCACAGGGCCGCGCCGTCGTCGTCCCCTATGCCACGGTGGAGGCCGGAGCGGCAGCCGTGCGGCAGGCGCTCTCAGATGCCCGGGCCTCTGGTGCGCGCTACGCCGTGCCCGACACCGTTCAGATGCGCCACCTCGAGACCTTGGGTGCGGCGCTGACTCAGATGCCGCTGATCACCGGCGGCTCCGGTATCGGCTACGGGCTGGCCCGTGCGGTGACCCAGTCCCAGGGATCGGCAGATTCCTCTGCGGCCTCGGACTGGACCTTCAGCAGCGGCCCCGCCGTGGTGCTCTCCGGCTCCAGCTCCCAGATGACCAACGCCCAGGTGCGCACCTACCGCAGCCGTGCCGCCGCCCTCGCCCTGGACATCGGCTCCGTGCTGACTCGCCCCGAGGACTACTGCGCCGAGGTGCTCGACTGGGTGGCGCAGCAGCAGCGCCCCGATGCGCTCGCGCCCCTGGTCTACGCCACGGCCTCCCCGAAGGAGGTGCGCGCCGCCCAGCAGGAGCACGGCGCCCAGGAACTCTCCGCGGCGATCGAGGACTTCTTCTCCCAGCTCGCCCGCGCCCTGCACGAGCACGGCACCCGACGGTTCATCGTCGCCGGCGGCGAGACCTCCGGGGCGGTCACCCAGGGACTGGGCGTGCGCGGATTCGAGGTCGGCCCGCAGATCGCGCCAGGGGTGCCATGGACCCGGACCCTGCCCGAGGTGAACCCGGGGACTGCCAGCGCCGAGACGCTCGATCTCGCGCTGAAGTCCGGGAACTTCGGCGAGGAGGACTTCTTCGCCGCCGCCCAGCAGCTCGTGTCCCAGCAGCCTGTATCCCAACAGCCCCTCACCCAGCAGCCCGCGACCCCGGACGGAGGCAGCGCCTGATGCCGCAGTTCGCTGCCAACCTCACCCTGATGTTCGCCGAGCGTCCCTTCCTGGACCGTTTCGCCGCCGCCGCCGAGGCCGGATTCCGCGCCGTGGAGTACCTCTTCCCCTACGACCACTCGGCCCAGGACGTGGCTGCGGCGCTGAACGCCACGGGCCTGACCCAGGCGCTGTTCAACGCCCCGGCGGGGGACTGGGCCGCCGGCGAGCGCGGCATCGCCTCGCTGCCGGGGCGCGATGAGGAGTTCAGCGCCGGGCTGGTCACCGCGTTGCAGTACGCCGCCGCGCTGGACTGTCGGCAGCTCCACGTCATGGCAGGCATCCCCGGTGCAGACCCGCAGGCCCGCACCCGCTATATCGAGCGGCTGCGGGAGGCCGCCGAGGTCGCCGAGGAGGCCGGCGTGCGCGTGCTGGTGGAACCGATCAACCCGGTGGACATGCCGGGGTACTTCGTCGAGAGCGTGCGCGCCGGTGTGGAGCTGCTCGAGGAGATCGATCACCCCAACACCAGGCTCCAGCTGGATCTGTACCACGCGCAGATCACCGACGGTGACCTGACCCGACTGATCCAGCGGGTCGCTCCGCTGACCGCTCACATCCAGATCGCCTCGGTGCCTCAGCGCAGCGAGCCAGACTCCGGAGAGCTGAACCACCCGTACCTCTTCGAGCTGCTGGACTCCAGCGGATACACCGGCTGGATCGGCTGCGAGTACCGACCCGCCGCGCGCACCGAGGACGGGCTCGGCTGGTTCGCCCCCTACCGGGCCGCCCAGACCGGCACCGCCCAGCCCGGGTTCACCTCAGCCGGCCAACCCGGGCAGGCCCGGAGGTGATCCCGGACGAGCGCCGCCGTCGGCTGGTGCATATGGTCCAGGAACAGGGTGCGGTGAGCATCGCTGCGCTCACCGAGGCGCTGGGCGTCTCGCACATGACCATCCGCCGTGACATCAAGATGCTCGAAGATTCGGGCCGGCTGGTCTCGGTCAGCGGGGGAGTCACGATGCCCTCCAGGATCCAGCTCGACGCCACCCACCAGGCGAAGCTGGGCATCCGGCCCACCGAGAAGGACTCCATCGCCGCGCGCGCGGTGGACCTGGTCGCTCCCGGGGACCTGGTCTACCTCGATGCCGGCACCACGATGCTCTCCCTGGCCCGCACCCTGGTCGCCCGCGCCGGGGCAGAAGGCCTCGACGTCGTGACCAACGACCTCGTCGTCGCCGCGGAGGTCGGGAAGCATCCGCAGGCACGGGTCCATGTGCTGGGCGGCCGGCTGGACTCGGGCAACATGTCCACCGACGGGCCGCTGACCGCCGCCGAGCTCGCTGAGTTCAACATCGACCTGGCCTTCGTCTCCGCCTCCAGCTTCGACCTGCGCGGCCTCTCGGTGCCCAGCCAGGCCAAGGTCATCGTCAAGCGCGCCATCATCGAGAACTCTCGGCGCGCCTATCTGACCACCGACAGCTCGAAATACGGACGCGTCGCAGCCTTCAAGGCCATTCCCTTCGAGGCCTTTGAAGGCATCATCACCGACCCATCCCTCGCCGAGCCTGCTCGCCAGCGCGCCGCAGAGCTCGGGGTGGATCTGATCACGGCAGCCGCCGACCCCCGAAAGGACACTGCTGCGTCATGAACATCGTCGTCACCGGAGGAGCCGGATTCCTCGGCAGCCGGGTCATCACCGAACTGCTCGCCGCCGCCGACGCCGGCAGGCTCCCGCACCCGCTCACCCAGGTCGTCTCGCTCGATCTCAGCCCCTCCACGGTCGATGACCCTCGCGTGGTCTCACACGTCGGGGACCTCGCCGATCCGGCTCTGCTGGAGCGGGTCATCGACGCCGACACCGCCGGGATCTACCACCTGGCAGCAGTGCTCTCCGGAGGCTCGGCCGAGGACTTCGACCTCGCCCACCGGGTCAACGTCGAGGCGACCCACCAGCTGCTCGAAGCCGCCCGCCGGCTCGACTCCCGGCCGAGCTTCATCTTCACCAGCTCGCTGGCCGTCTTCGGCGGCGACATGCCCGAGGTCGTCCCGGGGAACCTCGCCGCGCAGCCGGAGTCCACCTACGGCGCGCTCAAGGCCATCGGCGAGCTGATGGTCAACGAGTACTCCCGCAAGGGCTGGGTGGACGCCCGGATCGCCCGGCTGCCCACCATCTCGGTGCGCCCCGGCAGGCCGAACTCCGCGGCCTCCTCCTTCGCCAGCGGCATCATCCGTGAGCCGCTGCAGGGGATCCCGGCGGTGTGCCCGGTGCCGCTGGACACCCGGATGTGGCTCTCCTCGCCGAACACCGCCGTGGCCAACCTGGTCCACGCCTACCTGGTGCCCGCCCAGGAGCTTCCCGCCTGGCGCGTGCTCGACATCCCCGGAGTCAGCGTCACGGTGGGCGAGATGCTCCAGGCACTGGAAAGAGTCGGCGGTGCGGAGGCCCGCGCCCTGGTCAGCGAGGTCCCTGACGAATCGATCATGGACATCGTCTGTTCCTGGCCCGGCGCCTTCGACGTCGAGCGCAGCCTCGCGCTGGGCTTCGCCCCCGACGCAAGCTTCGAATCGGCAGTGCGCCAGTTCCACGCGGAGTTCATCGCCTGATCGGCAGACCTGGGGTCTGGCGCCCTGGGACCAGCAGAGCTGTATGACGTGTCAAGGAGGACACCATGACTGAAACGATGGGCTCTTCGGAGCTTGCGGCCATCATCGGCCTGGCGGCGGCGGTCGCGCTGCTGATCTTCTTCGTGCTGCGAACGAAGATCCACGCGGTGCTGGCGCTGATCATCGCCGCCTCCATCGCCGGCCTCGCTGCGGGCATGGCCCCGGATGAGGTGATCGACTCCATCACCACCGGCTTCGGCTCCACCCTGGCCACCATCGGCCTGGTCATCGGGCTGGGCGTGATGATGGGTCGGATCCTCGAGGTCTCCGGCGCCGCCGAGAAGCTCGCCTACACCCTGATCCGCTGGCTCGGGAAGAAGAAGGAGGAGTGGGCCCTCGCGGGTGCCGGATTCATCATCTCCATCCCGATCTTCGTGGACAGCGCCTATGTGATCCTCTCGCCGCTGGTCAAGTCGCTCAGCCGCACCACGGGACGCTCGGTGCTGACGCTGGGCATCTCCCTGGCCGGCGGTCTGATCCTGACCCACCACGCTGTGCCGCCCACACCCGGCCCGCTCGGCGCCGCCGGGATCTTCGGGGTCAGCATCGGAGAGATGATCCTCTGGGGCATCATCCTGACCCTGCCCGCGCTGTTCCTGATCGTGCTCTACGCGAAGATCATGGGCCCACGCATCGAGGCGATGATCGAGGCCGACACCGGTGAGGCGCTGACTCCCACCGAAGCCTTTGACGAGTTCCAGACCCGTGCGGGGGAGCGCGAGAAGGAGCTGCCTTCGCTGTTCCTCGCGGTCCTTCCGATCCTGCTGCCGATCGTGCTGATCTTCTTCAACACCATCTCCAGCTACATCGCCGAGGCGGGGATCCTCGATCTGCCCGCCACGCTCGTCTCGGTCGCGGCCTTCATCGGCAACCCGGTGATCGCGCTGCTGGCCGGTGTGCTGGTGGCCATCTACGGTCTGACCCGCAGGCAGAGCCGGCAGGGCACCCTCGATGACATGGAGCAGGGAGTCCAGGCCGCGGGCATCATCCTGCTGGTCACCGGCGCCGGCGGCGCGCTCGGCGCGGTCCTGCGTGACAGCGGCACCGGAGACTCCATCGGTGCCTGGGTCGCAGGGCTGCCGCTTCCCACGATCATGATCCCGTTCCTCATCGCCACGGTGGTGCGCATCATCCAGGGCTCCGGCACCGTCGCGATCATCACCGCCGCCTCGATCTCGGCGCCTATCCTGGCTCAGGTGCCCGATGTGAACATGGTGCTCGCGGCCCAGGCCGCAGCGCTGGGCTCGCTGTTCTTCGGCTACTTCAACGACAGCTTCTTCTGGGTGGTCAACCGGATGCTGGGCGTGAAGAACGCCAAGCACCAGATGCTGGTCTGGTCCATCCCGACGACCATCGCCTGGGCCACCACCCTGGTCACGCTGCTGATCGCCAGCGCGATCTTCTAGGACGTCAGTGAGAATCGGGACAGCGAAAATCGGAACCGTGAGAATTCCAGCCGTGAGAGGCCGATCGCCGAGCGCGACGTCACGCATCCGCTGCGCAGCCCGCGCAGCCTGACCCGACACCCCCGAGGAGAGGACGCATCGATGAGAGCACCAGCTGGGAACGAGGACGCGCTGCGCGAGAGCATCGTGGCGCTGGGAGCGAGCCTGTTCCAGCGCGGCTTCTCCGTGGGCAGCGCCGGGAACATCAGCGTCCGGACTCAGGACGGGTTCCTGATGACGCCCACGAACTCCTCGCTGGGACGTCTTGACGCTGATGAGCTCTCAGAGCTGGACGCGCAGTGGGTGCACACCGCCGGGCCCAAGCCGTCCAAGGAGGTGGTGATGCACCAGGCGATGTATCAGGCCCGCCCGCAGGCCGCCGCCGTCGTGCATCTGCACTCCACCTACGTGACCGCGATCAGCTGTCTCGATCAGGCCCAGCCGATCCCGCCGCTGACCCCGTATTTCATCATGCGGCTGGGGCGCGAGGTTCCCACCGTGCCCTACTACAAGCCCGGATCCGCTGCGGTGCTTCAGGACATCCTCGCGGCGGGGCGGCGCGGCCCGGCGGTGATTCTGGCGAACCACGGCTCGATCGTGGCCGGCAGCTCGCTTCACGACGCGGTCAACGCTGCCGAGGAGCTCGAGGTCTCCGCCCAGCTGGCCTTCCTGCTGGAGGGTCGGGCGACCCGCCCGCTCAACGAGGAGCAGATCCAGGACCTGCTCGGCTGAGCCGGGGCGTCCCCCCGAGTCCGGGTTCAGTCCTGGCCGAGCCACCGGTAGGGTTGCTGCAGAGAGAACGCCAGCCGCATGCGAACGGGAGGGCTCAATGTCCGCATCAGATCAACTCGACGGTCCATTCAAGAAACGCTTCGTCGCCCTGGGGGACTCGTTCAGCGAGGGTGTGGCAGACATCGATCCATCCAGCCCCAACGGGGTGCGCGGCTGGGCCGACCGGGTGGCAGGTCAGCTGATCGCCAATGACTCCTCCTGGGGCTACGCGAACCTCGCGGTGCGCGGCAAGAAGCTCCAGCAGGTCCTTGACGAGCAGCTGGACCCCGCGATCGGGCTCGGCCCCACACTGGTCACCGTCTACGCCGGCGGCAATGACATCCTGCGCCCCACCGTGAACATCGACGCGCTCATGGAGCGCTACCGCTGGGGCGTGGAAAAGCTCATCGGCAGCGGCGCCCGCGTGGTCCTGTTCACCGGCTTTGACTCCGGCCAGGCCCCGCTGTTCAAGGCCACCCGTGGCCGGACCGCCATCTACAACGAGCACGTGCGCAAGATCGCCGCCGACTTCGACCTGGATCTGGTCGACTTCTGGCACATGCGTGCGTTCCAGGACTGGCGCTACTGGGACGAGGACCGGATGCACCTGGGGATCGCTGGGCACATGATGATGGCCAAGGAGGTGCTCAAGGTCCTCGGCGAGAAGGACGAGATCGAGGACCCCGAGGTCGACGACGCGCCGCTGGCCTCGCTGCCCGAGCGCTTGATCAGCGAGCTGACCTGGACCAAGGACTACCTCTACCCCTGGCTCAGGCGGCGCGTCACGCGCACCTCCTCGGGCGATGACATGTCCCCGAAGTACCCGCAGCTGACCTCCCGGGTCTGGTAGTCGGCGGCCGGCTGAACCCCGCAGGTCCAGCCGGCCGAACTCCGAAGCTCCAGCCGGCCGAGCCCCGTGAGGTCCAGCCGGCTGGATCTCACCGGATCACGCGAGGACGGCTGCCACCGCTTCGGCCCACAGCGTCAGCGCCTGGTCCACCTCCGACTCCGAGACCACCAGCGCCGGGATGAACCGGACCACCTCGCCCCAGGAGCCGCAGATCAGCAGGAGCAGCCCTCGTCGGGCGGCCTCCTGCTGCACCGCGGTCGCGGTGGCTGGATCCGGAGCCCCGTGGGCGTCGCGGAACTCGTTGCCCACCATCAGACCCAGTCCGCGCACCTCGGCGATGCGCTCCACGCCTGTCCGGGCATTCGCCTCGGCGGCGATCTCACGCAGGCCCGCGCGCAGCTGTTCTCCGCGCACCGCGCTGTTCTCCACCAGGCCCTCCTGGGCGATCACCTCCAGCGTCGCCACCGCGGCGGCGCAGGCCACCGCATTGGCGCCATAGGTGCCGCCCTGGGAGCCGGGCCAGGCCTTGCCCATCAGCTCCGCCGAGGCCGCGATCCCGGAGATCGGGAAGCCCGAGGCGATGCCCTTGGCGAACATCATGATGTCGGGCAGCCGCGGTGAGCCCTCCGCGACGAAGTGGTCGTGGCCCCAGAACTTGCCGGTGCGCCCGAAGCCGGTCTGGACCTCGTCGATGATCACCAGGATCCCGTGCCGATCGGCGCGCTCGCGCAGGCCCGCAAAGAAGCGCTCATTGCCCGGCACATAGCCGCCCTCGCCGAGCACCGGCTCCACCAGGAACGCGGCGGTGTCCGCCGGATTGGACTGGGTCTGCAGCAGCAGATCCAGCTCCTTGAGCGCGAAGTCGGTGGCCTGCTCCTGATCCCAGCCGTACTCGCGGTAGTGGCTGGGGTTAGGGAACGGGGCGACGACGACGCCGGACATCAGCGGGCTGAACCCCGCGCGGAACTTGGTTCCGGAGGTGGTCATCGACGCCGCCGCCACGGTGCGTCCGTGGAAGCCGCCCTGGAACACTACGATATTGGGCCGCCCGGTGGCCTGTCGCGCCAGGCGCAGCGCCGCCTCGGCGGCCTCGGAGCCGGAGTTGGAGAAGAACACCGAATCCAGTCCCGCCGGCAGCACCTCAGAGAGCCGCTCGGTGAGCGCCAGCAGCGGCTGGTGCATGATCGTGGTGTATTGCCCGTGGATCAGGCTTCCCACCTGCGCCTGAGCGGCCGCGACCACATGCGGGTGGCAGTGGCCGGTGCTGGTCACCCCGATGCCGGCGGTGAAGTCCAGATGCGGCTGGCCCGCCTCGTCATAGAGCCACACGCCCTCGCCGCGGGTCGCCACCACTTGGGTCGCCTGCTTCAGCTGGGGAGACAGCGTCGCCATCGAAATGCACCTTTCGGATTGTTGACAATCTTCTTGTGCTCCAGGTTAGCGGTCATCGCGGCGCAAGGCCAGAATGACGTACGGTCATCGCGCAGGTCCCAGCGACGCCGGCCGCGCAGGCGGCGTAGGCTGGCCCTCGAAGGCCCACGTCACGTCCATCGCACCCTCTCAAGGAGGACCCATGGCAGAGCAGAGCATCACCGCAGAGCGCGAATCCAGCCTGATCGAGGCGACGCCCAAGCGTCTCTACATCAACGGCGAATGGGTGGACGCCCAGGGCGGAGCCACCCTGGAGGTCAACGATCCCTCCACCGGCAGGCTGCTCTGCACCGTGGCCGACGCCTCCGAGCGCGATGGCTGGAACGCGCTGAAGGCCGCCGAGGCCGCGCAGCCCGGACTCGCCGCGATGGCCCCGCGGGAGCGCGCGAACATCCTGATGCGGGCCTTCGAGCTGATGCACGAGCGCAAGGATGACCTCGCGCTGCTGATGACCCTGGAGATGGGTAAGCCGCTGAGCGACGCCTACGGCGAGGTGACCTATGCCGCCGAGTTCTTCCGGCACTTTGCGGAGGAGGCCACCCGGATCAGCGGCAGCTACCAGACCGCACCGGCCGGAGGCGCCCGCTTCCTGGTGGCGAAGCAGCCGGTGGGTCCCACGATCCTGATCACCCCGTGGAACTTCCCGCTGGCCATGGGTACCCGGAAGCTCGGCCCGGCCATCGCCGCGGGCTGCACCTCGGTGATCAAGCCTGCCGAGCTGACCCCGCTGTCCATGCTCGCGCTCGCGGACATCCTGCACGAGGCAGGCCTCCCCGCAGGCGCCGTCAACGTCCTGGTGACGTCCACCTCGGGCAAGGTGATGGAGCCGCTGATCCGCTCCGGCATCGCGCGCAAGCTCTCCTTCACCGGCTCCACCGGAGTCGGCCGGAAGCTGCTGGAGCAGGCCTCCGAGCGGGTGCTGCGCACCTCCATGGAGCTCGGCGGCAACGCTGGATTCGTGGTCTTCGAGGACGCCGACATCGACGCCGCCGTGGCGGGCGCGCTGCTGGCCAAGATGCGCAACACCGGCGAGGCCTGCACCGCGGCCAACCGGATCTTCGTGCACCGCAGCGTGATCGATGAGTTCGCCGCCAAGCTCTCCGCCGAGATGGAGAAGCTCCCGCTGGGCCGCGGCGTGGAGGACGGGGTGCGCGTCGGACCGCTGGTGGACGCCAAGCAGCTCGAGAAGGTCGACGCCCTGGTCACCGAGGCGGTCGACGGCGGCGCGAAGGTCCTGCTCGGCGGGCAGCCGGTGGACCGCGACGGCTACTTCTATCCGCCCACAGTGCTCACCGACATTCCGGACGGGGCCCGGATGCGCGAGGAGGAGATCTTCGGGCCAGTGGCTCCGCTGACTGCCTTCGACACCGAGGAGGAGGTCATCTCCTGGATCAACGCCACCGAGTACGGGCTGGTCAACTACGTCTACACCGAGAACCTGCGCCGCGGCATCCGGGTCGCCGAGGCCGTGGAGTCCGGCATGGTGGGACTGAACCAGGGTGCGGTCTCCAACCCTGCCGCCCCCTTCGGCGGGATCAAGGAGTCGGGGCTGGGCCGTGAGGGTGGGGACACCGGCATCGAGGAGTTCCTCGAGACCAAGTACATCGGCATCGCCATGTGAGCAGGATCGCGGCGCCAGATCCGGACTTCAGCACCGGCTCGGGAATGGAATCGGCGGGGCTGAAGTTGCACCGGGAGTAGAAAGTTGAGTCACCTTCACTCAAGTCAGTTTGACACCACGTCAAGCGAGTACAAGACTTGAGCGCAGTTCACTCAACACCGCTCTCGAAAGGAGACCGCATGTCCCGCTCAGTAGGTATCGACCTCGGAACCACCAACTCGGTCGTCACAGTCCTCGAAGGTGGCGAGCCCACCGTCATCGCCAACGCCGAAGGTGCCCGCACCACGCCCTCGGTCGTCGGCTTCTCCAAGTCCGGCGAGGTCCTGGTCGGTGAGGTGGCACGCCGTCAGGCAGTCTCCAACCCCGACCGCACGATCGCCTCGGTCAAGCGTCACATGGGCACCGACTGGTCCACCGAGATCGACGGCAAGAAGTACACCGCGCAGGAGATCTCCGCGCGCACCCTGATGAAGCTCAAGCACGACGCCGAGTCCTACCTGGGCGAGGACGTCGTCGAAGCCGTCATCACCGTTCCGGCCTACTTCAACGACGCCGAGCGCCAGGCCACCAAGGAGGCCGGCGAGATCGCGGGCCTGAAGGTCTCGCGCATCGTCAACGAGCCCACGGCCGCGGCACTGGCCTACGGCCTGGACAAGGGCAAGGAGGACGAGCTCATCCTGGTCTTCGACCTGGGCGGCGGCACCTTCGACGTCTCCCTGCTCGAGGTCGGCAAGGATGAGGACGACTTCTCCACCATCCAGGTCCGCTCCACCTCCGGTGACAACCGCCTCGGCGGCGACGACTGGGATCAGCGGATCATGGACTGGCTGGTCGCGCAGGTCAAGGCCAAGGAGGGCGTGGACCTCTCCAAGGACAAGATCGCTGTGCCGCGTCTGAAGGAAGAGGCCGAGCGCGCCAAGAAGGAGCTCTCCTCCACCTCCAGCGCCAACATCAACATCCCCTACGCCACCCAGAACGACGGCGTCCCGGTCCACGTCAACGAGACCCTGTCCCGGGCGAAGTTCGAGGACATGACCTCGGACCTGTTGGACCGCACCAAGAAGCCGTTCAACGACGTCATCAAGGAGGCCGGGGTCAAGGTCGCCGAGATCGACCACGTGATCCTCGTCGGCGGCTCCACCCGGATGCCCGCCGTGGCCGACCTGGTCAAGCAGCTCGCCGGAAAGGACGCCAATAAGGGCGTCAACCCGGACGAGGTCGTCGCCGTCGGCGCAGCCCTGCAGGCCGGCGTGCTTGCCGGTGAGCGCAAGGACGTGCTGCTCATCGACGTCACCCCGCTGTCCCTGGGCATCGAGACCAAGGGCGGAGTGATGACCAAGCTGATCGAGCGCAACACGGCCATCCCCTCGAAGCGCTCCGAGGTCTTCTCCACCGCCGAGGACAACCAGCCCTCTGTGGCCGTCCAGGTCTTCCAGGGTGAGCGCGAGTTCACCCGGGACAACAAGGCCCTGGGCACCTTCGAGCTGACCGGCATCGCGCCGGCGCCGCGCGGCGTCCCGCAGGTCGAGGTCACCTTCGACATCGACGCCAACGGCATCGTCCACGTCTCCGCGAAGGACAAGGGCACCGGCACCGAGCAGTCGATGACCATCACCGGCGGCACCTCGCTGGAGAAGGAAGACATCGAGCGTATGGTCGCCGACGCCGAAGCCCACGCCGAGGAGGACAAGGTCCGCCGCGAGGCCGCTGAGAAGCGCAACGCCGCCGAGTCCACCGCCTACTCCGTGGACAAGCTGCTCAAGGACAACGGCGACAAGCTGCCCGAGGAGGTCAAGACCGAGGTCCAGGCCGACGTCGACGAGCTCAAGAAGGCACTCGAGGGCGAGGACAACGCCGAAGAGGTCAACGCCGCCTACGAGAAGCTGCAGGCCTCCCAGGTCAAGATCGGCGAGGCGCTCTACGCCCAGGCCCCCGAGGCCGGCGCCGACGGCACCGGCGCGCCCGCGCAGGACGAGGATGAGGACATCGTCGACGCAGAGGTCGTCGACGAAGAGGACGAAGCCGAGAAGAAGTAAGGGGGTCGCACACATGGCAGATCACAAGAACCCTGAGGTTCCCAGCGGCGAAGGGCCTGAAGAGCAGGATCCCGTGCAGGACCCGCTGGCCCAGGCCGAGCAGATCCTGCATGACCTCCCCGTGGAGGACGCCGAGGACGTCGAGACCCTCGGCGCCGAAGGCCAGCGCGAGAACCACGGTGAGGCCGGGGATCCGGTCTCCGCGGAGGAAGGCATCTCCGGCGGGGTCGAGACCGAGCCCGAGGAGCGGATCCAGGCCGCCGACGAGTTCCTTCGTGGCACGGAGGAGGAGTCGATCGCCGATGCCGCGATGGCGATGGATCCCGAGGCCATCCTGGCCGAGGACAGCATCCGTGAGGAGGCTCCCGCCCAGGACGGTCTCCGTGAGGCCGAGCTGCAGGCGGACCTGCAGCGACTCCAGGCGGAGTACATCAACTACCGCCGACGGGTGGAGCGTGACCGGGCCACCGAGCGTGATCGGACGAAGGGTCAGCTCATCACGGAGCTGATGCCGGTCCTGGACGACATCTCCTCGGCCCGCCAGGCCGGAGACCTGCAGGACGGTCCCTTCGCGCATATCGCCACCCGGCTGGAGTCGGTGCTGCAGAGCCAGGGTCTCGAGGTGGTGGGAGAGATCGGCGAAGCCTTCGATCCCAACCAGCACGAGGCCATCATGGCTCAGCCTCATGAGGAGATCCCGGCCGACCACGTGGCAATCGTGCTGCGGGCTGGCTACCGCCACGGGGACCGCCTGCTCCGGGCGGCCCAGGTGATGGTCTCCTCCGGGCCCGAGCAGAGCTGACCCCATACAACAGCAGGAAGGAGGGAGGCGCCATGGCCTCACAGGACTGGATCGATAAAGATTTCTATGCCATCCTCGGCGTCTCCCGAGACGCCTCCGAGGAGGACGTCAAAAAGGCGTACCGAAAGCTCGCCCGGAAGCATCATCCCGATAAGAACCCCGGTGATGAGGCCGCCGAGCAGAAGTTCAAGGACGTCGCCGAGGCCCACTCCGTGCTGGCTGACAAAGAGCAGCGCGAACAGTACGACGCCGTGCGCGCCATGGGCTCGGGCGCCCGATTCTCGGGCGGCCCGGGCCCCGGCGGAGGCGGCGGATTCGAAGACCTCTTCGGCAACCTCTTCAACGGCGGTTCCGGGGGGTCCCGCGGCGGCTTCGGCCGCGGCGGAGCCAACGGCCCCGACCTCTCGGACCTCTTCGGAGGTGCCGGCGGGTTCGGCGGCTCCGGTCGCTTCGGCGGCGGCGCACCGGCCAAGGGCGCCGACCGCACCGCGCGGACCACGATCTCCTTCGGCGGTGCCATCCGTGGCACCACGGTGGGGCTGCGCGAGCCCGACGGCGGGGTCATCGACGTGCGGATCCCCGCAGGGATCCGGACCGGCCAGAAGGTGCGCGTGAAGGGCAAGGGCCAGCGCGGCTCCGGCGGCGCCGGAGACCTCCTGGTCGAGGTCGCGGTGTCCGGGCACAAGTTCTTCGAGCGCGAGGGCGATGACATCCGGATCCACCTGCCGGTCGCCTTCGACGAGGCGGCGCTGGGCACCACCGTGGCGGTCCCGACGGTGCACGGCGAGAAGGTCAACATCAAGATCCCGGCTGGGGTCACCTCCGGGCGCGTGCTGCGGCTCAAGGGCCACGGGGTGCGCCGGAAGGAGAAGGGCCGCGAGGTCGCGGGAGACATGCTGGTCACCGTCGAGGTCCAGGTGCCCAAGGATCTCTCCGATGAGGCGGTGCAGGCTGTGAAGGCCTACGCCGAAGCCACCAAGGGGCTCGATCCCCGGAAAGGCCTCGAGGCGAAGGCGGTGCTGTGATGGTGGATCCCCGGACACCCGACGCGCGGATGCTGGACTCCCGGATGCAGGAGCCCGAGCACCGGCACGCCCCGATGTTCGTGATCTCCGTGGCCGCCGAGCTTGCCGACATGCACCCCCAGACGCTGCGCCAGTATGACCGCATCGGTCTGGTCACTCCGCGGCGGCAGGGCGGGCGCCACCGGCGATACTCGCCCTATAACATCGTCCAGCTCCGCCAGATCCAGCAGCTCTCCCAGGAGGGTGTCTCGCTGGAGGGCATCCGCAGGGTCTTGGATCTGCAGAACCGGGTGGAGGTGCTGGAGGAGACCGTGGAAGCGCTGCGCCAAGAGCTGCGCGAATCCCAGCGCCATTCCACCGAGCCGCGATTCTTCGCCGTGGGTCCGCATGGCGACGTGGTCACCGTGGCCCGCGGTCGCCGCGCCCGGGCCAACACGCAGGCGCTGGTCCTCTGGGAACCCGGCCCGCGCCGTCGCTGACCTGGAGCGACTTGCGCCCACCCCGCGAGTCCTGAGCGCCGCGCGTCCCGCGGCCCGTGATACTGGTCTCATGTCTGTCGTCTCCCGCTCCCGGCTCATCGTTCCGAGCGCGGTGGGAGTCGCGGCGGTGCTGCTGCTCACCAGCTGCGGCGAGGACCCCGCCGAGACCGTGGACGAGGCCGCCGAAACGCTGGCTGCCGCGGTGGCCGGCGGAGACTTCTCCAGCCTGAGCTTCGCATCCGGTGACCCCGAGACCATGGCCGCGGCGGTCCAGAACCTCCAGGAGCCCTTCGATGACCTCGATCCTCGGGTGACTCCCGGTGAGATCAGCCTTGATGAGCCGCCGGAGGATTCCCCGCGCCCGGTCACCGCCACGGTCCCGCTTCAGCACAGCTGGGAGCTGGCGGAGCTCGGCATCGAGGGTGAGGCCTGGACCTATGAGACCTCTGCGGAGCTGGTCTATGACCAGGAGACCGCGACCTGGGCGCTCGAGGCGGAGCCTGCGATCATCCTGCCCGACTACACCGGCGCCGATTCCATCAGCCTGGTCACCACCGGGGCTGACCGCGGCCGGATCATGGACGACGATGGACGCGCCATGGTCTACAACCGCGATGTCGTGCGGCTGGGCATCGACAAGGCCCAGCTCGCCCAGGACGGAGTGCCCGCGGAGGAGGACACGCTGCGCAGCTCGGCCGAGGCCCTGGCGGAGCTGGTCGAGATCCCGGTGGACCCCTATGTGGAGAGCGTGCTGAGCGGCGGGGACCTGGCCTTCGTGGAGGCCATCACGCTGCGCCGCTCCGAGGACGAGGTCACCGCCACCGACGTCGAAGCCATCCCCGGCGCCGCCGGCATCTATGACCAGATGTCCCTGGCAGACTCCCGCGACTTCGCCCCGCTGCTGCTGGGCCGGGTGGGACCGGTGACCGCCGAGTCGCTGGAGGCCGACCCCAGCCTGAGCGTCGGCGACAGCATCGGCACCTCCGGCATCCAGGCCTCCTACGAGGAGACCCTGCGCGGGACCCCGGGCATGGCGATCCAGCAGGACGGCGAGACGCTCTACGCGGTGGAGCCCGTCGACGGGGGAGACGTGGACACCACCATGGTGCCGCGGCTGCAGAACCTCGCCCAGGAGATCGTCGACGAGCAGGACACCTCCGGGGCGATCGTCGCCATCCGGCCCTCCGACGGCGGCGTCCTCGCCGCCGCGAGCCACGACCCGGAGGACGGGCAGGTGGAGATCGCCACCCAGTCCACCTACGCCCCCGGCTCCACCTTCAAGGTGGTCTCCGCGCTGGCCATGCTGCGCGGCGGCCTGACCCCGGACACCGAGGTCGAGTGCTCGAACCGGACCACCGTGCATGGCCAGTCCTTCGGCAACTACACCGGCTTCCCCTCCGAGTACCTCGGCGAGATCCCGTTCCGTGATGCCGTGGCGGTCTCCTGCAACACCGTCTTCGCCGACGCCTACGACGACGTGACCTCCGCCGAGGTCCACGAGGCGGCGGTGGACCTCGGCATCACCGAGGAGACGACCCTGGGCGTACCGGCACGGATGGGTTCGGTCCCGCAGGACTCCGAGCTGAACCTGCATGCCTCCAACCTCTTCGGTCAGGGCGTGGTGGAGTCCTCCACGCTGGGCATGGCCACCGTCACGGCCTCGATCGCCGCGGGTCACACCGTGGCCCCCCACCTGGTGGTGCCCGAGGAGGAGTCGGAGACCCCCGAATCCGGGATCACCGAGGACGAGGCCGAGGACCTGCGCACGCTGATGACCGACACCGTGAACTTCGGCTCGCTGGAGTCGCTGGTGGAGCTGCCCGGTGAGCCCATCTACGCCAAGACCGGCACCGCCGAGGCTGGCGACGGCGAGGACTCCTACGCCCACACCTGGGTCATCGCCATGCAGGGCGACCTCGCCGTGGCGATCTTCCTGGATGAGGGAGAGTTCGGCGGATCCACCAACGGACCGCTGCTCCAGGAGTTCCTCGAGGGGGCCTCCGCTATCCTGTAGCGGTGACTTCCCAGCCCGACATCTCCCAGCCCGAGGCGCCCGAGCCCGAACCCGCCGCCGCTGAACCGGCCCCGACCGACCCGGAGCGCTCCCGCCGGGCCCTGCCGATGCGCCGGCCGCTCTCCTTCGTCCGGCGCAGCAACCGGCTCAAGCCCAGCTACCAGCGGACCTGGGACGCGGCCCTGGGGGCTGAGCTGCTGGACATCCCGCACGGGGAGCGTGACACCTCAGTGGCTGAGGACTTCCACATCGACTGGGCCGCCGAGTTCGGCCGCAGCGCCCCGATCATCGTGGAGATCGGTTCCGGCTCCGGAGAAGCGGTGGCCCACGCCGCCGCGCAGAATCCGGACACCGACTTTCTGGCCATCGAGGTCTATAAGCCCGGCGCCGCCCAGCTGGTGAGCCGGATCCGTCGGGAGCGGTTGAGCAACGTCCGGGTCGCCGTGGCCAATGCGCCGGAGGTCCTGGACCAGCTCTTCGCCCCTGGCCAGGTCGCCGAGGTCTGGATCTTCTTCCCCGACCCGTGGCACAAGAAGAAGCACAATAAGCGTCGGCTCGTCGACGAGGGGTTCATCGAGCGCGTCGCCCGGGTGCTGCCCGCCGGCGGCGTCTGGCGACTGGCCACCGACTGGTCCGGCTATGCCGTGCAGATGCGCTCCCTGATCGGCGCCTCCACGCAGTTCAAGAACCTCCACGCCGGGGAGCGGGCAGGGGAGGACTCCCCGCTGACCGAGGTCCGATTCCATGATCTGGATGCGATCTCCATGGGCAGGCAGCCGGAGCCGCTGGAGCTTGGCGAAGCACGCGACGAGGAGGGCGGCTGGGCCCCCCGGTTCCACGGACGCACCCAGACCGACTTCGAGACCAAGGCGCTCGCCGTCGGCCGCAAGATCTTCGACCTGAGCTTCATCCGGGAGCCATAGCGCCGGAATCCGGGGACCGGACGGGGCTCTCGCTCAGCTTCACCACGCACTCGCACCTGTACAGATCCCCCGGCCGCTGCGCCGGGGGACCCGCGTAGATTGGGGTACATCACCTATGTCCGAAGAAGAGTCACCTTCGCGCAGCCAGCGCCTGGGCCAGGAGACCCGACGGGTCTCGCGCCAGGCCGGCCAGGCGCTGGGCCAGCTGAACCCGATCTCACGGTCCACCTATCCGCATGACATCCACCCCGCGCTGGTGCCCGGGATCGGCATCGATGAGCAGCGCCGGCGCTACAGCATCGACTGGCTGATCTTCGCGATCACCGGAGTGCTCACCGTGGCCTTCGTGATCTGGGGGGTCACCAGCCCGGAGAGCGTCGGATCCGTCTCCGGGATGGCCTATGAGTGGACCATGAACCATGCGGGATGGCTCTTCAACGCGGTGGCCATCGTGGTGCTGGTCTTCCTGCTGATCCTCGCCGCCACCCGCTACGGCAGGATCCCGCTGGGCAAGGACGGCGAGCAGCCGGAGTTCTCCACCTTCGCCTGGATCTCGATGCTCTTCGCCGCCGGCATCGGCATCGGGGTGCTCTTCTGGGGACCCGCCGAGCCGCTGACCTACTTCCACAACGTCCCTCCGCCGCTGGAGCACGCACCGGAGTCCGACCAGGCGCTGCACAGCGCCATGGCGCAGACCTATTACCACTGGGGGCTTCACGCCTGGGGCATCTATGCCCTGGTCGGCGGCGCGGTGGCCTATGCCGCCTATCGGCGCGGCCGGGTCCCGCTGATGTCGGCGATCTTCGAGAAGCTCTTCGGCAAGAAGCACTCCGAGGGCTTCGCCGGCCAGCTGATCGACATGTTCGCCATCATCGCCACGCTCTTCGGCACCGCCGCGGCGCTGGGCATCGCGGTGCTGCAGATCGGTGAGGGTGTGGTGATCGTCTCCGGCGCCTCGGAGCTGACCAACGCCATGATGATCGGCGTCATCGCCGTGCTCAGCGCCTGCTTCGTGGTCTCCGCCGTCTCCGGCATCTCCCGCGGCATCCGCTACCTCTCCAGCATCAACATCATCCTCACCATCGGGGTCATCGGGCTGTTCTTCTTCGCCGGACCCACGCTCTTCCTGCTCAACATGCTGCCCTCGGCGCTGATGGAGTACCTGGGCACGCTCTTCCAGATGATGGGCCGCTCCGCCTCCTGGGGTCAGGACACGGTCGAGTTCCAGTCCACCTGGACGGTCTACTACTGGGCCTGGTGGATCTCCTGGTCACCCTTCGTCGGGATCTTCATCGCCCGAGTCTCCCGCGGCCGCACCATCCGCCAGTTCATCCTCGGTGTCATCCTGGTCCCCTCCTCGTTGCTGTTCCTGGCCTACGGGGTCATGGGCGGGGTCTCGATGTGGCTCTCCCGGGAGGGTCAGGGCAATGTCAGCCCGGACCTGACCGCCCCTGAGGTGCTCTTCGCCGTGGTCGACGCGCTGCCCTTCCTGCAATGGCTGCCGATCGTCATCGTGGTGATCCTCTCGATCTTCTTCATCACCTCCGCAGACTCCGCCTCGGTGGTGATGGGCATCCTGACCACCCGCGGTGACCAGGACCCGAACAAGATCGTGGTGGTCTTCTGGGGCCTGGTCATGGCCGGTGTCGCCACCGTCATGCTGCTGCTCGGCGATGAGACCGCGCTGGAGGGACTGCAGTCGCTGGTCATCATCACCGCGCTGCCCTTCGCTGTGGTGCTGATCCTGATCATGGTCGCCTGGTCGCGCGAGCTGGCCACCGATCCGCATGCGCTGCGCGAGAAGTACGCCACCACCGCGGTGAGCAATGCGGTGCTCGACGGCGTCGCGCGCTACGGCGACGACTTCGCCATCGAGGTGGTCCCCACCCACCCGGGTGAGGGCGCGGGCGCCGAGGTGGACTCCGAGCATGATGACTACACCGAGTGGTACCAGCGCACCGATGAGGACGGAACACCGGTGGGCTATGACTTCGCCACCGGGGAGTGGGCCGACGGCTGGGATCCGGAGACCGGAGAGATCGGCACCGTGGTCACGGAGCAGCTTCAGGGGCAGACTGCGGAGTCCGGCGAGGGTCAGACCACCAGCCGGTAGCCGCGCTTGACCACGGTCTTGACCATCCTCGGGTCAGGCAGCGCCTGACGCAGCCGCGAGACCCACATCTCCAGGGCATGTTCCTAGCCGCAGTGCGGCAGCACCGCCAACAGGTGCTCCCTGGAGAGTACCGCTCCCTGCGCCTTCATCAGGGCGCGCATCAGTGCGAGCGGCCCCGGGGCCAGCTGGACCGGGGCCGTGTCCGGAGCGGGCAGATGCAGGGTGTCCCCGCTGACCGTGATCTCTCCGGATCGGGTGCGCAGGCGCAGAGCGGAGTCCTCCGCCACCGGCTGCTGTGCCGGATTCACCATCGCCGTTCCTCCCCGTGAGGCCTGAGTGCTGGCAGCTGCTGGGCTGCCTGGACTCAGGCTAGAGGGAGGGCGTTTCTCGGGGTTGTCGGCCGTGTGACGCTGGTGTGTCTGGTGCTTCTCAGCGGCTGGCGCTCTGGGGGTAGGCGCGGCGGGCGAAGATCAAGAGCCCCACCAGCAGCGCCCCGGGCAGGATCCATCCGGTGAACCCCTGCAGGGTGGCCTGGCGCAGGTCCACCATCTCGCCCGCCTCGGCGAACCAGAAGTGCAGGATCGCCGCCGCCGAGATCATCGACTGGGCGAATGCGGCGGGCCAGATCGACCCGGACTGCATCCGCAGCCAGGCCAGCACGCCGCCGATGATGAGCGCGTAGCCCAGCATCAGCGCCAGCGCCTGGAACACCGGGGTCTGGTCATAGAAGAACCCGGCGGCCAGCAGCGGGGCGTACCAGAGTCCGGAGACCACACCGGTGACCACGACGGCGGCGCGCGGGCCCCAGCGCAGCTGCAGCCGCGGGAAGAGGTAGCCGCGCCAGCCCATCTCGATCCCGGCGTGCAGGAACACCCCGAGGACCGAGGCCGAGAAGATGATCCCCACCTCGAGCAGCAGGCCGGTGGCGATGAACTCCGTGGCGTCGCGACCCAGCCGTGAGCTCAGATCCTGCACGAAGAGCGGCATCGAGGGGTCGAACGGATAGACCCCCAGCGCGCCGCCCAGCGGCAGCGCGATGAAGCTGAAGGCGAAGAAGAGCAGCAGTCCGAGCACGGACCAGCCCAGCAGCCTGCGCACCGGACGCAGCGGGGTGATGCCCAGGGCGTCGGTCAGACTCTGCGGCTTGAGCACCTGCCCGGCCTGCACTGAGTGCTCTGCCTGTTCTGGCTGCGCTGAGTGTTCGGGCTGCGCTGAGTGTTCTGCCTGCGCCGCCTGCTCGGGCTGGGCTGCGCCTGAGTGGTGGCCGTAGAGCACCGCCGCCGGCTGCCGGCGTTCCAGGACATAGGCGACCACCGCGGCCAGGGCCGGGGTGACCATGAAGAGGTTGTAATACACCCCGAGCTGGGCGGTGCTGCGCTCCTCGGGACTCATCAGCACCAGTGGCAGAGCGATCAGCCAGCCCAGTGTCAGCGCCACCAGCACGAAGGTGCTCAGGATGACCAGGGGAGTGCGCGGCGTCGCCGGGGAGGAGGGAGGAACAGTCACGCGAGAACCCTACCGGCTCAGCCTGGACCGCTTCCTGCGGACCGCTCAGCCGCGCCCGGAGCTGCGCCGGGCGATGAAGAACAGTCGGCGGAACGGCAGGATCGTGCCGATCCTGGTCGCCGGATAGGCCTCACGCAGCGCTGCCTTGTACTCGGCGATGAACTCCTCGCGGACATCGGCAGGGAGTGCCTCGAGGACCGGACGCGCCGCGGCCGCGGAGATCCAGTCGAAGACCGGGTCCTGGCCCTGCAGGACATGGTGGTAGCGGGTCTCCCAGGCCTCGACCTCCCAGCCGGGCAGCGAGACGTCGAGCATGTAGTCGCTCAGCTCGGCGGTGGGCTTGAGCAGCGACTCCGGGTCGATATGCGCCGCGTAGGGACGCTTGGCGGCGAACTCGGCGAGGAGCCGGTGGCTAGGGGCGCCGAAGTTGCCGGGGACCTGCACCGCCAGCGCGCCCTCGGCGGCCACGTTGTCCATGATCGCCGGCAGCAGCTCGCGGTGCTCGGGGATCCACTGCAGCGCGGCGTTGGAGACGATCAGGTCGGCCTTCGCCTCCAGATGGAGGTCCCGGATATCGGCGCGGGCGTAGGAGATCCGATCGTCATCGGTGGCCTCGCCGGCTCGCTGAAGCATCTCCTGCGAGGAGTCGATCCCGGTGATCCAGGCCTTCGGCCACATTCCACGCAGCACCGGCATTCCGTTGCCGGGTCCGCATCCGAGGTCCACGATCCGGTCCGCCCGGGGGGCGCGCACACGCTGGAGCAGGTCGATGAAAGGCTGAGTTCGTTCGGAGGCGTAGGTCAGATACGCCCCCGGGTTCCACTGGGTACTGGGCATGATCTGAGTCTAAATCGGGGTGTTCGAGAACGTCACGGGGTTCGACACATTCCGACACCGGATGGCGCTGATCGTGAAGGGTGGTGTACGCCGAGTCATGCTCCCCTTCGGACTCTAATGCGAACGATTTGCAATTGGCTTGGGGTTAAATGAGAATGATTCGCATGATCTCCAAGCATCTCACTCTGCCTTCTGTCTTCATGATCTCCGCCCTCGCCCTGGTCTCCTGCGCCGATGATGCCTCGCCGGGCGCCGCCGATGAAGCCGCCGACGGCGAGGCCACCGCCACCGCGCCAGCCGAGTCCCCAGATGCGGCCGACGCTAGAGATGAGGCCGGCGCCGCTGGAGATGATGCGGGTGAGGCCGCCGTCGATCCTTCCGAGCGCGAGACCCAGGAGGCTGGTGGTCCCAGCCCGCGCCTGGCGGTCACCTATGAGGGCGGCGTCTCGGTGCTCGACGGCGCGACGCTGGAGGTGCTCAGCGAGGACGAGACCGAGGGCTTCGTCCGGGTCAGCCCGGCGGGCGATGGGCGACACTTCTTCCTCACCGAGGGTGAGAGCTTCCGGCTGATCGATGGCGGCACCTGGGGCGAGCCGCACGGGGAGCACGATCACTTCTACACCACCGATCCATACGTCAGTGACATCACCGTGGACGGTCCCGCCCCGGGCCACGTGGTCTCCCACGACGGCCTCGGGACGCTCTTCTTCGACGGCAACGGTGAGATCCACAGCTACGAGCTCTCCGAGCTCGACGTCGAGACCGAGCTTCAGACCGAGGTCACCGAGACCGAGGAGGCGCACCACGGCGTGGCGGCGGTCTTCAGCGATGGCGGTCGCTTCGAGACCCTGGGCAACGAGGACGAGCGCAACGGCGCCCGGGTCTTGGACGCCGACGGCGAGGAGGTGGCGCGCAGCGAGGAATGCCCCGGCGTCCACGGTGAAGCCTCCGGTCCTGCCGGGATGATCGCGGTGGGCTGTGAGGACGGCGTGCTGGTCTTCGACGGCACCGAGTTCACCAAGGTCCAGGCCGAGGAGGACTACGCCCGCATCGGCAACCTCGCGCCGGCCCAGGACTCGCCGGTCTTCCTGGGTGACTACAACACCGATTCCGAGGGTGAGGAGCCGATGACTCAGGTGTCCCTGGTGGACACCGCCAGCGGTGAGATCACGATCGTCGACCTCGACGCCGCCTACAACTTCCGCTCCCTGGCCCGCGGGCCGGAGGGAGAGGCGCTGGTGCTCGCCGAGGACGGTCAGCTGCATGTCATCGATCCGGAGACCGGCGAGCACACCGATCATCTGGAGATCATGGAGGAGTGGACCGAGCCCGAGGAGTGGCAGGAGCCGCGCCCGGCGATCCGCGTGGTGGACGACATCGCCTACATCACCGAGCCCGATGCGCAGACCCTGCACATGGTGGATCTCGGCTCGATGGAGATCATCAACTCAGCCGAGCTGGACTTCACTCCGAATGAGATCGCCGCTGTGGACGGCCGCACGGCCGAGGGCGCGGCGGAGCACGAGGGTGACCACGCCGAGGAGGGTCATGACGACGAGGATCACGACCGCGCTGAGGGCGACGAGGATCACGCCGCAGCCGACGATGATCACGACCGCGCCGAGGCCGACGATGATCACGACCATGAGGATCACGACCACTGATCCGATGAGGGTGGGTGGCTCAGCGCCGCGAACTCGTCCTGTTCCTCTCGGATGAGCCGGCTGGAAGGGTCGGAGGCACCGCGCCTCCGGCCCTTCTGCGTGCCGCCGCGGCGCTCCACCAGGCTCCGCCGATGATCATCGCGCAGCCCACCAGCTGCCAGGCGCTGGGGATGTCGGCGAAGAGCACCGCCGCCAGCGCCACCGCGAAGACTGCCGAGAGCAGCATCAGTGTGCTGGAGGCGGTCTCGGAGATCGCGGTCATGGCGACGTTGAAGCACAGGTAGGTGAGCACCTGCCCGACGAAGGCCAGCGCGAGCATCGGCCCCCAGCCTTCCAGGCCCTGGGGCACCTCGAGCCGGCCCAGTCCGGCGGCGGTCAGCGCGGTGGTGACTCCGGCCGAGAGGCAGACCAGGCTGAGGATCGTGAACGGCGCGGACCTGTGGCGCCGCGGCTCCTTCGGCGCGGTGCGTCGGATGATCGCCAGGTAGAGCGCATATCCGGTGCCCGCCGCGAGTCCTGCCAGCACCCCCGCGAGCTGGACGTTCCCCAGGTCCAGCGCCCCGGCGGTCAGCGCCACCCCGGCGAGCATCAGCGGGATGATCAGCGCCAACTGGCGCATCGGCCGCACGCCCTCCATTGCCCAGGCGATGAGCGGCAGGATCACGACCTGCACATTGATCAGCACGGTCGCGATGCCCGGCCCGATCATATTGATCGAGGTGTTGTAGAAGCTGTAGTCCACGCCCAGGGCCACACCGGCGATCAGCGCACCGATCATCGTGCCCCGTGAGAGGTTCGCCCTGCCCCTCCGACGCAGCAGCTCCCAGGCCGCCAGCGGCAGCAGCATGGGCACCGCGAGCAGGCAGCGCCAGGCCGCGACGCTGAGCGGTTCGCCGTCGATGGCTGAGATCATCGCCGCCGAGGCGGCCATGGCCAGGGTGCCGAGAACCATCAGGGCGACGCCGCGCGCGGGTGTCATCATAGGGCGGGTCAGGATTTCACGAGGCGACGGATGGCGGCGGTGGCCTCCTGCAGCTTCTCCTCGGCCTGATCCCCTCCTGCGGCGACGGCGTCAGCCACGCAGTGCCGCAGATGGTCCTCCAGCAGGGCCATCGCCACGTTCTCCAGCGCCGCCGTGGTGGCGCTGATCTGAGTCAGGATGTCGATGCAGTAGGCATCCTCCTCCACCATCCGGTGGATCCCGCGACTCTGCCCCTCGATCCGACGCAGCCGCCCGAGGTAGCGGTCCTTCTGCGTCATATACCCGTGATGGTGCTCCTGGGCGGGGGTCTCGGTCGAGGCGTCGCCTGAGGTGTCTGCAGGGTTCTCGAGCGCTGAGCTGTCCATGGATCCTCCTCCGGTGGCCAAGGTCACCACTATATGAGCTATGTTCCTCAAATATACCCTTAGGGGGTATATTTGAGAGTATTCCTGCACCGCCGATCAATCCCTCGAGGAGCCATCATGACCCAGACCCGCCGATACAGCGTGGAGGGAATGTCCTGCGGCCACTGTGAGAGCGCGGTGCGAGCCGAGGTCGAGCTGCTCCCCGGCGTCTCCGGGCTGGAGGTCAGCGCGGAGACCGGGTTGCTGGACCTCACCCTCGCCGAGGGGGCCGGGCTCACCGACGAGGCGGTGCTCGCCGCCGTGGACGAGGCCGGCTACGACGCCGCGCGCCAGTCGTGAGCTCAGCCGACACCGAGCGCATCGAGCTCGAGATCGGTGGAATGACCTGCGCGGCCTGCGCCCAGCGCGTGGAACGCAGGCTCAACAAGCTCGAGGGCGTCACGGCCACCGTCAACTACGCCACCGAGAAGGCGGCGGTCCAGGTCGGTGTCGCTTCCGAGCGCGGCGTCTCTGGTCGTGAGGCCGCCGTCGCGGAGCTGATCAGTACGGTGGAGAAGACCGGATACAGCGCCCAGGAGCCCGTGCCGCTCACCGAGGAGGGCTCCGCCGCGAGCCCTGCGGCGAGGGACCTGGTCGGGCTGCGCCGTCGTCTGCTGATCTCCAGCGGGCTCACCGTGCCCGTGGTGCTGCTGGCCATGGTCCCGGCGCTGCAGTTCCCCTGGTGGAACTGGGTCTCGCTCGCACTGACCCTGCCCGTGGTGCTCTGGGCCGGCTGGCCCTTCCACCGTGCCGCGGCGCTGAATGCCCGCGCCGGCACCGCCACCATGGACACGCTCATCTCACTCGGCACGCTCGCGGCGCTGCTCTGGTCGCTCTATGCCATGCTCTTCGGTGCCGCCGGAGACCCGCAGCTGCGCCACGAGTTCGTGTTCTTCGCCGAGCCCGTCTGGGCCTCCGACGCCGCCCACGCCATGGGTGCCGCCAGCATCTACTTCGAGGTGGCTGCTGCGGTGACGGTGTTCCTGCTGCTGGGCAGGTACTTCGAGAAGCGCTCCAAGTCCCAGGCCGGCCAGGCGCTGCGCTCGCTGCTGAACCTGGGTGCCAAGGAGGTCACGGTGCTGCGCGACGGCGACGAGGTGCTCGTACCGGTGCGCGAGCTCTCGGTGGGAGACGAGTTCATCGTGCGCCCAGGGGAGAAGATCGCCGCAGACGGCACCGTGCTCACCGGCGCATCCGCCGTGGACATGTCGATGCTCACCGGAGAATCGGTGCCGGTGGAGGTCGCCCAGGGCGACAGCGTCACCGGGGCCACGATGAACTCCTCCGGACGGCTGGTGGTCCGCGCCTCGCGGGTCGGATCCGACACCCAGCTGGCCCAGATGGCCCGCCTGGTGGAGGAGGCGCAGTCGGGCAAGGCCCAGGTCCAGCGGTTGGCCGATCGGATCTCCGGGATCTTCGTGCCCATCGTGCTGGGCATCGCGCTGCTCACGCTGCTGCTCTGGCTGGCCTTCGGGCCCTCGGCCGAGTCGGCCTTCACCGCCGCCGTGGCCGTGCTGATCATCGCCTGCCCCTGCGCGCTTGGACTGGCCACCCCCACGGCATTGCTGGTCGGCACCGGCCGCGGCGCGCAGCTGGGGATCCTGATCCGAGGCCCCGAGGTGCTCGAGGCCTCGCGCGGCATTGACACTGTGGTGTTGGACAAGACCGGCACGGTGACCACCGGGGCGATGAAGCTGGCGGCGATGCATTCCGCGCGAGCCTGGGCGGCGTCGGTCTCATCCGAGCGTGACCGCGCGGACGGCGGGCGCGACGGTGGCGGTCACGCCGGGCGCGACGGTGACGGTGACGCCGGGCGCGACGACGACGCCGAGCTGCTCCGCCTCGCCGGAGCGCTTGAATCAGCCTCTGAGCACCCGATCGCGCGCGCCGTGACCAACGCCGCGCGCGAGACGCTGGGGTCGACCTCTGGGAAGCTGCCCGCGGCGAGTGACTTCACGAACCATCAGGGCTACGGCGTCTCCGGGACGGTCTCGGAGCGCCTCGTGATGGTGGGCCGCCGTGAGCTGCTGCGCCAGCACGGAATCGAGCTCCCCGCCGAGGTGGCCGGTCTGCTGGCCCAGGCCGAGTCGCAGGGATCCACCCCGGTGCTGGTCGCGGTGGACGGCAGCTTCGCCGGGGTGCTGATCGTCTCGGATGCGGTCAAGGACACCTCCGCCGAGGCCGTGGCCCGCTTCACCGCCATGGGGCTCTCCGTCGTGCTGCTGACCGGGGACAACGCCGGGGCTGCGCATCGTGTGGCCGCCGAGGTGGGCATCGAAGAGGTTATCGCCGAGGCGCTCCCGCAGGACAAGGTAGAGGCGATCCTCCGGCTCCAGGAGCAGGGCCGAACCGTGGCCATGGTCGGAGACGGCGTCAACGACGCCGCCGCGCTGGCCCAGGCTGACCTGGGCATCGCCATGGGCACGGGCACCGATGTGGCGATCAACGCCGCAGGGATCACAGTCATGCGTGGAGACCTGCGCTCGGTCGCAGACGCCCTGGCGCTCTCGCGCCGGACGCTGCGCGTGATCCGGTCCAACCTGTTCTGGGCCTTCGGCTACAACGTCGCCGCCATTCCACTGGCCGCACTGGGCCTGCTTAACCCGATGCTCGCCGGCGCCGCGATGGTCTTCTCCTCGCTCTCGGTGGTGGGCAACAGCCTGCGGCTGCGCGGATTCAAGGGCGTATAGGCCGACGCTTGGCGGGGTGCATGCGAGGTGCGCGCGGGGTGCATGCGGGGCGCCGCCGAAGTCTGTCTAAGATGAGCCCATGTTGAAGCCATTTCGCCAGGTCGACGTCTTCGGTGACGGACCATTCATGGGCAACCCTGTCGCAGTGATCGCCGAGGCCGAGGGCCTCACCGACGAGCAGATGCGCACCATCTCACGCTGGACCAATCTCTCCGAGTGCACCTTCCTGCTGCCTGCGACCACCGCCGAGGCGGATTATCGGGTGCGGATCTTCGCGCTGGACAAGGAGCTGCCCTTCGCCGGGCACCCCACCCTCGGCTCCGCCCGCGCCTGGCTGGACCTCGGTCACGAGCCTCGATCCGCCGGCGTCGTCGTCCAGGAATGCGGTGTGGGGCTGGTCCCGGTGCAGATCGGAGACCAGACGCTGTCCTTCGGTGCCCCGGGTCTGGTCCGATCGGGGCCGGTCCCGAAGGCCGCCCGCCAGATGCTCACCGAGGCTCTAGGACTCACTGCGGATCAGGTGCTGGACGCGGCCTGGGTGGACAACGGCCCCGGGTGGGTCGCGCTGCTGCTCGAGAGCGCGGAGACCGTGCTGGGTGTCACCCCGGATCTGTCCATGATCACCGATCCGGAGTACCGACACTTCGGCGTGGTGGCGCTGCAGCCTCAGGGTGCGGACACCGCGCTCGAGCTGCGTGCCTTCTTCTCGGATGACACCGGGGCGCTGCGCGAGGATCCGGTCACCGGAAGCCTGAATGCCTCGGTGGCCCAGTGGCTGGAGTACTCGGGAAAGATGACCCCGCCCTACGTGGCTAGTCAGGGCACCGTGCTGCAGCGCCGCGGCCGGATCCACGTCGAGGGTGACGGTGAGTCGCTGTGGGTCGGCGGCCGGGCCGAGGTCACGGTGAGCGGAACCATCGAGGTGGGGGAGCCGACGGTGCAGCGGTGAGCGGACCGGAGGCACCGGGCAGTGCGGCGCCGGGGCCCTCGCACGTGGTGATCCGACGGGCGTGCCCCGAGGATGCGGATCGCATCGCAGCGGTCCACGTGGCCACCTGGAAGGAGACCTACCTCGACCTGCTCCCCGAGGGGTTCTTCACCGAGGGGCATTCTCGCCAGCGCCGCGAGATGTGGGCGCAGATCCTTGGTGAGTCGCGGAACGAGTGGAACATCCGGTTGGCAGAGTCCGACGGCGAGATCATCGGCTTCGCGATGGCGGGGCCGGCCCAGGAGCAGGCGCAGTCCGCTGCGTCTCCTGCTCGCTCCCTCTATATGGTCTACGTCCTCCGCAGGCACCACGGCACCGGGGCGGGTCAGACGCTGCTGGACGCGACGCTCGGGACGGGGTCTGGGTCGGATTCGGAACTGGGGCCCGGGTCGGATTCGGTGACCGAGCCCGTCGATCTTTGGGTGGCCAAGCAGAATCCGCGGGCCATCGCCTTCTATCTCCGCAATGGGTTCCGCTTCGACGGGGCCGAGAAGCGGGATCCTGGCGCTCCGGCCATCACAGATGCTCGGATGGTACGGCCTTGAAACTGGCCTCATACAGCCTCTGGACTCCGGTCAAATAGAACCAAATTGGCATGAACTGAACTATTGAGTCTCACCGCATTAGAAGATATATTCGAATCATGCAGGTCGCACTCACTGATCCGAATGCAGAGCCGCTCCGGGAATCCCAGCGGCTGCTGAATCGAGTTCAGGCCGAGCAGCTGCGGCTGCTCGTGGGCTACGTCGAGTCCTTCCTGCGTGACCTCGAGGTGACCGAGCCCGAGCTCATGCGCAGCGCTCGCGGTCGAGCTACCGCCGAATCGGCGGCCATCATGAACGCGGCCGAGGCCCTGGGGGTCAGCGAGGGGCAGGTGTACACCCAGCACCGGCAGGGGTGCTTCGCTCGGCAGCATCTGCCGCGAGTGTGGGGCGCGGTTCGCGCGGGTGATGTGCCCGTCCGTTCCCTGGTCCGGGTGATCTCGGCCGCTGAGCGTCTCGTCTCCCCGGTGCACCGCGAGCGGCTCGACGTCCAGGCCGCCGCCTATGCCGTCGCGCATCGCCCCGCACGGCTGACCGCCTGGTTGAACCGCTTCGTGGCCCGCACGGAGCCTGACCAGCACGTCCACCGCTGTCACCGCAGCCACGCCGAGCGCCGGGTCTGGCTGGAGCACCTGGAGGATGGAGTCAGCATCCTCCACGCGATGCTCCCCACACTCACCGCCGAGGCCATCAAGAACCGGTTGGTGGAGGTGGCCCGCAGCCCGACACGCGATGTCCCCTATGATCCGTGCGTCGAGAAGCCAGTTCCGGCTGAGCCTGCGGCACTCCGCGCAGAGGTCCACCCAGGCGGATTCGACTGGCTCGGGCTCCCGAGTGAGGGGCCCGATGATGGCTCTGATGCGGGGTGGGAGGCTCCTCAGCTGGTATCCGCCGATGGCCTCGAGAAGGTCGCCGCGGCAGCGACGGCCGAACCCGCTGCGCCGTTGAGCCGCGAGGCGGGGGATCCCCGAACCCAGGCCCAGCGAGAGGCCGATCTCCTCTCGAGCTGGCTGCTCAACGGAGGGACCGATTCCGGCACCGCGATCAACGCCCACGTCGGAATCCTGATCGAGCCCGAGACCCTTCTGATGGACTCGGCTCGCATCACCGACGCCACCGACGCCACCGAGGGTGCGGGTCGGCCCGCGTTGAGCCGCAATCGACGGCACGCCTATCCAGCGGCGATGATTCGGCGGATCATCCTCAGCCCGGAACACCAGATCACCTGGACCCCGGTGCCGCGATCGACCTCGCTACCAGCTTCACCTCCGACCTCGCTGCCAGCTTCACCTCCGGGCGCGATGCCAGCCACTCCGCCGGGAGTGCCGCGCACCCGAGTCAAGCCTTCCGGTCCACCGGACCCACCCGGCGTCGCGCCGGATCCGCTCCTCCGCGCACTCGAGCCCCTGGTGCGGGTCTACGAGAGCCGATTTGTACCCCAGCTGCTGCGTCGGGCCATTGAGTTCCGCGATGGCACCTGCCAGGCACCGGGGTGCATGGTCGCAGCGGAGCACTGCGACATCGATCATCAGATCCCCTGGCCGCAGGGGGAAACCACGGCGTCCAACCTGTGGGCGCTGTGTCGGAAGCATCATCGGCTCAAGACCGCTGGATTCCTCGACCTCCCCGCTGATCGGCCACCCTCGGCGAGCCCGTAGGCTGGCCCTGACACGAGCGCCTCGGGGCGCATCATCAGGTGATGGCTCCTGCTCCACGGCCCAGCCCGATGCCCCGGCGCGGGACCCCGCCGCCACGAAGGACCCGATGACCGACGAATACCGGCTTTCCGCCTCCAGCCTGACCTCCGGGTACGAGGAGCGTCATGTGCTCGAAGACCTGACCATCACGATCCCGGATGGATCGTTCACCGTCATCATGGGCCCCAATGCCTGCGGGAAGTCCACGCTGCTGCGAAGCCTCGCCCGGTTGATCAAGCCCACCGGGGGACAGGTGCTGCTCGACGGCGAATCCATCTTCAACATGCCCACCAAGGAGCTGGCGCGCACCGTGGGCCTGCTTCCGCAGTCCGCGATCGCGCCGGACGGCATCACGGTGTTCGACCTGGTCTCCCGTGGACGGCATCCGCATCAACACATGTTCAAGCGCTGGGGCCACGAGGATGAGACGGCCGTGCGCTCCGCGCTGGAGAACACTGGAATGACCCAGCTGGCCAGTCGCGAAGTAGACGCCCTGTCCGGAGGTCAGCGCCAGCGCGCCTGGATCGCGATGGCGCTCGCTCAGGAGACCCCGCTGCTGCTGCTCGACGAGCCGACCACCTATCTCGACATCGCTCACCAGATCGAGATCCTCGAGCTCTGCTCCAGGTTGCAGCGCGAGGGCCGCACCATGGTGGCGGTGCTCCACGACATCAACCAGGTGCTGCGCTACGCCTCGCACATCGTCGCCATGAAGGACGGTCGCATCGCCGCCGAAGGCACCGCGGAGCAGGTCGGCACCGAAGAGACGATCCGCGGCGTCTTCGGCGTGGAATCCCGCGTCATCGAAGACCCGGAGACAGGCAAGCCGCTGATGATCCCCAGGGCGCCGGTGCTCTGAGCCGGCGCCCGGCACTTGAGCCTCTCGATGAGGTCGTGGAGCATTCCGCGCTGCGCCGGGAGCGTGTGAAACTGTTGCGCAGCGGCAGCGGACACTGGGGAGGTCGCAGTGGGGAAACTCATCTACTTCATGCTCGTTTCAGCCGATGGCTACGTCGCCGATGAGGACGGCGACTTCCAGTGGGGTGAGCCCGACGAGGAAGTCATGCGGGCCATCAATGACCAGACCCGGGGGATCGGCACCTACCTCTACGGACGAAAGATCTATGAGCTGATGAGCGTCTGGGAGACGGATCCAGCGCTGGCCGAAGGTTCTCCGCAGGCGGCTGAGTTCGCCAAGATCTGGACCGCCGCCGAGAAGATCGTCTATTCAACGACGCTCACCGAGGTCACCACCAGGCGCACCAGGATCGAGCGCGACTTTGATCCAGCAGAGGTCCAGCGGATCAAGGAGGCCAGCGCCGAGGATCTCACGATCGAGGGTCCCACCCTCGCCGCCCACGCGCTGCGCCATGGTCTTGTCGACGAAGTCCACCTGCTGATCTGCCCCATGGTGCTCGGCGGGGGTCTTCGCATGCTGCCGAAGATGAGGATGGCGCTCACCCTGCGCGGTGAGCGCCGGTTCGGCAACGGTATGGTGCAGCTCAGCTATGCCGTGACGCGCTGAACGCCAGGCGCTCCTAGCGGCTCAGCCGCGCCCACAGCTCCGCGTCGAAGGACTCCGGAGCCAGCGCCGACATATGTCGAACAGCGTTGTCCAGCTTCGCCCGCCAGGCGCGCACCGCGGCCTCGGCGTCTCCGGCCAGCACTGCGCTCAGGATGCGCCGATCATCACTGACGATGCGCTCCACCGCAGGGCTGTAGTCCAGGCGCAGCACGGCGATGAACATCCGCACCCGCAGGGTCAGTGCGTGGAACCCGCGTGCCGACTGGCTCAGCCCGGAGGCCTCCGCCAGCTCCTGCTGGAACTGCAGATCTGTCAGGCCGACGTCGGATCGGGTGCCCTGGGTCGCCGCAGCCTCCACCGCCCCCAGCGCCAGTCTGACCGGCAGCATTCGATGCCGGGGCTGCATGGCGCAGGCCCTGAGCAGCACCATCCCGAGGTGCAGCCGCGCGGCGTAGAGGTCGACCACGTCTGCCCCCGTCACCGCGGGAACCCGGAAGCCACCCTGGTGGAAGTCCAGCAGCCCGTCATCGACCAGGCGGCTCATCGCCGAGCGCACGGCGCTGCGGCTGAGTCTGAGACGCTCTCCGAGCACGTCGGGGGAAAGTCTGTCGCCCGCGCGGAAGCCCGAATTCGTGATCTCGCGGCGCAGCGCGATGGCGATCTGTTCGGTCACCGAGAGCTCTACCTGGGAGAACCAGCGATTCCGCGGTGATCGCTCCAGCTCGGCGGACAGCGCGGTGTCATCTGGTCCCAAGCCCATATCTGAGTCAAAAGTGGATCTCTTTTTCGAAGCTTCGCGTCGCCAGTCCGTGCCGTGGAGTCCTCGTCCGGCACGTCGGGCCAGGAGGTCCAGCAGATCCCCGGGGACGGCGTCGGTGGTGGGGGCGCAGCGCGTGAGCAGAGAGGCCGTGCGGTCCATGAATCGCTCCCAGTCCGGGTCGTGGGCGTCCCAACAGGCGCTCAGTGGGTCTGAGCCCTGAAGCGGTGCCACCCCGGAGCTGACCGCGCCGGCCTCCCTGACCCGCCAGTGCGCCGCCTCAGAGGCATGCAGCGCCGCCATCAGGGCCGTGGCCCGACGTTCCGCAATGGTCCGCTGCGCGAGACCGGTGACCGGTCGAGCGGCGAAGCGCACCACGATCTGTGGAAATCTGACCTGCACCTCCGCCACGACCAGCTCGCGCGCCCTGATCCCTCGAGCCTCGAGACCCCCAGCCTGATCGACAGGATCGACAGGATCGACAGGATCGACCGGATCGACCGGATCGACCGGATGGCTCGAATCGGCGACCTCTGTGGCCGCTCTGCGGATCCTTCGGCAGCCGCGGCTGACCAGGGTCTGACTCAGCCCGGTGAGCTCAGCGATGCGCCGGGTCGAGAAGTCCGGCGTGCTGACCCTGGCCCCGGCGGTGGCGAGGACGCTGGCCACGATGTCATCAGCCGTGTCCTGGATCCGCGGACGGCCGCGACCGGTGGTCTGCATGATCATCAGTATGACCTATTTCTGACTCAAGCTGTAACGGATCGGTGCGCCATATCGTGGCTTCCGCGTGTGTGTCGGCACACACTGGAAGACAGCAGGCCGAGCACTCCAAGAGCTGAACCCGCATCCCTGCGTGAAATATCCCTGCGTGAAATGAGGCCCCGATGTCCCCTGTGAACACCGCCGAGCTCACCGATCTCTCCGAGGCTGCGGTCGCCAAGGTCACCCGCTGGCTGCAGCGCGGCCCCGCGGGAGCGGCAACGGGAACAGGGGGCGAGAAGCCGGGCAGGCGGAGCCGGCCCAGCAAGAATCATGCCGCCGCGGACAAGTCAGCGCAGCGCCTCTCCGCAGTGCTCTCGCACCCCAACGGGTTGGACTTCACCGTGGGATTCGTCGACCGGGTCATCCGCACCGAAGACACCAAGGCCGCCGCCTCGGCGCTCTCCGAGCTGGGCGGACTCGCCCCGGACACGCTCTCCGCCCTGGACCGGGCGCAGATCCTCGCCGGCAGCGCGCTGGCCAAGACGCTGCCCGACGTCGTCGTGCCTGCGGCACGGGCGCGGATGCGCGCCATGGTCGGACATATGGTCGTGGATGCCCGGGACAAGCCGTTCGGCAAGGCCGTGGCATCGATCAAGCAGGACGGGCACCGGCTGAACATCAACCTCCTCGGCGAGGCGGTGCTGGGCGAGGCCGAGGCTGACAAGCACCTGCAGGACACCGTGGATCTGCTGCGCCGCGATGACGTCGACTATGTCTCGATCAAGGTCTCCTCCATCGCCTCGCAGATCTCCATGTGGGGATTCGATGCGACCGTGGACTACGTGGTCGACCGGCTGATCCCGATGTACCAGGAGGCGGCGAAGGCGCCCGCCGGATCGAAGTTCATCAACCTGGACATGGAGGAGTACCGCGACCTCAACCTGACCATCGCGGTCTTCAAGAACCTGCTCTCCCGCCCCGAGCTGAAGCACTATGAGGGCGGCATCGTGCTGCAGGCCTACCTCCCGGACGCGCTCGGCGCGACCCAGGAGCTCGCTGAGTTCGCCAACGCCCGCGTCGCGGCCGGCGGAGCCGGGATCAAGATCCGGCTGGTCAAGGGTGCGAACCTGGCTGTGGAGAAGGTCCACGGCGAGATCGCCGGCTGGCCTCAGGTCACCTGTGAGTCCAAGGAGGCCACTGACGCGAACTACAAGCTGGTGCTGCACTGGCTGCTCACCGAAGAGAACATGGCCGGGGTGCGGATCGGCGTGGCCGGGCATAACCTGTTCGACATCGCCTTCGCCCACCTGCTCGGAGCCCAGCGCGGGGTCACCGGGCAGATGGAATTCGAGATGCTCCAGGGCATGGCCACGGAACAGGCGGAAGCGGTGAGCGCCGATGTCGGCCAGCTGCTGCTCTACGTGCCGGCCGTGCGCCCGGCCGAGTTCGATGTGGCCATCTCCTACCTGGTCCGGCGGCTCGAGGAGAACGCTGCCAGCGAGAACTTCATGTCCGGCATCTTCGATCTGTCCGTGGACGAATCCGGCCGCAGCAGCGAGGTCTTCGACCGCGAGGCCCAGCGCTTCCGCGGCTCGCTCGCGCTGCTGGAGGAGATCCTGACCAAGCACGGCCACACCGCGCCCAGCCCGCAGCACACCCAGGACCGGGGTGCCGAAGCGCAGCCGGGCGCCGAAGCGCAGCAGCGCGCCGAAGCGCTCAAGAACGACGACGCCGCCCTCCCGCCCTTCGCCAACGAGCCCGATACCGATCCCGCGCTGCCGGCGAACCAGCGGTGGGCCGCCGAAGCGATCGATCGCGCCTCCGAGCCGGGCTGGATCGAGGCCCAGTCGCTGCCGGAGAAGATCAGCGGGGACCGGATCGACGAGCTGGTCGTGCAGGCCCGCGCGGCCGCCGAGCCGTGGGCGGCCCGCCCCGCCGTCGAACGCGCTCGGATCCTCTACCGGGCGGCCGATATCCTCGCCGCGCGCCGCGGCCATCTGGTCTCCATCGCCGCCGCCGAGGTGGGCAAGTCCGTGGCGCAGACGGATCCGGAGATCTCCGAGGCGATCGACTTCGCCCGCTACTACGCGCACAGCGCGCTTGAGATCGAGCAGGTCGAACATGCCCGCTTCCTCCCGGACCGCCTGGTGCTGATCACCCCGCCGTGGAACTTCCCGCTCGCCATCCCGGCCGGCGGCACCTTTGCCGCGCTCGCCGCAGGTGCCGCGGTGATCCACAAGCCCTCGAACCACACCCCGCACTGTTCCATGGCGATCCTGGACGCACTCTGGGACGCCGGCGTGCCCCGGGAAGTGCTGCATGGGGTCTATCCCTTCGAAGGTGCGGACGGCAAGCGGCTGGTCTCCCACGACGGCATCGACCGGGTGATCCTCACCGGGGCCTCCGAGACGGCGGCGATGTTCCGCTCCTGGAAGCCGGCGCTGGCGATCAACGCGGAGACCTCCGGGAAGAACGCCCTGGTCATCACACCCTCGGCGGATCGCGACCTCGCGGTGGCGGACCTGGTCAACTCGGCCTTCGGCCATGCCGGGCAGAAATGTTCCGCCGCCTCGCTGGGGATCCTGGTGGGCAGCGTCTATGACTCCGAGCGGTTCCGTCGTCAGCTGGTCGATGCCGCCTCCTCGATGATCGTGGAATGGCCGAGCAGCCTCGCCGCCACGGTGGGCCCGCTGACCGAGGAGCCCAGCGAGAAGCTGCGCCGCGCACTCACCACCCTGGAGCCCGGTGAGTCCTGGCTGTTGGAGCCCAAGCAGCTCGACGACACCGGTCTGCTCTGGTCCCCGGGGATCAAAGACGGCGTGAAGCCGGGATCCTTCTTCCACCTCACCGAGGTCTTCGGCCCGGTGCTGGGTCTGATGAAGGCCTCGGATCTCGAGGAGGCGATCGGCCTGCAGAACCAGGTCGACTTCGGCCTCACCGGGGGCATCCATTCGCTGGAGCCTGGCGAGGTGGCCACCTGGCTCGACAGGGTTCAAGTCGGAAATGCCTATGTCAATCGAGGTATCACCGGAGCTATCGTCCAGCGTCAGTCCTTCGGTGGCTGGAAGCAGTCCTCGGTGGGCCTGGGCTCCAAGGCCGGTGGCCCCAACTACGTCATGCTCTTCGGTCGTTGGGAAGATGACACCGTGGGGGCCGAGCTGCCAGCGGCAGGTCCAGCCGGAGCGGCGCTGGAGCAGACTGTGGCCAAATTGATCGAGTCAGCGGTCAGCTCCGGGATCGTCTCCGGAGCGGATCGGGCCTGGCTCGCCGCGGCCGCCGCCGATGACCAGCGCTGGTGGGAGACCGAGTTCGGCAGGCCCACCGACCGCACCGGCCTGGGCGGCGAGGCCAACATCTTCCGCTACCTCGGCGAGGACGTGCTGCTGCGTGTGGGCGTCGACGCCACAGCGGTCCAGGTGCTGCGCGCGCTGATCGCCGCACGGCGTGCCGGGGCTCAGGTGCGCGTCTCCATCTGCCCCAAGCTGCCGAACGCGACCGCGAAGGCCGTGGAACTGGGGAGCAGGACGCTGCAGCTCACCCTCACCGAGGAGACCACGGGTCAGTTCGCCGAGGCCCTGGCCGCCGGGGACCATGATCGCGGAGTGGGAGTGCGGGTGCGCATGCTGGGTGCCGTGGACTCCGCGCTGCGCACGAAGCTGGCGGACCGTCCGGAGGTGGCGCTGCTCGCCGACGAGGTCACCGCTTCCGGCCGGGTGGAGCTGCGCTACTGGCTCAAGGAGCAGGCCGTCTCAATGACCCTGCACCGCTTCGGGAACCCGGCGCGGGACTTCCTCCGGCTGGCCGAAGAGCTCAAGCGAGCGGTGGACTGAGCCGGCTCCGCAGCGTGTGCGCCGCCAGGGCCAGGACGGCGCCGTACTGCAGCCCGGCGGCGTCCTTGATCGGGATGGGCTCGAGATCCTGCTCCTGCTCGGCAGCCTCGGAGGTCCAGTCCGCGTAGACCGGGGAGAGCTCCTCGGCCAGGCTGGCCGCCCCCGGCGATCCTGCAATGCCCAGTTCGCGCAGTGCGCGCAGGAACATGCCGCCGAAGCGCAGCCTCAGCATATGCAGGACGCCCTGCAGGCCGTGGAGCTCGGCCACCGTCGCCTCGCGCTGACAGGCCGGATCCTCGGCTCGGGCGCGCTGGGACTGCGCGGCCTGGCCCAGCAGTGGAAGGAAGGCTCGGCTGGCGCGCAGCAGCGGAGGCTCGGACTCCGCCGCGAGTCGGTCCAGGAGTTCCAGAAGCAGCTCACCCGAGGCGCTCAGCGCTGCGGCCTGATCCCGCAGGGCAGACGCGTAGGACGCTCCGCCGGGGCTGATGTCATCGGCGAGCAGATGCTTCCACTGCGGCATCTCGGCCACCATCGAGAGCGTGCCGTGGCGGCTCGCATAGCCGGTGGAGGACTCCCCGGTGGAGCCTTCCGGGAAGGGGTCCAGCCCCAGCGCCTCCACCCAGTCATAGGCCTCCTCGAGACTGCCCATGGCGAAGATCCCGGGGGAGAGGACCTCGAAGTGCGCTGCCTCCGGTTCGCCGCGGTGCAGCGGGACTCCCATGGCCGTGGGGAGCTCGCTGAGCAGCGCATGCAGCGGCTCGACATGGGCGCCTGGGGCGGCACAGAGGGTGTCGGAGAGGTAGTAGTAGGCCCCGCCGGACTCGGCGTTGTGCAGCGGCAGGTAGAAGTCGGGCCGGGTCAGATCGATGGCGCGCTGCAGCGCGTGGGTCTCGGGCAGCATCGCGTCGAAGTGCGCCGCCTTGTACCGGAACGGGAAGGTCCACTCCACCTGTTCCGGGCCCGCCGGGCGGTAGAAGTTCTGGAAATACAGCTCGCGGTCCTCAGGGGCGTGGAACCAGCCCTCGTTGAGGCGCATCGAATCCGGATCCGCGCAGGGCAGAAAGTGCCAGCGGCTGGCCAGGCGGCGCCGCAGCCGCACGTCGGTGAGCAGCTGCGTGGCCAGGTGCAGCATGGTCCAGGAGCCGATCGGCTCGTTCGGGTGCACGCCGCCGGCGAGCAGCCCGGAGAGGGCCTCCGCACCGTCACCACCCTCGTCGGCGATCGAGTAGAGCAGGATCGGCTCCCCGGCGCGGGAATGCCCCAGCCGCGTCACGCTCATCTGTTCGGGATGCTGCGCGGCCAGCGCGGCGAAGGCCTCATGCAGCTCATCCACGCTGGGGTAGTGCTGCACCGCGGGCAGGCCTGCCGCCCGTTCCAGGATCTCCGCGCCGGTCAGCGGCTCCAGCGCGGTGAGTCCGCTGGTGTGGCTCACGGCGGTCCTTCCACTTGGTGCGGCCAGGGCAGCTCCCTATCCTAGTGGGATGCGGCATAACCCGGACTACGCCCTCGAGGATCTCGAGGCCCTCAAGGACCTGATCAGGCAGCACCCCTGGTGCACCTTCGTGGCGCACACCCCGGCAGGGCTCGTCGCCTCGCACTATCCGGTGCTGCTGCAAGAGGAGGCTGAGGGTCAGGCCGAGGGCGACGGCGCGCTGGTGCTGCTCAGCCACGTCGGTCGGCCCGATGAGGCCAAGCTCGGGCTGGGCGGCGGGAGCGCACCAGATGCCGGGGCGACCGAGTCGAGCGAGCTGCTTGCGATCATCCAGGGGCCGCACGGCTACATCTCCCCGAGCTGGTACGGCTACCGCCCCAACGTGCCGACCTGGAACTTCGCCGTGGCACACCTCTACGGGGTGCCCGAGGTGCTCTCGGACGCCGAGAACCTGGACGTGCTGCACCGGCTGGTGGAACACTTCGAGAGCCCGCTGCCGGACCCGCACCTGCTCGACGCCACGGAAGAGAACAGTGAATACGCCCAGCGGATCCTGCGCGGCACCCTCGGCTTCCGACTGCGCGTCACCCGGATCGAGGCCAAGGAGAAGATGAGTCAGGACAAGCCGATGGAATCAGTGCGCAGCATCATCGATGAGCTCCGCGGCACCGGCCCCTACGCCGATCCGGCACTGGCGGATCGGATGGCCCGGGTGAATCGTGCGGCACTGGGTGGAGGCGCCCGATGAATCCTGGATCGATGACGCCCGAATCTCGGCATCCCGCCCCGCTGATCCTGCGCAATGTGCGGCTTCCCGGCGCTGGGAGCAGCGGTTTGCGCGACGTGCACCTGGTGGAGGGACGCGTGGCCGCCATCGCTGCCGCCGGCCAGGACCCTCGGTCCGGCCCCGGCCCCGGCGCCGCGCTGTCCGGTGCGGCATTGTCCGGTGCGGCACTGTCCGGCAGGGGAGCCGACTCCCTGGACGCCGAGGGCCGCTTCCTGATCCCTGGGCTGTGGGATCACCATGTCCACTTCACCCAGTGGGTGATCGCGCGACGGCGGCTCGACCTCGCCGCGACCACCAGCGCCGCCGAGGTGCTGCAGCTGGTGCGCGGTGCGCTGAGCTCCGATCCGGAGCTCGCGGCGGCAGGTTCGAACTCGGCGGGCTCCGGCGTCGTGGGCTATGGGTTCCGCGACGGGCTCTGGCCCGACCTGCCCTCGCTGAGCAGTCTGGATGAGGCGACCGGGGCGGTGCCGGTGGGGTTGATCAGCGGGGATCTGCACTGCATGTGGCTCAATACCGCGCTGCAGTCCCGACTCGGGGTCTCCACCGACGCCAGCGGGCTGCTGCGCGAGGCCGACTCCTTCGCAGTGATGGACCAGCTCCAGGACCCAGCCGCGCTGACCCCGGAGATCTACCGCCAGACCGCGCAGGCGGCGGCGCAGCGCGGAGTGGTGGGGATCGTGGAGTTCGAGAACGCGGACAACATCTCGGCCTGGCCGCTGCGCACCGCGGCGGGGGTGGACTCGCTGCGCGTGGAGGTCTCGGTCTGGCCCGACCGGCTGCAGTCCGCGCTGCTGGCCGGGATCGCCACCGGGGATGTGCTCGACGAGCGCGGCCTGGTGACCATGGGGCCGCTGAAGGTGATCTCCGACGGGTCGCTGAACACCCGCACCGCCTGGTGCTGGGACCCCTACCCCGAGTTGGACCTGGGGCATCCGCACAGCTGCGGGATGCAGACCGTGCCGATGGATGAGCTCCAGGACGTGATGCGCCAGGCCCGCGATGGCGGGATCGCCGCGGCGATCCATGCGATCGGGGACCGGGCCAACAGTGCGGTGCTCGATGCCTTCGAGGCGCTGGCGATGCCAGGCGTGATCGAGCATGCCCAGCTGCTGCGCTGGGAGGACATCCCTCGCTTCGCCCGACTCGGGCTCACCGCCAGCGTGCAGCCCGAACATGCCATGGATGACCGCGATGTGGCCGACGCCTACTGGGCCGGGCGCACCGATCGGGCCTTCCCGCTGGACGCGCTCACCCGCGCCGGGGTGCCGCTGCGACTGGGCTCCGATGCGCCGGTCGCCGCGCTGGATCCCTGGGTGGCCATCGCCGCGGCGGTCAGCCGCAGTCGCGACGGCCGGGACCCCTGGCATCCCGAGCAGCGCCTGGACCGGGCCACCGCGCTCGCCGCCGCCACCCGCGGCGGCACCGCGCGGGGAGGCCACCAGGTCAGTGCGGGGGATGCGGCGGATCTGGTGCTGCTGGAGACCGATCCGCTCGCCGGCAGCGGCGCCGCCGGCAGTGACCACGGCGGCGGTGACCATGCCGGCAGCGACCATACCGGCAGTGACTTCTCCGGCTCCGGGCTGCGCGAGATGGGGGTCTCCGCGACGCTGCTCGGTGGCCGGCTGACCCACGACGGGATCAGCTGATCAGCTGATCAGCTCTTTCGGGCCTGATAGGCCAGCAGCGCCGCCAGGTAGCCGCCGCCGAGCACCACGGTGACCATCCCGACCGGGATCGGCTGGGCCAGCGCCTGTTGCGCGATGATGTCGGATCCGAGCAGCACCAGCGCGCCCATCAGCGCGGAATGCACCAGCGGGATCCCCGGTGAGCGGGCCAGCAGCCGGGCGATCTGGGGGGCGGCCAGTGCGACGAAGGCGATCGGCCCGGTGGCGGCGGTGACCAGTGCCGTGAGCAGCACCCCGATCCCGAGGATCGCGAGTCGGGTCGGCTCCACGCGGACCCCGTGGGAGGCCGCCACGTCGTCGCCGAGCTCCAGCTGGCGCAGCGGCCGGACGGAGATCAGCAGCAGCGGCAGCGCCGCGAGCACGATCGCGACCGCCGGGAGCACGGCGGACCAGCTGGTCAGGCCCAGCGAACCGGCACCCCAGATCGCCGCGCCCATGGCGGTCTCGGTCTGCGCGCGCAGCAGGATCCAGGAGTTCACCGCATGCAGCGCCGCGGTCACCCCGATGCCCACCACGATCAGCCGGAACCCCTGCATGCCATCGCGGTAGGCCAGGAAATACACCAGCAGCGCGGTGCCCAGACCGCCGATCAGCGCGCCCAGCGAGGTGCCGATCAGCCCGTCGGCCACGGTGAACCCGCCGATCCCCACCGTGGCGAGCAGCACCCCGGTGTAGGCGCCGGTGGAGAAGCCGATGATGTCCGGGGAGCCCAGCGGGTTGCGGGTCAGCGTCTGGAACAGCGCGCCCGAGAGCGCCAGTGCGGTCCCGAAGATCAGCGCGGCGGTGATCCGTGGCAGCCGCCACTGCAGCACCACGGTGGCGTCGAAGCCGCCGCCTCCGGTGAGTGCGGTGAGCACCTCGACCGGGTTCAACGGGTAGTCGCCCATTCCGAGCGCGGTGACGCTCAGGACCAGGATGCCCAGACACAGTCCGAGGCCCACGAGCCAGGATCGAAGGGCGCGAGGGGGGCGGCGATGGGGGCGGCGGGGGCGGCGAAGGGCGCGACGGGTGAGGGGTTCACGCGTCGCGGTCACAGCTTCAGCGCCTTCCGCCGGCGGATCAGCAGCACCAGCACTGGGGCGCCGATCAGCGCGCTGACCAGCCCGACCGGCATCTCCCCTGGCCAGACGATCAGCCGGGCCGCGATGTCCGCGGTGAGCATCAGGATCGGGCCGAAGATCATCGAGAGCAGCAGCACCCAGCGCTGGTCCGCCCCGGCGAAGAAGCGCGCCGCATGCGGGACCATCAACCCGATGAACGCGATCGGTCCGGCGATCGCCGCGGCACCCCCGGCGAGCACCGTGATCGCCAGGATGCTCAGCACCCGGGTCTTCCACAGCGAGACGCCGAGGGCCGCCGCCAGCTCGTCACCGAGCGCCAGCGTGTTCAGCCCCTTGCCCAGCGGCAGCGCCACGATCAGCGCGAGCAGCACCAGCGGGGCCACGGTCAGCGTGACGTCGAGGCCACGCCCGGCGAGGATCCCGGCCTCCCAGACCTGCAGTGCGCCGAAGGTGCGCGGGTCCGCGACGCGCAGCGCCCCGATGATCCCGGAGAGCACCGCGGACAGCGCCACCCCGGCCAGCACCATCCGCATCGGATCTACCTTGCCGGAGGACATGCCGCCGATCAACGCCACCGCGACCGTGGCGAAGAAGGCTCCGGCCAGGGCGAACCAGATGTACCCCAACGGAGAGGTGATTCCGAAGCCCACGATGGCGATCGCCACGGCGAAGGCCGAGCCGGCGGAGACTCCGAGCAGGCCCGGTTCGGCCAGCGGGTTCCGGGTCAGCGACTGCATCAGCGCTCCCGCCACCGCCAGAGCGGTCCCGACGACGACGGCGGCCAGAGTGCGCGGCAGGCGCAGTCCCAGCACCGCGTGCTGATCGTTGGCGCTGACCTCCCCGCCGCTCAGCGCCGAGAAGACCGTGTCCAGCCCGATGCCGCGGCTGCCGATGCTGATGCTCGCCGCGCACAGCAGCGCCAGGATGACCAGGCCCAGAACCAGGGCGAGAGTGGTGCGCGGAGCGGCGACGCGACCTGGGGCATGCGAGTGCATCCCAGGGCGTCTGAGCGTGCCTGAATCTACGGTCATACCGGGATGAGTCTCGCCTTAGTCGGAAATGGGTACTATCTTGTGTTCTAATTTGATCTATTCTTGATGGGTGGCCACAGGCCACCCTCACATCCTTTCATCACTAGGAGCATCCTCTTGAACGGATCTCGCCAGCTGGCTGGTTCTCACGCGCGGCGCTCAGCCTCGGCCGGCATCGCCCTGGCAGCGACCGCCGCACTGCTTCTCTCCGGCTGTGCGGACTCCTCCGAGCAGGAGGGCGGCACCGAGGAGGGCGGCACCGAGGAGGGCGGCGGCGAGGCGGCCCAGGGGGCGGCCGGGGCCTACCCCGCGAGCATCGAGACCGAGTTCGGCGAGGTCACCATTGAGCAGGCGCCGGAGCGAGTCGTCGCCCTGGGCTGGGGTGACGCTGAAGTGGCGCTGGATCTCGGCGTCGAACCGGTGGGCGCCTCGGACTGGCTCGGCTTCGAAGACCCGGACGGCATCGGCCCCTGGGTGCAGAACCCCTATACGGAATCCCCGGAGATGCTCGGCACGCTGGAGCTCTCCTATGAAGCGGTGGCCGCGCTGGAACCGGACCTGATCCTGGACGTGCGCAGCTCGGGCGACCAGGAGCGCTATGACCGGCTGAGCTCGATCGCGCCGACGGTGGGAGTGGCCCCCGAGGGCGCGAACTACCTGACCGAGCCCGAGGAGCAGGTGCGCATGATCGCCGCCGCCCTGGGGCAGCCAGAGACCGGCGAGGAGATGCTCACCGAGCAGGAGGATGCCTTCGCGGCTGCCGCGCAGGAGAATCCAGAGTGGGAGAGCCAGTCCGTGACGGTGGCCACCCGGACGGCTGAGGGCTGGGGCGCCTATACCGAGGCCGACGGCCGGGTCGGTTTCCTGGAGGATCTCGGCTTTGAGCAGAACCCCGAGATCGCCGAGCTCGGCGGTGAGGGCGAGTTCAGCGTGAACATCTCTGACGAGCAGCTAGAGCTGCTCGACGCCGACCTGCTCCTCGGGTTCCCGATCTTCATCGAGGAGACCGAGATCACCGAGGACGCCGGCTGGCTGAGCATCCCCGCGGTGCAGGACGGCCGAGACCTGGTGATCACCGGCGACCTGGCCAACGCCTTCTCGCTGGGCACCCCGGAGGCGCAGATCTACGCGCTGGAGGAGCTCGCCCCGGAGATCGAGGGGACTGTGGGGCCATGAGTCTGCGCTCAAGCCGCGCCGCACTGGTGGAGCCCGCAGCCGGGGCCGCCACGCTGAATCCGCAGCGCGCGTATTCCACGGTCGTCGCGGACCTCCAGCGGCTGAGCCCGAACTACCTGCGCTTCACCTTGGAGGCCGAGGAGCTGCGGCACTTCCACACCGGTGGGCTGGACCAGCGGATCAAGCTGCTGCTGCCTCGCGCCGACGGGACGCTGCCCGAGCTGGGGCTCTTCCAGGAGCCGCAGCCGGAGATGATGGCCTGGTACAACACCTGGCGTCAGCTTCCCGAGGCGCAGCGCAATCCGATCAGGACCTACACCGTGCGCAATATCCGCCCCCGGGAGCACCAGATCGACGTGGACTTCGTGGTCCACGGCACCGAGGGCCCGGCCTCCGCCTGGGCGATGCGCGCCGAGATCGGCGATGAGCTGGTCATCATCGGCCCCGACGGTCGCTCCGCCCGAGCCGGCGGCGGCATCGAGTTCAACCCGCACACCGCCCGGGACGTCCTGCTGGCCGGGGACGAGACCGCGGTGCCCGCGATCTGCGCGATCCTGGAGACGCTGCCCGAACGGATCCATGGCGAGGCCTACCTGGAGATACCCACCCGGGCGGATGCCCTTGATGTGGTCAACCGCTCCGGCGTGGAGATCTACTGGTTGCCCCGAGAGGGCGCCCCGCGCGGTGAGCCGCTGACCAGCGCGGTGCAGAACTGGGGCCGGCGTCGCGCCGAGATCTTCGCCCAGCGCCGCTCCTCCTGGCAGCCGACCCGCGGTGAACCGGTGGGTGCGCCCTCCGGCGCAGAGGATCTCGCTGAGCTCGCCGAGGGAGACCTGCTCTGGGAGGTCGGCGACGCCGACGGCTTCCGCGAGTACGCCTGGCTGGCCGGGGAGGCCGGGGTGATCACCGGTCTGCGCCGACATCTGGTCAAGGACATCGGGCTCAGCCGCAAGCAGGTCTCCTTCATGGGCTACTGGAAACAGGGCCGCGCCAGCTGAGCGCACCGGCTGCCAGGTGGACTGCGGAGCGGGCATACCGGAACACCCGCGCCCGTGGGACAATCAATGCGATGTCACCTTCGAAGAACCCACGCCCCGAACCGTCCAGCTCCGCGCCCAAGCAGGGCTCGGCCCGCTCCGGCGCCGGGGCGCCCAGAACAGCGGCCGCCGGGGCGCCCGTCGACTCGGCCCGGCCGCAGATCCGGCCCAAGGCCGAGGGCTGGCAGCAGCCCATGGACGCCGAGGGCCGGCCGAAGCTGCAGTTCGCCCAGCCCAAGGTCAAGCAGCCGCCTAAGCACCTGGCGGACATGACCCTGGATGAGCGCACCGCGCGCGCCAAGGAGCTGGGCATCTCCGGCTTCCGCGCCAAGCAGCTCTCGGTGCACTACTTCCGGCACTACACCTCAGACCCGGAGAAGATGACCGATCTGCCCGCGGAGACCCGGGAGCAGCTGGTCGAGGAGTTTCTGCCGCCGCTGCTCACCGAGGTCCGCCGGCTCAAGACCGACGACGGCGCCACGATCAAGTTCCTCTGGCGGCTCTTCGACGGCGCCATGGTCGAGTCGGTGCTGATGCGCTATCGCAGCCGGATCACGCTGTGCATCTCCTCGCAGTGTGGCTGCGGGATGAACTGCCCCTTCTGCGCCACCGGGCAGAACGGGCTGACCCGAAACATGTCCAGCGCCGAGATCGTGGATCAGATCGTCCAGGCCAACCGGGCGATCGCCGCCGGGGAGCTCGACGCCCCCAACGCTGCGGAGATCGCTGATGAGGCGGACCACGCAGCCCTGGGCGAGGAGACCGACTTCGCCGAGTCCGAGGAGTCGGCAGCCGCAGGCAAGGGCGCGTCGTCGTCCTCGGGTGTGGGCCCACAGCGGGTCTCCAACATCGTGTTCATGGGGATGGGCGAGCCGCTGGCGAACTATAAGCGCGTGATGAACGCGGTGCGCCGCATGGTGGACCCCGCCCCGGAGGGCCTCGGGATGAGCGCCCGCGGGATCACCATCTCCACCGTGGGGCTGGTCCCGGCGATCCGGAAGCTCGCCGAGGAGAACCTGCCGATCACCTTCGCGCTGAGCCTGCACGCCCCCGACGATGAGCTGCGCGACGAGCTGATCCCGGTGAACTCGCGCTGGAAGGCCGATGAAGCCATCGACGCCGCGTACTACTACTACAAGACCACCGGTCGGCGGGTCTCCATCGAGTACGCGCTGATCAAGGACATGAACGATCACCAGTGGCGCGCCGAGCTGCTGGCCGAGAAGCTCAACGCCCGGGGCCGCGGCTGGGTGCACGTGAACCCGATCCCGCTGAACCCCACGCCGGGCTCGATCTGGACCTCCTCGGAGCCCGAGGTGATGCGCGCCTTCGTGAACCGGCTCGAGTCCCTCGGGGTGCCGACCACGCTGCGCGACACCCGGGGCAAGGAGATCGACGGCGCCTGCGGCCAGCTCGCCGCCGCGGAAGAGTAGCGGCGGAAGAACGGCGACGGAAGAACAGCCAGAGAAGTCTGAGATCAAGGGACTGAGATCGAGGGACTGAGATGAACGACCCCGCTCGCCACCACGACGTCATCGAGGTCATCGGCGCGCGGGAGAACAACCTCAAGGGCTTCAGCCTGCAGATCCCGAAGCGGGCGCTGACCGTGTTCACCGGGGTCTCCGGCTCGGGGAAGTCCTCGCTGGTCTTCGGGACCATCGCCGCGGAGTCCCAGCGGATGATCAACGAGACCTACAGCGCGTTCCTGCAGGGATTCATGCCGAGCCTGAGTCGGCCTGAGGTCGAGGACCTGCAGGGCCTGACCGCCGCGATCGTGGTGAACCAGGAGCGCCTCGGCGCGAACATCCGCTCCACCGTGGGCACCGTGACCGATGTCTACACGCTGCTGCGGATCCTGTTCAGCCGGATCGGGGAGCCGAAGATCGGATCCCCGCAGGCCTTCTCCTTCAACGTGGCCAGCATCAGCGGAGCCGGCGCGGTGACCTTTGAACGCGGCGGTGAGACCACCAAGGAGCGCCGCGAGTTCAGCATCACCGGCGGCATGTGCCCGCGCTGCGAGGGTCGCGGGCAGATCAACGACATCGACATCGCCCAGCTGATCGACGAGTCGCTCTCGCTGAATGCGGGCGCCATCACCGTGCCCGGGTACAAGGCCGGCGGCTGGTCGGTGAAGTTCTATGCCGAATCCGGATTCTTCGATCCGGACAAGCCGGTGCGCGACTACTCCGAGCAGGAGCGCCACGACCTGCTGCACCGGGAGCCGGAGAAGGTCAAGATGAGCGGGATCAACATGACCTACCAGGGCCTGGTTCCGCAGCTGCGCAAGTCCATGCTCGCCAAGGACCGCGACGCGATGCAGCCGCATATCCGGGCCTTCGTGGACCGCGCGGTCACCTTCGTGAGCTGCCCCGCCTGCGAGGGCACCCGGCTGAGCGAGCTGGCCCGATCGGTGCGCGTAGCGGGCCGCAGCATCGCCGAGGTCTGCGCGATGCAGCTCAGCGACCTTGCCGAATGGCTGCGTGAGCTCCACGTACCAGCGGTCGCTCCGCTGCGCGCCTCGCTGCTGGAGACCGTGGAGCACTTCATCGACATCGGACTGGGCTACCTGAGCCTGGACCGGCCTGCCGGCACGCTCTCCGGCGGCGAGGCGCAGCGGGTGAAGATGATCCGGCACCTGGGTTCGGCGCTGACCGACATCACCTATGTCTTCGACGAGCCGACCATCGGGCTGCACCCGCATGACATCGACCGGATGAACACGATGCTGCTGCGACTGCGCGATAAGGGCAACACCGTGCTGGTGGTCGAGCACAAGCCCGAGACCATCGAGATCGCCGACCATGTGGTGGACCTGGGCCCCCGAGCCGGGGAGGCCGGCGGCGAGCTCTGCTTCGAGGGCACCGTGGCGGGCCTGCGCGGCAGCGACACGCTCACCGGCCGGCACCTGGACTACCGGGCGCAGGTCAAGGACGGGGTCCGCTCGGCCTCCGGGGCGATGGAGATCCGCGGGGCCCGGCGCAACAACCTGCGTGAGGTCGACGTGGACATCCCCACCGGGGTGCTCACCGTGATCACCGGAGTGGCCGGATCGGGCAAGTCCACGCTGATCGAGGGCAGCCTCGCCGGCCGCGAGGGCGTGACCTTCATCGACCAGAGCGGGATCAAGGGCTCCTCCCGCTCGAATCCCGCGACCTACACCGGCCTGCTGGAGCCGATCCGCAAGGCCTTCGCCAAGGCCAACGGGGTCAAGCCGGCGCTGTTCAGCGCGAACTCCGAGGGTGCCTGCCCCACCTGCGGCGGCGCCGGGGTCATCTACACCGAGCTGGGTGTGATGGAGACCGTGGCCAGCCCGTGTGAGGACTGCGAGGGGCGCCGCTTCCGCCGCGAGGTGCTCGAGTACACGCTGGGTGACGGAGCCGGTGACGGAGACGGTGACGGAGCCGGAGCCGGGGGACGCGCGGCGCTGAACATCAGCCAGGTGCTCAACCTCTCGGTGGACCAGGCGGTCGAGTTCTTCTCCGCCGGGGCCGCCCGGCTGCCCGCCGCCACCAAGATCCTCACCCGACTCGCCGACGTCGGACTCGGCTACCTGCGGCTGGGACAGCCGTTGAACACCCTCTCCGGAGGTGAGCGGCAACGGATCAAGCTGGCCACCAAGATGGCCGACCCGGGTGGGGTCTACGTGCTGGACGAGCCCACCACCGGGCTGCACCTGGCCGACGTGGAGAACCTGCTGGGACTGCTCGACCGGCTGGTGGACTCGGGGACCTCGGTGGTGGTGATCGAGCATCACCAGGCGGTGATGGCCCACGCCGACTGGATCATCGACCTGGGCCCGGGCGCGGGCACCGAGGGCGGCCGGGTGGTCTTCACCGGCACCCCGGCGCAGCTGATCGCCCAGGGCCAGACGCTCACCGCAGAGCATCTGGGGCGGTACGTGGCCGGGTGAGACCGATCACGACCACCGCCACCAGGATCAGCAGCACCGAGAGCGCCACGGCCGCATCCGGATCGGTCTCACGCTGCAGGTAGATTTCCAGCGGAAGCGTGCGGGTGACTCCCTGCAGGCTTCCTGCGAAGGCGATCGTCGCGCCGAACTCGCCGAGGGAACGGGCGAAGGCCAGCACCACCCCGGAGGCCAGCCCAGGGAGGATCAGCGGCAGCACGATGCTGCGCAGCAGCTGGGTGGGCCCGGCCCCGTCGACGACGGCGGCCTCCATCACCTCCTTCTGCACCCCGCGCAGCGCCGACTCCACGGCGATCACCATGAACGGCAGCGACACGAAGGTCTGTGCCAGCACCACCGCAGCGGTGGAGAATGCGATCTGCACGCCGAGCAGCTCGAGACTCTCACCGAGCAGTCCCTGCCGGCCGAAGGTGTTCAGCAGCGCGATGCCCCCGATCACCGGGGGCAGCACCAGTGGCAGCAGGATCAGGGTGCGCAGGATCCCGCTGCCGCGGAAGGTGGCGTGGCTGAGCACCAGGGCGAGCGGCACGCCGAGTACGGTGCACAGCAGCGTGGCCGCCACTGCGGTGCGCAGACTCAGCCACAGCGCGGACAGCGCCGCCTCCGAGCTGAGCAGGCTGGGAAGCTCGGCGAGCTCGATCCGGGTCAGCAGAGCGAGGATGGGCAGCAGGATGAACACCGCGGCCGCGGCGGCGGGGATCAGGACCCAGCGCGGCAAGGCTGCCCCGCCGGCCGGTCGCCGGCTCATCCGGAGGCCTCGGGTGCCGGGCTGAACCCGGCCTGCTCCAGCTCCGACTGGCCGGACTCGCTGAGCAGCAGCTCGATGAACTCCCCGGCGAGCTCCGGCTGCTCGGCTTCGGCCAGCACGGCCGCCGGATACCGGTTCGGGAACTCGGCGGCCTCCTCGATGAGGATGGTCTCGACCTCCGCACCGGCGCGCAGCGCATCGGTGGAGTAGACCAGGCCGGCGTCGGCCTCGGCGCTGCGGACCTTGCCCAGCACATCGGTGACCGCCAGCTCCTCGCTGTCCGGAGCCAGGGCCACCCCAGCAGCCTGTGCCACCTGCTGCGCCACCGTGCCGCACGGGACCTGGGGGGCGCAGAGGACCAGCGCGTGTTCCGGGTCGGCGAGATCCGCCAAGGTTCCGATCCGACCGGGATTGCCCGAAGGCACCGCGATGACCAGGGTGTTCGAGGCGATGACCGAGGCGGTCGGCTGGATCAGGGAGGCGTCCTGGGCACGCTCCATGGTCGGCTCGTCAGCCGGGATGAAGACGTCTGCCTCAGCGCCCTGTTCCAGCTGCGAGAGCAGGTCGGCGGAGCCCGCGGAGCTGAGCTGGACCTGGGCGCCGGTCCTCTCGGTGAACTCCTGGACCAGGGGGTCCAGCACCTGCTGGAGCGAGGCGGCCGCGAAGACCCGCAGCGGCTGCCCGGTCTCGGCGTCGGGAGTGTCTGAATCGGAGGCCCTTGAATCCGGGGCGCTTGAATCCGGGGAATTCGCGCAGCCGGAGAGCAGCACCAGCAGCAGCGCGCCGGGGAGCAGTCGGGTCCTGGCTGAGCGGCGCATAGGCAGTGAGTCTATAGGCTGGAGCGATGATGCCCTCGCAGAGATCACAGGTGCCCGGATTCGAGGTGATGAGCATCCTGGCCCGGATCGATGTGATGCGCGCCGCCGGAAAGGATGTCGTCTCGCTGACCGCGGGGGAGCCCGGCTCCGGGGCCCCAGTGGGGGTGAACCAGGCCGCCGCGGCGATCCATGCGGAGAACACGGTGCTCAACTACACCGCTGCGATGGGGATCGCCCCGCTGCGGGAGGCGATCGCCCAGCACTACGCAGACTGGTACGGGGTGACCGTGCCGCCCTCGCGGATCGCGATCACCACCGGGTCCTCCGGAGCCTTCATGCTCAGCTTCCTGGCGGCCTTCGATCCGGGGGACCGGGTCGCGCTGGCCCGTCCCGGCTACCCCGCCTACCGCAACATCCTCACCGCGCTCGGCATCGAGGTGGTGGACCTCGACTGCGGCCCGCATGAGCGCTTCCAGCCGACGATCGCCCAGCTGCAGGCACAGCTCGACGCCGGCGACAGCCTGGCGGGGCTGATCCTGGCCTCCCCGGCGAATCCCACCGGCACCATGGTCGGACGCGGACAGCTGGCTGAACTCACCGCCTGGTGCGCCGATCACGGGGTCCAGCTGATCAGCGATGAGATCTACCACGGGATCAGCTATGGGGCGGAGAACGTGAGCGCCGCCGAGATGGGCCAGGAGGCCGTGGTGATCTCGTCCTTCTCCAAGTACTGGGGGATGCCCGGTTGGAGACTGGGCTGGATGGTGCTCCCCGATCATCTGGTGGATCCGGTCTCCAGACTCGCCGGCAATGTGGCCCTGTGTCCGCCGCACGCCACCCAGCTAGCGGCCGTGCAGGCCTTCACGCCGGCCTCGCTCGACTTCGCCGCGTCCCAGGTCAGCGGGTATGCCGCGGCACGGGAGCGGGTGCTGGGACTGATTCCACAACTGGGCTGGGGCGAGGTGGCCCCGGCCGATGGCGCCTTCTACGTATACGCCCACCTGGGCGAGCAGCTCCGGCGGTTCAAGGACTCCCCGAGCTACTGCGCGGCGCTGCTGGAGAGCGCCGGCGTCGCCGTCGTGCCGGGCACCGACTTCGATCCTGTGGCGGGACACCACTGGGTCCGGCTCAGCCTGGCCCCGGGGGAGGCGGTGGTCGCGGAGGGGCTGCGCCGGATTCTTGCCTTCCAGGCGGAGCAGGTCGAGCCTGCTGCGCAGCCGATCACTCCACGCTGAACTCGATCCGGTGCTGACCCGTGGCGGCGTTCGGGATCGGGTCCCGGCGTTCATCGGTCTGGGTCTCCCCGGCGGCGTTGATCGCGCGGACCGACACCGAGTGCCGTCCGGATTCGACGTCGGCGAAGGTGTGGCGCCACTGCCGCCAGGTGTCGATGTTGACCTCGTCGGCCAGCTCGACGGACTCCCACTCGCCGTCGTCCAGGCGCAGCTCCACGGCTTCGATGCCCTCGTGCTGGGCCCAGGCGCTGCCGGCGACGACGAGCTCCTCGCCGCTGGAGACCCGGGCCAGCGGGCGGGGCACATCGATGCGGGAGGCGACCAGGATCGGTCCCTCGGCGTCCCAGCCGCGGTCGGTCCAGTAGGCGGTCTCCGCGTCGAAGCGAGTGACCTCCAGCTCGGTGACCCATTTGGTGGCCGAGACGTAGCCGTAGAGGCCTGGGACCACCAGCCGGGCCGGGTAGCCGTGCTGGGCGGGCAGCGGCTCGCCGTTCATGCCCACCGCGAGCAGGCAGGCGCGGTCCTCGTCGGTGAGCACCTCCAGCGGGGTCGACGCCGTCCAGCCGTCGATCGACCGGGAGAGCACCATATCGGCCTCGCCCAGCGGACGAGCCCGGGCAAGCAGCTCGCGGATCGGGTAGCCCAGCCAGGTGGCGTTGCCGAGCAGGTCTCCGCCCACCGGGTTCGAGACGCAGGCCAAAGTGATGTGGTGCTCCTCGAGCGGCAGGTCGAGCAGCTCGGTCATGTCGATCGTGACCTCTTCCTCGACCAGGCCGTGGATCCGCAGCGTCCAGTCCTGAGGTGAGAGCTCCGGGACCACCAGCGCGGTGTCGATCCGGTAGAAGTCGCTGTTCGGGGTGATGAACGGAGGCATCCCGTCCACGCCGACGCTGGCGCCGGCCGGGATGGCGGGGGCGCGCACCGCGGGAGTGGGCAGCACCAGGCGTGCCGCCGCCTCTCCGGCGCCCACGCCGAAGGCATTGACCGAGCGTCCGAAGGTGATCGAGCCGGCGGCGACGGCGGTCCCCACGGCAGCCAGGCTCAGGAAGCGACGCCGGGAGTGGGCACGCTCGTCCTCGGTGCTGGGACGGCTCGTGCTGGCGCGCCGGGTCCGCGCCGGGCGGTCCCGGTCCACAGGGTCAGCTTGATCCACACGATCCGCCGCCACCGCCCGGGTGAGCCCGGTGGCGGCGCCGCTGAGCAGCAGCAGGCTCAGGAGGCCGAGCCCGGCGCCGATCAGCGTGGGCACCACGTCCAGCGGGGAGCTCTCGGGCCGCAGCAGCACCACGATCAGCAGGACCAGCGCGACGGCGGAGAACAGGATCGCGCCCAGGCGCAGGCTGCGTCGAGCCAGTGCCCCGATCGCGGCGGCCAGGATCATCCCGACCACGCCCATGCTGAGGTAGAGCACCAGCTTGTTGTTGCTGCCGAAGTAGGAGATCGCGAAGTCTTGCAGCCAGCTGGGGGAGAGCGTGATGATCGTGGAGCCCAGCGAGACCAGCGGTGAGGACGCCGGGCCGAAGAGCTGAGAGATCAGATCTGCCACACCGAGGAAGATCGCGGCGGCGAGGACCCCAGCGATCAGGTGCGGTATCACCTGCCGCCGGCGTGTGGGCGGTCGTGAGTGTCCGCGGCCGGTGGTTCCTGGGGTCTCGTGCACTGTCTCGGTCATGTCCTGAGTTCGGAGCGGAAGCGCCTTTGGATGGTCCTCGAGCCCAGGTTATAGATCCGCGAGCACCACTGGGTCGCTGGTCGGCTCCTCGGAGCCTCCCGCAGGCTCCACGGTGACCCCGAAGGTCATGTCCTGGGTCATCGGGAGGTCCGTCAGCAGCTCGGTGCTTGCACCGGTCATCAGGCCGGCGCTGCGCGGGCCCTCCTCATCGATCAGCCACAGCTGCATGGTCTGATCCTCGTCGAGCTCGGGCATATCGTGCGGGGTCAGGTGCAGCATCTGCTCGGAGACCGAGTAGGCCAGATTGAGCTGCCCGCCCACGGTCACCTCGGCTTCGATGAAGGCCAGATCCGAGGCGCTGAGCAGCCGCTCAGCACGTTCGCGCTCGGCCTCGGCCACGGTGAGCGAGTCCTCGATCTGGCTGGTGTCCTGCTGCTGGTTGATCAGCGCACCCGCAAGCACGGCGGAGATCAGCAGCAGCGTGGAGGCGGCCAGGGCGAAGAGCGCGGTGCTCGGACGCCGACGGCGAGCCGGGCTCGCGGTGTCATGGGCCGTGGAGCTGGGGCTCTTGGAGCTGGGGGTCGTGGCGTCAGGGGCCTTGGAATCAGGGGTCGAGGCGTGAGCGGTCTCAGCCTGGGCAGCGTCGGCGGTATGAGCCGCCCGCTCCGGAACGGCCTGCTGGTGCTGGCGCGGGATGTTCAGGATCGCCGCGGAGGTCTCGGCGCTGGGGGCGACGGCGTCGTCGGTCTCGGCGAGCAGTCCGAGCGTCTCATGGAAGGACGCGACAGCTTCGGCGAAATCGGGGTCGGCGGCTTCGAGGTCAAGGGCCTCGAGCATCTCGGCGTCTGCCAGCGTCCCGAGGGCAAGGCCGGCTGCCAGGTATTCGCGATCGGCGTTCATCCGGCACCTCCTAGCTGGGCCCTCAGTCTTCGCATGCCGTCTCGTATTCTAGATTTCACGGTTCCGAGTGGGACATCAAGTCGCTGCGCGATCTCGGAGTGTGAAAGCTCTTGGTAGTAGGCCATCGCGATGGCGGTGGCCTGCTCTTCGGGAAGGGTCTGCAGCGCGGTCTGCGCGCGGGCCGCCTCCACCTGAGTGAGGACTGTGTCCTGGACGTCGGGCTCCACCACGTGGGCCTCCTTCACCCCTTGGGTGAAGTCTCTGTTCTGCTGGGCCTGTACCGCTCGGACCCGGTCGATCGCTCGGCGCCGACACATGGTGGTCAACCATGCGCGTCCGGTGCCGACCTGCGCGCGGTAGCTGTGACAGTTGACCCAGACCTCGGTGAAGATCTCTTGGAGAACCTCCTCCGCGAGCGATCTGTTCCGCAGCACTCGCAGCGCGGTGGCCAACAGGATCGAACCCTGCTCCCGGTAGAGCTGCTCGAAGGCGAGCTCATCACCCTGCTGAATCTTCAGCAGCAGAGCACCGCAGGGATCCGCGGAGGCATCCACCGGAGCATGCACGCCCTCGGCGGCAGACCCCAGATTTCCTGTCTCATGCATCCCCACAGGATGCCACACCCCGGAGGGTGATCTCTGCATCCAACGGTTCCGGCCGCTGTGTGACCGCAACCGAGGACGGCGGCGTCCGCACCCCAACAGATGGGTGGGTGCCGAGCGCCGCCGTCTTCGATTCAGGCCTGGTCAGGAACGGTCTTCAACGACCGCTCCCAGCGAGGATCACTCCTCGGCAGCTGCCGGCATCAGGACAGCGTCGACCATGTAGACGGTGGCGTTGGCGGTCATCACGCCGCCGCAGACGAGGCCGGCGTCGTCGAAGGTGAGGTCATCGCCCTCGCCCTCGACGGTCACGGTCGCGCCGTTGACGGTCTCGTGCTCACCGGCGATCTCATCGGGGGACAGCTGGCCGGGGATGACGTGGTAGGTCAGCACCTCGGTGAGCATGTCGGCATCCTCGACCACTGCGTTGAGGTCTTCCTCAGGGATCTCGCCGAAGGCGTCATCGGTGGGAGCGATCACGGTGAACTCGTCACCGTTGAGCGTGTCCACCAGGTCGACATCGGGGTTCAGCTCACCGGAGACTGCCGCGGTCAGCGTGGTCAGCATCGGGTTGTTCGAGGCTGCGGTGGCCACTGGATCCTGGGCCATGCCGCCCACGGAGCCCTCACCCTCGGGGACTTCCTCGGCGTATGCCTCACAGGAGGCGCCGACCAGGTTCGCCGCTGGGTCAGATTCGTCCATGGACTCCTCTTCCTCCATCGACTCCTCGTCCATGGGCTCTTCCTCAGTGGCCTCGGCGTCGGTGCCCTCGGTCTCTTCGGTCATCTCCTGGTCGGTCTCTTCTGCCGGCTCCGCGCTGTCGCCGCAGGCGCTGAGGCCGAGCAGGGCCACCATGCCGATGCCGAGCAGGGAAGAGGTTTTACGAATCTCGGTCTTCATGACTGAATCTCCTGTTGGTCGCACGTTGGTCTGGTTCACAGCCACTGATCGTGGTGTCGACCAGGCCATGTACGCAGAGTTCGGAGCGAGATCAGGATCGGATGGTGGAATTGCGAAAAATCTTCTGGACCCCACCGATCCGGTTCGGTCTCAGACGCTCGCCTGCTCGGCCTCGGCGAGGATCCGAGCCGCCATCTTCTTGAAGATGATGGCATGGAAGGGGGTCACGCCCAGCCAGTAGGCGCGACCGGCAAGGCCGCGGGGGAAGAAGATCGCGCGCTGCCGGTAGCGGGAACCGGTTCCCTCCGGCTCCACCATGAACTCCAGCCATGCCTGCCCCGGCACCTTCATCTCGGCGCGCAGGCGCAGCAGCCGGCCGCGTTCCAGATCCTCCACGCGCCACCAGTCCAGGGTGTCGCCCAGCGCGAGCTGACCCCGGCTGCGCCGGCCACGTCCCATGCCCACGCCGCCGACCAGCTTGTCGGCGAGGCCGCGCAGCGCCCAGGCGCGGGAGAGCGAGAAGTACCCGGTCTCCCCGCCGATGCCCTCGATGACCGCGAAGACCGCTTCGGGGGAGGCGGTGGAGATCCGCTCGCGCTCGTCGACCAGCACCGAGCGTCCGGTCCATTCCGGGTCCGAGGGCAGGGACTCCGAGGGCACGTCCAGCGGATGGGCCGCGGCCCAGGTGGTCTCCACCCGATCGGCGGAGATCTTGTCCAGGGCGAGCCGCACCGAGGTCTCGTAGTCGGTGAGTCCTCCCTCGGGTGGGGCGATGATCTCGTCGATGACCTGGTCCTTGACCACGCAGTCGTGCTGCAGCGACTCCACCAGTGGGATCGCCAGGGTGCGCGGGATCGGGGTGACCAGGTTGACCCACTGGGCGGCGAGCCAGGGAGTGAGCACCGGGAGCGCGATCACCCGGGGCTCGTTGAGCTCCGCGGTGCGGGCGTAGATCTTCATCAGCTGCGCGTAGCTGTGCACATCGGGTCCGCCGATGTCGGCCCGGACGCTGGAGCTCAGCTCGATGTCCATCGCGCGGGTCAGGTAGTGCAGCGCGTCGCGCACCGCGATGGGCTGGATCTGGTTGAGCACCCACTTTGGTGCCGGCATGACCGGGAGCACGTCGGTGAGGTGGCGGATCATCTCGAAGCTGGCGGAGCCGGAGCCGATCACCAGCCCGGCCTGCAGGGTCAGGGTCGGCACGCCGCTGGACTCCAGCACCTCGCCGACATGGACCCTGGAGCGCAGGTGGGCGCTGAGCTCACCTTCGGCGGTGTCCGGGTGCAGGCCGGCCAGGTAGACGATATGGTCGACGCCGGCGTTCTTGGCCGCGCTGCCCAGCACCTCGGCGCAGCGTTCGTCGAGCTCCTCGAAGCTGCGGTCCGAGGTCATCGAGTGGACCAGGTAATACGCGGTGTCGGCGCCCTCGCAGAGCTCCCGGGCCGCCTCGGGGTCGGTGAGATCACCTTCGACGACGGTGACCTCGTCTCGCCAGGGAACGTCGCGCAGCGCCTCGGCGCGCCGCGTGAGCACTCGGACCTCGTGTCCTGCGCGGAGCAGCTGGGGCACCAGCCGTCCTCCGATATATCCAGTTGCTCCGGTCACCGCTGCTGTTGCCATCTGGCCCACGTCCTCGCTCGAAGATCTGCGCGGCGTCATCGGCGTGCTGGCCGTGCCGCGGCACGTAGCGGTCAATCTAACATCGTCCTCTGCGCGGACTCTGTGTAAGTCCTCTGCGAGTCAGCTCCTCGTGGGGGTCACGTCTTATCCGCGCTGCGAGTGTGACGGGTCCCGCACACGAGGCGCTTGAGTAGATATGCTCGATCCATGACCTCAGGCTCGTCCTCGACGCAGGAACACGTAGTCCTTCTCTCGGAGGCCGGAGCGCCGGTGGGCTCCGCCCTCAAGGCCACGGTGCACACCTTCGACACCCCGCTGCATCTAGGGTTCTCCTGTTACCTCTTTGACACCTCGGGCCGGCTGCTGCTCACCCGCCGGGCCCTGTCGAAGACCACCTGGCCCGGTGTCTGGACCAACAGCTTCTGCGGACACCCCGGCCCGCAGGAGGAGCTCACCGAGGCGGTCCGCCGCAGGGCCCGCCAGGAGCTCGGCGCGGAGCTGACCGAGATCCGCGCGACGCTGCCGGAGTTCCGGTACCGCGCGGTGGATGCCAGCGGCGTCGTGGAGAACGAGATCTGCCCGGTCTTCACCGCGGTCCTGACCTCGGAGCTTGCCCCGGTGGAGGATGAGGTCAGCCAGTGGCAGTGGGCTGACCTGGACGCGGTCAAGCGCGCCGTGGCGGGTGCGCCCTTCGCGTTCAGCCCCTGGATGGTCGAGCAGCTCGAGGCCATGGCGGCGCTCGGCGGCTCGGAGCAGCGCGGCTGGAGCGCCCCCGCGTGAGCGCACCCACCGACCCGGCAGAGCACTTCACCTCCACCGCGCGCGCCGCGGCAGACCGGGTGATCTCCTCGTACTCCACCTCCTTCGGACTGGCCACCCGGCTGCTGGGCCCGCGCCACCGCAGCCATGTGCGCAGCATCTACGCCCTGGTCCGGGTCGCCGACGAGGTCGTCGACGGCGCCGCCAGCGCGGCCGGACTGGACCCGGCACAGAAGGCCGAGGCGCTCGAGCGCTACGCCGAGGAGACCCGACGCGCGCTGAGCCGTGGCTACAGCACCGACCTGGTGGTCCATGCCTTCGCGCGCACCGCCATCGAGTCCCAGATCGGGTTGGATCTGATCGACCCGTTCTTCGACTCGATGCGCGCCGATCTCGAGCCCGCCGCCTATGGCGCCGCCGAGCACGCGGACTACGTGTACGGCTCCGCCGAGGTGATCGGGCTGATGTGCCTGCAGGTGTTCCTGCGCGAGGAGCGGCGCAGCGCAGCCGAACGCGAGACCCTCATCAGCGGTGCACGCGCGCTGGGCGCGGCGTTCCAGAACATCAACTTCCTGCGCGACCTCGCCGAGGACACCGATGAGCTGGGCCGAGACTATCTGGGCGGCGGCGAGGGACTCACCGAGGAACAATGCCAAGCCTGGGTGGACACTGTGCGCATGCAGCTCGCCGAGGCCCGGGCCGCGATGCCGCTGCTCCCGCGCGACGCGCGCACCGCGGTGCGCAGCGCCTGTGCGCTCTTCGAGGCGCTCTTGGAGAAGATCGCCGCGACCCCGGTGCAGGAGCTCTACCACTCACGGGTCCGGGTCTCCAACGCCTGCAAAGCAGGCCTGGCCGCCCGGGCCGCCCTGACCACCCGACTGGAGACCCACTGATGCCACGCACCATAGTGATCGGCGCCGGAGTCGCCGGACTCGCCAGCGCCGCGCTGCTGGCCCGAGAGGGCCATGACGTCCTGGTCCTGGAGAAGGGACCCCGCACCGGCGGCCGCGCCGGGATGCTGGCCGAGGACGGATTCCAGTTCGACACCGGCCCGTCCTGGTACCTGATGCCTTCGGTGTTCGAGCACTTCTATCATCTGATGGGCACGACGGCGGCGGAGCAGCTCACCCTGGTGGACCTGGACCCCGCGTACAGGGTCTACTCCGAGCCTGAACCCGGCCAGGCGCCGCCGGCCCCGGTGGACCTGCCCAAGGGCGCGGACCGGGTGCGGGCGCTCTTCGAAGAGCTGGAGCCCGGCAGCGGTCCGGCCCTGGACAAATACATCGCCTCGGCCAAGCGCACCACCGAGATCGCCGAGCGACGCTTCCTCTACAACCCGTTCAAACGACTGAACAACCTGGCAGTGCCCGAGGTGCTCAAATCCGCTCCGGAGCTGGCCCAGCTGCTGCTGACCTCGCTGGAGCGCTTCGTGCAGCGCCGGTTCAAGCACCCGGTGCTGCGCCAGATCCTGGGCTACCCGGCGGTCTTCCTGGGCACTCGCCCGCAGGACGCGCCGGCGATGTACCACCTGATGAGCGCCCTGGACCTCGACGACGGCGTGCGCTACCCGATGGGTGGATTCTGGGAGGTCCTCGCGAGCTTCCGACGGCTGGCCGAAGGTGCCGGGGCGCAGATCACCACCGGGGCAGAGGTCACCGAGATCCTCACGGAAGCAGACCCTCGATCCGCATCCGGGTCCCGCCTCGGCTCCAGGTTCAAGACCGGCCGGCAGCGCGTGGCCACCGGCGTGCGCTGGCGCGACGCCGCGGGCCGGGTGCACACCGAGCACGCCGATCATGTGGTCTCCGCCGCGGATCTGCACCACACCGAGACCAGGCTGCTCTCCGAGGCGGACCGCAGCTACCCCGAGGGCTGGTGGGAGAAGGTCACTTCCGGTCCCGGCGCGGTCCTGGTGATGCTCGGCGTGCGTGGAGAGCTCCCGGAGCTCGCGCATCACTCGCTGTTCTTCACCCGGGACTGGACCGCGAACTTCGAGTCCATCTTCGGGGCGAACCCCTCCGTCCCGACCCCGGCCTCCTCCTACGTCTGTCGGGCCAGCGCGAGCGAGCCGGGCCTGGCGCCGGAGGGTCACGAGAACCTCTTCGTGCTGATCCCGGTCCCGGCGGATGTCTCCCTGGGAGCCGGTGGCCGCGACGGTGCCGGGGACCCGGCCGTCGAGGCCATCGCGCAGGCCGCCATCGCGCAGATCGGGGGCTGGGCCGGGATCGAGGACTTCGAAGACCGGATCGTGCTGCGCGAGACCATCGGGCCGGCCGACTTCGCGGCCGACTACAACTCCTGGCGGGGTTCGGTGCTCGGCCAGGCCCACACGTTGCGGCAGTCCGCGATGTTCCGCCCGCAGAACGTCTCGCCGAAGGTGCGCGGGCTCTACTACGCCGGGGGCACCGTGGCTCCCGGGATCGGTGTACCGATGTGTCTGATCAGCGCGGAGCTGGTGCTCAAGCACATGCGCCGGGACTACAGCGCCGGTCCGCTGAGCCCTGAGTCGATGGGTGCTGGCACGGTCAGGAAGGCGGGCTGAGCGAGCGTGTCTTTCCTGTATCTCGCCGGGCTGCTGCTGGCGGCCTGCTGCATGCTGCTCATCGATCGGCGCTTCCGGCTCTTCTTCTTCGCTGACCCGAGTGTGGCCGCGGCGGTGACCCTGCTCGGCGTCGTCTTCTTCCTGCTCTGGGACTTCGCCGGGATCGGGCTGGGGATCTTCCTGATGGGTGAGAGCCGCTACCTCACCGGCGTCGTGCTCGGGCCTGAGATGCCGCTGGAGGAACCGGTGTTCCTGGCGTTCTTGAGCCTGTGCACCATGATCCTCTACACCGGGGCCGCGAAGCTGCTGCGGCACAGGAGCCAGCGGGCCCGTTCGGGCGCACGTGCTGCAGGGGGTTCCTAGATGGCGTACCTCTGGCTGAGCCTGGCCTTCATGGTCCCCGCGGTGCTTTCCGCGGTGCTGCTGCGCGCAAGCATCCATTGGGGTGCGGTGGCGCTGAGCACCGTGGTGCTGCTGAGTCTCACCGCGGTCTTCGACAATGTGATCATCGGGCTGGACATCGTGCGCTACGGCCACGAGCACCTGATGGGCCTCTACCTGGGCCTCGCGCCGCTGGAGGACTTCAGCTATTCGCTGGCCGGGGTGCTGCTGCTGCCTGCCGCCTGGCACCTGCTGCGCCGGCGCCGGCCCACGGAGCCCGGCCGCGGTGCTGAGCCCGTCGCCGAGCGGGTGACTGATTGAGCCTTATCCGTCAGCTTCTGCTCTCCTCGCGTCCCTTCAGCTGGATCAACACCGCTTTTCCCTTCGCCGCCGCGTATCTCTTCGCCGTGCGGGAGATCGACTGGGTGCTCCTGCTCGGCGCGCTGTTCTTCCTGGTGCCCTACAACGTGGCGATGTACGGGATCAACGATGTCTTCGACTACGAATCCGACCTGCGTAATCCGCGTAAGGGCGGCATCGAGGGTGCGCTGCTGCATCCCTCGCTGCACGCGCCCGTGCTGTGGATCTCGGTGCTGAGCACGGTGCCGCCGGCGCTGCTGCTGATGCTCGGCGGCGGCCCCGCCACCTGGGTGGCGATGCTGGTGAGCCTGTTCGCAGTCGCCGCCTACTCGGTGAAGGGGCTGCGCTTCAAGGAACGCCCGTTCCTTGACTCGCTGACCTCCAGCACCCACTTCGTCAGCCCCGCCGTGGTCGGGTTCGCGCTGGCTCATGACCGGTTCGGCTTCACTCCCGGGCCCACGGTGATGATCATCCTGGGCGCCTTCTTCCTCTGGGGGATGGCCGCCCACGCCTTCGGCGCGGTCCAGGATGTGGTGCCGGACCGTGAGGCCGGGATCTCCTCGGTGGCCACCGCGATCGGGTCCCGCTCCACCGTGCGGATGGCGGTGCTGCTGTGGGCCGCAGCGGGGGCGCTGCTGCTCCTGGGTCACTGGCCCACCCCGCTGGCCGCGCTGCTGGTGATCCCCTACATCGCCATCTCGCTGCCCTGGTTCAAGGTGACCGACGAGACCTCCGCCGCGGTGAACTCCTCCTGGCGACGGTTCATCTGGCTGAACTACGGCTGCGGTCTCCTGGCCACCCTGATGCTGTTCTGGATCTGGTGAGGCTGCACGCGGGGTGCTGCGCGCGTTGATTCTGCACCCTGGGGAGCTGCGCGCCGTGACGCCGCTCAGTGCGACGCGTTGACCATCCAGGGGACCCCGAACTTGTCGGTGAGCATCCCGAAGCTGTCGCCCCAGGGTGACTTGGCCAGCGGCTCGGTGATCTGCGCGCCCTCGGAGAGCTTCTCCCACCACTGCACCAGGGTTCTATGCTCGGCGTCGTCGGCTCCGCTGTTGCTCAGCGACACCGTGCCCAGCACGCTGGACATGCCTGGAGGCGCGTCGGCCGCCATCATGTGGATGCCCCGATCGAGAAACAGCGACCCGTGCATGATCAGGTCCTTGGTCTCATCCTCGGCGCCCATGCCCTCGGCGTAGGTCATCATCCCGACCTCGCCGCCGAAGACCGTGTGGTAGTACTCCAGCGCTTGGCGGGCGGTTCCGGGAAACTGCAGGTAGGGGGTCAGGCCGATGGTCATGGTGAGCCTTCCGTGGTCGATCTCAGCGGGACCTCGCCATTCTGACCTGGGATCGAGCGCGGGGGAAGACCTGGGCGCCCGGCGACCGCAGCTTCGCGGCCAGACCGGCTTCCGCGGTGCTTCAGCTCTCGCACTGCCGGATGACCCGCGCGGGGTTGCCCACGGCCACGGAGTTCGCAGGAATATCGCGGGTCACCACGGCGCCTGCTCCGATCACGGCGTTGCGACCGATGGTGACTCCGGGGCAGACGATGACGCCGCCGCCGAGCCACACATTCTCCTCCAGGGTGATCGGCTCCGCTGACTCCCACTTCTGCTGTCGCGGGCCCGGCTCTACCGGGTGGATCGGGGTCAGCAGCTGCACATTGGGCCCCAGCAGGCAGTCGGCTCCGATCCGGATGGGGGCGACGTCAAGAGCCACCAGGCCGGTGTTGATGAAGACCCGGTCGCCGATGGAGATATGCGACCCGTAGTCCACCGAGAACGGGGCGCGGATCGCCACGTCGTCACCGAGCTCACCGATCAGCTGTGGCAGCAGCGCGGCGGCAGCGTCTTCCTCGCCCTGGGCCGCGGCCTGGTTGTAGCGGTGAGCCAGCCGATGAGCCGCCGAGGCCCGCTCGAGGATCTCCGCATCGGCCCGGTACCAGTGCCCGTCGCGCAGACGCTGATACTGGGTCCGGTGGTCATCGGCGAAGGCCCCGTGATCGAAGGCTTCCTGATCGAAGGCTCCGTGATCGAGGGATCCGTGGCCCATGGGGCGCCTAGCGGCCGAACTGCTCGGCCAGCGCGGCTGCCAGGCCGGTGTACCCGCCGGGGGTCAGCTGGGCCAGTCGGGCCTCGGCCTCCTTGCTCAGTCCGAGTCCGGTGACGAACTCCTTGAGCTTCTCCGCATCCACCCGGCGGCCGCGGGTCAGCTCCTTGAGCCGCTCGTACGGGTTCTCCATGGAGTCCACGCCGGCGATCGCCTCGGCGCGCATCACGGTCTGGATCGCCTCGCCGAGGACCTCCCAGTTCGCGTCGAGGTCCGCCGCGATGACCTCCGCGGCGACGTCGAGCTGGTTGAGCCCCTTGCTCATATTGCTCAGGGCCAGCACCGAGTGGCCCATCGCGGTGCCGATGTTGCGCTGGCCGGAGGAGTCGGTGAGATCGCGCTGCCAGCGGGACTCCACCAGCGTGGAGGCCAGCGCGTCGAGCAGCGCATTGGAGATCTCCAGGTTGGCCTCGGCGTTCTCGAAGCGGATCGGGTTGACCTTGTGCGGCATGGTGGAGGAGCCGGTGGCTCCGGCCACCGGGATCTGCCGGAAGAACCCGATGGAGATGTAGCTCCAGACGTCCACGCAGAGCCCGTGCAGAATCCGGTTGAACCGGGCCATGTCCGCGTAGAGCTCGGCCTGGTAGTCGTGGGACTCGATCTGGGTGGTCAGCGGGTTGAAGGTCAGGCCCAGCTTCTCCACGAAGCGCTGCGCCAGCCCGGGCCAGTCGGCCTCGGGGGCCGCGGCCAGGTGCGCGGCGTAGGTGCCGGTGGCGCCGTTGATCTTGCCCAGGAACTCCTGAGACTCGATCCGGCGCAGCTGGCGGCGCAGCCGATGCACGAAGACCGCGACCTCCTTGCCCAGCGTGGTCGGGGTGGCCGGCTGTCCGTGGGTGCGCGAGAGCATCGGCACCTCGGCGGCGTCCTGGGCCAGCGTCGCCAGCCCCTCCAGGGTGGTGCGAGCCGCGGGCAGCCAGACCTCGGCCACGGCGTCGCGGATCCCCAGCGCATAGGACAGGTTGTTGATGTCCTCACTGGTGCAGGCGAAGTGCACCAGTGGGGTGAGCTCGCTCAGCCCCAGCCCCTCGAGCCGGCGCGCGATGAAGTACTCCACCGCCTTCACATCATGGTGGGTCTGCGCCTCGATGGCGCCCAGCTCTTCGAGCTGCGCCGTGCCGAATTCGGTGACGATTCCGCGCAGCCCGCTGACCTGCTCCTCGGTGAGCGCGGGGAGCCCGGGAAGCACCTGCTCGGCGCAGAGGTGGATGAACCATTCGACCTCCACATGGATGCGATGCCGGTTCAGCGCCGCCTCGGAGAGGTGATCCACCAGCGGCGCCACCGCGCCGCGGTAGCGGCCGTCCAGGGCGCCCAGCGCGATCTGCGGCTGCGCGTCAGCGAGCCGGACCCGGGTCGGAGAGACGGTGGACGCAGCGGAATCAATGGAATGGGCCATGGCCTCGATTCTTTCATGAGTTTTCCCCAGCACCGGCGAGGACGACGCCGCCCGCCCGGGTACTCCACCCTCTGCGCGAACCGCCGGCGCACCCGGGTGCGGGTGCCTAGATTGATCATCGTCAGCTGGTTCCTGGCCGGTCCAGCACCGGATCACCGCGCAACCGGCCCTGGCAGAACAAGGAGTGAGCACCCATGGTCTTCTCCCGGGCCGCCGCGCAGTTCGATGAGGCCGCGCAGCACTATGAGCAGGCGGCGCTGCGGCTGGACGCCGTGGCGCAGCGGGCCGAGGAGTGTGTGCAGGCGGTCCTGACCGGAGGCGAGGAGGTCCAGTGGCATTCGCCCGCCGGCCAGGCCTTCATCGCCGTGACCTTCCACCACGTTGCGCAATGTCGCAGTCGGCAGTCGAGGATCTTCGAGATCTCGGCCAGCGCCAGGCTCATCGCGGCAGATCTGCGCCAGCAGGCAGATCAGGCGCGGGTGCTGGCGGCGGCGCTGGATACGACGGGGGTCGTGGCGGGGGTGGCTGCAGGGGCGGTGGCAGGGGTTGTTGTGGACGCCGCGGATGCCGCCCTCGCGGGGGTGCCGGCGGTCGGCGGTGAACGTGCAGCCCGGGCTCTGGTGCTCGGCGCGCGAGAGGCCTCGGAGAGCGCCGAGGGCTTTCTGCGGTTCGTGCAGTCCCACGGCGGGCTTCCGCTGGCCCGCCTGGCGGCGGCACAGGGGTGAGCGTTGATGTTCGTCATCACCGAGGATCACTACGGCGAGCCCGCCCCGCGCAGGTACACCGTGCAGGCCCACGGAGGTCCCACCGAGCTGAACCTGGTGCTCGAGAGCCTGCAGGTCGCGGCCGCGAGCCTGAGCCGCGCCGAGGCCCTCACGGAGGAGCAGGGCCGCGCGCTCAGCGGCATCACCGCCGAGCTGTTCGGCTCGGTCGCCGGGCTCGCGCTGCATTTCAGGATCCCGCTGCTGGGGGCGCAGCTCGGGATCAGCCTGGCCGAGACCTCGGTGGCGGCCTGGGCCATGGGAGAGACGGCGCGCGCCGTGCGCATCGCGCATGGGCGCTACCGGGAGACCGAGGCGCTGCTGAGACAATCGATGGGCGCCGCCAGACACCTGGGGCAGTATCCGCAGATCCAGCCACACCTGCTGGACCCCCAGGGGGACAAGGCACTCGCCGATGCCTGGGGCCGCACCGCTCTGGTGAACCTGGGTCAGGGGTTCGCGCTGCTGCTGAAGCTGCTCGCCAGGAAGCAGCCGGTGCTGCGGTCCTCCCAGGAGGCCTTGGGACTGGTGCATCAGTCGCTGCTGGAGAAGGCCCGCCGGATCTCGCGCGGGAGCAGGCAGCGGCTGAGCCGGGAGACTCGAGCCCTGGCGGCGACCGAGGTGGACACGCTCGGTGAGCACCTGCAGGCGCAGGCAGAGGTCGCAGAGCTGGGAGACTTCAGCATCTCCTCCCGACCCCAGCCCGGGGCGCCCGCCCGACACCTCATCCACCTCCCAGGCCTGGAGCTTCCCGAGGGTCTTCAGGACATCGACCGGGAAGATCTGGCACAGGGGGAGCTGGATCTGAGCGCGGGGCGCGGACTCAACAGCCTGCTGGACGCCGGAACCAATGGTTCGGCACACCTGCAGGAGGTGATCGATCAGGCGCTGCAGGACTCCGGGGCCCAGCCAGGGGACGAGCTGGTCATCACCGGGTACTCCCTGGGTGGGCTGCATGCGCGCAACATCGCCGCCGGCGGCAGGCTGGCCAGCAAATACCGGATCTCGCAGGTCGCCACCGTGGCGGCCCCGGCGCGAGAAGGCCCGACGCTGCCCGGGATCAGGACCACCAGCTTCCAGGACGCCAATGACCCGGTCCCGAAGCTGCTGGGCGCATCGAGCGAGCTCTCGGCGGATCGGGTCCAGATCACCTATGAGCATCAGGACCCGCAGGCCGAACCCCGGGGAGTCTTCGGCGCCAGCCACGACTACGCGCACAACATCGAGGCCATCCGGATCCTCGAGGCCCAGGAGTCACAACACCTGGATGCGGGTCAGCGCGTCCACCTCGCGGAGCTCAACGACTCGCTGCGTGGAGACCACGGGGCCACGGTCTATTCCACCGAATGGGACTCCAAGGGGGTGGACGAGCTCGAGGAGGTCATCGCGGAGCTGGCCGGAGGCCTGGATCAGCTCCCTGCGGGAGGCGGATCAGGTTTCGAGCGGGCGCAGGATGAAACGGTTGAGCAGCGCTGAGACCAGGGCCACCACGATCGACCCCAGCACTGCGCTCCAGAAGAAGTCCTCGACCACGAAGTGCACCGGGGTCCAGGAGGTCAGCCAGGCGGTGAGCACCAGCATGCCCGCATTGATGACCACGGCGAACAGGCCCAGGGTCAGGCAGGTGATCGGCAGTGAGAGCAGCGAGATGATCGGCTTGATGACTACATTGACCAGACCGAAGACGGCTCCCACGAAGAGGAAGGCGAGGATCGTCGCCCCGGTGCCCTGTTCGGCGCCATCCATGTAGATGCCGGGAACGAGAAAGGCCGCTGCGGCGAGGGCCAGGGCATTCAGAATAATTGCCAGTAGGATTCTCACGATGACTATGTTCTCACGCGCCGGGTCGATCACCCCACGGGAAAGCGTCAGCCTTCTGCCCGCCTATGCCGCAGGCAAGCCGCCGCAGGCGGCCGAAGGACTCACGCCGTATAAGCTCTCTTCCAACGAGAATCCCCTGGGGCCGGTCCCCGAGGTGGCTCGAGCGATGGCCGCAGTGGACACGCTGCACCGCTACCCCCACCCCAACGCCGAGAACCTGCGCGCCGGGCTCGCGAAGCTCCTGGACGTCCCGGTGGAAGACATCGTCGCCGGCACCGGCAGCCTCGGGGCGCTGACCCAGATCATCAACGCCTTCGCCGGATCCAACAGCGACGGCAGCCAGGACGAGGTCATCTACGCCTGGCGCTCCTTTGAGGCCTACCCGATCGTGGTGCGCACCGCCGGCGCGAAGGACGTCACGGTACCGGTGCTCGAAGACGGGCGACACGACCTTGAGGCGATGCTCGCAGCGATCACCGAGAAGACCAAGGTGCTGATGCTGTGCACCCCGAACAACCCCACCGGCCCGGCGCTGCGGCACCGCGAGGTCGAGGCGTTCCTGGCCAAGGTCCCCGGCGACGTCGTCGTGGTCATCGATGAGGCCTACCAGGAGTTCGTCCGCACCGAGGATCCGCTGGACGCGCTTGCGCTGTACCGGAAGCACCCCAATGTGGCGGTTCTGCGGACCTTCTCGAAGGCGCACGGCCTGGCTGCCCTGCGCGTCGGCTACTCGATCGCCGGCGCGGAGATCACCCGCCACCTGCGGGTGGTCGCGGCACCCTTCAGCGTGTCCACCGTGGCCGAAGTCGCGGCGCTGGCCTCGCTGGAACATCTCGATCAGGTCCTTGAGCGGGTGGACTCCCTGGTCGCCGAGCGCGAACGGGTCACTGCGGCGCTGACCGAGGCCGGCTGGACGATCCCCGAGGCCCAGGGCAACTTCGTCTGGCTTCCGCTGAAGGAGCAGACCGCCGCCTTCGCCGAGGCGGCCGGGCTCCAGGCGCTGGCGGTCCGTGGCTTCAACGGTGAGGGTGTGCGGGTCACGATCGGTGAGGTCGAGGCCAATGATCGGTTCATCGAGTTGTGCCGGACCTACAGATTCCCAGCCTGAGTCGAGCTGACACAATAAGCGATGGCCGTCCTGCTCGCAGGGCGTCGATCAGCGGTGCCGTCGGAGAGGATCACACTGTGGAGCCAGAAGAGGTGCAGCCCGTCCAGCTGCTCACCCCGGAGGGGAAGCTCGCCGAGAACGAGGTCTACAGCCCGTTCATCGCGGAGCTGAGCGCGGAGAAGCTGCGCGAGCTCTATCGCTATATGGCGATGGAGCGCAGGCTCGACGCCGAGGCCACCTCGCTGCAGCGCCAGGGGCAGCTTGCGCTCTGGGCGCCGGCGCTGGGCCAGGAGGCCGCCCAGGTGGGCACCATCGCGGCGATCAAGTCCTCCGACATGGTGTTCCCCACCTACCGCGAGCACGCCATGGCGCTCTACCGCGGAATCTCCCCCGAGGAGCTGCTGACCATGTTCCGGGCCACCCGGCACACCGGCTGGGACCCGCGCGAGCACAACTTCCACGTCTACACCCTGGTGCTGGCCGCGCAGACCCTGCACGCCGCCGGCTGGGCCATGGGCATCAACCAGGACCTGCGGACGGAGAGCGTGCCCCGGGACCGGGCCGAGGATGAGATCGTCGTGGCCTGCATCGGCGACGGTGCCACCAGCCAGGGCGACGCCCACGAATCCATGGTCTTCGCCGCCTCCTATGAGCTGCCGCTGCTCTACTTCATCCAGAACAACCACTGGGCGATCTCGGTGCCCACCCGCACTCAGTCCCGCGGGCCGCTGGTCAACCGCGCCAAGGGCTACGGGTTCGAAGGCGTGCGGGTCGACGGCAACGATGTGCTCGCCAGCTACGCCGTGGCGGCCAAGCTCTCCGGTGAGATCCGGGCCGGCAACGGGCCCAAGCTCATCGAGTCCGTCACCTACCGGATGGGCGCCCACACCACCGCCGATGACCCCACCAAGTACCGCAGCTCCGAGGAGGAGGAGCTCTGGAAGGGCCGCGACCCGATCCAGCGCTACCGCTCCTGGCTCAGCTCCGCAGGCCACGCTGATGAGGACTTCTTCGCCGAGGTCGACGCCGAGTACAAGGACCTCGCCGCGGACATGCGCAAGTCCGTGCTGGCCATGGAGCCGATCGACCTGGACCGGGTCTTTGACACCGTGTACTCGGAGCCGCACCGCCAGGTGGAGACCGAGAAGGCCTGGCTGAAGGACTACGAAGCAGGATTCGCGGAAGAGCAGACGGAGGCGGGCACCGCAGGATGAGCGCGATCAAAGAGATGGTCATGGCCAAGGCGATCACCGCGGCCCTGCGCGATGAGCTCGCCGCCGACCAGAAGACGCTGCTCATCGGCGAGGACATCGGCGCGCTCGGCGGAGTCTTCCGGGTCACCGAGGGGCTGCAGGCCGAGTTCGGCACCCACCGGGTGATCGACTCCCCGCTGGCGGAGTCCGGCATCGTCGGGACCAGCATCGGCATGGCGATGCGCGGCTACCGGCCGGTGGCCGAGATCCAGTTCGACGGCTTCGTCTTCCCGGCGTTCAACCAGATCACCACCCAGCTGGCCAAGATGCACAACCGCACCGACGGCCGGGTGAAGGTCCCGGTGACGATCCGACTGCCCTACGGCGGGCACATCGGGTCGATCGAGCACCATTCCGAATCCCCCGAGGCGCTCTTCGCGCACACCGCCGGACTGCGCATCCTGGCCCCTTCGAACCCGCAGGACGCCTACTGGATGACCCGCCAGGCGATCGTCAGCGATGACCCGGTGATCATCCTCGAGCCGAAGCGCCGCTACTGGCTCAAGGGGAAGGTCGACCTCCAGAACCCGGCGCCGGACGCGTTCCGCGCCCAGGTCCTCCGCGAGGGCACCGACGCCACCATCGCCACCTACGGCCCGCTGGTTCCGGTGGCGCTGGCCGCCGCCGAGGCCGCCCGTGCCGAGAGCCGCAGCATCGAAGTGGTGGACATTCGCTCGATCAGCCCGCTCGACGACGAGACCATCGCGCGCTCCGCGGCGAAGACCCAGCGGCTCATCGTCGCCCACGAGGCGCCGACCTTCGGCGGAATCGGCGGCGAGATCGCCGCACGGGTCGCCGAACGGGCGCACCACCGGCTGCTGGCCCCGGTGCTGCGCGTGGGCGGATTCCATATGCCGTATCCACCGTCAGCCCAAGAGCACCGGTACCTTCCGGACATCGATCGGATGCTCGAAGCCGTGGACCGCAGCTTCAGCTACCAGAGGAGTGCCTGAGCATGGCTGAGACCTTCAACCTTCCCGACGTCGGCGAGGGCCTGACCGAGGCCGAGGTCGTCACCTGGCGCACCACCGTGGGTGCGACCGTCGAGGTCAACGACATCGTGGTCGAGATCGAGACCGCCAAATCGCTGGTCGAGCTGCCGGTGCCCTTCGCCGGCGTGGTCACTGAGCTGCTTGCCGCAGAGGGCGAGACGCTCGAGGTGGGGGCGCCGCTGATCCGGATCGCCGCCGAGGGCGAAGCGACGCCAGACGCCGGTTCCGCCCCGGAGGCGACTTCCGAGCCCGTGACGCAGGAGCCCGCCGAGCCGCCCGTCGCCGAGGAGAAGCCGGGCCGCTCACGCTCGGGCCGGGCGAAGAAGTCCGCCGCCCAGAAGCGCGAGGGCGCCGATCGAGGCTCCGCCGCCCGGGAGGCCACGGAGAGCCCTGCGCAGAACGAGGCCCTGGTCGGCTCCGGCCCCAAGGCGGACTCCGCCGTGCGCCGCACACGCACCCGGTCCACCGCTCCTGACCTGGTGGACCTGGAGGGCCTCGATATCGCGGCCCCGGCACCCGCCGGCGGCGGCTACACCGACATCGCCGACATCGTCGCCAGGGCCAGCCCTCCGGTGCGGGCCCTGGCCAAGCGGCTCGGCGTCGCCGTCTGGGAGCTCGTCGGCTCCGGACGCAACGGGCAGATCACCCGGGACGACGTGGAGCGTCAGGCGAAGCAGAAGCTGGAACAGCGCGCCTCCGGCCAGGTCCCCGCCCCCGGGGCGCCTGCTCCAGCGCGGCGCAAGACCACCCCGGAGGAGGCGGGCCTGCTCTATGACGGGCCCCGCGAGGAGAACATCCAGGTCCGTGGCGTGCGCAAGGCCACTGCGCGCAACGTGACCGCCTCGGCGACCACCGTGCCGCATGTCTCGGTGTTCAAGGAGGTCGATGTCACCCGCACCATGGAGCTGCGCCAGGTGCTGAAGAACGACCCCTCCTACGCAGGGCTCAGCGTGTCCCCGATGCTCTTCGCGGCCAAGGCGATCATCTGGGCGGCGCGACGCAATCCGCAGGTCAACGCCACCTGGCATGACACGCACTACACCTTGCGGAACTACCTGAACCTCGGGGTCGCCGCCGCGACCCCGCGTGGGCTGGTGGTGCCGGTGATCCACGAGGCCCATGCCTTCAACACCCGCGGCCTGGCCGCGGCGCTGACCCAGCTGACCAGCGACGCCCGCGAAGGCCGGACCACTCCGGGGGAGATGCAGGGCGGCACCGTCTCGATCACCAACATCGGCAGCCTGGGGCTGGACAGCGGAACCCCGATCCTCCCCCCGGGCCAGGCCTCGATCGTGGCGCTCGGCGCGGTGCGGAAGAAGCCCTGGGTCGTGGAGGGACAGATCGTGCCGCGCGATGTCATGGTGATCGGCGGTTCCTTCGATCATCGGCTGATCGACGGCGATCTCGCCGGTCGGTTCATCTCTGACGTCGCCGCGGTCATGGAGCAGCCAGGCCTGCTGATCGACTAGCGGGTGATCTCCACGATCTCCAGGGGCTCCCGGTCCGCCGGAAGCCCGAACAGCTCGGCCAGCGGCTCCGCGTCCACGGTGACCTCGCTGGAGCTGGCCCCGGTCGCGACTCTGGCCGTGGTCTCGATCTGGGTCAGGATCTGCCAGGACTGACATTCCCCCTCGCTGACCGGCTCGCCGCTCAGGGCCACGCGCACCAGATCGCCTTCAACCTCCACCGAGTCCACGCTGAGATCCTCGGAGGCGGCGAGCGGGTTCAGGAACGCCGGTGAGCCGTGGGAGGAGAGCTGGTCATCGATCAGGAACTCCAGGGCCGCCGTCGCGGGGTCCTCGGTGACCATCGGCACGGATCGGACCACCGAGACGGTGTCGTCGCAGCCGAAGGGCGCGGTCCTGGCGATCTCGATCTCCTGCGCCACGGCGCCCTCGGAGGTCTCCTCCACCGGGCTGCCAGGGGCCTGTTCGTCCTCCAGGGTGCCATTCCCGCCCAGTGGAGCCGCCTGAGCCTGCCCGTCGGGGCTCACCATGGCCAGCGGAAGTCGCACCGAATCGTCCCCTTCAATCTCGGGCTGCGGGATCGCGTTGCTCGGCTCCTCCGGCTCCTCCGGACCCGGATCTGGAGAGCCGCAGCCGACGATCAGCATCGCGAGCCCGAGGCAGCCGGCGCTGAGCCGCGCATGTGCATGGCGCCGGGAGGTCAGGGTCATGGCACCAGAATAGGAGCTGCACCCGCGCAGACCGAATCCGCGGCCCTCTGAGGAGCGGCTCGGATGCCATGAACGGGCTGAGCGGCAGGCCTGGAGCGGCGGGTCCGGGGCGGCAGGCCCGGGGTCGCATACCCCGGGCCCCTGCGGGTGGAAGGCGCGGTGACGGGGGTCGCCTTCCACCCGCGGTGTGGTTTGAGGAAACCGGGTGCAGACAGGGGTGGCAGTCCTGCACCCAGCCAGCAGTTCCTCCCCACGGGGCGACGTCGGCCAGGTGATTCGGGGGAACCTGAAACCGCGTCCGGAATCGAAGTCCAAGTGATGTATTTCAAACTTGAAGTTCAACCGTCTCAAGTTTGGGGTCCGTTCACGCCGATGTCAACACCTCTGAACCCTGGGGTCCAGAGCTGCTCCCGGGCTGCCGGTGGCCCAGCGGTGACCCATGCCACCCGCCGCCAGTCGTCCCGGGCTTCTCCGGTAGGCTGGGGAAATGCCCATCCGGAACCGTCGCGCGGCCGCGCTGCCCGCCAAACTCTCCCGCTCGTGGCTGCTGATCAACGCCTCCAGGGAGCAGGACTTCGCTCCAGGGCTGGCCAGCGAGGCCGATTCGGTGATCTTCGATCTGGAGGCTTCGGTCCCCGATGATGGGAAGGTCGTGGCCCGCGAGGCGGTGCTGCGCGCGCTCAACGGCGGGATGACGGCCTGGGTGCGGGTCAGCCCCACCACCTCCGAGCACTGGGAGGCCGACCTGGCAGCCCTCTCGCGCGCCGAGGGGCTGCGCGGAGTGATGCTGGCCGAGACCGAGCACCCCGAGCAGGTGACCTACACCGCCATGCGCCTGCGTGCCGGCACCCCGGTGATCGCGCTCATCGAGTCCGCCCTCGGGGTGGAGAACGCCACGCAGATCGCCTCGGCCCCGGGCACCTTCCGGCTGGCCTTCGGCACCAATGACTTCCGCAAGGACGTCGGAGTCTCCGCCGATCCCATGGCGCTGGCCTATGCCCGGGCACGCCTGGTGATCGCCTCGCGCGTCGGCGGACTCCCCGGCGCCATCGACGGCCCGACGGCCGCAGATGCCGACCCGGAGCAGACGGGCGAAGCCTGCCAGGTCACCGCCAGCATGGGCATGACCGGCAAGCTCTCGCTCAACCGGGCCCAGGTCGAGCACATCAACACCGGACTGGCGCCGTCGGCGGATGAGCTGAACTGGGCCCGTGAGCTGATCGAGGCTCACGAGGCCGGCGGCTCCATCGGCGACGGCTCCTACCTCCCGCGCCTGGCACGCGCTCAGAAGATCGCCTCCCTGGCGGACTCCTACGGTCTCTGGAACGCCTGATCCTCCCTCTGCGGGTCTGACGCGTGCCGCGAGACTCTCTCTGAGAGCTCTGTTGGGCCAGATGCGCCCACCCCGTGTAACCTCGCTCACATGGGCAGGGAGACGTATACCGGCGATGTGGCCTTTGAGCTGCGCGGACACCTCGGCATCATCACGCTGAATCGCCCCCGGGCGGTCAATGCGCTGACCCAGCTGATGTGTGAGTCCATGCTCGTACAGCTTCAGGACTGGGCCGAGGATGATCGGGTGCTCCAGGTGCTCATCCGCGGCGCCGGAGATCGCGGGCTCTGCGCCGGCGGGGACGTCGCCAGCCTCTACCAGGAGATGGTCGCGCTGCAGAAGCAGGACGGCGGCGGGATCCTGCCGACAGGCGTTCCCGGATACGCCGCCGAATTCGCCAGCGAGACGTTCCTGGCCAACGAGTATGCGCTCAACCTCGCCATCGCCGAGTATCCCAAGCCCTATATCGCACTGATGGACGGCCTGGTGCTCGGCGGCGGCATCGGAGTCTCCGCCCACGGCTCGCATCGGATCGTCACCGAGCGCACCCGCGCCGGGATGCCCGAGACCACGATCGGATTCTGTCCGGACGTCGGAGGCACCTGGCTGCTCTCCCGGGCGCCGGGCCAGCTGGGGCTGCACGCAGGGCTCACCGGATCGCATCTGGACGCCGCCGACGCGATCGCGCTGGGCCTCGCCGACGTCGAGGTCTCGGGTGAGAGGCTGCCGGAGCTGACCCAGGCGCTGAGCGCCGAGCCGGTGGAGGCGGTGCTGCCCCGTTTCACCCGCAGCTCCGCAGCCTCGACGCTGGAGAGTTCGCGCGGCTGGATCGACCAGGCCTACGCCGAACCGAGCGTGGAGGGGGTGCTTCAGCGGCTGGGTGAGCTCGCTGTGAGCCAGGAGGCCGCGGCGGCCGCCGCGAAGTCGCTGCGAGAGAAGTCTCCGGTCTCGCTGAAGGTCGCGCATCGCGCCATCCGGGACGCCGAGGAGCTCACGCTGCCCGTCGCGCTCCAGGCCGAGTTCACCATCGCGGTGCACATGCTGCGCTCCTCGGACTTCCGCGAGGGCATCCGGGCGCAGATCATCGACAAGGACCGGGCTCCGCGCTGGAGCCCCGCCGAGATCCACGAGGTGGATGCCGAGCTCGTGGAGACCTACTTCACCGCGGTGCCGGGGCACCGGCTCGCCGACCGCCAGAGCCTCTGAGGCGCTTGAGCCGCTGGCGGTCGGGAGCCGGTCAGGCCAGCACGTCGGCCAGGGCGCGGTACCGCGCCCCCAGTGCCTCGGCCACCGGGGCGTTGGTGAGGTCCCCGGCGTGCACATTGAGGCCGTTGGCCAGGTGTGGGTCCTCGCGCAGCGCCTGCTTCCAGCCCTTGTCCGCCAGGGCGAAGATTAAGCGCAGCGTGGAGTTCGTCAGCGCAGCGGTGGAGGTGTGCGGCACCGCGCCGGGCATGTTCGCCACGCAGTAGTAGATCTGCTCGCCGATGGTGAAGGTCGGATCAGCGTGGGTGGTGGGACGCGACCCTTCGAAGCAGCCGCCCTGGTCGATGGCGATGTCCACCAGCACCGAGCCCGGACGCATGGCTGCGGCCATCTCACGGGTCACCAGCTTCGGTGCGGTCGCTCCGGGGACCAGCACCGAACCGATCACCAGGTCCGCGGCCGCGACCTCTTCGGTCAGGGTCAGGGTGTTCGAGGCCAGGGTGGTCAGCCCGCGCCCGGAGAGCGCGGAGAGCTCCCGGAGACGTTCGATGTTCAGGTCCAGCACGGTCACGTCGGCGCCCATGCCCAGCGCAGTCAGAGCCGCCTGCTCTCCGGCCTTGCCGCCGCCGATGACCACGACCTTCGCCGGACGCGCGCCGGGAACACCGCCGATCAGGATGCCGGGACCGCCCTGGGAGTGCATCAGGTGATAGGCGCCCACCTGGGGGGCCAGTCGTCCGGCGACCTCGCTCATCGGGGCCAGCAGCGGCAGGCCATGGGTGCCGGTGACGGTCTCGTAGGCGATCGCGGTGACGCCGCGTTCCTGCAGCGCGCGGGCGCAGGCGGGCTCTGCCGCGAGGTGCAGGTAGGTGAAGAGAATCTGTCCCTCGCGCATCCGCGGGAACTCCTCGGCCTGCGGCTCCTTGACCTTGAGGACCATCTCCGCCTGCTCCCAGACCTCATCGGCGCCGCCGATGATCTCGGCGCCAGCGGCGCGGAAGTCATGATCGGTGAAGCCGGAGCCGGTGCCGGCTCCGCTCTCGATCAGCACCCGGTGTCCACGGGCGGTGAGGTCCACCGTGCCGGCCGGGGTCAGGGCCACGCGGAACTCGTTGTTCTTCACTTCGGCGGGGACTCCGATGATCATCTGTTCTCCTCGATAAGTGCCGGATGGGGCGGGTGCGCTGCGGTGAACCGGTGACAGATCAGGGGTGATGTCAGTCACCGAGTCCAGTCTTTCATGAAACCCGCGCCGGCTCTGGAGGCCTCAGGGGTCAAGCTGTTGTTGAGTCTGGGGCTTCACCCTAGGCTCAGAGCTTGGCAGTCTGTAGAGTTCCTGGACATCTGCCACGTCCTGAGGAGGCAGTTTGGTTCAGCGATGCGGGAGGTGCGATGGCGGGTGAGTCCAGTTCCGGGCCGCTGCACGGGCTCCCGACGGCGTCGCCGCCCCCAGCGCCGGCCGCGCTGTTGATCTCCTCGCCGGTGCTCATCCTCGGCGGGCCATCCCCGGCGGCCTCAGAGCTGTGTCAGCGGCTGCGTGGGATCGACGTGAAGGTGCTGCTCGCGTCGAGCGCGGAGACTGCCCGGCAGGCGCTGCAGGTCGATGCCCCGGAGCTCTTCGTGATGGACGCGCGCTCCAGCAGGCGGGTCAGCGATGGCGAGAAGGTCCTGGAGGATCTGCGCGCGGGCACCGACCCCTCTGCGGTGCTGCACTGGTTCGACGCCGACGTCGATCTGCAGAGACTGCTCGAGACCGTGCGCCCGCGGGACGACCACATGGCGGGACCCATCTCGGTCGACGAGGCGCTGCGTCGGCTTCACTTCATCACGGCACGGCTCCCGGAACGCGCCGAGGGGGAGCGCCTGCTGGTCGGGGATCTCGAGCTGGACACTGCCGCGCGCACCGTGCGCCGCGGCGGCCGAGACATCGACCTCTCAGACACCGAGTTTCGTCTGCTTCGGCTGCTGATGCGTCATGCCAGGACGGTGCTCCCCAAGGCCGAGATCCTGCAGCAGGTCTGGGAGTACGAATTCGCCGGACAGGCCAACATCGTGGAGCTCTACATCTCCTATGTGCGCAAGAAGATCGAGGCCGACATGCCCCGGATGATCCACACGGTTCGAGGCGCCGGCTACGTGCTGCGCCCCGCCGAGCACGGGCCCTCCGGCCTGACCTCGGCGTCCTCCGCCGGCTCGCCCTGAAGGGCGGGCGGCGGCCGACTTATTACCAGTCGGTAGCTTATGGCAGACTGCTCCTATGCATGTGATCTTCCGCACCCTCCTGGTGCTGCTCCGCGCCCGCCGTCGCCCCTCTATGACTCCCTGGGAATCCTCGGTGCTCACGCTGCGCGCGTTGCCCACCGACGTCGACATCGCGCTGCACATCAACAACGGCCAGTACTTCTCGCTCTTTGACCTGGGTCGATTTGATCTGATGGCTCGCTGCGGACTCTGGGCGCAGATGCGCAGCCGCGGATGGTCCCCGGTGGTCCAGTCCGAACAGATCACCTTCCGACGCTCGGTCACGTTCATGAAGCGGTTCGAGATCCACACCCGGATGATCGGCTTCGACGAGAAGTGCTTCTACTTCGAGCAGCGAGCAGTGGTCGACGGTGAGATCTACGTGCGGGCCCATGTTGCGGGTCGACTGCTCTCCAGTGCCGGGCCGGTGTCCAATGCCGATATCCTCGGGGCCATCCGGGAACTCGGTCATGAGGTGCCCGAGGATCTCACGGTGAGCGATGAGCTTCATTCCTGGCGGCGCGATGCGGCACTTCCAGCCGCCCGGAAGCCTGCTCCCAACACCTGGGAGCAGAGTTCCCGCGCCGCGGGGCAGTCCTGAAGCAGCGGCTCAGCGGGGCGAGTGTGACCGGCGAGCGGCCAGGATCACCGCGGCGGCACCAGCAAGGATGGCGAAGAGTGCCAGAACGACGGCGGTGAACGCGTGCAGAGTGCTCAGTCCGGTCACGGCCAGCTCGGAGTCATCCTCCTGCCCGGAGTTCGCTTCCTGCCCTGAGTCACCGGCCGTCTCGGGGTCTGGGGTCGGCTGCGAGTCCGACGCCGAGGGGGCGGCGCTGGGCAGTCCAGGCTGGGGCAGCGAGTAGTCGGGCATTCCTGGGATCGGGGGGCCGCTGAAGGTCTCCTCGGACTCCGCGGGTGTGCTCGCGGTGCCCGGGGTCTCGGTGGACTCCGGTGCCGCTGAGGTCTCGGGTGTGCCCGGCGCCTCGATGTCCTCAGCTGTGGAGGGCTCTTCAGGCGCGCTCGGCTGGGGCGGGGTCGACTGTGGCAGGCCCTCAGCGCCTTCAGCGCTGGACTGCAGTCCGATGTTGCATCGGTCGGAGACCCGTTCCCCGCTCGGGGTGAGCCCCCGGATCGAGAAGTCATCCTGCGAAGCGCCCGGCGGCAGCGGTGACGGCGCTTGGTAATAGACCACTCCGTCCTCGACCCAGATGGTTGCACCGGTCAGGCTCGTGCCGACCGTGAGGTCGGTCAGCCCGCTGCTCATCTGCAGGCGCAGGGTCTCGGTCTGCCCCGGAGCCGCAAAGGCGGAGCCGCAGCTGAGGTAGGACTCAGCCTGGGTCGGCGCGGGGCTCGGCTGCTCCGGATCGGTGGGGAACGACGGCGGAGCCTCTTGTTCTGTGGGCTCAGGTTCGGGCTCCGGCTCAGGCTCAGGCTCAGGCTCAGGTTCGGGTTCCGGCTCAGGGGTCCCGGGGTCCGTGGGCCCAGGATCAGTGGGCCCGGGGGCTGTGGGGAGCGGCTCGGTGGGTTCAGGCTCGGAGGGCTCGGGGGCTGTGGGGAGCGGCTCGGTGGGCTCGGGCTCCGTGGGCTCGAGCTCGGTGGGCTGCGGCTCCGTGGGTTCCGGATCAGGGATGCCGAGTCCGGTCGGCTCTGGCGCATTCGTGGGGCCCGTCGTCGGGTCCAGCTGCTCTGGCGCATCCGTGGGGCCCGTCGTCGGGTCCAGCTGCTCTGGAGCGGGTGCAGGCGTGGGGGAGGCGGAGGTCTCAGGTGCCTCTTCGCCGGTCGCGACGGCTGCTGTGGATCCTGCCAGGAGCGCGGTGCTCACCAGGGCCGTGCAGCAGAGTGGGCCGACCCACCGTGCTCCTCGTCTCATTCAGATCCGCCCCCGCACCGGTGTGTAGCTGCGCCCATGTTCAGGCGGCTGTCCATGTCTTCAATCCAGCGACCAGTCTACGGTTCGGACTCGCATTTTCATAACGAAACGGTAAAGACTTCCGAATCCTGAGACGCAGGCGGCACCCATGCGGCACCATTCGGTGCGCGGCCGGTGCGCGGCCGGTGCGCGGCCGGGCGGGCTGGGTGCCGCCTGCGTCTCGGAGCGTCGAGAGACCCGGGGGTCAGCCGATGCGCGTCTCGGGTGACTTGGTCAGACGGGGATCCTGTTCGGACAGATCACCGATCACCGCGTCGATGGCATGCATCGCCGCATCGTCGAGACGGACGCCGGCGGCCGCGACGTTGCCGGAGATCTGCTCCGGGCGGGACGCGCCGACCAGCGCCGAGGCGACGTTGGGGTTCTGCAGCACCCATGCCACGGCCAGCTGCGCGAGATCCAGGCCGTGATCTGCGGCGATCGGCTTGAGGTTCTGCACCGCGGTGAGGATCTCGTCACCCATGTACCGCTCGATGAACTTTCCAGCCTCCTGGTCCGAGGCGCGGGAGCCGTCCGGAGCGGGCTGATTCGGCAGATACTTCCCGGTCAGGACGCCCTGGGCGATGGGTGACCAGACGATCTGCGAGATGCCGAGCTCCTCGGAGGCCGGGACCACCTCGGGCTCGATCACGCGCCAGAGCATGTTGTACTGCGGCTGGTTGCTGATCAGCTGCACGCCCAGATCCTTGGCCAGCGCGTGTCCCGCACGCAGCTGCTCGGCGTTCCACTCCGAGACCCCGATGTAGAGCGCCTTGCCGGAGCGAACCACGTCGGCGAAGGCCTGCATGGTCTCCTCCAGCGGCGTCTCGTAGTCATAGCGGTGCGCCTGATAGAGATCGACGTAGTCGGTGCCCAGTCGGGTCAGGGAACCGTTGATCGATTCCAGGATGTGTTTGCGGGAGAGTCCGGTGTCATTGTGGCCCTTGGGGCCGGTGGGGAAGTAGACCTTGGTGAAGATCTCCAGGGACTCCCGGCGCTGCCCGGCGAGGGCATCGCCGAGGACCTGTTCGGCCACGGTGTTGGCGTAGACGTCAGCGGTGTCGAAGGTCGTGATCCCGGCGTCCAGCGCGGCGTGGACGCACTGGGTGGCCACATCGTTCTCGATCTGCGAGCCATGGGTCAACCAGTTGCCGTAGGTGATCTCTGAGATCTTCAGTCCTGAATGTCCGAGATATCTGAATTCCATCCTCCGACCCTATCTCCGACCGCGGCGCAGGACCATGGGTGTGTGCAGGGCTCAACGGGTCGCTCTGACCAGGCGATCCAGGGCCTCCTGCATGTGCTCCTCGATCTCGCGCACCATCGCGGCGTCATCGCCGGCCGCGATGGCCTCGACGATGCGTGAGTGTTCCGCGACCTGGTCCTCGGGGTCGAAATAGGTCCCCTGCAGCGCCGTCAGGCACATCCTGGTCTCCACCATCAGGGTCTCGTGGACTCGGTGCAGCCGGGGGCTCCCGGCCAGGTTGACCAGCTCCTCGTGGAACGCGAAGTCCGCATCTGCCAGCGCCTGCAGGTCCTCGGCGGCCGCGGCCTCTGCCATCGCCGTCGCCCGGGCGCGGAGGCGTTCCAGGCTCTGGGTCACCGTCTCGCCGTGGGCCACCGCGCGTGCCGCGGCGGTCTCGATCGCGGTGCGGGTCAGGTAGAGGTCTCGGATCTCCGCCTCGTCCAGCTCCTTGACGAAGAGTCCGCGATTGAGTTCGCTGCGCACCAGTCCCTCCTGGACCAGGCGCTGCATGGCCTCACGCAGCGGGCCGCGGCTCACGCCGAACTCCGCCGCCAAGCTGACCTCGGAGAGCTGGGTGCCTGCGGGCAGCGTGCCGCGCATGATCCCCTCGCGCAGCTGGCGGGTGATCAGCGCGGAGGTGGACTCTCGGTGGACGGGCTGGAAGCCGGGCGCGACGCTCATGATATCTCCGGATTGTTGACAATCTTCACGGGTATTCATAGCATAGCCGCACCTGAAGATGATAGGTCAGCAGACCAGAGACGGGCCGAGACCACGGGCCAGAAACAGGCAGGTGAGCATGACCGCAGCGAGACCGATCATCACGGTGCTGTGTCCCCGCGCTGAGGCGGAGACCCAGGACCCAGACCAGCTTCAGCGGCCCGAGGGGCTCGAACCGATCGAAGGCCTGGCCGAGGTCAGGTACACCGATGCCGCGGGACTCGGCTCCGCCCTTGAGGGGGCACAGGCGCTGTTCCTCTGGGACTTCTTCTCCCCGGCGGTGCAGCAGGCCTGGCCGCAGGCCGACTCTCTGGAGTGGATCCACGTCGCGGCTGCGGGGGTGGATACGCTGATGTTTGAGGACCTGCGCCGATCGGAGGTCACTGTGACCAACGCGCAGGGCATCTTCGACCGTCCGATCGCGGAGTACGTGCTGGCCGCGATCTTCGCTCACGCCAAGGACTTCGCGGCGAGTCTGCGTCACCAGCAGAACCGCCGGTGGGTGCACCGCGAGACGCAGCAGGTGCAGGGCACCAGCGCGCTGATCATCGGCACAGGTGCCATCGGGCGCGAGACGGCGCGGCTGCTGCGCGCGGTCGGGATCCTGGTCACCGGCGCCGGGCGGACCGCCCGAGAGCAGGACCCAGACTTCGGGACCGTGGTGCAGAGCGCGGACCTGCCGAGTCACATCGGTGGATTCGACCACATCATCAATGCCGCGCCGCTGACCGCGCAGACCACCGGTCTGATCGGCGAGCAGTCCCTGGCCGCAGTGCGCCCCGGCGCCCACCTGATCAACATCGGTCGCGGGGAATCTGTGGACGAGGCGGCGCTGGTCCAGGCGCTCCAGGACGGGGACCTCGGGCGTGCCACCCTCGACGTCTTCGCCCAGGAGCCGCTGCCGACGGACTCGCCGCTGTGGACGATGGACTCCGTCACCATCTCCGCTCATATGTCCGGAGACGTGCTCGGCTGGCGCACGGCGCTCGCGGAGCAGTTTGTGCAGAACGCGCGACGCTGGCTCGACGGAGCGGAGCTGAGGAACATCGTGGACACCGCCAAGGGATACGTCCCGCGGCACTGAATCAAGACGCTGAACCGGGATCCACCCATCCATCCTGTTGCACCAGACGAGTCTTCGGACTCCAGAGCTTGAGGAGGGGCGCATGGCGCACCTTGCTGACCTGACCGCCGTCGAGCTTCTCGCGGGATACCGCACCGGCGACTTCACCCCGGTGGATGCCACCGAGGCTGCCCTGGACCGGATCGACGCGCACAACGGCGCGCTCAACGCCTTCGTGCTGGTGGACCGCGAATCGGCCCTGGACTCCGCCCGGGGCTCGGCCCAGCGCTGGGCCTCCGGGGAGACGCGGGGCCCCGGAGACGGGGTGCCCACCTCGATCAAGGACATCTTCCCGACCGTGGGCTGGCCCACGCTGCGCGGCAGCCGGTTGATCGACGAGGCAGGCCCCTGGGACTATGACGCTCCCTGTGTGGCGCGGCTGCGCGAGACCGGCGCGGTGCTGCTGGGCAAGACCACAACCCCGGAGTTCGCCTGGAAGGGCACCACTGACTCGCTGCGCTTCGGCGCGACCACCAATCCCTGGGACCCCGCGCTGACCTCCGGAGGCTCCTCCGGCGGAGCCGCGGCCGCGGTCGGCGCCGGAATGGGCCCCTGGGCGGTGGGGACCGACGGCGGCGGATCGGTGCGGATTCCGGCGGCGTTCACCGGCACCGTCGCAATCAAGGCCACCTACGGCACCGTGCCGATGTACCCGGCAAGCCCCTTCGGGACCCTTGCCCATGCCGGGCCGATGGCGCGCACCGTGACCGACACCGCGCTGCTGCTCGATGTGATCGCCGGATTCGACGCCCGCGACTGGTCCGCGCTGCCCTCACAGACGCGCCCCTTCTCGGCGGAGCTCGCCGACCTCGAGGTCGACGGCGGCTCCCTGGCCGGGGTGCGGATCGGCTACTCGCCGACTCTGGGCTTCGGCTCCAACGATCCCGAGGTCCAGGCACGGGTGGATGAGGCGGTGGCACTGCTGGCCTCGCTCGGCGCCGAGGTGGAGCAGGTCGATCCCGACATCACGGATCCCGTGGAGGCCTTCCACGTGCTCTGGTTCACCGGTGCGGCGAAGGTGCTGGAGGCCTACGGCCCGGGCGCACTGGAACAGGTCGACCCGGGACTGCGCGCCGGGATCCAGCAGTACGCCGACGCCTCGGCGCTGGACTACCTCATCGCCACCGGGGTGCGCATGGACATGGGTGTGCGGATGGGAGCCTTCCACCAGAAGTACGACCTGCTGGTGACCCCCACCATGCCGATCCCCGCCTTCGATGCAAGCCGCCAGGCCCCGGAGGGCTGGCCCTCGGACCTGTGGACCAGCTGGACCCCCTACACCATCCCGTTCAACATGACCCAGCAGCCCGCTGTCTCGGTGCCCTGCGGGCTCACCGGCGCCGGGCTTCCCGTGGGGCTGCAGATCGTCGCAGCGCGGACCAAGGATCGCTCGGTGCTGCGCGCGGCCCGAGCCTATGAGCTGGCCAGCGGGGAGAAGTTCAGCGCACCGGTCAGCCCGCTCGCGCGGGTCGGCCGGGCCGGCGAAGCTGTGCGATAGCCACACCGGTCAGCGTCACGGCGCCGCCGATGATCCCCAGAAGCGGCGGGATCTCGCCGAGCGTCAGCCAGGACATCACCACGACGACGGCCGGGACCGCCAGCGTGCTGGCGGCCACCTTGCCGGTGGGGAAGTGGTTCATCGCATAGCCCCAGAACCAGAAGCCCAGCGCGGTGGGACCGATCCCCATATAGATCGCGCCCAGGACCACCGGTGTCGAGGTGGTCTGCAGCTCGGCCCAGGTGACGCCGAGGAAGGGCAGCAGCGCGATCGTGCCCGCGGCGCAGGCCAGCCAGGTGGCGGTCAGCGGATCGGTGTGCCGCAGCGCCAGCTTCTGGATCAGCATGCCGGCGGCATAGAGGAACGCGGCGATCAGCGCGATGCCCAGCCCGGCCAGGGCCAGCTGGCCCGTGGAGCCGGCCACGGTGATCAGTCCGATGCCGCACAGCGAGACCACCATGCCGAGGAAGAGCCGAGTGGAGAAGGACTCCTTGAAGAACACCACGGCCCCGACGCCGACCATCAGCGGGGCGAGATTGACCACCATCGCGATGGTTCCGGCGTCGATGTAGTGCCCGGCGAGGTTGAACACCACGGTGTAGAGCGCGAACCAGATCACCCCGAACAGCGCGGTCAGCAGAAGCGCCGCCCGGGTGGGCCGGTGCAGCCTTCCGCGCCGGACCCAGAGCAGCAGGATGCTCAGCGTCGCCGCTCCGGCGAGCAGCCGCAGCAGCGCGAGCGGCCCGGGGGAGAGCTCCCCGGCGGAGAACCGGATCAGAACGAAGGAGGAGGCCCACATGAGCACCGTGGCGATGATGGCCGCCACCGGAAGCACCGAACGGGTGCGGGCGGCGTCCGGGGTCACGCCATGGTCCTGGGTCACGCCCTGATTCGCAGTCACGGCCATGACTGTACCGCCGCTGATCACCCCGGCCGCTCACCCGCTTTGCCGAATGGCCGCGCCCCGGCTAGCATAGACAGTCGCAAGCCGTGCTGCGCTGTGCACATGCGTGTCCTCTTGGAGCGGGGGCTGCATGGGTATCGGCGCCGGAAAGCAGCGCGGCGGTTGTGAAGCCTGGATTCCAGTGCACCACATCAAGCACCACCGTCCGTCCGGCGTTTCGCTGGACGAATGAGAAGACACTTCGGTTGGATCTCACCCAGCCTGGTCCGTCCTCGCAAGTAACGGTGTCATAGCTGGTGGCGGGACCCAGAATCGGGGACCGCCCGTATACATTCACGTACTTACGCAAGAGGAGTGATCATGGCAGCACGTTGCCAGGTGACCGGAGTGGGGCCGCAGTTCGGCAACTCGATCTCCCACTCGCATCGGCGCACCAAGCGCCGGTTCGACCCGAACATCCAGAAGAAGCGCTACTGGGTTCCTTCATTGGGACGCAATGTGACGCTGACCTTGTCCGTCAAGGGCATCAAGACCATCGACGTCCGCGGCATCGACGTTGTCGTTGCCGAGCTGATCGAGAAGGGTGAGAAGCTCTAATGGCCAAGGACAAGGACGTACGTCCCATCATCAAGCTGAAGTCGACGGCAGGCACCGGGTTCACCTACGTGACCCGTAAGAACCGCCGCAACAACCCCGACCGCATCGTGCTCAAGAAGTACGATCCGGTCGTTCGCAAGCACGTCGACTTCCGAGAGGAGCGCTGATCATGGCCAAGAAATCCAAGATCGCAAAGAACGAACAGCGCAAGGTCATCGTTGAGCGCTACGCCGAGAAGCGTCTGCAGCTCAAGAAGACCCTCGTTGATCCCAACGCCTCGGACGAGGACCGTGAGGCAGCTCGCGTGGGTCTGCAGAAGCTTCCCCGCGATGCTTCCCCGATCCGCGTGCGCAACCGGGACTCCATCGATGGTCGCCCTCGCGGCACCTTCCAGAAGTTCGGCATCTCGCGCATCCGTTTCCGCGACATGGCTCACAAGGGTGAGCTTCCCGGCATCACCAAGTCTTCCTGGTGATCAGCCGAGGCTGAAGCGGAATCCTCGCTGACGGGGTGGGTCACTTCCGAGTGACCCACCCCGTCAGTGGTTGTCCAATACACATTCTGCTGTAGATTGGACCCGAAGCTCGAGCGTTCCCACGGTCGAGCTTCACAAAGACCGCCACCCGCGCGGAGGCTGCTGTTCCTCACCCCCTGGAGGAACAGCATCAGCCCTCCCGCGGGTGGTTTTTTGTTCGACGGCCTATTGTTCATATCACCCGTTCAAATGGTCCTCCGGAGGGTTCGCGCAACGGGAAATGCGGCGTTCTGGCCCAGGATCACGCGGTTCCATGCTGGTTCCGCAGTGCCTGCGTGGTAAGTTGCCGTTCTGAAAGCCCCACGCGGCATGACCGCTCCGTCGACGCAGAACATCGCGCCGGCAGCACACACCGTGCAGGTCATGCCGGGGACTGCCACCGAATACGTCCAGGAGGACAAACACATGGCACTGAACCGCAGCGAGCTCGTCGCAGCAGTCGCAGAGAAGTCCGGAAATTCCCAGGCCGCCGTCAACGGCGTGCTGGATTCAGTCTTCGAGGTCTTCACCGAGCAGGTTTCCAAGGGCGAGAAGGTCACCATTCCCGGTTGGCTGGCCGTGGAGCGCACCAAGCGCGCCGCCCGCACCGGACGCAACCCGCAGACCGGTGAGACCATCCAGATCCCGGAGGGCTACTCCGTGAAGCTCTCCGCCGGTTCCAAGCTGAAGGCCGCTGCCACCGGCAAATGAGCCTGATGAGCCGCGGCACCGTGTGACACGGAGCCGTCGCGGCCCAGCTGACGACGTCGGCCCCTCGCCCCAAGACGCGGGCGAGGGGCCGACGTCGTCTGCGCCGGGTCTTCTACGCGGCGTAGAATCGTTTCACGCCCAAGCCCCGAAGGCCCAAGGAAGGTGCAGCCCCGCCATGACAGTCCCACTCGCATTCACCGCGGCCGCACCTGCCGCGCCCGAGCTGCCCGACTGGGCACCGCTGGTCTTCGGCATCGGCAGCCTGCTCCTGCTCGTGCTGGTCATCGTGCTGGCCCGACGCAAGATGCAGGACTCGGCACGCTGGCAGGAGCAGTCCCAGCAGGGCACTGAGACGGACGGCCCCCGGAAGGCTCCCCGGAAAAACCCCCGGCAGGACCCTCGGCAGGATCCAGACCCACGACGGGACGACGGCGCGTGAGCAGCTCCGCGCCCACGCTCCAGCGCCAGACGCCGGATCGCTTCTGGACCGCTCCGCTGTCACTGACCGCGGCGGCGCTCTGTGCGGGCCTGCTGGCCCTGATCGTCACGGGCGTGCTCAGCGGCGTCAATGACCCCGGTGAACTCTCGGACCCCGGTGCGCTGACCCGGTGGGGGCTGCCTATCGCCCGGTTCGTCCACCACCTCGCCATGGCCACCGCGATCGCCGCGGTCATCCTGGCCGCCGTCGCGGTGCCGCCCCAGGCCGGTCCGCGGCGCCGCAAGAAGCTGCAGGACGACCAGTCTCCCGCCGCGGAACATCCGCTCTTCACCCGGACCCTGCAGATCGCCGGACTGGCCGGCGTGGTCTGGACGGTGGCGGCCGTGGCCGTGCTGGTGCTGAGCTTCTCCTCGCTCTCCGGACTCGAGCTCTCCGCCTCGGACTCCTTCGCCGCCGGATTCTTCGGCTACGTGCAGTCCATCGCCACCGGACAGGCCTGGGCCGCGGTGGTGCTGATCGCCGCCGTCTTCACCACCCTGGTCACCGCCGTGCGCGCACCGGGCGGGCTGTTCTTCATCGCGGTGCTCGGACTCACCTCGATCCTGCCGATGGCGTTGGTCGGGCACTCCGCCTCCGGCGATGACCACTACGCGGCGGTCAACTCGCTGGGACTGCACCTGCTCGGCGTCGTGATCTGGGTCGGTGGTCTGGTGGTCTTGGCGCTGCTCGGCCCGGCGCTGAGCCCCGACGCCGCGGACCCGCAGCGACCCGGCGCCGGAGGCGACTCCGAGGCGCAGCGCAGGGGTCCGAAGCAGGCGCCCGGCATGACCGAGACGCTGCTCCGGCGCTACTCGGCCCTGGCCGGGCTGGCGCTGCTCACCGTGGCTGCCTCCGGGGTCATCAACGCGAGCCTGCGCATCGAGATGCTGGGGCAGCTCACCTCCACCAGCTATGGCCTGATGATCTCCGCGAAGCTGCTGGCCACCCTGGCCCTTGCGGCCATCGGGTGGATGCACCGGTCCTGGATCATTCCCCGGTTGAGCAGCGGCGCGCGTCCTGCGGGGCTGCTCTTCCAGCTGATCCTGGTGGAGGTCGCGATCATGGCTGCGGTCATCGGGGTCAGCGCGATCCTGGGCCGCACCGCCCCGCCGGTGCCCCAGGACCTTCCCCCGGACGCCACCCCGGCCCGGCTGCTCACCGGCTATGACCTGCCGCCTGAGCCCAGCGGGACTCTCTGGCTGACCCTCTGGCGCCCGGACTGGCTGTGGGTCGCGATCGTCGTCTTCCTGGCCGCCTGGTACGTGCTCGCGATGCTGCGGATGCGCCGGCGCGGGGACTCCTGGTCGCTGCTGCGCGCGGCCAGCTGGCTCTTCGGGCTGCTGGTTCTGCTCTGGGTCACCTCCGGCGGTCCAGCGGTCTACGGGATGGTGCTGTTCTCCGGACACATGATCCAGCACATGACCCTGACCATGGTCGCTCCGATCTTCATGGTGATGGGCTCCCCGGTGACGCTGGCGCTGCGCGCGCTGGATGTGCGCACCGACGGTACCCGCGGCCCGCGCGAATGGATCCTCTGGCTGGTGCACTCCCGCTTCTCTAAGATCGTCACCAACCCGATCGTCGCGGCGGTGAACTTCGCCGGCTCGCTGCTGATCTTCTACTACACCCCGATCTTCGGACTCGTGCTGGAGTTCCACGTGGGTCATGAGCTGATGATCTTCCACTTCCTGGCCACCGGATACATCTTTGCGCTGGTGCTGATCGGGCAGGATCCGCTGCCGGCCCGGCCCGCGCACCCGATGCGGCTGATCATCCTTCTGGCCACCATGGTGTTCCACGCCTTCCTGGCCGTGGCGATGACCAGCTCGGATCAGCTGATCCAGGCCGCCTGGTTCGGAAACATGGGCTATGACTGGGGATTCACCGCGCTGGAGGATCAGCGCAGCGGCGGCGAGCTGATGTGGGCGCTGGGCGAGATCCCGGCGATCCTGATGTCCTTCGTCGCCGGGGTCATCTGGTCCCGTGAGGACAAGCGAGAGACCAAGCGGCTGGACCGCGAGGCTGACCGCACCGGGGATGCGGAGCTCAACGACTACAACGACATGTTTGCTGAGATGGCGGAACGGGACGGACCACGATGACATCATCGAGGCTTCGGCTGCCCGTGACCGGCGCCGGGCTCATCGCGGTGCTTCTGCTGGGCGCCTGCGGGGCAGATCCGCAGGAGGCGGCGCCGGATGACGCCGACCACGCCGGGGTCGGCCAGGGTGAGAGCGACCCGGACGCCGAGGGCGAGGGAGCGGGCGACGGAACCGGCGACGGCGCGGGGGCCGCGGGTGCCGCGGATCTGAGTGCCCCGGACCGGCTGATCGGTGCCGCCGCGCAGGGGGCGCAGCGCGCCGCGAGCTTCGGCTTCGCCGAACAGGGATTCGTCTCTGACGAGGTCGCCGCATCCTATCGAGAGCTGCTCGAGGAGAACTCCCTGGCCGGGGAGGACCCGGAGGTGGAGGTGAGTCCCGAGTCCTGCGCGCAGCCGCTGGCGGCGGTCGACTTCTCCCCGCTGCTGCTCGGTGAGGAGAGCGTGCGCGCGGACTACTTCGCCGAGAGCTTCTCCGGGGTCGGATCCATCGAGCTGGCCACGCTGGACGGGGAGGCCGACCGGGAGCGGGTGGCCGAGCATCTGGAGAACGTCGCGGAGCTGCTCGAGTCTTGTCAGGACACCGAGTTCACCCTGGACGGGCTCGACTACGTGCTGCGCATCGAGGAGCCGGACCTGCAGGAGCAGGCAGAGGTCCCTGCCGAGCAGGCGGAGAACACCGTGGCGTACTCCTGGCAGCGCAGCGGCGATGATGGAACAACTCACGCCCAGATCCTGTTCACGCAGGTGGATGATGACATCATCATGGTCTCCTTCACCGGGGGTGAGGCGGCTGGCTCGGCGGAGTTCACCTCCATCGCCGAGGCCATCGCCGCGGAAGCCTCCGCCGCGCTGGAGACCGCAGAATAGCCAGGCACGACTCAAGGGAGATCCCGCATGACGCAGACCGAGACGATTCGCCGTGCCGAGCGGGTGCGCGCCTCCGAGCTCCTGGGGCGGGGCTGGCTGAACACCGGCGGCAAGGACGTCTCGCTGCAGGATCTGCGCGGGAAGATCGTCATTCTGGACTTCTGGACCTTCTGCTGCATCAACTGCCTGCATGTGCTCGACGAGCTGCGCCCGCTGGAGCAGCGCTTCAGCGACGTCCTGGTCACCGTGGGCGTGCATTCGCCGAAGTTCGAGCACGAAGCCGATCCCGACGCGCTCGCCGCCGCCGTCGAGCGCTACGAGATCGCCCACCCGGTCCTGGATGATCCGAACCTGGTGACCTGGCAGGCCTACTCGGCGCGCGCCTGGCCGACCCTGGTGGTCATCGACCCGGAGGGCTACATCGCCGCGAACCTCGCCGGCGAGGGCCACGTGGCCGGGCTGACCTCACTGGTCGAGGAGCTGGTCACCGAGCACGAGGCCAAAGGAACGCTGCACCGCGGCGACGGCCCGTATGTGCCGCCCGAGCCGGTCTCGCGCACCCTGCGCTTCCCGGGCAAGGCCATCCCGGTCGCCCGCGACCTGGGGGGATCCCAGGCCGCGCAAGGTCACTTCCTGGTCTCTGACACCGGTCATCACCGGATCGTGGAGCTCGACTCGGACCTGGCGACCGTGGTCCGGTCCTGGGGCGGGGGAGAGGACCTGCAGAAGGGTCATCACGACGGCGACCCGGACTCCGCCCGGTTCAACGAGCCGCAGGGACTGACCGTGCTTCCCGCGGAGCTGGCCCAGCAGGTCGGCTACGACATCGTGGTCGCCGATACGGTCAACCACCGGCTGCGCGGGATCAACGCCGAGACCGGAGAGGTCACCACTCTGGCCGGCAACGGCGTGCAGCGGCTGCTCGACGCCGAGCGCGCCCGGACCGGCGCCGTGGAGTCCGGCAGCCTGGGCACCGACCCGCGCCACGTCTCGCTGTCCTCGCCCTGGGACGTGCTGTGGTCCGAGACCCTGGGCCTGGTGGTCATCGCCATGGCCGGGACGCATCAGATCTTCACCTTCGACCCGGTCACCGGGGAGCTCTCGATCTTCGCCGGCACCGGGCTCGAGGGCCTGCTCGACGGCGACGCCGATCAGGCCTGGTTCGCCCAGACCTCCGGACTCACCGAGGACGCCGCCGGGGACCTCTGGATCGCCGACTCCGAGACCTCCTCGCTGCGTGTGCTGCGCACCGGCGCGAGCGCCGCAGCTGCCAAGGACGAGGCAGCGGCCCCGGCCGTGGAGACGCTCATCGGCGAGGGGCTCTTCGACTTCGGGTTCCGCGACGGCGCCCCCGAGCAGGCCCGGCTGCAGCACCCTCTCGGGGTGACCGCACTGCCGGACGGTTCGGTGCTGCTGGCCGACACCTATAACGGCGCAATCCGGCGCTACCGCGGCGAGCACCTGGCCGCGGACGGCACCACCGTGGCCGCCAGCGTCTCCACCGTGGCACGCGGACTCAAGGAGCCCTCCGACGTGCTGCTCGACGCCGACGGCACCAGCCTGCTGGTGGTGGAGACCAACGCCCACGAGCTGGTCCGCATCGCGGTGCCCCAGGAGTACCTCACCGTGGATGAGGGCGCCGCGCAGAGCCAGCGCCCGGCCACCGCGGTGGCACCGGGGGAGTTCTCGCTGTCCATCGGCTTCTCCGCTCCCACAGGTCAGAAGCTCGATGACCGTTGGGGTGACCCCACCCAGCTGAAGGTCTCCTCCTCCCCGGAGCATCTGCTGATCGAGGGCGCCGGGAACTCCGAGGGGCTGCGCCGCACGCTGCGGCTGAACCCGGAGGTCACCGAGGGCGTCCTGCACATCACGGCCCGGGCTGCGGCCTGCGATGGTGCACCCGGAGAAGAGATCCCGATGCATGCCGCCTGCCACCTCTATCAGCAGGACTGGGGCATCCCGGTCACGCTCGAGGCCGGCGCGCAGAGCGAGCTGACCCTGGACCTGCGCGGAGTTCGGTGATCTGGCAGCTCGGTGGTACCGGCGCTCCCACAGCGCCACCGGCGTTGATAGGCTCAGATCAGCACCATAGTTTCTGCGAGAGGGCGGATGAACCATGACCACGATGGTCGTTGTTGCGAGCAAACACGGGTCCACCGCGGAGATCGGCGAGCATATCGCCGCCACGCTGAAGAACCGGGGCGTCTCCGCCCACGTCAAGGACGTCTCCGAGGCCGGGCAGTGGCTCTTCGAGACAGACAACGTGGTCATGGGGCTGCCGGTCTACCGGGACAAGCTCTGGGGGCCCGCGAAGATGTTCCTCGACGCGCATCGCACCGAGCTCGGCGGCAAGCCGCTGTTCCTCTTTGCCTCCGGCGGCGGTCCCAGCCTCAAGCCCGAGCTGGCGGAGACGCTGCGCAGCTACCCGTACCGTGAGGTCACCTACTTCCGCGGTGCCATCGACGCCGAGAAGCTCAGCTTCTTCGAGAAGCTGCAGCTCAAGGTGGTCAAGGCGCCGGAGAACGCGGACTACCGTGACTGGCCCGGGATCGAGGACTGGTCCGGCTCGCTCATCGCCTATGGTCTGAGCTGATCCTGTTCCCACCTCCAGTCCCGCTTCACCGATGATCGAATTCGATCAGGTCACCAAGAGCTACACCCAGCGAGGTGCTCGCCCCGGCGGACCGGTCCACGCGCTGCACGAGGTCAGCCTCAGCGTCGGGGAGTCCGAGATCTTCGGCGTGGTCGGGGAGTCCGGGTCGGGCAAGTCCACGCTGCTGCGCATGGTCAACGCGCTGGAGCTGCCCAGCTCCGGGGCCATCACCGTGAACGGGGTCAACCTTGCCGCGCTGCGTCCGCGGGACCGACGTGCCCAGCGCCGGCGGATCGGGATGATCTTCCAGCAGTTCAACCTGTTGGCGAACAAGACCGTCCTCGCCAATGTGGCGCTGCCGCTGAACCTGCACCAAAGGCTCGGGGGGCTGGCAGAGCGAGGTCTCGGCTCACGTGAGCGCCCCGGTGCCGACGCCCCCTCGGCGGACCGGGCCCGGGAGATGCTGGACTTCGTGAACATGGGAGCCCAGGCGTCGAAGCATCCGGCCCAACTCAGCGGGGGAGAGAAGCAGCGCGTGGCGATCGCCCGCGCCCTGGTCAATGAGCCGGACATCCTGCTCTGTGACGAGCCCACCTCCTCGCTGGACAGCCAGCACACCGACGAGGTCATGGCGACCCTGCTGCGCGTGCGCGCCGAGATGGGCACCTCGATCCTGCTGGTCAGCCACGAGCTCGATGTCATCCGTGGCGCCTGCGACCGCTCCGCGATCCTGGAGTCCGGCCGGCTCACCGGCATCGCCGAGATCGCGCGCCTGCAGGCCCGCGAGTCCTTCGAGAGCTACTCGGAGCGCGCCCGGAAGTACCTCGAAGGGGACCAGGAGTGAATGAGCTGGCCCAGCGCCTCGGGGAGTACCGGGGCGAGATCGTCACCTCGATCGTGGAGACCGGCGCGATGCTGGGCTGGGCGCTGCTCGCCGCGGTGCTGATCGGGCTCCCTATGGGCACCGGGATGTACCTGGCCCGCCGCGGCGGACCGAAGGAGCGCGGCTGGCTCTACAGCGGGCTCAACGGCTTCGTCAACGTGGTCCGTTCGGTGCCGTTCCTGCTCTTCGTGGTGGCGCTGATCCCGTTCACCCGATGGGCGGTGGGCACCTCCTTCGGGACCACCGCCGCCGCGGTCCCGCTCTCCTTCGTCGCCGTGGCGCTCTACGCCCGCTGGGTGGAGCAGACCCTGGTGGACATCCCACGCGACACCGTGGAGCTCGCCGATTCCCTGGGCGCCAACACGTTCCAGCTGGTCACCCGCTTCCTCTACCCCGAGGCGCGCTCCGGGCTGGTGCTCTCGATGACCACGGTGACGATCTCGATGATCTCCTACTCGACCATCATGGGCGTCGTGGGCGGCGGCGGGGTCGGTGACTTCGCGATCCGCTACGGCTACCAGCGCTATGAATACGACATCATGTACGTGACCATCGCGGTGATCGTGGTGCTGGTGATGCTGATCCAGACCTTCGGGACCCGACTCTCCATGGCGCTGGACCACCGGTCACGCTGAGGGAGCACGCTGACACATCTCGCTCAGAGACCACGCTGAGAGATCACGATCGACTCAGGCGCCGGGGGCGCAGGACCGGAGGACCCGGCACAACCTGCGCCCCGGCGTCGTTGAAACCACCGGGCCCGGCATGGGTCCGACCACCCGAACGAGGAGCATCTTGACTTCCGAACTGCAGAACCGTCCAGTCCGCGCGCTCAGCGGGGCCGCCGTCGTCCTTGCGCTCTTCGCCACCGCCGGCTGTGCCTCCGGGGAGAGCGGCGCCGAGGGCGAGGACACGCTGATCCAGGTCGCCTCGCACACCACGCCGATGACCGATGTGGTCGAGGCCGCCGCGGAGGTCGCGGAGCAGGACGGCTACACCATCGAGCTCGTGGAGGTCAGCGACAACGTCCAGTACAACCGGCTGCTCGCCGACGGTGAGGTCGACGCAAACTTCGCCCAGCACCAGCCCTATATGCAGGCCTATAACGCGGAGCACGACGCCGAGCTCGCGGTCGTCGCGCCGATCTACAACGCCCGGGTCGGCTTCTACTCCCGGGACTACGACTCGATGGAGGAGATCCCCGACGGCGCCCAGATCGCGCTGCCCAACGACGAGTCCAATGAGGGCCGCGCGCTGGCGATCCTGGCCGATCAGGGACTGATCACCCTCGCGGAGGGGGTCGGCTTCGAAGGCACCCTCGCCGACGTCGAGGAGAACCCGAAGGACCTCGAGTGGGTCCAGGTGGACCTGCTGAACCTGACCTCGGCCTATGAGGAGGACGGCATCGCTGCGGTCTTCAACTACCCGACATACATCGCCAGCCTCGGACTGACCCCGGAGGACGCCATCGCGGTGGAGGAGAACATCGACGAGCGCTTCGCGATCTCGCTGGTGGCCCGCGAGGGTGATCTGGAGTCCGAGAAGATCGAGGCCCTGGAGCGCGCCATGACCAGCGACGAGGTCCGGGACTTCCTCGTCGATGAGCATGACGAGACGCTGATCCCGGCCTTCTGAGGCTGCGCCGGGCGACGTATGGCGTAACAGAGCCCGTGGGGCCGTGCCGGGCGAATGATACCGTTTTGTGCCTGTTCATGACTTGACCATTACGCGCCGGCCTTGGCCGACGCTTCACCCTAGGGGCATCACCTATGACCACCCGCCTGCTCTCCACCCTCGCCCTCTCTGCCGCTGCGGCCCTGACGCTGGCCTCCTGCGGCGGAGGCGAGGAGGCGCAGCAGGAGGGCGCGCCCGCGGAGGAGTCGGCCTCGGGGCTGACCCTGGAAGAGGTGCAGGAATCTGGCACGCTCACCGTGGGCACCGAGGGCACCTATCGTCCGTTCAGCTTCCACGAGGGCGGCGCCGGCGAGCTGACCGGCTACGACGTCGAGATCGTCACCGCGGTGGCCGAGGAGCTCGGGGTGGAGGCGGAGTTCGAGGAGACCCAGTGGGACGCGATGTTCGCCGGCCTGGAATCGGCGCGCTTCGACGTGATCGCCAACCAGGTCTCGATCACCGAGGACCGCGAGGAGAGCTACCTGTTCTCCGCGCCCTACACCGTGTCCAACGGCGTGATCGTGACCCTGGCAGAGAACGAGGAGATCACCAGCTTCGAGGACCTCGACGGCGCGACCACCGCGCAGTCGCTGACCTCGAACTGGAACGACCTCGCCCAAGAGTCCGGTGCCGAGGTCGAGGCGGTCGAGGGCTGGGCCCAGTCGGTGACCCTGTTGGAGCAGGGCCGGGTGGATGCGACCATCAACGACAAGCTCACCTACCTGGACTACCAGGAGACCGAGGGCAACGAGAACATCAAGATCGCCGCCGAGACCGAGGATCAGTCACAGGCGGCCCTGACCTTCCGGCAGGGCAGCGAATCCCTGGTCGAGGCCGTGGACGAGGCGCTGGCCGCCCTGGCCGAGGACGGCACCCTCACCGAGATCTCCGAGAAGTACTTCGGCGCCGACGTCACCGGATGATCAGCGCCGCAACGGCCCTTGAGGCGATGAACCCTGACGCGACCCTGTCTGACCCGGTGGGACAGGGAGCGGGGCGGTCCTGATGGAACTGCCCGACATCGACTGGCAGCTGGCCATCGACTCGTTCTGGCCGCTGCTGCGCGGGGGCCTGACCGGGACCATCCCGCTGACCCTGGCCAGCTTCACGGTCGGACTGGCGCTGGCCCTGATGCTCGCACTGATGCGGATCAGCGGCAACCGGCTGCTCGCAGGAGTCGCGCGGGCCTATATCTCGGTGATCCGCGGCACCCCGCTGCTGGTGCAGCTGTTCGTGATCTTCTTCGGCCTGCCCTCCATCGGAGTCACCATCGACCCCTGGCCCAGCGCGGTGATCGCGTTCTCGATGAACGTCGGCGGATACGCCGCTGAGGTCATTCGTGCTGCGATCCTCTCGGTGCCCAAGGGCCAGTGGGAGGCCGGATACACCATCGGGATGTCCCGCGGCCAGACCCTGCGGCGGCTGATCCTGCCGCAGGCGGCCCGGGTCTCGGTGCCCCCGCTGTCGAACACCTTCATCTCCCTGGTCAAGGACACCTCGTTGGCCTCGCTGATCCTGGTCACCGAAATGTTCCGAGTGGCCCAGGAGGTGGCCGCATTCAGCCGGGAGTTCATGCTGCTCTACGTGGAGGCCGCCGTGATCTACTGGGTGTTCTGCCTGGTGCTCTCCACCGTGCAGGACCGCCTGGAGCGCAGATTGGACCGCTATGTCGCCCGTTGATCCCGCACCAGCCGCCACCCTCACCGATCCGCTGCTGCGCGTCTCCGGGTTGAAGAAGTCCTTCGGTGACAACGAGGTGCTGCGCTCCATCGATCTCAGCGTCCAGGCCGGTCAGGTGCTCGCACTCGTCGGGCCCTCAGGCTCCGGCAAGACCACGGTGCTGCGCTGCCTCAACGGCCTGGAACAGCCCGACGCCGGCACCGTGGAGTTCTCTGAAGGACCCGCTGTGAGCTTCACCGCGAAGACCACCCGACGAGAGAAGGAGTCGCTGCGGACCCGCTCGGCGATGGTCTTCCAGGGCTACAACCTCTTCCCGCACAAGACCGTGCTGCAGAACGTCACCGAGGGCCCGATCCAGGTCCAGAAGCGCCCCAAGGCCGAGGCGATCGCCGAGGCCGAACGACTGCTGGAGCGGGTCGGTCTCGCCGAGAAGCGCGACGACTACCCGCATCAGCTCTCCGGAGGTCAGCAGCAGCGCGTGGGGATCGTGCGCGCGCTGGCCCAGCAGCCCGCGCTGCTGCTCTTCGACGAGCCGACCTCGGCGCTGGACCCCGAGCTGGTCGGCGACGTGCTCACCGTGATCAAGGAGCTCGCCGAGGAGGGCTGGACCATGGTCCTGGTGACCCACGAGCTCGCCTTCGCCCGCGAGGTGGCCGATACCGTGGTCTTCATGGACGGCGGAGTGGTCGTGGAGCAGGGTCCGGCGCAGGACGTGCTGCGCGCGCCGAAGCAGGAGCGCACCCGGGCGTTCGTGCACCGGCTGCTCAACCCGTTCTGAGCGACGCGGCGGCCGACTGAAGCTGGCCAAGGTCGACTCTTGACCGGGCGCCCGGCCCGGCGGAGACTGGCCCCCATGAGGATCACCGCGCAGACCGTCGTCTTCGACGCCGCCGACCTGGAGGCCGAGAGCAGCTTCTGGGCCAGGATGCTGGGCGGCCAGGTGCGTGCCGAAACGGACTGGCACACCGTCGTCGTCGCCGGAGCCGCTCCGGTGGCGGTGCAGAGCGCGCCGGATCACCAGCCCCCGCAGTGGCCCCAGGGGCTGCCCCAGCAGATCCACCTTGACCTCGACGTCGAGGATATCACGTCCGCGCACACCGAGGTCATCGGGCTGGGCGCGGAGGTGCTGCAGATGGCCACCGGAGACCAGCGGTTCAACGTCTACGCCGATCCTGCGGGGCACCCGTTCTGTCTCTGTTGGCACTGACCGACTCTGCTGGCACTGACCGTCTCGGTTCGCACTGACTGTCTCTGCCGGCACTGACCCGGGTCGTGCCGGCCATATTCGATGACGGCCTCTGTTCGGCTTCGCCGCGCTGTGGCAGGCTGATCCCATGAGCCTCATCGAGAACTCCACCCTGGCCATCGTGGGTGCCGGCAGCGTCGGCACCGCCACCGCCTATGCGGCCATGATCCGCGGCTCCGCCCGGCATGTGCGGCTCTATGACATCGACGCCGCCCGGGTCGAGGCCGAGGTCCTCGACCTCGCCCACGGCAGCCAGTTCACCGGTTCATCGGACATCGACGGCGGCGCGGACCTGAGGCATGTGGAGGGCGCCGACGTCGTGGTGATCACCGCCGGTGCCAAGCAGCACCCCGGGCAGACCCGACTGGACCTGGCCGGCACCAATGTGGAGATCCTGCGCAGCATGCTCCCGAAGCTGCTCGAGCGGGCCCCGGATGCGGTCTACCTTTTGGTCACCAATCCCTGCGATGTGCTCACCGTGGCCGCACAGCAGATCACCGGGCTGCCCAGCAGCCGGGTGTTCTCCTCCGGGACCGTGCTGGACACCGCACGGCTGCGCTGGAAGCTGGCCCAGCGCGCCGGTGTCGCGCAGTCCAGCGTGCACGCCCACATCGTGGGGGAGCACGGGGACACCGAGTTCCCGCTCTGGTCCGCCGCCAGCATCGGGGTGACCCCGCTGCTGGACTGGGAGCGCGACGGGCAGCGGGTGTTCGACGCCGCGGAGCTCGAGACCCTCTCCGATGAGGTACGCAACGCCGCCTACCAGGTCATTGCGGGCAAGGGCGCGACCAATTACGCGATCGGGCTCTCCGCGGCGCGGATCGTGGAGGCGGTGCTGGGCGACGAGCACGCGATCCTGCCGGTCAGCAGCGTGCTCGAGGGTTTCCTCGACATCAGCGGGGTGGCGCTGTCTATCCCCAGCGTGGTCTCCGCCAGCGGGGTGCGCCCGGTGACGACCACCCCGTTCTCCGCGGAGGAGACCGAGGCGCTGCGTGACTCCGCTCGGGCGCTGGCGAAGGTGCAGGCCTCGCTGAGGATCTGAGCCGAGGCGGGACATGGCAAAGTCGAACAGACCGCCCCCGGCGGATGCCTGGGGCGGTCTGTTCGTCCCTGCTCGGGCCAGTCCTGACTGTGCTGCCGCGGCGGCTCCGGAGCTACTTCTCCTGCCGGATCGCCTCGGTGGCCTCGCCCAGCGTGGCGAAGCGTGACGGGATCACCGCGCTCCAGGCCTCTCGCAGCTCGTCCAGGCCCAGCGTGAAGCTGCCGCCCTGATACGGTCCGGCCACCTCGAGGTCCCCTGAGCTGGCATCCACCACGCCGATGCGCAGCGCGGGGAAGCCCCGTGCCGAGGTCATATCGGTGAAGCGCAGCTCTTCTGAGCGCGGCAGCGCGACCAGGGCGCGGGCCTGGGACTCACTGAAGAGCGCGGTGAAGGGATCTACGCCGTCGCGCTCGCAGATCCCGTCCACCGCCACCCGCGCGCCGACGCCGAAGCGAAGGGCCATCTCGGCCAGTCCGGCGGCGAGCCCGCCCTCGGAGAGGTCGTGGGCGGCGTCGATCATGCCGTCGCGGGAGGCGTTGATCAGGATCTCACCGAGCATCTTCTCAGCCTTCAGGTCCACCTTCGGCGGTAGCCCGCCCAGGTGGTCGCGGCCACGGGCGAACTCGGAGCCGTCGAGCTCGTCCCCGGTGGTGCCCAGCAGGTAGATCGCCTGGCCGTCGGCCCAGCGCTCGAAGCCCGAGGGGGTGCGCCGGGCGACGTCGTCGAACTTGCCGAGCACGCCCACCACCGGGGTGGGGTGGATGGCCCGGCCCGCGGTCTGGTTGTACAGCGAGACGTTGCCTCCGGTGACCGGGACGCCGAGCTCCTGGCAGCCGTCGGCGAGACCGCGCACGGCCTCGGCGAACTGCCACATGACCTCCGGATCCTCGGGGGAGCCGAAGTTCAGGCAGTCCGAGACCGCCATCGGGATCGCGCCCGAGGTGGCCACGTTCCGGTAGGACTCGGCCAGCGCCAGCTGCGCCCCGGCGTAGGGATCCAGGTAGGCATACCGGGCGTTGGCGTCGGTGGAGAGCCCGACGCCGAGCCCGGTCTCCTCGTCCACCCGGATCACGCCGGAGTCATCGGGCTGCGAGAGCGCGGTGTTGCCGCCGACGAAGCGATCGAACTGGTCGGTGATCCAGGAGACGTCCGCCATGTTCGGGCTGGTCATCAGGTCCACGACCGCGCCGCCGAGCTCCTGCGCGGTCCCGGGAAGGTTCGCCCCGGCCGCCGAGGAGCGGAAGGTGTCGGCCTGCAGCGCATCCTGCCACTCGGGGCGGTGGTAGGGCCGCTCATAGACCGGGCCGTCGTGGGCCACGGTGCGCGGGTCCACGTCGACGATGGTCTCGCCGTCCCATTCGATGATCAGCCGGCCGGTGTCGGTGACCTCGCCCAGCCAGGAGTACTCGACCTCCCATTTGGCCATGACGCGCTCGAACTCCGCGGCGTTGGCCGGGGTGACCACGGCCATCATGCGTTCTTGGGACTCCGACATCAGGATCTCGCCCGGGGTCAGCGTGGGGTCGCGCAGCAGCACCTTCGTGAGCTCCACGTGCATCCCGCCCTCGCCGTTGGAGGCCAGCTCGGAGGTGGCGCAGGAGATCCCTGCGGCGCCCAGGTCCTGGATGCCCTCGACCAGCTCGGCGTGGAAGAGCTCGAGGCAGCACTCGATGAGCACCTTCTCGGCGAAGGGGTCCCCGACTTGCACGGCGGGGCGCTTGGAGGGCTTGGAGTCGTCGAAGGACTCCGAGGCGAGCACCGAGGCGCCGCCGATCCCGTCGCCACCGGTGCGCGCACCGAAGAGCACCACCTTGTTGCCCACGCCGGAGGCGTTGGCCAGGCGGATGTCCTCGTGGCGCATCACGCCCACGGCCAGCGCGTTGACCAGCGGGTTGTCCTGGTAGACGGAGTCGAAGACGACCTCGCCGCCGATGTTGGGCAGGCCCAGGGAGTTGCCGTAGCCGCCGATGCCTGAGACCACGCCGGGCAGCACCCGCTTGGTATCCGGGTGGTCGATGTCGCCGAAGCGCAGCGGGTCCATCACCGCGACCGGGCGGGCGCCCATGGAGATGATGTCGCGCACGATCCCGCCGACGCCGGTGGCGGCGCCCTGGTAGGGCTCCACGAAGCTGGGGTGGTTGTGCGACTCGATCTTGAAGGTGACGGCCCAGCCGTCGCCGAGGTTCGTCACGCCGGCGTTCTCGCCGATGCCGACCATCAGGTCCTTCTTCATCTCCTCGGTGACCTTCTCGCCGAACTGACGCAGGTGGACCTTGGAGGACTTGTACGAGCAGTGCTCGGACCACATCACCGAATACATGGCCAGCTCGGCCGCCGTCGGTCGCCGACCCAGGATCTTCACGATCCGGTCATATTCGTCGGACTTCAGGCCGAGCGCCGCCCAGGGCAGATCGGTGTCCGGGGTGGTGGAGGCGTGCTCCACGGTGTCGATGTTGAATTCTTTTTCAGTCACGGTCGGCTCGCTCACTGGGCACCTCCGGCAAGAGATGCGATCACGGAGGTGAAGATGGTCAGTCCGTCGGTGCCGCTGCGCATCCCGGTGGCGTCATCGGGACCGTAGCCGGCTTCCACGGCGTGCTCGGGGTGCGGCATGAGGCCCACCACGTTGTGCGTCTCGTTGGTCACGCCGGCGATGCCGTTGCGTGAGCCGTTCGGGTTCTCTCCCACATAGCGGAAGACCACGCGGCCCTCGGCCTCGAGCGCCTCAAGGGTGGCCGGATCGGCGAGGTACTGGCCGTCCTGGTTCTTCAGCGGGACGGCGATGAGCTCGTCCTCGGTGAACTGCGAGGTCCACGGGGTGGAGGTGTTCTCCACGCGCAGCACCTGGTCACGGCAGAGGAACTTCAGGTGATCGTTCTTCACCATGGAGCCGGGCAGCAGGTGGGATTCGGTGAGCATCTGGAAGCCGTTGCAGATCCCCAGCACCGGAAGCCGGGTGCCCGAGGCGGCGGTGGCGGCGGCGATGATCTTGTTCATCATCGGCGCGAAGCGGGCGATGGCGCCGGCGCGCAGGTAGTCCCCATAGGAGAAGCCGCCGGGAAGCACGATGGCGTCCACGTTCTGCAGCGACTCATCGGCGTGCCAGAGCGGAACGGCAGTCCCGCCGCCGAGGCGGACTGCGCGGGCGGCATCGCGATCATCGAGGGTGCCGGGGAAGGTGACGACGCCGATGCGTGCCCCACCCAGCGGGTTCGCGGCCGGGGCGGCGTGGAAGTCCCCGATCAGAGGAGTCTCCGTGCTCATGCAGCGTCCTCATCATCGACGCGCACGCTGATCACGTCTTCGATCACCGGGTTCGAGAGCATCTCGGCCGCAGCGGTGCGGGCGCTGGCCAGGATCTGCTCGGTGATTTCACCGTCGACAGTGAGCTCGAAGCGCCTGCCCTGGCGGACGCTGGAGAAGTCGGTGAATCCCAGGTGCGGCAGCGCGGAGGCGATGGCCTTGCCCTGCGGATCAAGAATCTCTGGCTTGGGCATGACCTCGACGATGATGCGCGGCATAGGTTCTCCTGTGCGATGGTGCGGGTGGATGAGCCCGCGGGACCGCTTTCAGGTGCCGTCTCACGCGCCGCGCCGGTCCGGATCAGCATGGCTGGGGACGACGGCGGCACGCTCCGCGAGCTTGCCGGATCAGTCTACCGGGTGCCCGCGGGTGCGGTCGCTTGCGGCGCAGGGGCGCAAACGGGTGCTTGTGGGCGCGCTTGCGGGCGCTTGCGGGGGCAGCTGCGATCGCTGGGGCGCAAACGGGTTGAATCTTGGAGTATTTCGCCTGTGGAGCACCCGTATTCGCCCCAGTAATGGCCGGGGGAGCCGGGACAGCCCGGGGGAGCCGGGTGAGATGCTGGTGAGATGACACAGGTCCCGCGATCCCAGCCTCCCGCCGCCCAGCCCGACGCTGCGCCGCGCTGCCCCTGTGGATCCGGCGAACGCTACCCCCAGTGCTGTGAACGCCTTCACCTCGGCGCACCCGCCCCCACCGCCGAGGCACTGATGCGTTGCCGCTACACCGCGAACGCGCTGCTCAACAGCGACCCGGGACGCTTCGGCGGATTTCTGCACCGGACCTGGGCCGCCGAGACCCGCCCCGCGCTGAGCGACCTCTGCGCGCCGGGTCCTCAATGGACTCGATTGAGCATCCTGGGAACGACGGCGGGCGGCCCGTTCCACGACGCCGGGACGGTGGAGTTCGTGGCCACCTACTCGGGGGACGGTGATCACGGCGCCGGGGGCAGGTTGCATGAGCTCAGCCGGTTCCGGCGCGAGTCGGGTCAGTGGCTCTACGTGGATGGCGATCTGAGCTGAATCCCACACGATCCTCGGGGTGGGCGTCTACAGCAGGCGAAACGTCAAGGGATCCAGCGGGCAGAGGACCGGGGCATGACCATGACTCGAGCAGCAGTACTGGGAGCCTCTGGGCTGGCCGGCTCCCTGGTGATGCAAGGACTGCACGGAACCGGCGAGCCGCCGGTGGAACAAATCTCTGCGTCCTCACGTTATGAAAGGCAAAATCTTTCAGTTTTTGAAGAATCGGCCACCGTTGGCCGAGGGACGGGATGACTATGACGCAGACGCCACTGACCATCGGAGTGCTCGGTGCAGGCCGGGTCGGCACCGCTGTGGCTCGCCAGGCCGTGCGCGCCGGTCATACCGTGAAGATCGCAACGGCCAAGCCGGCCGCGGACATCGCGCTGCTCACCGAGGTGATCGTCCCCGGCGCCGTCGCGGTGGATCGTGAGGAGCTGCGCGGCGCGGACATCATCGTGCTGGCAGTGCCGCTGCACAAGTACCGCAGCATCGATACCACCGTGCTGCGAGACCAGGTCGTCATCGACACCATGAACTACTGGGCACCGGTGGACGGGTTCATGGACGAGTTCGAGACTGGTGTGAGCACCAGTGAAGTCATCGCGGAGTTCCTCGGTGCTGCCCGGGTGGTCAAGACGCTGAACCACATCGGCTACGGCGATCTCGAGATCGACTCCTATCCCGTCGGAGACCCGCAGCGCCGGGCGCTCGCGGTCGCCGGGGACGACGCAGCGGCCAAGGCCCTGGTCCAGGATTTTGTGGACTCCCTCGGCTACGACGCCGTGGACGCCGGGCCGCTCGCGGCCGGCCGGGCGTTCGAGAACGGCACCGAGATCTTCAACGGCCGGCACGACGCCGCTCGGATGCAGGATCTGCTCAGCGAATGCGGCCGGGTGCTCGCCAGCGCCTGAGCAGGTCCTTGGTCACGGTCTGATCAGGCGCTCTTGCATCCGCCTGATCAGACCCGGGTCCTCCGGCATCAGAGGGGCGCCTCGAGCTGGTCCAGCACCGCGAGCAGCTTCCCGCGCAGCACCTGCGACTCCTCGGCGAAGCCCTTCTGTGCCCGGGCGTAGGCCGCCCGGCCGGCGGGGGTCTCGATCGGGACCGGCTCGTAGCCCCAGTCGCTCAAGTCATAGGGCGAGGCGCGCATATCGAGTCGGCGAATCCGTGAGGCGAGGTCGAAGCACTCGAGCAGCAGGTCGCTGCTGACCGCGGGGATGAGCTTATAGGCCCATTTGTAGAGGTCCATATTGGCGTGCAGACAGCCCGGCTGCTCCATCCGGGTCTGCGATTCGCGGGTCGGCTCCAGCGCATTGAGCGGTCGCGCCGAGGGCGTGTAGAAGCGGTAGGCGTCGAAATGGGTGCAGCGGATGTTCGCCGCCTCCACCACCTCATCGGTGCCGGCGGCACCGAGGCGCAGCGGAACCTGGTCATGGCGCTGGCCGTGTTCCACCGATCTATAGACCATGGCCCACTCGTGCAGACCGAAGCATCCCAGCTGGGCCGGTGTCGCCGCCGTCGTGCTCAACAGGCGCCGGGCGAATCCGATCATCGAGGCCCGGTCCTGGCGGAAGCCCTCGACGTCGAGGGTCACTCCCGAAGGTGTGCTGCGGTAATGCTTCCAGCCGGCCCGCTCGGTGTCCTGTGCACCCTGGAGCAGGAATCCCACACCGGGGTGCCAGCGCGAGAGCTTGCCGGGGGAGTGGGAGTAGTAGGTGAAGAGGAAGTCCTCCACCGGGTGCTTCGCGCCGGCATGGCGGCGTGCCAGGAAGTCCTCGGTGAGCCGGTCCACTGCGGCCTGGTGCGTGCTGGCGCGCTCACGGTGCTCGGGTTCAGGAATCACCGTCAAGCCGTGTGTTGCCTCTAGAGAGGCTGGTGTTTCGGTTACCATCGGGTATATCACTCGTACCAAGTGCGCAGGCGGCAGGGAACCCGTAAAGGGTACACCTGCCGCCTGTGTGCTTGAGTCGCCTATTCCGAGCGGGTCTTCGGCCCGTCCAGCTCCCGGCGCATGATCCAGCGCGGCCGGTGTCCGCTGTGCGCGGTGGTCGGTCCGGCGACCTCGAAGCCATGGGCCGCGAAGAGCTCCGTGGTGCCGACGTAGCCGCTGATCACATCCACTCTTCTGCCCTCCTCGAGCTCCATCGGGTAGCCCTCGAGGACGCTCGCCCCGTGCTCGGCGGCGTGCGCCACGGCGCCGGAGAGCAGATCATGCATCAGCCCTCGCCGTCGGAATCCTGGACGAACCACGAAACAGACCACCGACCAGGGGTCCCGGTCATCGAGGAAGGGGATGGTCCGGGAGTTCATCAGCCGTCGGTAGCTGCTGCGCGGCGCCACCGAGCACCAGCCCGCCGGGGTGTCGTCGACGAAGGCGATCACCCCCGGGCCGGGCTCGGTGCGGCAGAGCTCCTCCATGAAGGCCGGCCGATCCGGATTCGCGACCCGGGAGTCGCGATAGGACATGCACCAGCACCCCCGACCGCCGGGCTTCTTCACCCCGAGGACCTCATAGAAGTCCTCGAAGCGCCCGACGGCGGGGCGCACCTCGGTGCCCATGCTCGGTGCTAGCGGCCGGTTCCGGCGTAGACCGTGGCCTCTTCGTCGGAGTCCAGACCGAAGGCGGTGTGGATCGCGGCGACCGCGCGGTCCAGCAGCTCGACGTCGGTGATCACCGAGACCCGGATCTCGGAGGTCGAGATCAGCCCGATGTTGATGCCGGCATCGCGCAGGGCGGTGAAGAACCGGGCCGAGACGCCAGGGTGGTTGCGCATCCCGCCGCCGATGAGCGAGACCTTGCCGACCTGGGGCACGAAGTCCATGGACTCGAAGCCGATGGTGGCCTGGTGCGCGGTGAGCATCTCCTGGGCGCGTTCGCCGTCCTCACCGGGGAGGGTGAAGGAGATGTTGGTGGTCTTGGTCGCCATCGAGACGTCCTGGACGATCATGTCGATGTTGATCGCTCCCTCGGCGATCAGGTTGAAGATCTCCGCCGCCTTGCCCGGGACGTCGGGGACGCCGGTGATGGTGAGTTTTCCTTCGGATGCGTCGTGGGAGACGCCGGAGATGATCGGCTGTTCCAAGGGTTCGCCTTCCTGAATCTTGACGGTGTCTTTGGGGTCGGGGATGACCCAGGTGCCTTCGAGCTGGCTGAATGAGGAGCGCACGTGGAGCTTCACGCCGAACCGGCGGGCGTACTCCACCGAGCGCAGGTGCAGCACCTTGGTGCCGGCGGCCGCCATCTCCAGCATCTCGTCGCTGGAGATCTCGTCGATCTTGCGGGCGGTCTTGACCACGCGCGGGTCGGCGGTGAAGACCCCGTCGACGTCGGTGTAGATCTCACAGGCGTCGGCGTGCAGCGCCGCGGCCAGGGCGACGGCGGTGGTGTCGGAGCCGCCGCGGCCCATCGTGGTGATGTCTCGGGACTCCCGGCTCATGCCCTGGAACCCTGCGACGATGCCGACGTGGCCGGCGTCGAGGGACTCCTGCACGCGCAGCGGGGAGACCTCGATGATGCGGGCCTTGCCGTGGATGGCGTCGGTGATCATGCCGGCCTGGGAGCCGGTGAAGGACTGGGCGGACTCGCCCAGCTCATGGATCGCCATGGCCAGCAGCGCCATGGACATGCGCTCACCGGAGGAGAGCAGGATGTCCATCTCGCGGGAGGGCGGCGCTGAGGTGAGCTGGCCTGCGAGGTCGAGCAGGTCATCGGTGGTGTCACCCATGGCGGACACGACCACCACGACCTGGTGCCCGGCGCGCTTGGTCTCGACGATCCGCCTCGCCACTCGTTTGATGCTCTCGGCGTCTGCAACGGATGATCCGCCGTACTTCTGAACGATCAGGCTCATGACAGGTTGTCTCACTCCTGGGGTTTGGATACGGGGGAACTCAGGTCAATTCTAGATCGGGTCAGGCGTCGCGCAGCACGGCGCTGAGGAATTGCTTGGTGCGCTCCTGGCTGGGGTCCGAGAAGATCTTCTCCGGGGAACCCTCTTCGATCACGCGGCCGCCGTCGAACATCATCACCTTGTGGGAGACGTCTCGGGCGAAGCTCATCTCGTGGGTCACGATCAGCATGGTCACGTTGGTGGTGTCCGCGACCTTGCGCAGGATGTTGAGCACGTCCCCGACGACCTCGGGGTCCAGTGCCGAGGTGACCTCGTCGAGCAGCAGGATCTCCGGGTCCATGGCCAGCGCACGGGCGATGGCCACCCGTTGCTGCTGACCACCGGAGAGGCTCAGCGGGTGCTGGTCGGCCTTGTCCGGCAGGCCCACCTGCTCCAGCAGCGAGTGCGCCTTCGCGGTGGCCTCGGCCTTGGACTGGCCCAGCACGTGGATCGGCGCCTCGACGATGTTCTCCAGCACCGTCATGTTCGGGAACAGGTTGAACTGCTGGAACACCATCCCGATCCGGGTGCGCAGCTTCTTCTGCTCCTTGGGGGAGACGGCGACGCGCTTGCCGTCCTTCTCCCGGTGGGTCAACGGCTCGCCGTCGACGAAGATGTAGCCGCCGGTGAGCTCCTCCAGGGTCATCACCAGGCGCAGGATCGTGGTCTTCCCCGAGCCGGACGGGCCGATCAGGGTCACCCGCTCGCCGCGGCGGACGGAGAAGTTCAGGTCTTTGAGCACGATGTTGTCCCCGAAGCGCTTCTCGACATCGACGAACTCGATGACCGGGACTTCGGGGTCAGTTGGCGTAGGCAAGGCGCTTCTCCAGACGGTTGATCAGCAGTGCAGTGGGGTAGCTGGCGGCGAGGAAGATCAGGCCAGCGATGGTGATCGCCTCGGTGTAGCGGAAGGTCTGGGCTCCGATGGTCTGTGCAACGCGGACCATCTCGGCCACCGAGATCACGAACAGGAACGGGGTGTCCTTGAACATCGAGATCGCATAGTTGCCCAGCGAGGGGATGGTCGAACGCAGCGCCTGCGGGATGACCACGCGCCGCCAGGTCCGCCCGGCGCTCATCGAAAGTGCCTTGGTGGCTTCCCACTGTCCCTTGGGCACCGAGTCGATTCCTGCTCGGTAGACCTCCGACATGTAGGTGGCGTAGTGGATGCCAAAGACGATGAAGCCGATGGTGAGCGGATCCATCCAGGTGAAGCCGTAATAGAGCACCAGCAGCTGGACCACCAGCGGGGTCATCCGGATGAAGTTCGCCGCCCAGCGCAGCACGAAGGCGAAGGGGCGGGGAAGCACGCGCAGCAGGATGGCGATGACCAGCCCCAGCAGGGCCGCGATCACCGTGCCCACGACGGTGACCAAGAGGGTGACCTCTAGGAAGGCCCGCAGGATGTCGGGAAAGATCTCGATCGCGAAATCCCAGTTCCAGACGTTGCCGGTGGGTTCCGGGACCGGATCGGCCGTGAAGGGCACGAGGGGAATCATGAGGCACCTCCTGGCTGGACGCCGGAGGTGGGCACCTTGGGTGCGGGGGAGAGGATCTCTCGCAGGCTCAGCCCCTGGCCCAGTCGGTGTTTGGCGCGGACCTCGAGGAGTCGCATGCCCTGAGTGAGTACCAGGGCGAACGCGAAGTACCCGATGAGCCCGACGAAGGCGTAGGAGAACCACGCGCTGGTGACTCGCCGGAACTGGTCCAGTTCGAAGTTGAAGTCGTTGAGCCCGACGATGTAGACGATGGCGGAGCCTTTCATCAGGTGCACAAGAAGGTTCGCCAGTGAGGGGATCATCAGCGCCCAGGCCTGCGGGAAGATCACCCGACGGATCTTGTGCGTCCAGGACATCGAGAGTGCCACGGTGGCTTCCCACTGCCCGCTTGCCACGGAGGTCAGCGAGGCACGGACGGCCTCGGCCCCGTAGGCGCCGTAGTTCACGCCCAGCGCGATCACCCCGACGGTGAAGGCGCTCTCCAGGGTCAGCCCAAAGAGCGGAAGCACGTAGTAGACCCAGAACAGCTGCACCAACAGCGAGGTGCCGCGGAAGAACTCGATGATGATTCGGGCCGGGCCTCTGAGCCAAAGATTAGGGCTGCCCGCCATCAGGCCCAGGATCACGGCGATGACGAATGCCATGGCCGCTCCGACCAGGGTGAGCTGCACGGTGAGCAGGAATCCGTCCCAGAGTCTGGGGCCGAAGTTTTGCAGCGAATCGAAGTTCTGCTGCTGTTGATCTAACCAGTCCACGGTAGGGGGTGGTTCCTCTCTGCTGGAGGTGATGTCACCGAAGCGGTGGCCGACCCCTTCGCAGGGCCGGCCACCGTGAGATTTCTGAGGTTCTCAGCTCAGTCTTCGATGTCCTGGAGAGCCTCCAGGTCACCATCGCAGAGTGCCTCTGCGGTCAGATCCGCGGGCGGAATCTCAGCCTCGGTGAATCCGTATTCGCTGATGATGTCCAGCAGCTCGCCGCTCTCCTTGAGCTCCGCGAGGTGCTCGTTGTACTCCTCGAGCATCTCCGAACCCTGTGGGAAGACCGTCGAACCGGCGCCGTACTGCATGACGCCATCCATGTCATGGACGAAGCCCTCGGTGACCTCGAAGCCGTCCATCTCACCTGCCATCTCGCTGAGCGAGATCGCGGTCAGGGCGAACACATCGGCACGGCCGCCGGTGACCATGTCCACTCCGTCATCTGCCGTGGCTACGCCCTCAGCATCGATGCCCAGTTCGTCCACGTAGGTGGCTTCGACGCCGGAAGACAGGGTGGCGAGGGTGAGGTCTTCGCCGGATTCAACGGCCTCGGCGACGTCGTTGAGATTCTCCACGCCGTAGGGGTTGCCCTCTTCCACCAGGAGTGCGGTGGTGTACATGATCTCGGGCTCAGCGAAGGCAGCTTCTTCACAGCGTTCAGGAAGAATGGACATGCCTGCCGAGACGGCCTCATAGCGATCTGCATTGAGACCCGGGATCAGACTGTCCCAGTCGGTGACCTCAGCTTCGATCGAGTAGCCCATCTGGCCGAAGATCTCCTCGGCCAGGGCGATGGTGGCACCCTCGGGTTCGCCGTCGTCGTTCAGGTAGGAGTAGGGAACCTCGCCTGCGATGGCCACGGTGATGGTCTCTTCGCCGCCACCCTCGGCCTCACCGTTCTCGGCGTCATCGTCGCCGCCGCCACAGGCGGTCAGTGCCAGCAGTGCGGCGGCGCTCGCGGCGCCTGCGCGGACTGCCATGGAAGTCTTTTTCCTCATCAGTGCTTACCTCATCCTCTGGTGTGCGTCTGGTGCGAGTCAGTCCGGCACCGTGCTGAAATCAGCACAGGCCCGCCTGTAGCAACACGCTAGACCGATAAATAGGATTTGGAAACTGATTTCTTGGGGGAGGACAACTCTCGGCGGTCACCAGAGGATCGTGGAATAGCCGGAAGAATCCGTGGCGGTGATCCGCCCACGGGCCGCGCTTCCCAGGCGTGACTAGGACAACAGCCCGAACGAAAACTGATGGAAATACGAGGAGGAAGAAACCTGAGTATTACCTGATCACACTTGCATAACTATCTGGATGCCGGGCGCCGGGAGCAGGTCAGGACATCACCGTGCGGCCCTCGAAGGCCCGGCCGAGGGTGACGTCGTCCGCGTATTCCAGGTCCCCGCCCACCGGGAGTCCCGACGCCAGGCGGGTGAGCTTGATGCCGATGGAACCGAGCATCCGGTAGAGGTACGTCGCTGTGGCCTCTCCCTCGAGGTTCGGGTCGGTGGCCACGATGACCTCGGTGATGGTGTCGTCCGAGAGCCGGCTCAGCAGCTCACGGATGTGCAGCTGGTCGGGACCTACCCCGGCGATCGGATTGATCGAACCGCCGAGCACGTGGTACTTCCCGCGGAAGGAGCGGGTGCGTTCGATCGCCATGACGTCCTTGGACTCCTCGACCACGCACAGCAGGGTGGGATCTCGGCGGGTGTCCTGGCAGATCCGGCAGGTGTTCTCCTCGGAGACGTTGAAGCAGATCGCGCAGAACTTGACCTTCTCCTTGACCGTGGTGATCGCGTCAGCGAGGCGCTTCATGTCCTCGCCGTCGGCCTCGAGGATGTGGAAGGCCACGCGCTGCGCCGACTTGGGGCCGATGCCGGGGAGTCGCCCGAGTTCATCGATCAGGTCTTGGACTGCGCCTTCATACACGGTGTGGACGAGCCTTCCTTCAGGGGTGGAGACCTAGTCTAGCGGCGCTCACTCGTTGAGCCGGCGCTCCTCCAGCAGGGTGGCTCCGAGGTGCTTCTCGAAGGCCTTGCGGCCGAAGACGCCGGAGTGTTCCAGCGGGACGTCGTCCTCACTGGCCACGTCCTCGGCCTGAGCCCAGGACGGCGGCGCGCTCTGGTCGTAGTCGCTCGGCGGGCCCGAGTCCCACGCCGGGTCGGGCGGGGGTGCCGGCTGCGAAGGGTGGTCGGCCGGAGGCTCGGAGAGGGGAGCCGGCTGGGAGCCGCCCCCGCCGCGCTGGGCCAGGCGACGACGGATCTCTGCGGCACGGCTCGGCGCGGCACCACCGGCCGGGGCTGCGGCGCCGCTGGCAGGGTTCTGCTGGTTCGTGCCGGGCTGCTGGTCGCGATCCTGCGGGTTCCCGCGCGAAGCTCCCGAGCCCGGGGAACCGGCAGGGCCAGGGGAGCCGGCAGCGCCAGGGGAGCCGCCCGGGGCTGCGGCCCCCTCGGCGGGGGCGCTCCAGCGCGGGGCGGTTCCGGCGCGGCGCGCGAATGCTGGGACCGGGGTCTTCTCGGCCAGCGGCTTATAGCTGTCCCCGGCGTCGGGGTCCGTCCCGGCGCCGCGCAGGTGCGCCGCCGCCTCGGGGGAGACCGCGGAGGGTGCCGATGACCGAGATTCTGCCGCCGCCGACTGCTGCTCATCGGTGGCGTCGGGGTCCGTGGGGTCGAGATCGGTGGCATCGGGGTCGCGGGATCCGGCCGAGGTGTCCAGGTCGGCGGCGGTCTTGGATTCGGCGGGATGCTCGGAGGGCTGGTGGGAGGGGTGCTCCGGCGGCGCCTCGGTGAATCCCGGGTCGTAGGGCTCGGGCGGCTCTTCCTGGACCCAGGCCGGGGTGCCGTCCCCGGTCTGCGTCTCCGCTGGAGCGGCCGCCGGGCTCAGCCGGCGGTCAGCTTTTGGGGCGCCACCACCACCCGGCGAGCCTGTGCCTCCGGTGACCAGCTTGAACCGGACCTTCATGCCCAGAACGTGCTCGATGGCGGCGTTCATCGCCTGCTCGCCGTTGCGGTTCGCGAACGTGGTCCGCGCCCCCTCGTTGGCGAAGTTCAGGCTCAGCGCCTGACCGTCGAAGCTGTCCACGCTCACATTGCCCTTGACCAGCATCCACAGCATCCGGGACTGGGACTTCAGCGAATCCACGATGTCGGGCCAGGCCCGGCGCATCATCTCGTCCGTGGACCCGCCGGCTGCGGATGCGGCTGGTGTTGCCTGAGCGGCGGGCGCGGCTGCGGATGCGGCTGGTGAGGCAGATGAACCGGAGCCGTCCCGCGGGAGGGCTGGCTGCCGCTCCTCTGGCTGCCGCTCCTCTGGCTGCCGTTCTTGCGGCCGCCCGGTCTGGTTCGGGGGTGCGGCCTCGTTCGGCTGCGCCGCAGGTTCAGGTGCATTCGACTTCGGCTCGGGCTCGGGCTCGGGCTCCGGGGCTGCGGGGCTCGGTTCGGAGGCCGTCACGCTCTGTGCCGGGGCGGCCCACTTCGGGTCGGACGGGGTCTGCTGCTCGGTGCGCTCTTCGGCACGCTCCTCGGGCGCCGGGCTCGCTGCGGTCGGCGTCGCGCCCGGGCTGTGGTTCGGGCTGTGGCTCGCAGCCTCGCTCGCGGTGCCGCCCGAATCGGTGCCTGCACCCTCGGTCTCGGCGCTGGGCGTGACGCCGGCTCCGGCGGCGAAGTCGAGCCGACGCTCCACGCGTTCGAGCCGAGCGGCCACCGAGGCGTGACCCTGCTCGGCGTGGGGCAGCAGCAGCCGCGCCATCAGCAGCTCGAGGTGCAGCTTCGGTGAGGTGGCGCCGACCATGTCGGTCAGCGCCTGGGCGGAAATGTCCGCCGCGCGGGAGAGCTCTGCGGAGCCGAGCTGGCCGGCCTGGGTCTGCATCGAGCGGATCTGGTCCTCCGGGACCCCGCGCAGGATCGCCCCGGGGTTCTCCGGGACCGATTTCACCACGATCAGATCGCGCAGCCGCTCCAGCAGGTCCTCGACGAAGCGCCGCGGGTCCTGCCCGGACTGGACGACTCGATCCACCACGGAGAAGGCGGTGGCCCCGTCGAGCGCCGCCACGGCCCCCACGACGTCGTCGAGCATGGTGGCGTGGGTGAAGCCGAGCAGCGCCGTCGCCCGGTCATAGTCCAGGGTGCGCTCGGCGGACCCGGCGATCAGCTGGTCCAGCACGGAGAGCGTGTCGCGGACCGAGCCGCCGCCGGCACGGATCACCAGAGGCAGCACGCCCGGAGCCACGGTGACGCCCTCCTGCTCGCAGAGCCGATGCAGGTAGTCCATCAGCGGCTCGGGCGGGACCAGTCGGAACGGATAGTGGTGGGTGCGCGAGCGGATGGTCCCGATGACCTTGTCCGGCTCGGTGGTCGCGAAGATGAATTTGATGTGCTCCGGAGGCTCTTCCACGATCTTCAGCAGCGCGTTGAAGCCTGCGGCGGTGACCATATGGGCCTCATCGATGATGAAGATCTTGTAGCGGTCGCGCACCGGGGCGAAGGTCGCGCGTTCCCGCAGATCACGGGCATCGTCGACGCCGCCATGGCTGGCTGCGTCGATCTCGATCACGTCCAGCGAGCCGGAGCCGCCCGTGGCGAGGTCCACGCAGGAATCACAGCTTCCGCACGGGGTTCCGGTCGGGCCCTGCGCGCAGTTCAGGCAGCGGGCCAGGATTCGGGCGGAGGTGGTCTTGCCGCAGCCGCGCGGGCCGGAGAAGAGGTAGGCGTGGGAGACCGCGTCCTTACCCAGGGCAGTCATCAGGGGTGCGGTGACGTGCTCCTGTCCGATCACCTCGGCGAAGGAGTCGGGACGATAACGGCGGTACAGGGCGGTGCTCACAGTCTGAAACCTTATCTGCTTGCTAGGACATGCGCATGCGGTCGGTGCCCTGATCCGTATCGGCCCGGTCACGGGCGGCGAGCCGGGCGGAGACGCGGCGATTGCCCGGGACGACGTAGAGCCACCTGGTCCAGGGCCGCAGCCAGACCACGAGCAGGCTCAGCAGCAGACCGCCCACGGTGCAGGCTGCGACGTGGAGCACCGGCTCCACGCCGATCTCGATGAGTCCACGGTGGATCAGGATGATGATCGGGAAGTGGCAGACGTAGACCACGATGGAGTTGCGCCCGACCCACTGCAGGAAGCTGTTGAACCGGCCGGCAGGCAGTCGCGGTGCCGCCCAGAGGATCACCGCGATGCCGATCACTGCGGTGGGCACGGCGTAGAGGCTGCCCGCGCGGAACTCGCGGCTCTCGAGACCGTGGTGGGCCAGCAGGGCCATCAGCACCGCGAGCGCCGCGATCAGCGGCCACGGGGCCCTCGCCCAGCGCTGCAGGATCCACATGCAGGCGGCGCCGAGGAAGAAGAACGCCCCGTAGTAGAGGGTCCGGGTGACCAGCGCATCGTCCACCTGGGTGAAGTGCCGGGTGATCACCATGATCAGGAACACGACGACGCCGAGCGCGCTCAGCAGTCGTGGCCGGGAGACCAGCGGCTTGAGCAGCATCCCGGTGAGGTAGCAGAGGGTCAGCGCCATCAGGAACCAGAGGTAGTCCCCGCCCAGCCAGTACCGCAGCTCACCGGGCCCGCCGTGATAGATCAGCACGCCGAATCCGACGAGCCAGAGCGCCAGCGGCCAGACGAGGCTGGCGAACTTCCCCCAGAGGTAGATGACTGAGGACTTCTCGAGCGAGCGCGGCAGCAGGGTCCCGGAGAGGAACATCAGCAGCGGCATCCGGAACGGCTCGAGATAGAGGTTGAGCTGGATCCACTGATCCACCCCGAGCCCGTTGGCCCGCGGAATGTCGGAGCCGTGGAGCACCACGACGAGCAGCACCGCGACGCCGCGCAGCAGATCCATCCACCGCATGCGGGGCGGGGAGTCGGTGCGGGGCTGGGGCATGGGCCTGAGGGCAGTTCTGTCGGGAGGGACTGGGTGCAGATCGCCGTGAAGTGGAGCTGGATTCACTGTAACGGAAGGCGTTCCCACTGATCACCTGACTGACCAACCGTTCGGTCATTAATTCTGATACATTGTCTTCCATGCCCGTGACCTGGGTCACAGGACAGGCGGCAAGAACCACTCGCACGTCACCCCGACGTGTCCAGCCTTGGGAGCAGATATGAGCCAGACCACTTATCTCAGCAGCGAGGGGCACGACCTGACCCGCGAAGAGAAGAAAGTCCTAGCGGGAACCCTCGTCGGCACCACCATCGAGTGGTACGACTTCTTCATCTACGCGCAGGCGGCCGGCTTCGTGCTGGCGGTCCTGTACTTCGAGCCGCTGGGCGAGGACAACGCCGCCCTGGCGCAGATCGTGGCCTGGGCCTCGGTTGGCATCTCCTTCCTCTTCCGCCCGCTCGGCGCGATCCTTGCCGGCATGGTCGGCGATCGCTATGGACGCAAGGTGGTCCTGGTGATCACGCTGATGGGCATGGGTGGAGCCACCGTGCTCATCGGCCTGCTGCCCACCTACGCGAGCTGGGGCGTTCTGGCGCCGGTGCTGCTGATCGTGCTGCGCGTGCTGCAGGGCCTTTCGGCCGGCGGCGAATGGGGTGGCGCGGCACTGCTCGCCGTCGAACACGCCCCCCGGCATAAGCGTGGCCTCTTCGGTGCCTACCCGCAGATCGGTGTGCCGCTGGGCATGCTGCTCGCGACCGGGTTCATGTTCGCGCTCAACGCCATCACCACCGAGGAGCAGTTCCTCGAATGGGGCTGGCGGGTGCCGTTCCTCTTCTCCTTCGTGCTGATCATCGTGGGCTTCCTGATCCGGCTGAAGGTCGACGAGTCCCCGGTCTTCCTGGAGATGAAGGAGCGCAAGAAGGAATCCTCGGCCCCGCTCAAGGAGCTGGTGACCACGCACAAGAAGTACACCTTCCTGGCCGCGCTGATCTTCGCCGCGAACAACGCCGCGGGCTATCTGGTGATCGCCTTCTTCGCCGCCTATGGCGTGAACACGCTGGGCATGGACCGCAACGACACCCTGATCGCCTCGCTGATCGGCGGCGTGGGCTGGTTCATCTTCACGCTCTTCGGCGGTTGGATCTCGGATCGCATCGGACGGGTGAAGACCTTCCAGATCGGCTACGGCATCATCATCGTCTGGGCGATCCCGATGTGGTTCCTGCTCGACACCGCCTCGCTGCCGCTGTTCGCGCTGGCCATCTTCATCCTCACCATCGGGCTCGGGCCCTCCTACGGTCCGCAGTCGGCGCTCTACGCCGAGATGTTCCCGGTCAACATCCGCTTCTCCGGTGTCTCCATCGGTTACGCGCTGGGCTCGATCATCGGCGGCGCCTTCGCGGCCACCATCGCGCAGACGATCCTCAACACCACCGGGCAGTCTTGGCTGATCGGCGTCTACATCGCGATCCTGGCGATCATCTCCTTCATCGCCGTCTCGATGGTGCCGAAGAAGCTCCAGGGCATCAATCTCAACGACGACAGCGAGCGTGAGGAGCTCTCGGCGACCACCGGAGCTCGCTGACCTGCTGACGCGTGGACCTGGAGCAGGATAATCTCTGTTCCACGCTGCGCAGACGCAGGGGCTACTCGCAGCACCACCCGAAGCACCAGCACCACCCGAAGCACCAGCACCACCCGAAGCACCAGCACCACCAGCACCACCTGAATCACGCACAGCACCACACCGGTGAACCCCACCGGTGGATGACGCACCAAGATGAGGAGCAGCTATGCGATCACGCAGCACAACTATGAGGCTCTCTGCGGCTCTCGCCGCCACGGCTCTGATGCTCACCGCCTGCGGCGGCGACACCGAGGGCGAAGACACCGAGGGCGAGGCCGGCGAAGAAGGCGGCAGCTACTCGATCGGCATCACCCAGATCGTCTCCCACCCGTCACTCGACGAGGCCCGCGACGGGTTCAAGGCGGCCTTCGAGGACGCCGGGGTCGAGGTGGAGTGGGACGAGCAGAACGCCCAGGGCGAGCAGGCCACGGCCAGCAACATCGCGGGCACCTTCGCGACCTCGGACCTGGATCTGGTCCATGCCATCGCCACCCCCACCGCGCAGGCCGCGGCCCAGGCAGTCACCGATAAGCCGATCGTGTTCTCGGCGGTCACCGACCCTGAGGAAGCCGGTCTGGTGGACTCCTGGGAGGAGCCCGGCGGCAACATCACCGGAGCCTCGGACCTGAACCCGGTGATGGAGCAGTTCGAGCTGCTCCAGGAGATCGCTCCCGACGCCGAGACCGTGGGCATCGTCTACTCCTCCGGTGAGACCAACTCTGCCGTGCAGGTGGAGCTCGCCCAGGAGGCCGCAGACGAGCTGGGCCTGGAGATCCAGGAGGCGACCATCTCAAACTCCTCCGAGGTCCAGCAGGGCGTGGAGTCCCTCGACGTCGACGCGATCTGGGTCCCGACCGACAACGCCGTCGTCTCGGCCCTGGAGTCCGTGCTGCAGTACGGCCAGCAGAACTCCATCCCGGTGATCGCCTCCGAGGGTGACTCGGTCATCCGCGGCTCGGTGGCCACCTACGGCATCAACTACGGCGACCTTGGCCGTCAGGCCGGGGAGATGGCGCTGCGGGTCCTTCAGGACGGCGAGGACCCGGCGTCCATGCCGGTGGAGACCCAGGAGACCCTGGAGCTGATCGTCAACCCCGAGGCGGCTGAAGCCATGGGCGTCGAGCTGGACCAGGAGCTGCTCGACCGGGCTGACACCGTCGTCGGCGAGGACGTCGAAGCCGAGGATCCCGCTTCGGCCGACGATGCTGAAGAAGAGGAGGAGTGACCCGCACCGGGTGACTCGACTCGATCCCTGACGGCCGCCCCAGGCGGCCATCACGGCCGCCTCAGGCGGCTATCACCGCCAGATGACCACCAGGCCGGGCGCCGGGACAGCCGCAACAGGCTGCACCGGCGCCCGCCGCCTGAGTGGACGTGGACCCGCCGACGACCGATGATCCGGTCGCGACGACAAATGAGGACACATGATCACAGCATTCGAGCTCGGGCTGATCTACGCGATCATGGCCCTGGGCGTGTACCTGACCTTCAGGATTCTTAACTTCCCCGACCTGACCGTGGACGGGTCCTTCACCTCCGGGGCGGCGACGGCGGCCATCCTGATCACCAACGAGGTGGACCCCTTCCTTGCCACCGCTGCGGCCTTCGTGGTCGGCAGCCTCGCCGGGATGATCACCGGCCTGCTCCACACCAAGGGCAACATCAACGGGCTGCTGGCCGGCATCCTGACCATGATCGGGCTCTACTCGATCAACCTGCGGATCATGGACGGGGCGAACGTGCCCCTGCTGGGCCAGGACACCGTGATCTCCATGATGCGTGGCTTCACCGGCGTGGGCTGGACCTCTGTGGCCGTGCTGGCCGCCGTCGCGCTGATCTTCAAGCTGATCATGGACTGGTACCTGCAGACTGACAACGGGCTGGCGCTGCGCGCCACCGGCGACAACGAACAGATGATCAGCTCCTTCGCGGTCAGCACCGATCGGCAGAAGATCATCGGGCTGATGCTCTCCAACGGACTGGTCGGCGTCGCCGGCGCCGTCGTCGCCCAGCACCAGGGCTTCGCCGACATCGGCATGGGCATCGGCCTGATCCTGGTGGGACTTGCCTCGGTGATCGTGGGCCAGGCCATCTTCGGCAGCCGCAGCGTCATCCAGGCCACCCTCGCGGTGATCCTGGGAGCGGTGGTCTACCGCCTGGCGATCCAGCTGGCGCTCAACGTCGGGCTCAACCCGAACGACATGAAGCTGATGTCTGCCGTGCTGGTGGTGGCGGCGCTGCTGCTGCCACAGTGGAAGGGCTTCTCGAAGCTCAGTCTGCGCCGCAAGAGCAGCTCTCCACTGGCCGAAGCGGCTGCACCGCTGACCACCTCGGATGCCCACCTGTCCAAGACCTCCGCCGAGAAGGGAGCCTGACATGTTGAATATCGACTCAGTCTCCAAGACGTTCTTCCCGCACACCGTCAACGAGCGCCGCGCACTGGTGAATGTGAACCTGGAGCTGAAGGAGGGGGACTTCGTCACCGTCATCGGCTCCAACGGCGCGGGCAAATCCACGCTGCTCAACACCGTGGCCGGCCGGATCCACCAGGACACCGGTGTGGTCTCCCTCGACGGCACCGACGTCAGCAGGCTCAAGGAGCACCAGCGGGCGGCCAAGGTCGGCCGGGTCTTCCAGGACCCGATGGCCGGCACCGCGCCGAACCTCAGCATCGAGGAGAACCTCTCCCTGGCCGACCGCCGCGGCCGTCCGCGCGGGCTTTCCCGCGGAGTCACCAAGGCCAAGCGCGATCGTTTCGCCGAGGCGCTGAAACAGCTGGAGCTGGGCCTGGAGGGACGGCTGAAGACCAAGGTCGGGCTGCTCTCGGGGGGTCAGCGCCAGGCGCTGAGCCTGCTCATGGCCACCTACTCGGACCCTCGGGTGCTGCTGCTCGATGAGCACACCGCGGCCCTTGATCCGCAGCGAGCCGAGCTGGTGACCCGGCTGACCCGCAGCGTGGTCGAGGACAAGGGGCTGACCACGCTGATGGTCACGCACAACATGGTCCAGGCGCTCGAGGTCGGCAACCGGCTGATCATGATGCACGAGGGCCGGATCATCCTCGACGTCGGCGCCGAGCAGAAGGCGCAGATGACCCCGCAGGACCTGCTCGCTGAGTTCGGCAAGCTCAAGGGTGCCGTGGTGGACGACAAGACGCTGCTGCAGTAATCCCGCCGCAGTCCGCCCTGGCCCGAGCCGCCGGCTATTCGGGCCAGGGCGAGCTGCGGATGACCTCCACGAAGTCCCCGCGCTCGAAGTCGGGCAGGAAGTGCGCAAGCACATCGGCCTTCACATTGCCGAAGGTGGTCTCGGGTCGGTCCTTGAGGCCTTCGGTGAACGCTGCGAGGATCTGGTTCTTGAAGTCCGGCCGCGGGTGAGCCGCGAGGACGGCGGCCCGCTGCGCATCGGTGATCGCGTCATAGCCCAGGCCCAGCACGTCGAGCTCGACCCCGCGGGTCACCAGCGCGACCTCCGGATCCATATGCAGCGGGATCTCCGGGGTGGTGTGCAGCGCGATGCCGTTCCACACCTTCGCCGCCTCCGCCGCGGGGATCCCGTGACCCAGCAGGAACCGGCGGGCCTCATCGGCTGCGTCGATCTCGAAGCGCTGGTCGGTGCGCCGGTAGGTCTCGGTGAGCCCGAGATCGTGGAACATCGCGCCGACGTAGAGCAGCTCCCGGTCCGCGGTGAGGCCCAGCTCCGCGCCGCGCAGCGAGCCGAAGAGGAAGACCCTTCGGGAGTGATGGAAGATCAGCGGGGTGGCCACCTCGCGGAGAAGCTCAGTCGCCTCGCGCGCCATCGGGGAGTCGGGAATGGTGATGCCTGCAATGATTTCACTCATAAGCCCAGTGTGGACCAGGCCGCGGTCCGACCGGGGGACCTCGCTGTGATTGACCCCACAGTGCACACGTGGAAGAGTACAGGTGAACGATCGGTCAGTTATTCCTGTGAAAGGCGCACGACGTGGCGATCAGCCCTGTATATCTCGTCTCCGGCACCCGCACTCCCGTCGGCCGCTACGGCGGCGCCCTGTCCTCGGTCCGCCCCGATGACCTCGCCGCCCTGGTGGTGCGCCAGGTGGTCGAGGAATCCGGCATCGACCCGGCCCAGGTCGACGAGGTGATCCTCGGCAACGCCAACGGCGCAGGGGAGGAGAATCGCAACGTCGCCCGAATGGCCTGGCTTCTGGCCGGCTTCCCGGACACCGTCCCGGGCATCACCGTGAACCGGCTGTGCGCCTCCGGGATGAGCGCGATCTCCCAGGCCCAGCACATGATCGCCGCCGGCGCCGCGGACATCGTGGTCGCCGGGGGAGTCGAGTCCATGTCTCGCGCCCCCTGGGTGATGGCCAAGCCCACCACCGCCTTCGGCAAGCCCGGCGAGGTGGTCGACACCTCCATCGGCTGGCGGTTCACCAACCCGAAGTTCCAAGCCATCGAGAAGCGCACCTTCTCCATGCCCGAGACCGCCGAGGAGGTGGCCCGGGTCGAAGGCGTCACCCGAGAAGACGCCGACGCCTTCGCCGTCGAGTCCCAGCGCCGCGCGCTCGCCGCCATCGACGCCGGTCGCCTGGCCCGGGAGATCACCCCGGTCCAGGTCCACGGCCGCAAGGGTGCGATCACCGTGGTGGACACCGACGAAGGTCCGCGCCGCGGAGTCACCGCCGAGTCCCTGGCGGGGCTGCGCCCCGTCGTCGCCGGAGGATCGGTGGTCACCGCGGGCAATGCCTCCTCGCTCAACGACGGCGCCTCCGCGGTGATCGTCGCCTCCGAGGCGGCCGTGGAGAAGTACGGGCTCACCCCGCGGGCCCGCATCGCCGGAGGCGCCAGCGCCGGTCTGGCCCCGGAGATCATGGGCATGGGCCCGGTGCCCGCCACCCAGAAGGCGCTGGCACGCGCCGGCTGGAGCGTCGATGACCTCGGCGCCGTGGAGCTCAACGAGGCCTTCGCCACCCAGTCGCTGGCCAGCATGCGCCGACTCGGCCTGGACCCAGGCATCGTCAACGCCGACGGCGGAGCGATCGCCCTGGGCCACCCGCTGGGCTCCTCCGGCTGCCGGATCGTGCTGACCCTGGCCCGCCGCATGCAGGACGAAGGCGTGGCCCGCGGACTGGCCACCATGTGCGTGGGCGTCGGGCAAGGCTCCGCGCTGCTGCTGGAAAGGGTCTGAGCCCATGAGCGCCCCCGATCCAGTCCTGCTCGACACCGGGAACTTCACCACGCTGAAGATCACCGAGACCTCCGACCGGCTGCACGCCCAGCTGAACCGGCCCGAGGTGCGCAACGCCATCGACGCCACCATGATCACCGAGCTGCATGCGGTCTGTGCCCACCTGGAGCACCATCCGAAGCTGCTGATCCTCTCCGGCACCGAATCCGGCGGCAGGGGCATCTTCGCCTCCGGCGCCGACATCGGCCAGCTCCGAGACCGAGGACGCGCGGACGCGCTGCGCGGCGTGAACTCCTCCGCCTTCGAACGCCTGGCCAAGCTGCCCATGCCGGTGATCGCCGCCCTCGACGGCTACGCCCTCGGCGGCGGGGCAGAACTGGCCTGGGCCGCTGACTTCCGCCTGGGCACCCCCGAGGTGAAGATCGGCCAGCCCGAGACCGGGCTGGGCATCATCCCGGCCGCCGGGGCGCTCTGGCGGCTGCGTGAACTTGCCGGGGAGGGCATCGCCAAGGAGATCCTGCTCGCCGGACGGATCCTCGATGCCCAGGAGTCCCTGAACCATGGCCTGCTCAACGCGATCCACCCGGCGGAGGGGCTGCTCGATGCGGCCCACGCGCTCGCGGATCGGATCGCCAAGCAGGACCCGCTGGCGGTCCGGATCAGCAAGCAGGTCTTCTCCATGCCGCGCGAGGCCCACCCGCAGATCGACAACCTCGCCCAGGCGATCCTGTTCGAGTCAGAGGCCAAGTTCGAACGGATGCAGGCCTTCCTGGACCGCCGCGAGGCCAAAGCCGCACAGAGACCAGATCAGCCCTCAGGAGAGAACCGATGAGCACCCCCAGCGCAGCCGCCCAGTCCCTCCCCGCCACCGTCGGCGTGCTCGGCGGCGGCCGGATGGGCGCCGGGATCGCCCACGCCTTCCTGGTGGCCGGAGCCGAAGAGGTCGTCGTCGTCGATGTCTCCCAGGAGGCTGCGCAGACCGCCGCAGCCCAGATCACCAAGGACCTTGAGGCCTCGCTGAGCCGCGGAAAGATCGACGGCGAGCTGAGCCGCTGGACCGACCGGCTCACCGCCACCGCCGAGGTCACCGCGTTCGCGCGCTGCGGGCTGGTGATCGAAGCCGTGCCTGAGGACCTGGACCTGAAGGTCGAGTCGCTGCGCCGTGCCGAGGCCCAGCTCGCACCCGAGGCCTGGCTGGCCACGAACACCTCCTCGCTGTCCATCAGCACGCTCGCCGGGCACCTTCAGCGGCCCGAGCGGTTCTGTGGACTGCACTTCTTCAACCCGGTGCCCGCCTCGAAGCTGGTGGAGGTGGTGCTCGCCGAGCGCACCGGCGAGGAGCTCGCCGCGCTGGCCCCGCGCTGGGTCGAGTCCCTGAGCAAGACGCCGGTGGTGGTCAAGGATGCTCCCGGCTTCGCCTCCTCACGGCTTGGCGTGGCGATCGGGCTCGAGGCCATCCGGATGGTCGAAGAAGGCGTGGCGGACCCTGCCGACATCGACAACGCGATGGTGCTCGGCTACAAGTTCCCGATCGGGCCGCTTGCGCTGACCGACATCGTCGGCCTGGACGTGCGTCTGGGGATCGCGGAATACCTGGAATCCCAGCTGGGGGAGCGCTTCGCCCCGCCGCAGCTGATGCGCGATATGGTGGCCCGCGGCGAGCTGGGGAAGAAGTCCGGCAAGGGCTTCTACGACTACCCCGAGGCCTGAACGGGTCCTGGGGCGGATGCGCCTCAGTCCGAGGAGCCCTGGACCAGCAGGTGTGCTGAGGCCTCATCCAGGATGAGATCGGTGGGCAGACCGGCGGCCAGAGCGCCGCGCAGCCCGCTGATCTTGGTCTCACCCGAGACGACACAGATCCGGCGCGGAACCTGGCGCAGCAGGTCCAGGTTCGGCCCGGTGCTGCGTTGGTTGATCTGCAGGTCGCGGTGGCTGCCGTCGGCGCGGAAGAACATGGTCGCCACGTCCCCGACCACGCTCTTCTCGTGGAGCATCCGCAGATCCGCCTCGTCGAGGTACCCGCCGGAGTAGACGTGGCTGGGGATCCCCGAGTTGGTCGACCCGACGCCGAAGATGGCCATGGTCATGCGTCGCTGGAGCTCCAGGATGCGCAGCACGCTGCGCTCGGCCCACATGGCGGTCTTGGTCTCGGCATGGTCGAAGAAGGCGGGCACCGGAAACTGCTCGACGCGGGCGCCGTAGGCGTAGCCGAACCGACGCAGGATCTCACTGGCGTAGGCGATTCCGGTGGTCTGGGTGTTGCCGGCGCCGTTGAGCTGCACGATGGTGCTGTCATGGGTGCTCTTCCGGGTCAGGTGCTGACTGACCGCGCTGAGCGTGGAGCCCCAGGCGACCCCGATGATCGCGTTGGAGTCGACCAAAGGGCCGATGGTGCGCGCCGCCTGGATCGCCACCCGGTCCAGGGCCTCGGAATCGTCTAAGGTGCCGGAGACCGGCACCACGTGGGCCTCCACGCCGAAGCGCCGACGTATCTCGTTCTCCAGAGAGGGTGCCCGGTGTGCCGGATTGTTGACCTGGATCTCGACGAGTCCGGTGTCCCGAGCCAGCGAGAGCAGCCGCGAGACCGTGGAGCGGGAAGTCTGCAGCTCCCTGGCGATCGCGTTCATCGTCAGGTCCTGGAGGTAGTACATCTGTGCCGCGCGCAGGGCATCGCCGCTGCGAGAGCGCGCGGACTCACGGGTGGATGAATGTGCACTGGAACTGGATCTTCCGTCCTTCGGCGAAGCGTTCATGGCCATTCCCCCCGGGTGAGTGTGCACGTCTGTGCATCAGCATTGACTATCTGCCCGAAAGTTTCAAGAGTGGACCCATACGCACGGAGGAACCCGATGCGCACAGCGATGCCCCGAGGAGAATGTGATGTCCGACACAGTAATGACCAACGGTGAGATCCGGACCCCCGCCGAGCGAGCCGAGGTGAGGCAGCTGCGCGAGACGCCACGAGCCTCGGTGCTGATCATCGGCGGCGGCATCAATGGGGTGGGAACGTTCCGCGACCTCGCTCTGCAGGGTGTCGATGTGGCTCTCGTGGAGCGCGGCGACTACTGCCAGGGAGCGTCAGGGGCCTCCTCACACATGATCCACGGCGGCATCCGCTACCTGGAGAACGGCGAGTTCCGACTGGTCCGGGAGTCAGTGGTGGAACGCAACGGGCTGCTGAAGACCGCCCCGCACTACGTGAAGCCGCTGCAGACCACCATTCCGATCTTCACCACCTTCTCCGGGATCCTCGCCGCCCCGCTCCGGTTCATCACGCACCGCCAGCACGGCCAGCCGCGCGAACGCGGCGCGTTCCTGATCAAGGCAGGCCTGACCATGTACGACTGGTTCTCCCGCGACGGCGGCGCGGTTCCGCGGCACCGGTTCGCCGGGCGCCGCACGTCCCTCGCGCAGCTGCCGGACCTGCGCCCCGACGTGCGCTACACGGCCACCTATTTCGACGCCTCGGTGCACAACCCGGAGCGGATGACCTTGGATGTGCTGCGCGACGGGCTCAACGCCAACCCCGAGGTCCGCGCCACGAACTACGTCAGCGCCGTCGGCCGCAGCGGCTCGACCGTGACGCTGCGCGACGAGCTCACCGGTGAGGAGTTTCCGTTCACCGCAGACGTGATCGTCAACGCCACCGGAGCCTGGGTCGACGGGACCAACGAGTCCCTGGGCGAGCCCTCCGCATTCATGGGCGGCACCAAGGGCTCCCACATCGTCCTGGATCACCCGGAGCTGCTGGCGGCCTGCGCCGGCCGTGAGATGTTCTTCGAGAACACCGATGGTCGGATCGTGCTGATCTATCCCATCGAGGATCGGGTCCTTGTGGGGACCACCGACATCGACGTGGACGTCAACGAGCCCGCAGTGTGCACCCCCGAAGAGGTCGACTACTTCATCGATCTGATCGGGCAGGTGTTCCCCAAGATCGAGGTGGAACACGGACACGTGGTCTACAGCTTCTCCGGTGTCAGGCCGCTGCCGCGCCACGACGCGACCCAGCCGGGCTTCGTCTCGCGGGACTACCGCATCGAGAAGCGCGCCGAAGGCTCCGGGGCACAGGCCGTGACCACACTCAGCCTGGTCGGCGGAAAGTGGACCACCTTCCGGGCACTCTCTGAGCACATGACCGACGAGGTCCTGGAAGTCCTGGGCAAGCGCCGCACGGTCAGCACCACCGGGCTGGCCATCGGCGGCGGAGCAGACTTCCCCAAGACCGCGTCCGCTGAGAAGGCATGGGTCATGGCTCATGCCGGAGACGGCCTCTCCGCAGAACGTGTGGAAGGACTGCTGGTCCGCTACGGCACCCGCGCCGCCGATGTCATCGAGCATCTGCATGCAGGCACTGACCAGGTCCTCGACTCCACCTCGGAGCTGAGTCAGCGAGAACTGGCCTACATGGTGAAGCACGAGCAGATCGGTCACCTGATCGACGTCCTGATCCGGCGCACCTCGCTGGCCTTCCGCGGGAAGGTCACCTCGGAGCTGCTCCGTGAGCTGGGGCAGATGCTCGCCCCGCTGCTGGGCTGGGACGAGGCGACCGTGAGCGCGGAGGTCGAGCATGCCGAGCGAGTGCTGCGTGAGTGGCACAAGGTCGAGCTCAAGGATCTGGTGGCCTAGCCCACCAGGGCTGCGCGGCACCGGGCGTGCCGCGCAGCCGAGTAGAACTCCCGGCACTCGCTGCTGGGGTAGGAGGAGCCGAAGCACCCGGCTGAGGTCCCCAAAGAAATGAAAAACGAAAGGAGCCAAAGATGTCTCTGGAAGCATTCGTCGCCGAGACCTTCGGCACCATGCTGCTGTTGCTGCTCGGCGGTGGCGTCGTCGCCAACGTCGCACTGAGAGGGACCAAGGGCAACAACGGCGGATTCCTGATGGTCAACTTCGGCTGGGGGCTCGGCGTCTTCGCCGGCGTCTACGTCGCTGCGCTCTCCGGGGCGCACCTGAACCCCGCGGTCACCGTGGGCCTGCTGGTCAATGCAGACACTGCAACCCTGGGCCCCGACATCGATAAGACGCTGGTCAATGTGCTGCTCTACTTCGCGGCGCAGATGCTGGGCGCCATGATCGGTGCCGTGCTGTGCTATCTCGCCTATAAGCAGCATTTCGACGCCGAGCCCGATGCCGCGACCAAGCTCGGGGTCTTCTCCACCGGACCGGCGATCCGATCCGCCCCATGGAACCTTCTCACCGAGATCATCGGCACCTTCGTCCTGGTCTTCGTCATCATCGCCTTCGCCGGAACCCCCTCGGGGCTCGGACCGCTGGCGGTCGCGCTGCTGGTCGTCGGCATCGGCGCCTCCCTCGGTGGGCCCACCGGCTACGCCATCAACCCTGCACGTGACCTCGGGCCCAGGATCGTCCACGCACTGCTGCCGATCAAGGGCAAGGGCGGAAGCGACTGGTCCTACGCCTGGGTCCCGGTGGTCGGGCCTCTGATCGGCGGTGCACTGGGTGGCCTGCTGGCCATGCTGATCACGCTCCCCGCCGTCACCGGATAAGGCAGAAGCATCGCGGGCAGCATGGCTGCTGACCGCTGAGGAAAAGCACCCGACAGAACACTCAAAGAGGAGAACAGCATGTCGAAATACATCATCGCGATCGACCAGGGAACCACGTCCACCCGCGCCATCGTCTTCGATCACAGCGGAAACATCGTGTCCTCGGGCCAGAAGGAGCACGAACAGATCTTCCCTAAGCCCGGATGGGTCGAGCACGACCCGATGGAGATCTGGACCAACACCAGGGAGGTCATCGGCAATGCTCTCTCGAAGTCCAACCTGACCCGTCACGACATCGCCGCAGTCGGCATCACCAACCAGCGCGAGACCACGGTGGTCTGGGACAAGAACACCGGAGAGCCGGTCTACAACGCGATCGTCTGGCAGGACACTCGCACTCAGCCGATCGTCGATGAGCTCGCCGCCGACGGGGGAGTGGAGCGCTTCAAGAAGAAGGTCGGTCTGCCGCTGGCCACCTATTTCTCGGGCACCAAGGTCAAGTGGATCCTGGACAACGTGGAGGGCGCACGCGCCAAGGCTGAGGCCGGAGACCTGCTCTTCGGCAACACCGACTCCTGGGTGACCTGGCATCTGACCGGCGGCACCGAGGGCGGCGTCCACATCACCGATGTCACCAACGCCTCACGCACCATGTTCATGGACCTCGAGACCCTGTCCTGGGACGACGAGATCCTCGCGGCCTTCGACGTGCCGCGCTCGATGCTCCCCGAGATCAAGTCCTCCTCGGAGGTCTATGGCAAGGTGCACACCGCGCAGCTGCTGCGCGAGACGCCAGTGGCCGGCATCCTCGGAGACCAGCAGGCCGCGACCTTCGGGCAGGCGGCGTTCGAGAAGGGCGGAGCGAAGAACACCTACGGCACCGGCAACTTCCTGATCGTCAACACCGGTGAGGAGATCGTCCGGTCACAGAACGGGCTTTTGACCACCGTCTGCTACAAGCTGGGAGACGCCAAGCCCGTCTACGCGCTGGAAGGCTCCATCGCGGTGACCGGATCGCTGATCCAGTGGCTGCGCGACAACCTCGGCTTCATCAAGTCCGCCCCTGAGGTAGAGACCCTTGCCAAGTCGGTGGAGGACAACGGTGGGGTGTACGTGGTGCCAGCCTTCTCCGGGCTGTTCGCTCCCTACTGGCGGGGCGAGGCCCGCGGCGTCATCGTGGGGCTCACCCGCTTCGTGAACAAGGGCCATATCGCTCGCGCCGCGCTGGAGGCCACGGCCTTCCAGACCCGCGAGGTGCTCGATGCCGCCAACGCCGACGCGGGAGTCGACATGGAGGATCTGCGGGTCGACGGCGGCATGGTCGCCAACGACGCGCTGATGCAGTTCCAGGCCGACATCCTGGGCATCCCCGTGGTCAGGCCGAAGGTCACCGAGACCACCGCACTGGGTGCCGCCTACGCGGCGGGTCTGGCCGTGGGCTTCTGGCGCGACACCGACGAGCTGGCCACGAACTGGTCCGAGGACAAGCGCTGGCTGCCTCAGATGGACACAGCTGAGCGTGACCGCCAGCTGCGCCTCTGGAAGAAGGCCGTGACCCGGACCTTCGACTGGGTGGACGAGGACGTCAAGTAGGCCTCAGGCCAAGGCGCAGCCGCACTCCACGGCCGCCGCAGACGGGCCCGTGCTGATCCTTAGGGATCGGCGCGGGCCCGTCTGCGGTTGGGGCCGGGGCAGCGCGGTGGGATCTCAGAGGCGCTGCGGTGATCTCAGAGGCGCTGCGGTGATCGACCGGGATGCGGCGCCGCCACCAGCCCGTGGCGTCCCCGCCTGCCGCGGTACTGCGCCGGCTCCGGGGGTCGCCAGGCATCGAGGACCTCTGGCGCGAGGGAGAAGACCTGCACACCCAGCGGGTGGCAGTGCTCGAGCTGCTCCTCGGTGCTCGCGGCCTCGGGCCCCCACATGTGCACCGAGAGGTCCCCGCCGGGGCAGGTGGAGAGTGCGCACAGCAGATCGGTCTCGGCGAAGAACTCGAAGTAGTCTCCCGGCTGCGTGGGGCAGGTGTCCATGAAGTATTCACGGTTTTCATTCAGGCCCGCGAACTGGAACACGTTGAGCACGTCGTGGACATCGGACTCGGTGAGTCCGTGCCCCATGATCGCGCGAGTGAGGTTTGAATGACAGTGGTAGTCGAAGTCCGCCCCGGCCAGCATCCGATTCACGTAGGGATCACAGCGGGTCCCCAGCAGGTCGTGGATGACCTCGGCGTCGGGATGATCAGCCAGCGAGTCCCCGACCACGGTGGCCATCGGGCGCAGATGGGGCAGGGTGGACCAGAAACGGTCGTAGGTGGTCATCGAGGCACGCTGCAGCTGCCGGGTGCGGGCGGCCCAGAATCGTTCCCGGGGATTGTGCAGGTTCCACAGGTTCAGGTCACCGACCTGAGGGCCTTGCACTGCGTTGATCCGCACGATCGAGCCGGCCTTGACCTCCCAGGCGTGGCCGGAGCGGACCGGGATCTCGAACTCCTGGGTCAGGGTGCGCTCCGCGGCGGCCACCGCGTCGTAGAAGCTGCGATCCGGGTCCAGCGGACCGCCGGGCGCCGACTGATACGCCGCGGGCTGATTGTAGGTGCGTGAGGTGCGGACGGAGTGGCCTGGGGCGCCGGGGGCTCCGGTGGGGATCTCTGCGCTCATGCTGTCTCCTTCTCGGGGGAACCAGCCCAGTCTAGAGAAGCGGCCGGGACCGATATGTTGCTCTCGGTCCCGGCCTGTCCTGCTCATCCCTCAATGGTGCAGCCTGTTGGAGCTCTCCAGCTTCTCAAGCTCTGACGCTCTGACGCTCTGGAGCTCTGTCGCCTCGCCCTGCGGACCTGTCCCCTCAGAGGTCCGCCAATGCGGAGGACGGGTCCTGAAGACAGGTGGCCACGAAGTTCAGGAACCCGCCGGCGGTGCCGCCGTCGCACACCCGATGATCAAAGGCGATGGTCAGGGTGGCGACCTTGCGCACGGCAAGCTCCCCGTTCACCGCCCAGGCGCGGTCCAGGATCCGCCCGATGCCGAGGATTCCGACCTCGGGGTGGTTGATGATCGGGGTGGCCCCGTCGGAGCCGAAGACCCCATAGTTGTTCACCGTGAAGGTGCCCCCGGTGAGCTCCTTGCCTGAGATCTTGCCCTCGCGGGCCTCGGCGACCAGCCGAGAGATCTCCGCGTGCAGCGCCCGGGCAGAGAGCCGTTCGGCGTGCCGGATCACCGGAACGACCAGACCGGCCGGAGTCTGGGCGGCGAAGCCGAGGTTCACGCCGTCGTAGTGCACGATCTCCTGGGTGCCGGCCGCCGTGTCTTCGAGCCTGGTGGCCAGATCGGGGTAGCGCGAGAGCCCGGCCAGCACGAACCGGCTGAGCAGCGCCAGCAGCGACGGCGCGGCGCTGCCGTCCTTGGCCGCCTGCTCCTTGAGCCGGGAGCGCAGCGCGAGGACCTCTGTCATGTCCACGTCCTGCCAGACCGTGGCCTCCGGGATCTCCCGGCGCGAACGGGTCAGCGTCGTGGCCACCGCCTTGCGCATCCCTGACATGGGGACGCGCTCGCGGACCTCGAGGCCGCCTGGCGCCGGCGCCGCTGCACCGGTCGTGGTTGGGGTGGGCTGTGCGGAGCCCGAGGCGGCAACAGGTGCCGCAGCAGGTGCCGCGTCCCCGGCCGTGTCACCGGCCGTGTCACCGGCGGTCTGGCTGGAAGCGCCGATGGCCGCGAGCACGTCGGCGCGCAGGATCATTCCTTCCGGGCCGGAACCGGTGAGCTCGCCCAGGGTGAGCGCATGCTCGCGGGCAAGCCGGCGCACCAGCGGCGAGGAGACCCGGGGGGCCCTCTGGGCTGGGCCCGCGGTGGCTGGGCCCGAGGCGGCTGAGACCGCGGTTGCTGGGCCCGAGGCGGCAGGCCCGCCGGCGGCAGCTGCGCCCGCGGCGACCGGGCGGGAGGAGCCGTTGCGCCGACGTCGTCCGCTGCGCTTGGCGGTGGAGGTGCCATAACCGATCAGGACATTGCCCGACCCCTCCTCCTCAGAAGACTCAGCAGCGGTGCCGGGGTCGGTCACCGATCCGGTGGCGGGCACCGTGCCGGCGCGCTCCTCCTCGCGGTAGCTCAGCGCCCCGGCCTCGGAGGCGCCGTTGGCATCAGCGCTGGTGTGGCCGGCGGCGTCCGAGCCGCCGGATCCAGCGGCCTCAGCCTCGGCGCCCACGGTGATCAGCGGCTCGTCCACGATCAGGGTCTCGCCCACGGCGCCGTGGAGCTTGGTGACCACCCCGGCGTAGGGGGTGGGCACCTCGATGGCGGACTTGGCGGTCTCGACCTCGGCGATCGGCTGATCCACCACGATCGTCTCGCCCTCGGTCACCAGCCAGCTCAGCAGCGTGGCCTCGGTCAGTCCCTCGCCCAGGTCGGGCAGATTGAAGGTGGTCATCTCAGTCCTCCCACTGCAGCTCGTCGAGCGCGTCCAGGATCCGGTCCACGCTGGGCAGATGGTGCTCCTCGAGCTTCGGTGATGGATACGGAATGTCGAATCCGGTGACCCGCTTGACCGGGGAGGACAGCGAGTGGAAGCTGCGCTCCTGGATCCGGGCCACGATCTCGGCGGCCACCGAGACGAAGCCCTGCGCCTCGGCGATCACCACGGCGCGGCCGGTCTTGGTCACCGTGGCCTCCAGGGCGGCGTCGTCGAAGGGCACGATGCTGCGCAGGTCCAGGACCTCCGCGGAGATCCCGTCCTCGGCGGCAGCGTCAGCGGCCTTCAGTGCGGTGGACACGCTGGGGCCATAGCTGATCAGCGAGACGTCGGTGCCCTCACGCACGACGACGGCGCGGCCCTCCGCGCCGACCCCGGCCGCCGGCGCGGACTCGTCCCGCGCCGCAGCCTCGTACTGCGTGCGCAGGTCGCTGAGGTCCACGGCCTCCTTGGTCCAGTAGAGCTTCTTCGGCTCGAAGAAGACCACCGGGTCCGGGGAGTCGATGGCCTCGCGCAGCATCAGATAGGCGTCGCTGACCGTGGCCGGGGTGTAGATCTTCAACCCCGGGGTGTGCGCGTAGTAGGCCTCGGAGGAGTCGCAGTGATGCTCCACGCCGCCGACTCCGCCGCCATAGGGAATCCGGATGACCATCGGCAGCCGAACCCGGCCGCGGGACCGGTTGGCCGTCTTGGCGATGTGGCTGAAGATCTGCTCCAGGGCCGGGTAGGCGAAGGCGTCGAACTGCATCTCGATCACCGGGCGCATCCCGTTGATCGCCATGCCCATGGCCATGCCGGCGATGCCGGACTCGGCCAGGGGGGTGTCGAAGCAGCGGTTCGCGCCGAAGCGCTGGGTCAGCCCGTCGGTGATCCTGAAGACGCCGCCGAGGGTGCCGACGTCCTCGCCGAAGACGCAGACCGAGCGGTCGTTCTCCATGGCGTCGGACATCGCGGTGTTCAGCGCCGCCGCGAAGGTGGTGGGCTTGGCGGCGGCCCCGGCGAGTGCGGGTGCGGTTGTGGTGGCAGTGGCCATGGGTCAGCCCTCCTGGCTTCGCTCGAGCTCATCGGCCAGCTTGGCGCGCTGTTCGCGCAGCTGGGCGGTCGGGGCGGCATAGACGTGGTCGAAGATCTCCAGCGGGTCCATCTCGGGCTCGGTGGTCATGGCCAGGCGCAGCGCCGCGGCGACCTCCTCGGCCTTGCCGCTGATCCGGGTCTCGGCGTCGGCGTCGAGGACCCCGCGCTCGGTGAGGAAGGTGCGCATGCGCAGCAGCGGGTCGCGCTGCTTCCACTGCTCGACCTCGGCGGACTCGCGGTAGCGGGAGTCGTCGTCGGCGTTGGTGTGCGCCTGCATCCGGTAGGTGATGGCCTCCAGCAGCAGCGGCATGGAGTTTGCCCGGGCCAGATCGACGGCGCGGCGCAGCGTGGCAAGCACGGCCACCATGTCATTGCCGTCCACCTGCTCCCCGGCCATGCCATAGCCGATCGCCTTGTGCGCCAGCGACGGGGCGGCGGTCTGCGCCGAGAGCGGCACCGAGATGGCGTAGCCGTTGTTCTGCACGAAGAAGACCACCGGCACCTCGAAGACCGCCGCGAAGTTCAGCGCCTCGTGGAAGTCACCCTCACTGGTGGCGCCGTCGCCACACATCGCCAGCACCACAGTGTCCTCGCCGCGCAGCTTCGCCGCGTGGGCGACGCCGACAGCGTGGAGCAGCTGGGTGGTCAGCGGGGTCGACATGGCCGAGATCTTGTAGTGCAGCGGGTCATACCCGCAGTGCCAGTCGCCGCGGAAGGAGACCATCACCTCGAGCGGGTCCACCCCTCGGGTGATCGTGGCGACGGTGTCGCGGTAGGTGGGGAACATCCAGTCGCCGGTGCCCAGTGCAAGGGCGGCACCGACCTGGCAGGCCTCCTGGCCGTGCGAGGAGGGGTAGACCGCGAGCCGGCCCTGGCGGACCAATGCATAGTTCTGATCATTGACCCGACGCCCCACCACCAGTGCCTCGTAGGCGGCCAGCAGCGCGTCGTCCTCGGGGATCGGGTACTCATGCCCGGGGCTGGTGCCCTGCGCCTCCTCCGGGATCAGCTGCCCGTCGGGGCCCAGCATGCGGATCTGCTGGGCTGCCGGGAGCATGTACTGCTCGGGGGTGATCCCGAAGCTGCTGCTGGTCTCCTTGATATGGGAGCCCTGGATCGGGGTCCCCTCCTGTGTCTCGCTGGTCATCGCGAGGCCTCCTAAAAGTCTCTGGCGCAGGTGTCGTGCATCACACTCTCGGTATGAGTGTGTCCCAGCCTGCCGGCGCGGGGCCACCGCGCAGGCAGATCCGAGACGGGCTCCTCCGGGACTCGATGCGGGCCGGACGAACTGCTCGTGTGAGGTGTGCCACGGCTGGTATCGTCCAGAACTATGGGCAATGACCGAGACGAGGCGGCGCGAGGCGAGATCTCGCTGGACTCCGTGGACCACCGGATCCTGCATGCGCTGAGCCAGGACGCCCGCCAGTCGGTGAGCGCCCTGGCCCTCGGGCTGCACCTGTCCCGGGCCAACGCCTATGAGCGGATCTCCCGGCTGCGCGCCGCCGGAGTCCTGCAGGGCTATACCGCAGTGATCGACCCCCGCGCCGCCGGAATGTCCACGGCCGCCTACGTCTTCCTGACGCTGAAGCAGGATGACTGGGAGGTGCTGCGCGGGGCGCTGGCCGATGAGCCTGCGGTGCGACACCTGGCGCTGGTCGGCGGTCAGTACGACGCCGTGCTGCTGGTGCGCACCCGCACCGTGGAGGAGCTGCGCCGGGTGGTCTTCGAACGGATCCAGTCACTGTCCTGCGTGCAGTCCTCCCAGACCGCCCTGATCTTCGACGATCACACCCAATATGAGCACCCGATGCCAAGGAGACCTTCATGACCTTTCGAGCAGCCCTGATCGAGCAGACCCTGGAGCGCGGGCGCATCCTTCAGCACGAGGCGACGCTGAAGGACCTGCCGCAGGACTTCCTCGAGGACTCCGGGGGAGACGCCCCGGTGGACATCGATGTCCACTACTCCGGGATCAACTACAAGGACGGGCTCGCCCTGGCCGGCAAGCCCGGGGTGGCTCGAACCTCCCCGCTGATCCCGGGCATCGACCTGGTCGGGGAGGTCACCAGCTCCGCCGATCCCAGGTTCAGCCCCGGCGATCTCGTGGTGCTCACCGGCGGCGGGATCGGTGAGGCCGCCCACGGCGGGCTTGCCGAGCGCGCCCGGGTCTCCGCGAAGTACCTGGTCAAGCTCCCCGAGGGACTGAGTCCGAAGCGGGCCGCGGCGATCGGCACCGCAGGGTTCACCGCGATGCTCGCGGTGCTCGCCCTGGAACGCGGCGGGGTGCGGCCCGAGGCCGGCGAGGTCGTCGTCAGCGGGGCGGCCGGTGGAGTCGGGTCGGTGGCGATCGCGGTGCTGAACCAGCTCGGCTACCGGGTCACCGCAGTGACCGGGCGGGTCCAGGAGCAGGGCGAGTATCTGCGTCACCTCGGAGCGGCCGAGCTGCTGGATCGGAAGGACTTCGCCGAGGCCGGGTCTGCGCTGCAGAAGCGGCGTTGGGCGGGCGGGATCGACTCCGCCGGCTCTGCGACCCTGGCGAACATCCTCTCCCAGGCCGAGGACGGCGGCACCGTCGCCAGCTGCGGACTGGCCCAGGGGGTCGACCTGCCCACCACGGTGATGCCCTTCATCCTGCGCGGGGTCACCCTTGCCGGGATCAACTCGGTCACCGCGACGCCCGAGCTGCGCGAACAGGCCTGGGCCCGGCTGGCCAGCGACCTGCCCGTAGAGCTGCTCGACGACCTGACTCAGGAGATCACGCTGGACGGGGTCTTCGAGCAGGCCGAGCAGATCCTCGCCGGAGAGGTGCGCGGCCGGACCGTCGTGAAGCTCCAGGCGTGAAGCTGCACGGGTGAGGCCGTATCGGTGCGGCTGACCGGCTGACCGGCTGAGCGGCTGGCCGGCGGATGGCTGGCTGAGTGGCTGGCCAGCTGGTCCGTTGAGCTGGGGGAAGCGGTCTGAGGCGGCGCTCTTGTGTGGGGTGTCACATTCTGATCTCCCGGGCTAGGATGGGGTCAATTACCGACCGTTCGGTCAGTTCTACCTGTCGTTGAGAGGACCCCATGGCTGCCACTGACACATCTGCGGCTCCCCGTCTCCTGCCCAGCTACATCCAGGACTCCTGGTGGACCCCGGAGGCCCCGAGCAAGGTCCACGAGATCCTCGATGCCTCCACCGCCGAGCCGGTCTGCCTGGTCTCCACCGAGGGGCTGGACACCGGTGCCGCCGTCGCCCATGCTCGCTCGGCAGGCCAGGAGAGCCTGGGGCAGCTGAGCATCCACCAGCGCGCGCTGCGCCTGAAGCACCTCGCCGCCTACCTCCACGAGCACCGCGAGGAGCTCTATGAGCTCTCCGACCGCACCGGCTCCACCCGCCGCGACCACCTGATCGATGTCGACGGCGGGATCGGCACCATCCGCACCTTCTCCTCGAAGGGGCGCAAGGAGCTGCCCAACGCCAACATCATCGTCGACGGAGCGGTCGAGCAGCTCTCCCGCGACGGCTCCTTCCTCGGCGAGCACATCTACACCCGGCTCACCGGGGTCGCCGTGCAGATCAACGCCTTCAACTTCCCGGTCTGGGGAATGCTGGAGAAGTTCGCCCCCAGCTTCATCGCCGGGGTGCCCACCATCGTGAAGCCCGCCTCGCAGACCGCCTATGTCACCCAGGCCTGCGTGAGGCTGATGATCGACTCCGGGCTGATCCCCACCGGGGCGCTGCAGCTGATCTCCGGCTCCGCCCGGGACCTGCTGGACCACCTGGATCACCGCGACCACGTGGCCTTCACCGGCTCGGCCAACACCGCGCAGCTGCTGCGCTCCCATGACAACGTCGCGAACCAGGGCGTGCGCTTCACGGCAGAGACCGATTCGCTCAACGCCGCGATCCTGGGCCCCGACGCCGGTCCGGACACGGTCGAGTTCGACGCCTTCATCAAGTCGGTGACCCTGGAGATGACCGCCAAGACCGGTCAGAAGTGCACCGCGATCCGCCGCGTCATCGTGCCCTCGGCCCAGGTGGACCCGGTGGTGGAGGCGCTGCGGACACGGCTGGACTCCCGCGTGGTCCTCGGCGACCCGCGAGACGCCCAGACCACCATGGGCCCGCTGGCCTCGCAGGATCAGCGCGAGGAGGTCGCCCGCGCGGTGGACACGTTGGTCAGCGCCGGCGGTTCCGTGCGGGTGGGCGGACCAGAATCCGGCACGGGCGACGCCGACGCAGGACAGGGCGCCTTCTTCCCGGCCACCGTGCTCTCCTTCGCCGAACCCCGCACCCCTGCGGTGCACTCGGTGGAGGCCTTCGGGCCGGTCACCTCGGTGCTGGGCTACGCCGACATCGACGACGCCGTGGACCTCGCCGCCCTCGGCGGCGGCTCGCTGGTCGCCACCGTCTGCACCCACGACCCGGAGATCGCCGCCGAGTTCACCCGCGGCATCGCCTCCCACCATGGACGGGTGCTCTTCCTGGACCGCGACGACGCCAAGACCTCCACCGGTCACGGCTCCCCGCTGCCCCACCTGGTCCACGGCGGCCCCGGACGGGCCGGCGGCGGCGAGGAGCTCGGCGGCATCCGCGCGGTCAAGCACTATATGCAGCGCACCGCCGTCCAGGGCTCCCCGGACCTGCTCACCGGAGTCACCGGAGTCTGGCACCGCGGGGCGAAAGCGGTCACGGCGACTCCCGAGACGGTGGCTGATGGCACCGCCGTCCACCCGTTCCGGAAATCCCTGGCCGAGCTGCGCATCGGGGATCAGTTCGCCTCGGGACTGCGCACCGTGGCCCTGGAAGACATCACCTCCTTCGCCGAGTCCACCGGGGACACCTTCTATGCCCACACCGACGAGGAGGCGGCGACGGCGAACCCGTTCTTCCCGCGCCGAGTCGCCCACGGATATCTGCTGGTGGCCTGGGCGGCCGGGCTCTTCGTGGAGCCGGCCCCGGGCCCGGTGCTGGCGAACACCGGCCTGGAGAACCTCTCCTTCCAGACCCCGGTGACCTACGACGACTCGATCCGGGTCACGCTGACTGCGAAGCAGATCATCCCGCGGGAGACCGATGACTACGGCGAGGTCCGCTGGGACACCGTGCTGCACAACCAGCACGACGAGATCGTCGCGACCTACGACGTGCTGACCCGGGTGGCGAAGCAGAACAAGCCCGAGTGGCGGTGAGCTCGGCGTCGTCGTGCTGAGGGCCGCGTCCACCGTCTTCTCGGGATCGGCGAGTACGGTAAGGAGCTGAGCTGGTATCGCCCATGATCGGGCTCGACGTCGGGGAGGCGATGGCTGTGGACAGACCACGAGATGCGCCTGCGCGCGGCGCCCGGATGCTTCGCCTGGCGCGGCGATCGGTGGCCGTCCTCGGCCAGGTGCTGGTCCTCCTGTTGGTCTGGGTGGGGCTGGCGCTGCTGATCGCCGCCGCCCTGATCCGCTTGTTCTGGGGCGAGATCACCGTGGGCCAGGTGCTGCTGAACCTGGTCTCGGTGGAGACCGACGGCGGCGGCGGTGCTCTGGTCTGGGTCTGCATCCTCGGCATCGGCGTGCTGCCGCTGCTGATCACCGCCGGCATCTTGCTGTGGCTGCGCCGTCCCGGGCGCACTCGCCGGCTGAGGAGCGATCCTGAGGGCGCCTGGCGCTCGCCGTGGCTGATGCGCACCGTGACCACGACGCTGGCGGCCTCGGTGGTGGTCCTGGGCACGGCGTCCTTCTCCACGGCCGTGGGCATTCCCGACTACATCCAGGCCGGCAACTCCGAGTACGACCTCGCGGATCACTATGTGGAGCCGGAGGTCCTCGACGACGAGCACAGACGCAATCTGGTCCTGATCTACCTGGAGGCCGGAGAGTCCACCCTGGAAGATGAGGCGCTCTTCGAGAAGGACGGGTTCGAGCCGCTCAAGGAGGTCACCGGGTCAGCCGAAGGTTGGCAGAGCGTGGAGGACCTCCGGCAGTACGACGGCGGCGGCTGGACCATGTCCGGGCTGACCGCCACGCAGTGCGGGATTCCACTCTCGGGCGTCACCTCTGCGGCGAGCAGCGGCGCCCTCGGGGAGCTGCGCGGCGGCGACGACACCTATCTGGACGGGACGGTCTGCCTGGGTGATGTCCTGAAGGATCACGGCTACACCAGCGTGTTCCTGGGCGGGGCCAATCCCGCCTTCGCCGAGAAGAACACCTTCCTGGGCAGCCACGGCTACTCCGAGGTGAAGGGGCTCGCGGACTGGCGCGCCGCCGGTGAGCCCTCCAGCAGCTTCCGCAGCGACTGGGGACTGAGCGACCAGAGCCTGATGGAACGAGCCGAGGATCAGCTGGACGAGCTCCACGCGGAGTCCGAGCAGACCGGTGAGCCGTTCAACCTCTCGGTGCTGACCCTGGACACCCATGAGCCGGTTCACGTGTTCGACTACTGCGATGTGGACACCCAGGAGGAGGCGACCTCCGTGCTCGGCTGCTCCATGGAGCAGGTCGCGGGCTTCGTGGAGCACATGGAGGACCAGGGCTACCTGAAGGACACCGCGGTGGTGATCATGGGGGACCATCTCAAGCCGGTCAACGCCGGCGATTCCTTCCAGGAGGAGCTCGTGGACCACCCCGATCGGAGCATCTTCAACCGGATCTGGATTCCCGGCGCTGATCCGGACACGCTGCGCCCAGGGGTGGACCAGCTCAGCATGTACCCCACGATCCTCGAGGCCGCTGGGCTGACCGTGGGTGACGGCGAGGCGGGGCTGGGCGTGTCCGCCTTCTCCGCCGAGCTGCCCGAGGGTTCTGCGCAGTCGTTGCCCTCGGAGGCCTACACGGAGCTGCTGAATTCCCGCTCCGCGGAGTTCTACGCCGAGGCGTGGAGCGGACGGTCCTCGGCGGAGTAGCCCACCGTGGAGCCGGACCAGCTCGGCGCATCAGCCTGCTGGGCGGCTCACTGGGGGGGGCTGCTTCACAACCGACGAGTTGAATCTGCGGGAGGCCAGGCAATGGTTCACTGAAGGGGACCTGTTGTCGATCCGAGGTGCCATGCATGTCAGCCGAGTACAGCTTCATCCCTCCCTGTGGACCGGTCATCGCAGGATCTGTGGGTCCGGTGGTCAAGGCCTCCGGAATTCCCTACGCCCGGGCCCAGCGGTTCCAGCCGCCGCGGCCCGCAGGAGACTGGACTGAGCCCTATGCTGCGCTGGATCCCTCGCCGGCGTGCCCGCAGTGGCGCATCCGGGAGCTGGAACCTGTGGTCGGGACCCAGGCCGGAGGGCTGCCCCAGGACGAGGACTGCCAGAACCTCACGGTCACGATGCCGCTGGACCGGCAGCCGGGGGAGCTGCTGCCGGTCATGGTGTGGATCCATGGCGGGTCCTACATCAGCGGTGCCGGAGACGCGCCCATCTACGATCCGGCGGCCCTGGTGAGTGAACAGCGCGTCATCGTCGTCGCGGTGACGTATCGCCTCGGAGCCTTCGGGTTTCTCGGCGGCCATGGGCGACCCGCCAATCTTGGTCTGCTGGATCAGCTCTGCGCCCTGGAGTGGGTGCAGCGGAACATCGACGCCTTCGGCGGCGACCCGGAGCAGGTCACGCTCTTCGGCCAGTCAGCCGGCGGGGACGCCATCGCCCATCTGATGGCTACCCCAGATGCTCCACGGCTCTTCCGCCGGGCCATCATGCAGAGCCCGCCGCTGGGCATCTCCCGTGGACGGCACAAGATGGCGTCCGCCATGGCCGCCGCGGCTCCTGAGGTGTCGGCGCAGGCCTCGATCAAAGAGGTGCTGCGCGTTCAGGAGCGTGCGCGCGCGGCGGCCGCCCGGTTCGGGCTGCGCGGGCTGATGCCCTTCGGGACCCAGTACGGCGCCTCGCCCCTGCCGGTCGAATCGAAGATCGAGGACGCCTGGAAGGCTGTCGCCCCGCATATCGACATCATGATCACGCACACCGCCGAGGAGGCCAGGCTGTTCATCCCGGTTGCGCGGCCGGTGAGCTGGATCCGCGAGCTTCCGGTGATCGGTTCACCCGCGATGACGTTGCTGAGCCGGCTGGGGACCAGGCTCATCTATGTCACGGGCATCCGCACCTTTGCCCGGCGGCACCGTCGAGCCGGGGGCAGGGCGCACTACTTCATCGTGGACTGGGCCGCTCCCGACAACTTCTTCGGATCGGCACACGGGATCGATCTCGCGCTGCTCTTCGGGACCAGGGCGAACACTCAGGGGTTGGGCCTGCTCGAAGGGGCATCCTGGGAACAGATCCAGGAGACGGGACGGGCCGCCCGGGCGCTCTGGGCGGGATTCGCCCGAGGAGCGGAACTGCCGGCCGAAGGCCGGATCCCCGGTGTCAGCGTGGGCGAACACCGGGTGAGAACCGGGTGACCAGCCCCCGGTGACGGCGTCCAGGCGTACCAGCGCCGCTTCATGGCTCCGGCTGCTTCCAGCGCCTGGTCGGTGAGTGCCGCTGTCGAGGCCGCGACGTCGCTCAGCGCTGGATCACATGAGGCTGCGCGACCTCCTTGAGTCCCTGCAGCCCGAACTCCAGGCCGAAGCCCGACTGTTTGGCGCCACCGAAGGGCACCCGCGGATCGATGGCGCCGTGCTTGTTGATCCAGGTGGTGCCCGCCTGCAGCCGGGAGGCCACCTCGGTGGCGCGTTCGGGGTCGGAGGACCAGACCGAGGAGCCCAGCCCGACCTCCAGGCCGTTCGCCCACTGGATCGCCTGCTCGAGATCGCTGTAGCGCACGATCGGCAGCGCCGGACCGAACTGCTCCTCGGTGACCAGGGGGTTCTGCGGATCGATATCGGCCACCAGGGTGGTGGGATAGAAGAAGCCCGGGGCGTCGGCGTCGGGATCGCCGCCGAACAGCACCCGCGCGCCGGAGTCCCGCGCGGCATCCACAAGCCGGGCGACGATGTCACGCTGCTTCGCGTTCTGCAGCGGCCCGAGCACGTTCTGCTCTTCAAGCCCGATGCCCATCGGCATCTTGGCCGCCACCTCGGTCAGCGCCTGACAGACCTCGTCGTAGATCGCGTCCGGCACGTAGAGCCGCTTCAGCGCCGCGCAGGTCTGCCCGGTGTTGATGAACGCACCCCAGAAGAGGTCTTCGGCGATGGCCTGCGGATCGGCGTCCTCGAGCACGATCCCGGCGTCGTTGCCACCGAGCTCCATGGTCATCCGCTTCATGGTGTCCGCCGCGGTCTTGATGATCGCCTTGCCCGTGGCCACCGAGCCGGTGAACGTGATCTTCGCGATGTCGCCGTGCTCGGTGAGCTGCTTGCCCAGCGACCCATCCCCGGGCACCGCGATCAGCACATCTGCGGGCAACGCCGAATTGAGCACCTTGACCAGGGCCAGCACGCTCAGCGGAGTGTACTCAGAGGGTTTGACCACCACGGTGTTGCCCATCCGCAGGCTCGGGGCGATCTGCCAGATCGAGATCATCATCGGCCAGTTCCACGGCCCGATCGCCCCGACGACGCCGAGCGGACGGTAGTGCAGCTCCGCGTAGCCGGACTCATCATCGAGCAGCACCTCCGGCTCCACCGGGATGGAGGCGGCGGTGCGCAGCCAGGCCACGCAGGCACCGACCTCGAAGCGGGCATTGGGGCCGTTGAGAGGCTTGCCCTGTTCTCGTGAGAGCAGCTGGGCCAGCTCCTCGGCGTGGGCCTCGATCGCATCGGCGGCGGCATGCAGCGCGGCCTGGCGTCTGCTGTGGCCGGTGGCGGCCCAGGAAGGCTGGGCGCGCAGGGCGCGGGCGACGGCGTCGTCGAGGTCTGCGGCCGAGGCGGCGGGGGAGTGCCCGATGAGCTCCCCGGTCGCGGGGTCGTGGACCTTGTGGCCCTCGGTGCTGGTGACCTGCTCGAGCAGCGTGGTGGCGGTCATGGTGTTCTCCTCAGGTGTCATCGGAACAGTCAGGACGGGGTGTTTCAATGGCCCAGCAGCAGGTCTGCGGCCTTCTCGCCGATCATGATCGTGGGGGCGTTGGTGTTGCCGCTGGGCAGTGCCGGCATGATCGAGGCATCGGCCACGCGCAGCCCGGTGACGCCGCGCACCCGAAGCGACGGGTCCACCACCGAGAGGTCATCGACGCCCATCCGGCAGGTGCCCGCCTGGTGGTGGTAGGTCCCGGCCATGGCTCGGGCGTGGGCACGGACCTGATCACGGGTCTCCAGCGGTGCCGAGGGGCTGAACTCCGCCTTGCGGTAGGGAGCCAGCGCATCCTGGGCGCCGATCTCCCGGCAGAGTTCGATGGCGTCGCACAGCGCCTCGAGGTCGTAGTCCTCGGCCAGCAGGTTGGGATCCAGCAACGGCGCCTGCCGCGGGTCCGCGCTGGCCACTCGCAGCGTGCCGCGGGAGAGCGGCCGCACGATCCCGGCGTTCACGGTGAACCCGGCGGCGGGCGTCGCGCCGCCGTCAGTGGGGTAGGGGAAGTGCATGAAGAGCGGCTGGATGTCCGGCGCCTCCTCCTGGGTCTGCTGACTGTGCGCGAAGAGCTGCGCCTCGAGCAGGTTGTGCCGGCCCTCGGCCAGCGGCTCCGGCGCCTCGTAGATCACGCTGGCCAGGACGTGGTCGTGCAGGTTCTTGCCCACCCCGGGCAGCTCTGCGACCATGTCGATCCCTGCCTGTGCCAGGTCGGCGAGGTCCCCGATGCCCGAATGCTGCAGGATGCTCGGTGATCCGATCGCGCCGGCGCAGAGCACGATCTCCGCGGAGGCCCGCGCAGTGTGTGTGCCGGTCCCGGTGCTGTACTCCACGCCGGTGGCGCGCCCGTCCGCCACCATGATCCGGTGCACCAGGGCGTCGGTGGTCAGGGTGAGCCGCTCGTGGCCGAGGATCGGATGCATGAAGGCCCGCCAGGGGCTGTGCCGCTTCCCGTCCTTGGTGGTGGTGTGGTTGAAGCCGGCGCCGGAGAGCTGCTCGCCGTTGAAGTCCTGGGTCTCTGAGATGCCCACGCTGTTCGCGGCCTGGACGAAGGCCTCCGAGCTGGCATGGCGGTTCACGATCTTCTCCACGTGCAGCGGTCCGCCGGCGCCGTGGAACTCGGAGGCTCCGTCCTCATGGTCCTCAGAGCGCTTGAAGAGTGGAAGCACATCCTCCCAGCTCCACCCCTCACACCCGGCCGCAGCCCACTTGTCATAGTCCGAGCGGTGGCCGCGGATGTAGATCATCCCGTTGAGCGACCCGGAGCCGCCGAGCACCTTCCCGCGCGGCCAGGCGATGCTGCGATTGCCGGCGTGGACCTGTGGCACCGTGGTCAGCGCCCAGTCGGAGGTCCCCTGCATCAGCATCGGCCAGCCCTGGGGACTGTGGATGTGCGGGTCCTCGTCGCGACCCCCGGCCTCGATCAGGTGCACGCTGTGGCCGGCGTCGAGCAGTCGGCGGGTGATCACGGAGCCGGCGGACCCGGCGCCGATCACGACGTAGTCGGTGGTCATGGCATCATTCACGATGGTCTTCTCTCCTTCGATCGCAGTTCCTCGGCAGTGCCCCCAGCATGGCCAGGCAGCGGTGCGGCGCCTTGATCGCAGGCGCACGGCACTGTGCACCAGGTGCATGGTTGTGGCACCCATCACATCGTGGTGCGAGACTGGAGCGATGCTGACCAGAGAAAGCGCGAGGCGATGAGCCCGACGCCGGGCCAGGTCTCCTTTGATCCGGCCGAGCTGGCGCCACAGGACCGCTTCGAGGCGTGGCGGCATGCGGTCAACACCGCGTTCGTGCCGCTGGACGCGAGCACCGAGGAGCCGGGTCGATTCAACGGTGAGCTCACCGGACTGGCCCTGGGGTCGCTCAGCGTGGCCGGGGTCGGCGGTGACGCGGTCACCGTGCGGCGCAGCCGGCAGGCCATCGCTGCCGGGGACCCGGGGGTGTTCAAGTTCGCGCTGCAGGTGCAGGGCAGCTCGCTGACCCGGCAGGACGGCCGGGAGGCGCTGCTCTCCCCGGGGGATCTGGTCATCTATGACACGCGCCGCCCCTATGATCTCGTCTTCGGCGGGCCGTACCGGATGTTTGTGGTCCAGATTGCGGTGGAGCACCTCGGGCTCTCCGCCGACCAGGCCCGGGCCGTGGTCGCCCAGCGGATTCCCGGTTCTGCGGGTCTCGGCGCGCTGACCTCCTCGCTGCTGAGCAGCCTCGACGGTCAGCTGCAGAAGGGTGAGATGGCTCCGGACCCGAGGGCCGCCTCAGCGGTGCTGCAGCTGGTCCAGGCCACGCTGCTCTCCCGGTTCCGACCGGCGGCCGAGGTCCCCACCCGCGACGTGGTCTACCTGGAGGCGGTCAGGCACATCGATGACCATCTGGGGGATCCCGATCTCGGGGTCGGTGCCGTGGCGCGCGCGCTGCATGTCTCGGTGCGCTACCTGCAGGGCATCTTCGCCCAGGAGGGCACGACCATCAGCGAGTGGATCCGGCAGCGAAGGCTGGAGCGGTGCCGGATGGAGCTCGGAGACCCCTCCCAGGCGCACCGAGTGATCAGCGCGGTGGCCGCCCGCTGGGGGTACCCCGAGGCGTCGAGCTTCAGCCGAGCCTTCAAGCATGAATACGGGCTCTCACCGGGAGCGTTCCGGCGTCAGGTCGCTGGAGGCTGAGTGCGCGGAGCCGCGCGGCGTCCACACGCAGGCAGACGGTGTGACGTGCGCAGCTGCTGTGTCGCCCGCATCTATCGGCTGCGGCGAGCCCCGAGCAGCTCGCAGGACATGGAGCAGGCCTGTGCCTCCTGTCCGTCACCGAGAAGAACAGCACCCACTCCTTGACTAATACCCCCTGGGGGTATATACCGGGAGTGGATGTGCTGTCCGGCCTCGTCCAAGACATGAGGGAGACCGTCATGACCGAATCCACCCGCACCGCGCTGTCGATCGTCGACACCGGCTGCTCGTGCTGTGCCCCAGCCGGCGACGCGGCGATCCCCACTGGGCGCCAGAGTGCAGACCCCCGCGGGACGCCGGTCGGCGCCGAGACCTACCAGGTGGAGGGAATGACCTGCGGACATTGTGCAGATTCCGTCACCGAGGCGGTGAGCTTCCTGAACGGGGTGAATGACGTCCGGGTCGAACTCGTCGCCGGAGGGGCCTCGCTCGTCAGCGTGACCGGGCTCGCCTCCACCGACGCCGTGCGGGACGCCATCGAAGCGACCGGCTACCGCGTGCTCAACGGCTGACCGATCCCCGAGAGGGCGCGGATGCTCCAGGAGCTCTCGGAACATACCTGACCACCCCGGGGCGTCGCACTCATGCGGCCGCCGGTGAAGAGCAATGGACCGATCGACGAAGGAGGACCGCGATGATGTGGGACACCGGAATGGGAGCGGGCATGGGCTGGATGTGGCTCTTCTGGATCCTGCTGATCGTGGGAACGGTGGTGCTGGTGGTCGTGCTTGTGAAGGCCTTCACCGGCGGTTCCACCGACGGGAGCCGACAGGGTGGTTCCGCTCCGGCGACCGGGGCGCTCCCGCGCCGGTCCCGACAGATCCTCGAGGAGCGCTACGCGCGCGGGGAGATCAGCACGGAGGAGTACAACGAACGATTGCGGACCCTGGAGGATGGTGACCGGTGAGCCCGCTGACACGCCGGGAGCTGCTGGCCCTGGGTGCGGTCGGGGCCGGTGCCGCGGCCGTGGGCGCGGGCGGGCTGTGGTGGACCAGCCGCGGCGGTGAGACCCTCGGCGGCGGCAGGGCGCTGCTGCAGCCCGAGGTGCTGACCAGCCGGGACGGGGTCCTGGACCTGGCCCTGGAGGCCGCTCCCACCCGAGTGCGGATCGGGGCGCGCGAGGCGAGCGTGCAGGCATTCAACTCCTCGCTGCCCGGACCCACCCTGCGGATCCGGGGCGGGGACACCCTCCGGGTGGCGATGACCAACGGCCTGGAGGCCCCGACGAACCTGCACGTGCACGGGTTGCACGTGTCCCCCGAGGGCAACGGGGACAACCCCTTCGTGAGCATCGAACCTGGTGAGTCCTTCGACTACGAGTACGTCCTGCCACAGGACCACGCTCCCGGCACCTACTGGTACCACCCGCACAGGCATGGGCACGTGGCCGATCAGGTCGCGGCAGGGCTCTACGGGACCATCGTCGTCGAGGATCCGGATCCTGTCCCGGTGGCCCGGGAGCGCGTCCTGGTCGTCTCCGACATCACCTTGGACGGCTCCGGCAACCTCACCGAGGCATCCCCGCCGCAGCGGATGATGGGCCGGGAGGGTGAGACCGTGCTGGTCAACGGCCAGGTCCGCCCTGAGGCCGCCGCGGCGCCGGGGGAGCGGGAGCTGTGGCGGGTCGTCAACGCCTGCCCTTCCCGGTACCTGCGCCTGACCCTGGACGGGCAGGGGCTGCGACTGCTGGGCCGAGATGTCGGCCGGCTGCCCGAGCCGGTGGAGGTGACCGAGGTGATGCTGGCCCCCGGCAACCGCGTGGAGCTGCTGGTGGACACCCGCGAGGGGACCTCCACGCTTCGCACCGCCCCGGTGGACCGCGGGAGCATGGGCGGCATGATGGGCGGGGCCGCACCCGGGGAGGGCCCCGGCGACGACGAGCCGATCAACCTGCTCATCCTTGAGGTCGCCGGGGATCCGGTCGAGGAGCCCGGACCCGTGCCGGCGGGCACGGCCCTGCGGGACCTGCGCGATGAGCCGGTCGACGCCCGACGCACCCTGGACTTCGACATGGACATGGGCATGGGCATGGGCGGGATGAGAGGCATGAGCGGTCCCGGGGGGATGATGTCATTCACGATCGACGGGCGCGAGTTCGACGCCGAGCGCATCGACCAGCGGGCTCAGGTGGGCACCGTGGAGGAGTGGACCCTGATCAACTCCAGTCCCATGGATCACCCGATGCACCTGCACGTGTGGCCCATGCAGGTCGTGGCAGACGGCGACCGCGACGTCTCCGGACCGCGGTGGCAGGACGTGGTCAACATCCCGGCCTTCGGGGAGGTGACGGTCCGAGTGGCCTTCGAGGCCTTCAGCGGCCGCACCGTCTACCACTGCCACATCCTCGACCATGAGGACCTCGGCATGATGGGCGCCATCGAGGTTCGATGACGTCGCGGCATATTGCGGCACACGACGCCGGACCACGACGCAGGAGCGCGACTCACGACGGCACAGGACAGACAGCCGGAACGCGGGCAGACAGTCGGAACGCGGGCAGACAGCCGGTCCTGGACCGGATCCCTGGCTCATTCACCGGTCCATCGGCTGCATGTGGGAGGTTTCTGATGACGCGTCGGATCATTGAGGACGCGTCGAGCTTCCATCAGCTCCCGTGGAACACCGGCTTGCGCTTCTCCTGGAACGCGGCGAAGCCCTCGGTGTAGTCCGCAGAGTCGCACAGCCGACCCTGCGCGTGGTTCTCCGCGTTCAGGGACTCCCACAGGCCGATCCGCTGGTCCCTCACCGCGGCCACCAGGGCTTTGGACTCGCGGAACGCCAGAGTGGCCCCGGCGGCGGCCACGGCCGCCTTCTCACGGGTGAACTCGAGCAGCTCCTCGGCCGGAACCGCACGGGAGAAGAGCCCTGCGGTCACGGCCTCCGCGCCTGACATCAGGTCAGCGGTGTAGATCAGATCCAGGGTCCGGTGCGCACCCAGGCGCTCCACGAAGAGCGCATGTCCGCCCGAGTCCAGCGTGGCCCCGAGAGCGGCGAAGGGGGAGCCGATCTTGGCGTTCTCGGCCACGTAGACCACATCGGTGGCGATGGCCAGGCCCAGGCCCACCCCGAGGCAGGCTCCCTGCACGGCGGCGAAGGTCGGCGCGGGGAACTCGGCCATGCGGCGCATCAGCGGGGTGACCTTCCCCTGCAGGTAGCCCAGCGCGTCGTCGGTGGCGGGCACGACGTCGGAGATGTCCCGTCCGGCGCAGAAGCCCTTGCCCTCACCGCGCAGCAGCAGTGCCCGGACTCCTGCCTGTTCAGCCTCTTGGTAGGCGGCATCGAGGTCATCGAGCGCCTGCTCATCCAGGGAGTTGAGCTTCTTCGGCGCGTCCAGGACGATCTCGGCGACGCCGTCGGTGATGCTCAGCTGAATCATGGAGGCTCCTGGTGTGAGGGCTGGGCGTGGGGGCTCAGGGAGAGGTCTTCGCTGAGGTGCGAAACGGGTTGGACTCAGGCGTCGTAGTCGACCACGAGCTGCTTGGAGGTCGGCCGGGTCTGACAGGTCAGGATGTATCCGGCCTCGACCTCGTCGGCCTCCAGCGCGAAGTTCTCCTCCATCTCGAAGTCTCCGGAGACCACCTTCGCGCGGCAGGTGCCGCAGACCCCTCCGGCGCAGGCGAAGGGCACGTCGGGTCGGGCGCGCAGCGCGGCGTTGAGCACGGTCTCTCCCGAGCCCGCCGGGGAGGCGACCGCTCCGGTGAGCCCGTCGAGGGTGAACTCGATCGCGATGTTGTCACCCTTCGGGTCGGCCTCGACCTTGCGGCCCTGCTGGCCCTCGGGGCGGTCCGGGCGTCCGGTGGTGAAGAGCTCGAACCGGATCTTGTCCTCCTCCACCCCCCGGGCGGCCAAAGAGTCCCGGGCCATCTGGACCAGCTCGAAGGGTCCGCAGAGGAACCACTCGTCGGTGTCTGGGACACGCAGCACCTTGTCCAGCAGGTCGCTGAGCTTCTCCTCGTCGATCCGGCCGGTGAGCAGCGGGTTGATCCGCTGCTCGCGGCTGAGCACATGATGGACCGCCAGTCGCGCGGGGTAGCGGTCCTTGAGGTCACCGAGCTCCTCGGCGAACATGACATCTCCGGCGGAGCGGTTGGCGTAGATCAGGTCGAAGGTGGAGTCCTTCGAGGCGGCCAGCACCGATCGGGCGATGGCCATGATCGGGGTGATCCCGGAACCGGCGGCGAAGGCGACCAGGTGCACATCGGAGCGCAGCGCCACGGCCTCCTCGGCGAGCTTGGCCGGGTTGTTCATCGAGGTGATCGCGGTCTTGGAGACGAACGCCCCGGAGGGGTTCATCACCTCCATCTGATCCCCTGGCTTGAGCGACTCATTGGCCCAGTTCGAGAACACACCGCCGATGTCGCGCTTGATCGCCACTCGGATCTCACCGGGTGTCGGCTCGGTGCAGATCGAGTAGGAGCGGCGGATCTCCTGGCCGTCGAGCTCGGTGCGCAGCGCCACGTATTGACCCGGCGCGTAGTCGAAGTCCTCGTGAAGCTCCGGGGGCACCGCGAAGGTGACCTCTACGGAGTCTGCGGTGAGCGGGCGCACCTCGGAGACGGTGAGCGTGGAGAAGGTCGCCCGGCGGCGTGTGGTCGTCGACATCAGTGCACCTTGAAGTGGTCAAAGGGCTCCAGGCAGGCCCGGCACTGGTACAGCGCCTTGCATGCGGTGGAGCCGAAGCGGGTCATCTCACGAGTATCGGGGGAGTCACACCGTGGGCACTTCACGCTCAGGCCCACGCGGACCGGCCCCAGGGCTGCCTTGCCGGTGGGTGGGGCGATGCCGTATTCACGCAGCTTCGTCTTGCCCTCCTCGGTCATCCAGTCGGTGGTCCATGCCGGGTGCAGCACGGTCTCGATGCGCACCTTTTCGTGTCCGGCATGACGCAGCGCCGCTGTGACATCGGCGTTGATCGTGTCCATGGCCGGGCAGCCGGAGTAGGTCGGGGTGATCACGACGACGGCGGTGCCGTCCTGCTCCACCCGGGCCTCGCGCAGGATCCCCAGATCGGCGATGCTGAGCACCGGGATCTCTGGATCATTGACGCTCGCGGCGACCTCCCAGACCGAGGCGCCGGGGGGCAGGGTCACAACTTCGGGTCCCATCACTGCCATGAGTGCTCCTCTCACCAGGTGGCTCCGGGGTGCTGGCGGGCCAGCACTTGCATCTCGGCCAGGATCAGTCCGCGCTGTTCGGAGTGCCGCCCGGAGCGGTCGGCTCCGTGGGCGCCGGACATGTCGGGGATGCTCAGCCCTGCCTGCTCGATGACCTGGTGGAGCCGGGTCAGCGTGGGTTCACGCAGGGTGGAGGGCAGTACCGCGATATCCCCGAGCTCGGTGATCGGCTCCACGTCGGTGAAGAGCTCTTCGACGTAGGACCAGACCGAGTCCAGGCCGGCCTGGACGCGTCGGGCGGACTCCTGAGTGCCCAGGCCCAGCCGCAGCATCCACTGGGCGGCGTGATCCTGGTGGTAGTCCACTTCCTTCAGCGCCTTCTCGGCGATGGCCGCGAGGGTGGTGTCGGTGGAGTGCACCAGCCGGCTGTAGAGCTCGTGCTGGTAGAAGCTGAAGATCAGCTGACGCGCGATGGTCTTGCCGAAGTCCCCGTTCTCCTGCTCCACCAGGCGGCAGGAGCGGAAGTCCTCTTCGGGGCGGAAGTACGCGAGGTCATCCTCGGACTTGTCCCAGGCGGTGCCGGCGTAGGTGAGCAGGAACCGGGCGTGACCGAGCAGGTCCAATGCGATGTTCGCCAGGGCGACATCTTCCTCCAGCTCAGGGGCCCGGGACACCCAGGCGCCCAGACGCTGGGAGAGGATCAGCGCGTCGTCGCCCAGCAGCAGCGCGTACCGTGCGGTGGCGTCCTCGGCCTTGGCGCCGGAGGCGGCGATCTCCTCGGCGGTGATCGCCTCGCCCTGGGACTGGCGGGTGGCGGAGTCATGCGATGCGAAGCTCACAGGTGCTTCACCCCTTCGGACTGGGTGTAATACGTGGCATGGCGGTAGCTCTTGCCCTGGGCAGATTCGAAGTAGGCGCCCTTGGAGTCGGGGTCCGAGGCCATGATCGCCGCGGCCGGCACCACCCACACCGAAGTCCCCTCATTGCGCCGGGTGTAGAGGTCCCGGGCGTTGCGGATCGCCATGGTGGCATCCGGGGCGTGCAGCGAGCCCGCGTGCACATGGGAGAGCCCGCGCGAGGACCGGATGAAGACCTCCCAGAGGGGCCAGGAGCTTGAATCTGCGCTGGAGGTCATGGCCTCGCCTTTCTAGCGGTGATGTCGGGGGAGTGCAGCTGCACCGGGAGCGCAGCGGGTGAGGCTCAGGCGCCGATCAGGGCGGCCTGGTCGTGGTCCTCGTTGCGGGACGCCCGGTTCGCATACGCGACCGCCGCCTCGCGGACCCAGGCGCCCTCGTCGCGCGCCTTGCGGTAGTGCTCCAGGCGCTGCCGGCTCAGCGGGCCGTTGCCCTTGATGACGGCGAAGAACTCGTCCCAGTCCAGGTCGCCGAAGTCGTAGTGGCCGCGCTCCTCGTTCCACTTCAACTCGGGATCCGGCAGGGTCAGACCCAGGGCTTCGACCTGAGGGACCAGCATGTCCACGAAGCGCTGGCGCAGCTCGTCGTTGGTGAAGCGCTTGATCTTCCACTCCATGGACTGCTGGGAGTTCGGCGAGTCCCCGTCCGGGGGGCCGAACATCTGCAGCGCCGGCCCATAGAAGCGGTCCACGGCCTCCTGAGCCATCTGGTGCTGGGCCTGCGTGCCGTGGGAGAGCGAGTGGAGGATCTCCCAGCCCTGGCGCTGATGGAAGGACTCCTCCTTGCAGATGCGCACCATGGCGCGGCCATAGGGCCCATAGGAGGCGCGGCAGAGCGGCACCTGGTTCACGATCGCGGCGCCGTCGACCAGCCAGCCGATCGCACCGATATCGGCCCAGGTCCGGGCCGGGTAGTTGAAGATCGAGGAGTACTTGGCCTTGCCGGTGTAGAGCTGGTCATACATCTCTTCGCGGGGGCGGCCGAGGGTCTCCGCGGCGGAGTAGAGGTAGAGACCGTGGCCGGCCTCGTCCTGGACCTTGGCCATCAGGATGGCCTTGCGCTTGAGGCTGGGGGCGCGGGAGATCCAGTTGCCCTCAGGCTGCATGCCGATGATCTCGGAGTGCGCGTGCTGGGAGACCTGCCGCACCAGTGACTTCCGATACGACTCGGGCATCCAGTCCCGCGGTTCGACGCGGGAGTCCTCGGCGATGATCTCCTCGAAGCGGTTCTGCCCGGCCTCTGCCTCGGCGAGCGCCGCTGCGGCGTCGCCCTCGTCGGCGAGGTGCAGGGGAGCGTGCTGGTGGTTCTGGGGTGACATGGTCATCCTCTATTCCGTCGCATTATTTACCGACCGTTCGTTCAGTATAGCACCAAGGGTGTGACGGTCAACACGCGGGGTAGCAGAAGGCGAGACGGCTGGATGGGGAGGCCTCTCGAGCCGGGCGACTACCAGTGCTGACGCGCCGAGCGAGAGGTCTCCCGTTCGATGACCCTGTGCCGCGCCTGCGCGTCGACGAGGTCCCGGGCTGGTTCGCCGAGTGTGCGGATCCGCGGATTGAACCGGGCGGCTGCCGCGCCGATGCCCAGGGCAGGCGTCAGGGTCAGGCAGCTGCTGTCAGACCCTGTTTCAGCCCTCCTCGAGCGCCTCCATCTGCTCCTGGATTCGGCCCAGGACGCGGCGTGGGGCCGGGTGGAGCCTGCGCTCGCTCAGCTCGTCCATCAAGGCGATGACCTGGTCTTCCAGGAGTGAGAGATCGGCAAACCTGGCCTGCACGGGGCGCAGGACCGAGATCATCTCCTCGATCAGCGAGTGGATCTCGGTGTCAGTCGTGTCGGCGTCCAGGGCGGCGAAGCGCGCCGTGAGCGGGGCGATCATCCGGGCATTCAGCGCCGCGAACCCCTCGGTGAACACCGCGTGGTCGCGATCGCCCAAGAGGCGTCCCAACGGGACTGACTCCTCAGGCGCTGGTGGGTGGAGCCGCGAGCTGGTACTTGAAACCGCGGTGCGAGGCCACGAACCCCAGGCGCTCGTAGAAGCGGTGCGCATCGCCCCGAGCGTCGTCAGAGGTCAGCTGCACCAGCGAGGCACCGGTGGCCGGGGCGGCCACATCGACCACCCATGTCATCATCGCCGATCCTATTCCGCTCGATCGTCGGGCGCTGGAGACCCTGACCGCCTCGATCAGCAGCCGTGTGGAGCCGCGACGGGTCAGGCCGGGGATCCGGGTGAGCTGCATCGTGGCCATCGGGTCGCCGGATCCGCTGATCACCAGCAGCATCTCGTTGGACGGATCTTTGATCAGGTCCGTGAGTGCTGCGTCGTAGCGATCGACGTCCGCCGCCGCGGCCTGGTCGCCGCGCCCGGCGCTGATCGGGTCATCGGCGAGCAGCCGCATCAGGGTGTCGAGGTCCTCGTGCTGCGCGCGCCGCAGGGTCAGATCGCCGATTCGGGTCGGCAAGGTCGCGGGGAGTTCGAGTGATGCGATCATGCCTGCAGATTCGCACGCGGCCGGACGTGGGGCAAGGCGTGTGGGAGCGCCGGGTCAGCCAGCGGCGCCGTCGGCGGGACGACGCCGGATCCGGATCGGCCCCCGTGCCGTGGTCGGATCGACGACGTCGCCGCGCTGGGTGATGTCGACGACGCCGGCGGCCACCAGGCGTCGAGCCGCTGCCCGTGCCGCGTCCATCTGACTCCGCCACTGCTGGCCGGCCACCGCGCGCGCCGCCTCGGAGGGGCAGATCGTCGCGGCCTCGGCGCGCTGCGCGAGCAGCTCGAGGATCACGCGCTCCATGTCACGGTCGGAGGCTGCGCGCGGTGATTCGTCCATGGCTACAGTGTCCACCACTCGCGGACGGGAGGAGGGCCGCCGGAGCCGGTCCTGGCCCCGAAACCACAGGGCGCAGTCCGGCTCAGCGGAAGGCGGAGTGTCCGGTGAGGTGCTGGCCGAGGATCAGGCTGTGCACCTCATCGGTGCCCTCGTAGGTGCGCACGGACTCGAGATTGTTGGCATGGCGCAGCGGCGAGTAGTCGAGGGTGACGCCGTTGCCACCGAGCATCGTGCGCGCTTCTCTGCACACGTCGATCGCGATCCTGCAGTTGTTCAACTTGCCCGCGGAGATCATGTGGTTCTCCAAGCGATTCTGATCCTTGAGGCGGCCGATGCGCAGCGCCAACAGCTGCCCCTTCTGGATCTCCAGGGCCATGTTCACGAGTTTTGCCTGGGAGAGCTGGTACGCCGCAAGCGGCTTGTCGAACTGAACTCGGTGCTGGGAATACTCCAGGGCGGCATTGAAGCTGTCCCGCGCTGCCCCCAGGGCTCCCCAGATGATGCCGTAGCGGGCCTCGTTGAGGCATGAGAAGGGGCCTCGGAGTCCCGGGTTCTCGGGAAGGATGGCATCGGCCGGAAGACGGACGTCCTCCATGGTGATGTCGCACTGGATGGAGGCGCGCATCGACAGCTTCTGCTCGATGGGAGTAGCGGTGAAACCGGGAGTGTCGGTGGGAACGAGGAAGCCGCGGACCCGACTGCGCCCGCTCTCGTCGACGACCTTCGCCCAGATCACGGCCACCTGGGCGATCGAGGCGAGACCGATCCAGCGCTTGACGCCCTGGAGGACCCACTGGTCGCCCTCGCGCACTGCGGTGGTCGCCATGGTTGACGGGTCCGAGCCCGCGGTGGGCTCGGTCAGTCCGAAGCACCCGATGATCTCACCGGCGGCCATGCCTGGCAGGTAACGCTGCTTCTGCTCCTCGGAGCCATGCTTGGCGATCGCGGACATCGCCAGCGAGCCTTGGACCGAGACGAATGTGCGCAGGCCAGAATCTCCGGCCTCGAGTTCTTGCATGGCGATGCCGTACTGCACTGCGGACTTTCCGGCGCACCCATAACCCTTGATATGCATGCCGAGCAGACCAAGCGTGGCCATCTCAGCGATGATCTCCTGCGGGAAGTGTGCATCCGCGTACCACGCGGCGATGTTCGGACGGATGCGTCTGTCCACGAACTCGCGAACCATTCCCTGGGTCTCACGCTCCTCGGAACTGAAGTCTGCTTCGACATCGAGCAGATCTGCTGCGGCTGGGTTCATGGAGCGCTCCTTGAAGACGGGATGTGCAGAGGTCTTTTCCTAGGATTGCGCACTTGTGATCCGGATAACACCTCGAAGCGGATAATTGCGATACAGGTATCAATCAACCCTTCATTAGGTATTTGAACTTTATCAGTGGCCGTGGAAGTGTGATCTGCACGACATTTTTCCCACACATTGGAGACTTCCGTGCCGCATCAGCTCCCCGCCGACACTTCGGCGCGAGTACGTGTCCAGCGTGCTGGTGCCGTGGCGATCGTGGTGCTCGAGGATCCTCCCCGCCGAAACGTGCTCGGATCCCGGATGCGCACCGAACTGCGCGCCGAGCTGGCGGAGCTCGCCGAAGATCCGAGAGTGCGGGCCGTGGTGTTGACCGGCTCGGGAGAATGCTTCAGCAGCGGTGGTGACCTGGCAGCGATGCCGCCCACGGATCCAGCCGAGGGTGCCGCCCGCATGGAAGATCTCGCGGTTCTCGTCCGTCGGCTGGCAACGCTCGACAAACCGGTCGTCGCCGCGGTGAGCGGTCCCGCGGCGGGTGTGGCGGTGGGCCTGGTGTGTTGCTGCGACGTCGTCGTGATCGGCACCAGTGCGCGATTCTTGTTCCCGTTCACCCGGTTGGGCCTGATCGCCGACGGCGGGCTGATCCACTCGCTGGTCCGAAGAGTGGGCGCCGCACGTGCGCAGAAGATTCTGCTCGAGGCAGTGCCCATCGCTGGGACCGAGGCACTCGCCACAGGTCTTGCCGATCACCTGGTGACGGACCAGGACGTGCTGCCCGCCGCGATGGCCCGCGCCGAGGAACTCGCGAGCAGGGCGCCGCTGGCCGTCGCTGCGGTCAAGCGCGGGATCCGCGAAGCCTCCAGCACCTACGAGGAGGCCCTCCTCTTCGAGCGGGAGCACCAGCCCGCCCTGTTCGAGACCTCTGACTTTATGGAAGGCAAAAAGGCCCTTCTCCAGAAGAGGGCTCCTTCCTTCTCCGGGCGCTGAGCGCCGACCTCTGTAGATCGAAAGGCCACGATGAAGACAGCGAAGATCCGTGCAACTGCCTTGAGCGCCGTCGCACTGCTCGCCCTTACCGGCTGTGCCAGCGGCGACGCCAGCGCGGGTGCGGACTCCGACGCACTGCCGGAGCAATCGGTGTGGTCCACCTACAACGTGGGCACCGGCACCTATAACGACCTTGCCGCTATCGCGAACACCCTGACCAACGAAGAGGGGCTTCAGGTGCGGCTGATGACCTCGGACACCGGCATCGGCCGCCTGGCCCCGCTGGTGAACGGCACCGCAGACTATGCCCGGGCCGGCGACGAGTACTTCTACGCCTTCGAGGGCGACTATGAGTATGCCAACGAGCAGTGGGGGCCCCAGGACGTGAGTCTGGTGTGGGCTCCCCTCGGCTACTACGGCCTGTTGGTCCGCGCGGACAGCGGCATCGACTCCTTCGAGGACCTGGAGGGCACACAGTTCCCTGACCTGACCGCGAGCACCTCCATCAACAACAAGATGGAGGGGTTCCTCAACTATGGCGGCCTCACCGGTGAGGATGTCCAGAAAGTTCCCATCTCCTACGCCGAGCAGCTCGATGCTCTCCAGGCGGGTCGGATCGATTCCCTCTACCAGAACGTCGTCGGCTCCAACATCGAGGAGCTCGCCTCCACGACCGATGTGAAATGGCTGACCTTCGACGACCCAGACCCGGGCCGCTACGAGACCTGGGACGAGCTCATGCCCATGGTGAACGTCGGTGAGGTGACCGACGTCCCGGGTGTGGAGGAGGGCGAGAGCGCCCAGGTCCTGGAGTACACGATTCCGATCACCACGATGGGGGACCGAGACACCGAGGAGGTCTACCTCCTCGTGAAATCGATGGTCGAGAACTATGAGCACTACGAGGACACCACGCCGGACACCCAGCAGTTCTCCCTCGACGCGGTCCTCAAAGAACCTCTGGTGGTCCCGTTCCACGCCGGCACCGTCCGCTTCTTCAAGGAGCGCGGAGTGTGGACGGAGGAGCTCGAGGAGAAGAACAACGAACTGATCGAGCGTGGCGAGCGGATGCGGGAAGCCTGGCCCACCGTCCTGGAGTCCTCTTCCGAGCAGGACCTCGAAGAGAACTGGACCGAATGGAAGGCCGAGAACTTGGGAAACGAGAGGACCAGCGATGAGAACTGAGAACCGAGTGACGCCGTTCTGGCGGATGGTCGTGATCGTGCTGACGGTCCTGGGCGTGCTGCTCGCCATGAACCAGGTCTTCTTCTGGAACGTGGGCGGACTGGCTCTGCTGAGGAACTCGTACCTCTATCTGATCCTGGGCGTGTTCCTCCCGGTGGTGTTCATCGTCAATCCGCTGCGCAAGATCCCGCTCGCTCAGGCGGCGGAGCAGCGGGAGGACGGATCTGGCGACGACCTCGCTCCCGAGGAACGCCCAGTGCAGGCTTTCGATGTGCTGCTGATGGTGGTTGCGGCGAGCGTCTGCGGCTATTTCGCCGTCAACGGGACCCGTATCCACGACTTCGGCTGGGAGTACATGGCGCCCACCGCCGCGACAGTCGCCGCGTTCCTGCTGTGGATCGTGGTGCTCGAAGCGCTGCGCCGGACCGGTGGAATGATCGTCACGGTGATCGCCCTGCTGTTCTCACTGTATCCACTGGTGGCGGGGGATCTTCCTATCGGAGTCCTTCAGGGTGTCAGCTACGACCTCAAGACCCTGGCACAGGTGCACACCATGGGAGCCGAGAGCCTGCTGGGCCTGCCCATCCAGACTGCGGCAACCATCCTGGTCGGTTTTCTGGTCTTCGGGGTGGCCCTGCAGCACACTGGCGGTGCCGACTTCTTCCACAGACTTTCGATGTCGATCTTCGGCCGCTACAGAGGCGGCGCGGCGAAGGTGTCCGTGGCGAGCAGCGCAGCGATGGGCATGATGAGCGGAAGCGCGGTCTCCAATGTCCTGACCACGGGGCCGATGACCATTCCAGCCATGAAGCGCTCCGGGTTCAGTCCCACCTATGCCGGTGGGGTCGAGGCCACGGCAGCCTCAGGCGGGTCCATCACGCCTCCCATCATGGGTACCGCAGCGTTCCTCATGGTCTCCTTCGTGGGAGTGCCCTACACCGAGATCCTCATCGCCGCGTCCATCCCTGCAGCCCTCTTCTTCCTCGGCATCTACCTGCAGGTCGACGGCTACGCCGCCCGAAAGGGTCTGAAGGGCGTCTCGGTGGCGCTTCTCCCTCGGACCCTCATCACGCTGGTGCAGGGCTGGCCCTACATCATGGCCCTGCTTCTGCTCACCGGGCTGCTCTTCTTCACGAACTCCGAGACCCAGGTGCCGTATTGGGTGATCCTGGTGCTGCTGGTCGTGGCTGTCCTGCGCCCGAGCCAGAAGTTCGGCCTGCGCGAGTTCGCCGACTTCCTTGTGGCCGCCGGTCGGACGCTGGGAAACATCATCGGGATCATCGCCGGCGTCGGCCTGATCGTCGGGGGCCTCACGGCGACGGGGGTGAGCCTCTCCCTCGCCCGCGAGCTGGTGGCAGCGGTCGGCGACAATGTGGTGCTCATCCTCATCGCCGGCGCCGTCACCTGCTTCATCCTCGGCATGGGCATGACGATCTCGGCGGCGTACGTGTTCCTGGCAATCGTGATGGTCCCCGCGGTCATCGAGCTGGGGGTCAACCCGCTCGCTGCCCACCTGTTCGTCATCTACTGGGCGTCCGTCTCCTACATCACCCCGCCCGTAGGTCTCGCCGCCTTCGCCGCGGCAGGAATCGCCAAGGCTTCTCCCATGGGCACCTGCGTGGCGGCCATGAAGCTGGGAGCGGTGAAGTACATCGTTCCGTTCGGATTCGCCCTCAATCCCGCGCTCGTGGCACAAGATTCAGCCGGGCGGGTGCTGCTCGCGTTCGCACTGAGCATCGTAGGCGTCTACGCCCTGGCCTCGGCCATCGAGGGCTGGACGGTCGGCTTCGACCGCCGGATGCCCGTCCTGGGTCGCCTCTTGGGCGCCGTCGGAGGGTTCCTGCTGTTCATGCCAGCGCCGCTCAGCGCCGTCCTGGGACTGGCGCTCGTGGCGGCCAGCCTCCTGCTCGCCTTCCTGATCGTGAAGCCCGGGACCCCCGCCGACGACGGTGCTATCCCCGCCCAGACTCCCGCGCCTGCGACAAGCGTCGCCTGATCGAAAGGACCAGACATGACAGAGACCACCACCACCAGCAGCGCCAGCGGCGCTGCCCCCGGGACAAGCGTCGTCACCACCGAGATCAGAGGCGGTGTTGCTGTTGTGACCGTGAACCGGCCGGAGGTGCGCAATGCCCTGAACTTCGGCGTGCTGGATGGGATCGAGGCCGCGCTCGACTCGCTCGAGCGCAACGGTGACGTCGGTGCCGTCGTGTTCACCGGTCATGGAGAGAAGGCGTTCGTGGCCGGCGCGGACATCAATCAGCTCATCGGCTACACGCTGCGTGACGGGCTCACTGCTCGGATGCAGCGGTTATGGGACCGGATCCAGGAATCTGATCTGCCCACCATTGCGGCGGTCAACGGCTTCGCACTGGGCGGGGGCAACGAATTGGCGATGTCCTGCGACATCCGCGTGGCGGCGCAGAATGCTCAATTCGGCCTGCCTGAGACCAACCTCGGAATCCTTCCCGGCGCCGGAGGCACCCAGCGGCTGTCACGACTTGTCGGCCTGGGCCGGGCGCAGGAGATGATCCTCACCGGCCGCATCATCGACGCGGATGAGGCTCTGCGCATCGGGTTGGTGACCAGCGTGGTCCCTGCCGAGGAGCTGATGGACACCGTGCTGTCCACGGCCGAGACGATCCTGGCCAAGGGTCCGCTGGCCGTGCGGCTGGCCAAGCTCGTCGTGCGCGGCGGCGCCGAGACGGACCAGTCCACAGGGCTGCTGCTCGAACGCCTGGCGCAGTCCCTGCTCTACGCCTCCGATGAGAAGGCTGAAGGCGCCACGGCGTTCCTCGAGAAGCGCCGCGCGCGATTCCGCGCCGAGGAGTGACGTCCACAGCCTGATCGATGATCCCGTGACCAACCCGGGACAGTTTCCAAGCACTTCAGCGAAGCATCTCAAGGAGCAGACATGACGCCCGATTCGACCATCGACACCATCGACGACGTCCTCGTCGTCGGAGCTGGGGCCATGGGAACGCAGATCGGGGCGGCCTTCGCCCTGGCCGGCTACACCGTGACCACAGGCGACCTCGCCGCCGAAGCTCTTGACCAGTCGCGGGATGAGGCGCAGCGGCGCCTCCGACGACTGGCCGAGAAGGGGGCCTTCAGCAGCGAGGAGGTCGACTCCGCGCTGGAGCGGATGACGTATACGACGGACTCCCTCGAGGCGGCTCGGACGACCGACTTCGTGCTCGAAGCCGCCGTGGAACGGATCGACATCAAACGAGAGCTGTTCGCCGCTCTCGACGAAGCCGCCCCGGAACATGTGATCCTGGCGACCAACTCCTCGACCATCCCTTCGTCTCTGCTCATGGATGCCACAGCCAGGCCCGACCGGGTGTGCAACATGCACTTCTTCAACCCGGCGCTGGTGATGAACTGCGTCGAGGTGGTGCGCAACCCACAGACCTCGGACGCGACTGTGGAGGCGGCGCTTGGGATGGTGGACCGGCTCGGGAAGCAGCCTGTCCGGTTGAACAAGGAGATCCCGGGGTTCGTCGCCAACCGTCTGCTGGGTGCACTGCGGAACGAGGCTCTGCGGCTGGAGGCCGACGGCGTGGCGAGCTACCAGGACATCGATGTGGCCGCCCGGACAGCCCTGGGCCACCCCATGGGTCCGTTCGAGCTCATGGACCTGGTGGGGATCGACGTGTCGTATCTGATCCGACTCTCCGAGTACGAGCAGAGCGGAGACCCGGCAGATCTGCCGCACCCGTCGGTGCAGAAGCTCTATGAGCAGGGCCGCTATGGACGCAAGAACGGCCGTGGCTGGTATGAGTACACAGGCTGAGCAGCCCCGACGTCGAACAGACACGAGAAGAAGAGGAAGAGAGACGACATGAGTCGATTCGATGACTTGGGTGTTCTGGAGGAGATCTTCGGTCGCCGAGGCACAGGCCCGCTCGCCGGGGTCGTGGTGGCGGATCTCAGCCGCGTGCTTGCAGGGCCCTACGCCACGATGCTCCTCGCCGATATGGGCGCGACCGTCATCAAGGTGGAATCCACCACCGGGGACGACGCCCGCGCATGGGTTCCTCCGCACCGGGACGGGGAGAGCACGTTCTTCCTCTCGGTCAACCGCAACAAGCAATCCATCTCCTTGGACTTCTCGGACCCGGCACAGCTCAAGGTCGTGGAGCGGATCATCGCCCGGGCCGATGTGTTGGTGGAGAACTTCAAGCCCGGCGGACTCAGGCGCTACGGACTCGACTACGAGAGCGTCAGCGCGTGGCGTCCTGATCTCGTCTATGCCTCCATCACCGGTTTCGGCACCGCGGGTGGAGCCGATCTTCCCGGCTACGACCTGCTTGCCCAGGCGCTTTCGGGGATGATGAGCCTCACCGGCAGCGAATCCGGCGAACCCTACCGCGCGGGCGTGGCGCTCTTCGACGTGATCACCGGACTCCACGCGGTCTCCGGCATCCTGGGGGCATTCCATGAGCGTCAGGGTTCCGGGACCGGGCAGCACGTCGAGCTCAACCTGTTGACCTCGGCGCTCTCGGGGCTGGTCAACCAGTCCGCCGCCTACGTGGCCGGCGGCAGCGTCCCGACTCGCATGGGCAACGAGCACCCGAGCCTGTATCCCTATGAGCCGTTCCCCACTCAGGACAAGAACATGGTGATCGCCGTGGGCAACAACGGGCAGTTCACCCGCCTGTGCCAGTGCCTCGGGGCCCCCGAGCTCGCTGTGGATGAGCGCTTCGCCACCGTGGGGGCTCGAAACGCCAACCGCGTGGAGCTGCGTCAGCTCCTGATCGACGGACTCAGCACGCGCAACGCCGCCGACTGGTTCGAACGACTCAAGGCGGCACAGGTGCCCTGCGCGCCGATCCTCGGGGTGGACGAAGGTGTTCATTTCGCCGAAGGCCTCGGCTTGGAGCCGGTGGTCATGGCCGGTTCCGGAGAGCGGAAGATCCCCACGGTCCGACATCCGGTGGACTTCAGCCGAACTCCGGTCGACTACACCCATGCTCCGCCCCGCCTCGATGGCGACCGAGATCGGGTGATGGCGTGGCTTGAGCGCGTCGAGCCTGAAGTGCGGAAAGCCTCATGAGCGCCGTCCACCACGTCGTGCTACCCGTTCGCTGGTCGGATCAGGACCTCAACGGGCACGTCAACAACGCCCGTGTGGTGACCCTGATCGAGGAGGCGCGGATATCTGCGATCACCTCCTGGTTGGGCGAGGACGGCATTCCTGACCCAGCCCGGCCGCGGGTGGTCGTCTCCCTCACCGTCGACTACCTGCGCCCACTGGACCATGGACCGGAGCTGACGGCGCGTGTCTGGGTCGCTGCGATCGGCCGTTCCTCCTACACGGTGGACTACGAGCTGGTCCAGTACGACGAGATCGCGGTCCGTGCTCGGACAGTGCTCGTCCAGACAGACCCCGCCTCAGGACGGTCCGCCCCGCTTCCCGAGCGCCTGAGCCGCACGCTCACCCAGATCCTCACCCCAGAGTCGAAGCCGGTTCCGCCCGGGGCTGAGCCCGGCGCCTCGACCGAACAGCAGTGAACGCACGAACCCACCACCAGGCCGGGTCCACCGACCCGTCGACGAAAGGACCGACCATGACCGCAACCACATCGACCCGGAGCGCACCCGCAGCGGCCACCGGCACCACCACCGACGCCGACTACTTCCGTCTCGACGACGATCTCAGCCCAGAGGAGATCGCCGTCCGAGACAAGGTGCGGTCCTTCGCCGAGCTGCAGGTGCTGCCAGTCATCAACGACTACTGGGAGCGGGCTGAGTTTCCCTGGGAGCTGGTGCCCGGATTGGCAGAGCTAGGCATCATCGGCACCACCATTCAGGGCTACGGCTGCCCTGGAATGAGCAGGAAGGCCGCCGGACTGGTGGCTCGTGAGATGGCCCGCGCCGACGGCAGCATCAATACGTTCATCGGAGTGCACGCCAACCTGTGCATGGGCACCTTGAACATGCTCGGCAGCGAGACGCAGAAGGCGCGCTGGCTGCCGGAGATGGCACAGCTGAAGAAGACCGGTGCGTTCGCGCTGACCGAACCCGACCACGGCTCCGACTCTGTCGCGCTGGAGACCAGCGCCCGCCGCGAGGGTGACACGTGGGTGATCGACGGGCACAAGCGCTGGATCGGCAACGGGGATGCTGCCGACGTCGTCGTCGTGTTCGCACGCAACGTCGAGGACGGGAAGGTCAACGCGTTCGTCGTGGAGAAAGACGAGAACAACGACTACCCCGCCGGATACGCGCCCGAACGCATCACAGGCAAGGTGGGTAAGCGGGCCATCCAGCAGGCTGACATCTTGATCAAGGATCTGCGGGTCCCGGACGAGAACCGACTCACCGGATGCAACTCGTTCAAGGACGTGTCTCGGGTGCTCCAGGCAACCCGCGGAGGCGCCTCCTGGGAAGCGGTGGGCCACGCGATGGCGACCTTCGAGATCGCCGCTGACTACGCGTCCAGACGCAAGCAGTTCGGCAACGTCATCGGGGGCTATCAGCTCGTGCAGTCCCGGCTGGCCAACATGCTCAGCGAACTCACCACGATGCAGCTGTTGTGCAACCGGATGGCCGAGCTTGCCGACCGCGGTCAGCTGACCAATGCGCAGGCCTCGATGGTGAAGATGGCGACTGCTCAGAAGGGAAAGTGGATCTGCAACGAGGCCCGGGATCTGCTCGCCGGCAACGGTCTCCTGCTGGAGAATCACGTGGCCCGGCACATGACCGATATGGAGGTCGTCTCCACCTATGAAGGTACCGACGCCATCCAGTCCCTGCTCGTAGGACGAGACATCACCGGGATCTCCGCCTTCAAGTGAAAAGCCCAGACAACCTGACCTCACGACAGATGGGAAGAGACAGTGACGGAAGCATTCTTGGTCGGCGGTTCCCGCACCCCGACGGGCAACTACGGCGGCGCGCTGGCCAGCGTCCGCCCGGACGACCTGGCCGCCCTGGTGATCCAGCACACGGTGGCTGAGGCGGGCATCGACCCTCACGACGTCGACGAGGTCATCCTCGGCTGTGCCAACGGTGCCGGGGAAGACAACCGCAACGTCGCCCGCATGGCCTGGCTGCTGGCAGGCTTCCCCGACACCGTTCCGGGGATCACCGTCAACCGGCTGTGCGCCTCCAGCCTGTCGGCGATCATCACGGCCTCACACATGATCAAGTCCGGGGCGGCTGACCTTGTCATCGCTGGTGGTGTCGAGTCCATGTCCCGTGCCCCATGGGTCATCGAGAAGCCGACCGCAGCCTTCGCAAAGCCCGGGGAGGTCTTCGACACCTCAATCGGCTGGAGGTTCACAAATCCAGAGTTCAAGAAGATCGACAAGTTGACCTACTCGATGCCCGAGACCGCCGAGGAGGTCGCGGTCGTGGACGGCATCACCCGGGAGGATGCAGACGCGTTCGCCGTCGCCTCCCACGAGCGCGCCATCGCCGCGAGCGACGCCGGTCGCTTCACGCAGGAGATCGTTCCCGTCACCGTGAAGGGTCGCAAGGGCGCCGAGACGGTCGTAGTCGCCGATGAGGGACCCCGCGCGGGCACCACCCCCGAGGTCCTCGCGCGTCTGCGTCCCGTGGTCAAGACCGACGGGATCGTCACGGCCGGGAACTCTTCCTCCCTCAATGACGGCGCCTCGGCGATACTGGTCGCCTCGGAGCGGGCCATCAAGAAGTATGGCCTTGCCGCTCGAGCGCGGATCGTGGACGGCGCCTCGGCCGGGGTGGCCCCTCATCTCATGGGACTCGGACCGGTTCCGGCCACCAACAAGGTGCTCGAGCGCAGCGGCTACTCCATCGACGACCTCGGCGCCGTCGAACTGAACGAGGCCTTTGCCACCCAGTCATTGGCCTGCATCAGGCGCCTCGGGCTCGATGCCGGGACCGTGAACAACGACGGCGGCGCAATCGCCCTCGGTCACGCCCTGGGCTCGTCAGGGTCCAGGATCACCACCACTCTGCTGGGGCGCATGGAGCGTGAATCCGCAACGATGGGCCTGGTCACGATGTGTGTCGGCGTCGGCCAGGGCACGGCGATGCTCGTGGAAAAGACCTGATGAGCGCTGCGGTCCCATCAGCGGTCGGAGTTCTCGGGGGAGGCCGCATGGGGGCAGGGATCGCCCACTCCTTCCTGCTCGCCGGCGCTCGGGTGACGATCGTCGAACGAGACCTGGAGTCTGCACGAGCGGCCAAGGAGCGAGTCGAGCGGGACATCTCGAGATCGCTTGAGCGAGGCTCGGTGGAGGGGGGTTTCCAGGAACTGGCCGGACGCCTCAGGACGAGCGTGGACCATGCTGATCTTGCGCAGGCGGAGCTGGTTGTTGAAGCCGTCCCAGAATCCTGGGCACTGAAGATCTCTGCCCTGCAGGACGTCGAGCGGCATCTCTCGGGGACGGCCTGGCTGGCCACGAACACATCCTCTCTGTCCGTGGATGACCTCGCTGGGCAGCTATCGAACCCCGAACGGTTCTGCGGCCTCCACTTCTTCAATCCGGTCCCCGCCTCGAAGCTTGTCGAGGTCGTGCTCTCGAAGCACACGCACCAGGAACTCCGCGATCTGTCGGTGCGATGGGTGGAGGGGTTGGGCAAGACTCCGGTGGTGGTTCACGACTCGCCCGGTTTCGCATCCTCGCGTCTTGGACTGGTGATCGCCCTCGAAGCGATTCGGATGGTCGAGGAAGGCGTTGCCTCGCCTGAAAGCATCGATGACGCGATGGTGCTGGGCTACAGGTTCCCGATCGGTCCACTTGCTCTGACCGACGTCGTTGGCCTGGATGTGCGCCTGGGAATCGCGGAGTACCTCGAGTCCAAGCTGGGGGACCGGTTCACCCCACCGCCGCTCATGCGGGCGATGGTCGCCAGAAATGAACTGGGGCGCAAGACCGGCAGAGGCTTCTACAGCTACGGCGAGTAGCCCCGCGAGGAGGCGCCCTCATGATCGCCGCTGCGGCGGACCCACAGACGGGGCTGAGGCGGATTCTGGGTCCAGCGTGTCGGGCGGGGGGAAGACGGACTTGGAGATGTCGACGACGGCACGCAGGCCCGGACTGACGTCGTCGCGTCGCCAGATGAGCCGGACCTCCACTGGTTTCTGCCGGTTTCGCAACGGTCTGTAGACCACGCCACGGGAAGGAACATGGTCGCGCACGCTTGAAAGGGTGAGGGCGATCCCCATCTCCGCGCCGACAAGCACGACGAGAGTCCCGGAGTCCGGTGCCACCTGCACGATTCGCGGCACGAAGCCCGCGTCTACGCCGAGTGCGTTGAGTCGATTCGGCAGGGTTGCCCCCGCGCCGCCAGGAAGGACCAGCCATGACTCATCGACAAGGTCTTCAGCTGCCACGGTGTCCTGACCTGCGAGACGGTGGTTCTCCGGGAGTGCGATCAGCAGCTCTTCCACACCGACGACACGGGAGCTGATCTCGGCGGGCAGGAAGTCCCAGCGGCCAATGACCAGGTCCAGGGAACGGTCCAGAACCTTCTGCAGGCCCAGGTGTGAAAACTCCGAACTGTAGAGCTTCAGAGAGATCCCTGGACGTTGCCTCCGGATCTGACGTGCGAGTTCCCCCACTGCCTGGTTGACTGATGCGCCGGCGAAACCCAGCCGGGCGCCCCCCACCTCACCCTTCTGTGATTTCACGACTACATCCTTGATCCGCTGCGAGAGCATGAGCAGTTCGCGAGCAGGTTGCAGGATCGCTTCACCCTCTGGCGTCAGGGTCACATTTCGAGTGTCACGTTCGAAAAGCTTGGCTCCCAGCTCGGTCTCCAACTGGTGGATGAGCCGACTGAGCGGCGGTTGGGCCATGTGCAGCCGCTTGGCGGCTCGACCGAAGTGCAGCTCCTCCGCGACGGTGAGAAACGCTCGAGCTTTGTGAACCTCCATTCGGCCATGCTAGTCCGCAAGCGAACAGCTGCCATAGTGATTCGTCCGGTCGTCCGTCGTTACTGGTTCTGGCCGCTGCCAGCATCAGTGTGATTGGACTCGGCAAGCGCCTCGCCCATGGCCGTTCCCTGAACCTTCGCCTGCAGGATCGATCCCAGGTCGATGCCGGTGGCTGCTTCGACCCGTTTGAACACCCCGGCCAGTGCCACGGAGGCCTCGCCGTCGAAGTGTTTGGAGGCGCCTGATTCGCCGGAGCCGCCGATCAGTGTCATCGAGCCGATGTTGGCATAGCCGGCGGCGAAGGAGTCCATGAGCTGTGGGAGCACCGCGAGGGCCTCGCGAGCCAGCACGGCCTCCTGGTTCTCGCGCAGTGCTTCTGCCTCGGCGCGGATGGCGGCGGCCTTGGCCTCGCCCTCTTCGCGGATCGCGGTGGCCTCGGCCTCGGAGCGCTTCAGCCGTGCCCGAGCCTCGGACTCGGCGACGAGTGCTTCGGCCTCAGCAGCCTTGGTGCGCTGGTAGGCCTCGGCGTCGGCGCGCTTCTGCTGCTTGTACAGATCCGCATCGGCCACGCGCTTGACCTCGGCGTCGAGCTCGGCCTGCCGGTTCTCGGCTCGCTGGCCGAGCACCTCCTGCCGAGCCTTCTCGCCCGCCAGAGCTTCGGCCTGCTCGGCCTGGGCGCGGGCCTGGCCCACCCGTGAGGTGGCAGCGGCCTTGTTCGAGTCGTATTCCGTCTCCTCGACCAGGTTCTGCTCGCTGTTGAAGATGCGCTCCTTGGCGATCGCGCGCTCGGCGTTGGTCGCAGCGATCTCAGCGGCCTGGCGCTTGGCCTCGATCTCCGGGGCGCCCAGGGATGCGATGTAGCCCGAGTCGTCGGTGATCTCCCGGATCTGGAAGGAGTCCAGCAACAGGCCCTGGGTCAGCAGCTCCGGAGAGATCGACCTTGAGATCTCGTCGGAGAACTTCTGTCGATCCCGCATCAGCTGGATGACGGTCTGCTGGGCCATCAGGCCGCGCAGCGCACCTTCGAGCTGGTCCTGGGTGTACTCGACCACGGCGTCGTCCTGGGAGGCGAAGCGCTCCGAGGCAGCCTTGACGTCTTCGACAGCACTGCCGATCTTGACCAGCGCCACGGCCTCGGCCTTGATCGTCACGTTGTCATGGCTCTGGGCGGTGACCGTCATCAGCACCTGGCGGGAGCGCAGCGAGATGATCTCGTGGCGCTGCCGGATCGGGTTGACCAGGGCGCGGCCGTTGACGATGACCTGTTTGGGACGCGAGCCCGGAACGTCGGATCGCGAGGACTTGCCGGTGACCACCAGCGCTTCATCGGCCCGGGCGACCTTGGTCCATGCCCGCATGATCAGCAGGGTCACGATGCCGATCAGCACTGCTGCGATCAGCAGGCCGATCACCAGGGCGAACGTGCCGCCGGTTGTCAGGATGTCCATTCGTGAATACCTCTATCTGGGGGAGTGGTCGGAGGTCGGCCGCCGGCGGAGCGGTGTCGAAGCAGCGCTGCTCCGCGGGTGATGCGTCGCGCGGGTGCGGCTGAATCTTCAGGACCATCTGCCCGGCGGTGATGAGAAGAGCGAGCATCGACACCGGGAATGGACCCTAGGAAGGCTTGCTGACAAGCCGAGATGAACCGGATGTGATCCCGGGTGTGAGCTGACGCTAACCTGAACAAAAGATCGGGGTCAACAGGTTTTGGCACTATGTCGTGGCATGTCTGAGGGGCGGAATGTGCCGGATGAGCGCGGATGCCTGTCAGCTCGCGGATCCGATCCGTTGCCTCACGCACATAAAGTGACGGCCGCGACAGGCCGCGCGAGGCCGCGACGGGGCGCGAGAGGGCGCGCGAGGCCGAGACAGGTGCGGGTGAGGCCGTGACGGGGGCGGGGGAGACCACCGCAGGCGGCGGGGCTGGCTCTCAGTCCGCGGCCCGGCGGCGGTCAGCGCGGCTCAGGCGCTCGCAGTCCGCCGAGGATGATCTGTTTCACGGTCTCGGCCAGGGCCGCGTCCGGAGCGCCGCCGACCGGTCGGTACCAGTCCACGATCGAGTTGATGGTGCCCATGGCCAGGCGCGAGGCGGTCCGGGCGTCGATGTCCTGGCGCAGGTCGCCGTCGCTCTGGGCCTGCCGGATCAGCTCGGCGATGCGCAGCGTGATCTCACGGCGACGCTGCAGCGCCTTGACCTCCATCTCGGAGTTCCCGCGCAGCCGCAGCAGCAGCGTGACATAGGGCAATGAAGTGGTCAGCACCTTCACCGATTCACTCAGGATCATCTCCAGCTCGGCCAGAGCGGAGGCGTCCAGCGCCTCCGCCTCGGTGACCACCCGCTCCAGCTCGGCCAGCGAACGGTTCAGCGCGATGTCGAGGATCTCTTCCTTGGAGCTGACATGGTGATAGATCGCTGACTTGGAGATGCCCAGCTCCCGGGAGAGCGCGCCCATCGAGGTCGCCTCATAGCCGTGACGGTTGAAGGTCTCGACACAGACGGTGATGAGCCCCTCACGGTCATAGCCGGGGCGGCCCCGGCGGGAGGCGGACGCCGTCGTCGAAGTGGAGGTCATGACTCCACACTAGTCGCGGGACTATCGGGGTCGCTGATCATAGATTCGGCGCAGCTTGCCCGAGGAGCGGGCCAGAGACCCGGGCTCCTCCACGCTGATCTTGCAGTTGGAGCCGACCTTGACCTTGATCTGACGGGCCAGCTCGGCACCCGCCGTCTCGGCGTCCGCCGCGGAGGTCTCCGGGCGGCGTTCGATGTGCACGGTCATCTCATCCATCTTGCCCGGCCGGGCCAGGCGCAGCTGGAAGTGCGGTGAGAGCTCCTTGATCTCCAGGGCGATCTCCTCGATCTGGGAGGGGAAGAGGTTGACCCCGCGCAGGATGATCATGTCGTCGCTGCGCCCGGTGATCCGCCCCATTCGGCGGTGCCCCGGTCGTTCCGAGCCTGGCAGCAGCCGGGTCAGGTCGTGGGTGCGGTAGCGGATGATCGGCAGCGCCTGCTTGGTCAGCGTGGTGAAGACCAGTTCGCCGTGCTCACCGGTGCGCAGCACCTCTTCGCTGATCGGGTCGATGATCTCCGGTCGGAAGTGGTCTTCCCAGATGGTGGAGCCGTCCTGGCGCTCCACCGATTCACCGGCGACGCCGGGGCCCATCACCTCGGAGAGCCCGTAGATGTCGCAGGCCTTCAATGCGAAGGTCTGCTCGATCTCATGGCGCATCTTGTCCGTCCACGGTTCGGCACCGAGGACGGCGACCTCCAGGGAGGTCTCCCGCGGGTCCACCCCGGCGGCGCGGAAGGCGTCGGCCAGGGCCAACAGGTAGGTCGGGGTGCACAGGATCACCCGAGGCTTGAAGTCTTGGATGAGCTGGACCTGCTTCTCGCTCTGGCCCCCCGACATCGGGATCACGGTCGCCTTGAGCTTCTCGATCCCGTAGTGGGCGCCCAGGCCGCCGGTGAAGAGCCCGTAGCCGTAGGCATTGTGCACCAGGTCTCCCGGGCGGACCCCGGAGTAGCGCAGGCAGCGAGCCAGCAGGGTCGCCCAGTTCTCGATGTCCGCATCGGTGTAGCCGACCACCGTGGGTCGCCCGGTGGTGCCGGAGGATGCGTGCACCCGGCGGATCTGCTCCATGGGCACGGCGAAGGCCTTGAACGGGTAAGCCGCACGCAGGAATTCCTTGTCCGTGAACGGGAACTTCGCAAGGTCCTCCAGCGTCTGCAGGTCCTCCGGGCCGACGCCGTGGGCGTCATAGAGCTCACGGTAGGCCGCGACGTTGTCGTAGGCGTGGCGCAGGGTCTGCTGCAGCCGGGTGAGCTGGAGCGCCTCGATCTCCTCGCGACTCATCAGCTCCTGGGCATCGGGCAGTCCGGGGTCGGTGGCGGGGATCGCGGCGGTTTCGGTGTTCAAGATGCTCATCGGGTCACTTCTTTCCGGGGGAGGCGATGGTGCGCGAGCGACCGCGGAAGACGCCGAGCAGGTCGTCTCCGCGAGTGATTCGCACGTCGTAGACGCCGCTGCGTCCGGTGCTCGCCACTTCGGTCGCCTCGGCGGTGATCGTCTCGCCGAGCAGGGCAGGCTTCAGGAAGTTGATGTCGACCCCGGAGGCCACGGTGATGGTGCCCTCGTCGAGGCTCGGATGGTTGCAGGCCATGGCGAAGCAGGTGTCTGCCAGGGCGAAGAGCATTCCCCCGTGGGCGATGTCGAAGCCGTTGGTCATGTCTTCGCGGATCTCCATGCTGATCCGGGCGTGGCCCGGGTCTGCGGTGAGCACCTCGATGCCGAGCGCCTGTGAGGCCCGGTCATTCTCCAGCATTCGGTGCCGCGGGCGATCCGTGGGGCGCGAGTCAAGGCTCTCGGGGGCGAGCTGGGCGGACTCAGTCATCGGTGCTCCTCATCGCATTTCCAGACCGAATGGTCAGTAAGTAAACTCAAGCACCGGAGTGGATGTGATGTCAAGCACAGATAGCAGTGGTCCACCTGCTGGCCCCACCGGGCAGCACCATGACTCAGCGTGGCTGGGGTCGGAACCGAACCGGCCGGGGGCTCCTACTGGCGCAGCGCGTCGGTGTAGCCCGAACGGAAATCCGGGTGCAGCAGCTCGCCGAGCAGACCATGCAGCACCGACCCGTCCAGGGCTTTGCCGTGGCCCGCGCGCAGCAGCGCGGAATCGAACAGGGCGTCGGTGCGCTGGCGGACCGGCGAGTTCGAGGGCAGCGAGTCCAGCACCGCGGGATCCAGTCGCGGATCGCTCCACGGTCGGGGAAGTTCCAGCTGGTCGGCCATCCAGTTGTGCACCACGCCCAGGGGCACCGGGAGCTCATCCACGCCCAGCACCAGCTCCGGCGGGGCCGTGGAGGTCAAGAGCTCGACGGCGGCGCGCGCGGCGTCCTCGGAATGGACTCGGTTTGAGATCCTCCAGGCCTCATGGGTGTCCTGACCTGCGGACTCACCCACCGAACCGGAGCGCAGCTGCTTGATCAGGCGGTCCCGGCCCGGTCCGTAGATCCCGGCCAGGCGCAGGATGCCGCTGCGTGAGCGCCCCGAGGACTCGGCGCCGGCGCTCCGCCACTGCTCCAGCAGCGCCTCGGTGCGGGCCAGGATCTCACCGGTCGGGCTGGCGGGGGTGCGCGCGGCGGACTCGTCCAGCCGTCCTGCGGCGTCGCCGAGGACCGAGGTGGAGGAGACCAGGAGCACCTGCACCGTCTCGGCGAGACCTGCCTGCGTGATCCGCTCCAGCACTCGTTCGAGTCCCCGGAGGTAGACCTGCTCGTAACGCTGCGGGTCACGGCTTCCGGCGGCGGGGGAGAAGACCACTGCCGTGGTATCGGAGGGCAACGTCGGGATGCTGGACTCCTCGGTGAGGTCCATGGCCGCGCCGTCGAAGGCCGCAGGCAGGCGCTCCGGACTGCGTCGCCAGCCCGAGACGCTCCAGCCGCGCTCGAGAAGCCGGTGTCCGATCCGGGTGCCCACATCGCCGCATCCCACCAACACGGCACGCGGCACTGAGGAGTCGGCGGGCAGCGGGGCGGCGGAGGAAGTCATGGTCCGAGCCTAACGATTTCCCGCAGGATACGGTGATCAGTGCTGGTCACAAGTCGAGATGACAGCAGATGCCCACCCCGACCCCTGAGAAGAGCGCCGGACGATGAGCCCCAGAGACGCATTCCTGCCCACCGCGGCGATCGCCGCAGCGCTGGCCCTGAGCAGCTGCGGTTCCCCGGAGGACGAGCTGCCCCAGGACGATCCGACGCAGCACAGCGCAGGGCAGGCTGAGGAATCTGCAGAGCCCACCGAGTCAGCCGAGACGGATGGGTCTGCCGAACCGAGCAGTGGCGCCGATGCAGACGAGTCTGAGCAGCCAGCCGTGGACGAGGGCGGCAGCGATCCCGAGACCGACGAGCCCGACGCCGACGAGTCAGACGCCGACGCGGCGGAGACCGACGAGCCCGACACCGACGAGGCCGACACCGACGAGGCCGACACCGACGAGGCGTCCGAAGAGGAGGCCCCCGAGGCGGCCGACCTCAGCGATTTCAGCACACAGCCCCAGCCCAGCGAGGACTACGCGGACTTCATGCTCGACGTCAGCCATGACACGGTTCAGGTGCTCAGCGAGATCCGGCTCGGCTCGCATGCGGGCTATGAGCGGATCGTGCTGGAATACGCCCTGGACACCGGCCTGGCGCACCAGGCCCAGTACATCGAGCCGGGTGAGCAGGGAACGGGCTTCACCGAGGTGCAGGACGGCGCGGTGGAGGCGATGCTGCTGATCGACGTGCTCGGCACCACCGGAGGCCCCGACGCCGAGGCCGCCGCCTGGAGCGAGGCCTGGAGTCCTGAGACCGACGCGGCGATGGTGCGCGAGATTCAGCCTGGGGAGCTGGCAGGCGGGGAGAGCCAGGTGCTGATCAGCCTCGATCAGCAGCGCGACTTCCGGGTCCAGCAGCTGACGGATCCGGTGCGCATCGTGGTGGACATCGCCCAGGAGTAGATCCCGACGCCCCGTACCGGCCGGGAGGCCGACGCAGAAGAACCCCCGCCAGGACTGCTCCCGACGGGGGTTCTTCTTCACAAAAAGGGCGGAGGCGGGGAGATTTGAACTCCCGGTCCGCTTTGAGGCGGACACTTCATTAGCAGTGAAGCCCATTCGGCCGCTCTGGCACGCCTCCTGTGCCCACGAATCCGGCGAACCGTTCTCATGCGCCCGTCTAGACTAGCGGTTCGTCCAGGAAACTGACAAAGCGCGCGCTCGCAGTACCCTGGTCGGGACCCGATACTCGAAGAATCCATCAGGAGAATCCGCCGCCCATGCCCCGCCAGACCGAGGATCGCAGCGTCGCGCTGATCGGCGCCGGACCCCGCGGCACCTCGTTCCTGGAGCGGCTGCTCGCCGCGCTGGAACACGGCACGGCCGCTGCCCGGACGCCCCGGCTGCGCATCCTGATCATCGATCCGGCACCTCATGGTCCCGGCCGCGTGTGGAATCCGCAGCAGTCGCCGCTGTACCTGATGAACACCCCTGCCAGCTTTCCTACCGCGGCGCCAGCCGGCGCGACCCAGGTCCAGCTGCCGGCGTCCTCGGTGTCCCGTTCCTTCGCGCAGTGGCGGCACGAGCACGAGGCCGAGGAGACCGCCACCTCGGTGCGTGTCGACAGCTTCGAGCCCCCGGTCCTGAGAGGGATCGACCACGGCGGGACCGACACCGACTACCCGACCCGCGCCGCCTACGGGCAGTACCTGAGCTGGCTTCATGCCGAGGTCTGCGCCGGCCTGGAGCGTCAGCCCGGGATCACCGTGGAGCACCTCAGCGCCGAGGTCACCGAGCTGCAGCGCGCCGACGCCGGGTACCAGCTGATGCTCAGCCCCGCCGGCGCGGCCAGCCCGCTCCGCGATGCACAGATCCGCAATGCTCAGAACGGCGAGGCTCAGATCCGGGATGAACCGCTCAGGGTCGATCAGGTGGTGCTGGCGCTGGGACACATCCCGGCCGGATTGAATGAATCCGGGGAGCACTTCACCGAGGTCGCCGAACAGCTCGGACTGCACTACCAGCCGCCGGCGATCCCCACCGAGGTGGACTACTACTCGCTGCCCGCGGGGGAGAACGTCCTGGTCCGGGGGATGGGGTTGAACTTCTTCGACCTGATGATCCAAGCCAGCGTCGGCCGCGGAGGAGTGTTCCATGAACACGCCGACCGTCCGGCCGGGCAGCGGTTGGAGTACCTCGCCACGGGGGATGAGCCGCATCTGGTCGCCGGGTCGCGGCGCGGCACCCCGTACCGGGCCAAGTCCACTGCGCTCACCGAATCGCCGGGCTTCGCCCCGGTGGGGATCACGCTTCACCACTTGAATCCTGTGGCGGTGGCGGAGGCTGAACGGCGCCACGACCTGCTCGACTTCTCCGCCCACCTGTGGCCGCTGATCCAGCGCGATGTGCTGCGCACCTACTACCGGACTCTGGTGGAGCTCGCTCCGCAGCTCTTTGGCCCGGAGTTCTCCAGCGCGCTGGATGAGCTGCTCGCGGACGCCCATCTCGGTGAGGCCGTGCTGCAGACCCGCGGCCAGCGGCTGCTGCGCGAGCTCGCTCCTGACGTGCTCTGGTTCGACATCCGCTCGCTCGGCAGGCCCTTCGGCGGGCTGACCTTCGAATCCGCCGAGCAGTACCAGGAGCACATGAGCGCCTATCTCGAGGACGACGCCGCGACCTCCGCTGCCGGGGTGCGCAGCCCGGTGAAGATGGCGATCGGCGCGCTGCACCTGGCCCGGATGGAGGTCAAGGCGCTGATCAGTCAGGGCCGGGTGTCCCAGTCCAGCCAGATCAGCGAGATCGAGGGCTGGTTCGAATCTCTGGTGGAGGGCCTGGCCAGCGGTCCGCCGCTGCAACGGATCGAGGAGCTCGCCGCGCTCACCCGGGCCGGAGTCGTCGAGTTCCTCGGACCGGAGCCGATCTTCGACGTGGACCGAGAGACCGGGTTCTACACGGCTGAATCTCCGGCGGTCGCCGCCCCGGCCTACCAGGGGCGCTGGCTGCTCGAGGCGATGATGCCCGCGAATCGCGTCCAGCTCTCCCGGTCACCCCTGGTGGCAGGACTGCTGCGCGGGGGTCTTGCCCGGCCGCGGGAACTTGTCGACGCCTCGGGGGCGCCAAGGGCAGGCAAGGGCTTCGACGTGACCACCGTCCCGCATCGACTGATCCCGATGGACCGCGCCGAGCCGGAGGAGATCTACGTGCTCGGCCTGCAGCTCAGCTCGGTCCAATGGGGCACCGCTATCGCTGCCGAGGCCGGCGGGGACGTGGACTCCTCGGCCCGATCGCTCGCGGACGCAGACGCCGCGGCCCGCGCGATCCTCATCGGTCCGGGCTGCGCGGCTACAGGATCGCCCGCCCAGGATTGAGCCTGTGCTCCGGGTCGAACACATCCTTGATCCGGCGCTGCACCGCGATGACCTCCTCGGACTGCTCCCAGTCCAGCCAGCGCAGCTTATAGGTGCCGATCCCGTGCTCTCCGCTGATGGTCCCGCCCATCTCCAGCGCGAGCCGAACCGAGCCGTCCAGCGCCGCATTCAGCCGCAGCATGGCCGATGCCGCAGGATCATCCGCTGCGGGATCGACCGTCACTGAGGTGCCCTCGGGCCGAGCGGCGGAGGCGGCGTCGTCGTTGGCTGTGGTCTCGGGGGCGGTGCCGGGGCTCAGCTCGGCGCTGGGGACGCTGAAGGTGGGATGCAGGTTGCCGTCTCCGGCGTGCGCGACCACCTTGAGCTGGACCTGGTGCTCCTGGGCGAGGCCTTCGATGGCGCGGATGTAGTCCACCAGCTTCGAGCGCGGGACTGCGACATCCTCACCCACGCGCACCTCGGTGACGACCCCGTCGCCGCGGGCGTGCCGACGCAGCTCGATCAGCCGCTCGGACTCGGTGGAGCCGGGGTCGCTGACCAACGCGCCGAGGCCGCGCAGCACCTCGCGGATGATCTCGGCCTCGATGGCCGCACCGTGGCCATCGGTCTGGATCAGCAGCAGCGTGTTGCCCCGCCCCGCCAGATCCGAGCCCTGGGCCTCATCCAGGGCGAGCATGGTGTTGTGGTCCAGCAGCTCGGTGATCGCCGGCTGCACCCGGGCCTTGCCGATCTCCAGGACTCCCTGGGCGGCGGTGGTCAGCTCCTCGAAGAACGCCGCGATGGTCTCGGTGTGCTCACTCAGATGGCGCAGTCGCACGGTGACCCCGACGACGATGCCCAGGGTTCCCTCGGACCCGACGAACAGGCTGGTCAGGTCGTAGCCGGCGACACCTTTGAAGGTGGCCTGGCCGGTATGGATCAGTGTGCCGTCGGCGAGGACCACGTCCAGGGCCAGCACCGAGTCCCGAGTCACCCCGTATTTGGCGCAGCGCAGGCCGCCGGCGTTGGTGGCGACGTTGCCTCCGATGGTGGAGATGCGGTAGCTCGCCGGGTCAGGGGCGTACATCAGCCCGTGCTCCGCGGCGGCAGCGTTGAGGTCGGCGTTGATCACACCTGGTTCGACCACGGCGACCTCGTCCTCCGGCCGCATTGCCAGGATCCGGTTCATCCGGGCCAGGTTCAGCACCACGGATCCCTCGGTGGTGTTCGCCCCGCCGGAGACGGAGGTCCCGGCGCCGCGGGTGATCAGCGCGAACCCGTGTTCGGCCGAGAGTCGCACCAGCTTCTGCACGTCCTGGGTCGATTCAGGGAAGACCACAGCGCGCGGTCGGTGCACCTGCCAGTGCTCCAGCGGCCCCTTGTCCACCGAATGGGCGTCAAGCTCAGCCGGGTCGGTGCTCAAGGCATGCGACGCAAAGGCGCCGCGCAGGATCATCGGGATATCAGGGTCAGAAGCGGTCATGGAAGCTGAGTCTAGGTCAGGGTTGACCTCGGGATATGGCCTGGAACACACTGAGGCCCAACGAAAGCCCCGGATCGGGGAGAGGCGGGTCTGATGTGCACACGAGTGGTCTACCTGGGCGAACAGGACCGTGTGCTGACGGCCCGGTCCATGGACTGGAACGCCGACCTGGGGACGAATCTGTGGGTCTTCCCGCGCGGTCTCCCGCGGAAGGGAGGAGCCGGGCCGCGCTCGCTGACCTGGACATCTCGCTACGGCAGCGTGATCGCCACCGGCTATGACGTCTCGACCACCGATGGGATCAATGAGTGCGGCCTCGTCGCCAATGCGCTTTGGCTGGTGGAATCGCGCTACCCCAGGCTCGATGACGTCCGGCAGAAGCTCTCCCTCGGCGCGTGGGCCCAGTATGTGCTGGATAGCTTCGCCACCGTGGCGGAGGCGGTGGAAGTATTGGCCCGGGAAGACTTTGCCGTGGTCACCGCCGGGGTGCCAGGGCAGCCGCGCGAGGCGACCATGCACCTGTCGATCTCCGATGCTTCTGGGGACAGCGCGATCTGTGAGTACCTGGACGGGACGCTGCAGATCCACCACGACCGGGCGCACCAGGTGATGACCAATTCGCCGCCCTTCGCGGAACAGCTGGCGGTCGACGCCTACTGGCGCGGGATCGGCGGGACCGTGATGCTGCCGGGCACCAACCGCGCCGCAGACCGCTATGTCCGGGCCAGCTTCTACGTCAACGCGGTGCCCCAGGTCGAGGACCGCACCATCGCGACCGCGGCGGTGTTCGGAGTCATCCGCAACGCCTCGGTCCCCTATGGGATCTCCACCCCGGGGCAGCCGAACATCTCCTCGACCCAGTGGCGCACCGTGGCGGACCACAAGGACCGCCGGTACTACTTCGACTCCGCGCTGCGGCCCAGCGTCATCTGGGTCTCGCTGGACCGGCTCGCGCTCGGCGAAGGCTCCGGGGTCCGCCGTCTGGTGCTCAGCGAGGGGCCGCCCGAGGGTCACGTGGGAGAGGTCAGCGATCTGTTCGAACCGGCCGAGCCGTTCGCGTTCCTCGGTCCTGAGTGACCCGTGCCAGCGTGGGATCCTCCGTCGGTGCGGTTCCCTCGGTCTGACCTCGAGCCGAGGGCCGCGCGTGGGTCCGGACCAGCAGAATGGTCAGAACCGAGCCGATGAACGGTGCCAGGACCATCAGGAACGCGAAGGCGATCTTGGGCGCGAGGTCAAGGCTCTGGTTCCGGACCAGCTCCACCGCGGCCCAGAGGAGAGCTGTGGCGTAGGCGATCGGTATGCCCCACCACGCAATGTCGATCCAGGAGGAGTTGATCACTGGATTGAGCCCAACGATTGTAGAAGATTTCACAAGAAGCATGAGATGAATATCCAATATTTTGGTTCTCTATTTCGAAAGAAACGCTACATTCTCTCGGGCCGGGAGACCAGTGACCGTCGGCTTCACGGAGCTGGGGCAGACGGGGTGACCGTCCACTGTGGGGCCTCGGCATCACACGCATCGGGCGCGAGGTCTGCGTCGCACTCCTCCGGGACCGGGTAGCTGATCGACTGCGCAGTGCTTGCCCCGACGAAGACCTCGTCCCCATCGGCGTAGTCCTCCCCGCGGAAGGAGATCCCGGATCCGGTGGGGGATTCCGCAAGGATCTCGGTCGGGAAGAGCGCATGGGGGAGAGTCCAGAGATGGAGCGCCTCGACCCGGCAGCAGCGCCACGGATCCTCGCCCGTCGGGCGCCGAACATGACGAACTGCGAACCCGCCGGACCCACCGCACTTGCACCGGAGCATTCCGCGATGCAGACTTATCCCTAGGTCAAGAGTGCCAGCGCAAAACCCCGGTTTGCTGGCCGGCAACCCTCCAGTTCGCGGTGGGGTGCCCCGGGTGACGACCTGGTTGCGGCAGTCCCGGAGAAGATCCAAGGACTGACCGTGGCAAGCGCGGGCCACACACCAGTGCGGGCCCTTCACCCCAGTCCTCAGGACAGGGCCGTACAGGATTCGGCGCCGGCAACACGCTCACCGGCAGCGACGTTCAGATTCGGTCCAGATCCTGGGCCGCATTGAATGGAGAATCCCTTGAGCCACGAGAACACCTGGCAGTTCGAGACCCAGCAGATCCACGCCGGCGTCGCCCCCGACCCGGTCACCGGAGCACGGGCACTGCCGATCCAACAGACCACCTCCTTCGTCTTCCCGGACACCGCCGCGGCCGCGCGCCGCTTCGGCCTCGAGGAGATCGCCCCGATCTACTCCCGCATCGGGAATCCCACCGTCCAGGCGGTGGAGGACAAGATCGCCGCCCTCGAAGGCGGAGTCGGGGCGCTCGCCGTCGGCTCCGGACAGGCCGCCACCTCGCTGGCACTGCTGAACATCGCCCACGCCGGCAGCCACATCGTCGCATCGCCCACGCTCTACGGCGGCACACAGAACCTCTTCAAGCACACCCTGCCGAAGTTCGGCATCGAGGTCACCTTCGTGGAGGACCCCGATGACCTCGAGTCCTGGCGCGCCGCCACCCGGGAGAACACGGTGGCCTTCTTCGGCGAAGCCGTGGCGAACCCGCGCGGCGACGTGCTCGACATCGAAGGCGTCGCCTCGGTGGCGCACGAGTTCGGCGCGCCGCTGATCATCGACTCCACCCTGACCACGCCCTACCTGATCCGGCCTTTCGACTTCGGCGCCGACGTCGTGGTGCACTCGGCCACCAAGTTCCTCGGTGGGCACGGCACCGCCATCGCCGGGGTGATCGTGGACTCCGGACGCTTCGACTACTTCGCCCACCCCGAGCGCTTCCCCGGCTTCTCCACCCCGGATGAGAGCTATCACGGGCTGGTCTTCGGCCGCGATCTCGGATCCGAGGGGATCTTCGGAGTCAATCTCTCCTTCATCCTCAAGGCCCGGGTCCAGCTGCTGCGCGACTTCGGACCGGCGCTGTCCCCGCACAACGCCTTCGAGATCAACCTCGGGCTCGAGACCCTCTCGCTGCGGATCGAGCGCCACGTGGAGAACGCTCAGAAGGTCGCCGAATACCTGGAGGCCCACGACGACGTCCGGCGGGTCTACTACTCCGGGCTGCCCTCCAGCCCCTGCTTCGAACGCGCCAAGAAGTACCTGCCGCGCGGGTCCGGGGCGGTGCTGGCCTTCGAGCTCGCCGGGGGAACAGCCGAGGACGACGCCGCCCAGGCGCGTGCCGGCCAGGCCTTCGTGGACGCGCTTGAGCTGCACTCGCTGGTGGCCAACGTCGGGGACGTCCGTTCCCTGGTGATCCACCCCGCCTCGACCACGCACAGCCAGCTCAGCGCCGCCGAGCAGCGCGCCGCCGGGGTCAAGCCCGGACTGGTCCGGCTCTCCGTGGGCCTGGAACACATCGACGACATCATCGCCGACCTGGCCCAGGGCTTCGAGAAGGCCGCCCAGGCCGCAGCATCTGCGGCATCGGAGCATGCTACAGACACCGCCTCCGAGGCCGGCGCGAACAATGTGACGAAGCAAGAAACCGCAGCGGCGGTCTGAGGCTAGGGTGATCAGGTGCTGAACGACTTTGGGAACCGACCTGCCGGAGCGCTGAAGACCGCTGAGGTCGGCGCGTACACCTTTGAGGCCGGCGGGCGGCTGCCTGATGTCACCCTTGCCTACGAGACCTGGGGCACGCTGAACGAGGACGGCAGCAATGCCATCCTGGTCGCACACGCCCTGACCGGTGACTCCCACGTCGCCGCGACCGCGGCGGACCCTTCCATCGGATGGTGGGAGGGGCTGCTCGGGCCCGGCCGCCCGATCGACACCGAGCGCTGGTTCGTCATCGCCCCGGCCATGGTCGGCGGCTGCTACGGCTCCACCGGACCCGCCTCCCTGGATCCCGAGGGGAAGCCTTATGGCTCCCGATTCCCCTTCGTGACCATTCGCGACTCCGTGCACCTCGAAGCCCGGCTGGCTCAGGCCCTGGGCATCGAAAGGTTCCACACGGTGATCGGCGGATCCATGGGAGGTGCCCGGGCGCTGGAATGGGCCGTGACCTACCCCGAGATGGTCGAAGGCGTGGCCGTCTTCGCCTGCGGGGCGGCCTCCACCGCAGAGCAGATCGCCTTCGGCCAGGCCCAGGTCCTGGCCGTGGAGAATGACCCGCACTTCGCCGGCGGCGACTACTACGCCGGTCCGGCTCCGCAGGCCGGGCTCGGACTGGCCCGGCGGATCGCGCACATCACCTACCGCGCAGAATATGAGCTGGCAGTGCGCTTCGGCCGCTCCGCCCAGGGGTCGGAGGATCCCTTCGGCGCGCCCCAGCGCCGGCGCGGGCGCTATCAGGTGGAGTCCTACCTGGACCATCAGGCCGAGAAGCTTCTGAAGCGTTTCGACCCCAACGCCTACATCGTCCTCGCCGAGGCACTGATGAGCCACGACGTCGGCCGCGGACGCGGGGGAGTGGACCAGGCGCTTGCCGGAGTCACCGCAGTGCCGTTCCTGGCCGCGGTCACCACGGATCGGCTGTACTTCCCAGAGCAGTCCCAGGAGATCGCCGACGCAGTTCCGGGGGAGCATCAGGTGCACATGATCGACTCCCCGATCGGGCACGATGGGTTCCTCACCAGCGCCGAGCAGCTGGGTGACGCCATGCGCGAGACCCTGCGGCTGGGCACCCACACCTCGCTCGCCGCGTCCCTGGCGCACCAGCAGCTCTGATGCACCAGCGGTTCTGATACACCAACAGCTCTGAAACACCAACGGCTCTGAAACATCGGTTTCTGGGGCGTCATTCTGCTGTAACACCTGATCGGGCAGACTGGATCGGGACGAGGAGAGTGATCCATGAGCCTGCCAACCGACCAGCAGTCCAGCACCCGCATCAGCGTGGAGTCCAGCCCCGAGCCCGTCCTGCAGCCCGGCGAGCACCTGCCCGAGGGGGCCCGTTACCTCCCGGCCACCGCGGAGAACATCTTCTGGGGGCGCCTGCCGTGCGCCAGTGACGTTCCGGTGCTGCACATCCAGCCCGGGGAGCAGGTCGTCATCGACACCCTCTCGCATGAAGGCATCCTGGAGGATCAGGGCCGGGACCCCGCCGGATACTTCGCCGGCCACGGCGTCCCGGCCGAGCAGGTGCTCAACGACGCGATCGAGCTGGCCGCCAGCGATCACGCCCGGGACCCGAAGCTCGATGGACCGCATGTGAACACCGGCCCGATCCATGTGGCCGGCGCGCAGCCCGGAGACCTGCTGAAGGTCACCATCGACAAGCTTGAACGCCGGGTGCCCTACGGAATCATCTCCAACCGGCACGGCAAGGGCGCGCTGAACGGGGAGTACCCGCGCGGGGAGGCCAACGTGTCGATCTTCGCCGCCGTGGAGCCCGACGCCGAGGGCGTCCCGCGCGGCTGGATGGCCCCGAAGGCAGGCGCCCCGCGACGGCTGAGCTTCGACCTCGCCCCGTTCTTCGGGACCATCGGGGTGGCCGTGGCCGGCGAGGTCCGGCCGCACTCGGTGCCCCCCGGCGCCCACGGCGGGAACATCGACATCAAGGTGCTCACCGAAGGAACCTCGCTCTACCTCCCGGTCCAGGTGCCCGGCGCGCTGGCCTTCGTCGGGGACCCACACTTCGCCCAGGGCGACGGCGAGGTTGCGCTCACCGCCATGGAAGCCTCGCTGCGCGGACACCTGAGCTTCGAGGTGGTTCCCCGTGAGGAGGCGCTGCGAGCCTTCGGCGAACAGATCGGCCCGCTCGCCGAGACCACCGATCACCTGATCCCCACCGGGATGGATGAGGACCTCGACATCGCGGTGCGCAACTGTGTGCACAACGCGATCGTGCTGCTTCAGGCCCGCTGGGGGCTCGACGCCGAACACGCCTACGCGTATCTCTCCGCGGCCACCGACTTCAACATCTCCCAGGTGGTCGACATCGTCAAGGGCGTCCATGCGAAGGTCTCCGTCAAAGACTTCGCAGGGCTGTGATGGACCGGGTCACGCAGCAATCACCCGCGATGCCCCCGTCCCAGGCCGCGGCAGAGCACCCGATCGACGCGACGGTCTGGCGGGTCGGCGGGGACGCCGGCGCGCCACTGGTGCCCGCCACCGGAACGGGGAGTCTGGACGGGCACACCCTCGCGGTGAAGGACCTCTACGCCGTGGCAGGGCATCGGATCGGCGCCGGGAACCCGAGCTGGCTCGCCGACGCGCCGGTTCAAGACACCACCGCCACCGCGATCACCCAGCTGCTCGAGGCCGGGGCAGCCATCGCCGGCATCGCGCAGACCGATGAGCTCGCGCTCTCCCTGGCCGGAACCAACCAGCACTACGGCACCCCGCCCAATCCAGCCGCACCGCAGCGGATCAGCGGCGGGTCCAACTCCGGCTCCGCATCCGCCGCGGCGCTGGGCCAGGCGAGCATCGGACTGGGCAGCGACACCGGCGGCTCCATCCGGGTGCCCGCCTCCTACCAGGGGCTCTGGGGCATCCGCAGCACCCACGATGCCATCGCCCTGGACGGAGTGCAGCCGCTGGCGCAGAGCTTCGACACCATCGGGTGGATGACCCGCGACGCGGACACCCTCGCCGCCGTCGCACAGGTGCTGCTGCGCCACCCCGCCACTTCTCCAGGTGATCCGGTCCTCAACTCCGAGCCGGCGCTGAAGATCATCCCGACCCTTTTCGACCAGGTGCAGCCGGAGGTCACCGAGGCCGTGCGCGCGGCACTGACCGCCCAGTCCGGCTCCGGAGCTGACGGCAGTGCCGAACGCTCGCCGCAGAGCCCCGGGAGTCCGATCGAAGAGATCGAAGGCGTCACCCCGGAGATGCACGCGGCCTGGTTCGAGGCGTTCCGGATCATTCAGTTCCGCGAGGCCTGGGCCAACCACGGAGAATGGATCGCCCACCACTGGGAGACGATGGCCTCCGACGTCGGCGCCAGGTTCCGGATGGCCAGCGAGCTCACGGCAGACCAGGAGATGCAGGCCCGGGCGCTGGCCGCCGGAGCCCGCCGGATCATCCGCCGCTGGGTCGGCGACGAGATCCTCGCCGTGCCCTCCGCCGCCGGGCCGGCACCGCTTCGTGCGGATGCCGCCTTGGGCGGCACCGTGATCGAAGAGCATCGCCGCAGCACCATGCTGCTGACCTGCCTTGCAGGCCTTGCCGGTCTTCCCGCGGTCAACGTCCCGCTGCGCACCCGCGACCACCTGCCCACCGGCGTCTGCCTGATCGGCCCCGCTGGCAGCGATATCGCGCTGATCCATCGGGCCGCCGCCTTCCATGCCAGAATCCCGGCCCACCAGAGCTATGGGTCCGGAGTCACGGAAACGGAGATCCATGAGACTGACTGAGTTCAACGCCGCATCGCCCGAGGAGCTCAAGGAGCTGCTCGATGCCTGCGTGCCGATTCCCGCCTGGCGAGCTGCGCTGCTGGCCCGGCGGCCCTACGCGCACGTCGAGCAGCTGACCCAGGTCGCGACCGAGATCGCCCAGGACTGGACCGACCTGGAGGTGGACGCCGCACTGGCCCATCACCCCCGGATCGGCGAGAAGGTCCAGGGCGAGACCCGGGAGGCGCAGGCCTCCCGGCGTGAACAGGGAAGCCTCAGCCAGGACGAGGCCGCGCAGCAGGAATGGATCAGCGCGAACCGGGCCTATGAGGACCGCTTCGACCGGATCTTCCTGATCCGGGCCGCCGGACGCACCCCGGCCCAGATGATGACCCAGCTGCAGCTGCGGCTGCAGAACACCCCCGAGGAAGAGGCCCGCATCCGCAGAGGACAGCTGGCGGAGATCGCTGTCGGTCGCCTGGAGCACAGCGTTTCCTGAGGATACGTCCTCGTTTCATGGATGAAACAATAGTTTCAGTACGATGGTCTCCATGAGTTCCAGCCAGATCAATCCGCCCCCGCGGCTGCTGATGGGCCCCGGCCCGATCAATGCCGACCCGCGCGTGCTGCGCGCCATGTCCGCCCAGCTGGTGGGCCAGTACGACCCGGCGATGACCGGGTACATGAACGAGGTCATGGAGCTCTACCGCGGGGTGTTCAAGACCTCCAACGAGGCCACCGTGGTAGTGGACGGCACCTCCCGGGCCGGGATCGAGGCCGCACTGATCTCGCTGATCGAACCGGGAGCCAAGGTGCTGGTCCCGATCTTCGGCCGCTTCGGGCACCTGCTCAAGGAGATCGCGGTGCGCGCCGGGGCCGAGGTGGCCGTCCGTGAGAAGGCCTGGGGCGAGGTCTTCACACCCGAGGAGATCGAACAGGCCATCCTCGAGGAGCAGCCCACGCTGCTCGCGCTGGTCCAGGGCGACACCTCCACGACCATGAACCAGCCGCTTGAGGACATCGGCGCGATCTGCCGGACCCACGGCGTGCTGTTCTACACCGACGTCACGGCCTCCCTGGCCGGCAACGAGTTCCGCGCCGACGACTGGGGGATCGACGCGGTCACCGCCGGGCTGCAGAAATGCCTCGGCGGGCCCTCCGGCTCCGCTCCGATCAGCCTCTCCGATCGCGCGGTGGAGGTCATCCGCTCCCGCCGCCACGTGGAGGAGGGCATCGCCGACGGCACCGAAGGTCGCGGCCGGCGCATCGCCTCGAACTACTTCGACCTGGCGATGATCCTCGACTACTGGGGCCCGCAGCGACTGAACCACCACACCGAGGCCACCTCGATGCTCTACGGCGCCCGCGAATGCGCCCGGCTGCTGCTTCAAGAAGGCATCGACACCGCCATCGCCCGGCATCAGCTCCACGGCGCGGCCATGCTCGCCGGCGTACAGGGCCTGGGCCTGCAGGTCTTCGGGGACATCGCCCACAAGATGAACAACGTGGTCGCCGTGCGGATCCCGGAGGGGATCGACGGCGATGCGGCCCGCCAGGCGATGCTGCATGACTTCGGGATCGAGATCGGCACCAGCTTCGGTCCGCTGCACGGGAAGGTCTGGCGCATCGGCACCATGGGCTACAACGCCCGCAAGGACGCGGTGCTGCTCACCCTGGCCGCACTGGAACAGGTGCTGCGCGCCGGCGGTGCCCACCTGAACCCGGGCGGAGGAGTCGGCGCGGCCACCGAGGTGTATCAGGACGCCGCGGCCACCGAGGAGGCCGCCCGATGAGCCGTGACCCTGTCATGACGAGCGACGCGGCAGCCGCGCTGATCATGGCCCGGTGTGATGAGCTCGCCGGGATCAGCGCGATGCCCGAGGGCATCCTGCGCGCCTACCTCACCGAGGAGCACCGCCGGCACAACGCGCTCGCCGCCCGGTGGATGGTCGAGGCCGGACTCGAGGTCTGGCAGGACGCCGCAGGCAACCAGTGCGGGCGGCTCGAGGGCACCCGGCCCGGACTGCCCACCCTGGTCATCGCCTCCCACCTGGACACCGTGCCCGATGCCGGGCGCTACGACGGGATCCTCGGGGTGTTGCTCGGGATCGAGACCGCGCGTCGACTCGCCCCGCACGCCAGCGAGCTGCCCTTCGCCGTGGAGATCGTCGCCTTCGCCGATGAGGAGGGCACCCGCTTCGGCGCCACCCTGCTGGGCTCCCGGGCCATGGCCGGGACCTGGGACGCGGGCTGGTGGGAGGCCACCGACGCCGCGGGCATCAGCATGGCCCAGGCCTTCTGGGACTTCGGCCTGGACCCCGAGAAGATCCACGACGCCGCGCGGGCGCCCGAAGACCTGGTCGGCTATCTCGAGGCCCATATCGAACAGGGCCCCTACCTCGAGGCCGCCGGACGACCGCTGGGACTGGTCAGCTCGATCGCCGGAGCCCGTCGGTTCAAGCTCACCATCCTCGGGGAGGCCCGGCACGCCGGGGGTACCCCCTACGAACGCCGCCGCGACGCGCTGATCGGAGCCGCCCAGGCGGTGCTCGACGTCGAACGGATCGGCCGAGACCGCGGGGTCATCGCCACGGTCGGTCAGCTCGACACCCGCCCCGGCGCGGTCAACGTGGTCCCCGGCGAGGTGGAGTTCTCCCTGGACCTGCGCGCGGAATCCGACACGCTGCGCGACTCCGCCTGGGACGAGATCCACGCCGCGCTGAGCGGCTTCTGCACCCAGCGCTGCCTGGAGCTGGTCATCGAAGAGATCCACTCGGCCCCCACGGTGAGCTGCTCACCGCGGCTGCGCCAGGCGCTCGCCGCCGGGGTCGCCGAGACCGGGGACCACGACCCGATCACGCTGTACTCCCGGGCCGGTCACGACGCCATGGCCATGGCGGCGGTCACCGAGATCGGGATGCTCTTCACCCGGTGCGAGGACGGGATCAGCCACCATCCGGAGGAGAATGTGCTGGAGACAGACGTGGCGCTGGCCCTGCAGGCCCTGGAGCGCGCGGTCTGGGCCGTGGCCGCCGAGCACCGAGAGTGAGCAGCAGATGACGAAGTCCCCCGCCCAGGATCCTGATTCCCGATCCCGCGCAGAGTCCCGATCCGAGGCCGACCCGCGGCTCGACACCGAGACCCGGATCGACGCCCGGATCGACGCGCGCTACGGCAGCCTCCCGCCCCAGGAGCGCCACGTCGCAGACTTCCTGCTCGAACACCTGGGCGACCTGGCGATCTTCTCCGCCGCGGACATCAGCCGCGAGACCGGGGTCTCGAAGGCCACCGTCTCCCGGCTCTTCCGGAAGCTGGACTTCGAGGACTTCCGCGAGGTCAAGGACCACGCCCGGGCGCTGCGCAGCCGCGGGGTCCCGACCGCGGCACCGGTGACCTCGGCCGACAACGACGCCTCCACCGGAGTCCAGCGCCACGAGGCGCGCGACCACGAGAACCTCGCCCGGCTCGGCGCCGGTCTGGCCGAGGGCCGGCTGCAGCAGGCGGTGGAGATGCTCGCCGCCGCGGAACGGGTGATCGTGCTGGGCCTGCGCAACAGCTATCCGGTCGCGCTGCACCTGCACCAGCAGCTCATCCAGACCCGGTCCAAGGTGCGCCTGGCCCCGCAGCCGGGGCAGACCCTGGGCGAGGAGCTTGCCGGGATCGGCTCCGGGGACCTGGTGGTGGCGGTGGGCTTCCGACGTCGTCCCGTGGTCTTCGGGCGGGCTGTGCGGGCGGTGGCCGCGTCACCGGCACAGCTGCTCTGCCTCGGTGACTCCACCTCCCGGCACTACGCGATGGAGGCCGACTGCTGGATCGAATGCCCCATCGACTCCGAGGGCGCCTTCGACAGCTACGCCGCCGCGATGTCCCTGGTCAGCCTGCTGGCCAACGGGGTGCTCAACCGGCAGCTCGGCGCGGGACGCAGACGGCTCTCGGCGATCGCGAAGGCCTACGACGAACTCGACGAGCTCGAGCACTGACGACAGGAGCCACGATGAGCCTGATCACCACCCACGTCCTGGACACCAGCACCGGAGCCCCCGCCGCGGGCATCCAGGTCACCCTGCGCGGACCGGAGCAGCAGCAGATCGCCGCCGGAACCACCGACGCCGACGGGCGCGTCGGCGACCTCGGCCCGGAGTCGCTGACCCCCGGGACCTACGAGCTGGTCTTCGCCACCGGGGAACACTTCGAGGCCCGCGGGGTCGAGCACTTCTTTCCCCAGGTGAGCCTCGCGTTCTCCGTAGAGGCCGCGGCTGAGCACTATCACGTGCCGCTGCTGCTGAGCCCCTTCGGCTACACCACCTACCGGGGCAGCTGAGCCCCCGGCCACACCCGCCCCGGACGCGCCTGCCAGCACCATCCTCAGTCGCCACAACCTCCGCGCCCCCAGAAACAGGAGCACCCCATGAGCAGTTCCGACGTCGTCCTCGGTCCGAACCAATACGGCAAGGCCGAGGTCCGGGTGGTCCGGGTCAACCGGGAGACCCCGGTCCATAGGCTCATGGACCTCAATGTGAGCTCGCTGCTGCGCGGGGACTTCACCGACTGCTACCGCAGCGGAGACAACTCCAGGGTCATCGCCACCGATACCCAGAAGAACACGGTCTACGCCTTCGCCAAGGAGCACGGGATCTCCACCCCCGAGGAGTTCCTGCTCCTGCTGGGCCGGCACTTCACCGCGCAGGACGAGGTCAGCGGGGGCCGCTGGACCGCGGAGTCCTACCCCTGGGAACGGATCCAGGTGCCCGGACCCGAAGGTGAGCCGCGCGCCCATGAGCATTCCTTCGTGAAGTCCAAGCAGGAGATCCGCACCGCCGCGCTCACCGTCCAGGACGGGGTGGAGCACCTGCTGGGCGGGTTCAGCGATCTCACCGTGCTCAAGACCACCGGCAGCGAATTCTCCGGATTTCCCCGAGACCGGTACACCACCCTTCCGGAGACCCAAGACCGGATCATGGCCACTGACATCACCGCCCGCTGGCTCTTCGCTGCGGACCCCGGCGCCCAGGGAGGCGCTGCGGAGACCGACTTCGACGCGGTCTACGCCACGGTCAAGCAGCTGGTGCTGGAGCAGTTCGCGCTGGTGCATTCGCTGTCCCTGCAACAGACCCTCTACGCCGCCGGTGAGGCGGTGCTCGGCGCCGTGCCCGAGATCGAGGACATCCGCTTCGTGATGCCCAACAATCACCACTATGTGGTGGACCTGAGCCGATTCGGCCTGGAGAACCCGAACGAGGTCTTCCAGGCCGGGGACCGGCCCTATGGTCTGATGAATGCCTCCGTGACCCGCCGCGGCGCCCCCTCCCGGCCGCATGCCTGGGAGTGGCTGGGCGGCTTCTGCTGACCACCTGTGCGGGGTACGAGAAACAGGTGTTCCGTGGTGCATGAAACGCGGAACGCATGTTTCTTATGGCGGTAATCGCTCGGAAACACCGCCCTAACAACGGACTCATACCGTGGGAGCAACCAGCCGGTTTCACCGTGACAGGAAGTTGCTCCCATGACTGCCGAGACCACCGCCGCCCGCACCTCCGAGCAGGCGCAGGCCTCCCCGGCGGAGCCTGACGCCGCGCACGCAGGGTCGGCGACGCGCAGCCCGGTGGATCAGATGCCGCCGCTGCGTCGGGCGTTCCCGCTCGCCATCCAGCATCTGCTGGCGATGTTCGTCGGCAACGCGGCGCCTCCGCTGATCGTGGCCACCGCCATCGGCATGGCGGCCGGCGAAACCACCCTGATGGTGCAGCTGGCGATGATCGTCTCCGGTGTGACCACACTGCTGCAGACCCTCGGCGCGGGGCCGATCGGGTCTCGGTTGCCGGTGATGCAGGGCACCAGCTTCGCCTTCCTCGCGGTGGCGATCCCGATCGCCCAGGAGTTCGGCATCGCCGCGGTCTTCGGCGGGGCCTTCGTGGCCGGGTTCGTCCAGGTGATCTTCGGCGGGGCGCTGCACTGGATCTCCCGGCTCTTCCCGCCGCTGGTCTGCGGGGTCATCATCTTGATCATCGGGATTAAGCTCATGCCCACCGCGATCGACTACGCCGCCGGCGGGGCCCCCGCCCAGGCCGCGGGTGACTACGGGGCGCTGTTCCACTTCGGCATCGCCGCCCTGGTGATCGCCGTGACCGTGGCATGCAACCAGTTCGGCCGCGGCTTCCTCTCGGTGGCCTCCGTGCTGATCGGTCTCCTCGTCGGCTACGCCGTGGCGGCCGCCTTCGGCATGGTGAGCCTGCAGGCCGTGGCCGAGGCCGACTGGATCTTCGCCCCGACGCCGCTGCACTTCGGCTTGGACTTCACCAGCGCCGCCATCATCGCGATCACCATCATCGCGCTGGCCTCCTCGATGGAGTCCATCGGGGACCTCACCGCGGTCTCGCGCACCGCGATCGGCAAGTCCCCGACCTCGCGCCAGCTCAGCGGCGGTGTCATGGCCGATGGCATCGGCACCTCGCTGGGCGCGCTCTTCGGCGCCATGCCCAACACCACGTTCAGCCAGAACACCGGGGTCGTGGTGCTCAGCGGGGTGGTCAGCCGGTTCGTCGTCGCACTGGCCGGCGGCATCCTGCTGCTGGCCGGCTTCGTGCCGAAGTTCGCCGCCTTCTTCAGCACCATCCCCTACGCCGTGCTCGGCGGTGCGGTGCTGGTGATGTTCTCGATGGTCGCCTCCGCAGGCATCCAGGTGATCGGCAGCGAGGTGCTCAACCGCCGCGCCATGCTGATCGTCGCGGTCTCCCTCGGGCTCGGCATCGGCTTCTCCTTCGCCCCGGAGGAGGTGACCGCCGCCTTCTCCGCCGACATCGCGCTGCTGCTGTCCTCCGGGATCGTGCCGGCGATGCTCAGCGCGGTGGTGCTGAACGCTGTGCTGCCGAAACAGGCCCCGGCGGGTCGAGACCCCGCCGCAGGCACCTCGGCAGACCCCGCCGCAGAAGCGGAGCCGAGCCGATGATCCTGCGCCACCTCATCGCCGAGCAGGTCCTGCTCGAGGGCGAATTCGCCCCGGCCCACCTGGAGATCCTCGGGGGAGAGATCGTCCGAATCCACCGACTCAGCGCGGGGGAGGGGCGACGTCGCGCGGAGATCGTCAAGGCCAGCGACGTCGGCGCCGGTGCGGGGATGACCGTGGTCGACCCCCGACATCAGGTGCTGCCCGGCAACGTCGACACCCACGTGCACATCAACGAACCCGGCCGGACCAGCTGGGAGGGCTTCGCCACCGGAACCATGGCCGCGGCGCTGGGCGGGGTCACCGCAGTGGTCGACATGCCGCTGAACTCCATCCCACCCACCGTGGACGTGGAGTCGCTGCGGATCAAGCAGCGGGCCGCCGCCGGTCAGACCTTCGTCGACGTCGGCTTCTGGGGCGGCATCGTCCCGGGCAACACCGCGCAGCTGCGCTCGCTCTGGGAGGCCGGGGTCTTCGGCTTCAAATGCTTCCTGCTCCCCTCGGGGGTGGACGAGTTTCCTCCGGTCAACGCCTCCCAGCTGCGCGAAGCGATGACCGAGGTCGCCAGCTTCGACGGGCTGGTGATCGTCCACGCCGAGGATGCCGAGACCATCGAGCGGGCCACCGAGCTCACCGGAGGACGACGCCGGCTCAGCCACTACGCGGACTGGGCCCAGACCCGGCCCCACGACGCCGAGGTCGCGGCGGTCAGCGACCTGATCGAAGCGGTGCGCGAGACCGGCTGCCGCACCCACATCCTGCACCTGGCCTCGGCCCGTGCCCTGGACATCATCGCGCAGGCCCGCGATGAGGGCCTCCCGCTGACCGTGGAGACCTGCCCGCACTACCTCTGCTTCGACGCCGAGGTGATTCCGGACGGTGCGGCGGAGTTCAAATGCTGCCCGCCGATCCGTGACCGCGGCAACCGCGAGGCGCTCTGGGAGGGACTGCGCGAGGGCATCATCGACGCCGTGGTCAGCGATCACTCGCCCTCCACCGCGGAGGAGAAGCGCCGCGGGGCACCTGATCTGCAACAGGCCTGGGGTGGAATCTCCGGACTGCAGGTGGGATTCTCCGCCGTGGCCCACGAGGCCCGGCTGCGCGGCATCGGGATCGAGACGGTCAGCGCCTGGATGGCCACCAACACCGCGCTGCTGGCCGGGCTGCCCCGGAAGGGAAGCATCACACTGGGCAGGGACGCGGACCTGGTCATCTATGACCCGAGGCCGACGAACCTGACCTCCGCCGCAGGTCTGGCCCATAAGAACCCGATCTCGGCCTATGACCACTATGAGATCACCGGCGCCGTGGTCGGCGCGGTGCTGCGCGGCACCCCGCTCTACACCGCCCAGGACACCACCAGCGCACTGGCCCCGGTGGGCGGGTTCCTGCAGGGACTGGGCAGCCCCGAACTCAGCACCCTCAGGCGCTGAGCCAAGCATGGATGAGCAGAAGGAGCAGACCGTGGTCGCAGCGACCGGCACAGCCGCGCCGAGCTCAGCCCCGCGTGCCCCAGGGGTGCAGTCAGTGGATCGGGCGCTGGACATCCTCGAGGTCATCAACGCTCATGGCGGGCAGCTGAGTCTCAGCGAGCTCGCCGAGGAGACCGGACTGCCCGCGCCGACCGCACATCGGCTGCTGCGCACGATGATTGCCAAGGGATACGTCCGGCAGCTCGCAAACCGCAGCTATGGCCTGGGCGAGAAGCTGATCCTGCTCGGCAGGGCCGCTTCGGCGCGCGCCTGAGCCAGGAAGGCGCCGAGATGCAGGAACTGCCATGCCCTACGTGACCGAGAAACCTGACGCGACCGTGATCCTCGCCGCCGGCGCCGGCACCCGTCTCCACGGGCAGGGCAAGGCGTTGATCCGCGTGGCCGGGGAGACGCTGGCCGCACGGGCCCTGCGCTGCGCCCGAGAGGCCGGGACCTCGCCGCTGCTGGTGCTCGGCCACCGGGCCGGCGAGGTCCGTGCCGCGCTGAGCCAGCATCCTTCCTGGACGGACTCGGAGGTCGTGGACTGCCCCGACTGGGAGCAGGGACTCTCGGTCTCTTTCCGGGCGGGCGTCCGAGCCGCGGCCGAGCGCGGAGCCGGGCGGGTCGCCGTCGTCCTGGTCGACCAGCCCGGCATCAGCTCCACCGCTCTGCGCCGGGTGCTCGAAGCACAGGCTCCGGGGCGCATCGCCCGCGGCGTGCTCGGCGGGACTCCGACCCATCCGGTGGTGTTCGATCTGGACCGGGCGGGGCAGGCCGCCGCGCTCGCCGTCGGAGATGAAGGTGCGCGCGCCTACCTGCGTGCGCACCCGGGGCTGGTGGATGCCATCGACATCAGCGAGGTCGCAGATGCGGCGGATATCGACACCCCTCAGGACCTTCTTGCCTGGTCCACCATCGGCTCACAGGACTGAGCACTCCGCAGCGCCTGCGCGATCCGGTCCTTGCGGAACGGGGTGCGGGTCATTCGCAGCCCGATCGCATCCCGGATCGCATTGCCCAGCGCCGGGGCCACCGGGTTGAACGGGGCCTCGGACATCGACTTCGCGCCCAGCGGGCCGATCGGATCGTGGGTCTTCGCGAAGTACACCTCGGTGCGCGGCACATCGGCCATCTGCGGCACGTGGTAGTTGCGCAGGATGTCGGTGGTGACCTGTCCGGCCGCGTCGATCTCGAGCTCCTCGAACATCGCCGCGCCCAGCGCCTGAGCCACCCCGCCCTCGATCTGTCCGCGGCACTGGGCCTCGTTGAGCACCACCCCGGCGTCGGCGGCGTGGACCGACTGCAGGATGGCCAGGGTGCCGCTGTGCCGGTCCACCGCGATCCGGAACCCCTGCACGTTGAAGGACACCGAGCGCGGCGTCCCGGCCCAGGTGCCCTCGCCGGTCATTCCGACCGGGTCCGCCTCTGGATCGGCCGCGAGCTTGCCCAGCAGGTCCTGCGCGGCGGCGTGGGCCGCCTTCACGCCCACCGTGATCCCGGTGGAGCCGAAGGCGCCGGTGTCGAAGCGCACCGCGTCGGTGTCGGCCTGGATCAGCTGGATCTTCTCCGCGGTGGTGCCCAGCACCTCAGCGACCACCTGCCGGTGCACCGTGGAGGTGCCGTTGCCGAACTCTGCGGTGCCGACCTTGAGCAGGTAGCGCCCCTCGCCCTGGGCGGTGACGGTGACGTGGGAGTGGTGCCCGTTGGGCGGGACGGTGTCGATCATGGCCACGGCCGTGCCTGTGCCCACCGCCCAGTCACCCAGGGCCGCACCCGCCGGTGAGGCGGCAGGCCTGGAGTCCGCGCCGTCGCCGAACCCGCCGTGGCGCTCCTCGCTGAGCAGCCGCTCGCACTGGGCCTGCTCGGCGGCGGTGAGCTCCCCGGTGCGCAGCCGGTCCCCGATGATCTGCAGGCACTGCTGCAGCCCGTCGACGTCGGCGGCCACATCATCATGCTCGGCGCCGAAGAGCAGCTCCCCGGGGGCCACGATGTTCGCGGCCTTGAAGCGCAACGGATCCTCTCCGAGCCGGCGGGCCAGCTCGTCCATGGCGGAGTCCACCGCGAAGGTGGTCTGGCTCAGCCCATAGCCGCGGAACGCCCCGGCCGGAGGGTTGTTGGTGTAGACGACCTCGGCGTGGACCTGCTTATGCGGAGCCGAATAGAGCTGCATCGACTCGGTGATGCTGTGGAACATCACCCCGGGCCCGTGGTTGCCGTAGGCCCCGGTGTCGGAGAGCACCTGCAGCGCCAGCGCCTCGAGCCGACCCGTCGCGGAGGCACTCACCGAGACCTGCATCTGGAACGGGTGCCGGGTGGTGGTCGCGGCCAGCGCCTCGGAGCGAGTCAGCTCCAGCTGCACCGGGCGGGTGATTCCGCGGGCCGCCAAGGTGCGCAGGGCCAGCAGCACCAGGTCCTCGGTGAGCACCTCCTGCTTGGAGCCGAAGCCACCCCCGACCCGGGGCGCGAACACCCGCACCGCCTCCGGGGCGAGCCCGAAGACCCGGCAGAGCGTGCGCCGGACCAGGAACGGGACCTGGGTGGAGGACCGGAGCGTGTAGCGGCCGAGCTCATCGATCCAGCCCAACGCACCGTGGGTCTCCAGGGCCACATGGGAGGTCCGATGGGTCTCGAAGCTCGCCGAATACTCGGCGCCTCCCGGGGAGTCGGAGCCCGGGGCGGCGGACCCAGCCGGCACAGCTGACCCGGTCGGGCCGGCTGATCCGGCTGCCCCGGAATCCTCAGCCGGCTGGGAGAGCTCCTGGGCGGCCTGGCCCTGTGAGCTGGAGGCCACCGCGATCAGGTTCTTCTGCGGGAACAGGATCCGGTGGGTGGCGGAGTCCTTGTCCCCGTGGATCGCCGGAGCGGAGTCCGCCTGGGCCTGGCGGGGGTCGAGCACCGTCGGGAGCAGCTCGTAGTCGACCTCGACCAGGGCGACGGCGCGCTCGGCCTGCCGACGCGTCTCCGCGACTACGACGGCGACCCGCTGCCCCACGTGCCGGACCACGTCGTCGAGGACTCGGGTGTCCGCGGGGTCGTCCTCCACCAGCTCATGCTGTGCCGAGGAGTAGAGCTCGGCGGGGGCGTCTGCGTGGGTGAGCACCGCGAGCACCCCGGGGGAGGCAAGCGCTGCGGCGGAGTTGATGCCGCGGATGTATGCGTGGGCGTGGGGGGAGCGGATCACCACCAGGTGCAGCGGCGGCTCCTGGGGGCGCTCGCCGGCCTCGTCGAAGGTGTAGGCCGCGGTGCCGGTGACCACGGCGGGTCCCGCCGGAGGCACCGGGCTGCTGCCGGGAGCGGAGTCGGTGCTGACCCGTGGGGTCTTGGTCAGCGCGTCCTTGATCGAGCAGTAGCCGCTGCACCGGCAGAGATTGCCCTTGAATCGGCGCAGCGTGTCCGGGTCCTCGGGATCGGTCTGCGCCCCGGTGGCCGGGGAGTAGGGGCTCTGCGCCGTGGCGGTCATCAGGAATCCGGGGGTGCAGTAGCCGCACTGGAACCCGTGGGCCTCGAGGAAGTCGCGCTGGGTGGGGTGCAGTGCGGCGTGCAGGGCCTCGGGGTCCTCGGCATCTCCGCCGGCCTGGACTCGCGCGACAGCCTCAGGACTCAGGCCCTGTACGGTCGTGACTTCTGATCCGGCGACACGTTCTGCCGAGATGATGCAGCTGTGCACGGCGGTGGGTGTCTCGCCGGGCCGGCCCAGGTGCACCGTGCAGGCGCCGCAGTCTCCGGCGTCGCAGCCGCGCTTGACTCCTGCCGAGCCGGCGTCGCGCAGGAAGGTGCGCAGGCACTGGCCCGGGGCAGGGTCCAGGGTGAGCTGCCTGCCGTCCACGGAGACCTGTGGCGGGCTGGTGTCAGCAGTGTCAGCAGTTTCAGTAGTGTCGGAGAAGTTGATGGGGTCGGTGGCGCGAGTGGCGTCGGTGGGGTCAGCGAGGTCGGCGGAGGAGGTCGCGGTGGAGCCAGCCGGCAGGGTCGAGGTGGGCTCGGGCAGTCGCGCTGTGGCGGACCCGCCGAACTCGGGGGAGCTGCCCACGCAGGGGAGGGCGCGCAGCTCCTGGCACAGCTCGGCGGCCAGTCGGATGGTGGACTCGATCCGCCAGTCGCGATCACCGTGCACGTCGTCGTTCCACAGCGATGCGGGGATCTGGGTGCGGATCACCTCGGCCACGTCGTCCTCGGCGTGCAGCTGCAGGATCATCGGACGCACGGTGCTCGCGGTGACGGTCAGCCGGACAGCGCCTGAGGCGCGGCCGGGGACCGGGGAGGCCAGCAGCAGGGTGGCGGAGCGTCCGTAGCGGGTGAGTGATTCGCGCACCATCAGCGTGGGCCGCGCCAGGGTGCTGGCGGGGACGAAGAAGGCCCGGATCAGCTCGCCCGGGGCCAACCAGGTGTGACCGGTCCTGCGCAGCAGCTCGGAGACCGGGGCGGTGCGCCGGGTGCCGCCGGGGCACAGGATCAGCGCGGTGGCCTCCATCGCGCTCAGCCAGGAGGTCATCGGTCCCGCGGGCAGTGCGGTGACCACGTTGCCGCCCACCGTCGAGGTGTTCCACACCTTCCAGGAGGCCACGAAGCACTCGGCCGCAGGCTCCATCAGGCGCACCCCGGGCAGCTCGGCGAGGCTGACGGTGGGGGCGGCGGAGTCGGCGGGGGCGGTGGATTCGGTGGAGGACGAGCGGGCGGCCAGCTCGGTGGCTGCGGCATGGAACTGCGCGATGGTGCAGGTGGCTGCGATCTCCAGCCCGGTCCAGCCTGCCACGCCGGCATCCACGGCATCCACGGCATCCACGGCATCCACGGCCGCCCCGGTCGCGTCGGGCGATTCATCGCCGCCGTCGTGCCAGGTCAGCGGGGCCCATCCGGCCGCGGTGATGTCCAGCAGCCGGCGCGGCGCCGGATTGGTGAAGTCATAGCCGTAGGAGTAGAGCACGGTGCCCCCGGCCAGCCAGGAGTCGCCCGGAGCGAAGACGTCCGGGTCGGTGGTGCGCAGGGTCTGATCAACGCTGGTGATGTCCACGTGTCACACTGCCATCTCTTCGAGGAGGCTCACGCTGTGTGGCCGCAAGGTGTTGATCGCTCCGCTGCCCCGGGTCAGGGGTGCGGCGCTGGCGGGTGCGTTCTTGGCCGCGATGAGCTGGGCCATCATCGACACCGCCGTCTCAGGGGCGGTCTGCGCGCCGAGGTCCAGGCCCAGCGGAGCGACCACTCGGTCTCGGGCGGCCTGGCTGTGGCCCAGCTCGGCCAGGGCGGCATCCCGGCGCCGGGCCGAGCTGCGTGATCCCATGGCCCCGATGAAGCAGCGGGCTGCGTCGTCGGCCCGCTGGGCCTGCCAGCGCAGGGCCGTGTCCAGCACCGGCACGTCGAGGTCGGGGTGGTGGGTCATCACGCAGATCCCGGTCCAGGAGTCTTGATCCCAGTCCTGGTCCAGGTCCTGGTCGAGCAGCTCGGTGATCACGCTGGCCGGGTGGCCCAGGTGCAGCGTGGCACCGGCGGGGACGCGCTCGTTCGTGGCGAAGGCGGGGCGCAGGTCGACCAGCTCCACGCGCCAGCCGGCCTGCAGGCCCAGCTGGGCCAGGTGGAAGGAGAAGTCATGGACCCCGCTCAGGATCAGCCGCGGGGCGCCCGCGCGGTGCTCCGTCACGGTGAACCGCGCACCATCGCGGTCCTGGAGCTCTCGGGTCAGGGTCGCGGGGGTGCGTGGATCCTGGCCCGCGAGCGCTCGGAGGGCCCCCAGGTCCGCGGTGGCCAGCGGCTGGATCAGCACCTCGATCTCACCGCCGCAGGTCAGGGCGACGCCGAGGCCTGCAACGCCGAAGGGGGTGCCGTCGGGCCCGAAGAATTCCCGGCGGACCCCGCCTGCGGCGAGCGCATCCTGGGCGGAGACCGCCACTGCCGATTCCACGCAGCCTCCGGAGAGCGACCCGATGATCCGCAGGTCGGCGGAGACCGCCATGGAGGTGCCGACCGGGCTCGGCGAGGAACCGCGGACCGAAACGATCGTTGCCACCGCCCAGTTCTCGGGGTCCTGGAGACAGTCCAGATAGGAGCTGAGGCGATCAAGCATGGGGTCTGCTCCTCCGGTGGCCAGCGATGCGGAAAGGGACGTGGGATCGGCCTCCAGCATAGGCACGTGCGGGTTACGGGGCCGTTACAGGATCGGCATTTACATGCCCGTAACCGGGCAGGATGAAGGAAGAAACATCCGTTTCATAGGTTGGGGCCAATCTACTTTCAGGAGGACGGATGCCCCCGGCCCAGACGCGCGTCGACACGCTGATCACCAACGCCTATATCGTGCTCGAGGCCTCAGGCGCCGGCACCGATGCCCAGCAGCAGGCGCTGGCGGCAGGCCGAGAGATCGACGACGGCTGGATCGCGCTGGACGCTGGCCGGGTGCACAGCGCGGGGCCCTCCACGCTCCCGGCACCCGCGGCGGCTCGGGTGATCGACGCCGGAGGCCGGCTGGTGACCCCGGGCCTGGTGAACACCCATCACCACATGTACCAGAACCTGACCCGGGCCTTCGCCCCGGCGATCAACGGGACGCTCTTCGCGTGGCTGAGCACGCTCTACCCGCGCTGGGCGGCGCTGGATGAGGAGTCCACCTACCTCTCCACCTATGTGGCCTGCGCGGAGCTGCTGCTCAGCGGCTGCACCACCTCCTCGGACCACATGTACGTCCACCCCAGGCCGAATCTGATCGACGCCCAGATCAAGGCCACCACCGAGATCGGGTTCCGGTTCATGGCGAACCGCGGCTCGATGACCCGCTCGGTCAAGGACGGCGGGCTGCCACCGGAGTCGGTGGTCCAGGACGAGGAGACCATCCTGAGCGACTCCGAACGGCTGATCTCCAGCTTCCACGACCCGGCCCCCGGTGCGATGACACGGGTAGCGCTGGCACCGTGTTCGATGTTCTCGGTGAGCGAGTCGATCATGCGGGCCACCGCCGAGCTGGCCGAGAAGCACGATGTGCGGCTGCACACCCATCTGGCCGAGGATAAGGACGAGGACACCTACGCGCTGGAGGTCTATGGTCGGCGTCCGGTGGAGTACTTCGAGGACGTCGGCTGGGCCACGCCGCGCTCCTGGGTGGCGCACTACGTCTACGGCAGCGCCGAGGAGAACCAGCGGCTCGCCGCCGCGGGGGTCAGCGCGACCCAGTGCCCCAGCTCCAACATGATCCTCGCCGGAGACACCGCCGATGCCCAGGCGCTGCGCTCACTGGGCATGCCGGTGGGCATCGGCTGTGACGGATCGGCCTCCTCGGACTCGGCCAATCTCTGGATGGAGACCCGCGGCGCGATGCTGCTCGCCCGCTACCGCAACGGCCCCGCGGCGATGTCCGCCCGCGAGGCCCTCTCCATGGCCACCGCCGGGTCTGCCGCGAACCTCGGCTGGTCCGAGGAGATCGGCCACCTGCACCCCGGCGCCTGCGCCGACCTGGTCATCTGGGAATCCGCACCGCTGTCCCAGGCAGGGGCGCTCACCGACCCGGTGGAGGGCTGGCTGCGCTCCGGGCCCGCCCGCGGCTGGTACGTGCTGGTCGCCGGCACCCCGCTCATCGAGTCCGGAGAGCTGACGCTGCGCGAGCTCGCCGACGTGCTTCCCCGCCACGCGGCCGCCGCCGCTGCGATGCAGGGCCTGAACTGACCACCCGCCCCCGATGCCGCTGCTTGACCCCACGGCTGCTTGAACCGACTGCTGCCCGACCCCACCGCACCCTTGATGAAGGAGAATCCCATGAAGAACCGCACCCACCACCGCCGACTCCGGCTCAGCGCCTTCTCCGCCGTGGGCCTGCTGGCCCTGACCTCCTGCGGAGGCGAGGACTCCGCCGCCGCAGAAGACGGTGAGGATGCCAGCTATGGAGACATCAGCATCGCGCTGTCCTGGATCGAGAATGCCGAGTTCGCCGGAGAGTTCTTCGCCCAGGAGAACGGATACTACGAGGAGGCAGGGTTCGAGACGGTCGAATTCATCCCCGGCCCCGGCCCGATCGAGAACATGGTCGCCTCGGGGGAGGCCACCTTCGGGACCTCGAACGCCGTGGCCACCGGAGAGATCATCGCGCAGGAGGATGCGCCGCTGAAGATCGTGGGCGCGAAGTATCAGCGCAACCCGTTCACCATCCTCTCGCTCTCCGACGAGGGGGACATCGCCTCCCCCTCAGACCTGGTGGGCAAGACCATCGGCGTGCAGGCCGGCGGCAACGAGGCGCTCTTCGAAGCGCTGTTGGAGGTCAACGACATCGACCCCGAGTCGGTGGAGATGGTCCCGGTGGAGTACGACCCCGCCCCGTTGATCGACGGGGAGGTGGACGGCTTCTTCGCCTATGTGATCAACGAGTCCATCACCGTGGAGCTGATGGGGCACGAGGTCACCGACCTGATGCTCAGCGAGAACGGTCTGCCTTTCGTCGCCGAGGCCTTCATCACCTCCGAGCAGATGATCGAGGAGGAGCCCGAGCTGATCAAGTCCTTCCTGGAGGCCGAGGCCCAGGGCTGGCAGGACGCGGTGAGCGACCCGGAGGAGGGCGCGCGGCTTGCGGTGGAGGTCTACGGCGAGCACCTGGACCTGGAGATGGACAAGGAGCTGCGCCAGGCAGAGATCCAGGTGGATCTGGTGGTGACCGACGAGGTCCGCGAGAACGGACTGTTCACCATCTCTGAGGATCTGCAGGGCGAAAGCGTGGACAGCTTGGAGCGTGCCGGCGTCGAGGTCACCGCCGAGGAGCTCTTCGACCTCTCGCTGCTCGAGGAGAAGCCCGAGCTCGGCGAGATCCCCGACGGAGCGTGAGCTGAGGCCATGATGACCGCATCGCAGCGGCAGGAATCCTTGGCCGGTGGCGCCAGGAGCGCCGAACAGCCCGGTGCCGGACCGGGGAGCTCCCCGTCCGGCACCGGGCTCCGGATCGAGGGACTGACCAAATCATTCAAGCTCGGCGGCGGCGAGACGCTCACCGCGCTTCAGGACGTGTCCCTGCACACCGACCGGGGCAGCTTCCTCTCACTGCTGGGACCCTCGGGCTGCGGGAAGTCCACCGTGCTCCGGGTCCTGGCCGGGCTGGAGGACCCGACCTCGGGGACCGCGCTGGTCGACGGCAAGACCCCGGCCCAGCTGCGCAGCGACAGCGAACTGGGCATCGCCTTCCAGGATGCGGCGCTGCTGCCCTGGCGCAGCGTGGCGTCGAACATCCGGCTGCCCTTCGAGGTCTCCGGGCAGAAGCCCGACGACGCGCTGGTCTCCGAGCTGATCAACCTGGTCGGGCTCAACGGCTTTGAGAAGGCCAAGCCGGGCCAGCTCTCCGGGGGCATGAGGCAGCGTGTCTCCATCGCCCGGGCCCTGGTGGTCCAGCCCTCGGTGCTGCTGCTCGACGAGCCCTTCGGCGCGCTGGATGACATGACCCGGCAGCGGCTGAACGACGAGCTGCTGCGGATCTGGACCGAGAAGCCGGCCACCACCCTGATGGTCACCCACGGCATCGCCGAGGCGATCTATCTCTCCGACAAGGTGGCCGTGATGAGCGCCCGCCCCGGTCGGATCGCCGAGGTGATCGACGTGGACCTGCCGCGACCGCGCACCCCCTCGATGATGCGCACGCCTGAGTTCCACGCCCTGCATGACCAGGCCTCTGAGCTGCTCTTCGGATCTGCGGAGAACTCGGGCGGAGGCCGGTCAGGATGAACACCGAGATCGACCGACGCCGGGCCGCGCTCTACAGCCTCGCCGGACTGGGCGCGGTGATCCTGCTGTGGTGGGCCGCGGCGCTGACCGTGCTCTCCGAGGCCCGGGTCCCGTCCCCGGCGGGGGTGATCCAGGCGCTGATCCGCGACGGATTCGGGTTCTACTGGGGACACTTCTCGGTGACCATCCAGGAGGCCGCCATCGGCTTCTTCTGGGGCAACCTGATCGCGATCCTGCTCGCCTCGGTGGTGCTGGTGCTGCCCTGGACCGAACGGCTGATCACCCAGATCGCGGTGATCAGCTACTGCATCCCGATCGTCGCGGTCGCCCCGGTGCTCTACATCGTGATCGGCGCCCCGGCCACCGGGGAGCCCTCCGGCACCGCGGTGGCGCTGGCGGTGCTCGCGGTCTTCTTCACCACCGTGGTGGGCACGCTGCTGGGGCTGAAGTCTGCAGACCCGGCCAGCCTCGACGTGGTCACCGTCTACGGCGGGTCCCGGCTCACCCAACTGCGCAAGGTACGGCTCATCGCGGCGCTTCCGGCGATCCTGAACGCGCTGCAGATCGCAGCCCCGGCCGCGCTGCTCGGCGCGATCCTGGGCGAATACGTCGGCGGCGTCCGGCAGGGCGTCGGTCTGGCGCTGATCATCGCCCAGCAGAACCTGGACGTGGAACGCGCCTGGGCCATCGGCCTGCTCTGCGCGGCGGTGGCGGGCGGCGCCTACGCGCTCTTCGGTCTGATCGGAAAGGTGGCAGCACCATGGTCGAAGGGAACAGTGTGATGAGCGCAGCCCCAGTGGTGGAGGCCTCCCGCGGGGTCCGCGCAGGATCCCTCACCCGCACCGCGCTGAGCACGCTCGGCAACACCGCGATCATGCTCACCGTGATCCTGGTGCTCTGGGTCGGTCTGCTCCGGGTCTTCGAGGTCTCCGACTTCGTCGGCAAGGGTCCGCTGGACGTCTACGAGCACCTGTTCCTCGAGGACGACGCCGCCGCGATCCGCGCCGAGATGTGGGGCCTCGCCGCGGTCACCGTGCGCGACGCCGCCATCGGCTTCACCGCCGGGATGATCGCCGCCGTGGTGATCGCGGTGGGGATCGTGATGAGCCGGGTGGTGGAATCGGCGGTGATGCCGTTGGCGATGATCGTGCGCTCGGTGCCGCTGGTCGCACTGGCGCCGCTGATCATCCTGGCGCTGGGCCGCGGCACCGCCGTGGTCGCCGCCATGGGCGGGATCGTGGTGCTCTTCCCGGCGCTGGTCACCATCGTGTTCGGGCTGCGCTCGGTCACACCCCAGATCCGCGACGTGGTCACCGTCTACGGCGGGTCCACCTGGGACATCCTGCTCAGGGTCGCGGCACCCTCGGCGCTGCCGGCGTTCTTCTCCGCGGTGCGGATCTCGGTGCCCGGGGCCTTCACCGGGGCGCTGTTGGCCCAATGGCTGGCCACCGGAGAGGGGATCGGGTATGCCGTGGTCTCCGCGGTCAGCCGCTCGCAGAACACCCGGGTGTGGGCGCTGGTCGTGGTGATCACGCTGGTTTCCCTGGTGCTCTACATGGTGGCGCAGCTGGTGGAGAACCTGGTGCTGCAGCACTACGACATGGCTAAGGACGGCTGAGCTGTACTGCGCGCCCGCCAAGGGCGCAGCCCGCGGCCCCGGCTCAGGCGTCTGCGGCGCCGCCGCCCGGGGGCATGGAGCCTCCGAAGAGCGGCTCGAATGTCGGTCGCTTCGCGTGGATCCCATCTCCGGAGGACCGTCCGCGCAGCCGCCGGACCGCCCAGGGGAAGAGGTGGTGTCGCGCCCAGACGGCGTCGCCCACCCGCGCGGCACGCCAGCTCTGCACCGGGACAGGTCGCGGCTCAGAGGGCTCGAGATCGTGCTCGACGTTCATCGTGTCCAGCACCATGCGGGCGATGGTGTGGTGGCCCAGCGCGGAGAAGTGCAGCCGGTCCTCGTCCCACATCTCGGGGCGGGTCAGCTCGCGCAGGGACCACATGTCGGCGACCAGGGCATCGTGGCGGGCCGCGATGGTGCGCACGTTCTCATTGAAGATCGCCACCTTCCCGCGGATCGAGCCGACCACCGGGGTCTCGCGCACATCGGGGCCGTTGAACAGCACGATGGTCGCCCCGGTGGTGCTCAGGATCTGCACCATGGTGTCCAGGATCCGGGCGGTCTCGTCCGGGTCACCTCCCGGGCGGATCACGTCATTGCCGCCGGCGCACAGGGTGATCAGATCTGGTCGCAGCTCCAGCGCGGGGGCGAGCTGCTCATCGCGGATCTGGCCGATCAGCTTTCCGCGCACCGCCAGATTGGCGTAGGAGAATTTAGGCGATCCCTCCACAGCGGCGGCGCCGAGGGCGAGCTCCTCGGCCACTCGGTCTGCCCAGCCGCGGTGGTAGCCCGGTCGGGTCTGATCCGGATCCCCGATCCCCTCGGTGAAGGAGTCACCCAGGGCCACATAGCGGGTCCAGGGGTGCCGCGGAGTCGCTGGAATCCCGGCGTCGGCGGGCAGGTCAGGTGTTTCGAGGGTCTCATCGGTTTCGCTCACAGGTGCATTCTCTCCGATGACCCCCGCCCGACGCATCCACCCGTGGGCTGATTAGAGTAGGTCTGTCATTCTTCTCGTCCCGCAAAGGTCTCTTCATGTCTGAATCCCCGCACGTCGCCTGGTCCCGCGAACCCGAAGACCGTGCCGACACCCCGCTGGTGGTGCTGCTGCACGGCTACGGCTCCCATGAACAGGACCTGATGGGCCTGGTTCCCGGCCTGCCCGCCGGCTTCACCTACGCCTCGGTGCGCGCGCCGGTGAAGATGGAGGTCGGCGGTTACACCTGGTTCGAGCTGGACGTGGAGCGGCTGGTCTACTCGTCCTCGGCGGCCCGGGAGGCGGTGGAGGACCTCTGGGAGTGGATCGCCTCGGTCAAGGACCAGCACAGCTCGGTGACCCTGCTCGGATTCTCCATGGGGATGGCGGTGGCCACCTCGTTGCTGCGAAGCCGCCCGGAGGAGTTCGCCGCCGTCGTCGGGCTCTCCGGCTTCGCCGTGGACCCCACCCGGGGAGAGGGGATCGAGGACTATTTCGACGACGAGGCGCTGGCCGCCGCGAAGGTCCCGTTCTTCTGGGGTCGCGACCAGGAGGACCCGATCATTCCGGCGGAGCATGTGGAGTACACGCACGGCTGGGCCACCAAGACGGTGAAGCTGACCAAGGTGCTCTACGCCGGGGCCGGGCATGGCGTGGTGCCCCAGGAGATCAGCCACGTGGGGGAGTTCCTGACCCACACGGTGCTCACCTCCCGCTGAGCGCCCTGGCGTAGACCTCGGCGTGGGCGGCGGCGATGGCTCGCCGCTGCTCGCGCCGCCAGTGCAGCCGCGCCGCCGGAGCCAGCCAGGGCTTGGCAGTGTCGGAGTCTGCGGTGCTGGACTCCGCTGCGGCGTGCACCGCCCGGTGCAGACTCGGCGCGTCGAGGGCGCCCCTCTGCCAGCGGTAGAGGAAGTCGGCTCCCTGGCTGTGGTAGCAGCCGACGTCCGGGGCGATCACCGTGGTGCCCAGATCGTGGGCGGCTTCCATCCATCCGGAATGCGTGCCGAACCTGTAGGGCAGCAGCGAGGCGTGCAGCCCGGAGAGGTAGTCGAAGAGCTCGGCGTCGGTGTAGAAGTCATGGACCTTCATCTCCACCAGCTCCGGGTCCTGACGCTGCAGCCAGCCGACCAGCTCGGCGTCGTGCCGCGCTCCCGACGCCTCGAAGACATCCCGGTGCAGATCCACCTGGAGCACCGCGCGCGGAATCTCGCGCAGCGCCTGGATCGCCGCCGCGAGCACCTCCACGCCGACCATGTTGGCCCGCAGGCTCTTCAGGTGGATGCCGAGTCGGAACTCATCGGTCCGCCGCCGTGGCTTCTCTGTATAACCGCTGATCAGGTCCAGGTCGACCACATGTGGGTGCGGTATCACCTGCGCCTTCACGCCCCAGCGTCGCCAGATCTCCGCGGCGGCCTGCTCACTGAGCGTGATCACCTCCCGGGCGCGGGCGAAGAGCACCTCGAGCTGGGAATCATGCAGCGTCGGATCCTCCTGGTGCGGGTTCCACAGATCATGCGCCGTATAGACCAGCGGCCTGCCCCGGGCGTCGAGCGCATCGAAGACCTCATGCAGCTGTTCCGGGGTCTGCGCGTCGAAGCCGAAGTGGATGTGCATCAGATCGAACTCGTGCGCCTTGATCCAGGCTGCGTCCAGCATCGCCGGGGGCCACCATGGAGCACCCGTGGGCGGGTCGTCCCTCGGCGAAGGCGGGTCCGGCAGCCGGTGCACCGGGGCTGGCGGCGCGTGTGCAGCCCCGAGGGCGGCCTCGAGCTCTGGTTCCGGCGGGTGTCCCAGGTGACGGATGTAGACGTGGGATGCCGGCACCGAGGCCACCCGGATGCTCACGTCGGGCTTCCAGCCGCGTTCTGCGCTGATCGCCGGGCATCTCCGGTCGCGACCCAGTCCGCACCCTCACGCCGGACCAGGCCCAGGCGTTCGAACTCCTGCAGCCAGCCCTCCATCGGCCAGTGCCCCCAACGGTCCGCGAAGAGCGCACCGTTGCGCAGAATGTCGTTGAGGTGCTCCACCGGCGGTCGTGAGACCGGGTGGTGCTGATGGAAGGCGCGGGCGCCGCCCACCCAGGTCAGCTCGATCCCGTGGGACCTGGCGCGCCAAGAGAAGTCGGTGTCCTCGGCCCCGTAGCCGGTATAGGCCTCATCGAAGCCGCCGATCTTCTCCCACACCTCCCGACGCACCGCGAAGGACAGCGACCAGAACAGCGCGTGCTCGCCGTGGGTGCGGATCTCCCCGGGCTCCGGCGCCGGCCGGGCCGGGTGCGGGGCAGCCCATTCGGCGAGCTCCTGCGCCGAGGCCGCGTCGAGCGTCTCCCCAGGAAGCTCGGGCAGATACGCCACCGGCCCGCAGAGCAGATCCTCCGGCCTCAGACGCGAGGCGTCGAGATAGGCGCTGATCAACCCGGGGTCCGGGATGCAGTCCACGTCCAGGAAGATCAGCAGGTCCTCGGGGCCGGCGAGACTCTCCAGGGCGCGGGAGGCACCGGCGTTGCGGGCTGCGGCCAGTGGCAGCCGCCCGGCGCTTCGTGGGATCTCCAGCACCTCGATGGGCAGCGCAGCATCGGTGCTCATGGGCTGGTCCGGCGCCAGCCGCCGGAGAATCTCGGGGTCTGCCATGGCCACCACCACATGCGTGATCGGGGCCTGATCGCTGAGTGCGAGCGCGGCGCGCTGACGACGCAGATGGACGCCACGCTCGTGCACAGCTGTGATCACGACGGCGCGCGGACCGGTCTGGCCTGGCGGGCTGGTCTGCTCGGACGGGCTGGTCTGGCTTGTCTGGCGGGAGGGGTGGGAAGAGGTGGACGTGCTTGATCGGATCATCGGGTCGCCCCGGTGAGGCGGGTCGGGTCCGGCGTCTGCAGGGTCGGCATGGAGGCCAGCAGCTCGGCGAACCGCTCCGCCGCCGCGCCGTCGCACCAGCTGGCCCAGTCCGCGCCGTCGAGGCTCAAGGCCCGCGCCACGGCCTGGTCCCAGCCGGCGTCGTCGGCTGGATCGGGGGTGCGCAGCGCCGGCCACGGGCCCCGTTCAAGAGCGGCGAGCATATGGGTCTGTTCCTGGTGCGGGCGGTCCAGCGCGGTGACCAGCGCGGGGGTCCGGCTGGCGGCGACCTCGGCGATGGAGTTCTGGCCGGCGGCGGCGAGCACCAGGTCGGCGCGGGTCAACAGCGGCCAGGGGTCCTCCCTCCAGGAGGACTCGCCGCCCAGGATGCTCAGCCGCGCCTGCGGCAGGGTCCGGCGCAGCTGCCCGATGGCAGCCTCGCTGACGGCACCGCCTCCGCCTCCGCTGAGCACCAGGATCTCGAGCTGCCGATCCGCAGGCTCGCTCTCGGCTGTGCCGGGCTGGTTCGATCTCGGGGGTTCCGGGGAGAAGCGGGAGAGCCCGCCCAGCGCACGGACCTCCGGTGCCCCGGCGAAGATCTCGGCGGCCTGCGCGGGCCACATCCCCACCACTGCGGCGGAGATCTCGTAGCCGAGCCGGTGCGTGGGGTCCGTGCGGTCTCCGGGCAGCGCCACGGTGATCACCGGGATCCCATGGAGCCGGGCCAGCAGCGCGATCTCCACCGAGACATCCGCCACGAGCAGCTTGGGGACAGCCCGATCGATCCAGCTTGAGAGTTCTGCGCTGCGCCGGCGCAGCCCGGGGTGGTGCACCGGCGCCCAGTGCAGCGCGTCGGACGCGGTGGGGTCGCGGAACCCGCCGCGCTCGGCGGTGTCATCGCGTTCCAGCTGGACCCAGCCGGCTCCGGCCGGCCAGTCCGCGGGTTGGGGCAGCGAGGAGAGCCCGGTGATCTGCACCCCCCGCAGTGCGGCGGCCTGGGCCACCGCAGTGGCCCGGTGCAGGTGTCCGCGGCCCTGGTGGTGGATGTACCAGCCGATCATCGGGCGGGGCCGGTGGACTGGGTGGCGGGTTCCATGGCCATCTGGGCGTAGAGCCGCTCGTAGTCGTCGACCATGCGTTCCAGCGAGAGATCGCCCTCGGCGCGCTGGCGCACCGGGGTGCGATCACAGCGAGCGGCCCGAGCGATCGCCTCGGCGAGGGCGGCTACGGAGCCGTCTGCGGCGAGAGCGCCGGAGGATTCGGTGACGATCTCGACCAGTCCGCCGCGCGGGAATGCCGCCACAGGTGTCCCGCAGGACATCGCCTCGGCGGCGACAAGGCCATAGGGCTCGTCCCACTGGGAGCTCACCACGGCCACCGCGGAGGAGCCGACGAGCTCGACCAGTTCGGTGTGGCGCAGATGCCCCACGTATACCGCGTCATCGCCGAGCCGGGGCTGTACCTGCTCCTCGAAGTAGCTGCGGTCCAGGATGGGTCCCGCGAGGGCGATGCTGCGACCTGCGGCGCGCGCGGCGTCGATGGCCAGGTGCGGGGCCTTCTCGGGCACCATGCGTCCGGTCCAGACACAGTCGTTGCCGCCGGGCCCCGGATGCCATACGTCGGTATCGACCCCGTTGGGGATCACGCTGGCCGTGACGGAGCCCGCCCAGGCCTTGGCAGTGGCCGAGCTCACCGCGGTGAACACCGAGGAGGGTGCGGCGTAGCTCATCGCCGATTCCAGCCAGGGGGTCGGGGGAGTATGCAGGGTGGTGAGCACCGGCGTCGGCACCAGCGCCGAGAGGGCCACCGGGAGGTGGTGCAGCGAATTGTTGTGGATCACGTCGAAGTCCCTGGACTCGGCCAGGCGCAGCATCAGACCCAGGTAGGCGTGATGCTGCTGCATCCAGGCCACCGGCATCGCGCCGACGTCAGAGCGGGCGGCGGCGGTGAGCTCCAGACGCTCGGGCAGGAGCATCTGAGCGCCCAGTTCCGGGTCGCTGCCGCCTGCGGCGAACAGGGTCACCGAATGACCCCTGCTGATGAGCTTCTTGGCCACCGTGTGGGTAAAAGCCTCGAGCCCCCCGGCGAAGGGTTCCCGGATGGGAAACTGGCTCGAAGCGATGATGCAAATGCGCAACCGCACCCCTAGTTCACAGGGCGAGACGCAGCCCCCCGGCGCCGGTCATCGAGACCGGCAGGCACCTCGCAGAAGAAAGTCTTGAGAGGCCCGGCGCACCCGCGTGGGCCAGGCTCCTAGAGGCACTGTACACGCGGTGTCAGGGAGACGGATTCAGGTCCGTCAGTCCCCCACGGGCATGAGGCGTGCACCCGGCAGGCCGAAGGGCTCGCCGTTGAACTCCACGAGCTGTCCACGCTTGATCTGGGCACCGCGGCGGGTCTCCACCTCGCCGTCGACCCGGACGCCGGAGGAGTCGATCACCTCGCGGGCGATCGCTCCGTTCTCGACCACGCCGGCGAGCTTCAACAGCTGACCCAGACGGATGGACTCATCGCGGATCGGGACCTCAGACACTTCATGGCTCATGGGCTGATTCTGTCATGCCGCTCCGGTCAAACGTGGGGCAAGGCTCTGGCTAAAGTGAGGCCCATGAGTTCTGCCTACACCGCAGCGGCCCCCCGCTCCCCGCTGGTCTGGGTCTTTCTGCTGCTGCTGATGCTCGCCTCGGGTGCGGCGATCCCCGCCCAGGGCCGGGTCAATGCTGCGCTGACCACAGAGATCGGCGACCCGGTCCTCGCCGCGACCATCAGCTTCAGTGTGGGCAGCGTCATCTTGCTGCTGGTGACCTTCGGCACCGGCCGCGGAAGGCGGGCACTCGGTCGGGTCGCCCCGGCGGTGCGCGAGGGGCGGATCCGCTGGTGGTACTTCCTGGCCGGCTGCGTGGGCGCCTATTTCGTGCTCACCCAGACGCTGAGCATCGGGCTCATCGGGGTCGCGGTGTTCACCGTGGCGGTGGTCACCGGGCAGACCCTGGGCGGGCTGCTCTGGGACCGGATCGGGCTGGGACCCGCCGGACGGATGCGGCTGAACCCGTTCCGGGTCGGCGGTGCTGCGCTGACCGTGCTGGCGGTGCTCTGGGCGGTCTCCCCACAGCTGGTGGCCTCCGGGCAGGGACCCGCCTGGCTCGCCCTGGTGCTGCTGCCGCTCTCCGGTGGCTTCCTGCAGGCGGCACAGCAGGCGATCAACGGCCGGCATTCGGCGGCCTACCAGTCCCCGGCCCCGGGGACGCTGTTCAACTTCCTCGCGGGCACGCTGTTCCTGCTGCTGGTCTGGGCGGGCAAGGCGGTGGTCAGCGGGGTGGATCCGGCGCTGTCGCTGACCTGGTGGCACTACCTGGGCGGACCGCTGGGGATCATCTTCATCGCCCTGGGTGCGCTGCTGGTCACCCGGGTCGGGGTGCTGATCGCGGCGATGGGCATGATCGCCGGGCAGCTGCTGGGCTCGCTGCTGCTCGACGTGCTGCTGCCCACCCCCGGCTCGCTGGTCACCACCGCGACCGTGCTGGGGACCGGGCTGACCCTGCTCGCGGTGGTCCTGGCCTCGCTGCCGGACATCCTGCGCGGCCGCCCCGGGCCGAAGTCCCGAGCCTGAGGTCCTGAGGCTGAGCCTGAGGTCGAGGCTGAGGCTGAGCCTGGGGCTGGGGCCGAGGCTGAGGCTGAGCCTGGGGCTGGGGCCGAGGCTGAGGCCGGGGTCTGCGGTCCGGCGACCGAGCCGTATTCGAGCCCGGTGCGTGCGCGCGATAAGCTGACGCAATCTGTGTTCATCCCCGTTCTACCTGAGGTGTATCTGCCACATGGCCAAAGAGACCGCACTCGACAAAGTCATCTCCCTGGCGAAGCGCCGCGGCTTCGTGTTCCAGTCGGGAGAGATCTACGGCGGCACCCGCTCTGCCTGGGACTACGGACCCCTCGGGACGGAGCTCAAGGACAACATCAAGGCCGAATGGTGGCAGACCTTCATCCGCGGCCGCGGCGACATGGTCGGTCTGGACTCCGCGATCATCCTGCCGCAGGCCGTGTGGCACGCCTCGGGCCACGTCAAGACGTTCTCCGACCCGCTGGTCGAGTCGCTGCACACCCACCGCCGCTACCGCGCCGATCACCTGATCGAGGCCTATGAGGCCAAGCACGGGCACCCGCCGGAGAACGGCCTCGCCGATATCCGCGACCCCGAGACCGGCCAGCCCGGCAAGTGGACCGAGCCGCAGCAGTTCTCCGGCCTGATGAAGACCTTCCTGGGCCCGGTGGATGACCAGGAGGGGCTGCACTACATGCGCCCCGAGACCGCCCAGGGCATCTTCGTGAACTTCAACAACGTGGTGACCTCGGCCCGAAAGAAGCCGCCCTTCGGCATCGGGCAGATCGGCAAGGCCTTCCGCAACGAGATCACCCCCGGCAACTTCATCTTCCGCACCCGCGAGTTCGAGCAGATGGAGATCGAGTACTTCACCCACCCGGATGAGGCCGACGAGTGGTTCAAGCACTGGGTCGACGCCTGCTACAACTGGTTCACCGATCTGGGTCTGAACCCGGAGAACCTGCGCAAGTTCGACGTGCCCGAGGACGACCGCGCGCACTACTCCGCCGGCACCATCGACCTGGAATACCGCTTCGACTTCGCCGGCTCCGCATGGGGCGAGCTGATGGGCGTGGCCAACCGCACCGACTATGACCTGAACTCCCACACCGAGGCCTCCGGCGCGAAGCTGCAGTACTTCGACCAGGCCAGCGGCACCCGCTACACCCCCTACGTGATCGAGCCCTCCTTCGGCCTGACCCGCGCCATGATGGCGTTCCTGGTCGACGCCTACACCGAGGACGAGGCGCCGAACACCAAGGGCGGGGTGGACACCCGCACCGTGCTCAAGCTGCACCCGAAGCTGGCCCCGGTGAAGGCCGCGGTGCTGCCGCTGTCGAAGAAGCCCGAGCTGGCCGGGGTCTCTCAGGACCTGGCCCAGCAGCTGCGCCAGCACTGGAACATCGACTTCGACGATTCCGGAGCCATCGGGCGCCGCTACCGTCGCCAGGACGAGATCGGCACCCCGTTCTGCATCACCGTGGACTTCGACACCCTCGAGGACCAGGCGGTCACCATCCGGGACCGCGATGAGATGACCCAGGAACGGGTCTCGCTGGACAAGGTCCAGTCCTACCTCGCGGTGAAGCTGCTGGGCTGAGCCGGCGGCAGGGCGGCGCGCGCTTTGTCCGGGCGCGGGTGCGGGACTACCATTGCTTGTTTGGTCTGAACGACATCTACTGCTCTCGTCTAAGGAAATGTGATGAGTACTGAGCGCGACGTCGCGGCTCACCCCGTGAACCCGGCCCGGCTGACCCTGGACTCCGGCCTCACCGTGCGGCCCTGGGCCGACGGCGACGACCTGAAGCTGCTCCAGGTCTGGGGAGACCCGGAGAGCTCGATGCACCACCAGGACCGCAGCCTGCTGCGGCCCTCTTCTAACGAGCCCTGGTCCCGCTGCATCGTGGCCGAGGACGCGGGCCTGCCCGTGGCCGCGGCGACGATCTTCCGCTCCTCGCTGCACCCGGACCGGCTCTCCTTCTACGCCGAGGTCGCGCCGGACCATCGCCGTCGCGGCGTCGGCGCGCAGATGTTGCAGATCCTGGAGGCGGAGGTCCCCAACTGTGCGGTCCAGTCGCTGAAGGCCCGGGTGGCCAAGCGCTCCGCCGCCCAGTGCTTCCTGAAGGACAACGGCTTCACCAAGATCCAGGCCTCCCGCCAGGTGGTCGTCCAGCCGGGCGCGATCTCGCTGCCGGATCTGGACAGCGCGGGACTCGATCTCGAAGACCTCGCCACCGGATCGGTGGAGCTCACCCAGCTGGTCGCGGACTTCTACAACACCGTGCACTCCTGGGACCGCGCCGAGATGACCATCGGCAAGGCGCAGCAGATGCTGCTGGGCCCGGAGACCGGCGCCTCGGGGGCCGTGGTGCTGCGCGACACCTCCGAGGGCGGAGACAACGGGATCCTGGCCTTCGCGATCAGCTACACCTCCGAGCGCACCGACGAGCCCGCCGACGTGCTGCTGGGCTGGAACACCGCCCTTCAGGACCCCGACGCCGAGACCGCCTGCCGGGCGATGCTCGCGCTGCTCTCGGCGCACTTCCCGGTCAAGGTCGAGGTCGACGACGCCATGGTGCCGCTGAAGGCCGTCACCGATGAGCTCATCGCAGCCGGTGAGGCCGAGTACGACTTCGAGGCGCTCATCTACGCCAAAGACGCAGCCTGAGCGGGGAGCCGATGACCGTCGAGGCCACCGAGACCGCCGTGCCCGGTGCCGCCGCCGCGCCGGGCTCCCCGTCGAGCACCGCGCTGCTGCCCCCGCTGAACCTGGGACCGATCACGGTGCAGACCCCGGTGGTGCTGGCCCCGATGGCCGGGATCACCAACACCGCCTTCCGGCGGCTCTGCCGCGACTACGGCGGCGGACTCTTCGTCAATGAGATGGTCACCGCGCGCGCCCTGGTGGAGCGTCGGCCCGAATCGCTGCGGATCATCAAGCATGAACCCGACGAGGTCCCACGCTCGGTGCAGCTGTACTCGGTGGACCCGGTCACCACCGGCCACGCGGTGCGGATGCTGGTCGAGGAGGGCCGGGCCGATCACATCGACATGAACTTCGGCTGCCCGGTCCCCAAGGTCACCCGCAAGGGCGGCGGCTCCGCGCTGCCCTGGAAGATCCGGCTCTTCGAGTCCATCGTCGCCACCGCGGTGCGCGAAGCCGCCAAGGCGAACATCCCGGTGACCGTGAAGATGCGCAAGGGCATCGACGAGGACCACCTGACCTTCATCGAGGCCGGCAAGGTCGCCCGAGACTCCGGCGTGGCCGCGGTGGCACTGCATGGGCGCACTGCCCGGCAGCACTACTCCGGGCAGGCCGACTGGTCCGCGATCGCCGCGCTGCGCGAGTCTCTGCCTGACATCCCGGTGCTGGGCAACGGGGACATCTGGTCCGCTGAGGATGCCCTCGCGATGGTGGAGCAGACCGGGGTGGACGGCGTCGTCGTCGGCCGCGGCTGCCAGGGCCGACCCTGGCTCTTCGGTGATCTCCAGGCCGCCTTCGAGGGCCGCGCGGAGCGGCACCGTCCGGATCTGCCGATGGTCTCGGCCACCCTGCTGCGCCACGCGCAGATGCTGGTCCCGTACTTCGACGGCGACGAGCGCAAGGCCATGCAGGACATCCGCAAGCATGTGGCCTGGTACTTCAAGGGCTACGCGGTGGGCTCGCAGCTGCGCACCCAGCTGGTGGCCGTGGAGTCCATGGCCCAGCTTGAAGACCTGCTCGGCCAGCTGGACCAGTCCCTGAGCTACCCCGGGGCCGACGCCGAGGGCCCGCGGGGCCGCGCCGGATCACCCAAGAAGGTGCACCTGCCGCAGGACTGGCTGGAGTCCCAGGAGCTCAACGAGGTGCAGCGCGAGATGATCCAGGCCGCAGAGGTCGACATCTCCGGCGGATAGGGTTGGGTCCATGACTGCGCAGAACGTGGAGCGAGTAGAGGGCGGCTACGCGGCCCTGCGTCCGGGATACACCGAGGCCGACGAGGCCCGCTGGGTGCCCGAACACGGCAAGTCGGTGTACCGCTCCAGCTTCGAGCGGGACCGGGCCCGGCTGCTGCACTCCTCTGCGCTGCGCCGGCTCGGCGCGAAGACCCAGGTGGTCTCGCCCGACGTCGATGACTTCTCCCGCACCCGGTTGACCCACTCGCTGGAGGTCGCCCAGGTGGGCCGGGACCTTGGCCGGCTGCTGGGCTGTGACCCCGACGTCGTCGACGCCGCCTGCCTCTCCCACGACCTGGGCCATCCGCCCTTCGGGCACAACGGGGAGACGGTGCTCAACGCGCTGGCCGCGCCGTACGGCGGGTTCGAGGGAAACGCCCAGACGCTGCGGCTGCTGACCCGGCTGGAGACCAAGCGCTTCCACCCCGACGGCCGCTCCGCCGGGCTGAACCTGACCCGCGCCTCGTTGGACGCCGCGGTGAAGTACCCCTGGCGCGCCGATGAGGCCCCGACCCTGCCCGATGGCAGCCGCAGTGCGAAGTTCGGCGCCTACGAGGACGACGTCGAGGTCTTCACCTGGATCCGGGAGGGGGTCGAGGGTCGGCGCAAGTCCATGGAGGCCCAGGTGATGGACGCCGCGGACGATATCGCGTATTCGGTGCACGACATCGAGGACGGCGTGGTCAACGGCCGGTTCCAGCTGAAGTTCCTCGCCGACCCGCTGCAGCGCCGTCGCGTGGTCCAGACCACCCGCGACTGGTATCTGCCCGAGACCGACCCGGCCCGGATCGAGGCGGCGCTGGATCGGCTCTCCACGGCGGATTCCTGGGTGGGGGAGTCTGACGGCTCGCGCCGGGCGCTGGCCGCGCTGAAGAACATGACCAGCGAGCTGATCGGGCGGTTCTCCCACGCCATCTTCTCCGCCACCCGCGAGGTCTACGGTGACCGCCCGCTGGTCCGTCACGAGGCTGACCTGGTGGTCCCGGAGGAGACGATGGAGGAGGTCTCGCTGATGAAGGGCATCGCGGCGACCTACATCATGGCCTCCCGCGAGCAGAAGCCGGTCTACGCCCGGCAGCGCGAGGTCATCGAGGGTCTGCACGGGCTGCTCAGCGAGACCGGCGACCAGTTCCTGGAGCCGCCTTTCCAGGCCGACTTCCACGCGGCCTCCGATGAGGCGGCACGGCAGCGCGCGATCATCGACCAGATCGCCTCGCTCACCGACGGCGCGGCGCTGGAATGGTACGCCACCCTGGTCCACGGCCGCCCGGTCTTCAACCGCCTCTTCGCCTGACCCTCGCGGTGGAGGTGCGGCCTTCTTCTCGTTGAGGGGCGGATTTTCCGGGCATCTCATGCGGCTGGACCCCTGAACTACTCGGAGAATCAGCCCCTCAACGAAATCGGGGAGCGGCGCTACTTGCCGATGTCGCCGAGGACGACGTCGAAGGCTGCGAACAGCTCCTCGGCCTCCACGAAGAGGTTCAGATCCGGTTCACCGGCTCCCATCGCGATCCGCCCGGAGATCGATTCATCGGCGTAGACCGGCCACATCTTCCCCTCGGGGGTGTGGGCGCCGAACGGCGTGATCGTGCCCGGGTGGTACCCGGTGGCCGCCACAGCCTCCTCCGGCGCGGTCATCGACATCTTCTTCATCCCCGCCAGTCGGCGCAGCTTCGCCCAGTCCACCTGCTTGTCCCCGGGGATCAGCGCCACCACGTAGCTGTGCTCGGTGGAGGACTGGGTCAGTTTGGCCTTCGCGACCAGGGTCTTCACGATCTCCCGCGGCGAGACCCCGAGGTTCTCGGCGGCCTCCTCCAGGGAGGAGGCGGGTCCGCGCTGGACGAATTCAAGGGTCACCGCGCGGGAATCGGCGTCGGCCTGCACCCGCTCACGTCCGGAAAGCTCAGTCATGCTGCCCAGCCTAACGAGGTGCCGCCCGATCCTCCGCGTCGAGCCGATCATCCGGGTCGCTGCACAGCGCCGCACCCCTGGCCGGCCGCATTCCACAGGGCCGAAGACCGCCGCCGCCATTTGGCCCCGCCGAGTAGATTAGAGCCATGGCCGGACTGATCAAACGTGAAGACATCGATGCCGTCCGTGAGCGCGCAGACCTTCGCGAGGTCGTCGAGCAGTATGTGACGCTCAAGGGTGCCGGCATCGGATCCTGGAAGGGCCTGTGCCCCTTCCACGACGAACGCTCCCCGAGCTTCCACATCCGCCCAGGGGTCGGGACCTTCCACTGCTTCGGCTGCGGGGAATCCGGAGATGTGATCGCGTTCCTGATGGGCATGGACCACACCAGCTTTCAGGAGACCGTGGAGAAGCTCGCCGGCCGGCTGGGCATCGAGCTGCGCTACGAGGACGGCGGCAAGGGCCCCGACAAGGCAGAGATCGGGCGCCGCCAGCGGCTGCTGGACGCGCACAAGATCGCCGATGAGTTCTTCCAGGCCGCGCTGCAGAGTCCCGAGGCGCAGACCGCCCGCGAGATGCTCACCGGCCGCGGCTTCACCCGCGAACACGCCGCCCAGTTCTCCGTGGGCTACGCCCCCAAGGGCTGGGACAACCTGCTCAAACACCTGCGCGCCAAGGGCTTCACCGACGAGGAGCTCACCGAGACCGGGATGTTCTCCTCCGGCGGGCGCGGCATCTACGACCGTTTCCGCGGCCGGCTGATGTGGCCGATCCGGAACATGACCGGCAACACCGTGGGCTTCGGTGGCCGCCACCTCTACGAGGACGACAAGGGTCCGAAATACCTGAACTCGCCCGAGACCGCGATCTATAAGAAGTCGCAGGTGCTCTACGGGATCGAGCACGCCAAGCGCCACGTCGCCAAGCAGCGCCAGCTCGTCGTGGTGGAGGGATACACCGACGTCATGGCCTGCCACGTGGCCGGAGTCGAGACCGCGGTCGCGACCTGCGGCACCGCGTTCGGCGAAGGCCACATCCGGATCGCGCGCCGGCTGATCTCCGATGAGGGCGGCGCCGGTGAGGTGATCTTCACCTTCGACGGCGATGCGGCCGGCCAGCAGGCGGCGCTGAAGGCGTTCAAGGAGGACCACATGTTCCTCGCCAAGACCTTCATCGCGGTGGGCCCCGAGGGCATGGACCCCTGCGACATCCGTCAGCACCGCGGCGATGACGCGGTGCGTGAGCTGATCAACTCCAAGACCCCGCTCTTCGAGTTCGCCATCCGGGCCAAACTGCGCGAATTCGACCTCAACACCATCGAGGGCCGGGTCGGCGCGCTGCGAGCCACCGCCCCGATCGTCGGTGCGATCAAGGACCCGGCCATGCGCCCGGCGTACACCCGTGAGCTGGCCGGCTGGCTCGGCGCCGAGATGGACGACGTCGCCCGCGCGGTCGCCTACGCGCAGAAGCACCAGCCCTCGCCCCACCTGGAGGCGGAGAAGGCCGCCGCGAACAACCAGGGCCAGCCGAATCAGCGTCAGGGAGACCAGCGCAGCGGCAGCCCGAGCCACGGCGAGCAGGCCGGGGAGCAGCTGCGCCGCAGCGCCCCGGGCTACCCGCGCCCGGACACCCGCGACCCTGCCGTGCTCATGGAACGCCAGGCGCTGGAGGTGATCCTGCAGCACCCCACCCACCTCACGGCAGAGCAGTGGGAGGAGATCTTCACGGTCCGCTTCACCGCACCGGTGCACCAGGCCATCCACGACGGCGTGCGGATCGCCGCCGCCTCCGCCTCGGACCCGCGGAACTGGGTCCAGGCGGTGCGTGACGAGGTGCCGGAGCCGATCAAGTCCTTCGTCTCCGAGCTCGCCGTGACCTCGCTGCCCACCAACAGCGACGAACATCTGGAGAAGTACTGCCAGTCCATCCTCAACCGGCTGGTCGAGCTCAAGATCACCCACCAGAAGGCCAACCTGCTGGGCCGGCTCCAGCGCATGGACGCCTCGCACAATCCCGAGGAGCACCAGGCGCTGAACCGCGAGCTGATGGAGCTGGAGCACCGCCGTCGCGCGCTGCGAGAAGCGGAATGGGGCTGACCCGCGGCACCTTTCCGTCCAGCCGGATGACGGCCGACTTCGAGGCAGCCACCAGGCTTGATAACGTGTTGCCTCGGACACAGTGAGCGCAGCCAGGTCGGGGCGCCGCCGCTGTCCCGGACGTCCAGACGTCATTGCAGCTCAGAAGCAGGACAAGTTCATCAGCGTGACGATGGGGTCACGTGAAGCATCCGAGAAGGAGATTCACATGCCCCAGGAAACACCCGCCCCTTCGCAGGCGAGCTCGCCGGCCACCGGCAGCATCACCCGTGTCCAGGCCACCCACGAGGTGCCCGAGGCGATGCGCCGCGACGTCAGCCTGCTCGGCGGTCTGCTCGGCCAGGTGCTCCAGGAGTACGGCTCCGAGGGTCTGCTCGCCGACGTCGAGGCGCTGCGGGAGCTGACCATCGCCGCGCTCGAGGACACCAGCGGCGAGACGCTGGAACGCGCCGAGGAGCTCGTCTCCTCCTTCTCCGCAGAACGGGCCAAAGAGGTCGCCCGCGCCTTCACCTCTTACTTCCTGCTCGCGAACCTCGCCGAGGAGCAGCACCGCGTGCGCACCCTGCGCACTCGCGACGGGGAGCTCCCGCTCGCGCAGCAGCAGCCCAGCGACTCGGTGGCCGCGGCCTTCACCCACCTTGCTGCCGAGGTCGGGGAGCGCGAGGCCGAGCGCCGGCTCAAGGAGCTGCGCTTCCACCCGGTGCTCACCGCCCACCCCACCGAGGCCCGACGCAACGCGATCACCGCCTCGGTCCGTCGCATCGGCGCGCTCCTGGACGTGCGCGATGATCCACGGGTCGGACCCACCGAGCTCGCCAAGAACCGCCGCGAGCTTCTCGAAGAGATCGACAACATGTGGCGCACCGCGCAGCTGCGCGTCTCCAGCCCCTCGCCGCTGGATGAGGTCCGCACCGCGCTGGGAATCTTCGACTCATCCTTTTCCTCGGTGTTCACCCAGGCCTACCGCCGGATGGACGACTGGCTCCAGGGCGAGGCCTCCGGCGCGCAGGCGCCCAAGGCCCCGGCCTTCATCCGACTCGGGTCTTGGATCGCCGGAGACCGGGACGGCAACCCCAACGTCACCGCCACGATCACCCGCAAGGCCGTGGCCCAGGCCGCCGACCGGGTTCTGGCAGACCACGAGGAACGTGCGCGCCGCACCGGCATGTCGCTGACCCTCGATGACCGCTACACCCGGCCGAGCCGCAAGCTCGAGGCGCTGTGGAACCGACAGCGCCAGCTCTCCGAGGAGCTCGCCGAGCAGGCATCCCAGCACTCCCCGGGGGAGCCGCACCGCCAGGTGCTGCTCGCGATCACCGGCCGGATCCAGGCCACCCGGGACCGCAACGCCGATCTGGCCTACGCGGTGCCCGAGGAGCTGATCAATGACCTGCGCGTGGTCCAGGACTCGCTGGTGGAAGCCGGCGCGAACCGGGCCGCCTATGGCGACCTGCAGGAGCTGATCTGGCAGGTCCAGACCTTCGGCTTCCACCTCGCCGAGCTCGAGGTCCGTCAGCATTCCAAGGTGCACGCCCAGACCCTGACCTGGCTGCAGGATCCCAAGTCGGTGGAGAAGATGGCGGTGCCGGGGGAAGAGGTGCTCGAGACCTTCCGCGCGATCGCCTCGGTGCAGCAGCGCTACGGCGTGGACGCGGCCCGACGCTACATCGTGTCCTTCACCCAGTCCGCGCAGAACCTCGCCGATGTCTACACGCTCGCCGAGAAGGCCCTCGGCGGCCCCGAGAACGCCCCGGTGCTCGACGTCATCCCGCTGTTCGAGACCTACGAGGACCTGCGCAACGCCCCGCAGATCCTCGAGGAGATGCTGACCAACCCGGCCGTGCAGGCCCGGCTGGAGCAGACCGGCCGGCGCATGGAGGTCATGCTGGGCTACTCGGACTCCGCCAAGGACGTCGGCCCGGTCTCCGCGACCCTCGCCCTGTATGAGGCGCAGGAGAAGATCTCCGCCTGGGGGATCAAGCACGACATCACGCTCACCCAGTTCCACGGTCGCGGCGGCGCGCTGGGCCGCGGCGGCGGACCCGCGAACCGGGCGATCCTCGCGCAGCCCCCGCACTCGGTGGACCTGCGCTTCAAGGTCACCGAGCAGGGAGAGGTGATCTCCGCGCGCTACGGCAACCCGGAGATCGCGCTGCGCCACATCGAGCAGGTCGCCGCCGCCACGCTGATGGCCTCTGCGCCCTCGACCGAGCGGCGCAACGCCGAGGCGGCCCAGCGCTACGCCGGGCTCGCCGAGAAGATGGACGCCGTCTCCCGGGAACGCTTCCATGGACTGGTCAACGCGGAGGGCTTCGCACCCTGGTTCGCCGAGGTCACCCCGCAGGACGAGGTCGGGCTGCTCGCCATCGGCTCCCGTCCGGCCAAGCGCGGACTCTCGGTGGAGTCCCTCGAGGACCTGCGCGCGATCCCGTGGAACTTCGCCTGGGGCCAGGCGCGGATCAACCTCACCGGCTGGTACGGCCTGGGCAGCGCCCTGGAATCGGTGCAGGACCTTGCGCAGCTGCGTCAGGCCTACGCCGAATGGCCGCTGTTCCGGGCCCTGATCGACAACATCGAGATGTCCCTGGCCAAGACCGACCGGCGCATCGCCGAGCGGTACCTGGCGCTGGGGGACCGCGAGGACCTCACCGCCGTGGTGCTCGAGGAGTTCGACCTGACCTCCAAATGGGTGCTGGCGATCACCGATCAGTCCCGGCTGCTGGAGAAGCATCAGGTCCTGGGCCGCGCGGTGCAGCTGCGCAACCCCTACGTGGACGCGCTCTCGCTGATCCAGCTGCGCGCCCTGCGGGTGCTGCGCTCGGGCAAGCTCGCCGACGAGGAGATCGATGATCCGCGCAACCTGCTGCTGATCACGCTCAAGGGCGTGGCCGCCGGTCTGCAGAACACCGGCTGAGCCGGCCCCGGGTTGCGGCAGGACCCAGGTGGCTAGGATTGGGGGATGACAGTCTCCTCGGCGAACCCCCTGATCAATCCGGACCTCGACCCCGCGCAGGCCGATCCGCATCTCTGGCTCGAAGAGGTCACCGGGGACCGCGCGCTGGACTGGGTGCGCGAGCGCAACGCCCGGGCCGAGGAGCGGATCCAGGACGAGTCGTTCGACCCGCTGCGCACGCAGCTGCGCGAGATCCTCGACGCCTCCGACCGGATCCCGGGGGTGACCAAGCGCGGCGAGCACCTGTACAACTTCTGGACCGACGCGGAGCACCCGCAGGGACTCTGGCGGCGCACCACCGAGGACTCCTACCGCAGCGAGACCCCCGAGTGGGAGATCCTGCTGGACCTGGACGCGCTCAGCGCGGAGGAGGGCGTGACCTGGGTCTGGCACGGCGCGGAGGTGCTGCGCCCGCACAGCGGCAGCGAGTCCGAGACCGCTGTGTGGCGCCACACGCTGATCTCGCTGTCCCCGGGCGGCTCCGATGCCGACGTCACCCGTGAGTTCGATCTGGTGACCCTGCGCTTCGTCGAGGAGTCGGAGGGTGGGTTCCACCGTCCGCAGGGCAAGGGCGGACTGAGCTGGATCGACGCAGACACCGTCTATCTGACCCACGACGACGGCGCTGACGCTGTCACCAGCTCCGGCTACCCGAGGGTGGCCCGGCGCTGGCACCGCGGCACCCCGCTCACCGAGGCCAAGGCGGTGCTCAGCGTCGAGGCGGACCATATGACCGCCGTGGTCGGATACGACAGCACCCCCGGGTTCGAGCGGCACTTCGGGCTGCGGCTGCTGGGCTTCTACGACCGGGAGACCTATCTGATCGACGCCGACGCGCAGGACGCGATGACCCGGATCGAGGTGCCCACCGACGTCTCCGTGGGCTTCCACCGGGACCTGATCCTGCTGCGCCCGCGCACCGACTTCACCCACCACGGGGTGGACTACCGCGGAGGCAGCCTGATCGTCGGCGACGCCGCGCGGTTCCTCGCCGGTGAGCCCGAGCTGCGTGTGCTCTTCGAACCCACCGAGGCGGCCGCGCTGCTGGGCGTGACGCTCACCCGCGACTCCGTCCTGGTGACCATCCTGGAAGACGTGATCCACCGGGTCGAGGCCCACTGGCGCGACGCTGGCCAGTGGCGGGTCGGCGCCGCCTTCGGCGAGCTTCACGGCTCGCTGAGCGTGGCCGCGGTGGACGAAGAAGAGTCCGAGGAGGTCTGGGTCACCAGCAACGACTGGATCACCCCCACCAGCCTCTACCGCGGCAGCCTCGAGGGTCTGCGCCGGGGGCAGCCGGTGTCCCTGGAGCTGATCAAGCAGGCGCCGGAACGCTTTGAGGCCGATGGTCTCGCCTCGGTGCAGAGCTTCGCCACCAGCGAGGACGGCACCCGCGTCCCATACTTCCTGATCGGCCGGGCCGACGCGGTCCAGGCCGTGGAGACCCCCGACCCCGCCACGGTGTCCGGGGCCGCCCAGATCGCAGGGCCCGAGCCGCACCCCACCATCCTCTACGGCTATGGCGGATTCCAGATCTCGCAGACCCCGAGCTATCTCGGGCTCGCGGGCAAGGCCTGGCTGGAGGCCGGGGGAGTCTTCGCCGTGGCGAACATCCGCGGCGGCGGAGAATACGGACCCGGCTGGCACCACGCGGCGCTGAAGGAGAACCGGCACCGCGCCTATGAGGACTTCGCCGCCGTCGCGCGGGACCTGGTGAGCACCGGGGTGACCACCGTGGAGAAGCTCGCCTGCCGCGGCGGCTCCAACGGCGGACTGCTCACCGGCAACATGCTCGCCCAATACCCCGAGCTCTTCGGCGCCGTGGTGATCCAGGTGCCGCTGCTGGATATGCGCCGCTTCGCCCAGCTCCTCGCCGGGGCCTCCTGGCGCGCGGAGTACGGCGACCCGGAGACCGCCGACTGGGAGTTCATGCAGAGCTTCTCGCCGTATCACCTGGTGGCCCAGGGCGTGGACTACCCGCCGGTGCTGCTGACCACCTCCACCCGGGACGATCGGGTGCACCCCGGGCACGCCCGGAAGATGACCGCCGCGCTGGAGCAGCTCGGCGCCGATGTCACCTACTGGGAGAACACCGAGGGCGGCCATGGCGGCGCGGCGAACCCGGAGCAGCAGGCGAGGATGAACGCGCTGATCTACCGCTGGCTCTGGCAGCAGCTGGGCTGAGAGGGGGTTCCCTTCCGCCGTTGGAAGACTAAACTGGAGCCGTCCAAACCGGCGTCGCCGTCTCGTGCGGCGGGCGCCGCAGCAGAACGGATCAGCACCAATTCCAGGGAGGATCGCCGCGCATGAGTGTGCCAGCCATTGAGACGCGCGGGCTGGTCAAACGGTTCGGCAGCACCGCCGCGGTGGACGGGATCGACCTGGACATCGCGCAGGGCGGCATCTACGGCGTGCTGGGCCCCAACGGGGCCGGCAAGACGACGGCGATCCGCATGCTGGCCACGCTGCTTCGCCCCGACGCGGGGGAGGCCCGGGTGCTGGGCCACGATGTCTTCACCGAGCCCAAGACCATCCGCGAGAAGATCGCCCTCACCGGGCAGTTCGCCTCACTGGACGAGGATCTCACCGGGATCGAGAACCTGATGCTGCTGGGTCGGCTGCTCGGCTATACCTCCCGCCAGGCCAAGGTGCGCGGGATGACCCTGCTGGAGGCCTTCGGCCTCACCGAGGCCGCCGGCCGCCAGGTCAAGAAGTACTCCGGGGGCATGCGCCGACGCCTCGACATCGCGGGCTCGCTGATCGTGACCCCGCAGCTGATGTTCCTGGATGAACCCACCACCGGGATCGACCCGCGCAGCCGCAATCAGGTGTGGGACATCATCCGCACTCTCGTGGCGGGCGGCACCACGATCCTGCTGACCACCCAGCATCTGGAGGAAGCCGACCAGCTCGCTGACCGGATCGCGGTCATCGACACCGGCAAGGTGATCGCCGAGGGGACCCCCGGGCAGCTCAAGGCTCAGGTCGGCACCGGTGCGCTGAAGGTGCGGGTGGCGGACCCGACCCGCCGTGAAGAGGCCGCCGAGATCCTCGGACGCACCCTGATGACCGAGGTCATCCGCGAATCAGACCCCTCGGCGCTGACCGTCCGGCTCGAGGATGAATCCCGCGCGGCCTCGGCGCTGCTCGCGCTGCAGGACTCCGACCTGGGGGTGGAGACCTTCGCGCTGGGCCAGCCCAGCCTGGACGAGGTGTTCCTCGCCCTGACCGGCCACAAGACAGCTCACGAGGCGACTGACGGGGAGACCGCAGACGCACAGGAGGAGGCGGCGTGACCACCACGGCGCGGGACCAGAGCCAGCGGATCAGGAGCGTACTGGTCCCGGCAGATCAACGCCCGGCCCCGGCGGGCGCGATCAGCGCCTCGCTGACCTATGGCTGGCGTGCGCTGCTGAAGATCAAGCACATCCCCGAGCAGCTCTTCGACGTCACCGTCTTCCCGATCATGATGACCGTGATGTTCACCTACATCTTCGGCGGAGCCATCGCGGGCTCGGTGGACGGCTACGTCCAGTTCCTGATCCCCGGGATCTTCGTGCAGACGATGATCATGATCACCATGTACACCGGCCTGACGCTGAACCGCGACATCTCCAAGGGCGTCTTCGACCGGTTCCGCTCGCTGCCCACCTGGCGCCCGGCGCAGCTGGTGGGCGCGCTGCTCGGGGATCAGATCCGCTACATCCTCGCCGGCACCATCATCCTCGGCGTGGGCTTCGTGATGGGCTTCCGGCCCGAGGGCGGCATGACCGGGGTGATCACTGCGTTCGTGCTGCTGCTGGTGTTCAGCTTCAGCCTCTCCTGGGTCTGGACGGTGATCTCGCTGCTGGTGCGCACCGAACAGGCCGCCATGGGCATCTCGATGTTCATCATGATGCCGCTGACCTTCGCCTCGAACATCTTCGTGGACCCCGAGACCATGCCGAGCTGGCTGCAGGGCGCCGTGGAGGTCAACCCGGTCTCGGTGGTGGTGACCGCCATCCGCGAGCTCATGGCCGGCGTCGGACAGTTCTCCAGCGTCACCCTGGTGCTGGTCTACTGCGTGGTGCTCATCGGGGTCTTCGGCCCGCTCTCGATGTACTTCTACAACCGCAAAAGCTGAGCCTTCGCACCCGGTCGGACTGACCGGAGGCGACTCACTTGATGAAGCGGATGGTCAGCGGGTAGCGATACGGGCGCCGGTTGTAGGCTGCGACCGCAGCCAGGATGCTGAACACCACGGAGAGCACCCAGGCGAGGAACAGGATCAGGAAGCCGATCAGGATGATCGTCGTCGCCGCCCCCACCAGGTAGGCGATGAACAAGGTGATCTGGAAGTTCAGCGCCTCCTTGCCATGATCGTCGAGCATGCGGCTGCGCTGGCGGAACACCAGCCAGAGCACCAGCGGCACCAGCCAGGACAGGAAGACCCCGCCCAGGTGCATCGCCACGCCCCAACCCTGCTCCTCGCCTGCGCTCACCGGCACGCCCGGCGCACCGCTGGGCCGACCGGAGGACTGGCCAGGCCGCTGATCCGGCTGAGCCGCCCGCTGATCCGGCTGACCAGGTGCTGGCCCGGCAGGAGGCGCCTCCGGGCTGCCTGGCGCCGCGACCGGCTTCCTGGCCACCTTGTGCCACTGACCATCGGGACCCTGCTGCCATTCACCATCGGCACCTGAGGGGTGGGTGGGCTGACTCATGATTCCTCCAGGGTCTGGGGCAGGTCTCGGGTCCTGGGGCCGCCGTGGGCGGGCCTGTGGAGTTCAGCGTAGTCTCCGCGCGCCATGATCGATACGGTGGAGGACATGTCTGCTCAGTCCGAGGCCCCGCCGATTCCCGAAGAAGTCCTCGCCCTCGCCCGGGCCGCCCGTCGAGTCGCGGTCTTCAGCGGCGCTGGGATCTCCGCGGAGTCGGGCGTGCCGACCTTCCGCGAGGTCCAGACCGGCCTGTGGGAGCGGTTCTCCGCCCAGGATCTGGCCACCCCGGAGGCCTTCGAGAGCGATCCCGCCCTGGTGCACACCTGGTACCGCTGGCGCGCCGGGCTGATCCAGCAGGTCGCCCCGAACCCCGGCCATCGGGCCCTCGCGCAGTGGCAGCAGACGCTGCGCGAAGCCGGAGGCAGTCTCAGCATCGCCACCCAGAACGTCGATGATCTGCACGAACGTGCCGGGGCCGAGGTCCTCGCCCACCTGCATGGAAGCATCACGGCCTACCGCTGCGCCGACTGCGAGGCCCCGGTGGAGCTGCCGGGCTCACGCTATGACGGCGCCACCGCCCCCAGGGAGCCCGAGGACCCCCCGCTGTGCCAGATCTGCGAGGAGGGGCTGATCCGGCCCGGTGTGGTCTGGTTCGGCGAAGCCCTGCCGATGGCGGCCTTCGACGCCGCGGCAGATGCGATGCGCGCCGCGGACCTGATCCTGGTGGTGGGCACCTCCGGACTGGTCCAGCCGGCCGCCTCGCTGCCGCTGCTCGGGATGGAACGTGGAACTGTGCTGATCGAGGTCAACCCCGAGCCCACCGAGCTCAGCGATGCCATGCACCATCGGCTGCGCGGCCCGGCGGGGGAGCTGCTGCCGGTCCTGGTCGAGGCGATCATCGGCGAGGAGTCGGGGCCGACCGAGGTGACGACGGGGGACGCCGCTCGATGAGCCTGTGGGAATCGGTGCTCCTGGGAGTGATCCAGGGGCTGTTCATGTTCATCCCGGTGAGCTCCTCCAGCCATCTGGTGCTGGTCCAGCAATGGCTGGCGGCCGAAGGCTCACCCCTGCCGTCTCCGGACACCCCCGAGATGATCCTCTACAACCTGGTGGTGCACCTGGGCACGATGGTCTCGGTCACGGTGGTGATGTGGCGACCGCTCAAGCGACTGGTCCAGGGCATCTGGCGCGAACTCGGGCTGTGGCGCCGACGTCGGACGCTGCGGCACCTGATCCACCTGCGGCTCGCGCTGCTGGGCCTGATCACCACCGCGATCACCGGCGTGCTGGGTCTGTTCATCCGGGCCTACGGCACCGATGTCTTCACCACCCCCTGGGCGGTGGCGCTGATGCTCCTGGTCACCGGTGCGGTGCTGTGGTGGTCAGACTCGGTGAAGACCACCTGGCGCGGCGCCGCGCAGATGACGGTGATGGTCGCCGTCGTGATCGGACTGGCCCAGGCGGCGGCGCTCTTCCCCGGGCTCAGCCGCTCCGGGCTGACCATCGCGGCAGCGCTCGCGCTGGGCATGCACCGGCGTCTGGCCGCGCAGTTCAGCTTCTTCGTGGCGATCCCCACGATCGTCGCCGCGACCGGACTGCAGTCGTTGAGCCTGCTCGACCCTGCCAGCTTCGAGGGCGGATTGTTCCTGGGCTGGGAGGACTACGCGTTGGGCTTCCTGGTGTCCGCCGTCGTCGGGGCAGGGGCGCTGTGGATGGTGCTGCGCCTGCTCTACCGTGGGCATTTCAAGGTCTTCGCGGTCTACGTGGTGGGACTGGCGCTGTTCGTGCTGATCACCCAGCCAGACCTCAGCGACGCCCCGCCGGTGGACGAGCTGCCCCTGGATGAGGAGCAGCTGAACCTGCAGCAGCAGTGAGCACCAGAGCCCGCACACCGGGGGCGGGATAGGCTGATCCCATGCTGTGGCTCTATCTGCTCGCCGTGGTCCTGTTCGCGATGGTGGTGGCCGCGCTCCTGGGCCGCTGGGAAGGTGCCGCAGTGCCCGAGGAGGCCACTGATCTCGGCGAGTCCGATGTGGATGCGCTGCTGCGGCGCGGGCCGGCACAGCCGATCACTGCGGATGACCTCCAGGAGGTCCGTCTCGACTCAGCCGTGCGCGGCTACCGGATGGATCAGGTGGATCGTCTGCTCGACGCGCTGGGGGAGCAGCTGCGGGAGCTGCAAGAGCCCCGGTCGGAACCGGCCTCGGGTGCCCCAGGGGTCATGCCCGAGCCCCCACTCGACAGGCCCGAGGGCACCGCAGAACCTGAGCAGGGTCTCGCGGATCCCGCTCATGCCAGGCCTGACAAGGATCTAAGCTCACCCTCGTCGCCCGATCCGAGGGTCTGATTTGTCCGGGTGAAGTGACATTCCTCGCAGATGCGAGATAATGGATTCAGTTCAAGCGCTGGATCTTTGCATCGGGCATGGACATGCACGCTCAAGAACTTCGGAAGGGATGCACTCGATGGCTGCAATGAAACCGCGCACTGGCGACGGGCCGATGGAGGTCACTCAGGAGGGCCGCAGCCTCATCATGCGGGTGCCTATCGACGGAGGGGGCCGTCTGGTGCTGGAGATCAACAACGAAGAGGCTCAGGCACTCAAGCAGTGCCTGATCAAGGCCGTCGGAGAATGACCTTCTGTTCAGGCCGGTCGCGCACAGCGCGGCCGGCCTGAACCGTATCCTGGCTCGTCCCGCTGCCGGCGCCGTTCAGCGCCGTGCAGCCACCAGGAGTCCCGTTCCGGCTCCCAGCATCGCCGTCCGCAGTCGATCCTCCTCGAGCACCAGCCGCTCCAGCTCCCGCATCCGCTGTGTAGTCTCCTCGCGCACGGCAGGGCGGGGGAGCCGGTCATGGTCCAGCGCGTCGTTGACGATCAACAGTCCCGAGGGGCGCAGAAGCCGGATTCCTTGTACGGCGTACTCCACGGCATGGGTTGCCTCGGCGTCGACGAACACCAGGTCATAGCCCCCGGTGGTCAGCCGCGCCAACACCTGTTCCGCCCGGCCGGTGATCAGCCGGGTCCTCGCCGAGGGCAGCCGAGCGTCCCTGAAGGTCTCCCTGGCCGCCTGGATATGATCGGCCTCATAGTCGATGCTGGTCAGTACGGCATCTGGGGTCGCGCCCCGGAGCAGCGCCAGCGAAGAGACGCCGACGCCAGTGCCGACCTCGACCAGGGCCTGGGCCCTGGCGCTCGCGGCAAGCACGGTCAGCAGCGAGGCCACCCCCTGGCTCACCGGCTGCACACCGAGATTCTCCGCGCGACGTCGGGCCTGGAGGAGCGCGGGCTCCTCTTCGGTGTGCTGTTCGGCGTAGGCCCAGCTTGAATGTTTGGCCGAGTGCGGGGGGTGCTGAGCTTTCATGGGACCTTATCTGCGTGCGGGTGGGTGAACCGGGCGGCACGAGGCTTGAGCATCCGGAGGATCGTCGCCCCTCGGAGTCGTTCTTCGGCATCCGAGCCCGATCGATCTCCAGAAGAATTTCAGCTTCTGCACAGTTCTAGCCTTCATGATAGTCAGGATGACCAGGCACGATCGAAGCACTCCGGCCGTCCCCGGGGCCAGCAGCTCAGAGTCACACCGCAGCTGGCATCGCGGAACGGTCGCCAACGAAGCCACTCGGCCGCGCGCCGGGTGGCTTGTTGTGCTGACCCTGCTGGTGCTTGCGCTGCTGGGAGTCCTGATCTTCGTCGCCGCTTGGGTGGTCGGCGGTCGTGCGCTCCCGCAGATCAATTCGGTGCAGTCGCTGCTGCCCCAGGGGGTGCAGTCCAGCCAGCAGGAGGTTGAGGAATCCACCGACGGCGCTGCAGGCGTCCCGCTGACCAGCACCGATCTGAACCTGATCCCGGTGGACGCCTCGGATGCCACGCTTCCAGGAGCCCCGGAGAGCACCGAGATCCAGCAGATCCCACTGGAGAGCCTGAACGCGCTCAAGAGCCTGGGCTGGTCGGTGCCGCACCTCTCGGGGTTCGGTCTGACCGCCGAATACGCAGAGACCGGAGTGGTCGAGGACATCCGCACGGTGCAGCTGCGGCTCACCGACGGTGAGCATCGGCTGGACATCTCAGAGACCCGGCCCGAGGAGTCCGACGTCGAGCTCGCAGCCTTGGAATCGAAGCTCGAGGGTTTGGTGGACACCTCGGCATCCGTCCGAGAGACCCTGACCCTGCGCACCGGTGATGAGTGTGAGCTCTTCATCTCCGAGGGGGCTCAGGAGTGGACCGCCGCCATGGGGAGCGGGCGGGTCCAGTACGTGGTCACCTCCGATCTGCCGGCCGAGACCGCAGAGCAGATATCCAACTGGGTGATGGCCACCGACCGCTCCCGGGTGCAGGTGCTGCCGATCGTCCCCACCGGCTCCGAGCGGCTTGAACGCGGCTTCGAAGAGCTGCTCGCCTGGCTCACCGACTGAACCGGCGCTGACGGTAGGGTTGGGCTGTGCCTGGAATCAACGCCTACGAGTTCGTGATCCTGATCGTTCTCGCGCTCGTCATCCTCGGACCCGAACGGCTCCCGCAGTATGCCCGGAACCTGGCCCGTTGGGCGCGCCAGGCCCGGGATATGGCCGAGGATGCCAAGGGTCGGTTCAAGGACGAGACCGGCACCGACTTCGACGACGTCGACTGGAAGCGCTACGACCCCCGGCAATACGATCCGCGCCGGATCATCCGCGACGCGTTGAGCAACGAGTATGGCGAGGACCTCCGTGAAGCCCGATCGGCAGTGACCGGGACCCTGGACTCGGCTCGCGCAGCGGCTGATCCCCGCGAGGTCTTCCGCGCCAAGAAGGACGCCGGCACCACGTCCTCGGTGCCCGGCGGAGGCGTTCCTCCGGCTGCGGCGAACCGGTCCTCAGGTGCCATCGCCGCCGGCATGGCCGGGGCTGGCGCGGCGACCAGCTCAGCCGCGCCGACCGCCGCCCCCACTTCCGCGGTGCAGGAGGAGAACTCGGCAGGCCCCTCAAGTGCTGCGGCGCCCTTCGACACCGAAGCCACCTGAGGCGTCCGCCTCCCGCCCTTCCGGCCGAGCGGGTCCTGCCGTAGAGCTCAGATGGCGCGCAGGCCGAGGCTGCCCACGGCCCGGGCTCGGACCATCTGCACCGCCAGCACGATCCCGACCAGTCCCAGACCCAGCAGTGAGTACGTGGTGTGCTGGGTCAGGATCATGATGGCTCCCGCCGCCATGGTGATGCGCAGGTACCAGGACATGTCCACCATGAAGTGCCCCTCAAGGGCGGTGGCCAGCAGCAGGATTCCTGCGATCGCGGTGCCGACCACGACGATCCCGGTGAGCAGGTCGACTCCCCGGAGCAGCAGGTCGGGGTTGTAGACGAAGAGGAACGGGATCACGTAGCCCGCGGCGGCCAACCGCATCGACGCCACCCCGGTGCGCATCGGATTGCCTCCGCTGATGCCCGAGGCGGCGAAAGCCGCAAGTGCCACGGGAGGGGTGATGTTCGCGAAGAGGCCGAAGTAGAACACGAACAGGTGAGCCACCAGCGGCTCCACCCCCAGCTCGGTCAGTGCCGGAGCGGCCATCGTCGCGGTGACGATGTAGGCGGGGATGGACGGGAGTCCCATGCCGAGCACCAGGCAGGCCACTGCGGTCATGACCAGGGTCCAGAACAGCACCCCGCCGCTGAGCGAGACGATCGCGCTGGCGAGGACGACGCCGAAGCCGGACATGGTGACCACACCCACGATGACGCCCACCGAGGCGCAGGCCACGGCCACACCCAGTGCGGACTTGGTGCCGTCCTCGAGAGCCTCCAGGATCTGCCGGAAGCTCATCCGTGTGGTCGAGCGCAGCATGGCCACCGCGATGGTGACCAAGATGGTGAGAAACGCCGAGTACAAGATCGTGCGACCGGAGAAGAACAGCATGTACATCAGGAAGATCAGCGGCAGCAGCAGGTGTCCGCGCTCTCGGAGCACATCCAGGACGGCTGGCAGGTTCTCCTTCGCGATCCCCTGCAGGCCCATCCGTGTGGCGCGCAGATGGATCTGCGCGATCAGGCTGACGTAGTAGAGCAGAGCCGGCACGATCGCGGCGAGCGCCACCGTGGTGTACGGGACGCCCAGCGTCTCGGCCATGATGAAGGCCGCAGCACCCATGATGGGCGGGAGTATCTGTCCACCCACTGACGCGGTGGACTCCACGGCGCCGGCGAAGGTGCGGGTGTAGCCGACCTTGCGCATCAGTGGAATCGTGAAGGCACCGGTGGAGACCACATTGGCGATGGCCGCACCGTTGATGGATCCCATGAACCCGGAGGCGATGGTGGCGACCTTCGCCGGTCCGCCGCGGCCCTGACCCGCGATCGCCATAGCAAGGTCATTGAACATCTGGCTCATCCCGGACTTGGCCAGGAACGCCCCGAAGAGGATGAACAGGAAGATGTAGGTCGAGGAGACCCCGATGGCGGTGGAGAAGATGCCCTCGGTGGTGGCGTAGAAGTTGTACGCCAGGGTGTCCCAGTCATAGCCGCGGTGACGGAACAGCCCCGGGAGTTCGCGTCCATAGAGTCCGAAGGCGATGAACAGCATCGCCAGGATCGGCAGCGCCCATCCGGTCACGCGACGGGCGGCTTCGAGGACCAGCACAGTCAGCAGCGTGCCCACCAGAACATCAGTGGTGGTGAATCGTCCGGCCTGCAGGACCACCTGGTCGTAGTTCAGCCACAGGTAGACCGTGGGCACCAGAGCGGCGAGCGCGAGGATCGCGTCCGGGATGCGCCACCACGCCGCAGTGGCCTTCTTGGTGGGGGGATAGAGCATGAAGACCAGGAACAGGATGAGGCTCACGTGCAGCGAGCGATGCAGCAGCGTAGCGGGCGTCCCGAAGTACGCCGTGTAGAGGTGGTAGAGCGCAGTGAAGATCGCGACCGAGCTCAGCAACACCGCCAGCGGTTTCCAGTGCGTCTCGCGCACGCGGGACTCGACGTCGTACTTCTTCGCCGCCTCTGCCGCCGCCTGCTGAGCCTGGGGCTCCACTCGGGTGGTGACATCCGTGGTTCTTGCGGTGTTCATCGGGGCCTCAGTTCAATCGGCTGACGGTGGGGGAGCTCGGTGGGGTCCACGAGGTCCTCCTGACCATCGATGCCGATGCGGTAGTCAACACGGTGGGAATGGATCCAGCGGATGGCGTCGAATTCTCGATCGATGTTCTCGATGATGATCTGACCGTCCTCGATCCGGAGGTCGCCTTCATCCATCGGCATCCCCGCGCCGTACTCCGAGAAGCGTGTGGCGACCAGGACCAAGGAGTTCCCGGAAAGCCGGTAGACGTCGGTCCAGCGGGAGAGTTCGATGGAGTGGATCCAGCTATGGGTGATCTCGGAATCCTCAGAGATGTCCAGCTCGGCGTAGACCTCACCGGAGCGCTGATGCTGGAGCACCAGCTTGCGGGTTGCTGCGCAGGAGGTCAGCATCGCGGTGGCGAGGGAGAGTGACGCCGCGGCGGCGACCGTGCCCGTGCGGGTCAGCAGTCGTCGCCGCGACATCCTGTCCAGCGGAGTCGACCCGGAGAGTCGCTCCTGATCCCGGTCAGTCCAGCTCGACACCCTGCTCCTCGAAGTACCGCTGCGCACCGGGGTGCAGCGGCACGACGAGTCCTTCGGTCACGCTCTCCAGGGTGATCTGTTCCGCGGCGCTGTGTGACCCCTGCAGTCGCTCGAGGTTGTCGAAGAGCGCCGCGGTGATGTCATAGCCGGCGTCCTCGGAGAGATCTGCGCTGATCATAAGGTGGTTGGTCACACCCACCGTGGTGACGTCCTCGTCGGCGAGGTAGGTCCCGCCGGGGATGACGTCCTCGGCGAAGTAGTCGTAGTCGCCCAGGAGATTCTCGGCGCCTTCACCTTCGATGGGCAGCACGATGAAGTCCGTGTTGGTGCCCAGTTCGGTCAGGGTCGGGTTCGGCAGCCCAGAGGTCACGAAGGCGGCATCGATGTGGCCGTTGGCCATCTGGTCGGTAGCCTCCGCGTAGGAGAGGAAATCCTCGTTGAGATCCTCATAGCTGAGCCCATGGGCGTCGAGCACGGTGCGGGCGTTGAGCTCCACGCCGGAGCCGACGTCTCCAACCGCGACGCTGCGGCCGGCGAGGTCCTCGATGGATTCGATGCCGGAGGCCTCGGTGGCCACCACCTGCACAGTGTTCGGGTACAGGGCTGCGAGGGCCATGAGGTTATCGCGGGGCTCGTCTTCGAAGGGCCCGCTGCCTTCGCCGGCCTGGACCACAGCGTCGCCCATGGCGAAGATCATCTCGGCGTCGCCGTCGGTCATCATGTTGATGTTCTCGGCCGAGGCGCCCGTGGCCTGTACCGAGGTGTCGGCGTCGAGTTCACCGGCAAGCATGTCGGACATGGTCGCGCCGATCTGGTAGTAGACGCCTGAGGATCCGCCGGTGCCGATCGTGATGAATTCGGCGTCCATCGAGCCGACGTCGCCCTCTGCGGACGCGTCCCCGCCGCCTTCGGCGTCATCGCCGCAAGCGGTGAGAAGCAGGGCCGCGGCGGCGGCGGAGGCGCCGAGTGTGAGGCTCCATCGCCTCGGAGCTGCAGTGATTTCAGTAGACATAGGTGTGCTCCCTCATATGCTGTAGGACTCATCAAGTGCTGGACTCATGTGCGGCGACAGCCGACGCTCCAAAGGGATGTGTCGGGAATCACGTGCCCCACAGCATAGGGGGAGGGGGTTCCTGGGCGCGATTCGTCCTGGTCAGAGGGCCGCCGTCGTGCGAGGCGCTAGGCGGGGCTGAACGGGAGCTTGCGCCCGCTCATTCCGCGCGGCTGCACCGCCAGCCGGGCGGCGATCCCGCGCAGCGCGGCTCCGGCCGGGGATTCGGGAGCCGAGAGCACCACCGGCTCTCCGTCGTCGCCGGCCTCGCGCAGGTTCATGTCCAGCGGCACGGAGCCCAGCAGCGGGACCTCGCTCTGAAGCGCTGCGCTGAGCCTCTCGGCGACCAGCTGACCTCCGCCGGAGCCGAAGAGCTCGAAGCTGGACCCGTCGGGCAGGGTCATCGGACCCATGTTCTCGATCACCCCGGCCACCCGCTGCTTGGTCTGGGAACTCAGCGCGCCAGCGCGTTCTGCCACACTCGAGGCTGCGGCCTGCGGAGTGGTGACCACCAGCAGCTCCGAGCCAGGCAGCAGCTGCGCCACCGAGATCGCGATATCGCCGGTGCCCGGGGGCAGATCCAGCAGCAGCACGTCGAGATCGCCGAAGTGGACATCGGTGAGGAACTGCTCCACCGCGCGGTGCAGCATCGGACCACGCCAGGCCACCGCCTGGTTGCCCTCCACGAACATCCCGATCGAGATGGTCTTCACGCCGTAGGCCACCGGCGGCAGGATCATCTCATCCAACCGAGTGGGCCTATCGGTGATGCCCATCAGGTCCGGGACGCTGAATCCATGGATGTCTGCATCGACGATGCCGACCTTCAGGCCCTGCGCCGCCATGGCGCAGGCCAGGTTCACGGTGACCGAGGACTTGCCCACCCCGCCCTTGCCTGAGGCCACGGCGTAGATCCGCGTCAGGTTCTCCGGCTGGGCGAAACGATTGACCTTCCCGGTCTCACCGCCGCGCAGGTGCTCCTTCAGTGCGGCGCGCTCTGCGGGGGTCATCACGCCCAGCTGGACCGAAGCCGTGGAGACCCCCTCGGCGCGCACGGCAGCGGCGGTGACGTCTTCGACGATCCGGCTGCGCATCGGGCAGGCCTCGATGGTCAGCTTGACCCCCACCTGCGCGGCACCGGCGTCATCGACGCTGATCTCGCCCACCATGCCCAGCTGGGTGATGGGCAGGCGCAGCTCCGGATCGATGACCTCGTTCAGGCGCTGGCGGATGCGTTCGGTGATGGCGGGATCAGACACCGCACCAGTCTACGAGCCGGGAGCGTATCGGGGGCGTCGGTGCCCGGAGGGCTCCGCCACAGGGGCCGACCTGAGATGATGGAGAGATGTCGATGAATGCTGGAACCACTGCAGGCGCAATGAACACCGGGGGACTGCCTCGCGGCGAGCTGCTGGGCCGCTACCGCTCCTATGAGGATGCGCAGAAGTTGGTGGACCATCTCACCGCCGCCGAAGACTTCGATGTGAAGGCGCTGACGATCGTGGGCAATGACCTGCGTTCGGTGGAGCACATCCGCACCCGGCTGACCTATCCGCGCGTCGCGCTGGGTGGGGCCGCGCAGGGCGCGATGTTCGGTGCCTTCATCGGACTGTTGATCTACCTGTTCAGCCCGGAGGCCAGCATCTACAACCTGGCGCTCTCGGTGGTGCTGGGCATGGCGATCTGGATGATCATCGGAGTGATCGGCTTCGCCATGCGCAAGGGCAAGCGCGAGTATGCCTCCTCGTCCCAACTCGTGGCGACCACCTTTGACGTGGTCTGCGAGTTCTCCGCCGCTCAGCGCGCCCGCCAGCTGGTCCCTGGAGCCGCAGTGATGAGCCTCAACGCCTCCAACGATCCGACCTCTCAGCCCTCCGTCCGGCTCACCTCCTCCCCGCCAGCCTCGGCACCCGCCCAGCCGGGTTCGGCGCAGCCCGCACCCGCCCAGCAGGCAGCGGGCCACGAGGCCCGGCACCAGCAGGCCTCGAGCCGGCCGGGGTTCGATCAGCAGGGGGCCGGAGAGCAGGGTGCCGATCAGCAGGGTGCTGGGGAGCAGCGAGTAGGGGAGCCGGAGTCCGATCAGGCGACGGCGCCCGCACCAGCGCCCCAGGCGCCGGTCGCCGGGTACAACGACCTTCCCGATGGCCGCCCGCGCTATGGCGTGCGCATGCCCGCCGCCGAAGCACCGGCAGTGCACAGGCCTGAGCCTGACCAGCCGGGGGAGCGCCCCCGGCCAGACCAGCCCACCCAGCCAGGGCAGCCCAGCCAGCCGGGGGAGCCCACCCGGCCAGACCAGCCCACCCGGCCAGAGCAGACCGGACCGGAGGACTCCCCGCGCAGCTGATGCCTTCACCTGGCGAGTCGCAGGAACCCTCCGGCACACGCAGAAGCGCCCCGCACATCCGATGCTCCTGTGGAGCTCGGACGTGCGGGGCGCTTCTGAAGCTGCTGCCAGCTCGGTGCGGTGGCGGCTCCGTCAGGAACCGGACTTCGCGCCGAAGCGGCTCAGGCTGAAGCGGTTCAGACGGTCTTGCGACCGCGGCGACCGGTGACGGCCTGCCAGATGAAGGCCACGATCACGCCGCCACCGATGGCGAAGAGCCATGTGGGCAGATCGAAGAACGAGTCGTTGACGTTCACGCCGAAGACGGCGGAGGCGATGAAGCCGCCCACCAGTGCGCCGAGCACACCGGTGATCAGTGAAGCGATCCAGCCGCCGGGCTGGCTGCCGGGCAGGATGGCCCGAGCGATGGCGCCGGCGATGAGGCCCAGTACGAGCCAAGCAATAATTCCCATGGTTTTCCTCCTATGAATTCTGAACCTGACAGGTTCGTCTTAATCCAGCGTAACGCCTGTTGAGAAGTAGTCAGGAACGCCACGCGCCTGACAAAGATTGCCTTCATCACAGTCATGTGGCCGCTGTAGCATACTTCTCAGGCGTTGGGGGAACACCGTCGTCAGGAACTCCAGATTCCCTGCATCCACTGCTCGATCTCCTCCGCGGTGCGCGGCAGGGCGGCGGAGAGGTTCTCCGCGCCGTCCTCGGTGACCAACACGTCGTCTTCAATGCGGATACCGATGCCGCGGAACTCCGCCGGCACCGCGAGATCCTCGTTCTTGAAGTAGAGGCCGGGTTCGATGGTGAAGACCATTCCGGGTTCCAGCACCCCGTCGAGGTAGAGCTCACGTTTTGCCTGGGCGCAGTCGTGGACATCCAGGCCAAGGTGGTGGCTGGTGCCATGTGGCATCCACCTGCGGTGATGCTGGCCGGTCTCCTCCAGTGCCTCCTCGAGGCTGACCGGGAGCAGGCCCCAGTCATCGAGATGCTCCGCCAGCACCCGCACCGCGGCGGTGTGGATGTCGCGGAACCTGATCCCGGGCCGGACCGCGGCGAACGCGGCATCCGCCGCGGCCAGGACCGCGTCATAGATCTTGCGCTGGGTGGGGGAGAACTCCCCGGTCACCGGAAGCGTGCGGGTGATGTCTGCGGTGTAGAGCGAGTCAGCCTCGACTCCTGCGTCGAGCAGCAGCAGGTCCCCGCGGCGCACGGCACCGTGGTTGCGGATCCAGTGCAGCACGGTCGCGTTGTTCCCGGAGGCGGCGATCGTGTCGTAGCCGAGGTCGTTGCCCTCCAGGCGCGCGCGGGCGAAGAAGGCTCCTTCTACGATCCGTTCGCCCCGCGCGTGCTCTGCCGCGCGTGGCAGGACGGCGACGACGTCGTGGAAGCCGGCGATGGTGGCCGCCACCGAGACCCGCATCTGGGCGATCTCCCAGGCGTCCTTGACCAGGCGCAGCTCGGAGAGAGCCTCAGCCAGCTCGCCGTCGTACGCGTCGGAGGTCTCCAGATCCACGGTGGTGTTGATCCGAGAGGTGTCCACCAGGGCGTCCACGTCCAGGTCGACCTCGCGCAGCAGCCTGATCCGGGTGCCGCCGAACTCCACCGGCCCGGCGTTCTTGGTCACCGCCACCTCCAGGGCGCCGGAGTCCTCGGTGCGCAGCCCGAGCCGCTGGGAGAACTCCTGGAGCCCGGGCCGGGGTCCGATCCAGAACTCTCCGTTGCGTGCGTCGGCGTAGAACTCCTGGGTGTCCCGACCTGCCATCGGTTTGAAGTAGAGCGTGGCCTCATGGCCGGAGCCGTGATCTCCGCTGCCGTCCTCCACCGGTTCAAAGACCAGCACCGCGCCGGGTTCGTGGTCCACGCCGAGTCCGGAGAGGTGGGCGAAGGCGGAGTGTGGCCGGAACCGGTAGTCGGTGTCATTGGAGCGGACCTTGTGCGGCCCCGCCGGGATCACCAGCCGCTCGTTGGGGAACTGCGCAGAGACCGCGCTGCGGCGTGCGGCTGCATGCTCGGCGACCTCATCGCGCTCATGCTGGACCGGCTCCGCCGGGGCCCAGCTGGAGGCCATGAACTCCTTGAACGCCTCGGAGGTGGGTCGCTGCGAGCGATTGTTCACCCGGTCCCCGAGCTCCTGCGCCTCAGCGGGGGTGAAGCCGGGTGCGGAGGCGCCGGCGACGACGTCGAACTCTTCGTGCTTGTCTGAACTGGTCATGGAATCCAGTCTAGGTGGGCCCGTCCGCCGAGGCGGGTGCGCGGCGCCGGTCCTGCCGGGGGCTGGCCGGTAGGCTTGAGCCCATGAGCGTGGACCTGCACACCCATTCACACGTCTCCGACGGCACCGAGTCTCCCGCCGCGGTGATCGCCGCCGCGGCGGCCGCCGGACTGCAGGGGCTCGCGCTGACTGATCACGACACCACCTCGGGCTGGGACGCGGCGATCGCGGCCGCCCGGGAGCACCGGATCACTCTGCTGCCCGGTATGGAGATCACCACGCTGACCGAGAACGGGATCAGCGTCCACCTGCTGAGCTACCTCCATGACCCGCAGCACCCGGGACTCGCCTCAGCGGTCGCGCAGGCCCGTGACGGTCGGCTGCACCGCGCTCGACGGATCGCGGATCGACTCTCGGTGGACTTCCCGCTGACCTGGGAGACCGTGGAACAGCATGTCAGCGCGGGAGCCACGGTCGGGCGCCCCCACCTGGCAGACGCCCTGGTCGGGATCGGCGCGGTGGCGGACCGGCAGGAGGCCTTCGATCACCTGCTGCATGCGGCCTCGCCCTATTACGTCGGTCAGGACAACATGCATCCGGTGACGGCGATCCGGCTGGTGCGCGCGGCCGGGGGAGTGCCGGTGCTGGCCCACGGCATGGCCTCGGCGCGCGGTCGCACGGTCAGCGCGGAGCAGCTCGAGGAGATGGTCGCCGCCGGTCTGGCCGGCGTGGAGGTCTACCACCGGGACAACCCCGAGTCCGGCCGCGAGGTGCTTCGCGAGCTCGCGGCCCGCCACGACCTGCTCATCACCGGCTCCTCGGACTACCACGGGACCGGCAAGGACAATCTCATCGGGGAGAACACCACCCCCTGGGAGACGGTGGAGGCGCTGTGTGCGCTGGCCACCGGGAGCGAGCCGATCCGCCCCACGCGCCGCTAGCCCGCTAGCCTCCGAGGTCCTGGCGGGTGTGGCGCCGATGGGTGTGCTGCAGCAGCACCGCGGCGCTGGCGGCAGACCACGCCTGCGGTCGGCAGGCCGCCGGATAGGGCACCGGGTCCTGCCCCACGGGATCCCCGGCGATCAGCTCAGGGAAGCGGTGCTGGCTGCGCGCGCTCAGCCGGACCAGCGCGTCGAACACCTGGTCAGCCTCGCGGGAGTAGCCGCCCTGCGCCATGCCGCGCAGGATGATGGCGGTGTCGTGGACCCATACGGAGCCGGTGTGATACCCGGTGGGGTTATAGGCGGGGTTCTCCGCCGAGAGCGTCCCGATGCCGAAGCGCCGCAGCATGTCCGGGCGGGTGAGCCGCTCGACCACCAGCTTCTCCTCCTGATCGCTCAGCAATCCGGTGCCCAGCGCGTGGCCCATGTTGCTTCCCACTCCGTCGATGGGATCTCCGACGGCGTCGAGACCCATCGCGAGGTAGCGCTCGCCGTCGCGCTCGACCCAGAAGCGCTCGCGCACCCGCTGGGCCAGCGACCGCCCCCAGGCCCTCCAGTCCTGCGTCCCAGCCTCGCCCAGGGCGTCGAGCAGCTCGGCTGCGCCATGGGCGGCCTGGACCGCATAGGCCTGGGCCTCCAGCAGGGCGATGGGCGCCGGGGCGATGGAGCCGTCGGCCCGGCGCATCGAGTCGCCGGAGTCCTTCCAGCCCTGGTTGCTCAGTCCCTTGCCGCTGTGATCCACATAGCGCAGGAACCCGTCGCTGGAGGCGTCCACCGCCTCGGCCTGCCAGTCCAGGGCCGCGTGCAGGGTCGGCAGCAGCTCGCGGACCTCGCCGAGGTCGAGCCCGGATTCCCAGGCCTCGTGCAGCAGCACGATCCACAGCGGCGTCGCGTCGACCGTGCCGTAATAGACCGTGGGGAGCTCCATCTCTCCGTGGGCGTAGATCTCCCGCCGCACCTCATGGAGCATCTTGCCGGGCTCGGCGGCCGTGGCCGGGTCGGCCGAGCGTGCTTGGCGTCGCGCCAGCGTCCGCAGCGTGCCGCGGGCGAGTCCCGGGCTGTAGGGCAGCATCATGCGGGCCGCCCAGATCGAGTCGCGCCCGAAGAGGGTCAGGTACCAGGGGGTGCCGGCGGCGGCGTAGACGTCCTCCGGGGCCTCTGGATCCTTCTGCAGCAGGTGCTTCAGGTCGGTGAGGTTGGTCTGGACCAGATCCCGCCAGGCGTCGTCGCCGGTCACCTCGAGACCGTCCCAGTCACAGGCCGCGGCTCCGGAGTCCGCGTCGTGGGCGCTGGCGCGGGTCCGGATCGCCTCGAAGCGCAGGCTCACGGTGGTGCTCTGCCCAGGGTTCAGCCGCAGCGGCCAGGTCTGCCGGAGGCGGCTCGGATCCAGCTGCTCCACCGCCTGCGGTGCGGGGCTCGGGTGCACGGTGGTGCGGTGGCGTGCATCCTGCCAGAAGACCTGCTCCTCCAGCCGGATCGAGGGTGCGGTGCCGGTGATCTGACCGCCCTTGACCTCGGAGAGGTCGATGCCGTCGGCGCCCACGGTCACCAGCAGGTCGGTGACGACCGGCTCCGAGGCGCGGGAGCTGACCGTGATCTCCACGAGCAGCTCATGCAGCCCGACGTGGGTCTTCTGGTGCACATCCACGGTCGGGTCGGCTCCGGGATCTCCCAGGTGCCGAGCCGCGCCCCAGAAGTGTGAGGTGGGCCCGGAGCTCGAGGCCGCGACCGGCACCGTGTCCTGGTCCGAGAGGCTGGCATGCAGGCTGCGCAGGATCCGCCGGTCATCGACGATCCATCCGGTGGCTCCGTCGCCCATCTGGCCTGATCTGGTGCTCAGTGCCGTCGCCGGGCCGTTCACGGCGATCTCCAGATCGTGCAGCCAGGGTTGCTGTTCGGACATGAGAGCTCCAGATCTTTGCTTCGTCTTGACAGGCGATCGCCGCCGGTCCATTATGACTTGGGACACATTATGAACGTTCAAATGAACGATCTAATGCTACCCACATCGACCTGAAGATCAAGAATCAAGGTGAGCTGATGTTGAACATGCCCCACCCGGCACGCGCCACGATCGTCGATGTCGCGCGAGCCGCGGGAGTCTCGCGCCAGACCGTGAGCAATGCGATCAACAGCCCCGAACGGGTCAGTCCCGATACTCTCTCGAGGGTGCTCCAGGTCGTCGAGGAGCTGAACTACCGTCCCTCCAGCGCCGCCCGCACACTGCGGCACCAGCGGGCGGGCGCGGTGGGCACCGAGCTCAACGCGGTCACGGGCACCCCGAGCGAAGTGGCCCTGCCCTTCCTCACCGCGCTGACCCTCGCCGCCCCGGGCCACGCCTGCCATATGGTGCCCTTCGCCTCGCGAGAGGCGTTCCCGATGCTCAGCGGCTACCAGGACATGGTCCGGCGACGCCTGGTCGACGCCTTCGTGCTCACCGACACCCATCCGGCCGATCCGCGCCCCGACTGGTTGGAACAGGCCGGGATCCCCTATGCCTCCTTCGGGCGCATCTATGACGACTCCTCTCGAGTGTGGTGGGCCGACGTCGACGGTTCCGCCGGCACCAGCGCCGCCGTCGCGCACCTGGCCGAGACCGGGTTCCGCACCGTGGGCTTCCTGGGCTGGCCCGCCGGCTCCGCGGTCGGTGACGACCGCCGGCTCGGCTGGCTCGCAGGGGTCGAGCAGCACGGCCTGGCCCTGGGTCCGGAGGCGGCTGCCCCGCAGTCGCTGAGCCAGGCGATCAGCGCCGCAGAGCGGCTGCTGGATGGCCTTGCGGTCGGGGACGCCGTGGTCTGCGCCTCTGACGTGCTTGCCCTTGGGGTCCAGCAGGCAGCCCTGGCGCGAGGCTGGCGGCCTGGACGCGATATCGGCATCACCGGGTTCGACGGCTCGGCCACGGCCCAGCTGCACGACATCTCGACCCTGGTCCAGCCGCTGGATGAGATCGCCGAACACCTGCTGACAGTCGTGCACGACCAGCTTGCCGGCGCCCCCGCTCCGACCCAGGGCGCACTGTTCCTCCCGACCCTCACTGTTGGTGCCAGTACCGTCACCACATCAATGAAAGGCACGCCATGAAGAACCAGAAGAACCGCCTCGCCGCCCCCTTCGCGGTGGGACTCGCCAGCATCCTCGCGCTCACCGCATGCGGCGGTGACGGCTTCGAGGATCAGGACGCCGGCGGCGACGCCGAGGAGGCCACCTCCGCCGAGGGCGAAGCCAGCCTGGTGATGCTGATCGCCTCCTCCGGTGAGGCGGAGACCGCCGCGGTGGAAGAGGCGGCGGCAGAGTGGGCCGAGGCCTCGGGCAACGAGGTGGAGGTCCGAGTGGCCGCCGACATGAACCAGGAGCTGGCCCAGGGCTTCGCCGGCGGCAACCCGCCGGACATCTTCTACCTCGACGCGGCCCAGGTCGCGCAGCAGGCCTCGGACGGCAACCTCCACGCCTACGAGGCGCAGGACAACGAGGACTACTTCCCCGCCCTGCAGGAGGCGTTCACCTATGAGGACACCCAGTGGTGTGCGCCCAAGGACTTCTCCACCCTCGGGCTGCAGATCAACACCGAGAAGTGGGAGGCCGCGGGTCTGACCGACGAGGACATCCCCACCACCTACGAGGAGCTCGCCGAGGTCGCCGAGACCCTCACCGAGGGCGACACCACCGGTCTGGTCTTCTCTCCCGGCGTGGATCGGGTCGGCGCCTTCGTGGTCGGCAACGGCGGCTGGTGGCTCAACGAAGACGCCACCGAGCCCACCGGCACCAGCGAGGAGGTCCTGGCAGGTCTGGAATACGCCAAGGAGAACATCGCCGAGGGCAGCTTCGCCTATGCCGGGGACGTCGACGCCGGCTGGGGCGGGGAGGCTTTCGGCACCGAGCGCGCCGCCATGACCATCGAGGGCAACTGGATCCGCGGCGCCATGAGCAATGACTACCCGGACGTCGACTACACCGTCGCCGAGCTCCCCGAGGGCTCGGCAGGACCGGGCACCCTGCTGTTCAGCCAGTGCTGGGGCATCGCCGCCGACTCCGAGGCGCAGACCCAGGCCGTCGACCTGGTGAACCACCTCTCCACTCCTGAGCAGCAGCTTGAGTTCGCGGAGGCCTTCGGCGTGATGCCCTCGCGCCAGGCCGCGACCGAGGACTATTCCTCGGCCTTCCCCGAGGACGCACCGTTCATCGCCGGCGGCGACTACGGCCGCGGCCCCGTCAACGCCCCGGACATGACCCAGGTGGTGGCGGATCTGAACTCGCAGCTCGAGGGCATCGCCACCGCAGACCTGCAGCAGATGATGGAGAGCTTCGACTCCAACGCCTCGGCGGTGCTGGAGCAGTGAAGTCTCGAGACCCACAGCGCCAACAGGGCGCGGGGTGGCTCTTCGTCAGCCCGGCGATCCTGGTGCTGGGCGTGTTCCTCGTCGCGCCGATCGGCATGGCGCTGTGGGTCTCGCTCAGCGACTGGAGCGGCAGCGGCAGCCCCATCTCGCGTGATGTGAACTTCATCGGCACGGAGAACTACAACGCGCTGCTGGCGGATCCCGGGCTCGCCCGCCAGGACCTGATGATCTCCTTCCGCAACACCTTCTACTACGTCCTGGGCGTCGTGCCGCTGCAGACCATCCTGGCGCTGAGCCTCGCGGTGCTGCTGAACAACCGGTTCCTGAAGGGCCGCACGTTCTTCCGCACCGCCTTCTACTTCCCCTCGGTGGTCTCCTCGGTCGCCATCTCGCTGCTGTTCCTGTTCCTCTTCGCCGGCAGCGGGGCGATCAACAACGTGCTGGGCTGGTTCGGGGTCAACGGCCCCAACTGGTTCCAGGACTCTCGCGGCCTGATCCACATCTTCGGCGACGCCGTCGGGTTGTGGAGCCTGGCCAGCCCGCCCTCCTGGATGACCGAGCCCTCCGTCATGGGGCTCTCCTTCTGGGAGTGGTTCTCCGGGCCATCGGTGGCGCTGAGCGCGATCATGATGCAGGTCATCTGGACCACCGCCGGGACCTTCATGCTGCTCTTCCTCGCGGGTCTGCAGGACCTGCCGGTGGAGGTCGAGGAGGCGGCGATGGTCGACGGCGCCAATAAGTGGCAGCGCTTCATGAACGTCACGGTCCCGCACCTGCGCCCGACCATCCTGCTGGTGGTGACCCTGGGCTTCATCGGGACCTGGCAGGTCTTCGATCAGATGTATGTCATGACTCAGGGCGGGCCCGCCAAGACCACCCTGACCCCGGCGTATCTGTCCTACCAGGCGGCCTTCACCAATGGTGACTGGGGCCAGGGCGCGGCCATCGCGTTCATCCTCTTCGCGATCATCTTCATCCTGACCACGACCCAGCGCTGGCTGATGCGCGATAAGGACGCCTCAGCCCAGAAGCGCGCCGATCGCGGCGTGAGACGGCGGCAGCGCAGGCGCCCGACCCCAGTGATCGTCGAAGAGACCCAGCGAAAGGCGCAGAGCTCATGAGTGCACCCAGCAAAGACGACCGCGCCCCGATCAGGCCAGTGGTGGCCGCGGTGGGGGAGGGCAGGCCCTCGCGGGTGAAGAAGTTCTGGTTCTACGGGATGCTGATCTTCTTCGCGCTGCTCTACATCTATCCCTTCATCATCCAGCTGGTCACGTCGTTCAAGACCGACCCGGATGCGACCGGCAACGCGCTCTCGCTGACCCCCGACCCCTTCACCACCGGGGCGTGGGAGACGCTGTTCAGCTCCAACTATCCGACCTGGTTCACCAACAGTGTGATCGTCACGCTCTGCGTCACCGTCGGGCGGGTGTTCTTCTGCTCCCTCGCCGGCTACGCGCTGGCCCGGCTGAAGTTCACCGGACGGATCGCGCTGTTCACCGGTCTGCTCGCGGTCATGGCAGTCCCCGGGATCGTGCTGCTGATCCCGAAGTTCCTGATCCTGAACTACATCGGGATCTACAACACCTACCCGGCGCTGATCGTGCCGCTGATGATCGACGCCGCGGGCATCTTCATCATGAAGCAGTTCTTCGAGACCATCCCGGAATCGGTGGAGGAGGCGGCCCGGATCGACGGGGCCAGCACCTTCAGGACCTTCTGGTCGGTGGTGCTGCCGATGGCCAAGCCGGCGCTGATCACCCTGACCATCCTGTCCTTCCAGGGGTCCTGGAACGAGCTGGGACACTTCATCGTGGCCACCAACGACCCGGCCCTCTACACGCTGACCCGCGGCGTCGCCGGGTTCACCACCGGAGGGCTGGGCTCGGGGAATCAATATCCGGTGGCCATGGCGGCGGCGCTGCTGATGACCATCCCGACGGCGCTGGTGTTCATCGTGTTCCAGCGCTATTTCACCCAGGGGGCGAACGCCGGAGCGGAGAAGGGCTGAGCGCCGGCCCGGTGGCATCGGCCACGGCGCTGTCCCGGTGGCCTCTGCCGCGGTGCTCTCCCGGTGGCCTCGGCGCCGGCGCTGAATAGACTGTCCCCATGAGTCAGAGCACCAGAGACCCCGCCGGCATCGTGCGCGCCAAGCGGCTGCCCCGGGAACAGCGCCGGACCCAGCTGCTGGAGTGCGCGCTGCAGGTCTTCGTGGCCCGGGGATATCACGGCGCATCGATGGATGACATCGCCGAGATGGCCCAGGTCTCCAAACCGGTGCTCTACCAGCACTTCCCCGGCAAGCACGAGCTGTTCCTGGGGCTGCTGGACACCCATCTGGGTGCCTTGGAGCATGAGCTCACCCAGGCGCTCTCGACCTGTGAGAACAACAAGGACCGGGTGCAGGCCACCATGGGGGCCTTCTATGAGTTCATCTCCCGCAAGGACGAGGCCTACCGGCTGGTCTTCACCTCGGGCATGGACAACGACGAAGAGGTCGAAGACCGGCTCGAGCGATTCCACGACGACATGGCAGGTGCGATCGCGGAGGTCATCGCCGATGACACCGGACAGCCGATGGCCGAGGCCACGATGCTGGGCCACGGCCTCATCGGCATGGCGCTCTCCGCAGCCCGGCACTGGAGCCGGCTCTCCGAGCGCCCGGACCGTGAGGTCTCCGCCCAGCTGACCGCGCGTTTGGCTTGGCGCGGAATCTCGGGCTTCCCGAAAGAGTCTGAAAGCACAGACAGCGCAAGGTAGGTAGACTCGAACGCAGGTAAACCCGCCCACTTCTCTGCACGCGCCCGCATCCGGGCGGCTGCGGAACTCTTCGAAGTGGGCGCAGCCCATAGATTCAAGGAGTTGGCATGGAAGTACGTATCGGCATTCAGCACGTCTCTCGCGAGATCGTCATCGAGACCGACGCCAAGCCCGAAGAGATCGAGCAGGCCGTGGCCACCGCCATCGAAGGCGCGCAGCCGCTGCTCAGCCTGGAAGACCGCCGCGGCAAGAAGATCGTCGTGCCCGTCGCGTCCATCGGCTATGTGGAGATCGGCTCCGACACCAAACAGACCGTGGGCTTCGCAGCCGCGGTCGCCTAATGAAAGTACCTATGACTGAACAGACCACCGAGTCCTCAGCCGCCGAGATTGACGACAGCATCTCCGCCGTTGACCCCGAGCTCGTGGAGGCCGTCGAAGCCTCCAGCCTCACCTTCGCAGACTTCAACGTGCGCCCCGAGATCGTCGAGGCCCTGGCCGCCAAGGGAATCACCACGCCCTTCCCGATCCAGGCGGAGACCCTTCCGATCGCGCTGGGCGGCTACGACATCATCGGCCAGGCCAAGACCGGCACCGGCAAGACCCTGGGCTTCGGCATCCCCGCCATCCAGCGCGTGACCAGCCCTGATGACCCCGGTTATGACGACCTCCCGGCACCCGGAGCGCCCCAGGCGCTGATCGTGGCCCCCACGCGCGAGCTCGCCGTGCAGGTGGCCTCCGACATCAAGGTCGCCGCGGCACGCCGCGGCATCCGGGTGGCCACCATCTACGGCGGCCGCGCCTACGAGCCGCAGATCGAAGAGCTGGACCGCGGCGTCGAGATCGTCGTGGGCACCCCCGGCCGGCTGATCGACCTGCACCGGCAGCGCCACCTGAAGCTGAAGAACGTCAACATCGTGGTCCTGGACGAGGCCGATGAGATGCTCGACCTCGGCTTCCTGCCCGACGTGGAGACCCTGCTCTCCGCCGTCCCGGAGGTCGGTCGCCAGACCATGCTGTTCTCCGCGACCATGCCCGGCCCGGTGGTCGCCATGGCGCGCCGCTACATGTCCAAGCCGACGCACATCTCTGCTGCGGATCCGCTGGATGAGGGCATCACCAAGAAGGACATCCGGCAGCTGGTCTACCGCGCGCACCACCTGGACAAGGACGAGGTCATCGCCCGTCTGCTCCAGGCCGAGGGCCGAGGCCGCACGATCGTGTTCACCCGGACCAAGCGCCAGGCCGACAGGCTCTCCGCAGAGCTGCAGTCCCGCGGCTTCGCCGCCGGCGCCATCCACGGCGACCTGGGCCAGGGCGCCCGCGAACAGGCGCTGCGCGCCTTCCGCAACGAGAAGATCGACGTGCTGGTCGCCACCGACGTCGCCGCCCGCGGCATCGACGTCACCGACATCACCCACGTCATCAACCTCACCGCCCCCGATGATGAGAAGGCCTATCTGCACCGGGTGGGCCGCACCGGCCGCGCGGGCAAGACCGGCATCGCGGTGACCTTCGTGGACTGGGAGGACATGCCCAAGTGGAAGCTCATCGACAAGGCGCTCGGCCTGGGCATCCCGGAGCCCATCGAGACCTACTCCTCCTCGCCGCACCTCTACGAGGACCTCGACATCCCCAAGGGCACCAAGGGGCGCCTGCCACGGCATAAGCGCTCCAAGGCCGGTCTGGACGCCGAGGAGCTCGAGGACCTGGGCGGACCTGAGAAGCGCAGGTCCAGCGGCGGACGCGGCGATCGGGAACCCGGTCGCGGCGGACGCGGCGGTGACCGCGATGGTGGACGCGGCGGACGCTCCGGCGATCGCGACTCCTCCCGCGGCGCACGCTCCGGCGGCCGGGACTCCGGCCGCGGTCGTGACCGCAGCGAAAGCACTGCTCAGGACTCCGCACCTGCAGCCGAGGGCGCATCCGCTCCGCGCAGCCGCAACCGCCGCCGCACCCGCGGCGGCGAGGACGCCGGCTCCGCCGCGCAGCAGGGTCAGCCTGCCGCCTCCGCTGCGCCGTCCGAAGGCTCAGAGTCCGCCACCCAGCCCAGGCGGCGTCGTCGTCGCGGCGGCTCCGGTTCCGGCGGCGAGAACGCCTCCAGCGAGAGCTGAACGGCAACGATGTGAGTGCCGGGGAGAGTGCTGCGGCGCGCAGCCGCAGCTTCGACCCCACCGGTGGTTCGCAGGTGCTCGAGGGGGAGAACCTCGAGCTCCTGCCGGACCTGCCCGACGGCGCCTTCACCGTGATCTACCTGGACCCGCCCTTCAACACCGGGCGGGCCCAGCGGGCCACCAAGACCACCAACACCCGGCGCCCCGACGGTGAGGGCAACCGGGTGGGCTTCGCCGGACGCAGCTATGACACGGTCCGCCGTGCGCTGGCCGAATACGACGACTCCTTCACCGACTACTGGGAGTTCCTCGAGCCCCGGCTGCTCCAGGCCTGGCGGCTGCTCGCCGATGAGGGCACCCTCTACCTGCACCTGGACTACCGCGAGGTGCACTACGCCAAGGTCCTGTGTGACGCGATCTTCGGGCGGGAGTGCTTCCTCAACGAGATCATCTGGGCGTATGACTACGGCGGGCGCACCAAGAAGCGCTGGCCCACCAAGCACGACACCATCCTGGTCTATGTGAAGAACCCCGCGGGCTACATCTTCAACGCCGAGGCCGTGGATCGCGAGCCGTATATGGCGCCAGGCCTGGTCACCGCCGAGAAGGTCGCGCTGGGCAAGCTGCCCACCGATGTCTGGTGGCACACCATCGTCTCGCCCACCGGCCGGGAGAAGACCGGCTACCCCACGCAGAAGCCGGTGGGGCTGGTGCGCCGGATGGTCCAGGCCTCCTCGAACCCGGGGGACTGGGTGCTCGACTTCTTTGCCGGCTCCGGGACCCTGGGCGCCGTGGCCGTGGAGACCGGACGCCGCTTCATCTGCATCGACTCCTCCCCGCAGGCCATGGATGTGATGGAGAATCGTCTGGGCGAGCATGCGCAGGTCCACCGACAGGCATTGATGGAGGCGTCATGATTGAATTTCGGCAGGTCACCAAGACCTACCCGGACGGGACCACCGCGGTCCAAGACTTCAGCCTGACCGTGCCTTCGCACACGACCACGGTGCTCCTGGGCTCCTCAGGCTGTGGGAAGACCACGCTGCTGCGCATGGTCAACCGGATGGTTCAGCCCAGCACCGGCGCGGTGCTCATCGATGAGGAGGACGTGGCCGCGGCCGAACCGGTCGCGCTGCGCCGCCGCATCGGCTATGTGATGCAGCACTCCGGGCTGCTGCCGCACCGCCGGGTCATCGACAACATCGCCACCGTGCCCCGGCTCAACGGGGCCTCCCGGGCCGACGCCCGGGCCCGCGGCTACGAGCTCATGGAGATCGTCGGCCTCGACGCCGCGCTGGGCACCCGCTACCCCGGCCAGCTCTCCGGAGGCCAGCAGCAGCGCGTCGGCGTGGCCCGCGGACTCGCCGCAGATCCGAACATCCTGCTCATGGACGAACCCTTCGGCGCGGTGGACCCGCTGGTGCGCGTGGAGCTGCAGCGCGAGCTCTCCCGGGTCCAGGCGGAGCTGAAGAAGACCATCATCTTCGTCACCCACGACATCGACGAGGCACTGACCCTGGGGGACCAGATCGTGGTGCTCAAGGCCGGCGGCGAGGTCGCGGCCGCGGGCACCCCGGCCGAGCTGGTGCAGAACCAGCAGGACGAGTTCGTCTCACGCTTCCTGGGCCTGGACTCGGGCCGGCGCTCACTGACCGCGGCCACGGCCGACGACGGCGGCTGGCTGATCTCCGACGCCCAGGGCCGGCCGCTGGGCGTGGTGGACTCCCAGCCCGGCCCGGCGCAGCCTGACCCGGCGCAGACCGACCTTGCGCAGCCCGGCCCTGCGCAGGCCGACCGTGCGCAGGCCGACCGCGTCCAGCGGCCATGAACTGGATCCTGGACAACCTCCCGCGGATCGGGGAGCTGACGCTGGCGCACCTGGCGCTGAGCCTGCCCGCGGTGATCATCGCCTTCGTGCTCTCGATCCCACTGGCCTGGGGCGCGAACCGGGTGCGGGCGCTGCGCGAACCGGTGCTCACCGGTACCGGTCTGCTCTACGCGGTGCCCTCGCTGCCCCTGTTCATCCTGCTGCCCGCGCTGATCGGCACCTCGGTGCGCGATCCGCTCAATGTGGTCATCGCGCTCTCGATCTTCGGCCTTGCGCTGATGGTCCGCTCCGCCGCCGAGGCGCTGGACGCGGTCACCGATGACGTGCGCACCTCCGCCACTGCGATCGGGTTCTCCGGGGTCGGCCGCTTCTTCACCGTGGAGCTCCCGCTGGCCGGTCCCGCCCTGCTCGCCGGGGTGCGCGTGGTCTGCGTGAGCTCGATCAGCCTGGTCTCGGTCAGCGCCGTGCTCGGGGTCAGTTCGCTGGGCTCGCTGTTCACCGACGGCTTCGCTCGCAACATCATCGGCTCCATCGTGGCCGGGATCCTGATGACCGTGGTGCTGGCCCTGATCTGTGACCTGCTGCTGGTCCTGGCCGGGCGGATGCTGATGCCCTGGCAGCACAGCCGCCGTCGTCGTCCGCTGCTGGCCCGGGCGCGGGAGGTCGCGGCATGACCAACATCCTCGAGGCGCTGGAGTGGCTGCTCACCGCCGACGCCTGGTCCGGACCCGGAGGGCTCTGGGTGCGATCCCTGGAACACCTCGGCTACACGCTGATCGCGCTGGGCATCTCAGCGGTGATCGCGCTGCCGCTGGGCCTGGCGATCGGGCACACCCGCAAGGGTCGCGGCATCGCGATCGTCGCGACCGGAGCCGCTCGGGCACTGCCCACCCTGGGCCTGCTCACCCTGGTGGCGCTGTTCACCGGGATCGGGCTCACCGCCCCGATGGTGGCCCTGGTGGTCCTGGCCGCACCCTCGGTGCTGGCCGGCGCCTATGCCGGTGTGGAATCGGTGAACCAGGCCACCGTGGATGCAGCACGCGCGCAGGGGATGAGCGGCTGGCAGGTCCTGACCCGGGTGGAGATCCCGCTGGGGCTGCCGCTGATCCTGAGCGGTCTGCGGCTCGCCGCGCTGCAGATCATCGCCACCGCGACGCTCGCTGCCTATGTCGGTGCCGGTGGGCTTGGACGGCAGCTGTTCCTGGGGCTGCAGACCTATGACTACTCGGTGATGCTCGGCGCCTCACTGGTGGTGATCCTGCTGGCGATCCTGGTGGACGCTGCCTTCGGCCTCACCCAGCGGCTGCTGCGCCGGGTCCCGGGACTGGCTGGGCCGGGAACGGCTCCTGGCACAGGCACCCGTTCGCGCAGGGTCCGGGCGAATATGACTGCGAATTGATCACACTCCGTCAGAGAGCTGAAGTTTCTGCGAAGATTTCTCCCTAGGACAAGTTGCCGCCCAAGTCGGAGCTTCCGAGAGAAAGAGGACGACTATGAAGACCACCGGACTTATGGTCACAGGAACGATCGCCGCTCTGGCACTGACCGGCTGCGGCGGCGGAGACCCGCTCGCCGAAGGCGATGACTCAGAGGGTGAGCAGGGTGAGGCCCTGGTGATCGGATCCCAGCAGTACTACTCCAACACGATCATCGCGGAGCTCTACGCCCAGGCGCTGGAGGCCGAAGGCATCGAGGTCGAACGCGAGTTCGACATCGGCCAGCGCGAGGTCTATGTCTCGGAGATCGAATCCGGGGCCATCGACATCTTCCCCGAGTACGCGGGCAACTTCCTGCAGTACTACGACGAGGACGCCGAGGCGGCGAGCCTGGAGGAGATCACCGCCGCGCTGGGGGAGACGCTGCCGGAGGGTCTGCGCGTGCTGGAACCCGCCGAGGCCACCGACCAGGACAGCTTCGTGGTCACCGCCGAGTTCGCCGAGGAGAACGACCTCACCGAGATCTCCGACCTGGCAGGGATCGAGGATCTGCGGATCGCGGCGAACTCCGAGTTCGAGACCCGCCCCTATGGCCCCGAAGGGCTCCAGGACGTCTATGGCGTGGAGATCAGCGTGGTCACGGTGCAGGACTCCGGCGGTCCGCTGACCGTGGACGCGCTGGTGAGCGGGGACGTGGAGGTCGCCGACATCTACAGCGCCGATCCGATCATCGAAGCCGAGAACCTCGTGGTGCTCGAGGATCCCGAGGAGCTGGTGCTGCCACAGAACGTGCTCCCCGTGGTCTCCGAGCGGGTCGATGACGCCGCAGCCGCGGTGCTCGACGAGGTCAACGCCGCGCTGACCAGCGAAGAACTGATCTCACTGAACAGCCAGAGCGTCGATGAGCAGGCTGACGCCTCCGATGTCGCCGCCGACTGGCTCAGCGAACAGGGCCTGGACTGACCCGACCCGGAGGGGATCCCCTCCGGGGCGCGAAAAATCGTAGACCTGGGGTGAATCGCAGAGCTTGAGCTCTCCGACAAACCCACAGGTCTACGATTTTTTTGTTGTCACGGGGCTCCTAGAACTGGAAGACCAGACGTGCCGCGACCTTGCCGGAGAGCACCTCGGCCATGGCTTCGTTGACCAGCTGCTCCGCCCCCAGCTCCGCGGCGAGGTCGAGCTTGGCCTGCTCGATGTCCACGGCGACGACCGTGCCGCCAATGATGCGCGCGTACTGCACCGCCAGGTGGCCCAGGCCACCGATGCCGAACATCCCGACGCGCTCGGTCGGAGTCACCTTGGCGACCTTGAGCGCCTTATAGGGGTCACTCCTGCGCAGCTGAGCGGGGCCGCCTCGATGGGGCGCATCCCGTCGGGCACCGCGACGACGTACTTGGAGCTGGCCACGGCGTACTCCGCGAAGGCTCCGTGCACGGAGCAGCCGCTGTTGCGCTGGGACTCGCAGAGCGTCTCGCGGCCATCGATGCAGTATCGGCACTGACCACAGGCCTCACCGGCCAGTCTCCCTGGGCGGCATGGATGTCGGTGTGACAGAGGCCGGAGGTCTCCAGACGCACCAGCACCTGGCCGGCCTGCGGGTGCGGCTCGTCGAGCTCGACGATCTCGAGTGGGGATCCTAATGTGTTGACGACGGCTGCCTTCATGAGGTGATGCCTTTCGGTCCAGTGACCGCGCACGCCCATCGCCCAATTGGCCGAGGCACGACGCAGCCCTGCTCCGACCACCCTCCGCCTGAAGTCATTCCTGCAGTCGAGGCGAACGGCCCGGGGAGGGGCCGGCTCAGCTGGCGCGGCGGATGTCCAGGTCGCGCACGGCGTCGATGCGCTCGATCGCGAACTCGCCGGGGCGGTGATGCTGGCAGAACCCGCCGAAGGGGACCTTGGTGAGGTAGCTGGCCATCTGAGCGAGCTCCGCGGCGGAGAACTCTTCGGCGCGCCGACGCTTCGCCGGGGCGGTGCGGGTGGTCTCTTCGCGCACCGTGACCTCGATGCCGTGCAGGTCCTGAAGCGCCCGCACGTAGTCTTCGGTGCGCCCTGCGGCGGCCATCTCGCGGGCCCGCACCGTGGGGGTGTGCAGCATCTTGCGCACGATCCGGCGCACCGCGAACTCCACCTCCTCGGTGGCTCCGGTGCAGCCGTGCTGCCTGCGGATCTTGTCCATCTCCTCATCCAGCAGCGACTGGGTGTGCCGGCGCAGCGCGACGATGGCGTCATCGGCGGTGCGCTCGCGACGCTCGGTGAGGTACGTCTCCACCGCGGAGCGCACGACGTCGCGCGCCTCCTGCACGGAGTCCTCGGTCTCTCCGGGAGCGGCCATCTTCACCGATTCCAGGGTGATCAGGTCTACACGTTCGAGTTCTGCGACGTCGGGATCGAAGTCGTGGGAGAGGGCCAGGTCGATGACGGTCAGCGGCTTCCGCCGGGGGGCGTCCCCGGTGAGTCCGGCCAGGTTCTCGACCTCTTTGGCGGTGATCCGGCGGTTGCCGCCGGAGCAGCCGATGATCACATCGGCCTCACGGAAGGCGGTGGGCAGCTCCTGCATCTGCAGCGCCCGGGCGCCGCCAGCACGTTCGGCCACGAAGTCCTCGGCGCGCCCGGAGCCGGAGAAGACCCCGATATCGGTGACCCCACGCTCGACCAGCTGGGCCAGCGAGGTCCCGGAATAGGCGCCGGTGCCGATCAGCACGACCTTGGCGCCGGGGTAGAAGGCGGGGCCGTCGCCACGCATGTCCCCGGCGATGTCCAGGGCCACCGAGACGATGGAGCGTCCGCGGGAGCCCAGCGCGGTGCGGGTGCCGACATCCTTGGCGGTCCGCGAGGCGGTCTCGAAGAGCTTGGTCAGGCTTCCGGAGATGGTCCCGGCGTGCTGGGCGTCGGCCAGGGATTTGCGCACCTGGCCCGCGATCTCGCGCTCACCGATGACCGCGGAGTCCAGACCGGCGCCGACCTCGAAGAGGTGTGAGACGGCGTCGTCCTCCACCAGAGTGCGGAAGGAGCGCCCGACCAGCTCACGGTCCAGCCCGGAGGTCTCGGCCACGAGGTCGAGCAGCCGCTCCCGGGTGCTCTGGACATCATCATGGGATCCCCCGGTGGACTCTGCGTAGATCTCCATCCGGTTGCAGGTGGCCAGCGTCACGGCAGGCATGTGCACGGACCCGGCCAGCTCGGCCGCTCCTGCGCTGAGAGTGCCCACCGTCTCGAGGTCCAGCTCCGAGTGGGTGGCAACGAGAGAAATAAGTACCACGACGTCATTGATTCTACAGCGGGTCGAACTGTGCCGCGGAAAAGTGGAGAATGTGGCATATGACTTCTGGATCTTTCGCCGGCATGGCCGCGTCCTCTCCGGCCACCGGCTCCGTCACCGCCATCCCGCGGGCAGCCGTACGTTCCCAGGGTTCCACGGCGCAGCTGCCGCAGGACCACCCGCTGCTCACCGGGCTCACCGCCGACTCCGCGCTGCTGAACCAGTATCGCGGCGGACGTAACAGTGCGGGAGAGATCACACGCCCGCACCGCCGCCCGGTGTGGTTCATGCGCCAGGCGGGCCGTTCACTGCCGGAGTACCGGGCGCTGCGTGAGGGCACCACAATGCTGGACAGCTGCCTGGATCCGGCGCTGGCCTCCGAGATCACGCTGCAGCCGGTGCGCCGGCACGACGTGGACGCGGCGATCTTCTTCTCCGACATCGTCATCCCGCTGCGCCTGGCCGGGATCGACGTCGAGATCCAGCCCGGGGTCGGACCGGTGCTGGGCTCCCCGGTGCGCACCCGCGCCGACGTCGAGGCACTGCCCACGCTCGACGACGCCGCCTTCGCGCCGATCACCGAGGCCGTCAAGCGCACCGTGGCCGAGCTGGGCTCCACCCCGCTGGTCGGCTTCGCCGGCGCTCCGTTCACCCTGGCCGCCTACATGGTGGAGGGCAGGCCCTCCCGGGACCACCTCGGCCCGCGCACCATGATGCACGCAGACCCGGAGACCTGGCACGCTCTGGCTTCCTGGGCGGCCGAGGTCTCCGGCCGGTTCATGCGCGCCCAGCTGATGGCCGGCGCCTCCGCCGCGCAGCTCTTCGACTCCTGGGCCGGCTCGCTGAGCCGCGAGGACTATGCCCGGCACGTGCTGCGCCACTCCGCCGAAGCCTTCACTCACGTCAAGGACCTCGGCGGGACCACGCCCGAGGGCCACCGGGTCACCGCCCCGCTGATCCACTTCGGCACCGGCACCGGGGAGATCCTGGACCTGCTGCGCGCGGCCGGCGCCGACGTCGTCGGGGTGGACTACCGGCTGAACCTGGCAGAGGCCACCCGCCGGGTCGGGGCCGAGACCCCGCTGCAGGGCAACATCGACCCGGCGCTGCTGCCAGCGGACTGGCCCACGCTGGAGAAGCATGTCCGCGAGATCATCGCGGCCGGCTCCGGTGCGGCCGGACATGTGCTCAACCTCGGCCACGGGGTGCCCCCGGAGACCGACCCGGAGGTGCTCACCCGCGTGGTCAGCCTGATCCACGAGATCGGCTACGAGGACTGAGCGCTGCCTGGATGAACGCGCCGATCAACGCCCCCTCGAGCGACCCCGCCGACGCTGAGGTCAGCGCCCGGGTGGGCGCGGCCTCCAGTGCCTCCGCCGGCGAGTCAGCCGGGTCGGCCGCCGGTGCGCCGGAGGGCTCACCGACGGGCTCACCGGCCGGGCCGCCGCATGTCGCCGTGGTCGGCGGAGGCATCGCCGGGCTGATCGCCGCCTGGGACCTGGCCCGCGCCGGTGCCACGGTGGCGCTCTACGAGGCCGGAGACCGGCTGGGCGGGGCGATCGGTGCCCACGAGATGGGTGGGGTCGCCTACGACGCCGGGGCAGAGGCCTTCGCGACCCGCTCCCCGGTGGTGCCGAAGCTGCTGCAGGAGCTGGGTCTCCACGAACAGGTGGTGGCTCCGCAGCACTCTGCGGCCTGGCTGCAGCTGCCGGATCTGGCGGCCCCGCTGCCGGCCACCGGGATCTTGGGCATCCCCGCCGATCCGATGGCCCCCGATGTGGTGGCGATTCTGGGCGAGGCGGAGGCGCGCCGCGCCGCCGAGGACCTCACCGCCTCCATGGAGTCCTGGGTGCAGGCCGACGCCGCCCGATCCGGGCAGATCACGCTGGGCGAGGTGGTCCGGGACCGGATGGGCCAGGCCGTGCTGGACCGGCTGGTCACCCCGATCGTGTCCGGGGTGCATTCGGCCGACCCGGATGACCTGGACATGAACAACGCCGCCCCCGGACTCTTCGAGGCGATGCTGCGCGAGGGCTCGCTGGCCCGCGCCGTGGCCCTGGTGAAGTCCAAGGCCCCGCCAGGCTCCGCGGTGAACTCGCTGCATGGCGGGCTCAACCGCCTGGTCGGCGCCCTGGAGGCGGAGCTGCTTCGGCTCGGCGTGGAGCTCCGGCTCAACACCGAGGTCACCGACCTGGCCGCGCTGATCGCCGACGAGGGCCCGGATCATGTGATCCTCGCCCTGGATGCCCCTGCCGCGGTGCAGCTGGTCGGGTCCGTGGTCGACCTGAGCGGACTGGACCTCACCGGCCTGACCCCCGGCGGAGCGCAGGAGGCCCCGGGCGGTGCGAAGGAGGCCCCCGGCGGTGAGCACGGGGCCGCTGGGCTGAAGCAGGGGGCCGCCGCGCCGGACCGCGGCGTCGCCCTGGTCTCGATGATCCTCGACGCCCCGGAGCTTGATGACCACCCGCGCGGCACCGGGGTGCTGGTGGCTCCGCAGGTACAAGACATCGCAGCCAAGGCGATGACGCACATCAGCTCCAAATGGGAATGGGCGGACACCGCCGTGACCCACGCGCACGGGCCCGGCCACCACGTGGTGCGCCTGTCCTACGGACGGGTCGGGCCGCGGCATCAGGAGGCACTGGGCGCGGAGTCCAGCGACGAGCAGCTGCTTGCCGCCGCCGCAGCCGACATCGGCGCACTCTTCGGGATCCCCATCGACGCGGACCAGATCCTCGAGGCCAGCGTGATCCGCTGGCGCAAGGCGCTGCCGCAGAGCTCCGCCGGGCACGCCGAGCGGATCACCGCGCTGCGTGAACGCCTCGCCGAGGCCTCCGCCGCGGGGTCGGCCCAGGAGTCCACCGCGGTGCAGCCCTCGGGGGAGCGGCGGCCCGGGCTGCACATGATCGGCGCCTGGTTCGCAGGCACCGGGCTGGCCCGGGTGGTGCCCGACGCACGGGCCGCCGCCGTGACGATCCTGCGCACCTCTCGCTGAACCCGCCACACCGGTCATACCTGCGTGAGCGGTCCGTCACTTTTTTCGACGTCATGTAGAAAACCGTGGAAGGCCGGGCGATAAGCTGGATGCGGGACATCACCACCTAGGCCCCGCACGGACGATCAATGCTGATGGAGGCATCTGTGAGCTACGGCAGCAACGCTCAGCGCACGCCCGAAGAGGTCAACACCTCGGGCAAGGACTGGTTCACCCTCTACACCGTCTTCGCGCGGACCGGATCCGCGCCGCAGGGCGCTGACGTGGAGGTCGAGTTCGATGAGCTCGCCGGAACGTTCGCCGATCAAGAGGTCAGCTTCCGCGGCACCTACGACGTCTCCGCCATGCGCGATGAGGCCGACATCCTCACCTGGGTCACCGGTCCCTCCGCCGAGGACCTGCAGGCAGCGGTGCGCCGCATCCGCCGCACCGCGATGTTCTCCCAGACCCGGATCGCGTTCTCCGCGATGGGCGTGCACCGCACCGCCGAGTTCGCCCGCAGCCACGTCCCGGCCTACGCCCTCGGGGTGCCCCCGGAGGACTGGCTGGTCATCTACCCGTTCAACCGCTCCTATGACTGGTACCTGCTGGACCCGGCCAAGCGCGGAAAGATGCTGCGCGAGCACGGCCTGCTCGGCCAGGAGTTCCCCTCGGTGCTGGCCAACACCACCTCCGCGTTCGCGCTGAACGACTGGGAGTGGCTGCTCGCGCTGGAGGCGCCGAAGCTCACCGACCTGGTGGACATGATGCGCAAGCTGCGCGAGTCCGAGACCCGCTATCACGTGCGTGACGAAATTCCCTTCTATACCGGCCGCCGCCTGAAGGCCGCGTCGGAGATCGCTGAGGTCCTGCTGTGACGATCACCCCAGACAACACCGAGTCGGCCGAGAACACCGGCCCGGCCCACCCGACCGAGACCTCCGATCACCCCACCGAGGAGCAGGCCGCCTCGGCAGTGGCGGACTCCTCTCAGACCACACCCACCCCGGGCACCGAGACCTCGCCCGAGGCCGCCGAGGTCCCGGCCCCGCTGCCGGTGGACTACGCGGAGGGCTCCACCAAGGACGAGCCGGGCAACTATGACGCGATCCTGCTCGCCTCCTTCGGCGGTCCCGAGGGTCAGGACGACGTGCTCCCGTTCCTGCGCAACGTGACCCGCGGTCGCGGGATCCCGGATGAGCGGCTCGAAGAGGTCGCCACCCACTACCGCGCCAACGGCGGGATCAGCCCGATCAACGAGCAGAACCGGGACCTCAAGGCCGCACTGGAGGCCGAGGTCGCCGCCCGCCAGCTGGACATCCCGATGTACTGGGGCAACCGCAACTGGAACCCCTTCTTCACCGAGACCTTCCGCGAGATGCACGCCGCCGGACACCGCCGGATCCTGGCGCTGGTCACCTCCGCGTACAACGGCTACTCCTCCTGCGGGCAGTACCGCGAGGACTTCTCGCTGACCCTGGACGAGACCGGGCTGCGCGAGGAGATGAGTGTGGTGAAGGTCCGCCAGTTCTTCATGGACAAGGCGTTCATCGACCCGTTCAAGGACGCCCTGGCCGCGGGCATCGCCGACGTCCGGGCGCAGCTGGAGCAGGCCGGCAAGGCCGAGGCGCAGCCGAAGATCGTCTTCGTCACTCACTCCATCCCCAGCCGCAACGCCGAGGCCATGGGCCCGGACCGGGTGATCGAGGAATACGGCACCGACGTCTACTCGGCCGAGCACCTCGCCGTCGCCCGCCACCTGATGGCCAGCGTCCCTGAGGCCGAGGGTCTGGAACACTCACTGACCTTCCAGTCCCGCTCCGGCAGCCCGAAGACCCCCTGGCTGGAGCCAGACATCAACGACGCCCTCACCGAAGATGCCGAGGCCGGCGTCGCCGGTGTGGTGGTGATGCCCATCGGCTTCGTCTCCGACCACATGGAGGTGCTCTGGGACCTCGACACCGAGGCCAAGGACACCGCCGCGGAGCTCGGCCTGGCCTACCACCGTGCCGCGACCCCGGGCATCCAGGAGAAGTTCGTCTCCGGACTCGTCGATGTGCTCAGCGAGTACCTCCAAGGCGTCAACGGCGAGCCCGTGGGCTTCGGCGAGCAGGTCGTGCCCGGCAAGTGGTCCGGCATCTGCGGACCCTGCAACTGCACCCGCTTCCGCAAGGACGTCCAGAGGAGCTAGATGGCGACATTCACCGTAGGCACCCGCGGCAGCAAGCTCGCACTGACCCAGACGACGACGGCGGCGGAAGCGCTCGCCTCCCACGCCGAGGCCGGCTACGAGCTGATCACGGTGAAGACCGAGGGTGACATCCTCACCGGACCGCTCGCGCAGATGGGCGGCACCGGGGTCTTCGCCTCCGCGCTGCGCCAGGCGCTGTTCGACAAGACCTGCGACGTGGCGGTGCACTCGCTCAAGGACCTGCCCGCCAAGGACCTCGAGGGGCTCGCGATCGCCTCGGTGCCCTCCCGGGAAGACGTGCGCGACGCGCTGTGCTCCGCTGATGATGTGCCTCTTGCGCAGCTGCCGCAGGGCGCGAAGGTGGGCACCGGGTCCCCGCGCCGCGCCGCCCAGCTGCGCGCGGCACGGCCTGATCTTGAGATCGTGGACATCCGCGGCAACGTGGGCACCCGGCTGGCCCGGGTCCGCGGGCACGGGTCTGCTGCCGAGGCCTCGCCGCAGGCGCCGAATGCCGCCCGAGGTGACCTGGACGCCGTCGTGCTCGCCGGCGCCGGCCTGAAGCGACTCGGCCTGGAGCATCACATCGCCGAGCTGATCCCCACTGAGGTGATGCTGCCCGCCCCCGGCCAAGGTGCCCTGGCCGTGGAGGTCCGCGCCGAGGACGCCGAGCCCACCGCCCCGCTGGGCATGGCGCTGGCGCTCTACGACGACATTCCCGCCCGGCTGGAGACCTCAGCGGAACGGGGGCTGCTGGCCCGGCTCAACGCCGGCTGCTCAGCACCGATCGGCGGACTCGCCCGCTATGACGACAACCCCGACGGCGGCGCCACCCTGCGCCTGGACTCGGTGATCTGTGCCCCCGACGGGACCAGGACGCAGCGCGCCGGAGCCGAGATCTCGATCGAGGCCGGGGCGGACCGTCGGGTCTCGGTGGACCGTGCGATCCAGCTCGGGACTCAGGTCGCGGAGCAGCTGCTCGCCGAGGACTTCGGGCTGCTCAAGCACGTGGTGGACGCCTAAAGCGTGGGATCCCACACTCCTCGGTGGCGGTGAGCGAACTCAGCGAAGCTCCTGGGGGCTCGGCCCAGCACCTGGGCAAGATCTGCACTGATGCCGGCAGCCTGGCCGAGACGAGCGGCGGTGTAGATCGCGATGGTCACGCACACCATGCCCCAGGGCATGCCCAGTCGCTTTCGGGCATGGAGGCCGTAACGCAGAGCTCCGGGCCGGGTGTATCGCACCGGTCTGCCGAGCTCCGCCGTGAGGATATCGGCGACCTCGGTGTAGCTCAGCGCCTCATCTCCGGTGATCGTCCATGCCAAGTTCTTGTGCTCCGCCGGACGGAGCAGTGCGGCGGCCGCGACTGCGCCGACGTCCTCAGCGTCGACGAAGGAGGTTCTCCCGTGCCCGGCCGGAACCATGATCTCATCACGGTCGCGGATGTCTGAGACGTGGGTGGTTGAGAGATTCTGATGGAAGAAGGAAGCCCGCACGAACGTCCAGGACGCTCCTGAGGCCCTCAACCACCTCTCGATCTCAGCATGAGGCACCACCGGGTTCCGTTCCGCCCCCTGCAGGGACAGGAACACGATCTGCGAGAGGCCAAGTTCGCGAGCGTGTTCGAGCGCGGGAATCATCTGTGTCTTGGGTCTTCCCAGCTGTGGCGGTCGCAGCAAGAACATCCGTCGCACCCCGGTGAAGGCACCGCGCCACGTGCCTTCGTCCGTGAAGTCCAGGGCCACCGCCTCGACCCTGTCGCCGAATGCCGCCTGGACCGACTCCACGGTTCTTCCCGCAGCCCGCACCCGAACACCTGCCTCCAGAAGACGCTCGACCACGGCGCGGCCGACATTGCCTGTCGCGCCGGAGACGAGTATCGGTTCTGCTGTCATGGGAAGTCCCTTTCGAGTCATGCGTCCTCTGAAGTCTCCTCGCGCGCGTGGTCGCTGCACGGCACGTGGTTCACACTCTTGGGCACCATTGTCCTCGGACTCTTCTCGGTAAGCTGGCATCATGCGAATCGCCCTGACTCGAGACCCCGCACAGACGGGCCCGTTGGAGGCAGGTCTGCGCGCGGTCGGGCTCCAGGTCCGGTTCCTCCCGGTCACCGAGCAGCGACTCCCTGAGGACACCACCGAGCTGAACACGGCGCTCGGCCGGCTTTCCCGCGGCGACTTCTCCTGGGTGCTGTTCACCAGCGCCAACACCGTCCGGGCTCTGGTGAAGCTGGGCTGGGACGGGACCCTGCCTGCGCAGACGCGCGTCGGCGTCGTCGGTCCCGGCACCGCCCGGGTGCTGCGCACACATACCGGCATCACCGACCCGTGGATGCCGCAGGCCGAGAGCAGCGCCGCCGGGATGATCCAGGAGTTCCCCGAGCCGTCTCCGGGGCAGGACGGTGGGCTGCTGCTGCCACAGTCGGCCCAGGCCCGGTCCGAGCTCCGCGAAGGCCTGAGTGACACCGGTTGGCAGGTCACCCGGGTCAGCGCCTATGAGACCAGCTCTCTGGTGGTGGGCGGGGTTCTGGTCGCTGGAGATCCGCAACGGCGACTGCTGCCGCAGCCGGCGGGTGAGGATCTCCTGGACCTGGACCAGCTCGCCGCCGACCTGCGCCGCGACCGGCTCAGCCATGTAGACCCCACGGTGCTGCTGGTCACCAGCTCCTCTGCGGCCGACGGGCTCGCCGACCTCGGGCTCCCGGAGCGGGTCCGACTGCTGGCCATCGGGCGGCCCACCGCGAAGACTCTCGCCCGCCGAGGCATCCCCGCCTCCGGTGTTCTCTCAGAGCCGAGCGCTGACGCCGTGATGGCCGCCCTGGGTCGCTGAGAACTAGACTGTGCGGCGGCGACACGTTCAGCGGGGCCCTTCCGAGAAGGCCAGCTCGAGCGCACCGACCGCCGTCCCCCTGATCACCAGGAGTAGCACGTGAGTTTCCCCGAACAGCGCCCACGCCGGCTGCGCCGCAGCCCTGCCATGCGCCGGATGGTGGCCGAGACCCGGCTGCACCCGGCCGACCTGATCCTGCCGGTCTTCGTCCGCGAGGGCCTCACCGAACCGGTGCCGATCAGCTCCATGCCCGGCGTCTTCCAGCACACCGAAGCCTCGCTGCTCAACGCCGCCGAGCAGGCCCGCGACCTCGGCCTGGCCGGGATCATGCTCTTCGGCATCCCCGCTAACCGCGACGCCCAGGGCAGCGCCGGCCTGGACCCGCAGGGCATCCTGAATCGCTCCATCCGCGCCGTGAAGGACCGGGTCGGCGATGACCTGGTCGTGATGAGCGACCTGTGCCTGGACGAGTTCACCGATCACGGGCACTGCGGTCTCGTGGACGAGGCCGGCGAGGTGGACAACGACGCCACCCTGGAGGTCTACGCCGAGATGGGCGTGGCCCAGGCCGAGGCGGGCGCCGACGTCGTCGCACCCTCGGGCATGATGGACGGCCAGGTCGCCGTGATCCGGCAGGCTCTGGACGAGGCCGGACACCAGCACGTGCCGATCCTCGCCTACGCCGCGAAATACGCCTCCGGCTTCTACGGCCCGTTCCGCGAGGCCGTGGACTCCCAGCTGAGCGGGGACCGCAAGCAGTACCAGATGGACGCCCCGAACCGCACCGAAGCGCTGCGCGAGGTGGAGATCGACCTCGCCGAGGGCGCGGACATGGTGATGGTCAAGCCGGCCAGCGCCTACCTCGACATCCTCTCGGACACCGCCGCGATCAGCGACGTCCCGGTCTCGGCCTATCAGGTCTCCGGGGAGTACGCGATGATCGAGGCCGCCGCCGCCAACGGGTGGATCGACCGGCGCACGGTGATCACCGAATCGCTGATCGCGATCCGCCGCGCGGGCGCGACCAACGTGCTCACCTACTACGCCGCCGAGGTGGCCGGATGGCTTCGCGAGGAGCTGGGCAGCACGCGGGCGCCGGTGGCGCCGCTTCCCCCGTCCCACAGGGCGCCTGCGGCACCCAGCGCGGACACCCCGGTGCACCCACCGATCCAGCCGCACACGACTGCGGCCCCGGCAGAAGCTGAGGCTGCGACACCGGCGGAGACCAGCGCACCGGCCGAGAACCGGCCGACGCGCGAACCCACTGACGAACCCCGCACCGACGCCGGCTTCCCGCCGGTCAGCTGAAAGGACCCGCTCCGCGATGACCACGAACCAGGAACTCTTCGACACCGCCCGCGAGATCATGCCCGGGGGAGTGAGCTCCCCGGTCCGCGCCTTCGGCTCGGTGGGCGGCACCCCGGCGTTCATGGTCTCCGCCGACGGGCCCTACCTCACCGACGCCGAGGGCACCCAGTACGTGGACCTGGTCGGATCCTGGGGGCCAGCGCTGCTGGGGCATAAGCACCCTGCGGTGATCAAAGCCGTGCACGACGCGGTGGACGCCGGACTCGGCTTCGGCACCTCCCACCCCTCCGAGGCGCGGCTCGCCGAGCTGGTCCGGCGTCGGGTCCCCGGCGCGGAGATGATCCGGATGGTCTCCACCGGCACCGAAGCCACCATGACCGCGATCCGGCTGGCCCGCGGGGTCACCGGGCGCAACATCGTGGTGAAGTTCGCCGGCTGCTACCACGGGCACTCCGACGGGCTGCTCGCCGCCGCCGGCTCCGGAGTGGCCACGCTGGGCCTGCCGGGCTCCGCAGGGGTCACCGAGGCGCAGGCCTCCGAGACCATCGTGGTGGAATACAACGACCGCGCCGCACTGGAGGCCGTCTTCGCCGAGCACGGCGAGCACATCGCTGCGGTGATCACTGAAGCCACCCCGGCCAACATGGGCGTGGTGGTCCCGGAAGCAGGCTTCAACAGCTTCATCCGCGAGATCACCCAGCGCCACGGGGCCCTGATGATCTTCGACGAGGTGATGACCGGATTCCGGATCACCGAGGCCGGCTACTGGGGTGCCTCCGGGCGGGTCGAGGGCTGGGAGCCTGACCTGTTCACCTTCGGCAAGGTCATCGGCGGCGGACTGCCCACCGCCGCGCTGGCCGGTCGACGCGAGGTCATGGAGCACCTGGCGCCCACCGGCCCGGTCTACCACGCAGGCACGCTCTCGGGGAACCCGGTCGCGATGGCAGCCGGGGTGGCCACCCTGGAACACGCCACCGCAGGGGTCTACGCGCACGTGGATCAGAAGGCCCAGATCGTGGCCGACGGGGTCACCGCCGCGCTGAGCGAGGCCGGGGTGGACCACACGCTGCAGAAGGTCGGCTCGCTGTTCTCCGTGGCCTTCGGCACCTCAGCCACCGGGGTGCACAACTACGCCCACGCCCAGGCCCAGGAGACCTTCCGCTACGGACCGTTCTTCCACGCGATGCTCGACGCCGGGGTCTACCTGCCGCCGAGCGTGTTCGAGGCCTGGTTCCTGTCCTCAGCCCACGACGACGCCGCGATCGGCCGGATCCTGGAGGCACTGCCCGGCGCCGCGAAGGCCGCCGCGCAGGCGCAGCCCTGAGGGTTCAGGCCTGAGGCGCTGGCCCTGAAGCCTCAGGGGTGATCACGCGAGCCTGGGGTTGATCATCGTCATCCCCGGGGTCACGGACCGCTGCATCCCGGGCAGCAGCCTGGCCGCCTCCTCGAGCCCGACCACGCGTTCGATGAGGTCCTGCGGGCGCAGCGCACCGCTGCTGATCAGCCCCAGCATCCCGGGGTAGTCAGCGGCGGCCATGCCGTGGCTTCCCAACAGGTCAAGCTCCCAAGCGATCGCGCGGGCCATCGGGACCTGGGAGAGACCGGTCTTGGTGGGCAGCAGTCCGATCTGTACATGCCGACCGCGCCGGCGCAGGCTCAGGATCGCGGCCGCGCAGGTCTGTTCGCTGCCCACGGCGTCCACTGAGACATCGCTGCCCTCACCGGTGGCCTCACGCACCGCCGCCGGGACGTCGCGTCCGTCGGCGAGGATCACGCGATCGGCCCCGAGGTCCTTCGCGGCCTGGAGGGCGTCGGGGCTGCGGTCCACGGCGATCACCTGGGCGCCGAGCGCCTTGGCGATCATCACCGCGCTGAGCCCGACGCCACCGGCGCCCACCACGGTGATCCATTCTCCGGCGCGCACCGCGGCACGCACGGTCAGCGCCCGGTAGGCGGTGGCGAAGCGGCAGCCCAACGCCGCCGCGGCCTCGAAGGAGACGGCCTCCGGGATGGCGACAAGGTTGGTGTCCGCGGCGTGCAGCGCCACATGCTCCGCGAAGGATCCATCGTGGGTGAAGCCGGGCTGCTGCTGGTTCGGGCACACCTGGGCGTTGCCGTTCCGGCACCAGTCGCAGGCGCCGCAGCCGCACACGAAGGGCACCGTCACCCGGTCACCCACCGACCAGCGCTGCACCCCGGAGTCCACCGCGGAGATGACGCCGGCAAGCTCGTGGCCGGGCACATGGGGCAGGGTGAGCTCCTCATGTCCGGCCCAGGCGTGCCAGTCGCTCCCGCACAGGCCGGTGGCATGGACCTCCACGACCACCCCGCCCACCGGGGGAGTGGGGTCGGGCACCTCTCGGACGTCCAAGGACCCTGCGATCTCATCCATCACCATTGCGCGCATGAGACCGAACTTTACCGAACGCCGACTCGCCGCCCCTGCCCCATCCCTGGGGCGACAACGGGCGGAATGCACCGAGATTCACCGGTCATTCCACCCGTTAGCGCCCCAGGGGTGAAGGCCTCAGCCAAGGAAGCCCCGCAAGCCCAGGGAGCTCAGGAGGCCGGAACCTCAGGGAGCCGGGAGCTCAGCTCAGCAGGCGCCCTCGCGGATCGTGCCGTACTCCAGGGCGCCCCAGAAGTCCCCGCGCACATAGCGCTGCTCGGGCTCCGGGTTGTGGTCGAAGGACCGTTTCCGCCCCATGCTCAGGGCTTCGGCGACGAGCCGGCGCTGATCCTGACTCTCCAGGATCCCGGCCTCCAGCGCCTCCATGTCATAGCGGGAGTCCAGCTCGCCGCGCAGCCGCGCCACGGTGCCCGCATGCTGGTCTTCGCGGGCCGCATTGTGCAGCTCATGGGGGTCCGCGGCGAGGTCGAAGAGCTGATCCACGTCGCCCGGGCAGATCACGTACTTGTACTGCCCGCTGATGATGCTCAGCTGCGGCCGGTAGGTGCCCTCCGCGAGGTACTCGATGATCACCGGACGGTCCTTGGGCCCGATCTCGCCAGTCTGCTCACGCCTGGCGATCTCAAAGACGGAGTCCCCGGCAGCCTTCGGCGACGGGGCTCCGGCCAGGTCCACCAGTGTGGGCATCAGGTCCAGCAGCGAGACCGGGGTCTGATGCCGGCCTCGGGGCACCAGGTGCTCCGGACCGGAGGCGATCAGCGGCACCCGGGAGGAGCGCTCATAGGGCGACATCTTGTACCAGAGGCCCCGCTCGCCGAGCATGTCTCCGTGGTCGGCGGTCACCAGGATCACGGTGTTCTCACTCAGCCCCAGGGAATCCAGGCGCTCGCGGATCCGGCCCACGTGGTCATCGATGTAGCTGACCGCCGCGTAGTAGGCGCGCCGGGCGTTGCGGACCTGCTCCAGGTCCGGGTAGCGCTGGTCGAAGCCGCTCATCGCGCGGAGCCGATGGCTGTGCGGATCCTGCGCGATATCGGGCACCTCGGGGTGTGCCGGGTCAGGGATCTCGACGTCGGCGAACCGGTCCCAATGCTCCTGCGGCGGCTCATACGGGTCATGCGGGTGGATGAAGCTGCTCACCATGAGGAACGGCTGCGCCTCCTCTCCGGCCGCGGCGGCCGCCTGGTTCGCGCGGACCCGGTCATTGAGGTGGCGCAGCGTGCGAAAACCGACCTCGTCGTCGAAGTCCTGCTGAACCGAGGCCTTGGAGACCCCGGCGGTGAAGACCGCGTCGGCGTCGTGGTACCACTGCAGCTTCTGCTCCAGCGGCAGCGTCCAGTCCGGGACCATGTCCAGGTCAGCCGGGTAGACGTCGGTGGTCAGGCGCTCTTCGAACCCGTGGTGCTGATCTGCCCCGACGAAGTGCATCCGGCCGACCAGCGCCGTGTGATACCCGGCGTGACGCAGTCGGTGCGCGAAGGTCGGCACCGAGGACGCGAAGTCATCCCCGTTGTCGAAGCAGCCCAGGTCAGAGGGCATCACCCCGGTCATCATGGAGGCGCGGGAGGGCGCGCAGAGCGGCGAGTTGCAGTAGGCGCGATCGAAGACGGCTCCGTCTTCGGCGAGTGCATCCATGTGCGGGGTCTTCGCGGCGGCGTCGCCGTAGGCGCCGAGCGCCTGGGCGGCCATCTGGTCAGCCTGGATGACGACGATGTTCGGAGGTGAGACGGTGTCAGGAGGTGAGACGCTGGAGGAGTGCTCGGGCGGAGACACGGTTCCGGTGTGGTGTGAGATGTTCTGGTCGTCAGACATAGTGTGTCCCTCCTTCGTGATGAGCACTGAGATGGGCGTGAAGCGCGCAGAAGTGCAGGCGGCGCGCTGTGCCAGGCTACAGGTCATCTTCCGCGGAATTCCGGGGGATCCGAGGGCCTGCGACGATGATCAGGTGACAGACAGGGGAGCAGAATGACCGACGCACAGCACCGTTGGGCACCCGCGTCCTGTTGCAGCCCGCCACGCCGGGAAACTGTCAGCGCCGCCCCGAGGGCCGCATCGAACGGCACCGCGAGCACCACCCCGACGACGCCGGTCGCGCCGGACTCTGCCGCGAAGGCCGCACTGGTCGTCCAGCTGGCCGCCGCGGCCTCCTCCGAGCTGTCGATGATCGGATTCTCCGCCGATGAGTTCCGAATGGGCTCCGTGGACCCGCAGGCCTACCCGGAGGACGGTGAGGGCCCGGTCAGGTCCGTCCGCGTCGAGGCCTTCGCGATCAGCTCCACCACGGTGACCGTGGCGCAGTTCGCACAATTCGTGCAGGCCACCGGGCACCTCACCGACGCCGAACGTCACGGGGACGCCCTGGTCTTCCAAGGGCTGCTCGCTCGAGAGCTGCGCGACGCCGCCCCGGCCCCAGAGCCCTCCACCCCGTGGTGGCGGCAGGTGCGCGGCGCCGCCTGGTTCGCGCCCGAGGGGCCTGGGTCCACCGCTGCGGGGCGGGAGGATCACCCGGTGACGCAGGTGTCCCGGCGCGACGCGCAGGCCTATGCCAGCTGGGTCGGGGCTCGGCTGCCGAGCGAGACCGAATGGGAGTACGCCGCGCGCGGCGGACTGGACCAGCAGCCCTACCCCTGGGGGGCAGATCGGGACCCGGGTGGGCAGCGCCGGATGAACATCTTCCCCGGCGAGTTCCCGGAGGGGCTCGTAGGGGAGATCGGCACCCGACCGGCGGAATCCTTCGCGCCCAACGGGTATGGGCTCTTCAACACCACCGGCAATGTCTGGGAGTGGACGGCCTCGGGGTTCACCAGAGCTGATGGCAGCGCGTCAGGGTCTTCGCGGTCCGGAGCGTATCCAGTGATGCGCGGGGGCTCCTATATGTGCCACCGCTCCTACTGCCGGCGCTACCGCACCTCAGCGCGCACCTCGGCCTCGGCGGACACCTCGCTGGGTCACACCGGGTTCCGGCTCGCGTTCACACCGGCCAGGCCGGGCTGACCTCGGCGTCGGAGCGGGTGCGGCGCAGGTATTCCTGCAGGTCCGCGGCCTGTCCGACCTTCCATCCGGCCTGGAGCCGGTGCAGCTCGGGCGCCGGGATCTGCAGCTGCGGGAACCGCTCGGCCTGCGCGCAGGCCACCTCCACAGCGGCCCAGGCGTCCGGGGTGGCCGAATGGGCGGCGTCGAGCTCGACCTCATAGTGCAGGCACATTTGGCTCAGCGTGCGTTTGCCGCGACGGTACTTGTCCACCTGCTTATCGATCACCAGCGGGTCGATGACCCCGACCGGCTCGGTGAACTCGACCCCGTGGCGCAGCGCCTCCTGCTGGAGCACGGTGAAGTCATAGGGGGCATTCATCACCACCACGGAGCTGCCCGCGGCGAACTCCTGCGCCAGGGCCGTGGTGATCTGAGCGACCGCCTCGGCCGCGGGTTGCCCGTTGGCTTGGGCGTATTCGGTAGAGATGCCGTGGATCGCGGTGGTCTCGGCCGGGATCTCCACACCCGGATCGACCAGCCACTCCCGAGTGCGCACGCGCTGGGAGCCGGCACCGGGGGAACCCTCGACTCCGGTCTCGGCGCCGGTGCTGCCCTCGGCGTCGTCGAAGATCACCAGCGCCGCGGAGACGATCCGCGCCACCCGGGGGTCCCGGGAGGTGGTCTCCAGGTCGAAGCCGACCCGGCGGCGGGTATGCCAGGACTCGCTGCTGGGGGTGATCTCGAAGAGGGTGGGGGTCTCGGCCATGGCTCTACGGTAGCGCGCGGGTCGGACATGGCCGCGGACATCACCCTGAGCCGCTGCGGCCGCGTGGCGACGTGGGGTTGAGCTATTGCGCGAAGCCATGTCCGGGGGCTCTGATTGAATGACCCTCATGGAGTTCGATCAGTCCCAGCATCAGGTGCTCGCCGCGGCCGAGCGCCCCGGACATGGGCCGATCCTGAGTTTCGGCGGTCCCGGCAGCGGCAAGTCGACGCTGGCGGCGGAGCTGGCGCTGCGCCATCTGGAGTCCGGGCAGGACTCCTCCCGGCTGTTGCTGCTCTCACCGACCCGCGCCACCTCAGCGGTGCTGCGCGAACAGGTCGAGGCGGCCTGGGTCGCCCGGGACACCAGCCCCCGCGGCGGGTCGCTCTCGGAGCAGCCCTCCCGCTCCTTCGCCTCCTACGCCTTCTGGCTGTTGGGGGAGGCCCGGCGCCGGGAGATCCTCTCCTTCACCGCGCGCCGGCCCCGGCTGCTCTCCGGGGCCGAGCAGGACAGCATCATCCGTGAGCTGCTGAGCTCGGATCCCGAGAGCGGGATGCCGCCGCTGAGCTGGCCGGCCTCCTTGGCGGAGGCCGCGGACACCGACGGGTTCCGCAAGGAGATCCGCGAGCTCTTCGACCGCGCCGCGGAGTATGGGGTCTCACCCGAGCAGCTGCGCGGCCTGGCCGAGCAGTGCCGACGCCCGGAATGGGCTGCCGCCGCTGAGCTCTACCAGCGCTACCGCGAGGACCTCGACGCCGGAGCCAACGCCGACGCCTTCGACCCGGCGGGGCTGATCAACGAGGCTTGTAATCTGCTCGAGGAGAACCCTGAGTTCCTCGAGACCGAGCGCGAACGGCTGCGCCGGATCATCGTCGATGACCTGCAGGAAGCCACCCCCTCGGTGTACCGGCTGCTGCGCCTGATCGGCGCCGGCGCTGACGTGCTGGCCTTCGCCAGCCCCGAGACCGCGGTGCAGGGTTTCCGCGGGGCGCGCCCGGACAAGCTGCGCAGCTGGACCGTGGCCCCGCGCCGAGTCACGGCCCAGAGCGTGCTCGGGCTGAATCCTGAGACCGACGCCGAGATCGATGGCATCGTGCGGCGCAGCATCTCCGGATCGATGACCCCAGACCCGCATGGCGGCCTGCCCGGGGTCGAGCCCAGCGTGATGGTGCTCGAGGGAAACCACCGGATCACCGATGCGGTGGGCCGGGCCTACGCGCGGGCTCTGCGCCGGATCTCCCCGGCGGGACCCCAGCAGCCGCGCCAGCGCTGGCTGCAGCTGCTCAGCGAGCCCACCGCTGAACCGGCCGACGCCGAGCCCGGGCCCACCGAGGCCGGGTCCTGCGCCGTGGAGATCGTGCCCGGGGACTACCTGGCCGAGCAGTTCGTCCTGCAGGAGGTCCTGGACCGACACCACCGGCACGGCGTGCCCTTCGATGAGATCGCGGTCATCGCCCGCAACGGCGCGCTGCTCAAACGGCTGGTGCGGATGTTCCAGACCCAGGGCGTCCCGGTGCGTCAGTCCATGAGCGATGTGATCCTCAACCAGGAGTCCGCCGTGGCCCCGCTGCTGCGCGTCCTGCATCTCGTGACTGCTCGGCCGGAGCCCGAGGCCGAGCACCCCGTGCCGCTTCCCGAGGTGCTCACCCTGCTGACCAGCCGGTATGGCGAGACCGATTCGATGACCCTGCGAAGTCTGCGCCAGGTGCTGCGCAGCCAGGAGCGCCGCCGGCTGCGCGCCGAGGCAGAGGTGTCCGAGCCGCGGAGCTCCGATGAGCTGCTGGTCGCCGCGGCGAACAATGCGGGGGATCCGGTCTTCGAAGCCGTCCGCGCGCAGTCCCGCTTCCAGCACCTGACCCGCGGGCTGGAGCGCGTCGCCGCGATGCTCGCCGCCGGACACGCCGCCGCCGGGCCCGCCAGCGGGCCTGAGGAGCTGCTCTGGGAGATCTGGAGCGCCGCCGATGTCAGCCGCCACTGGGCGGGTCTGACCCGGTGGTCCAGCGCCGAGGGACGCCGGGCCGATCACGATCTCGACGCGGTGATGGCGCTGTTCCAGGCGGCGGAACGCTTCTCCGACCAGAACCCCGGGGCCTCCGCGCTCGCGTTCGTGGACCACATCGAGCGGCTCGAACTCCCCATGGACACCCTGGCCAAGACCTCCGCAGTGGACGCGGCGATCGAAGTCCTGACTCCCGCCAGCGCGGCAGGCCGGGAGTTCGACACCGTGATCCTCACCGGACTCCAGGAAGGCGCCTGGCCGAACCTGAACCCACGTGGAGCGCTGTTGGGCAGCGGGCACCTGGTCGACGTCGTCGAGGGCCGCGCCGATGCCTCCGCCCAGTCCCTGCTGGTGAAACGGATGAACGTGCTCCAGGACGAATACCGGCTCTTCGCCTCCGCGGTCTCCCGGGCGAAGAACCGGCTCTACGCCGTGGCCGTGCACGCCCAGGAGGAGAGCCCCTCGATGCTGCTGGACCTCGTGGTCCCGCCGGGGGAGCGCACCGCCCGCAGCGGGGCGATCCCACGCCCCATCACCGCCCACCGGCTGATCGCCGAGCTGCGCCGCCACCTGGAGATCAGCATCCAGGCCGAACTCGACGACGCCGCCGAGCCTGCCCTCTCCGGGTCCGGCCCTGCCAGGTCGAGCCCTGCCGGGTCCAGCCCTGGCGATCCCACGATCGATGAGACCACCGAGACTCAGCGCCGGGCGGCGGCCCGGGCGCTCGCCGTGCTCGCCGAGGGTGGACTCATCGGCGCGGAGCCCGACACCTGGTGGGGCCTGCCCGAGCTCAGCACCACCGCACCGCTGCTGGAGCCCGAGGACACCGTCCGGGTCTCCCCGTCCTCGGTGCAGAGCGCCATCGACGCGCCGCTGCAGTGGTTCACCGGTGCCGCCGGTGGCGTCGAGGCCACCGATTTCAGCCGGATGCTCGGCTCGCTGATCCACGAGATCGCCGAGCACCACCCGGCGGAGACCGACCGCGAAGTGCTGGGTGCCGAGCTCGACGCCCGTTGGGACAGCCTGGGCCGCGAGGAGGGCTGGGAGACCGAGAAGGACCGATCCCGCGCCCGGGTGATGCTGAAGAAGCTCGCCGGCTACTTCGGCCACGTTCAGGGTCAGGGCCGCCAGGTGATCGCCCGAGAGCTGCAGGTCGAAGCCAGCCTGGAGATCCCGCTGCCCCCGGAGGAACCCGGTGGGTCCGCCCAGATCAGGTCCGTGGAGATCCGCGGCGTGATCGACCGTGTGGAACGCACCGAGGCCGGTGAGCTCTTCGTCATCGACCTCAAGACCGGTCGCCACCAGCCGACCAAGGCTGAGATTCTCACCCACGGACAGCTTGGCTCCTATCAGCTGCTGGTGGCGTTGGGAGCAGTGGACCGCGCACTCATCGAGACAGACGACGTTCAGGACTCCGCCCCTGCCCCGTCCGGCGGCGGTGCGGCGCTGCTACAGGTGGGCACATCCGCGAAGGCCTCGAACCTGCAGCGGCAGGAGGCGCTCGATGCCGACGCCAGCTGGCCGCTGGAACAGCTGACCCAGGCCGCCGAGGTGATGAGCGGTCGGGTGTTCTCGGCATACCACTCACCGAATCAACAGCGCTGCCTGGTCGGCTCGCTCTGCCCGCTCTGCGAGAACACGAAACAGGTGACCCAGCCATGATGACTCTGGAGACCATGCGCTACAGCGCCCGTGACATCGCTGATGCGCTTCAGCGGGACACCCCCGCCGAGCACCGGCATTACCCCACTGCCGAACAGCAGGCCGTGATCGAATCCGGGTTGGCCCCGATGCTCGTCGTCGCTGGTGCCGGGTCGGGCAAGACCGCCACCATGGCCGACCGCGTGGTCTGGCTGGTCGCCAACGGGATCGTGCGTCCGGACCAGATCCTCGGGGTGACCTTCACCAAGAAGGCCGCCGGAGAGCTGCGTGAACGAATCACCCGGAAGCTCGAGCAGCTGCTGGAGGCGGAGCTGATCTCCCCGGCCGATGTGGTGCCCGTCGAGGTCTCCGACACCGTGGAGCACGCCGACATCTCCGAGCTGCTCGCCCCCGCGGTCTCCACCTATCACTCCTACGCGAACACGCTGGTGACCGAATACGGCCTGCAGATCGGCCTGGAGCCCGAGACCCAGCTCATTGGAGAGGCCAAGGCCTGGCAGCTGGTCCACCGATTGGTCAGCGCCTACGACCGCGCCGAGGTCCTCGTGGAGGCAGAACAGTCGGCAGGCAACCTCGCCGGATACGTGATGCGCCTGGCCGGAGACTGCGCCGAGCACCTGCAGTCCCCGGAGGCGGTGGAGGCCCACCTCGACGTCGAGCTGGCCCGAGTAGATGCCTGGCAGGAAGCCGGCGCCGAGCTCAAGGGCAAGCAGATCGATCTGGTCCGTGCGCTGCGGGTGCGCCGCGAGATGGCCGAGCTGGTCCGCCGTTATCAGGAGAAGAAGCTCAGCGAGGGGCTCATGGACTACGGGGACCTGCTGCGCTTCGCCGCCCAGATCGCACAGGACGTCCCCAGCGCCGGGGAGGCCGAGCGGGAGAAGTACAAGGTGGTGCTGCTTGATGAGTTCCAGGACACCTCCTACGCGCAGCTCGCGCTCTTCAGCAGCCTCTTCGGCGCCGGCGGCTCCGGTAGCGGGACGGGCCACGCGGTCACCGCCGTGGGGGACCCGAATCAGTCGATCTACGGGTTCCGCGGCGCCTCCGCCGGGCAGCTCTTCGACTTCCCGCAGTCCTTCCCCGCCGTGGACCCCGTCACGGACCAGCGCCGTCCCGCCGCGCTGCTGCAGCTCACCATCGCCTGGCGCAACGGCGAGCGGATCCTCGATGTCGCGAACCGGCTGGTGACACCCTTCGCGCCGGACGCCGCGGACTCCCTCGACAAGCCATGGCGCGCGCACAACGCGCACCTGCGTGGTCAGCTCAAACCGCTGAGCCCACCCGACGGCGCCCACACCGCCACCGTGCGCTACGGCTGGTACACCTCAGACATCGAGGAATCCCAAGCGATCACCGAACAGCTCAGTGCCGTGCTGCAGCTCGACGCCGAGCGTGACCCGGACCATACTGCCCCGAGCTGCGCGGTGCTGGCCCGAACCCGCGCCCAGTTGGAGACCATCGCCGAGCAGCTGCGTCTCGCTGGACTGGACTACGAGCTGGTCGGACTCTCCGGGCTGCTGAGCACCTCAGAGGTGGCTGAGGTGCTCGCCTACCTACGGGTCATTGCCGACCCCGGCCGCTCCGACGCGTTGATCCGGATTCTCGCCGGGGCCCGGTACCGGATCGGCCCTCGCGATCTGCTCCAGTTGCAGCGCTCCGCCCGCGATCTGGAGGGTCTGCGACTGCGCGCCCCCGCCTCCGAGCAGCCTCAGGGCAGCGAGCAGTCGGGGGAGGGAGTCACCGACGCCGAGGACCGGTATGAGTCCACCGAACTGGAGATGGACGAACGCGCCTCCCTGGTCGAAGCGTTGGAGCGGCTCAAGGACTCCCCGGACCACGCCGAGCGGCTCGGCCTGTCCGCCGAGGGGCACCGTCGGTTGCTGCTGGCCAAGGAACAGATCCGCCGGCTGCGCCAATGGGCCACCCTGGACCTGGGCGTGCTGATTCAACGCATCGTCAGTGACACCGGCCTCGACATCGAGGTCGCGGCCCGGCCGTGGGAGGAACAGCACTACGCCGCACGTCAGCTGGACGCGCTGATCGATCAGGCCGAGAGCTACGCGGCGACTGAGACCACCCCGGACCTGCGCAGCTTCCTGGACTGGCTGGACGCTGCCCAGGAGAAGGAACGTGGCCTGGAGCAGGCGGATGTTGAACCGACCCCGGGCGCGATCCAGCTGATGACCATCCACGCGTCTAAGGGACTTGAATGGGACGTGGTCGCCGTGGCCGGGCTGCGCGAGGACAAGTTCCCCAGCGCGAAGGCCGACCGGTGGACCGGCAGCAATGGCATGCTGCCGGCACGGCTTCGCGGAGATCGCCGCAGCATCCCGCAGTGGGAGTCCGAGCAACCCGATCTGCGCTCCTGGGCCGTATCGGCGGGCGTGGGCGACTGGAAGCAGTTCACCGAGGACAACCGGGTCTTCACCCAGGACGTCAAGGACTTCAGCCGGGAGGAAGAACGGCGCCTGGCCTATGTCGCGGTGACGCGCGCGAAGAAGCTTCTGCTGTGCACCGGTGCCTGCTTCTACGGCACATCCGCCGGCAAGGAACCCTCAGAGTTCCTCGAGGAGATCCGCGAAGTGGCCGATGGCTTCGGCGACGCCTCGGCGGCGTTGGAGTGGGCAGAGGTTGCCGATATGAAGGATAACCCGGTGGGCAACGACCTCTTCGGCGCACAGTGGCCCTATGACCCGCTGGCTCCGCTGCCGATCGGCCGCTACCGCCGGCAGGTGGCAGAGGGCGAGCAGGCCACGCTGCCGCAGATCAACACGGTGGAGGTTCCGAAGGTCCAGCCCGGTCGCCGTGCCGCGCTGACCCGGGCCGCCGTGCTGGTGGAGCAAGCCACCGCCGATCGCGCGCAGCGCGAGACGACGTCCGCCGAAGAGGGTGAGGCGGCTCTACCGCTGACTCCTTGGGAGCAGGAGGCCGAATGGGTGGTCGACCGGGCGCGTGAGCAGCAACGGGGGACTGGAAAACCGCATTTCCCGGCGCACATCAGTGTCTCAAGCGTGGTGGGCATGGCCCGCAATGCCGAGTCCATGGCCGAGTTCGCCCGACGCCCCGTGCCGGTGAAACCCTCCCAGGCGGCACGCCGCGGCACTGTCATGCATGAATGGATCGAGGAGTTCTACGAGACCCGCAGCAGGCTGCCCGGGATCGAGGAGCCGCACCGAGGCGACGAGGACCTCGACGACGCCTTCGACCTCTCCACGGTCAAGGAACGCTTCGTGGCGACCGAGTGGGCGCAGCGACGCCTGTACGCGGCAGAGATCCCGGTCGAGACATCCCTGGACGGTGTCGTGGTCCGTGGCCGCATCGACGCCATCTTCGGCAAGGACGCCGCCGGGCAGGACCTCACCGCGGCTGACTTCGAGCGCTGGGAGCTGAAGTCGGCGGAGGACCGGAATGCTCAGATGCAGCAGTGCACCTGGGACCTGGTCGACTGGAAGACCGGCATGGTGCCTACCGGCAAGGACCTGCGCGAGAAGCAGATCCAGCTGGCGGTTTACCGGCTGGCCTTCCACCGGCTCTACGGCGTGCCGCTGGAACAGATCGGAGCGTCGTTCTTCTACGTCGAGCACGGCGTGACCGTGCCAGGAACGGATCTTCCGGGGGAGGAAGCGCTGAGACAGTACATCTACGCTGCTCGGCAATATTTCGGCGGGTGAAGGAAGAACTTCCATAGGATGATCAGAACACCATGGATGGTTCTCAGAGGGGGCGTGTGAAAAAGGAAATCAACGTTGTAGGCGCAGTAATCGTCGATGACGGGAAGATACTGTGCGCTCAGCGGGGTCCGGAAGGCAGTTTGCCCGACATGTGGGAGTTCCCAGGCGGGAAGATTGAGTCTGGTGAAACTCCGCGTGAAGCCCTGCAGCGCGAAATTACTGAAGAACTTGAGTGCACCGTTCAGGTAGGCAAGAAGATCACCACCACGACCTACGAATATGACTTTGGTGTCGTCACCCTCACTACCTTCTTCTGTGAGCTCATGTCGGGCACACCGCGGCTGATAGAGCATGCCGACGTTGTGTGGCTCAGGCCAGGTGACCTAGGGGCCCTCAACTGGGCTCCTGCGGACATCCCTGCGATTGAGATCATTCGGGGAGCCGTCACCTCATGATCAACCGCCCCGATCTGTTTCACGCGGAAAATCAACTAGCGCGCGACGTCAATCGGGGGTTTATCAGCGCGGACGGCACAATGTTGGGGAGATACTCTCCGGAACTGGTTCTGAATGATCGTCAAAGAGGAACCACTATCTTGCGCACCATTCGGGAACAACTCCGACTGAGTCGTTCGTTTTTCTTCTCAGTCGCCTTTATTACTCCTGGCGCGTTGGCGATGCTCAAGCAAGATTTGCTCGATTTCGACGGCCACGGACGGATCGTTACCTCGAATTACCTGAACTTCAACGCTCCCAACACTTTCGAGGACCTCCTACATTTGAAGGACCTCGGGATCGACGTGGAAGTGGGGCTCCACAGATCCCGGGCATTCCATCCCAAGGGGTACGTGTTTCAGCGTCACAAGAGCGTGACGGCTCTTGTGGGAAGTGCGAATCTCACGGAATCCGCGTTGACGCGAAACCACGAGTGGAACATGAAGGTTTCTGCAGGACCGGACAGTCAGCTGGCCGCCCAGCTTTCCGCGCTGGTAGCCAACGAGTTTGCTTCTACAAGTCCGCTCAGTTCCGCTTGGATCGAGGCATATCGCAAGGCGTTCGACGCGATAAAGATGCAGGCGCGATCCACCTCTCGGATCGACCTTCGTACAGACGAGGAGATGACTGATCCTCGAATCACCGACGCTGATCGCGTGGAGGTTCAGCCCAACGCCATGCAAACGGAGGCGCTGGAAGCCATCGAGGCAGTGCGGGTGGCCGGGCATGACCGAGCACTCGTCATTTCGGCGACGGGGACGGGCATGACCATCCTGTCCGCCCTGGATGTACGGTCCGCCTCTCCCCGAAGGCTGCTGTTCGTCGCGCACCGTGAACAGATTCTGGACAAGGCGATGGACGAGTACAAGCGAGTTTTGGGTGGACCTAGCGAGGACTACGGAAAGCTCGCCGGGACCGTCAAACAACTGGACAGGCGGTACGTGTTCGCCACCGTCCAGTCTCTCGCCAAACCAGATGCCTTGCGACAGCTTTCGCCCACCGACTTTGACTACCTACTCATCGACGAAGTGCATCGCGCCGGGGCGGCGTCATATCGCCGCGTCCTCGACTATCTCAAGCCAGACTTCGCGCTGGGGATGACCGCAACCCCGGAGCGCAACGATGGGACGGACGTTTACGAGCTCTTCAATTACAACGTTGCCTACGAGATTCGACTCGATGATGCATTAGAGGCAGACATGCTCAGCCCCTTCCACTACTTCGGCGTTCCTGACGCAGTCTTCCACGACGGTTCAACAGTGTCTGACCGCACTGAGTTGCACCGGCTCTCTGGAGCAGAGCGGGCATCGCACATTATCGATGCCATCGATAAGTACTCCCAACAAGGCGTCCCAACCCGTGGTCTCATGTTCTGTAGCCGGAAAGACGAGGCACATGCTCTCTCGGCAGAGTTGAACCAGCGTTCCATCAGGGGTCACTATTTGCGAACTACCGCATTGACCGGCGAAGACTCTATTGAGACGCGTGAGAACGCCGTGAGGCAGTTGGAACTGGGAGAGCTCGACTATCTACTTACAGTCGACATCTTCAACGAGGGAGTCGATATCCCGTCCATCAACCAAGTCATCATGCTGCGTCAGACGCAGTCGGCAATTGTATTCGTTCAACAACTTGGCAGAGGTTTAAGAAAAGCACCAGACAAAGACTACCTAACAGTCATTGACTTTATTGGTAATTATGCGAATAATTACCTCATCCCGGTTGCCCTATTTGGGGACAAGTCTTTGAACAAAGAGTCTCTGCGGAAGAACCTGAACGCCGCCGAGGAAGGTGGCGTCCTGCCTGGCATGTCGAGTGTCCGGTTTGATGAAATTGCACGGGAGCGAGTGCTTCGGGCCATCGCTGACGCCAAGATGGACCATCTGCGGCGCCTGCGGGAAGAAATCGAACTGCTCCAACAGCGACTAGGTCGGCTGCCCCGGCTCTGGGACTTCGTTGAGAATGAGTCGGTAGATCCCGTGGTCCTCGCTACCCGTCTCGAACATTTTCCCGCGCTCGTTGCTAGGACTCTCAAAGTGCCATCAGGGCTGACTTCAGCTGAGTCTCGAGCACTGCAACTGTTGTCTCACGAAGTGTTGCCGGCCAAACGGCTGCATGAGGCGCTCATGCTCCGCGAGCTCTTAGACAATCGGGAAGTCACTGAAGACGAACTGCGCAGAGTAGTTGCGGATCAGGAGCTCCCTTCAGAACTAGCGGTCCTCCAGAGCGCCCAGGCCACCTTCACTCTGGAGGGCTACAACCAGGGAGATCGAGCTCGATACGGTGCCCCACTCGCGAAGCGCACCCAAGACGGGAGTCTACGACTGCTCCCGCACATCGTTGAGGCGTATAAGAGTGATTCGCCTTTCAGTAACTACGTCGATGACATCCTGAAGACAGCGACACATATCAATCGGGCCTACTTGCCGAGTCGCCCTTTCACGCCCGGCATGAGGTACTCCCGACGGGACGTTGCCCGGCTGCTTGGATGGGATCGCAGCAGCGCATCGACGATATACGGCTACCGCACCGATCTTGCTTCAGGTCAGTGCCCCATCTTCGTTACGTTGCACAAGGAGCACGACGTCGAGGCGAGCGTGGCATACGAGGATGAGTTGATTGATCCCAGTGTCATGAGATGGTTCACCCGAAACCGTCGCTCGCTGGCCAGCAAAGAAGTACGAGCGATCGTCGAGAACTCTGTAGATCTCCATGTTTTCGTGAAACGCGACGACGCTGATGGGACCGACTTCTTTTACCTTGGTCAAGCTCAGTCAGAGGACGCGGAGGAAACAACCATGGCAAATAAGACCGGCGCGCCATTGCCCGTGGTTCGAATGTTGCTACGTTTCGGCAAACCTGTCCCGCGCAGCCTCTATGATTACTTCCACCCCACCTTGACGGCTTAGAACGCGTACGCCGCATCGAAGAACGCCCGCTCGATCGCCACGACCCGCGTCCACCGTGCGGACAAGCGCGCGCCGTCCTCGGATCCCAGCGACGGGGCAATCCGGTTGAGCTCATCGATCAGGAACTGGGTCCACTCCCGAAACTCCTCGCCGCGGTGCAGATCGATCCAGTCCCGGTGTTTCGCCGCCTCGGGTAGCAGCAGGTCCCGCTGACCCCAGTCCAGATACAGCCACTCCGCGATCACCAGCACCACCAGCAGGTCCGCGTAGTTTCTGGACCGCGCCACCTCCCACATCTGTCCGATGAACTCCTCCGTGGGGTCTTCAAGATGAGGGCTGACAACATCGGAAGCGGGCACGCCGAGCTCGGCGAAGCTCTGCTGGAAGTACCCGTCCTCATCAGCGGCGAGCATCCCGAGCTGCGCGGCGAAGCGCAGGCGGGCCGGCTTGGAATCGGTGGTGGCCACGCAGGCCCCCAGCATCGCCACGAAGGCATCGAAGAACTGGTAGTCCTGCACCAGATAGCGCGCCAGCACCGCATCGCTGAGTGTCCCCGCGAAGAGCTCCTCGACGAACCGATGATGCACCGAGGCATCCCAGTCCTCGGAAGTGGCCAGCCGGAGCTGTCCGGCGAAACTGTCCGCGGCAACGTCGGCGGTGGTGGAGAACGAGGTGGGGGAGCTCATGGGCTCAGCCTACTCACCCGGCACAGCCCCCTTCAGGAGCGTGAACCGGTCAGATCGCAGTACGCGGAGTCTTCATCTTCCGAGTCAGGTGGATCGCGTAGAGCGCCACGCCCACACCCAGCACAGCGGCGCCGGCGCCGACATAGCTCGGTGCGCGCAGGCCCATCTCCGCGGCGATCACCTGGCCGCCCACCAGGGCGCCCAGGGCGTTGGCCGCGTTGAACGCGGAGTGGTGCAGCGAGGCCGCGAGCTGTGGGGCATCCGGGGCCGTGTCGATCAGGTGGGTCTGCATCGACGGGCCCAGCGCGCTGGCCGAGACGCCGACCAGGAACAGGAAGATCAGCATCAGGGCAGGGATGTGCGCGGTATAGGCGAAGAGCACCATGAACACCGCCACCAGGGCCATGGCGATCACCACGGTGCCCAGCACGGACTTGTCCGCCGCCCAGCCGCCGACGAAGTTGCCGACCACCATGCCGGCGCCGAAGAGCCCCACGATCCAGGGCAGCGAACTCTCGCTGAACCCGGTGATCTCGGTGCTGACCGGGGCGATATAGGAGTACAGCGCGAACATGCCGGAGAAGCCGACCACGGCGAGCATGATGCCCACCCAGAGCCGCTTGTTCTTCAGGCCCTTGATCTCAGAACGCATCGTGGCCTTGGCCGGGGGCATCTGCCGCGGCGCATAGCGGGCCACCGCGGCCATGGTGATCAGCGCGAGCACGATCACCGAGATGAACATCCAGCGCCAGCCGAACGCCTGACCCATTGCGGTCACCACCGGCACCCCGAGAACGTTGGAGATCGCCAGACCACCCAGAACGACGGCGATCGCGCGGCTGCGCTTGGCAGGGCCAGCCATCTCGGCCGCCATCAGGGCCGCCACAGCGAAGTAGGCGCCGTGGGGGAGCCCGGAGAGGAACCGGGCGATCAGCATGGTCTCGTAGTTCGGTGCGAAGAAGCTCAGCACGTGACCCAGCACGAAGATCCCGAGCAGCAGCAACGCGTAGGACTTCCGCTCGCGCTTGGCGCCCAGGATGGAGAGGATCGGGGCACCGATGACCACACCGATGGCATAGGCACTGATCAGCAGGCCAGCCTGCGGGATGGTGATGCCGAGATCAGCGACAGCCTCAAGCTGCAGCCCCATGATCGCGAACTCCGTGACACCCACGGCGAACCCGCCGATCGAGAGAGCGACGATGGCCAGCGCCACCTGTTTACGGGTGTACTTGGGCCCGGAGGGGGCCGGGTACGGTGAGCCGATGCCTGCTGGGGTCTGTTCCGCCGTGGTCATATCGTCATCCTGTGCTGCAGCCGGTCAAAGGAAGGGTGCGCCTGTCAGAGCGCGCGTGGAGCCTGGCCGAATCCGGGAAGCCGGGTGGAGACACTCACCCGACAACTGCGACGCGGCGGGGATCATTCCGGGGCGGCGCAGCCCCTCGTCGCTGAGGGCCCATCGGCAGGGGACCTGGACTATGCGGCTCCTCCACGGTGAGGAGGCCGAGCCAGGTAACTCAGGCGGCCGGTGGGCGCAGGCCCGGGTGCCGCTGGTAGATCGACTCCTGGCCGTCTTCGTCCGCTTCCGGGGAAGCTGCCGAATCGGCAGACGCCGGGGAGTCCGGCGACTCCGGGGAATCGGGGGATTCCGGCGAGTCGGGAGATGCTGGTGAGCTGGAGGGCTCCGGGTCTGCATGATCGACCGGCGCAGCGGACTGCGCCGAGGACGCCGACTGGGCCGAGGAAGCAGACTCCGTGGAGGCCGCCGAGCTGGCCGAGGCGACCGCGGGGAAGAAGTGCTTCTCCTTCGCCCGACGCTCGGAGGCCTCATCGGGGTGGATCGGGAGGTCGCCCTCGTCCTCTTCCTCGAAGATGCGGTCCGGGAGCGGCTCCTCAGCTGGCGGCTGGTCCATGATCACCGGGATCGAGCCGGTGGGCTCATCCCCGGGCAGCGGCCGCGGCGCGAAGGCCGGGACCTTGCCGGTCTGATCGTGATCCTCGGTGACCTCTTCACGGACGTCCTCGTGGTTGCTCCTCCCGGAGGCCGCGGCGTCAGTGATCACGGCGGGCTCGTCGTCGTCCTCGCCGGAGTCTGCCCACTCGCCGGTATCGGCCACGGTCGCTGCGGCACCCGCGCGAGCCACAGGGCGCGAGTCTTGGACCTCGGCCGGTGCCACCGGCGCTTCGCCCTCGGCGGGGGTCAGCGCGATCGGCTGCCCGCCGTAGGTCTCGATGTCGGTCTTCAGCTGCTCCAGCAGCCCCTTGGCCTCGGCGATCATCTCAGGGTTCTCACTGGCGTGGCCCCGGACCAGCCACTGGGCCAGCGCGAACTCCGCGGTCAGCGCGGCGCGGCGCATCAGGTGCTCGTCGACCTCGCCGGTGCGGTGGCGCCGGTAGGCCGCGAGGACCTTCTCGGTGAACTCCGCGTCTCCGGCGGCGGTGAGCCAGGCGAAGTCATCGGCCGGGTCGCCGCTGTGCAGGTCGGTCCAGCCGGTGACCGCCATGACGCGCTCGCCTTCGATGAGCAGCGAGTCTTCGTGCAGGTCCCCGTGGGTGACGGCTGGCGTGAAGCGCCACAGGTCGCGGTCCTCCATGGCGTGTTCCCAGCGGCGCAGCAGCAGGGCCGGGATCTCCCCGGTGGTCGCGGCCTGGTCCAGCTCGTTGAGCCGGCGCTGGCGGTAGCGTTCGGCGGAGTATCGGGGCAGATCGGCGTTGTCGACCACGGCCTCGTCGAGGTCATGGATCGCTGCGATGGTGCGCCCGATGTCCTCGATCACGGCCTGCGGCTGCTGGGCGAGCGCGCTGAGCTCCAGCGAGGTGCCGGGCAGGTGGTTGTAGACGAAGGTGCGCATCTCCCCGCGGCGCACGGCGCCCGCGACGGAGGGGACCCGGAAGGGCAGCTCGGCGCGGATGCCGGTGGAGAAGCCGCGCAGCACCTGCAGCTCGGTCTCCAGGCGCATCGCTGCCTCCTGATGCTGAGGGGAGCGGATCCTCCAGCGGTGACCTTCGGAGTCGATGACGACGGCGGAGGTGAAGTCGCGGGCGTCATCAGCCGCCGCAGCCACGCCGGTGGGGGAGAGCCCCGGCACTGCCGCGGTCGCCAGGGCCGCAAGTTCCATCGATGTCCATCGCACGAGGACCAGCGTATGGGGTCCGAGCCCATACCCGGTGCCAGGCCACGCGGAATTCAGAAAATCGCGCGGGATTGGTCTACAGAAGGTCCTGCCGATGCGGCGACGCTCACTGTCCACATGGCTCTTCTGGGTGCTCGCGGCAGCCACGAGCCCGGTACGGTGGAGGGTATGCATATGCACTCCCGGGACCCTGGCGAAGGCCTGCTCGTACTGCCCCAGGACGGGGCCCGGATCGACCGGCTCGACGCCGAGCGCAAACGCCCCGAATGGCTCAGCGAGATCTGGTCCACCCCCGGCACCCGGGTGCTGCGCCTCTTCGGCCGCCGCGCCCGGCTCAGCGGGAACCGACTCGACTATGAAGAGGCCACCGGGCCGCTGCCCGAGGGCGCCGTGGCGCTTGGCGCGGTGGACCCCGCCGAGCTGCCCGACGCCGCTCCCAGCATCACGCCCGGTGAGGCCGCGCCGGTGCACGTGGTCACGGTGGCCCACCCCAAGCCCGCCGATGAGCAGGCCGCCGCCGGGACCACCGGCACCACCTGGGCGGACCTGGCCTTCGCCGGCTCCCAGCTGACCCCGGTGGACGCCGCCCTGCTCACCCAGGCGCTGGCGATCACCACCTGGCACGCCCGCAGCCCGTTCTGCGCCGCCTGTGGGACCGCCACCGCGGTGGAGGTCTCCGGTTGGCGACGGACCTGCCCGAACTGCGGCGCGCAGACCTTCCCACGCACCGACCCTGCCGTGATCACCGCGGTGCTCGACGTCGAGGATCGGATCCTGCTGGGCTCCGCGCACCGCTGGGAGACTCACCGCTATTCCACCTTCGCCGGGTTCGTCGAGGCCGGGGAGTCAGTGGAAGCGGCACTGGCCCGTGAGATCGCGGAGGAGGCCGGCGTCGTCGTCTCGGAGATCCGCTATATGGGCTCACAGTCCTGGCCGTTCCCGCGCTCGCTGATGCTCGGACACTTCGCCGTGACCCACGACGCCACCATGGCCCGGCCCGACGGCGACGAGATCCGCGATGTCCGCTGGTTCACCCGGTCGGAGCTCGCCGAGGCCGCCGGAGCCGGAGACGTCAGCCTGCCCACCCGCTCCTCGATCTCCCGGGCGCTGATCGAACGCTGGCACGGCACCCCGATCCACGCGTCCTCCGACGCCCAGCCGAGCCCGGCCGCCCACCGCGCGAGTGTTGCCAGCAACGGCCGTACCGGCGCGGCCGCCAACGGCCGGACCGGCCAGGCAGGACAGCAGCCCCGATGAGCCAGCCCGCCTTCTCCTCCAGCTCCTCCACCGGACACGCGCTCTCGGCCACCCAGCTCGCCGCGGCCCCGCCCGAAGCGATCCTCGACGGCCTCGATGAGGAACAGCGCCTGGCCGCCTCCACGCTGAAGGGTCCGCTGTGCATCCTCGCCGGCGCTGGGACCGGCAAGACCCGCGCGATCACGCACCGGATCGCCTACGGCGTCCGGGCCGGGGTCTATGACCCGCACCGGCTGCTCGCCGTGACCTTCACCGCCCGCGCCGCCGCCGAGATGCGCTCCCGGCTCAGTGCGCTGGGCGCCCCCGGGGTCCAGGCCCGCACCTTCCACGCCGCGGCGCTGCGCCAGCTGCAGTACTTCTGGCCGGTGGCCATCGGGGGGACCATGCCGCAGATCCTCGACCACAAGGTCCGGCTGCTCGCCGAGGCCGCCCGCCGGCTGCACGTGACCACCGACCGCGCCGCGCTGCGCGACCTGGCCAGCGAGATCGAATGGGCGAAGGTCTCCACACTGACCCCGGAGTCCTACCTGGAGGTCGCCACCGCCGAAGGTGCCGGCCGTCCCGCGCCCGGGGGAGTGGACCACCGCACCTTCGCGAAGCTGTATCAGTCCTATGAGGACGTGAAGCTGGACAAGCATCTGATCGACTTCGAGGACGTGCTGCTGCTCAACGTGGGCATCCTGGAGGACGACGAGCGGGTGGCCGCCCAGGTGCGCCAGCAGTACCGCCACTTCGTGGTCGACGAGTACCAGGACGTCTCCCCGCTGCAGCAGCGGATGCTGGACCTCTGGCTCGGCGGACGCGAAGAGATCTGCGTGGTCGGCGATGCCGCGCAGACCATCTACTCCTTCACCGGCGCCACCCCGGACTACCTGCTCGGCTTCAAGCGCCGCCACCCGGAGGCGAACCTGGTCAAGCTGGTCCGGGACTACCGCTCCACCCCGGAGGTGGTGAAGCTGGCGAACTCGCTGCTGGCCGACCGCACCCGGGAGTCCGTGAAGCTCACCGATCCGGCGCCCTGGCCCGAGCCGCTGCAGCTGATCTCGCAGCGTGAGCGCGGACCGGTCCCGAAGCTGATCCAGCACGCCGACGATGACACCGAGGCCGGCTGGATCGCCTCCGAGATCAAGGCGCTGCAGGAACAAGGCGTGCCGCTCTCCGAGGTCGCGATCCTCTACCGGACCAACGGGCAGTCCCAGGCGTTCGAACAGAGCCTGGCCACCGCCGGGATCTCGTATCAGCTCCGCGGCTCCGAACGGTTCTTCTCCCGCCGCGAGGTCCGCGAGGCGCTCGCTGCTCTGCGCACCTCCTCGCTGGTCGACGACGCCGGGGACGCGGTGTCCAAGAGCGTGCGCGACATCCTTTCCTCTCACGGCTACTCCGCGAAGGCGCCTGAGGCCACCGGCGCGGTCCGGGAACGCTGGGAGTCGATGGCGGCGCTGGTCGCACTCGCGGACCAGCTCTCCACCGAGCGCGAAGACTTCACCATGCGCAGCTTCATCTCCGAGCTGGAGGAACGTTCCGCCGCGCAGCACGCCCCCACCGTGGAGGGCGTCACGCTGGCCTCGCTGCACTCGGCCAAGGGCCTGGAGTGGGAGGCGGTGTTCCTCGCCGGACTCTCCGAAGGGCTGATGCCGATCACCTTCGCCAAGACCCAGAAGGAGGTCGACGAGGAGCGCCGGCTGTTCTACGTGGGCATCACCCGCGCCCGGAAGTTCCTCTTCCTCTCCTCCGCCGCCTCCCGGCACACCGGCGGCCGAGGCCGACGCACCCCGTCCCGATTCCTGCGCCCGCTGCGCAAGGAGATGGGGATGGAGGAGCCCGGTCGGAAGATCATTCCCTCGGGAGGGCCGAGCCCGAACGCCTCAGGACGCAAGAAGAAGGCCTCCACCTGCTCCACCTGCGGGAAGGTCCTCACCAACGGCACCGAGGTCAAGCGGCGCCGTTGCGAGAGCTGCCCCGCCCGCTACGACGAGGCGCTCTTCGAGAAGCTGCGCGCCTGGCGGAGCGACTACGCCAAGGAGCTCGAGGTGCCCGCGTTCGTGATCTTCACCGACGCCACCCTGGAGGTCATCGCCGAGCGCAGGCCCACCTCGGACGAGGCGCTGCTGAAGGTCCCCGGCATCGGTGAGCGCAAGCTCGAGAAGCACGGCGACCGGCTCCGCGAGATCCTCAACGAGATCTGAGGCCCGGATCCGGCCGCTGAACCGCACGCTCAACCGGACGCTCACCGCTGAGGAGCGCTATTCGGCGAGCATCCCGGCCAGCAGCGCCGTCTGCGGGGCCACCCCGGAGATCAACAGGTGCTCGTGCCAGGCGTGGGGTCCCTCGCCGACTGCTCCGAGCCCGTCGAGCACCGGCAGCCCCAGGGCAGAGATGAAGTTCGCGTCTGAGGCCCCGCCGACCATCCGGGGACTCAGCTCGCGGCCCAGGCCGGCGGCGAGCTGCGCGAGCCGGGCCATCGCGGCCTCCGAAGCCGGGGTGGGATTCATCGGGGGACGGTTCGCATCGACCTGAAGCTCCAGGCGCAGCCGTTCATCGGAGCGGTAGGGCTCGGGCAGGGTGAGCGCGCGCAGCGCATCGGCGACCCGATCCTGCTCCGCGGTCTCAGTGACACGCACATCGACCAGGCACTCCGCGCGACCGGCGACCACGTTGCGCCCGGTCCCGCCCTGCAGCGTTCCCACATTCACGGTGGTGCCCCGCTCCGGGGCTGCCAGCGCGACGATCTCGGGCACCAGGACCGCCAGCGCGTGCACCGCGCTGGCCCCGTTCTCCGGCTCGAGCCCGGCATGGGCCTCCACGCCGTGGACCGTGATGTCGGCGAAGACCATGCCCTTGCGCCGGTCCTTCGGCTGGCCGCCGGCGCTGGGCTCGGGGACCAGGGTGACCCGGGAGTCCTTGGTGGCGGCCTCGATGACCGGTCGTCCCGCCACCGAGCCGATCTCCTCGTCCCCGGTGAGCAGCAGCCGGACCGGGGCATGCGTGATCCCTGCCGAGCGCAGGGCCAGCACCGCCCAGATCGTCTGCACGATCCCGAACTTCATGTCCAGCACCCCGGGGCCGGTCAGCCGGTCTCCGTCGATGCTCATCGGCCACACGCTCAGCGTGCCAGCCGGCCAGACCGTGTCGTAGTGGCACACCGAGGTCACCGGCGCCTCCGAGGTCACCGCAGCTGCGGCGTCGTCGGCCGCCGCGGGAGCGCCGGGCCAGAGTAGCTCGAGCGCATCGCCGTATTCGCCCCCTTCAGTGCGCGCCTCATGGCTCGGCTCGCCCAGCCGCTCGATCGTCAGTGCGCGGATCTCCGTCAGGCCTGCGTCGAGCAGGGCCTTGTCCTGGCTCGGGGTCTCACACTGCACGATCCTCCTGAGGTCCTCCAACACGTCCTTCAGGTGCTCGGTGATGAACGTCTGAATCTCCAACAGCTGGGCAGATGTCAGCACGGCCGTGTCCTCGCGGGTCAGGTGCTCAAGGTTCATGGGTCTCCTTCATCGATGTGAACAGGTGCAGTGATCTGGCCTGGCCAGATCGGGGTGGTGGGGTCAGCGGACCGGAACGCCAGGCCCCAGCGGAATTCCGATCGCGAACCAGAGCATGAAGAACAGGAACCAGGACACGAGCAGGGCGACGGCGACCGGGAGCGTCAGCGAGACGAGGGTGCCGATTCGGGTCTTCGGGTAGTAGCGCTGCATATAGCCCAGGACCAGCGCGATGTAGGGGCTCATCGGCGAGACGATGTTGGTGGGGGAGTCTCCGATGCGGAAGAGCATCTGGGTGACCTCCGGGGAGGTGCCGACGAGCATCAGCATCGGGACCAGCACCGGGGCCATCAGGGTGTACTGGGCGGAGCCCGAGGTGATCGCGAAGTTGAACATGGCGACCAGCAGCACCACCCCGGCGAAGAGCACTCCGGCGGGCAGGTCCAGCTGTTCGAGCACCTGGGCACCCTCGATGGCCAGCACCGCGCCCATATTGGACCAGCCGAAGTAGGCGATGAACTGCGCGGCGGCGAAGAAGAGCACGATGACCCCGGAGAGCTCCTTGATCGAGCGCGCCATCAGTTCCGGGATGTCGCTGGGCCGGGTGATGGTGCCGGCCTTGATCCCGTAGGTGATGCCCACGACGAGGAACGCCAGCGCGATCGGCACGGCGACGTCGGTCAACAGGGCAGACGTCCAGGACGTCGGAGCCTTCACCGCGGAAGGGCGAGATCGGCAGGAACAGCAGCGAGAAGTAGGCGACCAGGAAGACCCCCAGGGCGACCAGCGAGGCCTTCAACGCAGCGACCTCGCGGCGGCTGTAGGTCAGCAGCTCGGCGTCCTCGGTGATCGCGCCGTCCGGTGCACCGTCCTGGGCGCGCTCGCGTCCTGCCGAGAGTACCGCGGTGGCTGCGCCTCCGGCGGCGTCCTCCTCGTGACGCATGCGCTCGGTCATCTGCTTCCCATCTGCCCACTCCGGGAACAGAGAGGCGTCGTGGTCCGGGCCGGGCAACGAGCGGTCAGTCTAATTCAGTCGACATCTCGTCGACATTGCCCCAAAAGTCCCCAGTCTCGGTGGCCTCGGCGTGCCATCGAGCCACAGTCCGGTGCCGCGGCACCGCACCTGCACTACTACGCACCCCCTGGCCGGGCTCAGTCGGCGTGGCGATCCGCCCAGCTGACCCCGGCCAGGAACGCGTCGGCCTCCGCGGTGCGCGGGTACTTCGCGATGAGCGCCTTGAACTCCGCTCCGTGCCCGGGCTCGATCAGGTGCGCCAACTCGTGGACCAGCACCGAGTCCTGGACCCAGACCGGCATCTCGCGCAGCCGTGCCGAGAGCCGGATGGTGCCGGTGGTCGAGGTCGTGGAGCCCCAGCGCTGGTGCTGCTGGGTGGACCAGCTCACCGCCTGCGGCTGCGGGACACCGTCGAAGTACCGGGTGGAGAGCGCGCGGGCGCGCTGCGCCAGTTCCTCGTCGCTGCGCGGCCGCCGGGCCGCCCGGCGGCTGAGCTTCTTCTGGAACGCCCGGGCGTGATCTTCGATCTCGCGCTGACTCAGCCGCACCGGGACCCGCAGACGCAGGGTCCCCGCGACCTGATCAGCGGTGATGGTCCGGGTGCGCCGAGCCGAGCGCACCACCAGCACCTGCTGGCCGTCCACCGTGATCTCTTGCTGTTGCTGAAGCTGCCGCGACGCCATGCCCAGGAGCCTAGCCCGGCCCAAGACTGTGGAAAACTCCGTCGGCCGATTCCAACCTTGACACCATGGGTACATGTTGCCGGGGACAGTGCCAGGGGATTGGAGTCAGGCCTTCGTGCTCGACGCGCGCACCGTTCAGCTCGGCGCCGGGGCGCAGGCGGCGCGGATCATCGGCCCGGCGCAGCAGACCCTGAAACGCCTCGGAGAGGCCCGGACCGCCGGCGGGATCGTCGAAGCCGCCGCCGCCCCCGGCACCGCCGAGCAGGGGCTCCGGGTGCGGGCGAGGCGTCAGCTGGCGGCGGTGTTGATCGACGGGCTGCCCCGCCCGGGCGCGCTGCTCGCCGAACAGCTGGCCCGCCTGCCGCTGGGTCTATTGCTGCTGCGCGACGATCACCCGGTGGACCGTGAGGACGTGGCGGATGGGTATCCGGCGGCGGCCGTCGGTCAAACCCGCGCCGGAGCGGTCCGGCGCTCCTGCCTGCGGCAGAACCCCGAGATGACCGTGATCACCTGCTCGGTGCTGCCCCCGCAACCACCGGCCACCCCGGAGGCCGCCGCCCCCGGGCTGCCGCAGGAACCGGTGGACATCCACGTGATCTTCGCAGCGCGCGCCGTCGACCCTGCGCGACTCTTCGCCGCCGCCGCCCGGGCCCGGCTGGTGCTGCCGGTGGTGCACCACCTTGAGGAGTGGCAGATCGGACCGCTGCTCAGCCGTGAGCGCGGACCCTGCCCGCAGTGCTTGGAGCTGCACGGCACCGCATCCGACCCACACTGGACGGCGGCGCAGGCCGCGCTCGCAGAAGAGGCCCCGATCGAGGAACGGAGCAGCTTCTTCGAGGAGGACCTCGGCTTCGCCGGGCATGCGGCACCCGCGCAGGAATCCGCTGCGGCGGTGGTGGCGAGCCTGCTGGCCCGCGAGATCCAACTCGTCATCGATGGGCAGTTCATGCCGCAGACCGCGGCGCGCAAGATCGGGCTCGGCGCCGCGACCGGGTGGCTCAGCCTGGAGCCGGTGACCGCGCATCCGGAATGTGAGTGCCGATTGCGCACTCCTGGACCCGGGTGAACAGATCCGGAGCGCCACGCCCACCGTCAACGTAGAACCGAAGACTTCATCCTGTGGCGAACTGACCGCGCTCATACAGACATCACCGAGCCGCGCTGGATACGCTGGAGTTTCTCAGGCCGAACCAGGATCACCACAGGGAGCGTCCGATGAGCCAGAACAACTCCGGCAACAACGACCAGGGCAACGGGGAAGACCCACGTGACCCCATGGAGGAGTTCTTCAAACAGCTCTTCGGCGGGCAGATGCCCGGCCAGACCCCCGGCGATGACGCGGACAAGGACGACGCCGCCAAGCGTGGTCCCAGCATCGGGTTCACCGGCACCCCTGGTGCGCCCGGCGCAGCAGGCTCCGGCGAGGCGGGCGGGTTCCCCGGCTTCCCTCCCGGGTTCGACCCCTCGCAGATCCCCGGCATGGCCGATATGAACCCGCAGATGATGCAGCAGATCATGGGACAGGTCCAGTCCATGTTCTCCGCCATGCAGAACCCCTCCGAGGAGGACAAGGGGCCAGTCAACTGGTCCATGGCGCGCCAGGCCGCCCGTCAGGCCGCCGCCGGGGATGATCCCAGCGTCTCGGCCGCCGAGCGCAAGGAGATCGACGACGCGCTGCGCCTGGCTGACATGTGGCTCGACGGCGCCACCACCTTCGAGACCGCCGGGCAGATCGGCCAGGCCTGGTCCCGCGCCCAGTGGGTGGAGGAGACCTTCGAATCCTGGAAGCGGCTGACCGAACCGGTGGCCGAATCGGTCTCCAAGGCGCTGGGCAGCGCCATCAAGGATCAGCTCGGCGAACAGGGCTCCGGGCTTCCCCCGGAGCTCGAGTCCATGATGGGCGGAGCCGGAGCGCAGCAGATCACCGGAATGATCGAGTCCATGGGCGGCATGGCCTTCGGCATGCAGCTCGGCCAGGCCGTGGGTGCACTCGCCAAGGAGGTCGTCTCCTCTTCGGACACCGGGCTGCCGCTGGCCGGCAACACCACCGCGCTGCTGCCCAAGAACGTGAGCGAGTTCAGCAAGGGCCTCAGCGTGGACAAGCGCGAGGTGCTGCTCTACCTGGCGCTGCGTGAAGCCGCCCGGATGCGCCTGTTCAACAACGCCCCCTGGCTCGAGCAGGACCTGTTCAACGCGGTCGGCCAGTACGCCGCAGGGATCCACATCGACATGGACCGGATTGAAGAGGCCGCCAGCCAGATGGATCCGAACAACCCGGAGGCGATGAACTCGATCCTCGGGGAGGGCCTCTTCCCGGAGGAGCGGACCCCCATGCAGGAGGCCGCGCTCAAGCGGATCGAGACCACACTGGCGCTGGTCGAGGGCTGGGTGGACGACGTCGTCACCCAGGCCGCCGAACACCTGGAATCGCTGTCCCGGCTGCGCGAGACGATGAACCGCCGTCGTGCCTCCGGGGGACCGGCGGAGGACACCTTCGCCGCGCTGGTGGGACTGGAGCTGCGCCCCCGCCGACTCCGTGACGCCGCCGCCCTCTGGGCGCACCTGCGCGAGACCGAGGGGATGTCCGGCCGCGATGAGGTCTGGGGTCACCCCGACGTCCAGCCCGACGAGAAGGACCTCGACGATCCCACCGGCTTCCAGCAGCGCCGCGCGGAGCGCCAGGAAGAGACCGCGAAGATCGACGAGGAGCTGCAGAAGCTCCTCGACGGCGGATACGACGGCAAGTCCCCGGGGGCCTGACGTCATCTTCCAGGGACGCTCGTCACAGGTGCGATGATGGATGCCGATCATCATGACTGAGCGCACCCTGAAACCGAAGAGGCCGAGCCTGCGGAGAAGCCTGCAGGCGGTGGCCGGCACGTCAGCGCTCATCATCGGGCTGCTCAGCCTCCTCCTGCCCAGCCCTTACCTGGTGGAGAGCCCTGGCCCGATCTTCAACACCATCGGTGAGATCGAGGATCAGGCTGTCATCTCCGTCAACGGAGAAGAGACCTTTCCCACGGAGGGTTCGCTGAACCTGACCACCGTGTTCGTCGCCGGTGCCCCCACCTCCACGGTGCGGGTCCCGGAGGCCGTCACAGGGTGGCTGAACCCGGGCACCGACATCCAGCCCCACGAGCTGATCTACCCCTCCGGCACCACCGCGGAGCAGGTCCAGCAGCAGAACACCGCCGCGATGACCAGCTCCCAGGACCTTGCGGTGGCTGCCGCACTCAACGAGCTGGGCATCGACTATGACCAGCAGCTCTCCGTCATCGACTTCACCGCCGAGGCGGTCGAGGTCGGCACCGACGACCAGCTCCAGCCCGGTGATCAGGTCACCGCCGCCGCCGGCAGCTCCATCACCGGACTTCAGGGACTGCGTGACGCAGTCAACACCGCCGCAGGTCAGCCGGTAGCATTGACAGTGCTTCGTGATGGCGAGGAGCTCGACTACGAGGTCCCCACCTATCAAGAGGCAGATGGCGACTACTACGTGGGAATCATGCTCGGGAACGAGTTCGTGTTCCCCGTGGACGTCGACATCGAACTTGACGGCGTCGGCGGTCCCAGCGCGGGGCTGATGTTCACTCTCGGCCTCGTGGACTCGATGACCGAGGGGTCCATGACCGGCGGCGAGGACTGGGCCGGCACCGGCACGGTGGATCCGGACGGTACGGTCGGACCCATCGGCGGCATCGCCCAGAAGGTCGTCGGGGCGCGGTCCCAGGGGATTGAGAACTTCCTCGTCCCGGCCGCGAACTGCGCGGAACTCGATGGGCGGGTGCCCGACGGACTGGCGACCTACGCCGTCGAGGATGTAGCCGAAGGACACGCGATCGTCGAGGCGGTCCGCGACTCAGACGAAGACTTCCTCGCAGGGCTCGAGCCCTGCGGAAGCTGAACCGGGAAACCGGTCCAGCCGGGTCAGCCCGCTGACCCACCAGCAGCAGTGGTTCCTCACCGGCACCGAAGGACCAGAGGCACTGGAGAACTAGCAGCATCGAAGAACCAGCAGCACCGATGTATCCAAGCACATATATAGAGACGAGGGTTTATCCGTGAGTTTCTCTCAGGGATTCGGGTCCGCGAACCCGTTCGGCGGAGGCCTGTTCGGCTCCGGTCCGGGCGGGGACGGCGGCGACAACTCCGGCGGGTCCGGTTCCGACCGGCCAGCGAGGAGTTCCGGGCCGCGGCGGCCGTCAGCATTGGTGCTGACGATCATCATCATCGCCGCGCTGATCGGCATTTTTGTGGCGTCTTCCGGCTTCTACGCCGAGATCCTCTGGTTCAACCAGCTGGGCTATGAAGACGTCTTCTGGACCGAGCGCATCGCCCGGGGCGTGATCTTCCTGATCGCGTTCCTGCTCATGGCCGGCCTGGTCTGGCTCAGCCTGTTCCTGGCGTTCCGCAACCGGCCCCAGGTCCAGCAGAACCAGATGAACGAATCGGTGATCCGCTACCAGCGCACGCTGAACTCCATGCGTCGCCTGTTCATGATCGGCCTGCCCGTGCTGATGGGCCTCTTCGCAGGCACCGCGGCCCAGGGCAGCTGGGAGAACGTGCTGCTGTTCATCAACCAGCAGCCCTTCGGCATGACAGACCCCGAATTCGGGATGGACTTCGCGTTCTTCGTCTTCACCCTGCCCTTCCTCGGGTTCATCAACGGCTTCCTCATCTCGGCAGTCCTGGTCGCCGGCATCGCCGGCATCCTGACCCACTACCTCTTCGGCGGCATCCGCATCGAGGCCAACGGCAAGTTCGTGGTCGAGAGGGCCGCCCGCTGGCACATCGCCGTGACCGGCGCACTGTTCCTGCTGCTGCAGGGCGCGAACTGGTGGCTCGACCGCTACGCCACCTTGCAGAACCAGAGCGGCACCTGGGCCGGCGCGCTCTACACCGACGTCAACGCCGTCATCCCGGCGCAGGCGATCCTGGCCGTGGCCGCGGTGCTGGTGGCAGCCATCTTCATCGTCACCGCCATCACCGGACGCTGGCGCTTCTCCATCATCGGTTCCGCCATGCTGCTGATCACTGCGATCATCGGTGGCGGACTGGTCCCGTTCTTCGTCCAGGAGTACCAGGTCCAGCCTTCGGAGCGCACCCTGGAGACCCCGTTCATCGAGCGCAATATGGAACTGACCCGTTACGCCTACGGCCTGCACGAGATCGAGCAGGAGAGCTACGACGCCGACGCATCCGCCACACCGGGTGCGCTTGCGGAAGATGCTGCCAATACGCAGAACATCCGACTGCTGGATCCGAACCTGGTCTCTGCCGCATTCGGGCAGTTCCAGCAGTTCCGCCAGTACTACTCCTTCCCGGAGACGCTGAGCTTCGACCGCTATGAGATCGACGGCGAACGCCGCGACACGGTCATCGCCGCTCGTGAGCTGAACGTGCCCACCGACGCCTCCTGGGTCAACCGGCACCTGATCTACACCCACGGCTACGGACTGGTCGCGGCCAACGCCAACACCGTCACCCCCGAAGGACGCCCCAGCTTCACGCTGCAGGGCATCCCCACCCGTGGTGAGCTCGCCTCAGATGAGGACTACGAGCCGCGCATCTACTTCGGTCAGAACTCTCCGGAGTACTCGATCGTCGGCGCACCCGAGGGAGCCGACCCGCTGGAGCTCGACCGTCCGGCGTCGGCCGACTCCGAGACCGAGACGGTCTACACCTTCGAAGGTGAGGGCGGTCCCTCCGTGGGCGGCCTGTTCAACCGGCTGGTCTACGCCATCCAGTTCCAGTCCCCAGAGATCCTGCTCTCCGGCGACATGAACGAAGAGTCGCAGATCCTCTATGACCGGGAGCCGCGGGAGCGGGTGCAGGAAGTCGCACCGTTCCTCGACGTCGATCAGAACGTCTACCCGGCGATCGTCGACGGCCGGGTGAAGTGGATCGTGGAGGGTTACACCACCTCCAACGACTTCCCGTACTCGGCCCAGCAGCAGCTGGAGCAGGCCACCACGGATACCCTGACTCAGGGAGCCCCGATGCTCACCGGTCAGGTCAACTACATCCGCAACTCGGTGAAGGCCACCGTCGATGCCTATGACGGCTCGGTGGAGCTCTACGCCTGGGACACCGAGGATCCGATCCTGCGGGCCTGGCAGCAGGTCTTCCCCGAGGCTCTGCAGCCTTACGAGAACATGTCGGCTGAGCTGCTGGATCACGTGCGCTACCCCGAGGACATGTTCCGCGTGCAGCGCGAGCTGCTCGGTCGCTACCACGTGACTGACCCCGGCACGTTCTACGAGAACAACGACGCCTGGTCCGTTCCCTCGGACCCGACGGTCGAGGACGAGAACGCGATGGCGCAGCCGCCGTACTACATGACGCTGCAGATGCCGGACCAGGAGGAGCCCTCCTTCTCGCTGACCGGCACATTCATCCCGCAGATCGCCGAGGGCGCCCAGCAGCGCAACGTGCTCTACGGCTTCCTCGCCGCCGCCGGCGATGCCGGCACCGGCGAGGACGGGGTCAAGGCGGAGGACTACGGTCAGCTGCGGCTGCTCGAGCTTCCGCGTGACACCGCAGTGCCTGGCCCAGGCCAGACTCAGGCGAACTTCGACTCGAACTCGCAGATCTCGCAGGAGCTGAACCTGCTGCGTCAGGGCGCGTCCGAGGTGATCAACGGCAACATGATCACCCTGCCTGCCGGTGGCGGCATCCTGTATGTCCAGCCGGTCTACGTGCAGTCCACCGGCACCGCGGCCGCCTACCCGGCGCTGCGCAAGGTGCTGGTCGCCTATGGCGAGGAGGTCGGCTTCGCCGACACCCTCGATGAGGCCCTCGACCAGGTCTTCGGCGGCGACTCCGGCGCGGCTGTGGCCGATGGCGCAGGTGTCACCGGTGACGCCGTGGACTCCGAGCTGGACGTGCCCGAGGGTGACGCTCCGGCCGAGGACGACGCGGCCACCGAGGAGGAGGCGCCTGCTGAGGAAGAGGCCACCACCGAGGATGAGACCGACGCCGAGGAGACCGAAGGTCCCACCGCGCCGACCGGTCCCGCTCAGGAGCGTCTGAACGATGCCCTGGATCGCGCAGGCGAGGCGCTCCAGGACTCGGATGAGGCACTCTCCGACGGTGACTTCGCCACCTATGGCGAGGCCCAGGAGCGGCTGCAGCAGGCCATCGATGATGCCCTGCAGGCCGAGGCTGACCTGGAGGAGTGATCCTCCGGAGCTGATCTGAAACCCGCAGAATCTCCCCGTTCGGACCCTCGTGGTCCGGACGGGGAGGCGGGTGTCAGAGGTCACACACCAAGTCGTTCATTCTGATTTTGCACACAGGAAATGTGTGCGTAGACTAAACAAGTCGCAACGCGGGGTGGAGCAGTTCGGTAGCTCGCCGGGCTCATAACCCGGAGGTCGCAAGTTCAAATCTTGCCCCCGCAACGAGATAAGGCCCTCGACCTGGTAACACCAGGTCGGGGGCCTTTTTGCTGTCCCCCTCGGATTCAAGGCTCCTCGTCGAGCCAGGTGGATGTTCGTCAGAGGATCGAGATTTCTTGCTCGAGCTGTCGGACCCTGGCGCGGGCTGCGAGTAGCTCAGCCGTTTCCTGGGTCGTGTGGCCGCAGCGGAGTCCGTGATCTATGTCGTCCTGGCGGAGCCAGGAGTGCAGTGTGAGCGAGGCAGCGATGACCCAGGCCATCCACTGGCTCTTTCTCTGAGTTTCCGGCAGGGGATGGTCACAGCGGGTACTTGGTCCCTGTCTCGGCGGTGGATCCGCGGGTAGCGTCGGGCCCAGACCTCCGGATCCTGTCCGAGGAACTGTCCGATGCTGCAGGACAGGGCACAAGCGGAAGCGGGACCCCATGGTGGTGGCAGCGACGGTACTGGCGATCATCATCATCTGGAGTGCAGTCTCCGGTCCGCTGGACCGGCGCGGCGTCACCCCTGCGCTGTTCCTCGCCGCCGCAGGCTTCCTGTTCGGCGGGTCGGTACTCGGCGTTCTCGACATCTCGGTGGAATCAGAAGCGGTCCACCGGGTGGCAGAGCTCGCGCTCGTTCTCATCCTGTTCAGTGACGCCACCCGGCTCCACTTCGGAGCGCGTCGCGCCACGCGGGGATGGCCCAGACGGCTGCTGCTGATCGGGCTGCCTCTGACGATGCTCGCCGGCATCGGCGTCGGGGCGCTCATCTTCCCCACCGTTGCCCTTGCCTCCGTGTTCCTGCTCGCCACGATGCTGGCCCCCACCGACGCGGCGCTGGGCCAGAAGGTCGTCTCCGACCCGGCGGTGACGACCCGTGTGCGGCACTCGCTGGATGTGGAGAGCGGCCTCAATGACGGACTGGCGGTGCCCTTCTTCCTGGTGGCACTCGAGATCGCGAACGCGGAGCTTCAGACCAGGGTCATCTCTGCGGTGATCAGCAACATGATCATCCAGATCGGCTGGGGGCTCACCGGCGGGCTCGCTGCCGGCGTCCTCGGCGGGCTGCTGTTCCGCTTCGCGGAGCGGCGTGGCTGGATCAGGAGCGAGTGGCGTCAGGTGCTGCTCCTCTCGCCGGCGCTGCTCGCCTACACGATGGCGCTGACGCTCGGCGGCAGCGCGTTCATCGCCGCCTTCGTCGGCGGGCTCGCCTTCGGCAGCGTCTCGGGGGCGCAGGCGTCGGCCGTCATCCCGCTCACCGAGGAGACCGGCGGTCTTCTCGCAGCCGTCGTGTGGATCGGATTCGGAGCACTCGCCTTGACGCTGGTCATCCCGAACATCACCTGGCAGGTGTTCCTCTATGCCACGCTCAGCCTGACCCTGATTCGAATAGTCCCGGTGGCGATCGCCTTCGCCGGCCAGGGGGTCCCGTGGCAGACGGTGGTCTTCATCTTGTGGTTCGGTCCGCGCGGACTGGCCTCGCTGGTGTTCGCGCTCATCGTCCTTGAGCGCGGGGTCCCGGAGGGCGAAGTGGTGCTGACCACGGTGGTCGTCACCATCGCGCTCAGCGTGGTCCTGCACGGACTCAGCTCTGTTCCGCTGGTGGCGGCGTATCACCGCTGGTCCGAGGACCACAACGGCGGCGACGGCCAGGAGCAGCCCTCCCACATCCCGCTTCCCTGATCACTGCTTCCCTGATCACTGCGCCGCCCCCGACTGTTCATGCGCTGCTGCCGACGCCCGATGTTGCGCCGGCTCAGCCTCCACGGAGGGCGGCCGCCACAGCAGTTCGAGCAGCAAGATGGAGAGAAGGGCACCGAATACGGTCCACAGGATCACCTCTGGGGTCAACGGCCTCATGAGCAGCACGACCGCAGCGCCGATGACGGCGATGCCGATCCGGATGTAGCGGCGGGCTCGGTGGAGGAACGTGCCGAACCGGCCGGTGCTGGCCCCGGCCTTCTCTGCTGCCACCCGGAGGTGTTCTGCCGAATCAACGGTCAAGCGTCGGACCGCGATGGCCCCGCGGAACGGACCGGCGAAGTAGCTGACGGCCGCGAGGGTGACGCCAGCTGTGCCGACGGCGAGCGCCGTCGAGTAGAGCAGGGGCACCAGGGCGTCGTAGATCGCCTCGGCGGCACCCGAGGGCATGTATTGCGGCGAGACCGTGGCGACCGCGAGGACACGTCCCAGCGCCACGCCGATCGCGAGCAAGGCCATAGCGAACGCCAGGCCGACCCCGGCCCAGATCAGCGCCTTCGCCCTCCGCCCCGCGACGAGGACGCCGACTGCGATCAGACCGATGCTCACCCAGGGGAGCACGAAGCCGAGCACATCCACTGCCTGGTAGGCGGTTCGTGCCTGGACGAGCTCATCGGACTGCGCGAGGACGACCGTCCTATCGACCTCGGGGATCCGCTCGGCCAGCGCGAACCCCTGCGCGGTCAGCTGTTCCTTGACGGAGGCGACGAGGGGTCCGAGCTGGATGCCGACCTCGCCGGATTCGTTGATCACGACGGCGCCGGAGGTGTCTCCGCTGAGCGCGGAGATGAGCCGGGCGTGGCTGATCCGCAGGGCCTGGTCCCAGACCTGCTCGAAGGTGTCAGAGGCGATGAGCCGCTCGGTGGTGGAACGGATCTGTGACTGCGCGCCTTCCACCGCGGGCTGTTCGAGCAGCTGGAGCGCGTCGGAGGCCCGGGGTGGAAGGTCGAGGGTCGCGATCCCGTCGAAGAGGTCTGAGGTGACCGTCTCGAGGTCGATCTCCTCGTTGATCGCCACGGTGATCTCCTCGACCAGGAAGGCCTGGAAGGCGGGATCCTCCACGATCGGGGCCATGGTGGCGACGAACTGATCTGTGTCGGTGACCTCGGCCTTCGTCCACGCGGCGACGAGGGCGAGCGGGGCCATGAGCACACCGAGCAGGATCAGCAGCGTTGCGAGGAACGCGCGTCCCCCTCCGGTCCGGCGTGTGCGCGTGGGCGGCGCCTGCACCGGCTGGGTCTTGAGCTGTGACCGCAGCCGGGCGACCTCTTCAGACAACCTGGCGATCTTCTGGTCCCGGGTCTCTGTGGCGTCCATGTGCTCTGCGCCTCTCGATCTGGAGGATGGCGGGACTCAGCGTCAGCGCGAGGATCGGCGGAGGCTGAACGGCCGCTGGTGTCTCCACCATGCACTGGTATCCCCACCATGCAGCGCCCCGCGGCGCGCGAGTAGAGCCGTAGGTCCCCTCGGCCGCAGCGTCAGGCCTGTGGCAGAGTGTCGTGCACCGACACGGTGGTGGGCAGAGTCAGGAGGAGCCGGACCGATGAGACGCCAGAGACTCGAGCGCCACCAGGTCTGGCTCTACCTCGGCGCCGTCCTGCTGGGACTGGGCCTGGGCACGCTGGCCCCGCAGCTGGCCGGGACCGCCGATGCGCTGCTCTGGCCGGTCCTGGGGCTGCTGCTCTACGCGACGTTCACCCAGGTCCCGATGGCGGCGGTGCCCACAGCGTTCGCCGAGGGGCGCTTCATGGCGGCGGCCCTGCTCGGGAACTTCGTCCTGCTCCCCGCAGCGGTCTGGGCGATGGTCCAGTTCCTCCCGGATGATCAGGCCCTCCAGCTGGGCCTGCTTCTGGTGCTGCTGGTGCCGTGCACCGACTGGTTCATCAGCTTCAGCCAGCTGGGCTCAGGCGACGCCGCCCGGGCGACCGCGCTGACCCCGGTGCTGCTGGTGCTTCAGCTGCTGCTCCTGCCGTTGTACCTGTGGCTGATCTCAGATGCTGACCTGCGGGTGGTGTTCTCACCGGCAGACATCTGGCCCGCCGTCGTCGTGGTGCTGCTGCCGCTGGGACTGGCCGTCCTGACCGAGGCCTGGGCCGGACGCCGACCGGCGGTGGCTGCCGCCGTCGACCGCCTCGGGTGGGTGCCGGTGCCGCTGTTGGCGGTGGTGGTGCTGCTCGTCGCCGTCGCGAACGTCGGTGCGGTCCTTGCGGACCTGCATCTGCTGCCGATCGTCCTGGGAGTGGTTTCGCTGTTCCTGGCGACCAGCCTGCTGATGTCGAAGACCCTGGCCAGCGTGGCAGGCCTGGACCTGGCGCAGGGACGCACGCTGGCGTTCTCGATGGGCACCCGCAACTCCTTCATCGTGCTGCCCTTCGCGCTGGCGCTGCCCGCGGGCTGGGAGACCGCCGCGATCGTGGTGGTCATGCAGTCTCTGATCGAGCTCCTGGGCATGATCTTCTGCGTCTGGTTCATTCCGCGGGTGCTCTTTCCCGACGCTGGGCGACAAGCACGCAAAACCGTAGGAGGTGCGGGGTGAGCCGACCCCGCGCGTGCCGAGCCGGCGCGGGCCATGGAACCACTCATGGACCCGAGGCGGTCCAGCCTCCAGCAGCGCCCGGAACTGCTCAGTAGGTGAAGTTGCGGCTCGCGGAAAGGTTGATGCCTTCACCGGTGAGCTGGTTCCAGCAGGACATCTGCGACTGGAAGGACGTGCAGGCGAAGAACTCGTTCGAGGCCGTCTGCCCGTAGCCCAGCACCTGCTGCCCCTGCTGGGGCACCGGGTTCTCGCAATCGGGTTCCGCGGTGCGGTCCACTCGGATGGCGTAGGTGACACCCTCGGTGCACCCCTCGGGGGCGCTGAAGCTGTGCTGCAGCACCCGGCAGCGCAACGTGTCTGCGAGCTCGCAGACCACATTGCCATCGGGGGAGACGAAGGAGCTCAGGGGCTGGCCCTGCGCGGGGAAGGACGCCTGGATCCAGGCGGAGCCCATGTCTGCAACGGTGCCACGCAGCGCGTTGGGGGTCTGCTCTGACCCACGCAGGTCCAGGAACAACGCCGCCGCGTGAGTGTTGTCGCAGCTGTCCTGCAGCCCGATGAGTGCGTCTCGAACCAGGGTGGCGTCCTCTGACTCGACCCAGCTGCCGTTCTCCGAGGCCGCTGAGGCCAGTTCCAGGAAGACCTCGCGGTCCGCGGCGGGGGAGTCGCAGCTGGACTCCTCAGGAAGCGCAGCCACCGCGGCGCGCCGCTCGTCCGGAGTCGGAGGTTCCTCCGTGGGGCTCGGCTCAGGCTCCTCTGCGGACTCATCCTCAGCCTCCTGGGAAGACTGGGCCTGCGCCGGGGCTTCTGCGGCGGTGGTGTCCTGGGGGGACCCCCCGTCCAGCAGGGACAGCGCCAGAGCGCTCAGGGCGATCAGCACCAGGACCGGCAGCAGCACGGTGAGCAGGAACTTCGGAGCCCTGGAACGGCGCCTGCGAGGCGGCGCGGCAGACCTGACTGCGCCGGACCGGGCAGGCGCGGGGATCGTTGAATAACCGGCCCCGGTCGCACCGGCGTCGTGGGAGCCGGTGGCGAACCATTCATCGCGGGTGCTGCCGGCATAGTCCTGGCCGGGTGCCTGGCCGGGTGCCGGGGGAGGGGCCGGGGGAGCCGCGTCTGCGGGGGTCTGAGCCGATGGCGCGCTCTGTGTCGGGGTGCCTGCAAGTGCCGGGGGAGTCGCCGGGTCCGCAGGCCGCGGCTGCGCCGCAGCGGCTGCCAGGGCTTCGCGCCGTCGGGTCAGGGCCGCGTCGATCTCCGGGTCACCGAGGGAGGCGAGGGCATCGAGCAGCTCCGGGTAGGTGGCGGGGTTCTCCGCGACGGTAGGGCGCAGGGCTGGCTGGTTCTCCGCGATCCAGTGCAGAGTCTCCCAATCCGTGCGCGGATCGGCGGCGATGCCACTGAGCTCGTGATCGTTCGAAGCCATGCGTTCCTTTTCGGTCCCGACGACGCGGCACCAGGCCAGCCGTTCAGTGTGAACAATTCGTTGCGTCCGAAGTGTACTCTCGTCGCAGGAACCGGGTGAGGTGGCTCCAGATCAGTTCTGCAGCTGGTAGCTTTCGCGCGCCATGAAGAATCCGTTGCCGGTCTCGGTGTTCCAGCACTCGAAGCCGGACTCGGAGGAGACGCAGGCGAACCGACCATTGCTGGCCGACTGGCCGTACTGCAGGGTCGCCGAGTTCTCACCCTCGGTGCTGCCGCAGCCGAGCTGCGGATCCTCGGACCCCACCGAGAAGCGTGCAGGCCCGTCACAGTCCTGCGGAGCGTCGAAGCCATAGTCCAGGATGCTGCACTCGAGCTCGTCCTCCCCGATGGCGCAGTTGATGTTCCCCGAAGGCGCGGTGAACGCGGGGATGTCCTGGGCGCCCTCGGGTGCGGGGCGCACGATCTCGGCGTCGTCCTCCTCGGGGGCATCGGACTCGGCGCCCTGAGCCCCCGCTTCGTCCGGGTCCTCGCCCGGTTCGTTCTGGTCCTGCTCATTCTGGTCCTGGGAGATCGAGGTCTCCTCGGTCGGCTCATCGTCGCCGCTGAAGACCCCGTTGAAGATCAGGAAGTAGGCGGCCACCACGGCGGCCGCGGCGACCAGCAGGATCAGGAAGATGATCGCGCAGGTGCCGCCGCGACGACGGCGCGGCTCCGGTTCGGCATAGGGCGCCTGGTTGGCCGGAGCTTCCCAGGGAGCGGGACCCGGATTGGATTCCCAAGGAGCCGGGCCGGTGGGGGCGGCGGGGTAGTAGCCGTGACCTGGCTGCGACTGCGGGTAGTCCTGCGGGCGCTCATCGCGCACGGCGGAGAACTCATCCGTCCCGGGGTCCGCCCGAGGGCCGGTTCCGGCAGCGCGTCGGGCCAGCGCGGCGTCCACGGCTGGGTCATGGAGTTCGGCCAGCCACTGGAGCAGCTCGGGGTAGGTGTTGGGATTCTGCGCGATCAGCGGTCGCAGCTCGGGATGGTCTCCGGCGAGCATCTGCAGCTGGACCTGGGGCGTGTGCGGGTCCGCTGCGCGGGCAGCGGGGCCGGTGGGGCTCTGCCCGTGGTGTGGTCCGTCAGTCATGTGCTCTCCATGGTCGAAGGTTCCGCGTACGGCATCCTTGGGACATCATGCCCGAACCAGAGCTGATTTTCAGGTCAGCTGACCTTGTGCTCCGCGGTGATCTCGACGAAATACCGATGCAGCCGGTGATCCGGGGTCAGCTCCGGATGGAAGCTCGCGGCCAGGATCCGTCCCTGCCGAACCGCCACCGGCCGGTCCTGCCAGGAGGCGATGACCTCCACGTCGGTGCCCAGGGACTCGATCACCGGGGCGCGGATGAAGACGGCCTCAAACGGGGTGGTGTCGTCCCCGGGGAGTCCGGCCACCTGCAGCGGTCCGACGAAGGACTCCAGCTGGCCGCCATAGCCGTTGCGCCGCACCACGACGTCCAGGCCGCCGATGCGTTCAAAGCCGGTGAGCGCCTCGGCGTCGAGGATCTGATCCGCCATCAGGATCATCCCGGCGCAGGTCCCGAACATCGCCATGCCCTCGGCGTGCCGCTCCCGGATGGACTCCAAGAGCCGCACCGGGGCGGCGAGCCGGGCCATGGTGGTGGATTCCCCGCCGGGCACGATCAGCCCGTCAAGGCCCTCGAGCTCGGAGGGGCGACGCACGGTGGAGACCTCAGCACCGGCGGCGCGCAGGGCGCGAGCATGCTCGGCCACGGCCCCCTGCAGCGCCAGGACCCCGATGCGGGGTGTGCTCACCAGCCGCGCTCAGCCAACCGGTGCGGGGCCGGGAGGTCTGCGACGTTGATGCCGACCATCGCCTCGCCCAGGCCCTTGGAGGCCTCGGCGACCACGGCGGGATCGTCGTAATAGGTGGTGGCCTTCACGATCGCGGCGGCGCGCTCGGCGGGGTTGCCGGACTTGAAGATGCCCGAGCCGACGAAGACGCCGTCGGCGCCCATCTGCATCATCATCGCGGCGTCGGCGGGAGTGGCCACACCGCCGGCGACGAAGAGGACCACCGGGAGGCGCCCTTCGCGGGCGATCTGCTTGACCAGCGCGTAGGGGGCCTGCAGCTCCTTCGCCGCCAGATAGAGCTCATCTTCGGCCAGCGAGGTCAGCCGGGCGATCTCACCGTTGATCGTGCGGATGTGCTTCATCGCCTCGGAGACGTCACCGGTGCCGGCCTCACCCTTGGAGCGGATCATCGAAGCACCCTCGGTGATCCGGCGCAGCGCCTCACCGAGGTTGGTCGCACCGCAGACGAAGGGCACCTTGAACTTGGACTTGTCGATGTGGTGGATGTAGTCCGCAGGGGAGAGGACCTCGGACTCGTCGATGTAGTCGACCTTGAGGTGCTCCAGGATCTGCGCCTCGACGAAGTGACCGATCCGGGCCTTGGCCATCACGGGGATGGAGACCTCATCGATGATGCCGGTGATCAGATCGGGGTCAGACATCCGGGCGACACCGCCGGTGGCGCGGATGTCGGCGGGCACGCGCTCGAGGGCCATGACAGCGACGGCACCGGCGTCTTCGGCGATGCGCGCCTGCTCGCGGGTGACCACGTCCATGATCACGCCACCCTTGAGCATCTGGGCCAATCCGGTGTTCACCGCGGTGGCACCTGTGGCGGCGGCAGTGTGCGAGGTGGACTCAGTGGTCACGGAGGTCTCCTGAAGGTTTGGGTTGCTGCGACGACAATGGGGAGTGAACGTCGCGTTCACTCCCCATTGTTCCATCACTTCAGCACCGCTGCCGAACCGGCGTCATACTGCGTTCAGGCGCGGTTGCGCTCCTGGGCCTCGAGCTGCGCGGTGTAGTCCTCGGTGGCCTGCGCATCGGAGGACCCTGCCTCTGAGGATCCGGCGCCCAGGGCCGCCGGAGCGGAGCTGCCGGACTTCAGCGCGGCGAGCCGGGCGTCGACCTCGGCCTGCTCGCCCAGATCCTCCAGAGACTCGAACTGCGCATCCAGTGAGGAGGCGGCCAGCTCGTTCTGCCCCCGCACCTTGGCCTCTTCGCGGCGGATCTTCTCTTCGAAGCGTCCCACCTCGGAGGTCGGGTCCATCACGTCGATGGACTTCACGGCGTCGTGGACCTGGGACTGGGCGTGCGCGGCGCGGGAGCGGGCGATCAGCTCGTCGCGCTTGGACACCAGCTGCTGACGCTTGGTCTTCATCTGCTCGAGACCGGTCTTGAGCCGGTCCACGATCTCGCGCTGGGAGGTGATGGTCGGCTCGGCAGACTTCGCCGAGGACTCTGCCTCCATCTGGCGCTGGATGGCGACCTTGGCCAGATTGTCGAACTTCTGCGCGTTCTCAGCGTTGCCGCCGTCGCGGAACTCGTCCGCCTTCCGGGAGGCGGCCAGCGCCTTCTGGCCCCAGGACCTCGAGTTCTCGAGATCCTCGCTGTAGTCGTCCTCCATCATGCGCAGATTGCCGATGGTCTGGGCGATCGCCTCTTCGGCCTCTGCGATGTTGTTGGTGAAGTCTCGGACCATCTGGTCCAGCATCTTCTCCGGGTCCTCGGAACGATCCAACATGGCGTTGACGTTCGCGCGGACCAGCTGGGACATGCGACCTAAAATGGACTGCTTGCTCACAGTGTTCACCTTTCCTTGTGCATCAATGTCTATCGATTGCTCACGTGGTCGATACTAGTCACGGGTTCTTCACACGGCCATGGCACGGCCCCGGTGAAGACTCAGAACATCCGACGACGGCGCCCGAAGCCGCCCCCGCCCATATGGCCATAGCCGCCCGGCATGCCGAATCCGCCGAATCCGCCGCCGTAGCCTCCGCCCCCGCCGCTGAGCGCGTCTTCAGCCGATTCCTGGCGGGCGATCTGAGCGGCCTGCACGGCCAGGGTCTTGGCCTGGGTGGCCAGCTCCAGCGCCTTGGCCGGTTCGCGGTCTCCGATGGCCTCCGCCTCGGCGAGGGTGCGTTCGGCCTCCGCCATCCGGGTGCGCGAGGTGGCGCCGCTGCGCTTGGAGCGCAGGTAGTCCCGGGAGGACTGCACCTGGTGGCGTGCGGTGAGGATCTCGGTCTGCAGCACCTCACGGGCCCGTCGGTCCCGGGCCTGCTGGTCCCGGACCGCGTTCAAGGGCTCGTCGAGCTCGCGATGGGCGATCTCGAGCGAGTTCAGCAGCTCCAGCGGGTTGGTCTTGGACCCTGCGTCCAGCGCCCGGCGCACCTGTTTGACCGCGGCCTCGGCCGCGGCGATGGGGCCGGCGAGCTCCGCGGACTGGCCTGCCTGCATGGTGGCGCGCGCCTGGGCGATGTCCTGCTCGGTCTGGTCCAGACCGATGCTGAGGTTCTGCTCGGCGCTGCGCAGCCGCAACTGGGTCTCTTCGAGGGATTCGATCAGCTTCCCGGCCTCCCCGGCGGCTTCCTCTCCGGCGTGGATCGCGACCACCGCATCGGAGGCTTGGGAATCGGTGAGCGCCTGCTCGGCGTCCTGGGCCGAGCCTTCGGCGTGCTGAAGGCTGCGCGCGGAATGGGCCAGGCCTTCGGTGAAGGAGGTGAGCGCCTCGTCGTCGTATTTGGACTGCAGGTTCGGGAGACGCTTCTCGGCCTCTCCGCGGCGGTCCCGGAGCTCGCCGATCCGGCTGCGCAGCTGCTCCAGGGCCGGACGCGGGTCCAGCTCGAGGCTGCGCAGAGACTCAAAGTCCTGGCGGTGTGACTCCAGGGTCTCGCTGACCCGCTGGCAGTTCTCGATGACCTTGCGCAGCAGCTCGCGGGCCTCGTGCTCATCCTCCGGCGGATCGCGGTCCACCGTGTGCTGCATCCGGAAGGACTCCTGCAGGTGCTCCCGCGCCTCGTCCACGTCCTTCTGGAAAGGGGCGACCTGTTCATCGCCGTAGGCGGCGCTGGCGAAGAGGATCTCCTGTTCGGAGGAGTTCACCGCGTTGTCCGCCGCGATCAGCAGCGAACCGGCCTCGCGCCGAAGCTCCTCGAGGCTCATCGCAGCCAGCCGTCGCTCCTCGGCGGATTCGGTTCCGGAGTTCTTGCCGCCGGAGAGCTGTTGGTTGTTCGCGAAGCCCTGAAGCCGGCGGTTCTGCTTCTTGCCGCCGGAGAGCCACACCGCGCCCAGGCCGATCAGACCGAGGATGACCGCACCGATCAGCAGCGGGCCGATCACGATCATCCCGAGGCTGATGGGTGGATTGAGGACTATATCGGGCACCATGGGCCGAGTCTATAAGTGGCCTATGACATCGTCTATCAGCCAACGGTCAGCTCGTCTGTGGGCGTAGCAGGGGGCTCGCGGCCTGCGAGGTCAACGGTGGCGGGCGGATCGCAGTCTCCTGGAATCGTCCAGGAGGCATCCAGGCCGTTATCGTCGTCGATACAGGATGGGCGCTGACAATGGCAGTCGAGCCCGCGAGAGTATGCGTGTCCCGATCTCGCCGCCCCACTATCACAGCGCAAGACCACAAAGGCAGGTTCCACCATGAGTTCAGATCCGCACAACGGCCCTCGCCGGGACGATGTTGACCCCCCGGAGGACGCCACCGCGCGGATCGATCCTGTCCCACCGGGACCGGTCTCTCCCGAAGCTGATGTGCCGGCCCAGGCCGGGGCGGAGTCCTACTCCGCGAACTGGCCCGCCTCGCCCTCCGGGACTCCCTCCTCCCAGCATCACCGCGCTGAGCAGGGCGGCTACGCCCCGGGCGAGCCAGGCCAGGAACAGCACCAGCCCCAGCACGGTCAGCCACAGCACGGTCAGCCGCAGTACGGTCAGGATGCTAATGACCAGTACGGCCAGGATCAGCATGGTCATGACCAGTACGGTCAGCACGGTCAGGACCAGTCCGGTCAGTACGGCCAATACGGCCAGGGTCAGTACGGACAGGACCAGCAGGGTCAGTACGGCCAGCCGCAGTACAACCAGGACCCCTCCTACGGCGGAGCGGGCCATGGCGCCTACGGCGGGTACGGATCGGGTGCCGCCTTCGCGCACCCCAGCCAGCAGCAGCCAGGCGCCAGGCGCACCGTGGGCGTCGGCGGTCTCGCGCTCGCGGTGCTGCTCGCCGGGCTGCTCGGCGGTGGTGTGGTGGCCGGCACCCAGGCCGTGCTCGACGACGGAAGCATCAGCACCTCCTCCGCCGGAGGCATCGAGATCAACAACCCCGACTCCGCCACCGTGGTCACCGCCGCGGCCGCGAAGGCGTCTCCATCGGTGGTCACCCTGGCAGTCAGCGAAGGCGGCCAGGGCGGTTCGGGCTCAGGCATCATCCTGGACGAGGAAGGCCATGTGCTGACCAACACCCACGTGGTGACCCTCGGCGGGGCCGCCCCGGATCCCGACATTCAGGCCCGGATGAGCGATGGCTCGGTCTCCAACGCCACCCTGGTGGGCACCGACCCGCTGAGTGATCTCGCGGTGATCCAGCTGGAGGACATCGAAGGGATCCAGCCGGCCGAGCTTGGCTCTTCCGGGGATCTCAACGTCGGCGATCAGACCATCGCCATCGGTGCCCCGCTCGGCCTGGCCGGCACGGTCACCGACGGGATCGTCTCCACGCTGAACCGCACCATCTCGGTCGCCTCCTCCGCCGTGGAGGACGAGGGTGCCGACGCCCCGGAGGCACCTGAGGAGGGCAGCGAAGAGGACGGCTTCGAGTTCTACTTCCCTGACATGGAGGGTTCCCCCACCCAGGGTTCGATTCATCTCAACGTGATCCAGACCGACGCCGCGATCAACCGCGGCAACTCCGGCGGCGCCCTCGTCGACGACGAGGGTCGGGTGATCGGCGTCAACGTGGCCATCGCCTCCTCCGGGGGAGGCGCCGAGTCCGACGCCGGGTCCATCGGTGTGGGCTTCGCGGTGCCGATCGACTATGCCCAGCGGGTCGCGCAGGAGCTCATCGATACCGGTGAGGTCTCGCACGGGCTGCTCGGCGTCACGGTCGCGGCCGCCGGCTCCCAGGAGGTCCCGGACGAGACCGATACCGGACTTGCTCCGGTGATGCCCGGCTTCACCGTGGGCGCGCTGATCGATGACGTGCCGGGAAACACCCCGGCCGCCGAAGCGGGGCTTACCACCGGCGACATCATCACCGCGGTCAACGACCGGCGGATCGAAGACTCGCTGGCGCTGACCGCCACGATCCGCGAGTACGCGGCCGGGGAGACCGTGACGATCAGCTACACGCGGGACGGCCAGCAGGAAGAGACCGAGGTGACCCTTGGCGCGACCTGAGTCTGAGTCGTTCCCAGCCGGTTCTTCGCAGACCGCGATGTCGGCAACCCCCGGATCCTCCACCCGTGCCGAGCTGACCACCCCCGCCGCGCTGGCGGCGGAGCACGAGGTCCGCCGGGTGCTCGCCTTCGGGGCTCATCCCGATGACATCGACTTCGGCGCGGCCGGCAGCATCGCGGCGTTCACCGCGGCCGGGGTGCAGGTGACTCTGTGCCTGCTCACCGCCGGGGACGCCGGGGGCTTCGAACCCGGGCGCGACGGGGCCGAGCTGGCCCGAGTGCGGGAGGCCGAACAGCGTCAGGCGGCCGCGGCACTGGGGGTTCACGAGGTGATCCTGCTCGACGAGCGCGACGGCTTCGTCGCGCCCACCGCGGAGTTGGTCGGAAAGATCGTGCGGATCATGCGCCAGGTGCGGCCAGAGGTGGTCGTCTCTCCGCATCCCGAACGCGCCTGGGACCGGCTGCAGAAGTCGCACCCCGATCACTTGGCCTGCGGCGAGGCCGTGGTCCGCGCCGCCTACCCCTCCGTGGAGAACCCCTTCGCCTACCCGGAGCTCGCGGCCGCGGGGCTCGAGGCCTTCAAGATCCGGCATCTGCTGCTCACCACAGCGCCGCAGGAGCGGGTGAACCTCCGGCTCGACGTCTCGGGTCAGGAGTCGGTGAAGCTGGATGCGCTGCGGGCCCACTTCAGCCAGCACCCCGACGCCGAGCGGATGCAGGATTTCGTGCTGGAGCAGATGCGTGAGATCCACGGGGCCGGCGGCTTCGCCGAGGAGTTCCACTGGGTCACGGTCAACGCCCCGGACACGATCAGCGGGTTCTGAGCCCTGAAGGCGGTGACTCCGACCGGCGGTGATTCCGACCGGCGGTGATTCCGACCGGCAGTGACTCAGACGTTGCTGACGAGCACGCCGTCGGCGTCGGACCACAGGGTCGCCCCGGGCACAAAGCTGACGCCGCCGAACTGGACCGGCACATCGACCTCGCCGGCTCCGTCCTTGACCGACTTCCGCGGGTTCGAGCCCAGCGCGCGCACCCCGAGGTCCATCTCGGCGAGCTGCTCACGGTCACGGATCACGCCGTGGATGACCACTCCGGCCCAGCCGTTCTCGATAGCGGAGGCGGCGATCATGTCACCGATCAGGGCCGAGTCCAGCGAGCCTGAGCCGTCGACGACGAGCACGGCACCGTCACCGGGGGAGTTCAGCAGCTCTTTGACCAGTCCGTTGTCCCGGTGGCAGCGGATGGTCCGGATCGGGCCGGTGAATCGGGCGCGGCCGCCGAGGTTCAGCAGCTGCAGCGAGAGCGACTGCAGCGACTCGTCGGCGTCGTAGAGATCGCAGGTCGCGAAGTCAGCGCTGCCGGTGGTGGGTGTGGATTCTGCGCTCATCAGTCCTCTTCCTCCTGATCGGCGGACCCGCCGTACTGCGGGCCGTCGGTGACTCGTTCACGCATCTCGATCTCGCCGACGGTCTCGCCCATCGGGCGCTCCTCGCCGCGGATCTGTTCAACCGTGATCTGCAGCGCCCGGTTCGATTCGATATTGCGCAGGGTCACGATCTCTTCCTCGAGCTCCGCGGCGGTGAAGTTGCCCAGCGAACTGGGCTGGGCGTCGTCGCGCGGCATGAGCCAGAGCTGGTAGGTGGCGTCGCCCTCGAGCTCCCCGACCTCGGAGAAGTCCACATAGCCCACATTCTCGGCCTCGGAGATCACCGCCCGTGCGGTGCCGCCCTCGGCGAGCTCGATGCCGTCGACCACCCGCGCCTCGGGGTCCCCGTCGGCCGTGGCCTGCACGTCCTGGCCGATGGTCAGTCCCCAGATCAGCAGGACCGCGGCCAGCACGACGACGGCGAGCCCGCTGACGATCATCCAACGTTTCACCACCGGCTCGCGCTTGGGAGCCACCTCGGTGTGGCTCGAGATGGACTCCACCATCCCCATGCCCACCTCCTGGTCGGAGAGGTTGTAGAGCACCTCCTCGAGCAGCTGGCCAGGCGGGACCACCGGGTAGGCGGTGAAGATCTCGGCGAGCGTGCGCCGGGCCGAGAGCACCCGGGTGTCCCAGGCGCGCGCGGTGGCCTCGTCGGCGGTCAGGGCGGCCTCATCCAGCACGGCGCGCTCCCGGTTGTCGATAGCGTCCAGCGCGTAGACCTCGGCGAGCTCCACGAGCAGTCCGTGTTCGACGTCGGCGCCGATGTCCTCGGTGAAGTTCCGGTTCACCGCGCCGGAGCGTTCCACGTCCTTCTTCGTCACCGCGGCCCGCAGGATCGGATCGAGCTCCGCCTCGCGGGTGGTGCGTCTGGTGTGCATCCGGGTCATGCCGTCGCGCAGTCGGGACTTCACGGCCGGAACGGCTGCGCCCACCGCGGCGCCCACCTGCTGGTGCGTGTCGCCGGCGAGGTAGCTCAGCGCCAGCGCCTGAGACTGCGAGTCCGAGAGCACGCTGATGTCCTCGATGATCTCCTCGGGAAGACCGGCGATCCCGCCCCCCTCATCGGCCGGGACCACTGCGAGGCGGATCGGTGTGGCCAGGCCCTCGCGGAAGCGCTCCACGAAGATCCGGTGCGCCAGCGGGACCAGCCATTCCAGGACCAGCTCGTATTCGGTGGGCCGGTAGGCGTCGTCGGGGCGATGTTCGTCGGCGGCGTGCTCGTCGGTGAGCAGCTCCGAGGCTTGGGACTGCAGCCGGAGGTCTTGGGCGCGCTCGTCGGCCTGGTCCCAGAGCTGGTGGTAGACCGCCAACATGGAGGCCTGCGCCCCCTCAGGCTCTTCGTGCATCAGCAGCGCCAGCCCGTAGACCACATCGGAGGTGGCCTCGTAGAAGGTGGCGAAGGAGGGCTGGTCGCCGCGGGCGGAACCGGCGAGGAGCTCGCTCAGCCTCGGATCGTGCGAGGACTCGGCGGAGTCGGGCCGGCCGCCGACGTCGTCGTTGCCGGTGGTGTCATGGACGGACCCGCGGTCGTGTTCTGCGCGGTTCAGGTCGCCGTCGGGGAGGTCTTCGGGGTGATCCGATGCAGAGCGGTCAGAGGCGGTGTCCATGGTTGGTGAGTGTAGCGATCCCCAGAGGGCTTCAGCGGCACCAACACCCTCATGAGCGTCAGACGGCTCCGCCGAAACCGTCCTGACGCCAGGCTTCGTAGACGGCGATCGAGACCGAGTTCGCCAGGTTCAGCGAACGCCGCGAGGCGAGCATCGGGATCCGCACCCGATCGGTGATACGCGGATCGGCCTTGACCGCCTCATCCAGCCCGGTGGACTCCCGACCGAAGAGCAGCACATCGCCCGGGCGGTAGGTGATCGAGGTGTGGGTGACGGTGCCCTCGCCGGTGAAGGCGAAGATGCGCTGGGGGGCAAGTGCCGTATAGGCCGCTTCCAGGTTCGGGTGCACGGTCATCACGGCGAGATCGTGGTAGTCCAGACCCGCACGGCGCAGCTTGGCGTCGGCGAAGTCGAAGCCGATCGGTTCGGCCAGATGCAGCTCCACCCCGGTGACGGCGGCGAGCCGGATCAGGTTGCCGGTGTTGCCGGGGATCTCAGGCTGGTCCACCAGCACCCGAATCGGAGTGTTCACGCCGGTCATCCTACCGGCGCCGGACTCGGCTCATCGCGCGGTCACTCGAACGGGTGCTGCAGCTGCCGGCGCAGCGCGGCAAGCAGATGCCGGTCGATCACGTTGGCCTGGGCGGAGGCGGCGAGCTGCTCGCGGATGCTGCGGAAGGCACGCGCCGGGGCCAGCGGGGCCCGGGCGATGCCGGCCCCGCGGGACTCCACCACCGGGCTCTGCATGCCGCCGTCGGGGGAGTGCAGCACGAGCTGCTGCCCCAGGTTCAGGCTGGTCTCGCGGCCGGCATCACGCATCGCGGCCTCCAGGGTGGCCCGCAGCAACCGGGAGTCTCCGGTGAGGTCAGGCAGGGTCAGCGAGCGTCCGGCGGCGTGGAGCCGGTGGCCGTCCCAGGAGGCAGCCGCAGCGGGTACCTCCAAGGAGGAGACCACCACCAGGGTGTCCCCGCAGACCAGCACGTGATCAACAGCCGGCCCGCGCGGGGGGCGGCTGGCTCCGCGGCGATCCTTGCCCGCCGGTTCCAGGGCGACGGCGTTGAAGAGTCGCGCGGTGGGCAGCTCGGCGAGCACGTGCTTCTCCAACAGCGCCGCCATCCGCTCGGCGCGGCGGGTGCGGCCTCCGCCGAAGAGTCCCTTCGAGGCGAACCGACCATGCGTGCGCTGACTGGTCAGCGGCAGCGAGAGCGGCTCGGGCCGGGAGAGGTCCGGGATGTAGATCGGGGCCAGATGGGCGGTCCCCGAGGGGGTGCGCGCGGAATCGGCGCTGCCGGAGCGCGCCGAGGTGCTGCCCGAGGCGGTGGTCCGGAATGCCGCCCCTGACCCGCCGAAGCCGCCGAACCCTGGGCGGCCGTAGGTGGGCCCGTCGTTCTCGGAGTCCTCTTCCGCGCCGGCGCCCTGCGGCTGGCGCAGCTTCCGATCGTAGGCGGCCCGGGCAGCCTCATCGCCGAGGACCTCCCAGGCCGACTGCACCTCGTGGAACTCCTCCGCAGTGCCGCCGGCGTCGGGGTGGGCCCGCCTGGCCTGCTTGCGGTAGGCCGCGCGGACGGCCTGGGCGTCGGCGTCGGGGCCGATGCCCAGCACACTGTAGAGATCTTCGGAGTGACTGCTCATCGAGGATTCACGATAGCCCCAAAAGCGTAGAATCGTGGACACGATGTCATCTGCACCTGAGGCCCTGCCGGGCGGAACCTATTTCGACCACGCCGCCACCACTCCGATCAAGCCCACCGCCATGCGTGTGCTCACCGAAGTGATGCCGGCGCTGTCGAACCCCTCCTCGCTGCACGGCTCCGGCCGTCGCGCCCGGCTGGCGGTGGACTCCGCCCGCGAGCAGCTCGCCCGCGCCGCAGGAGCCCACCCCTCGGAGGTGATCTTCACCTCCGGGGGCACCGAGGCGGACAACCTCGCGGTCAAGGGGCTCTACTGGCAGCGCCGCGCGCAGGACCCGGCCCGGCGTCGGATCCTGCTGCCCGGGATCGAACATCACGCGGTGCTCGAGACGGCTGAATGGCTGGAGACTCACGAGGGCGCCGCACTGGGCATCGTCGCCGTGGACGCGCAGGGGATCGTGGATCTGCCCGCACTGGAGGCCACCCTGGCCGAGTCCGCGGACTCGGTCGCGCTGGTCACCGTGATGTGGGCCAACAACGAGACCGGGGCGATACAGCCGATCCCTCAGATCGGCGAGCTCTGTGCGCGCTTCGGGGTGCCGCTGCACACCGACGCGGTCCAGGTCTTCGGCTCGCTTCCGCCCGGCACGGCGCCGATGAGCTTCCGCGACTCCGGCGCCGCGACCCTGGCGATCAGCGGGCACAAGATCGGCGCCCCGGTGGGGATCGGCGCGCTGCTGGTCCGACGCGACGTGGTGCTGACCCCGGTGCTGCACGGCGGCGGGCAGGAGCGCGACATCCGCTCCGGCACGCTCGACGTCGCCGGGATCTGTTCCTTCGCCGCGGTGGCCCAGGAGCTGGTGGCCTCTCAGGAGCAGGAGTCTCAGCGGCTGGCGGGACTGCGGGATGAGCTGCTGGACGCCGTCGTCGGGCTCGAAGGAGTCACGCTGCGCGGGCCGGACCCGCGAACCCACCCGGAGCTGCGGCTGCCGAACAACCTGCACATCACCGTGGACGACGCCGAGGGCGATTCGCTGCTGTTCATGCTGGACATGGCGGGCTTCGACACCGCCACCGGCTCGGCCTGCACCGCCGGGGTCCCGCGCCCCTCCCACGTGCTGCTCGCGATGGGCCTCAGCGAGGAACAGTCCCGCGGTGCTCAGCGCTTCACCCTGGGCTGGACGACGACGGAGCGCGATGTGGCCGCGCTGGCCGCCGCGCTGCCCGCAGTGATCGCCCAGGCGCGCACCGCCGGAATGGCCGCCGCCCGACGCTGAGCGGGGGCACGGTCATGCATTCGCCGTATCCCGGCGTCTCTGGGGCGCATACCGCCTATCCGGCGTCTCTGGGGCGCATACAGGTGCTCTCAGCTCCTTATGCGGCCGCATTCCCGGTATCCCGGTGTCTCTGGGGCGCATACAGGTGCTCTCAGCTCCCTATGCGGCCGTATTCCACCCGTTGCCGCCCCAGCAATGGTGCGGGTGGGCGCGGGAGGCGGGAGGCGGGATGCGGCAAGGAAGGCCAGGCGGAGTGACTTCGGCTCAGGGTAGGACGACGTCGTTGACCTCGCCCGGCGCGCAGGCGATCTCCCAGCGGAATCCGTCGGGGTCGGCGAAGTATCCGCTGTAGCCGCCCCATGCGCGACGTTCGGCGGGCTGGATCTCAGTGGCTCCAGCCGCGCGCGCCTGGTTCCGGACCTCCTCGACCTGCGCGTCCTCAGCGACGTTGTGCGCCAGGGTCAGCGGCGCCAACCCTGGACCGGTCATGATCGGGCCCACCTCGGTCTCGAACTCCGCGCGGTCCCAGAGCGAGAGAAGCAGGTGCTCGCCGGCGCGCAGCATCAGCACCCCGGGGGCCTCCACGCTGGGCGCCCAGCCGAGACCCTCCACGTAGAAGCGTCGGGTCGCCGGCAGGTCGGCCACGGCGAGGGTGATCAGGGAGAGTCGCTGGTCCATGGGGTCTCTTTCGGATAGAGGGGCGAGTTTCCGGGGTGAAGCGTGTCCGTGGGGCGCATCCAGGTGCTCTGAGGTCTTCCTGCGGCCGCATTCCACCCGTTGCCGCCCCAGCGATGGAGGGGAGGGACGTGAGGGGAAAGGCGCGAGGGGAGGGGGAGGGAAGCGGTGACGGAAGCGGAAAGGGGCGCACCCCGCTCAGGCTTCGCGGAGCTGGTCGCGCAGCGCCTCGGCGGTGTCGCGCACCCGGGTGAGCACCCGCATCGCGGCGGGTTCGGTGAGCGAGGCGAACTGCGAGCGGGCTGGTTCTGCCTGGTGCCGGGCTGCGGAGCCGACCAGGATGAAGCTCTCCAGACTGCTCAGCGGCATCCCGATCCGGTCCCAAGGCCCACGCAGCCTTCGTGCCAGGTCGTTGACCTGGGGAAGCTGGGCGTCCCCGCGGCGTGCGGCCTCCGGGGAGTGAGGCCGCGCGGCTGCAGCGGCCTCCGCGGCGGTCACTGTGGAGGCGAGCATGGTGGCCCCAGATTCAACCAGTTCGGCGGTGCGCTCCCAACCCTGTGCCTGCATCACGGTCAGATCGACTCCGAAGCCGCTGACCCGCGGCCCCTGGGTCGCGCGGAAGTCCTGCAGATGCTCCGCCTCCACGCCGCCGCCGAGGTCGAGCAGGATCTCCTCGGCACCGCCGCGTTGGAGGGTCTCGATCATGATGCCCAGGTGGCCGCGGGCCTCCTCGCGGTCCAGCGCCCGGATCGTCCGGTAGCCGCTGACCGTGGGGATCAGGCCTCCGCGAGCGCGGATGTAGTCGGGTTCGGCGATGATGACCGTCAACGACGACGGCGCGCAGGCTCGCCGCACATGGGTCAGGTGCTCGGCGACCCCGGCGGCCAGTGAGCCGGCCAGGTCCCGGCGTGCCCCATGATCGGTGAGCACCTTCTCGCCGGAGGGCAGCGCGAGGCTCGCCATCAGGCTGATCGGTCCCAGCAGCTCCAGCACCAGGGGAGCGGCGAGTCCGTTCTCGTCGGTGGCGTCCAGGCCGGCCTCGCGGCGCCGCCCCCGGACGTCGGCCAGGGTGTCCACATCCGAGCGCAGCCAGCCGCGGGCGCGCTGGTCATCGGCGCCGGGTCGCTGGGTGAGCCGCCAGCCGTAGGAGGTCAGCTCGGTGGCGAGCTCGGAGAGCTGAGCGAGACTGCGGCCCAGCAGCTGCGAGTGCAGTCCGCGTCCGGGAAGCTCAGGAAGTCCGGGCAGGTGCGGTGCCGGCAGCTCGGCGGCCTGCAGCTCTGCGCTGTGCAGCAGATCGGTCCCAGGCATCACACCGGCCGCGGCGGAGCGCAGGGGCATCAGCGGTCGGTCGAATCGTGGGGTGCGGCCGCGTCGGCGGCGGATTCTCCGGGGCCGACCGCTGCGGCGCCGGGGGCTTCCGTGCTGGACTGCTCGGAGCCGAGGCCGGCGCTGGAGATCGCCTGGTGGTGGCGGATGACCTCTTCGATGATGAAGTTCAGGAACTTCTCGGCGAACTCCGGGTCGAGCTGGGCCTCATTCGCCAGGCGCTTGAGCCGCGAGATCTGGTTCTTCTCCCGGGCCGGATCGGCCGCGGGGAGCTGGTGCTTGGCCTTGAGCACTCCGACGCGCTGGGTGGCCTTGAACCGCTCGGCCAGCAGGTAGACCAGCGTCGCATCGATGTTGTCGATGCTGGCCCGCATGGACAGCAGCTCATCGAGGATCTCGGGTTCGATCTGGGTGCCGGCCTCGCCGGCGCGGGGATCAGTGCTCATGCATCCAGCCTACTGGGCGGCGGAGGCCACCGGCTGGTAGTTCTTCGAGCGGGCGGTGTCGATGGTGGCCTGTCCCAGCACCCGGGTGCCCTGGTACATGACGGCGGTCTGACCGGGGGCGACGCCCTGCAGAGCATCCTCGAGCTCCACCATCAGCCGTGGTGCGCCGTCTTCGGTCTCCGGGTGCTCGGCCTCGACCCGAGCGCGGGCGGGCACCGGGTCGGCGTGCGCGCGGATCTGCAGGTCCAGGGAGAACCATTCCCCGGTGGCGGCCTCGGGGACCGGGGCGCCGGCCCAGGAGAGCCGGATGCCGGTGAGCCGGTCGATCTCGAGCAGCTCGCGCGGCCCGGCGACCACGGTGTTGTCCTTGGGCCGGATCTCCAGCACGAACCGGGGCTTTCCGTCCGGGGCGGGGTGGCCGAGCTTGAGGCCGCGGCGCTGGCCCACGGTGTAGGCCTCGGAGCCCTCATGCTCGCCGATCTGCTCGCCCTCGGCGTCGAGGATCGGGCCGTTGCGCAGCTCGATCTGCTCGGCGAGCCAGCCCCGGGTGTCCCCGTCGGGGATGAAGCAGATGTCGTGGGAGTCGGGCTTCTTCGCCACGGAGAGTCCGCGCTCTGCCGCCTCGGCGCGGACCAGGTCCTTTGAGGGGGTCTCGCCCAGCGGGAAGATGCAGTGCTCGAGCTGCTCGGTGGTGAGCACCCCGAGCACGTAGGACTGGTCCTTGGTCCAGGTGGCCGCCCGGTGCAGCTCCGGGCTGCCCTCGGCGTCGCGGAAGACCTTGGCGTAGTGTCCGGTGGCCACGGCGTCGAAGCCCAGTGCGATGGCTTTGTCCAGCAGCGCCTCGAACTTGATCTTCTCGTTGCAGCGCATGCAGGGATTCGGGGTGCGGCCAGCGGCGTATTCGCTGATGAAGTCATCGACCACATCGGCCTTGAAGCGTTCGGAGAAGTCCCAGACGTAGAACGGGATGCCGAGCTTCTCGCAGGCGCGCCAGGCGTCGGAGGAGTCCTCGATGGTGCAGCAGCCGCGGGACCCGGTGCGCAGCGTGCCGGGCATCCGGCTCAGCGCCAGGTGCACCCCGACGACCTCGTGGCCGGCGTCCACGGCGCGCGCCGCGGCCACAGCGGAGTCCACTCCGCCGGACATGGCTGCCAATACCTTCATGAATCTCTTCCCGGTTCCCTGTAGTGGTTGCGCACGCCTGTGCGCCGAGCTGGTTCTTCTGCCCAGTATTCAGCACTTCCGGGGGTCGATGCATTCCCGCCGGTCAGCGCGGGTGTCAGTGAACATCCCAGCGCCGAGGTCAGAGCCGGTGTCAGCGCCGAGGTCAGTGCCGGTGCCAGCGCCGGAGCCAGCCCCCGAGTTCGCCCCAGCCTGAGCCTCAGCCCCGGCCCCGGAACTACAGCCGGCCCGAGGCCTTGAGCCGGATATAGGTGTCGGCGAGCTGCGGCGGCAGCTGGTGCGGGGCGGCTTCGACGACCTCGACCCCGAGCGAGGCGAGCTGGCGGCGCAGCGCCTCCTTCTCGATCAGCGCTCGCTCGGCGGCGGCTGCCCGGTAGACCTCTCCGGCGGTCTCCCGGGCTCGGGCCCGCCGATCCAGCTCCGGGTCGCGCACCGCGGCGAGCACCACGAGATGGCGCTGGGTCAGCGCGGGCAGCACCGGCAGCAGGCCCTCCTCCAGCGAACCGGAGTCCAGCGAGGTCAGCACCACCAGCAGGCTGCGCTGCGAGCTGATCGCTCGGATCTGCCCCGGCAGCTGGGAGAAGTCCGCCTCCACCAGGCGGGGTTCCACCGTGGACATCGCCTCGGCCATCTGATGCAGCAGGTCTCCACGCATCCCGGATCGGGCCTGCGAGCTGAGCCCGCGGTCGAAGGAGAAGTAGTCCACCCGGTCACCGGCCCCCGCGGCGAGCGCGCCGAGCAGCAGCGCGGCCTCCATCCCGGAGTCCAGCCGCGGCTCATCCTCGATGCGCACCGCGGAGGTGCGCGAGGAATCCAAGGCGATGATCACGCGCCGGTCCCGTTCGGGCCGCCAGGTGCGCACCACCAGATGCTGACCCTGGGAGGACTGCCGCCGCGCGGTGGCCCGCCAGTCGATGGAGCGCACATCATCGCCGCGCACGTAGTCGCGCAGCGAATCGAACTCATGCCCGGCGCCGCGGATCTGCACCGCGGTCGCTCCGTCGAGCTCGCGCAGCCGCTGCAGCTTCGAGGGCAGGTGTCGCCGCGAGTGGAACGGCGGCAGCACTCGCAGGGTGTGCCGCACCCGGTGGGTCACCTGGCGTCCGGCCAGGCCCAGCGGCCCGATCGAGCGCAGGCTCAGATGTTCGCTGTGCAGGTCTCCGCGCCGGGTGGGTCGCAGCGCGGTCTCGATCCTTGCGGTCTGGATCCGGGCGGCGGACCCGTTGGGACCGTTCGATCGGCCCGGTCCCAGCCGGATCGGGCTGATCTGCGCGCGTGCACCGGCAGAGGGCTGCCAGCCGTCCTTGACCTGACCCCGCAGCGGGCGCGACCCGGCCTGGTAGACGGTGGTGCTCGCCGTCGTCGCCTGGCCCAGCCGCACCTCGGCGGTCGGCACCCGTTCGACCCGCACGCTGCGCGGCGAGCCGGCGAGCACCATGTCCACCGCGGCGAGCAGGATCAGCAGCACCGCGCAGCCGAGCAGCGTGCCCGGCGCCGGGAACACGACGACGACGGCGCTGAGTCCCAGCGCCACGTAGAGGAAGCGTCGGGTCAGGACCATCGGTCGGCTCCGATCACCGTGGGACCGGCACGGTGGCCAGGATCGACTGCAGCACGTCGTCGATGCTGACCCCGTCCATCGCCGCTTCGGGACGCAGCGAGACTCGATGCCGCAGGCAGGCCGGAGCCAGCGCCTTGACGTCGTCGGGGGTGATGAAGTCGCGGCCAGAGAGCCAGGCCCAGGCGCGAGCGGCGTTCATCAGAGCGGTGGCGCCACGCGGGGAGACGCCCAGCTGGAAGCTCGGGGTCTCCCGGGTGGCGCGGGCGAGGTCGACGATATAGGCCAGCACCTCACCGGCGATGGCGACCTGGCGGACCTGGGCGCGGGCGGCGAGCACGTCCTGGGCACCAGCCACGGCGCGGACCCCGGCCCCGGCGAGATCGGAGGGGTTGAACCCGGCGGCGTGGCGGCGGATGACCTCGATCTCCTCACTGCGGTGCGGAAGATCCAGGTGCACCTTGAGCAGGAAGCGGTCCAGCTGCGCCTCCGGCAGCGGGTAGGTGCCCTCGTACTCCACGGGGTTCTGGGTGGCGGCGACCAGGAACGGATCGGGCAGCGGTCGGCTGATCCCGTCCACCGAGACCTGCCGCTCCTCCATGGCTTCGAGCAGCGAGGCCTGGGTCTTGGGCGGGGTGCGGTTGATCTCATCGGCGAGCAGCAGGTTGGTGAAGACCGGGCCCTCGCGGAAGCTGAAGTCCCCGGTCTTGGAGTCATAGACCAGCGAACCGGTCACGTCGCCGGGCATCAGGTCCGGGGTGAACTGGACCCGCGAGGTGTCCAGGCTCAGCGAGGCGGAGATCGCCCGGACCAGCAGGGTCTTGGCCACCCCGGGCACCCCTTCGAGGAGCACGTGGCCACGGACCAGCAGGCCGATCAGCACGCTGGTGACCGCGGCATCCTGGCCGACCACCGCCTTGGCCACCTCGCCGCGGACCTGGTGGAACTTCTCACGCAGCTCATGGGACGCCTGGTCCGGCATCAGAGACGGGTCCTGGTGGTTCTGCGTGGCAGCGATATCTGGTTCAGTCATTGCTGGTGTTCTTCCCTTGCTGGCGGTTCAGGTGTGTACGGTCTGTGCTGGTCTGCCCGGCGCCGAGCCCGTCGCGGGCTCCGCCGGCCGAGTGGGCGCCGGGGTGATGGTTCAGCGCGGCGCGCTGGACCTCGTCCTCGAGCTGCGCCAGCGATTGGGCGTAGGCGACCAGCTCTGAGTTGCGGCGCGGCTGCTGGGCGAGGAGCCCTTCCAGCTGCGCGGGATCGCGGCGGACCTGCCGGGCGGCGGCGGCGATGATGCTGGCCTCCTGCGGCGCGGCGCCGAGCCGGAGCAGCCGGGCGAGCCGGATCAGGTGGGCGCTGCGCAGGGTGCGCGCGGAGGGTGCCACCGCGTTGGCGCTCTGATACATCCGACCGCGTCCCTCGGCGGTCTCGGCCCCGGGGACCTGGACCGGCAGCGGCTCGCCGACCACCGGACCGGGACGTCGCCCGAGCACCAGCATCATCACCAGCACGCAGAGCAGCAGCCACCAGGCCAGCGGGACGACCCAGTCGGGGAGGAAGTCCATGGGGGAGGCCCACTGCTGATCGTCGAGCGTGTCCACTCCCATCGGGGTGTACCAGATCAGGTCATCCTCGGCGCCGAAGAGCCACAGCGCCAGCGCCGCGTGTCCGGCGTCGGTGATGTTCTGGTTGGTGAACGCCGCCGGGCCGCCGAAGAGCAGGCCGGCGTCGGTCTCGATCAGCATCTGCGCCTCGCCGGCGTCCTCGCTGAACCCGATGAAGCAGCCCGGCGCGTCGCCGAAGAACAGCGCTCCCGGGGCCTGCACCGTGGCGGCGTTGACCGCCGCGTCCACCGGGCACTGCGCCCCGGCCTCCAGCGCCGCGCTGGAGCCGCCGCCGGGGTGGGTTCCGGCATAGCTCGCCGGGCCCTCGGGGTAGAGCGCGGTCAGCAGCTCGGGTCCCTCGCTGAGCAGCACCACCGGACGCTGGTCGCGCTCGCGGAGGCCTTCGTTGAAGGCAGCATCGGGAACGTCCCCGGTGGAGAGGACCACCAGCGGGGCCTCCGGATGCTCGGTCATCAGGTCTCGGGCGATCTCCGCAGAGGCCGCCTGGTGGATCTGCACCTCCTGCTCCTCGAGCACCCCGGCGAGGGCGGCATAGCCGTCCAGCGCGGTGTTCTGCAGGCCGAAGCGATCCATGTCCTCATCGTTGAGCGACTGGATCAGCGCCACCGACAGGAGCCCCAGGATCAGCAGCAGCAGCCAGAACTGCCAGCGCTGGAACCCGTTGCGCAGCGTGGAGCCGAGCGTCGCCGTCGTCGTCATCCGCGCGCCCCCTGATGCTGCTGGGCCTCATGCTGCTGGGCCTCAGAGTGCTGGGGCTCAGGGTGCTGGGCCTCGGGCGGGGACTGCAGCCGCTCGGCCAGGGCGAGCAGCGTGTCGTAGGCGGCCTGGTTCAGCGAGCCGCCGCCGTAGCGGGAGTAGTTGAACAGCTCGGCGGCATGCATCGCCTGCCGGGCCTGGCCCGGGTGTGCCCGCGCCAACGCGGTGCCGGCCTCGGTGGCGGTGCGGCCAACCTGCTCGGCGAGCTCCTGGCGCTCCTCGGCGGCGCGGATCACGGCGCGGAAGAGCTCCCGGCAGGCCTCGTCGAAGCGTCCGGCCTGGGCGTGGGATTTCGCCCGCCGGCGCAGCTGCTCCGCGGTCACCCCGGCGGGGCTGGTGAGCAGCTCGCCGGCGTCGGCGCCGCGCTGCAGCCGGGGCCGCACCAGCACGATGCACAGGATCACCGCGACGAGCAGCAGCACCAGCAGCAGCACCGGACCCAGGGGCAGGTTCAGCGGACCCAGATTCAGGCTCAGCTGGTCCAGCCAGGCGAAGAAGCGGTCTGCGGCTTCGCGCAGCGGCCCGGTGGCGTCGCGCTGGTAGCGCGGATCGCTGAGCTCCTGCTCCAGGAGCCGCCGGGCCTCATCGGGTTCGGGCTGCACCGCGGTCCACCTCCGCGAAGTGCTCGTGGAGATGCTCGATCGAGCCGGGGACCAGACGATCGGCGGGGGTCCGGGCGGACTGCAGCGGCAGGCGCACCGGGTCGGTCGCGGCCAGCAGCGTCACGTCCAGGGCCTCCTGCCGGATGCGGGCGTTGAGGTACATCAGTGAGATCACCGTGCCCACCACACCGATGAACAAGGTGGTCAGCACGGTGCCGTAGAGCTCGGTGAGGGCAAACACGGCGAAACCGGCCCACTCTCCGCCGGGGACCGGTGAGCCCTCGAGCAGCTCGGCGGCGGCCACGGTGACTATCAGCGGCATCGACGCGATCGTGAACACCAGTCCCAGGATCACGTAGAGCAGCGCGACCAGCCCGATGTTGCGCCACCAGCGGCCGCGGTTGAGCTGCCAGGACCGTCCGATCGCGGCGAAGGGGCCCCGTCGCTCGACCACCACGGTCAGCGGGGCGTACATCACCGCGGCGGTGACCCAGCACAGGGCCAGGAAGAGTCCGGGCAGCACCACCACGGCGCCCAGGAACAGGGTGATCACCAGCAGCAGCACGGCCACGAAGAACACCGGCAGCGCCACCACGGACAGGATCAGACCCAGCACCAGAAGGTTGACCACGGTCGGGCCGACCCTGCCCAGCCGCAGCCGGACCGTCTGGCCCATCCCGGTGTGCAGCCCGTAGGCGGCGCGCAGCGTGGGCAGCACCATATAGGCGGCAGCCACCGCGATGACCAGAGAGGTCAGCGCGGAGCTCGCGAAGGTCACCCACAGGAAGCCGGCATCGGCGGCCACGCCCAGCGCCAGGTCCGGGTCCTCGAAGGCGCCCGGGTCGGTGAGCATGCGCATATAGGAGGAAGAGGGAAGCACCAGCATCATCACCAGGGTGAGCCCGAAGTTCACCAGCCCGGCGAGGAACGGGACGCCCAGCACCGCCTTCGGTGAACGGCGGATCACGGCCACGGCGGCGCTGAACAGCTCATCGGCGACCATCCGGCGCAGCGGGAAGACCGATCCCGGGGTCAGCTCCGGATCCTGCGCGGCGCGGGAGGTTGCGGAACCGGTGCCCGGCCACGGCCTGGCACGGTGTGTCTCCGCTGTATGGGTCATCGCCCCTCCTCAAGCGCCTCTGCGCGACTGCCCTCTGCGCTCAGCCTACCGCTCTCATATATCCTGAGTGCGGTGCCGCTTGGAACTGGGCCCGAACCTGCGCGCGCAAGACGTTCTGCGCCGCAGGCCCCCTATGGATGGAGAGCAGATGAAAGCCAGAATCCTGGTCGTCGACGACGACGAAGCGCTCGCAGAGATGATCGGCATTGTGCTGCGCAATGAGGGATTCGAACCCACCTTCTGCTTCAACGGCGAAGACGCCCTGGAGACCTTCCACAGCTCCAAGCCGGACGTTGTCCTGCTCGATCTGATGCTGCCCGGGAAGGACGGCATCGAGGTCTGCCGCGAGATCCGCGAGGAGGCGGACACCCCGGTGATCATGCTCACCGCCAAGTCCGACACCGCTGATGTGGTGCGTGGACTCGAGGCCGGCGCCGATGACTACGTCCCGAAGCCCTTCAAACCGGCGGAGCTGGTGGCCCGGGTCCGCGCGCGGCTGCGCCCAGCCGACCATAATGCCCGGCCCGACGGCGAGAATCTCACCATCGGTGACCTCAGCATCGACGTGGCCGGCCACGAGGTCCGCCGCGGCGAACATCGGATCTCGCTGACCCCCCTGGAGTTCGACCTGCTCACCGCCCTGGCGAAGAAGCCCTGGCAGGTCTGGAACCGCGAGATGCTGCTGGAGGAGGTCTGGGGCTACCGCCACCAGGCCGACACCCGGCTGGTCAACGTGCATGTGCAGCGGCTTCGTTCAAAGATCGAGAAGGATCCGGAGAACCCCGAGATCGTGCAGACCGTGCGCGGCGTCGGCTATAAGGCCGGAGGGCAGGGGTAGTCATTCCAGGCGAAGCTGATCATTCCGCGGATCGCACCGCGTCTCGATCCTCGGCGAGCTCCACCGGCAGCATCCCGGTGATCCGGGACCAAGCCCGGGGCCCGCAGGAGGAGAGTCAGGCGACTGCGGAGTCGGCCGAGGCCGCCGCCGCGAGCTCCCAGCCGGGGCTTCAGCCCGGTGCCAAGCGCAGCTTCGCCGGCACCGCCCGGAGGATCAGCGGGCTGCCCCGCCTGTGGGCGCGCTCGCTGCTGATCCGGGCGGTGTTCTTCACCGGATTGCTCACCATGATCAGCACCATGGCCGTGGCGGCGTTCCTGGTCCAGCAGGTCACCTCGGGGCTCTTCCAGGAGCGCTTCGACCAGGCCGAGCTGGAGGCCGCCGAAGGGCTCGACTCGATCCGCAGCAGCTTCGCGGCGCTGAGCACCAGCAGTCGGACCGAGGCGCAGCAGGACATCCAGTCGATCCTCAACGACGTGGGTGAATCCTCCACGCAGATCCGGCGAGAGGTCATCTTGGCTCCGCTCGACGTTGGCGAGAACCTCTACGTCGACGGCATCACCTCCGGGGGCGTATCTCAGGGCGTGATCTCCGAGGAGCTCACCGACGCCGTCGCCGCAGGCACCGGTCAGTACTGGCAGGCCGTGGAGCTGCGGGCCGAGGGGGACTCCGAGGCGCCCGGGATCGCGTTCGGCACCCAGGTCGACGTCCAGGGCAGCCCCTATGCGCTCTACTTCGTCTACGACTTCTCCCCGGTCCAGGAGAACGTCGCCTTCGTCTTTCGCACCATGCTGGTCGCCGGCGTCGCGATCCTGCTGATCAACATGGCCATCGCCGCCTGGGTGGCCCGCTCGGTGGTCCGTCCGGTCTCCCAGGCCGCGGAGGTCTCGGAGCGGATCGCGGACGGCCAGCTCGACCAACGCCTTGCGGTGCGCGGGGAGGACGAGATCGCCCGCCTCGGACGGTCCTTCAACCGGATGGCCTCAAACCTTCAGGAACAGATCACCCAGCTGGCGAACCTCTCCAAGATGCAGCAGCGCTTCGTCTCCGACGTCTCCCACGAGCTGCGCACCCCGCTGACCACCGTGCGGATGGCCGCCGAGGTGCTGCATGAGTCCCGGGATGACTTCGATCCGATCAACCGACGCTCCACCGAGCTGCTCCACCATCAGGTGGAACGGTTCCAGGCGCTGCTCTCGGACCTTCTGGAGATGTCCCGGTTCGACGCCGGCGCCGCAGAGCTCGCCACCGCCGAGGTTGACCTGCTGGCCCTCACCCGGGAGGTCTTGATCAGTTCCAAGCCGCTGGCGGAGAGCTCGAACACCCCGCTGGGCCTGGTGGTCCAGGGGGAGAACTTCCGCGCCGAAGTCGATGCTCGTCGGATCAGCCGGATCCTGCGCAACCTGATCAACAACGCGATCGAACACGCCGAGGCCCGCCCAGTGGATGTGGTCGTCTCCTCCAGCCCCACAGCCATCGGCATCGCGGTCCGGGATCACGGGATCGGCATGAGCCCCTCCGAGGTTGCCCACGTCTTTGACCGGTTCTGGCGCGCCGATCCGGCCCGAGCCCGCACGACCGGCGGCTCCGGGCTGGGGCTCTCCATCGCCACCGAGGACACCCGGCTGCACCAGGGCGCGCTGGACGCCTGGGGACAGAAGGGTCAGGGCTCCTGCTTCCGTCTGGTGCTGCCGCGCCGCCAGTCAGTGCCCTACCGCGCCTCGCCGATGGCGCTGCCCCCGGTCTACCGGGCGACCGACCGGTACCGCATCGAAAACATCCAGGACCTCCCCGAGGCAGAGCCGGAGCATGACCGGATCAACGAACAGGCGCTCTACCAGCCCAAGAGGGGGGAGTCATGATCCGCCGTCGACTGCTCGCCCTGATCACGGGACTGCTCGCGTTGATGCTCACGCTCGGCGCCTGCTCGCCGCTGCTGCCCACCGACGGGCCGGTGGGCACCTCCGCCCCAGAGTCGGGCGAGGAGCTCACCTACACCCCTCAGGCCCAGCCGCCGCAGACCGGAGCCAACGCCGAACAGATCGTCTCCGGATTCATCCGCGCCGGCGCCGGCGCCCAGGACGACTACGCCGTCGCCCGGGAGTTCATGTCGCCGGAGGCGGCCAGGGACTGGCGACCGGATGCCCGGACCGTGGTCTATTCCTCGGAGCCCCCGGTGTTGGCCTCCGGAGAGAACACCTGGAGCGCCCAGTTTCAGGTGGACTCCGTGGTGGACGGGGCTGGGATTCTGACCCGGCTGCCAGAGAACTCCACCGAGGTCTTGGACTTCACCGTGGAGGAGATCGAAGGGGAGTGGCGGATCACCGACGCCCCCGACGGCACCATGCTCATCGACGGTTCCTTCCAGCAGGCCTACCAGGCCCATACGCTCTACTATTTCGATCCGCAGCTGCGCTACGCGGTGCCGGATCAGCGCTGGTTCCTCAACCGCCCGGGCATCTCCTCGCAGATCGTCGGCGCGCTGCTTGCCGGTCCGGCGCCCTACCTGGAGCCCGCCGTGGTCTCTGCCTTCGGTGAGGACGCCACTCTCGAACGCGCCTCGGTGCCGGTGGACAACAGCACCGCAGCGGTTGACCTCGCCCCGGAGGGCGTGGAGGACGCCTCGCCTGCGGAACGGGCCCTGATGCAGGAACAGCTGGAGCTCGCGCTGACCTCGCTGACCCGGGTCAATGAGGTCGAGATGACCGTGGCCCAGCGGGAGTTCGACATCCCGCTGGAGACGGAACTTCCCGAGGCGGAACGGCTGCGCATCGAAGTCGCCCCCGAGGTCGACTCCACCCAGGTGGGCATCGAGAACGACACCCTGCGATGGCAGAACGACCAGGTCACGCTCTCCATCGGAAGCCTGCCCGATATCGCGGACCTCGACCCACAGGCGCCTGCAGTCCCGGGATCCTCATCGGAGGAGGTCTTCGCGTTCCTCAACGGCGCAGGAGACCAGCTCTACCACCTGCGCCCGGAACGCGCCGAGGACCTGGTGCTCGAGGCCCCTGACCTGACCCGCCCCTCCATGGACAACTACGGCTGGACCTGGACCGCCTCCGCACAGGGCGGTGAGGCTACGGTCCATGCCTTGGCGTACGACGAGTCCCTGGAGCCTGCCACCGCGGAGGTCAGCGCCGACTGGCTCGAAGGCCGCACGATCACCTCCCTGCGCATCGCGCAGGACGGCGCTCGGGCTGCGTTGATCCTCGACGACGACGGCGAACGGGACCTCTACGTGGCCGGTGTCATCCGCGATTCCAGCGGGATACCCCGCGGACTGGGTCAGCCCATGCGGCTGGAGACCTCGGTGGAGCTTGAAGAGGTGCGCTGGCAGGGGCCCGACGCGCTCTACGTCTGGGCCAGCTCCGAGGAGGAGCCCATGACCCCGGAACGGGTCACCCTGACCGGCTCGAACCGGGCTGACAGCCAATTGCTGGGACTCTTGAACATCTCTGTGGGGGAGGGCCAGCAGAAGGTCTTCGCCGAGACCGTGGACGTGCCCTTCCAGAACCTCTCCGGTGACGCCTGGGTGGCCTTGGAGGAGATCGAGATCCGCGACCTGGCGTTCCCGGGCTGAGCCGCAGAGACCGCTGAGCCGCTGGGCTGCTGGGCTGCTCGCACGCTGAGCCGCTGATGTTCGGGCCCGCCGCGGCGTGCTGCCCGAGCCGCAGCCGCACGTGGTCTGCCCCAGCTTCGGGTGACGGGGCGGCGGCACCCCGGTTCTCCCCAGCGGCACCGGCGCTCAAGACTCGGAGCCGCGGTGCCGCGAAGATCGGTGCATGAGTTCGATGCCCCAGCGCCCGGCCCGGCTCGTCCGCTCCGTGGACCGGATCTGGTTCGGTCCCACCGGGGTGGCTCTGCGCACGGCGCTGCGCGGCGCGGCGGGGCTGGTCTCCCCGGTGTGGTGCATCGGCTGCGCCGAGCAGGATATGGTGCTGTGCGCACCCTGCGCGGAGGAACTGCACCTGGTGACCCGCACGCCCTTCCCGGCCGAGGACCAGGCCCTGGCCCTGCCGCTGCTGATGGAGGGGCAGGTCCTCACGGTGCTGCCGGTCAGCGCCGCCGGGCGCTACGAGGGACTGCTGGCTCGAACGGTGCTGGGATTCAAAGACCACGGGGCCATCGGCCTGAGCGCCGCGCTGGGACCCGGGCTGGCCCGCGCGCTGCGCCTGGCGGCGGCGCGCGCCCTGGCGGAACCCGGCGCGGAGCCTGCCGGGGAAGCTGACGGGGAGCCTGCCGGGGAAGCTGACGGGGAGCCTGCCGGGGAAGCTGACGGGGAGCCTGCCGGGGAAGCTGACGGGGAGGCTGCCGGGGAGCCTGGCGGGTTGCCGTCCTGGCTGTTGGTGAGTCCGCCGCCGTCGCTGCGGTCCCGGCTGACCCGCGGCTTTGATCCGGTGCAGCTGCTGCTCGACCGTGCTCTTGCGATCTCCGAGCCGGAGCTGCGCCGGCTCGGACTGAGGCCCACGCGGGTTCCAGGGCTGCTGCGTGCCTCTCGTGCCGCAGCGCTGAGTTCCCTGAACCCTCGGCACGGCCGGCAGAAGACCCGTGGAGCGCGAGCGCGGCGTCGCCGCTCGGTGGGAAGCATCGAGCTGACGCCGCGGGGTCGGAGCCTGCTTCCCGGTGCCCAGGTGCTGCTGGTCGATGATGTGCTCACCAGCGGGTCCACCCTGGCGGAGCTGTACCGGGTGCTCACCGCCGCGGGAGCCCGGGTCCGCGGCGCCGCGGTCTTCGCGGCAGCCCCTGGACCTGGGGCTGGATTGGAGTTTCAGCTCGGGAGAGCTTCGCCCGAGGCGTAAATGGTGACGTGGGTCGCTCGGGGGATTAGTGTGAGGTATGGGTAACTTCTTACAGTCCCATCGCAGCGGCGAAGGGAGATCGTTCCCCTCCCCGCTGTGCCTGATATTGGATACGAGGAGGACAGAATGACTCTGCAGGTCAACTTCACTGGCCGAAACATCGCGATCCCCTCCGCCTTCAAGGAGCACGTCGAAGGGAAGCTCGAGAAGATCGAGCAGCTCACCGACAAGGGGCATCGCCTGGAGATCAAGGTCTCCAGCGAGAATTCCCACCGCCGAGCCGATACCAGCATGACCGTCGAGCTGACCGTCATCGGCCGTGGCAAGGTCATTCGTTCCGAAGCGCAGGCCGGGGACAAGTTCGCCGCCTTCGAGATCGCCCTGAACAAGCTCACCGAGCGACTCAGGCGCACCCTGGACAAGAAGAAGTCCCGCGCCCACGCCTCGCACAACGGAGCCGCCGATGTGGCCGCCGCGATGGCCAGCATCCCGCCGGTCGCCACCGACCGTCCGCTCTATGAGCAGGTCCTCGATGCTGAGGCGGCCGACGATGTGCCGCCCACCGAGGATGAGGCGGAGTCCAGCATCAAGATCCGACGCAAGGTCTTCCCGGCCAAGCCGGTCAGCGTCGACGCGGCAGTGGATGCGATGGAGCTGGTCGGCCACGACTTCTACCTCTTCGTGGATGCCGCGACGGGTCAGCCATCAGCGGTCTACCGCCGCCGCGGCTGGACCTACGGCGTGATCTCGCTGGATCAGAACAGCAGCGATCAGCATGAGCCGGTGGTCGAGGAACTGGCCTACCAGGCCTCCTGACCTCCACCCCACACCCCAACCCCCATGTTGAGGGGCGGATTCTCCGGGCACTTCATGCCCAAACGGGCTTAGAAGCTCGGAGAATCCGCCCCTCAACGCTGTGGGGAAGCGGTTGCGCGCAGGTGTTCGGGGGCTCCGGGAGGGAGCGCGTAGAATGATTGATGGTGATTCATGCCTATCGTGAGTCTCCGCCGAACCAGTAGACACCGATGGAGAACTGGCTGTGCCCACTCTGCTTGAACGAATCCTCAAGACCGGGGACAAAAAGATCCTCAGGACTCTGCGCTCCTACGCGGATGCGGTGAACCTCCTGGAGGACGAGTTCAAGGAACTCAGCGACGCCGAGCTGCGCGCTGAGACCGAGCGCTTCCGGGAGCGCCTGCGCGACGGCGAGTCGCTGAACTCTCTGCTGCCCGAGGCCTTCGCCACGGTCCGTGAAGCGGCCGACCGCACGCTGGGTCAGCGCCACTACGACGTACAGCTGATGGGCGGAGCGGCCCTGCATCTCGGTGACATCGCCGAGATGGGCACCGGCGAGGGCAAGACCCTGGTGGCCACCGCCCCGGCGTATCTCAACGCACTCAGCGGCAAAGGCGTCCACGTGGTCACCGTCAACGACTACCTCGCCAAATACCAGGCGGACCTGATGGGACGCGTCTACCGCTTCCTCGGACTCAACGTCGGCACCATCACCAACGACCTGAAGCCGGCCGCTCGCCGTGAGGCCTACGCCGCCGACATCACCTACGGTACGAACAACGAGTTCGGCTTCGACTTCCTGCGCGACAACATGGCGCAGTCCCTGGACGACCTGGTCCAGCGGGAGCACCACTACGCGATCATCGATGAGATCGACTCGATCCTCATCGACGAGGCCCGCACCCCGCTGATCATCTCCGGCGCCGCCTCCGCCGACATCTCCCGCTGGTACAGCGACTTCGCCACCCTGGTCAAGAAGCTTCACATCGACGAGGACTATGAGGTCGACGAGAAGAAGCGCACCGTCGGCGTGCTGGAGTCCGGGATCGACAAGGTCGAGGACTACCTCGGGATCGAGAATCTCTACGAGACTCAGAACACCACACTGATCCAGTACCTCAACAACGCCATCCGGGCCAAGGAGCTCTACCGTCAGGACACCGACTATGTGGTGTCCCAGGGCGAGGTGCACATCGTCGATGAGCACACCGGACGCATCCTCAAGGGACGGCGCTATAACGAGGGCCTGCACCAGGCCATCGAGGCCAAGGAGCAGGTCCGGATCAAGCCGGAGAACCAGACCCGGGCCACCGTGACCCTGCAGAACTACTTCCGCAGCTACGAGAAGATCTCCGGCATGACCGGCACCGCCGAGACCGAGGCCGGCGAGTTCATGTCGACCTATAAGCTCGGCGTCGTCCCGATCCCCTCGAACCGCGCCCGTCAGCGCAGCGACCACAACGACCTCGTCTACAAGAACGAGGTGGTGAAGTTCGAGGCGGTGATCAAAGACATCGTCGAACGCCACGAGAAGGGCCAGCCCATCCTGGTCGGCAGCGAATCGGTGGAGAAGTCCGAGTACCTCTCCAAGAAGCTGGCCCAGGCAGGCATCCGCCACGAGGTCCTCAACGCGAAGAACCACGAGCACGAAGCCACCATCGTGGCCCAGGCCGGCCGCAAGGGGTCTGTCACCGTGGCCACGAACATGGCCGGACGCGGCACCGACATCATGCTCGGCGGCAACGCGGAGTTCAACGCCGTCCGCGAGATGGAACGCCTCGGTCTGGATCCGGAGAAGGACGCCGAAGCCTATGAGGCGAGGTGGAACGAGGTCTTCGACCGCGCCAAGGCCGAGACCAAGGCCGACGGCGACAAGGTCCGGGAACTGGGCGGGCTCTACGTGCTGGGCACCGAGCGGCACCAGTCCCGACGCATCGACAACCAGCTGCGCGGACGCTCCGGACGTCAGGGCGACCCCGGCGAGTCCCGCTTCTACATCTCCTTGACCGATGACCTCATGCGGCTCTTCAACCAGGCCGCCGCGGCACGGATCATGAACTCCAAGGCCATGGACGATGAGATCCCGGTGGAGCACAAGTTCGTGTCCTCCGCGATCGCCAACGCCCAGCAGCAGCGCGAGGGTCAGAACACCGAGACCCGCAAGAACGTGCTCAAGTACGACGACGTGATGAACCGGCAGCGCCAGGCCATCTACTCCGACCGCCGCCGAATCCTCGAAGGCGACGACGTCCACGAGAAGGTCCAGCACTTCATCGAAGACGCGGTGGGCCTGATGATCGAGGAGAAGACCACCGCGTCCTCCTCGGAGGAATGGGACCTGGAGGCTCTCTGGGAAGAGCTGAAGTCGCTGTATCCGGTGTCGTTGAGCATCGAGGACCTGATCGAAGAGGCCGGTGGCATCGATCAGCTCAACGTCAAGATGCTCAAGCGTGAGCTCATCTCCGACGCCAAGGTCGCTTACGAGAACAAGGCGGAGGAGATCGGGGAGGCCGCCATCCGGCAGCTCGAGCGCCGGGTCCTGCTCACCGTGATCGATGAGAAGTGGCAGGAGCACCTCTACGAGATGGATTACCTGAAGTCCGGGATCGGGCTGCGCTCGATGGCTCAGCGTGATCCGCTGGTGGAGTACCAGCGCGAAGGGTTCCTGCTCTTCCAGACCATGGCCGACAGCGTCCGCGAGGACTCGGTGCGGCTGCTCTTCAGCGCAGAGGTCACCGCGAAGGCTCCCGAGACCGCCATGCCGAATCTTCCAGGCGTCAAGGACGGCAGGATGTTCGCCGCTGGCAAGCGGCTGCGCGTTCCTGGTCTGCAGGACACCACCGCGACCCAGGGCTGAGCCGGGGGTTCAGCCAAGCTCCATCGCGACCACGCGCCAGCGCCGTCGGTGGGCTTCGATCCGCAGGGCGCAGGCCCGGATCCGCTTGCCGTCTCCGAATACGACCGAGACCTCCCACACGCCACAGACGAGGCGTTCGGCGCGCAGGTGCCCGAAGGTCAACGGCTGGGGGCGGGGAATGGTATGGGTTCCAGCGCCTCGATTCCCGGTGCCGGTCGCCGCTCCAGGCGAGGCACGGCGGGTCTCGGTCAGGAGCCTGGCGCGTTCGGTCACCTTCTGCTGCACCTCCGGATCGAGCCAGCGCTGCAGCTGGGCGGCCGGGCGCAGGCCCTGCAGGACCTCCGTGGTGACCTGGCACACGATGCGAGAGATCGCGCAGATCTGCCGTCGCTCCTCGCGGTAGCTGGCCAGCGTGGTGGGCGGCTCGCCCGGAGCTCCGCGCTCCGCAGCCGTTCCGCGCTCCCCGCGAAGCCGCCGCATCAGGGCTGGGACCTCGTCTTCGCGCTGCAGTCGATACCCTCCCCGCTCGGCGGAGCCCTGCCCTGGCCCCGAGGAGCCAGGCGCTGGGATGACCGTGGTGCGCCCGCGCAGCTGAGGATCCGCGTCGAGGAAGGCACGCAGCGAATCCAGCGGATCCTCACGCGCGTCACCCCGAGCCCGGTGCTGCGCGCCGTCCCGACCGTCGTTCCGGCCACGCGGCTGTGACGGCGGCTGCTGACCTGCTGGGTTCACTGACATGATCTCTCCCGAAGGTTCGCTGGTGCGGGGCGATGGTGCCTGGGTCGCTGATTCTGGGGTTGCTGTTCTTCGGATGCTGGATCTCGGGGTGTTTCTTCACCGGTGCCGGCCTGGCTAGGTGGCGGGAACGTTGAGGATCATCCCAGGCAGGATGAGGCCGGGGTCCGCGCCGATGCGGTCTCGGTTCTCGGCGTACCATTCGGGCCAGCTCGCCGCGATCTCCCAGTCCGTGGCGTCGGGGCCCAGGTGCTCTGCTGCAATGTCCCACAGCGAATCACCGAGCCGGACCACGATCTGTTCGGCCTCCGAACCCGGGCGGGTGGGAAGGCCGCCAAGCCGGTCCGGGTGCGGCGCCGGGCCCCCGGGGGTGGAGCGTCCTGGGTCGGTCTGGTCGGCGCTTCCTGGAGTGCCCGGGTCGGCCTCGGGTTCGGTGGTGTCGAACAAGACGGAGTCCGGCACGTCGTGCGGCACCTCATCCGCGTCGCCGTCGGTATCTCCGTTCGGATCCAGGTCCTTGTCGCCGTCGGCATCACCGCCTCGATCCTGGTGCGCTGCCCGCTCGAGCGCAGGGGCTGCAGGGTCCTCAGACCGGGGTCCCGGGTGCGGGAGGATCTCGGTGGGAGTGGTGGCACTCTGTACCGGCTCGCTGGCCTGGGAATGCTGCCAGGAGCCCGCGGCCATCGTGGTCAGCGCGAGCCCGGCTCCCAGGGCCAGCGCCGCACTGCGCCGCATGAATCCCGGGCTGAACCGCGCGAGGAATCCCTCGACCCGCCAGGCGCCGCACCGGCGGGCGATCTGTTGGGCGAGAATCGCCAGCACCGCGATCAGCGCGCCGCCGCTGATCAAGAGCCCCGAGGCCGCGGCGAGCAGGCCCAGCAGCGTCTCCGCGGCATCGATGCCGTGCTGGTTCGGCACCTGGCCGAGGCGTGTCCCGAGGTCAGGCTGCTGGTCAAGGATCGTTGCTCCGAAACCCCATAGGGCGGGGCCGCTGGCGATGAAGACCAGGCTCAGCAGCAGGTCCCCGAGCCGGTGGCGGGCACCGGTGTCTTCTGAAACCGGCGAGCCTGGAGATGCGCTGCGACTACCCATGATGTCGACCTGGTCCAATGTAGTGAAGTTTGTTTACGTTTGGTGTTTTTAGAGTGTACACAGCATCGACAGATCCGCGATAGAGCTGAGGCGGATCGTGTAGCCTCGGGCCGAGAAGCAGGTCGCGGAGATGGGACCGATATGCGTTGGGATGCACTGTTCGCGGACCTCGAGGCTCAGCTGGAGGCCGCACAGACCGCCGAGTTCGACGCCGCGCTGGCAGACGCGTCCCGACTGGAATCTTCCAGGCTGGAGTTCGCCGAACGCCTGCGTGCGCACCAGGACCGGCCACTGGTCCTGCAGGTCGTGGGTGGTCAGCGCCTACAGGTGCGAATCATGGCCGTGGGTGCCGACTGGCTGGCTGGCACGGCAGCTGCGCACAGCGTCCTGGTGCCGCTGGGCGGGATCCTTGCCGTGGACGGCATGGAACGCGCGGCGGCGCGCAGAGAACCCAGTGCCACGCGACGGCGACTCGGCATCACGGCTCCGCTGCGGAGGCTGGCGAGGGACCGGGCACCGGTCAGCGCCTTCGGAGCAGAGGGAGTCTTGGGTTCAGGCCTCATCGCCATGGCTGGGCGGGACTTCGTCGAGATCACCCCGGCATCGCAGGATGAGCGGCTGCGACGGGGTGGGGGAGAGCGGTCATCCCGGGTCATCCCGCTGCACGCAGTGGCCTGGTTCCGCAGCGAGCGGGTCGACCTCGACTAGCCGCAGGCTCCGTGCCGACTCAGGATCGTGCTGACCCTGCCTCATCCTGGGCCGGTGACGCGGGCTGAGCGGCCGGGGCTGCTGTCGCTCGTGAGGCCCGCTGCGCGGCGTACTGGCGCTCGATGTACTCATCGAGCTTCGACTCCTCAACGCGCCACTGTCCGCGACCCCCGATCTGGATCCCCTCCACATCCCCGGTCTTGATCAGCGCCCGGGTCTGCGACAGGGAGATGTTCAGCGCCTCCGCCACGTCGGGCAGGGTCAAGAACCGTCGCATCGTGAGCCTCCATGATTCAGCGTGACGTTTGATGTCGTTTCACACGATTCTCCCACGTTCCAAGGGCGGATTCCGAGTTCTCCCACACGGCAGAGGCAGAAACCCTTCTGCACAGCTTCTGCTCCACCCGTTGTCTTCTTGGGAGGCTGTACCTACGCTGAGGCCTGTGCGCCCGCGCTGGCGGGCCCTCAGCCAGGGAGAGATCATGCCTGAGTCGTATTCGCCGCCGAGCGCAGACTCCGGGCCGCGTCCAAGGACCCCCGAAGCCCCCAGATCCGGACCCGCCGCGCAGCGGCTGCGCCGGCCGAGCTGGCGAGATCCCCGGCTGTTGGCCGGCGTGCTCATCGTCGCGCTCTCGGTCTCCGGGGTGATCGCCCTGCTCACCGCCCAGAACCAGACCACCCAGGTCTACGCGGCCGACCGGCTGCTCACCGTGGGGGACCGGCTCAGCACCGAGGACCTGCGAGTGGTCCAGGTGCAGATCGACGAGCTCTCCGGGGCCTACCTCCTGGTCACCGAGGCGCTGCCCGAGGACACGGCATTCATCGCCCTGGTGGAGGAGGGCGAGCTGATCCCGCGCCGCGCGCTGGCCGAGGAGGACCCGCTGGGGCGACAGGCGCTGACCATCGAGGTGGAGCACACCCTCGCCCGAGGTGTGGAACCGGGACGCCTGGTCGATGTCTGGTCCGCCGACGCCGGGCCGCTGGGAGCCCAGGAAGAGGTCCAGGTGGAACAGATCGCCGCCGGCGCCCAGGTCTCGGTGATCACCGAGTCCAGCAGCAGCTTCGGGGCGCAGGATCGCGTCACCGTGGAGCTGCTGGTGGACCCGGCGGAGCTGCCGGCGCTGCTGGGCGCCACCAGCTCGGCCTCGGCCCTGTCCGTGGTCCCGGCGGGAGCCGATGCCGGCTCCGTCTCGGAACCCGCGCCGGAGGACGGGGCCTAGATGGGCCGGTGGGCGGTGGTGACCATGGGTCGGCTGAGTGTGGACCACATCGCAGCCGTCGAGGGTCTCCAGGGGCCCGTCACGATCGAACGCCGCTGCGCCGACCTTCCCGAGCTGATCGCGGTGTGCCGCGCCGGGCGGGCCGACGCCGCGCTGATCATCGGCGAGACCCAGCAGCTCACGGCTACGGTGCTCGGCGAGCTCCAGGCCGGTGGCAGGCAGGTCGTCGTGCTCTCACACATCGTGGAGGAGCGCAGCCGGTTGCAGCGGCTCGGAGCGCGCACCTTCAGCGACGAGGTCAGTCCCTCGGCGCTGGCGCGGGCGCTGCAGGGCCGCGAGCCGATCCATGAGACCGGCACAGGCTTGCCCGAGGCCACATGGGGCTCGACCTACGGGTTCCCCGCTGCGGCAGCCGAGCGGACCCGTGGCGCGGACCAGCTGACCAACGGCGCCTCGGAGCCAGCCGGGGCTCCTGCGCCGGCCGCCTTCACAGCCGAGGACAGCTCAGCCACCCCGGAGGCCTCTGCCACCCCGGACGTCCCGCCGGAGCCCGGCGGCGCGGCGCGGCGCACGTTGCCCGGCGCGGCGCCCGGAATCACCGTGGTCTGGGGTGCGCCGGGCAGTCCCGGTCGCAGCACGGTGGCGGTCAACCTCGCCGCCGAGCTGGTGCTGCAGGGCGCCTCGGTGCTGCTGATCGACGCCGACACCTTCGCCGCCTCGCTGGTGGCGCAGCTGGGACTCATGGAGGAGACCGCCGGGCTGGCGAGGGTCTGCCGCGCCGCTGACCTGGGCCGGCTGGACACGGCCGCGCTTGACGCCGCAACCCTCTCCGTACAGATCAGCGGTGCCCGGCTGGGACTGCTCTCCGGGCTGCCGCGGGCGCAGCGCTGGCCGGAGCTGCGGGAGCGCAGCCTCATCGCGGTGCTGGAGCTGGTCCGCAGCCACTATGACCACGTGATCATCGACGTCGCCGCCCCGGTCGAGGAGGACGAGGAGCTCAGCTTCGACACCGCTGCGCCGCAGCGCAACGCCGCCACGCTGACCTGTCTTCGAGCGGCTGATCGGCTCCTCGTCGTCGGAGCCGCCGATCCGGTGAGCTTTCCGCGACTGGTCAAGGCGGTGGAGGCCCTGGAGCTCGCCCTCGAAGACGCGCCACTGGCAGCGCCGGAGGTGATCATCAACAAGGTGCGCAGCGAGGTGATCGGGCGCTCGCCGCGGGATCAGCTCAGCCAGACCTGGCTCCGGCTCGGCCCCTCCGCCCAGATCCAGGCATTCCTGCCCTGGGATCCGGTCGGCTGCGACGCCGGGCTGCTGGCCGGGCAGGTCCTGGCCGAGGCCGCCCCGAACTCCGCGCTGCGGCGCAGCATCGCCCGGCTGGCCGGCGTCGATCTCTCGGTGCGCCGCCGCGGCCTGCGCGCACGGGGCAGAAGGTAGGCTGAGCGGCACAGGCAACGCGCCGCCTCCGACCCTCCGGGGTCGAGGACCACGCGTGCTGAAGAACCTGCAGAAAGAGTGAGAGCACACATGCCCGCCGAGACAATTCTTTGGACCAGCAACGACGCCGATCTTGAGACATTGACCGATGCGTATTTCGCCCATATCGCCAGCGAGGATCGCCACCAGGTCAGCGCAGACCGCCAGCAGCAGCGGGTGCGCGAGCACCTGCACCTCGCCGAGACCCGGACCGACTCCTCCCCGGTGATCCAGGTGGTCCAGGTCGGGGCTCAGAGCCTGGTCCAGGTCGTCACCGATGACATGCCGTACCTGGTGGACTCGGTCACCGCCGAGGTGACCCGCCATGGCCACGGCATCTCCCTGGTGGTGCACCCGATCCTGCTGAGCAGCCGCAGCACCGACACCGGCCATCTGGTCTCGGTGAAGTCCCTGCCCTCGGAGCACCGCGGCGTCTCCTCGGGGGACACCCAGACGCTGCCCAACCTCGCCGCCGTCTTCGACGAGCAGCACCTGGTCAAGATCGAATCCTGGATCACCATCGAGCTGGACCGGGTGATCCCGGAGCAGGACGCACAGACCCTGGTCGCGGGACTCCACAAGATCCTGCTCGACGTCAAGGCCAGCCACCGGGACCAGGACCGGATGATCGCCCAGGTCAAGGCCGCCGGCAGTACGCTGCGCGAGGCCAGCGACCTGCCCGAGTCCCGGGAGTCAGCCGACCTGCTGCAGTGGATGGGTTCCGGGAACTTCCTGTTCCTGGGCTACCGCGAGTACCAGCTCGCCGACTACCCCGACGGATCCGTCCACCTCGACCCGCTGACCGGGACCGGGCTGGGGATCCTGGCGGACCAGAACGGCAAGCCGATCACCCGACGCTCCACCGAGCTCTCCGCGGCCGGTCGGCAGCGCGCCGGGCAGCGCCGGGCCCTGGTGATCACCAAGGCCAACTCGCGCTCCACCGTGCGCCGCCGCACCTACATGGACTATGTGGCGATCAAGACCTTCCACTCGGACGGCACCGTCAAGGGTGAGCGCCGATTTATCGGGCTCTTCAGCGAGCGAGCCTACAGCGAGTCGATCGTGAACATCCCGCTGCTGCGCTCCCGGGCCGAGCAGCTGCTGCGCCGCTCCGGCTTCGCCCCGGACTCGCATTCCGGCAACGACCTGATGCAGATCCTCGAGACCTATCCGCGCAACGAGCTGCTGCAGATGGAGATCGACGAGATCGAGCAGGCCACCTGGCAGATCATGCAGCTTCAGGAACGACGCCGGGTCAAGCTGTTCCTGCGCCGGGACCACTACGGACGGTTCATGACCGCCCTGGTCTACCTGCCCAGGGACCGCTACAACACCGCGGTGCGCCGGCGCATCGAACAGGAGCTGCTGGACTACATCGCGGCGGATTCCATCGACTTCAACGTCCGGCTCACCGACTCGGTGCTGGCTCGGGTGTTCTTCCGGCTTCGGCTCGCCGACGACGCCGCCGAGCCGACCGGCACCCAGCAGGAGCTGGAACAGCGCCTGACCCGGGCGGTGCGCTCCTGGTCCGAAGGCATCGCAGCCGAGGCGGGGGACCGCTACTCCTCCTCCCACGCCAGCGCCGTCGCGGCCCGCTGGGGCGAGGCGTTCCCGGATGACTACCGGGTGCTCTACGAGGTCCCTGACGCACTCGCCGACGCCGCCCAGTTCGAGGCGCTGGAGGCGGCCGCCGCGCAGGGCCAGGCGGTGCCCCGGATGAGCTTCTACCGCACCGGGGACAACGGCGTGGCGGACATGCGGCTGAAGCTCTACCTCACCGAGCCCAAGACGCTCACCGACACCCTGCCGGTCATCGACGACTTCGGACTCGAGGTCCTCGACGAGCGGTCCTACACCCTGCAGTGCCCCGACGGAGCCACCTTCCACCTCTACGACCTGGGCCTGTTCTACCCCGAATCGGTGGACGCCGACGCCACCATCGGGCTGCTCCAGGAGGCCTACCAGCAGGTCCTGATCGGCCGGGCCGAATCGGACATCTTCTCCCAGCTGGTGCTGCGGCTGAGCCTGAGCATCCGCAGCGTGACCGTGCTGCGCGCCTATGCGAAGTACTACCGCCAGCTCGGCAGCACCAACTCCTACAGCTTCGTGGCGGAGTCGCTGCTGGCCAACCCCGAGATGGCCACCGCCCTGGTGGACTACTTCGAGGCCCGCTTCGACCCCGACCTCGACGGTGACCGGGACCAGCTCAGCGCCGCGGCGCGCGAGCGGGTCACCGAAGCGCTGGAGCAGGTCCGCACGCTGGACGCGGACCGGGTGCTCAGCGCCCTGCTGAACCTGATCGACTCCACGCAGCGCACCAACCTCTACCAGGACCGCGACTGGCTCTCGCTGAAGCTGACCCCGGCAACCATCGACGCGGCACCCGCGCCCCGCCCGGCCCACGAGATCTGGGTCTACTCGCCCCTGGTGGAAGGGGTGCACCTGCGCTTCGCCAAGGTCGCGCGCGGCGGGCTGCGCTGGTCTGACCGGCGCGAGGACTTCCGCACCGAGGTCCTGGGACTGGTCAAGGCGCAGATGGCGAAGAACGCGGTGATCGTCCCCTCGGGCGCCAAGGGAGGCTTCTTCCCCAAGCAGCTTCCCGATCCGGCCGCCGACCGCGCGGCGTGGGCGCAGGCCGGCCAGGATGCCTACAAGATCTTCATCCGGGCGCTGCTGGACATCACCGACAACCAGAGTGAACGTGACGGACAGATGGTCATCACCCATCCCGAGCGGGTCGTGCGCCACGACGGGGACGACGCCTACCTCGTGGTCGCCGCCGATAAGGGCACCGCCACGTTCTCCGACACCGCGAACGCGATCAGCAAGGAATACGGGCATTGGCTCGGTGACGCCTTCGCCTCCGGCGGGTCGGTGGGCTATGACCACAAGGCCATGGGCATCACCGCCCGGGGTGCCTGGGAATCGGTCAAGTCGCACTTCTCCGAGCTCGGCCTGGACACCCAGCGCGAGGGCTTCACCGTCATGGGCATCGGGGACATGGGCGGCGACGTCTTCGGCAACGGGATGCTGCTCTCCGAGCACATCCAACTGGTCGCGGCGTTCAACCACCTGCACATCTTCATCGACCCGGACCCCGACGCCGCGGCCAGCTTCGCCGAACGACAGCGGCTCTTCACCGCCCAGCGCTCCGGCTGGAGCGAGTACAACCTGGACCTGATCTCTGCCGGCGGCGGGGTCTTCTCCCGCACCGCGAAGACCATCGAGGTCACCGAGCAGATGCGCCGCCGCTTCGACCTTCCCGAGGCGCAGCAGCGGCTCACACCCCCGGAGCTGATCAACGCGCTGCTGAAGGCGCCGGTGGACCTGATCTACAACGGTGGCATCGGCACCTACGTGAAGGCCTCCACCGAGACCCACGAGCAGGTCGGGGATCGCGCGAACAACGCCATCAGGGTCGACGGCGAGGCGCTGCGCGCCCGTGTGGTCGGCGAGGGCGGCAACCTCGGACTCACCCAGGCCGGCCGGATCGAGGCAGCCCAGACCGGGGTGCTGCTGAACACCGACGCAATCGACAACTCCGCCGGAGTGGACTGCTCCGACCACGAGGTCAACATCAAGATCCTGATCGACCAGCTGGTGGAATCGGGTCATCTCGACGTCGACGAGCGCAGCGATCTCCTCAGCTCGATGACCGAGGATGTGGCCGCGCTGGTGCTGGAGACCAACCGGGACCAGAACGTGCTGCTGATGACCGACCGGCATCGGGTGGGCGAGTGGTCGCCCAGCTTCCAGCGGCTGATCAGCTGGCTGGAAGACACCGTGGGGCTGGACCGGGAGCTCGAGGTGCTGCCCACCGATGGGGTCTTCGAGGAACGCGCCGCGAATAAGCAGCGGATCCTCACCTCGCCGGAACTCTCGGTGCTCGCCGCCTATGCGAAGATCCAGCTCAAGGCGGCCCTCGTGGAGAACTCGGTGCCTGATGACGACTGGTTCGGGGTCACGCTCCAGCAGTACTTCCCGGCACCGCTGCGCGAGCGGTTCTCCGATCAGCTCGCCCGTCACCCGCTGCACCGCGAGATCATCGCCAACGTGGTCGCCAACGACGTGATCAACGTCGGCGGGGCGGCCTTCGTGTTCCGTGCCATCGAGGAGACCTTCGCCGCCGAGGAACAGGTGGTCCGGTCCTTCGTGGCGGTGCGCGAGCTCTTCGCCCTGGAAGACTTCGACGCCGCCATGCGTGAACTGCCGGTCGGCTTCGACCGGGACGCCTGGGCCAACACCTACCGGGACATGCGCCGGCTGTTGGATCGCGCGGTGCGCTGGTTCATCAACCATGTCAGCCGCGGCACCTCGGTCCGCGAGGACGTCGCGACCTACGCAGAACATATCGCCCCGCTCTACGGCGATCTCTCCAGCTACCTGCGCGGGGAGGACCGCGAACGGGTCGAACGGCTCCACGAGGAGGCGTTGGAGGCGGGCATGCCGGCCCAGCTGGCGACCTGGGTCTCGCAGCTCTTCGAGGCGTTCTCGCTGCTCGACATCGCCACCCTGGCTCGGGACCTCGAGCTGGACTCCCGCGAGGTCGCCGGGGTCTACTATGCGGTCTACGCCGACTTCAGCGCAGACTCGCTGCTGAACCGGATCACCAACCTGCCTCGTGAGGACAAATGGCAGGCTCTGGCCCGCGGCGCCCAGCGCGACGAGCTCTACGGCGCGATGGCCGACATCGCCGGGACGGTGCTGCGCACCACCTCCGCCGAGACCGCGCCCGAGCAGCGGCTCGAGGAGTGGAAGCAGGCCAACGGGGCCAAGCTGGCGCGAGCCGAGAAGCTCGTCGCCGAGGTGGACGCGCTCGCCGATGACAACATCGCCTCGCTGACCGTGCTGCTGCGGCACCTGCGCGGGCTGGTGGACTCGTGAGCCGACGTCGTTGCCTGGTCACCAGCGTGTCCAGCACCACCGCCTGCACCGAGGAGCCCTGAGATGGCCGTCTTCCAGGATCCGCTCATCGGGCACCGCCACCTCTCCAAGGATGACGTCGAGTGGCTGCACGCCCTGGTGGGGGACTGGCAGCTGCTCTCGGACCTGGCGTTCTCCGACGTGGTGCTGTGGTTCCCCCACACCGAGGAGGGGTTCCTCTCCCCGGAGGAGAGGTCCTTCATCGCGCTCGCGCAGGCTCGCCCCTCGACCACGCAGACCCTGATCCACCGGGACGTGGTCGGGGACCGGATCCGGGCGGATCTCAAACCGATGGTGGAGCGGGCCTGGACCTCCCAGGTGGAGACCAACTCCTCGGACCAGGGCCAGCCTTCCCCGGCGCGGATGCGGGTCCAGGCCATCCCGCTGATCCACCGCGGCCGCACGGTCGGGGTGATCACGCTGCATTTCGCTGTGGCCGCAATGCGCAGCCCCTCCCGGCTGGAGCTGACCTACCGGCGCTGCGCCGAGGATCTGCTGGTCATGGTGGCCGAGGGCCGCTGGCCCGACGCGAGCCAGGAGTTCACCGGCTACGGCGGAGCCCCTCGGGTGGGCGACGGGCTGCTGCGCCTGGATACCGAGGGCCGGATCACCTTCGCCTCGCCCAATGCGGTCTCGGCGCTGCTGCGCCTGGGCGTCTCGGACACTCTGGAGGGACGCTCGCTGGCCGGCATCGGGTCCGAGCTGCAGCGCGCCACCGGGGTGGCGGTGGATGAGTCTCAGCCGATGATGCTCACCGGGCGACGTGCGATGCGGGCCGAGCTGGAGGCCCACGGCGCCGCGGTGACGCTGCGCTCGATCCCGCTCTACCGCGCCTCCCGCAGCGGAGCTGGCGCGAGCTCCGCGGGGACTGCTGTGGCGCCTGTGCCGCCGACCTCGAGCCGCGGCGCCCGCGAGGCCCGCGGCGGAGAGCGCTTCGCCGCGCTGGTGCTCTGCCGCGATGTGACCGAGCTGCGACGCCGGGACAAGCAGCTGATGAGCAAGGACGCCACGATCAAGGAGATCCATCATCGGGTGAAGAACAACCTGCAGACCGTCTCGGCGCTGCTGCGGATGCAGTCGCGTCGGATGGACTCCCAGGAGGGCCGGGAGGGTCTGCGCCGAGCGATGCGCCGGGTGGAGACCATCGCGATGGTCCATGACTCGCTGTCCAAGGGACTGGAAGAGACGGTGGACGTCGATGAGCTGATGCGCCGCCAGCTGCACCTGGCCGCAGAGATGGCGCAGTCGGACCGGCAGGTGATCACCGCGCTGGAGGGCAGCTTCGGGCAGCTTCCCCCCGAGATGGTCACCCCGCTGGCGCTGGTGATCACCGAGATCGTCGCCAACGCGGTGGAGCACGGCTTCGGCCCGGATCCCGCGCGTCGGGAGCTGCATGTGAGCATGAGCGTGCAGCGTCATTCCGACGCCGCCGGACGTCAGCGCCTGGAGCTGGAGCTCACCGACGACGGGGTGGGGCTGCCGGAGCACGAATGGGAACCTGGGCTGGGGCTGCAGATCGTGCGCACCCTGGTTCGAGGAGAGCTCTCCGGCTCCATCGAGTGGGAGACCGCGAGCGATCCTGCCTCGGAGGCTGGCGCCGTCGCGGAGCCGGGCACAGAAACGGCGAGGACGGGGACACGGGTGAAGCTCCGTGCGCCGATCCTCGCCGCGTCGATGAAAACTGGAGGGTGAGGCCTCAGGAGGCGCGGCGAGCGCGTGCGGCCCGACGCTTGAGCGCCCGGCGCTCGTCCTCGCTCATCCCGCCCCAGACGCCTGAGTCCTGACCGGTCTCCAGCGCCCACTGCAGGCAGGTGTCCATCACAGGACACCTCCGGCAGACGCTCTTGGCCTCTTCGATCTGAAGCAGGGCCGGTCCGGTGTTGCCGACGGGGAAGAAAAGCTCAGGGTCCTTGTCCAGGCAGGCTGCTCGGCTGCGCCAATCCATGGGATCACTACTCCTAGGGCGCCACGTGGGCGCCGATGTTCGGGTCATTGGGCATTCAGCGGCGATTCCTCGACCGAGCCTCATGATGAGCTGCTCGTGAATGAGTCTCCAGGGAGTCACATCCGCTTCCAGGCGACAGAATGTGCCACGGTCCAGCTGTTCCGCAGTGCCTGGACGGATGTACATCTCCAGACCTCGGGTGAGGTGTTCTGCCATCCCGAATAAGTACGCCATCAACGTTGGCATGTTAACGGCTGGCAGACAAGACTTTGCGCGACTGAAATGACTCCGAAACAGTGTGTATTCTGTCACAGAATTCTCAGACTTCAGCGAACCCCCAGGTCAGGCGATTGAACCCCAGAATTCGCTCCGAGAGAGGGCCGAGGGACTCAGCCGGGTCGGTCGAGTGGTTCAATGGGGAGATGTCCTCAGATGACCCCGTCCAGCCGGATTTCAACGCCCCGCGACCCCCGCGGCGCTTCGTCCAGGCGCGGCCCCGACCGCTGGCGGTGTGGCTGATCTTCCTGATCCTCTTCGTCCAGGGCCTCGCGGTGGTCTTCAACGTGATCGCTTCCGCGGTGGCCTCCCCGCCGCAGGTGCTCGACGCCGCCGGTCAGATCGCCCTGGTGGTGCTCTACGTGCTCTTCGGACTGATCCTGGTCGTGCTCGGCTTCAGGATCTTCCTCGGCGCCCAGGGCGCCCGCACCCCGGCGATGGTGCTCCAGCTCTTGATCGTGGTGCTCTCCTTCAGCTTCTTCTCCTCAGGCGCCGTCCCGATCGGTCTGGCATTCCTGGTGCCCGCGGCGGTGGCGCTGGTGCTGCTGTTCATCCGCCCCACGCAGGTCTGGCTGAGCGAGACCGAGCCTCAGGACTGAGCGCGCGCTCCGGTCTGCCGTACCAGCTGCTCCGCGCAGCCCAGATGATGTTCGCGCTGATCCGGGCCGGAGGCTCCGGGCAGCAGTGAGAGCAGCACCGCTGCGGTGCGCGCACCGAGATCGGCCGCCTCGGTCTCGATCAGGCAGCGGGAGTGGAAGCGGCGGGCGAACTCTGGTACCGCGGCGTACCCGTGTGCGTCGAAGCTCGGCAGCACCAGCAGGTGTCCCAGCATGGTGGCGAGGTCATCGGCCCGGTAACCGGGACCGACCGTGTCTGCATCGATGAGTCCGCTCGGACGATGCGCCTCCACGTCCAGGAACAGGTTCGCCGGGTGGAAGTCCCCGTGCGTGGGCACCACCGGCCCGGGCCTCTCGCGCAGGCCGGCGGCGATCCGGATGCGCAGCCGCGCCACCCGGTCCGGATCAGCGCCTGCTGCCAGGGCGGAGGCCGCCAGAGCATCGAGCCGCTGAACCGGCGGCACCCGGGGCGGCATCTCGAGGCTCTCGGGGCGCAGCGTCTCCAGTGCGGAGATCAGCACCTCCGGGTCGGGCGGGACGGTCAGCTGGAGGTCAGCCTGTGCGGCGGGTCGGTAGAGCAGACTGGTCAGCGCCAGCCCAGGGGCCTGGTCTATCACCAGGATGCCGTCCCCGGCGTCGGCCACGGCGGGGATCAGCGGAGAACACCCGTGGCGTGCCAGCAGCTGCGCCGTTCGGGATGGCCTGACCACCTTCAGATAGACCACCCGCTGGCCCCGTGCGGAGGCCACCACCGCACGGTAGACGGCGCGGCGCAGCGGACGCAGCACCAGCAGCTGCAGACTCTGCAGCCGGCACGGCTCGCCGAGCAGACGGCTGAGTCGCGATTCCAGCTCGGTGCTGCCCAGAAGCTCGGAGCCCTCGAGACGTTCGGTCTCGCCAGGAAGCTCGGCGCCACCGGCTGCGGGGGAGTGGGTGGGCTGTTCCACCACGAGCAGTCCCGGCAGCTCCGGGTCCACCGGGTGCACCCACAGGTGCACCGTGCCCTGCGAGGAGTCGGCCCGGACCGCCCCCATGAGAGCGCGCTGCTCCGGGGTCAGCGTCACCGTGCTCGCCACCATGGTCAGCTCCGTGGGCGGCGTGTTGTCGTTCGTCGCGGTCAGTTCGATGGTCGCGGTCAGTCCGGTCGGCTCAGCGGCGCCGGTCTGCCTGGGTAGGGGTCCTGGAGGGGACCCCAGGGGTGCGGTGCACTGCACCCGGTACCGGGCTGAGACCTCGGCGCCGGGCCGAGCGTAGACCTGCTCCAGCGCCCAGCCGCTCAGGACGACGCCGGAAGACTCCAGCGCCTGCCGCAGCAGCGTCTCGGCCTCGGGTCCACACAGCACGCCCAGCAGATCACCGCGCGCCTGATGCCCATCCATGCCCTCATCCTCCCGCATCCAGATGAAAGAACTCTCATCGCCCAAGACCTTTGTCGGCGGTCCTTCAGTGAGAAACTGAGGTCCATGACCCACTCGAGCCCGCCCGACGACGCCGGGGCGACCAGCCCGCCCGACGCCTCGAGCCCGCGCCCCCGTTCCCCGCGCGGCTGGCGGCCGGTCCGGGTCAACGTGCGCATGAGGATCCTCACCGCCGTGGTCGGACTCGCGGCGCTCGCGCTCGCCGTCGCAGGCTACACCGCCTTCGCGATCCAGCAGGCGCAGGTCGAGGGTCGGATCGACGCCGAGCTGGCGGCCGATGCCGAGCAGTTCCGGGTGCTGCACGAGGTCGGAGTGGACCCCGGCACCGGCGAGCCCTTCACCTCCCCGGGTCAGCTGGTCCGCACCGCCATGGAGCGGATCATCCCGACCCGCAATGAGGGCATCGTGGGGCTGGTGGACGGGCAGGTGGCCTACACCTCCCCGGTCACTCCGGTGCGGCTGGAGGAGGACCTCGCCCTGCTGCGCGCGCTGGAGCCCCATGCCCTCAGCGACCGTGCCACGGTGGTCACGATCGAGACCGAGACCACCAGCTACCGTGCGGCCATCGTGCCGGTGCAGGGACGCGTCGCAGCGGAGGCGGCAGACCCCGCCGAGGATGAGGCTGCGGACGAGGCAGGTCAGGCGATCACCGAGGTGCCGCAGGTGGGCGCGCTGGTGATGGCCTATGACATCACGGCGGAGAAGCGTGTGTTCGCCGAGGGGTTCCTGATCTACGCCGCCGTGGCCCTGCTCTCCCTGGGTGTCGTGGCGATCGTGGGTGGGGTGATCGCCGGGCGTCTGCTCCACCCGGTGGGTGTGCTGGCCTCCTCGGCCCGGCATATCGGCCGCGAGGACCTCTCCGAGCGGATCCCGGTGACCGGCAAAGACGATCTGGCCGAGATGACCAAGGCGGTCAACGAGATGCTCGACCGGCTCCAGACCTCCTTCCGGGCCCAGGACCAGCTCATCCAAGACGTCAGCCACGAGCTGCGCACCCCGCTGACCATCGTGCGCGGTCACCTCGAGGTCCTCGACGTCGGGGACCAGGAGGATGTGACCTCCACCCGGGCGCTGACCCTCGATGAGCTGAACCGGATGAACCGCGTGATCGATGACCTCACCACGCTGGCACAGTCTGCCCGCCCGGACTTCATCCAGCGCTCGCTGACCGATCTCGGCACGCTCACCGACGAGGTTTAAGACAAGGCGCTGGCGCTGGGCCGGAACCGCTGGATCGTGGAGTCCCGCGGCGAGGGCCCCGCCTGGGTCGACCGGGAGCGCCTCACCCAGGCCTGGCTGCAGCTTGCGGCGAACGCGGTGAAGTTCTCCGCCCCCGGCTCGGTGATCGCGCTCGGCTCAGAATTCACGGCAGAGGATATGCGCATCTTCGTCCGGGACCAGGGTCAAGGGATCGCCGAACAGGACCAGGAGCGGATCTTCCTGCGCTTCGGGCGCACCGACCCGTCCAAACCGGGATCCGGACTTGGACTGCCGATCGTGAACGCGATCGCGCAGGCCCACGTCGGACGCGTGGAACTGGACTCGGCGCCCGGGGTGGGGGCGTGCTTCACTGTGATCATCCCGCTCACCAGCCCCGCCGCGGACCAGACTGACCCAGACCAGAGCTTCGAGCAGACCCCCGAGGACGACGGCGACACCGCGCCGCTGCCGCACCCCATCGACACCAGGAGTCATGGATGACCCAGATTCTGCTCATCGAGGATGAGGACCGGATCGCGTCCTTCGTGGAGAAGGGCCTGCGCGCGGCCGGCTATGCCGTGCTGCGGGGCGCCACGGCGTCGGAGGGCTTCGAATACGCGATGAACAACTCGGTGGGCCTCGCAGTCCTGGATCTCGGGCTGCCCGACGAGGATGGGCTGCGGCTGCTGGGCCGGCTGCGCGGCCAGGGCTTCGGCGTCCCGGTGATCATCCTGACCGCACGCAGCACCCCGGCGGACACGGTGGCGGGACTTGAATCAGGCGCAGATGACTACATGTCGAAGCCGTTCAGCATCGATGAGCTGCTCGCTCGGATCAGGCTGCGTCTGCGCGGCGGCTCGGCGGAGGAGCCGACCACCCTGAGCGCCGGAGGGCTCATCCTGGATTTGCATGCCCGTCGCATCAGGGCGGGGCAGAAGCATCACGATCTGTCCGCGCGGGAGTTCGCGCTGATGGAGACGTTCATGCGGCACCCCGGCCAGGTGCTCTCCCGGGAGCAGCTGCTGGAACGCGTCTGGGGCTACAGCTTCGATCCTGGGTCGAACCTGGTCGACGTCTACGTCCGGTATCTGCGGGCCAAGATCGGCGCCGGTGCGATCCGGACGGTGCGGGGCGTCGGGTACCGGCTCGAACTCTGAACCGTGCACAGGTCACGTCGCGCGCGATTCCTCCGGCGCAGCACAGCCTCGAAGCGGGTCAGCTGGCCGCGGAGGGGGCCGACCAGCTCTGCGCAGACACCGGGCTGGACCAGGACTGGGCAGAGGCCAGCGGAGCCTGCTGCTGGTAGGTCGAGGGCGGTGCGGGGGCGACCGTGGTGGGTGCAGGAGCCTGCGGCGGCACGTACTCCGGGGCCGGTGCGGTGCTGCGCGGAGTGCTCGGTGCGGGTGCGGCGGGGCTGGACGTGGGACTGGCGCTTGCGCTCGAACGTGAACTGGGAATCGGACTGGCACTCGAACGCACGCTGGGGCTGGCACTGGCGTCGTCCTCGCTGGAGCTCGGGCTCGGTGAGGCAGACTCACGCTCAGCAATGGGGGCCTCGCTCGGCGAGGCCACCTCCATGGCCGGACCGAGGTCCTGACCCTGGTCGGGACCTCCCAGGCCGGCGACGGCGGCCGTGCCGCCCAGAGCGACGATGCTCAGCGCCCCGGTGATGATCCATCCTGACTGCCTGGCCATAGTGCCCCGTCCTCTCACGTCTCTGCTCTGATGCCTGATTCTCTCTCCTGGTTCCATTCTGGGCCGTGCCGGTGAGCGTCCGGTGAGACCAGGATGAGAAGATTCTCATCTTCTACTGGGACCTCGCGGCGCGCGCTCGCAGCAGCGCAGCCACCCCGCGGTAGGTCGGGCGCACGGCGTAGACGCAGCCCAGCCGCAGCACCGCGGCCCGCTCATAGACCGCCAGCGCGTCGGGCGGCACCGCGAGTCGATCCGCTGCGGCATCGACCGCTGAGGTCACGGTGTCGGCCTCGTGGGACTGCCAGAGTCCCTGCATCCGCCGGAGCAGGGCGTGCGCCCGGAGGTTCCCGAGATCCAGCGCCGGGTCCGCGAGGCACGCGGTGTCCACATCGAGCAGGCCCGGACCGTTCTCCGGGGTCCACAGCAGCTGCTTGTCGTGGAGGTCTCGGTGGGCGGGCCGCAGCCGCGCCTCGGGCAGCTGCTGCAGTTTCACCGCCACCTCCTCCACCAAGGCCGGGAGCGGCTCGGCCGGGTCGAGGTACGGCCCTACGAGGTGGGCCCAGCGGCGCAGCACCGCTGCCTCATCCTCTGCGGCATGCCGCGGGACCTCCGGAGACTCGGCAGATCCGCCGCTGGTGATCCGGGTGAGGCCCGAACCGTCGCCCGAGCTGCGGACCGCCTGGGTCCAGGCGCTCAGCGTCTCGGTCCAGGCCAGTCCCCAGTGCGGGCCGGCGAGCATGGCAGGGTCGTGCAGGCTGGTCCCGGCCAACTCGGCGAAGGTCACGCAGGAGTCATCCTGGGAGAGGACCTCGGGGGTGCGGAACGAGTGCGTGAAGGCGCCGGCGCTGCTGACACCGTCCAGGATCGCGGCGGCTCGGCCGCGGCGCACCACCTTGATGAACTCCGCGCCGCGGCGCACCACGGCGCGCTTGCCCGGTCGATGTGAGACCACAGTGCCGGACCCGGCGAGACGCTCGAGGCTGGGCAGCCGGGGGTCCGTGCCGACCGGCTGCAGCCGGGCACCGTCGTGATCCCAGAATCCGGCGCGGCGCTGCCCGGCGTCCTCGCATTCGATCGCGAGTCGGGTGTCCTCGGGCACCGGCCAGGCGCGGGTGACGCGGAGGGAGCGGCCCGATTCGTGGATGAGCTCGGGGGGCAGGTGCAGGGTGCTCATCGGTCCAGGGCCTCCTCGCCGAGGGTCAGGGTGCGTTGGATCAGGTCGGGCCAGCGTGGATCCCGGACCCGGAACGGGTCCGGTGCGGCGTGCAGCTGGGCGTAGGCCTCCCAGACCGCGGCCCGGGCCGGGTCCGCAGCGCGTCGGCTGAGGTAGCCGGTCTGAAAGTCCTCGATCAGGATGTTGCGGTGCAGCCGGCGGCAAGCAGCGGCCCAGCTGCCGAGATCGCGCATCGGGTCCCCGGTGGTGGCGCGATCGAAGTCGATGAGTCGGATCTTATGGCTCCCCGGTGCAGCGAGCACCACCTGATCGGGGGAGAGGTCGCCGTGGAGCTCCGCGGTGAGGCTGGGCCCCATGTCTGAGAACCGGTCCTGGATCCGCTCAGCGAGTGCGTGGGCCTGAGGCCCCAACCACGGGGCGATCAGCGCGATCGATGCGGCGGCCGTGACGGTGTCCGTGGGAAGCGGGGTTCGGCGCGAGACGAGGGTGAGCCGATGCAGCGTGCCCAGCGCCTCCCCGGCGGAGACGGTGGCCGGGCCATAGGGCTGGCTGCTGAGATCGGCCCAGCCCCATAATGGGGCCCACAGGGCGGTGCCGCGGCTGCCGACGGGGGTGCTGTTCACCAAGGGCAGCCCCAGGTCCCGCCAGCGCCGCGCCGTCGCCAGCGCGGTGCCGGTGGTCCCTCGGGAGGCGACCCGGAGAACCTTCTCGCCGCGCCCACCGGCGGGGGGCACCACGGCCACCACCCGTCGGCGCGGGTTGTGCCGCAGGATCTTCCAGGGCTGGATCGTGCCGGGCTCCCGTTTTTCGCCGGGTCCATGGTTTCCGCAGGACTCCTGGTTCAGGGCACGGCGGGCGCCCTGAAGGTCCTTGGCCAGGACCGGATCAGACCAGAGGCTCCCGCTGAACAGGTAGGGCTGGTGCTGCGCATGCACGAGGAACGGCAGTCCCTCCCGTGCCGCCCCGGCGTCGTCCTGGGCGCGGTGCCGGGCCTTGCCGAGCTTGTCCGGGTCCAGGGTCAGCATCGCCCAGCCGGATTCGGACTCCGCGGTGGTGAACGCGGCGACCACCGAATGTCCGGGCTTGATCCGGACCCGGGAGATCGTGGCCTGCTGGCCCAGCACGGCAGAGAGCTCCGCGGAGTCCAGCAGCGTGCGCGCTCCGGGCAGCTGCACGGCCCGTGCGGCCGCCTCGTCGGCGTCGGTCCACATCGCGTGGGGCTGGGGCTGGCTCATCGGCTCACCCATTCGGTCTTCTCTGCCGTGCGCGGCGCAGTCGCCGAGGCAGCTGGATCGTCGGCCTCGGATGTTGTGGCCTCAAGTTCTGTGGCTTCGGGCCCTGCGGCCTCAGGTCCCGCGGCGCTGCGCTGGCTGGCCGCCCACTGTGCCAGCTGGGAGCGTGGATCAGCGAGCAGCTCCGCCGGACTTCCGTCCTCGTGGATCCGGCCGTTCTGGAGCCACAGCACCCGGTCCAGACCCTGGATCATGCTGATGTCGTGGGTGATCGCCACCGTGGTGCGTCCCCGGGTCAGTTCGCGGATAGATTCTTCCACCACGCCGCGCGAGGCCGGGTCCAGACCGGTGGTCGGCTCGTCGAGCAGGATGATGGGCGCATCGCGGACCAGTGCCCGGGCGATCGCCACCCGCTGACGCTGTCCGCCAGAGAGCGTGTCTCCGCGGTTGCCCAGCTCGGTCTCATAACCTTCGGGCAGCGTCATGATGAACTCGTGGGCACCTGCCCGCCGGGCGGCCTCCTCGACCTCCTCGTCTGAGGCGTCCTGCCGTCCGTACCGGATGTTCTCCCGCACCGAGGTGCTGAAGAGCACCGACTCCTGGAGCAGGACCGCGATGTTGCCGCGCAGGTTCGCTCTGGTGACGTTGCGCGCGCAGTACCCGTCGACCAGCACCGAGCCGGAGTCTGGATCCGCGAGCCGGAGCAGGTACCCGGCCAGGGTGGACTTCCCAGCGCCGGAGGGCCCCAGCAGTCCCACGCGCTGGCCCGCGGGGATGGTCAGGTTCAGCTTCTCGAACAGCGGCGTGCCACGGTGATCGTTGGCGCTGATGTTCCAGAAGGTCAGCTCCCCGGTGGCGCGTCCCAGCGGGAAGGGTCGGGCCGGGTCCTGGATCTCGATCTCTTCATCGAGCAGGTCCGCGATGCGTTCCCCAGAGGCGGTGGCGCGTGCGATCCGACCGGTGTACTTGGCCATGTCGCGCAGCGGCTTCATCGCGATCTTCAGGTACATCAGGAAGAGCACCATGTCTCCGGGGGTCATCGACCCCTGCAGGACTTGCCACCCTCCGAGTCCAAGGACCACGGCGGTGGAGATCCCCACCAGCAGATCGGTGGACCGTTCCAGCTGCGCCGCGAGCCTGCGGGCGCGGATCCCGGCGGTCAGCGCCTTGGCATTTCCGGCGGCGAACCCTGAGGCCACGGTGTCTTCCAGACCGTAGGACTGCACCACCCGTATCGCGCCCAGCGCCTCGGCTGCGTCTCCGACCAGCTGGCCCTCGCCCTTGCGGGTGGTGCGAGAGGCGGAGGTGATCTTCGGGCTGAGCACGTGGCTGAACAGAAGGTACCCGGCGCCGGTGAGGAGCACGATGATCGCGAGCACGGGATTAAGGATCAGCACCACGATCAGCAGCGTGAGCAGGGTCAGCAGGTTGCCCACCATCGGCAGCCCGGCGGTGACGGCGACCTCTTGGAGCCGGCCCATGTCCCCGACCAGGCGCTGCGAGGTGTCACCGATCGAGGCCTTGGAGTGATACCTCAGGGACAGCGCCTGGATATGGTCGAAGACCCGGGTGCGCAGCCTCGTGGCCACCTTCACCCCGGTCTTCGCGAAGGCGATCGTGGAGGCGTAGCTGCAGAATGCCCGGCCGCCGACGATCAGCGCGAGGGCGAAGGCCCAGAAGACCAGCATCCCCTCCACGTTGTGGCTGGAGTCGATGGTCTCGTTGATCTGCGCCCCGAGCGCCTCGGTGACCGCGTCCACGGCGAACTTCACCGGCCAGGGTTCGAGCACCCGGAAGGCGACGTCGCCCAGCAGGGCCAGCAGTCCCACGGTGATCAGCAGCTTGTGCTCCCCGAGGTGCGGCAGCACCATGCGCAGGGTGCGGCGCAGTCCCTGGCGGTGCAGGGTGCGGGAGGCCTTGGCCTCGGAACGTCTGCTCATCGCTGCGCCACCTTCTGGGCCGGGACCGCTGCGAGCACGTGCTGCGCGCGCATGCTCCAGCTGTGCTGGGCCTCCACGAGTCGGCGCCCAGCGGTCCCCATGTCAGCGCGGCGCGCGGGATCCTGGATCAGGCGGATCAGCGCCTGGGCAAGCGCTTCCACGTTGCCGGGCGGGACAGTGATCCCTGCCGGCTCGGCATCGCCGTGGAGCAGCTCGGGCAGCTCACCGACTGCGGAGGCGATCACCGGCACGCCGGCGGCGAGGTACTCGTAGACCTTCAGCGGAGAGAAGTAGTGCTCCGCATCGGGAGTGGGGGCGGGATAGGGCGCGCTCGCGATGTCCACACCAGCCAGCAGCTTCGGCACCTGTGCCGGAGACACCGGTCCGGTGAACTCGACGCGCTCGCCGAGGCCCAGCTCCGCGGTGAGGGACTCCAGTCGCTGCCGCTCGGGCCCGCCGCCGATGATCCGCAGCCTGAGCACACGCTGCAGCTCCGGGGCAGGCGCGAGGACCTCGGCGAACGCCCGGAGCAGCAGATCGGTGCCGTGCCAAGGCTTCAGCGTGCCGAGGAACCCTATGGTCACGGTGTCCAACAGGTCGGCGGGCTCCGGGTCGGCGGGCCTCGGGTCGAACGGCCCGGGGCCGACCTGTGCAGGGCTGAACCGTCCTGCCCTGAACCGGGCTGGCCTGAACCGGGCGGGGTCGACCCCGTTGGGGGTCACGCGCACCACCGGAGCCGCCTCATGGACAGCGTGATGCTCGGACAGCAGCCGGCGCGCCCACTCGGCAACCGGTGCGGAGACGCAGGAGAGCAAATCCGCCTGGGTGAAGCTCTCCAGGGTGGCGGCGGCGGCGGTCTGCTCGTCATGCAGGACTCGGTGTCGCCTCTGCTCATCCAGCAGCGGGGCGTTGACCTCCAGCACCAGCGGGACGCCACGACGACGCCGGGCCGCGGCACCTGCGGTGGAGAACAGTGAATACCGCTCGTAGAGCAGGTCGAAGCCGCCCTCTGCGGCGAGCTCGGCCATCCTGCCGGCGACCCGGACGACGGCGGCCTCACGGGCCGCGGCGCCCTTGACCCCGGACACCGGGACCACGAACACCGGCAGGTCCCCGAGGTCCTCCGGGACCGAGGCCGAGGTGGGATCGTCATGCTTGTCCCCACGCTTGGTGCAGAAGACCGTCACCTCGTGCCCGAGGGCGCGGAAGGCGCGGATCATCTCCTGGGCGTGCACGCTGGCCCCCTTGGAGCCGAAGATCCCGATGCCGGGATCGGGGAGCAGATAACCGATTCTCATGCTGATTCCTTCACTGCTGCGAGGGGCTCCTGCGTGACCGGAGACTCTGGGTCTGCGACCAGGGCTCGGAGCCTGCGGGCCTGAGCTAGCGAGTCGAAGCTCTGCTCGATCATGGTGCGTGCCGCGTCGAGCATGGGCAGGTGGTCTGGGTCCTCGGTGATCGCTTCACCCAGTGCCGCGGTGAGCGCGTCGAGGTCCCCGGAGGGCACCAGCCACCCGGTCTGTCCGGTGCGGACCACCTCGCCCACCGCGGTCACCTCAGCGGCCACACAGCGGATGCCGCGGGCCATGGCTTCGAGCAGCACCGTGGGCAGACCATCGGCATTGCCGTCGGCGCCGATGACGAAGGGGGCGGCGAAGACGTCATGGGTGCCCAGCAGCTGGCCCACCTCCTGCTGGGTGCACGGGCCCAGCAGCCGGACCGAGGCTCCCAGACCGGCCTCGTCGACCTGGCGCTGCAGCTCGTCTCGCAGCGGTCCGTCCCCGGCGATGTCCGCCTGGACCGCGAGGCCTCGTTCCTGGAGTCGGGCGACCGCCGCGATGAGCAGGTGGAACCCCTTCTTCTCGACCAGTCGGCCGATGCCCAGGATCCGTGCTGGGCGCCTGGTGCCGTCGTGAGGCGGCGCCGAGGCGGGCCCGAGTCCGGGGGCGAACGGGAAGCGGGAGAGCTCCAGGCCGTTGCGCACCAGGTGCAGCCGGGTGGTGGCGGCCGGGAACCGGGTGCGCAGATCCTCGAGGTTATAGCCGGAGATGGTGATCGCATGATGCGCGTCGGTGAGCTTCACGGCGAGCTCGGACTCGTCCACGTCCTGGTGGAAGATGTCCTTGGCGTGGGCGGTGAAGGAATACGGCAGGCCGCTGATCCGCGCGGCCAGCCGGGCCACCGTGGTGGCGATGGAGGCGAAGTGAGCGTGCAGGTGGGTGACCCCGGCCTCCTGCGCCGCGCGGGCCACGGCGACCGCCTGCTGTGCGTCATCGTGGTTCGCGGCGAGCATCTCCAGGAGGCTGCGTTGCAGCCCCTCCGCCAGCATGGGTGACTCGGCGGCGAGGCTCAGCTCGGTCCAGAGCCGGGCGGGGGAGGAATGACGAGGCACCTGGATGACCGGAGCCTTCACCCGGGCGAGCTCCGGATGGAAGCGGGCATCGGTGCTGGGTCGCAGCGAGAAGATCACGAGCTGCTCCCCGGCGGCTTCCCGGGCCAGGATCTCCGAGACGATGAAGGTCTCGGAGAAGCGGGGATACATCTTCAGAACGTAGCCGATCACGGGATTCCTCGGGAGGCTGGAGCGCTCGCCGATCGTGGGCCGCGCCGTCTCGAGGGGGCGCGGGTCGGACTTCTGGTCTGGGTGCTCAACGGACATGGGATTCGATCCTCGCTTCGGCGGCTGGGGGAGACAGGGGGGTGGCGGCGCCGAGCGCCGCCGCGGAGGCCGGATGCCTCGGGACCGGACGCGCCGTGAGTGAGAGCTCTGCGGCGGCCAGGGCCCCGATCCGGGTGAGCCCGTCCAGGTCCACGGCGCTTCGATCGCACCGCCGGGTCACCGCGCCCGTGAGCCACCGGCCCAGCGTGCGGGCGCTGAGGTCCTCGAGCGCAAGGGTGTCGACGGCGCCCACGGCGGCCAGCGCCGCAGCCCGGCGAGGCTGTTCGGCGCGACGAGTGGCGCGCGGCACCAGCAGCGCCGGCGTGGTGGTGGCCATGATCTCGGCCGTGGAGTTGTACCCAGCCATCGAGACGACGGCGGCGGCCTCGCGCACCAGCTGCGGGACATGAGGCGCCAGCCGGGTGACCTGGATCTGGGCCGCGTCGGGGGAGGCCGCGACGGCCTTCTGCACCCGGCTGTGGTCTTCCGGCGGCATCTGCGGTCCGGTGAGGATGATGTGCCGATGGCCGGCGGGGACCCGGGCCTGGGCCGCGGCCAGGGCGAGCCTGCCGCCGTCGGATCCTCCGCCGACCATGGAGAGCACATAGGGCCTCGGTGCCCGCACGCTGGAGTCGGAGAGCTCATCGGTGGGGCGTCCGTGGCTGAGGTAGCCGGTGTGGGCTGACCCCGTTTTTTAGATCCAGTCGTTGTGAGAGTCGTCTTGTTGCCCGAGTCCTCGGGCGGGAAGACTGGTCAGATCATGACGAACACC